>NZ_CP020664.1:2177500-5020243 GCF_003019735.1 Microcystis sp. MC19 | reverse complement strand
CGAGATTTTGCCGTTGACGATAAAATATTTTTCAGAGGGAAACAATTAATCTTTAGACAGATGACACAAGTTTTAACGATCACCCAATTAGGAAATCCAATTTTACAGCAAAAAGCACCGGAGATCGATAATTTTCTCGATGCTGACTGTCAAAATTTGATCGATTCCCTGATTACCACCGTACAAGCTGCCCACGGGGTGGGAATTGCCGCGCCCCAAGTTGCTCGGTCTCTACGTCTGTTTATCGTTGCTTCTGGTCCCAATCCTCGTTATCCCGACGCTCCGATCATGCCGGCCACTGCCATGATTAATCCTCGCATTTTGCAGGTGAGCGAGGAAATGGTCAAGGGTTGGGAAGGTTGCCTCAGTGTCCCCAATTGGCGCGGTTTTGTCCCCCGTCATCAGTGGATCGAGGTGGCCTATTATGATCGCAATGGTCAGGAAATCCGTCAAGTTTTCGGGGATTTTGTGGCGCGCATCTTTCAACACGAATACGATCATCTGGAAGGAATCCTCTTTCTCAATCGCCTTGCTTCTCCGGCGGATTTATACTCGGAGGAAGAATACCAAAAAATCAGGAATATTGCTGAATATAAGCGATAAAATCGCAAAATCTGCCTATCTCTTCAAAATAAGTTAAATAACCTAACGGGAATATTTTATCTGGCGACAAAATTTTTGTTGGTAAATCTAAATCTTTTGTTAAAATGATAACGATTATCATTTTAGGTAGGACGACCAAGCAAACAAATGAACTACTTGACAAAATAAACTAATTGTGGTTTGGAATTCTACCCTCAATTAACTAGGGAGATACTCAAGACTTTTTCGGTGACTAGGAAAATCAATTTTTCCAAGTTTCGCCACGGAGATAACCCCAAAGACGAGGGAATAACCCGATAGCTTTCATTAGTTATCGTCTAGATGCCCAGAAAAATAAATACTCTAGCAAAGGGTATTTATTAACATTGGTAAAATCAGAAAACTTGGCCGATCAATTAACTATTGCAGTCTGTAAAAATATCTATGACCTTAGCTAAGTCCAAAGCAATTTTCGACAATGATGACTACAATCACTTTCCCGAAGTGATTACCGAACCTAAATCGCCGGTATCGGAAGCCGAGATGATGCAAGCGGTAAGAACACTGCTGTTAGGATTAGGAGAAGATCCCGATCGCGAAGGTTTACGAGACACTCCTAAACGAGTAGTAAAAGCCCTAAAATTTCTCACTTCTGGTTATCAGCAATCCCTCGATGAATTGCTGAATGGGGCAGTTTTTCATGAGGAGGCTAACGAGATGGTTTTAATCCGAGACATCGATATTTTTAGCTCCTGTGAACACCATATTTTACCGATAATCGGCCGCGCTCATGTTGCCTATATTCCTAACGGGAAAGTGATCGGTTTATCGAAAATTGCCCGCATCTGTGAAATGTACGCCAGACGACTGCAAGTACAGGAACGTTTAACCGCACAAATTGCCGATGCTTTGCAAGGATTACTACAACCTCAAGGGGTAGCTGTGGTGATTGAAGCGACTCATATGTGCATGGTAATGCGCGGGGTTGAAAAACCCGGTTCTTGGACTTCTACGAGTGCCGTGCGCGGTATTTTTGCCGATTCTGCTAAGACTCGTCAAGAGTTTATGAGTTTGATTCGTCATAGTCCCGATTTTCACTAATTACTCAGGGGGATCGGGATTATTTGATCATCCTATCCCCAGTTTTTTCCTAGGTAAAAAACCAGAGTCAAGGCAGCTATTTACTGTTTACTTTTTATTTTTGACTCGCCGTTAAGTAGTCGGACATAAATTCTGTTGTCTATCTTAAGAAATGTAAATTGCCGCAATTCTTACTGACTCCTGACGACCGACTCCTTACCCCACGGTTAACTTTACTTTTGTTCAACTACTTATCATGCTGATTCGTCCCCGTCGTCTTCGTTATACTCCAGCGATTCGCCGTCTTGTTCGTGAAACCGAATTAACCGTTAATGACTTGATTTATCCCCTCTTTATCATGGAGGGAGAAAATCAAAAGGTGGCTATTCCTTCTATGCCCGATTGTTATCGTTATTCCCTCGATTTATTGCTCAAAGAAGTGGTTAATGCTTATAATTTAGGCATTAATGCCATCGCTCTTTTCCCCTTGATTGCCGAAGATAAAAAAGATAATTTCGGCAGAGAAAGTTATAATCCCGATGGTTTAGTGCCAAGGGCAGTGAAAGCGATCAAAAAAGAAGTCCCTGAAATAATTATTATCACCGATGTAGCCCTCGATCCTTTTTCGATTTATGGTCATGATGGTATTGTGGAGGACGGTAAAATTCTCAACGATGAAACCCTAGAAGTTTTAGTGAAAATGTCGCTCTCACAAGCGGCAGCCGGGGCTAATTTCGTCGCTCCTTCCGATATGATGGATGGTAGGGTTGGGGCGATCCGTCGAGCTTTAGATGCGGCTGGCTATTTAGATGTGGGAATTCTCGCTTATACGGCTAAATATGCCTCTGCTTATTATGGTCCCTTCCGAGATGCCTTAGAATCAGCGCCAAAATTTGGTGATAAGAAAACCTATCAAATGGATGGGGCTAATAGTCGGGAAGCGTTACGGGAAGCCAGTTTAGACATAACAGAAGGGGCAGATATTATTATGGTTAAGCCCGCTCTGGCCTACCTCGATATTATCCGTCGTCTGCGCGATAGTAGTCATCTTCCCGTCGCCGCTTACAACGTCAGTGGTGAATACGCAATGATTAAAGCGGCGGCAAAACAGGGCTGGATTGACGAAAAAAGTCTGATTTTGGAAACTTTAATCAGTATGAAACGAGCGGGGGCCGATTTGATTTTGACCTATTTTGCTCTCGATGTGGCATTAATGAAACAGGAAAGCCGATTTTAGGGTTTTTGCCAGCGAAATTGATAGACATTATCCTGCGCTCCCCATACCTGCCGACCAAGGCTATCATAACCTCGATCGCTGGTATCCATGCCCTGGGAATGTAGAATAATTGTATTAGTTATTTTCACCGCACCTCTGGCATTAGTGGGACAACCCTGGGGGGGAGTTTCTCCCCGATACCCCCCCGCTATCGGTTTTAAAAACACAGTACACACCGACTCGCCCAAATCTGATACATTTAATTTTCTTTCTGTCAAGTCTTTGTTACAAAAATTAATAAAGTTGGCGGCATTATTTAACTTATAAGCTTTTGATTCCACAGTGGAATTATCGGGGCTAGGTTGAATGACTAAAATTCTTTGACGATAGGGTTGATTTAAGCGATCGATAATTGCCTGTTCCTGATAAAGATAAATACTATCCTGTTTGGGGGAAAAATCCACGGCACAGGTGGTCATTTGCACCTTAGCAATGCGGGGGTTAGTCTGCGCTTGTTGCGTCGTATCCATCACCCCAATTAAATGATTAGCCACCCCCTGCACTTGCGGATTAAGGGGCAAAGATTGAGTGAGAAAAAATCCTAGGGCGATCGAAGTTTTCAGCATGAGCAGAGGCTTGATTCCGGTTAGTCTCTAATTAGCTTAAACTAATAAGCAGCAAGAGCAAAAATACCCCTTTTCCCATGGCTAATCATCTGGCTGCATCCGAAAGTCTTTATCTGCGAAAACACGCCGAAAACCCGATCGATTGGTGGTATTGGTGTGACAGCGCCCTAGAAATTGCCAGGAGAGAAGATAAACCGATCTTTCTGTCGATCGGTTATTCTAGCTGTCATTGGTGTACGGTTATGGAAGGAGAAGCGTTTTCCGATCGAGCCATTGCCGATTATCTCAATCAGTATTTTTTGCCGATCAAAGTTGATCGCGAGGAAAGACCGGACATCGATAGCATCTATATGCAAGCATTGCAGATGATGGTCGGTCAAGGGGGTTGGCCGCTGAATGTCTTCCTAACACCCGATAGTTTAATTCCCTTCTATGGTGGCACCTATTTTCCCGTGCAACCGCGCTTTAACCGGCCCGGTTTTCTGCAAGTGTTGCAATCGGTACGTCGTTATTATGACGAGGAAAAGGAGAAATTAAGCAAATTCACGGCCGAAATGCTGGGCGCACTGCGTCAATCGGCTATTTTACCGCGAGCAGAGACCAATTTAGCCGAACCTTCCCTTTTAGCCACAGGAATCGAGACAAATACAAAGGTGATTCGGGTTAATCCCAATAACTACGGTCGGCCCAGTTTTCCGATGATTCCATATTCTCATCTGGCTTTGCAGGGTAGTCGCTTTGGTGACGATTTTGACGATTCCCTCCGGCAAGCGGCCTATCAACGGGGGGAAGATCTGGCCCTGGGGGGAATCTATGACCATGTGGGGGGAGGATTCCATCGTTATACAGTGGATTCGACGTGGACAGTTCCCCATTTTGAAAAAATGCTCTACGATAACGGGCAAATTGTCGAATATTTAGCCAATTTGTGGAGTGCGGGTAATCGAGAGGCGGCCTTTGAGAGAGGGATTAAAGGCACGGTTAACTGGCTAAAACGGGAAATGACCGCCCCAGAAGGTTATTTTTATGCG
Organism: Microcystis sp. MC19; assembly: GCF_003019735.1. Taxonomy (NCBI): domain Bacteria; kingdom Bacillati; phylum Cyanobacteriota; class Cyanophyceae; order Chroococcales; family Microcystaceae; genus Microcystis; species Microcystis sp. MC19. The sequence continues at coordinate 5,015,708 of NZ_CP020664.1, read as the reverse complement.
GCCCAAGATGCCGATAGTTTTGAGAAGGCCACGGATGGGGAACCGGAGGAAGGGGCCTTTTATGTCTGGTCGGATCTGGAGTTAAGGGATTATCTCTCGACCGAGGAATTGGGGCTGCTGCAGGCTAATTTTACCGTTACTGCGGAGGGGAATTTTGAGGGTCGTAATGTGCTGCAACGTCGGCAAGGGGGAAAATTAGGGAAGGAGATAGAAAATATGCTCGATAAGTTATTTATTCGGCGTTATGGCAGTTCTCAGTCCCAATTAGCTCTTTTTCCCCCGGCCAGAGACAATCAGGAGGCGAAAACCGTCTCTTGGCCGGGACGAATTCCGGCGGTAACGGATACGAAAATGATCGTCGCTTGGAATAGTTTGATGATTTCCGGTTTAGCCCGGGCCTTTGCCGTCTTTGGCGAACCTTTGTACTGGCAAATGGCTACGGTCGCGGCCGAGTTTATTCTCAAGCATCAGTGGTTAGATGGACGTTTTCAGCGCTTGAATTATCAGGGTCAGGCCTCGGTTTTAGCCCAATCGGAGGATTTTGCCTATTTTATTAAGGCTTTACTGGACTTGCAAACGGCTAATCCCCAAGAAACTGGCTGGTTAGAGGCGGCTATCGATCTACAGGGGGAATTCGATCGCTGGTTTTGGGCCGAGGATGAGGGGGGATATTTTAATACTGCTTCCGATCATAGTCTCGATCTGATCGTGCGGGAGCGAGGTTATACGGATAATGCCACCCCTTCGGCTAACGGAATTGCGATCGCTAATTTATTGCGTCTGTCGCGATTGACGGAAAATCTAGAATATCTCGATCGGGCCGAAAAGGCCTTGCAATCTTTTACTACCATCTTAGAACAGTCCCCCACCGCTTGCCCCAGTTTATTTGTTGCCCTCGATCACTATCGTCACGGTTTCTGTCTGCGGGCCCCGGAAAGCTCGATCGAGCCGTTGTTAGGTCGCTATTTGCCCACTGCGGTGTATCGCGTCGATGGCAGTTTGCCGTCTAGCACATTTGGGTTAATTTGTCAAGGGTTATGCTGCCTTGAACCGGCGGAAAATTTAGAACAGTTAGACCGACAAATTGCCGGGGTGATGGCGGGGCCGTCAATACTGCTCGGTTAGGGATTTTTTCTCTCTCCAGCAGAGAGCAGGGAGAAAAAAGCAATTAACGCTTTTTTAATCACCAAGGTTGAGGATTATTGATTATTTTGACCAAAATGGACAAGAATGGAGATAATTTTCTTCTCAATTGTCAAAACGCCCGCACCATCGGTCAACGCAAGAGAGGTATCGCGGCTGGGGTTATCTATTTCATAGCCGCTCTCTCAACGTTAAGTATTGACTCTATAACGATTGTACTCGATTTGATCGTTTGAGCGTTTAAGTCCCATTAGTTTTATCTTCAGTAATCCTATGGAGAACAAAAACATTATCTTGCTTTAAAAGCAGCCATCTTGTAAAAGGATAGCGTTTGACTTCTTGATAACCTTTGAGCAATCCAGAGGAAATCATGTAGTCATCACGATTTACCCACCAGTAACTTTTACCCCGCTGCGGCTCATATTTTATATCGTTTAAATACCAGCCATTAAATTCGTATCCCCCATCGATATATTCAGGAGTAACTCCCTGTTCCATCAAATCATTTAAGGCTTGCCACCGAGTTCGGTTCCAGGCTAAGTAGTCATGGGTTGCAGCCATAGTAAATCCGCCCCAAATAAAGATCATTGTCAAGGCAAAAGCAGTTATTTTTTTGCCAATATCTCGTTCGTTAATATAGTTATTTGAAACTACTAAAAGTACCATAAATAATGGTAAAAGAAACAGAAAATAACGATCAAAAGGAGACTTTACTCCAAAAAGAAAAATATATATCGATATTGCTGAAAGTATTAGCACTTTTAACCATTTTTCCGATTCTGAAAAAGTTTGAATGATTGCTAAACATAAGTAGTAAAGCAATAAAACCGCCCCTAAGACACCCATAGCCGTGATTATCAACCAAAATACTTTTAGTCCCAGGGAATAGGAGGGAAGATTTACCTTCAAGAGAAAAGTATCTCGAAGGGTTAAAGGCCCTAAGCCGAAATAACGTAGGACATTTCCAATTAATGGCATAGTTTTGCCTTGCCAAATCAATCTACCCATCACGACAACAAAAAAGCTAGATATACTCAAGATCGTTATGGTTTTCTGTCGGCGAGATATTTCTTTTAATTTTTTTACGAAAAAGATCCCTATGAGAGGGAAAATAAAACAACCTATGTATATCAGTGAAATCATGATCATGTGGTTGCGAAAATCTAATTGTTGTGTACTTAACACATTCTCTGCTATTACGGGAGTGCGACCGGTAGAATCAAGCCAGTTTTGATAAAATCTATGCAGTAAAATCCCTGAAGAAAATATGACAAAACTAGCAAACAAAAACTTTATTTTAAATCTTTGTTTAAACGAGTATGCTAGGGCAAATGATAAAAGAATCACTATGGCGTATTGGCGAATCAAAATATTGATATAAACTAGGCAAAGACCCAGAATAACTTCAATTATTGATTCCCGCTTCAATCCCCTGATAAGAAAATAGAAAGATAGGACACTTAAAGCCACAAAAGGAACGTCGGTCATAAAGCTGTTAGCTAATCCAAAGTATAGAGGATTAACCACTAGCAGCAAAGCACCCAACAAAGAGATTTTCTGATTGGCATTAACTTCTCTAAGCAGCAGGTAAGTACCAATCGCACCGATTAATCCTAAGGTTAAAGTTGAGAAGCGTAATGCGGTAAATGAAAATCCAAAAGGAAGGCAAAATAAGGCTCCCCAAAAGGCTTGAAAAAATAGGTTAGTATGGGCTGGACTGGGAAGGCGGAAATCACCTTTCTCCAGAATCGATTTTACTGCCAGTCCATAAACCCAGTCATCATTAAGAGGAAAATTACCCAAAGGATTGACGACAATTACCATCACAGTCCATATGGCAATAATTATTAAAATATTGACAATATCAGCTTTTTTTGGATGACTAAAATAAATCCAACTCATTACATCTGTTTTGTTCATGGCTCTAATCTTACGAAAGGAAAATAGCGGAATTCGAGTAATTTAGTCACGACTGCTCGTGTTGCTCCGAGAATAGCGACTCGCACTGGCCGAGACAGGGGGCTGACTTGCGGGGAAATTTAGGCACAAAACACCAAGATAACATGGCGAAGTAAGCTTCATTAGAACTAGAACTCTTGCAAATTAATTATATGTTATAATGATGGGTTAACTAATTTTCCCCAAAAAATTAGTTAATCAGTACATTCGTCCTGAATGAAAACTTGAAGTTTAACTTTTAACTCAAAACTCTTTAGAGCTGCTTTAATTTGGTTATCAAAACCTCTTTATTTAAGCGGCACAAACTATCTCAATTTTTATAATTGAGAATAAATTCTCCTTGACTTGATTAATCTTTAGGCAACTTTTAAGAAGCTGCTATACCTATCCCTAACTCACAGTTATAAATAGCCGCCAACAAGTTAACTCTTAAACTATATCTTCGACGACGATTCCGATATTTACAGGATAAGATTTTAAAGGTTTTGAGTTTCCTATTTATATGTTCAATGATAATCCTTTCTTTGGCTAAAGCCTTGTTATACTCTTTTTCTAACTCTGTTAATTTTCTATTTTTCGGTTTCTTTTTCGGTGTATAACTATTACTATGGTATGCAGCTATTCCCTGATAACCACTGTCTTCTATGCTGGTAGTTAAAGGATGAAAACGACCTCGACTTTTTTTAAATAAACTAAAATCATGACCTCTGCCTTTCCCACAAAAGACACAGATAATTTCCTCTGTATTTTGATCAGCTACTAATTGGGATTTTAAAGTATGATAACCTCTTTTACCCCCCAAAAAATCTTTCTGTTTCTTTTGGGGGCGTTCAATGGGAGTTTCCGTTACATCCATTACCGTTATGACCGGTATCTCTGCTTGATTGAGTAAAGCTTTTTTTCCTTTTAAACGGAAGTTTCCCGATTGTAAAAGCATTTTTTCCGTCTTATTTACAATCCGACATATAGTTGATTCTGATAGTTCCCAGCTTGTACCAATGTGAAAATATGTTCTATATTCTCGCCAATATTCTAACGTTACTAAAACTTGTTCTTCTATAGATAGTTTAGGTTTCGGTCCCCTTTTAGATGGTGAATTAGAGTCGGCTTCAACACTTTTTACTGATTCTACCATCTTTCTATATGTTTGTTTATACACACCGAAACGGCGTTTGAATTGTTCATCTGATAAGTTTTGATAATCCATAATTTTGCTAATAAACATAGCAAAATTATAGATGATTTCCTGACCTAAGATCACATTTTATTCTTTTTTCCACTTCAATCTAAGAATTGAGAAAAAAGCAAAACCTTATATTATACCATAAAAAAATTATGCAAGAGGTCTAATCTTATTGAAATTGAATGGCATCAATGAAAAACGCATGAACTGGCAGGTCAAATTTTTCCCGATGAGTCCGATTTAGCGATCGCTGTTAAACAAGGGATCGAAGCTCGCGCTCAAAAAGGAGGATACGAAACTCACTGTTTTAAGTTTAATTCTGCCTAGCTAAGCTGTTCGTAATTTAAATTGCTTGTTGAGACGAGGCAAGAGGCACTCTTGCAAGAGGCAACAGTAAAGGGATTGAAGGAGATTCGGCTAATCTTAAGAATAAGCACTTTAAATGCGTCATAGCTTACTTATCAAAGCTGATAAGTGGGTGGGTGGAATTAAATATAAGATGAACGTAGGTTGGGTTGAAGCATGAAACCCAACGCCTGCATGGGTTACGCTACCGCTAACCCATCCTACAAATAATTGTGCCTCCCTACTTAATTGTTATAGCTATCGGGTACACAAGTGCCACACTGCAAGGTAAAAAAATTAAGGATATGGGAATCCAAAAATATGTCACAAGACCTGAAAAAAGATATAAAGGTCAACGCAGACACAGCAGTTTTTATGTGGGTCAACATCTCTATCATTGGCTCCAGCTACATCAAATGTTCCCAAAAAATATAGAAGAGCTAATGCAAATTAGCCACTATCGGTTGAAGGATTACATCAAGGGACAAAGAGCTATATCGTTTGCCCTATCTACCTTCTAGCTCGCTTGTCCCCCTGTCAGCCTGAGAAATTGGCGGGATTGATTGTTACTTTGGAGAGCATCCCCTTGATTTTACTCATCCTTGCCCGATAGGGTCTGTTAGCTTAACAATTGATTGTTTTCACGACGACCCCGGCGACATATACAAGGTTGGGTTGACGACTGTTACCCAACACCCCATCCGATAATTGGGCAAAATCATTATAATTATTTGATAATAGGACATTGGTTGGGTTTCGTGCCTCAGCCCAGCCTAGACTCTGACTCGCAAATCCCCACCGCCAAAAAAGAATAATGTACTGCGATTACCTGGTTCAAATCCTCACCGCACGCGTCTATGATGTCGCCCAAGAAACCCCCTTGGAATTTGCCCCCAATCTCTCCCAACGCTTGCACAATCAGCTTTTACTCAAGCGTGAGGATATGCAGTCAGTTTTCTCTTTTAAACTGCGCGGCGCATACAACAAAATGGCGTATTTGTCAAGGGATTTGTTACAAAAAGGTGTAATTGCTGCCTCGGCGGGAAATCATGCTCAGGGAGTCGCTTTGGGAGCGCGGCAATTGGGAACCCAAGCGATTATCGTTATGCCTGTCACCACTCCCCAAGTCAAAATCGACGCAGTAAAAGCCCGGGGGGGGATTGTCGTCCTGCACGGTGACACCTACGATGATGCCTATGCTTACGCGCGGCAGTTAGAAGCGGAAAAAGGCTTAACTTTTATCCATCCCTTCGATGACCCGGAGGTAATCGCCGGCCAGGGTACGATCGGTATGGAAATTTTACGACAATATCAGCAACCGATCGAGGCGATTTTTGTCGCTATTGGTGGCGGTGGACTTATATCAGGTATTGCAGCCTATGTCAAGCGTTTACGCCCAGAAATTAAAATTATCGGGGTGGAACCTGTGGATTCAGACGCGATGAATCAATCCCTAAAAGCCGGTTATCGGGTGCGTTTGTCCCAAGTGGGATTATTTGCCGACGGGGTGGCGGTGCGCGAGGTGGGAGAGGAGACTTTTCGTCTCTGTCAGCAGTATGTGGACGAGATTATCCTCGTGGATACGGATGATATTTGTGCGGCGATTAAGGATGTTTTTCAAGATACACGCTCGATTTTAGAACCTGCGGGGGCGTTAGCGGTAGCAGGAGCGAAAGCTTATGTAGAAAGAGAAGGAATTGAGGATAAAACCCTCGTTGCTGTGGCTTGTGGAGCGAATATGAACTTTGATCGTCTGCGGTTTGTGGCGGAAAGGGCGGAATTAGGGGAACGGCGCGAGGCGTTGTATGCTGTGACTATTCCCGAACAACCGGGCAGTTTACGCCGTTTTTGCGAATGTGTCGGCAAACGCAATTTAACCGAATTTAGTTATCGTATTGCCGATGAAAAAGAAGCGCATATTTTTGTCGGCGCCCAGATCGAAAATCGCAGCGATGCCAAGAAATTAGCCGAGAGTTTTGAAGCTTGTGGCTTTAAAACCCTCGATATTAGTGATGATGAATTGACTAAACTGCATCTGCGCCACATGGTGGGAGGGCGATCGCATTTAGCCGATCATGAATTATTTTATCGCTTCGAGTTTCCCGAACGACCGGGGGCTTTAATGAAATTTGTCGCCTCCATGAGTCCCCACTGGAATATCAGCGTTTTCCATTATCGCAATAACGGGGCCGATTATGGGCGCATCGTCGTGGGCATACAGGTCCCCCCCGATGAAATGAATCAATGGCAAGCTTTTCTCGATACTCTCGGCTATCGCTATTGGGATGAAAGTCAAAATCCGGCCTATCAGTTATTTTTAGGTTAGGGTTGGCTGAATAAATCTAAAAACCTTGTTGGATAAGGGTTTTAGACTTTTTTCCCCTCAAAAAGTGCTGACCATTGGAGTGATCGGGGGTAAAATTCAGGCACTTTTTCCCTGAAAATTAGGTAACTGACTACCCCAAAATCGGTAAAACCCTACACCCTACACCCCACACCCCACACCCCACACCCCACACCCTGCCCCCACCAACAAACTTTTTGCCGCAAACCCTAGGTTAAATCGCCATTTTCAGGAAGTTATCAGTACAAATGAATCAAAATTTTTCCCATATTTCCGTTTTGAGTCAAGAATTAATCGCCGGCTTAAATATTCAACCCGGGGGGCATTATCTCGATCTTACCCTAGGCGGTGGTGGACACAGCCGGCTGCTTTTAGAAGCTCATCCCGAAACCACAGTAACCGCCATCGATCGCGATCAAAGCGCCCTAGAAGCCGCTAAAATTAGTCTTGCCCCCTATCTAGATAGCCGTTTAACCCTCTGGTGGGGGAACTTCGCCGATTATAAGGGACAAAATAGCAGTTTTGATGGCATTATCGCTGATTTAGGAGTCAGTTCTCCCCAATTCGATCAGAGCGAGCGCGGCTTTAGTTTTCGCCACACGGCAGCCTTAGATATGCGAATGGATCGCTGTCAATCCCTGACGGCAGCCGATATTATTAACCATTGGCAGGAAAAAGAATTAGCGGATCTTTTTTATCAATACGGAGAAGAACGTTTATCTCGTCCTATTGCTCGCTCGATCGTCCAAAAACGTCCTTTTACTACCACTACTGAATTAGCGGCTGTCATCGCTAGTTCTGTACCCGCTAGTTACCGTTATGGACGTATTCATCCGGCAACGCGGGTTTTTCAAGCCCTACGCATCGCTGTTAATCAAGAATTAGATTCTCTCCAACAATTGTTAGATCAAGCCCCCCACTGGCTAAAATCCGGGGGAATTATCGCTATGATCAGTTTTCATAGTCTAGAAGATCGTCTGATCAAGTATGGCTTTCGCGAAGATAATTCCTTGAAAATTATCACGAAAAAGCCGATTATCCCCAGCCGGGAAGAACAGGCTAAAAATCCTCGTTCTCGTTCGGCTAAACTAAGAATAGCCCAAAAGATAAGCTGTTCTTAATTTAAATTGCTTGTTGAGATGAGGCAAAAGGCTACCCCCCCAACCCCCCACCCCCCCTTGCCCCTAGGGCTGTTTCATTTAAATTAAGTACAGCTGATTTTGAGTCAATAAATTTGACTGAAGATTCTCAAGTTTATCTTTTTCTAACCAAAAGAGTTAGTCACAATAATTAATCTTTAATCCTCTGCCAAATTTATTATGAATATACTTTAGACGTTCATAATCTGAGATTTATGGCTCTTCGTTACTCTTTATGCTAAATCAACAGACAAGATGCCAAGACAACATACTTCTAACCCAAAAATTCCGAAAGTTTCTAAAGCCATAGCCTCTCCGTTTTATTAGTTTAAGTTTATTGTTGATTCCCTCGACCACCCCATTCGTTGTCCTTCGCTCAAAATAACTAATGATTTCTCCAAACCAGTTTCGGATTGTTTGACAACTCTTGGTAAAAACACTGGAGGATTTTGCCAACCATTCCGAGATGGATAGCATTCCCTCTGTCGGATTCTCTGAGGTTTCATAAATCTTTCTAAATTCTTCCTTTAATTCCTGCATCTTTTTCAAATTTGGAAAATTTTCTTTGATAGCTTCTAGTTTGATTTTTTGGGGTTCCGTTAAATCTTTTTCATTTTTTAACAGGCTATATTTACTTCGCTTTAAAACTTCTAGCTTCGCTTCTTTTTCCGCTTTCTGTTTTTTATTTTTCTGCGCTTCTACGGCTCTTTTTTCCGCTCTTCTCTGTTCGTCTAACTCTTGATTAATTTGTTTCATTACATGGAATCTATCAGCGACTACCTCGGCCGATGGCATCAATTCTTTCACCAGATTTTTATAGGGCAACCAAAGGTCTATGCTCACTTCTTCAATTTGCTCTAACACCTCTTTTCCCCACCCCGTAAGCGTTTCTCTCAACTCTTCTTGTGTTCGCTTCTCTAGAATAGCTATTAGTTTTCCCGTATCTAAATTTACTAAAACCGCACAGTAATTTTTTTTGTCCTTTGACTAGAGCGATTTCGTCAATTCCTAGTCTTTTTAATTCCGATAAATCTGTCTCTGTAATTTCTTCGGCAATGTCCTCTAGAATTCTTTGAATCTCTTCTTCCGTTACGTCATTTCTTCGGCTAACATTTAAAATATCTCCTTCTTTTAATTGTTCGAGTATATTCTCGGCTAGTCTTTTCGTATAGGTTCGTTTACTGGCGACAAAATCTAACTCTTCACTAAAGGGTTTTCGACAATTATCGCACTTAAATTGACGACGATTAACTTGTAGGTACACTGGTTGTCCTGAGATTGGTAAATCTTTGACTAAATGTCGATGATTTTGGTGTAGTTTATCGCTCTCTAACCCACAACGAGGACAGATTACTTTTTGATTTTTCGATTCAATTCGGAAGACTATACCGATATTTTCTAGATGTCGATAGCCTTGAATAGAGGTTCCTTTTAGGTTCAAAAATTTGTCAAGTATCATAATTAAAATACTCTGGTTTTTGGCAATTATATCAAATTTTAACTCAATTCTCTATCTTTTGGCATTAACCTGTTTGTGCCTTAAATTTTTCTCTGTATAGGTTTCATCTATTTTTGAGCGTAGATACTCTCATCGAATTTTATTTTAAGTTAATTATTTGCATAACAATTCCCGAAGAGCCTCTCTTTTTGTCAAATTTTATGTTAAGAAAGATGTGACTAATGGATAGCTTGATAAGGGGGGCTTTGATCCTTCTTGATAAGGGGCTTTGATCCTCCCAACCCCGGCTGCCGCAAATACGGCGGCGAGGATGTCAGGTCTTACTCCACTCGATTAAAGCGCTAGTCAATCCTTCTAGGGTATATTCTCGCGCCTCGATATCAACACGACCAAATAACTCTTGACAGGTTTTTGAAGTTTGCGGACCGATAGAAGCCAGACAAACTTTTTCTAAGAGGGAATTAACCGATAATTCTGCCGTTTCTTGTCGCAATAACTGATAAAAATTCTGGACGGTTTTGGAACTGGCAAAGGTGACTATATCGACTTTCCCATCTCGAAACGCTTCCCAGATGCCACTATCCATGCGTGCCGGACATCCGGAATAATATGCGGCCACTTCCGTCACCTGACCGGCTTTGGCCGTTAATTCCTTAACTAATATCTCTCTCCCTCCCGTTTCCACGCGAGGAAAGAGGAATTTTTGACCCTTAATCGGGTCGGGAAACTCGTTTACCAAGGCATCGGCGACAAAATCCCCCGGGATAAAATCCGCTTTTAATCCTCGTGAGTGCAAAACTTGGCTGGTTTTTTTGCCCACCACGGCGATTTTTACGGTCGCTAAAGCCCTAGCATCTTTTCCCCAAAATGTCAAGCGATCAAAGAAAAAATTAACAGCATTGGCAGAAGTTAAAATCAGCCAATCAAACTCTTGTAACTGAGCGATGGCATCGTCTAAACCTTGCCAACGGTCGGGGGGACGAATCTCTAAAGCGGGCATTTCTAGGACTTCTGCACCTTGATTTTGCAAAATTTCGCTAAATTGACTCGTTTGCTCGGCGGCACGGGTAATAACAATAGTTTTACCGCCTAGGGGTGGGGGAGAGGACATAATCGCCAGATCCACAACTTGACCAATGACCATAATAGAGGGTGAGAGGGACACCCCGGCGGTTTGAGCGAGAATATTTTCTAAAGTGCCGCGCCAAATTTGTTGATCCTTGCGTCCCGCCTGACGGATAATAGCGATCGAGTCGTCAATATTACGCCCATTTTGGTATAATTTCTCGATAATTTGCCCTAAAGACTGACCGGCCATCAATAGCACCAGCGTATCAATTTTAGCTAAAGCTGACCAATCGAGAGACTCGGGATCGTGAGCGCTCAAGACCGCAAAACAGCGACTAATATCCTTTTCCGTCAGGGGAATTCCAGCCAATAAAGGAGCGGCTAAAGCGGAGGAAATACCGGTTATCAGTTCAAAATCACAGTCAGCCTGCTTTAGGGCCAACATTTCAGGATATACTCGCCCAAAAACCCCCGGATCACCACTTTTAAGCCGAATAACTCGTTTTCCCTCTTGACAATAATTAACCAGTATCCGATTAATCTGATTCTGCTCGGCCCCGGGTTGTCCCCCCCGTTTGCCAACATCGACTAAAACACAGGTTTTCGGCACTAGGGAGAAGATTTGACTATCCACTAGGGCATCATACAGCAAAACCTCGGCCGTGGCTAAAATTGCTCGCGCTTGCAGGGTGAGAAAACTGCTCTGACCGATTCCCGCGCCGAGAAGATAAACTTTACCCCGGGGATGGACGACTGCTGACATAATCGCAAATTTGGGTTTAATCTTTAATCTAGCACTTGGAGAAGATACAAATTACTAACGCAACAAGGGCAGCAGTAAAGTGACGAAATAATATACTAGGGGAGCGGTGAAGACATAACTATCAGTGCGATCGAGTATACCACCGTGACCGGGGATTAACTGTCCGGAATCCTTGACCCCGGCATCGCGTTTCATCATCGATTCGGTCAAATCGCCCAATAAACTGACAATACCAATTAATAGGCCCAAAATTAGGCCCGTCAGCTGCCAATAGGGCCAATCTAAATACCAAGCACCCACCTCGGCCACCGCTATACTGCCTAAAATGCCAAAAAAGGAACCTTCCACGGTTTTTTTGGGACTAATCAGCGATAAACTGGTTTTTCCTAACCATTTTCCCATGATATAGGCTCCGATATCGGCGGCCCAAATGCAACCGAAGGCCAGAAAAGTCACCGTCAAAGCGGCCGGGAATAATTTCGGTTCCATCCACGATTCCGGCCAATATCCCATCAGGGGTAAGTTACTGGCCATGGCCACGGGACTACTTTCCGGGGAAAAACCGACCCGTAAACGAATCCAATAACTGGGTAAGTAACCACCGTAAAACAGACCGAGAATTGAGGTGGAAATGTCGGCAATTGTCGCCATTTTTGGCTGAAAGAGCAGATAAAAACAAATTAACGCCCCGGCCAGGGGAAACATGGCATCGGTGAGGGGGGCTGCCATAGTTGCCGTCAGCAGTAGTAATTGTGAAACTACGAGAGTGGTTTTAGCGGCCGGTTCAATGCCTTTGGCGCGAACTAAGCGAAAATACTCTAATTGTCCCAAAAAGACGATAACACCGATGCCGAGGGTGAAATACCAACCCCCAACGATAATAATTCCCAGTGCGAAGGCAATAGCAAAAATAGCGCTGACAATGCGTGGCCAAGGCATGGTTAATCCAGAAAAGTTAGGCGGCATTGTTTTAATTATATAGATTAAGAAAACTTTATGGAAGGTTATCCACAATTAAAGTTTATCGCCGCTCAGGATAAACATGGGATCAACGGCGGCAAAAATTTGGTGAATACCCCTAGTTTCTAGGCGATTTACTGCCGCTTGGACAATCTCGATATTACGCGCCTGTAAATTAGAAAAGCCTTCGGAAAATTGATAGAGGGTTTCTAAGTTATTGGCCGTGGCCACGATGCGGCCGTTGGGTTTCAGGTATTGCCACACTTCTTGCAGGACCGATTTAATCGGTTTGCCGCCCTCGATACAGACGCGATCGGGTGCTAGGGATATATTGGGCAGACAATCCGGGGCGCTGCCTTCAAAAACCGTAACATTTTTTACCCCGAAGCGATCGCAATTACGGCGGATTAAACTGGCCACTTCTTCATCCCTTTCAATGGCAATAATCGGACTATTGGGGCATAATAAGCCAATTTCAACGGGAATAGTGCCGGTTCCTGCGCCGATATCCCAGAAAACCCCCCCATCACCTAACCGCAAAGCGGAAATCATCAATAATCTCACCTCGCGTTTACTCAAGGGAATCCCGGGCAAACGTTCAAACAGTTCATCGGGAATACCGGGGGTTTTATATAACCAAGTCATGGGGGGTCAATTATTGAGAAGCTTCACTACCAAGCATTATTATATAAATTTGTCCAATTTTCTTTATTAAGTAAACGGGGACTTTTCTAGGGATAAAACCCTGATTATAGAGACTTCCTACCGCATCACAGTTATCCTCAACTACCCAGAGGTGATGTTTTTCAGCAAAAGCCATCACCGCTTCTAAATTAAACCGATTTCCCAGGGTAAGCTAAGACGCATTTAAAGCACTTATTCTTAAGATTAGCCGAATCTCCCCCAATCCCTTTACTGTTGCCTCTTGCCTCTTGCCTCGTCTCAACAAGCAATTTAAATGCTTAACAGCTTATGAGCGATCATAATCGCTTTAGTCTTCTCTGACAAGGCCGGTTCTAGCTGCTCGATGTCGAGGTCATAACCGGGTAATTTAACGTCTAAAAAGACGGGAATTAGCTGATTTTAAAAGTGGGATTAACTGTGGTCGGGAAACCGGCGGCGACGGTAATGACTTCATACCCCAGTTTAAGTTGTTTTTCCCCTAGTTTAGGGGAAGTTAAGGCACTTAAGGCCACTAAATTGGCCGAAGAGCAAGAATTGTGTGCAATAGACCTCTTGCAAAAATCAAAAATCTGACCTTAGGTGAGGAGTCAGGCGCCAGTAGTCAGGAGTCAGGAGAATTAAGAATGAGCATTAATCAATTAAATGCTCTATTTAGAGATTTTATGCAATTTTATGTCTATTTTTCTCATTTTTGCACTCTCGAAAATTAATTATGCAAGAACTCTAATATCTGTCTAAAAAAATTTTGTCAAGCGAGTCTATCCAGTTTATTGCTAAACAGTCTCTTAAATCTTATGGCAGTTATCTTCATGGTGAGGTAGAAAGTTTCCGTTTTGGGGAGTCGGTCGTCCGTAGTCAGCAATAAGCTGTACTGCCTTAAAACCGCGCACGGGAAATTTTAGTACAAATGCTACCCACCTCTCCTTGTTCATAGACAGTCTTAACAAGTGTTTTAGATAGTCAACAGCTTACTGCTAATGATTACCTCACCTTGGCGGTGTATTATTGACAATATTGAGCGCATAAAGGCGAAAACGCTCTAGATCGGCTTGCAGGGTTGATTCTACCACTCGACCGAGGAAAAGATTATCCATCAATTTTCCTAACCAACCAGGTATAGCATAGGCTGCTGTCAGTCGCACAATACTCCTACCATGACGGTCATAAAAACGAATTGCCCCGCGGTTAGGCAACCCGTCCACGGATTCCCATTGAATCATCTGATGGGGGACAATTTTCAGTATCCGTGACAACCAAGTAAATTCTAAACCACCACTGGCTAACTTCCAACGGGAAAGCTCTGGCTCCTCCTCGAGAATTTTCACCGATTCGATCCATTTCATCCAGTGGGGCATTTGTTCTAAATCTGACCAGAGCTCCCAAACCAGATCGATCGGCGCGTCCACTTCTACTTGTACACTATGTTCTAACCAAGTCATTCGTTAATTCTGGCGATGCTGAATATTTCTATGATAACGGCTATTAGTCTTTAGTCTTTAACTCAATGATAAAATAAAAACAATCTTCGAGGTCTAATTTTACTATGTTAATCAGAAAACTGCTCGAATGTGAGGAATTCATCGCCGGTGATCATACCCGATTACGGGAGTTATTGCATCCCGATAAACAGCCGTTAAATCTACGTTATAGTTTAGCCCATGCCCAGGTAGATGTGGGGGAAACTTCTACTCCCCACGCTTTAAAAACTGCGGAGGTTTATTATATTCTGCAAGGACAAGGGGAAATGCACATCGATGAGGAAGTGCAATTAGTGACCGTCGGTGCTGCCATTTATATACCTCCTCTGGCTAAACAATATATTCATAATTGTGGGGAGGAACCCTTAGTTTTTTTGTGCATTGTTGATCCCGCTTGGCGAGTGGAAGACGAAATTATCTTTGAGTAAAACTAATGAATATTGGCATTATCGGACTGGGCTTAATCGGTGGTTCCTTGGGGTTAGATTTTCGATCACAAGCTTATAAGGTTTTGGGAGTTTCCCGTCAACAATCCACCTGTGATATCGCCGTAGAAAAAGGAGTGGTAGACGAATCCAGCACCAGTTTAGAATTATTGGCTACTGCCGATTTAATCTTTATCTGTACTCCCATACATTTAATTGTGCCAACTTTGCACAAATTAACTCCCTATTTAAAACCCCAAGCCATTGTCACCGATGTGGGATCGGTTAAAGGGGCAATCGTCGCCAATTGTAGTCAATTGTGGCCCAATTTTGTCGGTAGTCATCCTATGGCCGGGAAAACCGAACAGGGAATTAATGCAGCACAATTGGGTTTATTTGTCAATACCCCCTATCTGATTACTCCCCTTGAATCTACCCCTAACTTTGCCCTAGAAATCCTAACTAAAATAGTACACAAGTTAGGCTGTAAAATTTACTATTCCTCCCCCGAAGAACACGATCGAGCCGTGGCCTGGATTTCCCATCTGCCAGTAATGATTAGTACCAGTTTAATCCAAGCTTGCGCGCAAGAACAAGACCCGAATATTCGCGAATTAGCGGAAAATTTAGCTAGTTCTGGTTTTCGCGATACCAGTCGCGTCGGTGGTGGCAATCCCGAATTAGGTTTAATGATGGCTCAATACAATCGTCAAGCTTTATTGATAACCTTGGCAAATTATCGGCAAAATCTTGATCAAATTATTGACTATATTGCAGGAGAACAATGGCAGGAACTAGAGAAAATTCTCATTTCTAGTCAGCAATATAGAGACGATTTGATTCAACAAAAATAACATTTTGCCCAGTTACGGCTCTCCCAGCTTTGGTGGGTAAAATGTATTTTAAGATACATTTATCCTAGCGAGGGGGTGGAACGAACCACAAAGACACAAAGGACACAAAGATCGATCGATCCTATGTCAATTAAACTTATCACACAGAACCTAGAAGAGCCCAGTTACTAAACCGATAAAATTATATGACCACCTTTTTTGAATTTGAGTCCGAATTTGTTGACTCCTTACGTTGTATCCCGATGACAGTAAGAATGAAACTAGATACCTGTGGAGTTAAATTAAAATTATCCCATTGGATGCAGTTAACTCAACCAGAAAGAATGGTATTAGTTAATATGGCTTGTACGACGGCAGCAGAAGCCAAAATCTATCGAGATTTTCTGCAAAAATTAATCACCGAAAAAACTGGCACTCCCCCGGGAGAACTAGCGATAGATCCCCATCCCCCTTGGCTAGATGATAGCCAGATTCCCGATACAGTCCTAGAAAAAGCCCGAGAATTCCAGATCGAAATTAGTTTAGAACAATGGCAAAAATTGCCACCCTCCCAACGGTTTGCCCTGATTAAACTCAGTCGTCCTAGCCACGAAAATCTTAACTTTTATCCGGCCCTAAAAGAGTTCCATATAGTCGATGACTAATTTCTTCCTATCTTACTGTCATGACAAGCAAAAAGGCGATCAAGTGGATAAATTATTATGTTAGACCAGATAAATCTCGAATTAAAACGGGGGGAATAGCGGATGATAGCCAGTTTAATTAGTGCCAGCAAAGGTGAGGTTTTCGGCTATGGTAAACCTTAATGCGACTTAATCCAGGGGGATAAAATTAAATAAATTGCCGCTCTGGGGATTGGTCAGTTCTCTTAATAAAAATGATAATTAACGAACTATTATTGGAAAATAATTAGACAGTTTCCATCCAGTCAAAAACTTGATTCAATTGCGACAAATCGATTAACCCGTACTGCCATAAAACCATCGGTAATGAACCCACCGATGCTTCACAGAGACGCAGGGCCATATCGAGGGAACGGGGGGAAATTGCTAATTTTTCCAAGAGAAAAAGGCGGAGTTGTTTTTGTTGATGAGCTTCCATGATTAAGTATCATTTGTAACGATAATCGGATTATTGAATAACTTATCCTCTATTAAAAAGAGATACTTCCCTCACGGGGATCACCCAATTGGGTGATTTTGTCTAGCAATTAGAATAATTTAAGGATTTATCCATAATATGTCCTACTATCCCGAAATTGCGAGTGGGGATATCAACACTTCCTCGACGTAGAAAAATGAGAAAGGGGAACTTTTGGGATAAGCTATTGATAACCTAGTTTTTGCCCGAGTGGGAGAGAATTGCCCCCAATGAGTCATGCTCCTCAAGTTTCCGTAATTATTCCTTGCTATAATCAAGGTTCCTATCTCGATGATGCGATCGCATCTATTTTGGTACAAACATACCAAGATTTTGAAATCCTTGTCATTGATGATGGCTCCACAGAACCGGAAACCATCGAGATTTTACAAGATTATCAACAGCCAAAAACCCGGATCATCCGCACAGAAAATCAAGGGGTTGCCACAGCGAGAAATCTAGGAATTGCCCAAGGACAAGGAACCTATATTCTTCCCCTTGATGCCGATGATAAAATTGCCGATTCCTATCTAGAAAAAGCGGTTACTTTGCTAGAAGGTAATCAGCAATTAGGGATAGTTTATTGCGAAGCGGAGTATTTTGGGGATAAACAAGGAACTTGGCCGCTGCCTGAGTATAAATTTCCCGATATATTAGTAGATAATATGATATTTTGCTCCGGTTTGTTTCGGAAATCTGATTGGGAAACTGTGGGGGGCTATAATACTAATTTAATTTATGGTTGGGAAGATCACGATTTTTGGTTATCTCTGATCGAATTAGGTCGAGAAGTCTATCGTATCCCGGAAGTGTTATTTTTCTATCGGCAAAAAGCTGCTTCTATGAGTCGCTCAATGACCGCAGAACAATATATTTATTCCTATACCCAACTTTTTGATAATCATCCCCAACTTTACTCCCAAAATATCCAAGCCATTTTTGCTGCTTTGGTCACCTTAAGAGTCGATATATTCGCTCAGTTGGAACGGGCCAGAGAACGAATTAAACAATTAGAAATTAATGAGCAAGAATTGCAACAAGAATTGCAAAAAACCCAATTGGATTATCGAGAAGCTGACAGTAAAATAGCCGCCATGGAAAAAAGTAAATTCTGGCAAATGAGAAGAGCTTGGATTAAAATGCAAAAATTGCTAGGATTGCTGGAAAAAGACCCTATTTATTCTTAATGGGACTTAAACGATCAACAAGGGCCGATAATTTTCGGCTCTTTTGGATTTGGTGGGTAAAATGTATTCTGAGATACAGTCCTGCTGGCGAGGGAGTGGAGGGAACCACAGAGACACAGAGGACACAAAGATCGATCCTATGTAAGTTAAACTTATCACACAGAACCTAGAAGAGCCTAATTTTCTGGAAACATAGTCTTTAAAGCCTTGTCTGGCAAGACTCCTAAGAATGATCAGCACTGATTATCACACAAAGTCGAGGAGAGCCCAAATATTTAGGAACGGTGGTGATTATTAGAGCTAAAATCAGCAACTTCGGAAAAGCGAAATATGGACAGTCCAGAATCTAGGCAGCCGCACTGTAATAAGGCGAAGGCAGACTCGGATAAACTCGCCGGATGTGGCGGAAGACTTCTTCCGTTTTTTCTTCCACTTCTTCTTCCGTGTAGAGATCGACGGGTAAACCAGTATTATCGCTGTATAAAAAGTTGTGAATAGTAGTTTTAACCTCCGCCCGACTGGATTCTTTATCTGGCCAACGATCGATCTTTAGTTTCTCTTGTTTTAGGGTTTTCAAAAGCTGCGTGGGGATCTGTTTAATTTTTTCAATGTCTTGCGGTGATAGATTCTCTTTGGTTAAAAGGTCGAACAGGGCTAGGGATTCCTCGTCTAATCCCTCGCTAACCGCCCGTTGGGACTCTTGATCGAGTTCCTGAATGAATTCTAATAAGGCCTCGAAGGTCTGTTTGATCGCCACCCGCTCCTTCTCGAAATTATAATCAGCGATGATCCGCTCGTAATGCTCTTGAAAGTTCGTCCGTTGCAGATTCTGCTCGAGCATTGTTCGGAGACGATTTTCGATGGCGTTTTTGAGAGTTTGGACGGTGGTATTCTTGCGATCGCTATTAGCGAATTCCTGTTTCAGACGCTCGAAGTTGATTTTACTGATGTCGTACAGTGGGGTATCATCGGCCCTCGCTTCGGTGGTTACATCGATCGCCCCGTCGATTACCGATCGCATTTCCAAGAGAATTTCCCCAATGTCTAAGCTAAAACGCACTTAAACCACCTAAAATAGAAATAGTAACTTGAGAAAATTCCTACTTATGCCAGCCAAAGATTTCCTAGACTTAGAAGAAAAGAAAAACTTACAAAAAGCTCTTAAAGAAGAAGAAAGAGCAGAGGTTAGGGAAAGAATTTTAATGTTTCTCTTGCTAAACGACGGAAAAACTCAACGAGAAATAGCTGAGTTTATTGGCTGTTCACTCAAAACAGTCGCCCATTGGTGTGTTCAGGGCGATCCTAACAATATAGAAAGTCTAGAAGATGGGAGAAAAAATGGAAATCATAAAAAAGCCACAGAGGAATATATTAATTTACTATTGAAAATAGTTGATGAAGACCCGAAGGAATTGGGATATGAATTCGGGAGATGGACAGCGGCAAGATTAGCAGAGCATCTAGAAAAGGAAACAGGAATTAAACTGAGTGGCTCGCAAGTGAGAAGAATATTGAGAAGAAAAAAGTATGTGTATATCTGGGCAAAATATAGTCTAGAAGATAAGCAAGACAAGAAATTAAGAAAAGCATTTAAAGAAAAATTAGATGAATATTTAAAGTTAGCGAAAGAAAAGCCAGAGTCAATCCAGGTATGGTTTTGGGACGGGGCTTTCAAGGTGGCGACGCAGGTTCGCCACACAGCCCCTCATGAATGTGGATTTAGTTTGAGAGTAATAAGAAGGAGAGCTTGGACAAAAAAAGGAAAGCGAAAAAAAAGTGAATGGGCAAAGAAAAAGAGGAAGGGTGAATGTGATGGGAGCCTTAAGATATAATGATAAAAAAAGAGTCTGTTTTATGATCAAAAAAGGAAATTCAGAAACTTTCCATGAACAATTAAAGAAACTTCATGAAGAGATTCGTCAAGAATGGATAAACTTGGGAAATCTGCCCGAAGATTTTCGAGAAAAGGGGCCGAAGATTATCATTATATTAGACAATGCTAGTTATCACAAAAAGAAAGATGTTATTGAGCAGGTGGAAAAAGAGTTGCCCAATATTAGGCTAGAGTTTTTACCAGCTTATAGTCCAGATTACAACCTAATAGAATTAGTGTGGCATTCCGCTAAAGAATACATAGCTAATCGAGAATTTGAAAATAAAGAAGAACTGGAAAAAGTAGTCAATCAGCTTTTAAATGAAGGGGGATTGATTATTAAATGGAGTAGAAAACTTAAAAATAAGGGTAATGCTGTCAATGTAACTTAAATGCGTAAAAGCTTATTAAACCTCTTGCATAATTAATTTTTGAGGGTTCAAAAACGGTAAGAATAAGGATTAAATTGCATAAAATCCTTAAATAGACCATTTAATTGATTATTGTTCATTCCTAATTCTCCTGACTCCTGACTCCTGACTCCTGACTCCTAACAACAATTTTTGATTTTTACAAGAGGTCTATTTTCTCCCGATCACCTTGAACGCATTTATAGATAAGTTTAATCGTGTCGTGAGCCGGACGGTAGTGATTAACCGATGGCTGATTAAGACAGGCCTTAAAAAGATGGAAGACCTCTTGAGAGAGGAGTCCAAAATTTTGTCGGGCCTGATCACTTCGATTGATCGCTTCTTTCGCGTCGTTAATGGCTTTATTGAAGGCGAAACTAGGTATTTTATATTCGAGGAGCGCGTCTAGGGATGCGTTACTTTCCCCCAAAAATTCTTTAACTGCCTCGATCGGGCCAATTCATCCAGTAAATTTTCTTGCGGTTTCGTGGGGTCGAGACTAAGATGGTTTTCCCTGCGTCCCTGATCGGAAATTTGGGCGATATGGGCGAGAGCTTGGCGGAGATTTCTGAGGATTCCGCAGTAATCCACGATTAAACCGTTGGTTTTGCCCTCGTTAACCCGGTTAGCACGAGCGATCGCTTGCATAAGTGTATGAGCTTTCAGGGGTGCCGGTAAAACCGATAAAACCAGCACCCGGAAGTGCAGCCCGGAGGTTGCTGGCTAGGGTTCCGTACTGGGTTCGGTGGGCTTCGTCGCTGATAATGATAATATCGTTTCGGGAGTTGTAGGGTTGGTCGGGATTGACGGTTTGGTTGAATTTCTGGATGAGGGTGAAAATATAGGCTTTATGCTCTCCCAGAAGACTCTGTAAGTGTTCGTTACTGGAAGCTCGGCAGAGTTCTTGCTCGTTATTGGTCAATCCGGAACCGGCAAAGGTATCAAGTATTCGGGGGGGTAGGTAAAAGTGCCAGTTGGTATCCTTACGAGGAGTTATTTTTTAAACACTTACAGTGATAAGCTGTTCGTAATTTAAATTGCTTGTTGCGACGAGGCACTCTTGCAAGAGGCAACCCCCCCGACGTCGGTAGGGGGGGGGAGTTCGGCTAATCTAAGAATAAGCGGTTTAAATACGTCTTAGCTTAGTACAATGATAATACAAAGTAGTTTACCAACTTTAGCTAGTTTTGGTCAAAGAGGGACAGAAAAGACTAGCTTATCCAATACTCTTTTTGGACTAAATTGGTGTACGGATTATGCTGTGGCTTGTACTCAAGTTGTAACTCGCCATGAAGGTAAGATTTTATCTGAAATTAATAAGGGTGAGGACTGGACTTGGCAACTTTGCGACACTCCGGGAGTTGGCGAAAGTGAATATGCTGACGAAGAACATTTTGCACAAGTATATGAAACATTTCACTCTGCCGATGTAATTTTATGGGTTATTCAAGCTGACACTCGCGCTTTTGCTGAGGATCAAAAAGCACTTTTAAAACTTACGGACAATGGTAAAAATCGAACTCAAGCACATTATGTCATTGCACTTAATCAAATTGATCGGGTTTATCCAGAAAATTGGGATTCTATGAAAAACTGTCCTTCTCCCGAACAATCATCTTTTATTCCTGAAAAAATAGATATCGTATATGAACGATTTTCTCTGTATATTCTCATTAGAAAAACTAACATCGTACCTTGCTCAGTTCTTTTAAGTTATGGACTTGAGAATCTCGTAAACGTCATTAATGAGTTTGAACCAAAAGGAGTATCTTGCAATGAGTTTATTTAATAAAAAAGTTTCCTCAGAATAACAAAAGATTGTTGATAACTTGCGTAAAGTACTAGGTGATCAAGACTTTAACTTATTAGAAAGTTTAATTGAAGAAGAACTTAAAAATCCTCCTAAAGTAGCTGTTATCGGCAAAGCAGGGGTAGGTAAAAGCACCACAATCAATGCCCTATTTAATTTAGATGAAAAAGTAAGTCATACTACTCATGGTACAACAGAAGCAAGCAAGAAAATTGTTGAATTACCCAAAGGTGTTAAGCTGGCAATAATTGATATGCCCGGCATGGGAGAAGATTTGGAACTGGATCAAGAGTATGCCAAAATTTATGAAAAAATTTTACCAGAAGCCGATGTAGTCCTGTATGTCATTCAAGCGAATTTGAAAGCATTGCGAGAAGATATAGTTATCCTCAGAGACATCGTTCAAAATGTTATGGGTAATTTGAAAGGTCGCCTTGTTATTGGTCTAAATCAAGTTGATAAAATTGGTCCCGGTACTTGGAATACTAAATTTAATTATCCTTCTCCTGAGCAGGAAGACAACATTAATTAATCGTCGTTGCCGAGCAATTCAGAAAGAATTAAGTTCAGTGCTTTCTATTAAGGTCGAGCAAGTCGAGTATTATTCGGCGGAAAAGCGTTAGAGACTCTATAATGTGCTGTCTGCTATTATCAAAGCGGCAGGAAAAACTGGCTGGAAGTTGGCTATTAATCCTGCCGATCCAATTGAGTTAGCAGCTCCTGCTGTCCAAGATTTACTAAGACGTGAATTGGAGGATTAAACGATGCTTCAGTTTGAAAATAAAACCTCTATGCCAGTTTATTTGTCTATTGCTCATTATGACTCTTCTGAAGGTATGTTTATGACAGAGGATTGGTGGTGCATTCATTCAAATGAGACAATCACGCCCTATGCCAAGCAACTTGATAATCGATACTACTATTTCTATGCTCATAGCAGTGGAAATAATTTTGAGTGGGCTGGAGATACAGAACTAAATGTTTTTCATCAGCCGTTTAAACTTGGCTCTTCGGGAATTGTTATGCAAATAATTAACTTAAAATAAAATTCGATGAGAGTACTTAAGCTCAAAAGTAGCTGAAATCCATACGGGGAAGGACTTAAGGCACAAACAGGTTAATGCCAAAAGATAGACAATTGAGTTAAGATTTGATATAATAGCCAAAAACCAGAGTATTTTACTTATGATACTTGACAAATTTTTGAACCTAAAAGGAACGTCTATTCAAGGCTATCTACACCTAGAAAATATCGGTATAGTTTGCCGAATCGAATCGAAAAATCAAAAAGCAACCTGTCCTCATTGTGGGTTAGAGAGCGATAAACTCCACCAAAATCATCGACATTTAGTCAAAGATTTACCAATCTCAGGACAACCAGTGTACCTACAGGTTAATCGTCGTCAATTTAAGTGCGATAATTGTCGAAAACCCTTTAGTGAAGAGTTAGATTTTGTCGCCAAGAAACGAACCTATACGAAAAGACTAGCCGAGAATATACTCGAACAATTAAAAGAAGGAGATATTTTAAATGTTAGCCGAAGAAATGACGTAACGGAAGAAGAGATTCAAAGAATGATAGAGGACATCGCCGAAGAAATTACAGAGCCAGACCTATCGGAATTAAAAAGACTAGGAATTGATGAAATCGCTCTAGTCAAAGGGCAAAAAAATTACTGTGCAGTTTTAGTAAATTTAGATACGGGAAAACTAATAGCTATTCTAGAGAAGCGAACACAAGAAGAGTTGAGGGAAACGCTTACGGGATGGGGAAAAGAGGTGTTAGAGCAAATTGAAGAAGTGAGCATAGACCTTTGGTTGCCCTATAAAAATCTGGTGAAAGAATTGATGCCATCGGCCGAGGTAGTCGCTGATAGATTCCATGTAATGAAACAAATTAATCAAGAGTTAGACGAACAGAGAAGAGCAGAAAAAAGAGCGGTAGAAGCGCAGAAAAATAAAAAACAGAAAGCGGAAAAAGAAGCGAAGCTAGAAGTTTTAAAGCGAAGTAAATATAGCTTGTTAAAAAATGAAAAAGATTTAACGGAACCCCAAAAAATTAAACTAGAAGCTATCAAAGAAACTTTTCCAAATTTGAAAAAGATGCAGGAATTAAAGGAAGAATTTAGAAATATTTATGAAACCTCAGAGAATCCGACAGAGGGAATGCTATCCATCTCGGAATGGTTGGCAAAATCCTCCAGTGTTTTTACCAAGAGTTGTCAAACAATCCGAAACTGGTTTGGAGAAATAATTAGTTATTTTGAGCGAAGGACAACGAATGGGGTGGTCGAGGGAATCAACAATAAACTTAAACTAATAAAACGGAGAGGCTATGGCTTTAGAAACTTTCGGAATTTTTGGGTTAGAAGTATGTTGTCTTGGCATCTTGTCTGTTGATTTAGCATAAAGAGTAACGAAGAGCCTTAAACTTAAAGAACCATCTCACTGCGTTACATCTCACAGTACTAAAAAATTTAAGAAACTAGATGTTGGTAATAGTAAAAGCTATCTTGTCAGATTAACTCATCACTCCAGCTCTCCTTTAAGTGAAGAAGATCAAATTTTTATAAAAATATTTAGGGATGCAAAACAACTTAAATAGAAAATTTTTATGAATTAAAATCACGAAAATGTTAAATATTTATATTTAACACAAGAAACACTATTGATGTGCCTAAGTAGGTAGGCGTTAAAAGTTGTCAGATACCCCCCTTATCAAGCTATCCATTAGTCACATCTTTCTTAACATAAAATTTGACAAAAAGAGAAAAGTGTGCCAGATGGCTCAAGGGGGTTCTATGGGGGGACTAATTTGATGAGATAGTTTCCAAGTCTGGCTGATATCATGTAACCTTCGCAGTCCCAACCAAATAGTTTTAACACCTGGTTCACCGTCACCTTTTCTACCTAAAAACCCCCCAAGAGAAGCAATCATTCTGACCGCTTCTCGAAAGGAGGGCGGCTTTTCAGGTGGCGGACTCTTTTTATGAATAGTGGCACACAAAGATTGCCATTCATGTTCTTCCAAAAAACTTTCACAACTCTCCTCTCCGTGTAAGCGTGCTTGATAGGTTAACCAAAGTAATCTCCAAGCTACAATTGAATAGGTAGCTAAGGCCATCTCAATTCTCCGACCCGTTTCTAATTGCAGTTTTTCTAATCCACAACCACTTTTTAAAACAAAATGATAGCGTTCTATTAACCAGCGATAACTATACCAGCGCACACAGGTTATCGCTGATTCAAAGCTACTAATGTCTAGGCTAGTTAAGAGGAGCCAACTGATAGGATTAACTCCAGGACGCGGATTTTCTTCTTCAGCTAAAATTACCTGTAATTTGACCGGTTGACGAGGGTTCGCTTTCGAGTGATGCTTAGGTACTTGTATTTCAAAACTGGCAAATCTAACTGTTAGTTTAGCTAGTCTAGCCTCGTGATTAGGATTGCGTTTTACTTGCACATCTAGGCTACCACAGGCTTTTATTTCTCTGATGGATTGATGTAAATATTTAGTCTCTGGATGCCCTGACCTTTGCTTGTCTTCGAGATAGTTAACTTTTCGGTTATGAGTTCCTCGAATTAATAAATGAGAGTTAGGATTTCTTGACTGGGCAAATAAATCAAATATGTCTGCCTCAGAATCTCCGATTGTTACTACTTGAATTTCTTCGGGTATTTGTTGTTGTGTTTCTGACAAAGAATCTAACCATCTTTGACTTTCTTTTTCTTGAGTTTCTCTTTTTTTTCTTTGCTTGGCAATCCCTAAATTCTTTTCTTCTCTTGCCCAGACATATTGATTAATCAGTCCTAAAGGTACTCCTTGCGCTGAGACTCCTAAGGTGGTATGAACTTTGAGACCAAAGGATGTTTTACAATCTAGATAACCCATTCCTTTTTTGGCTTTTTGCGTCGTAAAGTCTAAACTTGTTGTGTCTTGCACTGCCAAAACTATTGGATGTTCTTTGATTCTTTCTACTGTACTTTTAGCTTGGGCGGCAATTATATCTGAGGGGTGAAAATAGGGGGAATTCCAAAAGTCGTAGGTGGCACTGGCGGCGGCTAGATTTCCCGAAGCTTGTGGCACACTTGTACTAGGTTGGCTGGCCAAGTTTTCTACGATACTGATTAACCTTTTCTTTCTTCTGGTGTCCCCTAGGTCTGCATACTGTAATTCTTGGGCTGCCCATTTCTCCATTTTTTTGCTTACCTCCACCTTAATTCCTTCTTTCAAAACTATACCTATCAATCGTTTCCCCTTTTTTTAAGTTTCTTCTCTTTTTGTTAAGAAAGATCTGACTAATGGATAGCTTATCAAGGGGGGCAGGGGGGATCGAACCTAAAATCCATTTTTAATTTAATTATAACCAGCTACTTATATTAATTTTATACTCGAAAGAATAGAAAGGTTTAAATTTTTACAATAACCCAAACAAATCGAGGTTTTTTATGACTCTAAAGTACGAAGATTTGGCTGAAGATGAACAATACTTTATAGATAAAATTCGAGGATTATCTCAGTCTAAGAGAGATGCCTTGAAGAACAGTGAAAATGCTTTTTTAACATGGATTAAGACAGAGGTTCCAAAAATATGGAAAAAAATTTCTGGTGCTGTTAAAGATTTATGGAACTGGTTTAAAAGTTTATTTTAAATCCTAAAACCACATCATATTAAATACTTATCAAGAGCCTATACCTTATGGAATTAACACCTGAAGAACAAGAAATTATCCAACGCTTTCGTCAACTTTCTGTGTCTCAAAAGAAAGCCGTTCTTTCCAGTACACATTCTTTTATGGAGTGGATTAAAGTAGTAGCAAGATGGATTTTAGAAGCATTACTAGGATCAGAGGTTGTCAGAATCTTTGAGGATTTGAAAAAATTAATTTTCGGATAATTCGGTTATCTGCAAACGTTTTTTTGTCTTTTTTATGGAGTTTCTAGTAGCTCATCTTATCGGGTGCATTAACAGAGTATAATGCGCCTTATTTCTTGTTATTGATGGATTCCCACCATAACTTTAAATCACTTTCATTAATCTTTTTTTGAAGATATTCAATCTGATCTGAATAGCTGAGATTTTTCATGTCTTCAGCCATTTTTTCTTGACTGGTTTGTTTAAAAGCTAAACAGTCAAAACTTTTTTTAATTGCAGGGTAAGCTCATCTAATTTGGTATAAATTGTACTTGACAAAGATTTCTGAATAGGGTAATCAAATCGCCATAGCACCGTCCCGCACTGCCAGTACCCAGACTTAGCCGCTGCTACCTCTGTATAATTTATAATTAGCCTTAGTCTCACTGTTGTTGATGAAAATTAATGAGGAAATAGCTCATGGGTAAAGGTTTTGCTCCCGTTCTCCCCACCGGAAATAAAGCTCAACTAAAACCTGAGCTTCCTTTAACATCAATAAATGAAATTCAAGCTAGTTTATTGACTTATCTTCAAGATATTCCTGACCCAAGAGCGTCCCGAACCCAAAAACATTTATTAACTGATATTTTAGTCATTGCTGTTTTAGCAGTTATAGCAGGAGCCAAAGGTTGGGAAGACATGGAAAATTATGGACTCAGTAAGCAGTCTTGGTTATCTGAGTTTTTAGAATTACCTAATGGCATTCCTTCTGATGACACTTTTCGGCGGGTTTTTGAACGGATTAACCCGGAAGTTTTGGACAAAGTTTTGTCTCAATGGCTGCCCCATTTAATCGGTTCTCTTTCGGGGGAAATAGTTCCCATAGACGGGAAAAGTCTCAGAGGTTCTTACGACCGTAATCAAGGAATTAAAGCCTTGCATTTAGTGACGGCTTGGGCGGGGGAGCAGAAATTAGTTTTAGGACAAGTCAAGGTGGAAGATAAATCCAATGAGATTACTGCTATTCCCGCTTTACTAGAACTGTTAGACCTTCAAGGGGCAATTATCACCCTAGATGCTATGGGAACTCAAACGGCGATTATTAATCATATTCAAGCCAAAAAAGCTGACTACGTTGTCGCCCTTAAAGCTAATCATCCGACTCTTTATACTCAGGTCAAAAACTGGTTTGAGCAAGCTCAAGCACATCAATTTGATGGTATTCAATTTAGTTATGATTACCGTCTGGAAAAAGGTCATCATCGCCTCGAAAAACGTTGGTGTTGGGCTGTACCTTTAGAAGCTTTCGGCGGTCTTTATCAACAGGCTCAATGGCAAGGACTTCAAAGTATTATCATGGTTAAACGAGTTCGTCATCTTTGGAATAAAACCACTTGTGAAGTCCAATTTTATCTCAGTTCTCTCCCTGCTGATGCTCAAAAAATAGGTAATGCTATTCGTAAACATTGGGGCATTGAAAATCAGGCTCATTGGATTTTAGATGTTACTTTTAATGAGGATCAATGTCGGATTCGCTCTGGTCACAGCCCTCGTAATGGGAGCCTTCTTGAGACGAGTAGCACTTAACGCTCTTAACCAGGAATCCACTTACCGACGTAGTCTGGCACAAAAAAGTAAACGGGCGGCCATGGATAATAACTATATGATGGCTGTGCTGAAAGCCTTTTGTCAAGCCTAATTGAGATGCTCTTACCCTGTTTTTAATTGTCGTTGGCTTCATCAATTGTTACCTCTAAAGGAGAAATAATATTCAAAATCCCGTAGCCATTGAGTAAATTAATTTGATTATAGCCTTTCATTTTATCTAGGCGCACAATATGTTTAAAATTCCATGATATGATTGCATCCGCTCTAGCTATTGTAGCAGCCGCTACATGAGTAGCATCATTAATAGACTTTGATGTAACAACTCCTTCATTGATATAAGCATTCCTTAACTGTAAAACTTCAGCTGTTATCTTAACTATTTCAATAACTCTCTGCGGAATCGATAATAAAATATCTTTAACCGCTTGGGAGGCATTAATTAATTCGCTAACAATGATATCACTCATTAACAAAATAAACTTTTCTTGCTTAATGGCTTCCATCAATTGATTGGACTCTAAGGAAAATTCATCATCTAAACAGAATCCAATGACTGATGTATCGATATAAACTCTAAGTTTTTTCATAACGATTTTAGCTCGTCAATTTAATATTTTCTCAATTAAAGATGGTTTGTTGCCTTGTAGTTGTTTAGCAAAAGTTTCTCCTGCTTCAAGTTGTCGTCTAATTTCTTCTCGATTGTCATGGTAATAGGCCAAGGCTGCATAAACATCTGCTAGGGTGATAGTAGGATGATGATAAATAATTTTATCTGGTGACATTCCCATTCTTTCATGCCAAATTACAATATCTTGAACTTTAATTCGATGTCCAGCAATACGAGGTTTTCCGCCACAGATACTAGCAGTGATTTCAATATGTTGTGAGATAACTAAAGATGACATAATTACTTGCCAATAATATTCATAAATTGTTATTATCATACCATTTTTTCCCCAGTAAGGCCACATCAGTGCGATCGCCTCTGTTTTAGTGCGCTCGCCGATTTGGTAGATTGGGTTGAGGCACGAAACCCAACATGATCAACTATTAATTTATTTGGTTGGTGTTGGGTTGCACTTTGTTTAACTACATTTTGGCAATAAAGAGGCGATTAGGGTTGATAAACGGCGAACGCTAATCTTGTAAGCTTTAAAAAGTGCTATATAAAAAACTAAACAAACTATAATTAAAATTACTGCAAAAATTTAGAGAGTAAAGAAGGAAATATGACAGAAATAGTTTTTTTAGTGGAAGATGCACCGGAAGGGGGATATACAGCAAGGGCATTAGGCGAGTCTATTTTTACCGAAGCCGATGATTTACAATCTTTACGAGAAATGGTAAAAGATGCCGTTAATTGTCATTATAATGATAGGGAAAATCGCCCTAAAATTATTTGTTTACATATTGTTAGAGTGATGAATTTTTGCTTTTTTTAAATAATGCTTCTTCAATTAGAAAATCAAGTTTTCCAGCTATGTAATCTTCCTCAATTTGTTTTTACCACTGTTGATCGTGTAACTTATTGATCCAATTTCTTAAATACAAAAATTCATCAGAAGTAAGGCTTTCAATTTCCGCTTGAATTAATTGTATTTTTGTCATCTTAGTATCTTTCCACAACAATAGTTCAAATTTGAGTTTTATATTATCATTTTTTCTGTAAAAATGGGAATTTGCGATCGCATTTGGCAGAATATTGGAAGTGTGATCGCTTTTCTTGTCGGGTGCATTAACAAAGTATAATGCACTTTATTTGTTGTCTATTGATAAAATGATCCAAAGACGTTAATTTAAAAGATTGAGGTAAAGCAGTTTGTTGGGTTGGTCTTGTGTTAAAATTGGGTTAGAGCTAGTCTGAATCATTTATCCTGTATCATTTAACTGTGGAGAAAACTATGCTAAAAACCTTTAAAGCAATTTTGAAAAATAATACCCTTCAATGGCTTGATGAAACCCCTAAAATTAACTCCGAATATCCTGTTAATGTTTATAAGTACCTAAGCAAAATTAATTACACATATCTAACCACCTCTTGCCTCCTGCTTTTTGCCTCTTGCCTATCTTCACTAGGAAATTAATTTTGCACGACTACTTATTACCTTACTAGAAGAAAATATCATTGGTGAAAATCGATCTAACGGTCAAAAAATGGCCAATGCTTTGAAAAAAAAATGCTAATAATAATACTTTTACTGATGTTGATACCCAACAGTGGCAACAACAAAATTGGTGCGATCGCTCTCTTCCTGATCGGGATTAAATCATGTTATTAGATAGCAATATTATTATCTATGCCGCTCAATTAGAAAATGAGTTTCTCCAGGAGTTTATTGCAGAAAATTATCCTTATGTATCTGCTTTATCCTATCTGGAAGTTTTAGGCTACCATCGGTTAAATCATCAGGATAAAGTCTATTTTGAAGAATTTTTTAATGTTTCTCAAATCTTACCCATCTCTCAACCTGTAATTAACCAAGCAGTAACTTTAAAACAAATCAGAAAGATGTCCTTAGGAGATGCCATTATTGCGGGAACAGCTTTCGTTTATAATTTAACAATTGTAACTCGCAATATTGATGATTTTAATTGGCTTAGTAAATTAAATATATTTAGGTGGAATAGGCAGATGAAATTTATCGGTAAACTAATAAATTATCATCACCTAAACCACTTTCTAGCCTAATTAATAGGGCCATTTCCAGTTAGTAATCTCGTCTTTATCGATACCATTGGTAAAAGCATAATCGAGATTATCGATAATAGCATTTTTCATCCGTTCCTTCACATGACCGGCAGCAGAACCTAATTTTGGCACGCGATCGATGACATCAATTACTAAATGAAAACGATCCACTTGGTTACGAATCGCTAATTCTAGGGGAGTATTAATATTCCCTTCTTCTTTGTAACCGCGCACATGAATACGTTCCTGATTACTGCGACGGTAGGTAAGTTTATGAATCAGCCAAGGATAACCGTGGAAATTAAAAATAATTGGCTTATCAGGGGTAAATAAACTATCAAAATCCCGTTCCGATAAACCATGAGGGTGTTCACTTTCAGACTGTAATTTAAACAGATCAACCACATTGATAAAGCGAACTTTTAAGTAAGGGAATTCCTCCCGTAGAATTGCCGTTGCTGCCAAAGATTCTTTAGTGATAATATCCCCACAGCAAGCCATAATTACATCTGGTTCATCGGGATTAGTTCCATCATCATCGTTACTTGCCCAATCCCAAATACCGATACCTTTGGTGCAGTGTTTAATTGCTTCCTCGATAGTCAAGTATTGCAGGTGTTTCTGTTTATCAGCAACGATAATATTAGTGTAATCCTTGCTCTTGAGACAGTGGTTAGCCACACTTAATAAACAATTCCCATCGGGGGGAAGATAAACCCGCACCACGTCGGCACTTTTATTAGTTACTAAATCGATAAAACCGGGGTCTTGGTGACTAAAACCATTGTGATCCTGCCGCCAAACCACCGAGGATAATAACAGATTCCAAGAGGAAACAGAAGCACGCCAAGGCACATGATTTTTGCAGATATCGAGCCATTTAGCGTGTTGGTTGAACATGGAATCAATAACATGAGCAAAAGCCTCGTAGGAGTGAAATAAACCGTGACGACCAGATAATAAATAACCCTCTAACCAACCGACTAAAGTATGTTCACTCAGCATCTCCATCACACGACCATCGGGAGATAATTGACTACCATCTAAATCCTCTGGATAGGTATCAGCTAACCAAGCTTTTTTAGTCACTTCATAGAGAGCCGCTAAACGATTAGAAGCGGTTTCATCCGGACCAAAAACGCGAAAATTAGTCATATTATTTCGCATTACATCCCGCAAAAATACCCCCATCACTCCCGTGTTTTCCGCTTCCACCTGGCCCGGGTGGGTGATATCTACGGCATATTGACGAAAATCGGGCATTTTTAGGTCTTTCCGCAGCAATCCGCCATTAGCGTGGGGATTAGCACTCATGCGACGATGACCAATAGGAGCGAGTTCTTTAAATTCCGGCTTAAATTTACCCGTGGTATAGTCAAATAATTCCTCCGGGTTATAGCTTTTCATCCACTCCTCTAATTTTCTCAAGTGGTCGGGGTTTTCCTGCATAGCACCCATGGGGACTTGGTGAGCGCGCCAGAATCCTTCCACTTTATGACCATCAACGTTTTTCGGACCTGTCCAACCCTTGGGGGACCGGAGGATAATCATCGGCCAGGGGTAACGTTTAGCCACTCCTGTGCTGCGAGCTTCCTGTTGATAGGAGCGAATCTGATTGATACAGTGTTCTAGGGTAGCGGCCATTTTTTGATGGCAGTGCATGAGGTCTTCATCCTCCTTACATTCGACGATGTAGGGAGTGTAACCGTAACCGACAAAGAGACTTTCTAACTCGTGGGTCGAAATACGGGAGAGAATGGTGGGATTAGCGATTTTATAGCCGTTTAAGTTTAAAATTGGCAGTACCGCACCATCGCGAATCGGGTTAAGGAATTTATTCGAGTGCCACGCGGTAGCAAGGGGACCGGTTTCTGCTTCCCCATCACCCACCACCACGGCCGTAATAAGGTCGGGATTGTCAAAAACAGAACCGTAGGCATGGGAAACACTATAACCCAGTTCGCCGCCCTCATGGATAGAACCGGGGGTTTCGGGGGTGACGTGACTGCCGATGTGACCGGGAAAAGAAAATTGTTTAAAGAATTTTTGTAATCCTTCCTCGTCTTCACTTTTATCGGGGTAAATTTCCGAATAGGTTCCTTCTAGATAAACCGGACCGAGTACCCCCGGCGCTCCATGGCCAGGACCTGCCATAAAAATCACATCGAGGTCGTATTTTTTGATTAAACGGTTGAGGTGAACGTAGGTAAAACTTAAGGCCGGACTTGCTCCCCAGTGACCAAGTAAACGATACTTAACGTGTTCGGGTTTAAGATGTTCTTTAAGCAGGGGATTATCGCGCAGATAAATCATACCTACAGCTAAATAGTTACAAGCGCGCCAATAGGCATGGGTTTTGTAGAGTTCATCTTGAGAAAGGGGATTTTGTTCTGTTAAGGGTCTTTCTGGTGCGGATACCATGAATATTTCTCCAATATCTATGAACGATGAGATTAAGAGAGTTGATAGACAATTTCTCCAGATTATCGAGAGGGTTAACCCTCGGTCAGTTTTCAAACTGTAATCAAGAGTCTAACCTTTTGGGGCGCAAAAAACTATTAAAATAAGCTATATTTTGCCAATCCGGCTAGGGGAATTTATGTCAGTCGGGCGGGGTTTTTAAATCGCTTTTAAAGGCATATTAATATGTTCTTAACTTAGGAATCCACAAATTCTCAGAAAGCTTTTAATTATTTTTTAATGTCAACTTTTCCCAAAAGGCTATATAATCATATTTTCGTTGGTCGGCAAGGGTCTAATCAGGTTTTCTCGATGCCGGTGGCGGGGAAGACTAGGGTAGAAAATTTATTATTTTTTATCTTGGAAGCACTGAAACTTAAAATCTTTCTATACTTCATCTAGCGATCAATAAAAGCTGATTAGCATATATAGTGATTCTCTACAGGCTAATCAATTCTCGGATTGTTTTTTCTTGATCGTGCCTAAGCTTATCGCAGCTGCAAAGGAGTTTTTTTCATGACAAAAGTAAGAGTCGCCATCAACGGATTCGGTCGTATCGGTCGCCTCGTTTTTAGGGCGGGTATCCAAAATCCTGATTTCGAGTTTGTTGGTATAAATGATCTGGTTCCCTCCGATAATATTGCCTATCTGCTCAAATACGACTCCACCCACGGACGTTTTCAGGGTACGGTAGAAGCAAAAGAAGATGGCATCGTCGTGGATGGTAAGTTTATCCCCTGTTACTCGATTAAAGACCCCGCTCAACTGCCCTGGGGTGCAACCGGGGCCGATTATGTGGTCGAGTCCACCGGTTTATTTACCACCGCAGAAGGGGCAGGAAAACATCTAGAAGCTGGGGCTAAACGGGTGGTTATCTCCGCACCCACCAAAGACCCCGACAAGATTCGTACTATTGTACTAGGCGTTAACGATAATGAGTACGATCCCGCTAAAGATCTGATCGTCTCTAACGCTAGTTGTACCACCAATTGTTTAGCCCCGATCACCAAAGTTATTAACGATAACTTCGGACTAGCGGAAGGATTAATGACCACGGTACACTCGATGACCGCCACTCAACCCACCGTCGATGGTCCATCGAAAAAAGATTGGCGCGGTGGTCGCGGCGCCGGTCAAAATATTATCCCCTCCTCCACGGGAGCAGCCAAAGCAGTAACCCTAGTTATTCCTTCCCTAAAAGGCAAATTAACCGGTATGGCCTTCCGTGTGCCAACTCCCAACGTTTCGGCGGTGGATTTAACCTTTAAAACCGAAAAAGCCACCAGTTACGAGGAAATCTGCGCCGCTATGAAAGCCGCCAGCGAAGGACCGATGAAAGGTATCCTCGGTTATACCGATGAGGAAGTGGTATCGAGTGACTTTATCACTGACCCCCGTTCCAGTATCTTTGATGCTAAAGCTGGCATTCAACTTAATGCCAATTTCTTTAAGGTCGTCTCTTGGTACGATAACGAATGGGGTTACTCCTGCCGGATGTTAGACCTGATGAAAATGATGGCAGCTAAGGAAGCAACCCTAGTAACAGCTTAAATCAGTTATCAGTTATCAGTAAACAGTAACCAGTGATCAGTAAACAGTAAACAGTAAACAGTGAAAAGACAGCACTGTTCATGCCGTTATCACTTAAGTAGGTGGGTGGAATTAAATATAAAATAAACGTAGGTTGGGTTGAAGCATGAAACCCAACGCCCGCATGGGTTACGCTACCGCTAACCCATCCTACAAATAATTGTGCCTACCTACTTAATCCTCAAATCTGATAACTGCCTTTATCACTTAATCCTCAAATCTGATAACTGATAACTGATAACTGATCACTGATAAGATGAATCCAAAATTTAAAGATATTACCGCTTGGGAACAGGCACAATTATTAATGCAGCCGGCATTTATTCGGGTGCTGGATAATCTGCGTAAACAGTTAGAAAATTCCCTATGGAAAGGAACTTATACAGAAATTCAAGATCCCTATCCCAGTTATCTGCTCTGTTTGACTTATCTCGATCGCTCCGTTACTGTAAATATTTGGGAACTTTGTTTTCAAGTCTGTTTTCTCGATTATCCCACCGATGAAGGAGAGAGCGTCACCATCGATACCAGTCTCCTCGACCCCACCGGTGAACTAGATTGGCAGAGTTTGGAAACGAAAACCGAGCGCATTATTAACCGATTATTCGCTAATTTACCCCAATGAAAGCAGATTTAGAAACGATCAAGGCAGAGTATGCCGCTAATTTTCTCAAAGATTACCACAATGATCCCCAAAGTTTAGCATCCCAAACAATTTTAATCGATCGCTCCGATTGGGGTTTATTAGAATTAAAAGGCCAGGACCGACTGCGTTTTCTCCACAATCAAACCAGTAACGCGATCGATCGCCTGAAACCGGGTCAGGGTTGTGAGACAATTTTCCTTAACTCTACCGGTCGTACTCTCGATTTTGTCACAGTTTACGCCGGCGATGATTCCCTCCTCATCCTCGTTTCTCCCCAACGTCGTCAATTTTTACTGGAATTGATCGATCGCTATATTTTCCCCTTCGATAAGGTGGAAATTAGCGACTTAACCGATAATTTTGGCATTTTCAGCCTAATCGGTACTGAAAGCGGGCAATACCTGCAAAAAATCGCCATTCCAGAGCAGATTTTAACGGGGGTGCAGCATAGTCATTATCTCCTTTCTCAACCCGCCCTGAGAGTGGCCGTCGGCACCGGCTTAGACCTACCCGGATACACTTTAATCGTTGCCGCCGCCGAAGCCGGTCCCCTCTGGGAAAATTTAATTAAAAATGGCGTTACTCCCGCCGATGAGCAGGTGTGGGAATACCTGAGAATCCATCAGGGCCGACCGGCAGTCGATCGAGAATTAACCGAAGATTATAACCCTTTAGAGGCCGGTTTATGGCGAGCGATTGTCTTTGATAAGGGTTGTTATATTGGTCAAGAAACTATCGCCCGTCTTAACACCTATAAAGGCGTAAAACAAAGACTTTGGGGCATAAAACTCAGCCAACCCGTCCCCAGCAATACCCCGATTATTTTAGAAGCGCAAAAAGTCGGTTTACTCACCAGTGTGCTGGAGGATTTTGGCTTGGGTTATGTGAAAACAAAAGCGGGAGGAGAGGGTTTAAAAGTACAAATCGGCGAGGCAACAGGAGAATTAATCCCCTTACCCTTCCTCTCTCACGAATACCCCTTTCAGTGAACAGTAATCAGTAAACAGTGATCAGTAATCAGAACGTAGGTTGGGTTGAAGTATGAAACCCAACGCCCGCCTGGGTTAGTGATAACTCACATCTGATATAGTCATTTCAGATAATTCTGATCCACTCTAGACCGATGAAAACCTTATGAACTCTGGCATTTATATTCTCAATCTTAATTGAAATGACTATAACTAATAACTAATAACTGATAACTGATAACTGATAACTGATAACTGATAACTGATAACTGATAACTGATAACTGATAACTGATAACTGATAACTGATAACTGATAACTGATAACTGATAACTGATAACTGATAACTGATAACTGATAACTGAAAAACCCCCCTAACCCCAGCGACTAGCGATAGGCATTCGCCAACCAGTGCCAAAAGCGCGATCGCTAATTTTTAAGACCGGGGGAGCTTGTTTGCGCTTAAATTCGGCATTTTTAACTAATTTAATCACTTTCTGCACAATTTCAGGCTCAAAACCGGCGGCGATAATTTGTTCGGCGGATTGATGGCGATCGATTAATAGTGCTAAAATAGCATCTAAAATCTCGTAG
This sequence comes from Microcystis sp. MC19, assembly GCF_003019735.1. Classification (NCBI taxonomy): domain Bacteria; kingdom Bacillati; phylum Cyanobacteriota; class Cyanophyceae; order Chroococcales; family Microcystaceae; genus Microcystis; species Microcystis sp. MC19. Next base: position 4,978,074 of record NZ_CP020664.1, on the reverse strand, counting down.
GGAGGTAAAGAATCTTGATCCTTCTGATTGGGTTTTAATTCAGCACTAGGAGCTTTATTAATCACATTGAGGGGAATAATTTCCCCGTGCCGATTTAACCAGCGACAGAGGGAATAAACCCTCGTTTTCGGCACATCAGCAATCACTGCTAAACCACCATTCATATCACCGTAAAGGGTGCAATATCCCACCGCCATTTCTGATTTATTGCCAGTGGATAATAGTAAATGACCGAATTTATTAGAGAGAGCCATCAATAAATTACCGCGAATGCGTGACTGAAGATTTTCTTCAGCAATACCGAAATCAGTCCCAGCGAAAAGACCATCTAAAAGTTGATCATAAGCAGTCATAATTTCTTTAATTGCTAACTTCTCACTTTTGATACCTAAATTATTAACTAAAGCCACTGCATCGCTAATGGAATGGTCGGAACTATAGGGAGAAGGCATCATCACAGCGAGAACATTTTCTTTACCTAATGCGTCGCTGGCAATAGCGGCAACTAAACTGGAATCAATGCCACCACTCAAGCCGAAAATTACCCGTTTAAAACCGCATTTCTGCACATAATCTCGCACTCCTAAGACTAAAGCTCGATAAATTTCCTCATCTTCATCGACGGGTAAAGGATGAATAACTGCGGGTAACAAATCCTGATTAAACTCGATCAACTCTAGGCTAGAAGTAAATGCTTGGGCGCGATAAATCACTTCTCCTTGTCGGTTAAAAGCAACACTGTCACCATCAAAAATTAAATCATCATTTCCTCCCACTTGATTGACGTAAACTATCGGTAAATTATATCTAGTGGCACTATGGGATAATAAAGATTCTCGCAATTTTTGCTTACCGACACTGTAGGGAGAAGCGGAAAGATTAACGATTAAATCCACTCCTAAATTAGCTAAATCGGCGATGGGATTAACCGCGTATTGACGCTGACCCCAAAATTGTTCATCATTCCAAACATCTTCACAGATAGTTACACCAATTTTAAAATTATTTTCTGTTAGTTGAAAATATTGACTTTCTTTCCCAGAAGCAAAGTAACGATCCTCATCAAAAACATCATAGGTAGGCAATAAACGTTTAGTAAAAATTTGTTTAATTTCTTGACTTTTTAGCAAAGCTATGCTATTAAATAACGGCTTTTCTCCCCTGACCGTTGCCGAGGGATTTTTTTCGACAAAACCGACTAAGACGGCTAACTTTTCTGGTAATTGTTGGGACAATAATTGCAATTGTTGAGACATTTTCTCCACAAAACCCAGATTTAATAACAAGTCTCTGGGAGGATAACCACAGAGGGATAATTCCGGGGTTAAAAGTAATTCCGCTCCCTGATTAAATGCCGTTTGAGCGGCCTCTAAAATTCTTTGGGCATTTCCTTCGATATCTCCAACAATGGGATTTAATTGAGCGATAGCAATTCTCATATTTTTTCCTATTTAAACAAAAACTAACGGTTGCTCTTTAAAGGGAGCAAAAGCTTTTTCATCAAAGCGATATAAACTAGCAGGACGACCGGCACCACGAGAGACTTTTAAACCCATATCCTTGAGAAATCCTAATTTCAATAGCCGATTTCTGAAGTTAGAATAATCACTAAAATTTTTACCTAAAATTGTCTCATAAAATTGATAAAGATCATTTAAAGTAAATAATTCTGGTAAAACCTCAAAAGCGACGGGACTATACTCTACTTTATTGCGTAATCTTTGCCAGCCATATTCCAAAATTTGACCGTGATTAAAGGCTAAATCTGGCACTTTATCAATCATATACCAAGTGATATTATAATCCCGTTCAGTGATTAACTTTGCTTCTTCAAACCGCACTAAAGCGAAGTAACTCACCGATAGATAACGTTTCCCAAAACTCGCGGATGCTGCCGGGGAATCTACCTCTGGACTGCCAAAAGTATATAACTGTTCTAGATAGAGATTATTGACGCTAATTTTCTCGGCTAAAATTCGATAGGCTGCCGTTTCCAGTGATTCCCCATTTCTAACTAAAGTTCCGGGTAAACTCCAGTAATTACTAAAGGGTTCTTCCCGTCGTTTAATCAGAAGCACCAGCAGCCGATTTAATTGGGTATCAACGGAAAAGATCACGTTATCAACTCCCACTTTAAAATCAGCTAGAGATTTATTAGCTAGGGTCTTTGGCGGTTTCATGCGTAAAGTTTTTGACCTTCGATATAATCTTTAATCGGTGCAGGAACAGCCTGTTTATCGCCTTTTTCTCGATAATCTGTTGAGGATACAGCCGGAGCAAATACATCGGCAATCAGACAATCACCCCCTAATGTTTGCAGTTGTTCAATATCATCTTGATTAATAGGATAACCGGGACGAGGAATCACGAGAATTTTGACTTTTTCTAGTAATTCTTGGCTACGATACCAGTGCCTAATTTGTCCAGCTAAATCAGAACCAATGACTAGGGTATATTCCTCCTGTTCTCCCCAAATTGCTTGCGCTTTTTCCACACTAATTAAGCTACGTCGATCGCTTAATTCTCGTCGCAGTTGTATATTATCCCTTGGGGGTTGAATATCCCGGATGAGCAAATTTAACATCCTCAGACGATGTTCGAGACTGGTTTGATGATTTTTAAAGGGATTATCGGCGGCCCAAACTGCAACAATATCGTACTGTTCCGATAACCATTTTAGTATGGCTTGATGACCGGCAGTGGGAGGATCGGCACTGGTTCCAAAAAGGGCAATTTTAAGCATAGGATTCAATTGCTTGCTCACTGAGGGATTAGTTTAACTCTGCTCAAGCTTGGCAAAGATTAACTTCTCCCCATTATAGTTGATTTTACCAAAATAGGGCAAGAGGATCAGTGATCAGTAATCAGTAATCAGTAATCAGTGATCAGTGAAGTTTTGCGACGAGTGGGCTGCTATTAACTTAACAGAAAATTCCCTAACACTTGGCCGTTCTGAATAGGGGAGATTGCGTCTAATTGCAAAGGGTGCATCTCACATTTGCAGAAATACCGACAATCAGCACTTATCAGTGACTCTTAAATTGGTACAAAAATATGAACAATCGCGTGTAAGCATCCCACCGAAAAGCTAATGCGCGGGGGGTTTGGGGGCGGCGCCACGCCCCCAACGGGGGGTTTGGGGGGTTCTACCCCCCAAAGGCTTGGATTGAGTGATAAAATCGGAAGTAATGCCCGATTTTAAAAGAGAGTTTCCCCGTAAAAATCCCAATTGGTAGATTGACAAAAATGAGATGCACCTATTGCAAAAAGATACTTATTCTTGAATAAGAGCATAATCATAATGCTCCAAAATTTCACCTAAACAGGATGAATTATCATCGTATAAATTACCTAAGTTGTCTTCTTGCAAATGGTTTCTAACCCGATCAAAAAGCCCAACGGAATAGACACTATCATCATGACGAGAACGGTATCTAATCCCATCTACTGCTTGGGGATGTCCCCAAATTGCCTGCCCCCAAGTCCGACAATATTCATAATCACCGGAAGAAATGCGGGCATCTATTCCTATGCGAACAAGGGCCGGCCCCGTTAAGTCGGCCAACACTAAAGTGCGATCGCTTCTAATTCTAAAAAGATTTCTATTTCTTAGGGCTGTAACGGTTACGGCTCCGTCAAATGTTCGTCCAAAACATTCAATAAAGGTACTGTACTCATCACCCACATAGAGAAGCCCATAGCCCTGATTTGGCCCATCGAAACGACCGCTACCACTGCGGTCAAAATGAAGACTAGAAAGGTGTCCGGTTTTATTTAATCTTAGCCAGGGGCCTGGGGTTTCAATGACGGGCAATTGACGCTGACTAAAATCGTCTGGTGGGAGGGGAAAAGGAGGCAAACCCATTACGCCGCGCTATGACTCCCGTAACACTTAGCGGCCAAAACCACTGGCTCGATTTCTCCCTTTTGGAGTTTTTCTAGCGGGGTTGCTCCCTCTAAACGAATATCACCCGTGAGCAGAAAGAGCATTTGTGTCCAAGCACCGTCTTCTTTAAGGACGGCTAACACTTGGTCTAAACCAGACAAAACTTTGCCATCAATAAATTGCCAAGCAGGATAAACTAATTCTTCGTTGACAGATAAACCTAAGACCTGATGATTGAGCCTCATAGTTTCTAATTCCAAAGAACTACAGGCTAAAACACTACAAACCTCGGCGCTGGTTAAGGTTCCGCCTTGCTTAGATAGGAACCGCTTCTTCGCTTCTTCGCCTCGTTTAATGGCAGCTGCCAACGCAGGGGACAAAGCTAAAGGAGATTGTGTTTTTTGTATGGATTCTAACATTTTTAAGCAACCCTACCACCGTCAACAAGACCTGTATAAAACAAATACAAGTCTCCCTTCAAATGTTTAGTCTCTTGTATCAGCTTACTTTTGTCGTCTGAATACCCAATAACCTTACCTTTCTCTGGCCAGCCATATTTGTCGCACCCAGTGATCTCTACGACCACCCATTGATCGGGGTAATCGGATGAGACATCGGCTATACTCAAATCTTCTGTTTTGTGGCTAAGTGTTTTCATGGCTAAGGTGGGAGTTGATTTGATCAGGATCTTTGTTTTTGCCTAGTAGTGTTTTGCTCCTCGTGTCAGGAATCCCTAACATTATTAGCTTGACTCAATCTACCCTCATGGGCTACTATGCGGGGATGATAATGATGAGTAAAGGGCCAGCACCCGCGAGGATACTGTCCCTCTCCTAGCTTCGCATCATCGGGATTAACCCTCTCAATTAGCCCACCAGGAGACTTAAAAACCTTAGTAAGTGGACTCAAGAAGCCAGGAGGTCAATCAATATGAAGAACTTACTCACTGTCATGCTCCTAAGCTCCCTTGCTTACGGCGTAGCTGTCGGGAAGATTCATCCCTATGACTACGTTTTTATCTACACCATCAACGAACTAGCAAAACGTCAGGGTGGAGATAATCAAGGCGGGAAGCGATAGGTAGAACGTTTACCTAATTCAAGCTGGGCAGTGCGCCAACACTCGACCAGCTTTTTTGTACTGTTTTTTACTATCGCTCTATCTTCCTTAATTGTATCCATAATATAATCACTTACTGTAAGAATCTCAACCAACAATTATTGCAAAGTTAAACCAACAATTGTTGCAAAGTTAAACCAACAATTGTTGCTATGATTAAACAATAATTGTTGGTACTCCATTTCAAAATATGCGAACTAGCTCGAAAATACAGCCATGAAGACGCTCTCGTCAATGCCCCAAAACCTATCCGATGCCGAAAGGCAAGCAAGCAACTGTGGTTTGGATATTTCCAAGCTACAAGCTTTGTTGGCAGAAATCGAACCCGCATCTGAAAAATACAAAATGCCCCTGTCACTGTGTGATGCCCAAAAACAGGCAAGAAACTGTGGTTTGGATATACCCAAACTAGAAGCTTTGTTGGAAGAAATCGGAACCCTATCTGAAAAATACAAAATTATTTTTTATCTGGCGGCTACAGGACTTTATTCCGCCGATGATTTGGCTGAAATGTTCAATCATAGCAGCGGCAAAAATCTAAACGCAGATTTCAACAAAAATCTAGCATCCTATCTTAAACTTTGCCTTGATTTAGATGAAAGTGATCGTCTGGGAATTACTTCTCTAAGAAGGATTCTCTTTAAAAAGGGCTATTTTGTTGACATTAATGACGATGAATTAGTGAGAGTTTTGCGAACACGCTACGCTGAAAATTCTCAAACAGAGCAGTCTTTTACTGTCAGACAAAATTAGTGCGGATGAGAAGACCACCAATCAAGGAGATTGATTTAAAAATGGAAAACACAGAGTTATTGTGCGAGATACCAACATCGGTCACTCCCCGTGCTGACATTATTAATGGTTTGTTAGCTCAACTAGACAATGAACAAAATAGCGATCGCCGTGCTGAAATCATAAGGAAATTAGGAGAATATCCTGAGCCTCAAGTGATTAAAAAACTTTGGGATTTGAGAAATAATCTCGAAAGCGAATCTGATGATTTTGTGCAGTACGAAATCAAGCTTAGTTTGCGTAAAGTGACTAATCATCCTAGTATAAATATTGATTTTTTTCTGGGTAACTTAGAAGTATTCCCATCAAAAGACAACAATTCTCAAGCTCCAAAAGTCTTAATTGACGCTGCTCTGATTGAAGAGTTTTTATTACGAAATCAGACGACTCTTAACAGGGAAGCTACTAGGGTTATGGGACTTGTTTTAGAGGGAAAAATTAATCCTTACATTGGGGAAATGGGATTAATCAAAATTTGGCATAATATCAAAAATCTGAAATCTAGAGAAGATGCCAATCGTTTGATCATTGAACTTCTGAGTAAGATTAACGTCGGTCAAGTTAACTTGAAAGAAATTGACCTAGAAAAATATCCGAACGTTAATTTAACAACGGCAATTCAAGTTGAGATTGCCAGAAAGTATAGCCTAGCAGGTATTATCACCATCAGAGATCGAGAATTCATTGCCAGTGGGTATCCTTTTGTGGGTTCTCCTTCCTTATTCTTACAGTCTTTAGGGAAAGATACCTCGCCAGCTTCTATCGAAAGAACTCTCAAAAATCTCGGTAAAGCGGCAATGGAACATGAAAAAGAAAAACTCAATCTTCTTTTAGAAAACGAGCCTCAACAAAACTTATTCTTTGAAGATAATCTTTTGCTTTTTCAAGGCTGGAAAATTGAGAACTTTGAAATTCTTTGTGCCAATAACAATTTAACTTCCGCGACAGTTATCCTATGTAATACAAAAACCCAAGAGCGTTACACTGAATCAGCCTTTAAAAAAGGTTCAGTAGATGCACTTTGTACTGCTTTTAATGAGGCTCTAGCTCATTTAGTTGAGGTTAAACATACCCTTAAATCTATCTATTTAGCCAACTTGACACCGGGTCAACAAGGAGCCATAACTGTCAAGGCGGCGGTTGAGTATGATGGTAAAGAAGTTATTACCATCCACACCCATGAAAATATTCTCAAGGCTCATTTTTTCGCCTACGTCAAAGCGATGATTGCCGTTTATGCACCCGATGAATATCACCCCGATATTCATAGCACAAAAGAATTGACATATTTGCACAAAATTGGCGAACGAGATTTTCATGGACTGAATTTCAGCCAAGTCAATTTAATGGATACCCCAGGCAATCTTTCCGATGCAAAATTGATGGGATGTAACTTCAGTCAGGCTAATCTTTCGAGGGTTAATTTAACTAATGCTGATTTAACAGGAGCCGATTTAAGTCATGCCAATTTGAGCAAAGCTAATCTAACGGGAGCCAATTTGAGTAAAGCTAATCTAACGGGAGCTAACTTGACCGATGTTAAATTAGATGAAAATAATCTAACCCTCCTTGATGGCACAATTTTAACTAACACAATTATGCCTGAAATTAACATTGAAATTAGCGGCGAATCCCGTTTAGAAAAGGTTGCTCAACTACTCAAACACATTGATCCTAAAAGTCAATCTCGAATCTTGGCTGTTCACTCCATGACAGATTGCATCTGGTGGGATAATCCCCTTGGTCAAAAATTCTGGGAAGTTAACAAAGAACTAATCAAAAGGGAGATTTCTATTCAACGAGTCTTTATTCTTCCTGAAGCTCGGAATCCAAAGCATTTACAGGTGATTCAGGAACAACTTAACTCTGGCATAGAAGTTGCTTTGATTTGTCAGGAAAAAGCCAAAGATGTTGAAGGCTATCCTTGGGATGATACCAACCTATTGATTAGCGAAAACTTATCTGTTCCAAGAAATTCTTTTACAGCGAGAAGAATTATGAATGGTCAAACAGAATCAGGTTATATTTCCTATCAAACAAGAGTTGTCGAGACAGATAAAAGTATCTTTAATGCTCTATGGGAAAAATCTGAAAAACTCTCTACTCAAGCTAATATTCAGGAACAATTAGCAAACCTGAATACCTGACCCCGAACTTTATTGTTTTATTAACTGATGATCACAAGGCGATCGCTCTTTCTATTTTGTTTTCATAAAAAGCGATCGCTAAAAAGAAATTTCTCGGTCGTTTGTCACACAATCCTGAAGATATAAATCAATTAATTCCTGATAAGAAATTCCTTTTTCTTTTGCTTTTTTTTCAAAGAAATCAATGACATCAATCCTTAAAGGTAAAGTGACCTGCCGCTTGAGTTGTTGAGCAAAAGGATTAGGACGACTTTTCATATTAGCGAGATCATACTCTGATTTCATCAACAATAACCTCGATGAGGACAGTATAGTATTTTGGTTAAATTTAACGACTCAATTATAGTACATACAATCAAATTAACGATAGTTTGCTCTTAAAAAATTGTTCTCTCTCACCTCAGAAAAACTGCGATCGCTCTTTCTATTCTGATTGGATAAAAAGCGATCGCTTCCCCACAATCCCTAAAAAATAACCATAAAATTAATTAATAGAATATCGGAGAAAGACAAAGATGATTATCGCTCAAGAAAAACCAACTATTGCGACAGTCACCAAAACCCCTGTCACTTTGGAAGCATATCGGGCGATCGCTGAAACTTCTCAGGAACGTTATGAATATTGCCATGGAGAAATGATTCTTATGCCTGGAGGAACCGCAACCCACAGCGCAATCACGATCAATATCTCGGTTTTTTTGGGATTTTTATTGAGAGATAGGGATTTTCGTCTGTATAACAGCGATCTGCGGTTGTGGATTCCTGAATATCATTGTGGAACCTATACCGATCTCATGGTTGTTAACCATGAACCGGAATTTAACGGCGATCGCAAAGACGAAATTCTTAATCCTTTATTTATTGTAGAGGTGCTTTCCCCCGCCACAGAAGCAGATGATCGAGGTGATAAATTTAGAAAATATCGTTCCCTGCCAAGTTTTTGTGAATACCTGCTCGTTAGTCAAACTGAACCCTACATTGAGCAATATCTCAGACTCGCACAGAGCGATCGCTGGCAACTACAAACCTACGATCAACTTAGTCAAATAATCCCTCTGGAGAGTTTAAACGTTGAACTTCCCTTGCTAGAAATTTATCGGCGTGTTAGTTTTGCCGCAGCCTCATAAATCCCTTAATCCGATTAATAACCTTTCTATTTTGTTTGCATAAAAAGCGATCGCTCCACAGTTTAAACTCAAAAAACGGCTCTCTTATTCCTTGTGTGATCAGTTTAACTTACTATAGAAGCGATCAATCTTTGTGTCCTCTGTGTCTCTGTGGTTCCTTCCACTCGCTCGCCAGCAGGACTGTATCTTAGAATACATTTTACCCACCAAACCTAAGAGAGCCAAAAAACCGCCATCGACAAAGAAGCGGCGAGGAATAGTTCATTAGAGCTACTCAGGATAGTTAGGCAGAGAATGATATTGAAAAATGCCAAATATACTGCCGACACTGCCAATACTAAGAATACTGCCGACACTGCCAATACTAAGAATACTGCCGACACTGCCAATACTTAGCATACTGCCGATGCTAACCAGACTTAAAATGCTGCTGGCACTAGCGAGACTTAAAATACTGCCGGCACTGCCTAAACTCAAGATACAGCGATAACTAGCTTTGCTCAGATAATTAAGACCGGAAATCATTTTAAATCGGGGAAAGATTGGGGAATAGTTAGGGAAGTATTTTGCCAAACCTGTTGTAAACGCATAGCCGGCATAGTTAGATAAAGAATATCACCTTGATCGAGAGTGATTTCCAGTAATTGCCAACCGTGGATAGTTTGACCCTGTTTTTCTAAGTAAAGTGGCACAAAATCGGCATTCATCGCCGCTTCCTTGATAATTTGCCCCATAAAAGGATGATTAGGTGTGATTAATGTAGCCAAAGCAACCCAGAGGAGATCATCGGTCATGCCATTACCGAGAATTCTACCGCCCAAAGCGGCCGCGGCGAAGGAATAGGTAGCTAGATCCCGGGGACATAATACCGTATCAAAATCAAAAACCTCTTGAATCGATCGCCCGAATTGTTCCTGAGAGCAGCGTAAAACTAGATTAATTTTAGGAGCGATCGCTTTAGCAGTGAGGGCAATCTCCACATTAATCATATCCTCGTAAGTAACCACGATCAAAGATTCAGCGTTGTTAATATTAGCGGTTTCTAGGGTAGCCACTAGACGCGCATCCTCGATGATAACGGGGATTCCCCAGGAGCGCACGGAATGCAAAAATCGATTATTGGGGTCCGATTCGATCACCACCACTTCACAGCCTTGCTCGTGCAATTGTCGCACGATCCGGGTGCCGATACCTCCTAAACCACAGATAATGTGATGATTGCGGACGGGAATGCGGGTAGCATCCCAAAACTGCTTAAAGCGACTACCGAGGATAAAATCGTTAAGGAGAGCATAACAGATACCGATAACCCCCGCACCGACAATCATCATGACCACGGTAAAAATTTTGATACTATCGGGGGTAGATTCGGCCACTTTTTCGTTACCTCCGGCACCAGTAATCATCCCGACGGAAAAATAGAGGGAATCGACGAGGGAAATTTTTTGATTAACGCTGAGATAGGTAACGGTAGCAAGGGAAATCATCCCCAAGAGGGAAAGGGTGACAAGAATTACCGGTTGGACATAGTGCTGATAGGGACGGAGATTGAGTAGATTTCTCAGCCACTTTTGCAGTTTAAAACGCTGTTTTGTTCTAATTGTCGGTTTATTGCCGATAATGAGATGATCGCCAGTTTGGAGTTTTTTGCCTAAAAGAACTGCTGAAACCAGATCAATTTCGTCGTGGGCTGGGAGATAATAGATTAACATCCGGGCCGGATCGTCCCAAAGCTCGTAGAGGGGTAATCCCCACCAAGGATGATTTTCCTCGATAATTATCTCTTGAATTGGCCAAAGGCGATCGAATAGCTGTAATTGACCGATAGCTTTATTACCAAGGGCAGCAAAGGAAAAGATCGGAGCCGCTAGGGAAGCAACGCTCATGCTAACGTGAGCAGGGAGGGTTTGATCGAGTCTTTCTCCTAAAGTTTCGTTAAATAGTCGGTTAACTATCCGAATTTTCGGGTTAATTATCCTTGCACGGGTGAGAATTTCCAGATTGAGTGCGTCGTTATCGATGGCCAAAACTAGGGTTTCTGCATCCGGGAGACCAGCTTGCAGGAGAGTTTTAGGAGAGCAGGGATCGCCGATAATAATATCAGACTGGTATTCGCAGACCATTTGGCGATTGCTAATCGCTACTACTGCCGCAGATTGTTGTTTGAGTAAACAAAAGATTTTATAACCGGTGCGACCTAATCCACAGACGATGATTTGCGGTTTCATTCGTCGAGCGCGTTTTTTGCTGATTAACCTTTCAGTTCTAGCGCAAAAACTAGGAAAAATCTGTAACTAAAGCTGCAATGCTGCTAATTTTTCCAATCAGGCTTTTAAAATGATAAAATAACCCTGATCATCGATTGAATCACTTAAGCCTTGACTCGCTTTCTTTGGGATAAATTTAGTAAAGATTACCTCGAGACTTTTCTCTCTTCTTCTGGTGACGTGAAAACTAGCCTTGACGTGACGGCAGAAACTCAAGAAATCGATGTGTATTTTCGACCGACTTCCCCAGAAATACCGCCCGAATTAGGCCTATTGGGCAAATTAGCTCAAACCCCTTGTCTATTGGAACCCTATCGCAATCCTGTCACGATTGAGGGAATTCTCGCTTGTTTATCTAAACTGTTGACTGTGCGGGAACAATTACAAAGAGAAGCTCACCGTCATCAACAACCCTTATTAGCAGAAAATATTCCTAGACTATGGATACTAACTCCTACTGCCAGTCAAAGAATTATAACTGCTTTTTCCGCTCTCAATCATCCAGATTGGGGAGAAGGAATTTATTTTTTACCTCCAGCATTAACCACATCCCTTATTGTCCTGCATCAATTACCTGAAACCCCTGAAACCCTTTGGTTAAGATTATTAGGCAGAGGAGGAAACAGAAGCAGAGCGATTGATGAATTAGAGGCCTTGTCTTCTAGTCATCCCTTCAAATCAGCTGCCTTAAAATTATTATACAATTTGAGTAGGAACTTGCAAGCCTTACCAAAAAGAACCCAGGAGGAGAGAAAATTTATTATGCGTTTAGCCCCTTTATACGAACAAGATAGAGAAGCAGCGATTGAAAAGGGTAGAATCGAAGGGATTCAACAAGGAGAAGCTATCGGACTTCAAAAAGAAGCATCCAAGTTAGTGCTACGTCAACTAAAGCGACGTTTTGGTGAACTACCCCCGCATATTACTGAAACTATCCAAAAACTCTCAGTAGAAAAATTAGAAGACTTAGGAGAAGCATTGCTATACTTTGAGACTCAAGCTGACTTAATTAATTGGCTAAACCGCTCCACAGACTTTTAAAATGATAAAATAATCATCATTGATTTAATCACTTCAGCCTTGACTCGCTTTTTTTGGGATAAATTTAGTGAAAGACTACCTCGAAACTTTTCTCGCTTCTTGCGGTGACGTGAAAACTAGCCTTAATGTGACGGCAGAAACTCAAGAAATCGATGTCTATTTTCGACCGACTTCCCCAGAAATGCCGCCCGAATTAGGTTTATTGGGCCGATTAGCTCAAACCCCTTGTCTATTAGAACCCTATCGCAATCCTGTCACGATTGAGGGCATTATTGCCTGTTTATCTAAACTGTTGACGGTGCGGGAACAATTACAAAGAGAAGCTCACCGTAGTCAACAACCCTTATTAGCAGAAAATATCCCTAGACTATGGATACTAACTCCTACTGCCAGTCAAAGAATTATAACTGCTTTTTCCGCTCAATTAAACCCAGATTGGGGAGAAGGAATTTATTTTTTACCTCCAGCATTAAGTAGGTGGGTGGAATTAAATATAAAATGAACGTAGGTTGGGTTGAAGCATGAAACCCAACGCCCGCATGGGTTACGCTACCGCTAACCCATCCTACAAATAATTGTGCCTACCTACTTAAATACATCCCTTATTGTCCTGCATCAATTACCTGAAACCCCTGAAACCCTTTGGTTAAGATTATTAGGTAGAGGAGGAACCAGAAGCAGAGCGATTGATGAATTAGAGGCATTATCTTCTAATCATCCTTTCAAATCAGCTGCCTTAAAATTATTATACAATTTGAGTAGGAACTTGCAAGCCTTACCAAAAAGAACCCAGGAAGAGAGTAAATTTATTATGCGTTTAGCCCCTTTATACGAACAAGATAGAGAAAAAGCTATTCAACAAGAAGAAGCTATCGGACTTCAACAAGGAGAAGCCAATCTATTGCTACGCTTACTTAACCGACGTTTTAGTCAACTACCCTCCCATATCACCGAAACTATCCAAAAACTAACCGTAGAACAATTAGAAGACTTAGGAGAAGCATTACTAGACTTTAAGAGTCAAGCTGACTTAATCAATTGGCTTAATCAAGCCTAGAATATTCGGGAAATGTCATTTAAAACTCCTATATTTTTTTCTTAATTGTTCGGAAAATTGAGAGCTTTATTGAATAGGGCAAGGTCTTAGAAATTAATCACGCCATCTCCAAGAAAATCTGGATTTGCTGATTTGAATTCTGATCTTCTTGGGTGAGATTTTCACAACCTAGACCAAAACTAACTTTTGGATAGGACACACATTTGGGATTCATAGCTTGATTCAGCAACGCCGAATAATCTTATACTACTCCTAATCACTTCTCATCTCTTGACAATGACCTTAGAAACCGATCACGGTAAAAGCCATCCCGTCGGGGCAACTGTCTTGGCCGATGGTGTCAACTTCTCACTATTTTCTAAGTATGCCACTGCGATCGAATTATTATTATTTGATGATACTAATTCTCCCGTACCTAGCCGGACTATTCTCCTCACCCCGCAAACAAACCGCACCTTTTTCTATTGGCATATTTTCGTTCACGGGATTGGAGTCGGTCAAGTGTATGCTTATCGAGTCTATGGTCCGGATAATCCGGCCCAGGGTCATCGCTTCGATCCTGATAAAGTAGTTCTCGATCCCTATGCGAAAGCGATTGTCGGTGCGGAAATTTATGATCGACAAGCTGCCAGCGAAAAAGGCGATAATTGTCATCGAGCTTTGCGGGGTCTGGTAGTGGATCCGGGCCGCTACGATTGGGAAGATGACAAACCGCTACGCACTCCCTACTCTGCCAGTTTTATCTACGAAATGCACGTCGGTGGTTTTACTCGTAACCCGAATTCTGGCGTTAGCGAGGAAAAAAGAGGTACTTTTGCGGGATTAATCGAAAAAATACCCTATTTGAAAAACCTAGGCATTACTGCCGTGGAATTGTTACCAATTCATTACTTTGATCCCGCTGCCGCTATGCCGGGGTTAACTAACTATTGGGGTTATAGCACGATCGGCTTTTTTGCGCCCCATGCTGGTTACAGTAGCGATCGCTCACCCCTGGGTCCTTTGAATGAATTTCGCGATCTGGTGAAAGCGTTACACAAAGCGGGGATTGAAGTGATTCTCGATGTAGTTTTCAATCATACCGCCGAGGGGGACGAAATCGGGCCGACTCTTTCCTTGAAAGGTATCGATAATCGCACCTACTACATCCTCGATGCGGTCGATAAAAGCCTCTATAGCAACTATACCGGCTGTGGTAACACCCTCAAGGGCAGTCATCCCATTGTTGGCAAAATGATTCTCGATTGTTTGCGCTATTGGGTGTCGGAAATGCACGTCGATGGTTTTCGCTTTGACCTAGCGGCCGTATTATCGCGCAATGTGGACGGGGAACCGATCCTGCAAAAAGGTTATAACATGATCTGGGCGATCGAATCGGATCCAGTCTTAGCCGGGACAAAATTAATCGCCGAAGCTTGGGACGCGGCAGGATTGTATAGTGTCGGTCAATTTGTCGAATTTGCCGATTGGTTTTCCGAGTGGAATGGTCCTTTTCGCGATGATGTGCGCGCTTTTGTCCGGGGAGATACCGGCATAGTCACGAAATTAGCGGCGCGGATTTTAGGAAGCCCCGACATATACCACAGACCTGACAACGATGTCAATAGAAGTATAAATTTTGTTACCTGTCATGATGGCTTTACCCTTAACGATCTAGTGTCCTACGACCGGAAACACAACGAGGCTAACGGCGAGAAGAATCGGGACGGTTGCAACGATAATTTTAGCTGGAATTGTGGAATAGAAGGGGAAACCAATAATGAGGCGATTAAAACCCTGCGACTGCAACAAATAAAAAATCTCTTAACGATCCTGTTCATTTCCCAAGGAACACCTATGCTGTTGATGGGGGACGAAGTGCGACGCACCCAAAAGGGCAACAATAACGCCTATTGTCAGGATAACCAGTTAAGTTGGTTCGATTGGAGTGCGGTAGAGCAAGAGTTCGATCTTTGGTGTTTCGTAAGGAGACTGATCGATTTTAATAAAAAATTAGCTCTTTTCCGTCAGGAAAAATTGCTAGAAGTCACCTATACCAGTCTTGAACCCCATCTCAGTTGGCATGGCGTACAGTTGAGTAAACCCGATTGGTCAGAAGATTCCCGCAGTTTAGCTTTTTCCCTGCGTCATCCTAAGGCAAACGAGTATTTACACATTATGCTTAACGCTTACTGGGAATCTCTCAACTTCCAGTTACCCCCCCTATTCCCAGAGGAAAAATGGCATCGCGTCATCGATACTGCTGGGCAATTGTCCGAGGCAGCCTGTGATTTAGATGCCGCCGCTGCTATTGAATCGGAAACCTATCGGGTGCAAGCGCGTTCGGCGGTAGTTTTAATCGTTAAACCAGTATAACAAGGGGAGAGATATTACCCGATCGAGCGATCTTGAATGCTTTAACTAATGAACAATGGCATCAATTCAATCGTCAAGTGAAAAAACGTTATTTATTTGCGGAGCAATAGCTGAAATGATGCGGCTTTCATTAGCGAAACGGGTATCGATTCTCTCTTTGTGTTTAATTGGTTTTTCCCTGCCTTGGACCGCGTTCAGCGTTTCACCGGTACAGGCGAACCTAGAACCGACTGCGATCGCTATTGGTGATCCCGTCCGAGAAGAAAAGCAAGCTCGGCAGTTAGTAGAATGGTTGGGAACTAAACAATACGACAAAGTTATTGCAGCTTTGTCACCCCAACTAAAACCCCTCTGGACTGCCGAAAAACTACAAAAGGTCTGGGAAAGCCAAGTAACTGACCATACTGGACCGTTTAAGCGCATTGTCAAAAGCAAGCTACTCGATGCTATCAATGCCAATCTGGTGATTGTCACCGTTGAATTTGAGAAAGTTACCGAAGATGTGACAGTTACCTTTAACCGGGCTGGTCAGATAGTTGCCGCCGATTTTCCCGAATTTCGCAGTATTTCTGAGATTGGCGATGCTTTTGTCAAGGCTTTGGCCAATAAAGACTACGGCCTGGCCAGAGGTTATCTACACCCTTTTCTCAAAGCTGAGGTTTTCCCCACCAGAGTGCAAGGCGCTTGGGAAAATTTACTTAAGCGTACCGGCCCCGTGCGTCGGGTTGTGGGAACTCAGGTCAGAAAAGGTTCGGATACGGACGGCGTGGATTTGGTGTTGGTGACGATTCAATTTGAAAAACTGACGGATACTTTAATCCTCGTTTTTGATGATCAAAAGCAGATTGTCAACGTGGATTTCCCTTTAGGCAATTAGTAATCGGCCGAAATTACCCCGTAAATTGAGTTGGAGACGATAAGTTATGTTAGATAAAATCGAAGTTCCCATCGAAGCGATCGCAGCTAGGGAGATTCTAGATTCCCGCGGCCGTCCCACGATCGAAGCGGAAGTGCTGTTAGAATCGGGGGCGATGGGTTTGGCCCAGGTCCCCAGTGGCGCTTCTACGGGCAGTTTTGAAGCCCACGAATTGCGCGATGATGATCCCCAGCGTTACGGTGGCAAGGGTGTCCTGAAAGCGGTTCGCAATGTCCACGAAAAAATTGTCCCGGTTTTGCAGGGGATGAATGCTTTCGACCAAGCTAGTGTCGATTTAGCTATGATTGATCGCGATGGCACGGCCAATAAACGAGAATTAGGGGCTAATGCTATCCTGGCCGTCTCTCTGGCTACGGCCAAAGCGGCGGCGGCGGATCTGGGCTTGCCTCTCTATCGTTATCTCGCAGGTCCGATGGCCAATGTGCTACCCGTCCCGATGATGAACGTGATTAATGGTGGTTCTCACGCCGATAATAACGTCGATTTTCAGGAGTTTATGATCTTCCCCATCGGGGCCGATTCTTTTAAGGAGGGTTTGCGTTGGGGGGCGGAAGTATTCGCCGCTTTGGGTAAGGCCTTGCACGAACGCAAATTACTGACCGGTGTGGGCGATGAGGGCGGTTATGCTCCTAATTTGGCTTCAAATCAGGAAGCTTTGGATATTTTGATTGAATCGATCGAACGTGCTGGTTATAAACCGGGGTCGCAGGTGGCTTTGGCTATGGATGTGGCCGCCAGTGAATTCTATAAGGATGGTCAATACATCTACGATGGTTCGGCCCATTCTCCAGCCGAAATGGTGGACTTTTTGGCCAGTTTAGTTGATCGCTATCCGATTATTTCTATTGAAGACGGTTTACACGAGGAGGATTGGGATAACTGGAAATTATTGACCGATAAACTGGGGGCGCGGATTCAGTTGGTGGGCGATGATTTGATGGTGACTAATCCCATCCGTCTGCAAAGAGCGATCGATCTGGGTATTGCTAACTCGATCCTGATTAAACTCAATCAGATCGGTTCTTTGACGGAAACCCTACAAACGATCGCCCTGGCTACCCGTCACGGTTATCGTTCTGTTATCAGTCATCGTTCCGGAGAAACGGAAGACACCACGATCGCCGATCTGGCGGTAGCTACTAATGCCGGACAGATTAAAACTGGTTCTCTCAGTCGCAGTGAACGAGTGGCTAAGTATAATCGCTTATTACGCATCGAAGAAGAATTGGGCGATCGGGCGGTGTACGCGCCGAAAGTCGGCCTCGGTCCAAAATTCTCGGCCTAAAATTTGAAAAAAGTTTGCAGTGATCGAAAAAGGGTGTTATACTAAAATCACTGATAACTGATAACTGGTCACTGACTATTGTGGTACTTCGCTGAAACCCTTTTCAGCGAAGTATTTATTTTTGGCCTTTTTTCTGCACGAAGGTATGATTTTTGGATCAAAGGTGTTATACTAAAATTACTGATAACTGATAACTGGTCACTGACTATTGTGGTACTTCGCTGAAACCCTTTTCAGCGAAGTGTTTATTTGGGAGGGTGTTGACCAGAGCAAGGACGATGGGCGCACCGATAAAAGCCACTAAACCCTTAACTGGGAATCCTGGGACGAGAATCGAGGCTAACCAGAAACAAAAGCCCTAGAATCGGTTTAACCAGTGCGTTGACTCAACCAATAACTGCCCCCGCAACCATGGCCACAATAATCGCCACTATTTTATACCAACTTCAAGGGGAGCAAGCTTAATATAGAATTAAGGTTCACTAAACTCTTTTTGAGGTATGGACAATGTTTCTCCGCTTAGTTTGTGCGTTTTTTTTGCCACCCCTAGCCGTATTTTTGACCAGAGGACTGAGTTTAGCCTTTGTTATTAACATTATCTTAACTTTAATCGGTTATGTCCCCGGCATTATCCACGCTTTCTGGATTCTCTCCAAAGAAGCCGAGAATTCCTAGTTAGCATCCCGGAAGATGCCAGTTTTTCCGGTCGCTGCATTGGACATCTCCAATAGTTAGAGTTTGCTGACAAAGTTTTTCCTGAAGTTAGGGGGTCAGGTGTGGGGTTTTAGCCATTTTCAGGGAAAAAGCACCTAAATTTTCCCCCTGATCACTCCAAAAGTCTAAAAGTCTTATCCAACAAAGTTTTTAGCTTTACTCAGCCAGCCCTATCTAGATACTGAAAGACCAATTGAGGATAAAATACCTAGTTTC
Organism: Microcystis sp. MC19; assembly: GCF_003019735.1. Classification (NCBI taxonomy): domain Bacteria; kingdom Bacillati; phylum Cyanobacteriota; class Cyanophyceae; order Chroococcales; family Microcystaceae; genus Microcystis; species Microcystis sp. MC19. The sequence goes on along the minus strand of NZ_CP020664.1, from coordinate 4,959,131 downwards.
AAAGGAGAGAGTTAAACGGCTCTCTCCTTAATTATTGCTATTCGTCGTCCTCGCTGGCGCCAACTTGCTTGAGATGAATATGTTTTCTCCCCAAAGTAATTTCAAATTCATCTCCCGGTTTAAGTCCCATTTTTTTGGTGTAGGCCGAACCGATCAGGAGATTATTATTTGATTGGACACTGATCCGGTAGCTGGCCGAGCGGCCACCCCGTCCCTGGCCATTGGCACTGCTATCTAAGTCAATTCCCTCGGCATCGATTAAAGCATTGAGAAACTTCATCATATTAACGCGTTCGATACCATTTTTTGTCATGGTATAGTAGCCGCATTCCCGGGCTTTTTCCTCTTTGCTGAGGTTGCCTAGCTGTTTAACTTTCTCAATTAGTTCGAGGCCAGTCAGGGGTTCTGGATTAGTAGTTTTGTTCATTTAAGTTCGCGGCAGATAAGTAAAGGTTAGGGTCATCAAGGCCAGTCGAGGAGAATTGCTTCCCCTGACCAGAAACAATCGGGTTACGATTGATCTCTACACTTATCTTACACGGTATAAACTAAAAATTATCACTTGCTTGGGGAAATTGATTGTAATCGATTACACTCTATCTCTCGATAAAAATCTTAACAGAATTGATCAATGTTGATCGAGATGCTGGGCTAGGGGAGGTTAGCCTTTCTGTCATCAATGAGAGCAGGAGGTAGGATAGAGATAAAGAGGGAAAAATGAGGGATAATGAAGCTAACAACTAGGGGTCACTATAGTGTTAAAGCCTTGCTGGATCTTAGTTTACAACCTAGGGGAACTCCCGTATCGGTAAAATCGATCGCTCTGCGTCAAGATATCCCGGCCGCTTATCTAGAGAAATTGCTGATAGAAATGCGACGAGCGGGGTTAGTTCGTTCCTTTCGGGGAGCGCAAGGGGGTTATCAGTTAGCCAGGCCGGCAAATCGGATCTCGTTGGGGCAAATTTTAGAGGCGGTGGGAGAGACGATCGAGCCATTATCAGGTTATCATCCCAGGGACGAACAGGCAGAAGATTGGGTGACATTTACTATCTGGAAACACCTACACGAGAAATTAAAAGAGGCCCTGGGGAAGATTACCTTAGCCGATTTATACTACGATGCGCGTAGCTGGATCGCCGCTAGGGGAGAGGAAACCAGCTTTATCGTTTAGTAGTTTAGAAGTTATGACAGCAACAAAACAAGCAAAGATTTATGGGGGAGGTTGTCACTGTGGAGCGATCCGTTTTCAAGTGGCGATCAAGCATGATCAAGCTCTAGACTGTAATTGTTCGATTTGTCAGAAAAAAGGTTTTCTGCATCTGATTGTTCCTTCAGCACAATTTACCCTCCTAAGCGGTGAAGATTTTTTAAGTACCTACACATTTAATACCCACACAGCCCAACATTATTTTTGTCGTGTTTGTGGTATTCATCCTTTCTATCGTCCCCGCTCCCATCCTGACGCTATAGATATAAACCTGCGCTGTTTGGAGGGTAATGTCTTAGGGGATTTTCAGCTCCAGTTCTTTGATGGGGCTAACTGGGAAGACAATATCGAGAAAATTCGGGATATCGATGGGAAAAGGGAGTAATTGTGAAGGAAGCGGCAACGGCGATCATTTTAGTATTAGGGGCGGTTTTAGATTATCTGATCGGCGATCCCTGGGGATGGATTCATCCAGTGCAGGTGATGGGGGCGATTATTGCCGTTGCCACAAAAGTTATCCTTAATTGGACGCAGGAAAAAATTCGCCAACGTTTAGGGGGCATAATTCTGGGACTAGGTTTAATTATCTTGGCTGGGGTCTTAACTTGGCTAGGAATCCAATGGTTAGGTCAGGTCAATTTGCTGCTGAGTTGCCTAGTACAAGTGATTCTCTTGGCTAGTTGTTTAGCTGGTAGAAGTTTACGCCGGGCTGCTGAAACAGTCATCGCAGCTTTACAAGCGGAAAATATCACCTTAGCTCGTTGCCAACTAAGTTTATACGTTGGTCGCGACACAGATAATCTCGGCCAAGAAGAAATCCTTCGCGCCCTATTAGAAACTGTCAGTGAAAATGGTGTGGATGGAGTTACCGCGCCGCTTTTTTATGCCCTTCTCGGTGCTTTTCTGGGGGTGGGACCAGTGCCCCTCGCTTGCGCTTATAAAGCCGCTAGTACCCTCGATTCGATGATTGGCTATCGTCGGCCACCCTACACCCATATGGGCTGGTTTAGTGCCAAAAGCGAGGATGTTTTGACATGGCTACCCTGTCGTTTAACGGTCTTAACTCTCGCCCTAATTTCGGGCCAGCCGGGGCGGGTTTTAAGCATTTGTTGGCGCGATGCCCGTCGGGATCCTAGTCCTAATTCCGGTTGGAGTGAATGCGTCTATGGGGCAATTTTGGGGGTGCAATTGGGGGGGAAAAATCAATACCGAGGCCAGATTGTCGAAAAACCTTTATTGGGGGATAACCTCAACCCGATTACTGTCAAAACCGTCGAACAGGCTTTGCATTTAACTCGTACTTGTGTATTACTTTGGTTGGCGATCGCTGTTAGCTGCCTAATTGCTAGAGATTTTGCTCAATTTTAGCGACCACAGGCGACGGCGTTGACGGGATTGACGCTGCCAGTAACGGATAATTAGGGAGAAGGTCAAGAATAGGGATTGCAGTATCTGTATCTGTCCCCAGAGACGTTGATAGTTTTGTCGGAGATAATGGGTTTTTGCCCCAGCGATGATAATATATTCTGGAGCGGGGTAAAAAATATGGTGTAAACGTCGTTCCACCCGGTTTAAAATTTTGGTCACTCGCCCTAAAATCCGCCGCAATTGCCACAATTTCCAGACTAGAAAGCAATTAAATAAAGTTAAGCCTAGATTGAAGCCGAGGACAAAAAAGAACATGGTCGAGGCGATGGTCGAGTTATGCCAATTTTAACCCACATTCCCCACTTCAAAGTGTCGGGGAAAGAAATCCCATCAGCTGCCCGGGTATTTAGGGTTTGCTTAATAAATCTAAAAACCTTGTTGGATAAGCTGTTCGTAATTTAAATTGCTTGTTGAGATCACGCGGTCGGCAGGAGTCAGTATTCAGGAGATAGGAGACAGGTTTTGGAGGTTGGGGTTTTGGGGTTTTAGTTCAATTTCCCCACTTCCCCACCCCCCCAATTCATAATTCATAATTCATAATTCCCACTCCCCCTATACCCCACACCCCACACCCCACACCCTGTCCCCAAGAAAAACTTTTTGCCGCAGACCCTAGTTAGCGTCCGAGGGCGTGTAATCCGTTAATAATTTCGGCACAGCGCTCGGTAACTGCCTGTAAAGCTTCTCTTTTGTTAGAAATCGGTGGCGGCAGCACTTCGCCGATGCGAATAGTTAAGGGGATACTATGGGGAAAAGAAGAACCTTTTTGAAAAATCTTTTCTGTCCCCCACAAACTGACGGGTAATAGGGGAACTCCCGCTTTAGCGGCAATCATCGCCGCACCTAGTTTTGGTTGATGGATCAATCCGTCCTCGGTGCGCGTTCCCTCCAGAAACACTCCCACTGCCCAGCCCGCCGCTAATGCTCCCATCGCCGCCCGAATTGCCCCGCGATCACCACTGCCGCGTTTGACGGGATAGGCCCCATAAAGAGCGATCGCCTGTTTTAAAATCGGGATGGTAAATAATTCCTCTTTAGCCATATAAGCTACAGGACGACCTACGGCACAGGATAATAGGGGTGGATCGAAGTAACTGGCGTGATTGCAGACGATAATCAGAGGATGACGCCGGGGGACATTTTCCACTCCGTAAACGTGACCACGAAAATAGCCGTGTAGGGTGGGGCTAACGATCGACCATTTAAAGAGATGATATAAAACTAAACTGGCAAAAGGTTCTCGCTCTTGAGGCTGGTTCATGACTGACAACTGTTCCCTAGACATGGAAAAGCCCTTGGGAGTCTTGCCGTGTTTCGACCCCAAGGACTTTGCTTTCTTCTCACTCCTCACACAATTAAAATATATAGTAATTTATTGGTTAGGGAAAGGTTAAGCGTGCCGCTTTCTTAACTGGCATAATTACTTACCTAGGGTTGGCTGAAAAAAAGTTGGGTTAAAATATAAAGGCCAAATCTAGTTAGAAAAAGAGAGTTTTTATGGAAAAACAGGTAAATTGTGCTGTAGATTGCCTAAATGGTTGTATTTTAGGCGATCGATGCCCCAATCAAGTCCATGCCGCCGAAGCAGCCAAATTTATTGCCGCAACTTCTTTGGAAAAGATGTTAGAAATGGCAGAAGCCGCTAGACTGAAAAAACTGACGCAACCGACCCAATGGATTATTCCCGAGGATTTCTAGGGTTTGGCCGGGGAATTGGGTTAGAAGTCAGTATTGAGGAGACTCCGAGACAGTATTTAGCTTTTTAGCCGTCAGCCATCAGCTTTTTCTCCCTGCTCCCCGCACCCTTCTGCCAAGTCTGGCGCTCCCCGGTCTCATTTTCTTCCCTAGCCACCCGGATTAAGAGGGCCGCTAAAAAGAGACTAGCTAAACTGGAACTGCCGCCATAACTAAAGAGGGGGAAAGGTAAGCCGGTAGTGGGTAAAGAACCAGTGGCCACACCGATATTTAACAGGGATTGACCGATTAAAATTACCATCGCCCCGATCGCCACTAATTTTTTGATGCGATGACGACATTTAACCGCCACGATCAGGGCGAGAGTAGCGTAGAGAAATAGCATGATTAACAGTAAAATACCGCCAACAAAACCAAATTCCTCGCCAAAGACAGCGAAAATAAAATCCGTATCCGGGAAGGGTAGATAAAATAATTTTTGTTGGGATAAACCGTAACCGCTGCCGGTAGTTCCGCCAGAACCGATCGCCAGTAAACTCTGCACTAATTGATAACCATCACCCCGGGGATCCTGCCAGGGGTCTAGGAAAGATAAAATCCGTTTTCTCTGGTATTCGCGGAAAGTAACACTAACCACAGCCATAGTTACACCCAGTAAAGCGGTGCTGGTCATGTAGGATAAAGGCAGACCAGAGGCAAGAGCGATCAGCCAGAGAGTTATACCACACAGAGCAGTGGTACTCAAGTTAGGTTGTAAGAGAATGCCGGCTAGAATTAGCCCAAAAATAGCGATCCAAGTTAACCGTTGATTGACATTTAAACGCGGCCAACCACCGAAAACCGCCGCCCCTTGCAGGACGAGAAACGGTTTCATAAATTCTGACGGTTGCAAGAGAATCGGCCCGATTTTAATCCAACGGGTGGCACCATTGATATTAGCTCCTAAACCGGGGATAAGAGTGATCAAAATTAATCCTAAAACTAATAAAATCATCCAGGGGGCGATTTTGAGGAGTTTCTCGATCGGCAATCGCACCAGGAAATTAAAGCCAATTAAGCCAATCCAAAGCCAGATTAATTGGCGGATAAAATAGTATAGTCCGTTATCAAAGCGACTGTCAGCCAGAGCGTAGGAGGCGGAAAAAAGCACGACTAACCCGACTGACAGCCACAAAAAAGTCATCCAGCGCAATAACCGCGCTTCGGCTGACCAGTTTTTCACATCGGGGTCAAAAATAGGAATAATATATTGCCACACGGAGATTTTCGAGAAGAAGTATCTTGCAGAGATTAACCGAGAAGACTAAGTTCGATCGCAGTTTGTTCCACTATCCGACGGCGACATGGCCGATTAAACCGACATTTTCACCGTGCCATTCTAGGGTATCACCGATCGCCTGACCGTCGTGATAGGCAGCCAAGAGAATTTCCGCCGTTTTTCCCCAAACAATATTCCCCTGACGATCAAGGGAAATCATGCCCAGATCCCGACCATTAGTTTGGGATTCGTGCATGGATTTCTCCACGGCAGCGGCGAGGGAAAAACCATCGGTGACGCGAATAACCACCTTAGCGGCTAAACACTCATCGATAATATCTTCCCCGACTCCCGTACAACTTACTCCTGCCCATGGATTCGCATAATTGCCCGCTGGCATGGCACTGTCACTAACGCGACCGATTCTTTCTAGTCCCTTGCCTCCGGTAGAAGTTCCGGCGGCGATGTCTCCTTGTTGATCAAGGGCCACCACCCCGATGGTTCCCCGTTGCGCTGACGAGTCGGCGAATAAACGGGCCATTTTGCGATTAAAATTCGTCTTTCTTTCCTCCATCCATTCTTGAATCCGATAATCGGTTAGGGGATCATAGAGGGGAATTTGTAATTCTCGGGCCAGATCGGCAGCTCCAATTTCCGAGAGAATGCGATCCTCTTGACTTTGGAGAAAGTGGGCTAGGCTAATGGGATTCTGTACCCGCGAGACGTTAATGACACCGCTTAAACGCTGATGACGACCATCCATCAAGGCTGCACTCATTCGCACCTGACCGTCCGATTGCACCACCGAACCAGTCCCAGCATTAAATCGCGGTTCATCTTCCAGTAACATACATCCTTTTGTCACCGCCTCCACAGCATTTGCACCATTGTCAAGGAGGTTGTAAATATTCTTAACAATCCCCCGGAGAGAATCGCGCACCGATTCTAAACCACCTTTGTCCTCTAGGGAACTCGCTCCCCCATGAATAATTAACTTCGGGTTTACTCTGGTCATTATTGTTCTAACTTCACATTACCGATCGGATCTAAACTATCACGTTATCGCTACTCCGCTTCTCTAGTGCCGTCTTAACTGGTAAGTAGGGTTTGCGGCAAAAAGTTTTTTGTGGGGACAGGGTGTGGGGTGTGGGGTGTAGGGTTTTACCGATAACGAATTGATTGGGGATTTGAGCGGGTAAGTGCCAATTGACTCCCTTAAAGCCTAATCATCAGCGATCCTTAAAAAGAGGGCGAACGAGGGGACTCGAACCCCCGAGTGGTGGAACCACAATCCACTGCCTTAACCACTTGGCTACGCTCGCCGTACACATATCTACTATACCAGAAAAGGAATCATTGACAACAGGTTTTTTATCCTAATTCGGGCTATGGTTAGGGTAAGTGAGTGATGATTTGAGAGCTTATGAAATTGGCAAGGTTAGGGGGAATGGTGGTAGGAGTGGTTTTAGGGGGAATTGCGGGAATATTGCTGACAACTAACCCCAATCGTCAAGATTACGAACAATACGCTTCCCAGAGGTTAACTAGCTATCTCAAGGATAATGTCTGCGCTCGGGCGCAAGCTTCCCTCGAAGTGCAGGCTCTCTTGCGGGGTTACTGTAAAATGTTGGTGGATACGGGTCATCCTTTTTTACAAGAAGCGATCGCCACTAACACCACTAGAAAGAATTTTGTCATTTTCAGCGTTTATCAAACGGAATTATGGTTCCCTCCGCCTTTACCTAGTTATCACTTCAGCACCGTCGGTTTTTTGAATAAATTATACATCTACGAAGCTTTAGAACTATAGTCAGACAATTGAAATTTTGATAGTGATTTTATTGTAGTGGTGATAGCTGAAACTTTGCCTAATTGGGCATTTTTTTTTATTGTCAGTGATGGGGATTTCCTCCATTTACGGAAAAAAGCAGACTTTGCCATTCCAAAAGTACAGGAGTCGGGATACTGAGAGAGCGGGGATTGTCTAGGGGTAGGGAAAGCTCGATCGCTTCGGTAACGGGTAGCTGTGCTAAGATATCCTGCATCTTGTATTGACCAACGTTAGCTGCGGGTGATTCTTGGGCAAAAGCATCCTCAGCCGCTAAAATTTGGCCTTTAGCAGTGGTTATCGTTAATCTTTCCGGGTGAAGAAACTCAATCCCCTCTGGAAATCCCACCAAGCGCAAACTAATTTCTACCGTTTCCCCATCTTTAACTCGTTTAAATAACACCACCTGCCAAGGACTACCGGTATCATCGCGCAAACTATGACGGGATTGATACAACAGCTGCCCCGGTCCTTCTGGCTGTTGTCTGGTTAGAGCTAGTGCGGACAAGGAAAAATCGATTTGAAGGCTGATAAATACCAAAAAACTGACGATAACACAAAATAATAATAGAAATCGTTTCATAACTTTATTGACATTAGCTAAAAAATATGGTATGAGCTTCGGCACTTGAGCCAAATCAATATAATTATATCACTATATAGTTAATTATTCAAAAAAAGATGCTGTCAAGGGAAGTGGAGCGGCTTTTGTCCGCAAAGACATTGTATGATTGATTAGATAAATTGATGGTTGCAAGTAACTTCGAGATGGCTAACAAACCCGATGAATTTGCCAGAACAGAAATCAGCGATAGTCTGAAAGAGGAAGCAGAGCAAGAAATCCGCGAAAAACAGAAAATAGTTGATTACGACACAAAGGAATATCCTGTGGAAGTTTTAGTTCAAAAATATAAAGATGGTTTAGAGGACGACATCAATGAACTTTATATACCAGATTACCAAAGAGAGATGATCTGGCCAGAAGCTCACCAGTCGAAGTTCATTATTTTTTAAAATAAACTGGGCTTTATTATTATGTTCGTAGGGAAATTGACAAGCTGGGTCGATATCATAACCCGCTTTAACGATTAGTCCAGCTTTCTCAAAACCATGGGTTAGCCCCCCAGCCCCACAAAATAGATCCACTGTAGAGATATGGTCAATCAATGACAAGCTTTATATCCTCCGCTCAAAGATAGGGACAACCTTCGATCCTAGCCCATCGATCGAAAAACTACTATTGGGTCCACTGGTAGAAACAAGGTGAACAGTCACAGAACTTAACGGCCTATGATTAAAGAGACGAGGAATCAGAACCCAAAATAAATCCTCGCCCTGCCATTGCCTTGATTCTCCCTGATAATTATGGGACTTTTTGCCCGTCACCAAAACCTCCGTCAGTGGTTTAAATCCCAACACTTCGGACGTAGCGCGACCGATAGTCGTTATGCTTTACTGGTAGCCTGTTTCATCGGAATTCTCTCCGCCCTTGCCGCTATTATCCTGAAATTGGGCATCGGTTGGTTAGGTGGTTGGCGGGTGCATCTAGTAGCCAATTCCTCTCCTTTCCTAGTTTTGCCCCTCGGCGGTTTTCTGCTTGGTTATAGCGCTGGTTGGATTGTCGAACACTTCTCCCCCGCGGCCGCTGGGGGGGGTATTCCCCAAGTAAAAGCGGCCCTAGCTAAATATCCTTTGCCCCTGTCTTGGCGCGTTGCCGTCGTAAAAATGATCGGGGCGATCCTGATCCTTGGCGGTGGTTTAACCCTTGGTCGTCGGGCCCCGACGGTACACATCGGGGCAGCCCTAGCGGCCCAATTAAGCGTATGGCTGCCCACCAGTCCCGATCACCGTCGTCAGATGATCGCAGCCGGGGCAGCCGCGGGGTTAGCGGCCGGTTTTACTACTCCCATCGCCGGGGTCCTCTTTGTGATCGAGGAATTAATGCGCGATGTTTCCAGTATGACCCTAGAAACGGCGATTGTGGCTTCCTTTACCGGGGCCGTGGTTTCGATGATGCTGCAGAATACCCCCTCGATCATCACTGAATATGCCAATATTAGCTTCTCTGCCCAAGAAATACCCATTTATTGCCTTTTAGGGGCTTTAGCGGGCTTATTGGGGGCTTTATTCAATCAAGGCATCCTTTTTTGTAGCCAGCTGCAGCGGCGTTGGCGGTTATCTCTGGCTTGGCGCATCGGTCTGGTCAGCTGGTTATCGGGAACGGTAGTGGCTTTTTTACCCGACTTTTTTCGAGATAATACGGGTTTACGCGAGTTTTTGCTGGCAGGGGAATTAAGCTGGCAGAATACCGCCCTCGCTTTTGTGGTCTATTTTTTCCTGACGATGATCTCCTACAGTTCCGGCGCCCCTGGAGGACTGCTCGCCCCCGCTTTGGTGTTGGGATCCTGTTTGGGGTTTCTGGTGGGGGGAATCGAGACGAAAATTATGGGTTTCGGCAGCGAACCTAGTTATGCTTTAGCGGGTATGGGGGCCTTTTTTACGGGAGTAGTCAGGGTTCCGGTAACGGCGATCGTGATTGTCTTTGAACTGCATCGCAATTTTAATATTGTGCTGCCCCTGATGTTGACCTGTGCCGTTTCTTATATCACTGCCGAAAGCATTCGCCCCGGTTCCCTCTATCAGCATTTACTTTCCGCTAGTGGTATTATTCTCAACGAGGAAACCCCGGCTAACGATGTGCTGGCCCATCTGTCGGCTATGGATGTGATGCAATCGCAGGTGGAAATTCTGGCGGCGGATTTACCCCTGGGGGAAGTGGTGAAAATTATGTCCCGTTCCCATCATCGCGGTTTTCCCGTGGTGGAACAGGGGCGACTATTGGGGATTTTTACCCAAAGTGATCTGGATAAATGGCGATCAAAAAACAGTCAAACCGTCCTGCGGGAGATGATGACTCCCAATCCGATTACGGTGGCTCCCCAGGCAGCTTTAACCGATGTTTTATTTCTGTTGAATCGCTATCAGCTTTCCCGTTTACCCGTTACCGACGGTCAAAAACTGGTGGGGATCATCACCCGCACTGATATTATCCGGGTGGAAGCTGATCAATTAGGGGGGGTTTGTCAACTGCCCCAACCCAGTACTCCTTCCTATGTGGTTTATCAAACTCGTTCTCCGGCTGTGGGAATAGGCCGGATTTTGTTACCCATTGCCAATCCCGACACCGCTACCGCTTTGTTTAAAATTGCCGCTGCCATCGCCCGTGAACGCAATTATGAGATAGATTGTCTCTATGTGATTACTGTGCCTCGTCTTAGTTCTCCGGCGGAAGTCCGGGTAGATACACGCGAAGGACGCAAATTACTTCATCGTCTGGAAAGATTAGCCCGTCAGCAGCATATCTCTGTTCATACGCAAATTTCCGTGGCTCAGGACATCGCCGACGGGATTTTGGCCACGATTCGCGAACGACACAGCAATTTATTAATTATGGGTTGGACGGGGGAAAAATCGACTACTGGGGCGATTTTTGGGTTTTCAGTCGATACTTTGATCGCCCAAGCTCCCTGTGAAACCATCTTGGTAAAATTAGGAACAAAGGATTGTTTTCCCAACGATCCTAATCGGGAAAGGATTTGGCTGATTCCCACCGCCGGCGGTCCGAATGCCCAACGCGCTTTAGCATTATTGCCTAGTTTGCTGTCCTTGTCCGAGTCTTCGGATCATCCCAAACTTTGGTTATGTAAAATCTATTCTCCGACGGAGTTACTGCCAGACCTGTCCACTTTGGAAGTTTTACAAGCATCTTTACAGAAAGCGATCGCAGAGCCGATTGTACCTTTACCGATTCGTTCGGCCTCTCCGGCCGAGGCAGTCATTGATCTGGTAGAATCGGAGGATTGTTCTTTGGTGCTTTTGGGTGCATCGAGGGAAAGTTTGCTCAATCAGTTATTAAATGGCAATATCCCCTCGACGATTGCCCGTGCCGTTAACTGCACTGTGATTCTCGTACGAGGGGAATTATCAGATTAGGTTATTAGCTAGGCGGAAGCTAAAGTTAAACTGAAGGGTACGGTATTGTCAATTTTCGCCCCTTGACTTTCCTCTAGGGAATGGGGGTAGAATATTTCCCCGTCTAGTTGACCCTCGGAGTCATCGTCATCCCCATCGCTGATATAAAGGCGCTCACAGGGGATGTTATCGGAAAGGATAGCACTGGCTATCATCCCCGTGTGAATCTCTAAGAAAGCATCCGCTAGGGTCTCAAATACTAAACGCTGTCCGGGGAAAACCACCCTTTCAAAATACCAGTTAGCAATATTGGTGATGCGAACAATTTGAATATGACTGGTCGCATTGACATAACAACAAAGAATACTATTTTTCTTGCCGTTGGGGAGGGGATCGAGAATTTGTGCCATAGCAATCGGGGTGATCTTAAAGTGGGTTTGTCATCGCTCCTTCACCGTAACATCCTTTGATCCCCGATAGTTGTAAAGATGATTACATTACTCTGATAAAAATCTACCGATAGCTTTTTCTGGTGATAGAAAGCGGTTTTTATTAAAAAATCATTAAATTTAACTAATGCCTAGTTTTGGCTATTTGTCAAGGGGGGAACTGGGGTTTTTTGCTGTTTTTCTTGATTTTTTGCGGGGCTATTTATCGCTCAATTTTGTTAACGGTTTCAGGATTATAAAAACCGAGGTAATTTTTGTCAAGTTAGATACCGCTTGCTCATGGTCTCCTCCATCTGGTTGACTAAAAAGGGTCGGCCTGTGGTTAGACTGATAAGTTTTACAGTGCTGGGGATAATAATCCCTCGATTGTTCGGGGTTTCTCGGCAAATTTCCCCGGAGAATCCCCGTCTTTTGCAAGCGGGGAGATGTCAACTCATCCATACTTGGGACTCTATCAATCGATTTTCCCGGCCGAAGCAGTATTAACTATAAACCTGCTAAAACCTCTTTAGCGGCGGCCAAAGTCCGTTCGATATCGGCCTCTGTGTGAGCTAAGGAAGTAAAACCAGCTTCAAACTGGGAAGGAGCTAGATAAACGCCTCTTTCCAACATTCCCCGGTGAAAACGACCAAATTTAGCCACATCGGCCTTTTTGGCATCTTCATAATTATGCACAGGGGTGCCAGTAAAAAACATCCCGAACATGGCACTGATATGACCCCCAGAAACGCTATGACCAGCATCTCTAGCCACTTTCAGCAGCCCTTCAGTTAAGGATTTAGTCACTTTATCGAGATATTCGTAGGTGCCGGGGCGCTGGAGTAACTCGAGGGTTTTAATTCCCGCCGTCATGGCCAAAGGGTTGCCGGATAAGGTTCCCGCTTGGTACATTGGACCGGCCGGAGCCACCATCGCCATAATATCGGCCCGACCGCCGTAGGCCCCCACCGGCAGCCCACCGCCGATAACTTTGCCCAGGGTGGTTAAATCGGGGGTGATGCCGAATTTTTCCTGAGCGCCACCGTAGGCGATGCGGAATCCGGTCATTACCTCATCAAACATTAATAGAGCCCCGTATTCTTTGGTTAATTCCCGCAATCCCTCTAAAAAGCCGGCATCTGGCACGATAAAGCCGGCATTACCCACCACTGGCTCTAAAATCACCCCAGCGATAGAGTCGGGATTTTCGACAAAGAGGGCTTTTACCGCTTCCAGGTCATTGTAGGGGGCGGTTAAAGTGTTGTTAGTGGTGGTTTTGGGAACCCCCGGCGAGTCGGGTAGGCCCAGGGTGGCTACACCAGAGCCGGCTTTAACCAGGAACATATCGGCGTGACCGTGGTAACAGCCCTCGAATTTGATGATTTTATCCCGGCCGGTAAAAGCCCGCATTAAGCGCAGGACGGACATACAGGCTTCGGTGCCAGAATTGACAAAACGCACCATTTCAATGCTGGGAACAGCATCAATCACCATTTCAGCGAGAATATTTTCTTGGACACAGGGAGCGCCGAAACTGGTCCCTTTATCTAGGGACTCGTGTAGGGCGGCAATCACTTCGGGATGGGCATGACCACAGATAGCCGGCCCCCAAGTTCCCACATAGTCGATGTATTCGTTACCGTCCACGTCGCGAATATAGGCCCCTTTGACGCTTTCAAAAACGATGGGTTGCCCACCGACGGATTTAAAGGCCCGCACGGGGGAACTTACACCCCCCGGCATTAATTTTTGAGCGGCTGTAAAGATTTCTTTCGATTTTGTTGTTTGATACGAAGATGTGCTAACCAATCCTGTCTCCTTGTCTATTTGAGTCTATCGATTCCGGGGAATGCCCGGAGTTTTGTTTTGTTAACTTCCTGCTGCTTGTTCCATTTTAAAGATCACCAGCCTACATTTTACGCAATTTTTTCCCAAAGAAAGATGCTGGTCGGCTCAAGTCTCGCTATTCTTAACTTGTAGCTTGATGGTTAACAGTTGATGTAATTGGCTGAGAAGGGGCGAAAATTTCACTTTTGACAATTTTTCCACAATCTTTTCAGAATGGCCAGAAAAACCTAGCAATGGGCGAAGTTATTGCTATTGATAGATTTTAGCCCGGAAAGAGCGATCAAAAAAAGCTCAGGTTTTCCACAGATTTTCCACAGGGGAATTCTTGCTATTATTTTTTAGCGTACAAAAAAACTATTCCTGCTATGAAATTTACCAGTAGTCAAAGCGAACTCAACAGCAATTTATCCCTAGTTAGTCGGGCCGTTGCCAGTCGTCCTACCCATCCGGTGTTGGGAAATGTTCTCTTTTGTGCCGATGAGGAAAAGGGCGAAATTAGCCTGACTGCTTTTGATTTGAGTTTAGGGATTCGCACCAGTTTTCGGGCCGAAGTGGTGGAAGGGGGCAAAATTACCCTGCCGGCAAAATTGCTTAACGATATTGTCTCTCGTTTGGGAGAGGGGGAAATCACCATCTCTGTGGAAGAAAACGAGAATGATGAAGAGCATAGTCTCGCTTTCCTGAAAACTGCCTCGGCACAGTTCCAAATTCGCGGCATGAAGGCCGATGAGTTCCCAGAATTGCCCACGGTGGCCGATGGAGAAATTGTTAATTTACCTATAGTTGCCTTGACAGAGGGACTAAAAGGTGCATTGTTTGCCGCTAGTGGCGATGAAACTAAACAGGTGTTGACGGGGGTACATTTAACTAAAACCGTCGATTGTCTAGAATTTGCCGCTACAGACGGTCATCGTTTAGCGGTGGTACAAACTCCCCTAGAGGAGGTGGAAAGTGCCTCTGGTGGCTTTAATGTCACCATTCCGGCCCGGGCCCTGCGAGAATTGGAAAGAATGATGTCAACAAAACAAAATATCGAGACTATTACTCTGCACGTGGATGATTCTCAAGTCATCTTTGAAATGGGGGAACAGAGGTTAACCAGTCGTAAGTTAGAAGGGGCCTATCCCACTTATAATCAGTTAATTCCTAAATCCTTCGAGCGTTCTTTGGTTTTAGACCGCAAACAGTTAATCCGTTGTTTGGAATTAGTGGCGGTTTTATCGGACCAAAAGAATAATTTAGTCAAGTTTAGTCTCGATAGCGAAAATGACCGTTTATCCCTAGCGGTGGAATCTCCTGATTTAGGTAGCGCCAAAGAGTCTATGGCGGCGGAAATTCAGGGAGAAAGTGGCGATATTGCCTTTAATGTTAAATATTTGATGGACGGTTTGAAGGCTTTACCCAATAATGATATCCAAATGCAGTTAAATGCTAGTACCCAACCGGTTATTTTTACCCCCTTGGGAGGTTTAAAGATGACCTATTTGGTGATGCCGGTACAAATTCGTCAGTAATTTTTCTCTAGAAGCGATTATCAATAGCTTGTCTAACAATTAGGGGTTGTTAGTCCCAACCCCTAAAAATGCTAATTAAAAGGTATCGCGAGAATCTGGAAAAGGAAAACGAGTGCGATAACTTTATCCTTCGGATTATAGCGATAATCCGATTTTGCTTTCGAGAGTGATCACAAGTTATACTAAATCCGTTGAGTAACGCACAGAAAACGGGTTTCTCGGAGAAACCCGTTTTCTACTCATGCAAGTCTTATGAATTATGTTTTTTTTTTTGCAGGTATTGTCTGAAATTTATCCCTAAAAAAGGAAAAGTTGACAAAATCGATTTTAAAAAACTGTTTTTTCGATTGGTTAGTACCCAGAACTGACATTTAACCCCAAAAACCCCAGGGCAAGCGCATCTTAACAATCCTTGACAAAATGAACTTTGTGTGAGTTGCTTACCCAGAGGACGATTCAGGAATATTTGAGGAGAATTTGCCATCTCAATTGTTAAGCAAAAATCGACCAAATGTTAAGATTTCGTAACTATTCTGATTGACTGGTATCACCTGAAATACCCACGCGGACCACAAAATTGGCCAATTGTCAATAGCTTTTGAGATGCTCTCACCCTGCAAAAAACCCATAAATTTCTAACAATGTCAGCATAAAAGAGTTAATATATTAAGAGATCGCCTGTACGACATTATTACCTTTCTCTACCCGCACGACAGACTTATGGTTAAAGTTAATCTGGATGCTTTAATTCCGCGAGAAGACTTTGAAATCAAAGCCAGCACTAAAGCAATTAAGAAAATAGAGTCTATCGCTATTAGGGATATTACACCTGATTCATTTTTTTTTCCCGCTGTTCGTAAGCCCGACTTTCAAAGAGAGACGAATGAATGGGATGAAGAACGAGTATGTCAGTTTATTAAAAGTTTCGTAGAAGGTGATTTGATCCCAGCTATTATTTTATGGCGTAGTGAAAGTGGATTAATTTTTGTTATAGATGGCAGTCATCGATTAAGTTCATTGATAGCGTGGGTAAATGATGACTACGGAGATGGTTTAATATCAAAGCCTTTTTATAATGGTATTGTTCCTGATGAACAATTAAATATAGCCGATAGAACCAGAAAACTGATCGATAAAAAAGTTGGATCGTATCAGAACTTCAAACTAGCTTTAGAAAACCCAGATAAAGTTAGGGATGATATTGTCAATAATGCTAGAGAGCTAGGAGTATTAGCCATTCAGCTTCAATGGGTTGAAGGAAATTCAGAAAAAGCTGAAGATTCTTTTTTTAAAATAAATCAACAATCTACTCCGCTTGATACAACTGAAATTAAGCTGTTGAGATCTAGAAGAAAGCCAAACAGTATTGCAACACGAGCAATTATAAATAGTGGAACGGGGCATAAATATTGGTCAAGCTTTTCTAAGGAAAAGCAGTGTCAAGTACAAGAACTGGCTAAAGAGATTAACAATATACTATTTAAACCACCTCTACAAACTCCTATTAAAACTTTAGATTTGCCAGTGTGCGGAAAGCTATACTCTAATGAAACCTTATCCATGATTCTCACTTTTGTTAATATTGCCAATCATGTTGAAGATGAAAATCCAAATATTGAGAATGATGAAACAGGAGAAACAACGATAAATTTTTTGAAACAAGCTAAAAAAGTTGCTCAACGGTTTAATAGTAATCATCCTTCGTCTCTTGGCTTACATCCGTTACTGTATTGTTATTCTCGATCCGGAAGATACCGTACGGTTTCTTTTCTCGCAACTGTTTATTTTGTTATCAAGCTAGTAGAAACAAAGCATTTAAATGGCTTCATAAATATCCGAGCAGAATTTGAGCAATTTTTATTTGACTATAATTACTTAGTTTCCCAAATCATGAGCAAATATCGCTCTGTTCAAAAAAGCTATAGACCTATTGCTGAGTTTTGGTTGAAAATTGTTGAAGGTTTAAAGAGTAATAAAAAAATAGATTTTATTCTAGAAGATATTGTAAATAATAATTTTAATTACTTAAAAATCGGATATAGCCATGATTTGCCAACTTCAACATCAGCAGTATCACAAAATTTTAGTCAAGACCAAAAGAGTGAAATTTTTATCTTGGAAACATTTTCACAAGCTCCGCGTTGTCAAATTTGCAACGGACTGATTCACTGTAACTCTATTTCCATCGATCATAAAAAACGCAAACGAGATGGAGGTTCGGCAAATGTAGATAATGGACAAGTTACCCATCCTTATTGTAATACAGGCTATAAAAACTAACTTTATTTAACGAAAATCGAGAATTACAATCATGACGAATAATATCCTCGATCGCATTAATCTCAACGACTTAGGAAAACGACTCAAACAAGCGAGAGAACAGCGCGGCATGACGCAAGAAGCGGCGGCAAAAATTATCGAGGTGGCGCGGACAACCCTAGTCGCGATTGAAAAAGGGGAGCGCCGTCTCAAATCCTCAGAATTAGTAAAACTCGCTCGCACTTACGGTAAAAATGTTAGTGATTTTCTTGTCTTAACCCCTCCGATTGAATCTTTCGAGGTACAATTTCGTTCCGCTTCTCGTCGTGGTGAAGCGGAAAAAACGGAAATACAGTCTGTGATCTTGCGCTTCCAAGAATTCTGTCAAAATTACCTTGAATTAGAAGAACTAATGAAGTCGCCTTTACCCCGTAACTATCCCCCCGAATATCATCTAGATGATACTTTTCCCATTAATATTATCGCCGAAAGTATCGCCAATGCCGAAAGACAACGATTAGGTTTAGGAGATAAACCGATTTCGCTATTACGAGATATTTTAGAGCAAGAAGTGGGAATCAGAATTTTTTATCTGCCCATGCCTTCCCAATCGAAATGCTCAGAAATGTACAGTTACAATGAAACCATAGGAGCTTGTATCGCAATTAACGCTAATCACCCGCGAGAACGTCAACTGTGGTCATTAGCCCACGGTTATCTACATTTTTTAGCCCATCGTTATCAACCCGTGATTGATTATCTCGATGAATATCAAAGAATGCCTAAAAGTGAACAATTGGCGGAAGCTTTTCCGAAATATTTTCTCATGCCCACCAGTAGCTTACTGAAACGTTATAATGACATTAAACGATCACAAGGTAAATTTACTCCTACCCATTTAATTACCTTAGCTCATTACTACGGTGTTTCGATACAAGCACTATGCTATCGATTGGAAGAAATGCAATTGCTGCCATCGGGTACTTATAACAGATTAAAGGATAGTGGATTTAAAATCCGAAAAGCGCAACAGGAACTAGGCTTAGAAAATAATCCTAATAGATCCTACGATTTAACTCCTACTCATTATCAACATTTAGCGATCGAGGCTTACAATCGAGAACTAATTACTGAAGGTGCTTTCGCTCATTTTTTAGGTGTTGATCGCCTAGAAGCTCGTCGGCTCGCCGAGATATTGCGTGAACCATCACAGGAATTAACCGAAGACTACAGAGATATTGATTTAACTAAAATCAAATAAGTAGGGGAGAGGCTATTAACCTTATGCTGAAGCGATCCTCCCCTATTGTTTTCGATGCCTGTTGTGTTTTTAATCTGATAGCTTCTGGTTGTTTTTTAGAAATCATTACGGCTATTCCCACTCAAATTACAATCGCGCAAACAGTTTGGGAAGAGGAATTGATTAACTTCGATCGCTTTGAAGAAAGTGACAGACTCCAGCTAGATGAATCGGTTAAAAACAAAATCATCCAAATTGTTGATTTTGAATCCGAATCAGAAACTGATCTTTTTGTCAATTATGTCGCTATTTTAAAAGATGATGGAGAGTCGGCAAGCGGAGCGATCGCTATTTCCAGAGGCTGGGCAATTGCGACGGATGACAAACAGGCAACGAACTTATTTCGACGGGAAAAACCAAACCTAGAGATCCTCTCGACTCCTGAAATTCTGCAATATTGGGCGGAAAAAAATAAGATTAGCGATCAAGATTTGAAAAACGTTCTCAAATCGGTTCGAGTCAAAGGACGATATTCACCCCCGCGAGAACATCCTCTGGCGAATTGGTGGGCGAGCATTACCCAGAATTAGAAAAATACTGGTATAACTGGTCAAATTTTTAGATAATTTTCCAAAAACACTCGATTTTATCCCGAACTCTGGTTAATTAGGGCTTGCTGAATAATGGTAAAACCCTTTTAAAATAAGGCTTTTGACCTGTTAAAATCCGATGTTCATGCTGCGAAAATCGGATTGGGACCATCAAAAACCTTGCATTATCCTTCTTATAGTACAAAATTGGCACAAAAAGAGAGGGCAAAAAAGCCTGAAACTCCCGACGACCGGCTACTGACGACCGGCTACTGACTCCTAACCCCACCAACAAACTTTTTCAGCAGACCCTAATTAATACCAATTATCCATCGACCGGAAAATTGAGGCATCGGGGAACACAGTGGGATTACCACTAGCGTCGATTTTTTGCCGTAATTCTCGCAATTGTTGATTGCCGATGAGAAAATCACTTTCTACTAATTGATAGGGCAGTACATTATTATTTAAAGCATACACTGCCGTGATGCCGGCAGCTACCCCGGAAGACCACTCGAAGGAATGGACACGATAGGCGGCTGCGGCAATATGACTGAGAGCGATACTTTTACCCGCTATCAGTAAATTATCGATTTTTTGGGGAATTATAGCCCTTAAAGGGATCTCGAAGGGGTAAGCTTGGCCCTGTCCCTGTCTTTCTCCTGCTTTTTCTGTATTACCCGGTTTTTCGGGGGGATGTTCCGTCATGCAGGGATGAAAATCAATCGCATAGTGGCCGATACCGACGGAATCGGGGTAAATAGTCGATCGCTTGCGTTTAACGGCCTGATCGGGGGATAATGTGCCATCAAGTACGGAAAATCCCTCTAATCCTGCCAAGGTGGCAATTAAGCGCCGATATTCTGCCGGGGAAAGATTTTGACGATAGAAATCGCTTTGAAAATTTTGTCGGGAAATATCGATTTCTGTGACGGTAAAACCAGTGGGGAAAGTCAGGGAAGGACGACCGATAATCCGTCTTGCTTCCCGAATATAGGGATATTTTGACAAACCGTGGGCAGTTCCCATGGGAGAATCAAAACCAGACAGATAACGGTTATTCAAATGGGGAACTTTTACCCCGTCCCCTAACTGGGAATCGGTGATCCCTTCTACTAACCAATAATAGTAGGAAATGGCGTGTTCTTCGCCCCTTGCGAGGGTTTCTGTGCGTAATCCTCCCATCCATCCCCCGGGAGATAACTGTCCTAACTCTTGCAACTGTTCACGGGTGTAGATAAAGTTATCCTTTGCAGTCCCCGGACGATAATCATTTCCCCAAGTCCAATTCTGCATGGAGATATCCCCCGGGACGGGTTCGGTAAAAGTAATTCCCCCAAAGGTTTTCTCTTTACCCAGTTGCGGACTCCAAATACGACGATAGGTGAAAACTAGGTCAAAATCGGCTAATCGCGGCAATTCATAGCTAAAATAGGGGGCATAGCGTTCGTAATAAACGGGTTTCTCGTGGGTTTGTGGTTTTTCTGTTTCCTCCATGGCGAAGGTATAGGTAAAGCCTTGGGTACAGTAGGGGTCGCCAGTGACACTAGAGGAAGAAGGTTCGAGATAACTGCGCTTATCGACCCCTAAACGGTAGGGAATATCTGATAATCCGATGATTTCTCCGGTTTCGGTCGCTTCAATCACATACCAATCTGCTAATTGATTCGGTTGGGAGGATTTGGAGACAAAACGGAGGATTTTTTTATCAAAACGGGGAGAATTTTCGTAGCGATAGATATCCTCCATTTTTTGCGATAAAAACTCGGTATTTAGGGGAGGAGTACCTTTTGCGGGACTATGTTGAATGGCAATTACACTGGTAATCTGTTGACCGGTGCCGCGATTGGGTAAAGTTTCAATATTTAATTCTTTGACTACCGTGGAGGGAAACCATTTCAGGGTTCCTTTGCCTTTTTTGGCAGCGTCTTCTAACTGTTGAAATAATAATTTATGTCCATCAAAAGGGAAAAAACAAGACCCACTTACCCAACATTCCCCGGGGTTTTGTTTGCCGTAATGCTTTCTAATTCTTTCCCTAAATTCTAGATAACCTTTCGGGAAAAATAATTTTTCTCTTTGTGTGCGTCTTTCATCTAATGCGGAGGTTCCCTGAGAAGATATCTGTCCCCCCACCCAGTCAGTAATCTCGGTTAAACAGACGGTTTTTCCTAATAATAAGGCTTCGTAGGCTGCACCGGCACCGGCTAAACCACCACCCACCACCAGAATATCACAGCCGACGGTTTGATCCGGTTCTCGCGGGGGGGCCGCTAGGGTAAGGGGAGTGAAAGCTTGTAGGAGAAATAATCCCAGAGAGAGGGATTTGAGGGGAGTAAAGTGATGATTGAAAATTTTAGGGGACATTATTGACAAATATCAATGTTGTGGCTGAGAGTTTCCTCTTTATTTGAAGAAGAAGCCAGAGCATCTGTTCCTGAAATCCTGATGGTTTTTTTGGGATATATTGAGAACTTTGTAGCTTGATGCTGGCCTTTGAGAGATTATACACCTTCAAGCTGACAATCGATCGCTTTTCTGGAAATGTCTTGACAAAATAGAGATATCCTGATTGTGTCTCATTCCCTTTGTTATTCCCTGTCATCCTTCTTAGGTTAAATGCAAAACAAATCCGGGTAAGACATCTTCCCCGGATAAAATCGCAGGTAAATTAATAATTTCCACACCGTCATTTAGTCGGTAGATTTCCACCTGCTGCTGTTGAGGATTAATCAACCAACCCAAACGTAAACCACTGGCTAAATATTCGCGCATCTTGTCCCGTAAAGAAGTTAAAGAATCGCTAGGAGAACGTAATTCAATCACAAAATCGGGACATAAAGGGGGGAACTTTTCTCGCTCTTCTGCGCTTAAAGCTTCCCATCTCTCCCGTTTTATCCAAGCAACATCAGGAGAACGATATCCTCCTTTTGGTAAACGAAAAATTGTCGAAGAACTAAAGACTTTACCAGAATTACTTTGACGATTCCAAATCGTTACATCAGCAATTAAATCAGCTTCTCGATTACCACTATTTCCACCCACGGGAGGCATAATTAATAATTCTCCTTTTTGATTACGTTCTAAATTCCATGTTTGATTGTCCTGACAGAGATGATAAAATTGTTCATCGGTCAGATTAACTGTCTCGATATTTAACACTACAGTTTCCATAATCACTTCTACTTTTTGCTACTTTATACACTATAACTCATAGCAGTTATCTTAATGGTGAGGTGGGAAGTCTCTGGTTTTAGGGAACGCCAGAACTGCTGTATCAGTTATCAGTTCAGGGAAAAATATGTGTAATTAATTCTGTCTGGGTACTCAATCCTTCTTAGGTTAAATGCAAAACAAATCCGGGTAAGACATCTTCCCCAGATAAAGTAGCAGGTAAATTAATAATTTCCACACCATCATTTAGTCGGTAGATTTCCACCTGCTGCTGTTGCGGATTAATCAACCAACCCAAACGTAAACCACTGGCTAAATATTCGCGCATCTTTTCGCGTAAAGAGGTTAAGGAATCAGTACGAGAACGTAATTCAATCACAAAATCGGGACATAAAGGGGGGAACTTTTCTCGCTCTTCTGCGCTTAAAGCTTCCCATCTCTCCCGTTTTATCCAAGCAACATCAGGAGAACGATAGCCTCCCTTTGGTAAACGAAAAATTGTCGAAGAACTAAACACCTCACCAAGTTGAGTTTGCTCGTTCCATACCCCCACTTTAACAATCAAATTAGCTTCTTGTTTACCAGTATTTCCACCCACGGGAGGCATAATTAATAATTCTCCTTTCTGATTACGTTCTAAATTCCATGTTTGATTGTCCTGACAGAGATGATAAAATTGTTCATCAGTCAAATTAACTGTCTCTAGATTTAACACTACAGTTTCCATCGCTTCTCCTTCTTGCTACTTTATAAGAATGGCTATATCATTGGGTGCATCTCAAGCTATTTAGCTAATTGACTCTCTAAAAATTCTGGCCAATTGGGGTTAGTAGTGTCTAGGGAAATTAGATAGGGTTGTTCTTTTTCATTAAAAGGTTCTGTTTGCTCAATTTGGGCATTTAAAACCTCGATAGTAGCATCAGAAATATCGCCTTTTCTAGCGGCAATCCGTTGTTTTAAAACTTCTATAGGTGCGTGACAATGGACAATATGAAAAGGAATCTGTAAATTTTGGGCATAGGTTAATAAGGGTTCTCGCCAAGCATATTTATCGTAGCGTGCATCGAGAATAACTGGATAACCTAAAGCTATTAAAATTCTGGCTAATTCCGCCAGTCTAGCGAAGGTTTTTTGACTCATTTCGAGACTATATATATCTAGACTTCCTGTTTGATTTAAGTCAATTCCAGCCAAATGTTTGCGAACTGCATCGGAACGAATCTGAATAGCATTAAGATTTTTAGCAATTACTTTCCCTATGGTACTTTTACCCGATGCAGAAAATCCCGACATCAGAATTAATCTCGGTTTCTGCGGTTGGGTGTACTGCCAAGCTAATTGATAATAATCCTGTGCATTGGCTTTAATTTTCTCGGAAAAAGTCTCACCATCAAGCAGAAAACTATTGACTTTTGCCCTCACATAAGCTTGTCTAGTCAGGTAGAGAGGCAAGACTTTTAAACCCTCCCAGTCGGCGGTTTGTTCTAAATAAGTATTGACAAATAAATTAGCGAAATCTTCTCTCCCCCTAGCGGTTAAATCCATGGCTGTAAAAGCAAGATCATACATGACATCAACGAAGCGAAAAGATTCATTAAATTCTATGCGGTCAAATAATTGTATTTCTCCCTGCCACTGACAGATATTATTTAAATGTAAGTCGCCGTGACATTCACGAATCATCCCTTTTATTTGTCTTTCCTCTAACCAATCTTGGTGTTTTGCGAAGAATTTATCTGTATAAGCTTTTGTTTCATCGTATTGTTTTTGGGTTTGGACAAAATTAATATATTTCTCGGTTTGTTGGTAGTTTTCATCAAAAGCTTGTTTAACAATTTCCAAATTGCCAAACTGAGTAATATAGGAATTAGTCAGAGCTTGCCGATGAAATTGTGCCACCTTTTCAGCCAAAGACTCGATCGCTTTTTCCGTTAGTTCTCCCCGTTCAAAAATTTTACTCAGTAAACATTCTTGGGGAAACTGATTCATTTTTAAAATGTATTCGATCACCTTTCCTTTGCCATTTAAACTTATGCTACCCTGTTCTTCATTAATTGACAAAACTTCCCGATAGATATTGGCGGCTATTTTTTTATTTAACTCTAGTTCCTGTTCTAGATAATATTTTCTCTTTTCTAAAGTGGAGAAATCCAAAAAATTATAATTAACTGGTTTCTTGACTTTATAGGCATAATCTCCCGTCAAGAAGATAATTGAAGCATGGGTTTGAATAATTTCAACGGGAATTTTTACTGCATGAGGATAAAAGTCGGGATTTTTTAATTCTTCGATTAATCGGTTGCTATCCATAGGGAGAACTCCTCGGGGGTACATCTCATTTTTGAAACTGACTAAGTGAGAATTTTTAAAGGGAAAATCTCTGCTAAAATTGGGCGTTATTTCTGATTTTATCACTTAATCTTGGACTCTTGGGGGATTCTACCCCCCACCGTGGGGAAGTGGCAAGTAGAGTTCTTGCATAATTAATTTTCGAGAGTGCAAAAATGAGAAAAATAGACATAAAATTGCATAAAATCTCTAAATAGAGCATTTAATTGATTAATGCTCATTCTTAATTCTGCTGACTCCTGACTACTGGCTCCTGACTCCTCACCTAAGGTCAGATTTTTGATTTTTGCAAGAGGTCTAGGGGCAAGTGGGATGCTGCCGGGGGTTGTTCATACATTTGTACTGGTTTGAGGATGACCGATAATTGCCGATTGTCGGTCAGCTGTTGACTA
Source organism: Microcystis sp. MC19 (assembly GCF_003019735.1). Taxonomy (NCBI): domain Bacteria; kingdom Bacillati; phylum Cyanobacteriota; class Cyanophyceae; order Chroococcales; family Microcystaceae; genus Microcystis; species Microcystis sp. MC19. Next base: position 4,933,949 of record NZ_CP020664.1, on the reverse strand, counting down.
GCTAAATTACTCGTTCAGACTGCCTGGGAGCGGGGTCAGCTTGAAGCGAAGGAATTGGGGGTACAGTTAGTTTTAGATAATTTTGATGCCGGCTATTCCTTCTTAAGTTATATTGATAAATATCCCCTCGACAGTTTGAAGATCGATCTAACCTTTATCTAATCTTTACCGTAAAAAACCGAGCATTTAGCCATGTTATCGACTATAATCGGCCTAGGACAGAATTGGAAGAAGTACAAGGATTTTGGTTGACTCAGCCTTAAAACCAGAAGATGTGACGCAATTCCTGTTAAGTAGCTGTTCCGAATCACACCTAACACTTTATTGAGAAAATAAATTAAGTTAAAGACGAATAAGCCATGACTTTTGAGGGAGCATATTAACTTATATTTTGTCGAGGCACCGAAAAAATGATTAATGGTTCATCCAATTCCCGTTATCTCCTCATTGTGGAAGATCCGCAAGGGAGAAGAACAATTACCCTAGAAGACGTAAAATATTCTCTCGGCCGTAAGTCCGATAATCAAATTGTTCTTCGCTCTAAACACGCGTCTCGCTATCATGCGACTTTAATTAAAAAGAGTATTGATCGCCAAAATTTTTCCTATTGGATTCTGGATGGGGATTTAGAGGGAAATAAAAGTCATAATGGTCTTTATGTTAATGGTGCTAAATGCTTAGTTCATGAATTAAAAGATGGGGATTTAATTAACTTTGGTTGTGAGATAAATGCCAGTTTTCATTTAATAGCTAATCAAGAAAGAATAGAGCAAGCACCTGTTAAAAGTTTGGGACAGTTAAGAGTTGATCTGACGGAAAATGAAGCCAATTATAGCCAGAATAACTTCCACGCCAAAAGTACCTTAATTCTCCATCATTCCCCATCCCAGACTATTAGTTTTGATCACAGGACTCAAGACGAATCTTTCCTCGATGATCTCACGGATTTGCCTAACCATTCTCTCTTTAATGAATATCTGTCAAATGCTATTAATAATGCCCAGAAAACTAATCAACTGCTCGGTCTGTTATTAGTGGACGTAGAGGGGCTAAGGAATGTCAACAATCGACTAGGTTATCGACTGGGAGATAAGCTCTTAAAAATCGTCAGTGAACGGTTAAGAAAAAATTTGCGATCAGGGGATATCGTCGCTCGTTGGGGAGGGGACGAATTTATTATACTGCTGCCACAAATTAATAATGCTAATGATCTGGAAAAAGTTAGTCAAAGAATTATTAAAAACCTAGAAAAGAATTACGAAATCGAAAATCACTCCCTAGCCGTGCGATTAAATTTAGGTTCAGTTATCTGTCCCTCCGTCGGCACAGATAGAAAAGTAATTTTACAGAAACTGGAGGAAAATTTAGTAGCGGTCAAGAATAATATCAATAATAACTCCAGGATAGAGTCAGTTAATGTTCAACCTAAAAACCCTCGTAGTTCTAAAGTTGAATATTTTCTCTATCAGGCCATCAGAAATAATGAATTAGCTCTTTACTATCAACCGCAAGTTAATATTACTCAGGGACAAGTGGAAGGGTTAGAGGTATTATTGCGCTGGTTACACCCTCAATTCGGATTAATCGCTCCCCATCGTTTCTTACCCTTAGTCGAAGAAAGCGAGTTAATCTTTGAGCTTAATCGTTGGGTACTGAAAAATGCCTGTCAACAGGCACAAATATGGCAGCAGCGGGGATTATTATACACTCCCCTCTCGATCAATCTCTCCCCACACCAATTGCGGGATCCCCAGTTGCTCACCATCCTCAAAGAAGTCTTGACTGAAAGCAAAATCGGGCCTTTCTTTCTGGAGATGGAAATAACCGAGACAAGTTTACTGGAAAATAGCCGCGAAACCAGTCGAATTCTTGGGGATTTGCAGAAATTGGGTATTAGTATCACCCTCGATGATTTTGGCAGCGGTTACGCATCGATCGCCTATCTCGGTCAATTTCCCGTGAAAAAACTGAAAATAGAGCAATCTTTAACGAAAAACCTGACTAATAATCCCCAAGATACCCGTTTTATCGCGTCATTGTTGGCGATAGCGAAAGGTTTTAACTTAATAGCGATCGCCAAGGGAGTAGAAACCCAGCAACAATTAGAAATCCTGCAAGAATTAGGTTGTGAGAGAATGCAAGGCAATCGCATCAGTGGTCCCCTAGCAGCGGAGGAAATGACTAAATTTCTCCACATCCACCGCACCCTCTCAGTAATCAGTGATCAGTGATCAGTTAGCAGTTATCAGATATGGGTTTTCAGTAAGGAGGAGTAAATAGGGTTTGCGGCAAAAAGCTTTTCCTAGGGGCAGGGTGTGGGGTGTGGGGTTTTACCCATTTTCAGGTGGTCAATTACCTAATTTTCAGGGAAAAATTACCTGAATTTTCCCCCCAATCACTCCAATGGTCGGCACTTTTTCAGGGAAAAAAAGTCTAAAAGCCTTATCCAACAAGGTTTTTAGATTTATTCAGCAATCCCTACTTAACAGTGCTGTCCTTTCACTGATCACTGTTTACTGATAACTGATAACTGATAACTGATTTTGGTCACTGATTCTGGTATGATCTGAACAGAGAATCTAGTATTAAATACCTACTCATTCTAGCGTGGGGCTCTTGCCAAACCTGTCAGCAGCAGAAATTTCTGGCGGCGGGGTACTGCTGGATCCAGAGTCAGGTTTAATTACCGAAAAATTGGGTTTAAAGCCCCGCCCTTTTAGGGGGACTTGATATGATGTATGATATCAAGAATAGCGGGCAGGGTAAGCAACCGCTTAAAAAACCCAGTCATCAACCGATGAACGCACCTTGAAAACTAGAGTTATGGGGTTCTATAGGGGAATGCTCCTATAGGGAAAAGCTCTCAGCGTCAAGTACCAAAGAAACCAATTATTTTAGAGGTTTTGAACTGTATCGTAGGGCATACGAGAACAGGCTTCTGTAAGGTCGCGAAAGTCTGAGGAGAGAACCACCTCTGGGTTGGATTTCGCCAGGAATCTAATTCAAGTGGACTCGTTGAGCCAGAAATTCTCAGCAGTGATGCGAGAAGAATCCACGTCCGTTTACGGCGTGGGGTATGTCAAATACTATAGGGTTAACAATTAGTTGTGTATTTAGAGGGAAACTATGGCCAATAAGCCGGAACGCGTGGTTCTAATCGGTGTAGCTGGGGACTCCGGTTGTGGGAAATCTACTTTTTTACGTCGTTTGACCGATTTATTCGGGGCCGAGTTTATGACAGTGATCTGTTTAGATGACTACCATTGCCTCGATCGCAAACAGAGAAAAGAGGTGGGTGTCACCGCACTCAATCCGAAAGCGAATAACTTTGACCTAATGTATGAGCAGATTAAAGCTCTCAAGGGAGGTCAAGCCATTAATAAACCTATTTATAATCATGAAACGGGGATGATCGATCCCCCCGAAATCATCGAACCGAATAAGGTAATCGTGATCGAGGGACTACACCCCTTATATGATGAACGAGTCCGGTCTCTATTAGATTTCAGCGTTTATCTCGATATTAGCGATGAAGTCAAAGTTAACTGGAAAATTCAACGGGATATGGCCGAGCGCGGTCACACCTATGATGATGTGATGGCGGCCATTAATTCTAGAAAACCCGATTTCAGTGCCTATATCGATCCCCAAAGACAGTACGCTGACGTGGTGATTCAAGTGCTGCCCACCAAATTACTTGAAGATCACGAAAGTAAATTACTGCGAGTCCGTTTAATCCAGAAAGAAGGGGTAGAAAACTTTGAACCCGCTTATCTGTTTGATGAAGGTTCCACCATCGATTGGCGGCCCTGTGGTCGTAAATTGACCTGCACTTATCCCGGTATTAAACTCTACTATGGTCCAGATGGCTTCTTGGGCAATGAAGTGTCGATTCTGGAACTAGATGGTCAATTCGATAACCTAGAAGAAATGATCTACATCGAAAGCCATTTGAGCAAAACTGGCACTAAATACTACGGTGAAATGACGGAATTACTGCTCAAACACAAGGATTATCCCGGTTCCACCAATGGTACGGGTTTATTCCAAGTATTGGTCGGTCTCAAAATGCGTGAAACCTACGAAAAACTAATGGCAGCCGAAGCAAAAGTGGTGGCCCAAGTCTAGTTTTTGGTTTTGAGCGAGCCGGCATCCTACCCGGGTAGGATGCCGTTTTTTTTAATCTACTAATCCCGATCGCAGGGCCAGCACTGCCGCTTGAGTCCGATCATCCACAGAGAGTTTATTTAAGAGATTGCGGACATGGGTTTTCACCGTGCCGATGGTGATATAGAGTCGCTCGGCAATCTCGGCATTACTACAACCGGCGACAATCAGATCGAGAATTTCTAGCTCTCGTTCCGTTAGGGGCGCATTTTCCAATAATTGACGATATTCTGGGTCAAGGCCGTGAATTACCACTGTTTTCGACCCGGTAGCCACACCGACGGCAAAATTTTGGCGCACTTGTTGCAGAACCACATCTGCGATCGCAGGATCGATCCAAGGATTGCCCTCGTGGGTGGAATAAATCGCCTCGACTAATTTATCGATGCTAATATCCTTCATACAGTAGGAATCAGCCCCAGCACCAAAAGCCGCTAAAATCAGGTCTGGGGTTTTGTGCATGGTTAGCATAAGGATTTTCGTGGCCAGGGGGTCTTCGCCCCAATTTTGTTTGAAGCGTCGCACTAACTCGATCCCATCGATCATGGGTAAACCTATATCGATGATCGCCACATCGGGTTTAGTCTCCTCTAGCAGTTTCAGTCCCTGTAATCCACTGATCGCTTCCCCTACCACTTGAATACCTTCCCGATGCTGGAGAGCCACCACTAAGCCCATGCGGGTTAAATCGTGATCTTCTACAACGATAACCCGCACTTTATCCATATTTTTTGACCAGTTTCGCCGAATTAGGCGATGATTGGATAATTTTGGCTGTTCGATTATTAGAGCCGCTCCTTAACATTGACTTCACTCCCTTCTTCCTTCTCTGAATTCCGCTTTCTTATTCTTCATTCGGCAATCCCCTTTTTCCGGTTGATTTTATTGATACTTACTAAAAGCAGAGATGGCAAATATACTTAGCCTCCCCTAAAATATACTCAAATCTACCCAAATCACCCAGAATTTTCTGCTTTAATTATTTCTTTATAATATCATTCAAATCTCGATTATGCAAGGATTTGGCTTTTCTGGTTTCTGTGTGGAAACGAGGCCTATACTGATAGTTTATTTATTCACAACATAGCCCTAAAAGTCTTTCCCAGTAAACATTTCAGAATTTGATCGGCAAAAATTATTACACAAAGTCGAGAAGAGCCAAGATAATTTTAAGAAGAATATAAGTAGGTAGGCACAATTATTTGTAGGATGGGTTAGCGGTAGCATAACCCATGCGGGCGTTGGGTTTCATGCTTCAACCCAACCTACGTTTATTTTATATTTAATTCCACCCACCTACTTATCTTTGAGATGCTTGGATTTTCCTAGAATAGAACCAAGCTCTGGTTTAATTAATTTTTTAGCCTATTGGGACTTAGGCATTTTCGTTCAAAAAAGGATACATTTGGAGACTCATTGGGACTTAGGCATTTTCGTCCAAAAAAGGATACATTTGGAGACTCATTGGGACTTAGGCATTTTCGTTCAAAAAAGGATACATTTGGAGACTCATTAGGATTATTAAGCAAGGAGGCAAAATTATTTGTAGGATGGGTTAGCGGTAGCGTAACCCATGCCGGCGTTGGGTTTCATGCTTCAACCCAACCTACGTTCTAATTTTAGTGAGTATCTTGTCGAAAAAGCTTACCCTCTAGGAATCCTGTAAAAAAATTAATTCAGCCGGTGTTACCGCTCCTTTTTCGGTAATGATAGCGGTAATTAAAGCGGCGGGAGTAACATCGAAAGCGGGGTTATAAAAGTTAACATCTCTAGGGCAAAGGGTAGTGGTTCCCACCTGATAAATTTCGGCACTATCGCGCTGTTCGATCGGGATACCCGTACCATCCTTAAGGGAAAAATCCACCGTCGATAGGGGGGCAGCCACATAAAAAGGCAGATGATGAGCTTTTGCCAGCACCGCAAGGGAATAGGTGCCGATTTTGTTAGCCGTGTCCCCATTGGCCGCAATGCGATCGGCCCCAACAATCACCGCATCGATCAGTTTTTGCTGCATACAGTGGGCCGCCATGCTATCGGTGATCACGGTGACGGGGATTCCCTCCCGCAGACATTCCCAGGCGGTTAATTTTGCCCCTTGCAGCCGTGGCCGGGTTTCGTCTGCATACACTTGTATTAATCTTCCTGCTGTCCAAGCGGAACGAATTACCCCTAAAGCAGTACCATAACTGGCCGTGGCCAGGGAACCAGTGTTACAGTGGGTTAAAATTGTCAGTTTTTCCGGTTGCTCCGGCAGCGCCAATAAACCATGGCGACCGATCGCCCGACAGGTTTCCACGTCTTCTTTTTGGATATTGTGGGCAGTTTCCAGGAGATTTTTGGTAATTACTGCCACTTCTGGGCCACTTTCCCTGGCCACTTTTAACATTCGCTCGATCGCCCAGAATAAATTCACCGCCGTGGGCCGGGTTTGAGCTAATCGATCGGCTATTCTAGTTAAATCAGCCAGAAATTGCTCTTTCTGGTCGGTTTTAATTTCCTGCGCTCCTAAAACCATACCATAGGCAGCCGCCACCCCGATGGCCGGGGCGCCGCGGACAATCATCGTTTCGATCGCCCGGGCCATGGCTTCACTGCTGGTGATCTCAACTTCCCCATACTCCATGGGTAAACGGGTTTGATCGATCAGCCAGACTTTATTATCTTGCCAACGCACGGGATAGATCGAGTTACTCTCGCAAGTGGTTGTGGTCATAACATTTTTAGATTGAGAATTAGCTAAATTTACCACTATAGCAGCGGCCTTTCTCCACGGCTGATCAGCAGTAAAAACTATTTTGTGTTTTTTTGTAAAAAGTAATTTTAAATACAGAAACTTTTTTTAGAATGTATAGATAAGTGACTAGGAAAAATTGAAGAATACTTTCTCACCTAGCCCGACCTTTTATATTAACCGATTAAGAGGATAATTACCGTGAAAACAGCGAAATATCCCGAAAAAATTGCCGCTCTCTGGACAACATTCCTCTTGGGAACCCTATTTCACACCCAACTGGGGTTAATGCCGCTTTTCCATGGTCAATCGCTCGTCGAGAGTCATCAAACCAGCAATCTTGATCCGATTTTCTGGGGAATGTTGCTCTTTTTTTTGCTGCCCATGTTAGCGATTATCGGGGTCAATTTTAGCGAAAGTCGCTCCTTGAGAAAAGGCCATTTCTGGTTGACAATTCTCTATTCTGTCTTGAATTTAGCCCATCTGATCGCCGATCTTCTGGTCAGACCGATCGCCTGGTATCAAATCGCTCTCATGGCAATTTTATTGGTTATCGGACTGATTTTAAATCTAGTTTCCTATCAATGGCTACGGTTAGCGATCGCCCATCCGCACCATCTCTCGGAAAATCATTAGCAGTGCCAAGATCAAAAGGTGGTCAGTTGACTAACTGATTCAGACAAGAGGATGGCTTTTGAGCTTAAGTTGGTGCTTATGAAGGCAAAAGCAAGCTTAAACCGTAGATAAAGCGATTTTTTTTGAAAATATAGCTTAAAAAATCCAATTAATTCCTATTATTCTCCAGATCAGCCCCTAAGTTGCCCCTATTTCCTAGCCGCCGCTGCGACCACATCTCACCAAATATGGAGCTTTTTAGCTATGATGGTTCAGAAGCAAGCCAATAAAGGGAACTTTCGGGGCTGGTTATTCATCAGAAAACTCCTGATCGGAGGGGTTAAGCAGACGATATAGTTTCAGATTAACGGCAAATATTGGTTAATAGTAATAACGAGGTAATTATTTTGATGAAATCTCTCATTCGTTGGACGGCAACCCTTGGTTTAGTAGGAACGACAATGTTGACTTCGCTGCTGGGCAGCTATTCTAAAGCACTCGCTTTACCAGAAGAACAAATCGTCAGAACCTTGCAGTCTGTACCTGTCTTCGCTATTGCCGACGATCAAGGAGTTCCCCTAATTGCCGTGGGAGAAAAAGAACAGAAATTCACGGGAGTTTTTATCAGTCGGCAGGACGCAGAAAACTTTTTTGAACGACTGAAAAAAGAGAATCCTGAAGTGGCCAGCAAAGTTAAAGTTCAGGCTGTTTCCTTGGCACAAGTCTATAAGATGCAAACCAGTCAAACCGAACAAAATCGTTTAATTATCGATTTTGTTCCCAAAGAGTCGGAAGTAGAATCGGCGAAAAAACTGCTCAGTGAAAGAGGTCAACAATATCAAGGTGGTGTCCCTTTATTTGTGCCGAAAGCGGGAAAAGAGAGTAATTTTCTAGTGGTCAGTCGCAATAATCAGGATTTTATTCCTTTCTTCTTTGAAAAAGCCGCCGCTTTACAAATGGCAGAACAATATAAAAAAGCCAATCCCGCCGAAGCAGCCACGGTGAAAATTGATGTTATTCCCCTAGAAAGTGTCATCGCCACCCTACAACAAAGCAACGATGAAGCTTTAACTAAAATTCTCCTCTTTCCTAGCCAAGAAACGATTGATTTTATCCGCGCAAATAGTAACCAAAATGCTCCCAATCAACCCCCGGCAAATCAGCCACGCCCTAATAATAATACCAGTAATCCCCCCGCCCCCAATCGTTAAGCCTTGTGACTGCTAGTATTTCCGGTCAAGAATTAAGTCAATGGCGCCAACAGGCGATCGCTGATTTACAGCGATCGCAACTATTGGCCAAGGAAGTGGATATCTTTCTGCAAGCAGTGACAGATTTAGATACTCTTTCCCTGCGCTTACAATCCTTTCGCGAACGAGAAAAAATCCCCTTGAGTTATTCTTGGTCGGAAATTACTAAACGCTGGCAAAAACGCCTGCAAGCAAGGGTTCCCTTGCAGTATTTGCTCGAATCGGTGGTCTGGCGTAATTTTACCCTGAAAGTCTCCCCGGGGGTCTTAATTCCTCGTCCCGAAACCGAGTTATTAATCGATATTGTTGGAGAAACCGTCAGAGGAGACGACGGGGGAATCTGGGTAGATCTGGGAACCGGTAGCGGTGCGATCGCTATTGGTTTAGCCAGTATCTTGACAAAAGCAGAGATATATGCTATTGATTACAGTCAAACGGCTTTAGCGATCGCCAAAGAAAATATCATCAAGACGGGTTTTGCCGACAGAATTATCTTAAAACAGGGTTCTTGGTGGACCCCCCTAGAGAAGTGGCAAGGACAGATTAGCGGTATGCTGTCCAATCCTCCCTATATTCCCAGTGCAGAAATCCTTGACTTACAAATTGAAGTGCGGGAACATGAACCCCGTTTGGCCCTGGATGGAGGTGAAGACGGATTGACCGCGCTGCGCTATCTAGTGGCCACTGCTCCCGATTATCTGCGATCGGGAGGCCTTTGGCTAGTGGAAATGAGAGCCGGTCAAGGGGAAAAAGTAGCGCAAATGCTGGAAAATCAGGGCAATTATCGACAAATTCAGATTATTAACGACCTAGCAGGTTTCGATCGCTTTGTTTTGGCCGAGCGAATTTAGCGCAATGTACCCGCTTCGCAGTCCCGCAGCCAGAGACGCACCGCTTGGCCGATGGTGCCTTGGCTGGTTTCTAGGGGAGGTAAGGGGACTTGAGTGGGTTCCAGGGAAGCTAATTGACTGTAAACCGTGACTAATCGCCATCCTTCCCCAGTTTTAGTTAAAAATAACCAATGATAATTCTGGAGAGTGACAGAGCGATTTTTACTATACTGACGCTCTAAAGTCGTAAAAAAAACCTGTTGAGTGTCATCGGCAATTTGACCGGAATATTGACCGGCAGTTAAAGGTAGGGGTGCAAATTCGGGACGACCGGCAATAATCACAAAAACCGGTGTAGATAATTCTTGATCGATTTGGGCGCGGCTAATAACTCGATTAGCATAACCGGGTAAATCTGACAAGAGGCGATCGACTAAAAGATTTAAATCCTCCGGACAGCTAGAAAGAGGACGACTAACAGCTGGCGAGTTAATCCCGAAAATAACCAGTAATACCCCTAAATATCGGCTAATTCGTGACAAATTTTTGCCCATGCTACCTTTGGCTCCTCCGCACCGGTGATCGGTCGTCCAATTACTAGATAATCAGCCCCAGCTTTAAGCGCTTGGGCCGGAGTCATCACCCGACTTTGATCCCCTTTGCTTGACCAGGAGGGACGAACTCCGGGGCAAACTAAGAGAAAATCCTTTCCACAGACGCGACGTAATTGCGCCACTTCTTGGGGAGAACAAACCGCCCCATCAATTCCCGATTCCTTGGCCAATAATGCCAGATTTAAGGCATATTCCGATAGTTCTAGGGGAATTTTGAGGTCGAAGGCTAATTCGCGGGCGTTAAGGCTGGTTAAAACGGTGATAGCGAGAAGTTTTGGCGGGGATAGCAGGTCAGAGATTGCCGCCTTAGCTGCCGTCATTGCTTGCCGTCCGGCTGTTGCGTGGAGGGTGAGTAAATCCACTCGATAGCGACTGGCGGAACGACAGGCCCCGGCGACCGTATTGGGAATATCATGAAATTTTAGATCGAGAAAGCTCTTTTTTTGTCTTTCTTGCAGAATCCCTAGAATTTCTGCACCGCTACTGACAAATAATTCTAGTCCCACTTTCCAAAAATTGACTTCTGGCAGCAGATCGAGCATTGCGATCGCTGATTCTAAATCCGGCACATCAAGAGGAACAATAATTCGGTCTGAGTTGGTCATATTTGGGCGATACTGTGGGGAAGTGGGGAATTATGAATTATAAATTATGAATTATGAATTATGAATTGGGAAGTGGGGAGAGGGAATTATGAATTATGAATTATGAATTGGGAAGTGGGGAGAGGGAATTATGAATTATGAATTATAAATTATGAATTATGAATTGGGAAGTGGGGAGAGGGAATTATGAATTATGGATTAGGGAGAAGGGAGCGGGGAGAAGGGAGCGGGGAGCTTAAATCAGAGAAAAATCCAATCGGCAAAAGTGGCAGCCTGTCCGCAATAAATGCCATCACGATCGATGATATTCCAAACGATCGCTTTTTCAATGCGAAATAGTTGACCATTTTTCGTGATCCTTACCCCGTGATAATCGTTGATATAGCCCTGTTTTTTGACTAAATCCAGCATTTTTTGGCGTTCTTGGGCGGGTTCCTCCCCCTGTACCGTTGCTCGCGAAGGAGTTGTTAATAATTCTGGCCAAGTTAAACCCCAGAGATCGAGGGCACCGCGATTACCATAATTGAAGATCGGATTAGTTTGTGTACCGTGGGAAACTAGCACAAAAGGGGCATAAAAGAGCATTTTACTCTGTTCTTTGCCAGTACCGATCCGGGGCAAAAGCGATCGCCCGATTAACTGTTCATAACTATCCAGCAGCAATTCTGTCCAAGCTATAATAGCTAAATCTTCCCAAATTTCCATAAAATTATCTTGAAAAACCGGTTTAACCTTCCCTTTGCCAATATTTATAGGCCGCGTAGGCCAAAGTAATCACTCCCGTCAGAATTGCCGACTCATCCACTAAAAATTCCGGATGGTGAAGGGGGGGATTGAGGAGGTGAGGAGAACCCACTCCCAGACGGAACATTGTCCCCGGGGCCTGTTGCAAATAAAGGGAAAAATCCTCGGCCCCCATGGAGGGTTCCGAGAGAATTAAAACCCGATCCTGTCCCCAAGCTTCTAAACCAGCTTCTTCCACCAAACGGGTTAAAAATTGGTCATTTTGTACCGATGGCACGCCCCGACGATATTTTACTTGACATTTAGCGTTATATGTGCTACAGACATTCGTGACCAAACCCTCGATCCATTCTGGGAGATGGGCGTGGGTTTCTGGGTGCAGCGATCGCACGGTTCCCGCCATGCGTACCTGATCGGCGATGACGTTGGGGGCGCGACCACCGCTAATCTGGCCGATGGTGAGGACAATGGGACGCAAGGGGTTTTGAGTCCGACTAATTGCCTGTTGCAAAGTGGTGATTACTTGGGAAGCGATCCAGATAGCATCAATGGCCTCGTGGGGCCGGGCCCCGTGGCCGGATTCCCCTTGAATAAAGATCTCCAGATCGTCGGCAGCCGCGGTTAAGGCCCCGTAACGAACCCCGATCGATCGGGCCGGAATCGAGGGGAAAACGTGCAGCCCGAAAACGGCACTGACATCCCGCATCACCCCCTCCCGAATCATCCAACTGGCCCCTTGAGCGATTTCCTCTGCCGGTTGAAAGAGAAAGCGTATTTTTCCCCCCAAAGGTTCCGAGAGACGGGAAAGCACCATCGCCACCCCTAAACCGACGGTAGCATGAACATCGTGACCGCAGGCGTGCATAATCCCCGGTTTACGGGAAGCAAAGTCTAAATCGGTTCTTTCTTGGATCGGTAGGGCATCCATATCGGCCCGGATGGCTAAAATCCTTCGATCACTGCCTTTTCCGGCCAATTCTCCCTTAACTCCCGTTTTTCCCACTGCCTCCTGCACCGATAGACCACAGGAAGACAAAACCCCAGCAATATAGGCGGCAGTTTGATATTCTTGCCCGCTTAACTCTGGATTCGCGTGAATGTGGCGGCGAATCTCCACTAATCGGGGTGCGAGACTCTCGGCTATGTTTTTAATCTCGGAGAGCATGAAACCAGTTTTACAGTATCTTTAGAGTTAATCATAGAGCATTTTTTACCTGAAAATTCGACTTGGCTGATTTTAAGTCTGCATTGTCTTCTCGGCATTCTTTCAACCCTGGACTAAGCTAATTTGTCAATAGGATGCAGGAGTTACTATTCATCTGTTGATTCGGTAACGCCTCTTGAGAGAATATTCCAGCTATGATAGGAAACATTGTCTAGTTAGGAAAAAACATGGTTCAGTCTTCCGAAAAAATTGAGGTTAAGTACGGGGAAAGAGAAATTGCCGAAGGAACATTAATTACTTTCCCCAATCCACGTCCTGGCAGAAATTACGATATTCAGATCACTCTGCCGGAATATACCTGTAAGTGTCCCTTTTCCGGTTATCCTGATTTTGCCACCATTTATCTTAGCTACGTTCCCGATCAAAAGGTGATGGAATTAAAGGCGATTAAACTTTATATTAATAGTTATCGCGATCGTTATATTTCCCACGAAGAAGCAATTAACCAAATTTTAGATGATTTGGTGGCCGCTTGCGAACCCTTGCAGATGAAAGTTAAGGGGGATTTTCATCCCAGAGGTAACGTACATACCGTGGTGGAGGTGATGTATAAAAAAGAATAGCATAATTGTCTAGTTTGGGGATGGGGTTGCCTCCATCCCTTGCTGTTCTAGTTTTTGTTGTTCAAGTTTTTTGCTGTTCGAAGGTCTGTAGCCAGTCAACAGGAGAAGATGCTCAAGCAGGTTATATCGCTATCTTGTCCTTTGTCTGATAGGTTTTATACTAAATCCGTTGAGTATAGGCTTACATATCAGGACAGGCACTCATGCAAGAGGCAAGAGGCAAAAGGGAGAATAAATAATCAGTTTTTAATAACCGGGTTTAGTATTACTCATCGAATCTATCCTCTCCTTTCTGTTGTTCGTGTCTCTATGGTTTATCCTTAACCCTTGGCACAACCCGAAAGAATTGTAAAAGTTAGGGTCATTAAAAAAAGCTGGGATTATCATTAAAGTAGTCCGAAGCCTGATCCTGATTTTATGTCCCAGAAAAATGAAATTCTTCCGCTGCTGTTGACGGTTATGGTGACATCGGCACTTTTAGGAGGAATTGCTTGGTGGTTGCTCAACAAAACCTTTCCCAATCTCAATGATCGATCTAATTCTTCCTCCTCGAATAGTCAAATTTCTGAAACTTTAGGTGCAGTTAAAAATGTCCCGGAAGGATTATTTAACTACGGGGGAAGTACCACTTGGGCCCCGATTCGCAAGGAAGTGGGCTCTTCTAGGTTCTGTGTGATAAGTTTAATTGACATAGGATCGATCTTTGTGTCCTTTGTGTCTTTGTGGTTCGTTCCACCCCCTCGCTCTTGAGAAATGTATCTTAGAATACATTTTACCCACCAAAGCTGGGAGAGCCGGAAGTGGACTTTATTATCCAGCAAGTCTGGCCGAAATTTCGCCTTGTCTATACCGATCCCACTACGGGAACCCCCGGCACCGGCAGCGGTATTCGGATGTTAATCGAGAATCAATTGGCTTTTTCCCAAGCATCTCGATCGCTCAAAGATGAGGAAATACAACGCGCTCAACAACGGGGATTGACCTTAAAAGAGGTTCCCGTGGCTATCGATGGAATTGCGATCGCAGTTCATCCTGATTTACCGGTTTCCGGTCTAACAATTACCCAGTTAAAAGATATTTATACAGGAAAAATTCGCAATTGGCGGCAAGTGGGCGGGACTAATTTAGCCATTATTCCCTATTCCCGACGCAAGGAAGATGGGGGAACCGTGGAATTTTTTATCGATCAGGTTTTAGAAAAAGCCGATTTTGGGGATAATATTGAGTACGTTTATAGCACGACTCCCGCTCTCAGAAAAGTTTCCCAAAATCCGGGAGGAATTTACTATGCTTCTGCACCGGAAGTAGTTCCCCAGTGTGGAATTAAAACTTTACCCCTCGGTAAAAGCGAAAATAAGTTAGTTGCCCCCTATCAAGAACCTTCGATCCCGTCTTCCCAATGTCCCCAGAAGCGTAATCAACTGAATGAATTAGCTTTTCAAAAGGGAGAATACCCGATCACCCGTCGTCTTTTTGTTATTATCAAACAAAATGGTCAATTAGACGAACAAGCGGGGGAAGCCTACGCTGATCTACTATTAACCGATCAAGGACAGGAATTAATTGAAAAAGCCGGTTTTGTTCCCTTGAGATAATTTAATCCAACTTCTACAAATCTAGGTTAAAGTGAATTTGAGCAATTTTCATCTGAGTGTGCGCTTGATTGGGCGCATCCAGAGGACTGCTACTCCCAGTTTTGTCCAGATTTTCGGCTATCCCGTCGCAATCATCCCTCAGTGCGAACGATTTTTACCGAACAAGCAGGGCATCGATGACGGTGGGATTTACACCTTCTGTCGCTACCCTACGTCCAGCTTGCAGTAGTAGCCAACAACCCCGACGAGCAAGCCATTTGCACCCAATACCTGCGCCATAATTGCGTCAGATACTTTGCTTTGATCTAAAATTGAGTCAGCAATATCTAATTTGGAGTCTCAGGCAATGGAACCGATTTCTCTAATTCTCGCTGCATTGACTGCCGGTGCGGTTGCTGCTGCTAAGGATACGGCAGGAACAGCCGTTAAGGATGCTTATGAGGGTTTAAAAGCGTTGATTAAGAAGAAATTTGCAGAAAAAGGGAAAACAGATGATAGTGATATCGTCGATAAACATGAGAAAAAACCAGATTCAGAGGGGGTAAAAACACTGCTCAAAGAAGAGTTACTTGAAGCAAAAATTGATAGAGATGCAGAGGTTATTAAGACAGCAGAAGCATTACTCAAGCAATTAAAACCTGAAGAATTTGCCGCAGGTAAGTATAATATTAATGTTGGTGATGATATTAAGGGAATGGTGGGAGATGGTACTTTTAAGGGAATTGCAGGAGATATTAGTGGTGGAAATATTAGTCAGAAGATTAATTAGTTGAGGATTATTTAGGGGGGAAATTTATGTCAATTACTGTTGAGGTAGAACTTAAAGATTTTCTAATTCAAATCAATCAAAAGTTAGACAATCTTCAAAAAGATGTTACTGATATTAAGATTGAACTTAGTGAAGTTAAAGGTGAAATTAAGCGTCTGGAGGTAAAAATTGATGGTGTCGAGAAGCGTCTGGAGGTAAAAATTGATGGTGTCGAGAAGCGTCTGGAGGAAAAAATTGATGGTGTCGAGAAGCGTCTGGAGGAAAAAATTGATGGTATTGAGAAGCGTCTAGAGGGAAAAAATGATGGCGTGGAAAAGCGCTTAGAGAATCAAGAGTTTGTCAGTCGAGGGATTTTAGTTGCTTTAATTGTAACGATTTTAGGCGGTTTGGCTAAATTGTTTGGTTTAGTAGGAAGTCCTTAAAGAGTGCTAATTCTAAAACTGCAATTTAAATTTAACTTGAAAAGAATAGTTTTGGGGTAGCAAAAATGACTGATAAAAGTTATTATTCAGAAATAGGAGGTGATGTTAAAGGTCTTAGCGGTGATGGTGAATTTAAGGGAATTGCGGGTGATATTAGTGGTGGTGTAATCAATCAATATATTATCACCCAAAAGTCAGGAGTTGAGATTCAGTCTCAAACTTTAATTACGGGTTCACCTTATTTGGGTTTAAGGAAGTTTGAAGTAGATGATAAGGATAGGTTTTTTGGGCGAGATAATTGGATTATTGAGTTAACCGATTATTTAAAGCAAAAGAATGTTTTATTGCTTTTAGGTGCGTCGGGAAGCGGTAAGTCTTCTCTCGTGCAAGCGGGTTTAATTCCTAAGTTAAAGGATAATTTTGGCGCGAATAAATTGGTTAATTTAACTTTTGTTCCTGATGTTAATCCCTTTGAGTCTTTCTATGGTTGTCTTTTGGCAAATAGATATACACAATCCCAAGCGAAATTAGCACAAGCTGTTAAGGAAGAGACTTTAATTAATGTGGTTAAAGGATTAAAAAATAATTCTGATTTATGGTTTATTTTTATTGATCAATTTGAGGAATTATTTACTCGTACACCGAAGACAGAAAGAGATATTTTTATTAAAAGTTTGATTAAATTAATTGAAAATAATGATAGTTTAGTCAAAATTGTGATGACGATAATGGCGGATTTTTTAGATAAATTAAGTCCTTATCCCAGTTTAGGAAAAATCCATGATCAGTATAGCAAGATGTTAACGGATATGGATGAAAGTCAGTTAAGATTAGCTATTGCTGAACCGGCGGCGAGAAATGGGGTAATCTTTGAAAAGGGATTAATTAATCAAATTATTGCCGATTTTTATGAACAGGCTGGCTCTTTACCTCTGTTACAATATACGTTAGATTTATTGTGGCAAAAAAATCATATTCAAGAGCGGGTTTTAAATATTAAGACTTATCAAGAGATTGGTGGGGTAACGGGTGCGCTAGAAAAACAAGCGGATAAAATTTATGGTCAATTTAATGAACAGCAACGGAAAGCAGCAGAGGAAATTTTTCTAGAGTTAATTAGTTTAGAAGGGGAAAAAGCGGTTAGCAGAAGGGCGGATAAATCGAGTTTTGAACAGGAGGAAATGCAAAGGGAGGTTCTCTATCAATTGATAGATAATCGTCTTTTGGTGAGTAAGGGAGAAGACGGGAAAGCAACGGTTGAGGTGGCACATGAGGCGTTATTACGTTCTTGGAAAGTGTTACAGGATTTAATTCGAGAAAAAGAGGAGATAATTGTTCTGAGAAGTCGTTTATATGCTGATGCTAAACAGTGGGATGATTTACAGAAGCAAGATGCAGTAAAAGCGAGTAGTGAGCTTTGGGGAGGTTCTAAACTGAAAAGGATTGTCAATCTTATCAAAGAAAAATCACTTTCTAATTTAGATGATGTAGCCGTAAAATTTATTAAAGCTAGTTATCACTATCAAAAGCAACGAGAAAAAATCGAAGCAGAAAGAAAACGGCGCGAAGTTGATACAGAACTTAGTTTAGCAAATTCTCTCAGTGGTTATTCTTTGCATCTCTTTAATGAAGAGGGAAAAGAATTAGATGCTATTGTTGAAGCGATTAAGGCAGGAAAAATTTTGCAGAAACACAACGCAAGCAACACGAAGGTAATTGATGCTTTGCAGAAGATTATGAATGAAGGAAGGGAATCTAATCGCTTAGTAGGGCATAATGGCAGTGTCAATAGCGTTAATTTTAGTCCCGACGGCAAGACTTTGGTGAGCGGTAGTTATGACAACACCATCAAACTCTGGAATGTAGAAACAGGCCAAGAAATCCGCACCCTCAAGGGGCATGATAGCGCTGTCTATAGCGTTAATTTTAGTCCCGACGGCAAGACTTTGGTGAGCGGTAGTTATGACAACACCATCAAACTCTGGAATGTAGAAACAGGCAAGGAAATCCGCACCCTTAAGGGGCATGATAACTTTGTCTCAAGCGTTAATTTTAGTCCCGACGGCAAGACTTTGGTGAGCGGTAGTTGGGACAACACTATCAAACTCTGGAATGTAGAAACAGGCAAGGAAATCCGCACCCTTAAGGGGCATGATCGCCCTGTCATAAGCGTTAATTTTAGTCCCGACGGCAAGACTTTGGTGAGCGGTAGTGTTGACACGACTATCAAACTCTGGAATGGGTCAACAGGCCAAGAAATCCGCACCCTCAAGGGGCATGATAGCGATGTCGAAAGCTTTAATTTTAGTCCTGACGGCAAGACATTGGTGAGCGGTAGTTGGGACGGGACTATCAAACTCTGGAATGGGTCAACAGGCCAAGAAATCCGCACCCTCAAGGGGCATGATAGCGATGTCGAAAGCTTTAATTTTAGTCCCGACGGCAAGACATTGGTGAGCGGTAGTGGGGACAAGACTATCAGATTCTGGAATGGGTCAACAGGCCAAGAAATCCGCATCCTCAAGTGGCATGATGGCAATGTCATAAGCGTTGTTAATTTTAGTCCCGACGGCAAGACTTTAGTGAGCGGTAGTTATGACAAGACTATCAAACTCTGGGATGTAGAAACAGGCCAAGAAATCCGCACCCTCAAGGGGCATGATGAGCCTGTCAATAGTGTTAATTTTAGTCCCGACGGCAAGACTTTAGTGAGCGGTAGTGGGGACAAGACTATCAAACTCTGGAATGTAGAAACAGGCCAAGAAATCCGCACCCTCCATGGGCATGATGAGCCTGTCAATAGCGTTAATTTTAGCTCCGACGGCAAGACTTTGGTGAGCGGTAGTGATGACAAGACTATCAAACTCTGGAATGTAGAAACAGGCAAAGAAATCCGCACCCTCAAGGGGCATGATTACCGTGTCACAAGCGTTAATTTTAGCCCCGACGGCAAGACATTGGTGAGCGGTAGTGATAACAAGACTATCAAACTCTGGAATGGGTCAACAGGCCAAGAAATCCGCACCCTTAAGGGGCATGATGACAACGTCAATAGCGTTAATTTTAGTCCCGACGGCAAGACATTGGTGAGCGGTAGTGCTGACAACACCATCAAACTCTGGAATGTAGAAACAGGCAAAGAAATCCGCACCCTCAAGGGGCATGATAGCGCTGTCTATAGCGTTGATTTTAGTCCCGACGGCAAGACTTTGGTGAGCGGTAGTGAGGACAACACTATCAAACTCTGGAATGTAGAAACAGGCCAAGAAATCCGCACCCTCAAGGGGCATGATAACTGGGTCACAAGCGTTAATTTTAGCCCCGACGGCAAGACATTGGTGAGCGGTAGTTGGGACAACACCATCAAACTCTGGAATGTAGAAACAGGCCAAGAAATCCGCACCCTCAAGGGGCATGATAGCGCTGTCATAAGCGTTAATTTTAGTCCCGACGGCAAGACTTTGGTGAGCGGTAGTTGGGACAACACTATCAAACTCTGGAATCTTGGGACAGACTGGGGTTTAAGTGATTTAATGGGGCGTAGTTGCGATTGGGTGCGGGCTTATTTGCAGAATCCTAATTCTGGTGTTAGGGAGGAGGATAGGGGTTTGTGTGATGGGATTTGATCCCCCCCCTGCCCCCCTTAAAAAGGGGGGAGAATTTATTATCTGGGGAAATTTATCTAAATTTCGTTAAAATTATGATAGAAGGAATCGATCAGAAAAATGATGAATGAAAACTACCCGCTACTTTGAAGAACAAGTCTTGGTCAAAAGACCCTATCTTAAGCGAGAATGGTGTCAACAGGCTATCCAGAATCCAGTTAGACGAGAAATAGAACCAAATGGACGCATTCGTCATTGGTTATACATTCCCGAATTAGGAAAATACTTGCGAGTTGTCACTCTAGATGATGGAGAAACCATTCATAACGCCTTCCCAGATCGTAACTTTAAGGAGTAAAAAATGAAATTTAGTTATTATCCTGAAACCGATTCTCTATACATTAGCCTATCAGAAAAAACAAGCACCGATTCTCAAGAAATCGCCCCTGATATTGTTTTAGATTTTGATAGCGAAGGAAAATTAGTTGGAATTGATATTGATCAAGCTAGTCAAATTGTTGATTTAACTCGTTTAGAAACTGAATCTTTCCCCCTTAATTCTGTTATTTTATCTCAATCAAAATAGTCTATATTAGAATCAAATAGCCAAAGAGATAACAATGGCTAAAATCTCCATTTCTTTACCCGATGAACTGGTTAATTACCTAGACCAGAAAGTAGAAGATAAAAGCATTTTCATCGCCTCAATTTTACAACAATGGCGACAACAACAAGAAGCAGAAGAACTCGCCCAAGCTTTTTTAGCAGTAGATGAACTAGAATTAGGATGGACTGACGAATGGCAAACAGCAGCGATTATCGACTCGGAAGCATTATGGCTGAAGTAAAACTGAGTTCTAAACATCTAAACTCCTTAAAAAAATTTATTGAAGACGCATTAACCGAAAGACTGCAAGAACTTCAAGAAGGAATTAAGCGCACCCAAGAACGAATAACTTTTTTTGAAAATAAGTAGCTGGTTATAATTAAATTAAAAATGGATTTTAGGTTCGATCCCCCCTGCCCCCCTTGATAAGCTATCCATTAGTCACATCTTTCTTAACATAAAATTTGACAAAAAGAGAAAAGTGTGCCAGATGGCTCAAGGGGGTTCTATGGGGGAACTAATTTGATGAGACAGTTTCCAAGTCTCGCTGATATCATGTAACCTTCGCAGTCCCAACCAAATAGTTTTAACACCTGGTTCACCGTCACCTTTTCTACCTAAAAACCCCCCAAGAGAAGCAATCATTCTGACCGCTTCTCGAAAGGAGGGCGGCTTTTTAGGTGGCGGACTCTTTTTATGAATAGTGGCACACAAAGATTGCCATTCATGTTCTTCCAAAAAACTTTCACAACTCTCCTCTCCGTGTAAGCGTGCTTGATAGGTTAACCAAAGTAATCTCCAAGCTACAATTGAATAGGTAGCTAAGGCCATCTCAATTCTCCGACCCGTTTCTAATTGCAGTTTTTCTAATCCACAACCACTTTTTAAAACAAAATGATAGCGTTCTATTAACCAGCGATAACTATACCAGCGCACACAGGTTATCGCTGATTCAAAGCTACTAATGTCTAGGCTAGTTAAGAGGAGCCAACTGATAGGATTAACTCCAGGACGCGGATTTTCTTCTTCAGCTAAAATTACCTGTAATTTGACCGGTTGACGAGGGTTCGCTTTCGAGTGATGCTTAGGTACTTGTATTTCAAAACTGGCAAATCTAACTGTTAGTTTAGCTAGTCTAGCCTCGTGATTAGGATTGCGTTTTACTTGCACATCTAGGCTACCACAGGCTTTTATTTCTCTGATGGATTGATGTAAATATTTAGTCTCTGGATGCCCTGACCTTTGCTTGTCTTCGAGATAGTTAACTTTTCGGTTATGAGTTCCTCGAATTAATAAATGAGAGTTAGGATTTCTTGACTGGGCAAATAAATCAAATATGTCTGCCTCAGAATCTCCGATTGTTACTACTTGAATTTCTTCGGGTATTTGTTGTTGTGTTTCTGACAAAGAATCTAACCATCTTTGACTTTCTTTTTCTTGAGTTTCTCTTTTTTTTCTTTGCTTGGCAATCCCTAAATTCTTTTCTTCTCTTGCCCAGACATATTGATTAATCAGTCCTAAAGGTACTCCTTGCGCTGAGACTCCTAATGTGGTATGAACTTTGAGACCAAAGGATGTTTTACAATCTAGATAACCCATTCCTTTTTTGGCTTTTTGCGTCGTAAAGTCTAAACTTGTTGTGTCTTGCACTGCCAAAACTATTGGATGTTCTTTGATTCTTTCTACTGTACTTTTGGCTTGGGCGGCAATTATATCTGAGGGGTGAAAATAGGGGGAATTCCAAAAGTCGTAGGTGGCACTGGCGGCGGCTAGATTTCCCGAAGCTTGTGGCACACTTGTACTAGGTTGACTGGCCAAGTTTTCTACGATACTGATTAACCTTTTCTTTCTTCTGGTGTCCCCTAGGTCTGCATACTGTAATTCTTGGGCTGCCCATTTCTCCATTTTTTTGCTTACCTCCACCTTAATTCCTTCTTTCAAAACTATACCTATCAATCGTTTCCCCTTTTTTTAAGTTTCTTCTCTTTTTGTTAAGAAAGATCTGACTAATGGATAGTTGATAAGGGGGGTGCCGATCCCCCCTGCCCCCCTTGATAAGGGGGGTGTCTGATGATTTTTAACGCCTACCTACTTAAGTAGGGTTTGCTGAATAATGGTAAAAACCTTACAGGAAAGGGCTTTTAGCTTGATTGAGAGCTTCCCAAATGCACTTAAATCTGCTAGAATCTCTTAAAACCCTTGCATCACCCTTGCATCTTCTCTAATTAGTGCTAATGTACCGTAAAAGCGAGTTACCCTCAACCCCACCAGAAAAATTCGAGCTGCCCTTTGAGGGGAAATTATCCCAAGACAATCGTTGGGTAATTATGGCCAACCTCATTCCCTGGTCAGAATTTGAAGCGGAATACGCATCACTTTTTTCAGAAGAAATGGGCACACCCGCCAAAACATTCAGGACAGCACTCGGAGCATTAATTATTAAAGAAAAATTAGGAACAAGCGATAGAGAAACGGTAGAACAAATCAAAGAAAATCCTTATTTACAATACTTCTTGGGGTTTTCATCCTACAGCAATGAACCCCGGTTTGAAGCGTCAATGTTGGTTCACTTTCGAGAAAGAATTACTCTGGAACTAATTAATAAAGTGAATCGCTTTATGGTCAAAAATTCGAGAGAAATAAAAGAAGAAGAAAACACCGAAAAAAAGTTAGAGAGCGAAACCCAAAGTCAACCAGAAAATCGAGGTAAATTAATTTTAGATGCCAGTTGTGCGCCCGCAGATATTAGTTATCCTACGGATTTAAACCTGTTAAATCAAGGAAGAAAACAAACCGAAAAAATTATTGATATTCTCTATGAAACTTTAAAAGGAAAACTTGTTCAAAAACCGAGAACCTATCGTCTCCTAGCCAGAAAAAGTTATTTAGAAGTAGCAAAAAAAAGAAAACCTACCGTCAAACAAAGACGAAAAGCTCTGAAAAGACAACTGCAATATCTAAAAAGAAATCTCGACCATATTGAACAACTTTTAGCAGAAGGAGCCTCGCTACAAAGCTTGAAAAAAAGAGACTATAAGCTGTTATTAGTAGTCACAGAAGTTGATCGCCAACAACTCTGGATGTACCAAAATAACAAACAGAGTATTGAAGACAGAATTGTCAGCTTAACTCAACCCCATATCCGTCCGATAGTCAGAGGAAAAGCTGGAAAACCCGTAGAATTTGGGGCTAAATTCTCAGCAAGCTGTATAGATGGTTACATATTTTTAGACCGGATTAGTTGGGATAACTTTAATGAATCGGGAGATTTAAAAGCACAAATAGAAGCTTATTATGACTATACAGGATACTATCCAGAATCAGTTCATGTGGACAAAATTTATCGAACCAGAGAAAACAGAGCTTGGTGTAAAGAAAGGGGAATCAGAATCAGTGGTCCCCCATTAGGAAGACCAGCCAAAAATGTTAGTAAAGAACAAAAGAAACAAGCTACCGATGATGAGAGGATTCGGAATTGTATAGAGGGCAAATTTGGACAGGGGAAAAGAAGATTTAGCTTAGGTAAAGTGATGGCTAAACTTCCTCATACTTCCTTTTCAGCGATTGCTATTACTTTTTTAGTCATGAATCTTTCTAACCTGTTGAGGCAGGTTTTTTGGGCTTTTTTATGTCTGAAATGGAAAAACAGCACTTTTTCTCGGTCAATGATTAGGATAAGTTATAATTTAAAAATTAATCAACAACTAAAGCTTATGCTTGTAGCTAAGTGAAATCATTGATTAAGAGACCTGTACTTTTCAATGACTTTTTCAGCAGACCCTAAGTATCAAATGCAGACACAAGAATTTCTCAGACGATTTGAAAACAATGAATTGCAGCATACCTTAGACTTTGATGAATGGATGGGAGAAGCTTGGATGCTATAGCGGTAAGCGCTTGAGTGAGATACAGACCAAGCCTTGCCTAGCATGGTTTATAGCTCGTGACACTGTACCTCATACGACTGCACACCGCTATAGAAGCTTTACTGCAAGACAAAGAAGAAATTGAGGAGATAGAATTTGTTGATTAATGAATATTTTCAAGAGATTAGACATCTCATTGAAGCTTGTCCAATAGTTCAATCTTATAACCTCATCACTGATAGTAGAAATCTTTATGTAGGGTTTGCGGCAAAAAGTACGGGCGAAGCATTCGGATAGAAAATCTCTGGTTTCACCTATAGGTTATTGCCCGAATGCTTCGCCCCTACAGGACGCGGGCCGATAATAAAAGTTTATGCTCAGAAAATTAATTAGGGCTGGCTGAAAAAGTAGGGGCGAAGCATTCGGATAGGAAATCTACGGTTTCAGCGATAGGTTATGCCCGAATGCTTCGCCCCGAAGATGCAAGGTTTTCAACCACGATTCTCTCAAAATCTTGCACCTGTTTCGCAAAATAGGCCCCTAAAACCCTTACCTCGTCTATATTTCACATTTATTCAGCAAGCCCTAATTACACTCTTTTAAAAAGTTTCTTAATTTCTACAGTAGCTGTCAGTATCTCCCGTAATTGTAGCGTTTAGAAATGCCTAATCTTAACCAATTAACAAAGCGAGAAGGTATGAGCAACCCTTCTCGCTTTATTATAACTAAACCAACACCTCCACAGCTTGCGGAACTACTGTCGTCTCGGTCGTGGTCGTGGTATTTTCCCCTAGGTAAATTCCCAAAGAACGGGCTGTTTTCACAATAAAACCATCAGGAGCCACGGGATAGGCACAGCGATTTTCTTGATGACATTGTTTGATAATTTTGATCACTGGTTTCAGTGGCAAACTACGCACTTGTCCCCCGCGCCAAATCACCACGCGATCGAGTTTTCCCTGTTCAATTAATTCTACAGCCTTAATGCCAAAAGCCGTGGCTAACAGTCGATCCATGGCCAAAGGAGGACGACTTCTTTGCAGGTGTCCCAAAGACATGGCCCGCACATCCATGGAATTGAGATAACAGAAGACGGGATCGGTAACGCATAAAGAGCGAGTTTTGTCAACTATCAATTTTTCTAAATAATCGCCAATATACTTCTCTTTTTGGTTATCTTCGTTTTTAACCCCCTCAGAAATGACAATGAGAGCGAATTTACGACCTTGGGCCCGTAATTGTGCCAAATGATCACAACAACCGTCGATAATTTCGGGAGTGAGAGCCGGGGTTAATTCGGGAATAAAAATCGCATCGGCCCCCCCGGCAATCCCCGCATGAAGGGCCAAATGACCGGCATCTCTACCCATAACCTGCACAATCATCACCCTTTCGTGACTAGCGGCGGTAAAGGTGAGATCATACAAAGCTTGAGTGACGATATCCACGGCAGTGGTAAAACCGACGGACCATTCCGTATAGGGAACGTCATTATCGATGGTTTTGGGAACCGCGATAATATTCCAGTTGCCTTTCTGGGCGAGATCGTAGATGATATCGACGCTCCCATCGCCCCCGACGACGATCAGGGCATCTAATCCTAGCATTTCGTATCCTTGCAGGATTTTCGTGGCAATTTCTGGGTTTTCGGGATGTCCTTTGCTCAAAGAACCCAAAACACTACCACTAAGAAACTGCAAAACGTCTAATCCTTTCAAGATCCCGGGTAGGTCATAGCCATGCTGAGTCAGGATCAAATCTTGGGGGTGATATTTCCCCTCAGCAATCTGCATAAAACCGTCGGTCCCGTAGGGAATGCCGTACACATCCCAACCCTTGAGTTTTGATGCTTTCACCACGGCACGAATTACCGCATTTAACCCCGGGCAATCGCCACCACTGGTCAGAATGCCGATTTTTTTCTTTTGATTCTCGTTCATGGTTACATCCTCCAGGATTTTTTTGTCAGTTATCAGTTATCAGTGATCAGATGTAAGTTTTCAGTTTTCAGTTAAGTAGCTGGTTATAATTAAATTAAAAATCGATTTTAGGTTCGATCCCCCCTGCCCCCCTTGATAAGCTATCCATTAGTCACATCTTTCTTAACATAAAATTTGACAAAAAGAGAAAAGTGTGCCAGATGGCTCAAGGGGGTTCTATGGGGGAACTAATTTGATGAGACAGTTTCCAAGTCTCGCTGATATCATGTAACCTTCGCAGTCCCAACCAAATAGTTTTAACACCTGGTTCACCGTCACCTTTTCTACCTAAAAACCCCCCAAGAGAAGCAATCATTCTGACCGCTTCTCGAAAGGAGGGCGGCTTTTTAGGTGGCGGACTCTTTTTATGAATAGTGGCACACAAAGATTGCCATTCATGTTCTTCCAAAAAACTTTCACAACTCTCCTCTCCGTGTAAGCGTGCTTGATAGGTTAACCAAAGTAATCTCCAAGCTACAATTGAATAGGTAGCTAAGGCCATCTCAATTCTCCGACCCGTTTCTAATTGCAGTTTTTCTAATCCACAACCACTTTTTAAAACAAAATGATAGCGTTCTATTAACCAGCGATAACTATACCAGCGCACACAGGTTATCGCTGATTCAAAGCTACTAATGTCTAGGCTAGTTAAGAGGAGCCAACTGATAGGATTAACTCCAGGACGCGGATTTTCTTCTTCAGCTAAAATTACCTGTAATTTGACCGGTTGACGAGGGTTCGCTTTCGAGTGATGCTTAGGTACTTGTATTTCAAAACTGGCAAATCTAACTGTTAGTTTAGCTAGTCTAGCCTCGTGATTAGGATTGCGTTTTACTTGCACATCTAGGCTACCACAGGCTTTTATTTCTCTGATGGATTGATGTAAATATTTAGTCTCTGGATGCCCTGACCTTTGCTTGTCTTCGAGATAGTTAACTTTTCGGTTATGAGTTCCTCGAATTAATAAATGAGAGTTAGGATTTCTTGACTGGGCAAATAAATCAAATATGTCTGCCTCAGAATCTCCGATTGTTACTACTTGAATTTCTTCGGGTATTTGTTGTTGTGTTTCTGACAAAGAATCTAACCATCTTTGACTTTCTTTTTCTTGAGTTTCTCTTTTTTTTCTTTGCTTGGCAATCCCTAAATTCTTTTCTTCTCTTGCCCAGACATATTGATTAATCAGTCCTAAAGGTACTCCTTGCGCTGAGACTCCTAAGGTGGTATGAACTTTGAGACCAAAGGATGTTTTACAATCTAGATAACCCATTCCTTTTTTGGCTTTTTGCGTCGTAAAGTCTAAACTTGTTGTGTCTTGCACTGCCAAAACTATTGGATGTTCTTTGATTCTTTCTACTGTACTTTTAGCTTGGGCGGCAATTATATCTGAGGGGTGAAAATAGGGGGAATTCCAAAAGTCGTAGGTGGCACTGGCGGCGGCTAGATTTCCCGAAGCTTGTGGCACACTTGTACTAGGTTGGCTGGCCAAGTTTTCTACGATACTGATTAACCTTTTCTTTCTTCTGGTGTCCCCTAGGTCTGCATACTGTAATTCTTGGGCTGCCCATTTCTCCATTTTTTTGCTTACCTCCACCTTAATTCCTTCTTTCAAAACTATACCTATCAATCGTTTCCCCTTTTTTTAAGTTTCTTCTCTTTTTGTTAAGAAAGATCTGACTAATGGATAGCTTGATAAGGGGGGTGCCGATAGGCGGGGGGATCCCCCTTGATAAGGGGGGTGGCTGATAATTTTTAACGCCTACCTACTTAAGTTTTCAGTTCACTGATTACTGATTACTGATCACTGGACGGCTACGCCGTGCCTTTGGCAACACTGAAAAAAGCTTCCCACTTTTATTTACCGGCGGTTTGAAAACGTTTCCAAACAGGTTCGTAACTTTGCAGAGCTCTCATATACTGTACCCGTTCAAAAGCAGTCGGATCCGGGCAATTCATTTGACTCATACTGCCAATTAACTGCTCGATCGATTCGTACTCATTTTCTTCCAACCAATGCAATAAACCCTGTTCGATCTTGGTAATTTCCTCCAAACCGTGGCGTAATAAAACACTAACTAACATGGTCGCTTTTGCCCCCACCATCATCATTTTGATCACGTCGATGGCGTTATGAATGCCACTGGTAGCGGCAAAATCCGTCGCTACACGACCGTAAAGCATGGCAATCCAGCGCAGGGGTAAACGCATTGCTTGGGGATTACTGAGGATAATATTAGGGTGAACATCTAAGGTTTCTAAGTCGATATCCGGCTGATAGAAACGGTTAAATAATACCAACCCATCGGCCCCCGCTTCCGCTAATTGTTTAGCCATATTGGCCGTATTGCTAAAGTAGGGACTTAACTTCATCGAGACGGGAATTGATACCTCCGATTTGACAATTTTGAGGATATCAACGTAGTTTTGTTCGACGTGATTTCCGGTTAATTCTAGGTCGTTGGGAACATAATAAACATTCAACTCCAAAGCATCAGCGCCCGCTTGTTGAATTTGAATGGCATACTCCAACCATCCCCCAGAGGTCTCACCGTTGAGACTGGCAATAATGGGAATATCGACCATTTCTTTGGCTTTGCGAATATGGTTGAGATATTCGTCGGAACCAACGTGAAAAACCTCCGGTTCGGGAAAATAAGTCAAAGCTTCCGCAAAACTCTCGGCTCCGTGGGTAAAATGATGGTGTAAAGCCAGTCTTTCCTGTTTAATCTGCTCCTCGAAAAAGGAGTGTAAAACCACGGCAGCGGCTCCAAAGTCTTCCATTTTCTTGATATTGTCGATATCCTCGCTCAAGGGTGCGGCCGCACCGATGACTAGCGGCGATCGCAATTGTAAACCCATGTAGGTAGTGTGTAGATTCATAACTATTCGTTGCTCCCTGTACCTTTTGCTGCTAAATACTGATACATTTGCCAGCGCGTATCCACATCTGCTTGTGCTTCTTTGAGCAGACGTTTAGCTTCCTCCGGCTTACTGGTGGCCAACATCTTAAAGCGATTCTCCGAGTAGAGAGTTTGCGCTACGGTAAGTTTAGGCGCACGGCTGTCCAATTGCAGGGGATTTTTGCCTTCTTTAGCTAAATCGGGATGATAACGGTACATTAACCAGCGACCGCTTTCCACCACTTCTTTTTGATGGTTCATGGCGGTGGTCATGTTGATCCCGTGAGCAATACAGTGAGAATAGGCGATAATTAACGATGGCCCGTTATAAGCTTCCGCTTCCAAGAAAGCTTTAATCGTTTGCTCGTTTCTTGCCCCCATAGCCACGCTGGCCACATAGACGTTACCGTAGGTCATGGCCATTAAACCGAGGTCTTTTTTCGGTCCTGGTTTGCCACCAGAAGCAAATTTAGCTACGGCGGCGCGAGGAGTAGCTTTCGAGGCCTGGCCGCCCGTATTCGAGTAAACTTCCGTATCCATGACCAAAATATTCACATTGCGACCACTGGCTAAAACGTGATCCAAGCCACCATAACCGATGTCGTAGGCCCAACCGTCACCCCCGACAATCCAGACGCTTTTCTTGACTAGATAATCGGCCACGGATAACAACATTTTCACCTGCGTGGTCGGGGTTAATTGCCCTAAACGGGATTTTAGGGCCTCTACCCGATGCCGTTGTTCGTAAATTTCCGCTTCATCCACTTGGTGACAATTGAGAATATCTGCCGCTAGACTTTCTCCGATTTCACTAGCAAGGGTTTGTAAAAGTTCGGCAGCAAATTCTGCCTGTTTATCGATGGAAACTCGGAATCCTAAGCCAAATTCGGCATTATCTTCAAAGAGGGAATTCGACCAGGCCGGACCGCGACCTTCGGCGTTAACTGCCCAGGGCGTTGTCGGTAAATTACCTCCGTAGATAGATGAACAACCGGTGGCATTAGCCACTATCATGCGATCGCCAAATAGCTGACTGACTAATTTAACGTAGGGAGTCTCACCACAACCGGCACAAGCGCCGGAAAACTCAAAGAGAGGTTCCTGCATTTGCTGATGGTTAATTTTATTGAGATTTAGGCTTAATCGGTCTGGATTAGGCAAATTAAGGAAGAAATCCCAGTTAACTCGTTCCTGTTCTCGCAGGGGCAATTGGGGAGCCATATTAATCGCTCTTAGACGCGGTTGCGATTTGTTTTTAGCGGGGCAAACATCAACGCAGAGACCGCAACCGGTACAATCTTCGGCGGCCACTTGGATGGTGAATTTTAGCCCTTTCCAGTCGTGATCCTTAGCATTAGCGACTTTAAAGGTTTCCGGGGCCGTGGCTAATTCGGCCTCATCATAGACTTTCGAGCGAATAACGGCGTGGGGACAAACGAGAACGCATTTACCGCACTGAACACAGACATCCGCATCCCAAACGGGGATTTCTTGGGCAATATTGCGTTTTTCCCATTGGCTAGTGGCGGTGGGATAGGTCCCATCGTTGGGAAGGGCGCTAACGGGCAGTTGGTCCCCGTGACGGGCGATAATTTTGCCGAGGACTTCTTGGACGAAAGCGGGTGCGTTGTCGGGAATCGCTGGTCTTAATTCAAAAGCTTCAGGGGTGACAGTAGCGGGAATTAGGACTTGATAGAGGTGTTCTAGGGCAGAATCCACAGCTTTGATGTTCATCTGCACGATTTCTTCTCCTTTCTTGCCGTAGGTCTTGCGGATGGCTTTTTTGATTTGTGCGATCGCATCTTCCCGCGACAAAACCCCCGCTAGGGCAAAGAAACACACCTGCATCACGGTATTAATCCGACTGCCCATCCCCGCTTCTTTGGCCACTTGAGTGGCATTAATCGTATAAACTTGCAGATTTTTATCGATGATAGTTTGCTGGAGATGGCGGGGTAAGCGACTAAATACCTCCTCCGGTGGATAGGGACTATTGAGGAGGAAAATTGAGTTCGGTTTAGCGGTTTCTAGCAGATCAAATTGTTCGACAAATTCCCACTGATGACAGGCGATAAAGTTAGCATCAGTGATTAAATAGGTAGAGCGAATCGGATGGGGGCCAAAGCGTAGGTGAGAAACGGTGACGGAGCCAGATTTTTTGGAATCATAGACGAAATAACCCTGGGCATAATTATCAGTATCTTCACCGATAATTTTAATTGAGTTTTTGTTAGCTCCCACCGTACCATCGGAACCTAAACCGTAGAAAACCGCCCGCACTACTTCGTCCGGTTCAGTGGAGAAACTGCGGTCATATTCCAAACTGGAAAAGGTGAGATCATCAACGATACCGATAGTGAAATGATTTTTCGGTTTGTCGAGACTTAAGTTATCAAATATGCCAGCAACCATGGCTGGAGTAAATTCTTTGGAAGATAAACCGTAGCGTCCTCCCACAATTTTCGGCAGCTGGCCTTCGTACTCTTCCATAAAGGCATTTACCACGTCTAAATATAGCGGATCGCCCCCGGCACCGGGTTCTTTACAGCGATCTAAAACGGCTATTTTTTTCACCGTGGTGGGCAGAGCTGCCAGTAATTTTTCGGCGGCAAAGGGACGATAGAGACGAACTTTTAAAACCCCAACTTTCGCCCCATTTTGATTGAGATAATCCACGGTTTCATGGACGGTTTCCCCTCCCGATCCCATTAACATAATCACTCTTTCGGCATCGGGCGCACCGTGGTATTCATAGAGATGGTATTGCCGTCCTGTTAATTGGGCAAAACGATCCATAATTTTTTGAGTGATATCGGGACAAGCATGATAGAAAGGATTGACGCTTTCCCTTGCCTGGAAATAAACATCGGGATTTTGTGCCGTGCCTCGTAACACCGGTCGATCGGGAGTTAAAGCTCTTTGACGATGGGCAATAATTAGGTCTTCATCAATTAGTTCTTTGAGAGTTTCATCGCTAATTAATTCGACTTTTTGCACCTCATGACTGGTACGAAAACCATCAAAAAAGTGCAGAAAAGGAAGCCGTGTTTCTAGTGTGGTAGCTGTGGCGATAGCGGCCAAATCATGAGCTTCTTGAACGGAATTAGCCGCTAACATAGCCCAACCCGTACTTCTGGCAGACATGACATCACTATGATCCCCAAAAATTGACAATCCTTGGGCTGCTAAAGCACGGGCCGCCACATGGACCACTGAAGAGGTCAATTCCCCAGCAATTTTGTAGAAGTTGGGGAGCATTAATAGTAATCCCTGGGAGGAGGTGAAAGTGGTAGTTAAAGAGCCTGTTTGTAGCGCTCCGTGCAGGGTTCCCGCTGCCCCACCTTCGCTCTGCATTTCGATTACGGAAGGAATGGTTCCCCAGAGATTAGCTCTGCGTTCGGCTGCCCAACTATCGGACCATTCACCCATAGGCGAGGAGGGAGTGATAGGATAAATAGCGATTACTTCACTGAGACGATAGGCAACGCGTGCAACAGCTTCGTTACCGTCTATGGTTGCATAGGTTTTTTTGGTCATGTGTTCCCCTTAGTTTTTACGATATTTGTCGGGATTTTAAGTTTTTTTACGGCTCAATTTCGCACTAAATATCCTCTCGTTTCCCTGACAACCGAAGGATTTTCTTTGAGCGTCGCTTTTGACTCCCTATCTACTATTGGACGCTTACGGCAGACAGGCTTAAGTAGAGCAATTTTTCTGTCTCCACCTCGATCATTATCCAGATTCTGGGCTTTCTAGCAATTCGTTATTTTTTCTTAATACGCTGCTGAGTTTGCCAGCAACCGACACTGGGATTAATTAATATTGAGAATTGATAAGTAAGTAGTTGGACAAAAGTAAAGTTAACTGTGGGTGGGGTAAGGAGTCGGTCGTCGGTCGTCGGTCGTCAGGAAGAATTGCGGTAATTTACATTTCTTAAGATAGACAACAGAATTTATGTCCGACTACTTAAAAATTAATGATACTTTTTTTAAAAAAGTGCTAGGTCAGAAGATAAGCTGTTGACTATCTAAATTACTCATTAAGACTGTCTATGAGCAGGGAGAAGGAATTATGAATTATTAATTAGGGTTTGCGGCAAAAAGTTTTTCGGTGGTGGCAGGGTGTGGGGTGTGGGGTGTGGGGTGTCGGAAGAATAAATAGAAATAATCCCCTGTCTCGGAGTCTCCTGTCTCGGAGTCTCCTGTCTCGGAGTCTCCTAACCAACCACGACAATTTTTGATTTTTGCCAGCGGTCTAATAACCAGTTGATTTAGTCGGCCGATGAAGTTAAGATGTACTAGGTTAAACACAAATGAACTAAAGTACAAATTATCTTAACCCAAGGATAGGAAAATAGATCATGACTAACCTCGAAACCCTTACTCAAGCGCAACAGGAGTTGTACGACTGGCTAATTGAGTATATTCGCACTACTCAACACGCCCCTTCTATTCGGCAAATGATGCGAGCGATGAATTTACGCTCTCCCGCACCGATTCAAAGCCGTTTAGAACGTTTACGCGCCAAAGGCTATATTGATTGGACAGAAGGAAAAGCACGCACCCTGCGGATTCTCAAACAACCAGTGCAAGGTTTACCGGTTCTAGGCGTGATCGCTGCCGGTGGTTTAGTGGAACCCTTCACCGATGTGGAAGAAAAACTCGATCTCTCTAACCTGTTGCAACGCAGTCAAGACTGTTATGCTCTGCGGGTTTCCGGAGACAGCATGATCGAGGATCATATTGCCGATGGCGATCTGGTGATTATGCGTTCTCTCACGGGTAGTGAAGCGGTGTCCAATGGGGAAATCGTCGCCGCTAGAGTCGAAGGCCACGGCACTACTTTAAAACGTTTCTACCAAGAAGGAGAAATCATCACTCTCCAACCCTCCAATCAAAAATATCAACCAATTACAGTCAATACCGAACAAGTACAAGTACAAGGGGTTTTGGTTGGTGTTTGGCGCGGTTATTAGCCAAAACTGGGGCGCACTTAAGCGCCCCGATAATTTTTCCCCTCCTTGGCTCCGGGAAAAGAACCGGGTTGGCAGACTAGGATAATATAAGGGTTTTAGCCTATCCCGAACTCAGGTGTTTTAACTTTTATGCCCAAAAAACAGAAATATCCCCATCTCTTGGGATCAAAATGGACGGCAAAACAAAAAACATGGGGCTGGCGACATTTTCAAGTGGTCAATCGTCAAAATCGCGGTCAATGGGTTTTTGCGGAATTAGTCGCTTCCTGCGATCCGACTGTCCGCTTCTGGATTAATGCTAAACAGTTGCAAGACGCGAATCTCTGGCAATCAGGTTGGCAAACCCTAACGGAAATGAACCAACCTGACAGCGCCGACGAGATTATTGTTAATTAAGTAGGTAGGCGTTAAAAATTATCAGATGCCCCCCTTATTAAGCTATCCCTTATAGGGATCTTTCTTAACAATTTTTTCAGTAAGCACTCCAACCCTTATCCTGACTTGATTTCAGTTTTTTCCTTGTCAGTAAGGGTGTCAACAAGGAATATTACAGATTGTTAACCGAGTCTTGAAAGCCTTGTGCTACAAAGGTTTGAAATGTTAAGAAAGATGTGACTAAAGGACAGAAGGGGGGATCGAACCTAAAATCAATTTTTAATTTAATTATAACCAGCTACTTAAATGCAGTACAGCCTATTACTGTTCCATAAAGGTCCGCACCGTACTATCAGAACCAAGCACCAGACGCAATTGAGGATTACCGGGGATATCGAGGGGAGAAACGAAAGGTTGATTGAGCAGGGGCATATTAGTGCGATCGAGATAGATTTTCGCCGCCTGTCCCAGGGGAATAATCTGTTTTAGGGAACCATCCTGATTTAAGACCAAACGGTACTCTAGAGTATGCTTGAGACTTTCCGGCGGTTGCCAACGGGATTGAAAATATTCTCTGGTTTCTGCCACTTGGGGAATGGTATCTAGTAAATTCGTCTCTGGGGCTTTAGCGGTGCTTGTGGGCGGTTTGGGGTCTAAATTGACATTTTCAGGGTTAATAGGGCTTATAGGCGGTAAATTGGGCAATTTTGGCGGTGCTGGAGTCGGATTCATCGTGGTGGGGGGGACATTTGCCAGTGCGTTTGTACCCTGATCGCCAGTGACGAGGGGGGCAGTAATCGGGATTTTCTGATTATTCGGTTCAATTACGATCGCCGTGCCGCCTGGACGCGAACCTGTGACCGGTGGCGGCGGTAAAGTGGACGGCGGAATCACTAGGGGGACGCTAGAGGGGCGAACTGGGGCTGGAACGGTTGCCACGGGCGGCGGTGGCGGTAAAGGGGTTTTATTGCCCAAATTTGCCGGTAACTGCGGGTTTGGGGCGACCGTTCCCGTGGGGGGTAAAGGCAGCGTTGGCAAGGGTTGGGGAATCTTGGCGCTATTAGGATCGCTGGTTAAATCATTGTTGACTGCTTGTTGCTGTTGATAAAATGCGATCGCTATTCCCCCGATAGTTATTAGGGCCGAAGCGATTAATCCCGTCCAGATCAGGGCATTTTTTCGAGTTTTCTGGCGAATTAATGGGGGTATTAGGGGGCTTTCATGGTTATATTCCCCTAAAGCATTGGCTAGATCGAATAATTGCGATGTGGTTAATTCGATCTCCTGTTTATCCTGATCGGTTAGCAGGGAACCTAAAAATAATTGATGCTGGAGAAGTCCCTGACAATGGAGAGAGGGTAAGGAGGGAAGATGACTTTCGGGGGAACCACTAGCCACGAAAGAGAGGGTAGAAACAGGACTAGAGAGTAAATTCTGCACATAATTAGCGACAATTTCCCCTAGGAGTTGTAATTGTGTGCGATCGCCTTTGATCGTCACCTGCTTTTCCTCACTCAATCTAGGATCATCAAAACGCAATTGAAAGTGGGCATCGTTTAAGACATTTTTACCTAGCCAAACCGCTAGAGGCGAACTATTTCCCCAAATTTCTAGGGTACAGGTGGGGGGTGTATATTTGCGAATTAGATTACTCATTTTTAGTTATCGGCGGGAATTATAAATTATGAATTATGAATTATGAACTGGGAAGCTTTTTTTCAGTGTTGCCAAAGGCACGGCGTAGCCGTCCAGTAAACAGTAATCAGTGAACTGAAAACTTACATCTGATAACTTACATCTGATAACTGATAACTGATAGCCTTTTTACTTTTTACTTGCCAAAAGGGTGTGCCAGAGAAGGAGATGACTGCGGGGGCTGCTGTAGAACAATAAATCGATTAATAATTTCCAAGCTAGGGAAGCAAGGCTAGAATCACTGAGATTATTTTCCGATATTTCTGGGTATTTTAAGCGAAAATTATCGATATAATTGCCTAAAAGCGTGGTTTTGACCGGTTCTTCTCCTTGAGTTCCCACTTGTTCCAAAAGAATTACAGCGCGACGGATTAACTCTTGCTTTTTTTGGGCTAGATGACAGAGGAGGAGAACTAGAGAACGGATGTCCGCTAGGGAAAGTTTTGACTGGGGTTGCCAGTGGTGGGCAACTAGGCGATCGCTTGTATCCAGATCTAAGGCTAATTCTTGGGCTGCTTGGGTGATAGAATCGGAGTCTAAATTAGCTAGAGAGACTAAAGCCGCCAAAATCAGGTTTAAATAGCTATTAATATTCTCTAACTGCTCGTTACTGGGTGAGATAGCTAGGGGTAAATCCTCACCCGTGGAGGACTCGGCAGACTGAGGCATAGTCAAGGACATAGATAAAAGGGATTGCCAGCAGAAAAACTTGGGTTTAGGAAAAAAAATCACTGGTTCTAAAGTGTAATAATAATTGAGATTGTTCTTTTCTTGCACGTCCGCTCACCGATTGCCTCCTACCCAATGAGTTTAGAATCCGCTACCGATGAAGTCATTAAGCAAAATTTAGAACAATTTCTAATTGTTTTGTCCGTTTCCTTGAGTGTGGCCACGGTTTCGAGGATTTTTAGCTGGTTTCGCCAAATTCCTTACACCCTATTGTTAGTGATAGTCGGTTTAGGTTTAGCTTTCATCGATATCCGTCTGGTGAACCTATCCCCCGAACTGATTCTAGAAATTTTTCTGCCCCCTTTGCTATTTGAAGCCGCTTGGAATACACGCTGGCGAGATCTGAAGGATAATTGGATTCCCGTCAGTCTTTTCGCTATTGTCGGCGTAATTATCTCGATTTTCGGGGTTGGTTTTACCCTAGATGAATTGACCAATTTACCCCTATTTACGGCCTTATTAGTGGGTGCGAGCCTTTCTTCTACGGATCCCGTCGCTGTTGTCGCTCTTTTTCGCGAATTAGGGGCCAGTAAAAACCTCACCGTGCTTTTGGAAGGGGAAAGCTTATTTAATGATGGGGTCGCTGTCGTCGCTTTCGCTCTTTTGGTGGAAATTCCCCTCGGTGCTAGTGGTCTATCCTTAGAGACAACCATTAGCCGGATTGCGGCTTTTATCGGTATCGGGGTGGCAGTGGGTTGTTTAGTGGGTTTTGGTATTTCCTATCTGACTCAACGTCTGGATTTACCCCTAGTGGAACAGTCTTTAACTCTTGTGTCCGCCTACGGTGCTTATTTACTAACCGAGGAGTTCGGGGGTTCGGGGGTAATCGGAGTGGTGACTACGGGGATTATTTTGGGTAATTTTGGCTCTAGAATTAGTATGAGTCCCCGTACCCGCCTATTAGTCACGCAATTCTGGGAGTTTCTCGCTTTTTTTGTCAATTCGATCGTTTTTCTCCTCATCGGCGATCAGATCCGTCTCTCTAGTTTAGCCGATAATCTCAATTTAATTTTTATCACGATCGCCGCCGTGGTAGCGGCCCGTTTTCTGGCTACTTTTGCTCTAGCAACTGTTAGTAATGCCTTGATGGAAACTAAAATTAATTGGCGGGAAAAAACGGTTTTATGGTGGGGAGGTTTGCGCGGTTCCGTTTCTATTGCCCTAGCTTTAAGTGTGCCGGTTATTTTTCCCAATCGTCAGGATATCATCGATATCGTCTTCGGAGTTGTTCTCTTTACCCTTTTGGTTCAGGGATTAACTATTCAAACTTTCCTATCGAGATTAGACCTGATCGGTGATCAACCAATTCGAGAAAACTATGCGGAACTTTTAGCCCGACGGGTAGCTTTAAAAAGAGTTTTAGACTATCTTTCTAAATTAGATAAATCTCCCGATGTTGCCCCCGAATTTTTTAGTTATGAGCAGCATCTCGTCAAAGAAAAGTTAAAGACTGTAGAAGCGGAAATACAATCTCTCAACGATAGTTATCCCCAATTACAGCTATTAACAATGGAACAACTTCGGGAAACCCTCCTAGATATCGAAGCTGATACCTACGCTGAATTTATTCGATCCGGCCGTTTAACTAGCAATTTATCCCCCGTCCTCCAAGAAATTCTCGCTGAAAGTAAAATTAGTGAACAGTAGGACTATTTTGGGGTATATACAATCAATCTCAATTCTCCTAACGATCAACGACTGGGTTTTATGACAAAAACCCCTCCAATTAATGAAGGGGTTTTTGTGGGGTTTTATGGGGGATTTTAGGAGACTTTTGTAGTTTCTTTTTCAGTGGATTGGGAGGGTTTTAGTTTGCGCTTGAGGGTGGAAGCTGCGCCCACAATACTAATCGCAAGTAAGCCAGCTATATTTCCAGATTCAGGAACGGAAACAGCAGGAGCAGTCGGAATAGGATCGATGGTTGGATCAACAAAACCCCCTGATATAGCATTCCCAAAACCTGCCAACTGAAGTGAACCAAATCTTCCTAAAACTTCCACAGTACCAGTGGAATTTTCATAAATACGAAAGCTTCCTAACTCTGGTCTATTAGGAAAATATAATATATCAGCTGCTTGTTCAGGAGTTGCGAGAACCAACACTCCATCGACCACAAAACCATTGGCGGTCATATCTAATCCGATCTGTTCAGTCAAAATCTGATTAAAATTAAATGGAGTGGTAGTGGACGAACTACTAGAAACTGCTAGTTCTGAGGTGTGAAGTCCAATCCAACCAATTCCATTTTTATAGCTAAGTGTTCCTAAGACAAAAGTTTGTCCAACTTGAACATTCTCAAAAGATGTTCCATCGAATTTAAAAAAGCTGGGAGCGGAATCGGGAAGACTAAAATCAAGTTGATTAGTACCAATTCCATTGACATCTGTATAGGGAAAAGGACTGGCGAAGCTATTAAAAACACCGTTTGTCACTCCAGAACCTACGGGTTGGCTATTTGCTGGTAAATTGCTCCAAGCAAGAAAAGAAGGGAGCAGAAATAAAAGCTGCTTAAAAATGGTCTGCTTGATAGAATATTGCTTTGCGACACTCATGTAATTTACACACTCCGTTAATGGCGACACTCCGTTGAGGACAACTTGAAGCCAGCATACACACTCCCCCCCCACAACTGTATCCTAAGCTACAATTTAATAAATCTTTATATTCTTCTCCCTAGCTTAGGGATTCATAGGGGAAAGAGTCTCAGGTATTTTCCCCTGTTTTACTGCTTCTCAGGCGAACTATCGCCTTCCGTGAGGGATTGTGGCGCGGTGTGTCAGATTCGGTCATAGGGTTCAAAATTTCGCTAACATTGTTAGGTGATTATTTATTATGAGTATGTCGAGAGAGGAACAATTAAAGCTCCTTGGTCAGATGAAAGATTCTGATATAGATTATTCAGATATAGCTGCTACTGATGCCGAATTTTGGCAAGAAGCTACTGTAGAAGCTGCCCGTTGGATGGTATCGAGGGAAACGCCCATCGCCAGTAGGGGCAATTCATGAATTGCCCCTACTCCGTACCTCCCAACTGGGTTTTAAGTTTTATGATGCCTTACATCTGGCTTTTGCTGAAGCGGGGGGCGCTGATATTTTCCTGACCACCGATGACAGGCTGCTGCGAAAAGCTCAACAATATAGAGATTTAATTAACGGGTTCTTCGGTTTGTCTTATGCAATGGACGGGGTTATAAGGAATGAAACCCTTATAGAGACAGGTGTTGCTGCGATTTTTGTCAACTGTTTTCGATCTAGAGCGAACTAATCAATTAAATCTCTTGCCAGATAAAGATTTAGTCGATTTATGCTCCCCTATCGAACCATACCAAGTAACGAAGAGCCTTTTTTTAAGCATACTTACTCTCCAGCTAATCGAAGAACATCATTGACAACTTTATCAGTTAGCCACATTCCTTGATGGCGTAACTTAGCAATAACGGGAGCAACAGAAGATAGATAGCCCTGCTGCTTCGCTTTAACTAAAACACCAAGCGTTCCTGAATATTTCAAGCGATAAGTAGGTGGGTGGAATTAAATATAAAATGAACGTAGGTTGGGTTGAAGCATGAAACCCAACGCCCGCATGGGTTACGCTACCGCTAACCCATCCTACAAATAATTGTGCCTACCTACTTATAAATCGGCAATACGTCGGGCTAACTGATCATCAAAAATCAGTAAACTATCTGGATTTTCTAATCCCAAAGCTAATACCTCTGCTTCTCCTTGCCCTAAATCAATAATAGCTGGAATTAGACTGACTGATTTAACCAGAGTAATTGAAATCCATTCAATTGCCTGAATATTGGGAACATCAATTCCTTTATTTTTACCGATTGCTAATTCTTCGATTACTGCTGGAGGAGTCAAGATTTGAGAATACAAGCGTTGGAGCAATTCCAAATAGCCCACTTGATGTAAGTACAGTAGAGGAGAGGTGTTGACAATGACTTGAGGATTAGGCATTGACAATATCTTGTTCCAATTGTTCAGTCGTTAAAGAAAAAGGGGAGACTTGATAACGCCCCAAAATAGTTAAAAATTCTACTCGTGACATTCCGGCTAATTGGGCTGCACGTCCTGAAGATAGTTTGTCAAGTTCAAAAAGTTTAACGGCTGCCAATATTTTTAATTCTCTTGATAGATTTTCAGGAGTTTCTTTGAGACTAATTAAGATTTCTTCAGGAATTTCAAGGGAAATAGTGCTCATTTTCTTTCTCTCTCAATAATTGTCTCTATTCTACACCAATAAAATTAGTCCTTCTCTGTGAGCAGAATCAGTAACGGGTTTCCCCTCTCCAACCGACAGAATGAGCGGGTGCAGCCTATCTTGTCCTCAAGGGGTTGGAGACCAAACCTCTACGGCTTTATGGCAATATAATCGTGCTTAATTTGGGTTAGCGATCGAGTTGAGAGGTGGTCAAGGGAGAACACAAAGGCGAATCCGACATACCGCGCTACAATCCCTTACGGAAGACGATAGTTCGCCTGAGAAGGAGTAAAACAGGGGAAACTAATTGAGATTCCTTCTCCTGTGAATCGCTGCGATCGCACTCTTAGGATACACTTATAAATGTGGTAAAACTTAAAATGAAAGCCAGAAAAACAATAAGGAGGTAAGGGCAGTAGCTTGACATCCTCGCCGCCCTAAAAGTGCGGCGATTCCTAAACCTCACGATTTAAGTTTCTGCTTCCACCACCGTCGCATACCACAGTTAAAAAACCATGTACTGTCTTACACAGAGTCCACAGACTTTCGCCCCATTTCAGAAGCCCGATTCCGTGTGTCCCACGGTACGTTGACCGCCTATAGCTTCTTGTACTTGTTGCGCGCGACTTTTTACCCGGCCAAGCTTTTCTGGTCGGAACCCCCTAAGCCGAGTTTTCAAGGTGCTGCGCCGTCCACTTGGTTTTCGAGACTGGCCTTTTAATTCTAACGTAAAGCCAACCTAGAACGGCGGGGTTTCAGACCCAAAATTTCCGATGAACAACCAAAGTGCTGTAGATATTGAGCAATTCCTAGAGTATTTAGAAACTTCTGAGACGGCTGATGACGTGCTTCCCGAAGAAATTGAAGCGGCAGAGAAAGCCTATCAGGAGTATCTAGAAGGGCGCGATCCTGGCAAATCCTTAGTTAAGTTAAAGGCTGAATTAGGATGTGGCGTTACATCATCTTAAAACCAGCCGAGCGTTACCTAAAACGGTTACAGCCTCGTAGCCAAGAGCCTATCTTAAATGAACTGGATCAATTGCTGGTTAGTCCCACTCAGACAGATTTCAAAAAACTTAAAGGACGTGAGGGTTATCGTCTGCGAGTTGGTAATTATCGGGTATTAATGCAAGTCAATCGAGAAGAACGGCTTTTCATTATCACTGAGATCGGTTCTCGTGGTGATATTTATAAATAATACCGAATCCGACATACCGCTCCACAATCCCTCACGGAAGACGATAGTTTGCCTGAGAAGAAGTAAAACAGGGGAAACCACCTGAGACTCCCTCTTTGGGGAGTCGTTGTTAGAGAGAGAAATATAAAGACTTATTAAAATTGTAGCTTTTGATACTTTATCGGGGGGGTAGTGTGTATAGTCCTTTTGTCCGTCTTTGTTGTTGGGTTAGGCTGTTGCTTGACCTAGCTGCGAGGGATGCAATCGTACTTAGTTTTATTAGAAAGTGATGTTTGGAAAATCTTTGCAAACCTTCATACTTGGAAGCTTATTAAGTTCTTCCTGCCTGTTATTAACAACCAATCTGGTTGCCGCTACGACTGTCACTTCTAATAATAGAAGTATATTCGGTAGGCAAATAGGACAGCCACCTCTCGAAATTTTCGGCATAGTACCAACAGGTACATTTTATCTTTTCAATGCGCATCCTCCATTACCAGCTATAGATTTAGGATTTAAAAGTTTACAACACAGATATGAAGACGATGCTACGTTTCTCATTGAACTACACGGTACAGATGGCTCAGGTCAAGTTCGTTCAGATTTAAGTAGTCGTGCAAAATTAATTTCCTAGTGAAGATAGGCAAGAGGCAAAAAGCAGGAGGCAAGAGGTGGTTAGATATGTGTAATTAATTTTGCTTAGGTACTTAGTACAAGATGCTGGGGGTAATCTTATTTTTACATCTAGTGTGAGAGCAAGTATTTTTCCTGGTCAAGCAGAAAACTTACCTGTTTCTATGACAGTAGCTTTATCTGATCCATTAACCATTGGCCCAGGATTTACCAATTTTTCTACCCTTAGCCTAGATGTATTTTTATCTTCTGGAACAAAGTTTAATGGAATTCCTCGTGTCCCAAGTATTGCAGACAATCCAAAAATCAGTTTAAGTGCAAGAGTAGCATCGGGAGAAATATCTGATCCATTTAACTTTTTTAATGACTCTATTGCTGATGCAATAGATCTTTATCAGATAGAGATAGAGCAATCAAATTCAAGTGGACTTATTGAGCCTACTATAAGTCTTGGAACAAGCAATTCATTCTTTTCTTTATCATTTAGCGATTCTAACGGCGTGATTGAACAGCGTATAGTTAATGCCTTCAGTGGGAATGCAGGAAACTATGAAGTGTTAAACAATAAATTTCTTTTTAGTCTTACACTAGAGCCGACTCAAGAAAACTTAGTTTATACGTTTGGAGATAAACTAGAAGCTCTTGCACCAGATGTAGAAACTGTACCTGAACCCTCTACATTCCTCAGCTTATTAACCCTTGGGGCATTGGGTACAGGTGCAATCCTCAAGCGCAAACTAAAACCCTCCCAATCGACAGAAAAGGAAACCACAAAAGTCTCCTAAAAATCATCAATGAAAAACGCACAATCACCCCTTCATTTAGTCACTTGAAGGGGTTTATTTTTACCATCTTTTTTAACCTTAAAAAAATCTCAGTGATCTTAGAAAAGAGCGAGTAACTCGGCTTGATTGATAATTGGAATCCCTTGATAAGTATCGATAATTAAAAAATCACCTTTTTTTGCGATCATAACTCGTGGTTAAATTAATCTGATGTTCGCGTTAAGGCTATTTTGAGACTTCCTCAACGAGGGAATCAGGGTTCCAGCCAACGACAGAATAAGAGTTTCAGCTTAACCCGAACTTACGTTAATTAGTCATCCCAATCTGAATTCCCAGAAAATAAAGTTAATCTAAACATTTGCCTGACTTAGAGAATCTTGATTCTGGTTTTTTTGTAAGAGTTGAATGGGTTGATGAGTAACCAGAGAATAGAGAACATCAGGGTCAGAAACGTTGAATCCTGTAATAAAACTTTACATTGACAAGTATGGTTCTTCGTTACTTAGTATAGTTCGATAGGGTGGCATAAATGGACTAAATTCTTATCTAGCAAAAGACTTAATTGATTAGTTCGCTCTAGATCAAAAACAATTAACAAAAATCGCTAAATGCCTTTATATATAAGGATTTCATCTTTGGTAATCCTTTCCGTTGCATAACACAAACCGAAGAACCTTATTTAGGGTTTGCGGCAAAAAGCTTTTCGGTGGTGGCAGGGTGTGGGGTAGTGGAGCATTTGGCTGAAATTTCCCTAAACCCCGTAAATCCCTATCACCCTATCTCTCGACTCCTGAATACTGACTCCCCGAGAGATTAACTT
This sequence comes from Microcystis sp. MC19, assembly GCF_003019735.1. NCBI lineage: Bacteria > Bacillati > Cyanobacteriota > Cyanophyceae > Chroococcales > Microcystaceae > Microcystis > Microcystis sp. MC19. The sequence goes on along the minus strand of NZ_CP020664.1, from coordinate 4,889,463 downwards.
GCTTGGGAGGAGACAAAACCCGATAACTCGCGAAAACGGATCTCATCGCGGTGGGGATCGGCGCGACTAACTTGTACTTGAAAGCGATCGCCTAAAGATACCGAACGCTCAAAACGATGGGGTAATTCTAACCCCAATTCCTCCAATAAAATCAAGCCTAAATTTTCTTCTTCCCGCAGCCAGCGCAACACCAAAGCTTGCCAGACTTGATCTCCCTGTCGTCGCAGAAATTCCAAACTCCAATAACGATTAGTTTGTCGTTCCACGGAGGTGGCCTCTTGGGCCGAACTAGCGACACTATAGAGAATTTCCTGCATTCTATCCCGGGTAAAAGGCAGTTGATCGCCCCGGAGATGGGCTTTTAGTTGAAAATGGGTCAAAAGGTCAGTATAACGGCGAATTGGCGAAGTTACTTGGGAATAGGTATTCAATCCCAGACTAGCATGACGGTTAGGAATCGTCGTCATCTCACTGCGCGGCATACAGCGACGCAAGGCACAGGAACGCACAGGGCCCGCAGGTAGTAAAATTAACTCCTCATCGGGGGGTAATTCCGGTTGTGGTTGTCCGCGGAAAGGCACGGGGATCTCGTGTTCCTGACAGTAGCGACCGGCGATTTCTCCAGCTAAAATCATCATTTCCGCCACTAATTGCCGAGATGGGGAAACTTCCTGCAATTCTACGATAATTTCGTCGTTATCCTTCACCTTAATGGATGATTCTGGCATTTGGATGTTAATCGATCCCTGAGATTTGCGCCAGGCGTGGCGTTGTTTGGCCCAACGGTTGAGAATCCTTACTTCCGGTTCATGCTGCAGATCCAGATGTAACATTTCGTCCACATCTTCGTAGGTGAGGCGATAGGTGGGTTTAATTGTACTAGGATAGATCCGATAATCGGCGATCGCTCCCGTTTCATCGAGGATTACCCCAAAACTCAAGGCAGGACAAAGTTTACCCTGTACCAAACTCATTGGACCTGCGGCCAATTCTAGGGGAAACATCGGAACCATTCCCGTGGGAAGATAGAGACTGGTACTGCGACGACGCGCTTCTAGGTCTAATTCATCATCGGGACACACTAAACGACTAGGATCGGCAATATGAATCCAGAGACGATGACCACCATCTGCAAGAATTTCTACCGATAATCCGTCATCGATTTCCTCGGTACTTTCATCGTCGATGGTATAAATTTTTTGGTGGGTTAAATCGAGACGATTGTTGACATCCGCATCCGCAGGGGGATTGAGTAAATTAAGACGCGCCACATCAAGTACCTTTTTCGAGAATTGAACGGGGTAGGAACTGCGTCGCAGGAAAAGGTTTTCGTGACTACTCCACCATTTCAAATCGACTAACAATTCAAAAGCAGCCTCGGGGGTTTGGGAACGGCCTAGCAGCGAGAGTATGTCCATGGCTGCCGGATATTTTTGTTCGGGTTGGAGGATAAATTTTTCTAGAGATTCCAGACGAATTCGATCGCTTTCTGACCATTCTACCGTTTCACCGGCCAGGGCCTGTTGGAGACGTTGGAGAAATTGGCTTTTTTCCCGTTGACGCTGTTGTTCCACCTCTAGCTGGTGTTTGATTTCCTCTACCTGATTTTCCGAGCGGGCCTCGTAACCATCCCCTTTATTTTTAAAATAAACCTTATCATCACTCAAGAGACAATGGGCTGCATAGCAAAACTGCGGACCACGATCGGAAAAGAGTATCTCGGCCATGGTTTCGGGAGTGACTAACTGATTTTCCCCGGCTAATAATTCCCAGGCCACTTCTAAACCACTAGGATCTAGATAGGGTTGGACTTCTCGCAGAAAATTGCCGATCTCCCTATAGTTGGACGGACCTCCTTTGACAATGTAATCGAAGCGTTGGGGACGCAGTTTATGCGGGTTTCCCCCCTGATCGATGACGATCCAATCTTTTTTACCTTCTGGGCGATCGATCACCCCTAAGCGCCTTTCTCCTTGCACTCGAAATTCTACCAGCGTTCCCTTTTCCACTGTTTTCCTTTACTGCCTATTTATTTTGTCTATTTTGTCTATTTTCTATCATCCTCGATCGATTACTCGATCGGCAAGAGCAATCATCAATCCCCACCCACTAGATAGGTATAACGCCGCAAACTGCGTTCATAATCCTGTAGTAGTAATTGGGATTCTTCCACAGTCATGCGATTTTCCTGCAAAGCTTGTTCACAACGAAGACGAATTCTTTCTAACAGATCTTCCGCAGAATACTGCACATAACTTAATACTTCCGTGATCGTATCTCCTTTGACTAGATACTCGATATCGTACCCCTTGGGACTCATCTGAATATGTACCACGTTAGTATCGCCAAAAAGATTATGTAAATTGCCCATAATCTCTTGATAAGCACCCACCAGAAACATTCCTAGATAATAGGGTTCTGGAGAATGTTTACCGTTTTTGTACTCCAAAGGATGCAATTCTAAAACTGATTTTACGTCCCCGCGCAAATCGATAAACTGGGCAATTTTCCCGTCACTATCACAGGTTAAATCTGCGAGAATGCCTCTTTGGGTAGGCTCTCGATCGAGACGATGGATCGGCATAATTGGAAATAGTTGATCGATCGCCCAACTATCGGGAACTGACTGAAAAACCGAGAGATTGGCATAATAAATTGAGGCCATAATTTGCTCTAAGTCTTCCAAGTCATCGGGAACATAATCCTGTTGTCGGGCCACTTGCAGAATTTTGTGACAACAAGCCCAGTACAATTGTTCGGCTCTAGCTCGTTCCTTGAGACTGAGATAACCGAAATTAAACAGACTAATCGCCTCCTCTTTGAACTGTCCCGCATCGTGATAAGCTTCCTGATAATTGCGCTCATCGATACCCGTGTAGGTTTCCCAGAGATTACGGAGGATGAGGTGTTCTTTCCCATTGCAGGGATCGGGAGGGTTTTGGGGAACCTCACTACTTCCCAAGATATCAAAGACTAACACCGATTGATGAGAAGCGATCGCCCGGCCACTTTCACTGATGAGAATTGGGGGTGAAATCTGGGCATCTTCACAAGCTTCTTTGACCTCAGCCACGATATCATTAGCATAATTCTGCATATTGTAGTTTTTTGAGGCGTAGAAGTTAGTTTTTGAGCCATCGTAATCGACCCCTAAACCACCCCCCACATCAAGATAGGTCATATTTGCCCCTAATTTCGCTAATTCCACATAAATCTGACTAGCTTCGCGAATGGCATCCTTAATAACGCTGATAGCGGAGATTTGCGACCCGATATGATAGTGCAGCAGTTGCAGACAATCTAACATCCCCGCTTGTTCTAATTCCGTCACCACCGTTAGGATTTCCGGGACGGTTAAACCGAATTTGGCCCGGTCTCCCGTGGAACATCCCCAACGGCCCACCCCTTTTGTCCCCAGTTTCGCACGCACTCCCAAATGAGGGGCAATTCCTAACTGACGACTGACGCGCAGGGTTAAATATAATTCCTCCAATTGTTCGATGACAATCAAAGGCCGATGACCGAGACGAGTGGTCAATAGGGCAGTTTCCAGGTATTCTTTGTCCTTATAGCCGTTACAAATTAGCAATGGTTGTGTTTTGTCATTTTTGCCGTTTAAGGCAGGTTCTAGGGTCGCTAAAGCAATCATTAGCTCAGGTTTTGAACCAGCCTCCAACCCAAATTGATAGGGTTTGCCAAAACGCACTAAAGACTCGACGATGTGACGGTGTTGATTGCACTTGATCGGATAGACACCGCGATAGACATTGGGATAATTATAACGGGCGATCGCTCGGCTAAAACAGGCATTCAGGCGCTCGATCCGATCCTCAAGGATGTCACTAAACCGAATTAACAGGGGTAAACCGATATTGCGCCGCTTAATCGCCGAAACTAACTCGTATAAGTCCAAAGAACCGCCCCTTTCTCCCTGGGGCGAGACGGTAATATTTCCTGCGGCATTGATCGAGAAATAGGGTTCTCCCCAGCCTTGGATGCGATAGAGATTTTCGCTATCTTCGATCGACCAATGTTTAACGGGGGCAACTTTTTCGAGGTTGTTACCGTCAGAAGGGGTCAGATCCACTGGAGATAATTGCTTTTCTTGTTTCTTAAGTTGAGTTTTACCCGCCATTGTCTATCGATCGCTCCGTGTGAGACTCCGATCTTCTATCTTAAGTCAGACTTCCTGTCTGCGACCAAGATTCCGATCGTGATAGAATCTATTAGCCGTTAGGAGGCAGGATTCAGGAGACAGGATTCAGGAGTCAGGAGACAGGAGATAGGAGATTATTTGTATTTTCTCCCCACTTCCCACTTCCCACTTCCCACTTCCCACTTCCCACTTCCCACTTCCCACTTCCCACTTCCCACTTCATAATTCATAATTCCTTCTCCCCATCACCCCTATCCCCCAACTCCCCATTCCCTTCTCCCCAAAATTTTATAGTGAACCGCTTATGAATTTATTAGACTCAAAAGGACGTTTATTCGGTAAATTTAGCTTGCTTGATATCGGAGCGGCCTTAGTAATTTTATTGACAATTATCGGTATTTTTGTTGTGCCGGGGACGAGTGGTAAAAGTACGATCGCTCAAGTGACCAAAGAACCCATAGAAGTGGATGTTATTGTCCGGGGTTTAAGTGTTCTTAATCCCAACGCTTTGATTAATCAATTCAATACCGAGAAGAAAACTAATATTGTTATTCGTAATCAACCAGCCGGTCAAGTGGATATAAAAAATGTTAAACCTTTATCGAGAAATGTCTTAGTTCCGCAGCCGGATGGTAGTGTGAAAGTCCTACCCGATCCCCGCACGGAAAACTATTCTCAAGATATGATCATGACTCTCAGTGGTCAAGCGGAAGTTACCGATACCGGTGCGGTTGTTGGCGGTCAAAAGGTGAAAATTGGCACTTTAATCGAGTTAGAAGGAGATAATTATAATTTCAACACCAGTGTTATCGATGTCCGTTTACCAAAAAGGTCTTAATCAGTGACCAGTGAGCAGTAAACAGTGAAAAGACAGCAGGAAACTTCCATGTAACACTGCTCACTTGAAAACTCAAATCTGATAACTGATAACTTACCCACTGATAACTGATAACTGATAACTGATAACTGATAAGAGGATTAACTGCTATTTATACACCGCCTTTAGCTCGTTTGATCGAGCAGTTACAAAAATTACCCGGAGTCGGACCCAAAAGCGCTCAACGTCTGGCCCTGTATATTCTCAAACGACCGGAACAAGATGCGATCGAATTGGCCCAGGCGATCGTAGCAGCGAAAAAACAAGTAGGATTATGTCAGGTTTGTTTTCACCTTTCGGCCGAACCGATTTGTGAAATTTGCCGCAATCCTAACCGGGAAACGGGGACTATCTGTGTGGTAGCTGACTCCAGAGATGTGATTGCTTTGGAGAAAACTAGGGAATATTCGGGCAAATATCACGTTTTGGGCGGTGTTATCTCACCTATGGATGGCATTGGACCGGATCAATTAAATATACAGTCTTTAGTCACCAGAGTCAGCCAGAAAAAAATTCAGGAAGTTATCTTAGCTATCAGTCCCAGTGTCGAGGGAGAAACCACGACTTTGTATATTGGGGGTTTACTGAAACCCTTCACTAAAGTTACCCGTATCGCTTTCGGGTTGCCCATGGGCGGCGATCTGGAATACGCTGATGAAGTAACCTTAGCGAGAGCTTTAGAAGGTCGTCGGGAATTGTAAAATCTCGCCAAGGTTGGGATTAAGTAGGGTTTGCTGAATAAATGTGAAATGTAGGCAAGGTAAGGGTTTTGTGGCTTTTCTCGTGAAACAGGTGCAAGATTTTGAAAGAATCGTGCTTCAACACCTTGCGTCTTCATCGGCCCGTGTCCTGTAGGGGCGAAGCATTCGGGCAATAACCTATCGGTGAAACGTAGATTTCCTATCCGAATGCTTCGCCCGTACTTTTTGCCGCAAACCCTAAGTAGGGAGGCACAATTATTTGTAGGATGGGTTAGCGGTAGTGTAAACTATGCGGGCGTTGGGTTTCATGCTTCAACCCAACCTACGTTCATCTTATATTTAATTCCACCCACCTACTTAGACATTATTGAGGACAATTATTCAGCCCGACTACTCAAAGGGTTATTGAGATTGCCGGTGCCTGGACGTTTAACATTATGGGATTGTAGGACTGAGATCGCCTGTTGGTACTGGGGATCATCCTTAGTTCCCAGCAAAGAAGGATCATCGCGGAAGCGCAGCTGTTGTTCCCGGGTTAACTCAATCTGCACATCGGGTTTAATGCCTTTTTTATAGATATTTTCGCCGTTGGGGGGATAATAACGGGCAATTGTCACCGCTAAACCGGAACCGTCGGAGAGGGTGTGTACCGATTGAACGGTACTTTTGCCATAGGTCGATGTACCCACTAAAGTCGCCCGGCCATTTTCTTTTAGGGCCCCGGCGAGGATTTCGCTGGCGCTGGCGGAACCTTTATTAACCAAAACTACGAGGGGTAAATCGGTAATAGCGGTGTTATTGGCACTAAATTGACGATCTCCGCCCCGTCGATCGATGGTGCTAACGATTTTGCCCTGTTTCATCCACATGCGAGCGATATCGACACTAGCAAATAGTAAACCCCCGGGGTTGCCCCGCAGATCGAGAACATAGCCGGATATCTGTTGTTGACTTAATTCCTCGATCGCCTCTTTCATTTGTTCGGCTGCGTGGGAACTAAATTCATCTAGTTTAATATAACCAACTTTCACCCCACCTTCCTGTTTCAGGGTATAGCTAACCGAGGGGATTTCGATATCTACCCGGGTCAAAGTCACTTCAAACACGCCTCGATCGGGACGGGCAAGCTGTAAACTAACGCTAGTACCCACTTCTCCCTGTAGTGCCTCCATTGCCTGTTCTAGGGTCATTAAAGCGGTGGGTTTGCCATTAATTCTGATCAGGCGATCGCCGCTTTTTACTCCTGCTTCCTTGGCGGGGGATTTTTTCACCGTATCGACAACGATCAGATCGCTAGTGCGCTGATCGAGGGACAAACGTATGCCAATTCCCGATAATTCTCCGGAGGTTTGACTGGTGAGGACAGAAAATTCACTAGGAGTTAAAAAACGGGTATAACTATCACCCAATTCCTTTAAAGCTTCCCGGATTGCCGTGTAAGCTTGTTGGGGATTAGTATAATTTCTGCTTAACAATTCTTGACGTTTTTTTTGCCAATCAATTTGATGAAAACCACGATCTACAAATTCATTATTAACAATTTGCCAAACCTGGTCGATGACTGCTTTCGGGTTATCTTCTAAGGGTTTTTCCCCTTTGGCTGCGGGGGTGAGGACCATCAGGGAACTAACTGCTAGGGTAGCGATCGCACCTCCAGATAGGAGTTTCTGCACGGAAACGAACGAGGGACGCGACTGGTTCATAAAGACAAAGCCAAAATAAGATTGACGTTTCAATAAAGCCATTCAAAAAGCGGGAGCATTTTGCCTTCGAGGGAGGTGAGGAGCAGTGTTAACTACGACTTCCGTATAGATAGGGGAGTTCCTTGTCTGGCTCTAATATCCACTATAATTCTAGTTCTATAAAATCGAGTAATATCTGGCGATGAATTTTTCCTAAAGGACGAGTCTGATTAATCTTCTGGGAATAGTATTCCCCTTGACGGATGGCATCTGGGGGTAATAAAGCTAAATCTTGCCCTTCCGTTTGCACTAATTTTTCTAATTCCACGGTCAGGGGTACATGATAAAGATAACGGGAGAGATTATCATCGTTATAAGAGCGAAAATAGCGTAAACTAGGGGCTTCGTAGTTAATTTCTTCTTTTAACTCTCGTTTTAACCCTATTTCTGGACTTTCACCCGCTTCTAAGTGACCACCAAATAAACCCCACACCCCCGGATAGAGAATCGTCGGGATGTCGTCGCGCAACTGCATTAAAAATCGACCGTCCTGTTCTAAAATCGCCAAAGCAACAAATATCATCAGTTATCAGTTATCAGTTATCAGTTATCAGTTATCGGTTTTTGGTATTTTCTTGGCAGGTTTTTAGAATAGCCCAAAGCATTTTACCAATTTCCTCTGCGTCATCATTGATACTTTGAAAGGCTCTTTCCTCTATGTAATTCGTGTCTTTCAATAGAGACAGCCAATACTTTGTTTCTAGACATTCCTTATAAGCTATTGACATTTTAGCTCGAAAATCAGCTTGAGAAATGGCTCCATTAGCCTCGGCAATGTTAGACCCGATTGAAGTGCCACTCCTTAATAGCTGTTTTGACAAAATATATTCTTGTTTAGTCTCACACAAATATTTATAGCCTTTAACAATCCTAAGGGCAAACTTATAAGCTTTGTCATAAACTTTACTCTCCATCTGTTTGCCCCGCTACTGATTACTGATTACTGATTACTGTTTTTCTCGCTTTGTTTATGGGGCAAAAAGAAAGCATCAAGGGGATCTTGGACGGGTTTAACCACTGCGGGGGGTTTGGGGGTAATCGCTTCTGCGACGGGTTGCGCGGGTGGATTGGGTTTAACGGGGGTAACGACGGGAGTTTCTGGGGGTTTCGTTTCAGCTGCGCTGGGAATTGTCACCTGTCGGGGATTTTCGAGGGGTTTAGTTGAAACTGGGGGAGAATTGTTTTCTGGGGGTTTAACTTCTGAGGTGGGGGAAGGTTTAATTTCCGGGGACGGGGAAGGAGTGGGAACCGAATTAACCGCTACTGCATCCATCTGTTCTAATTCCAGCACATACACTTCGTTAATAGTTTGGGAACCCTGGGGAATAGCCTCAAAGTCAATTTTGCCCTTAATGACGATTTCTTCGCCTTGACGGGGTAATTTATTGCTATTGGTGCGAATCCAAATCTTGCCGGAACCATCCCGCAAAAGATAGGCCCCTCCCGCTAAAAAAGGGGCATAATTGCTCACAGTTCCCCTAAGATAAACTAAAGCGCCTTTTGGTTTTTCCTGTAGTTGCTCGATCGCTGTTAGGGGAGGATCACCGATGTAGGGAACGGCAATACCGAGGTCAGCAAGGGTACTACAACCGAATAACCCTAGCAATAATAATAAACTGCCGATGCGCCCTACACGAGTCTGAATAGACATTCTTGCTTTAACCTTAACGAGTGCGATTAGCCAATCTTTTTGACCATAGAATGGATCCGAAAGATTTTTGTTCTCGGTATTATCATAGAATGTCCGTAACTACTTGCCAAATTCTCGACGGGAAAGCCTTAGCTCAAAAAATCCAACTTGGTCTAGGAGAGCGCATCCAGACGCTAAAATCTCCAATGGGAAGACCTCCGGGGTTAGCGGTGTTGATGGTGGGGGATAATCCCGCTAGTGCCGTTTATGTCCGCAATAAGGAGAAAGCTTGTACTAAAATCGGCATGGCCTCTTTTGGTCGTCATTTTCCCACCGATACAAGTGAACTAGAAATTTTAGCGGAAATTGTCCGTCTCAATCAAGATGAGCGGGTGGACGGGATTTTAATTCAATTACCTTTACCTAAGCATTTAGATGCGGTTTCCCTTCTCTACCAAATTGACCCGAAAAAAGATGCTGATGGCTTACATCCTCTCAATTTAGGCGGTTTAGTGCGGGGTGAGGACTGTATCCGCAGTTGTACTCCTGCGGGGGTCATGGCACTGCTGAAAGAATATAATATTCCCATAGCTGGTAAGCACGCGGTGGTACTGGGTCGCAGTATTCTAGTGGGGAAACCTTTAGCTTTAATGTTATTGGAGGAAAACGCTACGGTAACTATTGCTCACTCGCGCACAGAAAATCTGGCAGAAATAACCAGAAGTGCCGATATTTTAGTACCTGCGGTCGGTAAAGCCAATTTAATCACTAAAGATCTGGTAAAACCTGGTGCGGTGGTGGTGGATGTGGGGATTAATCGTGTCGCTGACCGTTTGGTGGGAGATGTGGACTATGCTGGGGTTTTAGAAGTGGCTAGTTATCTTACTCCTGTCCCCGGGGGTGTCGGTCCGATGACGGTGGCAATGTTATTAAAAAATACCTTGTTAAGTTACGAACGCAAGTTATAAATCCTCAGCTACCAGCTATCAGCTATTCAGTGATTCGGCTCTCTTGGGTTCGGTAGGTAAAATCTATTCTAAAATACAGTCTTGCTGGCGAGTGCGTGGAACGAACCACAAAGACACAAAGGACACAAAGATTGATCGCTTCTATATAAGTTAAACTAATCACACAAAGAATAAGAGGTCCGTAATTCTACCGATGCAATCCTTGATTTTTTTTTAACTATCTTGGTAGAATTTTACAAAACTGAATAAACTAGGAGCTTTTCGGTCATGATCTTTATTATCCCGATTATTCTTGGTGCGGCGGCCTTAGTTACTGCTGGTGTGGGAGTTAGTGCGGGTGCTGATGGTGTATCCAAGCTACAAAAGGCGCAAAAAATTGGCAAAAGTGCCGAACAAAGATACAAAAAAGCCAACAAATCCCTAGAAAAAAAGTTTCAAGCTACCCAAAAATTCGCGGAAGAATACGGTCAACTGCAAATTAATGTCAAAATCAACACCATCGGCAGATTTATTAAGTTTATTAGCAGAATTGATCAAAGAATAGGTCAAAGACTTGGTCAAAATTCCTCCCCATCCCATCAACGCTTCTTAGAAGGGTTTGAGGGATTTTCTGCCGAACAATTCAAGGAATATAAAGCAGAAGTGTTAGACGCGCAAAGTTTGGCTGTGGGGGGTTTAAAAGCAGTGAGAGTCGCTTCGGCAGCCAGTCAGACAACCCTAGGATTAATTGGTCTTTTCGGTACTGCTAGTACAGGAACAGCAATTAGTGGACTTAGTGGGGTAGCCGCTTGGAATGCTACCTTAGCATGGTTAGGAGGTGGTTCTTTAGCTGCCGGTGGTGGTGGTATGGCTTTGGGAACAGTGGTTTTAGGAGGTATTACCGTCGGACCTGCTTTAATGATTGGTGGTTTTGTCTTAGGAGGAGAAGGGAAAAAAGCCCTAACTAAAGCTATCGAATACGCCAAGGAAGTGGATAATAAAATAGCTCAGTTAGATAAAAGTAAGAGTTTTTTAGGACAAGTTCAGCGCAGAATTAAGGAGTTACAATACCTCGTTAATAGTCTGAATAGTAGAGCTATTCAGAGTTTAAATGAACTGGAGTCACGAGCTACTTTTAATCCCCATCTAGAGGAAGATGCAGCCAAGTTTCGGGAGGTACTGCTTTTAATTAAAGCTTCATCGGAAATCATGAAACTACCCATCCTAGACGAAAAGGGAAAATTAACCAAAGCAACGGAAAATCTCGGAGAAAAGTACCGCCATCTCTTAGAAAGCTAATAGTAGGATGCCTGCCAAGTAGCTGGTTATAATATAATTAAATTAAAAATGGATTTTAGGTTCGATCCCCCCTGCCCCCCTTGATAAGGGTGGTGTCTGATAATTTTTAACGCCTACCTACTCAGAAATAAAGAAAATAGTATAAGAAACGCTCTAGAATTTAATTTAACAAATATTACCGAGTATTTCAATTAAAGTTAACTCTATTTCTGAAAAGAATTCAATAAAAATACTTTCACCTCGATAATATTTCTGCATAGCTTGATAACTACCCTGCGGCGGATGACGATAAACTTCTAAACATTCTTCCTTGAGATTGATAATCCAAACTTCTTGAATATTTGCTTCCGCATAAAGAGGGATTTTAGTATAGCGATCATAATCGAGGGTAGAATCAGAAACTTCAATAATTAAATAGATATCTTGGGGACCAGGATAAGCAGCAACATAAAAATCCGATCGAGGTATTAGTAAACTTAAATCTGGTTCTGGTTGAGAGTTATTATTTAATCTAATCGGATTTTGCACTCCTAAGAGAATAAGATCGCCAAATTTTCGATAAAATAACTGTGTTAATCTAGCTATACAGGCAGCATGACGAGTTCCCATCGGTGACATTTTGATAATTTCTCCTCGAATTAATTCCACCTTTTCATCAGGTTTGATTATTCCCTGGGTTGCCATTTTTTCGTATTCTTCCACCGTAAACTTACGGGTAATCAGTGATACAGACATTTTAACTACACTCCTAAGATTTCTGCGATAGTGAATTCTATATCGGGAAAAGATGTTATAAAAACCCTCTCATTTATAGAGTATTTCTGAATAGCTTGATAACTACCATGCAGCGGATGGCGATAAACTTCTAAACATTCTTCCTTGAGATTGATAATCCAAACTTCTTGAATATTTGCTTCCGCATAAAGAGGGATTTTAGTATAGCGATCATAATCGAGGGTAGAATCAGAAACTTCAATAATTAAATAGATATCTTGGGGACCAGGATAAGCAGCAACATAAAAATCCGATCGAGGTATTAGTAAACTTAAATCTGGTTCTGGTTGAGAGTTATTATTTAATCTAATCGGATTTTGCACTCCTAAGAGAATAAGATCGCCAAATTTTCGATAAAATAACTGTGTTAATCTATCTATACTAGAAGCATGACGAGTTCCCATCGGTGACATTTTGATAATTTCTCCTCGAATTAATTCCACTTTTTCATCAGGTTTGATTATTCCCTGGGTTGCCATTTTTTCGTATTCTTCCACCGTAAACTTACGGGTAATCAGTGATACAGACATTTTAAATAAACTCCTACTTTTTCTTTATTCTATCTGGGCAGCTTGCCAAGGGGTGAATTATCGGTATTTAAACAATTAATCGGGGGGATAAATTAACTTTTTGGGGACTTGTACTGATTTTTCGGGAAAAATCAGCGCTTGCCATGGCGACAAAACCGCTAGAGCTAACGTCTAGAAAGCTGGGGTCGGATCGAAACTGCCCCAAAAAAGCTACTATAGGCCAGTTGCCGATGTTAAAAAAATAGCCGTTCCCATCTGGAACATTAAGTCGAGAAATTTTATGGTTAAGCGAAAACAGCCTTATAGTTTAATTTATCTGCTCACTCTGGTAATCGGTTTAGTGATTGCGATCGCACCTGACGGACAAGCACAAACCCCCGACTCTAACAATCCCGCCAGTGATCCTAACGAATTAAAACCATTAAATCAAGCTGATAGTCTGTTGAGTCTTCAGGGGGGACAACGTTTAGTGGAAGAAGCGAACGCCGCTATTAATGCCGCTAAATACAGTGTCGCTGTGGAGAAACTCAATCAAGCGCGTCGGATTTTTAACCAACTATCTAACTATCATCTGCAATTAGCTAATAGTTTCTCAGGAATTGACCCGAAAGTATTCGATTCTCAGCGTCAAAGTGCTTTAAACACGGGACAAATGCGGGATGAAGCCACCTATAAGCTTGCTTTGGTCCATAGAGCGCAAAATCAGCCAGAATTGGCGGTTCCTTTGTTAATTCAGGTGATTCAATCCCAAAACCCCACCAGTGAATTAGGACAAAAAAGCTATCAACAACTCTACGAGATGGGATTTGTCAGCACACCCATCTCCGCACCGACTCCCACCTCCGCAACTCCTAACAACTCCCCCCCACAGCAGTAAATTTTGTCCCCATTGACGAGCTTTCGGTAACAATGGGATCAGAGTATTTTTAATTGTTTTGAGGAGTTAAGATGGTTGACTTTCGCCAAGTAGAAGCGATGATTCAAGAACAAATCCCCGATGCACAGGTGATGGTTCGGGATTTAACGGGAGGTGGCGATCATTTGGAAGCGGTGGTTATTTCTGGCGAATTTGCTGGCAAAACCCGCGTTAAACAGCATCAAATGGTTTATGGCGCTTTACAATCGGCACTGGCTACCGAAGCCATCCATGCTTTGGCATTAAAAACCTACACTCCCGACAGTTGGGCAGCAGAAAAATAACAGTTATCAGTTATCAGTTATCAGTTATCAGTTAGTTTTTTGGCTCTCTTAGGTTTGGTGGGCAAAATGTATTCTAAAATACATTCTTCCTAGCGAGCGAGTGGAAGGAACCACAAAGACACAAAGGACACAAAGATTGATCGATCCTCTGTAAGTTAAACTTATCACACAGAACCTATAAGAGCCAACTACCCAATTCATAATTCATAATTCATAATTCATAATTCATAATTCATAATTCATAATTCATAATTCATAATTCATAATTCATAATTTCCACACCCCACACCCTACCCCCACGAAAAACTTTTTGCCGCAAACCCTAAGTACTTATGGTTAGTCCTTTACTGGAACCCTTTCGAGAAGCCTATCGCAATTTGGAACTTTTACCCCTGCGATCGGATAAAGAATTACAGCGTTTTGCTGTTAAATACGGCACAGAAATTATCGACGAATTAGAACAATTGGTCGAAGATAGTCCTTCGGAAGACGGAAAAATTATTCTAGCAGGACATCGGGGTTGTGGTAAGTCAACCCTACTCTATGAATTTAAAAGAAAGTTAGATGATCGCTATTTTGTTGTTTTCTTCTCGATCTCAGACATGATCGAAATGTCAGACGTAAATCATGTTAATATTTTATTCTCGATCGCCGTTCAGATGATGTCAGAAGCGGAAGCCCAAAATTTAACTATTAAAGATTCTATTAAAAAAAGCTTTTATCAATGGTTTGCTGAACAAATTCGCACCGAAACTAATCAAGCAGATGCCACTCTCGAAACAGGTTTTAACTTTTCTTCTTTACTAGCTCACATTAAAGGAATTCTCAAGATTAATTCGACTATTCGCCAGGAAATCAAACAAAAATATGAGCGGAGAATTACCGATCTAGTTGCCCAAATTAACATTATAGCTAGTGCGATCGAGTCCCAAAGTCAGAAAAAAATCTTAGTAATTGTTGATGACATTGATAAAATTGACTTAGCACAGGTAAGGGATATTTTTCAATCCCATATTAAAGCGATTATGTTGCCCGGTTTTCGGATTATTATGACTATTCCGATCGCCGCTTTAAGAGAAGTAGCTTTAAAGGCAACTCTCCAAACAGAAACTAATGATCAGATTGTACAAATGCCTGTATATAAACTCTTTAAACAGGGAGACATTAATTCACCTAATGCTATACCCGATCCCCAAATTATTGCCACTTTAACCGAGATTATCACTAAGCGCATCGATTCCGCTTTAATCGATCCTGACACCCTCGAAAAAATTTGTCTTTATAGTGGGGGAGTGTTACGAGAATTAATTCGCATTACTAATGATTGCTGTCGGGTTTGTTTGCGATCGGTTCGTCGTTATCCTGATGATAATACCCTAAAAATTAATCAAGCTGTTTTAGAACAATCAATCACAGAACTTAGTCTCGATTTTGCTGAAAGTATCGGTACAGCAGATGAGGAAATTATTAAAACTGTTTATGAAAAGTCAAAACCGAAGGATCTCAAGGATCAAAATTTTCTAGATCTGCTGCATGGTTTATATATTTTGGAATACCGCAATGGCGATCTCTGGTATAATGTGCATCCGATTGTGGTTGAGTTAATGAAAAAAAGAGGAACAATTTGAATGGCATATTATGAATAATGAAACATCTTCAATTATTGACCAAAATGAAAGAGAATACGAAGGTTTAATCGTCTCTCTAGAGGCAAATCAAGAGAGATTAAATATATTGATTTGTGTGTGTGATCAGGAAAAATTGCGAGAAGAAATCATCGATCGCTATAGCCAAGAATTAGAACCAGTAATCCCTTGTTATCGGATTGATTTAGATCAAAAAGAACCGAGTTTAAGAGCAGCAATTGCTAGTTTAGTCTCCAGAAAACCAGAGTTATTACAAAGCAAAAACGCCGTGATCACAACCACAGGAGTGGAAAAATTACACTCGATCTCGCGTAGCGAGCGCGTTGCGACCGAATGGCAACAGGAAAAATCGGAACTAGATAAATTTTTTGGTTATCTGCAATGGACAAGGGAAGGATTGCGAGAATTTCCCTATTCCATCGTTCTTTGGGTAACAAGCACAGTGGAAGTAAATTTACGCAAAAAGTCCCCCGATTTTTGGAGTTGGAGAAAAGGAGTTTTTCGCTTTATTTCTCCTCCAAGTAACTTTTTACCTTGTCAGGAATTTTTACCAATTTTACAATCTTTTGACGAAATTACTATAGATAAAGATATTCCTTCAATCTCTAAAGAAGACTTGTTAGAACTAATCGAGCAAATCGAGGTAAATAAAGGCAAAAAAGAGCCAAGACTAGCGAGTTTATATGCCAGTTTAGCTAAGATTTATAACCTTCGTTTATTAAATCTGCCATTGTCAGATTATCGTCAGGAACAACAGCTTGCGATCGAGTATTATCAAAAAGCGATCGATTTACAAAAAGAGTTAAATCTAGAACTTGATTTAGTTGCGAGTCTCGACTCATTAGCAGGTATTTACTATTTCCTAGGAGAATACCAAAAAGCGATCGAGTTTTATCAACAGTCCTTAGCAATCTTTCAGAAAATCGGAGATCGCTGGGGAGAAGCAGATTCTTACAATAATTTAGGCAATGCTTACCGTTTCCGAGGAGAATACCAAAAAGCGATCGAGTTTCATCAACAGTCCTTAGCAATCAAACGGGAAATTGATGATATAAGGGGAGTAGCGTATTGTTACAATAATTTGGGCAATATTTACAATTCCCTAGGAGAATACCAAAAAGCGATCGAGTTTCATCAACAGTCTTTAGCGATCAAACGGGAAATCTCTGATATAACAGGAGAAGCTTATTCCTATCTAGGTTTGGGGAATGTTTACGATTCCCTAGGAGAATACCAAAAAGCGATCAAGTTTTATCAAAAGTCCCTAGAAATCTTTCAGGAAATAGGGTATATCATAGGAGAACCAAAGACTCTGTTTAATCTGGGACTTACCTACTATAAACTCGATCGTATATCGGAAGCGAAAGAAGCATATCTTCAGTCGCGGGAATTATTTCAAGCATTGGGGTTAGCAGGATATGTTCAAAAGTGCGATCAGGCAATTCGGCAATTATAATTAACCAGTTGCGATCGAGTAAAAATTTGTTGCTTCCCCCTTGACTTTTGCTTGTTTTAATGCTAGTAATTACCAGACTTGATTGCTAATCTCACCCGATTTTAAGCCAAAACTGGTTAAAAACCGCCATAACGTTCCTCTAACCAGGGATCACCTCGTCGATGGTAGCCATTACGTTCCCAGAAACCCGATTGCTCTCGATCGAGAAATTCTAGACCATTAATCCATTTAGAACTTTTCCACGCGTAGAGATGGGGAACAACTAAACGCAGCGGACCACCGTGGTCGGGGGGTAAAGGTTGACCAAACAGTTGAAAAGCGAAAAAATTATCCTCGTGCAGGAATTCCTCTAGGGTGAGGTTGGTGGTATAACCCCCGTAACAGTGTTGCATGACGTGGGTAGCTTCCGGCAGCAGGTCAATTAAGGTCATCAAATCCGATACCTTAACTCCCGTCCAAGTCACATCTAATTTTGACCAACGGGTGACACAGTGAAAATCCTTGGTAAATTCCGACTGCGGTAGGGTCATAAAATCCGACCAGTTAAAAATTTTAGTCGTGGCCACCTTTCCCCAAACCTTAAATAACCATTCCTCGGTCTTGATTTGGGGAGTATCCCCGTAGGTAAGCACAGGAAAACCACTAGCGAGATATTGGCCCGGGGGAACTCGGTCTTGATCGGGAGATTCTGGTTTTTTAAAGAATTTGCCTAACATTAGTTGAGACTCACAACGAAAACCCTAAACAAATCTTAAAATATTAGGGAGCGAAAAGGTTTTCTCAACCTCACTCCCCACTATCAAGTTATTCCTCGTCTTCCCCTTCTTCTTCCTCTTTAGTGGGATAGACAAAGCTGTTAGAACGACCAGAAAGGACAGATTTACCCAAAGATAAGGCTTTTTGCGCTTCCCGAGCCGCTTGCTTTCTCCAGTGCGCTCTCCGTTGGTCGCGCTTGGCATTTGAGGTTTTCTTCTTGGGACAAGCCATAGTATTTTAACGATAGTTATAGACTCACAACCTTTCTATTCTACTCCCTATTTCCCTAATCGGCTCGCCAACTTGTCCGATTCCCTCCCTCACTACTGCCCAAAATATTGATAAAACTTAATATTTATCATTGGCTTACCTATTTATGTTTAAAATCCTATATAGCTATGTAGTCAAGTAATTTCCATCATGGTCACTACCGTCGAACCCAGAGTTTTAAGTTCACTGATTACTGTTTACTGTTTACTGTTTACTGTTTACTGCTCACTGAAAAATCCCCCACACCCCACACCCCACACCCTACACCCCCACTTCCCCAACTCCTTTAATCTTTCCTACAATTCTGGGTATCTCTAAAGATAGATAAACAGCTAAGGTATATCTATGTCACTGGAAGAAGGATTAAAATGTCTGCAGCTAAAGGATTACGCAAGAGCGGTGGAATTACTGGAAGAATATTGTCAACAATCGGCTAATTTTTATTCTCCCTTATATATTCAGGCTAAAATGGCTCTTGCTCGGGCCTATCGCGGCAATAATCAACGGCAACAAGCGATCGCATTAGCCTTGGAATTAGAAAATCATCTTGATCAGGAAGTTAGTCAGTGGGCCAAAGGATTACTGACAATCTTTAGTGCTGAACAAAAAACCCCCGGTATTGCCATTAATGGGGTCAAATCTCGATCGCTGCCCAAGGCAGGACGAGCAGCACAGGTAAGCGTGCGGTTATGCCGGGTTATCCCCGCCAATAGACTTATTTTTGCTAAACTATTGACAATCACGGCTTTTTATGCTATGGTGTCGAGTCTTTTTTTTGCAATTATCCGTTTGCTCCCCATCCCTGGGGAGACGGGTGTAATTATTGCCTTGCTCTTGACGAGTTTCTTAGGCGGACTCATCCTTTTTATCGCCCCGAATCTAATTGATTGGACACAAGAACGTCTGTATCGAGTGCGTTGGGTGTCCTTAGCGGAAATTAAACGGGATAGCCCAGAATCGGCGGCAGTAATCGGGCGTATATGCCGAGAAAAAGGGTTAGAACCGCCAAAACTAGGCATTATCGAAGATGGACAGCCCCTCGCTTTTACCTATGGCTCTCGACGGGGTAATGCTCGCTTAGTAGTTGGCAGAGGTTTATTTACCTATCTCGACGATGAGGAACTAGCGACGGTATATGCTCATGAATTAGGGCATATTTGGCAGGGAGACTTTGCCCTGATGACTATCTGTGCTAGTTTCGACCATTTAAGCTGTTATATCGACTCTTTTGCTCAAAATCAAGGTAATAGTTTTAAAGACACAGTTTTTCTAGGCCTTCTCTCATCAATTATCACTATTTTTAGGCAAATTCTTGTTTTTTGCAGTCTTTATCTGTCTCGTACTAGGGAATACTTCGCCGATCATTTTGCTGCCCAAGTTACCGGTAATCCCAATGCTTTGGCCCGCGCTTTAGTAAAAATTGCCTTTGGTTTAGTCCAAGAAACTGCCCAGTCCAGTCCCCTGTCATTAAGTATAAATGTATTAAATATTGCCCAGGAGCAGGATGGGATCATTGCCGGTAACGTTTATGGTATCGCATTGGAGTCTCGCCGGATCGGACAGAGTTTTCTCTGGGATATATATAATCCTTGGGCAAAATGGTTAGAGTGGCAATCTAATCATCCCCTGACTGGTAAAAGGATTGGCGCTTTAGCTAACTATGCCCGACAGATGGATCTAGATATAGAATTTAGTCTGGAGGAAATATTACGCCAAGAAATAGAATTAGATCGCAAGAAACTCCATCAAAACTTTTTGCTGCGACTATGTTTATATTATGCCTGGGGACTAGGCTTTATTATTGGGGTTGTCATCGCTGGTTTTCTTGGTCTGAAATTTAGCTCTTGGGCTGCATTGGGGCTAATTTTAGTCGCTGGGGGTTTGGGTATAATTATCAATCGATTAGCCAGTTATCCTCCTCTCAAAAATGCTAGTTTCAGCGATATTTTTTCTTTAACCGATAATCCTTACAGTCATCCCCTCCCATCTATCCCCGTCCGACTCCACGGTGAGTTAATTGCTCAGGGAAAGAATTTTTTTCTGAAAGATAGCACCGGCATAATTCCCCTCGCTCCTAACTATCGTTTCGGTTTTTGGCATAAAATCAGGACTACTAACCCCCCCATGGCAGCAATAAATAATACATCAGTACAGATTCTCGGTTGGTTTCGTCGCGATTTATCTCCTCGTCTCGAATGGAGTCAAATAACTCACTCTGGCGGAAATATTCGGGTTTATCCCCCTTTTTGGTCTTTGGTTAGCGGTTTTGTCCTATTAGTCTCCGGTTTAATTATCGCAGTCACATTATCCCTTTTCTAGCGTTAGGTAGTTGCTGGGATAATAGCCAATCTTTGAGCGCCAATCCCTAAAATTCTCCAGTCTCACACCCCGAAAACTATTGATAACTTTAGGAGTCTAGCAAATGTCTAACGAAACTGTAACTTATTCCCTAGAATCGGTCCTAACTAGGATTGAGAGTAAAATCGACTCCCTTGAAAAACGGATGGATGAGAGATTTGACAAGGTAGAGGACCGGCTAACCAAAGTAGAAATCGGACAGGCCGAACTCAAGGCCGAGTTAAAAGGCGATATTAAAGTATTAGACGAGAAAATCGAGGGGTTAAAGGGAGAGTTAAAAGGAGATATTAAAGTATTAGACGAGAAAATCGAGGGATTAACGGCACGGGTTGGTTATCAGGAGTTCACCAACCGGGGGATTCTGATAGCTTTGGTGGTTGCTGTCTTGGGAGGTGCTGCTAAACTTTTTGGTTTTTTCCCCAATCCCTAGAAGTGGCTCCTAGGCAAGGCTACGAGCTTTATGATCATAATAAATGACCGCTCAAAAACCCAAACTGTATAGATGTATAGCAAAATGTCTAACGAAACTGTAACTTATTCCCTAGAATCGGTCCTTAAGGAAATTAAAGACAGCATCAAGGAAGTCAATCAGAAAATGGACACCTTGCAAAAAGATGTCAATCAGAAAATGGACACCTTGCAAAGAGATGTAAATGATTTAAAGGTAGGACAAGCTAAACTAACTGAGAAAGTCGAAGGGATGGATAAAAGACTAGAAAAAGTAGAAAATGAGCAATACACTCTAGTTAAGGCTATTTCTGACCTACAGGGTTTTCGAGGTCTGATTGTCCCTATCCTTATCGGTGCCATGAGTGCCGCTATCGGTGCAATTATCACCGTTGCTATCAGAATTGGCTCTCCCAGGTTTGGTGGGTAAAATGTATTCTAGGATACAGTCCTGCTGGCGAGTGAGTGGAACGAACCACAAAGACACAAAGGACACAAAGATTGATCGATCATATTGTAAGTTAAACTGATCACACAGAACCTAGAAGAGCCTCAGAATTCTTTTCCTCGGTAACAATCCCTAAAATTCTCTAGTCTCACACCCCGAAAACTATTGATAACTTTAGGAGTCTAGCAAATGTCCAACGAAACCGTCAGCTATTCCCTAGAAGCTGTCCTAACCAGGATTGAAAGTAAAATCGACAAAATCGATGAACGTCTCACAAAATTAGAAATCGGACAGGCCGAACTCAAGGCCGAGTTAAAAGGCGATATTAAAGTATTAGACGAGAAAATCGAGGGATTAACGGCACGGGTTGGTTATCAGGAGTTCACCAACCGGGGGATTCTGATAGCTTTGGTGGTTGCTGTCTTGGGAGGTGCTGCTAAACTTTTCGGTTTTTTCCCCAATCCCTAGAAGTTACCCCCGATACTTAAACCTAACCTGAAATGGGAACTTAGGGTTTTGGGAACTTAGGGTTTTGGGGATTTTGGGGTTTTTAGTAGCCATTTATCGGCATTATTAGTCATGTTGACGATCAGTCCTAAAACCTTACAATACCTCTTGTCAAACCTAAATTCAGGAAAATCCCCATCACCCCACTTCCCCATTCCCCCATTCCCCCACCACCCCATCACCCCATTCCCCCATTCCCCCACCACCCCACTTCCCCAAAAAAAATTTTTCCCAAGGGTGATAGGTTTTCTGAAACAGGTGGGTAAGTTGTTTATAGAGAACAAAAAACACTTACCAAAGGATATACCTATGAACTCCACCTTCAAATTCAAACTCCTCCAAGCTCTCAACAAAAAGAACCGTAACAAAGGTTTCACCCTCATTGAACTCCTAGTTGTTGTTATCATCATCGGTGTACTCGCCGCCATCGCTCTCCCCAACCTCCTCGGTCAGGTAGCCAAAGGCAGACAAGTGGAAGCTCGCACCAACCTCGCTGCCATTAACCGCGCTCAACAGGCTTTCCGCTTACAGAAGGCTACTTTTGGACAATTCTCCCTTACAGCTAATGACAACGACTTGCCCATATCTATACAACCTGAATACTACGACTATCCTGATACTGAGGCTGGTTTTGATGCCACACAAGCTGTAAACAATGCTACGGCTAAAACTGGTTTTAGCAACGATATTCGCGACTACTCTGCTGCAGTAGGTCAAACCGATGAGGGTGTTTTCAGTTCAATCATTTGTGAAGCAAATACACCTGCAGATACTGTCACGGCGACTGTAACTACAGGTACGGTGGATGATTGTCCAACCGACAGCACAGAAGTTAACTAGATATTCTTCCCAGATTGCTTAAAAGCTTTCTGGCATAATAACCAACAATTGATAATCTAGCGGAAGGTGGCAGGGAAATGTTTTCTCGGAAACCTTGCGCTTTTGATTTTTTGGGGAAGTGGGGAAGTGGGGAAGTGGGGAAGTGGGGAAGTGGGGAGAATAAATAAAACCAATCTCCTGTCTCCCGATAACTGATAACTGATAAGTAGGTGGGTGGAATTAAATATAAAATAAACGTAGGTTGGGTTGAAGCATGAAACCCAACGCCCGCATGGGTTACGCTACCGCTAACCCATCCTACAAATAATTGTGCCTACCTACTTAACTGATAACTGATAACTGATAACTGAATTGCCAGCGCCTAACTATGAAATACCTTCTTTTTTCAGCAATCAAATCACAGGAAAAAAAAGCGAGGGGTTTTACTCTAATAGAATTGTTAGTAGTGGTGATTTTATTGGGGGTTCTCGCTGCCATCAGTTTACCGAATCTCTTAGGACAAATCGCCAAGGGTAGGCAAGCAGAAGCGCGCGCAGCACTGGGATTAATCAATCGCGCCCAACAGGGTTATCGTTATGAAAAAGGGACTTTTGCTACTTTATCTGAACTAGCTCTGGAAGCTGCCACTATTTCCCTAACATTCTATGATATCAGCGAAGTGGGAACCCCCGATGCCTTTGGAGCGGCCTATCTAGCGAATGCTGTGACTGAATTTGATGACGATATTAAAAATTATGCTGGAGCGGCTGGACAAACGGCAGCTGGGGCCTATACCGGTATTGTTTGTGAGGATGAAACTCCTTTAGAAGATAATGTTTCTACCACGAATGACGCCGGTGTTCTTGATTGTGTTAATGGCGTTAAAATTAATTAAAATAAACCCAAAAATCTTTTATTTTTGTTGATAAGTAAATGGTTATAATTATGAAGGGCGTGATTTGTAGGTTAATTCATCGTAGGGTTAATTCATGAATTAACCCTACACTGATTATTGACTTTTATTTAAAGCTATGGTAGGCGCAAAAAAATCTCTCAATCTATCCTTACTTAAAACTCTGGGTTTAGTCGCCGTCATCGGTGGACTAATCATGGCTATTGTGGAAATGCAACAGGAAAAGGTGAAAACCTTGACCAAAGAAAAATTATTAGAGAGAAATTATCGTCAAGAGTCTCGTCTAGAAAATGCTCAGGTTCAGTTATTAAAAAATATACCAGCTTTTGGCTTTGACAATATGTTAGCCAATTGGTCAATGTTACAGTTTATACAATACTATGGCGATGGGGATGCTCGCCGGGAAACTGGTTACGGTTTAAGTCCCGATTTTATGGAAATTGTCACTAAAAATGACCCCAAATTTATCCGCGCCTATTTGATGATGTCCGTCGCTTCTTCTGTCAATGCCGGTAAACCGGAAAGAACCGTTGAGATTATGAATAAAGGTTTATCAAAACTAACTCCTGATGTCGCCGATGCCTATTTTATTTGGTTATATAAAGGAGTGGATGAACTATTATTTTTAGGTGATATTCCCGCAGCGAAAAAATCCTATCAAATGGCCGCCGATTGGGCGAAAATTGCTGGTAATGAATTTATCGAAAAATCCGCTAGGGGAACAGTGAAATTTTTAGAAACTAATCCCGATAGTCGCGCTCCTAGAGTCGGTGCTTGGATGTTAGTCTGGATAAATAGCCAAGATGAAGAAACCCGCAGGTTAGCTAAGGAAAATATCGAAAAGTTGGGCGGTAAATTGGTGATTAATAATAATCAAGTGATGGCAATTCCCCCCAAAGATTAGGATGTGACCTATTTTTCATCTTCCCAAAACTTATGATTTAATAAACCATCAATATCCTTAGAAAAAGGACAAACATCGGGAAAATTAGCATCATATTCAATTCGCATATTCTCCACCACTTCCTGATAACAATTGTCACAAATATCGGTTAAAAAACTGCATAAACTAGGGGAATCTTTAAGGATAGCTTTTAACTTAAATTGACAGCGTTTAATTGTTACTTCCCAACCTCGATAACATTCGGATAAAGGAAGATAACGCCGTTTTAAAGCCTGTTCAAATAATGTAATTAAACGGTTTTTGAGTTCCCTTTTGTCTCGTCTTCCCAAAGATTCCACCTCCTCGATCAAATTCTCCAAATCAACCTGAGATAAATCCCCAGATTTTAATTGCTTAACCGTCTTCTCTATCCACAAAGCAAAATCTTGATCATACAGATTTTTTACCTTGGCTAAAGTCATAATTTTGACCTCCTCTGTTGACTAATTAGGGTTTGCTGAAAAAGTTTTTCGTGGGGTGTGGGGTGTGACCCCCCCAACCCCCCCGACATCGGGGGGGCAGGGGGTGTGGGGTGATGGCTGAAAGAGTGATAATATAACCTTGATATCTATGCCATCATCTTATGAAAATTTTAATTATGGGTGGAACCCGATTTATCGGCGTTTCTCTGACTAAAGTGTTAGTAGAACAGGGTCATGAGGTAGTATTATTCAATCGTGGCAATAAACCCGCTCCGGTTGCTGGAGTACGACAGATACATGGCGATCGCACTGACCCAGCGCAACTGAAAGAAAAGCTTAAAAATGAGAGTTTTGAGGCAATTTTCGATAATAATGGCAGAGAATTAAGTGATACTCAGCCCCTCGTCGAGATTTTTGGCGACAGAATCAGGCATTTTGTCTATGTTAGCTCGGCGGGGGTTTATCTAAAATCCGACCAAATGCCCCATAAGGAAGGGGATAAACTAGACCCCAAAAGTCGCCACAAGGGAAAACACGAGACAGAAAACTATTTAAGCGAGATGGGTTTACCCTGGACTTCTATCCGTCCAGTCTATATCTACGGACCGGGTAACTATAATGACCTAGAAGCTTGGTTTTTTGACCGTTTGGTTCGTAATCGTCCTATTCCTATACCCGGTCATGGGGAACATTTTACCCAATTTGGTCACGTTGTCGATCTAGCTAAGGCCATGGCCGCAGTATTGGGTAATTCTCAGGCTATCGGTCAAGTGTATAATATTTCTGGCGATCGCTATGTAACTTTTAACGGTTTAGCAAAAGCTTGCGCGGCAGCCATGGGGAAAAATGCCGAGGAAATCGAGATTGTTAACTATAACCCCAAAAAATTTGACTTCGGCAAAAAGAAACCTTTCCCCCTGCGGGTTCAACATTTTTACGCTGATATTAATAAGGCCACCCGGGAGTTAAACTGGCAGCCCGAATATGATCTCGTCAGTGGTTTAACAGACTCCTTCCAGAATGATTATCTCGCTGCCGGTCGCGATCAGCAAGAAATAGACTTGGCGATCGATGACCAGATCTTGGCAAACCAATAAAATTAATTTTCTGGTGGGGAGTTTTTTACTGATAACTGATAACTGATAACTGATAACTGATAACTGATAACTGAGGCAGCCTTAACCAGTTATTGGACATCCCACCAACCGAAGGCCGGCCCGACAAAACGAATAACTAGCCAAACCCCGGCTAAAACTCCTATACCAATCCAGGCACCCCTAGTGGTTAACTTGTAAGCTTGGGATGCTTGACTTTTGGTAATCGGTAGCCAAGGCAGGATGTTTTCTTCCTGTCCATACTTATCACCCAGGGCCGATTGACGACGTTTTGATTCACCCATACTAATGTCAGTTATTAAGAGGTTTTTCTCTGATTGTATATCGAAAGACAACCGCCTACACCCAATCCTACTGCGTGCAGGGGGGCGATCAAAACTGACGGCCGATGACTGACTGTTATAAAATTAAAGGTTGCGACTGAAACGAGAATAATTATGGCAACCATTAACAGTAATTACTTAAAACTAAAAGCGGGTTATCTTTTCCCGGAAATTGCCCGACGAGTCCAAGCTTTTGCGGCAGCCAATCCTGATGCTAACATTATCCGTTTGGGGATTGGCGATGTCACCGAACCTTTGCCCCTAGCTTGTCGTGAGGCAATGATCAAAGCGGTGGAGGAAATGGGCGATCGCTCTAGCTTTAAGGGTTACGGGCCCGAACAGGGTTATGCTTGGTTAAGGGAGAAAATCGCCGTCCATGATTTTCAGGCTCGCGGTTGTGAGATAAGTGCCGATGAAATCTTTATTTCCGACGGTTCTAAGTGCGATACGGGCAATATTCTCGATATTTTTGGGGATAATAACTCGATCGCCGTAACTGACCCAGTATATCCCGTTTACGTTGATACTAACGTTATGGCTGGACACACGGGAGAGGTCAACGACCGCGGCGAATACGAGGGCTTGATTTATCTGCCAATTACCGCCGAAAATAACTTTACTGCCCAGATTCCGGCGGAAAAAGTCGATTTAATCTATCTCTGTTTTCCCAACAATCCCACCGGGGCCACGGCTACCAAAGAACACTTGACAGCTTGGGTTAATTATGCTAGGGCCAACGGATCGATTATCTTTTTTGATGCGGCCTATGAGGCCTTTATCACCGATGCCAGTTTACCCCATTCCATCTACGAAATCGAGGGGGCGCGGCAATGTGCGATCGAATTTCGCTCTTTTTCTAAAAATGCCGGTTTTACTGGGACCCGTTGCGCTTTAACCGTGGTTCCCCAAAGTCTGATGGCCAAAGCGGCCGACGGGACGGATGTGCAACTCTGGAAACTGTGGAATCGTCGGCAATCGACCAAATTTAACGGCGTTTCCTATATTGTCCAACGGGGGGCCGAAGCGGTTTATTCCCCGGAAGGAGAAGCACAAGTACAAGAACTTGTCAAGTTTTATTTACAAAATGCAACAATTATCCGAGAAAAATTAACCGCTGCCGGTTTAGAAGTCCATGGCGGCGTAAATGCGCCCTACGTTTGGGTAAAAACGCCCCAAGGTCTATCGAGTTGGGATTTCTTCGATAAACTGCTACATACCTGTAATGTGGTGGGAACTCCTGGATCTGGCTTTGGGGCCGCCGGAGAGGGTTATTTCCGGCTGTCGGCTTTTAATAGTCGTGCCAACGTCGAGGCCGCTATGGAAAGAATTATCAGTAAATTTCCAGGCTAATCGTTAAGAGAGGGATGTTTGCGGAAGCGTCCCCCAACATCCCCATCGGGAATTGATAGACTGTTGACATACTCACCGACAACGGCTCACCGATGCGACCCTTTTGGTTAGAATCCTTACAGGTAGAAAGATTAACGATCGCAATTGCCAGCTTACCGGCAGCGCTGCAAGGGATCAAGTTGGTGCAGTGGTCAGATCTGCACTGCGATGAACAGCATTTGCCTGAAGCTGTCCTGCAAGAAGCGATCGCCATTACTAATCAGGAAAAACCCGATCTGATCTTCCTGACGGGAGACTTTATCACCGATAGTCCCAGGCCAATTTTTACCCTGGTCGAGAGCATAAAAGCTCTCGAAAGTCAAGGGGGTATTTATGCTTGTTTAGGAAATCATGACAGTTATCCTCCCCACGCAAGGGAAACGGTCAGAGCAGCCTTAACTAGCGTGGGAATTCGGGTACTCTGGAATGAAATCGTCACACCCTACGGCGAAAATTTTCCCATCGTCGGATTGGCCGATTATTGGTCTGGGGAATTTTTTCCCCAAATTCTCGAGCAAATTGCTCCCGATATACCCAGACTTGTCCTTTCCCACAATCCCGATACAGCCATGGTTTTAAGGGATTGGCGCGTGGATTTGCAGTTATCCGGTCATACCCACGGAGGCCAAGTGACTATCCCGGGTATGGGTTCCCTACCGATAGTTTTAGAGAAACTTAGGCGATCGCTGCCCGACCCATATCGTCAATGGGTTCCCTTTCACCGGCAGTTTAGCAGAGTAGTCCGATACTGGCAATGGTCCGAGGGATTTCACCGAGTCGGGGAAAATCAATTATATGTGAATCGCGGCTTAGGAACCTATTTTCCCGGTCGTCTTTTTTGTCCCCCCGAAGTGACGGTAATTACGTTGATCAACAGCAGTCAGTAGTCAGGAGTCAGGAGCCGGTCGTCAGGAGATTATTTTTATTTATTCTCCCCATCACCCCACTTCCCCACTTCCCACTCCCCACTTCCCACTTCCCACTAAATAAATGACTGAGCAAGATACTGACTGGATAGGTTTGATGATCGGCAATTCTCGGCTACATTGGGGGTATTTTTGCGGTCAAACCCTGTTAGCTTGTCTCGATACTCCTCACCTGAGGGAACCCCTAAGTAATGAATTTTTGCAACAAATTTTCCCTAAACTCTTGACAAATAACTGTAACTGTGCATTGATTGTCGCCTCCGTGGTTCCTAACCAAAGAGAATTATGGGCAAATTATGGCAATTTACGGATAATTACTTTAAAAGATATTCCTTTACTGGATTTATATCCAACATTAGGCATCGATCGAGCTTTAGCTGTCTTAGGTGCGGGAAAAAAATACGGATTTCCCTGTTTAGTCATCGATGCGGGAACAGCCTTAACTTTTACGGGAGTGGATGGGGATAAAAAGCTAGTGGGGGGAGCAATTTTACCCGGGTTAAAGGTGCAATTAGCCAGTTTAAGGGAACGGACGGCAGCCTTACCAGAGGTGTCCTTACCGGAAAGATTACCGCAGATGTGGGCAAAAGAAACAGCAGAAGGGATAAGAAGTGGGATAATTTATACAATTTTGGCAGGAATAGAAAAATTCAGTCGGGAATGGTTAAATTTATATCCAGAGAGCAGGATAATTTTAACAGGGGGAGATGGGGACTTAATTAGGGATTACTGGCAAGAAAAGGCGATTAAATCACCCCTAGTGGATAAGACGATAATTTTTGAGGGAATTGC
This sequence comes from Microcystis sp. MC19, assembly GCF_003019735.1. NCBI lineage: Bacteria > Bacillati > Cyanobacteriota > Cyanophyceae > Chroococcales > Microcystaceae > Microcystis > Microcystis sp. MC19. Next base: position 4,860,077 of record NZ_CP020664.1, on the reverse strand, counting down.
CGCAGTTAAAGGAATCTCCTCCTGTTTAATTGACAAAGGCGAACCTATCTAGTAAAGTCGGGGAAAGTTTTCTCAACTTGGGAAATTTCTGAACAACTAGGCAAAAAATTCAGGATATAGTTATGGCGATAGTTCTAGTAACCGGTTCTGCTGGTTTAATTGGTTCCGAATCAGTAAGATTTTTTTGTGATCGGGGTTATACTGTCGTCGGTATCGATAATAATATGCGTCAGGTATTTTTTGGCGAAGACGCTTCGACGGAGTGGAATCGAGCCAAATTATCCCAAGATTACGGGGATAAATACATTCACCATGCTGTAGATATTCGCGATCATGAAGCTATTTCAGCTATCTTTAAAACCTATAGTCATGATATATCCTTAATTATCCATACGGCGGCGCAACCTTCCCACGATTGGGCAGCTAAGGATCCCTATATGGATTTTAGTGTCAATGCTAACGGAACTTTAGTATTATTAGAAAATACTCGTCAACACTGTCCCCAAGCAGTATTTATTTTCTGTTCCACTAATAAAGTTTACGGGGATAGACCGAATGAATTGCCTTTAGTAGAAAAAGAATTACGTTGGGAAATCTCGGAAAATCATCCTTATTTTGCTCAAGGTATTGACGAGTTGATGAGTATTGATGCTTGTAAACATTCTTTGTTTGGTGCCTCGAAAGTGGCGGCGGATGTGTTGGTACAGGAATACGGGCGTTATTTTGAGATGAAAACTGCCTCTTTTCGTGGCGGTTGTTTAACCGGTCCAAGTCATTCGGGAACGCAATTACACGGGTTTTTATCCTACTTAATGAAATGTACGATGATTGGCAAAGAATACAGTATTTATGGGTATAAGGGTAAGCAGGTACGGGATAATATTCATAGTTACGATCTCGTCAATGCTTTCTATCATTTTTATCAGGCCCCGCGAGTAGCAGAAGTTTATAATATCGGTGGTAGTCGCTTTAGTAATTGTTCCATGTTAGAAGCTATTCAAGAATGTGAAGCAATTGCGGATAAAAAGTTAAACTGGCAGTATGTAGAGACTAATCGTATCGGTGATCATATCTGGTGGATTTCTGATGTGAGTAAGTTTAAAAATCATTATCCTGATTGGCAGTTAACCTACACGGTAACGGATATTCTCAAAGAGATTTTTAGTCAAAACGTTAGCCGTTGGACTTAGGGCAAATCAAGAATTATTTTGATCAGTTTTTATCTGCTAGTTTTCCCTCGTTACAAAAGTGATTTTTAGCCAAATATACTGGTAGTAATTGAGGGACTCTGTTAATTAGTTAACTAGAGGACATTAGTGATGTTATTAGTAGCAATGTTGACCCAAAAAAACTAAACCAGAGCATATTTAAGATACTATTATGTTAATTAAAATCTACAACAATAAAATTTTCCGATTTCTCATTGCTGGGGGAGTGGCATTTCTAATCAACTTATTCTTAATTTATTGGTTCATTGACGACTTGGGATTTAATACCCCATTTCTGAAAAATATTGCTAATGTTATTTCGATAGAAATATCTTTAATTGCTAGTTTTTTTATCTATAGAATCTGGGTGTGGACTGGGGGAGATTGGACAATTAGAGATGTAATTTTGATACAACTGCCTCTCTATCATCTCTCGGCAGGTTTAGCAGTTTTACTGCGAGTTTTTTTGATATTTCCCTTCTTAAACTGGTTAGGAATTAGCCCCGGAGTTAACATAATGATTGGGGTTTTAGTGGGAGCTAGTATTAATTATGTTGCCAGTGATAGCCTAATTTTTAAACCTAAGAATAAGACTAATGAGACAGAAATGTACTATCCCGAAGGATTAGCACCAGCTTTCGAGATGGACGGTTACTCTCACCCACGTCAATCAAGGGATAACTATGCAGTAAAAACCCTATCAATAATTATCCCTGCTTACAACGAAGAAGATTGCATCGAAAGCACAACTCACTTAATATCTGAACGTTTAGAAGAGGATAAAATTGATTATGAAATCCTAGTGGTTAATGACAATAGCAAAGATAACACCGAAGCAGTTCTGCAAAAAATCAACCAAGAAAATCCTCGGATTCGCTACATCAATAACTATTATCCCAACGGTTTTGGGTTTGCGGTGCGCTGTGGATTAGAAAATTTTAGCGGGGATGCAGTGGCAGTAGTAATGGCAGATAATTCCGACTCTCCCGATAACATGGTGGACTATTATTATAAACTGCAAGAAGGCTACGATTGCGTTTTTGGTTCTCGTTTTATCAAGGGAGGAAAAGTTATTGATTATCCCATACACAAGTTAATTGTTAATCGTTTGGCTAATCTCTTCATTCAAGTTTTATTTGGGCTAAAATTTAATGATACCACTAACGCCTTTAAAATCTATCGCAAGGAGGTTATCGAAGGAATCTCACCTCTACTATCTCACCATTTTAATTTAACAGTAGAGATGCCCTTAAAAGCAATCGTGCGAGGATATTCCTACACGACAATTCCCATCACTTGGCGCAATCGTACCACGGGGATTTCCAAGTTAAAACTCAAGGAAATGGGTAGCCGTTATTTATTTATAGTTCTCTCTATCTGGTTAGAAAAACACCTTTCTCGAGGCGACTATAAGCGCAAACAGAAAAAGAATCAAGTTGTTTGATAATTATCATCTAGAGGAGTATTTTTGATGACTAGGCAAGTGTTAATTACTGGTGGTGCGGGTTTTGTGGGTAGTTCCTTAGGTTTGGGATTAGCCCAACGTTATCCTGATTGGAAAATTATCGCCTTAGATAACTTAAAACGTCGCGGTTCTGAATTAAATATTCCCCGTCTCAAACAAGCAGGAATTGAATTTGTTCATGGAGATGTCAGAAATGCGGAAGACTTAGAAGCAGCCGCTTTGCCAGTGGATTTAATCCTAGAATGTTCGGCAGAACCTTCCGTTTTAGCTGGTTATACTTCCCCTGGCTATGTTTTGCAAACAAACTTAATTGGAACGATTAACTGTTTAGAATTAGCTAGACAAACCCAAGCAGATTTTATTTTTCTCTCCACCAGCAGAGTTTATCCCATTGCCTATCTTAATCAATTAAACTATACAGAAACAGATACTCGTTTTCAGTTATCTGAACAGCAAAATTTACCTGGGGTTTCTGCTTTTGGTATCAGTGAACAATTTCCCTTAGATTTGCCCCGTTCTCTCTACGGTTCCACTAAGTTAGCATCGGAATTGATTATTAATGAATATGGGGATGCCTACGGATTAAGAACTTTAATTAATCGCTGTGGAGTTTTAACTGGTCCTTGGCAAATGGGAAAAGTTGATCAGGGAGTTTTTGCCCTTTGGGTAGCTAATCATTACTTTCAGAAGTCCTTAAAATATATCGGTTATGGGGGTACAGGGAAACAGGTTAGAGATTTTCTTCATGTAGCTGATTTACTCGATTTAATCGATATTCAGATTGCTAATTTAGAACAATTCAATGGGCAGACTTTTAATGTGGGGGGTGGGCAAAATTTTTCCTTGTCCCTTTATGAAACCACAAAACTATGTCAAGAAATCACGGGCAATAGTATAATAATTGAGGCAATTCCCGAAAATCGCACCGGAGATATGCCAATTTTTATCACTGATTCTCGCAAAATCAGTTCTGTAACTGGATGGCAGCCTCAGCGAGATGGTAGAAAATTAATCCAAGATATTTTTGATTGGATTTATAATCATGAGAAGGAATTAAAAGGTATTTTCTAGTTGCTTTCTGGTTAATATCTCTGGAAAATGGAGAATAGGGAACTCGAATCCCTGACCTCTGCGGTGCGATCGCAGCGCTCTACCAACTGAGCTAATTCCCCATATATAGACCATAATAGCATTTTTGAGCAGAAAATCCTAGGAACTGGCAAGAGATCGAGGGGCAAAAAATCGAGCGGCTTCTCTCTGGAAAACTTTAAAATGGAAAAAGTAATCTTGAGGATGATCACTAATGGCGATACTACGCTTAGAGAATGGGACAACCTATACCCAGTTAGCCGATATTAGTCTGGAATTGGCCAAATTAAATGTTACTTTAAACTATTGGCCGATCGAAAACGAAGCCACCCGTCAGCTACTTAAGCAAGCTTCTCTGACTGACGAGGAAAAAGAAATAGTTTTAACCAGCTTAGACGGTTATTTTGAGCAACTAAAGCAAGAAGCGGGTTATCAATCCAGAGATTTAATCGTTTTACACCCCGACCTTGCCAATCTCGACACTTTACTGGCCAAATTCGAGCGCTGTCACACCCACGCTGACGATGAGGTGCGTTATATCATTGATGGGGAGGGGGTTTTTGGCTTTGTTTTTCCCGATGGTTCTCAGGGGGAATTAACTATTCAACCTCAAGAATATATCAATGTTCCCGCCCATAGCGAACACTGGTTTCACCTCACTGCCAGTAAACGAGTTAAAGCAGTGCGTTACTTCACCAGTACCGCCGGATGGGTTCCCGAATATACGGAAACCGTCATTCGTTTTCCTAGTTTAACAGCCGTCTAGCCTTTGGTTTCAGGCGAGTGCTTTCCCAAGACAGATAAGTTTTGCAGGGATGGCAACGCCGGCAGCCACAATCTGTTAAGCGGCAAATTTGTCCTGTTGAAAATCTCCCGTCTAGTGCCTAGCTTGACGGGAGATTGTCTCAATTCGGGGGATTGGCGTGATAGATTTAGTCTAAGCCGAATTGATTGCCCCGTTTGTACTGTAAATAGGCGGCAACGAACAAACCCGCTAGGGTAATGGGAATTAAGCCTAGGACAATCCCTAGCACTAAAGGTTCAATCACGTCTGTACTCCTTGGATTAGCAATTTTTCACCCGTATTTTATCCTAGCAGGGGTTGCCCGCGAAAGATAGGGCGATCGCACATACTTCTTAAATAGGGTTTGCTGAACAAGTTTTTCGTGGGGTGTGGGGGTAGTGGGGAATTTAGCTGAAATTTCCCTAAATCCCCATCTCTCTAAATCCTATCTCCCGACTCCCCAAAAGGAAAACTTCACTATTAAGATAACTGCTCTACTCTAGGAGCGATCGAGAAAAAATTTTCTCAATTTGCCTTTACCCCAATAGCGATCGATTTCTTGCCAGAGATTGTGGAGACAAAAAACCACTGCTAGACAGAAGACCTCTTGCATAATTTTTTTATGGTACAATATAAGGTTTTGCTTTTTTCTCAATTCTTAGATTGAAGTGGAAAAAAGAATAAAATGTGATCTTAGGTCAGGAAATCATCTATAATTTTGCTATGTTTATTAGCAAAATTATGGATTATCAAAACTTATCAGATGAACAATTCAAACGCCGTTTCGGTGTGTATAAACAAACATATAGAAAGATGGTAGAATCAGTAAAAAGTGTTGAAGCCGACTCTAATTCACCATCTAAAAGGGGACCGAAACCTAAACTATCTATAGAAGAACAAGTTTTAGTAACGTTAGAATATTGGCGAGAATATAGAACATATTTTCACATTGGTACAAGCTGGGAACTATCAGAATCAACTATATGTCGGATTGTAAATAAGACGGAAAAAATGCTTTTACAATCGGGAAACTTCCGTTTAAAAGGAAAAAAAGCTTTACTCAATCAAGCAGAGATACCGGTCATAACGGTAATGGATGTAACGGAAACTCCCATTGAACGCCCCCAAAAGAAACAGAAAGATTTTTTTTCGGGTAAAAGAGGTTATCATACTTTAAAATCCCAATTAGTAGCTGATCAAAATACAGAGGAAATTATCTGTGTCTTTTGTGGGAAAGGCAGAGGTCATGATTTTAGTTTATTTAAAAAAAGTCGAGTTCGTTTTCATCCTTTAACTACCAGCATAGAAGACAGTGGTTATCAGGGAATAGCTGCATACCATAGTAATAGTTATACACCGAAAAAGAAACCGAAAAATAGAAAATTAACAGAGTTAGAAAAAGAGTATAACAAGGCTTTAGCCAAAGAAAGGATTATCATTGAACATATAAATAGGAAACTCAAAACCTTTAAAATCTTATCCTGTAAATATCGGAATCGTCGTCGAAGATATAGTTTAAGAGTTAACTTGTTGGCGGCTATTTATAACTGTGAGTTAGGGATAGGTATAGCAGCTTCTTAAAAGTTGCCTAAAGATTAATCAAGTCAAGGAGAATTTATTCTCAATTATAAAAATTGAGATAGTTTGTGCTGCTTAAATAAAGAGGTTTTGATAACCAAATTAAAGCAGCTCTAAAGAGTTTTGAGTTAAAAGTTAAACTTCAAGTTTTCATTCAGGACGAATGTACTGATTAACTAATTTTTTGGGGAAAATTAGTTAACCCATCATTATAACATATAATTAATTTGCAAGAGTTCTAGAGAGTAACCGCAAGGATTTGAGAGAAACTTTCCCTTTGCCAAAATTTGGCCATTGCCTCCGAAATCACCCGCGTTACCCGATAAGCTTCCAGAAAACCCTCGATCGAGCCGAGAATCAGTGCTGCTAGGGTATAAACAAAGGTTCGATATAGAACACTAACGTAACGGGGACGATTTTCTAACCATTCTAGCTTCATGGCTGCGTCGAGAATGGCCACGGTTTTTGCCGCAAGGATCGCTCCTAAGATCGCTTTACCCAAAACGTAGGTGGTAATCGAATACTCTTCCAGAAATAATTTCATGATCAGAAGAATATAACCGAAAGCCAAGAAAAAAAAGAGGGCAAGAGAACCGATTTTTTTTAATTCCTTTTTAAGTGCTTCCATTGATTTTTTTGATATTTTCTGCCAAGATAGCGGCCGCGTACCATAACTATAGCTATAGTTAATTATTGGTTGCAGCTATTCTCTCATCTCTACCAGCAAGTTTGAGCGCTGATAACTGAACTGATGCTTGAAACTAATTACGGCTTGATTGTCGATAAAATGAGGATTACCGAGGGAATCGATGGCACTGAAAGCGTAGAAATAACGGCGTACTAGGGGGGGAAAATCGCTAAAATCGAAGATTGTGTCACCTTGGGCCACATCTGCCCAAAAATTGCGTAATTTTGGGGCTAATTCCTCCGCTAGACTCATGGGAAGATTGAGGGGATGGCAGGTTAATAAACGCATCATAAAAGGATAAGAGCGATCGCCTAACCATTGCCGAGAAATAGCGGGTAAATTCTCCCATCCGGGTATATTTTGCAGATGAAAAGATTCTATGGCTAATTCTCCCGTGTTTTCGCAATATTCTAGCACCCGGTAGGGATGGGGATAACTGACGAGGGAACCGGTGGTAATTTCATAGATACCTCTGGCAAAAGCCAGATCCTGCACATGGAGATGGCCAGTAATCAACAATTTTACGCCGTTTTCCTCTAGTATATCGAGCAGTTCTCCCGCATTAGCCAACATATAGCGTTTACCTAATTCATGATTGCTTTGTCCGGGTAAATGCTCGATAACGTTATGATGGATCATCACCATCACTAGATCGTTTTTTAGCGATGGTAAAGTCTGTTTTAACCAATGCAATTGTTCTGCATCTAAACTGCCAATTTGTCCACCTTGCTCATCGAATTGATTAGAATTAAGACCGATTAATTGCACTCCGGGTAAAATTTCTTTTTGGTAGTATATTTGTTCGGGATGGCTGTAACCAAATTGTTGATAATAAAAGGGAAAATCTCCTAAACCGATCTGGTTTTCCGTCGCGGTTAAACTCAAAACATCATGATTACCCGGCACCACATAGACGGGGAAGGGTAAAGTGGCTAAACAATCGGCTAACCAACGATGATTTTCTGGTTCACCATCTTGGGTTAAATCGCCAGCAATCAGCAGAAAATCAAGGTTAAGGGTGATGAGATGGTCTAAAACAATTTTTAAAGCGGGAATACTCACTTCCACCAGATGAAAGCGATTAGAATGGTTCAAAATGGTTGTGGGTAAAGCGATATGAGGATCGCTGAGAATGGCGAAACGGAAATTCATCGCATTCAATTGGGCTAAATATCGGTAAACTAGATCGATCGAGGAGAAATGAGGAGAAAATATCTTTGGCTAAAGTTCGCGTTCGTCAGCACGTCAATCCCTTAAGTCATAAATATCGCCATCCGATCGCTCCCCCCGATTGGAATCAAGTTTATCAGGATATGACGCAACCTCTCCATCTTGATATTGGTTGTGCGCGGGGTAAATTTTTGTTACAAATGGCCCAAGTATATCCAGAAATTAATTTTTTGGGCATTGAAATTCGTCAACCTTTGGTAATTGAAGCGAATCAGGAACGGGAACGTTTAGGATTGAGTAATCTCGCTTTTGTTTTTGGGAATATGAATGTTACCCCAGAAATTTTACTGCAATCTTTGCCCGCAGATAAGTTATTTCGGGTGTCGATTCAATTTCCCGATCCTTGGTTTAAACAGCGTCATAGTAAGCGTCGGGTTGTGCAGCCGGAATTAGTCATAGCTTTGGCTAAGTATATGGTAGCTGGGGGCTGGGTTTTTTTACAGTCGGATGTAGAATTGATCGCCCTGGAAATGACGGAGAGATTTCAAGCACATCCCCATTTTGTTCGGCAACATCAAACCCCCTGGTTAGAGGAAAATATTTTCCCCGTACCGACGGAAAGGGAAAAGTCCACTTATAATAAGGGTCAACCGGTTTATCGCTCGCTTTTTCGAGTTCGGTAGCTTCAGTTAAAATATCTTGGCACTGTCTGAAATCATGGTTAGAAATCTCGACTCACCCCTAATACTTGAGGACAATAATCGCCCCCCTGTCTCTCAATTGCTAGAATTTCTCTTAACCAAAGAAAAAAACAATAAAAAAACTAAAGAAAATCTGACTTTTGAGGCTTTAGTCGGTACTTGGCGATTATACTTTATCACGGGAACTCAAAAAGCGAAAAAGAGAGCGGGAATTGTTTTGGGTAAGGGTCGTTATCTACCGTCCTGGTTAAAAATTACCATCTCTTACCAAAGAAATGAGAGCTTAGAACTGGGAGAATTTGTCTCTGGAACCGTCAGCAATCAGATAGTTTTAGGAGCAGTAAAACTATCTGTAAGCGGTCCGGTTAAGTTTTTTCCTAAAACCCGTCTTCTTGCCTTTGATTTCACCAGGCTCAACCTAACCCTATTTAATCGCTCTCTCTATTCTGGTTTTATTAGAAATGGCCAGGTAAGCGAAGCGAATTTTTATCGGGAAAATATCAAAAAACAGGCATTTTTTGCCTATTTTCTGATCACAGAAACAATGATAGCAGCCCGGGGACGAGGGGGAGGATTAGCCCTTTGGGTAAAAGAGGTAAGTGAGACAAAACTAGCTGAAAAATAAGTTATTAGAGGAGAAATAGATGGGATATTCTATCGAGGTAGATGGGACAAATTTTGACAGTGAAGTGATCGAGAAGTCCTATATAAATACAGTGATTTTAGACTTTTATGCTCTTTGGTGTGGACCCTGTAAATTGGTAAAACCGATGCTGGAAAAACTGGCAAGCGAATATAATTTTATCCTAGCCAAAATAGATATAGATAAAAATCCCGAATTAGCCGAACAATACGATGTGGAAGGAGTTCCCGATGTGCGAATTGTCAGCAAGGGAGAAGTGTTACCCTGTTTTGTCGGTGCTTTGCCAGAAGAACAAATTAGAGACTTATTTTCCCGTCTCGATTTACAATCGGAATTAGAAGCAGGATTAGCAGAAATACAAGAAGCGATTGCCCTCGATAATTTGCCCGCAGCTAAACAATTATTTGATCGTCTTTTTCCTAAATATCCCAACGAACCGCGATTAGTTATTATGGCGGTAAAATTTCTCATGCGTCTAGAAAAATGGTCAGATGCCTACCGATTAATCAGTGTTATTAAAGAGGAAAATCCTGTTATCAAAGGTTGGAAAACTCTCCTAGAATTTCAACAGTTAAAACTAGAAAATAATCCCCTCGATCCGATATTTTTTACTGGGATTAATTTCGCATTAAAAGAAGATTATGCCGCCGCTTTAGATAAACTGATCAGCCTGGTGGAAGAAAGTAGAAAATATCGTCAGGATGGGGCAAGAAAAGCCATGTTAGCTATATTTCAGATTTTGGGATTTAGTCATCCCCTCACCCAAGAATACCAAGCAAAGTTAACATTTCTGCTTTACTAAGTAGGGTTTACTAAAAAAGTTTGTTGGTGGGGTTAGGAATCGGTCAGAACTAAAGCAATTCCCCAGTAATTTCAACAAATCTATTCCTCGAATTTCTGTTGACAACTGCCAGGGAATTGCTAGAGACAAGACAGTTTATTTGTGGCGAATCATTTCATAGAGGGCAACGTATTCTTCCCCGGGGCGGTTCCAAGAGTAATCGCATTCCATGCCTTGGATTGCTAATTTTTGGAATTCTTCTGGTTGAGTGTACCACAATTCCAATGCCCGGGACATGGCTGATTCGAGGGCATTATTATCGGGATCAAAAAAGACAAAACCATTGCGTTCTTCCGGTTGGTGATGGCTATCATAATCGCGATCAAAAACCGTATTAACTAAACCACCAACTCCCCGGACGATGGGAACGGTTCCGTATTTTAAGCCGATTACCTGTGTCAGTCCGCAGGGTTCAAAATTACTGGGAACCACAATCATATCGGCCCCCGCATAAATGAGGTGAGATAATTCCTCATTAAAGCCCAATTCAATATGGACATCAGGGTTATTATTTAGGTGATTTTTCTCATGCCAGAACCAGTTATTAATTAACGATTCGGTGGCGGAACCTAAGAGGACAAATTGCGCCCCGCGAGCTAAGGCATAATACATGGCATGGTGAACTAAATGTACGCCTTTTTGGTCATCTAAACGACCGACATAACAAATTAAGGGTTTGTCTCCTTCATCTCTTAACCAGAGTCTTTCTCGCAGTGCCTTCTTATTGCGTGCCTTCTCGGAGAAGCTATCAACACCGTAGGGTGCAGCAATAAATTTATCCACTTCCGGGTTCCAGATATTGTAATCTAAACCGTTGAGAATGCCGGTAAATTTGTGTTGATGCAGGTGAATTGTATGACCTAAACCGTAACTAACATCGGTGTGGTGTGCTTCCCAAGCATGGTGGGGTGAGACGGTATTGAAATAGTTGGAAAAGACGATGCCACCTTTCATAAAATTAATCACAAAAGGATTGAAGTTATCACGCAGTCGGGCATAGCTAAAGTAGTAAGTATCGTTATTTAATCCTGTTGCCCAGAGAATTTCCGCACCAGCAAATCCTTGATGTTTAAAGTTATGGATGGTGTAGAGAACGCGCTGATTGCCCATGCCATGATATTTATAAATTTCAAAAAGTAAGGGCGGAATTAAACCGGTTTGCCAGTCGTGACAATGAATTATATCGGGACGTTTATTACTTCTGAGCAAAAATTCTAAAGCGGCTTTGCAGAAGAAGGCAAAACGCATATTATCGTCTTTACAACCGTAGTAAGTACCGCGATTAAAGAAATTATCCCCCGAATTGGGTTGAATAAAGAAACACAAGCGCCCGTGTACCCAACCACAAAAAACGTTACAGTGAATTGCCCCACCGAACCAAGGCACCCACAGATCCCGATAAGCCTCGTGTAAGCCCCAAATTTGGTCGTAGCGCATACAATCATACATGGGCAGGATTAGCTCCACGCAATGACCGCGAATTTCCAATTCTCGACTCAATCCATAGACCACATCCCCCAATCCCCCAGCTTTAATCACCGGGGCGCACTCAGAGGCAACCTGAACTATATACATATATCAATAACTCCGTCGATTAATCTACAGGTCAGCTAGAAGCAATTTTTACAAAAGTATACAGTCTTCTGTGATTAAATTGGTCGGTCGATCGAATTAGTTGCGGGTTGGGGGAGTGGGAATTATGAATTATGAATTATGAATTATGAATTGGGTAGTGGGGGAATTTAGCTGAAATTTCCCTAAATCCCTATCTCCCTATCTCCCTATCTCCTAAAGATTAACAGCGTTTTAGCTGTCCTAGGAGCAAAATCACCTCATCGATGCCGTTTCTGAGGGTAGTGGCGGGTTTATCGCTGTTATTTACGGTTATGCTAAAGATGAGGGGTTGCTTGTCGGCGGTTTCTAGATAACCGGCGAGGGCGATAACCCCGGTTAATGTCCCGGTTTTTGCCTGTAATCGTCCTTCTAGGGGAGTCTGGCGAAATCTATTGGTTAAAGTGCCATCAATGCCGCCAATAGCTAAAGAACGCCGATAATCAGTATTTTCTGCCATTATTTGTAAGATTTCGCCTAAAGTCTTTGGTTTAATTAGGTTTTGTCGTGATAGCCCCGAACCATCGCCGATTTTATAACTATCGCCCTCAATTCCCAGTTTTGTTAAAGTTTCTTGCAATCCTGAGACACCGCCGAGCATTTGTAGTAGGGTTTCGGCCAGTAAATTATCGCTATTTTTATTGACTTTTTCCACCAAATATGCCAGGGGTTCTGATTCTAAATTGGTGATTTCATCGCCGCGAATTTGTGAGCTAATTTCGGCGGTTTTAACGGTAATTCCCGCTTTTTCAAGGATATTACGCCAGCGAGCTAGGAAATACTCCGAAGGTTGGGGAATAGCTAAATTAAAATCATCTTGACTATTTATCGGCAGAGAACCGGTGATAATCAGGCGATTATTGGCTAAATTGCCCTTAATTGCCAAAGTATTCGGGGTTCCTTGCGATGCAGTGCTGGTTTGATTCTCAATTAGCCATTGTTTAGCGGCAATGGGATCAGACCATTGTAAATCTAAGCTTTGCCCCAATTGTCGCGGTAAAAGCCTTAAAGTGACGGAATTTTCGTTTAAAACCAAGCTAGAAGCACTAACTGCGTAGTCAAAAAAGACATCTTCCCATTCCCAGTTTTTTTGACTATCGGAGACGACAAAAGGACTAGCAACGACAATTAAGCGAGAAATTGAGTTAATTCCCCCTGCTTTTAACTTTTCTGCTAATTTTTCTAACTTTTCTGTGGTTATGGTGGCATCTCCCCTCCCGACTAAGGTTAAAGTCTCTAAATCGGGGGGGTTGCCTTGGGCTAAAATGGGGGTTTTCAGACGATAATCGCGGTTAAATTTGCTGAAAGCGGCGGCAGTGGTTAATAATTTCGCAGTAGAAGCGGGAGTAAAAAAGTTATTTTCGTGGAGACTATAGAGATTTTCCTGAGAATTAAGGGATTTTACTAAAATTCCCCAATAAGCGCCTTGATAATCGGGGCGGGCTAAAATGCGATCGATCCTGCTGGCTAAGTCTGCTGGACAGATAAACTGGGAAGGGGGGGAATTGTCTTGACTGATGGGGGTTGCGAGGGTGAGGGGATGGTTTACCCAGAGAAATAGGGAACAGGTCCCCAAGAGAAAAGATAATTTCGAGCGGCGTGTTAGCATAGAATTAGATCTTCGCAGTAGTCAAATTGGCTCTAATTTAGCAGCATTAGTGACTATATTGTGCTAGTTACTCGATAGATTCAGTTAGGGATTGATCCGAGATATTCTCTCCCCTTTTTGCCCAGAAAGTTTTTTGATTCCGTCAAATTTCTATTTATTCGCGAGGATATTTTTATGAGTTATGATTTTGATTTATTCGTGATTGGTGGTGGTTCTGGGGGTATTGCCACCGCTAGACGGGCGGCCGAATACGGGGCAAAAGTGGGATTGGCAGAATATGATCGTTTAGGAGGAACTTGTGTTAATCGCGGTTGTATTCCCAAAAAATTAATGGTTTATTCTAGTCGTTTTCCGCAACTATTTAAGGATGCGGAAGGTTACGGTTGGAGTGCGGTAGAGAGTCAATTAAATTGGCAAAAATTAATTAGCGCGCTTAATCAGGAAACTATCCGTTTAAATGGCATTTATCAAAAGATGCTCGATAATTCTCAAGTGACGATTTTTCCTAATTATGCCAAGTTTCTTGATGCCCATACCCTCGAGGTGGGAGAGGAGAAAATTACTGCCGATAAAATTTTAATTGCCGTGGGGGGACATCCCGTTAAACCTGATATTCCGGGGATCGAACATACGGTAGTTTCTGATGCCATGTTTCAACTGCCGGAACAACCGAAAAGAATTATAGTTTTAGGGGCGGGATATATTGGGGTAGAATTTGCCGGTATTATGCACGGATTAGGGACGGAAGTGGTGCAGTTAATCCGTAAAGACAAGATTTTAAGAGGGTTTGATGAGGATATCCGCGATGAAATTCAAGGGGAAATGATCCGTCAGGGAATTAAAATTATGCCCGAAACTTTCCCCACTTCGATCGAGAAAACTGACGAAGGTTTAAAAGTACATATTCAGGGAAAAGAAACCGCAGAAATTCTCTTTGTTGATGCCCTAGGATTAGCTGCTACTGGAAGAATCCCTAAGCTGGAAAAATTGGGCTTAGAGAATGTCAATGTCGAGGTCAAAAATCGGGCAATTGTCGTCAACGAGTATAGCCAAACCAGCGAAGATAATATCTATGCCGTGGGCGATTGTACCGACAAAATTAATTTAACTCCCGTGGCGATTAATGAGGGGCGAGCTTTTGCCGATACAGTCTTCGGTAATAAACCCCGGTTAATGAGTTATGAAAACGTTCCTTCGGCAGTATTTTCTACTCCTGAAGCGGCGACGGTGGGATTAACAGAATTGCAAGCAAAAAACCTATATGGTGACACGGGAATTAAAGTTTATCGGTCTAAATTCCGCCCCGGTTACAATGTTTTACCAGGCCGAGAGGACAAAACTTTGATGAAATTAGTTGTCCATCAAGAAAGTGGTAAAATCCTTGGGGCGCACATGGTGGGAGATCATGCCGCCGAAATTATTCAAGGAGTAGCCATTGCGGTAAAAATGGGGGCAACAAAAGCCGATTTTGATGCCACTGTCGGCATTCATCCCAGTGCTGCCGAGGAATTTGTCACCATGCGTTAAGTAGGGAGGCACAATTATTTGTAGGATGGGTTAGCGGTAGCGTAACATGAGCGGTTCATGCTTCAACCCAACCTACTTTTTGCCGCAAATCCTATTTAATTTCACCCACCCACTTATTCCTTCTAGACTTCTTTAATGTTCAGATTGTGCAAAAACAAAAGAGTTGAGTGTTTCCGCTCAACTCCTCGGTTATCTATGCTTGATTCTATAAAGGGTTATTGTGACTGCCAAAAACTTGCGCTTTTAGTGCATCAATTTCGGCTAATAACTCGCGACGATTTTCATCCTTGAGCAGATAGCGCCAGACAAACCAACCAGTGTAAACGATCCCAACTAATTGTAGGATAGGAGCAAGGAGGGGAATATCATCGATCGCATCTAAAACCGCTAGGGTAACTTTCACGGTGACAAAACTCGCTAAAATTGCCCCCAGAACGATTAAAGGTTTTTTGTATCCAGAGAAGAAACTACCGATATAATCGGGGACATTAGCCAGATAGGACATCACCGAATCCCAAACTGGTTCTACATATTCAGACCAAATCTGTTCGGTGCTGCTGCTGGGTTTGCTCAGAGACCCGGGTAAATCCGTTCTAATCGGATTTTTGGTCTCGGTCGGTTGCATTGATTCCATATTAACTGATCCTCATCATAAAGGTTAGACAGTGCGCGAATACGACCAACAGGGGTCAATTTTAACAGACTGAATAGACTAACTCGCTGTTGCCCATATTATCGGATAATTGCGATAGTAGGCGGAAAGTTTCTCAACAACTATTAAGAATCAAGGGTTTAGCTTCTCAATTCTATCGTCAGTCTGACCGCAATTCTCCATTCTAACAGCAGGTAGCGATCGGAGTTGAGGAATCGGGGGGGGTCAGTTGGGTGCTAGGGATTGGTTGTTAGGATTACCAGATAAGATAATTAAATGCAGACTAAATATCTTCGAGATGCGTTCTATGGACTCAACAGTTAGCTTGCTTACCCGCATTACTCAAACACCCGGCCAGTGTGGTGGTCGTCCTTGTATTCGGGGGATGCGAATTCGAGTAACGGATATTTTGGAAATGTTAGCGGAGAATGTGAGCATAACTGAAATTCTAGAAGACTTTCCCGATTTGGAACTCGCAGATATCCAAGCTTGTTTACTTTTTGCAGCACGGTGTACGGATTTTCCTAAACTAACGGCATGAAAATTTGGATTGATGCTCAACTACCTCCAACTCTAGCAAGCTGGTTATCAGCGACCTTTGATTTAGAAGCATCGTCCCTGCGAGACTTATCCCTTCGAGATGCTCAAGATATCGAGATCTTTGCAGCAGCGCGAGCGGAAAATGCCGTGATTATGACCAAAGATAGTGACTTTATTGATTTGGTTTGTCGTCTGGGAACACCTCCTCAAATTTTATGGTTAACCTGTGGTAATGTCACAAATCAGAATCTGCGGCGATTACTGACAGCTACTTTACCCGATGCGTTGAAACAACTAGAGCAGGGAACAATAATTGTAGAGATTAGCAATACTCCTTAAAATCCTCCCCTATTCCTGGATAAGTTGCATGGGTGCGGTGCGAGGATCGATGATTTTCTGACCTAAACCCGAAAATTTGACCGCTAGATTCATTTTTTTGCCCGTACCGAGGATATGGGTCACTTCTCCTTCTCCAAAAGTAGAGTGTAACACTCGATCGCCTACCTGCCATTTTCTTTGATCAGAGACAGCTTTTTCCATGGCAACCACTTTTGGGGTCTTTTTCGGTTTCAGGTTGCTTGTGAGCAATTCTGGGGGCAATTCCTGCAAAAATTGGGAAGCTACCTTCGTCTCTTTATTCCCCCAGACATATCTTTCTTTTGCGTAGGTTAAAAATAATTGTTCCTTGGCCCGAGTCACTCCCACATAACACAAACGCCGTTCTTCCTCAAGGGCAATGGGATCGTTTAAACTACGATTATGGGGAAAAATGCCCTGTTCTAAACCGACTAAAAAGACGAGAGGAAACTCTAAACCCTTGGCGGAATGAAGGGTCATTAACGAGACTTTTTCTTGACCTTCCTGAAGATTATCTAAATCCGAGGCTAAACTAGCACTAGCGAGAAATTCCCGTAGATTAGTTTCCTCGTTTTCCTCTTGGAATTGTACCACGGCGCTATAAAGTTCTTGGATATTTTCGATCCGGGTATCAGCTTCCTCGGTTCCCTGTTGTTTTAACTCATCGATATATCCCGAATCTTCCATGATTTGGTCTAGGATTTCACTAGCGGATAAATCGGTGATTTTTTCTTGCAGGTTTTGGATAATTTTAGCTAACTTATTGATGCTTTTAGTGGCACGACCGGCGAGAGTATTAACGGAAGTTTCATCACTGATAATTTCCCATAAAGGCACTCCTAATTCTTGGGCAGCTTTGAGCAAATTATCGATTGTGGTTTTACCGATACCGCGCCGGGGAGTGTTAATAATTCTCAGTAAACTAACCGTATCGGCAGGATTGGCAATCACTCGTAAATAGGCGATCGCATCTTTAATCTCCTGTCGATCATAAAATTTAAATCCCCCGACAATATTATAGGGGATATTATTGCGAATTAACCCATCTTCAAAAGGACGAGATTGGGCATTAATTCGGTAGAGAATGGCAAAACTACCCCAATTTAATTCGGGGTTTTCTTGGGTAAATTCTCGAATTTTATCGATAACAAAAGCCGCTTCTTCCTGTTCATCTCTGGCTTTAAAAACATAAATACTATCACCCCCTTCTCTGGTGGGAACAAGAACTTTATCGATTCTTTGACTATTCTTTTCAATTAACTTATTTGCCGCTTGCAGAATATTCTCCCGTGAACGATAGTTTTCCTGTAGTTTCACCATCGTGCGAGTATCATCATCGGGTAAACCATCGCCAAAGTCCGCTTGAAAATTGAGCAGAATAGTAAAATCCGCCATCCGAAAACTATAGATAGATTGGTCGGCATCACCCACCACAAAAATCGATCGATCCGTCCAATTCCACTCACTTTTTTGGGTTTCACCATTGGTGGACAAAAGCCGAATTAACTCGTACTGAATCCGGTTAGTATCTTGGTATTCATCGACTAAAATATGCTTAAATTGCGTGTGCCAATAACCGAGAATAGATTCATTTTGCTGAAAAAGACGGACTGGAACCAGTATTAAATCATCAAAATCTAGGGCATTATTTTGTGCCAATTGCATCTGATAAGCCTGATAAACCTCAGAAATGACCTTTCCCCGAAAATGAGGGTTTTCTCTGGCGTAATCTCTGGGGGTTAAACCTAAATTTTTGGCATTACTAATCGCATAACGTAGATTGCGAGCATCAAATTTTTTATCGTCTAAATTCATCTGTTTAGTGACGATATTTTTCACCAAACTCTGGGCATCAGATTCATCCATAATCGAAAAATTCCTTTGCCAACTATGACCATATTCATCCTGATATTTATTAATGTCATAGCGCAAAATCCGACCGCAAAGACTGTGAAAAGTCCCGATCCAGAGTTTTTTAGTATAATTCCGATAAACTTGAGAAAAGAGTTTTTTCTGTTCGTATTCTTCCAAAAGTTCTAATCTTTGACCGTATTTTTCCTGTGCTTTTTGTTGAGCAAAAGTTTTTTCAATTCTAGTTTTCATTTCCCGGGCCGCCTTATTGGTAAAAGTGACCGCGAGAATATTTTCCGGATCGACCCCATGATGACGGATCAAATGGGCGATACGATAGGTTAAAGCGCTAGTTTTTCCCGATCCTGCCCCAGCAACCACCAACAAGGGGCCGCAAAAATGCTCGACAGCAAGGCGCTGGGAGGGATTGAGTTGTTCTAAATAATCGGCTGTGACTGTCATAATCTTTGCATATAGCTCTGCGACCTCTATTAATCAGGCTACATCATCGAGACGGGGATCGGGCATTAGTCAACCCCTTGAAGAGATAAAAATTTTTTTGGGCTAGTTTGTTTCAAATCGCTCAAGATTCTAAGTTGTCATCTACAATGGAATTAGCGGAGACGCAAGTTTCCGTTCACTCCTCACACCACACTCCGTCCGGACAATGTTCGGGCGGTTTCTTATTGAAAATATTCGATCTCTACAAATTCCCTGTTACACTGTATAGTCAAAGATTTCCGAGAATCTTTTACCGTTCAAATGTACTACCATGTGAGGGACATCACTTGTCTAAACGTTATTTGTTCACCTCCGAATCGGTTACAGAGGGACATCCCGATAAAATTTGTGACCAGATTTCTGATACCATTCTCGATGCTCTGTTATCCCAAGATGACCACAGTCGTGTAGCGGCTGAAGTGGTTGTCAATACGGGGTTAGTCTTGATTACCGGTGAAATCACCTCGAAAGCGCAGGTTCATTTCGTCAATTTAGTTCGCAGTAAAATCGCTGAAATCGGTTATATCAACGCAGATAACGGATTTTCCTCGAATAGTTGCACCGTTTTAGTCGCTTTAGACGAACAATCTCCCGATATTTCCCAGGGTGTCACGGCTGCTCAGGAAAATCGCGAACTTCTCAGCAATGATGAACTCGATAAAATTGGTGCGGGAGACCAGGGTATTGTCTTCGGTTTCGCTTGCAATGAAACCCCCGAATTTATGCCCTTACCGATTAGTTTAGCCCACCGCATCGCTCGCCGTTTAGCGGCAGTCAGAAAAACGGGTGAACTGTCCTATCTGCGTCCCGATGGTAAGACGCAAGTATCGGTCATTTATGAAGATGGTCGTCCCGTGGGTATCGATACTATCCTTGTTTCTACCCAACACGATGCTACTATCGGCGATATCACCGATAATGATCTCGTCCAACAAAAGATTAAAAGTGATCTCTGGGAAGCGGTAGTACAACCGGTCTTCAGCGATTTAGAGATTAAACCCGATGCCAATACCCGTTATCTGGTTAATCCCACCGGAAAATTCGTCATTGGTGGACCCCAAGGCGACGCGGGATTAACGGGACGGAAAATTATCGTCGATACCTACGGTGGCTATTCTCGTCACGGTGGCGGCGCTTTCTCCGGTAAGGATCCTACCAAAGTCGATCGCTCCGCGGCCTATGCTTGCCGTTATGTGGCCAAAAATATCGTCGCTGCTGGTTTGGCCGATAAGTGCGAGATTCAAGTGGGTTATGCGATTGGGGTAGCTCGTCCGGTAAGTGTCTTCGTGGAAACCTTTGGCACTGGCAAAGTCGCCGATGATGTGATTCTGGACTTAATCAATAAATACTTTGAACTCCGTCCGGCCGGTATTATCCAAACCTTTAACCTGCGCGGTTTACCCAGTGAAAGAGGCGATCGTTTTTACCAAGATGTGGCCGCTTATGGTCATTTTGGCCGCAATGATCTCGATTTACCCTGGGAAAAGACCGATAAAGCCGCTATCCTCAAAGAAGCTTTGACTTCTGTGGTAGTATAGGGTTAGAAATTAACTGCAATTTTTGATTGAGGAATAGAGTTTAAGGCTCTATTCCTTTTTTGGACGGTTTTTAAACAGAAAAAGCTATATTTAGGGTCTGCTGAAAAAGTTTTTCCTGGGGGTAGGAGTCAGTAGCCGGTCGTCAGTAGCCGGTCGTTTCAGGCTTTGTTGCCCTTGTTTTTTGTACCAAGCGATGTACCACAAGAAGGATAATGCAAGGTTTTTGAAAGTCCCAATCCTATTTTCGCAGCATGAACATCGGACTTTAACAGGTCAAAAGCCTTATTTTAAAAGGGTTTTACCATTATTCAGCAAGCCCTATTTATCAGTCAATCGAATCTGTCTTTCTGTTTGTATTCTTTCTGCCTTTGTGTTTATCCTTAACTCTTATGGGATAACCAGACAACAAATTGTCTTGGTCTTCTTGTAGCTTAAAAAAAGCTGACCCTTAGCCAGTTTAGATCGGGTGCATCTCCATTTGGTCGAAATATCTATATTACATTGCGGGCGCACACAGTTCGATCAACTCACTGACCACGATGCGCCCCTACCATTGGGTAAATAATATTATTGTAGGGGCGAATTGCATTCGCCCTCTTTTGGGTAAATAATATTATTGTAGGGGCGAATTGCATTCGCCCTCTTTTAATAAGTAGGTAGGCACAATTATTTGTAGGATGGGTTAGCGGTAGCGTAACCCATGCGGGCGTTGGGTTTCATGCTTCAACCCAACCTACGTTCATTTTATATTTAATTCCACCCACCTACTTAACTGCTGCTGCTCGCCTATATGTGAGAGAAAGTCACAAAGATGAGATGCACCCGTTTAGATATACTTCAATCCTCAGAGAATTCATAGCTTTTCTCATCAAGAGGAAGTGTAACCTGATTGGGTAAGGAAAACTTCCCATCTCACCAATAAGATAACTGCTATATAGTTAAAATTGACAACTTAGGTTAAGATGATGCTAGGTTTCACCAGTTAAAGAGCTATGGATAACAAAGTTCTCGACGTTCGCCATCTCACCGTTGAATTTTCTAATCAGAAAAGAACAACAGTCGCAGTTAATAACATTAGTTTTAGCTTGCAGAAAGGTCAAGTTCTCGGTTGTGTGGGGGAGTCGGGTTCAGGAAAATCCGTCACCTCCCTTGCACTCATGGGACTGGTTCCCTCTCCGGGGAAAATTACCGGGGGAGAAATTTCCTTTCGTCCGGCAAAAAGTCCGTCAATGCAAGCAGTAGATTTATTATCTATTCCCCCGGAAGAATTGCGTTATTATCGCGGGGGAGAAATGGCGATGATTTTCCAAGAACCCATGAGTTCTCTTAATCCAGTCTATAACATCGGTTTTCAACTTACCGAAGCAATTTTACTGCATCAAAAAGTCACCACTGAACAGGCAAAAAATCAAGCCATCTCTCTACTGCAAGAAGTGCGCTTATTACCCAGTGATCAACAGTTAGAGGAGAAGTATATAGAAACTTTTCCCTTAGAAAATAAGGGTCATGTCAGAGAAAAAATTAGAACTTATATTCAGGAACAAAAAGAGGCAATTCTCAAGCGTTATCCTCACGAATTATCGGGGGGACAATTACAAAGGGTAATGATTGCCATGGCGATTTCTTGTAATCCTACCCTATTAATTGCCGATGAACCAACCACCGCTTTGGATGTGACTGTCCAAGCAGAAATATTAAGATTATTACGCGATTTGTGTAAAAGCGATCGAGAAATGTCAATGGTTTTTATCTCCCACGATTTAGGAGTTATTAACGAAATTGCCGATCAAATTGTCGTGATGTATCAAGGAGAAATTGTCGAACAGGGACCGAAAGAAGAAGTATTAAATTATCCCCAACATCCCTACACAAAAGGTTTACTTGCCTGTCGTCCCCGCTTAAACTCTCGTCCAGAAAAATTGCCCACCGTCAGCGATTTTTTACGAGTGGAAAAAGACTCTCAAGGTAAGATTATTGAATTACAGGAAATTACTCCACCAGCAGTTAAATTTATTACTCTCCAGGAGGAAGAAAGCAGAATCGAAGGGTTACAAGATCACGAGAATATTTTATCGGTAGAAAATTTATCGGTTAGATTTCCAGTTAAGGGAGTTTTCGGGCAAGTAAAGACCTTTTTTAATGCCGTAGATCACGTCAGTTTTGCCGTTAAACAGGGGGAAACCCTCGGTTTAGTCGGTGAGTCTGGCTGCGGAAAATCTACCTTAGCAAGGACAATTCTGCGCTTAATTCCTGCTACTTCTGGAAATATCTATTTCCGAGGAGAAAATCTCGCTAAATTAAACCCCAGCGATCCAAAATTAAGACTACTGAGACGGGAATTACAGATAGTTTTTCAGAATCCCTACAACTCCCTTAATCCCCGTTTATCCATCGGTAAAGCAATTTTAGAACCGATGGTTATTCATCATACCGGCGGCAATTCCCAAAAGCGACGGCAACGAGTAGAATATTTATTAGAACGAGTTAAACTTGATCCTACTTGGTTCGATCGCTATCCCCATCAATTATCGGGAGGACAACGACAAAGGGTGTGTATTGCTCGCGCTTTAGCCTTAAATCCTCAGTTTATTATCTGTGATGAATCTGTCTCTGCTTTAGATGTTTCCGTGCAAGCGGGAGTCTTAAATTTACTCAAAGAATTACAGCAGGAATTTAATCTCACTTATATCTTTATTTCCCACGATTTAAGTGTTGTCAGATTTATGAGCGATCGGATTATGGTGATGAATAAAGGTAAAATTGAGGAAATGGGTACAGCTAACCAAATTATTAACTCTCCCCAAAGTGATTACACGCGTAAACTTATCGCTTCTATTCCCCAATTTACCGAAAGTATTGCTAGTTAAAATTAGCCCTCAAACCGAAAGGATTAGCTGCCTCTAATTGTGCCGATAAACCTAACAAAGTGATTTCATCAGCAGGTTTGCCCACTAACTGAATTCCCACGGGTAAACCCTGACTATCAACCCCTGTGGGTAAAGCAATCGCGGGTAAACCACTCGCATTAGCAATGGGGGAAGGGGCAATCCAAGCAATCATCTTATTAACCGCTTCTTCCGGTGGTAAATTTTCCCACTCAGCAATTCCGGGGGGTTGATGTAGGAAAATGGGCAAAAGTAAGACATCAAAATTATCAAACATCGCCACAATTTGCCGCGAAATAACGTGCATCTGCCGCACCGCTTGCAGGTATTCCCCCGCGCTGCCAGAATTCTCTAATAACCATTGGTTAAGGGGACTTAATAACTCCTTCGGAATTCCCGTCGCTGCCGTCCCCGCTTGCCAAATACGCCGAAAAGGAGCGATTAAAGCCTGTAAATCGGGAGAATACTCCGTTAAATGATGCCCCATACCCTCTAAAATTTTAGCCGTCTCGATCACAGCATTTTTATAGACGGCAGCCGCCTCGCCGAAGGGGGATATGGAAGTAGAAAAAGCGATTCTCAGGGGTTTTACGCCTCTCTGAGTGGCTTCTAGGAAAGAAAAGGGCGGATCGGGTAGCCAGTAGGGATCGCCCGTCGTATAGCCCGAAATCACGGTAAGCAGCGCCGCCCCATCTGCCACCGTCTTAGAAAGAGTGCCGTTAGTGGCGATACCGCTTTGAAATTCCCCCACCGGGGCATAGGAAACGCGCCCACGACTGGGTTTTATCCCCACCAAACCGCAACAACCCGCCGGAGTACGAATAGACCCACCACCGTCGGAACCCTGGGCAATCGGGCAGAAACCCGCCGCTACCGCCGCCGCCGCGCCGCCACTGGAACCTCCTGCGGTATAATCGCGGTTGAAGGGGTTACGAGTCGGCAAAAAACCCGGATTTTCGGTGTAGGGAAAGGAACCTAGCTGGGAAGTGGCAGTTTTGCCCAGAAGGATAAAACCCGCCATTTTCATTCTGGCGACGATTCCTTCGTCGTATTGGGCGATATTTCCCTGTAAAGCGGCGACTCCGTAACTAACCGGCATTCCAGCGACGGCATTTAAGTCCTTAATGGCGGTGGGAACTCCAAAAAAAGTCGGTAATTCGGCAGTAGCGGTGATTTGACTTAATTGTTCCGTTTGGGCGCTCGCAGTTGCTAGGGCGCTTTCCCCGGCGACATGGACAAAACTACCGATTTGACTGTCAAATTTCTCAATTCTGTCAAGGTATAAATGGGTTAATTCTAGGGGGGAGATTTGTTTAGTGCGAATCAGTTGGGCTAATTCTAGGGCAGATTTTTGCAATAATTCATCACTCATGAGCGATCAAGTTAAAATAGGTAAGTGAAAATAATTATATTCCTTAGTGGGAAGATGGTTTTAAAAGAAAAAAGAAAAAGAAAAAAAAAGTCCATTGCCGTCAAAATTTCCCTATCCCCCCTTGTCTTTGAAAATTATGCGCCCACAGTTAATTGAAATTCTCTCGGCTGACGAAATTCGTCGCACCATTACCCGTTTAGCTTCCGAAGTTATCGAAAAAAGTGGCGATTTAAATAACTTGATTTTGATCGGTATCTACACGCGAGGAGTGCCTTTAGCTAATTTAATTGCTAGTCAAATTGAGAGCCTAGAAGGGGTAAAAGTTCCCGTGGGAGCGATCGATATTACCTTCTATCGCGATGATCTTGATCGCATTAAAACCCGCACTCCTGCTAAAACCAAAATGCCCCTAGATGTCACGGGTAAAACCGTGATTTTAGTTGATGATGTTATCTATAAAGGCCGCACGATCCGCGCCGCTTTTAATGCTATTATTGAGTATGGCAGACCGCAAAAAATCCGCTTATTAGTCCTCGTTGATCGTGGTCATCGGGAATTACCAATTCACCCGGATTTTACCGGCAAAAAACTCCCCACCGCAGCCGAGGAACAGGTAAGAGTTTATCTACAGGAGATTGACGGCAAAGATGGGGTGGAATTAATCAAATAAACCGGAGTTAAGACGATGATCATTTTAGCTTCCAATCCTGGGATTCCTGCTCATAAGCGCTTGGAAGTGGAGAGGCTAATTGATAAAAATCAAGGCCTTTTCAGGAGTGCTGATCGTGATTTTCCACCCTTAATCCCATGAAAATTATCGCCTACACCTATACCAATCCCCTCCTCGATAGTCCCCCCGATAGCTCGATTTGGGCCTATTCTCCCGAACAAGTGTATCAGGATTTTGGCGATCGCTCACAACGGCAGCAACTGCTCCGCGATTGTCAAGGAACTCCCCCCCGACTACTGATCCTACGTCGCCTAGCAGAATTGGGAGACAATGGCACAGAAGTTAGCAAAATTTTACAATCCTTAGAAGCCCTCGACATAGATATAATTGCCCTAGAAGACCCAGACTATAAGCTAAATTTTGCCAAGATTCTGCAAGAAATATCAAAAAACGAACTAAGTAATCGTTTAAAAGCAGGTCACGCTCACAATCGTCTGCAAGCTTTGCCTCCCCCCGGAAAAGCTCCCTACGGTTATCGTCGTGGCAAGGAGCGTTATATACTCGATCGCAGTACCGCGCCGGTAGTCAAAGACTTTTTCGATCGCTTTTTGATTTCCGCTTCCCTGCGTTCCACGGTGCGCTATCTAGAAAAACGCTACGGTAAAAAGATATCGGTAGCTACTGCCCATAAATGGCTGACTAATCCCGTTTATCGCGGTGATTTGTGCTATCTCGGTCAAGATATTATCCCCGATACCCACACCCCGATTATCTCCCGGGAAGAAGCAGCCCAGATCGATCGCATCTTGAGAAATAATCGCAAATTACCCCCCCGCAGTGCCAGCGCGCCGCGTTCCTTAGCGGGTTTAGTCGTCTGTAGTCAATGTCAATCGGGGATGACGATTACCAAAGTGACGGCGCGAGGAAAGGGCCTAGAATACCTCTATTTGCGACCTTTGCAATGTCCCCGGACGAAAAAATGTTCAGCGATCGCTTATGAGAAAATTCTAGATAGCACAATCGAGCGCATTTGTCAAGACCTACCACCGACGATCGCTCAGATAGCTTTACCGGATTTAGAGGCGATCAAACGGGGAATGAGCGAGGAAATAGGGCAAAAAAACGATATTTTGTCGCAATTGTCCTCCCTAGAAGCGGCGGGAATTTTAGATCGAGAAACGGCTAATCTACGGGCCTATAAACTGAAAAACGAGATCGCGCAGATTCAAGGACGTTTAGACCAATTACCCCCCGATAACCTGACTATTATCGCTCGTGCCGTTGCTTTTCCGCAATTTTGGCGAGATTTATCGGAAATCGAGCGCCGTTTTTATTTTCGCGAGTTTATCCGTCGCATCGAAATAGAGAGGGAAACGGCTAATAATTGGCATTTACGTTTAATCTTCGTTTTTTAACAATCTTGGACAATCTTAAAGTTAGCTAAAAATTGAGGAATCTTTGAGTGATCAATGCTAAGAAAAGGCCAACAGCGATCGATCTCGACTATGAGCAATAACAAAAGATTAACTAGGTATAAAAAAGGGCGAAAATCCTCCGAGACAAAACCCCACCTTTATGATTATCACTATAACCAACCCGGGACGATGCCGGGGTTAATCACCATCGATGAAAATGCCGTTGCTACCGAGATATCTTTAATTAATTATAACTCTCAACAAGCCACTATAGTTAATAATCTCTTACCTCAAGACTGTCTTAAATATTTATCCAATGATTCCATCTCTTGGGTTGATATCGTCGGTTTGGGTAATGAAGATAAACTGCAAGAGTTGGGAGAAATTTTTCATTTACATCCCCTAACCCTGGAGGATATAGTCAGTATTCCCCAAAGACCAAAAGTAGAAGAATGCGAGAATTATATTTTAATTATAGTGCCAATGGCCATCCTGATCGATCATCAGGGTTTTTTGCTAGAACAAATCAGTTTAATCGTCGGCAAGAATTATGTTTTAACCGTGCAGGAAGAAGGACAATACGATTCTTTAGAGGGAGTTAGGGAAAGAATCCGTTTAAATAAAGGTTCCATCCGGCAGCAAAAATCGGGTTATTTAGCCTACTCGATTTGGGATGCCATTATTGACGGTTATTTTCCCGTTTTAGAGTCCTACGGAGAAAGAATCGAGGAGCTAGAAAACGAAATTTTAGCCAGTCCCACGGAACAGACTTTATCAAAAATTTACCAACTACGTCAGGAATTACTCTCCCTGCGACGGGCAATTTGGCCGCAAAGAGACACCCTCAATGCCCTTTTACGCGATGAGTACATTGTCATCGATACAACGATTAAACCCTATCTAAGGGACTGTTATGACCATGTGGTACAAATCCTCGATGTTATCGAAAATTACCGGGAATTTGCCAATGGTTTAATGGATTTTTACTTGTCTTCCGTGAGTAATAAAATGAACGAGATTATGAAAACTTTAACGGTAATCTCGACGATTTTTATCCCTCTCACCTTCATTGTCGGTATTTACGGCATGAACTTTAATACTGATAAATCCCCCTATAATATGCCCGAATTAGAATGGTATTGGGGCTATGTATTCGTCTGGGTGTTGATGCTAACCGTTGCTTTCAGTTTAATCATTTTCTTTTGGCGACGCGGCTGGTTTAAGAACCTATCGACAGTGAAGAAAAGATAAACTGTTAAGCAGATTAGATAAACCGGATTGCAGGGCCGGCATCTAGCAAGAGAAAATGGCTATTGCAGAGAAATCAATAATTTAGTGTCGGCGGTATTTTTTAACACTTTCAGTTGATGGCTTCTAATTTTGTCCAACCAACTATAGTGCTGGTTGCGACATTGATAGACGATATCGATGTCACCAATCTCTGACTTAACCTGAGCTAAGTAGTTTTCTAGTTCGCTAATTTTCATAACCTATCTCGCTTGCGCTGAAGGACATCAACCCTAAACCAAGAATTATCCCTAAAGGATAGGGGTGACTACAGTTACTATTATAGGCCGATCATAATTCTTAAAAAAGTTCTTATCTAACAAAGTGAGCTAATGTCAGGGTTAGATGATAGGCTGCCCGGCTCTTCTAGGTTCTGTGTGATAAGTTTAATTGACATAGGATCGATCGATCTTTGTGTCCTTTGTGTCTTTGTGGTTCGTTCCACCCCCTCGCTCTTGAGAAATGTATCTTAGAATACATTTTACCCACCAAAGCTGGGAGAGCCGCTGCCCGCAAATTTAAATTGCTTGTTGAGATGAGGCACTCTTGCAAGAGGCAAGAATCCCCCCGATGTCGGGGGGGTTGGGGGGGCGGGGGAGATTCAGCTAATCTAAGGATAGGCGTTTAGAATGCGTCCTAGCTTATTGGGGCAGCGCCATCCCTAGGCAAACGGGCTAATTTACCGAAGAAACGCCGCAGTAATGCCCAAGCAATGCCGATAATTGCGCCAAGTCAAGAAATAAAAAATTCTCGATATTGTCTTTTAGTTCCCCCAGCTTCGATAATTAATTCTTTTTTCATTACTTTTTAGGTTCTGGGGTTTGCTGTTGGGAAGCTGCCGCAATCGCTTGATTTAAGCGAGTTAATTCTTCTTTAAATTTTGGTTCTTGGGGATAGTCTTTGACTAATTTTTCTAGGAGACTTTTCGCCCCAGAAACGTCTTGAGTTTGTAATCTTGTTCCATAAAGAACCAGCATAACTTCCAGATTGTCGGGATATTTTTGATATAACTTTTCTAAAGGTTCTCTGGCTCCGATAAAATCTTTTAACTGTAGGCGAGCTTCCGCCAGTCCTTGCAAAGCAGTGGGGTTATCCGGTTCACGTTCGAGAATTTTCTCGTAACCTTTGACCATTGCTGCTAATTTTTCGGGAGGAATAGTTGCCTCTTGCCCTGGTTGACTGCCTTGGGTAGAATTAGAATTATTATTTTTCAGTAAACCTAAAGTTGGCACCACCATTAAAGCCAGAAATACTAAACCAGAGGAAACAATTAAGACTCGTTTGAGGGTATCGTTATTTTTTTTTGGCATACTTTTTAACAATTAGAGATAAGCAATTTTGTAGGGTGCGTGTTGGCGGCGATAACCTTGGCATGAAAAACCAAAATTAGTAATCCGCACCCCACGCACCAGATAAGATTAATCAGTAGTAACTCGATGAAATTCTTGACCCCAAAGATTATAAGCCCAAATGCCCAAGCCAAAACTACCTAAGCAGAGGATGGTGATCATCAGGAAAACTTGCCACCTATTGTAACCTGCTTCCTGAAGTTCTAGACGACCGAGGATAGTAGCAGCTAATAGGATTAACACTCGACTAAATACCGCCCACTTGTGGAAGATAAAGACTACCGCCAAAGACCAGCCGAGAATTGATAATACAGCGCTAATATCGTTTTTAAACCAACTGCGGAAAAATAGCGGCATTAAGTGACTAAACAAAGTTAATCCTAGGGCAATTGAGAGGATAACCCCCACCGCTAGGGTATAGATGATGATTTCTAGCCATTCGCTAGTGAGAGTCCAATTCATTTCATCACCGCGGACAACTAACCAATCACTCCATGATAAACGCTCATGGGCGATCGACCAGCCAAACACCCCATAGACCGATGGAATCAGAAAAGTAAGTAGTATAATGCGCCAAAACATAATCAGTTATCAGTTATCAGTTATCAGTTATCAGTTTTGAGTATTAAGTGAGCAGTAAGTAGTCATGCAAAATTAATTTCCCAGTCGAGACAGGAGACAGGAGACAGGAGACAGGAGACGGGAGACGGGATCAGATTTGAGTTTTTAGTTCACTGTTTACTGATCACAGCAAAAAGCTGACGGAGTAACTGCTGACGGTTTGGATGTGTAATTAATTTTGCTTAGGTACTTATGTATTAAGCAAGCAGTATTAAATGGCAGTTTCCTACTTTCTTTTCACTGTTTACTGATTACTGATTACTGTTTACTGATCACTGAAAATGGCAGTTTCCTACTTTCTTTTCACTGTTTACTGATTACTGATTACTGTTTACTGATCACTGAAAATGGCAGTTTCCTACTTTCTTTTCACTGTTTACTGATTACTGTTTACTGATCACTGATCACTGAAAATGGCAGTTTCCTACTTTCTTTTCACTGTTTACTGATTACTGTTTACTGATCACTGATCACTGAAAATGGCAGTTTCCTACTGTCTTTTCACTGTTTACTGATTACTGATTACTGTTTACTGATCACTGAAAAAAGTCAAGCCTGAACCCTGAAAGAGGGGAAAATTGCCCCTTTTCAGACTTCAGACCCTTGGGATTGTCCCGATCGCTTAGGACATATACTGGATGATAAAGTCGAAGTAGGGAGCTGCTTCCACGGCATCCTCTTGAGTCAAAAGAGCTAAAGCGGCCTCTTTGAGACAACGAATCGCCTCCACCATGCCGGGGACGGGAACATTAAGAGAGTTATACATCTCTTTGACCCCGATCAGGCCGGTTTGTTCGATCGGTCCTTTATCTCCGGCTAATACCCCATAGGTAACTAGACGCAGATACCAACCATAATCGCGCAAGCATTGATTATATTGACGCTGACCGTAGGCATTACCCCCCGGCGCTCTATAATCGGGACGTTTCTTGAACAGTTGTTTTTGAGCCTGATCGACGATTTTTTTCTCATTTTCAGCGAGAGTCTCGGCAATGCGAATTCTCTGCTCACCGGTTTTTAAAAATTGCCCGATACCCTGTAGTTCACCACTACTAGGATAACGAAGTTCGTCGTCGGCTTTGAGGATGACTTGGCTAACTACGCTCATAATATCAAGGTAAATTCTGATAACATTCTGTAGTTTATCTCAGGTCGGGGTCTGGAAGTCGAGTCATCTCTGCTGGTTAGGCAATTCCTAAAAATCTGTAATATTTCGTCATGAGTTTCCCCGACAGCCCGGTTAATCTCTAGAATGAATGTATTAGTGGTCAGGAGCGAGGAGATTGTCCTTGAGATCTCACCGCGCACCGATTAACTTGAACCCGATAACTGGTAATTAATATGGAATTTTTAGCACCCTTGCTGTTGATAGCCGGCATTCTGGGGTTAAATGGCTTTAAAATCGATCGAGAATACCAGCGTGGTGTTATCTTTCGCCTAGGACGTTATCAAGACACCAAAGGCCCCGGACTGTACTGGATCATTCCCCTAGTTGACCAAAAAATGCAGCTGGATATTCGCACCAAAACCGTTGATATTGCCCCGCAAGAAACTGTCACCGCCGATAATGTCACAATTAAGGTTAATGCGGTTCTCTACTATCGCATTATCGACCCTAGCAAAGCGATTAATAAAGTCGAATCCTATCCCGCGGCCGTTTATCAAGCGGCCATGACCACTTTAAGAAATGTAGTTGGTCAAAATCATCTCGATGATGTCTTGCAAAAACGAGACAAAATTAACCATGCAGTCCAACAAATTGTCGATGAAATTAGCGAACCCTGGGGCATCGATATCGAACGGGTGGAGATGAAAGATGTGGAAATTCCCACCGGTATGCAGCGGGCCATGGCCAAGGAAGCGGAAGCATTGCGAGAAAAACGCGCCCGTTTGATTAAAGCTGCCGCAGAACAGGAAGCCTCCCTAAAATTAGCGGAAGCTTCCCGATTAATCATGGAAAATCCCGCCGCTTTGGAATTACGCCGCCTACAAATGTTAACGGAAATTGGAGCGGAAAATAACACCAGTACCGTGATTATGCTCCCCTCCGATATCTTAAATCTCGCTCAAAAATTAACCGAAAAACCATCACAAAATGGCTCAATTGTCAATAGCCAAAAAGGTTAATTTTTAATAATAAAGATTGGTTGTGTTGGTCTCTTTGCTAGAACACCGATTCAGTAATAGCTCACTGAGTAAAAATACTTGGTTTAAATTGAAAAACCAAAATTAATCTGGATGTCCCAGAGCCAAGTTTATTGGCGTAAATTTTACGCCAATAAACTTCTAATTCCTTTCATGAATTAATCAATTTATTGTCAAGAGAAGTGGGAGCAAGATAGTTGACTTAAAAGGTGCTATGTTAGCTCACTTTCTCCTCGTGGTGTATCCCCATTCGAGCTAAAATATGAAGGTTATGGACAACCGCACTCCGACGCAAAAGGAAAACTTTGTACCTCACCATTAAGATAACTGCTATGGCTTAACACCATAGTTCGGAAACCCGTACCGATCGAGCCGTTGTCAGGGGTCCTTGTATTTCGGTAAATTAGCACTCGGAAGGTAAGAGTGCTAATCTGGAAAAAGCACTTACCCAAATACAAGACAAACGGAGGATATTCCATGGCTGCAGTCAGCATCAACGTAACAACTGTTAAACCCCTAGGCGATCGAGTTTTCGTCAAAGTTAGCCCCAGCGAAGAAAAAACCGCCGGTGGTATTTTCCTTCCCGACGCCGCGCAAGAAAAACCCCAAATCGGGGAAGTTGTGGCCGCCGGGGCTGGCAAACGCAACGATGACGGTAGCCGCACCCCTGTAGAAGTAGGTGTGGGTGACAAAGTTCTCTACTCCAAATATGCCGGAACCGATATCAAACTTGGTGGCGAAGAATACGTTCTCCTCTCCGAAAAAGACATTCTCGCCGTCGTTTCCTAATCATCTACCCTTGAAAACCCCTATTTTGCACGAATAACGAGACATTATGGCTAAATCTATTATCTACAACGAAGATGCCCGTCGCGCCTTAGAAAAAGGCATGGATCTTCTGGCCGAAGCGGTAGCTGTCACCCTTGGCCCCAAAGGTCGTAACGTCGTCCTCGAAAAGAAATTTGGCGCACCCCAAATCGTCAATGATGGCATCACCATCGCTAAAGAAATCGAACTGGAAGACCATATCGAGAACACTGGTGTGGCTTTAATTCGCCAAGCCGCCTCAAAAACCAACGATGTAGCGGGTGATGGTACAACTACCGCCACCGTTCTCGCCCACGCTATCGTTAAAGAAGGTTTACGCAACGTCGCCGCCGGTGCTAACCCGATTTCTCTGAAAAAAGGTATCGATAAAGCTGCCGATTTCCTCGTCAGTCAAATCGCCAAACACGCGAAACCCGTAGAAGACTCCAAAGCGATCGCACAAGTGGGCGCTATCTCTGCTGGTAACGATGATGAAGTCGGTCAAATGATCGCCTCGGCCATGGATAAAGTCGGCAAAGAAGGCGTAATTTCCCTAGAAGAAGGGAAATCGATGACCACCGAACTAGAAATCACCGAAGGGATGCGTTTTGACAAAGGTTATATCTCTCCCTACTTTGTCACCGACACCGAGCGCATGGAATGCGTTTTTGAGGATCCCGCTATTCTGATTACCGACAAAAAAATCGGTTTAGTACAGGATTTGGTTCCCATTCTCGAACAAGTTGCCCGTCAAGGTAAACCCCTAGTAATTATCGCCGAAGACATTGAAAAAGAAGCTTTGGCAACCCTAGTGGTTAACCGTCTGCGCGGTGTTCTCAACGTCACTGCGGTGAAAGCTCCCGGATTTGGCGATCGCAGAAAAGCGATGTTAGAAGATATCGCCGTCTTAACTGGTGGTCAAGTAATCAGCGAAGATGCGGGTTTAAAACTGGAAACCACTAAAATTGACAGCTTAGGTACGGCCCGCCGTATCACTATGAACAAAGATACCACCACCATCGTCGCCGAAGGCAACGACGTGGCAGTGAAAACCCGTTGTGAGCAAATTCGCCGTCAAATCGAGGAAACTGATTCTTCCTACGATAAAGAAAAACTGCAAGAACGTCTAGCTAAATTAGCCGGCGGTGTGGCAGTGATTAAAGTCGGTGCCGCTACCGAAACGGAAATGAAAGACCGCAAATTGCGCCTAGAAGACGCAATTAACGCCACTAAAGCAGCCGTAGAAGAAGGTATCGTCCCCGGGGGTGGTACTACTTTGGCTCACTTGGCTCCCCAATTGGAAACCTGGGCCAAAGAAACCCTACACCATGAAGAATTAACCGGTGCTTTAATCGTTTCTCGCGCCATTGCTGCCCCCTTAAAACGGATCGCTGAAAATGCCGGCCAAAACGGTGCAGTTATTGCCGAACGGGTGAAAGAGAAGCCCTTTAATGTCGGTTATAATGCCGCTACCGGTGAGTTCTCCGATATGTTTGAGGCGGGTATCGTTGACCCCGCTAAAGTGACTCGTTCTGCCCTACAAAATGCCGCTTCTATCGCCGGTATGGTTTTAACTACCGAGTGTATTGTTGTGGATAAACCGGAAAAAGAAAAATCCGCTCCTCCCGCCGGCGGTGGTGACTTCGACTATTAATAATTAGTCTGTTTTTTCTTGACTCGATCGCTTAATTGCGATCGAGTTTTTTTTGATGAAAAAACATCTTTTTGCATGAGTACATGAGTAGAAAACGGGTTTCTCGGAGAAACCCGTTTTCTGTGCGTTACTCAGAGGGGCGAAGCATTCGGGCAATAACCTATCGGTGAAACTGGAGATTTTCTATCCGAATGCTTCGCCCGTACTTTTTGCCGCAAACCCTACTTATGAGGAAAGGCAAAAGGGGCAATAGATAATCAGCTTTTAATAACCGTATTTAGAGGATTTATGTCGGGTTTCGTTGCCTCAACCCGACCTACGAATTTACTATACTAATTTTTCCGTGATATTTGTCAGGATAATTTCTAGGGAATCGGTAACGGGGGATTGACTCATGAATTTCCGGGAACATTCGATCGCCTAGTAATATTGTAGCTGTAGGTTGGGTTGAACGATAGTGAAACCCAACAACCGAGGATTTATGTCGGGTTTCGTTGCCTCAACCCGACCTACGAATTTACTTGGAACGACCAGAAACTGGGGCATTGGATCACAGTAGTGTAGTTTTAGGTTAATACCTGTAGGTTGGGTTGAACGATAGTGAAACCCAACAACCGAGGATTTATGTCGGGTTTCGTTGCCTCAACCCGACCTACGAATTTACTTGGAACGACCAGAAACTGGGGCATTGGATCACAGTAGTGTAGTTTTAGGTTAATACCTGTAGGTTGGGTTGAACGATAGTGAAACCCAACAACCGAGGATTTATGTCGGGTTTCGTTGCCTCAACCCGACCTACGAATTTACTTGGCACGACCAGAAACTGCCCGATGTTGCCTACCACTTTCTAGCCATTTTGTCAACACCCTATAGAATTAAATATCATACCAGACGATAAATGATAACTATAAATAATCAATGGTCGTACAGAAGAGACAGCTGCTATAGAATTAAGGCAATCTTTCTGAACTTTTTTAGAAATCATGAAAACCTTACCTGTGTCTTTAGTGTTGGCGGGCATTAGCAGTTCATTTGTTCTAGCGGGGGGGGGTAAACCCTGTCCGCGCGGCGGTTCTGATCGGGAATCTCCCGCAAAATAATGATAATACGGGCAATCTGATTGGTGTTTTTGGTGTTATCACTGCTGTAAAAGCACTCGCCTTTACCCTGCCTGCGGGTAACAATTACAGCCTCGACAACGCCATCCTGCGACTCAAGGACTACGAAACCGGAGACAATCCCCTCGTCCAGATCCGCAATGATGTCGGGGGTAACAATCCGGGCAGTACCGTCCTCGCCACTTTCACCAATCCCGCCCCTCAAGGATTGGGAGCCTTTAGCTACACCTTCACTCCCACTGGCCCCCTCACGTTTACCGCCGGTACTAAATACTGGTTATACGTTACCAGCACCAGTGGAGAGTTCAGCTGGACCGCTTCTAATACGAATCAAACCCCGACGGGCATCGCCACGTTATCGGGAAACCAGTTTAGTTTTAACGGTGGATCGAGTTTCAGTGACAGTTCCATTTTGAACAGTTTCCAGATCAACACAGCCGACATACCCCCCTCGGTCGCCACTCCCGAACCTGGTGCGATCGCGGCGTTGTCCCTGTTCGGATTGGGTTTACTGGGGGTTAAAGGTCGTCGGAACGAGGGATAAGTTGCCGTAGGTTGATTGATGAATCAACCTACCCTAACCCCCCCGATGTCGGGGGGGCAAGGGGGGGGAAGCTTTTAAGCTGTAGGTTAGGTTGAACAGAGTGAAACCCAACCACCGAGGATCTATGTCGGGTTTCGTTGCCTCAACCCGACCTACGAATTTACTATACAAACGGGGAAACTTTTAAGGATTAGGGATCGATCGCACCAGCAGAGTCAGAATACTGGTTAATACTGCCACTACCACGGGAATAATCAACGATTTTGCTCCCTTAAGGTCGGATACATCCTTAATTAAAGCGTTCTGTGTTCCCTCTACTTTTTCCAATCGCCTATCAATACTTTTGAGTTCGGTTTTCACCTCGGCCATATCTACTTTTAGATCGGTGACATCTTTCTGTAAAGAGTCTAACTTGCCTTCGATTCTTGTTAGAACAGTTTCTAGGGAATAGGTGATAGTGACGGGGGATTGACTCATCTGAATTTCCAGGAATATTCGATCGCCTAGTAATATTGTAGGCTGTTTTTGTAGGTGATGCGCTCCTTACCAACGTTCTAAAATCAGTCCATCTACATAATTAAAATCAGTATCATCTGTCACCAATACCCAATTATTTGGCGTTGTCAAATTGAAAGATGATCCGAATCAGCTTGCAACTGAAATTACTTTGATAGCAGGGATTGCATTGCATCTTTCATATTCTGATCTGACAACGCCCAAAAATAACCTTTATAGTTAAGCTAAAACTCCCTAGTACAAAACTGCCAGTTTGAAGCAAATTTAACCCAGTTTTCCCCACAAAAGTCGGGATAATTCCTAGTAAAGTCGTCATAAAAATACCACTGGTTAAGTTTTTTCCTGTTTAAAACACTTAAGAAATTTAACTATTGAATTACCAAAGTCTGCTGCAGCTTTCCCCCTCTATATATTTGCTAAATACAAAAATAATCTATTTTTAGGGCAAGGTAAAAGCAGCAATTACGGGATAATGATCGGAAGGAATAAGATTCAGCCAACGGGAACGATCAACTTTTGCCCAATCTAACTGTAAACGGCTATCATAATAAATGGTATCGATGGCTAAATAAGGAGTATCAGTGTAATTATTAAAGCTCATTTGTTCTGCTAATTCCCAATCTGCTAAAGCGTCCTTTAATTTAATGTCTGACTGGAGAGGTTGAGTTAAAATCTGACGGGGTAATTGCTGAGAATTAACATTAAAATCCCCCGTTAAAAATAGGTAATCTTCTGTTAAATCTAGTTGACAAAAATGCTCCTGTATGCACTTAGCACCTAAGTCCTTAGCTTTGTCGCTATAGTAATCGAGATGGGTGTTATAAAACTGCAAAGTTTGCCCCTCAAGAGTGCGAAATTTAGCCCCCGTTACCATGCGGGGATAAGGATTACCCCAAGCTTCGGTAATACTGCCAATAATATCGGGGGTTTCTGATAGCCAAAATTCGTATATTTCTAAACATTTTAACCGACTTGGTTGATATAAAATTGCACAATGTTCATCTAATCCTGTCCCCCTGCGATCGCTGCCTAGACTTTGGTATTTTGGCAATAAACGGTGTAGATCCAATAATTGATTAGCGCGAGCCTCCTGAGTACCAATTATATCAGGAGAATAGTGAGCAATTAAAGCCGCTACTGCTTCCCTTCTTACTCGCCAATTACGCTCATCGGGATCGGGTTTATCGTAGCGAACATTAAAGGACATTGCTGTTAGTTTCATAGCAAAATGGAGAATGGAAGAGATGGAAGGGAGAAGGAAGTGGGGAGTTTTGTCAGTGAACAGTAAACAGTAATCAGTGAACTGAAAACTCACATCTGATAACTGATAACTGATAACTGATTCAAGGCTGACTCCTAATAATTAATTATCAGGATTTTTTGGCAATTGTCCAGAAGGGAAAAGTTTGACTGGGATTGATGATAACTCCCCTGATGCCATGGCGAGCAAAAGCGTATTCCTTGGTTTGCCAAAGGGGAATATAGGGAACTTCATCGGCGAGAATTTCTTGAATTTTGCCAAAAATTTGCTTTCTTTTAGCTGGGTTACTTTCCTGACGGGATTGGGCGATTAATTGATTCATTTCTTGACTGTAAAAAAATGAGCCTTGACTTTGCGAGCCGCCTTCTTCGCAGCCCGTTTCTGGGGAACCTTTAGCACAATCTAAAAAGGGATAAATATAGTTATCTGCATCCAAAAAATCTGGATACCAATTAGATAGAGCAGTGGTATAAAGTCCCCGGCTAATATTACGGAAAAATGCCGCTCCTAGGATACTATTGGGTTCAAATTGAATCCTATTATCTAAATCCCGTTTTGATAGGGCTTTCAACACTGCCGCCACAGTGCTGGAAGTGATCGATCCGGAGGAGTGCCAAACTTCTACAATTGCGGGTTTTTCCGGACTATAACCAGCCGCTTTTAGTAATTGTTTGGCTTGCTCTATATTATGATTGCCATAACGCTCTTTAAACACTGGTTGTGACTCGGAAAAAGTAGTAGGAATGAGACTAAAAAGAGGGATGCCTTGACCTTGTAAAATGCGATCATTAAGTAAATCTCGATCAACAAGAGAAGCAATGGCTTGTCGCACTAAAATATTATGGGTGGGTTCACTTTTGAGATTGACGCTCATAAAGTTAATTGCTGCCCCAGAAGATTCGATGGCTTGCCATTTTCCCTGGGCTGCTTCTGTGCGTAATTTTTTCACTTGAGGAGCCAGTAAAGATTGATAGGCAATATCCACCGCACCTGTCTGAAAACCGTTAAACAAATTGGCAGGATTCGAGAGATAAATTTGCACATTAACTCCCTTATTTTTGGCCGGTTCTCCCCAATAGCGATCGAAGGCTTCTAAACTAAAAGAATCGCTGGTAACTGCTTTTAATCGATAATGTCCTGTGCCGATAAATTCTTCGGGTTTAAATTTACCCTCGCCAATTTGATAAAATTTGGGTGAAACCGCACAGGCTCCGGGATAAGCTAAAAGAGCGGGAAAGGCGGCAAAAGGTCTGGTTAGTTTAATAGTAATTTCGTCTTCTTTGGTAACGGTGATTTTATCAATTGTATCCCGGAGAAGAAAGGAAGGTTCACCACCATTTTTGATAAATCTTTCTAGGGAAAACTTCATCGCCTCTGCGTTAAAAACCGTGCCATCATGAAAAATAACTCCTCGACGTACTGGGATAGTATAAGTCAAACCATCGGGGCTAATTTGGGGCAATTCCGTGGCGAGGAGAGGCTTTAAATTAGTGGTTCCTTCGGCGTAGGTGTAGAGAGTTTCACCGAGATTATAAATAATAAAAAGTCCCGCTAACTCATAACTATCGGCCGGATCGATCGAGCGTGGTTTTAGGGTTGTCCCAATCATCAGGCGATCGCTATCCCCCCGGGGTAAATTGGAATTAGTGGACTGACAGCCCACGATCAGAAGAAGACAGAGGCAAAATAAACTTAAATAGCGGTAAAGTTGGCGTAAAGGTCTCATCGAGGGCGATTAACGGCAGCTAGGTATCGATCGATCCTATCATTTTTGTGCATAATCTTTTCCCTAGGTTCCCTGAAGGAAGTAGGTTGATTGCTTAATTGGTTGGGAAAAATTCTTCAATAACTGCACTGATTACCCAGACAATTAAATTAAATTTTCCGGTTGAGGATGGCAAAAACTTGATTAATTTTGCCAAGGAGAAGACCCAGGGCAGAAAAGGTGTTAAATGGTTCAGAATAGCTGCAGATGTGGAGGCAGATAAACAGGGAAATGGTCAAGATTTTTAAGCCTAGATCAGGTGACAGCAACTGATTAGAAACTCATCTTCTTTTATAAACCTCTTGCATAATTAATTTTTCAGAGTTCAAAAACGGCAGAAATAAGGATTAAATGGCATAAAGTCTATAATTAGACCATTTAACTGATTATTATTCATTCTTAATTCTCCTAACTACTGACTTGAAAGAGGGTGTGGGGAAAGAAACCTCTTTCATCTGTGGGGGTGACAATTTTTTCATTGGGACTGAGGACTGACTACTGGCTACTGACTCCCAACCCTAACAACAATTTTTGATTTTTACAAGAGGTCTTATCTATTCACTTTCTTATATTTAAGGTCTTTATCTGGGCTGACCTCATTTCAAATTGCCTGTAGTATTTCCTACTTTTCGCTATTTTCCTCTATACTTAAGTATTTTTTAATATTTACTTTTGTGAGGATTGGTCAGGTTTTATGAAGTAATGCTGCGGATGCAGGGAAACGCCGAGAATTTGTGATATCCACACCTCAAAATCGTGGATTGGATAAGCTTGCCCCCCAGTCAAGGGATTTACCATTGGTTTCACCAGAATGGTAAACATTCCCAGACGATTTCCCGCTAAAACATCGGTAAACAAGCGATCGCCAACCATGGCAATTTGTTGGGGGGGG
Source organism: Microcystis sp. MC19 (assembly GCF_003019735.1). NCBI lineage: Bacteria > Bacillati > Cyanobacteriota > Cyanophyceae > Chroococcales > Microcystaceae > Microcystis > Microcystis sp. MC19. Next base: position 4,819,423 of record NZ_CP020664.1, on the reverse strand, counting down.
AGTCCCATGGCTGCCATCGCTTGCCGGAGTTTGCGTCGAGATGGTTTCACCGCACCGAGAAGGTAGGGAAGTTGTAAATTATCAGCGATCGCACCGATCCGATTTTCACTGAGATTATTGCTGACCAACCAAATCGGTAGATAAAGACGCAAGGAATCGACCCAACGCTGTAAATCGTCAGAAACCGTGGTTTCCTGAAGGGGAACAAGGGTATCGTCCACATCGAGAATCAATCCCTTAATCTGATGCTGACTCAAAATCTCCAGAGTGAGACCGAGAATCGTATCCCCTAAAATTAAATCGGGTTGTAGAATTTTTGCTCTAGTCATTAACTTCTCAAAAATAACTGGCACTGAGTCGATCAAACTCAGCTTGATTAAAAAACCGTTGCCTTATTAAGTATAAATGACCGACTGCCCCTGAAAATAATGCCAGATCCATCCCTTCACTTGGCCGCTTGAATCACCTGTAAACTACCACCAGCGTATAATTTTTGTTGACAATCACGAAAACCGATCGCCTGTAAAGATTGGATCAGGTCCCGATCGATAAACTGCCAAGCGGTATCGGTTTCAAATAATTGCAAAAATAGGGCCAAAGAGGGCCAAAAAAGCGGGTTAGTGGGTCGATGAAAATCCACGAGGGCAAAAATTCCCCCCGGTCTGAGAACTCGATACACTTCTTTAAGGATTTCCTCTAACTGCTCCGGCTCCATTTCGTGGAGAGCGGCGCTAGTATGAACAAGGGCGAATTCTCCGGCACTAAAGGGCATTTTTTCGGCTAATCCCTCCACATAATGCCCTTGCGGCACCGCTAAACTAGCTCGCTCCAGGGCCCGGGGAGAGACATCTAAACCAGTACAGCGATCGGATAGGAGGACTAAATAACGGGTGGTTTGACCCGCACCACAACAGAGATCCAGGATAGGGTCATTTTTAGCGATTTTTAAATCTTCTAGGGCCAATTGCCGAAAACGAGGCTCCCCACCCACCGCTAGGGCAGCCAGACGGGAGATACCATCGTAAAGCCATTGATATTGATAACTGAGGGGACGTAAAATAGTAGCCAAGATCAACCTCCAAGATTTGATTAAGTTCTATATTGTCTGTAATTTGTTTTAACGGTTCCACCGATATATTGTTAAACTTGGTAAAGAATCTGAAAATTTAAAAATTATCTGTTAACACTATGGGTCGCGTTGGGGTTCTATTATTAAATTTGGGTGGGCCGGAGCGGTTAGAGGATGTGCGTCCTTTTCTATTTAACCTTTTTTCTGACCCAGAGATCATCCGTTTACCGATCAAAGGATTACAAAAACCGTTAGCTTGGTTAATATCGACGCTAAGAGCGAGTAAATCCCAAGAGAATTACCGTCAGATTGGTGGTGGCTCCCCTTTACTCAAGATTACGGAAGCACAGGCCACGGCACTGCAACAACGTCTCGCGGAAATGGGCCGCGAGGTGAGCGTCTATATCGGGATGCGTTACTGGAATCCCTTCACCGAAGAAGCGATCGAGCGGATTAAACGGGATCATATCAAAAAATTAGTTATTCTCCCTCTTTATCCCCAATTTTCCATCAGCACCAGTGGTTCCAGTTTTCGTGTACTGGAGGAAATGTGGCAGCAGGATCCCTATCTGCGTTTGACGGAATATACTCTCATCCCCTCTTGGTACGATCATCCCACTTATCTGAGTGCTATGGCGGATCTGATTGCGCGAGAATTAGAGCAGTGTCCTAATCCTGACCAAGTACATATCTTTTTTAGCGCCCATGGTGTCCCCCAAAGTTATGTGGAGGAAGCGGGAGATCCCTATCAAAGGCAAATTGAAGAATGCACTAGGGCGATCATGCGTACACTAAACCGACCCAATCAGTACACTTTAGCCTATCAAAGTCGCGTTGGTCCGGTAGAATGGCTAAAACCCTATACTGAAGATGCTCTAAAAGGGTTGGGAGAGCAGGGAATTAAGCATTTATTGGTCGTTCCGATTAGCTTTGTCTCGGAACACATCGAAACTCTGCAAGAAATCGATATAGAGTACCGAGAAGTGGCGGAAGAAGCGGGAATTGAACATTTTCAGCGAGTACCGGCTCTTAACACTCACCCGATGTTTATCGAATCTCTCTCCCAGTTAGTGGTCAAATCCCTAGAGGAAAACCCCACTACTTTCGAGCAAATTACCCGTCCGAAGGCGAACATGAAAATGTATCCCCAGGAGCGTTGGGAATGGGGAATGACCACGGCAGCTGAGGTGTGGAATGGTCGATTAGCGATGATCGGTTTTCTGGCAATTATTATCGAATTAATTACCGGTCAAGGACCGTTACATTTTGTTGGTTTATTATAAACCCGAGCTTCGGTGCCATTGCTTTTGATGGTAACTACCAGAATAAGGTTGGGTTAAACATAGTTAAACCCAACCATTGGCGATTTTATCTTAGGACATCATATTAGCAGAACGAACATTAACGTTAACTTCTAGCCTGCCATTGCCGAGCATATCTAACCCAGTGACGCTAAACAGATTAGCTTTAATCCCCCTTTCCTGAAAATTAGCCTGTAATTCTTTGATGAGAACCTCTTCCACTTTCCCTTCATCATCTGCTAGAGCTTGGACGATTTTAGCGGCGAAAGAGCCAATTTTTGCGCTTAATATTTCTTCCACATTGGTAATCTCGATAATAACCATTGATTTTTCTTCTTAGTAGAGGACAAATAGCTTAACAAGCAATAAGAACAGAATTTGCAAGAAAATAGAGCTGCTCTCATCTTAGGAATCAGTATAACCCGCACTGTTCCCCCCCAAACGTAAATAGGCTTCAATAAAGCTATCTAAATCCCCATTCATTACCCCGCTAACATCGGTGGTTTCCACATTACTACGCAGATCCTTAACTAATTGATAGGGATGAAAAACATAGTTACGGATTTGATTGCCCCAAGCGGCCTCCACCATATCTCCGCGAATTTCGGCGATCGCTTGAGCCTGTTGTTCCCGAGCAATAATTAACAATTTCGCTTTTAATAAAGCTAGGGCTTTTTCTTTATTTTGTAGTTGCGATCGCTCTTGGGTACAACGCACAGCGATACCTGTGGGAAGATGAACTACACGCACGGCAGTTTCCACTTTATTAACATTTTGTCCACCTTTTCCCCCGGATCTAGTGGTGGTAATTTCTAAATCTTTATCGGGAATTTCTACCCTCACCGCATCATCGCCCAAAATTGGCATCACTTCCACCCCGGCGAAACTGGTTTGACGTTTACCATTAGCATTAAAAGGGGAAATTCTGACTAACCGATGGGTGCCTTTTTCTCCTTTCAGATAACCGTAAGCATAAGTTCCGGCAATCTCAATTGTCACCGATTTAATTCCCGCTTCATCTCCTTCTGATATTTCCGCTAAAGTGACTTTATAACCCTGTTTCTCGGCCCAGCGAGAATACATTCTCAGGAGCATTTCTGTCCAATCTTGGGCATCGGTTCCCCCGGCCCCCGCATTAATCGTTAAAACTGCTCCTTTTGCGTCGTAGGGACCATTTAAAAGCTGTTGCAATTCCCAGCGATCGAGGTCATGCTGTAAATGGGTTAAATTGTCCGTCGCTTCTTCTAGTAAAGTTCGATCGGATTCTAATTCTAATAACTCGATAATTGCCTTAGTATCTTCTAATTGTTCACACCAACCCTGATAGGTTTCTAAAGAAGATTTACATTCATTTAGTTCTTGCAGGGTTTTTTGAGCAGTATCGGGGTTATCCCAAAAAGTGGGGACGGCTGCCACCTGTTCTAAGTCTTTAATTTTCGCCCTTAAAGTGGGTAAGTCAAAGATAGTCCTGGGTTTTACCCAGGCGCAATCCTACTATCTCGATACCTTTTTTTAGTTCCGATATTTCCATGTTTTCAGTTATCAGTTATCAGTTATCAGTTACTCTAGGAGTCGGTCGTCAGGAGGCCGGAGTTGAGAGTTGGGGTTTTAGGGTTTTGGGGTATTAGTTGAAAGTCCCCATTACCCCATCACCCCATTTCCCCATTTCCCCTATCGACTCTCTGTTGCCCGTTCCGCAGTTCCAGCGTTCCCTAAAATGGTACGATCGATCCGCGCAGGGGGGCAAGACTTTGTAAAGCGTTTTCAGCCTTATCACGACTGCTAAACGCGCCTATTTGCCAGACGCGACGACCTTGGTGGGAAGTGGGGAAAGCGTCGGGATAGAGAGAACGAACTTTGGTGCGATCGCTCTCGTTTTTAGCTTCGATTACTACTTTAAAGCCTTTGCGGCCACTATTGCTAGTATTGCCGCTACTGGGATTAGCGGCGGCTCGATTAAAAGTGATTACGTCTGATAAACTTCTCTGATTGCCTAGGTTGCGCGGTGGTGGTGGTGGTACAATTGCATTACTATTTTGAGAATTGGGAGGAGTTAGGGGGGGCAAATTAGGGGTAACTGGGGACGGTGGCGTTAAATTTGGTTCTGGTGCTGGATTATTGACCGCTGGCTGAGGATTGCTCTCTACTGCTGTTTCTGCAGCCGTAAAGGTATATTCTCGCACTTCGGGATTAGCAGAAGGATTAACCGGTGTTTCTGCTTTGACGGATTCTCTGGGGAGGGAATAACTATTACCCGCGAGTAATTCCGGGGGAGGATTGAAACTGGGACTATCAGCAGTTAGATAGATATGACTGAGATTTTGACCGGCTAGACTGCGTTTAGTAAAGCGCCAGCCATCGATGAGATAAATTTGGATTAAACCGGTCCCTAAACCTTTTGTCCGTCCAATGATTACCTCCGATTGTCTGGGATTGCGGGGGGTTCCCACGAGGACTAATTCCCCGTTGCGTTGTACGATACGCAGCAGGTATTCTAAACCGTAATCTTTGCCCTGAATGCGAAGGGAATAACCGTTACTGTCGGTGGCCCGTTCACAACTGCCGGTAAAATCGAAATCGAGGAGAAGAGGCTGAACAATGGTCGGTTCTCTGCCATTTACCGCCCAACATTGGCGTTTACCGGGGATTTGTTGCAAAATCAGTAAATCGTATTTACCGTTACCGTAGGGTCGGGCAATAGCGATAAAATCCTCTTGATTAACTTCTCGTTGTTCAAAGAGAGTTGCTTGACTGGGTGTCGTCAGGAGACAACCCCCCAGAAGTGAAAACAGTAGGGTAAATTTTAAGGATGATTTTAGATTCATAAATAGGGAGCGTTGTTATAGAGATTGTACTTGCATTTATTTTATCGATCTAGACGTAAGCGAGAGAATTTTGTTTTCTTGGAAGATAAGTACCTAACAAAATTAATTACACATCTAAGCCACTACTCCGTCAGACTTCTGGTGTGAGGAAACAGTGAACTGAAAACTCAAATCCGATCCCTAATAGCTGTCTCCCGTCTCCCGTCTCCCGTCTCCCGTCTCCCGTCTCCTGTCTCGACTAGGAAATTAATTTTGCACGACTACTTATTTAGGGTTTGCTCAATAAATCTAAAAACCTTGTTGGGTAAAACTTTTAGACTTTTTCGTTTCCAAAAAGTACCATATCTAGGGTTTGCTGAATAAATCTAAAAACCTTGTTGGATAAGGCTTTTAGACTTTTTTTCCCTGAAAAAGTGCCTACCATTGGAGTGATTGGGGGGAAAATTTAGGGATTTTTTCCCTGAAAATTAGGTAATTGACCACCTGAAAATGGGTAAAACCCCACACCCCACACCCCACCCCCCCGATGTCGGGGGGGTTGGGGGGGCCACACCCTGCCCCCACGAAAAACTTTTTCAGCAGCCCCTATCTAGGAGTGATCGGGTGGAAAATTCAGGTACTTTTTCCCTGAAAATTAGGTAATTGACCCGCTCAAAATCGCTAAAACCCTACACCCTACACCCTACACCCTACACCCTACACCCCACACCCTACACCCCACACCCTGCCCCCACCGAAAAACTTTTTGCCGCAAACCCTAGTTATTACTCGACCTAATCCACAGTAGGATAGAGATTGCTAAAAATTGACCCTTGAGTAGAGTTGCAACAAGATGGCGAAAGCGGCGATTATTGGATTGGGAAGATCGGGAATAGCGGCGGCAAGGTGCTTAAAACGGGATGGTTGGCAGGTGACATTAAGCGATCGCTCTGATGCTCCCGGTTTACAAGAGACCAAAACCAATCTGGAAAGGGAAGGAATTATGGTCAATCTTGGTCAAAATCTCAGTCTAGAGGCTTCGGACTTGCCCAATCTTATCGTGGTTAGCCCCGGCGTGCCTTGGGATGCCCCGATTTTAATTACTGCCAGAGAAAAAGGCATCGATACGATCGGAGAATTAGAATTAGCTTGGCGTTATCTGCAATCTTCCCCCTGGTTGGGGATTACGGGAACTAACGGCAAAACCACCACCACCGCCCTCTGTGCCGCTATTTTTCAAAAAGCGGGGTTAAATGCCCCTTCCTGCGGTAATATCGGCTATGCTGCCTGTGAATTGGCTTTAAAAGCTGATAAATACGATTGGATTATTGCGGAGATTAGTAGTTATCAGATCGAGTCCAGTCAGGATTTATCGCCGAAAATCGGCATCTGGACAACTTTTACCCCCGATCACCTCAATCGTCATCAAACCCTGGAAAATTATTATCGGATTAAAGCCTCTTTACTGCAAAGAAGCGATCGCCAAATCCTCAACGGGGATGATCCCTATCTGCGTCAAATCGGTGTTAGTCAATGGCAACAAGCTTATTGGACTTCTGTGCAGGGCAAAGAGGCACTTTTGGGCGATCCTAGTCGTGGTGTTTATCTGCAAGATAACTGGATCGTGGCTTTTGGGGAATTAATTGCCCCGGTTAATCTGCTCAAAATGGTGGGCAGTCACAATCAGCAGAATTTGCTTATGGCTGTGGCCGCCGCTAGATTGGCGGGAATCGAGAAAAAAGCCATTACCGAAGCAATCGCCACTTTCCCCGGGGTTGCCCATCGCTTAGAGTATATTTGTACCTATAAAGGTGTAGACTTTATTAATGATAGTAAAGCAACTAACTACGATGCCGCCGCCGTGGGCTTACAATCAGTCCGGGGTCCGGCGATTTTAATCGCGGGGGGAGAAGCGAAAGCCGGGGATGATCGGGCTTGGATCGCTGAAATTAAGGCAAAAGTCGCCACTGTGCTGCTTATTGGTGACGCTGCCGCCGATTTTGCCCATCGTTTAGCATCGGCAGGTTATCACGATTATGAGTGTGTGGAAACAATGGATAATGCCGTTCAACGCGCGGCCGAACTAGCAGCAGCAAAAGAGGCTAAAGTGGTGTTATTATCGCCCGCTTGTGCTAGTTTTGACCAATACCAAAGTTTTGAACATCGCGGCGATCACTTTCGGCAATTGTCCTTACAGTTATAGGGAGATGGGAATTATGAATTATGAATGATGAATTATGAATGGGGGAATGGGGAAGTGGGGGAATGGGGGGATGGGGAGATGGGAATTATGAATTATGAATTATGAATTATGAATTATGAATGGGGAAGTGGGGAAGTGGGGAAATTCAACTAATACCCTAAAATCCGCCTTGCCGACGACTAAGGCGCAATTTTTGTTCCCAAAGATACTATTTTTTGGCTAAGTTGGGTAAGATCAGGAGGAGTTAACCAAAAAAAATTAAGAGAAAAAAACGTGCTGGGATCGTCCTTCCATCTTGATCATCTGTTTAAAAAGCCCCTAATTGCCTGTCTTTTGTCCTGTGTGGGTGTCTTGCTGCCGATCCCAGTTTTAGCGACACCGGTGGCAGTGTTAAAAAGTCAAGAAAATGCCAATCAATGGACAGATATAACCGAACGTTTGCAAAATGTCGGGGTTAATTACTGCATTCTCCAGAGTAATCAGTGGCAAAGCGACACGGATTTAAATAAAATTAAGGTGCTGATCATCCCCAACGTCGAGACTATTTCCGGTTTACAAGCTGATGTCTTGAGCCGTTGGCTGAATCGCGGTGGTAAAATTATCGTCACCGGTCCGGCGGGAAATCTTTCGGAACCCGCCGTGCGCGAGCAACTGCGATCGCTGTTTGGGGCCTACTGGGCCTATCCCCACTCCCAAGCTTACACCCTGCGGCCGACTAATTTAGGTGAACTGAAAAACCAAAAACCTTTAGCCAGCAGTCTCCTCGGTGGTGTGGTTATCCCCACGGGAGTTAATAGCCAAACCGTCGCCGTTTGGGGGGCGCGCAACAATCCCCCCGCCGTTGTCCTCAATAATAACTCGATCTTTCTCGGTTGGCGCTGGGGCAGCGATGCCGTCGCTAATCTCGCCCTCGATAGCGCTTGGCTAGAAACCGCCCTGCAACGCTACGGCATTAATCGCAGTTCTTCTATTAACACAATTGCGCCCTATTGTCAAGGACAATCAACAATAGTTAATAATATTAATAATACACCAACGGCGATCTCGCGTAGCGAGCGCGTTGCGACCGCTCCCCGTCGCCCTCTACCCCCGACTGCGGAAACTTCAGGTAATGAAATGGGGAGATTAAGTGCGAATACCGAGGCAATTCCCCCCAGAGCAAGTCTAACTCCCCAACAAATTAGCCAGATGACGGCGGAATTGCAGGGATTAATCGGACGTTATGGGGCGACTCTCTTAGCTTTAGAGGCCAGTAATAGTAATATATCCAATACTGATAAATCCCTAGCACAAGCATTTCATAATCTTGGGAAAAATTCCCCCACCTCAGATACAGCCAGACGATTCCGTTTAGCCCTAGAAAATGCCCAAGGAGCCTTAAATAATTTTCAGAATTTAATCGCCCAAGGGGACTATACCCAAGCGCGAGAATTTTGGCTACAAGCGCGGCGAAATCTTTGGGATCATTATCCCACTAATCGACAATTTGCCCAACCAGAAATACGGGCAATGTGGTTAGATCGAGGCACGATCGTAGAAGCTAAAAATGAGGAGGATTTAGCTAAAGTATTCGATCGCATGGCGGCGGCGGGTATTAATGTGGTCTTTTTCGAGACAGTTAATGCCAGTTATACTATTTATCCCAGTCAAGTTGCCCCCGAACAAAACCCTTTAACCAGAGGTTGGGATCCCCTAAAAGTTGCCGTTAAATTAGCCCATGAACGCAATATGGAAATCCACGCCTGGGTGTGGGTTTTTGCGGCGGCTAATCAAGCTCATAATAAGGTATTAGAGCAACCTTTAGATTATCTTGGTCCAGTTTTATCCCGTAATCCCGATTGGGGGGCAACTAATAAAAGTGGTGGTTCTTTTGATTACAGTCAAGGCATGAAAAAGGCCTTTTTTGATCCTGCTAATCCCGAAGTACAGAACTATCTTTTATCTCTTTACGAGGAAATTGTCAGGAATTATGATGTGGATGGCTTGCAGTTAGATTATATTCGCTATCCCTTCCAGAATCAAGATTATAATCAAACCTACGGTTATGGTAAATCTGGCCGTTGGTTATTTAAACAAATGACGGGAGTTGATCCCATTACTTTAAATACTGGGGGTGCTTTATGGGAACAATGGACTAGCTTTAAAATCCGTCAGGTTGATACTTTTGTCTCGCAGGTTTCTACTCGCTTAAAACAGATTCGTCCCCACTTAAAAATGTCGGCGGCGGTGTTTCCCCTAGAACAAAAAGAACGATTATATCGGATTCAACAAAACTGGGAAGAATGGGGACAAAATCAATGGATAGATCTGATATTTTTAATGACTTATGCTCTTGATACGGGGACTTTAGAAGAGAAAACCCAGTCTTTATTTGATCGCCAAATTGCGGGAAATGCTCTGATTATACCCGGTATCCGTCTGTTAAAAGTACCCGATCAAGTCACCATCGATCAACTACAATTTATTCGTAATCTTCCCACTTCGGGATTCGCTCTTTTTGCCACAGAAAACCTCAGTACCAACCTGCAAACAATTCTTAATCGCATTCAGGGATCGATAATTACGAAAAAAACCGAACCTTTACCCCACCGTCAACCCTTCAAAACGGCGGCGGCGAGGTTTAATTCCCTGCGTCAAGAGTGGATATTTTTAATAGTGAATAATCTATGGGCAATGGAGGAGCGAACCTTAAAAACTTGGGGGCAAGAAGTGGACGAAATGGCTAATCTATTAGAACAATTGGCTAATAATCCCAGCCCTCGCAATTTTACTTTAACTCAAAATGCCTTAAAGCGATTTAGCTATCAATTTAAATCTGTGATGTCCAGACAAAAAGATTTATCTGTCTATCAAATACAAGTCTGGGAAAATCGCCTCGCCACCCTACAAACTCTCTTAGGTTATGGTCAAATGGTTGAGTTTTAATTAGGGTTTACTGAAAAAGTTTGTCGGTGGGGTTAGGAGAGAGGAGACTCCGAGACAGGAGACAGTATTCAGGAGACAGCTTTTATTTATTCTCCCCACTCCCCAATTCATAATTCATAATTCATCATTCCCACACCCCACACCCCACACCCCACACCCCACACTCTCTTGTCAGAGGCCCGCCGGAATATGTAACAATTTATAGAAGAAACCCCCAAGCAAATTCAACGAGAAAGACATGGCAGCTACAATTAAGAAAGGAGCTTTAGTCCGCGTGGTGACGGGAAACCTAGAAAATAGCCTCGAAGCCTTAGCCAGCGATCGCCGTTTACCTAGTTATATGTTCAACTCGACAGCAGAAGTCTTGGATGTAAAAGATGATTACGCTTTGGTTAAATTCTACGTTCCTACCCCCAGTGTGTGGCTAAAGCTCGAACAACTGGAACCCGCCTGATGAGGATATTGCCTCATCCATAAACCATGGTTGACTTCTACGATACACCCATCCCCTGTCAATCGCCCCGAGTCTCGGTTATTGGTGCTGGTAACGTCGGACGCACCCTGGCCCAACGCATCGCCGAAAAAAACCTCGCCGATGTGGTTCTCCTCGATATCGTCAATGGTTTGCCCCAGGGTATTGCCCTAGATTTGATGGAAGCTCAGGGCATAGAACTGCACGACAGCGAGATTATTGGCACTAATAACTACGAAGACACGGCAGGCTCGGATATTGTCGTGATTACGGCCGGATTAGCCAGAAAACCGGGCATGAGTCGCGATGATCTCATGAATGTCAATGCTAAAATTGTCGTCGAGGCCGCCACTAAATGCCTCCAGTATTCTCCGGAAGCCATTTTTATCGTCATCACTAATCCCCTTGATGTGATGACCTATCTAGTCTGGCAAGCAACCGGTTTACCCCCCCAAAGAGTGATGGGAATGGCAGGGGTCCTCGATTCTTCCCGTTTACAAACCTTTATCGCCATGGAATTGGGGGTTAGTACCGCCGACGTTCATGCTATGGTTTTGGGTGGTCACGGTGATTTAATGTTACCCCTACCCCGTTACTGTACCGTCAGTGGTGTGCCAATTACCGAATTAATGGACGAGATAACAATTAATCGTCTAGTGGAGAGAACTCGCAACGGTGGGGCTGAAATCGTCAAATTACTGCAAACTGGCGGCGCTTATTACGCCCCTGCTTCCTCTGCCTGTACCATGGTCGAGACGATATTGAGAAATCAATCCCGTTTACTGCCGGCGGCAGCCTATCTCAAGGGTGAATACGGTTTACAGGATGTTTATCTGGGGGTTCCCTGTCGCTTAGGATGTCGGGGTGTGGAAAGTATTCTGGAAGTGCGTTTGACCGATGCTGAACGTCTGGATCTACACACTTCTGCTGCCTCAGTTCGTCAAAATGTTCATTTAGCTCTTGACAGTCTCAAGGTTTTGATGTAGTCAAACTGCCTGCGAATTTAAATTGCTGGTTGAGATGAGGCAAGAGGCACTCTTGCAAGAGGCAACCCCCCCGATGTCGGGGGGCAGGGGGGGCGGGGGAGATTCGGCTAATCTAAGAATAAGCGGCTTAAATGCGTCTTAGCTTAATACAACTCATATTTTAAGAGGGTACAGGGCAGAGAACCGTTATACAAGGGAGTGCGACGGGAAGAACGCAGACCGATTTGTTTAGTCAGTTCTTTGTTTCCCGATAAAATATAGGCTGTCCAACCCTTAAACCTCTGTTTTAAGACATCACCGAAGGATTTATATAGGGCCCCTAATTCTTCGGTATTACCCAATCTTTTGCCGTAAGGGGGATTACAGAGAATAATCCCTCGATCGCTCGCCGGTTCTAAGTCGGTGATGCTTTGCAAGCTAAAATTAATATAGTCCTGCACCTGACAAAAATAGGCGTTATCCTCGGCCTGATGCAAAACCTCATAATCGGCATCACTAGCATAAATTGGCGCATTTAGCTGAGATTTTTGTTTTTCTTTAGCTTCCTTAACCAAAGATTGCCATAAATCCGGTTGATAGTCTGGCCATTTCTGAAATCCGAACTGGGAACGGGATAAACCGGGGGCAATATTTAAAGCTTTTAACGTCGCTTCGATGACAATAGTTCCCGAACCACAAAAAGGGTCTAAAAGCGCCATATCATCCTGCCATGCCGATAATTCTACCAAAGCAGCGGCGAGACTTTCTTTCAGAGGTGCGACTCCCATGGCCCGATGATACCCGCGACGATGCAAACTGTGACCAGAACTATCTAAACTAAGCACACAGCGATTTTTCTCGATATGAGCGTTAATTTGCAGGTCGGGATTTTCTGTATCCACAAAAGAACGGGGATTCCCCTGTTGACGCTGTTGGTCGATAATAGCGTTTTTGATGCTTAAAGCGGTGTAATGGGTGTGATTGAGGCGATCGTTCGTTCCCGTACATTGTACCGCTAAAGTTTCCTCACTGGTGAGATAATCGCGCCAATCAATGGCTTGAATGCCATCATACAGTTCCTTCCCATCCCCACAGGGAATTTCGGCAATGGGAACCAAAACCCGAAAAATAATTCTTGACCAAAGATTGACTCGATAGAGTAGGGCCAGATCTCCCTGAAAATGGACTCCGGTGAATACTGGTTTCACTTCTTTGGCCCCTAGGCATTCTAATTCCCTAGCGGCAATTTCTTCTAGTCCCCTAGCGGTAGTAGCAAAATAGGATCGAGTCATTTCAGTTATCAGTTATCAGTTATCAGTTTTCAGGTTTCAGTTATCAGTGACTAGCGCCGGTCGTTGGTAGCTTGAAATCAGAAAGATTGGCTCTCTTGAGTTTGGTGGGTAAAATATATTCTAAGATACAGTTGGGCTGGCGGGGGAGTGGAGCGAACCACAAAGACACAAAGGACACAAAGATCGATCGATCGTATATTAAGTTAAACTCATCATACGGGGAATAAGAGAGCCAAAGATTTTAATTTTTATCCCCTTGTAAATTCCCTATCTGATTCGTTCTCTTTCTTTATCTTGCAGGTAGTCAGCGATCAAATCAAGTTAGCGATGGGACTGATCCCAATTCCCAGTAAAGTCAAAACTAGAGCGCCTCCGAAGACAATAACATTAGTGCGATTTTGTATGGTTTGTAAAATTTCCGTTCTCAGGGTTTTATGCTCCTCCATACACACATCGATCGCTTTATTGATATCGGGTTGATTGTTGTTATTAGGCATTTTTTAACTCCCGAATTTATATATAGTTTTAATTTTATCTGGTCAAACAGAATTACACTATTTGCTTAAACTTTTCTTAATTAGTTCCAATGCGATTTGTAAATTAGCCTGTGTCCAAAGGAGAGGAGTGGCATCATTAGGAATATATTTTCCCTGTTCTAGATAGTATAATTCGGGACATTTAAACTCACCCACAGGGGAATCTTTTCCCGTAATTTGTCCGAGAGAACGATTGAAGTAATGGGTTTGTAGGTTGAGGTATTTTTCCTGACCTGTACCCTGGAATTTAAGGCCAAAAATGGCAGAAATAATCGGATCAAAAATACACCATTGTGCTTCTTCGCCTAGGTTTAATCCTCTCCCTTGTTCCTGTAACCAATTTTCTCTTTCTGTCGATACGGTGGTGCGGATTTCTGGGGGAATTAAGCGATAGTCTCGACACCAAAAAGAATCACCTAAATAGCGACGAATACCGTAATCTCCCTGAAGGTGAACGATAACATTATTAAGAATTTGATCAGCGATATTTGTCTCCACCACTTGTAAGGGATAAATCAAAAAAAGTAGGGCTGCATCATAACTTCTCGCCTGCGGTACTGGTAGAAGACACTCGGCTGGTAAAATACGGTATAAAGCTTGTTCTCCTATCTCAATTAAGTCCGCTAAAAATGCCGGTGTAATCCTGCGATTTTCGGCCGTGAGATTTATCTCTGTCTCCATTAATAACCTTTTTAATTCGCGTAATCCCGCTACCACAACCCCGATGCTAGATGCTTCTATTTTGCGGGTTTCTTCCCAGTGACCGCTATCCTCATCCTGCCAATAACTAATCGCTTCAAAATATAAGGGGAATAGGGCGATTGTTTCTAAACAATGGGGGGAAAGCTGAACATATTTTTCCCGTGCCAAACGACAATAAAACCAGAGAAAATAGCCAAGGGCATCATTTTGTGCGTGTTGCCAAACTTGGTCAATTTCCGTCAGTGTACGTCCCTCAAAACGAATATGAGGACGTTCCCTGATCTTTTCAGGATTAACTCGACCTTGGATAATATTAATAAAACGCCTTTGGAACTTTTGAAAATAGTTCATCAAAGTCTGAATATTCTTGACAGCGATCGCTGTCTGTCCGATAATATAGTGAGAATAAGCCAGATAAACGTTATCCCTCAGCCAAACATTGGCATATCCGGTGTATTCTGTCTCATTGCTGACTAATGCTGCTGGAAATAAGCCATTTTCCAGCTGGGGAAATCTCAAGACATCATTTTCCGACAAAAACGCGGATAATCTCTGGATATCCCCCAGAGAGTAGCGGTATTTAATTAAATCGAGAATTTTTTCGTTGTGAACAACCAGCATCGGCAAAATACTCAAATAATCTGCTCAAAAACGAATTTATCTCGCTCGATTCTACTGAGAAACCCAAAAAATGCGTCTTTGATTAGGATCCCGTCGGGGACTTTGTTCCCCCATCACTTGCCGCGCTTGACTAGGATCAAAGCTGCGAGTAAATTGACCGCGCAATTGATTAACCCGTTCCTCCTTTTCCTGGGCTGCCAAACGCAGTTCTTCCAGTTTTGCCTGTTGCATCTGTTGGTAGGGTAGCAAACGAGCGATCGCAAAAACTGCCGTGATCGAAAGAGCGCTATAGGCAATAATTCGCAGCCAAATCTCGATAACTTGCCAGTTTTGGGATTTATTGACGCTTTTTGGCTTTTTGCTCGGTTTTTTGTCGGTTTGGTTTCGTGTTCGTGCGGTCATAGATTTATGAGTACAAGTAAAATCGGTGAGAAAGGTGGCTAATTACTTTTAAGTTACACCCAATCACTGATAACTGATGACCGATAACCAAAAAAACCCCAATCGGTCTATCCTATAGCTAGGTCAGACGGGATCAGGGTTTATTGAAAGCGACTTTACTTATAAAGTTCCGTCGCTAGACGAAAAGCCAAAATCCCGGGGATTAAAGCAATTACCAGAGCGACTAAAACTTGAGTATCAGAAAGCATTGCTGATTATCTCCTCATAAAGATATTCATCCAATACTTTCCGACATCATCGGGGTCCTCTGCATCATTTCGTTACAAGACTTCATATCTCCCCACCCCGGTGACGGTTATCTCCCCTAGAAAAGAAAGTTGTAAAAGCGTTAAGCTGAGGTATTGCCATGATTACATTTATTTTTACCTGCGGCCTCAATGTTAGACTCGCTCCTTGATTCATCTCTAACCCTTAGTCTAAAAACCCCGTTAATTCTGTTGGTTCTCATTGCCCTAGAAGCGGTATTATCAGCAGATAACGCCATTGCTCTCGCTTCCATAGCACAGGGATTAGGAGATCATCAGCGTCAACGTCAGGCCTTGAATATTGGCTTAGTTTTCGCCTATATTCTCCGTATGGTCTTGATTCTTACCGCCACCTGGGTGGTTAAATACTGGCAGTTTGAACTTTTGGGAGCAGTATATTTGCTCTGGTTAGTCTTTAATTACTTTGCCTCCCCGGAAGACAAGGATCACACCCATCATAGTCTCAAGTTTCAATCTCTCTGGCAAGCTATCCCCCTAATTGCCGTTACCGATTTAGCTTTTTCCCTCGATAGTGTTACCACCTCCATCGCCGTGGCCGATGATACTTGGTTGATCCTGCTTGGTGGTACGATCGGAGTAGTTACCCTGCGCTTTATGGCGGGTTTATTTATTCGCTGGTTAGAGGAATACACCCACCTAGAAGATGCCGGTTTTGTCACCGTCGGTTTGGTGGGTTTAAGATTGCTGTTGCGGGTGATTAGTCCCGATTTTGTGCCGCCAGAATGGATTATGATCAGTTTAATTGCTATCCTCTTTGCTTGGGGTTTCTCAAAACGCAACGATCGAGAACCCGTAGAGAGTGATACCATCCCATCTGATAAATTGCCATAAAATAACCCTCAGTATTCAGTATTCAGTATTCAGGAGACAGCCTTGAATCAGTTATCAGTTAAGCTGTTGACTATCTAGGGTTGGTTGAAAAAGTAGGGGCGAAGCATTCGGGCAATAACCTATCGCTGAAACCGTAGATTTTCTATCCGAATGCTTCGCCCCTACAGGATGCCAACCGATCAAGATGCAAGGTTTTTGAGTCACTAGCTTGAAAATCTTGCACCTGCTTCGCCAAAAAAGCCCCAAACCCCTTACCTCGTCAATATTTCACATTTATTCAGCCAACCCTAGATAGGGTTGGCCGAATATTACTGGAAGCCTTCCTAGAAAACAGTTCTGGCACTTTTTTGACTAAAAAAGTGCCAGAGACAAACGTTCCATTGTCAATCATCGGGCCGGAGCCTTAACAACGAACCCGATTTTAAATCGGCTGAAAGACATTTGACGCGACGTAATTGCCAACAGCTAACCCCATGTTAAAAGAATCAATGCAAGCCTCACGGACGTGAACCCCCCCATAAATACGGCCGAGGGCATTTTCCATTCCCGCTTCATAGAAACTATCGAAACTACGAACGACACCAAGAAGTTCTTGGGAGACAGCATCAAATTCATAGTTCTCGCCAAAATAGTGAGTCATCACTCCAGCAAATACTCCCCCCATGGCAGAATGCCCTGACATATAATCCGGGAAAGCTGGCGAATTAACCCCCATTAATGGTGACAGCAAGGGTTTCCAATTGGGATCGCCCACCGTAGAAGCTAGCCCGTCATTAGCCGCAAATCCCCCAGCAATTATGTCATCAGGGCGAGGTTGGAGTTCAGTGTATTTCTCTTTCCAAGCGACGATTACCGCATCTGCCTGCGCGGTATTTAATGCGGCAAATAGGCTGGCATCTTCTAGCAAGGTATTGCCCTCGCGCACCGCAATTTCTTGAGCAATTTGGTTTAATTGACCGTAGGGACGGAAGGTATCAGCCCGGTCATAAGACCAGAAAACAGCCATTTCTGTCTGGTCTGCATTGCGTAAAGTGGTCGTGAGAGTAGTGTTTTGCAAGCCGCCATAGAGCCGGACTTCTTCAATTTCTTGGGCATACAATGTAGGATTTGTGTCGGGACGGCCATCAAGAGTTACATCAATTTGATTTTGCGAGACAAACTGGTCAATGTCGCCAATCGTCCAAGTATCTACTCCCCCCCAGTTCGCACCCACTGCTACCCCAGCAGTCGGGCCCGAGGTTTCTGGTCTCCAGACATAGGCTCCCGACGGCGGAGTGTAAGGCGTATTGTTGCTGGAACCATCATTAGTGCGTAAATTGAGGCTCTGATTGGCTACTAAAATGCCAAAATTAAAACCCCTGCTTTCAGCGGTGGCACTGTCCAGAATCTCCGCCCGAGAATTGGCTACTTGCTGTAAGAACAAGTTATTTTGTCCAGATAATTGAGTAGAGAGAACTCGATAGGCAGCACCAACTACCGCCATCTCCAACGAGGTATTCCCTGGTGCGTTCACATTTACAGCATAGGAGGGATATAAAGTGTTGAAGGCCTGGACCGTATCATAGACGGCAGTAGAAACCAGCGCCATTAAGCGAGAACCTACTGTCGGCGGAACTCCCCGCCCTGCCTTTCCCTCGGCTTGAATCGCATTTAATGCGATCGCATTCCAGTCGATGACGGCGTTAGTATTGAGTCCCGATACTAATTTACTGGTGACATTATTGGTTTCTACTTGTTCGGCAATTTGGTTATCTGCATCGACTTGAGCAATGAGAAAGTAGGCCCCCGGAGCGATGACTGAAGTATTGTTTTGATACTGCAAGTCTAGGGTGACTGACTGCCCAGCGTTTAGGTTCAAGTTTGTGCTGACACTGGTGAGTAAGGCATCGTTACTGTCAATCTGACCGTCAGTAGAAATGTAGAGTTTGACAGTACTAGGTCCACTGGCGATCGCCTGTCCTTGATTAGTGACAATTACCTGTGCATTCCCCAGAGCGCCGAAGTCAACTGTACTTGGCAAACTAATCGTGCCAAAACTGCCCACTAAATCTGGTAGTGAGACACTTGAGGTAAAACTTAAGGCAGGACTTGAGGCAGGACTTAAGGCAGGACTTAAGGCAGGACTTGAGGCAGGACTTAAGGCAGGACTTGAGGTAAGACTTGAGGTAGGACTTGAGGCAGGACTTAAGGCAGGACTTAAGGCAGGACTTGAGGCAGGACTTAAGGCAGGACTTAAGGCAGGACTTGAGGCAGGACTTAAGGCAGGACTTGAGGTAAGACTTGAGGTAGGACTTGAGGTAAGACTTGATTTTTGGTTGTCGTCAACTTTTTTTGGTATCTGTTTTCCGTCAGTATCAAGTCCAATTGCACCTAAAAAATCAACTTTGTTCAAAAGATCATTTAAATCTTTTCGGGAGAGTTGATTTAAATTTTTGTCACCGACAGCATCCTTTAACAACTCATCAATCTTACTGGTCGGGTTTGTACTATTTGGTATTCGCTCGTTCTCGGTTACTTTCTTTTGCTCATCGCGGGTGTTTTCCGGCGATGAGTCGGCGGTAGTTACAAGAGTGGTTGACTTCATGGCAATAAGTTAGAAAAGATTATAAGGCATTCAAGACAGAAAGCATGGAAGCTTAACTTGTTGTTGCGCTCCAGCAGCACACCTATGTCACCATCAGTAGAAATTTACAGGTTCACAGTACGAGTACCGCTTGCGGTCGCAACGCGCTCGCTACGCGAGATCGCCTGTCTTTGATGGGCGACCATTACCTGTGTATTTCCCCCATCTGTGTGAAAATAGTCCTAAGATTGGAATCATAAGCACAATTCAAACTTGAGTTTTGCGACACAACTAAGTGATCTGCCTCACACACTTAAGTGATCTGCATCACACACTTTAGCCCAGATAATCCATAAAGTCAATCACTTTTTACGTCTTCAATCATAGATTTTTTTCGATGGATACGATTATAGTCATTTCATGGCATTTTTCTAAAGTCATGGCAGAGATGGTCACTTGCCCTCACACCCAAACCCTGGGAATTCGTTCAAGGAGGAGGTGGGAGAGGGGAGTACTATGTCTGCCACAAATAAAGAAAAATGCTGTCAAACCCCAACCATTCACTAATCACTAAAACGAGAATCCCTAGAAGATCATGTCATCTTTACCGACTCAATCTGCCGATACCTTAGAAAATTCTACTCGATCGCCCTCTTGGAAAATTAAACTCCTCTACGATGGAGAATGTCCCCTCTGCTTGCGGGAGGTCAATTTTCTGCAAAAACAGGATGCTGGGAGAGGATTAGTTGCTTTTGTCGATATTGCCGCCGAAAACTATAATCCAGAGGAAAATGGCGGTATTTCCTTTGCGGCAGCCATGGGACGAATCCATGCTGTACTAGCCGATGGTACTATCATTCAAAATGTGGAAGTGTTTCGCCAAGTCTATGATATTTTGGGCATTGGTTGGATTTATGCCGCTACCAAATGGCCGGTTATTGGGTTTCTAGTGGATATTATCTATGAAATTTGGGCTTCTTGGCGATTAACCTTAACCGGAAGACCGAATTTACCAACAATCTTAGCAGAGCGTCAAAAGCGTCTGGAATGCAACTCATCAAATCGTTGTTCTCGCTGAGTTAAAATCTCCTAACTCTACACCCTACTCAGAATCACCCCTTGGGATGTGATAATTCTGCCTAGGAAATAAATGGTGTTTTATTCTCTCTTCCTGAATTTTGACTCCCGTGGGATCTGGAGATTGGCGTTTACAGGGGGTCTAATTTAGCCGATGGGAATCAACAGGCGATAGGAGCCGTTATCGAGAATAATCCGTAGGCCCAACCACATCAGCACAAAAGGGAAAAGCTTACTCGCATAACGGCTGAGGACAACCGCGATCCCCGGTTGGCGGGTTAGATTATAGGAGAGAAATAACCAAGTACAGACGATTAGATAGCAGATCGGGATGATTACGGCTAACTGCGCCACGGTACTATTGGCGAATAGGGGAATATAGATACCGAGATTATTGCCGCCATTGGATATCGTGACCGCGGAAACTTTATAGGTTTGGCGATCTCTGAGGACTTGAGCGAGGGATAGTCTGCGGGAGGCAAACCCATGAAATTGGGCGTTTCTTCGCAAATTAACCTTGCGATCTGCGGTTTCCCTCTCGTTATCGCGATTTAACGTCAGTAAATTTCTCACACCGATGAGGATCGGCAGCATTCCGAGAAGACCAATATAAATCGGTGGGATGATTAGGCCGAGTAGAAAACCGACCAAGCTAACCAATACCAAGGCCGTAAACCCGACTAGCTCGCCGACGACAACGTGAACCGGGCGAAAGGTACGATTTACCTCGCTAAAGAAGCCGGTTAGATAAATATTGTCGTCGAAGGTGGTGGCTATGCCGGTGGCCACCGCGATTTTGACGATTTCGATCAACCAATCCATCCATACCACCTCGATCTCTCAAATGCGGGCGCAATTTTATTTTGAAACTATATCATTTTCAATACATTTATAAATGTACTTTGTTACACAATCGAGGAGTCGTGGATTTCTATAGTATGTAGATAAAACTAATGGCAGCTATGCCGAGGGAGTTGGGAAACCCTTCCCTCTTGTCCCCTTTATCGATAATAAATCTTGTTTTCTGCGAGAAATCCCATGCTCCACCGTTCGATTAAGTGTCTCTGGAAACCGTGGCGAAATTGCCGGGGAGTTCTTCCCGCGCTGCTTTTTTTGACCAGTCTGGTGGGGAGCTTTCTCCTGGCTCGATTTTCCGACACGAACGCAAA
This sequence comes from Microcystis sp. MC19, assembly GCF_003019735.1. NCBI lineage: Bacteria > Bacillati > Cyanobacteriota > Cyanophyceae > Chroococcales > Microcystaceae > Microcystis > Microcystis sp. MC19. Next base: position 4,798,165 of record NZ_CP020664.1, on the reverse strand, counting down.
GCGCTCGCTACGCGAGATCGCCGTCGGTCAAAATTCTCCCTCGGATAACCCGATTCTGAACCTCGTCGATAGCTTTAAATTCCCCCGGAATACCACTCCCCGGCTATTAGAGACCGTGGGATTATTTATCGCCGGAATTCTCTTCTGTATCCTGATCGATCGCTGGTTCAAGCGCTCAACCCCCGACCCTATCACTCCCCTCGCCAAACAAGCGCGGCGGCTAGGAACCATCAAGATCGGCTATCCCGAGGGCATGACCAATCTGGAAGTTCTCCGCGCCCAGGCCTTTCTGGAAAGACGCTTAAAACCCTTGGGGGTGACGGTAACGTGGACGAGTTTTCTGGCCGCTTCCTCTCTGATCGAGGCCTTGAGCAACGGAACGATCGACTTTTGCGGTGGTGGCGGTACGGCGAGTATTTTCTCCCAAGCGGCCGAACACGTCTTCGTCCGGGTGGCCAAAGAGAAATATACCGCCCCGAAAGGTCAGGCGATTCTCGTGCCAGAGGATTCGCCAATAGAGACTTTGGCGGATTTAAAAGGAAAAAGAATCGCCTTCGATCGAGGTTCGAGCGCCCATTATGTCCTCATCCGCGCCCTGATGAGAGTGAATCTAGAATTAAGCGATATCGAACCGGTGTATGCGACTCAACCGGAAGCGCTGGTGCTTTTCCGTCGCGGTGAGATCGACGCTTGGGTGGTCTGGGTTCCCTATTCTCCCACGGAGACGCGCAGCTATCCGGGAAGGTCGTTGGCCGATCTAGAGAGTATCTTTGGGGAAAACGCCTCTGTAGAAGTGCCGACCTATTATTATGCGGTTCCCGAATTGGTGCGGGATTATCCCGATGTACTGAAGGTGATTTTAGAGGAGGTGAACGAGGCGGGGGCCTGGGCCAAACAACAGGAGTTAGAGGCGACGAGACGCTTGGCAGCTCACCACGAGATCGATCCGGCGATCGTGGCTAATCTCGAACAAAGGGCCTCTGAACGTGCCATTATCCCGATCGATGATCGCTCTCTGACGGCCCTACAACACCAAGCTAATATCTTCCGAGACCTGAAGCTGATCCCCCATCGGGTCAATGTGCGCGACGGAACCTATACCCTACAGACAAAACAAAATTGGACATATTAACCGGACAGGGGCATTTTGGGCATCGGTTGGATTTATGCCGCTACCAAATGGCCAGTTATCGGGTTTCTAGTGGATATTATCTATGAAATTTGGGCTTCTTGGCGATTAACCTTAACCGGACGACCGAATTTAAAAACAATCTTAGCAGAGCGTCAAAAACGTCTGGAATGCAACTGACAAATCGTTGTTCTGGCTGAGTTAAAGTCTCCTAAAAAAATAGGGAGTATTTAACTCCCTAGCAGGGTTCTTCTGTTGATGATCTAACTAACTCAACGCTTCAAAATAATCGCGAATTTGGTTACGTCGCTGGGGTTGACGCAGTTTTTGCAACGCTTTCGACTCAATTTGTCGTACCCTTTCCGGGGATAATTCCAAAGTGCGACCGATAGCAGCTAAAGAATGGGATTGACCATCGAGAAAACCATAGCGCAATTCAATCACTTCTCGTTCGCGAGTGGTTAAATCTGCCAATAATTCTCTGATATCTCTTTGCAAAGATTCATCGACAAAATGATTTTCTGAAGACACTGCTTCGGATTCCAAAAGGTCTAATAATTCCGTATCTTTTTCCTTACCCACTTTTATTTCTAAGGAAACCGAACGCGGCACTTTCATCAACAATTCCCGCACCTCTTCAGGAGTCAGAGCTAACTCTTGGGCAATTTCCTCTACGGTCGCAGTGCGACCGCGCATTTGTGAGATTTTCCTTTGTGCCTTCTTAATTTTGTTGAGTTTTTCGGTAATATGAACCGGTAAGCGAATAAGCCGGCTTTGAGTTGCGATCGCTCTCGTCATTCCTTGACGTATCCACCAGTAGGCATAGGTACTAAAACGATAGCCTTTGCTGGGATCAAATTTCTTGACAGCCTGTTCTAAACCGAGGGTTCCCTCTTGAATCAAATCCAATAATTCTAAACCGCGATTCTGATATTTTTTGGCCACCGACACCACCAGACGTAAATTGGCCTTGATCATCTGTTCTTTGGCACGGGTACCAAGGGCAATAATTTCTTCTAATTCCCCCACTTCTAAGCCCGCTAGGTGCGCCCAACGCTGTTTTCCTGCTTTTAAAGCATTTTTTAACTCAGGCACGCTGATTTGCGCGGTTTTTGCCCAGCGTTCTAGGGGGGGACAATGGGCTAATTGAGCGGTTAGCTGATCGCGAACCTCCATTAACTTGACAAATTGCTGTAGTTGTGCATCACCTTGTTTAACGGCAGTGGCGCGCAATTTCACTAAAGACAGATGACGCTGCACCCGTTGCGCTTGTTCAACTTCCTCGTCTCGTTTGAGTAGAGGCACTCTGCCGATGTCTTGTAGGTACAAAAATACTAAGTCGGTAGTTGTGCCGTTGCTGTAGCTTTTTTGGGGACTAGATACTAAATCATCTTCTAAATCACTGCCGAGAAAATCTTCATCTAGGTGGAGGGAGTTTTCCTTCAGTTTTAAGATAGAAAAAGAGGGAGAGATAAATTCACTTTTGATCGTCGAGGGGTTAATTGCAGACATGAGCGCTTTTCTATGGGCGACTGTGATAGGAATTACAAACTTCTAAATCGTTTACCGTAGTCATAGCTTTCCCACTGGAGCGAGAAAATGATGCAGTCGGGAAAGTTTTTTCCCAAAAGTATTTATCTTGAAACCAAGTCTGGGGTTTACCTTCTTGGCCTAACTTCTCGAATTAATGATTGATTTAGAAGTAATTTTCCCTACAACCCTATTCCTATCTATTCCTGATTTTCCAGATAATTAGAGATTTGTTCTAGTTTAGCCAGGGCTTTTCCTGACTGTAAAGATTGTTCTGCTTGCTGGAAACCGGTGGGGATATCTGGGGCAATTCCACAGCGCCAAAGATAAAAACCACCGTTAAAAATTGCCGCATCGGTTAATTCATTATTTTCTCCGGCTAATAAACCCTTTAATTTAGCGGTGAGCAATTCTAAAGATTCCAGGGGATAATCCGAGGGACAGAAGCCATAATCGCGAGGATTTAGGAAAAATCGCTGAAAGGAAGGGGGATCGGTGGGATTTCCCAGACCGATAATTGCCGTCCGATTACAGGCTAAATCACAACTCCCCTCTAATCCTTTCACGGTGGTGAAGTGAGAGATATTTCTCAGGGCAAAAGTTTCGCGAAAACGATCTTCGGTGGGGGGATGAACAAAACCCGATATCTGATGAATATTACCCACAAAAGGCGACCAGATTAACTCTACCGTGGCCATAGGCGGACGTTTACCGATTTGCTCCCGATAGGTAACAAAATTCTCTACTAGGGGAAAATGGCGGGGAATATAGAAAAAAGTCAATCCTGTGGTGATTAAACAGTCTTTCACTGCTGCTAAGGATAATTGACTAAAATCTGCTCCTAATTGCTGCCAGATTTCCCTGAGGGAAATACCGTATTTAGTCGGCATTCGATCGCCCCCGTGCAGGACTACGGGAACCCCTGCCGCCGCTAAGATTAAAGTAGTGATCGGAGTAACCGGGGTAGTGCGAGAACGTCCATCGTAGGGATTGCCAAAAATAGCGATCGGATGCTGAAAAGAGGCTGATTCTAGGGTTATTTCTGGGCCAAGCTCGGCGTAGGCATCAAGCATTCCCGCTAACTCATCGCTGGTGGGGCGTTTAATGCGATGGGCAATCATGAAAGCACCGATTTGGGCGGGGGTTGCCTCTTGGGTTAACATCATCTTGGTGGCCATTGCCGCTTCGGGACGGGTCAAATTTTTGCCCGTATGGGTGCCACTACCGATCGCTTTTAATAATTCTCGAAAAGTATCGCTCATCTCAAGGAAGAAAATAAAGAGTAAATGGGATTGATGGGGATTGCTAAGGCTGGACGTGGTGATTTTCTAAGCTTTTAACCATAATTTGCCGCATTTGCCGCACTAATTGACAAAAATGAGCGATCGGTGGTATCTGTAGGCGATCGCTGGTGGTGACAAGGACTACCTGACGGGTGAGACGATGACTAAATTTACCATTATTAAGATGGGGATTTTCGCTACTAGGGGAAGCAAGAGGACGAATGGCGAGGGTGGCATCGCTATGGGCCTCCATCAGGGCCGATTGGGGCAGAAGAGCGATAATATTACCCTGACGCACCACACCGCGAAAAGCATCGAGGGTGTTTAATTCCATGACAGTTTTTAGGTGGGCATCCTGACGAGAAAACCATTCTTGTACTAATCTTTGCATCCCGTAGCCATCTTTGAAAACCACTTGCGGATAGGGGATTAATTCTGACCATGGCACTTCTTTGTATCGGGCGAGGGGATGATTGGCGGCCATGAGAATTTCGATCGCTTCTTCGTATAATATTTCTACCACCATCTCCGGGCTAGAGGTGAGAAAACGATTATTCATTACCAAGGCCAGATCTACTAAACCATCCCGCAGCACTTTTAGGGCGCGATCGCTGCCTAGGGCTGTAACTCTTAACTGAACTTCTGGGTATTCAGCACAGAATTTCGGCAAAATCGGCGGTAAATAGTGGGCGCAGACGGAATGAATCGCCGCCACGCACAACTCCGGCTGTTTTCCTGCCTGTAGGTCAGTGATTTCCCTGTGAATATTCGTCCATTCTTGACAAATTCGTTTCGCCCGGGGCAGTAATTTCTCGCCGGCAATGGTTAATTTCGCTTGGGCGGTACGATGAAAAAGAGGTAAGCCCAAATCGGTTTCTAGGGATTGAATCTGGCGGCTGATAGTCGATTGGGTGACTCCACACTGGCGCGCCGCTTGACCGAAATTGCCCGTATCGGCTACGGCTAAAAAGGCTTGCAATTGCTCGATCCGCATTCTTTCTCGTTTTAATTACATTCCGTCATGACCTTATGACGATAACGAATTTTATTGGGACTTTTGGTAGAAATTGCTACCGTTTTCTCAGTTATCAGTTATTTCAGCGGTCAGCCTTGAACTACTTCTCGCTCACAATCGGGCTGTTGAACTGTAGTTGCTCAAAAATGATAAGATAGATGCAATAAACCAGATTGAGTCTGAGAAAAAATCAAAAAGGCAATTTATTCAGACTAAAGCCAAAATCAAAGATGGACAATTAATTATCGAGCAACCCCATCAAGATTTGCCAACAGACACAGAGGTTGAACTTGTTATTATTGTCCCCGATAAAAACAAACAAGTTGAGTTTGAACAAGCGCGTACTAATATGCAAGCTGCATTTAAAGAAGCAGGTATCGAAACTCAGGAACAGATTTTAGAGCTTATTCGTGAAGTTAAGCAAGAACTGTTTCAGGAGCGTTATGAATGAGAAGAATTTTTTTAGATACAAATATCTACATTATTGGTCAATTAAAACCTCTTTCACCAGCAGAACAAATCCTTAAATGGTTAGGATATTATACTCCCAATAATCAATCTTAAATAAAACACAACTATTATCTTTAAGTTGATAGATAACAGGATAGCCGCTACTTTTGCCCTTGTGAATATTGCTGTTTTTGATGCGAACTTTAAAGACAGTGTAACCCGTTTCTGGGATTTGAGCGCCGATGAACTTGGCTATCTAAAGGTGATCAGTTAGGGGTTAAAGGTCAGTACAAATGCTAAGATAGCTTTGGGCGAGGATGGGAAGTCGATCCTTGAATTGATCAGAGAAAAGGAGTTGAAAGGATGAAAATGACTTATCTGGAAGCCACTGCCAAATTTTACAGCGAAGTAGCCCAAACTCCTGAAGTGGGGCTATGTTGTGTCCAGGGCAGTCCCTTGCAACTGCCGGGGTTAAAAATCCCCGCCATTATGCAGGAGATGAACTATGGTTGTGGCACGACGGTGCAGGTTAATGAATTGGGCAATTCTCCCAGGGTTTTGTATGTGGGTGTGGGTGGTGGTTTAGAAGCACTGCAATTCGCCTATTTTTCCCGTCGTCCGGGGGGAGTCATTGCGGTGGATCCAGTGCCGGAAATGCGTTGGGCAGCCCAAAGAAATCTCGGCGAAGCACTGCTGGAAAATCCCTGGTTTAGTCTCGATTTTGTGGAAATTAGAGATGGTTCTGCCTTTGAATTGCCGGTGGAGGATGCCTCCGTCGATGTGGTGGCGCAGAATTGTCTTTTTAATATCTTTAAACCAGCCGATTTACAGTTAGCTTTACGCGAAGCTTTTCGCGTCTTAAAACCGGGAGGACGTTTACTGATGAGCGATCCGATCGCCCTTCGTCCAATTCCCGAACATTTGCAAGAAGATCAGCGTTTACGCGCTATGTGTCTATCGGGGGCCTTGACTTACGATGATTATATTCAACAGTTGATCGCTGCTGGTTTTGGTCAGGTAGAAATTCGGGCCCGTCGTCCCTATCGTTTACTGGACTGTCAGAGTTATAATTTAGCCGAGCCGCTCCTCTTAGAAAGTTTGGATTCCGTTGCTTTTAAAGTAGCTATTCCCGAAGATGGGGCCTGTATTTTTACGGGCAGAACTGCTATTTATACTGGTACGGAGGCAATTTTTGATGATGGTGCTGGGCATATTTTAGCCAAAGGATTACCGGTGGCTGTCTGTGATAAAACTGCGAGCAACTTAGCTCGTTTCTCTGCCGAAGATATCCTCATCACCGAGTCCACTTGGCACTATAACGGAGGCGGTTGCTGTTAAAAAAGCAGCGTCGAGACAAGTTTGATCCGTCAGTTACCAGTTACCAGTTATCAGTTATCAGTTATCAGTTACCAGTTATCATTGATTAGTTATTGGTCACTGTTTACTGTTTACTGTTTACCTTTCACTGATTACTGATTACTCTCCCATGACTCCTTTTGTTGAGAAACTAAACACTCTTTTAACTAAGCAAAAAATCTCGGTTCTGCAAATTAATTTGGGGAAAAGATGTAACCTTGCTTGTAGCCATTGTCATGTGGAAGCTAGTCCAGTTCGCTCCGAAGAAATGACTCCAGAAGTGTGCGAACAAATTATCGAACTGATCGCAAGATTTCCCCAAATTAAAACCGTCGATCTGACTGGCGGCGCTCCGGAAATGCTCTACGGTTTTAAGCCAATTGTGGAAACCTCTAGAAAAGCGGGGAAAGAGGTAATCGTGCGCTCGAATTTAACTATTTATTTCGAGAAAGGATTTACTGATATTCCTGAATATTGCGCTGGCCATCAGCTGCGGGTGGTGGCTTCTTTACCCTGTTATCTTGCCGATAATGTGGATAAAATGCGCGGTCTGGGAGTCTATGATCGATCAATCGCCGCTTTACAATGGTTAAACCGTCTCGGCTACGCTCAAGAGCCGAATTTGATTGTGGATTTAGTCTATAATCCCCAGATTCCTAAGTCAGAGAATTTTTCTCTCACACCGGATCAGGTATCCCTAACACGGGATTACAAAAAGTTCTTGCAAGAACATTTTAATATTTCTTTTAACAATCTGTTTACTATCACTAACCTACCCGTCGGCAGGACGCGCTTCCATCTGGAACACCGGCAACTCTATCAACCCTATCTTCAATTCCTCGAAGACCATTTTAATGGCGATACTGTCGAGCATTTGATGTGTCGTAATCAGCTTTCCATTGATTATTTGGGTAATATCTATGACTGCGATTTTAATCAGATGGAGGATCTGGCTGCTTGCACCAGTCAAGGACAAAAATTAACCCTGTCGGATTTATTACAAGCGGATAGTTTAGATGTAATTACAGAGGTACAAACCGCTTCCTATTGCTACGGTTGCACTGCTGGCAGCGGTTCCAGTTGTGGGGGAGCGTTGATTTCAGTCTGAACAAGTGTACTGGATTGACAGCGTGTCTCGGACAATTTAGTACAAATGCTCGGACTAGCTCTCCTCGCTGCCAACTGCGGTGCTGTCTTAACGGGGTAGGGTGTGGCCCCCCCAACCCCCCCGACATCGGGGGGGTTGGGTGTGGGGTGTGGGGTTTTACCGATTTTCAGGTGGTCAATTAGCCAATTTTCAGGGAAAAAGTCCCTGAATTCTCCCCCCGATCACTCCCAGATCTGGTACTGTTTGGAAACCAAAAAGTCTAAAAGTCTTACCTAACAAGGTTTTTAGATTTATTGAGCAAGCCTTAGATAGTCAAAAGTTTAACCGATGATTAGGGACCAGAAAAAACCGCCGATTCGATATCTTGGCGACTAAGGGAGTATTTAAAAGCGCGATTGATGTCACTGCCGTCATTGGCTGCCCGAAAGTAACGAACGGTGATTTCTTCGATTTCGAGGCAGATTTCCGCTTTCCATGTCGGTTTTTCCACAGTCCAACAGTGGATATTCTCGGTATTTTTCCGACAACCTAATTTAACTAGCCATGCTTCGATCGCCGGTAAGGGATGATTATAGAGGGGAGTATCGGCAGTGGGAATCTTCATCGCATCTAAATCAAAAATAATTGGGCTACAGTGACGGCATTCTCTCCTCGAAGCATAGCAATAATCACCGCTAGTAACAAGCAGCCCAGCAGGGTGAGTGCCAAGATAAACAAAGCAAAAATCTCTCCCGAAGATAGGGGGCGATCGGTCGGATCGAGATAGGCGCTACGATTAGCTATGGGTTGATCGCCATCGGGGATGGTTTGGATGACATTCCAGCGCGAGTAACCTATCTGTAAATCATACAGGGAACGGCGATCGGGATTACTCAGGGTGGCATAAGCTTCGTTAAGACGCTGGAATTTAGCCGTTGCCACTTCGGGGCTGAGTTCGGTAGTATCGGGGTGGTATCGTTTACTCAGTTCCCGATAGGCGCGTCGCACTTCGATCACCGAGGCACTCGGATGTAGTCCTAGAATGGCATAATAAGTATTGGCAAAGCGCGAGTTAGCGGCAATGACTCGCGAGGTGGTTTGGGAATTATCGCGCTCGAAGGTCACAAGATTTTTTACCGAAAAATTGGGTTTAAAGCCTCGCCCTTTTAGGGCGACTTTATCTGATGTATGATATTAAGAATAGCGGGCCGGGTAAGCAACCGCTTAAAAAACCCAGTCATCGCAGGATGAACGCACCTTGAAAACTAGAGTTATGGGGTTCTATAGGGGAATGCTCCTATAGGTAAAAGCTCTAAGCGTCAAGTACCAGAGAAACCAATTATTTTAGAGGTTTTGAACTGTATCGTAGGGCATACGAGAACAGGCTTCTGTAAGGTCGCGAAAGTCTGAGGAGAGAACCACCTCTGGGTTGGATTTCGCCAGGAATCTAATTCAAGTGGACTCGTTGAGCCAGAAATTCTCAGCAGTGATGCGAGAAGAATCCACGTCCGTTTACGGCGTGGGGTATGTCAAACTAAAAATTGTCTTAATATTTTAACCCTGTTGATCATGAAATCTCGTTATCGGCTGCGTCTTCAGATCTTTCTTGTCTTTCTTATTGTTGCTCTGACGAGTTTGTCTCCTTGGCTAACCCCTAGCGCCTATGCGGGGATCGATGACGATCGCCTCGATGGTAATATTTTTGTGGTCTATGCGGGTAATGGTTCCCTCGTACCACCGCGTCTAAATTTAGCGGAAACTTTTCAACGGAAAATTCCAGCTATAATCGTCTATTATCTGGATGATAGTAGTGATTGTAAGCGATTTGCGGCGATTGTCTCCCGTTTTCAAGAGTTTTACGGTCGCGCCGCCAGTATTATCCCCGTTACTGTCGATTCTATCCCCTTAAAGTCTTCCTATCGTCCCGATGAACCGGGTTACTATTATCGCGGTGGGGTTCCCCAAACGGTGGTTTTAGACCAACAAGGTAAAGTGGTTTATGATGGTTTGGGCAATGTTAAGTATGAAGATGTGGATGATGTCTTAAGAAAGGTTTTTGATCTTCTGCCTCGATTAGAATCGGTAGAGTTAAAAAGACGCTCTTTTAACGAGTTTAACGCTGAATTGCGCTAGTTACCTCCTTTTTATCCTCAATTGAACCAAAAATAATCATTTAGAGATGCTGTCAGCAGCGTCTCTATCTTGTTTTTAGGAAAAATAAAATTATTTACCTATTGCTTTTATTATCATTTAAGATTTATTTTAACCAATAAATGCTAGGCAATTCAGATTTTATCTGGAGTAACATTTGAAAAATATTTGCAATAGTGCCAGACTGGAAAAAGTTTGCTAACCTAATTATACTGAGAACAATAATCATTCTTATAGGTGTAGGAGACAGCAATGAAAATCAAGCAAAATTTCCTAACAGCAGCGATATTACTGGGTTTTTCTGGTCCGGTACTGGCTAATAGTCTCGAAAACCTCTCTAGTAACCCCATGGCACAGGTAACAAGTGTCAATCAATTGCGGGATGTTTCTCCCACCGCCTGGGCTTTTGAGGCCTTAAGAAGTCTCGTGGAGAGGTATGGTTGTATAGTAGGTTATCCTGACCGCACTTTTCGCGGTGAACGCGCTTTAACTCGTTGGGAATTTGCCGCCGGGTTGAATGCCTGCTTAAATACCCTGGAAAGATTGATTCAAGAAGGAGTAGCGGTATTAAAAGAAGATCTAGACAGAATCAAGCGATTAGTCAAGGAATTCGAGACAGAATTAGCGGCCTTAGGGGCTAGAGTTGATAACTTAGAAAATCGAGTCGCTTTTCTGGAAAATAATCAATTTTCCACCACTACTAAATTAACTGGGGAAGTGGTGATGGCATTATATGGGGTAGCCACAGGAGAAAAAAACGGTGGTGAAGGAATTCCCCAAGTACCAGCTTTTGGTTATCGGGCCCGTTTAGAATTAAATACTAGCTTCACAGGCAAAGATTTACTCTATACCCGTCTAGCAACGGGAAATATTGCTGATTTAGCCGATACTACGGGAACTTTTGAAAGTACCTTAGCCTTTACCCAACCCGATGGTAACGATTTACTACTAGAAGTTTTAAACTACAGTTTCCCCCTAACGGAAAACATCCAACTCTGGTTAGAAGCGACGGGAGGTGCTAAAGATGACTTTACCAATACCCTCAACTTTTTGGATGGAGATGGCGCTAGTGGGGCGCTTTCCGCTTTTGGTACTCGCAATCCCCTTTATTTTGCTCCCGGACAAACTGGACTCGGTTTACAGGGTAATTATGGGGCTTTCCAATTCAGCGCCGGTTATCTTGCCGGGGATGCTAACGATCCTAACCCGGGAGCGGGTTTATTTAACGGTTCCTATACTGCCCTAGGGCAGCTGGGTTATGTTCCAAACGATAATTTTGGCATTGCTTTATCCTACTTTCATGGTTATAACCAATTAGACACGGGAACGGGAAGTCAGCGCTCGAATTTCCGATTTTTCACCGAAGAACTATTCGGGGAGGCTGTCCCGACCATTAATAATAGTTTGGGTTTACAATTTACTTGGCGAATTGTCGATGGTTTTGTCCTCGGTGGTTGGGGTGGTTACACAAAAGCTATCACCCTTAGCACCTTAGATGGACAACTAGAACGCGGGGATTTAGATATCTGGAATTGGGCGGTAACTTTGGCTTTTCCTGATTTATTTAAGGAAGGAAATACGGCCGGTATTATTGTTGGTATGCAGCCTTGGGTATCTAGTTCTAGTATTAGATTAAATGATGGCAGTTCCACTAATGATCCCGATACTTCCTTTCATATCGAAGGATTTTATGAGTGGAAACTCACCGATAATATTGCCCTTACTCCGGGGGTAATCGTGATTACTTCTCCTAACTCAAATAACAACAATTCCACCTTAGTTATCGGTACTATCCGCACGACTTTTACTTTCTGATTTTTCTAGGCAGCCGGTCAGAAATAAAGATAAAGTATGACGGGATTTGACATCATCTCTCGACAACCGGCTGCTGTTCCTGCGTTTCGCACTCTCAACTAACTAAATTAAGGGGGCATTTATGGTATTTTTAGAAGCAATTTAGCCAACTTTTGTGGTTTACTTTTTAATGGCGATACAATGAAGTTACCACCACTTAATGAAACCTCTATGAGCCTCATCCTTCCCACTGAACTTCTGCAAACAGTCCAAATGACTGAAGCTCAAATGCTCACGGAAATCGCTATCATGCTCTATCAGCAGCAACGTCTTCAATTTGAACAAGCAGCCGAACTAACGGGAATGGCACTCGATGATTTCTACCAATTGCTAGTATCGCGTAATATCCTCACTCCATCCACTGACCCCGACGACGAACCAAAAGAACTTATCCTCACCAGTCTTTGTATTTCTCTTCAGCAAGCTAAAGAAGGCAAAGTACATCCCATCTCTGAACTGTGGGATGGCATAGATGTCTGAAGGAATCCCCTCTATTAAAATCCTTTTCTCTGATGAATTCAAAGACCGACTTCGCACCCTCGCCAAACGCTATCGGAGCATTCGTACTGATATACAACCCCTAATTGATGACCTTCAGATAGGCAAATTCATCGGCGATCGAATCCCAGGGACGGGCTACACTGTCTTTAAAGTTCGCCTCAAAAACAGCGATATTCAAAAGGGCAAAAGTAGCGGCTATCGTGTTATCTATCAACTTAAAGACAATAGTTGTGTTTTGATGCTCCTCATCTATGCCAAATCTGACCAAACGGACATCCCAGCGCAGCAAATTCAAGACATCATTAGGGTTTGCTGAATAACTGTGAAATACTTATGATATAAGGATTACAGCCACATTAAATTCCCAAAAAGTCAAGAAAAAGGGACAGAAAACGGCTAAAATTGGTAAAATACCCTTGCACTTATCCGACAAGAACAGATGTCCCGAAAAACGAACGAGTCTTCAATTGCCCCAGAAAACTTTGAGTTGCCTTTTGAGGGAAAATTATCAGCAGATAATCGCTGGATAATAATGGCAGAGTTAATTCCCTGGGAAGAATTTGAAGAAGAATATGCCCAAAATTTTGACGAAGAAATGGGTGCGCCAGCCAAACCATTTAGGATGGCATTAGGAGCATTAATTATTAAGGAAAAATTAAAAACAAGCGACAGGGAAACCATAGAGCAAATCAAGGAAAACCCCTATTTACAGTATTTTCTAGGGATGTCAGCCTATAGTAATGAAGCTCTATTTGATGCGACAATGTTCGTTAATTTTCGTAAAAGAATCAGTAAGAATTTAATCAATAAAATCAATAAAAGAATGGTGATGAGAGAGAGAAAAAAGAAGGAAATTGAAGAAAAAAGTGAAAGAAAAGAAGAAGAAAAAGAGAGTCAAATAAAAAATAAAGGAAAATTAATATTAGATGCAAGTTGCGCACCTGCTGATCTAAGTTATCCCCAGGATTTAGGGATATTAAATCAAGCAAGAAAGAAAACAGAAAACATTCTAGATTGTCTCTATCAAAATTTGAGAATCAAGCTGAAGAAAAAGCCAAGAACTTATAGAAAAAGAGCGAGAAAAGATTATTTAAAAGTAGCCCAAAAACGTCGTTGTTCTCAAAAAGAAAGACGAGAAGCTATCAAGAAGCAACTGCAATATATCAAAAGAAATCTATCTCAAATAGAGAAATTAATCGAGGGGGGATCAGAGTTAAGTAGTCTCAGCAAAAGAAACTACAAAATGTTTTTAGTGGTGACAGAAGTTTATCGTCAACAATTGTGGATGTGGGAAAATAAATCATCGAGAATTGATGATAGAATTGTGAGTATAACCCAACCACACATCCGCCCTATCGTTAGAGGAAAAGCAGGAAAACCAGTTGAATTTGGAGCAAAAATCTCAGTAAGCTGTTTTGAGAGTTATGTATTTTTAGACCATTTAAGTTGGGATAATTTTAATGAATCTGGGGACTTACAAGCGCAAGTAGAAGAGTATAAAGAATTCACAGGATATTATCCAGAATCAGTTCATGTTGATAAAATTTATCGAACTAGAAAAAATCTAGCTTGGTGTAAAGAAAGAGGAATTAGAATCAGTGGAGTTCCTCTAGGAAGACCACCTAAAAATATTAGTAAAGAAACTAAAAAACAAGCTCTTGAGGATGAAGGAATTCGGAATGCAATTGAAGGTAAATTTGGTCAAGCAAAAAGAAGATATAGTCTTGATTGTATCATGACAAAACTTGATAAAACTTCAGAAACTTCCATTGCCATTACTTTTTTAGTCATCAATCTTTCTAACCTGCTTAGACAGGTTAACTGTCTTTTTTTGTCCCTATTTCTTTATACATCTAAATTTAGCTTTATTCATCCCTCTTTGATTACAAAAGATGATAACAAAGCTGATTTCTCAACAGAAAAACTTATCTTAAATTCGGGCTGATTTTTGAGAGTTTTTGTTTTTTACTTTTTCAGCAAACCCTAATTAATAAGTTTGACAATTTTTAGAAGTATTAATAGATGCCAAAAACAAACCCCGGTAATGATTTGGTAGTAGTGGCGTAGCCCTCTTGCTTACCTGGTATGAATTGTGTAAAATATTTATGAATAAAAATAATTGGAACCCGATCAGTCTTTAAACCTCTAGCTTGATCATGACTTTTATGATAAATATCTTTTTCTGGCTCCTGTCTGGCTTACTCAAATATCAGTCTAGCACCGAACAAAATCCCCCCCCTAGTTCACCTCTATTCCCCTGTCCTAATTGTGGTTCTCACCATACTATCAAGAATGGTTCTATTCATAATGGAAAACCCAAACGTCAATGTAAAGAATGTGGTCGTCAGTTTGTGATCAATCCCACTAATAAAACTGTCTCTGACGAAACCAAACAATTAATTGATAAACTCTTGCTCGAACGAATTTCCTTGCGAGGAATTGCTAGAGTAACAGGGGTAAGTTGGTCATGGTTACAAAACTATGTCAACAATAAACTGGCGGCTGTCCCCCGTCAAATAAAGGTTTCGGACAAACCAAAAGGTAAATTGGTTATAGAATGTGATGAGATGTGGTCTTTTGTTTTTTCTAAGACGATAAAGGTTTATATTTGGCTGGCAATTGATAGAAAGACAAGAGAAATTATTGGTTGCTATGCGCGGAGATAGGAGTCGTCAATCAGCTAAAAAACTTTGGGGCCAGTTTACCAGGTGTTTACCGACAATGCGCGGTTGCTTACACAGACTTTTGGGAGTCCTATAAGACAGTAATTCCTAGTAAACGTCATCGGGCAGTAGGTAAAGAAACTGGTCAAACTAATCATATTGAAAGATTCAATAATACCTTTCGACAAAGGATTTCTCGGCTGGTGAGAGAGAGTCTATCTTTCTCTAAAAAAATGGAGAATCACGTTGGGGAACCCTTTGGTATTTTATCCATGACTACGATGCACAGCAAAGCAAAGGATTAAGCCGCCATCACTACTACCGAATCACCCCCCCGTCGTTCAGCAAGAGAAACATTAAAATTCTTTCCCTAACTTCTGCTCTTTCTTCTTCTTTAAGAGCTTTTTGTAAGTTTTTCTTTTCTTCTAAATCTAGGAAATCTTTGGCTGGCATAAGTAGGATTTTTCTAAAATTACTATTTCTATTTTAGGTGGTTTAAGTGCGTTTTAGCTTACTTAACCAGATTTAGTATGAATAGAAGCAAGCTGGTTATTTAAGAGCTAATTTCACGACCGAGGTGGGCAAGCTTATCTAGAACAGATTGAAGCAAAGATCGCCGCTGCTCGACGACAATATCTAAGTTAGCCAACATATACTTTACGTCTTTGTAAGCATTGTCCAGCAAGGCCAGTAATAATTCGCGATCGCCAGCGCTCTCTTTTTCTGATGGGGTGCGGGTCCGTTGGGGTAATAAGTCCGCTGGTGGGGAAGGAAGAGAGGGCGATCGCTCGGACTCTAGCTGTTGAATCGTTTGTTGTAAATTTTCAATCACCCCATACATTTCCATCGGGTCAAAAACCCTTAACAGACTGGTTTGTGTGACAATACCCAACCCCCGACCCCAGTTCCAAGAAACCACCAAACGCCCCACCCGCCGTTTTTGCATTTCCTGATGGGCCGTCCACAGGGAATCCTCGGGGTTGAGGAGAAATAAGGGCGTACTCATCACCGTCTGGGCCCTAGTTTTGTGCAGATCGATTTGAACTGCTTGAAACTGGACAAGATCTCGCTCTGTCACAATACCCACCGGGCAGTCATTGTCCTCTGAATCTCGTTGGGTGATCACCACACAACTGACACGATGTTCAGCCATTAACTGGGCCAATTGCAGGACTGTGGCGGTGAGTGGGGCCTGTACCACTTGACTGGTCATCACATCGGATACGCGACGAAACCGCAACAGATTGGCCGGACGCAAAATCTGGCGAATACTTTCATGGGAGATCACCCCGATTAAGTGTCCTTGGTCATCGACAATCGGCAAATGGCGAATGCGGTAGCGCCGAAACAAAAACAGGGCAGCAAAAATGTCTTGAGCAGATTGCTGGGGCAAGGTGATCAGGGGATGTACCATCACATCGGCAACGGTTGTCTCGGTCAGGTTAATTCCTTGAGCGGTGAGTCGCACCACATCCCGTTCTGTCAAAATTCCTAATAACTCTTGCCCTTGCACCACCAGCAGACAGCTAACACGCGCTTCTCCGGCCGGAGCAGCTAGAGGGGATAGGTCATCGGTGAGTAAACACAGACGGCTATGGGCCTGACCGATCATGGCGATCGCATCTGCCAGGGAAGTCGTTGGCGGCACCGTCAAGGGGTGGCGATCGATCGCTTTTTCCAGATCGGGGGCCCAACTCAGAGGTGTATCAAAGGACATCAGCACCATCCCGCAATCGCAAAGGCCAAGATAGGCAGACTAGCCCCCGGGCAAAGAACCCAGACTCTCAGAGTTGCTGAAACCCGTTCTAAAACTATCTCAAAGTGTAGCGTCATTTAACTTTTTCCTAAAAGATGTAACGTTTTGTTACAATTTTTATTAAACTCGTAAAGATTTTAGACCCACTTCGGTGTATCATAGAGGGATGTAACAGGTTAAAGCCTGAAACTTTTTATTTAGGGGTTATTCAGCCTCTAATGGTTTTAGGAGCGGCATCACCAGACGCTGGGGTGAGTACTTCCGGGTTCTGGTCGGCCTAAAGGGTTACTCCGGAAATTCTGGACACCTTTCCATAAAGTCGATCCAGCACCCGCTTTACGGAAATACGCTGCCATGGTTGACCGCGTTTGGTGGTGTAGCCCTGTTCATTAAGCCAATCGGCGATCTTCTGCAAGGATTTCCCCGATTTGTGATGACGGCGAATCAGTTCAATGACCCGGCACTCTTCCGGATCATCCACTAATTCCCCATCGATCGATCGTTGTCCAAAGGCAGGGGAGCCGTAGCCCGCATAACCACCGTTGCTTGCTTTTGCTTGTCTGCCTTGTTCTAGCCGCTCCCAGGCAGATAAATCGTTGGAAGGGGTCGCTGTCATAGGGTATCTAAATGCAATAACTTGCAAAACTATATTATCGCAACTTAACGTCGCAAATTTGTTTTGATTGGGGGCAGCCGATGACGACTTACAAAGTAAAACCCCTGCATGAGCAGGGACTAGATCTCACCATCGATGTCTGGGACAACCAAACTATAGACGATACCCCCGGGAGGCGGACATTGACTAATGCCATTTTTCTTTATTCATAGTCCTGAACCCCAACCCCCTTCTGGGGGAAAGTTAAAGAGTCAAAAGCCAAGCATTTTTAGAGGAGGAGCGGTTCAAGGCTGAATTTATCTTGTAAAACGCAGCGAGCAGAGAATTTGTCCTAAGTTACACAGCATCAATTTGGAGATATAAACATGGGTACGGCTACATTTATTCAAGATGAAACTGAATTTGATTCCCTCTTAAAGAGTGAATCCCTGTTGGTGGTAGATTGCACGGCAACCTGGTGTGGACCTTGCAAACTGGTGGCACCGTTGATCGATCGATTGGCCGATGACTATCGCGATCGCGCCAAAGTCTTCAAACTTGACCTGGACAGTAACAAACCCGTGGCCAAACGCTTTGGAATTAAAAGTATTCCGGCTGTCATGGTATTTAAACAGGGGAAATTGATAGAAACATTAGTTGGGGTTAAACCCTATGAAGAATTTACGGCTGCAGTAGAACGACAATTATAAGTCTTCCACCGTGAACGAACACTCTGGGCAAACGTCCGACGTTGACCCTTTCCTTCTCACACCACTATTCAATTTTGAGGTATGGCGATGAACAAGCTTATAGAAATTCGGTGTCCCAACTGTGGCAGCGTAGCTCAACGGCTCTTGAGCGATCGCCTGCCCGCAGGATATAAGTGTCCAGCCCGGCAGGTTGCTCAGACGGAATGCCCAGTGTGTGATTATTTCATCGCCATGTGTTGGCAAAACGGCGCTGTGCTGGAGGCCTATGCTCCAGGCATTCAGGGGAGCACAGCTGCGGCCATGCCGCCCCAGCCCCAACCAGCGAGCGCCCATTGGTCTTTGTCATCTGTGTTCAAAGTGGCACTCAGCCCACAAGAGTCTAGGAAATTGCTATCGGGACAACCCTAGTCAACTTTTGCATTTATACCAGTTCTTTAATTTAACAACACCATCCAACTCCTATGCTGCAAGCTCAAGAAATTATGACCCAAAACGTTGTCACCATTCGTGGTTCGGCAACGGTTGCCGATGCCGTGAAATTGATGAAAGAAAAAAAACTGCGGGGTTTGATTGTCGAACCGCGCCATGAACAGGACCCCTATGGAATTGTCACCGAAACCGACATCGTTTACAAAGTGGCGGCCTTTGGCCACGATCCTAAAACTATGCGGGTCTATGAAATTATGGCCAAGCCCTGTGTGGTCGTCAATCCCGAACTGGGGGTGGAATATGTAGCCCGGTTATTTGCTCAAACCCGCATTCGCCGCGCCCCGGTGATTCAGGGCAAAACTTTGCTGGGCATTATTTCTGTGAGTGATATTCTCTTCAAGAGCGATTTTGTCGAAAAGCCCAAGCGGTTGTTCATTGAAGATGAAATTGAAGCAGCCCGGGAAGACGCACGGGCAATTTGCGCGGCCAAGGGTGAAATCTCTCCCGATTGCGCCGCAGCCTGGGATGTGGTGGAGGAACTCCAAGCCGAAGCTTCCCATCAACGGGTCAAAAAACAGGGGAATAACTCACTCCAGTCCTACTGCGAAGCCAATCCCGATGCCTTAGAGTGCCGCATTTATGAGGATTAAATCTTGGAGGAATGTAAAGATTTATTAAAATGTAACGTAGGCTACAGCTTTGCTTAGTTTAGTGTGTACTGTTTCACTGTCCTCCTTCTGTCTTGGGTTGGGCTGTTGCTTCACCTAGCTGCGAGGGGGGACTCACTAAGTTCTTTGTCCCCTTTCTCCTGTAACAGTTCTTGATGGGTTTGTCTGAGTTTAGCCTGATTGATAATGATAACGAGCTTGTAAAAAATAAACCTTATTTCCTGTGACTTTATAAACCAAACGATGCTCTAAATCGATCCGTCGTGACCAAGGGTCGGCAGCAATATACTTAAGAGGTTCGGGTTTACCCAATCCTGTAAACGGATCGCCATCCAAAATATCTGCTACTAAGTCTAAGATTTTATCGCCTTTTTTCGGTTCGTTTCGATACCACCAAGCCAAATCTGCTTTGAAATCAGGACTAAAAACGGGCAAATAACCATGAATAGGATTGTTTTGAGGTTTATTATCAGTCAGTGGAACAGAAAGCGGGTTTCTGGTAAATATCTAAATTAAAGCTCAGATTTTTTTGTTAAGAAACCCGCTTTCTCCGAGGTTGTTGAGTGAGAACAGAGTAGCTCGATCGATACATCCGAACAAGAAAAAAGCCCCCCTTTCGAGGATGCCCTTTTATCTAATGATTGAGACGCTAACTGATTGAAATGCCAAAAATAGGGAATTTATGGACTTTCCCATTAAAGTCAGGTTAGATTATGACCGTTTCTTAATTAAAAAACCCACCAAAGAAAACAGGCCTAACCCTAAAATAGAACTAGGTTCCGGTACTAACGAAATCATTAGTTATAGTCATTTCAGATAAGTCTGATACACTCTATACCGACAAAACCCTTATGAACTCTGGGATTAATATTCTCAATTTTAATTGAAATGACTATACCTTACTGACCGCAGATTCCGCAAAGCTTCCACGACCGAGCGTTGACCCGCATCTTCATCAAGGTAGAGACGGATTTGACTCATTACAATTCACCGGCTCGATATCGGGATTCCCAGTCTTCACAATCGGCTCGGTAAGCATCGATATCGGCTTCTATCTGTTCTTTATTCGCGTGATAATACGCTAGAGCGCTATAAATTTGAGCCAGACTTAATTGAGGATACTCTTTAGCGATCGCTTCGGCACTCATTCCCATTTTATGATCCATGACTAAACTTTGAATCGTGATTCTAGTTCCCGCGATCCGGGGACGAGCATTACAAATATCCGGACTAGCAACAATAAATTCACCAATATCGATGCCTGTAGCCATATTTTCGCCTAGAGAAGTCCCTTTTATTGTAGCTCGATCGATACATCCGAACAACAAAAAAGCACCCCTTTTCGAGGATGCCCTTTTATCTAATGATTGAGATGCTAACTGATTGAAATGCCAAAAATAGGTAATTTATGGACTTTCCCATCAAAGTCAGGTTAGATTATGACCGTTTCTTAATTAAAAAACCCACCAAAGAAAACAGTCCTAACCCTAATATAGAACTAGGCTCCGGTACAGATGGATTATTTTGCGGATTTAAACGAGCAATCCAAGATTCAACATTATTATTAGGGTTAAGTCCAGTACCCACAATTGTTAACCCATCGGCAGAAATGCCAGTCGCCTGTATTAAAGTCCAACCGGTTAAATCTAAACCATAATCATTAGTTAAAATCTCTCTTAAGCTCCGCATCCCTTGTCTGGAATTCCAGATGAATGCCTCTTGACCATTAGCACTATTGCTATTACCAACCACAACAGACCCATCGGCTGATACTCCTGAAGCAGTGCTATAGAAACTACCTCCAGATAAGTCCCCCAGTCCTACCATTCCCGTTGTTTCTGTCCAACGGAATGCTTCAGGGCCATTAGCACTATTGCCCTCACCAACAACAACAGACCCATTGGCTGATACTCCATTAGCTGCAGATAGAAGATAACCAAACCCATTATCTAAGTCCCCTAGTCCCACCATCCCCGTTGCTTCTGTCCAACGGAATGCCTCCTGGCCACCAGCACTATTGCTATAACCAACAACAACAGACCCATCCCCTGATACTCCTAAAGCCTTGCTCTGGAAAGCACCCCCAGATAGCTCCCCTAGTCCCACCATCCCCGTTGCTTCTGTCCAACGGAATGCCTCCTGGCCACCAGCACTATTGCTATAACCAACAACAACAGACCCATCTGCTGATACTCCATTAGCACTGATAGGGGTAATGCCTCCCCCCGATAAGTTCCCTAGTCCCACCATCCCCGTTGCTTGTGTCCAACGGAATGCATCCGTACCATTATTGCTGGTATTCCGGCTGTGACCAACCACAACAGACCCATCCCCTGATACTCCTAAAGCATAGCTATATAAATCAACCCCAGAATGTAAGTACCCCAGTCCTACCATTCCCGTTGCTTGTGTCCAACGGAATGCCTGATAACCAGCACTGGCGCTTTCACCAACAACAACAGACCCATCTGCCGATACTCCCTGCGCACGGCTAATTAAATTGATAGCATTTAAGAACCCTAAACCCTGAAAAGAGGCGGCCTGTGCAGGTAACGCCACCCCGATCGCACCCAATCCGATCCCTAAGCTGATACAATTAGCTAGTATCTTGTTCATAACCTGATAAAAATCCAAAAAACTAAGTGATTCTTACAATCTAGATGTTCACTTTGGTTTTGTCTGTGGGAATTTGTGGCCATTTTGGATTTTCTGATATAATAATTTTCGTGGGATAAAGTGGGATTTAGTGACAAAAAGGAGGGCAAGGCTCATGAAACAAGGCTAAATTTTCCTTAATAAGGCAAGAAAACAGGCAAAAGTTTTCGCTTGTTTTTCCAACTTTAACAATATCTAATGTAAAGAACAAATTACTAAATTAAGAGGTTAATCAGTAAAAAAAAGTAAAAAATGGAAGAATTATTAGAGTTAAAAAATCTATTACTAGCTGGCAATGTTCCCGATGCCTTGATTTTGGTAGAGGAAATGACAGAAATGAGCAAAGATGATAAGCTCAATAAGATTTTTAGCTTTAGTATTATTGTCCTATTACATCTGATTAAACAGCAAGCAGAAAACCGCAGTACCCGCTCATGGGAAACCTCTATTTCTAATTCTGTTCGACAGATTCAACGCATTAATCAACGACGTAAAACTGGAGGAAATTATCTAACAATAGAAGAATTAAAAGAAACCTTAGATGATGCTTATTATTCCGCTTTAAGACAAGCGGCATTAGAAGCTTTTGAAGGTATATATAAACCAGAAGAAATTGAGGCTATGATCGATAAAAATAAAATTATTAATCAAGCATTGGCATTAATATTAATCGATTAAGTAACAGGGGACAGTCGGAAACAAATCAGGAGGTTTAAATGTCAGAAACAGTCGCTTAAAGATTAGCAGCCTGTTTAAAAACCTTAACGGAGGACAATTAATGATTAACTTAGAACAAATTCAACAAGATATTAACCAATTACCTGAAGAAGCACAAAACTTACTGATTGATTTTATTGAGTTATTAAAAAAACGCTATTCTTTAGCAAAAAAGCCAGAGATTGCAGCAAAAATAAACCCTGAAGCTCAAAGTACCCTAGACATTTTAAAAGAATCTGGATTAATCGGTTGTATTAGTGCAGAATCAGACCTTTCTACTAATTATAAATCCGTTCTCAAAGAAGGATTAAAAGCTAAATATGATCATCGTTGATACTGGGTTCTGGGTGGCTTTATTTAACAATAAAGATCAATATCATCTAATAGCACAGCAAACCTTAGCACAGTATTCTTCTCAACCCCTAATTACAACTTGGTGTGTTTTAACAGAAAGTTGTCATCTTCTTTTACAACGTTCTCCAAATCTCTATACAGGAGTTGAAAAACAAATAAAATTAATGAACGTATTTGAGAGACATCCCCAAAAATTTCTATTATTTCACCTTGAAAATACTCATCTAGAAAGAATTCAAGACCTTATGAAACAATATCAAAGTCTGCCAATGGACTTAGCCGATGCCTCCCTAGTTATCTTAGCAGAAGAGTTAGGAAATGGACGTATCTTATCAATTGATAATCGAGATTTTAATACCTATCGCTGGAAAAATAAAAAACCCTTTATTAATCTTTTCTCAAATTTCTAGTTAATCAGTAGTCCGTAGAGTGTAGGGTGCGTTAGGCGGCTATCAATTTAGTCAAAAAACCAAAATTAATAATTCGCCGTAACGCACCACCTCTATTATTAAATTGGTGCGTTACGCTATTGAAGAGCGCACCCTACGAGTCCGTAGAGTGTAGTGGACTGTTTCAGCTAATTTGGTGTATTAGAAAAATGCTATAAATTCTATAATCTAAGACTTTAAGCCGAAATCTATTGCCCTATTTTAGTTGAAACAGTCCAGTAGGGTGCGTTAGGCGGCTATCAATTTAGTCAAAAAACCAAAATTAATAATTCGCCGTAACGCACCACCTCTATTATTAAATTGGTGCGTTACGCTATTGAAGAGCGCACCCTACGAGTCCGTAGAGTGTAGGGTGCGTTAGGCGGCTATCAATTTAGTCAAAAAACCAAAATTAATAATTCGCCGTAACGCACCACCTCTATTATTAAATTGGTGCGTTACGCTATTGAAAGGCGCACCCTACGAGTAATATGACTACAAGCTTTACTTTCTAAGGCGAATTTGGTATGACAGTTTGCCCTTCCCGACTTTATGGGGTAAAATGTTCGTAGGCAATACATTGATCTCTTGCAAGAGGGAAGTAAAATGATTATTAGTCTGATAAAAAAACGAGAAAAATAAAATCTGTTCCCTTATCCCAAACAGTAATACAAATGTTCTTCGCTTACTTATATGGATATTCAAAACCTTTTAGAATGGACAGATAAACAGGTATTAGAGAAAACCGGTAAACATCTTGATTCTTTGCAAGAATCCATCTTACAGGGTATTTGGGAACATCAAGATTACGAAAAAATTGCCAAAGATAATCAGCGCAGTTATGACCATATAAAAAAAGAAGCATGGAAGTTATGGCAACTGTTATCAGATGTTTTTGAAGAAGATATAAAAAAGTCTAATGTTCGTTCTGTTTTAGAAAATAAAGCTTCATCTACTATTTATCACTTTGTTAGCCATCATGGTAATAATATTAGTAATAACCATATAAATATCTGTAGAGAAAATAACCCCTACTCAGAAAACAACTTAAAAAAGTCTTCAAATTTTCCAGATAATGATCATCAATTCCCAATAATTAACCTAACAAAAGCTCCTGAATTAAGGTATAACTATGGACGTAAGTTAGAAATATCAACCTTAAAAGAATGGCTAGATAATAAAACTCGATTAATTACTATTTATGGGTTAAGTGGAATTGGAAAAACAGCTTTAACCCTTAAATTAATTTCAGAAATTGCCCCACAATTTGATTATATTATTTACCGCAGTCTGGAAAATATTCCTCAATTAATCGCTCTCAAAGATGATCTAAAACAGTTTTTCGCCCAATCTCTATCAACCCCCTTACCTGATATAATAGATTATCTAAGCTCCTATCGTTGTTTAATTATTCTTGATGATGTGCAGAATATTTTTAAACCGGTGGAATTAGCAGGTAAATATTTAAGCGACTGTCAGGATTATCATAAATTTTTTCAGCAAATTGCTACCACATCTCATCAAAGTTGCTTGATTTTAATTAGTTGGGAACTTCCCAGAGATTTTGTCACCTTAAAATCCGATAAAATTAAAACTTTATACCTGCAAGGTTTCACAACAGAATTTGAAGAAATCTTCAAAGAATACGGTTTAAAAAGTGAGGAGAAATGGACGGAACTGAGCGAACTTTATCAAGGTCATCCTAACTGGTTAAATATCATCTCCTCAACTATTATTGAGCTATTTGATGGAGAAGTATCCTTATTTTTAGAACAAATGAACAATGAAATTTATTTAGGGGATATAGAAAACTCGATCGAATGTCATTTACAGCGTTTATCCGCAACAGAAAAAAAGGTGATACACTGGTTAGCTAATCAAACTGAAGCGGTAGAAAAGTTTTCCAAAACTGCTAGTCTTGACTTATCTACTTCTGAATTTTGGGCAACTATTCAGTCATTAATGAGACGCTGTTTACTCGATAAATTATCATCAGAAACCTCGTCCTATTTTCCTATTAATCCTGTCTTTAAATCTTATCTTAAAAGAAATCCTAACGATTAGGATTATCTCTTTACAAATAGACGCGATCGCCTTTTTACCTTTAACTATTTTGTAAGACTTGTAAGAATAAATTTGGGGACAAAATTTGTGTATGATGATAATGCTTTAGCGGTAAAATGTGTTTTTTATCTAAAGAAACTAGATAATCAGCACCTATTTCGTAAGCGGCTGCCAAAAACATATTATCATTTGGATCAACCTGATCGAGTAGCGTTGCTTGATAAATGCCTTGAATTTTGATAGCAGTATAAAAAATAGCCGTTAAAATCTCCTTAATATAATTTCTGTCAATATTTTTCAGTAATAGTTTTTCAACCAATTCCTCCAATAATTGAGGAGAAATAACTAACTTAAATCTACCCTCTCGCCAATAACGAATAATTTGACAAGGCGCACTGTTAGGATTTTTACTTAACAAAGCTGAAAGAAAAACCGAAGTATCAAGAATAACAAGAGGTGAATCTTGAGCAAACATCATAGTAAATCAGATTCTTCTAAGTTTCCTGAAATTCTCACACAAGCGTCATCAAATTTTTGCCAAACTTCATGATAACAATTATCGGGCATATTTTGAACCTCATTTAATGTTTCCATAATCAAATCTTTGACCTGTTTTCTATTTACATTTTCTTTGAAACCTTCTAAATGCTTGTGTAACTGTTCTAATAACCATTGTTTATCTTCAAACGAAAAATTTCGTAACTTTTGTTCCAGTTCAATAATTTGAGGGGATATCATAAAATTAACTCCTGACCAAGATTAGTCTAGTTTAATGATAACAAAAGCTTCAAATTTAAAGCTTTAACTAAAGATTACCTTGTTATAAATATCTGCTATCTCCACCTCAACCCGCAAAGAGTTTAAATGAATTATCCTATCAGATTCATAAGCTGTAAACAACCAGCAATCGCCTTCCTTTTGAAAATGTTCAATATAACATTTTTCCTGAGAAATCAATAAATATTCCTGAAAAGTTGCAATGGTTCGATAAGCGGCAAACTTTTCTTCTCTGTCGTAATTTGCCGTTGAAGCAGACAAAACCTCAGCGATTAAAACAGGATTAATTAAAGTATCTTTGCGTCCTTCTTGATAAGTGAGAGGTTCAGGCATCACCATAATATCAGGATAGGTAGCTATTTGACGCTCAGGTATCCATAAACGCTGATCGGTGACAAAAACGGCATAGGGTTGATTCTTTAGTCCAGTATATAAAGCCACCAATAAATTACTAATAATGCGATTATGAGTCGGTGTCCCTCCTGTCATAGCAATAATATTTCCATCCAGATATTCATGACGAGTTTGGGATTGTATTTCCTGCTCAAAATATTGACTAAGAGTATATTTTCCAGTGAGAGCGGTCATAATGATGATTGTTTGAGAATAAGCATTTTGCAGCGTTTTTCATTGTTCCCCAATTCTAACAACAAAAAAGCACCCCCTCGCGGGAGTGCCTTTTCGTTCAGACTAGGAATTAACCATTGATAGCAGGAGCAGTCAGAGCTACAGGAGCCTGTTCACCACTAGCTAAGTCTAAGGGGAAGTTGTGAGCGTTGCGCTCGTGCATTACTTCCATACCGATACCAGCGCGGTTCAGCACATCGGCCCAAGTACCGATTACACGACCTTGAGAATCGAGAATCGACTGGTTGAAGTTGAAACCGTTGAGGTTAAACGCCATGGTGCTAACACCCATCGCCGTAAACCAGATACCGATTACCGGCCATGCACCTAAGAAGAAGTGCAGAGAACGGCTGTTGTTGAAAGAAGCGTATTGGAAGATTAAGCGTCCGAAGTAACCGTGAGCGGCAACGATATTGTAGGTTTCTTCCTCTTGACCGAATTTGTAACCGTAGTTCTGAGATTCGATTTCAGTGGTTTCACGCACTAAGGAGGAAGTTACTAACGAACCGTGCATTGCACTGAACAGAGAACCGCCGAACACACCAGCAACACCTAACATATGGAAGGGGTGCATCAGAATGTTATGTTCTGCTTGGAACACGAACATAAAGTTGAAGGTTCCAGAGATTCCTAAAGGCATACCATCAGAGAAAGAACCTTGTCCGATGGGGTAGATTAAGAATACAGCAGTAGCGGCGGATACAGGTGCGGAGTAAGCAACACAAATCCAAGGACGCATTCCTAAACGGAAAGACAGTTCCCACTGACGACCGAGGTAGCAGAAGACACCTAGTAAGAAGTGGAAAATGACTAACTGGTAGGGACCACCGTTGTATAACCACTCATCTAAGGAAGCAGCTTCCCAGATGGGGTAAAAGTGGAGTCCAATCGCGTTGGAAGAAGGAACAACCGCACCGGAGATGATGTTGTTTCCGTAGAGTAGAGAACCAGCTACAGGCTCGCGAATACCGTCGATATCTACAGGAGGAGCGGCGATAAAGGCGATGATGAAGCAGGTGGTGGCGGTGAGCAGGGTGGGGATCATGATGACACCGAACCAGCCGACATAAAGACGGTTGTTGGTGCTGGTGATCCACTGGCAGAACTGCTCCCACAGGGAAGCGCTCTCGCGCTGTTGTAGAGTTGTAGTCATGGTTGGATAATTTCTGTATGTATTAGGTTGTCAAGGTTCGTTGTTTGACATGAGTTAATACTATCGGCTTTTTATAGTTATGTAAAGGGGTTTTAAGAAATGTTTTTTTATCAATGTCATAACTTTTCCTTATATAATTGATGTTCAGGTAAACTAGAAGCAGACAAATTCTGCAAAAATAAGCAATGATACCCGAAATTACCGCAAAACTATTGGAAGCGAAGAAGGAAAAAGGCCTCAGTTTCGCTGACCTAGAAGCCATTCTAGGACGAGATGAGGTGTGGATTGCCGCTGTTTTTTACCGGCAAGCGAGCGCCTCCCCAGAGGAAGCGACGAAAATTGTGGCAGCTTTGGGATTGGGAACCGAAATCATCCCCTCCTTAACCGAGTATCCTGTCAAGGGATTAGGTCCGGTTGTCCCCACCGATCCCCTGATTTATCGTTTCTATGAGATCATGCAGGTGTATGGAATGCCCCTAAAATCGGTAATTCATGAAAAATTCGGCGATGGTATTATGAGTGCGATCGATTTTACCCTCGACGTGGATAAGGAGGAAGACCCTAAAGGCGATCGCGTTAAAATTACTATGTCGGGTAAGTTTTTACCCTATAAGAAGTGGTGAGTCCGGCCAAAGTCAACGGTAAGGAATTTCTATTCCTTGCCGCTCTTGCTATTTTTCTTAACAAAACTTAACAATTGACGGCAAAGTTTTGCTTGCTTTTTTTTGCAGATTTTGGGACAATATTTTTAAAAGAGTTTATTAATAATGGAAATCTTAGCACTTGAACTTAAACACAAACATCCCATTATAAAAAAACTATAACCCAAGCCGCCGCAAAAGTCAAGGTATCTCTCCTAATTATTCTGTGAAACTTCTAATTCCTTGAGAGGTGAGGGTTTGGGGAATTATGAATTATGAATTGGGGAGTGGGAAGACAGTAAACTGATATAGTCATTTCAGATAAGTCTGATACGCTCTAGACCGATGAAACCCTGATTAACTCTAGCATTGATATTCTCAATCTTAATTGAAATGACTATAACTGCCAATTCAGACTTCAATTGGCGATGTTATATTGAACATTTTCAAGAAGAAGGCGCACCGCAAAGCGGATCTCTGCGAGATCGCTGTTTTTTTACCGCTTATGAAACTAACATTATTGTTCCTTTAAAATCTTTGAGGATTGAGGTAGAGATGGCAGATGTTTATAACAAAGTAATCTTTAGTTAAAGCCTTAAATATGGAGCTTTTGTTATCATTAGAATATATAAATATTCGTCATTTTAAAAAAATTAGCGTAGGCAATGATTAATAGAAAAACTGAATATTTGTGCAAGTTGTGGTAAACAAGTTACCTCCGCTATTCGGCGAAGATTAACCATAACGATAGCTCCAAAAAACATTATATTAACAAGAAATGGTGAATAGGGAACTCCGAAATATGAAGAAGCAGCAGATAAAAAAAGATGTGCCACAAAATATGATACTATAACAAGCAATAAATCAGTTAAAATTGCAGATATATCTAAACTTAAGCCTAGTACAGGTGTTATAGCATAACTTAGAAGAGTCAAGCTAGTACCTACTATAAATAGTAGGGATATTGCTCCAGCATCTTGTGCAAAAAATCCCCAAAATCCCAAATAAATCGCCATCAATGAAAACCCAACAGAGACAGCTTTTACGATCCCATCGTAAACATTTCTCAAAGCATTTCCCCAATCCATAAAAAATTCTCCAGCTAAGTTTGTAAATCTCTAAAGTCATGAAAGTATCAGCAAGATTGAGTAAATCTTAAAAATCTATATTATTTAGCGACCAAACATTTCAAGCAATTGCTCGAAAGTACCACAACTCTTAACTACTTCTGAGTCAAGGATTCCGACCATAAAAAATCCCGAAATTACAAAAACGAGAAGACCCTCTTGAAAATTACTGGTAGGCACTATACTTGGTAACATTCCGAAAGCCAATAATGCAATGTCTCTGGCCAAAGTCATCAGAAGTTGTTCCTGTGATGATTGGTTTAAAAACATCTGTAAAAGAAACTGAAAAAATATTACTATAAGTATATGCCAATTTAGAAAGACTTGGGCAACTAATTCACGTGCAAATAACCCAACAACAGCAAGTAATACACCATAGAAGAAAAAGAAATATGAAATTAAACAACTCAAGTAATGAGGCATTATTAGCAAACGATTTGCCAAATCCATAAAAAATTCTCCAGCTAACTTTTTAATTTTCCGAAGTTATAAAAGTATCAGCAAGATTGAGTAAATTTCAACAATTTGTGTCCCTCGATTTACTCACCAAATAATTGACTGTGGACAGCGTTTACAAACGCCTCTGCTTCTGATTTTTGCCATGGCCATCCAGTGACAGGAGTTGCTGTTCCTCCGGCCGTAACCACACTTACCGTTGGAGAACCCCACATCAATAGAACACCAAAAATCAAGGGAATAATACCCACTACTACAGTTATCAAGACAATCCCTAAAACAACAAGGAATAGTCCCCCAACAACTTTCCTATCCATTTCATATCGAACTGCAACAACTTGCTTGAGAGGAACATCTTCTCTTCGTCCACCACGAAACCAGCTTTTCTTCGCCATATAGGTAAGTCTTTTGTTCGTTACAATACCAAAACAGTTGTCAACTAAGACATTTTCTTTAGAACTTGATGTCATTTTTTCCTCCCCATTTGATTTGTGTACTGGTTGAGCGTGCGGCCTGGGCTACATTGCCTAAAGCCACCTTAAGCATCCTGACTGTGATATGCTAGAACCTGTACTATTTCACATTTTCTTTAGATTGGCTAAATAAAGCCTTGAAACTGCTTAATTACTTAGGATACATCGCAGTCTTGAGTTTAGTAAGTCGGAAAAGTCGGAACTTACAGCCAAACAATTGATCTGAAATATCGGAAATGTCAGCTAGAATAAGTAAAAAACTACCCCGTGTGCAACTATATTTTTAGTCTTGATTTACAAGGCTCTCAGAAATCAGCAGTGATAAAGTATCATCGGGAACCCTGATTCTGTCGTTTTTAGTTACACATCGCGTAAAAACTCGCCAATTCAGGTCTGAATTGCATCACTGTCTGCTCTACCTTCATATACCTAATCTATAGTCCATGTTTCAAGCTAATCTATCTAATACGGTGTTAAATCTCTTAGATGAGTTGGTTTTTGCCAAAACAGATCAACATCTAGACTATCTTCAAAAAACTATCTTGCAAGGGACCTTAGAAGGTTACAAATACTCAGAAGTTGCCAAAGAATCTCATCTTAGTGAAGGTCATATTCGAGATAGTGCTTCAGAATTATGGAAAATTTTGTCAGAAGTTTTAGGGGAAGATATTACTAAATCAAATATTAGAGCAGTTTTAAAGAAACATAGCTTTATAAATAATAATATGGGACGAGATTTAGTCTCTTTTAATAATGTTCATATTTGTGATCATAATCCATTTTCCCTCAATAATAATAATTATCACTCTGAAATCCAGCGCGATCAACCTTATTTAGATTTAGGTCATATTCCTGAAATAACTCAATTTTATGGGAGAGTTGCCGAATTAAATAATCTAGAAACTTGGATAGTTGCGGAGAAATACCGCTTGGTTAATGTGTTAGGTTTAAAAGAAATTGGTAAAACCACACTTTCTCTGAAACTGGTTGATAAAATCAAAGATAATTTTAACTATGTTATTCGCAGAAGTTTGTATTTTTGTCCAAAACTAGATGAACTTTTAAGTGAAATTTTACAATCTATCAATCCTCAATTGAAGCTTTCTCAAAGTCTTGAAAAGCAATTAAATTTGTTCTTACAATTAATGAAAAGTCATCGATGCTTGATTATTCTTGATGATTTACAAAGTCTATTTGATTCTAAAAAACTAGCAGGTAATTATCACAAAGAGTACCAAGATTATCAACTATTGTTTAAAAGCATTGCTGAAGTCAATCATCAAAGCTGTTTACTGTTGTTGAGTCAAGAAAAACCTATTGATACGACTTTTTATGGGCAGAAAAATAAATTCATTAAAACATTAATCATAGAAGGTTTAGGAGAAGATGCCATAGAAATTTTGCGCCATCATAATCTATTAAATGAAGACAGTTGGGAAGCCTTAATTAAATGTTATCAAGGTCATCCTCTTTGGTTAGAATTAGTTGCTAGTTTTATTCAAGAGACATTTTTAGGTAAGGTTGCTGACTTTTTGGAGATTAAATACCCGATTGCCGAAGAAACTTTAGAGCAGACTTTATTAAGTATTTTGCAAAGTTTAACAGAATCAGAGAAACTAATGCTAACAGAATTAGCAAATTTTAATCAACCTATTTCTATTAAAGAAATGATCGACCAAACTTCTCTAGCTTATACAGATTCTTTGAAAGTAATTCAATCTCTAATCAGACGAATAATAGTGGCAAAAGATGAAAACGCTCTATTATGTTTGAATCCTGTTTTTAAAGCTTATGTAATTAATCATCAAATCTAGGGCTGAGTCGAAAGAAAGAGAAATTTTAGCTAATTTTATCGCAATCATAATAGTTTACGAAATTCTACGACTGTCAAATAGTTACACCTGCATTTTAATTTCAGGAATTTCCCCATCTTGCCAGCGTTTTTCCAAGGCTGCAAGATACTCATTGCATCTTGTATATTAGTTAATGCCTCTTCCTCAGTATATCCCTACTGCACACTTAAAACTCAAATCTGATAACTGATAACTGATAACTGATAACTGCCTAACCTAAATCTCGGTCTTTA
Source organism: Microcystis sp. MC19 (assembly GCF_003019735.1). Taxonomy (NCBI): domain Bacteria; kingdom Bacillati; phylum Cyanobacteriota; class Cyanophyceae; order Chroococcales; family Microcystaceae; genus Microcystis; species Microcystis sp. MC19. The sequence continues at coordinate 4,765,430 of NZ_CP020664.1, read as the reverse complement.
GTGACAGTAATTTCCTTAGATAAGTGGCGATACCAAGTAAAATAGAGACCGATAGAAAGCAAAAGAAAAACCAAAGCCAAAATCTTCAAACTTTGCCACTGCTTGATGATTAAAACAATCCCCATCATAAAGAGGACTAATTGCCAAGGAACGGTGAGAAAAGCGGCGATGATATCCCGTTGATTTTCCGCTTTAATTTTTGCCTGTAGATTAGGTTTAACACTGTGACGAACTTCTCCCCAAAAGCCAAAAGGTCTGGTAACATTATAGAAATTTTCCATAACTAAACTATCGGTGGGAGGAGTTAACAAAGTAGCGATAATACAGCCAGCTAAAGCGAACAAACTCGGCACAAGAAAGAGAATATATTCCTGATATTGACTGTGACGGAAGAAAGGTAAAATTATCGCTTGTGAGGCAATAGCCGCAATCATTCCCGCTAAAGTTCCCACAGCAAAACCATAACCATTAAAGCGCCACCAATACCAACGTAATAGGAGAGGAACTGCTAATCCTACCCCTAATCCCGTGGTTAACCAACCCCAAATATCATTGACATTTTGGATATTAAAACTCAAAACTAAGCCAATTACTACCACAAAAACCGAGGCCAAACGACCTTGAAAAACTAACTCCTGTTCTCCCGCATTCGGTTTCAAAAAAGCTTGATAGATATCTTTGACCCAATAGGCAGCACTAGCGTTAATAACTGCGTTAAAAGTGGACATAGCCGCCGCTAAAAAAGCAGCAATTAATAACCCTTTCATCCCCACCGGAATGTATTGAGTAATGACCGTGGCCAGAATTCTTTCTGGATCTGTAATCGTGCCTTCGGTTAAACCGTAGTGAATGCCTAAAACAGCAAAAGCTGTGACTAGAGGCCAACGGAAAGAAAGCAGAACAATCCAGAATAAAGATAATAAACCGGCATCTCGATCGCTTTTGGCGGCTAGGTATCGTTGTAACATATAACCACCGCTGCCGCTGCAACCTTCGATGATGGTTTTAACTAAATAAAAGAAAATCACCCCACCAAACAAATTAAAGATGGCATAATCTCCGGGTAAATCCAAAGTCAGGGAGGGAAAAATACTAGCCCAGTCGCTTAAATTCCAAGTTTTTGGCTCCGCTGCCCCCGGAATTGCTACCGTGAAACTATCGGGAAGATTAACGGTAAAAAAGGCCACTGCCGATACATAAATTACCGCCACAAAAATCAGAAATCCTTGAAATAAATCGGTAATTACCCCACCATAAAAACCACTGGCCACTGTATAAATCAAGGTTAAAAGAATTAATATCACCGAAGCAAGACGATCATCCATACCCAGAAACTGCCCTAAAAATTTCCCCCCCGCAACCGAGAAATAACTCATCGCACCGATAGAGAATAAGAGAGTGGCGACGGCGCTAATAATTCGGGCAAAATTCCCCTGTTTTCCAGTTCCAAAACGGAATTGCATCCATTCCGCCATGGTCATAACTTGGGCCCGGCGATTCCATTTGCCCATAAAAGCCATGAGAAAGGCCATAATTAGGACGACACCGCCGCGGATTTCGATAAATAATCCTTTGGGTCCGACGGCGTAAATTAGGGCAGAAATGACCATAGTTCCCGCTAAATCGGTGTTAGCTGCCATTCCCGACACCCCTAACATCCACCAAGGCAAATTGCGATTACCTAAAAAGTAGGATTCTAGACCTTGAGAAGCTTTTTTCTCGGCGATAATCCCGATTATTAGGGTTGCTGCCAGATAAAGCAGCACAATTACATAATCAATTAACTGCATAGTTGATATCAATTTAACTTTCGATCGTTATAGCATCAATTGACTACGATTTCTGGCTAACGGTTTCTTTTTCTAAGATTTGCACCCGTTGCTCTAGCTTTTTTAAATCTTCCTTTAATTCAATTACTAAAGTGGCTAAACGCTGGAACAGTGGGTCACTTTCCCCGACTACTTCCCCATTTACTATACCCGTTCCCGATCGCCGTTGGGGAATCGGAGCGGCATTTTCCCCGCGGATGCTTATTCCTCGGACCTGACTTTCAAGGCGCTCGACTCGATTGCGGAGACTAATTAACTCCGATCTTACCGCCGTATCCGATTGTGCTTTGCTGGCATTAACAAAACTCAGTATTAGCAAAAGGGAGATAATCAGCGTTAAAAAGCCATAAAAAGAGATTTTAGCTAATTTCATCGATTTTACCTCCTATCTATCTGACCCGACTTAATGTTAAGAAACGTGGCTAAATCTAAAGCTTGATTGCAATTCCGCCTCCGGGTGATTAGTGGCTCAAAAGAGGATGATAAGGTAAAAAGCACGATTTTGTCGAAATTTGGCCTTATCTCTATGTATAAAAACTCAGATAAAGATTTTCTCGGAGCGGCAATCACAGCCGGTTTAGGTGCAGGAATCGTCACTTCTTTTGCCGTCAATCAAGGACAAGACATCGGTACAGCTTTAGGAATTACCGCTTTAGCGGCTGTTTGCGGTGTCATCTGCCGTCATTTTGACCTAATGTGATGCAATCTTCCTCACACCTCCAATTCTGCCGAAAAATCCCGTTTTTTCTCGTATTGATAGGGACCGAGCAGAGCGCCCCAAATTCCCTTACCGGTGCTGGGATCTAGACCTTTATCGTAGGTTTTTAGGCTATGACTCGTCACCTCGAAACCCAAAGACACCTGATAGGTTGTCCCCTCATAGGTAAATTGACAGCGCTGTTCCGGTTGCGATTGGGCGATAAACTGGTATTGATTATCAGCGAGAGTATGGACTTTGACCGCTAAAGTGCAAGTAGGCAGGAAAGTTAGGTCTTCTAAGCTAATTTTTCGCAAAATATCGGGATTTTTGCCCGCACCTTGCACGGATTTCAGGTCATTAAACATATAATGCCTAACCTCTAACCCTGCCGATTCCGAGCGCGTTAATCGCCACAGTCGCGGTCGGTAGGGTTGGTCTAAATTGATGATACTGGCCTGTTCGGCAAAAAGCGCGATGCTGTCTTCCCGAAATAAAGGCAACGGACGCAACCATAAACGCAGGTGAACGTACCATACCGGTTCCGCTTGCGCTTGCCGTTGATTTTCAAATTCACCCGCGAGATACCGACCGAAAGTGATTAATTCAGGGGTCATAGGTCAAAAAATTCTCCGTATTGCCTCAAAATTAATCATAACACCCAGAGAAATAACTTTTTTAACAAAAATGACCTTCAGTCTACTGGAACCCGCTTAAACTGGTTTATTTCTCCTTGATTGTAGCAATATTCCCAGCCAGCACTTGAGGTCAAATTTACCGTTAAAAATCGTCCTATAATAATTCAAGGCTAGAAACTGGCAATTATTACTGTTAAAGTTGAGAATCGGCGGGCGATATGTTAAACAGACGTTCTTTTTTGCAAGGATTAGGTACAATCGCCTTAGCGGGGGGTTTAAATGGCTGCGCTTCTGGAAGCGGCGAGCCGAGCATTGTTCTCCTGTCCGGTTCGATTCCGCCGCGATTACTAACAGATTTTCAGAAAACTATTGCCGAAAAAAAAGTCAATTTTCAGTCGGAAAGGCAGCTGAAAGAGCTATTAAAATTGTTGGAAAAATGGTTAAAAAATCAGGAACAACCAGCCTCACAATTTCCGATTCCTATCCCTTTTAGGGAACAAAACCCAGCTATCGGTAATTTAGTTACTTTAGGGGATGCTTGGCTAGGAAAAGCGATTACTAACGGTTTAATTCAACCCCTAGATACTTCTCAACTTTCTAATTGGTCAAAACTGCCCCCCCGTTGGCAAGAAAACATGACTCGCAATGCTCAAGGACAACCGCAAACAGAGGGTAAAGTCTGGGGTGCGCCCTACCGTTGGGGAATGACAGTAATTGCCTATAATGAGGAAAAATTCGCTCAATTTGACTGGCGGCCACAGGATTGGTCCGATCTATGGCGACCGGAATTAACCGGTAAAATTGCCCTAATTGATAATCGTCGCGAAGTCATCGGTTTAACCCTAAAAAAATTGGGTTATTCTTATAATTCCGGTGATTTAAAACAAGTTACGGGACTAAAAGACGAGCTATTCGCTTTACAAAAACAGGTAAAATTTTATAGTTCTCAATATTATTTACAACCCCTGATACTCGGTGATATCTGGCTATCTGTGGGTTGGTCTAATGATATTTTACCAGTGAGCGATCGCTATAAGAAAATTAAAGTTGTAGTCCCCAACTCCGGTACTTCTCTCTGGTCAGATGTGTGGGTAAAACCAGTTTTAACTACTCCTAATTCTCTTGTCCAGCAATGGATTGATTTTTGTTGGCAACCAGAATCCGCCACTAAAATCTCTTTATTTACCTCTGGATTATCCCCCCTAATTCCCACTGAAAATCCCGACCAAATTCCCCCAGATATCAAAAATAATCCTTTACTTGTCAATCCAGAAGCGATCAAAAAAAGCGATTTTCTAAACCCTTTATCGCCAGCAACTGAGCAAGAATACGAGCAGTTGTGGCAAGTAATGCGACAGTTAGTATAGTCATACTAACTTCGTTGAGTACAGGCTACTTATGAGGATAGGCAACAGGCAAAAGGCAACAGGAGGAATAAATAATCAGTCTTTAATAACTGGATTTGGTATCAGGAGATACTAGAAAAATTCTGTGAGAATATTGAGGTTAAAAATACATTTACCTAACTGATAACTGATAACTGATAACTGATAACTGATTAAGCGGTTTGACTTTGGGTTTTTTGAGCGAGAAAAGTAAGGATAGAAGCTTTCTCAATTAATCCCAAAACCGTGCCGTTTTCTTCTACCACTGTCACTTGAGATAAATTTTCGCCTTCCAAAATTTTCACCACATCTAGGAGGGAAGTATGAGACAAAACCAGTTTAAGACTTTCGCTAGTTTGTAATAACTGGCCGATATTTACCTCTGTCCATTGGGAAGTGGGAATCGTTTTTAGAGCCTCTACATTAATCACCCCCAATAGTTTACCTTCGCTATCGGTAACTAGGAATTTAGACCATTGTTGTTTACCGATAACATAATTATTAGCAAACTCGCGCAGGGTTAAATTAATCGGAACTACAGGACTATTAGGAGAGATAACATCTTTAGCGGTGTAGCGACTTAGGAAATCTTGAACCTTAGCTGATTGAGCGGAAAAGCCGGCGTTTTGTAGGAGGAAAATGCCAATTAATAGCGTCCAAAAACTGCCAAATTGACTGATTCCGAGAATTGATAGCGCACCGATGACAATCGCTAACCAACCAAAAAATTGACCGAAACGACTAGCGAATAAAACCCCTTTATTGGGATTACCCGTTACTTGCCAAACGATGGCTTTAAGGATATTACCACCATCTAAAGGTAAACCGGGGATCAGGTTAAATAACCCCAGGGCGAGGTTGATATAGGCAAGCAGAGAAAGAATCGCCGCCATGGGCGCATTTAAGCTAATATTGGAACCAATAATTAGGAAGATACCGAAGAGCAGTAAACTAACTAAAGGGCCAGCAATTGCTACTAGAAAAGCTTCTAGAGGAGTTTTCGATTCTCTGCCGAGAGTTGCCAAACCACCGAATAAAAAGAGGGTAATTGATTTGACTTCAATACCTTGGGCGATAGCAACAAAACTATGACCTAATTCGTGGGCAACCACGGAGGCAAATAGAAGAATAGCGGCCAAAAATCCTAAGAGCCAGGGCAGGATTCCCGTTAACTGGGGAAAATGACTTAATTCTCCCCCATAGGTTAAGGTAATTAACCCCAGAACAAAGAACCAAGAAGGATTAATATAAAAGGGAATTCCAAAGAGATTCCCGACTCTAATGTTGCCATTCATTTTGTATCTTCTCCAATTATTGGGGACTAACGCCAAGAAGATTAGGTTATCAATTACGCCATTCACTTCTGTTAACAATTGTAACAAAACTGCAAATCTCTCCGGCATTCCTTCAGGGAGTAAAAACCGTCATTGCTGTGGTTCGGTTATTTTCGTAGGAGAACTAAATTAATGATTAATTATTTACGCGGACAAGCGATCGAGGTGATCAAAACCCCGAATAACCGACTGATCTTGATTTTAGACGTAAACCAGATCGGTTACGAAATCCAAATTCCCTCGCGATTAGCCCTAGACATGGGCAAGGATAACAGTGATAATTGTCAGATTTTTACTCACCTACTCCTTCGCGAGGACCAGCCCTTATTATACGGTTTTGGCACCGCCCCAGAGCGAGATCTGTTTCGTCAACTGCTTTCCGTCAATGGAGTTGGGGCGCAATTAGCCCTAGCTTTAATTGATACCTTGGGGATTGAGGAACTTGTGGTGGCGATAGTGACAGGAAATACCAAAATTTTGAGCAAAACCCCCGGAGTCGGCTTAAAAACAGCAGAAAGAATCGCTTTAGAGTTAAAAACTAAATTGGCGGCATGGCGACAGCTAAAAGAAGCGACGACGACAACCACGGCAATGTTACCGGCAGCGGACATCCTCGAAGATGTGCAGATGACCCTTTTAGCTTTAGGATACAGCCAAGACGAGATTGATCGAGCCATAGCAGTCCTTGGTCAAGATGCTTTATTTAGTAAAAATACTCAGCCAGAAGACTGGATTAAAGGGGCAATTAATTGGCTAGGGTAAACCAGTACATAGGAGTCAGGAGATAGGAGATAGGAGACAGGAGACTGTTTTATTTATTCTCCCTGCTCCCTGCTCCCCGCTCCCTTCTCCCCAATTCATAATTCATAATTCATAATTCCCCCCCCCCGCAACGCGCACGAAGTGGTCTCCCCACACCCCACTTCCCCACTTCCTCACTCCCTTGTGAGGGCAAATGTTAAAAAGTATTAAGAAAATAGTGAGAAGGTGAACCAGATGCCGCAAAATAGTTGCGTTAGGTCGCTCTAGCTAGGGAAGTCTTGAGACGCTGAGGCGGAAACGAGATAACTTAAGCGTAGTGACCACAACTGCTATAAAATGTCAGATTAAGTTTATTAATCTCACTTAGTTGGGAGGAATCCATCAATGAGTATCGTCACGAAATCGATCGTGAATGCTGATGCTGAAGCTCGTTACCTCAGCCCCGGCGAACTAGACAGAATTAAAGCCTTCGTTGGCAGTGGTGCCGCTCGTTTACGCATCGCTGAAACCCTGACCGGCGCTCGCGAAACCATCGTCAAACAAGCTGGCGATCGCTTATTCCAAAAACGTCCTGACATCGTTTCCCCCGGTGGCAACGCTTACGGCGAAGAAATGACCGCTACCTGTCTGCGTGACATGGACTACTACCTACGTTTAATCACCTACGGAGTAGTTGCTGGTGATGTCACCCCGATTGAAGAAATCGGTTTGGTCGGTGTGCGTGAAATGTACAAATCTTTAGGAACCGACATCGGTGCCGTAGCTCAAAGCGTTCGCGAAATGAAAGAAGTTGCTACTGGTCTTATGTCTTCTGACGATGCTTCTGAAGCTTCTTCCTACTTCGATTACGTGATCGGCTCTATGTCGTAGAATAATTCCTTTGTGAATTGTTCTAGACACACCCCCCGTAAACCTCTTAAGATTAAGCAAAACCCAAGGAAGAACCACCATGCAAGACGCAATTACTTCTGTTATCAACTCTTCTGACGTTCAAGGCAAATACCTTGACTCTAATGCTCTCGGCAAACTGAAAAGCTATTTCGCCACCGGTGAACTGCGCGTGCGTGCCGCTAGTGTCATTAGTGCTAACGCTGCCGGCATCGTTAAAGAAGCTGTGGCTAAGTCCCTGTTATACTCTGACGTAACCCGTCCCGGTGGCAATATGTACACCACCCGTCGTTACGCCGCTTGTATCCGTGACCTCGACTACTATCTCCGTTATGCTACCTACGCTATGTTAGCTGGAGATCCTTCTATCCTCGACGAGCGCGTTCTCAACGGCCTGAAAGAAACCTACAACTCTTTAGGTGTACCCATCTCCTCCACCGTTCAAGCTATCCAAGCGATGAAAGAAGTCACCGCTAGTTTAGTTGGTGCTGATGCGGGTAAAGAAATGGGGATTTACTTCGACTACATTAGCTCTGGCTTAAGCTAGAAGTAACGAACTCGGACGAAATAGGGTTCGGGAAGCCGAGGATGAGTGCTAGGTCTTTAAAGGCTGAATCTGTCCAAGATAGGTTTTGACGAGCTAGTATTGATCCTTGACTCCCGACCTTTGTTATTTTAGAAAAAGCCTTCGTTAGTTTGAGCGACAAGTTTTTCAGCGATTAGGAGAAATCAATCCATGCGGATGTTCAAAATCACCGCTTGTGTTCCTAGCCAAAGCCGCATTCGGACACAACGGGAATTACAAAATACCTATTTTACCAAACTCGTTCCCTACGATAATTGGTTTCGTGAGCAACAACGCATCATGAAAATGGGCGGCAAAATTGTCAAAGTGCAGTTAGCTACTGGCAAACCGGGGACTAATACAGGTTTACTGTAATTGGCTGCCACTAGAACTTAAAAAAAGAGGTCTGGAAAGACCTCTTTTTGCTTTAGGGATTTTTTTCAAACTGCAAAGCGGCAGAGTTGAGACAATAGCGTTTTCCCGTCGGGGGTGGACCATCATTAAAAACGTGACCGAGATGAGCATCACAGGCGGCACAAACAATCTCTGTCCGCACCATGAAAAAACTAACATCTCGTTCGTACTTAATATTAGCTTCGTTAGCAGCAGTCCAGAAACTCGGCCAACCAGTACCCGAATCATACTTGCTGTCAGAAGCAAATAACTCCGTACCACAGCAGACACATTTGTAAATACCTTTTTCTTTATTATCGTGATATTTACCAGTAAAAGCCCGTTCTGTTCCCTTTTTGCGGGTAACTTGGAACTGTTCGGGAGTTAGCTGGGCCTGCCATTCCGCCTCGGTTTTACGAACTTTTTCTACCATAGTCAGGACAACCGCCATTATGATTAAATTTCCCTTTTTAGTCTAACCTGAGTTCGAGATCTAGGTTTTTTTCATAAACATGAAGTATGACCTGATTTAACATCGGCCCCTGACGACGTACTCCCCAAAAGGAAAACTTGGTCAGAAAACCCTATAAACTTAGCATAACCTCAGCTTATCAATGGCATAAGTAACAATATCGTTAAACCCCTTTACAAACCGATACAAACTCTCTAAGATAGAGACATCATCAATCGTACCTCGATAACTTAATAGGAATCATAAACCAATGACCACCACTCTACAACAGCGCGAAAGCGCTTCCCTGTGGGAGCAGTTCTGCCAGTGGATCACCAGCACCAACAACCGTCTTTATGTCGGCTGGTTCGGTGTCATCATGATCCCCACCCTGCTCACCGCCACCACCTGCTTCATCATCGCCTTTATCGCCGCTCCTCCTGTAGATATCGACGGTATTCGCGAGCCTGTAGCTGGTTCTCTACTCTACGGAAACAACATCATCTCTGGTGCAGTTGTTCCCTCTTCCAACGCGATTGGACTCCACTTCTACCCCATCTGGGAAGCTGCTTCCTTAGATGAGTGGTTATACAACGGTGGTCCCTACCAGTTAGTCATTTTCCACTTCTTACTAGGTGTCTTCTGCTACCTCGGTCGTCAGTGGGAACTGTCTTTCCGTTTAGGAATGCGTCCTTGGATCTGTGTAGCTTACTCGGCACCTGTATCCGCCGCTACTGCTGTATTCTTAATCTATCCCATCGGACAAGGTTCTTTCTCTGATGGTATGCCTTTAGGAATCTCTGGAACCTTCAACTTTATGTTCGTGTTCCAAGCAGAACATAACATTCTGATGCACCCCTTCCATATGTTAGGTGTTGCTGGTGTGTTCGGCGGTTCTCTGTTCTCCGCGATGCACGGTTCCCTAGTAACTTCTTCCTTAGTGCGTGAAACCACTGAAATCGAATCTCAGAACTACGGTTACAAATTCGGTCAAGAGGAAGAAACCTACAATATCGTTGCCGCTCACGGTTACTTCGGACGCTTAATCTTCCAATACGCTTCTTTCAACAACAGCCGCTCCCTGCACTTCTTCTTGGGTGCTTGGCCGGTAATCGGTATCTGGTTTACGGCAATGGGTGTTAGCACCATGGCGTTCAACCTCAACGGTTTCAACTTCAACCAGTCGATTCTCGATTCTCAAGGTCGTGTAATCGGTACTTGGGCCGATGTGCTGAACCGCGCTGGTATCGGTATGGAAGTAATGCACGAGCGCAACGCTCACAACTTCCCCTTAGACTTAGCTAGTGGTGAACAGGCTCCTGTAGCTCTGATTGCTCCCGCTATCAATGGTTAATTCCTAGTCTGAACGAGAAAAGGCACTCCCGCAAGGGGGTGCTTTTTTGTTGTTAGAATTATGATAAGCGTTGCTGAATTAGGGATGATTTGATAATTTTGGGTTGATCCTCCTGAAATCTTCTTTTGGATTGTTAGAACTATCTGTAAACATTTACTTTACTCTGTTCCCCATTCCCAGTTCCTTTAATCCTAATTTCATAGTAGCCACATTTTTAATGTTAGAATCGAGTTACTCCCTTTAGACTTTGCTATGCGTGCGATTGAAACCACTGGTATCCTCAATACCCAAGGGCAAATTCAACTTGATCATCCTATTCCCCAAGAAAAAGATCGGTTTGTGCGCGTCATTCTTTTGATGTCGGAGGATAAACTGAACGAAAAAAACTGGCTAGATGCCGTTTCTCATAACCCTAGCTTTGCTTTTCTGCATGATACCGAAGAAGATATTTATACTCTAAACGATGGACAACCTGTAAGCAATGAAGGGTAAAATCGTTTTAATTCAATTTCCCTTCGACGATTTATCTTCCAGTAAAGTTCGCCCCGCTTATTGCTTAACCAATAAAATTGGAGGCTATCAACACATTATCTTTGCTCTGATCACCAGTCGTATTCCCGAAAATCCCCTTCGTACAGATATTATTCTGAGACCAGAAAGTCCAGATTTTATGATAAGTGGTCTTCGCCAATCCTCAGCCATCAGACTTGATCATTTAGTAACACTTCGATCTTCACTGATTCAGCGTGAACTAGGCTCATTATCATTAAAAACTCAAACTTTAATTATAGATATTTTGTCCGATATTCTACGTTCCTAATATACCTTTAAATTAGGTAAATCTTGCTAGAGGCGAACGTTTGTTTTTCTCTGTATAACTAGCCTATACTCAACGGATTTAGTATGAACCCCCCGCTTTTGTGGAGAAAATGCGGAAATTAAAGGCAGAAAGGGCAGCGGCAGAAAATTATTAATCAGTATTAAGTAATTCTCATTGCTTGATTAGGAGATGCCCAAGATTATCAAGACCGGATTACTCATATTCCTCTATAAATAGCGAAGATTTAAAAGGGAATCCAATCAACTCGGTCAATCCATTCTTCTGCTTCGGATGCTTCCCAAATCATACTAAATCCGTTGAGTACAGGCTAGTTATGAGGAATTGGTAACTAATAACCGTTGAAATGACGCAACATAATCTAGGATTTCTGGGTCTAAAGTTCCTAGGGGTGGTGCATCGGGTTCACCTACTCGCAAAATATCGAGATTAGGATTCGATCGTAACAGAGATATTTTGAGGTCTGGGGATAAGTTTTCATCTAACAAAAACTGGATTCTCATGCGAGGTTTAGTTCTTGCTGTTTCCGTTTTAGTTTTAGTTGTCTTAGGCGTTGAATCAGGGGGGATGGCTCGGTATTTAACCACTGCTGGTATTGTTCTTCCTGCCAGTCACGGAGGCGCTGAACATAAGCATCTATCTGGGGCTTATTTTGGTAGTAATAGGTGAGAGTAGCGTAAATTTTCTCTAGGTTTAAGGTGGGTAACTCTTGGAGAATCTGCTGGGAAGTATAACCTTTTAAATGGTAGTTGATAACATCCTCAATCCCAATGCGATGCCCTTTAATGCGGATGTCATCTGGCTCAAAAACTTCAAAGTATTCTTCTAGTTGCATGGTTTTCTTGGAGCAAACTTTTTCTTTTAATTGTAGCATCGCTACCAGTTATCAGTTATCAGCCCGGCTCTTTGATAACTGTTCACTGATAACTGAAAAGGTGTTTCTACTGCCAAGGATGAAGTGCAAGAAAGTGTAAATTCGCCGCTAGTGTTGACTTCGCCATTGTCTTCCCTCTAGCGGCCATGGTTGTCTGGTTCTGCAAAGCTGTTCCCGAAGGTTCAATTAGTTTCACCTTTAAAGCTCTAGAAATCCACTTTGAGGTAAAGAAAGGAAGCCGGACTTAGGAAAAAAAGACGGCAATCGCTTTCAATCAGTATTAAGGGTTAGCCAGTATCTACACAGAACAAGCTGTGTGCTGGAAACAACACACCATGCTGGTCAAGGATTTATTTTGCGCCAGTCACAAGGAGTCGTTGAGCAGTCGGGGCTAATTAATGAGCTAGATTGGTCTTCCCGGTCACTTCCTTTTAAGGTAATTTTCCCCGTTAATCCTTCAGTCTTAAAATCATCCTTAGCTAAGGTGTTTCGTGTCCCCTCTCTGCTAGGCGTTTGTCCCTGTTCAAGCTGTTGTACGATAGCTTCAACTAACATTTTTGTGGCATCATAAGCCATGGCCATTTGCCAATTGAGCTTCGGCTTAGTTGACCAAGGTAGTGGTTTCTGGTCAACAAAATCAGCCAGTTTTTTACTCTCTTCATCAGAGGGATACCAAGGTATAGCTATTACCATCTTTTCTAGAGATTCCCTGCCAATGGTATCGACAAGTTCTAAAACTTCGTCATTAAACAGTGGGTTGTTACCAGCTATCAAAAACGTCCCCCGATTTTCCTTAATAATTTGAATTTTTTTCTCCTTGCTCTCCGTATTGATAAAAGCATCACTTATAAGAACTAAGGCTGTTTTGTCTTTAAGCTGATTAAATTTTTGCTTTAAACTGTTGACTCGGTCTATTGGTGATGTCGTTATATTTACTTCACCCTTTATATTTATACTTGACTTATCTAATTCCTCCTTAAAATTGTTATAAAAGGATTGTGCTACCAAATCATTATCATGGAAGATTATCACTTGTTGATATCCTTTTTTTTCTAGGTATTTAACTAAGTCTTGAGCTGCGATTTCTGTCGTAGATACAGGTCGAAAAAACCAAGACAAGGCCTGACTCTTATTTTTATCTTGAGCCTTGAAAGCCTCTATCGTAGCCGTACTTGTAGGTGAAATTAGCACTAATTTTTCTAGATAATCATCTAATACATAATAAGTTGCGTGACTCGAATACGGTCCAATAACCCCCATAATTTTTTCCCTACCTACTAATTCTTTAGCTACCTTTAAGGCTTCATAGTCATTGTTAGAATCGTTCGCCATGACAACTATTAATTTAAAAACATTGTCTTTATTAAATTCAGCTTGTTGCCAACCTACTCCAGTAAGAATACTTCCACCAAAATCTGGTGGTATTTTATCGCCAAAGGGAGTAGATACAGCAATAGTAAATACATTCTTTGGACTGATAGTGCCGCTTTTTAGTCGATACATGACACGGGCATTATTTAGAGCAATTAAAGTAACTGGATCTTTCTCTTTTTCCCAGGCTTTTTCTAGATAACTAATAGCCTCTTTATAATTACCCTTAGCGAATTCTTCTCTTCCCTTTTCTTCTTCTGGGAGTAGTTGTCCCGGTAATGGATAATCGGGAAAACCAAGTTTTTCTCCACAACTTATAAAATCAGGGGTGTTATTACACGCCGATAATGGATCGGTTATCTCTCTTACATAAAAAATAACCAGAGAAAGTATTAATGCTAAAATACACAAAATGGCAAACTTAAACCATTTATTGAGTTCTATCAACCAGCGACAAAATAGCATTATTCTCTTTTTAGTCCAGCGATAAGATAAACTTATTGTATTTATGATAATTGGGGGAATTACAGATCCGGGTTGATTTGAGTTATCACTGCTGTTAGGATCATTTCCCGATTCACTTGAGTTGATTGTTTTTTCTAGTTTCTCGATTTCTTTCTCACATTCCTGAATTCCCTTTCGCAATTCAAATTTTCGAGACGCATCAGCAGTTATTGCAAGTTCACACTGATAATGAGCAAGTTTTTCTTCCCAGTTCCTCTTAGCGTCTTCTAGCTTTTCCCGCGACATTTCCTACCTCCGAACTAATCTCTTAATGGACTTCCATGCTTTGTACATCAATCCCTCTGTCTCAATCTCCAGTTCGTAGGAGGCAATCATCGGAATCAAGGGCAGAACGACCTTCAACTTAGCTGAGGCTGCCTTGTTCTGTTCTTCTAACTCGGCTCGAATATCTTGCAGTAGGGGAATCAGTTCTGGATCAAAAGTTAACGAGATGCGATCGATAGATTCTACAGCCTGCTCTACCTTTACCAGTTGACTTGCCGCTTCCTCATCCGAGATAATGATCGCTTCTTTTGGGTAAAGCTCCCAATATTCTGCTTCATATCGACGAATATCAGGGAGAATCTCTCGCTTAATTCGCTGCTTTAGCTCAAACTTGGCGGGTTGACTACTACTGATAATCAACTCTTGTTCAAACTCACCCAGTTTTTCGTAGAGTATTTCTAGATTGTCCTCTAAATATGCTAACCGTTGGCGATCGCTCATTGAAAGTTCCTCTCCTTCTTACAAACTAATATTTTTTTACCAAAGCCTGTAGTTCTTCTACCTTGGCTTCTAGTGCAGCCAATTTCTGACTCAACGTTACAGTCTCAGCACAGCCCAGATATTGAGCGCACCGCAATAACAACCACATCCGTCTTAGAAGTGCCACGTTGCTCATCTGTAACCATCTTACTCGCCGTGCTATTGAGTGTCACCATTTTTCTGAAGGAAGCATAGAGGGAAGCGACGTTTACATGGGTTTCTGTTTTCCCCCCTCTAATATCAGCTAAACTTATCAATAGCATAAGTAACAATATCGTCAAACCCCTTTACAAACCGATACAAACTCTCTAAGATAGAGACATCATCAATCGTACCTCGACAACTTAATAGGAATCATAAACCAATGACCACCACCTTACAACAGCGCGAGAGCGCTTCCCTGTGGGAGCAGTTCTGCCAGTGGATCACCAGCACCAACAACCGTCTTTATGTCGGCTGGTTCGGTGTGATCATGATCCCCACCCTGCTCACCGCCACCACCTGCTTCATCATCGCCTTTATCGCCGCTCCTCCTGTAGATATCGACGGTATCCGCGAGCCTGTAGCTGGTTCTCTACTCTACGGAAACAACATCATCTCTGGTGCAGTTGTTCCTTCTTCCAACGCGATTGGACTCCACTTCTACCCCATCTGGGAAGCTGCTTCCTTAGATGAGTGGTTATACAACGGTGGTCCCTACCAGTTAGTCATTTTCCACTTCTTACTAGGTGTCTTCTGCTACCTCGGTCGTCAGTGGGAACTGTCTTTCCGTTTAGGAATGCGTCCTTGGATCTGTGTAGCTTACTCTGCACCCGTATCCGCCGCTACTGCTGTATTCTTAATCTATCCCATCGGACAAGGTTCTTTCTCTGATGGTATGCCTTTAGGAATCTCTGGAACCTTCAACTTTATGTTCGTGTTCCAAGCAGAACATAACATTCTGATGCACCCCTTCCATATGTTAGGTGTTGCTGGTGTGTTCGGCGGTTCCTTGTTCAGTGCAATGCACGGTTCTCTAGTAACTTCTTCCTTAGTGCGTGAAACCACTGAAATCGAATCTCAGAACTACGGTTACAAATTCGGTCAAGAGGAAGAAACCTACAATATCGTTGCCGCTCACGGTTACTTCGGACGTTTAATCTTCCAATACGCTTCTTTCAACAACAGCCGTTCTCTGCACTTCTTCTTAGGTGCTTGGCCGGTAATCGGTATCTGGTTTACGGCAATGGGTGTTAGCACCATGGCGTTCAACCTCAACGGTTTTAACTTCAACCAGTCGATTCTCGATTCTCAAGGTCGTGTAATCGGTACTTGGGCCGATGTGTTAAACCGCGCTGGTATCGGTATGGAAGTAATGCACGAGCGCAACGCTCACAACTTCCCCTTAGACTTAGCTAGTGGTGAACAGGCTCCTGTAGCTCTGACTGCTCCTGCTATCAATGGTTAATTCCTAGTCTGAACGAAAAGGCACTCCTGCGAGGGGGTGCTTTTTTGTTGTTAGAATTATGATATAGCTCGATGTTAAATGGAGTTAATTTTATGATATCCCCTCAAATTATTGAACTGGAACAAAAGTTACGAGACTGTTCTCTTGAAGATAAAAAATGGTTATTGGAGCAGTTACATCAACAATTAGGATTGAATAATCAAAAAACAACTAAACAACGATTAATGGATAGTTGGAATGAAGCTTATAGTGATGGATTGGACGAATCAGAAACTTTGATGTTAGAGGGAATACGCCATCATCAACGCCAATTATCTGAGTAAATATGACGATTTTTCAAGGTGATATTTATTGGATTGATTTAGGAGAACCACAAGGTTCTGAACCTGCTTATCTTCGTCCTTGTGTTGTGGTGCAAAATGATGCTCTGAATCAGTCACAAATTGGGACGGTTATTAAACCTCTTGCATAATTAATTTTTGAGGGTTCAAAAACGGTAAAAACAAGGATTAAATTGCATAAAATCTGTAAATAGACCATTTATTTGAGACGAGGGACTGAATCATCTCCGCTGTCAAAGCGCATCAACCTGATGCGAGAAAAATTGATTTTTGTAAATAATAATTTCAACGCGCTCGCTACTAGCATAGGATAGAAACGTTGAATTTCCAGGAGGGGTGATGATGAAAGACAGTTCTATATTCCGACGTTTCCCGCAGGTATTCGCGGGTTTATCGGTGCTATCGATCGCTCTCGTCTTGAGTTCGTGGATAGCGGCGCGCTCCCTCTTAGCAGTGAAACGGGCCAGCGATGTTTTTGTCGTGACCGGTTCGGCAAAAAGGGCGATCACATCCGATTATCTTCTTTGGCGTTTGTCGGTTTCCAGTCAACAACCGACTGCCCGCGACGCCTACCGCGATCTGACCATGCAAACCGAGCGGATACGAGCTTATCTCAAAGAAAAACAAGTTCCCGACGACGCAATCACCACCAATGCGATCGAGACGATGCCGATTCCCGAAGTAACGACTAACGGCCAGGAGACCGGGCAAATTCTCGCCTATCGCCTCACCCAACGCTTCGAGATTCGAGCAGGCGATGTGACCCGTTATACGGAACTTTCTAGGCAGGTAACGGAATTGATCGAGGAGGGAATTAACCTCGTCTCCGAACCCCCCCAATACCTTTACACCCAACTGGATAAGCTGCGGGTGGAAATGGTGGCGGCAGCGACCAAGGACGCAAGAGCGAGAGCCGAAGCGATCGCCGGTAGTACCGGCAGTCGGGTGGGAAGGGTGCGCGATGCGAAAACGGGAGTTTTTCAGATCACCTCGCGCAATTCCACTGACGTGAGCGATTCGGGAATTTACGACACTTCCTCGATCGACAAAGATATTACTGCGGTGGTTTCGGTGACGTTCGGGATCGAGTGAATTACAACACAATCCTTACTGCTGTCTAGGCAGGGAAGCCTCTGTGCTAGAGCTAGACTTGACGATGAGAGCAATAGGAACTAGGCCAATCCGCTTGGCTGAGATTAGGGTTTCCAAGACTAATCTCGCAGATTTTGCGCTTTTGACGCTTCCTTTGGCACGTTTACCGTCTGATGCTAAATCCTGTTATAATAGGGTAAATAAAAACCAGGAGATAAAATGCCGAAGAAAGCTTACTTAGCTGAACATCTAAGTTCAGAGGAACTGAAAGATAGATACAGAAGTAGTCAAGACTCAGTGGAAACAAGAAGATGGCACTTATTGTGGAAAATATCCTTAGGATGGACAATCAAAAATGCGGCAGTAGCTGTGGGATTAGATTATCAATATAGTTTTAGAATTCTCAAAAGATATAATGAATTAGGAGAAGAAGGAGTTACAAATCTCAAGAAAAAAAGTGTGGAACATCGGAGAGGAAAAGAACCTTTATTGAAGGAAGAACAGTTGCAAAAATTAAAAGAAGAACTGAAAAAACGTCCTGCCGATGGAGGAATCTGGACAGGTCCGAAGGTGGCTAGATGGATAGAAAAGGAAACGGGACGAGAAAAAGTTTGGAATCAAAGGGGATGGGATTACTTAAAAAAAGTGCGGTTATTCTTGTCAAAAACCGAGGCCAAAACATAAAAAGCTAACCCCAGTTAAACCAGAAAAATTTAAGCAGAATTTACCAGTAAAATTTTAATATTAAGACATAAATTTCCCAATGCTCAGAGAGAAGTTAAAAACTGTAAGTTGCCGATGGAATCATGCTCGATTTTCTACTGTGCTGATTCGCCAGAATTACAGCCAGCCGAGAGGTTGTGGTCTCTAGTAGATGAATCCCTGGTTAATGAGCATTTTGAAACGATGGAAGAAAGGGAAGAACAATGACTTATGATTGATTGTTATCAGCTTTTCAAAACAGGATTTGGCATTAAAAGTCAGACAGAGGAATAATTCCACAGGCTTGAATTTTGTTTAAAACGAGGTGAAGTTGCCACAATAACCAATTGCCAACCCTCCAGAAAGCCAAGGAGTTTTGATGGTCAGAAACCTCCCCAGATGGGGAACAAAGATTTTCTTCAAAAATCAGCCAATGAACGGGTAAATGACCGAGGGGAGAATTCGGATCTAATTGAAAGTTTAGTTGCTCATAATTGAGCCATTGACCCTGCTGCCGCCAACCTAGGCGCTCGCCAAGTTTCTTTTGAGTTTCATAATCCACTAAACCACCGAGACTAGAGAAAATAGCTTGCTGAATACTAAAACCGAAATGACCGTTACTATAATGGAGCCAAAGTTGATCAATTTTTTTCAGTTCCGAACAAGGTAATTGAGCAATATCTTGAGGATAAACCTCATTCCAGTAGGTCTTACCCAAAATTTTCAATAGTAGTTTGGTCGTTTGGCGATCAGCGGCTTGCCACTGTTGCTTTCTTAGCAAATCTTGTAATTGATTATAATCAATATCCGCCGATTCTTGAGTTAAGATATTTGGGGAAGTCTGGGGATTTTTAGAACTAGAAGATTTGTCAAGACTGTTTTGAGTGAATTGAGAAACAACTATTGCCGGGGGAGTTTTTGGCCTAGTGTCTTTTTGACAAGCCTCTTGTTCTGCTAAATGATGAGATAATTTATTGATGGTTTTTTCTAGGGAAATAAATTGTGCTGACCATTCACTTTCATTGAATAAGTAATCATTAACTTGGCCAGAGGACAAAGCATCTTTTAACCTTGCTTCTTTCTCGTAACCAGTCGCCAGGAAATTGAGCAAAAACTCAGAATTCATGGCGGAATCTGACGTTTCTAACAGATCAGGCTGAGGTATAAAAATATTATCTACTAAATACTTAATTTCTCCCACTGTTGCATAAAATTCTTCATCCACCTTAATAACTTCTTCTATTAATAATTGAAAAGGAGCAAAATAGTCCTGTAAGTAGTTTTCAAAATTAACCGCATTTTGGGCAAGATCAGCAATTTCTTGGCGAACCCGTTGAGCTCTGAGTTGATAATGATTTAATTCCTCATAAATTTTGAGTTCTTGGATAATTGTTTGCACAATTTTTTTCTGATTTTGAGTATCCTCGGCTAATTTCTGAACTCCTTCCCCTAGCAATTTAGTTTTTTTCAACATCAAAAAAGATGTTTTTCCCAGTAGCAAAATTGCCCGAAAATTTTCCTGTTTTTCCAGCTTGAGTTGCTCGAGAATATTTTGATTGTTATTATTTTTAATTTCCAGTTTTATTCTCTCGTAGTCTAAGATTTTTAATTCTTGATATTTTTGGGAAAATAAAATTTTTAGATTGTCACTGAGTTGCAGTAAAAAACGATAATATCCTTCTTGATAGAGTTCTAGTCCATTAATTAATGAATTATAGTCTTTAATTAATAACTGAGTCTCGAGCAAGATTTCCTGTTGAGTAATTTTTTCTTTTCGTTTGATAATCTTACCAAAATAGTAATGGTAGCGAACTCCTTCCTGAATTAATTTCCGACGTTCCTTGATGATTTTCTGAAAATTTTTTAAGCATCTATTCTTAAAAACAGGAAGTTGATAGCTTTGCTCATAAATGGCAATTTTTTTATAGGTCATCAGATTTTGAGAGTTCCTATTTAGCATAGCTATCTTAGACCAAAAAATTTCTCAATACTTAGCAATAATTATTCCCTTCCCCCAGCTATTGCAAGAGGGAGCAATCCCTAATTAAACATTTTCAACGACAACTGTTCCATTTTCAACAACTGTTTCATTTTCAACAACCGGTTCCTTTTCAATAACTGGTTCATTTTCAATAACAACTGTTTGAGGACTTTCAGGAGTTGGATCAGTTACCGTTTCTGGCTGCTTTACTGTCTGTTCTTGATACTCGGTTAAGTGTTTTTTGGTTTTTAATTTCAAGTCATCAGTCAGAGGTAAACTATCAATTTCAGCCAAAAGTGTTTCCAGAGATTCTTTTTTACTTCGCTCGGCGTAAAAAGCATTGAGAACCGCTTCAATTCCGTACTCGGCGATCGCATCTCCTAAGACAGTCACCAACCCCATCGCTCCGATACCCAGAAAAACGACAAAGGGTTGTCCGAGGGTGAGAATTAGCACGATGACAGCAATAATAGCCGAAGCTAAATAAGCACCAGCAACTTTTTTAATAATGTTATCAAGTTCCATAAAAATCACCTCAAATTTTTAGCGAAGGATTAGTTTAATTGTAAAGCAAGGTTAATCTGTCTGTTGCTCGCTGTCAAGTAAAGCTTGAAGAAAAGGTTCAAGACTTTTGGGACGATAATCGGAAAAAGCCTTTAATCGTTTTACCACACTGTGATGAACGGTGACAACTTTGCCATTGAAAGTTCGCCATTCTTCCCCTCCCAATGCCGCCAATCCCTTAACCGCATTATCGAACTTGATGGTGGGGTCTAGTTTAATTTGGAATTCCTCAGATTCAGGGAGGGTTGAGTTAAACTCTAATCCCAATTTTTTGGCTTGATTAATCATCCATTGTAACGGGTAATCGGCAAGTCCTTGATATTCTTTTTTGCCACCGCCTAGACAGGTATGTTCACCGACAAACAAAACTTCTTTGACAACTTGTTCGGGATTTTCGGGGTTGGCTTTGATCGGAGTCGAAGGGAAGTTTTTACGTTTTTCATCAATGGCAACAGCCTGAAAAGCATTCTGGATAATCGGACTTAATTTTGTGTTACTAAATTCATATTTTTTATGATAAAACTTAGCCAGGGGAAACCAAGGAGTTAAATCGGGAATACCAAAATCCCCCACGGTATCCCAACAACCTAACATCTTAACTGGAATACGCTCTTGAAGATCTTCCTTTTCTGTCTCAATTTTTTTAGCATTAGCGGCACGGAATTGTCGAGCTTTAGCACTATCAGCACTAACGGTGTGGTCCCGATAGAGTTGATAAGCCTGGGGAATTGCTTGAAGCTTAGAGCGTTTTAGGATTCCACATTTATCGATAAAACTGGCCAAACAACGAACGATATATGCTCCTCGACTAAAACCTAACAAATAAATTTCATCCTCGCTTGTGGGATTATAGTTAAGGACAAGAAAACGATAGGCATCTTGAATCATCCGATCGAGGCCGCAGCCAAAAGTTTCATTCCCTAAATTTTTAATAAATTCGTTGTCTTCGGGGCCGCCATAACCTGATAAAAAGATGATTTGGGGGGTTTGATCCTCGGCAATATGCTTAATAGATGTGGCGAATTTAACCACATTGGTGGGATCAGCACTGACCGAGTCTTCCCAAGAACCATCACAACAAACAATTAACCGTTTTTTCTGGCTTGAGTTAGTGACTATAGCGGGTTCAGAAATTGCCGTTTCAGCAATCTCCTCAATTTCATTGCTCTCGTTGTTGGCAAGAGCAGCTTCTTCGGTGATTATCGTTGATTCTGGATTCTCTTCCGGGGAAGGTTCTTGATGTTCGGCTGGAGCATTCTGTTCAATCGCTTCTTCTTCTTCAAGGGAGTCAAAAATTTCGTTGACCATTGTTATCCTTTTCGCATTCCTTCTAGCTTTACTGCTAGTCTGAGTTTTTGATTTAGGGATCGAGGTTGATTTAGAGGGAAGACTATCTAGTTGCCAGGTTGTCCCATAAAGAACACCATGATTACCATAACTTGTTTGATCCTCAGCACTGCCATTGAGTGATAAATAAGTGACTAAGCCAACGTCATCAACCCCGGGAGATTGATACATCGTTTTTTGGATTTCTTCTTGGCTAAGTGCTTGATTCCAAAGAGAAAATTCAGCGAGACAACCTTGCCAATAATGAGCGGGATTAACAGAGGCCCCCAAGATAATTTTTTCAATCCCGGTTAAGGACCGGTTATGACCGTTGCCACGATGCCAAATGATCCCATTGCGATAGATCAACATTCGGCCTGTGGCGGCATTTTTGACAAAGGCCCAATGAGTCCAGTTATTATAATCCTTAAGCTTGACTTTTTTTTCAATTCGATCGAAACCTTCTTCATTACCCGCATCCCAAAAAATCGCAGGTTTCACGGCATCACCCCAGGGCAGAGTAATATGTAGGACGCGGTTATTTTCCTGATTAACAGCTTCTAAAAGAGTCGTTTCTGTAGCTAAATTATTTTCCCCTTTTGCCCAAAATGTAATGGTAATACTTTGATCGATGTCGAGAAATCCCCGGGATAGCTCCATCTGATCATCAATGCCATTAAATTTTAGTACAGAGCGTTGTTCAGCCATTGGTTTTGTAATTGCCCAGGGGAGAAAGAGGTAATCAGGGGTTCAGGGACTCTGACCAATAAGAGACTGACCTATCCGTTGCGGTCTTTCTGAACCCTACCGCCTAGCTTACCACATTTTAATCATCTAGCGATATAAGTGAGAAGTTTTCGTAAAATTTAGTTTCAATAGCCTCTCATCCTATATTCTTACTCAATTCTTGTTGGTAGAAACTGGCAATTAAATTGCTGGCATCCTCAGACAGCTGGCGGGTTTGTCCAGGTTCTGGGATCGATTCGCGGTCCGGCTATTGGCCTGATTATATCAATCTTTTGCAGCCAGAGAGCTTAAGGTGAGATTTTAAGCCACTTTAAGATTTGAGGATTTTTGTCATAACGATAGGTAAAACCATCCTTGGCTAGGATCAAATTTCCGCGACTAGCTTTACTACGAACACTAGAGAGCGATAAGTCGGTTAATAGTTTCATCTCTTGATGAGAAAGTCCCTCAAGAGACTGATCTGTTTCTGGAGATTCTGACCCATGATTAATGGTAATATCAGGTTTTACAGAATTGTTCTTAGGGGTATTAGTAAACATTTCTTGCGCTTTCTTAAGGCGATAATCCTCAACGGTCGAGAGTTCCCAACTAGAGTTAGCCGAGAGTTCTAGAACCCATTGATGATAATTAAAGAGACTTTCTCGATGACCGACACTAATAAAAGTTGTCTTACGAGCTTTTAATTGCTCATATAGAATCCTTTCGTTGACTAAATCTAGGGCGCTGGTTGCTTCATCTAAAATGATAAAACTGGGGGGATTAACTAAGAGCCGAGCAAAGGCTAGACGTTGTTGTTCTCCTAGGGAGAGAATGTTTTCCCAGGGTTTTTCAGAGTCAAATTCATCCACCCGACTTAGGGCGTTTTGTAAATTGACTTGTTGCAATACTGCTTGAATTTCGCTATTAGTTATCTGACGCTCGGTCTGAGGATAGAGCAGTTGTTCGCGTAAGGTTCCTAAGATAATGTAGGGACGTTGGGGTAAAAAGAGAATTTCTTCAAGGGGTGGCCGTATTAAACGTCCGGTACCGGAATTCCATAAACCCGCGATCGCTCGTAGGAGGGAACTTTTGCCGCGGCCACTAGGGCCAACAATCAGTAATCCTTCACCGGGTTGAACAGAAAGAGATAGATCTTCGACAATTACCTGCTCATAGTCGGGAGTTTGTAAAGTGACTTTCTCAAAGGCAAAATGATTTTCTTCTATAGTTTTGATCGTGTTGATATTCTCCGGTTGTTGAGTGACGGTTTCTAGGGCAGTCGCAAATTCATTTAAACGTTCAACATAACTAGAAAATCGTCCCGAAATGCCAAATTCAGTGATCAGGTCGCCCAAAGAAGTAGCGAATATATAACAGGCTGTGGAAGCTTGTTCCACCTGTCCATAATCGATCTCACCTCTAATATACAAAGGTCCAAGAATTAAGAAGGGAAATACTTGAATAGCGGCTTGATAGCCCCTAGCAAACAGTTCGTTCCCTCTTTCCCAATCAATTTTATCGAGAGTATCTTCTAATACCTTTTTAAATCTTCGCTGAATGATATTTAATTCTTCTTTCTCCCCCCGAAAAAAAGCGATGGATTCAGCATGATTCCGAACGTGAGTTAACGCA
Source organism: Microcystis sp. MC19 (assembly GCF_003019735.1). Lineage (NCBI taxonomy): Bacteria > Bacillati > Cyanobacteriota > Cyanophyceae > Chroococcales > Microcystaceae > Microcystis > Microcystis sp. MC19. The sequence continues at coordinate 4,740,971 of NZ_CP020664.1, read as the reverse complement.
TAATTATAATCAGCTTTTGAAGCTAATTGCTTTTCATTGATCTTGATTAATTCTTGATTTAAATAAAGGGCGATAAAATTACCGATGACTGTATAAATAAGTAACGGAATAGCAATCCGCTCAGAAATCGTCCAAATCACCACTAAAAAGACAAGCATCTTCAGGCTTTTTTCTAGAAAAGATGAGAAAAAGCTAAGAGCATTACTGGTGATCGGTTCAATTTCTTGAGCAATGCGTTGATCGGGATTATCAATATCAGATTTGAAATTAATTTTATAATAGGCACGCTTATGGAAGTATTTAGTTAAAACCTGACCATTTAGCCATTCATACCAATCCAAAGCAATTTTTTTGGAAATATTTTTACTGTAACCGACTAGCAGTGTCACCAGGATCAGCCCAATCACATAGGCGATCAATTCCTGATTAAATCTGGCATAGTCTCCCTGTTGTACAATTGCGTCAATCAAGCGACGAATAGCAAAACTATTAAAAAGAGTTACGACTACTAGACCGAGGATTAGAAAAAGTAGCAAAAATAGCATTCCCCAGCCACGAATTACTGCGGGAAAGCTTCTTGTTCCTGGTTCGGTCGGATACCAGTAAGGTTGAGTGATCGCCTTGACATCTTTCAAAAATTGGTTAAAAGAAGCAAGTGCATTTTTATTTTCAGCAACTTGGGTTGACATATTTTCAAAAAAAAGGGTTGACGCTATTGGTAGTCGGGCAGCAGTTGAGCCTCTGCTAGTTTAACATTTTTGTCTCATATTTTTTCCAAGCAAGTAAATAAGTAGAGATCAGGGATAAATCGAGAGGATGACAAACGATGGAGCTACTGGCTAATCCTTCCATGGTTTGACAAGCATCGAAGCGAGGCTTTGTCTGACTAATCATTTTAGCTGATTTTAAAATAATTGGGAACCAAGAACTAACGGCTTTTTCTCCTCCCCGCTCAAAAAGGTAATTTTCAACCATTACTAACCAATTTTTATCGGATACCGCTTCAGTGGCATAACCACAGGCATTAATTAGTTCAAAAAGTCTCTGCCATGAAATTGATTCAGGATTAACTAAATGAAAGGTTTTTCCTAAAAGTTGCTTTTGCCTTGAGAGATAAACAATAGCTTTACTGGCATAGTCCATGGGAATAATATTTATATCCACATCAAAAGTGGGAAATTTTTCTGATTTAATACATATTTGAATAAACCTAAAAAAGAAATTATTGGATTTTCGATAAATTCCAGTTTTGCTGTCACCCATAATTCTTGTAGGTCGATAAATAGAGACGGGCAAACCTCTTTTTTGAGCTAGGTGTATTAATTCTTCAGCAACCCATTTGCTTTGTTTATAGCCCGTATTTAAACTGGGAGAAAATCGAGGAAATTCTGTCTCTCTAATGGGTGTATCTTGTCTATGAGCCTGACTAAAAAAAATGGCCAGTGTCGAGATAAAATGAACAGGTTTAGTTTTTCTTAGTCCGGCTAACTTAAGAATTTCTTGAGTTCCCAGAACATTAACCGCTTTCATTTGATAGTAAGGGGGGATCGGGTCGTTTTGTGATCCGTTATGATAAATAACATCAATCTCGCTGGCTAATTGACAAAACTCTTTCTCAGAAAGACCTAGCAATGGTTGAGACAAATCGCCAAGCATCGGGATAATACGAGCCTCAAAATGTTGCTGCCAAAGTTGGTAAGATTGGAGGTTTTCTTTTAGTCGCTGTTTACCAGTTTCTAAAGTATGACAACGAATTAAACAATAGATATTAGCGGTGGTTTGATCGAGCAGTTCCCTGAGCAAATAAGCCCCTAAAAATCCAGTAGCACCAGTTAAAAAAATTGATTTTGGCTCGTCAAAATTGTCCTTGAGAGGACTGTCAAAACTGATATCAGGATTAAGAATAGCCTCTGTTTTTAAATCTGGAATACATTCTTGATTGCTCATTATTTGCTAGGACATATCTAATTTAATTTAGGGAGTGGACTTGCTTCAATCAAACTCTGCACAGGCATAGTGTCAATAATTCTATCTATTTGAAATCCAGCCCTTGTCAATAGGACTTTTAATTCATTTTCTGAGCGAATTTTTCCTGAATGAAGCATCCATAACTGTAGATCAGCTAAATTATCTCTCCAATAAATCTTGCGGATAATTCTTTCTGCGATTAATAATCGAGATGTGGAAGGCATATACTGGCGACAGTTTTTGAGAATATCAACCACTTGTTGATCATTCCAACTGAGCAAAACTTGCTTGAGTAAATAAACATCAGCTAGGACGGGAACCGATTCAAAAAAATCTCCACTTATCAACTCACAGCGTTCGCTTACCCCTTCCTGTTTCAATAAATTTTTGGCTTTTTCAAGGGAGTATGGCTGTTCAAAAAGTATCCCTTTTATTTGAGGGTAACGTTTTAAGATAGCAGCAATCAGTTTTCCCTGACCGCCACCAATATCTGCCAATACTTCTACGGAGGAAAAATCATAAGCTTCTAATATTTTGGCTATTTGGAATGTGGTTATATCATTCATTGATTGATCATAAACTTTATTTTGGCTAGGATTCTCTCGATGGTACTCCTCAATATCAAGACCATACATGGCTTTAAAAGCTCCTTCACCAGTCGTTAAACTTTGGGTAAAATTGCCCCAACAAGCATAACTTTCTTCTATCTCGGTAATTAGCCAGTTGCGTAAAGTTCCCACTTGATCATCCCTTAGATAAGCCGCTAAGGGAGTATTTTGAAAATAATCCGGTTGATTTTCTTGCAAAATTCCTAAACTGACCAAAGTTCGTAAAAGACGATAGAGAGAATCAGCATGAGTGTTAGTTTCCGTCGCTAATTCTTGATAGTGTTTTGAGCCATCTCCTAACAAATCAAGAATCCCTAATTTTACAGCAGCATAAATACATTGACTGATCTGAAACCCCCTGATCATCAGTAAAACGGTGTCTCTAGGAGATATTTGATTTGGGGTTTCTCTGGGAAGATTAAACATAATTTAATGACCTTTTTGATTGAGCTTACGGATTCCCTAAAAAGGGTATTTTTTGCTAAGAATAAATCCTTGGCTAAATTATTAACGATTTTACTTTAGTTGTCAACAATTCTAGGCTTGACTGTATTATTCCCTCAGTTTGAACCAGAAACAGCAAAAACGAGAGCCTCTTGCTCAATTCTTTGGTCAGGGTGACTTACTGAATTAGCCGCACCTTTGGAAATAGTAACCGCCGCCAGAGTACAAGAGTATTTAGCTGTTGGTAGCAGACTGTTTTGAGCGATCATCTTTAACACACCTCAACCAATTTTAAAGACTGTTTTACTTGCTTGAAAGTTAACTCTAACTTTTCCACCAATTCATCACATTGACTTTCTGTGATAATAAAGGGTGGCGAAATTAAGATATGGTCTCCATCGACTCCGACACCAGTACCAAACCTTCCTCTGAGTATTAATCCATTTTCTAAGCCTAGTTGCATAATTTTTTCAGTAATACCTAGAGAACGAGAAAAAGGTTGATGATTGTCTCGATTTTTAACAAATTCAATTCCTATTAATAATCCTTCCCCCCGAACATCGCCTATGATTGGCTCCCGTTCAGCCAGTTTTTCTAATTGATGTTTGAGGTATTTACCCATCACTGCACATCGTTCTATTAAATTATGTTTAGCCATATAGTTCTGCACAGCTAAAGCCGCAGCGCAACTAATAGGATGACCGGCATAGGTAAACAATGACAGGGGTATATTTTTAGTTGCATTGTCAAATACTTCCCGAACCCGTTGATGAACAATAACTGCACCAATGGGAGCGTACCCGCTGCTTAAGGCTTTCGTGGCTGTAATTATATCGGGAATTGCCGCCCAATGGTCAACGCCAAAGTTTTTACCCGTTCGACCAAAACCCGTGATAACTTCCTCAGAAATCCAAAGAATATCATAGAAATCACAAATTTCTCGCACTTTTTCATAATAGCCAGGAGGCGGAACAATGGCACTCCCGGCACCGCCAATAATCGGTTCAGCGACGAAAGCTGCTATGGTATCTGCTCCTTCTTGTTCGATTATTCTTGCTAGTTCATTAGCACAAGTTAATTCACAACTGGGATAGGTAAGTTTATAGGGACATTGATAACAGTGAGGTGCTTGAATATGGGGAAAATTTAAGAGGTCAAAGGGTGATAAACTTTCTCGCACAAACCTACTACCAGTCATGGCGAGAGTGGCAATTGTATGTCCGTGATAGCTATGCCAACGAGAAATAATTTTGTATTTGCTGGCTTTGCCTCGTAGTTTATGGTAATAAAGAGCTATTTGAAAAGCCATTTCATTAGCGGTTGAACCACTGGTGACAAAACCGACTCTATCCATACCTTCGGGAGCCATTGTTGTCACCACATTGGCCAACTTTTCCTGGGGTTCACTGGTGAATTGAGCCTTATGAATAAAACACAGTTGACGAGCTTGTTCTGCCATGGCATCGGCCACTTCTGTGACACCATGACCGATGGAAATAACATGAGTCCCCCCGATGGCATCTAGATAGGTTTTTCCCTCTGAATCATAAACATAAATACCTTTTCCCGATTCTGCCATTAAACAGGTATTATGCCAACGAGTTGTATTGAAAACGTGGGATTGATCGGTTTTCATTGATTGACGATTACCTCTAATAAATTTTCAAAATTTGACGCTATCCTAGCGATGGTATCCGCTTCAAACAAATCTTTTTTATACTTCCACCATAGCTTAATAACAGTTCCGGAAGGGGTATTTTTTTTCCAGAACAATACTCCTAAATCTACTCTTGCCATTGATAATTTAAGCGGTATGGGGGTGACATTCAAACCCGATAATTCTAAATGCTCTGTGGGAGCTTTTTGCAAAAAGTCTAAATACACTCTAAAAAAGCGTTTATTTCGCTCTATCGGCGGGTCAAAGGTTTTGGCGATTTGCTCAAAAGGGACATCTTGGTGAGTGATAACAGCAAGCATCTCCTGTTGAACCCGTTTTAATAGGTGGAAAAAGTGGTCATTTTCGCCAAAATCAAGTCTTAAAAGCAAGTGCTTACCAAAATCTCCCATGACAGATGCAAATTGCTGCTGATTGCTATCAATCGCTGGAACGCCGATAACGAGACTTTCCTGAGGAGCGTACTGATGGAGTAAAAGTCCAAAGGTAGTGGCGATGGTGGTAAAAAAAGTCACTTTTTGTTTCTGACTCAAAATTTCTAACTGAGTAGTCAGTTCAGGAGAAATCTCTGTTTCTAGGGTGGCCGCCTGGAAGCTTTGCACCTCTGGTAGCGGTCTGTCAGTGGGAAGATTTAAAGGTTGGGGTTCTCGACTTAACCAATGTTGCCAATAGTCGCGCCTTATTTTTAGTCCTTCTTCTGTAAGAGATTGACGTTCGGCAATCACATAATCGCCATACTGTAGGGGTAATTCGGGCAAAGGAGAAGGGTTATCAGAGAGGAAAGTATCGTAGAGAAGGCTCAATTCTGGCATTAATATTTCCGAAGATTGTTCATTGGCCAGCATCATGTGTAAACCGATCAGCAAAATATGAGACGTTTCTGACAATTGTAGTAGATTAACAAACAGCCAAGGATCTTTGTCCAGAAAAACTTGTTTTTTGATTTTTTCTGCGGTTATTCTTTCTATTTCTTGCTGTTGCTCTACTTCTGAGCGGTTTCGCAGATCAATAATTTCAAGAGCTATCTTTGTGTTGGGATAGACAACCTGCCTTAAAGAACCATTGATTTCTTCTAATTTTGTTCTTAGAATTTCATGGCGACGAATAATCTCATTAAAACTTTTTTCCAAAATAGCTATATTAACCTTTCCTTCCAGATGGAAGTAGTTAGGTAGATAATAAAAGCTCCCTAAATGACGATAATCCCAAAATCGCTCTTGAGCAAAAGAGGGCGGATAATAACGAATTTCGTCGGCAGGTTGGAGATTTGTTGCTTCAATTCTGTTAAATGTTGATGATTTTTCTGACAGACAAGTTACTAATTCAGCAATGGTGGGTGACTGAAATAGGTCAAGCATCTGCAAGTTTTTACTCAACCTTTCTTGGATTCTATTCAATAAAACAATGACCTTGAGAGAATTTCCGCCTAACTCAAAGAAGTTATCATTAATACCGATTGGCTCTAGTTGCAGAACTTCAGACCACAAGTTCGCTAATATTTCTTCTTCTCGATTACGAGGAGCTACAAAATTAGCTTTATTACTGGTTAATATATAACTCGGTTTTGCCAGTTTTGACAAGGCTAGACGGTCTATTTTATCATTAGGCGTAAGGGGCAATTTGTCTAAAATACTGATGGCATTTGGCCTCATATATTCTGGCAATTTGCTTTTAATAAATTGACCGAGTTCTAATATTAATTGCTGCTTAAATTTAATCTCGATTGGATTATTGGCATAGGTAAATATATCTTCAATAGGAGAACTAATGGGAAAAATTGCTGGTTGGAATGGTGCGGATTTATGGCTAAAAACTAGATCATAATATCCTGTGGCATCGGTATTAATCCAGCTAATCTCTAGGTGATAAGGTAAGTCCTCCACAAGAGCCATTATCCGATCAATTTCTACCCCATGCTTCGGCTGCTTACCTAGCCACTGGTTTAGTTGCTTAAGTGAGTCGCTTTGATCAGCTTCTTCTAACCATTGTTGAACCTTAACCTCCTTACTCAAACGAGCATTAGGAATACGAGAAATACCTAAATTTCTCGGTTGATATTCAGTTAAAATACGTTTAACTTCGTCTAAGTTCAGTTGTTCTTTTTGCCAGTCTAACCAATCAATCTCTGTCAACGGTTCAACGGAACTATTGATAGATAAAATCGCCTCGTAACGAAAGCGAGTTAATTCATTATCATAAACCCCAGTTTTGGGTTTTATTTGCACATGAGTAATTTCAGGAAATTGTTGTTGAAGTGCTAGGAAGAAAAAGGGATGTAATAACAACTCTTCTTCTGCTTGGTGTTTGCGGGTAATTCTTTCTCGCAATTGGCAGGCAAGAACATGATCATTAGCTCGATAAGCTTCTACCGAAGTACAATAGGTTGGCAAAAGGGCTAAATTACGAATATCTCCAACAAGAATATGACCTCCTTTTTTAACCCGTTTAATCAACCCTTCTAAAACTTGCAGTAGGTAGGCGGTACTGGGGAAATATTGCAGCACAGAGTTCATGATAATAGTATCAAAACTTTCTGACTCCAATCCCGCTAAGTCATCGGCGCTTCTTTCCCACAAAGTTACATGATCTAAACCGCCTATTGTTTGCTGAATTTTCCGAATATGATCTAAAGCAGGACGAGAAAAATCAAGACCTACATACTCGGAACAATCGGGGGCAACTCGAGTTAATAATAATCCCGTACCGCAGCCAACTTCTAAAACTTTTTCTGGGTGTAACTCTTGAATGCTTTCAACGGTTTTATCCACCCATTCGTGCATTTCTTTTTCGGGAATTGGCTGTCCGTCATAACTACTATCCCAACCAATAATATTAAAAGTAAGATCACTTTGAATAGGGGTTTGACTGTCAGTTTGCTGATTAACAGTTTTCCAAAGAGCCAGATATTCTTGTTGAGTTTTTTCCTGTTCTAAGGAATCCTCAGAAGTTAGATGAGGAACGACATAAGCGATTAACTGTTTATCCCCTAATTGATCTTGGCTGAGGATAACCGCCGCCGACTCAATCGCCGAGTGTTGAATCAATACGTTCTCAATTTCTCCTAGTTCTACCCGAAAACCTCTAATCTTAATTTGATTGTCAATGCGTCCTAAGTACTCAATGTCACCATCGGCTAAATAGCGACCCAAATCTCCAGTTTTATAAAGCCGTTCGGAGGGATTGAAAGGGTTATTGATAAAGTTTTCTTGGGTTAATTCTAGCTGATTGAGATAACCTCTCGCTAAACTAACACCAGCAATATATAATTCCCCTTGAGTTCCTTGGGGGACAGGCTGTAAATTCTGATCAAGAATATAGATTTGTGTCTGATTGATGGGACGACCAATAGGGACAGAGGTACAGTTTTCTGTTAATTTATAATTAGATAAATCACAATAGGTTGCTTCGACAGTGGTTTCTGTCGGTCCATAAGCGTTAATTAATTGGGGTACTCGGCGGAGTTTCCCAGTTTGTAGCATTTCTTCTATATATTGCTGCCATAGTTTGAGTTTTTCGGGTAATAAACTTTCTCCACCCACAAATAATAATCGCACCGATTCGGGGAAGGGTTCCTTAGTTCGCGCTAATTCGGTAATTAAAGCCTGCCAAAAAGCTGTGGGTAAATCTAAGATTGTCAGTTGCCATTCTCGACACTTTTGGATAAAGCTAGAAAATGAGCTTAACATCGCCTCAGTTCGCAAAACAACCGTGCCACCAACAGTTAAGCAAGGATAAATTTCCTCGACGGCAACATCAAAACTAATCGAGGCAAATTGTAAAATTCGATCGCTTTGACTGAGATTAGCGGTAGTCTTAACCACTTCAATAAAATTAACCACAGAGCGATGTTCAATCATCACGCCCTTGGGTTTTCCGGTGGAACCTGATGTATAGATAATATAAGCGAGGTTTTCGGGGTTAACTTCAATATCGAGATTTTCTGGCTTTTCTAGGGCAATTAGCCCCCAATCTTCATCCAATTTCAGAATTTTAACTCTCTGATTGTCCCCGAATTTACCGATTAAATAACTGTTGGTGATTATGAGAGATAATTGAGCATCTTGTATCATATAATCCAAGCGCTCCGGGGGATAGTCGGGGTCGAGGGGAACATAGGCACATCCGGCTTTTAGAATAGCCAAAAGGGCCATCACCATTTCCGGGGAACGTTCCACAGATAAACCGACGAGACTTTCCGGTTTTAGCCCATATTTTTGTAAATAATAGGCCAGTTGATTGGCTTTTTGATTTAAGCTTTCATAGCTAATTTGCCAGTTTTCCCCAATCAGAGCCATCGCTTCAGGGGTGCGTTGTACCTGCTGTTCCAATAATTGATGAATAGATTGAGTCATGGGAAATAAAGTAATTTGATTGCACTCAATGGCTATAGTTGGCTTAATTTGCTTGATCCTATTTTCCAAAGCGACGCTCGCGATTTTGAAACCAGTGGATAGCTTCTTCAATATCTGCCGGATTTAGATCGGGAAAGAAGGTATTTGTAAAGTAGAGTTCACTATAACAACTCTGTAGGGGCATAAATCCAGATAACCGACATTCTCCAGACGTCCGAATAATCAGATCTGGCGGCGGACAAAATTGATCCATTAGCTGATGAGGTTCGATCTCTTCAGGTTTAACCCCCTTTTCTACTAGGCGGCGGACTGCGCGGATTATCTCATCTTCACCACCGTAGTCTAGGGCAAAATTGAAGATGTGACCGGTCATTCCTTTGGTGCTATGCTCTACCTCCTCAACAATAGACAAGAGATGTTCAGGAAGGCGATCTTTTCTACCTAAGTGTCGCAACTGTACTGAGTATTCAACCGATAAGGGCAATAAATTGCTGAGAAACTGACTAAAAACATCCATTAAGTTGTCAACTTCGCTATCGGAACGCTTCCAGTTTTCGGTGGAGAATAGCCACAATGTTGCGGCGTAAATTTCCTTATCCCAAAGCGTTTTTAATAGGGAAGGTGCCACCTCTATAAATGCTTTTCTGTGACCTTCTTGGGGAGATAAGCCCTGATTTTTTGCCCATCTTCTGTTACCGTCTGGAATGATGGCAATATGCTTGAGAGGTTTAGTAGAGATGTTGTTAGTCATAAAATTTTTCCTAATAAGGTTGAATTGAGTAGTTTGGCAAACAGAGCGGTATTTAAGTTTCTGGTTTAGAGTGGAGTAGCTTCAATTAAACTCTCTATAGACTGAGTGTCAATAATTTTAGTTATTTGAAAGCCAGCCGTTTCTAATAATACCCTAAATTCAGATTCCGATCGAATTTTTCCTGAACCTAGCATCCATAAATTGAGATCAGCTAAATTATCCTTCCAACGATTTTTGTGCAAAATTCGATCCACGATTAACAATCGAGAGGATGGGGCCATAGCCTGACGACAGTTTTTGAGAATTTCAAGGGCTTTTTGATCATCCCAATTGAGCAGAATTTTCTTCAATAAATAAATGTCTGCTTTAAGGAAAATGGGGTCAAAAAAGCTCCCAGGAATCAAACTACAACGGTCGATCACTCCCTCTTGTGTTAGTAGATATTTCCCCTGCTCAATACAATAGGGTTGTTCAAATAGCACTCCTTTAATCTGGGGATATTTTTGTAAAATAGCAGCCAGAAATTTTCCGTATCCTCCACCAATATCTGCGACAATTTCCCCGACAGAAAAATCATAAGCGGCCAAAATCAGGGGGTTTTGAATTGCAGTTATATCAACCATTGCTTGATCAAAAACTTCAGCTTGATCAGAATTTTGTTGATGAAACTCTTCAATATTGACACCATACATAGACTCAAAAGCACCTTGACCTGTGGTTAAACTTTGAGTCAGATTTCCCCAACTAGCATAACTTTCTTCTATTTCGGCCATCAGAAAATTGCGAACAGTTCCCTGTTGCTTATCTCTTAAATAAGTTGCTAAAGCAGTGTTTTGGAAATAGTTGGGTTGGGTTTCTTCTAAAATCCCCAGACTGGTTAACGTCCGCAAAAAACGATAAAGTAAATCAGCATGAGTATTGGTTTCAGTGGCTAACTCTTGATAAGATTTTGTTCCATCTGCCAACAGATCAACAATTCCTAATTTGGCGGCCGCATAAATACATTGGCTAATCTGAAAACCCCTTACCATCTGCAAGACAGTGTCTCTATCAGACATTTGCCCGGGATTTTCTCGCTGAAGATTAAACATGATTGAATGAGCAAAGTTGAGATGGTTGTTAATGGAATGACTCCAGAGATATTTTTAGACGAAATAACTCTCGGGAAATTTTTCTGTAATCATCATAATCGCTTGCTTCTGAGAGAAAACACGATAGGTACGAGAAAAAAGTTTTTCTTCTGGACTGATTTTAAAATCCTCAGCCAAATCCCCCGCAGGTTCTTGAGATAAATCAACGATTTCCTTAAAGGTTTCCATCCGATTTTCTAACCAAAGCTTACCGATGGGTTTTCCTGAATTGATTAATTCGTCTTGAAACTTGGTGTCTAGTCTATCAATAACAATAATAGACTCGGCATAAACTAATTTTTTTTGGCTGACTGTACTGCAAAGAAATATTTTTCTTTTGATAATTTTGCTACCTTTTTCAAGATCTAAAACCGGCAAGTCTTCCTCTAAATATACCGCTTCTTCAGACAGTTTAACAATTGACATTTTTTCCAACAAATAAATCTCTAAAATGTCGGTCAGAGTCCCATCGGTTATTAAAATGATTCGCTGGAGTGTGCTTAACTCCGAAAGATTAAGAGGGGTTTTGCTAAAACTATTTTTTAGCAACTCGATTTTACACCGATTCGGTAGTTTCGCTGGCATCATGGCACAATTCCTTAATTTGCTGGATAGATTTAAAGTTAGCCGATCGATGTGCCTAAGCGCTCTCTGGGCATCTTGTTATAACTGGGTAAACACAACCTTAAGCTGGACAATCTACTAAGTAGGGTCTGCTGAAAAAGTTTGTTGGTGGGGGCAGGGTGTGGCCCCCCCAACCCCCCCGACATCGGGGGGGCAGGTGGGGTGTAGGGTTTTACCGATTTTGAGGTAGTCAGTTACCTAATTTTCAGGGAAAAAGTACCTGAATTTTACCCCCGATCCCTCCAATGGTCGGCACTTTTTGAGGTCAAAAAAGTCTAAAAGCCTTATCCAACAAGGTTTTTAGATTTATTCAGCAAGCCCTAAGTAGGTTGGTCTCATTGAATGTAAGACCCAGTGTGGGCGGTATGCTCCCATTACAGGTGGGTGCAAATCAATGGCACCCACCTACTTAGTTGTTTTGCCGCGGCGCTTTGATTAGATTCCCAACCACCACATATCGGGATCAACATCTTTTGCCTGGGCTTTGATCACCTCCTTGTGATCTCGGTGCCGGTAGGAAGACTGAGCTTGGTTAGCCGCATAATCCATGATGGCTTCATATTCGGCCTCGTCTTCCGTCGGCCAATACAGAGGAGGAATAAAATTCTGTTGCTTCATCTCTTCTGTATAGATAGAAAAACGACCCGGAACAGTTTTTAACTTAACCATCTGGGTGATCAATTGCGCGTGTAGTTGCCGGAATTTTTCTAAATATTCTGGTTTACCCGCAACATTGGTTTTTTCCAGAGGGTCATTGACTAGGTCGTACATTTCGTACTCGTAATTAGTCCCCTCGTCGTTAAAGTAAACAGAATATTTCCACTCTTTGGTGCGGATAGTACGGATACGTCGGGGAATGGTTTTGAAAAACCGGGGAGGCAGCGTACCATCATCAAAAGTAAAATGAATGGCATCGCGGACTTCCTGATGGGGATTGGTGAATAAAGGCGTTAGGTCACAACCCTGAAAGGCAAACTGGAACAGATCATATACCCCAGCAAATTTAGCCAGAGTTGGCACTATATCCAAGGTCGTGGCAAAGGAATCGGTACTAACGGCGTTGGGGAACAGATTCGGGTTAGAAATAATCAGAGGAACCCGAAGCACTTCCTCGTAGGCATTGAAAGGCTTTTCTCGCTGACGGTCGTGGGCCAGGCACATTTCCCCATGGTCGGAAGTCCGCACGATTAAGGTATCGTCAATTAATCCCTTAGCTTCAAGGGCATTCAGCACTTCATTGATTTGGTTATCTGCCAGTTTTTTCAGATAGCCGTAGAAGTTAACAAACATCTGCTGAACTTGCTGACTATTGGTAGCGAATTGACCATCTTTTAGTTCTGGTAAATCTTCATACCACACCTTTTCGTCGCTCAGTTCTAAGCGTCGCGCTTCCTTGATCCGTTTTAAGCGTTGATCTTCCTTGACTTGACAGCCTTGTTTAAAAATTTCTTGGACGCTTGGTTTAAAGGATAGATCCTCGAAGACAGTTTCGGGAATGGGAAGATTAAAATCTTTAAAGTCCTCTAGGGAATAGCCAGCATCTTTCTCAAAGGTAGGAGCCACATGAATATCATGGGGATTGACCAAAGACACCACCAAGCAAAAAGGACCGTCCTCGGATTTGTAATTTTCAATAAATTCGAGAACCCCTTGTTCTTCCCGGGGAATGGCCTTGTCAATTTCAACCAAGATCTTTTGCTTTTTCTCTTCCTTTTTCTCCGGGGAAAGTCCACTAAAAGCTCCGCGTCCTTCCTTGGCATCTTGCTCAATGACTTTTTTGACCCCTTCTACACCCCGTAGATAGCGTTCATCATTGTAAAAAATTCCTTTGCCAAACTTGGTTAAATCATTGCGGGCAACTCCCGCATCAAGCGGAGTCCAGCCATCGAAACCGTAGGACTGTTTCATGTATTCGATGTCTTCGCTTGACCACTTATCGGTGTCACTCTTGGGAACGCTCAAGTGCCATTTGCCCTTCCAATAGACCTTATAACCAGCCGCCTTCAGAACCCGAGCTAGGTTCACCTGAGTGGGACTAAGAAGCTTTTGTTCTAGGGATTGTCCGTAGCTATCCTCATAGCGGTTGGTAATATCGGAAAAAGGCTCGGCAATGGTGTTGATGACACCGTGTTGATTGGGATAGGTACTGGTGAGCAGAGTAGCCCGACTGGGAGAGCAGGCCACCGTTACCGTGAACATTTTGTTGAAGGTCAGCCCGTTCTTTTTCAGTCGTTTCAGGGCCGGTAGATGCTCATCTTCAAAGCTTTGCGGCCAGCGTTCAGCAACGGCGGCACTGTCCTGGTCAGTGAGGAAAATGACAATATTGGGTTTAGAGGCTTTGGCAGTTAAGGGGAGTTGTTCTTGCTGCCAAGTTGCCCCGTTAATTGTGCCATTACTGCCCTTACCGGTTTTGTCAGTGACGATATTACCTGAACCTTCATTAAGGGGCCAATAGCCCACCAGGCCTGGTTCATTGCCCTTTAGTCGCCGGTACATATCCCCTTTGATATCCTGTTCCCTTCGGGCAATGTTCCATAGACACACTTCTGTTATTTGTCCATTAAAATACCGTCCCCCTATTCCATCATCCCAACCGATAAACAAGGAGCCGTTATCTGCTTGAATTTTTCCCACATAGTCTTTTCGGGCTACTTCTTCTCCATCAATATACAAACGGATACTCTTACCGTCAAAGGTTCCTGCATAATGATGCCATTGAGTGATGTCTATTTTCGGGTCAACTGCTGTTTCTTGCCAACCCTGGGAAGGGATGCAGAACCTGATTGATTTACCACCAGCAACGGGATATAATACGAAGGCATCCCGTTTACTGACTAAACATCCAGTCTGGTTCCAAGTGGGAGTATTGCTCTTAGCCCAAACAGAAATGGTCATAGATTCAGTTGGGTTAGGATAATTAGGTATCTCTACATAATCTCCTTTACCATCAAAGGACAAAATATTGGACAAAACACTTTGTTGAGCGGACATAAAACGGATCCTTTCTTTACTTAGGGGTTAATTCAATTCAAGGCAACCAACTTAGTTGATGTCATCAAAGACGAAGACGAAATCAGAGTAAAAAACAAGGCATGACTTGAAGTCATTACTCTACAATTTCAATTTTTCTTGGGGAACCAACATCCTCAGACACAACTTCCACCGACTCTATTTGCTGCTTGAGCTTCAGTTTCAGTGCTTGGGTAATCGGTAAACCTTCAACTTCTTTGATTAAGTCTTCCTGAGCTTCCTGTTTACGACGATCTTTATAGATAGCACCAAGAACCGCTTCAATTCCATAGTTTGTCAAGACATCCCCCACCACAGTGGTCAGACTAAGCAGTCCCAAACCACCGAAAACGCCGAGGGGACCCCCTAAAGCTGCCAGAGCGAAGGCAATGGGATAAGTGGTAGCTCCCGAGGTGGATACCGTCACCACGAGAATTACGCCTGGGAGTCCCAAAGAACCAATTCTTTTGGCTACTTCGTCCAAAGAAACCCCCCAGGATGCCAGTTTTTTGCTGATTTCACCCGGGGCAGCCTTTAGTTTTTTGCTGATTTCCTCCCAAGAAAATTCTGAAGCGGCAGCTTGTTCGTTGACATTCTGGGATGAAGATTCATCAGCGCCAGCCTGTTCGTTAACATTCTGGGATGAAGATTCATCAGCGCCAGCCTGTTCGTTAACTTCGTCCATGAGAAACTCCTAAAAATCAATCTCCCGGAGTCTAACACACTTTTACCGAGGGATAAACCTATTTTAAAAATCCTTGACAATTCGTAAATATTCTGATTGACTGGTAGCACTTGCAATGCCTAGACAGCAGACCAACGGCCGCTAAAATTAGCCAATTATCAATAGCGTTTGAGCCGCGTTTACCCTGATTTCTGCCGCCACTATCTCACCCCCATGTAACCTTCCATACCAATGTAAATGTTGAACAGCTTATTTATAGCCCGCATTCCCTCTCTAGACTCGTATCAGTCCAACGTGCTTACCGATGGATGTTTAACCTATTCTTGGCAAGATGTTGGGGAAATATTTGACAATTTGTCAAGCTTTTTCAGGCAAGAAAAAATCGATCTAGCAGACTGCTTGGCCCTGGAATGTGAAAATTCTCTTCCCAGTGCTTTAACCCTGTTATTTTTGTTAGAAAAGGGCTATAGTTTCTTTTTGCAGCCTCAGTCAAACTCGCCCTCTATTATTCCTGAGTTTTGTCGCTATTGCCTCACTCCCAAACTAGAAAAAACTGACAATTTAGATCAGATTAGCAATTGGCTAAAAATTACCGAAAATCATCAATACAAAACCATTGATGATAAAGGTAAAAGGCTGTATATGAGGACTTCTGGGAGTACAGGAACACCCAAAATAGTGGTTCATTCTCAGACTAAATTGCTAGAAAATGTGCTTAACTGTGTGGAAAGATTGAGATTAAATTCAGAGGCGAGAGTGGCGATTCCAGTCCCGATTTATCATCTCTATGGTTTAGGGGCTGCTTTTCTTCCTAGTGTGGCTGTTGGAGCCTCTATTGATTTACAGAAAGGTGCTAACCTTTTACGCTATCTTCAGAGAGAAAAAGACTTTAATCCTAATGTTGCTTTTATGACTCCTAGCTTTTGTGAAACCTTAGTTAAAGGCAGAAAATCAGCCAGAGAGTATAAATTAACAGTGGTGGCGGGAGATCTGATCAAAGAAAACACTTTTATCAAATATGAAGAGAATTTCGGACCCCTAGTTAAGTTATATGGCAGTACAGAAATGGGGGTAATTGCCGCAGGTAGTCCCCAAGAAGAATCATCGCTCCGTTGTCAAACGGTCGGTTTACCTATGCCAGGTGTCCGATTGCAACTTAATAAATCTTTAAACTCGGAAATGTCAGAAGTTGGGGAAATTTGCTGTCAGCATCCCCTGGGTTTTGATGGTTATGTTGATCCGGCAGGAGTGCCGCTGATGTCAACAAATTCTGATGATTGGTTCCCTACTAAAGATTTAGGTAAGCTACATTTAGACGGTCATCTAGAAGTTTGGGGAAGATGCGATCGCAGTATTAACCGGGATGGTCTATTGGTCTTGTTTTCTGACATCGAGAAAAATATGGAAACCTTAGGGGAAATTGAAGCGGTTGCGGTTCAATGCCATGGAGAGAGTCAAAGAGGCAAAGGTATAGTCGCTTTTTGTGTCTTGACAAAAGGGAGTCATCTGTCTGAGAATGAAATCAGAGAATTGTGCTTTGATATACTACCGAAAAGAGCGATTCCAGACCGCATTGTCACTTTGAAAACCTTACCGATGTTACCTAACGGGAAGATCGACCATCAGCAATTAGTCAGTTTTTTACCCAAAGCTTAGAAAATGGCGACAAATATTTTAAATCAACTCAAGACAATTATTGCCGAAAAACTGGACGTCAATCTCAAAATCGAGGAAATTGACGAAACCGCCTCCCTATTTGAAGACGGGTTAGGATTGGATTCCATCGCAGTAGTTGAGTTAATTGCTTTGACAGAACAGCATTTCGAGGTTGAGTTTGCGGAATCGGATTTAAATCTAGAATCCTTTAGCAATCTTAACGTTTTAGCTAGTTGTATTGCCCAGAAAATACCGGCAAGTGAACAATTAACGGTCACAGCTTGATCTAGAGTTAATGCAACCTCAATAACAATACCCTGGTCAAAAACCATGACTTTAACCATCGAACTTCCGAAAACCCAAACGCCGCAACGTTTACCCTTAAATCCTAACTATCCCCCCTTTCGCCAGTGGAAAGCAGGGGTAATCGCCGAAAAACTAGAAGAACAGCCAATCTGTCTCTATGTTCATATCCCCTTTTGTACTCAACGCTGTGCTTTTTGTTATTACAAAACCGTTGACCTAAAAGAGAGCCAAGTACAGGCCTATGTAGATACGCTTTGCCAAGAAATTAAACTCGTTTCCGAAAGATTCAATTTGAAAAACCGACGGATTCAGGCGGTTTATTTTGGCGGAGGAACTCCCACTACCTTAACCGGAAACCAGTTAGTCCAAGTTGTCGAGAATTTACGGGAAAATTTCTCCTACTTTGAAGAAAAGAAACAGTTTTCCGTAGAAGCAGAACCCTTGAGTGTTTCCCCATCAAAAATGAGGGTACTCAAAGAATTAGGGGTAAATCGCCTGAGTTTAGGTGTTCAATCTTTTAATGATCAAATCATCAAACTAAGTGGCAGAGGTCATGACGAAAAACAAGCTTATCGAGCGATCGATGTAGCTCAAAAAGCTGGCGAGGGGCAATGGTCAATTAATATTGACCTATTGAGTGGACTAGCCGGAGAAACTGTAGAAACTTGGCAAGAAAGCTTAGAATGCGCTCTGAAAACCGGTGTAGAAAGCATCACCGTTTATAAAATGGAAGCTTTTGCCAATACCCAAGTATTTGATCAAGGGGTTCGCCAAGAAATTATAGAATTGCCATCAGCAGAGCTAGAAATGCAGTTTATGCAGTTGGCCATGGAGCGATTTGCTCAAGCAAACTATAATCCTTGGAGTCATTTTACCTATGTTAAAAATGACAGCGATTTGGCCACAAGTACCAAACAATATCGCAGTGAATACATTTTTAATATTTGGCACGGAATGGAGTTTTATGGACTGGGAGTCTCTGCTTTTGGCTGTTTAGGGGATTCTCTGTTACAAAATACTAGCGATATGGAGAAATATGCGACCCTTCTGGCCCAAGGCGAACTACCCTTATCTCGCGGTTATAAGCTGACTAGCTTGGACCGGATGGTGCGGGAAGTTTTACTAGGAATCAAGACATTACGTTTTGATTTAATTGCATTTCAGCAAAGACATGGGTTTAAATTACAATCCCTTTGCGGGGAAACTTTGTCAGCGCTTGAAAGAGATGGTTTTGTCACCGTATCTACCCAAGAAATTGAATTAACCGCTAAGGGGATTCTTTATGGGGACTATGTGGGCGAAACTTTAGCAGCATCTCTCAAAAAACTCAAAAGTTAGTAAGTAGGTGGGTGTTAAAAATTGTCAGTTTCCCCCCTTAATCAGGGGGGTCAGAACCCCTTACTCAGTTAAAATCTAGAAACTGGATAATCGCTAACTAATAATTGTTCATTGTTGAAAATGACCCAGATGAGATGTGCAGAACAAACAGTTTAGCTCAGGTCCCACTTAATGATTTACCCGTGCTTACTGCTGCGGAAATTGAGGAGCAAGTAGCCGCTATTTATGGTCTTCTTGAAAATTGCTCCCTTCCCCAGGGACAACTAGAGCAACTGACCGAAAAACTGGCAGAATTTCAAAGCCAATGGCAAGCAGTTTTTGCCAAATTTGGACAAAACTATCGAGGAGAATTAGCCTATCGAGATTTAATCGGGGAATTTAGCCGAAAAATTGCACCATTATTACAAAAATGGCTATCTTCATCCGTGGCAATCCAAGAAATAATTAATCCTATTACTTCCATGCTTTCAACCCTATCCCCTTCCCCACCCCTGAGGGGAAAAGATGGCGAGATGCTTTCTCTGCATCAGAGAAAGCGTTTGTTAATTGCCAAAAAAAAGCACCAATCTCAGCTAGAAGTAGAAGATAAAAACCTCTCAATCCCAGAGTTTGAAAAGCCGATTTTTATTGTTTCTGCACCCAGAGCAGGAAGTAGTTTATTGTTTGAAACCCTGGCTAAATTCCCCGATTTATGGACGATTGGAGATGAAAGTCACGAAATTATCGAAGGAATACCCGCTTTACATCCTGCCGCACGCAATTTTAGCTCCAACCGCTTGGATGAAGGCGATGCTACCCCAGAAATTAGTAAGACTCTGAGAAAAGGTTTTACCCAACAATTACAAAATCGGGAGGGGGTAAAATATTTAAACATTGCTGAAAATGAGCGTCCTAACAAAATTCGTTTTTTAGAAAAAACGCCGAAAAATGCTCTAAGAGTTCCTTTCTTAAAGGCTGTATTTCCTGATGCTCTCTTTATCTATCTTTATCGAGATGCTAGGGAAAATATTAGTAGTTTGTTAGAAGGATGGCGATCGCATCGTTTTATTAGCTATCAACCCTTACCCGGTTGGGAGCATAGTCAGTGGAGTTTTCTGCTCGTACCCGGTTGGTCATCTCTCCAGGAATCTTCTCTGGTAGAAATTGCCGCCTATCAGTGGAAAATGGCTAATTCCTACCTAATAGAAGACCTTCAGTCCCTCAACCCTTCCTGTTGGTGTTCGGTCAATTATCGCGATTTAATTGAACATCCCGGGCAAACCATTAATCATATTGCCCAATTTGCCCAACTGCATCAAGACAAACAAATCGAGCAAATTCTCTCTCAACCCTTACCCATCGCTCAAAGAACCCTATCTGCTCCTAGACAAGAAAAATGGCGCAAACATGAACGGGAATTGGCCACATTATCACCAGACTTAGAAAACATAATTGATTTTTTGCACTATCTTAAGTAGGTAGGTATTGAAAACTTTCAGATGCCCCCCTTATTAAGGGGGGACTAAGGGGGGATCGGCACCCCCCTTATTAAGGGGGGACTAAGGGGGGATCGAACCTAAAATCCATTTTTAATTTAATTATAACCAGCTACTTAAATCATGATTGAAGTACAATTACAGCCAATTGAGGAGAATTTTAGGGCAGAAAATTATTCTTATTCCACCACAATTCATCAATTATTTGAAACCCAGGTGGAGAAGACCCCTAATCAGATTGCGGTAAGTTTTGAAGATTCCTCCTTAACCTATAGGCAGTTAAATGATCGGGCCAACCAAATCGCCCATTATTTAATTGAATTAGGAGTAAAACCAGAACAATTAATAGGAATCTGTGTTGAGCGTTCCCTAGAAATGATCATCGGGGTTTTAGGTGTTCTCAAAGCGGGAGGGGGTTATGTACCCCTTGATCCTGCTTACCCCCAAGAACGGCTAAAATTCATCCTAGAAGATGCCGGTATATCTATCTTATTGACACAGGAAAAACCCCTTATAAATCTCCCCCTTGAGCAGATAAAAGTAATTTTTTTAAATAAAGATCAGTCCCTAGTTCAACAAAGTCAAGAAAACCCTAAAACTGCTGTAAACTCCGACAACTTAGCCTATATTCTCTATACTTCTGGCTCCACTGGCCTACCCAAGGGGGTTTTAATTACTCATAAAGGAGTAGTTAATTTAGCTCAAACAGAAATTAAACTATTTAACTTAAATCCCTCAAGTCGTGTTCTGCAATTTGCTTCCTTAAATTTTGATGCTTCCGTTTCGGAAATCTTCACCGCTATTTGTTCGGGGTCGCAACTTTGTCTAGGAAATTCTAACTCCTTACTTCCGGGGGATAACTTGCTTAATTTTCTGCAAAAAAAAGCTATTACCCATGCACAAATTCCCCCATCAGTATTAGCCGTCCTCCCTCAAGCACCCTTAAAACACCTACAGGTATTAATTGTCGGTGGAGAAGCTTGTCCCCCTGCCTTGATGGCTCAGTGGTCAGTGGGAAGACGCTTTTTTAATGCCTATGGCCCCACCGAGGCCACCGTTGATGCCACCATAGCAGAATGTAGCCCTGATAGTCCCTTAACTATCGGTCGTCCTCTTGCTAATACTCAAGCTTATATCCTTGATGAGTCTCTCAAAAAAGTGGCTGTGGGGGTTGCGGGAGAATTACATATTGGGGGAGTAGGTTTAGCTAGGGGATATCTCAATCGTCCCGAATTAACTGCGGCAAAATTTATTCCCCATCCTTTTGATGATAATCCATCGGCGAGGTTATACAAAACCGGCGATTTAGCCCGTTATCTTCCCGATGGTAATATTGAATGGTTAGGGCGTATAGACTTTCAAGTTAAAATTCGTGGTTTAAGAATTGAATTAGGGGAAATTGAAGGCATCTTAAACGAAAATACCGCCATTCACCAAGCGGTAGTCATTGTCCGTCAAGAGCAGTTAAATGATCCTCAATTAATCGCTTATGCTGTTATTAACCCCACCGTTAAAGTCGAGCAAGTTCTCGCTCAATGGCGCGACTATCTAAAAGAAAAGTTACCCCATTATATGATTCCCCGGGCATTAGTAATTTTAGAAAAGATGCCTTTGACCCCCAATGATAAAGTTGACCGTGCAGCTTTAGCTAAATTGCCCCTAAATTATGATACTTCTCGTCTGGTTACACCGCCACGAAACCCAGAAGAAGAACTATTAACCGCAATTTGGGCGGAGGTTTTGGAATTAGAAAAAGTAGGAATTGATGAGAACTTTTTTCAATTGGGGGGACATTCCCTCAAAGTTATTGCCCTCTGTAAGAGGCTAGAGTTTTATTTTGAAAAAAAGTTTGCTGTAGAAACTATTCTTGATGCCGCAACGGTGGCCGAATTTGCCGAATATTTACGGAAAACTCATCCAGAGCTAATCGAAAAAATTGAGAAGATAAAATTTAATGAGGTAATTAATCCCTTAATCATAGACAAAGATTTCATTGCCGATTCTTCCCTGGAGATTGATTACTTATCTGGCTGTCCTTATTTTCCCTTATCTTTGACTCAACAGAAAAGATGGGCCTATGAAAAATCTAATACAGTCGTCCATTTTTCGGGTAATTTTCGACGACACTACCTTAAAGGAGACCTCAATTTAGCCGCTTTAACAGCCAGCTTGAATGAGATTATCTATCGCCATCAAATATTGCGTGTTACCTTTCGAGAAGTCAACGGTTCCCCCGTTCAGTTAATTAACCCCTACACCGAAAAAAACCTACCCATAATTGATTTACAAACCTGGCCAGAGAACCAGAAAAATGAGGAATTAGCAAGATTATTACAAGAGATTATTAATCAACCCTTCAACTTGATTAATGGCCCTTTAATCAGACTGATATTAATTCGTTTGGATGAGAAGGATCACATTCTCCTCACTCACATCCATGATATTATTATAGACAATTCATCCTTGACGCTCTTTTTTAAAGAATTGGAGCTACTTTATCAGGCTTTTGTCTTAGGTGATTCCTCCCCTTTACCTCCCTTACCTATCCAGTATGTTGATTATGTTCAATGGCAACTAAAATCCTTTAGTTCTCAACTAATTGAACCGAAAATTAACCACTATAAACGTATTTTAGAAGCGGGAGAGTCACCAACCTTAAAAATTCCCCCACACCTGATTTCGCCGTCTAAATCTAGTGATAAATTATCCGATTCATCGGTTTCAAGTCTAGGGACTAATTTTGATTTTGAAATTCCTAGGGATTTCACAGAGAAATTAAACATCCTCTGTCAAGAGCAAAGAATCACTTTATTTATGACTGCACTAACAGCCTTTGCTGTTTTACTCTATAGCTATAGTGGCTGTGAAGATATTATCATCCGCGCTCCCCGTGACGCTCGTAATCATCCACACCTGAAGCCTCTAATCGGTTTAATTAGTAATATAATGTTGCTCCGAGTTAATTTAAGTGGTAATCCTACTGTTAAAGAGTTACTAACGCAAGTGCGAAGGGTAGTATTAGAAGCTTTAGAGTATCAAGATATTCCCTTTGAGCATTTAGCCAAAGTCATCAAACCAGAATATCGCCTTGATAATTCTAGTTTTAAAGCAGTTATTACGGTTTTGTCAGAGTCCCCCGAAGAAGAATTGAAACTACCGGGGTTAGAGGTGACATCTTGGGAAATGGAAGAGTTTGAAGTTAGGCCCGACTTAGAGTTAATACTCTGGGAAAATAAAACTTCCCCAAAACCCTTTCTTAAGGGTTGGTGGCAATATAAAAAAGATTATTTTGAGTTTGATTCAATGACTCAAATTAACCGAGATTTCATGCAGATATGGTCGGAAATTGTTACGAATCCTCATCAGCCAGTTACTATCTTCCAAAATCTTAAAAGTATATAGCATCCCTTACAAAACTTTGTCCCTATCTATGATAGCTTGTAGGTTGGGTTGAGCGATTTAATACTTGCAACAAAACTGATCGAGGCAATGGTTTGAGGAAAACCCAACATTCTTAAAGACATCGGTGCAGTTGAGCTTCCCTCAATCGTCGATATATTTGACAGACAAGAGTTATTATTGTTCAACCCAGAAAATTCAGGTACTTTTCCCCTGAAAATTAGGTAATTGACCAGATGAAAAGCGGTAAAGCCCTATACCCTGCCCCCACGAGAAACTTTTTCAGCATACCCTAACTATGAATTGACAAAAGGGAACAAGACAACCTATCGACAACTACAGCTATTTTCTTGATTTACTGGCAAAAACAAATCTCCAAAAAACTCAACATTCTAATTCTTATGAAAGCAGCCCCTAGAAAATTCCGATTTTTCTGGTATATTTTCTTAAATTTCTGTCTGACAATTCTTTTCTCCCCCATCGTTCAAGCTTCTAGGGGAAGCACTATCGATAGGGGTCAATCCTTCCCATTAATCCTTTTAGGATTAGTCGCCTTTGCTTTATTTATCTATCTGTTCCTTGTCATTTTTATACCGGAGAGGTTTTAATCATGAGTTTTGCACGCGAGGCCGGTAGAGCCATCCGTTCTACCCTAGTTCTCTGGGTAATTACCGCCCTGATCTATCCTTTCTCGATGATCGCCATCGGTCAAATTCTTTTTCCCTTTCAAGCAAACGGGAGTTTGATCACCAATAATCAAGGTCAAGTGGTGGGTTCGGCTCTAATTGGGCAACCTTTCACCAGCGATCGCTATTTCAACGGTCGTCCGAGCACCACCGCCTACAGTACGGCCGCTCCGAAAAACGATCCTAACAAGATCCTGCAAACCGGAATTTCGGGGGCGAGTAACCTGGCCCCTAGTAACCCCGCATTGATTGAGCGAATTCAAGGAAAACCCAATCCCGATCTGGTGAAAGCTATAGAGGGGGAGATTCCCCGATTAGAGAAAGCGGCAATTAAACCCACCGCGGATCTGGTGTACACCTCCGGATCGAGTCTCGATCCCCATATTACCCCAGAGGCCGCCAGGTCGCAGATCGAGCGGGTGGCGCGCTCGCGGGGATTACCGCCGAATCAAGTGGAGATCCTCGTTATCAAAAACACCGACGAGCGCTTTCTCGGCATCTTCGGCGAACCGGGGGTTAACCTGCTGAAACTGAATCTGGCTCTAGATGCGATCGCCAATACCCGATAGGGTTTCTGATCCTACATCCTGTTTAAAAGGTATAGGAAAGTGGCAAGTAGGAAGAGAGAGTTTGCCTTTAAAAACCCCAACTTAGTAGATTTACAAAAATGGTATAGAGCCGCTAAAAAACTAACTAGGGTTGGCTGAATAAATCTAAAAACCTTGTTGGATAAGACTTTTAGACTTTTTTGAAATCCAAAAGTGCTGGGTCTGGGAGTGATCAGGGGGAAAATTCAGGTACTTTTTCCCTGAAAATCGGTAAAACCCTACACCCTACACCCGTTCGGACCTCGGCGTGAGACTTCGGACGTTCGGCGGGACTTCGGCGTGAGCTTTTGTCGAACGCTCAGTCGAACGCTGAGATCACGGCCGAAGCCCACACCCTGCCCCCACGAAAAACTTTTTGCCGCAAACCCTAACTAGGAGAGGATGGTTTACCCGATCTTACCTTGATATTCACATTTAAAACCTTGATCGCGCCAAGCTTCTAAATCAACGGAATTTAAGGTGATGACTTGCCAACAGGGGGGAGAGATTAATTGTCCGACAAAAGCCCAAATTATACTTCTAGTCACATCTAACCCAGTTTTTAGCTTTGATTCGTTATTACCGGGGATACCAATTTCTCTAACTGCATCGATTTCTATTGCTATAGCGTGGGATTGCAAGTGAATTGCTGCTAACCACTTAGCGCGGGGTAAATGAGTAGGAGAGGTGACAACTTTTACTTTATGTACTCCCCATTGTTTTAAAATTGGCACGGCAAAGAAAAAATTGCCGAAGGTAGAATCAGCACACTTTTCTAACCAGACGTTAGTTTTTGGTGCTTTTGCCCGTTCAAATAGTAATAAAATACAGGGGTCTTTCGAGCCTTGGGAAATTAAAATCGGTATATTGGGGTGTTGCTGGGCTAGATTGGCTAGATAAATTTCCCGACGAATGCTGCCCCCCAACAGTAAGATGGCATCCACGGGTTTTTGTTGATTAATTGGCCAGCGGAGGGCTAAATTAATCGCTAAATTAAGGATAATAAACCCAAAAACTGCGACCAGAGTTAGTTTTAACCATCTTTGCCAATGCCTCTGTTTACGGGCAACATTTTTCGGTTTTTTCGCCATTGTTTAGAGACGATTTGACATACTCCCACCGTCAAGCTACGCTGTGACGGGGGATTCTTTCCATATCACTAAATGTCTCCATTAAGAATCCAGAGGCCGGACTTTCCCCCCCCCTTGCCCCCCCGACATCGGGGGGGTTTGGGTCTGTTTCTGTTTGCCCAACAGTACCGTTGAGATGATTTCCCAAATATTTTAACCCTTTTTTAAGAATGTTGATTGCTGCATTATGATCCCTATCTAAGATTGTTTTACAGTTAGGACATTGATGAGTTCTAGTGCTTAATGTTTTTTGAACTCTCGTCCCACAAACTGAACAATCTTGGCTAGTAAAATGGGGAGGGACAGCAACACAAACAATCCGATAAATCTTGGCAAAATAATTCAACCATTCAGTGAATTGATACCAAGAAGCATCACTAATCGACTTAGATAGCTTACGGTTTTTTACTAAGTTTCTTACCTTTAAAGCTTCATAGACTACCAGATCATTAGACTGGACTAACGCCAAAGCGTCTTTAATCGCTTTGTCTTTACGTTGTCTTGACACCTTAAGATGAAGCCTAGCTACTTTTATCCGTTGCTTGTGATAGTTGTTAGACTGTTTCTTTCCTTGGCGAAATTGTTTTGATAATCTCCTTTGTGCTTTTTTCAGTCGTTTTTCTGACTTTCTTAAATAACGTGGATTCTCTACAGTATTGCCTTGGTCGTCAGTATAAAACTCTTTTAACCCTAAGTCAATTCCTGTTATTTGTCCCGTTGGTTCATGGTATTCTTGCCGTTCTACGTCAATCAAAAACTGACAATAATAACCGTCAGCACGTCTAACAACTCTTACCCGTTTAATCTGTTGCTCTGAATAATAAACTAAGGTTTTTTGACTACACCATAAATCAAATTCTCCTGCTTTAAAGCCATCGGTGAACTTGATTTTACGTCGATCCTCAGATAGTTTGTAGCCTGTTAGTTTGTACTCAACGGAACGGCTATGCTTTTTGAACCGAGGAAAACCCTTTTTGACCGGTATCTTAGCATGACAATTCTGGTAAAACCTATTAATTGATTGCCAGGCTCTATCAGCAGCCGATTGACGAGCTTGAGAGTTTAATTTATTAACCCATGGTGTCTCTTTGTTGTTAGCTAGTACCGCACAAAGCTTTTGAAAATCATTGCGGGTTGTCCCTTGATTGTCCATCCAATAACGAACACAAGAGTTACGCACAAACTGAGATGTCCTAATTGCTTTATCTAGTCTTTGGTATTGTTCTGGTGTCCCGTTTTTTAACTTGGCTTCTACGACTAGCATTGATTAATCCTCGACCCTGGATAAATTAAGTATAACACAGTTTACCTACAAATGGTAGAATTAAAATCGTGCTTCGCAGTCAATATCCTGGTCGGATTTCATCCCCCGCAAAGGTTGATGTCTTGTCGAAAAATTTAGCGGGGGCATTCATCCGACATTTTAGGTAAGTACCTAAGCAAAATTAATTACACATATCTAACCACCTCTTGCCTCTTGCCTCTTGCCTATCTTCACTAGGAAATTAATTTTGCACGACTACTTAACAATTGTGCTTTGATAATTTTTTCTCCAGGGTTGAGTTTTACTAATTGTGAACCTGTCCCGTCTTTACCCGTAACTGTTACAGTTTCTACCTCTAAGGATAGTTTTCGCTTCTGATCGGTACTTAATAACACTATACCCCCCGCCCGCGCCGCTACCATGGCCGCTAAACTATCCTGTTTGTTGACGAATTGTAAAGCGGGTGAACCAAGATCGCCTAATTGTGATAGTCGTAAATTATCGATCGCCAGTCTTTTCCCGTAGCCTAATCCCGAAATCAGGAGCAGATTTTCCCGATGGGGGAGAGAAACACAGCCGGCTAGATGTTCTCCGTAACGCAATCGCAAAATTGCTAAACCCTGAGCGGATTTACTCATCATTGGCAATAATTCCTCGCGCACGGGATAACGCAACACCCGACCGCTACTGGTGGCGATCGCTAAGTCCAGGCCCTCGTGAGTAAAAATAGCAGCATATAGGCGATCGTCTTCTTTCAATTTCATGAGGGACAAACCCCGACTACCAAGCCCCTCTAATTCATCGATGGGAAGCCGCTTTATTCGCCCCTGTTGACTCAGTAAAAGCAATTCTTGATTTTTTTGAGGTTCTGCCAAGAAAAATTGATTTAACACGGCTTCTGACTCTTTTTGGGCGGTTTTGGTCAGCAGACTGGAGATTAAAACCGGTTGATTCGCTTGCGGGGGAACTTCCCGGATAGCAATCGGGTAAGCTTTGGCATTATCGAGGATAACTAGGAAATTTTCCCGTTTTTCGATCGCCTGTTGATAGATAATTAAACCTCGGTCCGGCGCTCGCTCTTCCGGTGTCGTCCAACCAATTTTATCTTCGGCATCAAGCAATAAAATCGCATTTTCTGGGGGTTCTTGGGGCGTAAATAGGCTTAAACTCGGTGCATTCTCACTCTCAGACTTTTTCTTAACTTTATTCTCCTGTTTTTTAACCACAGAATCCTGTTTCTTCCCTTCTGTCTCCTGTCTCCTGTCTCCCGTCTCCTGTTTTTTAACCACAGAATCCAATTTCTTCCCTGCTGTCTCCTGTCTCCTGTCTCCTGTCTCCTGTCTCCTGTCTCCTGTCTCCTGTCTCCTGTCTCCTGTCTCCTGTTTTTTAACAGCAGAATCCAATTTCTTCCCTGCTGTCTCCTGTCTCCTGTCTCCTGTCTCCTGTCTCCTGTCTCCTGTCTCCTGTCTCTTGTCCCCCGACTTGCCGGTGCGAATTTTTGTCCGTCTGCTATCGGCGAATTTTTTCTTTAAAGAGCGCAATTCTTTTTTCAGAGACTTGAGAAACTCCTGACGGTTATGGAGGAGGGTTTCCAACTGTTGAATTTTTGTTTGTAATTCCGTCGCTTCCGTCTCTAACTTTTGTCTTTCCAAACCAGTTAAACGACGCAGAGGCATAGCCAAGATAGAATCAGCTTGAGCGTCACTAATGCCCAATTCTGCCTGAAAACGATACTTAGCCGTCGTCCCATCGGGAGCATTTTTGAGAATATCCACCACTCGATCGATATTCTGCAAAGCTAATAATAAACCCTCCACTAGGTGTAAGCGATCGCTGGCCTGTTGCAACTCATCGCCATACTGACGGGTGAGAGTTGTTTCTCGAAAGCGCAAGAATTCCTGTAAAACTTGTTTTAAAGACAACTGCCTCGGTTGATTATCAACCAAAGCCAGGATAATCGCCCCAAAATTAGTCTGCAGCGCCGTTTGTTGGTATAAAGCCGCCAAAACCTGCTGCGGTTGACTTTCCCGCTTTAATTCAATCACCACCCGAATGCCTTCGCGATTGCTTTCATCGCGGATATCGGCAATTCCCTCCAATTTCCCTAAATTAACTAATTCGGCGATTTTTTCAATCCATGCCGCCTTATTCACCTGAAAAGGCAACTCAGTAACCACAATTGCCGTCCTTTCCCTTCGGCGCTTGCCCTCAATAATAATTGTTTCAGTTTTCGCCACTCCGCGCACGGGAATAATCCCCCTACCAGTGCGATAGGCCTCGCGAATGCCGGTATCATCTAAAATCTCGCCTCCCGTGGGAAAATCGGGCCCGGGGATAATTTCTACTAACTTTTCCTCGCTTAAATCGGGATTATCAATCAAAGCGATTAAACCTTCCACCACTTCCCCTAAATTATGGGGAGGAATATTAGTCGCCATTCCTACCGCAATACCCGAACAACCATTAAGAATCAGTATCGGTAACTGAGCGGGTAAAACAACGGGTTCCTGTTGAGAATTATCAAAATTACTGCTAAAATTAACGATAGCATCGCTAATTCCCCCTAAAACCGCCTGATCACCGATGCCGGCCAAACGGGTTTCTGTATAACGCATGGCCGCCGGGGGGTCGTTATCGATCGAACCAAAGTTACCATGGCCCGATAAAAGTGGGTAACGACTGGAAAAATCCTGTACCATACGAACCAGTGCCTCGTACACTGACTGATCACCGTGGGGATGATATTTACCCAAGACATCCCCCACCACCCGCGCACATTTGCGAAAGGGGCGATCAGGAGTTAAACCCAGTTCGTGCATAGCGTATAATATGCGACGGTGTACTGGTTTTAAGCCATCGCGTACATCCGGCAAGGCTCGCCCCACGATCACACTCATGGCATATTCTAGATAGGAGCGTTCCATCTCTTGGTGTAAAGCCGTGGGTATAATTTGACCACTAGCTAAGAAATCCAGTTGTTTGGCCATGAGTCTCTCGTTTTTAATCTGTCTAGCTGTGAATCATAAGGCATTTTGCCCTTTTTAACCTTGTTTATCCCTGAGCATCCCTATGACGACTGTTTTGATTGTAGAAGACGACCCGATAAATTTTCGCGTTTTTGCCAAAATTTTGACCAAACGAGGTGGTCTAGAGGTCAAAGGGACCGAAGATGTGGAAGAAGTGCTTCGTATTGCTCGGGATAAGGAAGCGGACGTGATCTTAATGGATGTCTCCCTCTCCCATAGTGTCTATGAAGGGAAAGCGGTAGATGGCATTAAAATCAGCCAAATTCTCAAAGCTAACCCCGAAACCGCCGATTTACCCGTTATTATCGTCACCGCTCACGCTATGGAGGGCGATCGAGAGAATTTTCTTAAGCAGAGTGGGGCCGATGGTTATATTTCTAAACCAGTGGTTGATCACCAAGCTTTTGTTAATCAAATTTTGGCGATCATCGAGCGGAAGCCGGTGTAAGCTTTGAGTCTTGTTTTGTTAGTATATCAGTATTTATCTAGGGCTTGCTGAATAAATCTCAAAACCTTGTTGGGTAAGACTTTTAGACCTTTTGTCAATCAAAAAGTACCGGCGACGGGAGTGATTGGGGGGAAAATTCAGGGACTTTTCCCCTGAAAATTAGGTAATTGAGCAGATGAGAATCGGTCAAAACCCACACCCCCCGATGTCGGGGGGGTTGGGGGGCCACACCCTGTCCCCACAAGAAACTTTTTGCCGCAAACCCTACTTAATCCTCCACTCTGCCATAGATGGCGTAGGGTTGATCGAGCGACCAGGCCCACATCTGATCCCCTAGGGAAAAATGCCACCATTCCCCCTTATGTCGGCTAAATCCCGCCTCCTCCATCACTTTAGCCAATAAAACTCGTTTTTGATGATAACTCTGTTCTCGCGGGCTTTTTGCGGCGATATAATGATCGGGATGCGATCGCTCACTGATCTCATCGATTTCTCCCCCCATGTCGATGGCTTGTCCCTTCTCGTCCACTAGGGTAATATCGATCGCCGCTCCGGTACTATGGGGAGGCGGAGTGGCGGCATTATCGCTGGGAACCGCCCAAATAGTGTAAACTTCTGTTAAAATCGCTTGACTTTCTGCCTCCGATAGTTTCTCTTTGGCTAATCCTCTTGTGTCTAGGAGAGTCTGAAAACTATAATCGACCATAAATTGTTGCACTTCCACGGGTCGATAGGCATCAAAAATCAAAATTTGCCAACCGGGTTGATAGACTTGCAGACGGTTTTGAGCGTCAATCAGGGCATTTAACACCCCTTGTCGCAAAAAATAGGGAGATTTACCCCGATAATTAGCCCCCAATTTCTCGTAAGCATGGGGAGAAGGGATAACAAATTTATCTGCGGGTATCGGTACTAGGGGTTCCCCACATTCACGAATAGGAATTTTTTGGTAGGGTTTCATCGCGTCGTCGAGAAACAGTAATTTTATTGATGGTCAACTCGATCGCCAGTTTACATAAACCTGTTATTCCTCCTCCTCATCGGTTGTAGGGAATTTCATACTGGCCCAAGTTAACTGTTTTTGCGGGTCTTTTTCCGGTTCACTAAAACTCTCTTTGAGTTGTTCTTTCACCTGGGCAATATTACCACTTTGAGCGGCATTCTTTAGATCATAGACATAACGAGCATTTTCGATCGCTTCCTCTTTACTACGAGAACTAGACTCAAAGCATTTTTCTAGGTCTTTGTAAATACCCTTGCGAGAGATTTTGAGAAAATATTGACGTTCTGTATCTATAAGTTTAGCCAATAATTCTAGGTGCATGGAATCCTCGGCACAGATATCCGCGAGGATATCCCATTCTTCACTCCCCAAAAGATTATTATCCGCTCCCGGTCGCGGGTCTCGAAAAGTTTCTCCAGTCACTTGTTTATAAATCTTCGGTAATTGGTCATCAAATTCGTGCTTTTCTTCCCTCCAAATCCGGCGAATTTCGCTGAGTTCCTCCGTGGTAATTAGGGTAATATCTTTCATCTCCTCTGGCGCATTAGTACGCACGCTCTCCTGGGCTTCTAATACCCTTCTCAGCCAATATTCCCGCCATTGTTTAGTATAAGGTCCCGGTATGGGTTCGATCGATATTTCTCCATTTAGGTTTCTTTCAAATAATTGTACTTTCCCAACAAGACGACGAAAATCACGTCTCTCTCTATCATCCAAAAGGTCTAATTCATTTCTAAGTTCTACGAGTGGTTGTAACCATTCCTTTTCTTGGTCATTCTGAACCATCATACTCAGAGATGTATCTTTATCTACCAAAGTACAAACCCAACAACCAAAACGGGAACTTCCACAGCTAGGAGTGGAAGTATCTACCACTAAGGGACATTCATTATCCGCAGTCGCTCCTCGATACATTGCTAATAATTCTTTGTTATCTCCTCCCCAGGGATTTTCCCACTGCATTAAGTACATCCATACTTCATCAGTACGCCAATCTTCGATCGGACTATAAACGAGAGAATTGGGCATATTTGCATTAGGACTCAAACGCTCACGAAGTCTTTTAGCTTCTAATTTTTCCATGACCTTGGCACGACGAGAGCTTTCTGTTTTGCGGATTCCCAAAACTAATATTGTTTCCCCACAATTTCTGATGACTTCACGAATAAAGTTATTAGAAGCGTTAATTTTCAGTCTTCCAGTACACCAACGAAATTTCAAACGGGGAGCAGGATAACCCTTACCTATTAATCCACTCCAAAAGCGATCTTCTACAGCAGGATAGAGTAAATGTGATTTAAATGGCATTCTATGAGCTTCTGAAGCTTTTTCCAGCTTTTCCATCGACTTTCTAACCCATGCGGAGACAATGGGATTTTCAACCATTGTGTCGGTGGTGATCACATGAATAGTTTTTTGTCGCTTCTCTAATGGTAAAGCAGCGATCGCATTCCAGATTAACTGTAAAACTGCTGAACTATCTTTTCCCCAAGAAACACCAATAATCCAAGGAATCTCATCTAAACAGTAGAGCTTTTGTACTTCTTGAGTCAGTAGTTTAATATCTTCTACGAACTCATCAATAGTACGATTCGGTAGTAGAGAGGTTTGGATTGCGGTCATTACATATATGCTTTTAAAGTTCTCCTCTCTATACTGTATGTCTAATTAGTAAAACCTATCAATAGTCACAGGAAAAGAGAGATAAAGCAAAACTGCTCGATCTCTGCTTGTGATTTCAGAAGGTATATAAGACTGAATTGCTCTAAATCTACTCGAAACTAGATTAAAACTATCCCAGTTTTCTCTTGTACAGCATCTCTGGCGATTTTAAACGCTTTATCGACTGCTGTTGTCTGTGTAACTATCTTTTTAGCACCAGCATCATCAATCACGATACTATTTAGCCATAAAGCTGAGTCACGGGTATAATCCAAACCCGCAAGTGCTTTAATTAGAGCTTCTCGCTGTAAATCAGTGAATTCTTGTCCAAAAAAGATTAAATGTCCAATTCGACTAAGTACCTGAAACCCAACGGTATTAAAATCCACACGCTGTTGTCTGAGATCGTACAAGTTGAGATTGACCGTTTGAGATGCAGGTTGTAGCAAAAGTCGCCAAGTATCATTGTTTTTGGCGAATTCTGTGTAAAAAATCTTTAATCTCTCTAACATCAGGAAAAATTCACTCTTACTTTGACGAGAATGAGATTCTATAACTGGTTTTCGAGATGAACCAAAAAGAAATTCAGCGACACCGATTCTTAACTGACTCATAGTAAACATATATTTGGTGTCTTTTCCGATAGTACGAGAGATTTTATCAATCCGTCCATTGAAAATGACTAAATCTTTAGTAATTGTCCGAGTCAACTTAGCAAGAGGATCGGTAACGTCGAAAGCAGCCAATAAAGCGGGAGGTATGGGTTTATTTTTGGCACAATCGGCAAAATCTTGATGAATTTGATCCATATCTGCTTCTTGAACTACCAGCACAGTTACGCTGTCGTTACGCAAGTCAGGTTTTTCAGGTAAAACTTTTTCGATCGCTTTTAACCGATGTTGACCATCAGTAACATAAAGTTCTACATCTATTGGCATAACAGCATAACCGAATTTGACTGGACCTGCACCATAGGTAAAAACTTTGATCGGTGTATTCGAGTTAAAGATGAATGGGGGCAAAATATACTGGTCTGTATCTAGCAAATACTTTGCAATCTCGTTAACGTGCTGGGGAATAAGTGGTCTGTTCATGACTTCATCCGCGTTAGACTTATTCTTTTTAGCTTCAGCACTCTGTAATTTTGCCAATTCAATCAGCAGACTACAAGGTAGAGAAAAAACTAGATGAGTTCTTCCCCCCTGTTCGTAAACATGACAAATAAAAACTCTCGCTCCTGATGTGGCCGAATCAGCGAAAGCTAAAGTCTGCGCTTCATCTTGTCTTTGACAGTGTACGATGTCAGCACTGGAACGGTAGCCGTCGTCATTGACAGCCGATGTGATCTGAGTCATAATTAACCTTGAAAAAATGTCCAAAAACAATTAAGTACATACAAACGTCCGAGAAGTCTTACTGCAATAGGTACTTATCGGAATTTTTGTTTATGCACTGAATCTAGTTTAAAGAAAGCTTTTAGGCTTGTCAATATCCTATATAAAGTTAAAATACCGTTTTTGCAGTCAAGATATGAACTGATTTTTGTTTTTGCAGTCGAAAAGTAGATTGATGGGTAGACTTCAGTAGGGTATCGTACCTATACCCAAAACAGCGATCGCATACTACAGAATATATGTACTAAGAAAAAGCCAATTGGCATGGCAACGGGGGAGCGGGGGGAGAAAGTGCTTAGTCAAGTCAAAACTACTCTTCAACAATTTCGACTTTTTTGGTAGCAAGGGGTTCTTGGGTGAAAATTTCTACTTCAATAGCCTTTTTCAGGTTAAGTTTTAGAACTGAAGAAATTGGCAAACCTTTCACCTCATTGATGAGATATTCTTGAGTTTCTGTTTCACGACGTTTGAGATATACCGCTTTCAGCACTGCCTCAATGCCATAACCCGTAACCATGTCACCAATAATAGTAGAGACACCTAAGACCCCAAGTCCGCCAATTACCCCCAGCGGACCGCCTAACCCCAAAAGTGCGTAAATCATGGGATAGGTAGTGCTAGTGGATGCGGCAACAGCAATAATGAAAATAATGCCGGGGAGTCCAAGAGAGGCAAGTTTTTGAAGGACTTCATCCAGAGAAATTCCCCAAGACACAAGTTTTTTGTTGATTTCTGCGGGATTAATGCCGAGAAAATCCTGGGGAATGACGGGTGCGGTAGTTTCCGTCATTGATGAGACTCCTAAAATCACTAAGTTGGATTGGTTGCTAGGGATTTCAGTCATATAAAGTTCGGGTATTCAGATGCCTGGCAGCATTCTACATCAGTCTTACTGTTCACACAACTTGTAGAAAATCCTCAGTTCTTAAGGAAATAGCAATTTCTGTGCATTTTCGGGTTAACCCCTAGAGCATCTCCCAGAGGGCAGCCAGAATGGACAAGCTGACAGTTTAGATACTGTCTCTTTTGTCAAGTTCAATTTATACTAAAATTGATACGCTTACCGGTCTCGGGCAGAGCTATTGTTATCACACCGCAAGATTAATGTTAATATCCTACAGTCATCAGTTCATTTTTTTTCATGTCACAAAAGCTGCGGGGACAAGCGTTAAAGCAGTCTTAGAACCTTATGCACAACAACCTGAAAAATTCAAAATTAATCGCCCTCCCAGAATGTTAGGAGAGCAAATCAATCCCCTGTATGAAATGTGGGAATCCTCTCTTTGGCACGCTAAAGCCAGAGATATGCAAAAAGAACTGTCAGAGGAAGTATATAATAATTTTTATAAATTTTCTTTTGTCAGAAATCCTTGGGATTGGCAGGTATCCTATTATCATTTTATTCTTAAGGAGAAAGATCATGTTAGACATGAATTGGTTAAATCTCTGGACGGTTTTGAAGAATACTTGGAATGGGTTATTAGTACCAAAAATCCCTTTCCCAAAGGAGCAACTAAACTACAAAAAGACCTTATTACTGACTTAGAAGGCAAAATAATAGTTGACTTTGTTGGTAGATATGAAACTTTAGAAGCTGATTTTGATCTGGTCTGTCAAAGGCTAAATATTAAAGCTTCTCTGCCCTGTTTAAACAAGTCAAAACATCGTGATTATCGAGAATATTACAACAACAGAACCAGAAAATTAGTAGAAAAACACTTTCAGGATGACATCGCCTTATTTGGCTACACATTTGATAGTTATCAATCCCAAATTGCAGCGGAAAAATTTTTCCTCACAGCTGCCGGGGGTTATTGAGAGTTTACAAAAATTTAGCTAAACCAATTTTCTGCCTAGGGTTTCAAAACCAGCGTCTATGTGAGTGGTTCTAATTAATCTGATCCTCCCGCCTATCGGCACCCCCCTTATTAAGGGGGCAAGGGGGGATAGAACCTAAAATCCATTTTTAATTTAATTCCACCTAGCTACTTATGTGAGATATTCTAACAATAGTCCATTAACAAGACAAAATCTAATGATTTCACAAGCCTCTTCTCCCATTACCTTGACAGAGCCAGAACAAATCCAGCCAAGAAATATGAGTGACCTAATTGTCGATTATTTAGAGCAATTAGGGGTAGAATACGTTTTCGGCATCCCGGGAGGACATAATAGTGCCTTCTACGAAGCCTTAGCACGCAGTGAAAGACGCGGGGGGGTTCGTGCCGTTTTGACTTGTCACGAAACCGGTGCCGCTTTTATGGCTGATGGTTATGCTCGTGAAACGGGAAAAATCGGGGTTTGCTGCGGCACAACTGGACCGGGTAGCACCAATTTCATTACAGGATTAGCCTCAGCTTATGCCGAAGGGATACCTTTACTTGTTATCACCGCACAAACTGCCCTACCTAATTTTAGCTGGAGTGCCTTTCAAGAATCATCGCCTGATACCATTGATACAGTGGCCATGTTTAAGCACTGTACCCGTTATAACACCCTCGTCACCCACCCTAATCAATTAGAAAGAAAATTGGCAGCGGCATTAACAACAGTTTTACATTCACCTTTTGGACCGGCTCATCTTAGTATTCCTGTGAATATTTTCCGGGTTGAGTCTCCCTCATCCCTTGCTTATCCCCAGGTAGCGACTCAAGCTGCTGCATTAGTTGATTTAAAAGCCTTAGATGAGCTTGATAGTACCATAAACAATATCTTAGACCAAGGTCAAACCATCGCCATCTGGGTTGGTC
Organism: Microcystis sp. MC19; assembly: GCF_003019735.1. Classification (NCBI taxonomy): domain Bacteria; kingdom Bacillati; phylum Cyanobacteriota; class Cyanophyceae; order Chroococcales; family Microcystaceae; genus Microcystis; species Microcystis sp. MC19. The sequence goes on along the minus strand of NZ_CP020664.1, from coordinate 4,703,601 downwards.
AAGATTGTACGGAAGCCACCCCAGAAATTATGGCATTAGCCGAATTAATTAACGCTTCTATTGTCACAACTCAAGGTGGTAAAACCTGTGTTAATCCTTATCATCCTTTAGTAAAAGGGGTCTTTGGTTTCGCCGGACATCAAACGGCCCGTCAAGCTTTAACCGATGATTCTGTTGCTTTAATTTTAGCGGCTGGGATGAACTTAGGCCAATGGGAAACCTCGGCTTGGGATCAGAAATTGTTAACTAAAAAAATAGTTCATATTCATCACGCAAGGGACTATTTTAAAAGTTCTCCGATGGCCAGTTTACACATTCAAGGTACAATCAAAACTACCTTGGCAGAATTACTAAAAAGATTACAGAAAACTCGGCAAAGGGGACAATTAAAACCGGAGTTATCAGCGAGCTTATCCCCTGAATTTTCCCAGCCTTATCAACCCGCTCACATTACCGTTAAAGAACCGGATAGCTATCGACTTTCAGAGGATAATTCCCCTGTTAAACCCCAGCAATTAATCGGTGAACTCCTACAACATTTTCCCCCGGAAACCCGCTATTTAGTCGATGTGGGTAATTGGTTAGCTTGGACAATTCACTATTTCTTCCCACCCCGTCCGGAAAATTTCCGTTTAGCTGTGGCAACTGCTCCCATGGGTTGGGGAATTGGCAGTGCGATTGGAACAGCTATGGGGGCAAAAAATACCCCAGTGGTTTGTCTGACAGGTGATGGATGTTTTCTAATGCACGGTAACGAACTTGCTGTTGCTGTTGCTGAAAAATTACCGATTATTTTTATCATTCTTAATGATCAATCTTTTGGTATGGTTAAACACCGACATCTTCAAACGGGAGTAGAACCCCTAGAGTTTGCTTTACCATCAGTAGATTTTAGTCAAATTGCTCGGGGAATGGGAGCGAATGGTTATATTATTCGTAATAGTCAAGACTTGCATGAATTAGATTATGAGGCAATTTATCGGGATGGCAAACCTACCGTCTTAGATGTGCGAATTGATTCGGAATATGTTCCCCCCATAGGAATGTTTTAAAGCCACGAACAATGATCAATACTTTTAACTCAAAAGCGATGTCCTATACCGAGTTAGCAGCCAAGCGATTACTAATTAATTCTTTGCCTAAAAGTGGCACTCATTTGTTGGCTAAGTCCGTTGAAATTCTGGGCTATAAAGAACATTTTGAGGATCGAGAAGTTCAAGAAGTGCCTCTATTTTTTAACTATCGAGAAGTTAAAAAAAGAATCGAGCATCAAACCCAATTTAGCCAAAAACAGATTAGCATAGGGGCTTTAACTCCCTACTATGTAGATTTGGCGATTGTTCGACATTGGTTAACTCTGATTGCCGAAAAGCAATACATTTTAGGTCATATTCCTTGGACACCTCTGTTAACCCCAATTCTTCAGGAATTAAATTATCAGCATATCTTCATTATTCGTGATCCTCGTGCTGTTATAGCTTCCTCAATTCCCTTTGTTTTAGATACGGGAAAAATGCCGGCAAGACACTTTTTAGAAGAGGATTTTAAGTCCATGTCTCCTAGCCAAAGATTAGATTTTATTTTAGTGGGAGGCTATGCGGCAAAAGCGGGAGTAGAAATCAGAAATTTTGCTGAAGTGTTCCGTTCTATGTTAGCTTGGTCTCAAGAGCAAAATTGTTTATTTATCCGTTTTGAGGATCTGGTGGGAGAACAGGGAGGTGGCAAGTCGGAAAAACAAAGGGAGACGATGGAAAAAATTTGCCACCATTTGGATATTCCTTTTAATGAAACTATTGCTTCTCAGTTGGGGGAGATTTATAACCCTTCTGCTAGAACATTTAGAATGGGTAAAATAGACGGATGGAAAGACTCAATAGAGCCGGCAGATATCGAAAAATTAAACACCTATTGTCAACCATTATGTCAAGAGGCGGGTTATGAAATGTATTGAGTTATACCTAGGATTAGTCTGATAAATTCCCAGTTTATTGGTGATTATTTTCCTAGATATGGTACGATCCTTCCACGACTTAAAATAAGGAAACACAAAAATGGACTTACAAGCAAATCTTGAGAGATTTAAAAGCAAACACCCCATCAGTCGCAATCATTATATTTCCTATCATAGTATATACAAAGCTACTCCCAGTCTCAAATTCATATTCAAGCATTATTGCCCGATTTATCATATTTCACTAGATGAGTTTTTTGAATATTATCCCCTTTTAGCATTTATTGAATACCTTGTCTATGAAACTGATGCAGAGATCGAAAGCAATCAAAAGGATAGCAGCTCATCAAGTCAGTCTTCTCTGTGGGATTTTAAAAAAATCATCATTCGATCTCTTTTAAAAGAATTTGATTTAGAAGCTCCTACAATATTAAAGCACATAGAGAATTTGGGTCAGTATTTTGAATTAGAAAGTCAGCTAGTCACCTCTGAAAAAATCACATTAGAAGATGTAATTCGTGCCTCTGAATTGCGGTCTTCTGACGAGTTAATTCTCCACTGTACCTTGATTGCTATGTCAGGTAAACCTTATAGAGATGAAATTTTTGAGATTATGTCACCCATACATATTCTGCTAGAATTTCATGATGATTTTCTTTCCTATCAAGAGGATAGGGCAGCCGGTAATTATAATACCTACTGGATGTTTCAGAAATTGTATGGAGAGGAAGCACACCATTATTTAAAAGCAGAAATAGACCGTTACAGTAAGCTATTTGAAGCAACTCTTGAACAATTATCTGAACAAGACCAGGAATTTTATTCATCAAAATGGTCTCGTTTATGGCAAAATGTATTTCCCTATTTCTCTAGTGCTGAACTTCTTCGTCAAGCTGTTTTAGAAGGGGTTTAAACCCGTTGTTTTATCGCATAAACTTATTTGCTTAAAAATTCAAAACAAGGAGAAAACCAAATGACCCCATTGATATCCATTGAGCGGCTTAAGAGCAAACAAACTATTAGTCGAATCCCTTACATTTCCTATCATAGTCTATTCAAAGCTATTTCTGTAATCCACGTTTCTTTAAGGCTATATTGTCCGATTTATAATATTTCTGATGATGAGTTTTTTGAATTTTCTCCACTCTTAGCACTTGTGGAATCTCTGATCTATGAAACTGATATAGAGTTAGAGAGCAATCCCAAGGATAGCACCCCATTAACTCAACGTTCTCTATGGAATTCCAAAAAAATAATCATTCAATCTTTTTTAAAAGAATTTGATTTAGAAAACCCTAGGATTTTAAATCACATGGAGAATCTAGGTGAATACATTGAATTAGAAAGTCAGCTAGTAGCTTCTGAAAAAATAACATTAGAGGATGTAATCCGTGCTTCCGAATTGCGTTCATCTGATTTGAGGATTATCCACACTATTCTAGTTCAGATGTCAGGTAAATCCTACAGAGCGGAAATTTTTGAAATTCTCTCACCGACAGAAATCTTGAGTGAATTTCAGGATGATTTTTGTTCCTATAAAAGGGATGTGGCAGCAGGTAATTACAATACTTACTGGATGTTTCAGAAATTGTATGGAGAAGAAGCACACCATTATTTAAAAGCAGAAATAGACCGTTATAAAAATCTATTTGAAGAGAAACTCAAGCTATTTCCTGAAGAAGAACAAGAAAGATATACAAAAAAATGGTCTCGTTTCTGGAAAAGATATTCTTATCTCTCTAGTGCTGAACTTATTCGTCAAGTAGCTCTGGAAGGGGTCGAAAATAATGAATAATTAGCCATCCCATAGCCTGCTATTATTAAAATCTGCATCACTATTCATTGGAAAATTCAAAATTAGGAGCATCAAAAATGAATCTACAGGACTTAGAGATTTTGTATGAGCGTCTTAAAAGCAAACAACCAAGCAGTCAAACCCGTTACATCTCTTATCATAGTCTATACAAAACTGCTTTTATGTTTAAATCTATTTTTAAGCAATATAATATGATTGACGACGTTTCTCTTGATGAGTTTCTTTTATGTTATCCAGTTTTAGCATTGATTGAATCTTTAATCCATGAAGTCAATATTGATCTAGGAAGCAATCAACAGAATAACTTATCATGGGATGCTAGAAAGAAAATCATTCAATCTTTTTTAAAGGAATTTAATGTAGAACATCCTACTATCCTAAATGCTATGGAGAACTTAGGAGAATTTTTTCACCTTGGCAGTCAGTTAGTGAATTCTGAAACAATAACTCATCAAGAGGTGATTCGTGCTTCTGAATTGCAGTCTTCCGATATCAATATGCTTTACTTTACTTTAATTTCAATACTAGGTAAACCTTACAAAACTGAAGTTTTTGAGCTGATGTCACCGATCAACATTTTGCTAGAAGTTCATGATGATTTTCGTTCCTATCAAGAGGATAGAGCAGCCAGTAACTATAACACCTACTGGATGTTTCAGAAATTGTATGGAGAGGAAGCACACCATTATTTAAAGGCAGAAATAGACCGTTACAGTAATCTATTTGAGGCAACCCTCAAAGGATTATCTCAACAAGAACAAGAAGTTTATTCAGCAAAATGGTCTCGTTTATGGCAAGATGTATTTCCCTATTTCTCTAGTGCTGAACTTCTTCGTCAGACTGTTTTAGAAGGGGTTTAAACCTGTTATTTGACTGCGGAAACTTATTTGTTTAAAAATTCAAAAAGGAGAAACTAAAATGAACCCGCAAATGTCCCCTGGGATGATTGAAAGAAAAAAAACCGTTAGTCAAATCCCTTATATTTCCTATTATAGTATCTATAAAGCTACTTCAGTTTTAAAGCCGTTTTTCAAAATATATTGTCCAATTTATAACATTTATGATGATGAATTTTTTGAATTTTATCCCCTCTTAGCATTTATTGAATATCTGATCTACGAAACCGATGTAGAACTAGAAGAGAGTAATCAAAAAGATGGCTCACTATTAACTCAAGTTTCTCCCTGGGATGCCAGAAAAAAAATTATTGAATCTCTGTTGCATGAACTTGGTGTAGAAGGCTCCGCAATTTTAGCACAAGCAGACAACTTAGGTAAATATATTGAATTAGAAGGTCAGCTAATTGCTTCTGAAAAAATAACTTATGAGGACTTACTTCTTGCCTCTGAACTAAGGTCTTCTGATTTGAGGATTCTACACTCTGCTCTCGTTCAGATTTCAGGTAAACCCTACAGAAGTGAAATTTTTGATCTGATGTCACCTCTAGAAGTTTTACTAGAATTTAATGATGATCTTCGTTCCTACAAAAAGGATATGGCAGCAGGTAGTTACAATACCTACTGGATGTTTCAAAAATTCTATGGAGAGGAAGCACACCATTATTTAAAAGCAGAAATAGACCGTTATAAAAATCTATTTGAGGAGAAACTTAAGCGATTTCCTCAAGAAGAACAAGAGATATATTTAGTAACATGGTCTCGTTTTTGGCAAAGATTTCCCTATCTCTCCGATGCCGAACTTATTCATCAGGTTGCTCTAGAAGGGATTTAAAAAACACATGACTAAACCTGTGACTCAACAGTTAGACCTGAAAGCGGAAGTAAATTTGGATTCCTCGATTCAATTTGAGCAATCGCTTTCCAAGAATGTACTAGAGCCAAAAGCTATCTTATTGACAGGAGCAACTGGTTTTCTTGGTGCTTATTTACTCGAAGAACTTCTCCAGAAAACCAGCGCAGATATTTATTGTTTAGTTCGCTGTTCTAATATAGAGGAGGGTAAAAATCGTCTTCAAAAAAACTTAGAGTTTTATTCTCTTTGGCAAGATGGTTTTAATTCTCGTATTATTCCTATTGTTGGAGATTTAGGGAAACATTTATTCGGTCTTTCTCAACTAGCATTTGAGGAATTAGCGGCAATAATTGATATTATTTATCACAATGGAGCTTGGGTTAACTCTGCTCGTCCCTACTCCACCTTAAAACCGGTAAATGTGTTGGGGACGCAGGAAGTGCTAAGATTAGCTAGTAGGGAGCAAACTAAACCTGTTCATTTTGTTTCGACTCTTGGGGTTTTTCTCGGTGATAATCAGGAGGAAATTGGCAGAATCACCGAAATGGATAGCCCTAATTTTGTTAATCTTCAAGGAGGTTATCGCCAAAGTAAATGGGTGGCAGAACAATTAGTGATGGTCGCACAAAAAAGAGGATTACCTGCTTGTATTTATCGTCCTTCAAGAATTATCGGGAATAGTAAAACGGGGATTAACGGTAATTTCCAAGATTTCCTGTGTATTTTGCTAAAGGGTTGTATTCAATTAAAAAAATTCCCCGCTTTAAACACACAAATAGATATCGTTCCCGTTGATTATGTCAGTCAGGCAATTGTCGGTTTATCCCAGCAAAAAAACCATGCTGGCAAAGTATTTCATTTAATTAATTCTCAGCTAATTTCCTGGGAAACTTTCTTTAATTCTCTTCAACTTTTAGGCTATTCCTTAGAAAAAGTTAATTATGATAATTTTTATGCCGAATTAAAGTATCAATTATCCCGGTCTCCCAAGAATACACTATACTCATCTTTATTACTGCTTTTGAAACTGTCAAAACTATTTTCCCCTGATAAGCTAGAATTTGACGCAACTCGAACATTGATAGAATTAACAGAGCTATCTATCTCCTGTCCCGTTATTGATGAAAAATTGCTCAGTTTATATTTTTCTTACTTTCAGAAAGTTGGCTATTTCCCCCTGTTCTAGATTATAATTTATAGCCGTAGTTTCGGTTGAGCAATAATAACTCTTGTCCATTGATTATTGTTATCCAGAGTAGGGCAACAAGAGCTACTTTTGTGACTGTTTTCATGATCATCTATTCTTAGAACCTGTTTGAAAAGTTATCGGGGGTTGCTGATTTTAAGTATCAATTGTCCTCTCGGCAATTTTTAAAACCTAGCACTAAGGTAACTTGTGGATAGGAGGCACAATTTAGTCTTCATGTCTTGATTCAGCGACACCGCTTTTTACTATCCTCCGCTGCTGCCGCTTCTAGGCTGGTAATTGCGGTTTCTGCCGTCAAAATGTCAGGAACATCACTTAAACTAGCAGTTTGATAAACCTGTTCATTTCTAGCAAATAAATTGCTCATATCTTGAGAATAATTAGAAGCGATCGATAGCAAAGCTCCAGCAAAAATATAGATAGGTAAAGGTAAAATAAAACCCTTTGCCCACTGATAAAATTCCACCAACAAAAATAACAAAACACAGCCCACAACCCAAACTTTCATCGCACTTTTTCCCCCTATCTTTACGAGAAAAGGTGAGCAAAAAGCCCACCCTTTATTTAACTAATTCCAGTGAGAAGTTATTCAATCACGGGAGCGATTAACTCACGTCTTTCACCGGAAATTACTTTCACCTTACCTTCCTCATCGATATCGACCATAGCCGTATCCCCATCAGAAACCCGTCCGGAGAGAATTTCCTCAGCCAGAACATCTTCCAACAGACGCATAATCGCACGACGTAAGGGACGAGCGCCGTAGGCCGGATTATAACCCTCCTCGATCAAGCGTTCTTTAAACTTATCGGTGACAGACAAAGTAATATTTTGTTCTGTCAGACGTTTAAACACATCCTTGAGCAGGATTTCGGCGATTTCCTTGACTTCCTCATTGGTCGAACAGAGTCTATCGTTCTCCCAAAAAATGGATAATCATCTACAATGCCCAATTGCCAAGATATTAAGTCTCCATCACTACTAAGCTAAGACGCATTTAAAGTGCTTATTCTTAAGATTAGCCGAATCTCCCTCAATCCCTTTACTGTTGCCTCTTGCCTCTTACCTCTTGCCTCGTCTCAACAAGCAATTTAAATTACGAACAGCTTACCCAATCACCAGGAAAAGTAGAGTGCTGATCAAAGCTGTGAGCAAGAGGAATCCCCAAATTTTCCAGAGCAATCCTTGCGCTTTGTTGGATTTAAGAGGCCAGAAATACACCCTACTGGCGAGATCCGACTTACTGTACTTTCTACCGGCGAGAGCAGACTTACTGTACTTTTCCTCAGTTAAGCAACTTTGGGATCGAGAAAGACCAATTAAGCAACTAACACTGTCGATACGTTCACCTAAACGAAACCTCAAAAAACTTTTTGGTTCTGCAAAGTTGACCGCACCACTATTTACACTAGGGTCAAAGACAAGAGAAGCAAATTGAACCAAAATAGAAAGAACAACCAAGCTGCTAATTAACCATCGTTTGAGCCGATTAACCGATAACATCTCTAAGATTAGCAAAGCTATTAAGGGGAGAAGTAGTAGCTGAACTGAGGTAACGTGATAACGAGCAGCCCAAGAACCATCTCCATGCCAGAAATCCAGTTTGCTGGTTAAGATAATATGAAAGACAAGTGCAAAAATTGAGGAAATAAAATATATTCGTATATAAGGTGTTAATTTGTTAAATAAAATAATCCCTAATACTAAACATGGTAAAAGAAACGGGTCGTAAATAAATATACTTTTAGCTGGCGAGAAGAGAACGCCGAGAATACCAACGTAGGGAGGGTGTATGAAAGGATAATTAGGGGGCAATTCTGGCAACCCTGAAAAGATTGCTCCATTGCGTATTTGCTCAATGCTTAAGGATGCTGCCGTTGTCCAAAAATCCCCAAAGCGTAAGTAATTAAATAATCTACTGACAAAAAGGAAAGGAAATAAGCCGACGTTCCAGAGTATGGCTGTCTTAAAGATTTGATTAAGCTTGAAATTTTTATAAATTAGACAGCTAATTAGAAACCCAAAAACTGTGAGAGCATAAATGATAGTTGTGGAGCGAATTATAATAGCTGCTCCGATTGCCAATCCACTCAAAAAAACATAAGGTACTTTGTTAGTTTTAATATAAGCTAAAGCACAAGCATAACCTAAAATCACACAAAGTAGGACTGGATTATTTTGTTGAAAAGTTTGTGCATAGTGGAGAACGGTAGTACCTAGCAACCAAATCAAACTAGCAGATGCCGCAATTTTCTCCTGAAAATCAAATAGTCTAAGTAACCAATAACAAGAGAGAACAACTAATACATTTAGAGGGATAACTACAAGAAAACTAACCGCAAATTCTCGTAATAAATAAGGCTTAATACTAGGAAAAACTTTAGAGAGTTGAGTGCCAATCCAATCTGCGGGCAACATTAATAATGATTGTCCTATATCATAAGCTTCATATCGTTTTCCATCTACTCCTAAAACACCAACACGGTCTAATCGAGAGGAAGGACGATAATTTGGGGGTAAAGAAACTTCCTCAGTTCCTGTCCACAGGGCATGGGCCATTTTTAGCCTAACATCGGTATCTGGAGGTAAGTTGGCAGGATTGATTATTGTTATCCAGAGTAGGGCAATAAGAGCTAATTTTGTGACTGTTTTCATGATCATCTATTCTTAGAACCTGTTTGAAAAGTTATAGGGCGTTGCTGATTTTAAGTATCAATTGTCCTCTCGGCAATTTTTAAAACCTAGCACTAAGGTAACTTGTGGATAGGAGGCACAATTTAGTCTTCATGTCTTGATTCAGCGACACCGCTTTTTACTATCTTCTGATCTGCCGCTTCTAGGCTGGTAATTGCGGTTTCTGCCGTCAAAATGTCAGGAACATCACTTAAACTAGCAGTTTGATAAACCTGTTCATTTCTAGCAAATAAATTGCTCATATCTTGAGAATAATTAGAAGCGATCGATAGCAAAGCTCCAGCAAAAATATAGATAGGTAAAGGTAAAATAAAACCCTTTGCCCACTGATAAAATTCCACCAACAAAAATAACAAAACACAGCCCACAACCCAAACTTTCATCGCACTTTTTCCCCCTATCTTTACGAGAAAAGGTGAGCAAAAAGCCCACCCTTTATTTAACTAATTCCAGTGAGAAGTTATTCAATCACGGGAGCGATTAACTCACGTCTTTCACCGGAAATTACTTTCACCTTACCTTCCTCATCGATATCGACCATAGCCGTATCCCCATCAGAAACCCGTCCGGAGAGAATTTCCTCAGCCAGAACATCTTCCAACAGACGCATAATCGCACGACGTAAGGGACGAGCGCCGTAGGCCGGATTATAACCTTCCTCGATCAAGCGTTCTTTAAACTTATCAGTAACAGACAAAGTAATATTTTGTTCTGTCAGACGTTTAAACACATCCTTGAGCAGGATTTCGGCGATTTCCTTGACTTCTTCCTTATTGAGTTGACGGAAGACAATAATCTCATCGAGACGGTTGAGGAATTCTGGACGGAAATACTGTTTTAATTCCTCATTAACCAGCGATCGAATGCGATTATACTGGGCCTCGGCTTGATTATCAGCAAACTCGAAACCTAAACCACCGCCACCCTTCTCGATCACCTTAGAACCGATGTTCGAGGTCATGATCAACAGGGTATTTTTAAAGTCCACCGTGCGACCTTTGGCATCGGTCAAACGTCCATCTTCAAGGATTTGCAGAAGCATATTGAAGACATCGGGGTGAGCTTTTTCGATTTCGTCGAATAGCACCACCGTATAAGGACGACGACGCACCGCTTCCGTTAATTGTCCCCCTTCGTTGTAACCAACGTAACCCGGAGGCGAACCGATTAACTTAGAAACCGTGTGCCGTTCCATGTATTCCGACATATCGAGACGGATCATCGCATCTTCAGAACCGAAGAAATAAGCGGCCAGAGCTTTAGTTAACTCGGTTTTACCCACCCCCGTTGGACCGGAGAAGATAAAGGAAGCAATGGGACGGTTAGGATTTTTCAGACCGACGCGAGCGCGACGAATGGCACGAGACACCGCTTTTACTGCGTCCTCTTGACCGATGAGACGCTGATGTAGGGTATCTTCCATGTGCAGCAGTTTCTCGGATTCGGTTTCGGTCAGTTTATTGACGGGAACCCCAGTCCAAGAAGCGACGATGTGGGCGATTTCCTCGGCATCCACAAAGGGTTCATCGTTGCCATCTTCGCCTTTTTTGGTAGATGCGAGATTCCGGATCTGGGTTTTGATTTCCATTTCCCGATCGCGCAATTCCCCGGCTTTCTCGAAGTCTTGACCGCGCACCGCGTCATCTTTTTGTTTGAGAATTTGCCGCAGTTCCTTGTCTAATTCCTTGGCAGCCGGTGGCAATTGGGAATTAATCAAGCGCACTCTCGAACCAGCTTCATCGATTAAATCGATCGCTTTGTCCGGTAAGAAGCGATCGCTAATGTAGCGATCGGACAATTTCGCCGCCGCTTCCAGGGCCTCATCTAAGATTTTTAGTTTGTGGTGCTGTTCGTAGCGTTCCCGGAGACCGTAGAGAATTTCGATCGTTTCTTCTACGGAGGGTTCACCGACCATAACCGGTTGAAAACGTCTTTCTAGAGCCGCATCCCGTTCGATATGTTTGCGATACTCATCCAAGGTCGTCGCGCCGATACATTGCAGTTCTCCCCGGGCCAAAGCCGGTTTGAGAATATTGGCCGCATCGATCGCCCCTTCGGCTGCCCCAGCACCGATGAGAGTATGAACTTCATCGATCACAAGGATGACGTTACCCGCTTGGCGAATTTCGTCCATGATTTTTTTGAGGCGTTCCTCAAATTCGCCGCGATATTTGGTTCCCGCCACTAACAAGCCGATATCGAGGGTGACAACCCGTTTTTCTTCGAGAATGTCGGGAATATCCTTGTTAGCAATGCGTTGGGCCAATCCTTCTGCGATCGCTGTTTTACCGACCCCCGGTTCCCCGATTAGGACTGGGTTATTTTTGGTACGACGACCGAGAATTTGGATAACGCGCTCGATTTCCTTTTGTCGGCCGACCACGGGATCGAGTTTACCCTCGCTGGCCATTTGGGTGAGATTGGAACCAAATTCATCAAGAGTCGGGGTTTTAGTGCGACCTTGGGAAGATGAACCGGCGGCCACTTCGGCGGTTTCCCCTAACATTCTGATCACTTGGGTGCGAACTTTCGAGAGATCCACGCCGAGATTTTCCAGAACCCTAGCGGCCACACCTTCCCCTTCGCGAATTAGTCCTAAAAGGAGGTGTTCTGTGCCAATATAGTTATGGCCCAGTTGACGGGCTTCTTCGAGGGAGAGTTCTAAAACTCGTTTGGCTCTGGGGGTGAAGGGAATTTCCACGGCTACGAATCCGGAACCGCGACCGATGATTTTCTCCACCTCCACGCGCGCATCTTTGAGATTGACACCCATGGACTTGAGGACTTTGGCGGCAACTCCCGTTCCCTCTCCAATTAGTCCTAGTAAAATCTGCTCTGTTCCCACGAAGTTATGGCCAAGGCGGCGGGCTTCTTCTTGGGCGAGCATGATTACTTTAATGGCTTTTTCCGTAAATCTTTCAAACATAGCCTATCCATCACCTACACAAGCGACCCTAGATATGCTGATTTTAGCACGGCTTTTTAGTTTAGCTGTCTCTCAGTGATCAGTTATTGGGGAGCGGCTATTAGTTATAGTAGTTATAGCTCTGAAGATTTTTTCTGGGGTCAATGGCTCTTAGCTGACTTGCGGAGATGCCCGGAATCTCCCGGATTATGGTTTTAGCCCCCTGGAAACCTGCCGATAAGTTGTTCACCGTTGCATAATCTCCTAAAGTCGTGGTCATTCCCATCTCTCGATCGCTTGACTATCGATCGCCCATTTTCAGACCAAAACTCGAAGTATAAGCAGATTAAATATTACTACCTATTGACAAATGAGTATATATGTTGTAGGGCGGGGTGATATGCAGAAAGTTGACCTATATCGTTACCCCAGAGAGTGTTATGCAGAAAGTTGACCTATAATGTATAGTCAGGTCGCTTAGTATTTGAGTCATCACTATGTATGCCTAAACTAACGCTTCAAGTCCGAACCCATGACAACTTGTTAGAACTACTCGCTCAATCTGAATCGGGAGCTTGTCTGTATGGATATCGCGGCTACACTAAATGAAATTACAACTTTAAGTGTTGAGGATAGAATCCTTCTGGTTCAAGCGATTTGGGACAGTATTGCAGTGGAACAGGTGTATCCTGATTTAACCGAGGCGCAAAAACACGAACTCGATCAGCGGATTGAGGGTCATAATAATGATCCCGATAACGTCCTCACCTGGGAAGAGATGAAAGCATCAGTCAGAAAGCAAGCATGAAGTATGTACTGGTATTTCGTCCAGAAGTCCGTGACGACCTCAGGGATGCCTATGATTGGTATGAGAGTCAACAAGCTGGTTTGGGTGATGAATTTATTGATTGTGTAGATGACTTACTCAATCAGATCGGCATGATGCCAGAGTCTTATGCAATCGTTTATCTGGACATTCGACGAGCAGTCATCAGACGATTCCCATATGCTGTCTACTATCGAGTGATTTCAAGTCGGGTCGTTGTGACCGCAATTTTTCATGGTCGGCGTGATCCAAAGTCATGGCGATCGCGAACCTAACAACCCCAATGCACCGGACCATTGAGGTTATTGGTTAGCAATCTTGTAGGGTGCGTTCCCTAAGGCAACTTCTACCGCTTCAGCGATCGATTTTGGGGAACGCACCATGCACATTGATTGAAGCTGTGAGTCTAAATGCAATGCCGCTCTTGTGGGCCCAGTTGGGGAATGTTAGCGAAGATTCCCAATGTTTAGGTTAAAATAGAGGGGCAAAAGTTGCAACGGGGTCAGGACAATGACAGTTAATCAACTCCGCTACAGCAAAGAAGAATTCGCCCGACGTGGTAAAGAGATTTATCAATCTCAGGTGCGCCCCCAAGTCGAGGAAGGCAATCATGGGAAGATTGTAGCCATAGATATTGAAACAGGTGCTTTTGAGCTTGCCAATGACACAATAACTGCTTCTAATCGATTGCTTGAACGAAACCCTGATGCTCAAATCTGGCGTGTCCGAATTGGACATAAAGGCGTTCACCGCTTTGGCGTAGGTCGTCTGCTTTAACTTTATGATGAACGGAATTGTTGATCAAAACTGCGAGGCGAGGCTTAGGTTAGTCGTAAGCAATGAGAGTAAACAGAGGCAAGTAATTGATGCTGTTATTGATACAGGGTTCACAGGCTTTTTGACCTTACCTCTGACAGTGCGATCGCAATCTTGTAGGGTGCGTTCCCTAATGCAACTTCTACCGCTCCACTGATCGATTTTGGGGAACGCACCATGCTCATGGATTGAAACTGTGAGTCTAAGCCGCGGGGGTTGGATTGAGCGAAACAATACTGGGACGAAAATAGCTCAATTCGCTTGAAAAAGCGCAACCCAACCACCCCAAAGGTTACTCTTTGTTGGGTTTCCTTGGGTCAACCCAACCTAAAATAATTGCTAAACTACTGCTATCATCCAAAGTTAGTGACGGCGGGTGAGTTCAAGCGTTAGACATTCAATCTACTTAAAGATCAGAGGCAGGCATTGACAATTAATGTAGGATTAGTTAGTATGATGAGCTAATCCTACTGGGCTGTCGTGGGCAGTTTAGGGCAATGAGTAAGAAAGTTAGCATAACCTTAGACGACGAAGTTTTGGACTTTGTAGATCGACTAGCAAGCAATCGTAGCCGCTTTATCAATGATGTTCTCTGGCAAGAGAAGAAAAGGGTTTTTATGAAAGAGCTAGAAGATGCTTATAAAGATCAGGCCAATGATCCAGAGATGCAAGCAGAAATTTCTGTCTGGGATATTGCAGTGGGCGATGGTCTAAATGCCTAATGGAAGACTAACCTATAAGCGAGGAGAGATATGGTGGGTCGATCTGAAACCCGTTGTTGGTTATGAAACCGATAAAGAACGCCCTTGCCTGATTTTACAAAACGATATTGGCAATCAAAATGGAACAACGACAATAGTTGCTCCATTGTTGCCTGGGAAAAGGACTTATCCTTTTGTTGTCAATATTACCCCGACAGTGCAGAATGGACTAGACGGAGATCGACACATCAACTTAAGTAGGTGGGTGGAATTAAATATAAAATGAACGTAGGTTGGGTTGAAGCATGAAACCCAACGCCCGCATGGGTTACGCTACCGCTAACCCATCCTACAAATAATTGTGCCTACCTACTTAAGTCAAATGAGGGCTGTAGATTCTCAAAGAATTAAGAATAAACAGGGTGTTTTAGAAGACGTTTATTGGCAAGAAATAGAGAAAGCAGTCTGTATTCAACTCGGTTTCAGTTTAGGTTTTAAGCCTTCATAGTGCGATGCCAAAGGCACTGCGTAGCAGAGCGCATCGCCTCGTGGGTTGAGTTGGGCGAAACAATACTGGGGCGAAAATAGCTCAATTCGCTTGAAAAAGCGCAACCCAACCACCCCAAAGGTTACTCTTGGTTGGGTTTCCTTGGGTCAACCCAACTACAATAATTGCTGCTCTATTGATCTGATCACCCATTTTCAGGTCAAAACTCGAAGTATAAGTAGATTCAATATTACTACCTATTGACAAATTCTTGTATGTGTTTTACCATGACGTTTCTATTAGCAAAAAAGAACTTAAGATCATGGCTTACGATCTTAGCACAAGATTTACGTTCACGGCAGGTGCGGATTTGGCTTCCTCTCCAGAAGGTTGGCTTGTTCCGACTGATGTGACTGTCGATGCTTTGGCCGGCGGCGACCGCATTACTGGAACTACGCCTACAGGATCTGGTATCAGCGGCATCGGCCTCAACAGCAGGAGCACCCTCAACACCAGCAGCGGCAACGACCGAATCGAGGGTCGTAGTTTTGGTAGCGGCTACGGCATCAACAACTCTGGCACCATCAACACCGGTGGCACCGGCGCCGATGATGACAGCATCACGGGAGAGGGCTGGTGCGGCATCTACAACACCGGCACTATCCTCACCGGCAGCGGTAGGGATATCATTGGGGGAATTGCCACAGGGAGTGCATCTGGCATCTACCACTCTGGCAGAATCGACACCGGTGACGGTGACGACCACATTGCAGGAGTTAAAGATACATCTGTACGTAGTGGCGGCGACGGCATCCAAATCAACCGCGGCACTATCAACACTGGCACCGGCAACGACGCCATCAGAGGGTGGGGGCATTACTACGGCATCAGTAATGACGGTACTATCGACACTGGCACTGGCAACGACACCATTACAGGAGACGGTTATGGTGTCACGGCCGGCATCAACAACACTGGTGGCACCATCAATACTGGTGCTGGCAACGACAGTATCACAGGTGGCACTGAAAGTACGGGAACTGGTGCCATCCATGGCATCATCAACACCGGCACTATTGACACCGGTGCCGACAACGACACCATTATGGGAGCTGCTGGGGGATCTGACAGTTCCGGCATCTACAACAACAGCTTCAGGAACATCATCACTGGTAGCGGCGACGACCGTATCAGTGGATCTGGTCTCGCCTATGGCATCAGTAACCTGGGTACCATCAACACCGGCATCAGCAGTGGCACCATCGCCGATAACGACACCATCACAGGAACTGCAACGGCATCTGGCCCTGGTAGCTCTGGTATCACTAATAGCGGTACCATCGAAACTGGCATCGGCTCCGACGAAATCGTGGGGACTGGTGGTATCCATGGCATCCTTACTTCCGGCAGCATCAATACTGGCATCGGCAACGACCGCATCACGGGAAATGGTCTCACCTATGGCATCTACAACAGTAGAACCATCAATACTGGTATCAGTGCTGGCAGCGGTGCCGATAACGACAGCATTACAGGAACTGCAACGGGAACTGGTATCACCTATGGCATCTACAACAGTGTTGGTTACACCATCAACACCGGCATCCGCAATGACACCATCACGGGATCTGCAACGGGAGCTGGTATGAACTATGGCATCTACAACAGTGGAACCATTGACACCAGCAGCGGCGACGACCGCATCACGGGAACTGGTAAAGCCTATGGCATCTACACCACCAGCGGTAACATCAATGCCGGCATCAGCATTGACACCAGCCCCGATAAAGACACCATCATAGGATCCGCAACGGGACCTGGCGGCACTGGCATCTACATTAGCACCGGTGTCACCATCAACACGGGCATCAGCGAGGACAACATCATCGGATCTGGCATGGGATCTGGCAGCATCGGTATCTACAACGATGGCACCATTGATACAGGCAGTGACCGGGACTTAGTTGATGCCTTAATCGGTGGTTTCGCCGGAAGCGGTATAACGAATCTAGGTGCAGGCGATGACACCCTGAAAGGCTTCGGCAGAGGAACTTTTCAGGGGGGCAGCGGTCAAGATACGCTGGTTTTCAATCCTGGCACCTACACAATCACTGCCGGGGTGGGTGCGGGTAACTATGTAATCAACGGCATCATGAACGTTTCAGGCTTCGAGTTGTTCGGCCCAGGGGCTGATATCACCAGCTTTTCTGCTGCTGTAGCTGCAGGGTCGGTGAGGTTCTGATCATGGTACTCGTGACAACAGGAGAGATGACCCGAAAAGCTTGAAAAACAGGGAACCGGTTATGCCAACCACCTACGATTGCGATTTAATTCTCTGGGCCCGGGATACGGCTCAACTTTTGCGGGAACAACGCTGGGATGCCATTGACTGGGAGCATTTAATCGAGGAAATCGAGGATTTGGGGAAAAGTGAACGCAGTGCGATTGGTTCTCAAATGGAGCGAATTTTGCTTCATCTGCTCAAGTGGCAATATCAACCCCAACGGCACTCCGATAGTTGGCTGGATTCCATCAATGATGGGCGATCGCAAATTCGTCGCAAATTAGAGGATAGTCCCAGTTTACGCGGTTATCCCGCGCAAATTTTGGATAAGGAATACACCAGAGCGCGTCGAGAAGCCGCCAGACAAACAGGTTTAGTCCTCAGCATTTTTCCCGAGTTTTGTCCCTATACTATCGCGCAGGTGATCGAAGATTGGTTGCCCGGTGATAGCCCGGATTGAAGGTTAAATAATCCTAAATCTGGTTATTAAAGACTGATTATTTATTCTCCCTTTTGCATGAGTGCCTTTTGTCTGTCTTGATATGTAGCCTATACTCAACGGATTTAGTATAAGTTGTTCCCCATCTCTCGATCGCTTGACTATCGATCGCCCATTTTCAGACCAAAACTCGAAGTATAAGCAGATTAAATATTACTACCTATTGACAAATGAGTATATATGTTGTAAGACGGGGTGATATACAGGAAGTTGACCCCTATCGTTGCTCTGGAGACTGTTATGCAGAAAGTTTCTGTATAATATGTAGTTATACCGATTAGAGCCATGACCAGAGAAAGCCAAAAACTTTACGAGCTAAACGTAGTCAAGCTATTTCGTGATGCAGGAGGATTGAGCCACTACGCAGAACTGCACGTGCCAGATCACCTGGAAAGACCCGATATCATAGCAAGAATTGATTCTATTACGATTGGAATCGAAATCAGGAATCTATTCAATGACGAGAAAGAGGGGTCTGGCAGTCGCGACCGTAAGCGTCGTGGCATATATGAATCTGTAGTTAAAACTTGTTCCCACATTCATTCAAGGCGTAGCGACAAATGGATTGATGTCCAGGTATCCTTTAGCAGTTATCGTGATGCTGACCTGATCGCAAGGCGAGAAAGAAAAATAGCTGAGATGCTAGTGAAATTGGTTGAGAAGTATGATCCTAAAATTGGAGATTATTTCACCTTGTGTGCTGAAAAGTTGTGGGGGCCGGATTGGCCTGAAGAAATCGACTATGTTCGCGTAATGCGACTTGAAGGGGATCACCCCCCTCATTGGAGTTACACAGATAGCTTTTGGGTCGGTGAAACAACAGACGAACTAATACAGAATGCGCTTGACGACAAAGAACGGAATATTCTGAAATGGCGTGATGGATTTGATGAGGCATTGCTTTTACTTGTCTTAGATGGCAGCGTCGGCGCAAGTATGCTTCGCCCGCATGAGCAGTTGATGAATAATGAGTATCTAAGCTCTTTTGATCGAGCCTGCGTCATGGAGTTCGATGGGAAGAGTTACAGAGAACTGCGTCTGCGAAGAGCTAAGGTATAACGCACTGCGATCGCAATCTTGTAGGGTGCGTTCCCCAAATGCAACTTCTACCGCTCCACCAATAGATTTTTGGGGAACGCACCATGCACATTGATTGAAACTGTGAGTCTAAGTGCGATGCAGCCTTTGTGGTCGCAGTTGAGAAATGTTAGCGAAGATTGCCAATGTTTAGGTTAAAATAGAGGGGCAAAAGTTGCAACGGGGTCAGGACAATGACAGTTAATCAACTCCGCTACAGCAAAGAAGAATTCGCCCGACGTGGTAAAGAGATTTATCAATCTCAGGTGCGCCCCCAAGTCGAGGAAGGCAATCATGGGAAGATTGTAGCCATAGATATTGAAACAGGGGCTTTTGAAGTAGCAAAAGACAGCCTCACAGCTTCCGATCAACTTTTAGCCCGATTGACCTATGCTCAAATTTGGTTCGTAAGAATCGGACATCGAGCAGTTCATCGAGTCGGTTTGATTGGGGCAAATTTATTTCAATGATTAATCAACTCTACGCTTGTTTTTGCACAATCTTCTCACTCAATTCTAGGAAGGTGGGACAATATTGGATTAATTACTAATAACTTAATATCTTATAGAGTTTTTCAAAAAGCTTGAGTTGGGTCAATGATCAGGAAACATAACTATTTTCTAACCAAACGATTAGGAAACAGTTATGTTATGATTTTCAGAGTAAGCTGGAGATGATAAGACACCATGAAAAATCGCATCTTTACTGTTATTTTGTACAAAGAAGATAATATGTACATTGCTGAATGTCCAGAAGTTGGCACAGTAGATCAAGGAGAAACAATTGAGCAGGCGATTGCTGGATTGAAAGAAGCCACACGGCTTTACCTAGAGGAATTTACCTTACCAGAAACATCCCCTAGATTTGTGACCAGTATTGAGGTTAGTTATGCCTAAGCTGCCACGAATCTCTAGTGGGGAGGCAATTAGATCTCTTGAACGCTTAGGCTTCGAGCAAGTTCGTCAAACAGGTAGCCATGTTGTGATGAAGAAAGAAACCGAAGAGGGCAAAATCGGTTGTGTTGTCCCTGTACATCAGGAATTGAAGGTTGGTACATTAAGTGGAATTCTGAAACAAGCCCAAGTCACAGTTGAAGAGTTCATTGAACATCTATAAGGTCTGACAAATCAATGCACTCGACGTGATCCCAAAAATATTTAGTCCCCCCAGAGAACCCCCTTTGTCCACATAGCACACTTTTCTTTTTTTGTCAAATTTTATGTTAAGAAATGTGTAACTAATGGATAGGGGGACTGTCAAAGATTAACCGTCTTCGTATTCGGGGATTCTTTCCTTTTTCTTCTCGGTGATATTGATCCGGGGGGGATTGTAATCCGGTTCCACGTCATCATCCCACATATCATCCTCGGCCTTATCTTGGTAATCGTCGTACTGAGGACGAGAAAAGCTTTCTGCGTGTTCTGAGCGAGCTTCTCCCCAGTTATCTTCTTCTTCCTCGTATTCTTCCTCATAATAACGAGCCTCGGCCCGTTTTTGCGGTGGGGGAGTGGCACGCAGGGGTTCTTTTTCCCATTCATCCTCACTCCAGCGTTCTTCAACGGGTTTAGCGGCTTCCACGGGGGTGCGGAGGGGAATGCCCGTACCTAACTGATTTTCTGGACGAGCAGCGGGGGTATAATAAGCTTCTTCCTCTTCTCTTTCCCAGGGGGGACGACCAATACCCAAACGTTCCAAAACCCCCACACTAACCTGCGTGAGACGTTCCTCGGCCCCTTCAAAGACAATTAAGCGATTCGGACCGCTGCTAACCACTTCTTCAATAGAAATTTCGTAGGTACTGATCAATTGTTCGGGGATAAGAGGCAATCCCAGGGAAGCGATGACAATGGAATGTAATTGACCACTAAGGGGATCAAATTGATAATCGCGGACTTTGCCTAAAGGTTCGCCGGTTTCCGTGATCACGTCACTACCGATTAAGGGAGTATAAGCATCGATATCGACGGATTCCAAGACGTTATCATCTTCAACAAGAACCACGTCTCCCGTCTGACTGATGCTCGATAAATACATATATTGAGGCATTCCCGACAGGGAGAGGATATTATCGCGGAGTCCTAGGGCAACCACTTCTCGTTGATCGATATCTACTAGGATATCTTTAACAACGCCGAGTTTTTTGCCTGTATTGCGAGTGATAACCTGTGTATTTAAAAATTCTGAACGTAAGCGACTATTCTCTGTGATCATTTTTTCCTATGGGTAGGCGTTAGGGCGTGGGAATACGAATTATTGTAGGCTTAATATATAGGGCGAGATCGGGGGTTAATTTACCGATATTAGCTTAGATCTTAAAGTTCCCTGAGATTAACACTTTTTTTGGCCTTGTTTGGGCGATAGTTTGGGGTGATAGATAGGGTTAAACCCATTTTAGCTAATTCTTTACATTTTTTTAGTAACAACAAAACAGGAGCTAGAGAGAAACTCCCTTGGCTCCTGCTGTCTAGATTCTGATTACATAGTTAAAGACTGTACCTCGGTTTCGATCAGTTTAGCCAAGTCTTGCAGGAAGGAGGCCGCATCGGCCCCGTAGATGACTCGGTGGTCACTGGTGAGATTAACCGTCATCTGTTTTTGCACTCCGAATAAACCATTATTGTGGACGACGATTTGGGGACGGGAAGCACCCACTGCCAGGATTGCGCCTTGGTTGGGGGGTAAGATAGCGGTAAAGCGATCGACTCCGAACATTCCCAGATTAGAAATGGTAAAAGTACCGCTATTATATTCTTCCGGTTGCAGTTGTTTACTGCGGGCGCGATCAACTAAATCTTTCCAACTGCGGGAGAGGGAATAGATATCCATCTGGTTAGCAGAGCGCAAAACCGGCGTAATTAAGCCACCATCGGGCATAGCTACGGCGACAGCGACGTTAATCGCCCCGTGGTATTGAATTCCTGCGTCGCTATAGCAGGCATTAACTATAGGATGTTTAGCGAGGGTGTTGGCCACCGCTTTTGCTAACAGGGCCGTCATGGTGACACCCTTGGATTTTAGCTGTTGATAGAGTTGATCCAGTGGGTCGGTGGTGATAGTGTAGCCCACTTGGAAGGTGGGAACCTGTAGGCTAACCGACATATTCTGGGCGACGGCTTTTTGCAGAGTGGTGAGGGGAACAGTCCGACCGACCGGGGCGCTGGTTGGAATCGGGGCTTTAGGAGCCGCTACAGGCACACTGACGGGTTGCGGGGGAGTAATGACGGGAGCGGGGGCGGTGCTGACTTTTCCTGTCGCTTTTTCTACGTCTTCGGCGGTAATTCGTCCGTGGGGACCGCTACCCACTAGGGTTTTCAGATCTACCTTTAATTCTTTAGCCAGTTTTTTGGCCCTGGGAGAGGCGACTAAACGGCCATTATCTTTAACGGCGGCGACGGGGATCGAAACGGGAGGCGGAGCGATTTCTGGGGTCTCTACAGGCTTGCTAGGGGCGGTTGCGGCGGTTTTTCCCTGAGCTTTGGCCAGTTCAATTTCCTCTTCAGTTTCGGCAATATAGGCGATCGCTTCCCCCACGGGTGCTTCCTGGCCAGCTTCGACTAAAATTACAGCGAGATAGCCATCATAAAACGATTCTACGTCCATGTCGGCTTTGTCGGATTCGACCACTAACACCGTTTCCCCTTTGCTGACTTTTTCCCCGGGGGACTTCACCCAAGAAACTATTTTTCCTTCGGTCATGGTGGAACTGAGCGCGGGCATGAAGATATCTCGAATCATGGTGGAGTGCTTCTATCTCTAATGTTTTGAGCCATAGCGCATTTTACCACAGTTGATGGGGTTGGGGGTGTGGGGAAGTGGGGTGTGGGAATTATAAATTATGAATTATGAATTATGAATTGGGGTGTGGGGTGTGGGGAGAATAAATAAAATAATCTCCTATCTCCTGACTTCTGACTCCTGACGACCGCCTCCTGACTCCTGACTCCCGAATACTGATAACTGGTGACAGAGAGAAAAAGAGAAGGGAAAACGGCCCCTTCTCCGTCGTATCTAGACAAAATTTGTTCTAGTTGGCAATATAGACCGGTTGTGCTTGCAGAGATTCGACTAAACCGCGCACGGCTGCCACCATGGCCACTTCATTATCCAATTGATTGATCGCCGAACCCACACCGATACCGGCCGCTCCAGCAGCGATCGCCATAGGAGCGGTAACGCTGGATAAACCGGAAGCGCAGAGGACGGGAACCTTAACCGCATGGGAAATAGCGTGGGCTGCCGCTAAAGTCGGGGCGGCTTTTTCAATCAGTCCCAAAATACCGGCGTGACGGGGTTGACTGCTAGTGCCGCCTTCGGTTTGAATGATATCGGCACCCTGACTAACTAAAGCTTCTGCTAGTCTCACCTGTTCATCGAGGGGTAGGAAATGGGGAACTGTCACAGACAGGGTAATTTCGGGCAGTAAGTCGCGAGTTTGACGGGTGAGGGCTAAAACTTCCGCCGCTTCAAAAATGCGTCCTTGGGCATAAAAACTATCGAAATTACCGATCTCAATTAAATCTGCTCCTGCATCCACTGCCATCACCAACAATTCTGGTTCAACGGCCGATACACACACGGGTAAATTTGTCAAGGCTTTTACTGCCCGAATTAGGTCAGCATTAGCGGCAATATCGACGAAAGTTGCTCCTCCGGCTGTAGCAGCTTTAACTACTGAGAGAACCTGCGAGCGATCGAAATTATTTAACCCACTGATCACTTTCAGGGCATGACGACGGGCGAAGGCTTGCTGTAAGGCAAAATTGATCATTAATCTACACCTATCTGGAATTCTCAAAAAACATTTTCCCACCTTCTCGCCGATAAGAGGGTGGGATTTGAGAATTCTTAGGGAAATTTTCTTTAATTTAGGTGTTGATTCTCTTGGTTTTTACGCTTGAGGTTTTGCAGTTGTTGCAGCAGTACCTCGATTTCCGCTTCCAGATGCAGGTATTTAACCTGTTGGTCAGCCTGGTAGGTGGTGCGAATCTGTTTCATGGCGGACGATTCCTTTGTTAGTACAGTTGTCATAGCGGTATCTATAGAGTGCTAATTATGTTTAATTGTTTCAATTTGTGTATTGTACCTTAACAATGTCTTAAAGAAAACCTTTTTATGGTAGTTTCTCAACTGGCACAGGATGAAAGAGGGGAAAAATTCTTGCAACCAAAGGGATCGTAGTGCGATATACTCAGTCGCGAACGATATTGGCAAGCATGACCATGGTAGCGGTAGCAATTTTAGCGGCGGGTAAGGGAACCCGAATGAAGTCCAGCCTTCCGAAAGTTTTACATCCCCTCGGCAGTCGCTCGCTAGTGGAACGGGTGCTTAATGTCAGCGAATCCTTACATCCCCAGCGAAAACTGGTAATTATCGGTTATCAGGGAGAACAGGTGCGAAATACTCTACAGCATCTTGCGGATATCGAATTTGTCGAACAAAAGGAACAGTTAGGCACTGGCCATGCTATTCAGCAGTTAATCCCCCATTTAGAGGACTTTCAGGGGGATTTGTTGGTCTTAAATGGCGATGTTCCCCTGTTGCGTCCTGAAACCTTGCAAAATCTTCTCCAGATTCATCAAGACCATGGTAACGCTGCCACCCTCTTAACTGCTAACCTCCCTAACCCGAAAGGTTACGGTCGAGTTTTTTGTGATGGCAATAATCTCGTTAAGGAGATTGTGGAAGAAAGAGACTGTACCGATGGCCAACGACAAAACCACCGGATTAATGGGGGTATATACTGCTTTAATTGGTCAAAATTAGCGGATATACTGCCTAATTTAACGCCCAATAACGATCAAGGTGAGTATTATCTCACGGATGTGGTCAATTTTCTCGATCCCGTCATGGCTGTGGATGTGGAGGATTGTTTAGAAATTAGCGGCATTAACGATCGCAAACAATTGGCCGCCGCCTATGATATCCTGCAAACTAGAGTCAAAGATGATTGGATGGCCGCCGGAGTCACCATTATTGACCCCGATAGTGTCACCATTGAGGATACTGTCACCCTCAGTGCCGATGTGATTATTGAACCCCAAACCCATCTGCGCGGCAAGACGATAATTGCTTCCGGTTGTCGTATAGGTCCTGGGAGTTTAATCGAAAATAGTCAGATAGGCAGCGATGTGACGGTCTTATTTTCGGTTATTTCTGATAGTCAGGTGGATTCTGGTTGTCGTATTGGTCCCTATGCTCATTTGCGTGGAGAAGCGAAAATTGGGGCTAATTGTCGAGTCGGTAATTTTGTTGAAATTAAAAAAAGTGACATCGGCAATAAAACCAATATTGCCCATTTATCCTATCTGGGAGATGCCACTTTAGGGGAAAAAGTTAACGTGGGTGCGGGAACCATTACTGCTAATTACGATGGCGTGAAAAAACACCAAACTATGATCGGCAGTGGCACAAAAACTGGCGCAAATAGTGT
The DNA here is from genome assembly GCF_003019735.1 of Microcystis sp. MC19. Taxonomy (NCBI): domain Bacteria; kingdom Bacillati; phylum Cyanobacteriota; class Cyanophyceae; order Chroococcales; family Microcystaceae; genus Microcystis; species Microcystis sp. MC19. The sequence goes on along the minus strand of NZ_CP020664.1, from coordinate 4,678,156 downwards.
TCTAGTAGCTCCTCTAGAATTAGGAAAAAATGTCACCGTGGCCGCTGGTTCAACTATCACTAAAAATGTCCCCGATAACGCTTTAGTTATTGCTCGCGAAAGTCAGCGTGTGATCGAAAATTGGCCAAATCAGTTTCAGTAGGTTATGGCAGTTATCAGTTATCAGTTATCAGTTATCAGTTCACTGTTTACTGTTCACTGATGCTGATTAAGGCGTTAAATTTGCGCGATGAAGCATGAAATGCTATAAAAATCTCAGTCCTCCCTATAGAAAAGAGTAGAAACTTTATGGCACGCACCGAGTCCACAATGTTAGATCTGGGGACAAAAGCTCCCAGTTTTGCCTTACCCGATGTGGTTTCGGGTGAAACTATTTCTCTGGACAGCTTTGCGGCTAAAACCGCTCTGTTAGTCATCTTCCTCTGTGAACATTGTCCCTTTGTTAAACACATTCAAGAAGAACTTACCCGTCTAGGTCGCGATTATGCTAACACCAATCTGGGCATCCTCGCCATTAGTTCTAATGACGTGGAGAAATATCCCGATGATTCGCCCGAAAATTTGAAAAAAATGGCGATAACTCTTGACTTTAAATTCAATTTATGCTATGACGAAAGCCAAGAAGTGGCGAAAGCTTACACAGCAGCCTGTACTCCGGATTTTTTCCTCTTTGATAGTCAGCGCATTCTAGTCTATCGCGGTCAATTGGATGATAGTCGTCCTAGTAATGGCGTACCGGTGACAGGCAAAGATCTCCGCACCGCTATTGACAAGGTTTTAGCCGGTCAACCGGTGCCGACGAACCAAAAACCCAGTTTAGGCTGTAATATCAAATGGAAACCGGGTAATGAGCCACCCTATTATGGTTAATTAACGAAGGGTGTAGGGTGTGGGGAAGTGGGGAAGTGGGGAAGTGGGGAAGCTGTCTCATCACCCTATCGCCCCAAAACCGTATCACCCTATCTCCTATCTCCTAACGACCGACTCCTAACCCCACCAACAAACTTTTTGCCGCAAACCCTACCTATGAGACTATTTCAAGAGCGTAACCGATTGCTGTGCTAATAGGGCAGTACCATAGGCCGCTTGATCCTGTTGAGATAAAAGCACGGGAACCCCTAAATGACGCTGACGAATTATTCTCCAAGTCGGATTTTTTGCCCCACCACCCGCACTATAAACTCGCTCTAATTTATTGGCTCCCAATGCCTGTAAACGCTGATAACCTAAAGCTTCAATGCGAGCAATACTTTCTAGTAAACCATGCAAAAATTCTAGAGGATTATCGGGGCGGGGAGTCAGTTTTGCGGGTAAAAAAGGATCATTAATGGGAAAGCGCTCGCCAGCTTTTAGGAGGGGATAATAATCTAAATTACTTTCTTTTTGTCCATCTATTGCTAAACTATAATTTCTCAATTCTTGATCAGAAAAAAACTTCTTTAACACCGCTCCTCCCGTATTCGATGCCCCACCGGTTAACCACAAATTTCCTAAGCGATGACTATAGATGCCATAGTTACTATCATCAACTCTCTGGCTACTTAATAATTTTAAAACTAAAGTTGAACCTAAAGATGTCACTGCAGCCCCTAAAGAATTAGCACCACTGGCTAAAAATGCCGCTATGCTGTCGGTGGTTCCCGTATAAATTAAACAATCTTTCGGGATAGCAAAACAAGTCACTAAATCTGGTTTAATAGTATCGATCGCTGTACCCGGGGCAAAAATTTGCGGTAATAAATTAAACATCGGTAAATTCTCTAACCAATGGGGATAACAGAGATTTTCGAGATCATAACCTAACTTTAAGGCATTGTGATAATCACTAATTCCCAGTTTACCGTGCAGCAGAAATGCTAACCAATCCGCTTGCGAGAGAAAATAACGCGCTTGGGAAAAAATTTCTTGCTGACTCCACCAAAATAATTTGGCTAAACTGGAGGTGGCACTAATCACGGGATGGTGAGGGGGTGCAATGGCTTTAATTGCTTCTAAAAACCCAATTCCTCGCCCGTCATTGTATAATATGGCCTCAGAAAGAGGATTACCCCAATTATCACATAATAACACCGTCGAGGAAGTACCATTAATCGCGATCGATTTAAGTTCTGAACGCACCGAATCCCCTAGATTATCCAATAAATAAAATAGGGACTTTTGCCAATCCTGAAAATTGGCATTAGTGAAGGGATAATGAACCTCAGCGACGATATTTTTGCTAGAATCAATAGCAATCGCTCGCGCTCCCGACGTGCCAAAATCAATACCTAAAGATAAACCCATAGATGTCTTCACAACCCCCTCATTCTGGCTACCATTGGGATGGTATCACTCCTCGATTCTTTGAAGGTTGGTACTTCCGAGTCATGATTCCGCAATTAGCCGACGGATTCGCCTTTATGTATTCTATTCAAGACCCAAGCGGCGGTCAAGTCAATAGCGGCGGAGCGGTGCAAATTTTAGCCATAGAATCTGATTATCTTTGTCGCACTTTTCCCGATACGGATAAATTTTGGGCAAGTCGTCAGCAATTAGCCATTATCCATTGGGGAAAAACTAACTTAAAAACCCGTCCCTGTCTGCTTTCCCCGTCAGATTTTTTTGAGTCTATTCGAGAAGGTTATCAAGCAACGGCACACCAGCAGCAAGGACGAATTTATGATCCTGTCACCGGAGAAATCTGTCAATGGGATTATCACGTTGAAACTAGGTACAGTTGGGGAGATAAAAAGCGTCCACCCGAAGCAACAGCAGGAATATTATCTTATTTACCGATTTTTGACCCGGGTTGGCAGATTTTAACTGCTCATGCTTTAGCAACGGGAATGATTACCCATCGGGGAAAAAATTACCAATTTGAGAATGTACCTTTTTATAGCGAGAAAAATTGGGGTTATTCTTTCCCGGAAAAGTGGTTTTGGATTAATTGTAATGCTTTCCCTGAAAATCCCGATTTAACCTTAACCGCAGTGGGTTCTACCCGGAAAGTTCTTAACTGGACGGAATCGGTAGGAATTATCGGTATTCACTGGCAAAATCGCTTTTATAAGTTTGATATCTGGAATTCTCAACTAACTTGGACAGTGCAACCCTGGGGATACTGGGAAATGAGGGCAAGCAACGAGAATTATACCATTGTCTTAATCGGCATCAGTGATCATCCTCCCGATCGCGTGCGTGTACCCACGGAAAAAGGTCTCTGTTTTGCTTGTCAAGATACCCTCAAAGGTAAATTATCGATAAAATTGGCTGATAGTCGCGGTAAAACCATTATAGATGCCTCTAGTGGTCTAGCTGGTCTCGAAATTGGCGGTATTTGGCCATCAGCTTGGATAAAACAGTGAGTTAAATCACCATGGTGACGGCATAATATCACCCTATTCTTGATCGTTCGGTATTAAAATGGGGTCAGTTTTTGAGTACCCAAAAATTGTTTTATGAACCGACCTTCTCTTAATTTTGTTGAGCAATTAGTGATAGCAGAAGTGCAGGAACAGCTGGGGAGTTTACCGGCTTCTTTTGGCGAATATCTCCCAGAGATTAAAATCGATCAAATCATTAATAATGCTATCCAAATTCTGCCCCGTAGCCTCAAAACTTTGGGAGAGAAATATCACGATAACCACACCCGAAGATTAAGAATAAAAATTGCTGTAGAAAGAGCGATCACTGATAGGCTGCATGAGCTAAAATTTTATTATGTAGCGCAGACAGAAGTGGAAGATGAAGACAATATTCCCACAAAACCATATTCTGAAAGGTGGGATAGCAGTTATTTTAATGGCTAGGTGGAAAGTCTCCCTTTTCAGGAGTTAGAAGCTAGTATTTAGAGGATAATACCTCATCAGTTTATGCTTTATTGCTATAAAAAACTTTATAAATCTCTCCTCAGAAACCGAATCGGTCGCTGAGTCTGGTTGAAAAATTATTTTAAAGTCAAAAAATAGGCTTTTTTAGTTAAGTTTTAGAGAGGTAAATTTTGGTATTTTTTTAATAATAATTTAGGGTTTGCTGCAAAAAGTAGGTGCGAAGCATTCGGAGTCTATATTTCACATTTATTCAGCCAACCCTAATTAATAATACTTTTCAAAAATAATGGCACAGATGATTAATAGCCATCACCTCACTTTTAACCTTGAGAGCTAAGGGCTGCCCAAGTCAAAAGTAGAGTAGAAAGTATCAAAGAACATCCCTTACATGATATCGGCGAGACTTGGAAACTATTTACATCAAATTAGTTACCCGATAGAACCACCTTAAGCCGTCTTGCACACTTGGCTCTTTTTGTCAAATTTTATGTTAAGAAATATGTGAATAATAGATAGGGGGGGGGAAGCGGACAATTTTTAACACCTACCTAATTAAAAATTACGATGGCGTTTGCATAATTATTCCTGTTTGTTCAGCCACTGGTGAGGTAAAATCCTAAGAGTCACTGATAATTGCTAATTGTCAGTATTTCTGTATAAGTGCGTAAAAGCTGATAGGATAACGAACGGAAAAAATATAAGTAGGTGGGTGGAATTAAATATAAAATGAACGTAGGTTGGGTTGAAGCATGAAACCCAACGCCCGCATGGGTTACGCTACCGCTAACCCATCCTACAAATAATTGTGCCTACCTACTTAGCTTGTCAAGGTGCGACAAATCGCTATAATCATCCCGACCACTGGTCTTTTTTTGGAGTTGATCGAACCATGCTGCAAGGATGGATTCAAATCGCGCTCACGATCCTGATAATCGTGGCAATCACCCCCTTTTTCGGGCGGTATATGGCTAGGGTTTTTATGGAACAGAGAACCCTACTCGACCCACTGTGCGATCGAGCCGAGAGTCTTCTTTACAGCTTCGTCGGGGTGAAAAGGAAAGAGAATATGACCGGCTGGCAGTACCTCTGCGCCCTTCTCTACAGTAATGCGGTAATAGCAATTCTGGTTTTTTCCCTGATTGCCGGCCAAGGAGTCCTTCCCCTCAACCCGACGGCGATCCCCGCCCCCACTTGGGACACCACGCTACATACAACGATTTCCTTTATCACCAACAGCGACCAACAGCATTATTCTGGAGAAACCACCCTCAGCTACGGGAGTCAGATTTGGGGTCTCGGCTACCAGATGTTCACCTCGGCCGGAACCGGTCTAGCGGTGGGGATCGCCTTTATTCGGGGACTGACGGGGCGACCGTTGGGCAATTTCTATGTGGATCTGATCCGAGCGATCACCCGTATCCTCTTACCGATCTCGATCGTGGGGGCAATTGCCCTGATCATCGCCGGAGTCCCGGAAACCCTCGCGGGCCCGGCGATCTTGCCGACGCTAGAAAACCCCAACCTCAGTCAGGCGATCGCCCGCGGTCCAGTGGCCCACTTCGAGATTATTAAGGAATTGGGAGAAAACGGCGGCGGCTTTTTTGCCAGCAACTCGGCCCACCCCTTTGAAAACCCGAACGGATTCGTCAATCTGGTGCAGTTGGTAGCGATTCTCTCGATTCCCACCTCCCTGATCTATACCTACGGGGTTTTCGCCGATAATCTCAAGCAAGCTCGGTTAATCTATCTAATTCCCCTCGGTATCTTCATCGGCTTTACGATCATCACAGCGATCGGGGAATATAACGGCAACCAGGCGGTTAACTCGCTGCTAGGGGTTGATCGAGCGGTTAACTTCGAGGGTAAAGAAGTACGCTTCGGTTGGGCGCAATCGGCCCTGTACGCGGTAACTACCACGGCCACCATGTGCGGTGCTGTGATCGCCATGCACGATTCCTTGATGCCGAACGGCGGCTTCGCCACCCTCTCGAATCTGTTCCTGCAAATCGTCTTCGGCGGCCAGGGAACCGGCACAGCCTACCTGTTCGCCTATCTGATCCTAGCGGTATTCGTCACCGGGCTAATGGTGGGAAGAACCCCCGAATTGTTCGGGCGCAAAATCGAGAAGCGGGAAGTGGTGTTAGCGAGTTTTTTAATTCTGCTGGTTCACCCGATCGCCATCCTCATCCCCGCAGCGATCGCCCTTGCCTTTCCCGACTTTCAGGGCATCAGTAACCCCGGCTTTCACGGATTATCTCAAGTTATCTACGAGTACGCTTCCGCCGCCGCCAATAACGGGTCGGGATTCGAGGGACTGGGGGACTCCCAACCCGCGCCGCTTGCGATCGCGGCTGGTGCCAAACCGACGATTACCGCTCTCTGGTGGAATCTAAGCGCCTGCTTCAGTTTACTCGCCGGACGGTATATCCCGATCGCCGCCCTGCTCTTGTTAGCCGATGGGATGTCCCGCAAACAACCGGTTCCTGCCACCACCGGAACCCTCCGCACCGATACTGGACTCTTTACCGGCGTGACGGCGGGGGTGATTTTAATTCTCGGTGCGCTCACTTTCTTGCCGATATTGGCCCTCGGGCCGATTGCGGAAGCCTTTCAAATCACCCGGATGATCGGCTAGGAGTTGGGATAATTTATGAGAACGAACAAAGGAAATTCTAAATCCTCCCGCCCGTTGCGAGTGCCGAGAGGTCGCCTGGACGACCGCCACCACACCCCCAAGGTCAACCGGACCGGTCTCTATCAAAGCGCGATCCGGCAGTCCTTCCTCAAACTCGACCCGCGCATCGCCGTGCGTAACCCGGTCCTGTTCGTGGTCTGGTTAGGAACGATCGTCACGGCCTTGGTGACGATCGACCCGCATCTATTCGGCACGATCGCAGGGGATAGGGGACAACAACGGCTACTTAACGGCATCATCACCCTGATCCTCTTCTTCACGGTGCTGTTTGCCAACTTCGCCGAGGCGATCGCCGAGGGACGGGGAAAAGCCCAGGCCGATGCCCTGCGATCGACCCGCAGCGACACGATCGCCCGGAAAATCCTTGCCGACGGCTCGATCGAGTCGGTCAGTTCCACGGCCTTGGGTCGGGGCGATCGGGTAAAACTGGTGGCTGGGGACGTGATTCCCGCCGACGGGGAAGTGATCGAGGGAATCGGTTCGGTGGATGAATCGGCGATCACCGGAGAATCGGCCCCCGTCCTCAAACAACCCGGCACTGACATCGCCAGTTCCGTCACCGGTGGCACCAGGCTTCTCTCGGACGAGTTGACAGTACGGATCACTCAAGATCCCGGCCGGGGTTTTATTGATCGCATGATCTCCCTTGTGGAAGGGGCCGAGCGCAGGAAAACCCCCAACGAGATCGCGCTGACGGTACTTCTGGCCGTGTTAACCCAAGTCTTTTTAATTGTCGTGGCCACGATTCCCTCGATCGGGAACTATATCGCCGGTTTCTTGGAAACGAGCCTCGGGCCGGCGGTTGCGGATACTTTTCGGGCCGGCTCCAGTATCGCCATCTTGATCTCCCTCCTCGTCGCTCTCATTCCCACGACGATCGGCGGTTTATTGAGCGCGATCGGCATCGCTGGGATGGATCGTGTGGCTCAGTTTAATGTCATCGCCACCTCCGGGCGCGCGGTGGAAGCCTGCGGCGACGTGAATACCCTCCTTCTCGACAAAACGGGAACGATCACCCTCGGCAACCGACTGGCTGACGAATTTATCCCCGTGAACGGTCATAACCTCGAGGAATTAGCCCGCATCTGTCTAGCGGCCAGCCTTTTCGACGAAACCCCAGAAGGACGCTCGATCATTGCCTTAGCCCGGAATTTGGGCGCGAACCTCGATATCGATGGCCAACCCGGCGAGGGAATCGAATTCTCCGCTCGTACCCGCATGAGCGGCACCGATAGGGCCGGCGAGGAATACCGTAAGGGAGCCGTAGAAGCGATTAAAGGTTTCGTCCGTTCCCGCGGTGGTTCTGTTCCCCAGACCCTCGATGAGGCACAGGAAAGGGTTTCCCGTTTGGGGGGAACTCCCCTGGCCGTCTGTCGGGGTAACGATATCTACGGGGTTATTTATCTCAAAGACATCGTGAAACCTGGATTAAAAGAGCGTTTCGACCAATTACGGCGCATGGGTGTGAGAACGATCATGCTCACCGGCGACAACCAGATCACGGCGGCGGTGATCGCGGCGGAGGCGGGGGTGGATGATTTTATCGCCGAGGCCACCCCAGAAGATAAGATCGAGGTGATCCGTCGCGAGCAAGCCAAGGGCAAGTTAGTTGCCATGACGGGAGACGGAACCAATGACGCACCGGCACTGGCCCAGGCTAATGTCGGTGTGGCGATGAACTCCGGAACCCAAGCGGCGAAGGAGGCGGCCAATATGGTGGATCTCGATTCCGACCCGACCAAGCTGATCGATTTAGTAACCATCGGCAAACAGTTATTAATTACCCGCGGCGCCCTGACCACGTTTTCGGTGGCTAACGATATCGCTAAGTATTTCGCCATTATCCCGACTATTTTCGCCGCCGCCGGGATCGGTGCTTTAAACATTATGGGTTTGAAAAGCGCTCAATCGGCGATCGTCTCGGCCCTGATCTACAATGCCCTGATTATCCCCGTTTTGATTCCCCTAGCACTTAAAGGCGTTCAATTTCGCCCGCTCACTGCTGACCAACTATTGCGGCGCAATATCCTCATCTACGGGGTAGGAGGCGTGATCGCGCCGTTTATTGCTATTAAGATTATTGATGAGATAATTTCAGCGATCGGGTTGAGGTAATGGCAAAATCGGCAATATTTAAGCCTAGTTTATTCGGATTGAAGCACTCGAATCGGGATTTTAGCCAAAAAGAAACCTGGGGTAAAAATCAATTTAACTCCTCATTTCCAGCTTCTTTGTGCGCTTACTTGGATGGGAAAGGACTGAAAAATGTATATCTGAAACTTGACGAAAATTTAAAAATTCAACCGACGGAGTTAAGTACAAAAGAGTTATACGGTCTAGCTCCCGATTCCGATAATTTATTTTACGCTTTCGAGAGTCAATTTAGAGGAGGGAGCAAAATGATCACAATCGATTTATTTGCTGGTTGTGGTGGTTTATCTTTAGGTTTCCAGAAAGCGGGGTTTACTATTGTGGCTGCATTTGATAATTGGATACCTGCTATAGATGTCTATAGAAATAACTTTAGTCATCCGATATTTAATGTCGATTTATCTAGAGAATCTAATCAAGAAATATTGGCTCAATATAATCCTGAGATTATTGTCGGCAGCCCTCCTTGTCAAGACTTTTCCAGTGCCGGTAAGAGAAACGAGGGTTTAGGACGAGCGAATCTAACGCTCACATTCGCTGAAATTGTCACTAGAGTAAGTCCCCAATGGTTTGTTATGGAAAATGTGGATAGAATTGAGAAAAGTAAAATACTCACTCAGGCAAAACAAATTTTTAAAAGCCATGGTTATGGTTTGACTGGAAAAGTTATTAATTCTTGTTACTGCGGAGTTCCTCAAACTAGAAAAAGATATTTTCTGATCGGTAAAATGAAGCAAGAAGATGATTTTTTAATCGATGAGATCAATGAAAATCTATCAAGTCAACCTCTGACTGTATTTGACTATATGGGCAAAGAATTAGATATAGAATACTATTATAGACATCCTAGAAGCTATCAAAGAAGGGCGATATTCAGTATTTATGAACCTAGCCCTACTATTCGAGGAGTAAATCGACCAATTCCCAAAACCTATCGACAACATCCCGGTGATGCTTGTCATCTTAATGAAAAATTAAGACCGCTAACAACGAGCGAGAGAAGCTATATCCAAACTTTTCCTAAAGACTTTATTTTTGCTGGAACAAAATCTAATCTAGAACAAATGATTGGCAATGCTGTCCCTGTTAATTTGGCCAGATATGTAGGCCAATGTATTCTTAACTATGAATTGAAAAAAGGGAAAAAGATAACCTATCGACAACTACAGCTATTTTCTTGATTTACTGGCAAAAACAAATTTCCCAAAAACTCAAAACTCTAATTCTTATGAAAGCATCCCCTAGAAAATGCAGATTTTTCTGGTATATCTGAACTTTTTCCATACATATCTACTACAATAGCCGAAAACCATTATCTATCAATGGATATACCCCTTAACTTTTCCTAATATACCCATGTAATTTGCAATATTTCCTCATGGAGGGGAATTCTCTCCATTTGCTAGAATGATGGCCATGGCTATCTAGACTTCCCCCACATACATAAATACTAAAAAATCAACAAAACCCTGACTGCATGGAGCTTCTCAGAAAAAATTGAAAAGACGCTCCTGGTTACATTTTTCGCTTGAAAATCGCTGTACCGTTGACTGTATCTGGATTAGAGCGATTCCGTAGAGTTGGCTGTATAGCGATCACTAACCTGATGGTGACAGATGGTGTCATTAATCTCTAGAGTAAGGGATTCCCTCTGTAGCCATGTTTTTGCTGGTTTTCTGCACCGAAATAAGCTATAATGGCGGAAAAGTCAAATTGGAAGATTTTTGCCTCAAACCCTATCTGTCTAAGGACTTCAGGATTTTGTGTCCAGTAGTCCATTGGTATTATATTGATTTAACTCAGGCTCTGTAAGACTTTTAGCCATAGCTAGTATGTTTATAAGTACCTAAGCAAAATTAATTACACATCTAAACCACTACTCCTTCAGACTTCATGGTGTGAGGAAACAGTGAACTGAAAACTCAAATCCGATCCCTAATAGCTGTCTCCTGTCTCCTGTCTCCTGTCTCGACTAGGAAATTAATTTTGCACGACTACTTAGGGGGGAAGTCCAGTGATAACTCGTTGTCACTATCTCGAAACAATGACTAATGAAATTAAAAACTTGACTAACTATCATTGGCTAACTTATGAGTGATTGTTATCACCCTTATGAGTGATTGTTATCACCTTTAACAGGATTTAGTATAAAAACGGGTTAATCAGGGTTACAATGTTGCCAAAAACTCCAAGTGATGCTATTATAATGTTAAAACACCTTACTCTGGAGTGTTAAGGCCATGAATCAAAAAATATTAAGGAAATTAATTTCTTTTGCTGGTGGCGATAAGCTAGGATTGTTAAAACTAGCGATCGCATCCTCCTGTTTAGTGATTGTTCCGCAGGTGCAAGTTAGGGCGGCATCTATTCCCATATTGAATCATAGCTTTGAAAGCCCGACCGCTCCTATGCAGGCAGGTAATCTTTATTATAGCATGAATGTCATCAATAACTGGACCCTAGTTCCTAATCCATCGAATGCTTTGCAGGGGGTTTTTAGCCCAATGATGGCGTCCTCGACCATGAGTGCTTTCACTGACCCGATCCCCGATGGCTCTCAAACTGCCTACAGTAACGGGGGAACCATCAGCCAGGTACTTAATGCAACTTTGCAAGCGAACACGCGATATACTTTGGGGGCCTATGTCGGGAACAGAAACTTTCAAAATTTCCCGACTTACAGTATCCAACTTTGGGCCGGAACTAATCTTCTAGCTAGTAACGGTAGTGTTATTCCTGCTGATGGCAGGTTCTCACTTGTCACCGTTAACCATACCAGTGGCAGTATGGTTACCCCCGGGCAGGCATTAGAAATCCGCCTGGTCTCATCGGGAGTACAGGCCAATTTCGATCTGATAACCCTTAACGCTACTCCTATTCCTATTCCCGAACCTTCCGCAATATTAGGATTGCTAGGTTTCGGACTGTTGGGGATTGGTTTGAAGTTAAAATAAAAACGGTAGATTTAAACGAAGTGGGAGAATAAAGTTTTGCTTCCCCCGCTTTCTGCGCTAAATCTACTTAAGAGCCTCAAGCTTTCCTGTGACTATCCCACTTTTTCTAAGACCGGCTCCGCTCGTTGACGGTCTTTTGCGGCTGCTTCTTCGGGTTTCCCTTCAGGTGCTGGGCATAAAACAAGGTGACTTGTTTTATGCCCAGTCTGAACTGGCATTAACTTATACGGTATGTGTTTTGTTAGTAATTCCCTATGTTCATTAAGTAGGGTTTGCTGAATAAATTTGAAATGTAGGCAAAGTAAAGGTTTTGGGGCTTTTCTCGCGAAACAGGTGCAAGATTTTGAGAGAATCGTCGTTCAAAACCTTGCGTCTTCATCGGCCCGCGTCCTGTAGGGGCGAAGCATTCGGACAATAACCTATCGGTGAAAAGGTAGATTTTCTATCCGAATGCTTCGCCCGTACTTATTCAGCAAACCCTAAGTATATCCTATGGGATGCAAAAGGACAAGCGGTAAAAAGATAACGCGTTACATTTTATGCTTCGCATCCTAATATATCGGTGATCGCTGTACCTCATTATTGACCGTTGAAGAAATTGGCTTGCCCTAAGATTAAAGGCACATTGGGTGCTTGAGTGCAAGCGAAGGCAAGATCAAGGGTGGGGAATGAACTGACTTGGACATCAACAACGAGCGCACGCGCTTCCCATCGAGCCAGGTTTCCTGCCAATAGAGAGCAGCAATTATTGTCGGTTGGGTTGACGCCAGGAAAGCCGACCAAGAGTAACCTTTAGGGTGGTTGGGTTTCGCTTAAACAAGGGACTTGAGCTATTTTCGACCCGGTATTGTTGCGCTCAACCCAACCTACGCAGCGATGCGATCGCCCTGAAAGTGTAGGTGAGCAATACCTAACCTTGCTTCTATTCTTGTGTCAGAAACTGTTAAACCAGGCTCTGTTTACTTAAGGGAATACATGAGCATGGTGCGTTCCCAAAAATCTATCGGTGGAGTAGTAGGACTTGCATTAGGGAACGCACCCTACGGCTATCGAACCACAACAAGTAACGAAGAGCCACAATAATTAGTCAGGGCGAAGTCGAATCCCACTAGGACTTATCAACTCTCCACCTCGACCTTCTTGATAGATAATCTGGCCTGATAAATTCTCAGGACTAACTATAATCACACGAACTCTTGAGCCATCGCTTTCCCAGTAACCAGAAGCACTCGATGTTCTCGTTCTAGGTGTCGTGTATCCACTGTTTATAAATGAAGAACAGGTCTGTTTAAAATCGCCTCCATCATAGAAAAAATATCTACACCTTTGATTAATACCCGTTCCCGAATCACTACGTTCTGAGGAGAAAGTTGTAACGCCTCTCTGAGAAATCAATTGTGCTTGTACTTGCTGAGAGTTTGGGATATCTAATATCTGAATAACTGAGAAGATACTGAGTATTAAAGTGAGAATTCTAGGTTTTGTCATTTTGGACACCTTAAATCGCAATTTGATCTAGATGGTCTAACTAGACATTAGACCAAAACTTTCCCCATATCAGACCAAATACAGATTTTTTTAAAAATCTTTCTGTATATTACTCTCAAATAGAGCGATCGCAAAAAAGTTTCCCCATAACACGACAATAAGCCTTTTATGGGGAAATTCAACTAAAACCCTAAAACCCAATACCCAACCGCCAAAACCTAAAGCTCAACAGTTAAACCCTAACAGCTAACGCACCGATCGAGCGATCAATCATTATTATAGAGACAGTAACAAATATTTATGAAACTTCATGCTTATTAATCACCTTGGCATCGATCGCGGGAAAAAATTCCTTAAAGAGACTATCTTGTTCGGAAATGACCCTAATCCCGAATTAATCGGCATTTTAGGGGTTTATTTCGTGCAGGGCATTCTCGGACTCTCCCGATTAGCGGTTAGCTTCTTTTTAAAAGACGATTTGGCCTTGAGTCCCTCCCAGATGGGGGCATTAATCGGAGTGGCGGCGATTCCTTGGGTGATTAAACCAGCTTTTGGCTTTCTTTCGGATGGTTTGCCTATTTTCGGCTATCGTCGTCGGCCTTACCTCATTTTATCGGGAATTCTCGGTGTTTTAGCTTGGTTGGCCCTCGCCACTGTGGTGGAGAATGCTTGGCAAGCGACGGCGGCGATCCTGCTTGGTTCCCTTTCTGTCACCATTAGTGATGTCATCGTCGATTCTTTGGTAGTAGAAAGGGCCCGCAGAGAGTCCTTCACTCAATCCGGCTCTCTACAGTCCTTAACTTGGGGAATATCGGCCCTAGGCGGCTTAATTACGGCTTATCTGGGAGGTTGGTTACTGGCACACCTCGGTACTCGTCCTGTCTTCGCTCTCACCGCTATTTTTCCCCTGATTGCCTCAGCCATGGCGTTTTTAATTACAGAGGAAAAAATCAAGAATAATAACGATGCACGATCTAAGCCGAAAGTCAAGGAGCAAATCGGGCAATTATGGTCAGCAATTAGACAAAAATCAATTTTATTACCCACTGCCTTTATTTTTCTCTGGCAGGCTACTCCTAGCGCCGATTCTGCCTTTTTTTACTTCACCACCAACGAGTTAGGATTTGAACCAGAATTTTTAGGACGAGTGCGCTTAGTCACCAGTTTAGCCTCGATCCTGGGTATCTGGGTATATCAAAGGTTTTTAAAAGCGATTTCCTTCCGTTTAATTTTGGGTTGGAGTACGGTGATTTCCGCGCTTTTAGGCATGACTACCCTACTCTTAGTTACCCATGCTAATCGAGCGCTCGGTATTGACGATCATTGGTTTAGTTTGGGGGATAGTCTCATCCTCACCGTCATGGGACAAATTGCCTTTTTACCCGTCTTAATCTTATCGGCCCGTCTTTGTCCCGTGGGCATTGAAGCATCTCTATTCGCTTTATTAATGTCTATCTGGAATATGTCAGGATTAGTTTCCCAAGAAATCGGTGCTTTATTAACCCATTGGTTGGGAGTCACCGAAACTAATTTTGATAACCTTTGGTTATTGGTGGTGATTACTAATCTCTCCACTCTCCTACCTTTACCTCTAATTAAATGGCTACCTTCTACGGATCCGCAATCTCAGGAAGTCAAGAAAACTTTTCCCCCCGCAGAAGTCTTTGAACATCATGTTACCGGTTCTTTAGCTGAACCTGGTTTTATTCCCGAACTTGTCCCCGAATTAATCGACACAAGAGATTGACAGTCCAGAAAAGGGGTTTCTCAAAGAAACCCCTTTTCTATGGCATTCATCTTGCTTAATTGAGAACAGTTTTTAACTTTTCCAAGACAGAATTGTTTAACGTAATTTTTCCCATTCTTCTCTACTAATATTTGCTTGTTGTAAAATTTTAGCCAGCAAGCTTTTACTGATATCTCCTTGGTGTGGATTAGGAATCCAGATTTTTAACTTTCCCTGCACCATATATTGATGATTTCCTCCTACCAGAGGACCAGAAAATCCCAGCTTTCTCAACTGGCGAATTAACTCTTTCCTTTTGATGGGGGCAAAAGGTGGCATCAGGCGATTTTTTGTTGAGGGGTTAGATTGATACCGTCAACAATCGGTAACTGATGCTGTAAGCGTAGTCCTAAAATAACCCAGCCTTCCAAAACTTCCTGTAACTGTTCCTTGGTAGCTTCGAGAGTTGTTTCATTAGCATATACTCCCTCAAATCCCGGAATTTCTCCATAAAAAGTACCGTCTTCTAGAACTTCATAGGTTGCCAGTTCCATTGCTTGTTTTAGATATTTTGTTAGCATCATTGACAGGAATAAAGCTCAGTTATTGTCTCGAAGATTGTCGATGTGATTATCAGTTGTTTTGAACTTGGCGATAATTTTGCCCTGTTTCTCCAGAAAACGGGTTTCTCAAAGAAACCCGTTTTCTAGGTTTTCTAACTGCTGTCTTCGTCTTTGACGATTTTCCGCTTCTAAGCGACTAATCGCTTCTTCTAATTGTAATCCAACTAATTCCATCTCTTGACAATTGCGGTGTGCTTTTGCCAAAGTTTGCTTAAGTTGATCAGAATCCCGGGGAAGCTGAGGAACAAAATCCATATTTAACTCCATTCAAGTTTAATTTCTTCGACACTACGCATCAAGGCAGGAATCGGCACTTGGGTTGTCTTAATCACTGTTCCAATCCTCGAACATCTGCCCAACGCTAGTATAACGCTTAAGACGCTCAGGATGTTTTTCTACTTCTTCAATGGCGGCGAGCGTTTCTGTATTAGGAATTTGAACATCAAAGGGAAAACCTTGATGAAAATCGACATCAGATAAGGCTGGATGCTGAATTTTTTGTAGCAGAAGCTGTTGTTCTTCGTCAGTTAAGGAGAGGATAATTTGAGCAAGGGAATCAATTAGTTTAGTATTGATTGCAGCAGCAGCTTGACTCATATAGCGTTTACATTGTTTAATAGTCTATTTTTGAATTGGCGATTTATGAGCGGTTGTTTCGACTCTGGTGACTCAAGCTAAAGGAGAGTTTTAAACTCTGCCACTGTCAATCCCGCTTGACGAATGATAGATCTCAGCGTTCCCTTAGCGACTTCTCGATGGTCAGGGATGGTGATGCGTCGATAGGGATAGGCTTTTTGTCTGAGTATGATATGACTTCCTCGCTGCCGATCTAATTCGTAGCCAATCTTGCCCAGTGCTTTAACGACTTGGCGACCAGCGATAGGAGGGAGTTCACTCATAATTTAACCTCTACCAGTTCCTCAGAAATTGGTGGTGGAATCGGTTCATTGTGCGCTTCTAGGCTTTCTAGATATAAAGCAATTGCTTCCTGAATGTTGGCGAGTAACTCGAACCGGGTATTGCCTTGAGAAATACAGCCGGGTAGGGAGGGAACTTCAGCCACATAAATGCCATCTTCATCCTGCTCAATTAAGACGCGATATTTCATGGGTTTGTCCTTGCTTTGAATTGATTGGAAGTTAATTATTTTAATCCAGTCTAGCGCGAGTTAGCAAACCCTAGCGATCGCGGCTTATTCCAGAAAAGGGGTTTCTCAAAGAAACCCCTTTTCTATGGCACGGATTAGGGAACCAAGTCCTGTCTTTTGGTAAATTCTATCCAAAAGCCTATCCCCCCCCGATTTTGTCAAGTATCGCTGTTTTAAGCGATTATATAGGGTTTTATCGATGTTTTTCGTCAATTATTCTGGGATGAGGTAGGAGTGAAGATCGATCGCCCTAAGTCCAGAAAACGAGTTTCTTTAAAAAACCCGTTTTCTCAGTTGATGAAATAAGCTAAAATCGAATCAACTCGTTGCCCTCGCCTTATGTTTTCTATCCAAACTACCTACACTCAAGCTCAAGAAAATTTAGCGAGCCTTCTGGATCGATTGGAAAGCGAGAATAGTATGGCGATTATTACGCGCCCTGGTCATAAAGATATGGCACTATTGAGCGCAGAGGAATTAACTGGCTTATTAGAAACCGTTTATCTTTTGCGATCGCCTGCGAATGCGAGAAAGTTATTGGCAGCACTGGAACGTTCAATGGAGAGGGACGTTCAAACAATACCGGGACAGACAGTTACAGAACTTTGTCAGGAGTTAGGAATTGAACGCCAAGAGTAGGGCAATTGTCTTTGACAGTTAATTTCGAGAAGATTTAAGATGGTGGTACAAAACAGATAAAAAAATCGCCTTTCGCCTACTCGATCTCGTAGAATCTGTCACCGCCGATCCCTTTACTGGAATAGGCAAACCAGAACCCATAAAGTATCTTGAAGCTAATAGTTGGTCACGCCGAATTACCACAGAACACCGTCTAGTCTATCGAGTCAAAGATGACCGCATTGAGTTTTTAGCAGCACGATATCACTATACTTAAACAGCTTATGTATTCCAGAAAACGGGTTTCTCAAAGAAACCCGTTTTCTATGGCAATTAAGCTTTGTCACTGCCTTGCTTTGGCTTTAACTGGCGTTTAACCAATGCACCGAAGCCCAACAGTCCCAATCCTAGAACGGTACTAGGTTCGGGAACGTTCTGTCCTGTTACGGTTAAGGGAAAAGAAACCCCTTGAGCCGGATTACCCAAAGCGAGGGTAATCCAGCTACCTGAATCCAACTGCCGTGCATTTCCATTTACAGTTACGGGATTTCCCCCTGAAGTTGTCATTAGAAAAGGAGTAAAAGCAGTTGTACCTCCTGTGGGTGACAGCCCCGTTAGTTGGTAGTCTGCCCAGTAAGTGCCTGGCGCGAGAGTAAGACCAGAACCACTGAAATTGGCGGCAATGTTCATCACCGGGCGTCGGGCATTGTCTAACACGCCATTGAAAGTGCGGTAAACGCCAGTCCAGTTAGTAGATAGTAGATTTGTGGACGAACCGAGAATATTACTTCCAGCAAGACCGGGGGCATTGTCCCAAATATTAACTGAGATGCCAGTAAAAGGTGAAGCAGGGGGAAACCCATAAGTTGATACCATGTAACCCATCACCGATACCTTATCGATCGCCCACAGTCCTGCATTAGAAATGGTAAAGCTTTGTGCCACGCGCGTTACAGTCACCCCCCCTGCATCCACAGTAGCAGAGGCTTGACTGACATCTGATCCGTTGAATCCTGCACCTGGGTTGGTGACGATATTTGTCTGGCTAAATAGAGTAGTTGCCTGTGCGGGCAAGCTAACTACCGTTCCGAGGGTGACAGCAGTTGCCATCCCGATTGTTGTCCCGAGAAAATCTGAGACAGGCTTTAAGGGAAGGGAGCGGCTTAAGAATGAGCTTTTTTGAGTAGCCATCGGTTTATTCGGGTAAATTATGGGAAAAAGCTTATCACCCCCCCCGATTTTGTCAAGTATCGCTGTTTTCATCGATTTTATAGGGTTTTATCTCTGTTTTTCGTCAAATCTTCTGGGTTGAGGGGGAGTGAGGAGCGATCGCCCTAAGTCCAGAAAACGGGTTTCTCAAAGAAACCCGTTTTCTCAGTTCCCCTGCGTGGGTCAAGAGGGGGTGAGGTGCGATCGCTTGTGGAAGATCGGGTTTGGGATATTTGTAATGTTTGATACAAATCTCTCGATCATCTGTTCTTAAGATGAAGGCTGGTGTTGCTAATTGATCGGAAAAGAGGCCGGCGCAAGCAGATAAAAACCGCAGAGAAGCTTGTGCCGTGGGATCAAAATTATTAAGCGGAGAATAGCCTCTGACCGGACTTCAACATCAAAGTTAGTAGGAAACTTGTCATCGCCTAAGTAAAGTAACCCCTTATCCACGACACAACAAAATAGGAAAAATACTTATGAGTTATGGAACCCGTGTTCAAGCTATCTCTCAAGTCACAGACCGTAAACCCCTACCTAGCAAAATTCCTCAGCGTTTAGAGGCCCTCTGGGCAACCGATGTCTTTACCCTGAGCAAAATGCAGGCCAGTCTCCCCAAAGATGTATTCAAATCGGTCAAAAACACGATTTTAACCGGGGGAAAATTAGACGTTTCCATCGCCAGTACGGTAGCGGCAGCGATGAAGGATTGGGCCACGTCCAAAGGGGCGCTGTACTATGCTCACGTCTTCTATCCGATGACCAACGCCACCGCCGAAAAACATGATGGTTTTATCTCCGTGCAGAGCGACGGCTCGGTGATCACAGAATTTACGGGCAAAGTCTTAGTACAGGGGGAACCGGACGGATCCTCCTTTCCTAACGGCGGACTTCGCTCCACCTTTGAAGCGCGGGGTTACACCGCTTGGGATGTCACCAGTCCCGCCTACGTCATGGAGACGGATAATGGTGTCACCCTGTGTATTCCCACGGTTTTCATCTCTTGGACAGGAGAGGCCCTCGACAAAAAAACGCCGCTTTTACGCTCGATTTCATCGATGAGTAAAGCCGCCACCAGGGTGCTGAAGCTCTTAGGACATACGGAAGTCGCCCCCGTTAACTCCAGCTGCGGTGCTGAACAGGAATATTTCCTCGTAGATGCTCATTTTGCCCATAGTCGCCCCGATTTACTGCTCACCGGTCGCACCCTATTTGGTAAACCCGCCGCCAAGGGTCAACAGTTCGACGATCATTATTTTGGTGCGATTCCCGAACGGGTTCAGGTGTTTATGCAGGAAGTGGAGGAAAGAATGTATCGCCTCGGCATTCCAGCCAAAACCCGCCATAACGAAGTCGCTCCCGGACAGTTCGAGATTGCGCCCTTTTTCGAGGCTGCTAACGTGGCCAGTGACCATCAGCAGTTAATTATGACTTTGCTGAAAAGTACGGCTAAAAAACACGGTTTTGTCTGCCTACTGCATGAAAAACCCTTTGCCGGAATTAATGGTTCGGGAAAACACGTTAACTGGTCCGTCGGCAACGCCACCCAGGGCAATCTGTTGGATCCGGGCGATACTCCCCACGCTAATATGCAGTTTTTGTTATTCTGTGGGGCGGTGATTCGTGGCGTTCACAAGTACGGGGCGCTTTTACGCGCAGTGGTGGCTACCGCCAGCAATGATCACCGTTTGGGGGCAAATGAAGCTCCTCCCGCCATTATTTCGGTATATTTGGGCAGCCAGTTAGAAAAGGTATTCGACCAAATTAGCCAAGGCCGAATTGAGGGTTCTGATGCCCCGGGATTGATGGATCTCGGTGTCGATACCCTGCCGGTATTCCCCAAGGATCCTGGCGATCGCAATCGTACCTCTCCTTTTGCTTTTACGGGCAATCGCTTTGAATTCCGCGCTGTGGGTTCTAATCAGTCAGTTTCTGGGCCGCTGGTGGCGATGAACACGATTCTAGCCGATTCCCTGACTTGGGTGGCGGATAACTTAGAAAGCCGGATGAAAGCCGGGGAAGACCTCAATACTGCCGCCGAGGGTGTTCTCAAGGAGATCATGGACAAACACAGAAATGTGATCTTCGGAGGTAACGGATATTCCCCAGAATGGCACAAAATGGCGGTAGAAGAGCGCGGTTTGGCTAATCTCCGCACCACTGCCGATGCTTTACCCGTGCTGAAAGCTGATTATATTGAAGAACTGTTTACCCGCATGGGTGTGTTTACCCCCGTTGAACTGGAAAGTCGTTTCGATGTCTATGCGGAACAGTATTTACTGGCCATCGAAGTGGAGGCGAAACTGGTGGTAAGTATGGCTAAAACGATTATTTATCCCGCTGCTGTTCGCTACTTGTCGGAATTGTCTTTGGCGATCTCTAATGCGGCGGCGATCGGCATCGAGATCAATAAGGAAAACGCCCAAACCGTCTCGAATCTGATTAAGTTAATGATGGATAGCGTTGGTAAACTGAGTGAGGCCATTGCTAAACACGATTTTGACTCGATCGAGGAACATATGCAGTATTCCGCTCAAACGATCCGTCCCTTGATGGATAAGGTGCGCGAATATGCTGACACGCTGGAAGGAGAAGTGGCCGACAATTTCTGGCCGCTACCTACCTATCAAGAAATGTTGTTTGTTAAATAACACGACGGCAAGGAGGGGGTGAATAAGCTGAAAAAATGATTGGCCACCCCCTTCTTTTTAGCTCTGGTAGTTTTAAGTTATGTTAAGAAAAGTAAATTCAAACCTAAAACTACTATGGTACTAACTCCGACAATTGGCGAAAAATCCTATAATCGTCAGGATTGGCAAAAAGGCTATCAATCCCAACCTAACGAGTACGATTACGAGGTAGAGGACATCGAGGGGCAAATTCCCCCCGATTTACAGGGTACAGTCTTTAAAAACGGCCCCGGTTTACTGGATATCGCTGGCACTGCGATCGCTCATCCCTTTGATGGGGATGGTATGATCAGCGCGATTAGCTTCAACCATGGCCGCGTACATTATCGTAATCGTTTTGTGAAAACTGAGGGTTATCTCCAGGAACAGAAAGCGGGAAAACCCCTTTATCGCGGTGTTTTCGGCACGAAAAAACCGGGGGGAATTTTCGGCAATGCTTTTGATTTGCGTCTGAAAAATATTGCTAATACTAATGTTATCTACTGGGGTGATAAATTACTGGCACTTTGGGAAGCGGCCGAACCCCATCGCCTCGATGCTAAAACCCTTGATACTATTGGTTTAGACTATCTCGATGGTATCTTGGAAAAAGGCGATGCTTTTGCCGCTCATCCTCGCATCGATCCCGCTTGTATCTTCGATAATTATCAACCTTGTCTGGTAAATTTTGCCATTAAAACGGGTTTGTCGAGTGCTATTACTCTCTACGAAATTAGTCCCACGGGTAAGTTATTACGTCGTCATACCCACAGTGTACCGGGCTTTTGTTTTATCCACGATTTTGTTATTACTCCCCACTACGCTATCTTTTTCCAAAACCCGGTTGGTTATAATCCTTTTCCCTTTCTTTTTGGGTTAAAAGGTGCGGGAGAATGCCTCATCAATCAACCGGACAAGTTAACTAGGATTATTATTATCCCCCGGGATCATAACAAAGGAGAAGTGAAAGTTTTAGAAACTCCATCGGGTTTTGTCTTCCACCATAGCAATGCTTTTGAACAAGGGGAGAAAATTTATATTGATTCTATTTGTTATCAATCCTTACCACAACTGGATTCAAATAGCAGTTTTCAATCGGTAGATTTTGATAGTTTAGCTCCCGGACATCTGTGGCGATTTACACTAAATTTATCAGAAAATACCGTTACAAGAGAATGTATTCTAGAGCATTGTTGTGAATTTCCCAGCATCAATCCTGCAAAAGTTGGTCGAGATTACCGTTATTTATACATCGCTGCCGCTCATCATGCCACCGGTAATGCTCCTTTGCAAGCAATCTTAAAACTGGACCTATTAACGGGAGAAAAACAATTACATTCTTTTGCTCCCCGGGGATTTGCGGGTGAACCAATTTTTGTGCCTAAACCCGATGGAATTGCTGAGGATGATGGTTGGTTATTGGTAGTTACTTACGATGCGGCCAATCATCGATCGAATATGGTAATCTTAGATGCTAAAGATATCACTAATTCCCTAGCAGTTATCCATCTTAAACATCATATTCCCTACGGGTTACACGGTAGTTGGACTAGACAATGTTTTTAAGTTAATTGTCTAGGGGTGGATTGAAAAACCACCCTGACTAAACTTTACTCTTGAGAGCCTTCTTGTAGTAGCCAAAAACCAGCGAAGGATTCCGATTCAGGGTTAGATTGAACGGCTAAAAAATGCAGATTATTGGCTTTTTGTTTAGCTTCTTCAAAGTTTTTAGCTTCGTTTAAAGTCTCGGCATTAGTGACGTTGACGAGAATCCAGCTATCACTAGCACCCGTTTCTAAACGTAGCAGAGGACGAGAACCAGTTTCTAACTTTAAATAGGCCATTTCTAACCCTGACATCCAACCAGCTAGGGGTAAAGCGCGGGGGGAAAAAATAACTAAACCGGGTATTTTTAGATTCTCATCTAATCCCATTCCCAGTATAAGCAAATTTTCTCCGAAGCTAATATCCCAATCTTTTAAATCATTAAAAGAAGACAATTCTAGCGTGACAAAGGCCCATTTATCTGCCTTATCTCCCCGGACAGCATCGGGAAGGGGAACAGCATTTAAAGGGGGATAATTAACGGAAGCGGTTTTAGTTAAATTTTGATCATAACCAACTTCTTGGGGGTAGAAATTAACCATTCTTTCTTCTATCCATCTAGTGAGAGCATGAGTGCGACGACTAGGGGAAGCGGGAATACCGATATCTTCGCAAGCTTTGCTAATCATGTTATTCATCTGACGACGGAAAAAGCGAATTTTTTTGGGAGTTACCCCCGCTTCCTTGATAGCTGCAGTAATTGCCTCTCCTAACCATTGGGAATTAACCATCGTATTAGGACAATAACTGGCATATTTAAATAGTGTATCGGAGGAGCGATCGATTGTTGCTGGAGTTTCACAGATTAATAATTCCCATCTTTTTTTATTATTTTCATCCAGCACCGGCCGCGAATAAAAATCAAGTTCCCAAATAGTCATATTTTTTTCAGTTATCAGTTATCAGTTATCAGTTATCAGTTATCAGTTATCAGATTTGAGTTTTAAGTGTGCAGTATGTATTAAGTGGGCAGTATTAAATAGCAGCTTCCTACTGTCTTTTCACTGATTACTGCTCACTGTTTACTGTTTACTGCTCACTGAAAAATCCCCTATCCCCGACAACAGTACGAACGCGGTAGATAGGACGTTTTTGGGATTCATGGTAAGTTCGCATCAAAATTTCTGCCAAAAGACCAAAACAGAGTAATTGTACCCCAGTTAAAAAGAATAACACAGCTAGGATTAACAAAGGTCGATCGCCGATGTCTTGTCCGAAACCGAGTTTGAGAATAGTCAGATAAGTGCCTAAAATAATCCCCACCACCATGGATAACAGTCCGTAGAGTCCAAAAATGTGCATCGGACGGGTGAGGAACTTTTTCATAAAAAAGACAGTAAATAAGTCCATAATCACGCGAATTGTGCGACCTAAACCATATTTACTCTGTCCGAACCGTCTAGCGTGGTGATTAACGGGAATTTCGGTTATTTTTGCCCCTTCAATAAAAGCTAACGCGGGTAAAAAGCGATGTAATTCCCCGTAGAGATTCATATCGGCCACTAATTCGGCTCGATAGGCTTTCAAAGAACAACCGTAGTCGTGTAATTTGACCCCTGTTACCTTTGCTATTAGCCAATTAGCTATTTTTGAGGGTAAAAGCCGTTTTACCCGGTCATCTTGGCGATTTTTGCGCCAGCCACTCACGAGGTCATAACCTTCCTCTAATTTGGCCAATAATAGGGGTATATCATTGGGATCGTTCTGTAAATCGCCGTCGAGGGTAACGATTATCTGTCCCGTGGCATAATTAAATCCGGCAGCCATGGCGGGGGTTTGTCCGTAGTTGCGTCGCAATATTACCGCCTTGAGATCATGGCGATTTTGGGCTAAATTAGTTAAAACCTCGGTGGAACCATCCTTAGAACCGTCGTCAACACAGATAATCTCGTAGTTAATTTGATAAGAACGCAAAATCGTGGCGATACTCTCGACGAGATGGGGGATACTGTCCACTTCGTTATAAATGGGAACCACTACCGATAAAGTCTGGATAGCAGCCTGCGGGTTTGGTTCATTGACACTGATGGACGGTGTAATCGGGGGCATAGTTGACTGACGCAGGGGCCTTTTGGGGCGATTGTATCACAATTCAGTGATCAGTGATCAGTTATCAGTTATCAGTCATCAGTTAAGTAGGTGGGTGGAATTAAATATAAAATGAACGTAGCGACTGTCTTGATTGTCAAGGGGTAACTCAAAAAACAATCAAGGAGTTGCTGTCGAACCTAAAATCTCAAGCCAGAAAAAAGCGCAGCAAAAACTAAGTCGCTCAGGTTAAACCAAAGCAAGCGCAACCCTTGATCAGAGATAACAAAAAGTGTGAATCTCTAGGAACAAGGTGGTAAATTGTCAGCAAGCTGCCAAGGCTGATTTTGGCGAACCATTGCATTAAGAATAACTAAGATTTTCCGCACACAAGCAGTCAGAGCCAGTTTTTTTGATTTACCGCGTCCGACTAGGCGTTCGTAAAAGGTTTTAATCACCGGATTATGACGCATAGCTACCACCGCTCCCATGTAAAGAGTCGCCCGAATCTGAGCGCGACCTCCCTGAATCATTCGCTTACCTTTATGTTGACCACTATCATGATTAATCGGTGCGACACCGACTAAGCGAGAGATTTGTTTGGCGGTTAATTGACCGAGTTCTGGTAAGTCGGAGACGAGAGTAGTAGAAATTACTTGACCAATCCCCGGCACGGTTTTGAGTAAATTGACTTTCTCGAGCCATTGTTGGTTAGCTTGGGTCAATTCCTCAATTTCTTGATTGAGTTTTTCGAGGCAGTTATCGAGATACTCAAGATGGGCTTCGATATCGACCAAAGCTTTACCGCGAGCGCGTTCCCGTCGGTTTTTTTCGGCAGTCCGCATCTCGACAAGTTGCCGGCGACGACTAATTAAGTCGCCCAATTGACGAGATTCTTCCGACTCAACCGCTAATATTTGCGGTTGCATTGCTTCGCCAAAATGAGCTAAAATTTGAGCGTCAATGGCATCGGTTTTGGCTAATTTACCAGTGGCTTTAGCAAAGTCTCTTCCTTGACGGGGATTGATTAAGGCTACAGGTAAATCCGCTTCTTGTAATTGAATCACCAGTTCAGTTTCTAAACCTCCTGTTGCTTCCAGAACGATGAGGTTGACAGTGTAGGATTTTAGGGTTTCGACCAGTTTAGATATGTCCTCCTTTGTGTTAGCAACTTTCATCGCTTTACTGAGGGGACGAAGGTAAACATCTAGGGTCGCTTTACTAATGTCAATGCCTACCCATTGAGAGATATTTTCCATGATTAAACCTGAGAAATTGGCGGGATTAATGGTTCTTTTGGAGAGCATCCCCTTGATTTTACTCATCCTTGCCCGATACGGTCTCTTAGCTTAACAATTGATTGTTTTCGCCACGACCCCGGCGACTGTTCGAGTTTTGTCAGGGAGATTATGGTGGTGACCCTTGCTACGAAGCGGTCTTTTCCGACCAAGGTTGGGACGGTCTACCACCTCTCTCAATATACAAGGTTGGGTTGAAGCATGAAACCCAACGTCCGCATGGGTTACGCTACCGCTAACCCATCCTACAAATAATTGTGCCTACCTACTTATCAGTTATCAGTTATCAGTTATCAGATGTGAGTTGTCAGTTCACTGATTACTGTTTACTGTTCACTGTCCACTGTTCCCTGAAAATACCCCCCACTATCAGTTATCAGTTATCAGTTATCAGATGTGAGTTGTCAGTTCACTGATTACTGTTTACTGTTCACTGTCCACTGTTCCCTGAAAATACCCCCCACTATCAGTTATCAGTTATCAGTTATCAGTTATCAGATGTGAGTTGTCAGTTCACTGATTACTGTTTACTGTTCACTGTCCACTGTTCCCCTTTCTCTGTTTCCTTTTTCGCTAAAATTGCCTGACGAAAACCTAAGACGACGAGAATATTGGAGAGGGTGAGGAAAAATTCGGCGCTGCCGTGTAACCAATCGACGTTGGCTAATTCTTGACCATAGTGGATTTTGGCGTAGATACCAGCAGGAATAGTGATAAAAACGAAGATTAACAGCACATAAAAGCCAATTAAGGCTAAACGGGGCATTTTTCCCGAACGAGTGACAAACCAAAGAAACCCCAGATAGGGAAACAGGGAAATGGCAAATAAACTCTCTTTATTCATTGTTAACGCTGATTTTACTGGAACGCCACAGCCACCAACCGGCAGCACAGAGGGTAAAATTTCCTAAGACAGTCATGGCTGCCTGTAGGGTGACTAACCAGGATAAGGCACTGATATTATCAAAAAAATGCCATGTACAGGCACACATGGCCCCAATTAAAGCGGGTAACATTCCCCAAGATAACATTCGCCACGATCGATCGCTACTGATGTCGCCATAGGTCCAGACTAACCAGATCGCCGCTATCCATTCTACGACACTCGATACATGAACTATCCACGTCGGTATTGATAAAGCATTCATTTTTTTACAGTTATCAGTTATCAGTTATCAGTGGGTAAGTTATCAGTTATCAGTTATCAGATTTGAGTTTTAAGTGTGCAGTATTAAATAGAAGTTTCCTACTGTCTTTTCGCTGATTACTGTTTACTGTTTGCTGTTCACTGAAAATACTCCCCATTTCCCGAAAAATTTTCTAGCCATTTAATCACCTGTTGACCTAAACTAAGATTGTTTAATCGATCGATCTCGCGAATGCCAGTGGGACTGGTGACATTAACTTCCGTCAGATAGCCACCAATCACATCTAATCCGACAAAATATAGGCCATCTTTTCGTAATTTTGGGGCTAAAGTGGCACAGATTTCTAATTCTCGATCGCTGATTTCTGTTTTTGCCACCCGTCCACCCACGGCCATATTACCGCGAAATTCTGAACCGGTGGGAATGCGATTAACTGCCCCGATGGGTTCACCATTGAGGACAATAATGCGTTTATCTCCTTCTTTGGCAGCTGGTAAATAATCTTGAATCATTACCGGTTCTTGTCCCCATTTTGTGCTAATTTCAATCATTGAATTGAGATTGCGATCTTCGGGACTAAGAAATAAAATTCCCTCCCCTGCTTTGCCCCCCAAAGGTTTCATAACTGCTGCCCCTTTTTGGTTGACAAATTCCCTAATTGTCGCTTTATCTTGGGAAACAATTGTGGCGGGCATTACCTGAGCAAAGTGAATAGTATATAACTTTTCATTGGCATGGCGTAAACCCCTAGTTGAGTTAATTACTTGGGTTTTTTGGGGGTCGATCAGGTCTAATAAATAGGTGGCATAAAGATAGGCAATTGTCACGGGTGGGTCTTTTCGCATCCAGACAAAATCGAAGTTTTCTAGGCAGGTAAAAACTGTCTCTTGTCTTTGATACCATTGAGATACAGCCTCCCAATGATTATCTTTTAATTCCACGGGAACCAGTTCAATTTTAGTTAGTTTTGCCCAAGCTTTTCCCGCAATCGCACTGAGATCAGTGATGGAAGTCATCCAGACTTCATGACCTAATAATTGGGACGCTTCCATGATAGCTACACTGGTATCATGGCCCGGATCGAGATGCTCGATCGGATCGATAATAAAGGCTAGTTTCATTAATAGTTTTTATCCTTAATTCTGCAACAGGGGAGCTAAACCACCACTTCTATCTAAAGCATAGATGTCATCGCAGCCCCCGATGTGTTGATCGTTTATAAAAATTTGTGGTACACTTGTACGACCATTGGCTCGATCGGACATTTTGGCTCGCGCTCCTTCATCACCATCGATACAATATTCAGTAAACTCCACTCCTTTTTTCTTGAGTAATGCTTTAGCGCGGATACAGAAAGGACAGGAACTCCAAGTATAGATCTCAACATTAGCGGCCATAAAATTTATCTCCCTTCTTTACATATCTTAAATTTTAGCCGATAACCGAGCAGTGATCTTCCTTCAGGTCAGAAAACGCCAATTAGGGCGATTCCACTGATATATTCCTTGTATTTCCCATTCTTCACCGTTTTGAAAGCGAATACGGCAACTAACAGGGGGGGAGTCATCCTCACTTTCATTTACTTCTATTACCTCACAGGGAAACCAGTCGCAACTATCGGCAGCGTCTGCGGGAATCCATTCCCATAATCCATTAGACACCTCGATCGTATCTCCCACCTGTAATTTTTCTCTGGTTAACCTTAATTTTTGTAAATATTCTTGCCAATGAATCGGTTTTATGCTATTCAACCAAGCCAAGCCATACCGATCGCGGATAAATTGTACCGCACCGGAAGGGCGATCATTAAGCCAATCATTGAGGAGGGAACTTTTCCAAGCTAAATTTTCCCGTTCTTGTTTGAGGATAAATTCCAGCAAAATCTCCCTTTGCATAGATGTTAATGCGTCGAGGGGATTGCCATCAGCGAGGGAATTTCGCTCAAAAAACACCTCTAACAAAATTTCTTTTTGTTGTTGATTGAGAGGACAGGATAAAGCCTCACACTGGAGAAAAGCCGCTTTGAGAGTGGTTTCAATCTCATCTCGATCCATGAGAGTCCTAAAAAAGCTGATTTCAAAGGGTGACGATCCACGATAATCTAAGTATTGGGGAAATCATACCGTAAAATTACTCATCTATGACACCACGCTCGCTCACCGTTTTGCTCCTTTCTCTTCTTTTCTGGCTGTCTAGCTGGCTTATCATCCCTACTGCTCAAGCTTTGACCCCAATTCAACTATTAGATGTATCTTACAAGGACTGTCCCCCCGAATTAGCCGAGGGGAGTGTCACCAGTGGGGGAACCAGTTTTCCGGCTAATTGTTTTTTAATCACCGGCAAGGCTAAAAATAATTCTGGAAAAACCGTCTATGATGCCGATGTTTTTGGTCGGATTTACGATGCTAACGGGGAACCGGCTTTACAAAATCGTAGCCGAGTCGGAGCAATTCCCGAAGTGCCGCCGGGGATTAGTGATTTCGAGATCAGAATTTCTGTTTCTACCAATCAACCAACCCCCTTGCGACTGGAAAAATTCAAAGCTTCCGGTTTTACCAGTAGTGTGGATCCGCGGATTTAGAAACTGCTACTGACCAGACTGCTGGCCCCTGTGGCTACGACACTCTGAACGACGTTGAGCAGCAGGAAAGCGAGAATCGGGGACAAGTCCATCCCGCCTAGGGGTGGGATAATCGAGCGAAAGAGGTTTAAATAGGGATCGGTAATCGGACTGAGAAAAGACATAATCTGATAGGCCCAACCGGCATTTTGGAACCAAGTCAGTAAAACCCTAACAATTAGGATTACCGAGTAAATTTGCAGGAAATTGTTGATTATCGTCAAAATAAACCCTATATCGCTCATAAATAAATCTTTCCTCAAGAGGGCGTGATGGTTAGTTTAGCTTTGATCTTACCAAAAAAATGGTCTTTAGTTACTCTCTCCGCCCTGTCTTACTGGTTTTAACCGGCTATCGGCATTCCTCCCAGTTGACGGACACCGGGTAAGAAAACTGAATACAGCAGTTATCTTAATGATGAGATAGGAAGTTTTCCTTTTGGGGAGACTCCGATTGTTCAAGTAGTTTTTCCATAACCTTTGTATTCGGTTGAGGTCGTAAAGGCTCTGATAAGATATTACTATCGAGTAAAAAACGTCAATTCACCAAATTACCTCGCTTCCCGATGATAAATCGCACACTCCCTCCAAAAGTTCTTCTGATTCAATACCATTTTGTTCTAGATTATGTTCTTGGCGAAATTTTTGAATAAATTCTCCAAAACCCAACTGTGTTTGACCGATATTGGAATTATTATTAAGTTGCTCAATATTTTTTCCATTCTTAGCTAAATCTCCCTCCGTCTGCTCTAGATAAACTGGATAACCTTGGACACTTTCTTCAGATTGAGTTGCTAAATTAGGGGAACTTTTAAATAAACCTATTAAGGGATCAGATTCATTTTTATCTTGATTATTTTGAGGAGTTTTGGCAAGTATCAAAACTTCAACCACCTCACCCACATTTAATTCAGGGGTGGCAATTTCAATCTTATTACTGGGTAAAACCTGAGTGCTTATATGTAAAGTATCTCGTGTCATTTTTTTAACAAATAAACAAAGGAAGGGATTTGACTTCTAGTATAAACCGCCATTAGGAAAACAATAGCTGCCAAATTCCCATGACTGACTCCGATGACAAGGCTGTAGTAATCTCCCTACCCTAACTGATCACAAAATAACTTGATTATCTGGCTAACTTGACAAAAGTTGCTCAAAATATATCCTTAGCAACATAAATCGGCTTATTCCTAGTTAAATCCTTGCAGGAGTGCCATTATACCAGATATTTTCTCTCTGCATGGTTTATTTAATAAGCTCTGCTGATGAATGAAAAAAAATAAACGGGACTTAGGATTATTCGCCTCTACAATTAGTAGCCTTAACCCAAACGTTTTTAAGTTTTTAGGTGTTGTCACATCTACTCCTGCATCTCGTCTCGAGATATCTCCCGTTGGCGGTAATGGAATTTTTTCAATTGATAATTTACAAGTAGCCACTAAATCTATCCAGTCTGTGCCTGAACCCCTCACAATTCTAGGAATAGTAACATTAGGATTAGAGGCGTTGTTGTCTAAAAAGCATAATCAAGACAACATTAACGACAATTAATTAATGTTTTTAGGGGACGTGAGTGATGATGTTGACCTCCCTTTATCAAAAATTATTGAATAATTAAAATGATTCTTGTGCGGTAGATAAAACCTCTTGATATAGTCTTGGATTAATATGTTTACCCTGAGTAATTAACGCATCTAAAACTTCCTGAACGCTAGTAATTAATCCTAGTTGTTTGGCGACTAATAAGATACCTAATGTACCAGTAATTTTAAAATTTCGAGATAAAGCAACTCGCCTAGCTTCTAAATCATCAATCAATAATTGATCGGCTTCTAATTCTTCAGCTAAAATCATAGTAGCGCATTCACCCCAACCTAAATTAGTCATCGTTTTCAAAGTAGAGACTTTTTCTGAACTGCTAATTGTTCGTCTCTCTATCCAGTCTGCTAATTGAACTAAATTAACTGCTGGATGAGTTCCTGTTTGAGGAATAATAATTTTCCCGTAAATGTCATGAAGTAAATTAAGTTTTCCAACTTTTGCTAATTCACTTAAAGGGGTAGTATCAGAAACAATAATCACGTTACTTTTTATATCTCTCTAAAATTTGGAGAGTCTCAGCCACTTCTTGTTGTAATTCTTCTTGGGTTTGCATAGGGAATGAACAAATATTATAGTGATCCATTAAATCAGAAAGTTTATGATGATCGATCTCTAATAATTCTGCGGCACGTCCCGCACTAATATCACCATGACGAAGTAAAGTCATAACATAGGCTTCTTTAGCTTTTTTCTCAGCTTCCAGATGATGAATTTCTGGAACTTTAGGTAAAGTTAGAGTGAATTTAATTTCTGTTGTCGTCATTTGGGATTTATTTTGAGTAGCCTATAATTATTTATAACACTTATTTACCGCCACCGATGCCGATAACAACCCCTGAACCTACAATATGACGGCAGGTAATCCTAACCTCGATGGCGACGGTATCTCCGCCTTTACCATCAATAATAGCGGCCAAATTCCCGTGGCTGACTGGAAAGAGGGTGTAGGGTGTAGGGTGTGGGGTGTAGGGAAGGAAACCTCTTTCATCTGTGGGGGTGAAAATTTTTTCATCGGGACTGACTCCGATGACAAGGCTGTAGTAATGTCCCTAACCTAACTAATCACAAAATAACTTAATTTGCTGGCTAAATTGATAAAAGTTGCTCAAAATATAACCTTAGCAACATAAATCGGCCTACTCCTAGTTAAATCCTTTCAGGAGTGCCACTATAGCAGATATTTTCTCTCTGCATGGTTTATTGACAGCATTTATCTTAATGGTGAGATAGGAAGTTTCCCTTTTGGGGAGCCGGTCATCAATACCAAATTAGGTTATACTTCATGTTTAATGAGAAAGGCTGTACTTAGTCCCCAAAAAGGATAGATACACCTAGGTTAATTCCTAGAGCAGTAATTTCGGGGCTGTCAACCAGAATAACTGACACTTGCCTAGGGGATTTTGTTGATTGGGAACCTCTAGACCAATTATTCCCGCCTTTTTGACCGATAATTTTCCTTGAAACTTGCCCCAAACTAGCATTTCCGTCCAATAACCTAAATCCGGTTCGTGGCCCACCAGTGCGATTGCGTTTTCCTCTCGCTGATAGTCCGACTTTTGCCACCACTGCAGCCAATCTTGAATATTGCCGTTGGGAGATAGGGGATTAAATTGCTCAATTTTACGGCTTAAACCCGCTTTTTGCAAAATTTCGGCGGTTTGCACCGCACGCACCAGGGGAGAAGTCAAAATTAGGTCAAATTTCACCCCCAACTGTCCTAATCTTTGGGCAACTTTAGCAGTTTTGGACCTACCTTCCTCGGTTAAAGGACGTTCCCTATCGTTGAGATAATCCCCCGATTGTCCTGCTAATCCATGACGCACAAAATAAAGTTTCATATCAGTGTCGGGTCGGTCTTGGTGATGATAATAAATAGCTGAGATTTAATACCTAGGTGCGAATTACCTTTTCATCAGGGTTAACTAGATGGGAAAGTTTCTGTTTAATTTGGGTGTCATATAGTTCCCACTTCAGTTTTGCGTATTCGGCATTATTATTAAAACCACCGAGGAAACCGATAGGAATTTCAAAACCTCCGGCCATATAACGACCACCACCAAAAAAGCGACCTTGGTTATCCTGTCCGAAAGCTTCCTTGAGAAATTCATCGGGATCTAGGGTAATTTTACTGGTACGCATAGAACCAATGACTAACTCGATATCCTCATCTTCATCGTGAACGATACCATAAACTAAAGCCGTGTGAACATTTTCTTCTGTCACCAAAAAATCGGCAGCCTGGGGAATCGCATCTCGGTCATCATAACGCAAATAACCGACCCCGGCGATCGAATAATTATTTTTAATAATACGGTTTTTTAGGGCCCGTTCGATCACATCCATCACCCGTCGGGATCTGGCCGATTGCAAGACAGCGTTTAATAATTGAGCATCGTAGAAACGACTGAGATAACCAGCAGCAATAAATTCACACTCTTGCGCTTGCATTAAATTATTTGTATCCGATCGCAATCCGTGCATCAAGGCTGTGGCACACTTAACATGGACGGTATCGCTACTATTAAAACTTATTAACCCTTTTTGGATATATTGGGTTAACATCGTCGCTGTTGCCCGGATTTGGGGACGAATATCGACAAATTCCGCCTCTAGATCCCCTTGGCGAGTATGATGATCAATCACGACAATAATGGGAATTTTTGCCTGTTTAACCAGAGTGGTTAACTGACTATTGGTTCCCTGACCATCGACAAAAACACAACCCTGATAAACCGAAAGATCTCTATCCTTGAGGGTATGGACTCCCCAACGTTTAGCCGGTAAACCCGTTAGTTTTACCAAAGCGACATTTTCCTGATGGGAGAGAGTCCCCGCATAGACTATATCGCAGTGAATATTGTACTGTTCGGCGATAATTTGATAGGCCCAGGCACTAGAAAGAGCATCGGGATCCGGGAAATCCTGCATCACCACAATTTGATTTTCGCCGCGATGATTTTCCAAAGTACGTCGCAGGCGATCGATCAGGGAAATAAGTAGGGTATCATTACTAACCGTGACTGGAGGAAGGGGACACACTGCCGACGGTTCCCCTACCACTACATCGGTTTCGAGGGACTTGGCAGGAACTAGACTCAGTAATTCAGCCATCATTTTTAGAAAAGTTCGCTTAAAGGTAGATTCAGTCAGGATTTTTTGAGCTAATTAATTCTAGACGATATTCTCGCTCGATCGGTTTATCTCAATTATTAAGCTTTTCTCGCCACTAGCTCCTTACTCTGGGGCCATAACTCTAGTCTATCGAAAGAACCCTGCCGTTTGTTCTGGGAGAGGGGTTAGGGGTGAGGGCCATTAACCATCGCTGCCATTACTTGAGAAAATAGATACTATACCAAACCCCTTAATTTTCCCTTCAGGCTCGACCATCTACCTAATTCTTGAGTAAAATTTCATGGCCCAACTGGACAACATCGAAGCGATCGAAAAAAAGCTCTGGAAAGCGGCCGACACCCTGCGCGCTAATTCTAACTATGCCAGTAACGAGTATTTTCTGCCCGTTATGGGCTTGATTTTCCTCCGTCATGCCTACAGTCGTTTTCTCAAGGTTAAGAGGGAGGTAGAGGCGGATTTACCGAAGCGAGGGGGTAAAACACGCTCCTTAACCAAAGAAGATTTCTTGTGCAAAGGAGCGATCTATCTCCAAGAAAAAGCTCAGTTCGATTTTCTGGTGGCGCTCCCCGATAGCGTCAATCGATCAACCTCCTTAATGGAAGCAATGCTATCGATCGACGGGGATTATCCACCTTGAGGGGGTATTTTACCGAAAACGGAATACCAAGAACTAGATAACGTGGTATTAGGGAATTTACTACGGATTTTAAACCCATAAGAGTTAAAAAAAGCCGATGGGGATATTTTCGGGCGAATTTACGAGTATTTCCTAACTCAATTCGCTAATCTCAAAGCTCACGATAACGGAGAGTTTTTTACTCCCGTTTCTCTAGTATCTTTGATCGCCAATGTTTT
This sequence comes from Microcystis sp. MC19, assembly GCF_003019735.1. Classification (NCBI taxonomy): domain Bacteria; kingdom Bacillati; phylum Cyanobacteriota; class Cyanophyceae; order Chroococcales; family Microcystaceae; genus Microcystis; species Microcystis sp. MC19. The sequence goes on along the minus strand of NZ_CP020664.1, from coordinate 4,642,780 downwards.
AGAACCCGATCACGGATTGGTTTTCGATCCTGCCTGTGGTTCGGGGGGAGTGTTTGTCCAGAGCGCACATTTCGTTGAGAGACAGCGCATCAATCCCCAGATGTTAACTTTTAAAGGTTTAGAGAAGAATCCGACCACGATTCGTTTAGCCAAGATGAATCTCGCGGTTCACGGTTTAGAAGGGGATATCCAAAAAGCGATCACCTACTACGAGGATCCGCTGGCATTGGCCGGGAAAGTGGATTATGTGATGGCCAATCCTCCCTTCAACGTGGACGAGGTGGATAGTAAGGTAGATGGTGATGAGCGCTTACCCTTCGGATTGCCGGGGGTCAATAAAAGTAACAAAGTTTCCAACGGTAACTATCTATGGATCAGTTACTTCTACAGCTATCTCAATGATCGAGGAAAAGCCGGTTTTGTCATGTCTTCCCAAGCTTCCAGCGCCGGGAGAGACGAAGGCAAGGTAAGACAGAAGTTAATCGAGACGGGAACGGTGGACATAATGATCGCGATCCGCTCTAACTTTTTCTATACCCGCTCCGTACCCTGCGAGTTGTGGTTTCTCGATCGAGGGAACCCCGCCGAGCTTCAAGATAAGATATTAATGATCGATGCCCGCAATATTTACCGGAAAGTAAACCTGACGATCAACGATTTTAGCCCAGAACAGTTACAGAATATTCTCTCGATTGTCTGGCTCTATCGGAGCGAATCGAAGCGTTTTATCGATTTGGTTGTCGGTTATTGCCAGAGTATCGATCGAGAGTATCAGGGATTGATCGCTCTTTTACAAAACTATCGCAAGCATCTGGACAAGTTAACCGAGGCCCTAGAGAAATTTTATAATCTCATCGATGAAAAAGACGGAACATGGTTAGAACTCCGAACAGCATCTGAGCTTTTCAAGGATGACATGGATAAATACGCCGGTTTCGCTCCGATTTCCTATAACGCTGATGATTTAACCGATGGTAGCCTAAAACTTCCAGATAGGATAAAGCAGATACATAAGGAGAATTTTCTGCAATAAACTCCCGGAGAAACTCATTTTCCAATTGAGCGGCATAGATAATAATATTACTATCTAATAACATGATTTAATCCCGATCAGGAAGAGAGCGATCGCTCCGATTTTGTTGTTGCCACTGTTGGGTATCAACATCAGTAAAAGTATTATTATTAGCAATTTTTTTCAAAGCATTGGCCATTTTTTGACTGTTAGATCGATTTTCACCAATGATATTTTCTTCTAGTAAGGTAATATAAACATTGACAGGATATTCGGAGTTAATTTCAGGGGTTTCATCAAGCCATTGAAGGGTATTATTTTTCAAAATTGCTTTAAAGGTTTTTAGCATAGTTTTCTCCACCGTTAAATGATACAGGATAAATGATTCAGACTAGCCCTAACCCAATTTTAACACAAAACCAACCCAACAAACTCCCCTGACCTCAATCTTTTAAATTAACGTCTTTGGATCATTTCATAATCAAAAGTTCATTAACAGAGCGAAAAATTACGCAAAATGGTGATAGTCACTTTACCTGTTTTTAAGGGAGGCTAATTTATCGACGATGACTGGGTGAAAATTAATCATTAAATCAATTTATAACAAGCAATCGAGGGTTTTACTCTTGTGTTAATGTACCTTAAAAAAGTAGCTTTGGCTTTATTTTAGCTTTTGGAAATAAAATTAAGATAAAGCGTACTAGAATAGATAATTTCTTCGTTTGAAAAAACGCATTCAATCATCTATTTTAATAAATGTTCTATTTCTTCATCTGTAAAACCAAATTGTCTAAAAATTCGTAAAACATAAGCAGGGGACATTTCTTTTGCACCTATATCGATAGGAACGATTCGACGTTGATTATACAATACTCTACACTATAAACGATGATCACCTTTTCCTTCTCGATAAAATTGACAGCCTCCTTTTTCAAGAATTTTGATTAGTGCTTTGGGTTTAAGAGAAGGAATATTTTTAGGCATAAACTTTTCTGAGTTCGTAAGTTTCGGGAGTTTCAGAATCTCCCACAGTTAAAAATTCATGAAGTTCGTCTATAGGAATAGGACTGGTATATATATTGGCTTGATCATGATAAATCTCCCAAAAAGATTCAATCGCTTCTTTTAGTTTCTCAATAGCTTTTTCCTGAGTTTCTCCTTGTCCAACTAATCCATTTTCAAGACATAATGAAACCCAATAATCTGCACTTTTTCTCAGAATAACGGTATAAAAGTTCATGGTGATTGTTCCGTTGAAATTTTAATCGGGGATTAGAATTTACTCCAGCTTAATTTTAACACAAAACCAACCCAACAAACTCCCCTGACCTCAATCTTTTAAATTAACGTCTTTGGATCATTTTATCAATAGACAATAAATAAGGCGCATTATACTTTGTTAATGCACCCGATCAGAAAAGCGATCGCTTAGGATAATATATGATTATGTAATTACTAAAACAGACTCGGTAGAATTATCGCTAAATCTCTTAATAGCTTGTTTATGTTTTAAAATAAGACTGATTAGATGATAAGTGGTACAATTTGCAATCCTCAACCAGATGAACTTTGGAGGTTGCCCATACAACAAACTCCGTTGATAAAAATCAGCATCTTTCGAGACAATTATAAATCCATTGATACGCGCATATTCCCAAATCCTTTGATCGGGAAACCCTTTTAGGCTACAATCTCTAACATGAGCGCTATCGGGAAAATGTGATACCAGTAACAGAGGTAGTTTAGGTGATAAGTTTTCGTCAAATAGCAGTTTCATAGGGAATAACCATTAAACGACGATCCCGCTCGGCGGCAAATGCAAAACAGGCTTGTATATCTTCTAAGGTAAGATCGGGGAAATCATCTAATATTTCTTCAATAGTCATCCCTCCTCCTAGATAATCAAAAATATCTGCTACTGCAATACGAGTATTGACAATGCAAGGTTTGCCACTGCGAATGTCTGGGTTAATCACAATCCGATCTCGATATTTAGCTGCAAAAGACATAGTAATAATTGTTGTTGACTAATGATTATTATAGCTTAATGTTAATTGTACTTTAAGCTTGATAAATCTTAAAACCAAAGCCCTCGACTTTTAGGTTTCAAAAATTCTATTATCAATAAGCTGCATTACACTACCTTAATCCACTCTAAAAGAGTGGCGATCGCACTGATGTGGCCTTACTGGGGAAAAAATGGTATGATAATAACAATTTATTAATATTATTGCCAAGTAATTATGTCATCTTTAGTTATCTCACAACATATTGAAATCACTCCTGGTATCTGTGGCGGAAAACCTCGTATTGCTGGACATCGAATTAAAGTTCAAGATATTGTAATTTGGCATGAAAGAATGGGAATGTCACCAGATGAAATTATTTATCATCATCCTACTATCACCCTAGCAGATGTTTATGCAGCCTTGGTCTATTACCATGACAATCGAGAAGAAATTAGACGACAACTTGAAGCAGGAGAAACTTTTGCTAAACAACTACAAGGCAACAAACCATCTTTAATTGAGAAAATATTAAATTGACGAGCTAAAATCGTTATGAAAAAACTTAGAGTTTATATCGATACATCAGTCATTGGATTCTGTTTAGATGATGAATTTTCCTTAGAGTCCAATCAATTGATGGAAGCCATTAAGCAAGAAAAGTTTATTTTGTTAATGAGTGATATCATTGTTAGCGAATTAATTAATGCCTCCCAAGCGGTTAAAGATATTTTATTATCGATTCCGCAGAGAGTTATTGAAATAGTTAAGATAACACCTGAAGTTTTACAGTTAAGGGATGCTTATATCAATGAAGGAGTTGTTACATCAAAGTCTATTAATGATGCTACTGATGTAGCGGCTGCTACAATAGCTAGAGCGGCTGCAATCATATCATGGAATTTTAAACATATTGTGCGCCTAGATAAAATGAAAGGCTATAATCAAATTAATTTACTCAATGGCTACGGGATTTTGACTATTATTTCTCCTTTAGAGGTAACAATTGATGAAGCCAACGACAATTAAAAAAAGTTTTGACTGTTTAGCTTTTAAACAAACCAGTCAAGAAAAAATTGCTGAAGACATGAAAAATCTCAGCTATTCAGATCAGATTGAATATCTTCAAAAAAAGATTAATGAAAGTGATTTAAAGTTATGGTGGGAATCCATCAATAACAAGAAATAAGGCGCATTATACTCTGTTAATGCACCCGACAAAATAAGCGTGCTGCTACGCAGTGCCTTCAGTATCACACTCAGTCTCCAAAAATGCTCTCAAATATCTCACGCTTGACTCTAAAGTTAATTTCTCTAAGTCTTTGGTAAAAACTCTCCAAATTTTCAATTTCTATCTTTCCTTCTTTGAGAAGTTTACGAATAATCGCTAAAGTTCCTTTAACATTTAAGCCTAAGTGTAGTGCTTCTTTTCTTGCTGCAAAGTCATCTTGTAATTCTATTCCTAAAGTAATGGCATCAGATTCACCTTTCCCTAAACGTTCATTTAAACTATTTGCTAGAGAGATTAATTTAATATTTAGGATAATTAATTTCTGTTGATTGATCAGCTTATTAAGAGTCTCTGAAGATTGATCTTGTTTGGCATTAATTTCTTGTTGTACGGTTGCAGGCAAATAAAAATTATCATTAGAATCTAGGGATTTTTCTAAAAATCCTAACTGAGACAAAAAGATTAAAGGGGAAGAATTGAAAACAATTTTCATAGAGATTACCATTTTTTTTCTCTATCTATGTCTTCTGTAGTAAGATAAGAAAAATCGATTCTCATTAATTCTAAAATTTTCAATAACATTTCTGTATCCATTTCCATGATTTCTGCGGCTTTATGAAGACTGATGATGCGAGAAACTAAAGCACCCACCACAAAAATAAATTGTTCTTTTTGTTCAATATTATCAAATAATTGTATTTCGGCGGCAATTTTTTGAAAAGTAATCGAAGTATTCATTGTCTTGCTAAGTTTCATCAATTAAGACATATCTAACTTAATTTTAACGCAAAATCAACCCAACAAACTGCCCTTATCTCAATCTTTTAAATTATAGACAACAAATAAGGTGCATTAACAAAGTATAATGCACCCGATCAGAAAAGCGATCGCAATTAACTAAACTGACGCTTAATCCAATTAAAAATAGAACTTCCTATCTCAATAATTACGCCAATTACTTCTCTAATTAATATCAATAACCACGCTTCATCTCCAGCATCCAATGCTGCTGATATATTAGCTGCATACTGATCATCATTGTCAATTCGACGATTAATTCGACGCTTAATTTCTTCCTTATCCACTGAATTTACTCCTATTGTCTTGTAAGTGTGACTTTTGTAACTATTTGACTTTTGATAAGTCAAAAGTTATTTCATCTTTAATTGAATCAAAGACGACTAAGTTTGAAAAGGTTCGTGCCTTGTCCCAAGAAACCCGATTCATCGAATTTTCGGATATAAATTTCCGAAACCGAATACTAACCCCGCCTCCAATCTTATCAACGATCACTTGCATTAGTTTTGCAAGATTATATTTGAAGCGAGAAGAGCAGTAGATTACTTCTGAGTTGTGATAGAGTCTCTTAAATACATCAGAATAATTTGGATACTCTTCTTGTAACTTTCTAAGATGTGATACAGTCATTATTCCCGAATAATAGGTAAAATTCTTGTCATAAGTTAAATGTGACAATCGTAGCTGAAATGTTCCATCATGAAATGTTTTGGAAACGAAATTTTTACTATGCGGTGTTAGCAATGCTTCTTTGAAATATGCAGCTTTTGCATTCAGTAATTTTTCAGTTTTTTCAGTTGTATCAAATACAACTTCATTGCCTGATCGATATAAAATCCAAGGCTCTGGTGTGATCAAATCAGCCTTACTAAGAACAAAAGTGAGTTTACTAAGAATCAGAGATTTCTCGCCATCTGTTAAACCCTCAAGAATTTTATGTATCGCTTCAACATCAAACGTTACTGAGCGACTGTCTGCATGACAAAGCCATAAAGCAACATCTGCCTCCAGAATTTTTTGGCGATAGTCATTCAAGTATCCACTATCAGCAGAAGAAGATTCCCCAATTCCAGGCATATCCCAGAACCATAACTCAGAGTGATCAGAACCTTTTTCAATATGCTTCTCTGGGGACTTTGTTTCTGGCTGTACGTCATTGGTCTTGAGCTTTGTTCCAAACAAGGCGTTGATAAGGGAAGACTTACCGACTCCAGTTTGTCCCATTACGACTACAACCAGAGGTTTATTCCGCTCGGCATCAATGCGTTCCCTGATTTCTTTTTCTTGGGCGGAAGATATGTTTGATTGCTGGAATGACATAGTATTGATAAAAATTTAGTACAAAAAACAGGTTCTTCGTTACTTGGTATGGTTTGATCGGGTGGCATAAATCGGCTAAATCTTTATCTGGCAAAAGACTTAATTGATTAGTTCGTTCTAGATCAAAAACGATTAACAAAAATCGCAAAATGTCTTTCTCTGTAAGAGTTTCATCCCTTATGACTCCCGTCTATTACATAACACAAACCGAAGAGCCAAAAACATAAGGCGTTAGGGTAACAGTCGCCTAAATTAACCCCCCGAATACTTGATACCAACTTGACTTAAAATCTGAACCACTTTACTCGCGTCATAACTGGGTACTTCTATCTGATCCCCTGAAATTGAGGCATTTGAACCCAATGAACCGACGATTTTTGCCTTAGCTTCTGATTTTTTAGAATCGAGCGCATATTTGTCTAAAACGAACTTAGTCATGTCAATCCTCTGTTAATTGTTTAGTAGTTCTTAGCGATGAATGTATTTAGATCAAAATTCAAAGTATTAGCGATGGCATGAAGCATCCACTTTTCGCCTTCGCTCATGTGACCATCAGAGGCAACAAGTTGGATTGCAAATTTCATCAATGTAGTGCGTTCCATTGCCGAACTGGAGTTTTTAAAGCTGGTTACAGCCGTTCCTAATTCTTCAACTATCCCATCTGATGTAAGGTTATCAATGGAATCAATCAGTTCTGATGGTGTGAAAGAAATACCATCATAATTACTATTCAAAAAGCTAACAATGATCTGCACTTCAGATTGAGAGACTTCACCATCAGCACAGGATAGTATGTAAAGAATTTCAAAAGCAGATTGAAACTTATCCATCGTTCATCCTTGTTACTTGCAACTAAAACGAAACTTTGCCATAGAATACCTACGTTAAACTGAGACATAAGCAATAATACTTAGAACTAGCGTCGCTGAGTTAGATATGGTTAGTTTTAGGTCTGTTTTGCTTAAGTACATTTCATTATGCCAAACGCTTCCAAAAAGTGACACCCCCTAAACATCGGATTTTATCGGGAGTTTTGTCGGGTAAATTTTTCTGAAAATTGGAAAAAGTGGGATTTAGTTGGGCTATAATACCCAAAAGTCTTTTGCTGTGTCGATTGTATGAATATCACGGAAGTTTTACAACTGATTGACGAACGCCTTATCGAGCGAGATAAAAAGCCGCTAAATACTATCCAGAAGGCTATTTTTGAAGGGAGTTGGCAAGGACAGAGTTATCAAGAAATAGGTAACGAATATCACCGCAGTGAGACTCATATTAGAGAGGAAGGCGCTAAATTATGGAAGCTTTTATCGGATGCTTTTGGGGAAGAAATAAGAAAATCTAATTTTCGTTCTACTATAGAAAGAATGAAGATTAAATCATCTCCAAATTCTTTGAATGTTGTAAATAGTAACAATAACCATTTTTGCCATACACAAACCTTCACTTTACCCAATGGCAATGATAAAAATAGATATATAAACTCTCAATCTGAATCAAAATATCATGATCTAACCCTTGCTCCCCAAATTATTGACTTTTATGATCGAGAAAACGAACTCGCAACAGTCTCGAACTGGGTGTTTAAGCAAAATACTCGCTTAATTGCCGTTTTGGGATTAGGGGGAATAGGAAAAACCACCCTAGTTAAACGATTTATTGATCTCAATTTAGAACAATTTGAAGTGGTGATTTGGAAAAGTTTAAAATTTCCTAAGTCTTTAGATTTATGGCTAAATGATTTATTGAATACTTGCCAAAAAGAACCGAAGGAAAGCACCGATAACAAAATACAGCAATTGTTAGAAGTTCTAAGCAATCATAAATGTTTAATCGTCTTAGATGATTTTCAAAATCTTTTTGCTGTTGGTCAAATGGCGGGTAATTATCAACCTGAATATAGCAGTTATCAACATTTTTTAAAACTGATTGCAGAAATCCAACACCAGAGCCATTTTATTCTCATTAGTCAAGAAAAATCTGCGGAAATGAACTATCTTAATCAAGAAAATTCTCCTATTCAATGCTTAGAATTATCAGGATTTGAAGCGATTGATTTTCTTAAGAATAAAGGTTTACAAGATGGGGAAAGATGGTTAGAATTAATTCAATTATACGAAGGTAATCCTTTTTATTTAACTGATATTGCCGTTTTGATTAAAGATGTTTTTGATGGCAAGGTTAACGATTTCTTGGCAGAAAATAGCTTAGTTATTACAAAAAAAATGCAGTCTCATTTAAAACAAATTTTTGGTCGCTGTTCTCCCCTTGCCCAACAAATCGCCTTAGAATTAAGTAAAGTTGATCAACCTTTATCTAGAGAGGAGTTAAAAAATAACCTAGATTTATCTGCTAGTGATTTAATCAATGGTTTACAATCCTTGCAACAACGTTATTTAATTCAAAGGGAGCAAAACCGATTTCAATTATCATCTATTTTTAAAGCGTATATCAAAAGCGATTGATTGCAATATTTCTTAGAGGAGATCGAGTCCGAAAAAGAACCCTTCCAACCTCTTAAACTGATTAGTAACAATTAGAGGCAATCAGCGATATTGATAGCGATGTGTGAGATTATTCTTGAGATAATATAAAGTCGATGTCTGATAACTGATAATTGATCGCTGAATTTAACTTCTTAAAGAAACTTGGAACTGTTTAACCAAAGCTTCTCGCACTTTTGTCATTAAGGGTTCCACATCTTCATCGGTTAAAGTTCGATCGCTGGCACGATAGACTAAACTAAAGGCCAAACTACAATGATTTTCTGGCACATTCTGCCCCTGATAGCGATCGAATAATTCGACTTTTTCTAAGAGATTGCCTCCAGCATTTTTGATAGTTTTTGTCAATCTATCTACGGGTATATCTGTGGAAACAAAGAAGGCGATATCTCGTGCTGCCCCCGGATAGGTAGAATAGACCTGTAAACGCGGGGTAATTTTGGCACTATCGCTAAGAGTTGCTAACAGGATCGGGAACTGGATTTCAAAGGCATAAACTGCCTCAATTAATCCCTTTTGCTGACGCAATTGCGGGTGTAGTTGACCGAATATACCTAGGCGTTGTTTGCCAATCCATAAAGAGGCTGTTCGTCCGGGATGAAAACGCGCATCTTCGGCATCTTTTTCGTAGCTTACTGTCAGCGAAAGGCGATCGAATACTGCTTCTAAAATGCCTTTTGCTTCGTACCAAGTCATGGCCACCTCTTTACCCGATCGCAGCCAACGTCCGGCAGGGAAGAAATCACCGCCGAAAATACCGGCAATCGCATCGTATTCGTTGATATTATCCGATTCTAAGCGGAAAACTCGCCCGATCTCGAAGCCATTTAAGGAACCGTTACCCTGAGACTGATTATACTCAAACGCTTCGATTAAACCGTCTAGGAGATTAGTCCGCAAAGCAGAATACTCGACAAAAAGGGGATTAGCGAGGACAACTTCCGCTAATTCCGGTTTAACTAGGGAATACTGGACTAATTCCGTCAAACCCACTGCTCGAAAAGCTTCCCGCACTCGACGCTGTATAGTTTCCTCAAAGGATAATCCTCCGGCTGCGGTTTTTGCCGGCAAAGTATCGACAAAGCGATCATATCCGTACAGTCGCGCCACTTCTTCAATTAAGTCAATTTCTCGTTCTAAATCCCGATAACGGTAGTCTGGCACTGTCACAGTCCACAGAACAGGATTTTTCGAGGTTAACTGCAATTCACAGCCTAAATTGCCTAAAATCCGTTCCACATCTTCGGCGAGAATTTCACCGATCGCACCATCATCTAGGGTAACTTGACCCAGTAGCTGCTGCAAACGTTCTAAACGCAATTCGATCGAACGACTGGACTGATCGGCACGATAATCAGCTTTAACCTGACTGCTGACAGTTCCCCCAGCTAACTCTAGAATTAAATCGATCGCCCTTTGACAAGCATATTCCAAAGCGGCGGGATTAACACCGCGTTCATAGCGTCCGGAAGATTCGCTGCGTAAACCCTGCGCTTTTGAGGAACGACGGATAGCGATCGGATCGAATAAAGCCGACTCTAGCACAAGATTAACGGTTTCCTCGTTAACTTCCGTATCTTGACCTCCCATCACCCCCGCTAAAGCTACCGGCTTATTATTGGCAGTAATTAACAAATTAACCTCTTTTAAGCTTCTTTCCTGACCATCAAGGGTAATGATTTTTTCCCCTTCCTCGGCAAAACGGACCCCAATAGTAACGGATTTACCTCCGGCAAAACTTTGTAAACGATCGCGATCGAAAGCGTGTAAGGGTTGTCCCCACTCCAAGAGGACATAATTAGTAATATCGACCACATTATTGATCGATCGCAATCCAGCAGCCTGTAAACGCTGTTGCAACCATAGCGGAGATGGGCCAATTTTTACCCCCTCGATCACCGTACCAATATAAGCAGGACAGGCTTTATTTTCTGATATTTCTAGCGTTAAATCTTTTTTAGGGGAAAATTCACCTAATTTCACCTTTGGTAGGCTTAATTCTCCTCCTGTCAAAGCCGCTACTTCTCGCGCGACTCCGATCATACTCAAAGCATCGGCACGGTTAGCGGTGGGAGAAATATCTAAAATCACCTCATCGAGTCCTAAAAGGGGACGAACATCTGTACCTAAAGGGAGATTTTCCTGGCTAAAAATGTGGATTCCTTCAGAATCCTTAGTTAATCCTAATTCTGCGAGGGAACAGATCATCCCTTCCGATTTTACCCCGCGCAATTTAGCCGGTTTAATCGTTAAATTGATTTTTGGTAAATGAGTTCCCAAAGTAGCCACGGGAACTAGAATATCAGCCCTAGCATTGGGCGCACCACAGACAATTGTACTAGGGTTTTCCTGACCGATATCCACCTGACAGACACTTAATTTATCTGCGTTGGGATGGGGTTGGCGATCGATAATTTTACCAATAACCACACCCTTTGCCCATTCTCGGCGATCCTCGATCTCTTCCACTTCTATTCCCGCAATTGTCAATAATTCGGCTAATTCTTGGGGAGATTGGACAATTTTGACTAATTCTCGTAACCAGTTGATCGAAATCCGCATCGTTAATTCTTGCTTGCCGTTGGTTCTTAACTATTGTAAACGGTGGGTTGTCACCGCGACCGGGTTGACAGGAAAGATCGCTTTCAGGTTGGCTGGGGATACTCATTTTTAAAAGTTGCCTTCAGCCAATTATTATTATAGACTATAAGTTACATGGAGCAAGAAAATCGATGAGGAAAGCAATCAGTCTATTTGCCTGTGGTGGAATTGGAGATATGGCTCTTCGCTCTGGGGGATTTGAAGTTGTAGTGGCGAATGAATTATTGAAAGATCGTGCAGAAGTATTTAAATTTAACCACCCAGAATCACTAATGATTATTGGGGATATATGGGATAAAAAAAATGAGATAGTTGCAGAAACAAAGCAGCGACTCTCTGGACAAAATTTAGACATTGTTTTTGCCACTCCTCCCTGCCAAGGTATGTCTAGAAATGGCAGAGGTAAGCTGCTTAATTCTATTCGTAAAGGCTCAAAAAATGAAATCGACCAGAGAAATTTATTAATCATTCCCACCCTAGAAGTTTTTATGGCTAGTGGAGCAGAAACACTGGTCATGGAAAATGTGCCAGAAATGCAAAATACTTATATACCCTTTCCCGAGAAAGACGGTTATTTAGTAAATATTTTACATTATATAAAACAGCGTATTGGTGATAAGTTTTTAAGTTCGATTAGCATTATAGATTTTGCTGATTATGGAGTCCCGCAGAATCGTCAACGACTTATTTCAATATTTACTAAAAATGAGAAACTGAAGAATTATTTAAAAAAGAACAATTCTCTTTTTCCTAAACCAACTCATAGTAAAGAAGGATTAGAACTTCCTAGATGGAAAACTGTTCGAGACGCAATATATCATTTACCACCACTTGACTCTCAACGAAAAGAAACTGCTAAATCAGATGATATACCATATCACTATGTACCCCTATTAGATGAAGAAAAATATTTTTGGATCAGTAATACACCAGAAGAAAAAAGTTCATTTGATAATCAATGTATTAACCCTGTTTGTAGATATAATGGTAATCCAACACACAGCGCACGCAAAAATAATGAAGGAATTAATCGAGCTAGTACAGAAACCCCCCTTTACTGCCTTAAATGTGGACACATTCTTCCTCGTCCATGGGTGAAAGAAGATGGAAAATACAGGTTGATGAAAGGTTATACCAGTGCCTATAAAAGAATGAGTTGGGACGCACCAGCCAGTACAATTACACGAAATCTCTCCTATGCTTGTAGTGACAATAAACTACATCCTATTCAAAATAGAGTATTATCTCTGTATGAAGCAATGATTCTTCATACAATTACCGAATACTCATTTTCATGGAAACGGGCAGATGGCAAAAGAGTTAGTGATAAACTAATTAGAGAGTTAATTGGCGAAAGTATTCCACCTGCTGGATTACAAAAAATATTTGATCATTTAGTATCCATCCTCAATGATGATTGTTCTCTTGGGGAGCAAATCAAGGAAAAATATGAGCAGCTCTGTCTATTTTGAAATTAAATTGTCTTTGTTATATTTGTTGACAAAATTAATATATCTATCGTCATTCTTGATCATAATCCAGTTTTTATACATTTTCTTAACGCCTTGTCGTGACATAATTGAGACGCTAGTTGTTCTTCCACCGCCTTCTTTTGGCTGAACAATTTTACCCCAATCATTGTCAGTTAAGTTGTTGCCAAAAAAGACAGCAACTATTTGAGGTATGGTATTCTCAAAATCCCAGAGAATACCAATAAGATTGTTAGTTTCTCTATGGTGAGCCTTCCAATCATAGCTTTTCATTACCTCGATTCTTGTGTCTCCCATATCAGGTTTTTCTTTTCCAGTCTTCTTTAATTCTCTTGGTGTAGGAACACTGCCACAAGTGGCTTTAACCTCTACTCCCCCATTAGCAAATGGACTAAATGGAGACTTATCTCGCATTCGTCTTTCTTGGGAAAGTTGTTCAAAAAAAACTTTGCCATTTTTATCCATTAACAGCAAATCTGGATAGCCGTCTTGATGCGGATTGTTGATAAATAATCCCTGGGATTTATTGGCAAATTCTATGGCAAATAGCTCACCAATAAATGCAGAAAGATTTCTCATACCTAGAATTCTAAATATATCTACTGGTATATCTTGGACGATTTTTTTAACAACAGAATGACATTCAACTAATGAATGCTCAAATATTACTTTATCCATAGTTATTTTCTGACCTTGTTTTGAGAAAAAGCTGGTATCAGAATGTTTATTTATGATATAACTCATTAATTTCTTCCGCAACAGTATTGACAAAAGTAACAATATCCATGTCCAGAGCTGAAATAATTTGTTCTAAGGAGTCCAAAGTAATGTTTCTTACTCCCCTTTCAACTCCAGATATGTAGGTTCTGTCAAGATTAGCCCTATACCCTAAAGCTTCTTGACTCAGATTACGTTTCTTCCGCAATTTTCTTACAGTCACAGCAACAGCAGTGACTAGCTTTCCTGCCATATATAAACTACCAAAGAAGATATTGAAATTCTCTACAGTCCATTTTCCTTCTATGATGACTATTAATCTACGGACTATAAGTCACAAAAGCTGATTCTGAATAAACCTATATTCGGGAGCGGCAAAAACTCTGATTTTGTGTTTGACTAAAAATGTATCCTAAAGATTGCCGTACCGTTCTGATTCTATCCGTGCCTTACTATTCCCAATATCCCGACGCTTTCACTCCCAGTTATCTGAGCGAACTACAAGGACAGATTCTCGCTTGTCCCCACTTCACAGTTAACAATTTAAATCGAGATTTCGTTAAAACTAAAGGCTTTTCCATCGCTTTTCGACGCACACAAATCAGCGAAGTCGAACGAATTTTTCCCTATTTTAAACCCTATCTTGATCGCAGTTTACAAGCTGACTGCAACGCTTTTTATCTTAACCCCTTACTCCTACAAACCGGTTCACGAGTTGATCCCCATATCGATCGCTCCCTGCGCTCCTATTGTAAAACGATCGATCCCCCGCTCCTAGTTAGCGTCCTTTATGTACAGGTTCCTAGGGATATTCAAGGGGGGGAACTGGTACTAGCAAACCGTAATCGTTCCGTAGCCCAGATTCGTCCTTGTGCTAACACCCTGATCCTCTTTCAAGGAGATCTCACCCATTCAGTTAATCCCGTTAGCTGTTCCGGTATTCGTCTCAGTCTTGTCTGCGAACAATATCGCTTAGATGCGGAAGAATTGCGAGAGATTCCCGAAATGCAGATAGAATCGCGAACCATAAAACCAGAAAAGAAAAAAAAGAAAGATCGGGTCGTTGATCTACAATAAAAGGGCATTTTTGTAAAGATATTCTAGATGGTGATGCGCGAACCGATCGTCGAATTAAGGGGAGTGACCAAAGCTTTCGGGAAGAAAGTAATCTTAAATAACGTCGATCTGAAAGTGTACGAAGGAGAAGCGATCGGCGTGATCGGTCCGTCCGGGACGGGAAAATCGACGATTTTACGCCTAGTCGCTGGATTACTGGCCCCCGATCGAGGAGAAGTGTACGTCTATGGCACAAAACGCCAGAGAACCGTAGAACAGGGGGAAGATCCCCTCGGTGTTGGTCTAGTTTTCCAACAATCGGCCCTTTTTGACTCCCTCACTGTCGGGGAAAATGTCGGTTTTGCTCTCTATCGCCACTCAAAGCTAAAACGAGCCGAAATCCGCGATTTAGTGGAAGAAAAACTGGATTTAGTGGGAATGTCCGGTTCCTACGACCTCTATCCCTCGGAAATATCCGGAGGGATGCGAAAACGCGTCAGTTTAGCCCGGGCAATTATCAGCGATCCCTCGATCGCCGCCGATCGAGCGAACATTCTCCTTTACGATGAACCCACTGCCGGACTCGATCCCGTCGCTTCTACCCGCATCCAGACGGTAATTATGGAACTTCTCAAGGTAAAAAAAGCCTGTGGGGCCCATCTGATTGTCACCCACGTCCACAGCACCATCGAAAATACCACCGATCGCATCGTTTTTCTCTATAAAGGTCAATTTCAATGGGTTGGACCGACTCAAGAGGCTTATCACTCCGAAATACCCGTACTCAAGCAATTTTTTACTGGCAGTATCGACGGACCAATTCAGTGATCAGTAAACAGTAAACAGTAAACAGTAATCAGTGAACTGATAAGCTGCCCGCGCATTTAAATTGCTTGTTGAGACGAGGCAAGAGGCACTCTTGCAAGACCCCCCCCAACCCCCAAACCCCCTGCCCCCCCCCGACATCGGGAGGGTCGGGGGAAATTCAGCTAATCTAAGGATAGGCGGTTAAGATGCGTCTTAGCTTAACTCGCATCTGATCACTGATAACTGATAACTGATCACTGATCACTGATCACTGATCGCTGAAATACCCCGATTTCTCCTGTAAGATACTGTGTAGAGATGAGGAGTAATTATTTATGGAAGCTGGCGGTTCACAACGGGGGATTTCCCCAACTCTGCGGCAAAGTGGTATCGGTTTAATGTTACTGACATCGGGGGGAATATTAATCTGGTTTATCGCCTGGTTAAGTAATTTTAGCTTCGGGGGGCGCAGTTATCGAGCCAGCTTCCTTTTTCCTAATGTGGGTGGCATGATGGTGGGAACCCGCGTCGGTTATCGGGGAGTGAGAATCGGGCAAGTGACGGCAATTACCCCAGAACCGGAGGGAGTCGCCGTAGAAGTGGAGATTTCGCCAGCAGATCGCCTAATTCCCAGTAATTCCCTCATCGAAGCCATTCAATCCGGTTTAGTGGGTGAAACCACGATCGATATTACTCCCCTGCAAGCTTTACCCGTCGGTGGTGTCAAAGAACCCCCTTTGAGTCCTAACTGTAATGGGGAAGTGATTATCTGTAACGGTTCCCGTTTACAAGGGCAATCGGCGCTAAATGTCAATACCTTGATCAGATCTTTACTGAGAATTTCTAATCTAGTTAGCGATCCCGATATGGTGGCCGGATTTCGTTCTTTTACCCAACGCGCTGCTAATGCCTTGGGGGGACTCGATCGCTTTAGTGGTGAGGCAACCACCGCTTTAAGCGAGGTTCGTCGCAGCGGTACTCTAGGTAAAGTTAATTCGGGGATGAGATCCCTGGAATCCTTACCGCAAGTATCCGGTTCCCTCGATCGCCTTTCTAGTGATCTTTCCGGTGTCGGGGGATTGAGTCAGGAAGCGACTACTTTACTGAGAAGTTTACAGGGAAGTGGCGGCCTGAGAAATTTAGACGCTACCCTAGTGGAGGCCCGAAAAACGCTGCTTTTGGTGGGAGAAACCACCGAAGAACTGCGGGTTTTTTTGGCAGCTAATCAAAATCGTTTAATTGCTACTCTCGATAGTATCAAAACTACCAGCGATCGCCTACAAACTACTCTCGCTGCTTTGGATCCCATCCTGACGGAAGTGCAGAAAAGCCAAATCATCGATAATTTAAACACTATTTCGGCAAATGCTGTTAAATTAAGCGAAAATTTGGGTAACTTTACTGCTTATCTCTCCGATCCTGCCACTGTTGTCACCCTACAGCAACTCCTCGACTCCTCTCGCGCCGCTTTTGCCAATCTTCAGAAAATCACCTCGGATGTGGATGAAATTACCGGTAATCCGCAACTGCGACAGGAAATTATCCGTTTAATTCAGGGTTTAAGTCGTTTGGTTTCTTCTAGCGAACAATTACAGCAGGAATTCGCCCAAGGTCAAGCAATGACAAGAATGGCCGCCCAAATTGCGACAATAGCCCCAAATCCCACCGCTAATACCCCAGAAAAAGACCCTAAGAAACCTGAATCTGAGTAGCAGAATTTGGGGTTAGGGGTTGGGAAAAAAAAGTCCGAGCATTTGTACTAAATTGTTTCAAGACCCTGCTAGTGTGCCTAATTTTTTGTCATAGCTAAATGAGGAATTTCTTCACCATGTTGACGATAACTTTCTTTAACGCCTTCCCAAGCTAAAATTAATTGATTGAGTGCTGTTTGAGGGCTATCAGCAAAAGCGGAAACGCTAGGCATTTCTACTAAGTATGCTATCCAATCTCCCTCCTCATCTTGGAAGATATTAATGCTAAAACCGTTAAAATCCTCGGTGGTTGGATTCATTTTCTTCCTCCTGTATTTTTAAAAATTGTTTAACTTGATAAGCTTTCGCTTCACCGTTTTTTGTCGGTTGAATAGATAGACGGACTCTCTTGGATGAATACCAAATGTGATGACTTCCTGTTTGATGGTCAAAAGTCCAACCGCAAAGATTAAGCAAACTCTCAAATTCGCTAAAACGTAATCCTTGAGGCGATTTTTTGGCCTTTTCTAGCAGTTTTTCTTTTTTTCCCATCGATCGATCACAACGAACTCAATCTATTTGGCTCTCTTAGGTTTGGTGGGCAAAATGTATTCTAAGATACATTCTTCCTAGCGAGCGAGTGGAAGGAACCACAAAGACACAAAGGACACAAAGATTGATCGATCCTATATAAGTTAAACTTATCACACAGAACCTAGAAGAGCCATCTATTTTAGCTTAAAGTTAAAAGAAGGAGAGCGCATTTATACATCAGAGATAGAATGCAATTCGCCGCTACAATACCCGCAAATCAATTAGTTTTGCTAATCTTCGAGTTATGACTAAAAACTCCATTTTTACAAGAACGGCCACAGCATAGCACAGAAAACCTTAAAATAAATGAAAAAATGATTAACTTTTTGCTCAAGATGGCCTTAAATGAGCTTTGGGATAGAGAGACTTGTGGCAAGATATAATTAAGGGGTATTTGGGGAAGAAATTGGATTATGGAAGAACTTTTAGAATTAAAGGCTTTACTCTTAAAAGGTGATATTAAAGGTTCACTGGCGATTGTAGAAGACCTTGAAGATATGAGCAAAAATGGGATTATTAGCACCATTCGTAGTTATGCTGTTATCTTACTACTGCATTTAATTAAACAACAGGCAGAAAACAGAACCACTCGTTCTTGGGATGTCTCCATTCGCAATAGTGTTAGAGAAATTCAACGCCAAAATAAACGCCGAAAAGCAGCAGGATATTATTTAAGTGATGAGGAATTAACAGATACTTTAAACGATGCTTATCTTAATGCTTTGGATGCCGCTTCTTTAGAAGTCGAATCAGGTCGGTATCAATCGGAGCAACTAGAAGCTATAATTGACAAAAATAAACTGATTAGCACTGCTTTCCTTCTCATCAAAAACGTCTCTCCTTAGAAAGATTATGACCAACTCAATCTCTCAAGAACAAGCCCAAGAAATGTTACGTTGGTTAAACAAAAATCGTGACACCGTGCTTGATTTGTATAAAAATCAATACATTGCTTATAATGAAAAAGGGGTGATTGCTCACGGTGAAAATTTACAGAATGTTCTAGAAGAAGCCAACACAACCAATCAAGAATTTGTCATTTATCTTGTTCCTCGTTGTCGTTATTCTATTCAAATCTTACCAGTTCAATTTCGCTCCGTTGTTCGTCATAATTGGCAACCAAGCTATTTAGTAAAGTTAAAACATAACCAAATTGAAATAAAGACAATAATGTTAGTCGATTCTGGTGCAGAAGTTAGCCTGATTTCCTATAAAATCGGTCAAGATTTAGGTTATCAACTAGCAGATGCAGAGTCAACTTTAGTCGCTGAAACCATTGGCGGTAATGTAGAATATGTATTGCGTAATCTAGAAATAACGATTGATAATCATCAACTAATTGCTCCTGTTGCTTGGCTACAAATGCCCATAGATACAGAACAATTATTATTAGGAAGAGAAGTAGTTTTTGATAAATTTAACATTGAATTTAGACAAGCAGAAGAAACAATTATTTTTTCATGGCGAGATAATTAAATTTAACGATTTATCCAGTAAAATAGTCTCTGGTAAATCGGGCTTAAAGTAGAATTCAATTCCAACGAACCCAAATCCTGGATTATCATCTAATTTGACAGACAACGGCAAAATTCCATGAAAATAACCCTTTATCAACCGACATTATCGTTATTATTGCTGCTGTTGCTATCCGGTGGTTGTGCAGTCAATCAGGAAAAAGGGAAAACCACCACTCCGCAAGCGTCTCCCCTAGCAGAAATCGTTCCTTGGCAGACCGTCGAACGGGTTACTATTTTAAAAGCCGATCAGGATCCCATCTATGCTTTAGCCATTAGTCCCGATAACTCCCTGCTGCTGAGTGGTAGTTTTGACGGCACTGTTAGGGAATGGGACCTAAAAACCCAAAAACCTCTCAGGACTTGGCAACTAGGTGATACTGTCAATGCTATCCAATTTAGTCCCGATGGTGAGACTTTTGTAACTGCCGATGCCGGGGGAAAAGTGCAACGCTGGAATACGCGCACGGGAAAATTAGAAATGACCTATCCTGGCCATGCTTTTCTCGTTACCGATGCCGCTATTTCTCCCGATGGCAAAATTTTGGCTACGGGTAGCTGGGATCGTACTGTTAAACTCTGGGATTTTCAGACGGGTACACTGTTAAAAACCCTGCGCGGCCATAATCATCCGATTCAGGCGATCGCATTTAGTCCCGATGGTAAAGGAATTGTTAGCGCCGATTACGATGGCTTCGTTAAACTGTGGAAAGTGAGTACCGGTCGCTTTATTCGTGCCTATGCGGGTAATTTATTCCCCGTTTATCGGGTGCTTTTTTCCAAGGATGGTAATACCGCCGGTACTGCTAGTCAAGACGGTTCGATCCGCAGTTGGCAAGTGAAAAGTGGCATCGGCACCACTACTATTCTCGCCCATAACGACGCTGTTACCGATATGGCCCTGCTCGATGGGGGCAAAGTTTTGGCCAGCACTTCCGGGGATGGAACCGTCAAATTTTGGGATGTTAATACCCGTCGGCACTTGAATACTCTCAAGGGAAACGTCATCTTAAGGATGGTTGCCAGTCGAGATGGTCGTTGGTTAGTCACTGGAGATCGGGACGGTGCGATCGCACTGTGGCGGGGAATCTAATTGACTATAATTAAGACTAGAGTGTTTTCTAGGGCGAAATATAGCTATGGCAGCAGTGATTTTAAACTTAGATACAGTCAATCTCAGCGATGAGCAGTTTTACCGTCTCTGTCAAGTTAACCCAGATTGGCAACTGGAAAGAAACGCCCAAGGAGAATTAATTGTCATGCCACCTGTTGGGGGAATTAGCGGCAACCGAGAGGCCGATTTTATTAGTTTACTTTGGTTGTGGAATCGTCAAACCGCATTGGGTAAAGTCTTTAGTTCAGCGACGATTTTTCGTTTACCGAATGGCGGAGATCGCGCTCCCGATGCCGCTTGGGTGAGTTTAACTCGTTGGCAAGCTCTGAGTCGAGAAGAACAGGAGAAATTTCCGCCTATTTGTCCCGATTTCGTCATTGAACTGCGCTCCCGTAGCGATTCCCTCCCAGAAATTCAAGCGAAAATGCAGGAATATCTCCACAGTGGTTTGCGATTAGGTTGGCTAGTTAATCCTCAACAACAACAAGTGGAAATTTATCGTCCTGAGCAACCCGTAGAAATTATGGAACTACCCGCTAATTTAAGCGGCGAGGATATCTTACCCGGTTTTAGTCTATTTATCTCTATTTTTGACTAAAATATCCTTAAAACCGAGGTACGATCAGACCTCTAGTAAAAATCAAAATAGGAGTCAGTAGTCAGTAGTCAGGAGAATTAAGAATCAATAATAATCAATTAAATGGTCTATTTACAGATTTTAGGCAATTTAATCCTTATTTTTACCGTTTTTGAACCCTCTGAACCCGGAACTATGACTGCTATCGCTTGATCAGGTCTGGGTTTAGCCGGTGCCGCTACCCCTGGTAAACTGCCAGAAAAAGCCAAAACCAAAGTCTAAATCATCTAAAATTTCGGTTTAACACCAAAACGGCCCGTTTCGGGTCGGGCGCATCTCAATTTTGAGGAACTATCTAGGGCCTGCTGAATAAATCTAAAAACCTTGTTGGATAATATCTTTAGGCCTTTTTGAAATCAAAAAGTGCCGACCATCTATCCCCAAGAAAAACTTTTTCAGCAAACCCTAACTATGACCACCGATACTGTCACCACTCCCTCGCCCAAAAAACTCTGGTTAGCAGCCCTGAAACCGCCAATGTATAGTGTGGCGATTATACCGATTATTTTGGGAACAGCGATCGCTTATCAGGAAACAGGTCGATTTTCTCTGCCGATTTTTGCCACTTTTATCCTCTCAGCTATTTTGATTCTCGCTTGGTTAAATCTCAGCAATGATGTTTTTGATGCCGATACTGGGATAGATGTCAATAAAGCCCATTCGATCGTTAATTTAACCGGCAATAAATCTTTAATTTTCTGGCTAAGTAATCTTTTTCTATTAGTGGGCATCGCTGGTATTTTTGCTATTAGTTATGGGCGAGGCGATTGGACTATCCTAGAATTAATCGCCCTCTGCTGTTTTTTGGGCTATACCTATCAGGGGCCTCCCTTCCGTCTCGGTTATCAAGGATTAGGTGAAATTATCTGTTTCTTTACTTTTGGACCCTTGGCGATTGCCGCCGCCTACTATTCCCAAGTCGGTGCTTTTTCTCTCTCTAGTCTAGCGGCTTCAATTATTGTCGGGATTACCACTTCTATCATCCTTTTTTGCTCCCATTTCCATCAAGTCGACGATGATCTCAAAGCGGGTAAAAAATCACCTATTGCCCGTTTGGGTACTTTAAAAGGTTCTAAAGTTTTAACCTTAGTCACGGTTCTCGTTTACGTTTTAACGGTAGTTTTTGTGCTGCTGCAGGTTTATCCCCCTCTCACCCTTTTAATCTTTCTTAGTCTGCCTTTCGCTTGGCAATTAGTCAACCACGTTAACCAAAATCACGACCAACCTCAGCTAGTCAGTAACTGCAAGTTTATAGCGGTTAATCTTCACTTTTTTAGTGGCATTCTCTTCTCCCTTGGTTATTGCCTTGCTTCCCGTTGATCAACCCGATTTTTTTTCTTAAAGTCCTTGACAAAACCCCGCCACTTGACATATACTTATATTCATAATAGGAATCCGTGCCTGCCTGCGAACCCCTCATTTTTAGGTGGGATAGACCAAAAAAAATCAACTGACTTGAATCAGTTATCAGTTTTGAGTTTTAAGTTCAGTGATCACTGTTTACTGATCACTGAAAACACTTCCTCATTCATAATTCATAATTCATAATTCATAATTCATCGCCACAAATAAAGGTTAGCATGAGTGAACAGCCCCTCGGATCGGTTATTCAAGGTTCCCTGAGTGAAGGTTTAGAAATCCGTCTTTATCCGGATATTTCGGTAGAAGATATGCGCGTCGGTAAATTTTTAGTGGTGCAAGGCACTCGCTCGCGTTTTTTCTGTCTCCTCACCGATGTCTCCCTGGGTAACTCCAGTCCCCGGATTATCGCGAATCCTCCCCATCCCGATGATAGTTTTATGCGCGATGTTTTAGCGGGTAGCGGTACTTATGGTACTATTGAACTATCGCCTATGCTCATGTTCACACCGACTGGAGGTAATTCCCCCGCAGTTTCCGACACTTCTTTAGGCTCTTTTCAACCCCAAACCAGCGCTGATTTAGAATTACTGCCAGTTAAAACTATTCCCGCGCATTTTAGCCAAGTTTATGAAGCTTGTGAGCAGGATTTTCGCATGGTTTTCGGTTGGGAAGATGATCCCACCAGAAAGAATTTTGCTATTGGTCAACCCCTTGACATGGACGTGCCAATATGTATTAATCTCGATCGCTTTGTGGAACGTAGTAACGGTGTTTTTGGCAAATCCGGGACGGGAAAATCCTTTTTAACCAGGCTGTTAATTTCGGGTATTATTCGCAAACAAGCAGGGGTTAACCTCATGTTTGATATGCACTCGGAATACGGTTGGGAAGCGATGAAAGAAGGCAAGGAGGTTTCTACGGTGAAAGGATTATGTCAATTATTCCCCGGACAGGTAGAAATTTATACCCTCGATCCCGATTCTACCAAACGCCGGGGAGTACGAGGAGCGCAGGAATTATTCTTAAGTTATAATCAGATTGAAATCGAAGATATTCGTTTAATCGGTCGGGAATTAGGCATCTCGGAAGCTAGTTTAGATAATGCCAATATTCTCTATAACGAGTATGGAGAATCTTGGATAGTTCAGTTATTAAATATGAGTAACGAGGATATTAAAATCTTCTGTACGGAAAAACAAGGCCATGCGGGATCAATTATGTCCCTCCAGAGAAAATTAATGCGTCTAGATAGTTTGAAATATTTAAAAAGTTCTTGTCCCCACAATTATATCGATCAGGTTTTACAAGCTTTAGATGCGGGTAAGCACGTTGTTATTGAATTTGGCTCCCAAAGTAATATGCTTTCCTATATGTTAGCCACCAATATGATCACCCGTCGGATTCATGCTAATTATGTTAAAAAAGCTGAATATTTTTTACAAACTAAAAACCCCGTTGATCGACCGCAACAGTTAGTGATTACCATTGAAGAAGCTCATCGATTTTTAGATTCTGCCGTGGTGCATCAAACTATTTTTGGAACTATTGCCAGGGAGATGCGAAAATACTTTGTTACTCTCCTAATTGTCGATCAAAGACCTTCAGGAATTGATAACGAAGTTATGTCTCAGGTAGGGACAAGAATCACCTGTTTATTAAACGATGAAAAGGACATCGAAGCCATATTTACTGGGGTTTCTGGAGGGGGAAGTTTGCGATCAGTTTTAGCGAAATTAGACTCAAAACAACAAGCTTTAGTTTTAGGTCATGCGGTCCCTATGCCGGTAGTAATTCGTACTCGCGCCTACGATCAAAAATTCTATGCTGAAATAGGTGCGACCGACTGGCGAGAATTACCCGATGAGGAAGTATTAGCGGCGGCCAAAATTGCCAAAGCCGATCTAGGATTTTAGAAAAATTAACTTTTGATTGTAGAATAGAGTTGGGTTATTTTTACTGAGAAGAAACCCTAGATGAAAACTGGTTTCCCTAACTATGCAACAAGGTGATTTAATCGAGATCGAGATTACCGACCTCAACCATACGGGCGAAGGTGTGGGAAAATACCGAGGACAGGTGATTTTTGTGCCAGATACGGTTATTGGCGATCGCATTCAAACTCGCATCACCTATATCAAAAAAAGTCATGCGATCGGCAAACTACAAACTATTCTACAAGCTTCTCCCCATCGTATCCGGCCCCGCTGCATCGTTGCCGATAAATGTGGTGGCTGTCAATGGCAACACATCGAGGATCAATTTCAGCTTCAGGTCAAAAAAGAGCAAGTACAAGAGGTATTAACCAGAATTGGTGGTTTTACCGATCCTTTGGTTTATCCTCCCCTCACCGGTAATTCTCCCCTCGCTTATCGCAATAAAGCTACCTATCCCCTCGGATTTTCCCCCACCGGCAATGTGCAAGCAGGTTATTATCGTCGCGGCAGCCATCATCTGATTAATCTCAATCAATGTCCAATTCAAGATCAGGCTTTAAATCCGTTTCTAGCAGAGATAAAACGGGATATTCAGGAGCAAGGCTGGTCAATTTACGATGAAAAGACCCATCAAGGACAATTACGCCATTTATCTCTAAGAATTGGCCGCCACACTGGAGAAGTTTTATTAACCCTGATTAGTACCGATAATAATTTACAGGGAATTGAGACCCAGGCGCGGCAATGGCTGGCAAAATACGGCAATTTAGTCGGTGTAACCGTCAATTATAACCCCGATCGAGGTAATGCTATTTTTGGCACTCAGACCACAACTATCGCCGGAAGGGATTATATTACCGAAAAGTTCGCCGGATTAACCTATCAATTGGCTGCCGATACCTTTTTTCAGGTTAATACAGAGGCTGCTGAAGCCTTATTTGCGGTTATTTGTGAGAAATTAGAGCTTAAAGGTGAAGAAATTCTCATTGATGCCTACTGTGGTATCGGTACTTTTACTTTACCCCTCGCTAAACGGGTTAAAGAGGTGATTGGACTAGAATCCTATAGCTTTTCCCTCGATCGAGCCAAGATTAACGCCCAATTAAATAATATTACCAACACAACTTTTATTTTGGGGGCAGTAGAAAAAACTTTACCGCAACTGACAGTTAAACCCGACATTATTCTACTCGATCCGCCCCGCAAAGGTTGCGATCGATCTGTCCTTGATAGTTTGTTACAACTGCAAAGTCAACGCATAGTTTATATCAGTTGTCAAAGTGCAACTTTAGCCAGAGACTTGCAATATCTTTGTAAAACAGGCGATTATCAACTGCTAGAAGTGCAAACAGCCGATTTCTTTCCCCAAACTCCCCACGTTGAATGCGCCGCTTTTCTTGGACAAAAAACAGCGAATATGGTAGGGTGAAATAGGAGGCAAAACCTGACACTTTGGTCGTTTATAGCTGAAAAGTCAACGGTTAAGGATAATAGCATATTAGCAGCCTTTCCAGTCAACTACTTTTTTGATTAATTACTCGCTCAAAGTTGCCTTGATTCTCGATTGGTTTGTAGATCAATCATAAAAATATCTAATCCATCTCAGAGACACAAAAGGGATAAAACATGACTCATTAGGTATGGCAATCATCTAGATCGACGGTTAAGAGACCTTAATCTTTCTGTAAGAGAACAGTCATTGAATATAAGCTAGAGGTAAAGTGCGTGATTGCTATTTCACTGCCCACAAGCAAACGAAGCTGGAACACCATGAGTTTCGCTTCCACCTTGTATCTTTGTCCGATTTTAGATTTACTGACCGCTAGTATTCCGGAAGAATTAGAACCAGAAATTAGATTAGGATTACAAGAAGCTTTAGTTAATGCCGCTAAACACGGCAATCATCTCGATCCCACCAAAACCGTGGTCGTCCAATTTTCTAGCAGTAAAGACGAGTATTCTTGGGTAATTACCGACCAAGGCTGTGGATTTACCCCAGGTTGTCACCATCATGGCTGTAGTTGCGATTGTCCCGATTTTCCCCCCGAAGAAGCGGAAAATGGCCGAGGACTGTGTATGTTATATCAAATCTTCGACCAAGTTCACTGGAATCAAGAAGGAACCCAACTGAAACTTTGTAAGCAAATTAAACAGGAACGCTGGTTGAATTAATGACCATGACCGTGAGAAGGACAGGGAGGCGCAGAAATCGAGCGATCGAGCCAGCCTGTAGCCTGTTGTAGTCGAGGAAGTGCTTCTTCTGGCTGATTATCTAATAAAAACACCAAAGCCGTCCCTAATTGTTCAGCAGCCCGAGCATTACGGTGGGCCTTCAGACGATGCCAGTCAATCGGTGCGATCGCCAAACGGGCCGCCAAAATCCGCGCCAATTCCAAAGTAGATAGATCATCAATAGTCTGAGATGAGGAAGAGACAGGGGATGGAATCATAATCAAAAGGTTTCGTAAAACCGTAAAATCGTCTATAACTATAGTTTAGACGCAGGCAATCGGATCGAGTCCATGTCCTTAGAAGAAAACCCATACCCTAGCGATGAATCGGCGGAATTTACCCAAGCGATTGAAGAAGTCGAAGCGGCGATCGCATCACTAAAAGACCGTTATCGACAGATCAACGAAGCAGAACAGCAAAAAAAAGACCTAGAGGCACAATTTAGCCAAATAGAACCCCAATGGCGGGAAAATCCCCTACCTGAACTAGAAAAGGAATTGGTGCAAATTCGCGAACAGATTCAAGAATTAGAGGTAATTTTAGAAAGCAATTTACTTAAAGAAGGGGAATTAAAGCGTCTATTCTGGGAAGGAATCCGTCGCGGACTGCTGGGGGAGGTTTTTTGGCAAATTGTCCGCTTTGGTGGTATCGGAGTCTTACTGGGTTGGATTCTGCGATCCTGCACGGGGTGATTGACTGCACCGGAGTGGAGTGTGTTGCCTTGAGAAGCTGATTAGGGTGGTTGGGTTCCATCCAGACCGATTTGACAATTATTGGCATCAAGCGGCTCTAGAGGATCGCCGTCATAAGTGCCTTGTTTAACTATTCCTAGCAGAGAAGCGATAACTATACACTTTCTTTCTTGGTTGGGATAGGGCGCGGCGGAGGCATTGGCGGCGGGATATAATACGATTATCGCTGGACCGTCCGGCGTAGTAAATTTTAACCCCGGCACATGGCCCCGAAAGGAAAACTGCACCCCCGGACTGCCGCTATCAGGGGGAAAATCTGGAAAATTATCCACCACCATAAATATTTCCTGCGGCAGACTTAGGGAACCCCCATTAGTATTAGTCGCCACTAAACAACCCGGTTCACTGGCGCTTATTTGCCGGTAAACCGTGGGATTAGTGCCAATCCCGTTAGTAAAATTAATCGTGCAACTTCTCCCTCGACGGATAGCTTGTTTTTGGGCATCCCGTAGGGCTGATTGTATAGAATCGGTGGCTTCTTGGACTTTATTGCTATTTAACCAAGCTAATAAATTAGGTAGGGTTAAGGCGGCAAGAATTCCCGTAATTGCCAAAGCTATCAAAATTTCTAACAGGGTAAAACCCTGATTTTTATGGACATTTAAACGACGCATCGGGAATCACCTCGACAGAACTTTCGGCAATAACATTTTCTTGGTTGGGGTAATCGTCAGCAGTTTGATCATCAGCTAATCTCACTTCATACTCTATACGAAGACGATGGGGATGAGCAGCCTGGGCGTCGGTACCATCAGGAAAAGTTCGATAGAGAGAATAGTCTTTACCGACAATTTCTCGTGTTGCTACTAATATGGACATTTAAACGACGCATCGGGAATCACCTCGACAGAACTTTCGGCAATAACATTTTCTTGGTTGGGGTAATCGTCAGCAGTTTGATCATCAGCTAATCTCACTTCATACTCTATACGAAGACGATGGGGATGAGCAGCCTGGGCGTCGGTACCATCAGGAAAAGTTCGATAGAGAGAATAGTCTTTACCGACAATTTCTCGTGTTGCTACTAATAATGTTTCTGCTGTTTCTGCAGGTAAATCATCAGCGGGAATAGCATAATCCTTACTGGGATCATCTGGATCAAATTCCGGACTGTCAGGAGGTTCAGCATTCGGTAATCGCCTCCTTAATTCAATGGCATAACCTTGATTTATATCTGAGCAAACATTAGGAAATATTTGACTGAAAAGCTCGGGATCATGATTATCTGCATTGACGCTATCATCATTGTCACTAACATCTAAACTCGAAGCTAAAGCGTTGACATTCTCGAAGTCTTCTTGTATCCAAAAGTTAGCTCTAGCTTGTCTTTCAGCCCGAACTTTATATAAGGCATTCACTGCCATTAACTGTAAGGTTCCTGTTAAGAAAGCGGTAATAGTTAAAATGGCAATGACCACTTCTAACATCGAGAAACCCGACTCGGACGACGGCAGTTTTAACTGTATCCCCTTTCCTCTTGATTTCACTTTTCAACCCCTCCGTTTTTCTTGAAAACTACTGGCTTTTCTTCGATCTTAACTACAGATTACGCAAATGATCGGATATTTCTAACTCTAGTCAGGGAATTAATCCCCCGAAACCCTATTTCTCAAGTGAGTCAGATTGTCTAAACTGTCAATCAGGGGTCGAGAAGGTCGTCACCCACCTCCCCTCCCATTCAGAACCGTACTTGAGACTTGCACCTTATATGGCTCTTAGTTTGACTGTTCCCCTGTTAGGGATACAGCTTGACATTCATTGGTTGTCTATGTATCATCATCGTACTTGACCAGTTAATCAAAGTCAATTACAGATGATTCTAGGCTGCCATCGGATGTCTTTTGATCATCGTGGCAGTGGCGGTGTAATAGTTGAAGGTTTTTATTACCTCATTACTTAGTGAGCGTCGGGGGATGCAATTTCGCCGTTGTCCCCCCCCGTTTGATGCGAGTTCTTTAACTCCATTAATTTTATTATAGCTTGCCGTCTTGCTATAAGCAGGATATTGGCCTAAAGTTTACAGAACTTTAACCCTCTTACATAATTAGGGTTGGCTGAATAAATGTGAAATATAGACGAGCTAAGGGGTTTGGTGCTTTTTTGGTGAAGCAGCTGCAAGATTTTCCAGCTAGTGGCTCAAAAACCTTGCATCTTGATCGGCGCTTGCGTCCTGTAGGGGCGAAGCATTCGGATAGAAAATCTACGGTTTCAGCGATAGGTTATTGCCCGAATGCTTCGCCCCTACTTTTTGCCGCAAACCCTAAATAGACCATCTTAATTCTCCTGACTCCTGACTACTGGCTCCTGACTCCTCACCTAACGGAAGATTTTTGATTTTTGCAAGAGGTCTTTTATATCCTGTCGTCATGCTAGACTGAGGCTAAGAATAGGAGGAAAGATGAGATGAGAGGAAGACCAGGGGGCAACCCCGACCTAGTAAAACACCAGTTCTCCACAGAGAGAGAAGAGCCTTGCAGCGCCAAACTGACGTTAAGGCTGCCGCCCTCTCAATATGCCAAGCTGAAAGAGATCGATAATTGGCAGGAAAAAGTCAGGGGGGTGATTGCCTCTCTTGTAGAACAGGAATCGGAAACCGACGGCCTGGGCAAGTAGTTTTCTGGGGGGTGGTTTTCTGGGCGGCGGTTGTCTTGGTCGCTAGTGCCACTAAAGCTCGTTCTAGGGTGAGGGTTTCGGCCGTCTCTCCCTCTGGAATCTTAGCGTTGGTCTTGCCGTGCAAAGTATATAAACTCCCTAGGGACCGTCCTACAATCCCACCGATTCCCCCTCGTCGGGATGTTTACCCAATTCTTTTAAAGGTGGTTTGCTGGAACCGCTGGCACTGCCAGTTTTTGTCGGTTCGGTTAATAGGGCCAAAGATCGAGGGATGGTTAGGAAATTGCGTAAAAATAAGATGCCAGCTAGGAGGGGAGAACCGTCACATCCCATTTGGGCAAAGTTTGAGAACGCTGCGTTGAAACCCACATTCCGCACCCTAAGCTGTCACAGAGAGAAATTACGGAGAGAAAAAATCAAAGTGAGCATAAAAATAAACATAAGGAGCGAAAAAAGGCATTTGAGAAACAGTAAAGCACCAAAAATGGCATCAAAACCTATTCTCAATAAGGAGCAATAAGAATTAACACCACCTAGAGGAGTCAACAGATAAATAAAAGAAGAAATCCAAGAGATAAATCATAATTTAGACTAATCAATTAAAGTAAAAAACTAAATTATAGACATAGTAAAGTGGAGCTATAAATCAAAGATATTAGCTCATGTTCACTCATAGAAATTAAATTGATAGAGATAATAATTAGGTGGCTAATTGATAGTAACGTAAACAATCATCTGGTAAAAGACGCAAGATAAAATCTCTGTCCTTATTCCAATTAGAAATATGTTCCTCCTGATTAAGTGTAATCAAATGAATACAATGAAAGCATTGAAAAATCCAGCGTAAAGTAGGGGAATTAGTTGCTTTACCTAATTGATTTTTAATTGTTGATTTAGACTCTTTCAGAGCATTTCTAATTTGACGTTGAGCCAATGTATAAACCAAGAGACATAAACCCATAATCATTCCCATAGACTCTATTCTCTCAGGACTTTTAAGGAAAATACTATCGGCAAAAAATAATGGGTCTTTGAGAAAACCAAACCCCCGTTCACATGATTGTTGAGCTTTATATTCCCTGAGCATAGAATCATCACTAAGTTCCTGTGAATCTAAAACATTCGTAGCAATAATAAAACATCCTGCACTCAGCAATTCTGTATTAATTTTACTTTCATCCTGGCAGACTGTAGCTGATATTTGGTAGGATATTTCATTTAGAGAATCTTTTTTATTAGATTTGGCTGGAGTAACCTTACTTTCGTTAATTTGGTGATATTTGAACTGGGTTGATAATTTTGATAATGCCTTGATAGCATCTGCTTCACAAGCAAATCTCTCTTGTGATAACTTTTTCAAATCAAGAACCGCTTTTGATTCGGCTTTGGTAATTTTTTGGGTTAGTTTACGCAGGTCTGATTCTCTTCTTTCTTGACTTTGTACTACTAACCATCTTTGTTCTATTCCTGCATAATTTTCGGTTTTTGATACTAATTTATATCCTGGTATTGTACTATCAATAAATTCTGATTCTGGTATTGTTGATATTAATGATTTTGCTGCTTTTATGCTTAATGGTACTCGACATAACCACTGTAAATCTGACATCATTTTCAGGTTTGATTCTGTATATAAGGCAGAGTCAGCAACCATGAGACTATTAACTTCTAATTGTTTGTGATATTCTACTGCTATTTGACCAAAACATGATGAGTCTGCTTGGTTTCCTGATGCTAGTTTCAAAAATATTGGGATGTCTCCATCTCCTGAACATATCATTTCTATGATGAACTGTTTTAAGTCCGGCCGATGGTCACGAGAATAACCATAAGTGATGGTTATTTCTTTTGGTGATTTTACTGCTATTTCTTCTAATTCTTGGTTATTTCCTATTTTTTGATTCTCAAATATTACTTCTGGTAAGCTAGTGTTATACTGCCCATGTACGTGGATTGATGATGAGTCTAGATGTGATGTTGATAGTGATACTCCAAATTTTTGGGCGGCTTTTACTGCGATGATGAAAAATATTGGGTAATGATTCGGTAGTAGTGGCGTAGCTCTCTTGCTTACCTGGTATGAATTGTGTAAAATATTTATTAATAAAAATAATTGGCTCGAATCAGTCTTTAAACCTCTAGCTTGATCATGACTTTTCTGATAAATATCTTTTTCTGGCTCCTGTCTGGCTTACTGAAATATCAGTCTAGCACCGAACAAAGTCCCCCCCCTAGTTCACCTCCGTTCCCCTGTCCTAATTGTGGTTCTCACCATACGATCAAGAATGGTTCTATTCATAATGGAAAACCCAAACGTCAATGTAAAGAATGTGGTCGTCAGTTTGTGATCAATCCCACTAATAAAACCGTCTCTGACGAAACCAAACAATTAATTGATAAACTCTTGCTCGAACGAATTTCCTTACGAGGAATTGCTAGAGTAACAGGGGTAAGTTGGTCATGGTTACAAAATTATGTCAACAATAAACTGGCGGCTGTCCCCCGTCAAATAAAGGTTTCGGACAAACCAAAAGGTAAATTGGTTATAGAATGTGATGAAATGTGGTCTTTTGTTTTTTCTAAGACGATAAAGGTCTATATTTGGCTGGCAATTGATAGAAATACAAGAGAAATTATTGGTTGCTATTTAGGAGATAGGAGTCGTCAATCAGCCAAAAAACTTTGGGCTAGTTTACCAGGTGTTTACCGACAATGTGCAGTTGCTTACACAGACTTTTGGGAGTCATATAAGACAGTAATTCCCAGTAAACGTCATCGACCAGTCGGGAAAGAAACTGGTCAAACTAATCATATTGAAAGATTAAATAATACCTTTCGACAAAGGATTTCTCGGTTGGTGAGAGAGA
Source organism: Microcystis sp. MC19 (assembly GCF_003019735.1). Classification (NCBI taxonomy): domain Bacteria; kingdom Bacillati; phylum Cyanobacteriota; class Cyanophyceae; order Chroococcales; family Microcystaceae; genus Microcystis; species Microcystis sp. MC19. The sequence goes on along the minus strand of NZ_CP020664.1, from coordinate 4,609,928 downwards.
GTCTATCTTTCTCTAAAAAAATGGAGAATCACGTTGGGGCTGTTTGGTATTTTATCCATGACTACAATGCACAACTGGCAAAGGATTAAGCCGCCATCACTACTACAGAATCACCACCAAATATTGTATCTAATCCTTTTATAAATAGTTTATCCATGACTCTCCCCAATTTATCGTCGTTGAGATATTCTGGTTTTACTCCTGTTCCTATTAGATGTTCACAGGCGATTGTTTCAAAATATTCGGGAAACATATATAAGGGTTTGGAAACAAATCCTAACCCGTTGATTATCATGGCTTTTACTACTTGACCTGCATTTACTTTTTCGTCTTTTTCGACTCCTATCAATTCGTTTATTATTTCTACTATTCCGATTGAGTCTATTATTCCTGCCACTATCCCTAGATGGTCTATGTTCTGAATTTCTATTTCTTGGGGTTTTAATTTCACAACAGATTCCTCCACTACTTCTAAGTACCTAAGCAAAATTAATTACACATATCTAACCCCGCTCTTGCCTCTTGCCTATCTTCACTAGGAAATTAATTTTGCACGACTACTTATTGTAATCAATTATTTCTTGTTTTCTGAACAATTATTTTTTTCTCTTGAATTTTCTCTTTCTCGCTCCATACCCCTTTTAATGCTATATATTCTCATTAACCCTTTTAACCTTTGAATTAATTTTAGTTATTATGTACTACTTTAATGGCTTTTTTGATCTGTGACAGTTGAGGGTGCGGAATGTGGGTTGAAAGGTGGCAATTGTTCTAGTTCTTTAGCCAAAACCTTAACCCCTTTTTCATAAGTTCCTTCTACCAAATGCACTAGAGGCTTTATGCCCTTCCCAGTCATATTAGAAGCCCAATTAAGATCCGCATCAATTGAACCTAAAATTGCCCCATTCCAATAGTTCTCGAAGACTGCCCAACACCTTTCAATTGGATTATATTTACTATGGTAAAGCCAGTAGTAGATCAGCCGTATTTGCAACTGCTTTTTTTGGGCAAAGTCTTCCATTATTTTGATAAATTGGCTGCGGTTGCTGCGAGTGGCTACTCCTCCGTCTAAATCAATTAATAATTCTTCTAACCCTGGATAGATTGCTTGATTTTCTTGCCCCCACAACTCTAAACAATCTACTACAAAATCTGAGGTTTCAGCCGATTTAACAAAGTAAATTCACAGGCGTTCTCCACTGACATCTAGAATTCCTAAAGGGACTAAAACAGCAGTCCATTAACTATCATGGTCATCGGCTTTTAAAGGTTATAAATGGCGGGCTTTGCCATGGACAGATAAATTGCCTATCTTAATGTTGTCAAAAATTTCCTCAGTTTTTGTGATTTTTTTGAGCGGTTTTATTTTTCTTTTTTTTTAAACTATAGCCCATTCGATTCAAAATATCTCCAATAGTTTGACGGGAAGGCAATTGTTCATCTGAATAGCCTTTTTCTTCTTTTAATGCCTCTCTTACCGCTCTGGCACTAATTTTTTTTAAAGCAAAAGTTGATTGAATTTTAGGGTCTTCTTGCCAGTAAATATCCACTAAACTCTTAATATCTTCCTCTAAGTTTGGCAGCAGTTCCTCCGTTTTTTTTCTCCCCCTAGCACGATAGTTATCAACACAAATAATCCCAGTTTCTAGCTCTTTTAATCCCGTTGCTATTGCCTGTCTAGACCATCCCAATTCTGTTTCAGCCCGGCGCGGCGAAGAGTTAAAATAGTCTATGGTTACTTGCGCCATAAAAGCCCTTTTCTTAAAACCTGTCAGCTTTTTTGCCGCATCTTTCAAGCTTGATTTGATTTTTTCAGTCAGTTCAGTTACCATAGTCGAAAGTGGGGGCAACAAGTTGCTTTTCCAGTCTAGACGGTAATTCATTAATACGCAAGTCCCTAACGCTCTTCTGGAACTTTCGCAAATCCCTGACCGAATCCAGATTCTCAAACCCTTGCTTGACAAGCGATCGCTAACTTTTTTTCTAATAAAAACTCAAATTTCGGGTTTCTGTTAGTTAGCGATCGCTTGAAGGCTTACCCCATAATACTAAATCTGGTTATTAAAAACTGATTATTTATTTCCGCTTTTACCTATTGCAAGAGTGCCTCTACTGATATGTAGCCTATACTCAACGGATTTAGTATGAGAGCAGGGCTGTTTCATCCTTACCTGCGCCACTTTAACACCCAAACCGACAAAAGCGACGATAATGATCGCACCTGTCGCGTCCGGTTCGGGAATGCTGGTGAGGGTTGTCGAGGCGAGACCTGCGATCGCTTGATGGGTAACGGTCGTGGGATGGAAACTGTCCCAGAAAAGATACGCGGAGGGATTGGCGCAGATCTGCCCGGTAGTGGTATTCAAACAAGCGTCCGTGACGTTGGTTAAACCGTAGCGAGACGGATCGTTGTAGGTGTTCTCGAAGAGAGAGTAGATATCTAGCGGGATCAGAGTGGCCGCGGTCGAGGGAGCGTTTTGGAGGACTTGAAGCGCCGCGGCTAATTTCTGATTATGCTCTAGGGCTAGATCAGTCATCTCTGATATTCCCGCCTGACTGGGTAATTTCCCGAGGTCTGGTAGATTCGGAACGATCACCGTTTTCGCCCCGACCGCGGGGGAGATCAGAGTTTGAACCGCGGCGATAATGTTACCGACTACGACATCGGGGTCGGTACTAAAACCGAAAAGATAGTCGTTAGCTCCGGCCCAGACGACGAAGAGATCGCGAGCGTCGAAAGTTGATAGAGACGGGTTCGCGGCGAACGCGCCGATCTCGTCGAGTAATCCTGGAAAATCCCCCTCGAACAAGAGTTCGGCCACGTTCTCCTGGCCGCTGGTGGCTCCGCCGTAGGCAAGATTCAGCGCCGCGCTATTCGGCAGTCCGAAATCCTGCTGTAAATACTCGATCCAGAGCGAACCGTTAGAAAAGCGCCCGTTCGCGTAGGGGGGACTAGGCGGGTAAGAATTGCCCGTTAGTCGATATAAATTTCCCGGATCCGATAAGCTATCGCCGAATACCTGAAAACTATCGAAGGTGGCCGCTAGGGCTTTGAAAGGAGAAAGGAGAGTGAAGAAGCTAATTCCCGCCGTGGCAATTAGTGATTTTGTTAATAAATATTTCATCGGTTCGCCTTCAACAATGAAACGCATCAACCTCAAGAGTTGACAGAAAAAGGCTCATCATTTACTGTCCGATCAATACAACAACAAATCAGACCCAAAAACGAAGCCCTCAATATCTTAACATAGAACAAAGAAACTTGCTCTACCTACTTAGTCAAGAGGTGGGGCAATCGCACATAATTCTTAACACTTTTGGAATTTAAAAAAATGGACATAAATCAATACCTGATTATCTCCGAAGGTTGACAACAAACTCAACATGGTTGTTTAATTCATGTTGAAATTATCCGAGACATAGAAAATTCAAGAGCGATTCACTTACTGTCAGTAAGTCCTACTTCTTGTAACCTCCTCTTCAATCCCGAACGGTTACTGTACTGTTCGTAAATCTGGTTCAGACGCTCTTGGAAAACGGGCAAGCGGTTTTGATATTCGGCTAAGTCTCTTAATTTGACCAACAATTCAACGGCCTCATCGTAAGGTTTAGACTGGGCTTTTTGGGTCGTTTCAGTTATCCCGTCCTCTTAAAAACCGGAGAAAGTCACTATCAACGTATTAGCTGGGAAGAAGTTTATCGATTAGCCGAACAAGCTTTTCGTCAACCGTCCGAGACCATTGCCTCCTATAGTTCGGGACGTTCTTCTAATGAAGCCGCCTATCTCTTACAATTATTTTTCCTGGCATTAGGAAGTAATAATTTAGCCGATTGTTCCGATCTCTGTCATGCCGCCTCCACCGTAGGATTAAAACAGGTTTTCGGCTCCGGAACTTCGATGGTCAGTCTGGAAAGCTTAAAACAAGCCGATTGTGTGGTATTGATCGGTTCTAACGCCCCCGCTAATCATCCCCGCCTGATCAATGAATTAATTCAAATTCGTGATCGCGGCGGTAAAATTATTATTATTAACCCGCAAATTGAAATCGGATTGGTCAAATTCTCCTCGCCCGCTTTTCCGATTAAATCCCTATTGCGGGGCGGTTCCGATATTTCTACTCTCTACCTACAGCCGATTCCGGGTAGCGACACCGCCCTATTCGTCGGATTACAAAAATTTTTGATCGAACAAAATTTAGAATGCCCCCGGAATTGCCCTGATTCTCGGAACGGGACGCAGTTATGGACAACATAAGACCGTCGTTTATCAAGTGGGCGATAAATATTGGGGAATGCCCCACCGTCATTGTTTATTAATGAACGCCGAGGATGCCAAAAAAGCGGGCCTTCAAGAACATCAAAGAGTCATCGTCCAAGGAGATGCCGGCAAATTAGAAAATATCGAACTTATTTTCGGTCGGATTCGCGAGGGGGTTGGCTTTATGTTTTACCCCGAAGCCAATATTTTATTCAAGGCTAAAATCAAGCCTCGCTGTGGAACCCCCGCTTACAAAAGAGTTCCCGTCTGGGTTTTTTAGTTACCGATTCCCGATATTCTCAATAACGGTCAGACAATATCCTCACCTAAGAAATAAACTCAGCCAAAACAAACTGATTTTCCGTCCGATCGCTTTGATCGCATTTCTGTTATCCTATTCTTACCATCATTAGAGTAAATGGCCATGGGCGAGTTTTCGCTAACCGTATTAAGCATAGCCAGTTTATTGGCCGTCGGGATGACTACCCCTGGCATTGCAAGTCCCACATCTGGAGCGACGGAGTTGCAACTAGCTCAACGCCCTAACTGTAACAATCCCCAGACTCAAAGCGAAATGAACATTTGTGCTGGCATAGCCTATCAAAACGCCGATCGCAAGTTAAATCAAGTTTATCGACAACTACTGCCAAAACTGTCAGCTGCTCGCAAACAAAAATTAATTACCGCCCAACAAGCTTGGATTAAGTTTAGAGACAGCAGTTGCGAATTTGAAAGAAGTGAGTTTGAGGGAGGCTCTATAGCTCCCATGATTTACAGTAATTGTTTGGCAGATGTCACCGAGGAGCGCACCAAAGATTTACGGAGATATTTAGAAGATGGATATCTCTAAGTCGGGCTTGCTGAATAATGGTAAAACCCTTTTAAAATAAGGCTTTTGACCTGTTAAAATCCGATGTTCATGCTGCGAAAATAGGATTGGGACATTCAAAAACCTGGCATTATCCTTTTTATAGTACATAAATCAGTACGAAGAAGGAGGGCAACAAAGCCTGAAACTCCCTACTCCGTTCGGACCTCGGACGTTCGGCGAGACTTCGGACGTTCGGCGAGATCAGTCGAGCCGCGTGAGCTTTTGTCGAACGCTGAGCTTACGGCCGAAGCCTGACTCCTAAGCCCACCAACAAACTTTTTCAGCCAACCCTACTTACTGGAAAGAACCTCTTCCAGACACACCCCGGCAAAGATCTAGAGTGGCCCCCATCTAATTGCCCGTCGGTAAACCATCTTTACATTTAGCTAACCAGTCCAATAAACTATCTAACTGCTGTGGTGGTTTTACCAATCCTAAACCCCTAACTGTCACCTGTTTGGGACTATAAACAAAGCGTGATTGTATATGTTGGGGTAGGTGTTCTTGTAATAATTTCCACGCTGGCTCTTCCATGGGAGTTTCGAGGATAATATGCTGTTTTCCATCGGGTTTAATGCGGGAAAAACCGAGGGATTTAGCCAGATGTTTTAACTCGATTACCTTAAATAATTGTGCCACCGGTGAAGGAATTGCCCCGTATCTATCGACTAAATCGGCGGCAATTTGTCCTAAATTTTTCTGAGAATTGGCAGTAGCGATCGCCCGATAGACATCCATTTTCTGCTCCGGATCGGATATATAATCGTTAGGAATAAATGCAGTTAATTTCAGATCGATTTGGGTATCCTCCACTTGGGGAATTTCTTGACCTTGAATTTCCTGCAAAGCTTCCTGTAACATTTCCATATATAGATCAAAACCGATCGCTTCCATTTGTCCTGATTGTTCCGCACCCAATAAGTTACCAGCGCCGCGAATTTCCAGATCTCTAGTCGCTAATTGATACCCCGATCCTAACTGGGTAAATTCTTGAATTGCCTTTAATCTTTCCCGAGCGGTTTCTGTTAGTTCTGCCTTGGCTGGATAAAGTAACCACGCGTGCGCTTGTACTCCCGATCGCCCCACCCGTCCCCGCAGTTGATAGAGTTGCGCTAAACCGAATTTTTGGGCATCTTCAATGATAATCGTGTTAACTCTGGGAATATCTAACCCCGACTCCACAATAGTCGTACAGACTAAGATATCCGCTTCCCCATTATTAAATGCTAACATGGTGGTCTCTAATTCGGACTCATCCATACGACCGTGGCCGATGGCAATTCTAGCACCAGGAATCATCCCTTGAATTGCTGCCGCTTTTTCTTCAATCCCCTCGATTCTGGGTAATACATAAAAAACCTGTCCCCCCCGATCCAATTCGTTGCGAATTGCCGTTCTAATCACATCAGAATTATAACTAGAAAGGTGGGTTTGAATGGGACGACGAGAGGGGGGAGGTGTGGTAATTAAACTCATTTCTCGCACCCCAGAAAGGGACATATAAAGAGTCCGGGGAATCGGTGTCGCACTCAAGGTTAACACATCAATATTACTTTTAAAAGCCTTAATTTTTTCCTTTTGATTGACCCCAAAACGCTGTTCTTCATCAATTACCAATAATCCTAAATCTTTAAACTCCACCGCTTTACTCAATAACAACTGAGTACCCACTACTATATCCAATTCCCCCGTTTTCAAGCGCTGGACGATATCTTTTTTCTCGGAATTGGTGCGAAAACGATTTAATAAACCCACATTAATGGGATAGGGAGCAAAACGTTCTTTTAGGGTGTGATAATGTTGTTGGGTTAAAATCGTTGTTGGTGCTAATAAAGCCACCTGTTTATGACCCGTGGTGACAGCTTTAAAAATAGCCCGAATCGCCACTTCTGTCTTACCAAAACCCACATCCCCACAGACTAAGCGATCCATCGGGCGATCGCTTTCTAAATCCCGTTTCACATCCTGTATCGCTTTTAATTGATCGGCAGTGGGTTGGTAGGGAAAAGAATCCTCTAACTCCCGCTGCCAGGGATTATCCATAGGATAGGCAAAACCCGATTTTTTGGCCCGTTGGGCGTAAATATTGATTAAATCAACCGCTAACTTCTTAATCGACTTCCTGACGCGAGCTTTCGTCGCTTCCCACGCTTTGCCAGAGATTTTATGTAATTCTGGCTCTTGATTACCTGTATGACGATAACGGGAGAGATTATCAACAGAATCGGCAGGAACCCGCAATAATCCATCGGCATACTTAATAACTAGATAATCTCGACCTTGCACTATTCCGCTAATTGTGCTTTCCTGCTTTTCTAGTTTGATAAACTGCCCAATGCCATGGTGTTTATGTACTACAAAATCGAGGGGACGGAGTTTGTTCACGTCCACCTGTACCGAGGCTGCTTGCCGACGTTTGCGGACGTAACCAGCAGTATTTAGAAGATGTTGTCCGAAGAACTCTCGATCAGTAACGACGACTATGCGATAGGTGGGTAGGATAAAACCTTCTAATTCAGCTAATCCTGAGTATTTTAGGGCTGTAGCGGTGTTTTGAATGATTAATCGCTCGATCGCCCCAAAATCAAGGGGATTGGGGATAAATTGGGCCGGACAGTCGTGTTCCTGTAATAACGAGACTGTGCGGGAGGGTTGGGCAGATATTAACCATGTAGCGTACTTATTTACTTTAATACCGCTATAAATCTCTCTTTTTCCCCGTAAAATTTCCGCTAGTTTGGCGAATTGCCCCGGATTGGTGGGAATCGGACGACTGGAGAGATTAAGGCTATTTTCGGAGAGGTGATCGTCTATTTCTGAGAGGTAGAGATGGGGAAATTTGGCCGATATTTCCAAAGATTCGCCAAAAGAACGGTGAATTTGCGGTAAAGCTGGTTCTATCTCTTGCCAGCGTTCCCCAATATATTCTATCCAGCGATCGCTTCTAGCTTGACAGCTTTCCAGTTCATCAAAGGCAATAAGGGTATTTTCAGGGAGATAATCCAATAAAGAGGCAGGTTGACGGAAGGCCAAGCCTAAAAATCGCTCAATTCCCTCTGGATAAATGCCATTAGCCAATTTTTCTCGCTCTTCGGCCTCCAGATAATCGGCCACTGTCGGGGGGAGAGAAGGGGCAATCATCGCCGCGAAGCTAGTGGGAGTAAGAAGCAGATTGGGGATAGAATCGAGCGATCTTTGGGTGGCAGGGTCAAATTCTCGCAATTTTTCCAATTCATCGCCGAAAAATTCTAACCTGACCGGTAATTCTGCCGAAACTGGGAAAATATCAACGATATCGCCGCGACGACTCCATTGTCCTTCGGTTTCTACCAGTGAAACCCGTTCATATCCTAATCTAGCTAGGGTTAGATCGAGGTTTTTGGCTTCTATAACCCTTCCTACCTCAAAATTATCGCTATATTTCTCGAAAACCTCTCTAGGGGGTAAATGGGGCTGCAGGGCCTTTTCGGTGGTAACGATCGCCATTCCAGCCTCTTGATGACTGATTGTCGATAATACCTGCATCTGTCCCCAAATCATCTCGGATTCCCGATTAAATCTCTCGTAGGGGCAAGCTTCCGAGGTGGGATAAAAGAAAACACCTTTCCACGTCATCGCTTCTAATTGTGCCGCCCAACGTGCCGCTTCTTCCAGATTGGCACAGATAATTAAAAGATTTTTTCCTTGACAACGGGCGAAAGCTGTGCCTATTAATCCTTTCGGTAAGCGGGCAAGGCCGGTTAGGGTTAAATTGCCATTTTTCTCCAGTTTTTGGATAAGTTCGGCAGTTAATGGCGATTTTTCAATGTTGCGAATAACGGAGGCAAAAGTCATTTTTTCGTGTTCGGCACTCGGTTTTTAGTTAGGGTTTGCGGCAAAAAGTTTTTCGTGGGGACAGGGTGTGGGGTGTGGGGTTTTACCGATTTTGAGGGGGTCAATTACTTAATTTTCCCCCCGATCACTCTCATGTCCGGTACTTTTTGATTTCCCAAAAAGTCTAAAAGTCTTACCCAACACGGTTTTTAGATTTATTCAGCAAGCTCTAGTTAAGCTCTACTGAATTTTTTATACTGCCTCTTGGGATTTTTAGTACAAATGCTCAGGCTTCCTCTCCCTGCTCCGGTGCAGTCTTAGCAAGTATCAGTTATCAGTTCACCCACTACTTTTTGGGGTTAATTTTTTTGGGCTTTATTTGACTTGACCAGAGGGGGGTCGCAGGCGCACGGATTTTCCATTATCTATATAATATCATGTCAAGCCCTAGTTAGCAAGAGAAAATTTTTTAATTGGGAGCGAAAGATCGAAGGACGAAAAACCAGTACATCTATACCGAAATATTTTCAGAATGATAACGATTCTCACCGACTGTGATAAGATCAGAATCATAATCAGACTCAGTTAATCCGATGGGTAAAAAATTCCAGTTAACAGCGATCGCTTTAACCCTGACTATAGCCAGCTTAACAGCTTGTAGCGATTCCTCGGTCAAGGAAGAGGAAGCAAAGACACCCTTACAGGTGACAGTGAGTATCGTACCGCAGGAATATTTCGTCAAACGCATCGGCGGTGATAGAGTCAGTGTTAATGCCATGATTCAACCCGGGACAGATCCCCACACCTATGAACCAAAACCCGAACAATTAAAAACCACAGCCCAATCGCAAGCCTACTTTAAAATCGGTGTATCCTTAGAGGATGCCTGGAAAGATCGCTTAAACAGTGTTAACCAACAGATGTTAATCGTCGATACCAGTCAAGGAGTAGATAAAATCCCTTTGACAGCAGAACATAATCACGATCATGATCACGATCATGATCACAGCAAGGAAGAAAAACATCAAGCTGGAAAAAACACCCTAGATCCCCATATTTGGTTATCACCAAAACGAGTCAAAGCACAAGCAAAGACTATTTATCAAACCCTAGCAAAACTCGATCCCAGTCAGGAAGCTATCTATCGGGCTAACTTGGAAAAATTCAGTCAGGAATTAGACGCATTAGATCAAGAAATTCGGCAAAACTTGGCAGGGATTAAAAACAAAAAATTTATGGTATTTCATCCCGAATGGGGCTATTTTGCCCAAGATTACGGTTTAGAGATGATTGCGATCGAAATCGACGGTAATGAACCCAGTGCTGCCCAGTTAGGTCAACTAATCAAACAGGCCAAAAAAGAGAATATTAAAGTTATTTTTACTCAACCAGAATTTAGTCAGAAAAGCGCCGAAACTATTGCTAGGGAAATTGGGGGACAGGTAATCCCTATCAGTGCCTTTGCTGAAAATTGGAGTGAAAACCTGCGACAAGTTTCCCAAAAAATGGCCACAGTTTTAAATCAGTAATTGCTTGTATATGTCAACGATCATTACCATTAATAATCTCTGGGCCGGCTACGAACAGGAACCCATCCTCGAAGATATTAATTTAACCATTGAAGAATTGGATTTCCTGGGAATTATCGGCCCGAATGGAGGAGGAAAAACTACCCTCCTTAAGGTTTTACTGGGATTAATTAAACCTTGGCGGGGAGAAGTCAGTATTTTGGGGCAAAATGTCGAAAAAGGTCGGGAATTAGTCGGTTATGTGCCGCAGTTTGTCGAATGCGATCGCTCATTTCCCATTACTGTGGGTGAGGTGGTGAAAATGGGGAGATTGAGCAGCAAAAAACTCTGGCAAGGCTATAGTAAAAAAGATGAGTTAAGGGTAGATAAAGCTTTAGATAGTGTGGGAATGTTAGCGTTGAAAAAAAGGTCGATTACTGAACTTTCGGGAGGACAGCGCCAACGGGTTTATATCGCTCGCGCTTTAGCGGTAGAACCCCGTCTCTTGATTTTAGATGAACCCACTGCCAGTGTCGATCCCCAAATGCGTGCTAGTATTTTTTCCCTGTTGCAAGAATTGAATGAGTGGATGACTATTTTAATTATTTCCCATGATCTGGGAACCCTATCTACCTATGTTAAATCGATCGGTTGTCTCAATCGTCGTCTCTATTATCACGGCCAAAAATCTCTCACTACCGCTATGTTAGAACAAGTGTATTGTTAAAGGGTTTCTCCTTTCAAGAATAGTCCTAATAACGCAAGATTCAACGATATTTGTAAACTGCTAGAATTAGAAGGGTTTTCCCTTGATCGAATTACAGGTAGCCATCACATTTTTAAAAGAAATGATATTATTTTGATCATACCTGTTCATAATAAAAAAGTAAAATCTGTTTATATTCGTCGAGTCCTTGAAATTATCGGAGACAACTAAAGATGAATTATCCAATTATTATTTATCCCTGTGAAGAAGGCGGTTTTGTCGCTGAAATTCCAGCACTATCTGGCTGTTTGGCTCAGGGTGAAACCTTAGAAGAAACCCTACAAGAATTACTGATGGTAAAAGATTTATGGTTAGAAACAGCCCAAAAATATAATCAAAAACTTCCCAACTTAGAAACAGAGATAGCGAAAATCAAAGCATTAAGCACTGTATAGAGCATTTTTGGGGGAATTGTGATCGCCAATTGCTGTCTTGACTTAAAAAATAGTTACTTAACGCGCTTTTTTGCTTTTAATCATGACGAATTTGTAATTATTCTGCGTTACGCTAAAACATCCTAGCGTGCTACTATTCTGGTCAGTGATTCTTTACAGTCACCAGACGCGATCGATGATTCAGACGGATCAACAGTTTCCTAGTGTCGGTAGTCAGACAAAGGGACTTTTGGTTAATGCCGATGGTTCTGTGGATATCTATTTCGGGCCGAAACCGCTTGCGGGTAAGGAAAATAATTGGGTGCAGACAAATCCGGGCAAGGGTTGGAATACGATTCTTCGGCTTTATGGCCCGCTTGAGCCTTGGTTTGACAAGACTTGGCGACCAGGGGAAATCGAGTTGTTAAAATAGTCCTAACTCGTTAAGTACCTAAGCAAAATTAATTACACATATCTAACCCCGCTCTTGCCTATTGCCTTTTGCCTCTTGCCTATCTTCACTAGGAAATTAATTTTGCACGACTACTTATCAAAGCTCAGGAGGTTTTGCATAATCGTGGAAAGTTTCTGAATATCCTTTTCTACAGGGTGAATATACGGAAACTTTCTCTTTATTTGTCCTCTAGGAGTTGACTAGCCAGAAAATGTCAGTATAATGAATAGATTAGATTGCTCCGCCTAAAGACTTTTCGGTTGTGATCAAGAGAAATTGGTGGTAAGCAAAGTTTGAAAAGCTTTAAATACAAGGAACACTAAATTTATGGATATATCTGCACTTGCCGCTCAAGCAGTAACAATTGTTCTTTATGCTCTCGATAAAGCCACTGGTGGGGCTTTAGAAAAAGCTGGTACGGATATTCTAGATTTCCTGAAAACTCGGTTTCGAGGCAGAGTAAGCCTTGATAAAGCAAAACAGGAATACAGATTTTTGGAAGCTGCAATCATTGATGAGTCTCGACTGGATAGACAATTTAAGGAAGATTTAGAGAGATTGGTCACTCAGTTTCAGCAAATTCAGTCAGTAGAGAACATATCTAATGTCACCCAAAACACCCAATCAGGTGTAAATCTTAACGTAAATAGCAATACGGGTACAGTCATAGGTCAACAAACTACAATTAATAATAATGATCAATTATCAGGAAGAATAGAAGAATTAATCAAAATATTTGAGTACAGAGCAGAACAAATCAACGATGGATTAAAGGAAAATCATTGGCATCAAGGTCATTGGCGAAATGCTCATGTTCAAGACTTCTATCAACGTTTTAATAAATTACACGCTCAACATTTGGAGGCTTTACAGCAGGGAAATCTTGCACATTCCCTTATGATTTTGGATGATATTGTTCAACTTTCATTGCAGATTGAAAGTAAGAAGATTAGGGTAGAACGTATGTACGTTTCGAGTTTCCCGCCTTCACCTCGAACTTTAAGCGAATTGTATGTTGTTTCGCTCTCTACGAAGGAGTGGTTAAGGACAGAGAAAAAACAGCAAAGTGGCAGTTGCCCATCAAGCATGGAGAAGGATAATCTCAAAATATATTCTCTTATCTTGAAGGAGAAAGATGAGAGAGAAGCTGAAAGAGCTGCAAAAGCTGCAAAAACTAGAGAAGCTAGAGAAGCTGCAAGAGCTGATGCAAAAACACTACCGAGAAATAGTTCTGGAAACATATATCTGAACTTCCCCCATACATATATACTACAATAGCCGAAAACCCTTATCCATCAATGGATGCACCCCCTTAACTTTTCTTAATGTACCCATGTAATTTGTAACATTTCTTAATGGACAAGAATTCTCTCCATTTGCTAAAATGATAGCCATGTATATAGAAAAAGTTCCTAACCGTAATTCTCCCCCCGCTGTTCTTCTTCGAGAATCCTACCGAGAAGGAGATCAAGTCAAAAAAAGAACCCTTGCCAATCTCTCAAAATTACCCGATGATATTATCGAAAATCTGAAACTGGCTCTTAAAGGAGCAACACTGTCCATGAATGAAGGCATTCCCAATCATTTTGAAGTGATTAGAAGTCTTCCTCATGGTCATGTAATGGCTATTTTAGAGACGATTAAAAAATTGGGTTTAGATAAAATAATCAGTGAAAAATCCTCACGAATCAGAAACTTAGTGGTGGCGATGATTGTGGCAAGAATCATCAATCCTAAATCGAAACTAGCCACAGCGAGAGGGTTTAATAGTGAGACTTGTAGTCAGAGTTTAGGACAATTGTTAGACTTAGAGAAAGGCGATGAAGACGAATTATATAACGCCTTAGATTGGTTATTAGAAAAGCAAGAGAAAATTGAGAAGCACCTAGCAATTAAACACTTAGAATCAGGAACATTAGTCTTGTATGATGTCACTTCTACCTACCTAGAAGGAAATGGTTGTGAACTGGGAAAATATGGGTATAATCGAGATAAAAAGAAGGGGAAAACTCAGATAGTGTTTGGTTTGCTCTGTTCAGCTAAGGGTTGTCCGATAGCGGTAGAAGTATTTGAAGGAAACACTTCAGATGGTGCTACTTTAAGCGGACAAATTGAGAAAGTCAGAAAGGGTTGGGGGATTGAGAATGTGGTCTGGGTAAGTGATAGAGGAATTTTAACTAACTCGAAAATCAAGGAATTAGTAAAACCGATAGAAGGATTAGACTATATTACTGGTTTAACTAAGCCTCAAATTCGGAAACTGGCTGAGGTGGAAGTGATTCAATTAGGATTATTTGATCAGGTAAACTTGGTGGAATTTGAGAGTGAAGATTATCCCGAAGAAAGATTAATTGCTTGTCGGAATCCCTTAATAGCCCAGAAAAATCAACTACAAAGAGAGGCATTATTAGAAGCGGTAGAGAAGGAACTAGATTTGATTGTTCAGGCGACTCAAAGGGAGAAAAGAGCTTTAAAGGGCCAAGATAAGATAGCTTTGAGAGTGGGCAAGATTCTTAATCAGTTTAAGGTCAATAAATACTATAACCTAGAGATAACAGAAGAAGGCTTTTCTTATCAGCGTAAGCGGGAATTAATCGCTCAAGAAACGGCCTTGGATGGTGTGTATGTGTTAAGAACTTCTCTGGAGTCAACCTTGATGGATGCAGCGACGACGGTTAAAGCTTATAAAAGTTTATCTCAAGTGGAGGAGGCATTTCGCTGTTATAAGTCAATTGATTTAAAGGTACGTCCTATCTATCATTATAAGGGTGATAGAGTCAAAGCTCATATCTTTTTATGTATGTTGGCTTATTATGTGGAATGGCATTTAAAACAGTGCTTGGCTCCTTTATTATTTGAGGATGAAGAAATTGATGATGGTTCTCTGAATGTGATTAAAGCCAATCGGAGTGAATCCGCTCAGTCTAAAGAGAGAAAAAAACGGAATCAAGAGAACTTTCCTGTGCATAGTTTTCGGACTTTGTTGGAAGACTTGGGGACAATTTGCTTGAATACAGTGGAATGTACGATTAGAGAGGGAAGTTATCGTTTTTCTAAGATAACTCGACCGACCCAACTGCAACAAAAAGCGTTAGATTTATTAGGAGTTTCCCTGATTTGTACCCAGTAACGGGGCGGCGTAAATTCTCTTAATCCCTTCTACAGCACAGCTTATGGCTTTTTGTCAACGGGGAAGTCCAGATATATAGTGTAACATTGATTTTTGAAGATGAAGGAATTAATGAAACCATAGAAGTTCCTCTTGAAGTTCCTCTTGATGAGTATATTTTGGATGTCGCTGAAAAATTAGAGCTAGATCTACCATATAGTTGCGGAGCAGGTGCTTGTGGAACTTGTGCGGGTATTTTAGTGTCAGGCAAAGTAGATCAATCAGACCAATCTTTTTTAGATGATGACCAAATTCAAGAGGGCTTTGTTTTATTGTGCGTTGCATATCCTGTATCTGATTGTACAATCCTCGTAAATCAGGGAGAGAAACTGTATTAAGCCTGAGTGAGATCGTCTTCTTCTTGTTGACTTTAAAACTGCGATCATTTTGACTGCTGAAAGTCCGATCGCCGATCTTGTAGGTTGGGTTGACGAAAGGAAACCCAACATTTCTACACAGAAAATATCCCCTTTCCAAAACGAATTAACACCATTATCTTTTAATTTGTTGGGTTGCGTTCCTTAACCCAACCCACCGAATTTTTGAAAAATTTTAGTTGATCTTGTCGGTTGATACGACGAAACCCAACCTTGTATATTGAGAGAGGTGGTAGACCGTCCCAACCTTGGTCGGAAAAGACCGCTTCGTAGCAAGGGTCACCACCATAATCTCCCTGACAAAACTCGAACAGTCGCCGGGGTCGTGGCGAAAACAATCAATTGTTAAGCTAAGAGACCGTATCGGGCAAGGATGAGTAAAATCAAGGGGATGCTCTCCAAAAGAACCATTAATCCCGCCAATTTCTCAGGTTTAATCATGGAAAATATCTCTCAATGGGTAGGCATTGACATTAGTAAAGCGACCCTAGATGTTTACCTTCGTCCCCTCAGTAAAGCGATGAAAGTTGCTAACACAAAGGAGGACATATCTAAACTGGTCGAAACCCTAAAATCCTACACTGTCAACCTCATCGTTCTGGAAGCAACAGGAGGTTGAGAAACTGAACTGGTGATTCAATTACAAGAAGCGGATTTACCTGTAGCCTTAATCAATCCCCGTCAAGGAAGAGACTTTGCTAAAGCCACTGGTAAATTAGCCAAAACCGATGCCATTGACGCTCAAATTTTAGCTCATTTTGGCGAAGCAATGCAACCGCAAATATTAGCGGTTGAGTCGGAAGAATCTCGTCAATTGGGCGACTTAATTAGTCGTCGCCGGCAACTTGTCGAGATGCGGACTGCCGAAAAAAACCGACGGGAACGCGCTCGCGGTAAAGCTTTGGTCGATATCGAAGCCCATCTTGAGTATCTCGATAACTGCCTCGAAAAACTCAATCAAGAAATTGAGGAATTGACCCAAGCTAACCAACAATGGCTCGAGAAAGTCAATTTACTCAAAACCGTGCCGGGGATTGGTCAAGTAATTTCTACTACTCTCGTCTCCGACTTACCAGAACTCGGTCAATTAACCGCCAAACAAATCTCTCGCTTAGTCGGTGTCGCACCGATTAATCATGATAGTGGTCAACATAAAGGTAAGCGAATGATTCAGGGAGGTCGCGCTCAGATTCGGGCGACTCTTTACATGGGAGCGGTGGTAGCTATGCGTCATAATCCGGTGATTAAAACCTTTTACGAACGCCTAGTCGGACGCGGTAAATCAAAAAAACTGGCTCTGACTGCTTGTGTGCGGAAAATCTTAGTTATTCTTAATGCAATGGTTCGCCAAAATCAGCCTTGGCAGCTTGCTGACAATTTACCACCTTGTTCCTAGAGATTCACACTTTTTGTTATCTCTGATCAAGGGTTGCGCTTGCTTTGGTTTAACCTGAGCGACTTAGTTTTTGCTGCGCTTTTTTCTGGCTTGAGATTTTAGGTTCGACAGCAACTCCTTGATTGTTTTTTGAGTTACCCCTTGACAATCAAGACAGTCGCTACATTTTATTCCATACTAATATCACTATCAAAGATCAGCCTTTCTGAAGCCCCCCACATCTGATCATAAATTCCTTCTTCAACATAACGATGAAAACTGGAGTGTTGCCAATCTTTCGGAGCATTTACTAATCCATGATGCACGGGATTGTAATGGATGTATTCGAGATGATTAACAAAATCTCGATCGCCGTAGGCGCGCCCTTGGCGACCATCTCGAACTTGATGCTCCCAAAAGCGACGTTGCCAAATAGCCTTTTCTCCTTTATGTTGTCGAGATGTTGAAATTTTACCCTGATATTGAGAATGACATTGACGGCTAAAATAACTTTAAATTAATCGCCAACGAGTTGAAAAATCTGCATCTGTTTCAGGCAATGTCCAAAGAGCATGAATGTGATCTGGTAAAATGACAATAGCATCAATCTTAAAATGATGTTGTCGCATAACATATTTAAAAGCATTTCGTAGTAAATCCACATTTTCAGGTTCACACAAAATTTTGTGACGATTGTATGTCACAACTGTAAAAAAATAAGTAGCTCCAGGTGTTTTTGCTCTACGGTATTGCATCAAGTTAGAATAACATTTATTGGATTGGTGTTTACGCAACTGGCGTTGGGTTTCGTGCCTCAACCCAACCTACCAAACTTTAAGACCGCAATTCCTTTGGCTTTTGAAAGTGCGATCGCTATTATCTTGTTGATTAAATTTTAAAATTGCCATTGCTTGGGATAGGAACGCAAAGGGCGATCAATTTTTGATGAGGAGGAGAGGCGATCGCTTTTTGAGAATGAGGAGAGGTGATCGCTTTTTGGGGATGAGAAGAGGCGATCGTTTTTTGAGAAGGAGCGGCGATCATTTTTGGGAGGAGCGCAATCACCGATCTTGTAGTGCGATCGTTTTTTGATGATGGGGAGGGGCGATTGCTTTTTGGGGAGGAGAAGGGGCGATCGCCTGCCCTGAGATTAATCTCTCAACAAAGCTCGAAAACCAGCTTGCTGAAAATGAATATCCGTTGTTAATGCTTCCGTTATTCTACGCTCTTCCATTACAATAAAAGAAATACAGTCAACAATTCCCCAATTTTTATCGTTTCTTTGACAATATAGTTGAAAAGCTTTTTGATAAAGAATTTCCGATAAGGGAATAACTGTCACTGTTCTGTCCTTTTCTAATGAGGACAATAATTTAATTGACTTAGAGCGATATTTTTGTTTAGATAAAGCATTGCCAATCTCTAAAATAATGGCTCTGGTTGTAACTAAAGGTGTTTTTGAAGTTTTTAATTGTTGGGCAATGGCAAGTGCTTTATGATGATAATCGTCCGTAGATGAAGATAAAGCGATCGCATAACTTGTATCGAGAAATTTCTCAGGGTTCATGCTCTTTTTCTTCGCCATATAAATATTTATCTAGATTTTCTGACCAATCTGAGGGGCCGTCTAGTTGTAATGATTCTGCTGTCTCTAAAAAAGAAGTGAGTTCATTATTTTCATCCGATAAGTTATCAACAATAATGCGGACACGAGTATTAGCCTTCAATCTAACGGGTTGCTCTGGATGAAAGACTTTTCCGTCAAATAATGCGTCAATAGAATTAAGCATGATCTGTTGGTGAAATGATTTTTACTTGAAATACCCATATTATAAATGTAACACACCAAATTGATTGTTATTCGCTGTCATCTTGTTGGTTAAACTTTAAAGCTGCCGCTTGGGATAGGAACGCAAAGGGCGATCGCTTTTTGATGAGGAGGAGGGGCGATCACATATCGTATTTTTCTATTATCATAGTAAAATCAGGCAAATATTTTGAAAATAACATGAAAATTAAAGCTCTAATCTGGCAAGAAGATGGTATTTGGTGCGGTTCCGTACCGGCATTGCCAGGCTGTCATACCTGGGGAGAAAGCTACGAACAATTATTAGAAATGTTGCAAGATGCAGTTCAAGGATGGCTTGAAGTTGCAAGTCAAGAAACAGAAATTGAAGCAGAAAAAGAGCTAGTCGAATTATCATTATGAAATCTATTTCTGGCCAAGCCCTTTGTAAAATTATTGAACGTTATGGTTGGCAGTTAAAACGCATTAGTAGTAGTCATTATATTTATACAAAACAGGGAATGAAAGTTATTTTATCCGTTCCTGTTCATGGCAATAAAGATTTACCAATTGGTACTCTTAAGAGTATTTTGAAAGATGCTGATCTGACCGAAGATGACTTGAGATAACGGTGATCGCTGTTTTCTTGTTGATTAAATCTTAAAAACGCGATCAGGTTTTCTTTTGAAATCTAGGGTAAAGCTGTTAAAACAAAACGGATAGACGTTGCCACTACCGCCGTAAACAAAATCCCAATCAAAGCCCAAACCTGATTGCCCTGATTGCTTTCTACCTTTTCTATCTGTAATTCCATTTTATCGAATCGCTTATCCATTGAATCCAATCGTTTCTCTACATTATCAACTTTGGTTTCTACAGTAGCCAATCGAATCTGTACTTGATTCACATCTTTAGAAATTGTATCTAGCTTCTGATTCATTTCTGCTAGAACTTCGCGCAAATCTGTTTCGATGATAGTCGGTGTTGGCATAACTCATCTTGTTAATCAGGCTGACACACTCATTTTAATCTATTTTTTTGCTGAGAGAACGGCCTCTTCTCAAAATATAGCAATTCTCATTTTAAGGTTTCATGACATTAAAACCCTTGCACCTAGAGGGGTTAATAATTCTTAACGAATCTCTAGATCGCTGAAACAACGCAAAATCGTTTCAAAATGAGAATAGCTGGTACGAATTGCGGTGCAGACAATACCTTACTCAAAAAACCCTGCGCTACTATTAGAACTAGAGGCGATCATTTGAAGGGCAACTGAGCCACCGTATAATGTTCAAATTCATACTGGAGTCCTAACCCATGCAAGTGAAACTTTCGGAGCAAATCTCGTCTGCGGATGCGGAAAATATTTTAAAGTGCTTACCAGACTGGATTCAGGATGCCCTGATTGCTCGCGCTACTGAAATTGATTATCCCGTTGAAGCAATCCTTGAGATGGCGATCGCCAGTTTTCTAGACACAGAGGCATTAAGTTTTGCCGACTGTAAGCCAGGGCGAGGTCAATAAGTGCGATCGCTCTTGTAGTAACGCACTAAATTAATTGTTATTCACCGTAATTATCTGATTTTTTGGATTTTTATTAATGCGATCGCCGAGCTTGTAGCTGATCTTGTAGTGCGATCATTTTTTGATGATGGGGAGGGGCGATGGTTTTTGGGAGGAGCAATTTTTGGGGAATGGCGATTTGGATGAGGAGGGGCGATCATTTTTGGGGAGGAGGAGGGGCGATTTTGAGGAGGAGGGGCGATCGCTCCCTAATAAGTATAAGTTGATATAATTATCGTATGTTTATCTGGTCGTCAAAATGTTGCTAAAAATCGTACAAATCGGTAATTCTCAAGCAATTACAATTCCTCAAGCAATCATGGAACAGTGTGAACTTCTGGACGAAGTTGAGGCGATAGTTGATGGAAAAAGAATTATTCTGAGTGCTAAAAAGAAGGTGAGGGAAGGCTGGGCTGAGTTATTTGATGATGCTCCTATTGAAGCCGAGTTACAGGATTGGTTAGGGGTGGAAAACGAGTTTGAGCGGCAAAATCAATGGTAGAAAGATTGGCTCTTCGGTAATTGTTATGCAAATAATTAACTTAAAATAAAATTCGATGAGAGTACTTAAGCTTAAAAGTAGCTGAAATCCATACGGGGAAGGACTTAAGGCACAAACAGGTTAATGCCAAAAGATAGACAATTGAGTTAAGATTTGATATAATAGCCAAAAACCAGAGTATTTTACTTATGATACTTGACAAATTTTTGAACCTAAAAGGAACGTCTATTCAAGGCTATCTACACCTAGAAAATATCGGTATAGTTTGCCGAATCGAATCGAAAAATCAAAAAGCAACCTGTCCTCATTGTGGGTTAGAGAGCGATAAACTCCACCAAAATCATCGACATTTAGTCAAAGATTTACCAATCTCAGGACAACCAGTGTACCTACAGGTTAATCGTCGTCAATTTAAGTGCGATAATTGTCGAAAACCCTTTAGTGAAGAGTTAGATTTTGTCGCCAAGAAACGAACCTATACGAAAAGACTAGCCGAGAATATACTCGAACAATTAAAAGAAGAAGATATTTTAAATGTTAGCCGAAGAAATGACGTAACGGAAGAAGAGATCCAAAGAATGATAGAGGACATCGCCGAAGAAATTACAGAGCCAGACCTATCGGAATTAAAAAGACTAGGAATTGATGAAATCGCTCTAGTCAAAGGGCAAAAAAATTACTGTGCAGTTTTAGTAAATTTAGATACGGGAAAACTAATAGCTATTCTAGAGAAGCGAACACAAGAAGAGTTGAGGGAAACGCTTACTGGGTGGGGAAAAGAGGTGTTAGAGCAAATTGAAGAAGTGAGCATAGACCTTTGGTTGCCCTATAAAAATTTGGTGAAAGAATTGATGCCATCGGCCGAGGTAGTCGCCGATAGATTCCATGTAATGAAACAAATTAATCAAGAGTTAGACGAACAGAGAAGAGCAGAAAAAAGAGCGGTAGAAGCGCAGAAAAATAAAAAACAGAAAGCGGAAAAAGAAGCGAAGCTAGAAGTTTTAAAGCGAAGTAAATATAGCTTGTTAAAAAATGAAAAAGATTTAACGGAACCCCAAAAAATCAAACTAGAAGCTATCAAAGAAACTTTTCCAAATTTGAAAAAGATGCAGGAATTAAAGGAAGAATTTAGAAATATTTATGAAACCTCAGAGAATCCGACAGAGGGAATGCTATCCATCTCGGAATGGTTGGCAAAATCCTCCAGTGTTTTTACCAAGAGTTGTCAAACAATCCGAAACTGGTTTGGAGAAATAATTAGTTATTTTGAGCGAAGGACAACGAATGGGGTGGTCGAGGGAATCAACAATAAACTTAAACTAATAAAACGGAGAGGCTATGGCTTGAGAAACTTTCGGAATTTTTGGGTTAGAAGTATGTTGTCTTGGCATCTTGTCTGTTGATTTAGCATAAAGAGTAACGAAGAGCCGGAAAAAGTGCCTAAATTTTGCCACCAGCTGGCACTTTTTGAGGACAAAAAAGCCTAAAAGTCTTATCCCACAAGGTTTTTAGCTCTATTCAGCCATCCCTATTTATTGGTGTACTTGCAAATGAAGGACATAATGACCTAAAATCAGGTTATCTGACCATAATTCGTACTCTAGACGCAAATATTCGGGGAAATTATTCCCCTCTAATTTGAGACTACGGGTATAGTTGCGGACGCGAAAAGCGTAACCCGGTTGAGAACTTTCGGCATTTAACCAGAAGCGACTGACACCAAAAACCCCTTGCTCCCAAAAATGACGATAGGCGAATCTTCCCTGGCCCTGCATGGTCATAATTACCCGATTAGCCGAAATTTCTAGCCAAATTAATTTATTTTGATTATTTTCGGGTTTAAGTGTCTCTATTTCGGCGAGAGCCACCGGGGGTTGATTGAGGAGAAGATGAAACCGGTGGCGATCCTTTTGGTAGAGGGTAGCGGCAGTGTCTAAAGTGGAGAGGATGGGTAGATCTGTCGAGAGCAGACAGAAGGAAACGGGACGGCGGTGATGGGCAAGCATAGACTAGACTTAATGGTGTCCTTATCTCCACAATAGTGGATTCTCCGCCCATCGCTACCAGCGCCGGAAATTTTTTTGAGAAAAAATCCAGAAAACACTTGCATTATTGAGGGACTTATGATTATAATTATTAATTGTGAGTAGCCTTCCTCGGTAGCTCAGTGGTAGAGCGGTCGGCTGTTAACCGATTGGTCGTAGGTTCGAATCCCACCCGGGGAGTTAATCAAAAATAGAAGCGGCAATAGTTTTTTATTGCTGCTTTTTGCTCTGACTAGAGAATTTCTGCGATCGCATTTTCTGGACCGACTAAAGAAATGTAAGGATTTTGAAAATATTTGCTGGCTACCGATCGCGCTTGTTCGGGAGTAATCTGATTAATAGAATCCAGGAAAGTGCGATCGAATTCAATCCCCAAACCTAAGCTTTCATACCAACCGTATAATTGAGCGATTTCGGCGTTAGTTTGTTTACCGAGAGCATATTGACCCAATAACTTATTTTTAGCTGACTGTAACTCCTCCTCACTCAAAGTTACTTTATATAACCTTTCTGCTTCCTGACGCAATCCCGACAGGGCCATGGCTGTGTTTTGGGGTGCAGTTCCCATATAAATGACAAATTGGGAAGAATCGAGACGGGTGGGATAAAAAGCGGAAACATCGTAGGCTAATCCCCGTTTTTCTCGCAATTCCACGAATAGACGACTAGATAACCCATTCCCCAGATAGGTACTCAATAATTTTAAAACCGCATAATCATCCTCTTGTACAGAAGAGCCGGGGTATCCTAACATAACGATCGCCTGTTGACTAGCTTGGATGGTAGTTAAACAGGTGGGCTGAAAATCAAAAGCGGCTGGGGGTAAACTAGATAAAGGAAGATCGGGAATTGACCAACTGCCAAAAATTTCCGTCACTGCTTTTACTGCTTGCTCTAGGGTAATACGGCCAGAAAGACTAATCACTAGGTTATCGGGACGGAAAAAGCGACTATGATAGGCCAGCAGCTCCTCCCGTTGCAATTGCGAAACCGTTGCCTCCGTACCCAATAAAGACATACCATAGGGATGATCGGGGTACATAGCGGCGCGCAATTGATTAAAAGCCACATTAAAAGGCTGTTCCAATTGAGAGCGAATGCTTTGACGGGTGAGATTTTTCTCTAATTCGATTTCTGGAGGCGGAAAACTGGGAAAACGAATAATTTCCGCCGCTAGACGCAATATATCTAAAAAATCCTTGGTAACGGTCTTTAAACTAACCACAAAATAATCGGTCCCCGTGTCCGCACTTAAACCGGCCCCCGTGGACTCAATGCGATCAGCAATTTCTAGGGAAGATAACTTTTCTGTACCTTTGGTGAGCAGCACGGCTAAAAGACGAAATAAACCCGCTTTTTCGGTTTTTTCCCACCGAGTACCCGCATTTTTGAGAAAAATCCTCCCTGCAACTAACTCCACGGCCGTATTTTCCACCACTAAAAGGGTGATGCCATTTTCTAAGGTTAAGCGGTGAATGGGGGAAGCGGACATCTTTTATTCACAGGGTTGCATTATTGTAATAGCATATCGCTCCGGGGAGAGATACTGACGAGCCAGACGCTGGAGATCTGACGGTTGCAAACTTTGGATAACTTGGGGATAGATCGTGGCTAGATCGGCAGCTCTCAGGGTTTGATAATATCCATAGAGTCCCGCTAATTGGCCCGGGGTTTCTGTGGAGAAAATATAATCGTTAGCTAATAACTGTTGAGTGCGGTGTAATTCTGCGGGGGTGACGGGATGATCGTGCAGATGTTGGAGATGTTCACAGATAATACCTTCAATTGTCTCAGTTTGTGGGCTAGATAGCCAAGCGCCGATGGTAAAGAGACTGGAATCCCGTTGCAGGGAAAAATTACTGTTAATATCGAGGACGATTTGCGCTTCTTCCCGCAGCTGTCGCACTAACCGCGAACAGCGTCCTCCGGCAAGAATTACCGATAGCAAGTCTAATCCAAAGGCATCTTCTAGGCGATCGCATCCTGGTCCAGTCCATCCCATCAAGAGACGAGAATGTTCTAGGTGGGGTAAATGTACTTGGGAACGACGAATTTCGATCAGGGGGGGTTCGGCAGCCACCAGATGGGGAGGGGATTCCGAGGGGACGGGAAATTCCCGAAAAGATTGCCGGATAATTTCTAAAGCTGGTTGGGGTTCAATTCCCCCGATAATCGCCACACACATATTTTCTGGTTGATAATAGGTGCGATGGAAACAGCGCATTTGATTGGGGGTTAATTGCTCTAAACAGGGTTGATCCCCTAGAATAGAGCGTCCGTAGGGATGGTTTTGATAGATACTTCCGCAGAGGGTTTGGTAGGCAATCCAATCGGGATCATCATAACAGGCCCGTAATTCTTCTAGAACTACATCTTTTTCCCGATAGAATTCCTCATCGTCAATCTCAGCATGGAGGAGAATTTCGGCCAGATGGGGTAGGGTATGTTCAATTTGATCCACACTGGTGGTGAGATAGAAGTGTGCGTAATCGTGACTGGTGGCAGCGTTGGTCATTCCGCCACAATTTTCGATTAAATAGTCAAAGAGTCCGGGGGGGAGTTTTTTTGTCCCCTTAAAGATCATGTGTTCGAGAAAATGGGCCATACCTAACCATGGATCAGGTTCAGCGATCGCACCTGCTTTCACCCACACATCCACCACCACCACAGGAGTCACGGGTAAATACTGATGAATTACGGTTAAGCCGTGATCTAATTGCCATACCTGAGCGGGAAAAGAACTCGTTTGACACTGCGCTATCGACTTGATCAATGTCCGTTAACCAGATTTTTTGTTAAATTCTATACTTATGCTATCTTATCCCTTGCCTGCTCAACCATTACAAAAATTTTGTCATGATTTCTAGACAATTTCCCCAAATATCAGCCTTATCGGTGATCAGTGACTCGGTGATCAGATCTGAGTTTTCGGTTCACTGTTTACTGTTTACCTCTCCCTAATTACTGTTTACTGATAACTGAAAAACCCCCTATGACAGAAAATAGAGATAACTTCAACGAAGCTTATAATGCACTAATTGAGCGCATTGTCAATCTAACTTTAGAAGGAAAAATTAGGGCTAAATCACAGGTTTATAACCTTTTAGCCGAGGGAGTAAAAAATGGCACAGGAGAAATTTTTGAGCGTTGTTTAACCGAAAAAATCATCGTTACTCGCTCACAGTTAGAAACAAAAATTAAAGCCACTAGGGTTTTGCGGGCCATGGAAACGATCGAAAGTGAATGGGAAAAATATCAAAAAACCAATCAGCAAAATTCTCTCACTGCAGCGGCGATCAATAATCTGGTGAACATTGATCGAGAGGATCGTTTACTGACGTTAGTGAATTTAATTGATCCCAATCAAAATAATGCTTTAACCCTAGAACAATTACAACAGTTAGCCAAGCATTTACAGACAGTTGCTCAGCAGCGGGGAGAAGCGGATCTATGGCAAATTGCCACGGGGATTAATCTGGGGTTAAATACTTGGTCAAATTTATCGAATGATCTCACCAGTTGGCTCTATGAACAAAATCGCAATCTTGGTTTTACTAATGATAATGAGCGAGTGAATCCTTGGCAAATTTGGGCAAGTAAAGTTAATCCCTCCTGGTTAAAACGAGTCTTAGAAAGTTTAGCTAATCAACAAGCTTTTGATTCTCTCCCTCAGGATTTAACTTTAACCGATTGGGTAGAAACTGCTATTGTTTTTCAATATATCCAAAGAGGACTAATTAAATTTTTTGATCAGCGTATATATAGCGAAAGATTAGGAGCCAAATTATCCATTTCTACCTTTCTCACCTTTGCTTTAATTTGGTCACTGTTAACGAATAGTTTCGAGCAAGTTAGTAAAAATTCCCTCTATAGTCGGGGCTGTTTTCAGATGGCTTTACAAATTCTGAGAACCTTTGCTCAACGGGATTATTTTCCTTTATACGGGGGAATTTTTGCCTCCTTTTCTGGTAGTTATCTCAAGGAGGCCTTAGATTATTTATCAATTCCTCTGCGTTATGTGGAAGGTACGGGAGAAAAGGCGAGAATTTTAACTTTAATTGCCTATTCTAATCGCATTCGTGGCGACTATCCACAGGCCAGAGAATGTCATCAACAAGCTTTAGAAATTGCTCGTCAACAGCAGGATTCTGCTTGTGAAATAGCTAATTTAAACCATTTATCTCGTCTCAATGCTATCCAAAAAAACTATACAGAAGCGATTAATTTAAGTCAGAGAGCTTTAATTTTAAGTCGTCAACAGGGTAATAGTTTAGGACAGGCTAATGCTTTAGCTAATTTGGGTTATAGTCAGGTACAGGAAGCGCAACAGTTAGAGAGATATGATCCCGAAATTTATCAAAGTTCGATCGAGTATTTACAGCAGGGATTAAAGTTAGCCGAAAGTCTCCAAGATTGGCAGAGTAAATCCCTTTGTTGTAGCAGTTTAGGTTTAGCATATCTTGTCCTTGAAAGAACCGAAGAGGCGATTAATATTCTCCTGCAAGGATTGGAATCGGCCAAATACTACGGAGATCTATATCTGCAAGGGTTATTACTAACTTATTTAGGCGAAGCTTACTATCAAGACAAGAATTTTGAACAGGCAATTTATAGCGGTTCTCTAGGAATGTATTGGCTGCACGAAATCGGTGCAGCAGAATGGCGACAAGCTGCTAGTCTATTAACGGTTATTCGCGGCAAAAATATCGCCGCTTTTGAGCGGACTTTCAGTCTGGAACGTTCTTCCCTGATTAAATCTATTGGACTGGAAGGCTACCAATATATCTCAGAAATTCTCAGCAAATATCAACAGGGTAATTAGTGAATACACAGCCTAAGTTATTAATTAATCTCTCGGTACTTTTTCCCCAACCCACGGGAATCAGTACCTACATTCTTAACCTCTTACCCTACCTAAAAAATTTAGAACCAACCCTACTAACAGCTAATAGTTATCCCGACTTTAACTGTTATTCTATCCCCAAGGGTCTCGCCCCCGATCAAGGAGCGAAAGGTCATTTAAAACGCTTACTCTGGACTCAGTGGCAGTTACCGTCAATTTACCGACAATTAAACGCCAATTTACTCTTTTCTCCCCTCCCAGAAGCGCCAATAAATTCTCCCTGTCGCTTTGTCGTCATGGTCCACGATTTAATTCCCCTGCGGTTTCCCAGTCTTACTTCCCCCCTAACCCACTATTTCCGTTATTATGTGCCGCAGGTATTACAACAGGCAAAACATATCATCTGTAACTCTCAGGCAACGGCCAAAGATATCACTGAATATTATCAAATTCCCGCGGATAAAATTACTTCTATTCCCCTAGCCTACGATCATCATCACTTTCGCCCTATGGAAGATAATAAGCCAGAACATCCCTATTTTCTCTATCTCGGTCGTCCCAATCCCTATAAAAATTTACCGCGTTTAATCGCCGCTTTTGCCCAACTGCCCCCAGATTTAAGCGATTATCATCTTTGGATTGCCGGCAGCTTTGATCGCCGTTATACCCCCAATTTACAACAACAAGCGCGAGAATTGGCAGTCAGCGATCGCATTAAATTCCTCGATTATATCCCCTACGATGAGCTGCCCAAAGTGATCAGTCAAGCCACTGCTTTAGTCTTCCCCAGTCTCTGGGAAGGCTTCGGATTGCCCGTTTTAGAGGCTATGGCCTGCGGTACACCGGTCATTACCTCAAATTTGTCATCTTTGCCAGAAATCACGGCAACAGCGGCAATTTTAATCGATCCCTATCGAGTCGAGTCCCTAGCCGATGCCCTAAAAATTATCGCTCAAGATCGACAATTACACTCCAAATTAAGTAATCTAGGCAAAAAACAGGCCGATGAGTTTAGTTGGCAAAAAACCGGTCTAGCTACAGCCGCCATCTTAAATCAATATCTAGGGTATGCTTAGGGACTTGCGTGGGAATAATATCCCAATCGATCGGAGGGCGCAAGCTTTGCGCCCCTACAGTAACGGATTTTGTCCACAATGTAGGGGCGAACTGCGTTCGCCCAAAAGGTACATTATCAAAGCGCAGGTCCCTTAACTGACAGGGTTTCCCGTCCAGATGAAGTATAACCTGATCGGTCATCTTCGGAAAAAGAAAAATAATTTGACAGATCGGCAGCATTTGCTGTAGGATTGATGATCGTGACCTTAATTGGAGAGATGGCCGAGCGGTTGAAGGCGCAGCACTGGAAATGCTGTTTAGGGGTAACTTTAACGAGGGTTCGAATCCCTCTCTCTCCGTTCCCAAAGCACCTCATAGGTAGTCTTGCACAATACTTCGTAACAAAAATTTACAACTCGATCATAAGCGATCGCACTCCCGTCCGTCGCTGTGCCTAGACGTTTTTAGATTATTATCATTTGCTTGAATCAATGTGCATGGTGTGTTCCACAAAATCGATCGCTGCAGCGGTAGGACCCGCATCAGGGAACGCACCCTACCAGAGCAGCGATCATACTATTCCCAAGTTAGAGTTATACCTTCTAGTTTACATACTCTCTGAATAGTTTCCAGTTTACTCTCAGTCAATTTCCCAAATAGGTGAACTCTCATTTTATGCTTGGGATAATACTGTCCATAACTCTTTATTTGCCCGATCGCTGATTTCCAGCCTTTTGTATTTTTAACTTCAATTATTTCCGTATTAGTTAAGACATCTATTCTACCTACCTTATCAATGTAAACCTCGGTTTTTCCTCCTAATTCTCTAGCCAGTTCGTCCCGATACCAAGCCTCTGTCCCCTTTACAGGAGTATTTATCTCCGGCTCAATAACTATGCCATTAAGCTGATTAATAAAGTCCCGAATTGCTCCTCTTACTAATTTTTGAGCAGCATTGGGGGACTGTCTTTTCCGTTTAGCCATTACTTACTCAGTGAATAATTTAGAAATCCCATATCCAGCTAAACCAATTACTGCTCCTACTGCCGCTACGGGAGCCATTGTAACTGCAACTGCCGTCCCTCCCACTGCTAATCCCATACCTCCAACCAATGCTGATATACCGGCTCCAGCACCCGCACCAATTGCCGCTGCTCCAATTGCCGTTGCGTCTTGTTCTTCTATTGCTTTCTTGGTTCCGTAAACTGCTGTGCCGACCACTGCTCCTGCTGCTGCTACTGGAGCCATACCGACTCCTAGAGCAGTTCCTCCTACAGCCAGTCCCATACCGCCAACTACTGCCGATGCACTAGCTCCAATCGCTGTACCCACTCCCACTGAAATCATTGCCTCTTGAACTTCTTCTGGCTTATTTTTGTCCATTATTTTTGGCCTCATTAGCTTTGGGTAATTATGAAACTCTAGCATAAGACAGACAAGCCGTGAACCACAACAAGCCAGGCGTTAAGGCGCATAAGTGCCAGTCGGGTGCATACAGTTATTAGCTGGCTTCTGGTATTACCAGCCACTGATTGTCTGAGATTTGCAAGTTTTTGAAACAACAGCGAAACGCTTTGCCTATCGGGCTGCAGGCATACACTCCGATTTGGCAATCGTCGGCTATCTTGTGTAAGTGTGTGATCCGCATTTGCAGCCAAGCCTGCCCATCATAAGAATTCTCTAGCAGAAAATCGCTCCCCCGTTTACTGATGCGATACCACATTTCGCGGTATCCTGAAGAAATGTCTTGCGTTGCCCAATCAGAATATCCCAAATTGGTCACCACAGAACCAAGCCGACTAGCTTGTTCGCTTTCATATTCCGTGGAAACTTTTATCCAATTCTGACTGTCAATCCGCACCATTAGGCCACATTGATCATATTTTTCCCGAGGCTGAAATTCTACTTGGGTCATTAGGGAAAAATCGCCAACTTGTCGCATCAATAAGCAATGCCCATCGTCTCTTTGAAAACCATAGTGTGTGTTTTGCCAAAAATCAGTTTTTTCATCTGTAGAAATTTCCAAGCCATTACCCAAACGATAATGCGTCGGCTCGTTGAGCCAGTAAAAATCATCTGACAATGCTGGCTGTAAAAAGTTTTCACTAAGTCGCATAATATCGCTCCTAATCAGATACATCGTGATATTACGAGGCCAGCTAACCATTGATTATACAGAAACTTTCCGAATAACCAGAGTAAGGATATGGGGAAACTTTCGACATATCACCCCATTTTGTAGATTCCTGACAATCAGCTGAGATACAAAGAACTTTTCAGCGACCATATCACTAATTCTTCAATCTGACTGCACTTCGTAACAAAAATTTACAATTATTCGACGGCACTCGCACTCCCGTCCGTCGCTGTGCCTAGACGTTTTTAGCTTATAATCATTCAAATCTATCACTGCAGCGGTAGGACTTGCATGAGGGAACACACCCTACCAGATCTGCACTGAGTTCCGTTGTTGCCTTGTTAGGATTAGGAGGATTAGGGTTAGTCTCTAGCCTGACCAAGCGAAAATAGGAATAGTAGGGTGAGCATTGCCCACCTTACCGCTTTTTCGGTCATAATAAATCCGAATTAGGGCGAACTGTAGTAAAATAGTAAACGAACCTCTTAAGCAGGGTTTATAAGGATGTCCAGACGAGACGATCTACATTTATCATTACGTCATACTTTAGAAAAAGAGGGTTGGAAAATCACTGATGATCCTTTAATTCTAACCTTAGAAAAAACCTTGCTTAAAGCTGATTTAGGAGCAGAAAAGTTTTTTGCTGCGGAAAAAGAAGAACGTAAAATTGCCGTAGAAATCAAAGACTTTGATACGCCTTCAGTTATCAGTGAATTAGAAAAAACAATAGGACAACTTCAATTATACCAATGGGCTTTAGATTCACAAGAACCTGAAAGAAAACTTTTTTTGGGCATTAGTCAAGCAGTTTATTTAAAACACTTCAAAAAAGCTATTTTCCAACTGGTTATTAAACGTAATAGAATCAATTTAATTATTTATAATCCTCAAAAGGAGATAATTTGCGAATGGATAACACAGTAAATTATGCCGATATTCTGACTCAAGTTATCAGAAAAGAGTCGGCGATGCAACCTCGATTACAAACCCTTAAAATTACCCCAGTTTGTGATCCAGAATCAGGCAACTTTTTAATAATTATGACTGGTTGGGAAAAAGAAGCGTGGATTAATACAATTTTATTTCACGCTCGTTTATTGAAAAATAAAATTGTCATTGAAGATGATAATCTTGAAGAAGGATTAACAACCACTTTAATTCAAGCTGGGATTCCCCCAGAAGATATTATTACTGGACTTTCCCTAGAGTAAGGCAGGCATTACCCACCTTAGCGATATCGCAATGAATGTTAGGAAAAATTATCTAAATGCTTCAATTCTATCTAAATAGACATTAACTAATTTATGTTCAATAACCAAAGCTTCAACTTCTGGCCAAATACGAGCTAAAAACTGATGAAATTCTCGTTTTCGTATATTGCCAAAACGGAGATGTACTACTTTAGGTGCAAAAAAAATTAAGCATTAGTTGATCGGAAAAGTCTGTATCTTTCGTAACAATAACCAGTTTTTTATCCTTTGCATATTGCCAAATTTCCGTATCACTTGGACTTCTCCCTAAAAATGATCGGTAAAGATGGAGTGAAGAGGATTTTAGCTGGTAAATTTTCATCGAAGAAAAAACCATTCATGCAATTTTTCTGACTTCATAGTGATTCGCCATCAATCTTGCTGCAAATTGCATACAGGCATAAATATCTTCTCGATTCAGAGAAGGATATTCTTCAAGGACTTCTTCAATAGAATCCCCTGCTCCTAAAAATTCCATAACTGTTTGCACCGGAATTCGGGTTCCAGCTATAACAGGTCTTCCATTACAAATATCTGGATGGATATGGATACGACTTTCCATTAAGGTTTTGTTACCTCTTTGATGACCTTAAGTAAACTTATTATATCCTTTCATAGTAACAGGTAAGGATGTTGGGTTTCCTTAAAATCGATCACTGCAGCGGTAGGACCCGCATCAGGGAACGCACCCTACCAGAGCAGCGATCATACTATTCCCAAGTTAGAGTTATGCCTTCTAGGTTACATACTCTCTGAATAGTTTCTAGTTTACTCTCAGTCAATTTCCCAAATAGGTGAACTCTCATTTTATGCTTGGGATAATACTGTCCATAACTCTTTATTTGCCCGATCGCTGATTTCCAGCCTTTTGTATTTTTAACTTCAATTATTTCCGTATTAGTTAAGACATCTATTCTACCTACCTTATCAATGTAAACCTCGGTTTTTCCTCCTAATTCTCTAGCCAGTTCGTCCCGATACCAAGCCTCTGTACCCTTTACAGGAGTATTTATCTCCGGCTCAATAACTATGCCATTAAGCTGATTAATAAAATCCCGAATTGCTCCTCTTACTAATTTTTGAGCAGCATTGGGGGACTGTCTTTTCCGTTTAACCATTACTTACTCAGTGAATAATTTAGAGATACCATACCCAGCTAAACCAATTACTGCTCCTACTGCCGCTACGGGAGCCATTGTAACTGCAACTGCCGTCCCTCCCACTGCTAATCCCATACCTCCAACCAATGCTGATATACCGGCTCCAGCACCCGCACCAATTGCCGCTGCTCCAATTGCCGTTGCGTCTTGTTCTTCTATTGCTTTCTTGGTTCCGTAAACTGCTGTGCCGACCACTGCTCCTGCCGCTGCTACTGGAGCCATACCGACTCCTAGAGCAGTTCCTCCTACAGCCAGTCCCATACCGCCAACTACTGCCGATGCACTAGCTCCAATCGCTGTACCCACTCCCACTGAAATCATTGCTTCTTGAACTTCTTCTGGCTTATTTTTGTCCATTATTTTTTGCCTCATTAGCTTTGGGTAATTATGAAACTCTAGCATAAGGTCGAGTGCAGTGATTTGTTAGATGATCGCTTCTCGATTATTTAACCAACGCTGAAATGATTTTTGACTTTCCCCTGATGGTTGGCCAAGAATTAAGTTTTTAACACTAATGTCTTCATCTAGTTGATTCCAGTGGATTCCATTGCCACCGGCGATAAAACGATAGTCATTACGCTCCTCAGTTGAGCCATGCTGAAGACGGGGATACCATGCCAGGGGAACAGATAGGGTGCGTCCGTCAGATAAATCTACAGTAAGCGCATCATCTGTGATGGCTAATTGCTGAATAGCGAGGGTTTCAAATAGCTCAGTCGTTAAAGAAATCATGCCAGCCTGCTAACAATTGCTCTTGGTTTTCTTGCACAAGTTTTTGAATGCGGTTAATTTCAGTGCGGTTAAATCCTCGGTTACTTTGAAGGCGCACCGGCTGAAGCCAGAATTTAGCAATCTCTCGATCTCGTTCAACATGGATGTGCGGTGGCTCATTGCGATCGCCTGCATAGCAAAAGAATCGGTATGAACCAACGGTTAACAGCGTCGGCATTCAAAGGTTTTGCTCTAAATATCTCAAACATAGCTGAATGCCGGGCTGACTGTCAATCTGTGAACATTTCCCTCTAGGTCAAAGGCTGTTTAGGGTCGAGAATAATCAAATGTTAGCGATCGCACCAACGGATCTGCATCAGAAGCCGCCACATCAACAATTTGATTCTGACGGTTTCAGATCACAGAGGCCCTGTATATTTCAAAAACGACTTCGCTCCCCTCACCTAATCTACCAATGTCGCAGTAGTGCCAAGGTAAATCAAAAAATCAATGACCATGGTGTGTTCCCCAAAATCGATCGCTGCAGCGGTAGGACTTACATTAGGGAACGCATCCTACTAGATCTGCACTACGTTTTTGGAGTAGTGCCATTCTTTTGCTTGCTCCTCACGAAGACTGTCTTATTTTTTCGCTGAATCTCGAATAAGTCAATAGCCTCGAACAGGCCACTCAACTTTGCATATCCGTAGTTGCGTGGGTCAAAAGATGTCTGATTTGCTATGTGTCCGCCAATCTCTGCCAAATTCGACCAACCATCATCGTCTAGAGTGCTAGAAACAGCGCCCCTCAATAAACTGATTAATTTGGTGTCTTGCTTCAACTCTTTACCAGTTTTCTTCACACTTGCAGAAACTTTGGAAGTCTCCTCAGAATTTACTGCTTGATCAATAGTTTCTAGGTATAAAAATGTTGAACACGCATAAACAAAAGGCAATGGTGTTTTCTTCTCGCCAAATCCATAGACTTTTAAGCCATTTGTCAAAATTCGCATCACTAAAGGAGTAAAGTCACAATCGCTCGACACGATTGCAAAAGCATCCAACTGTTGTGTATACAGCAAATCCATTGCATCAATAATCATTGCAGCATCAGTAGCATTTTTGCCCTTCGTATAGTCGAACTGTTGGACGGGGCGAATAGCGTATTCGTGCAAACACTCCTCCCAAGCTTTCAGCGCAGGACTTTTCCAGTTTCCGTAAGCCTTACGAATATTGGCAACTCCATACTTTGCAATTTCAGAGACGATCGCCTCAATTTTTGATGCAGGGGCGTTGTCTGCATCAATCAGCAGTGCAATTTTTGATTCTGATTGACGCATATTGCTCCAGGTGTGCTGATCACTTTAATTTTTGAACTCGAACAGAGACTTTTCAAGTATGCCCCAACCTATAACCTAAGCCATCTAACTATTAATTATACAGAAACTTTCCGAATAACCAAAGTAGGAATATATGGAAACTTTCGACATATCACCCCGTTTTGTAGATTCCTGACAATCAGCTGAGATACAAAGAACTTTTCAGCGACCATAGCACGAATTATAATTCTTCAGGTAACTGAGCAGACTAACTAAAAGTGGCGATGGCGGAGCAAATTCTTTCTCTACTCTTGTACTTAATTATCATTTTAACGGCTTTTTGGTTTATTAGCCCCCAAAAAACGCCCCGTAGTCATCCCGCCTATCATCTTGCCTGTTTACTAGAAGATGCTCCTGAAAGCTCTTTAAAGGGTCAATTTTGTCCCCTGGCTACTCCCTTGGCTACCCCGATCGCCTGTACTGTTCCGCAGGTGTGGCGCAGTGTATATAGGCAGTCTCTGGCAAAACCGGATGTTAACTATTGGCAATGGCGCGGTATGCCCGAAAATGAGCAGTTTTGTCGGGAATTACGGGAATTATTGCGGTTAAATCCGGCTAGAGGTTACGCTAAGGAAATTCTGGAAAGTCTGGCCTTGGGTCAAGATCCTTTTTATCATCTTTACTGGGATCTAAAAGCGATCGCTAATGGTAACTTTAACACTATCGGGACTAATAAACTAGCTGAGGGCAGATTTGCCAGGCGAGATTTGCGAACTCATCAGCAGATGCGGGGGGATTTTCGTCAATGGCATTTACAAGCTTGTCAACAGTTGGGAAAAGAGCAGGTTAAAGCGGTTTATCGGGTGTGTTATGGGTCAGATTGGTCATTAATCGCCCAAATTCTCTATCCTTCGCCCCGTTCCTTGGCCGTGATGATTATAGAGTCCGCTAATCCCGTTTGGTGGCGAGTTTTGGGGATTACTCCTTTTACCACGACTAGCCGGATTGAGAATAATTATAAAACTCTCTTGTGTTATTGGCATCCCGATCGCAATTCCCATCCCAATGCTACAGAAATCACTGCCCATCTTAATCGCGCTTACGATTGTTATCAAAGTTTTCTGGAGATGAGTAGCCAAGATAATGCACCTTTGTGGACGAAAATCCGTCGCTGGATTCCTTAGACTTGACTCTAGTTTTTCCCTTGACTTTTTCCTTAACGAAAGAATGTTAGTCTAGGAACAATTTAGGACCACGCTTGCACTCTCAGGGTAATGAATCTAGTGCTTTTAAACAATCGCTACCAAATTGTTAGCACCCTTGCTAGGGGGGGATTTGGGGAAACTTATATCGCTATCGATACGAATATGCCTTCTCAACGGCGCTGTGTGATTAAAAAATTGCAGCCGGCTATTCAAAGTGAGGGGATGCCAGAATGGTTAAAAGAACGTTTTCAGAAAGAAGCAAGCGTTTTAGAGGAATTGGGGGAACAAAATCGCCAAATACCCCGTTTATACGGTTATTTTGCCCAAGATAATCATTTCTATCTGGTGCAGGAGTGGATTGAAGGGGAGACACTAACCCAAAAACAGCAACGACAGGGAAATTTATCCTCCTCAGCAGTGCGGACGATTTTAGAGAATTTACTGCCTGTTCTTGATTTTATTCACAGTCGCCGCATTATTCACCGGGATGTGAAACCCGATAATATTATCTTAAGAAATAGTGATAATTTGCCCGTTTTAATCGATTTTGGGGTAATGAAAGAGGCTGTCGCCACCTTACTCGATCCTACGGGAAAAAGTGCCTATTCGATCGCCCTTGGCACCCCCGGTTATATGGCTTCGGAACAGGCTGCCGGGAGACCGGTCTTTTCTAGTGACCTTTACAGCCTAGGCTTAACGGCGATTTTTTTATTAACGGGAAAAACTCCCCAATATCTAGAAACTGACTCGCGCACGGGGGAAATTCTCTGGCGACAGGAGGCAGAAAATGTTAATCCTAATTTAGCTATGGTAATCGATCGAGCGATCCGTTTTCATCCCCGGGATCGATTTGCTACTGCCAGGGAAATGTTAGCAGCTTTAGGAGAAATAGCCCCCGATTTGTCCACCCAACCGACTATCGCGGTTTCTCCCCATAGTCCCCGATTAAAGTCCTCTACACCCCCAAAACCAACCGTCTCCCCCACTGTGGTTATTCAACCCAATTCTGGGGAAAAAAAGAATCCTTGGCTGTGGATTTTGCTGATTTTTGCGGTGACAATTGGGGCTTTTGCCCTAGGATATCGGGGATTTATGGCTCTTTTACCCAAAAATGAGGAAATTGAACCATTACCAACCCCTGAACCTTCTCCTAGTCCTGAAATCATTCCTCCTCCCTCCCAAGATTTTCCCCCTATCCGACGACCTTCTCGTCAACGGACTCCCATTTATTCCCCGACTCCCACTCCATCCCCTACTCCTACCCCAGAGGTGATTCCTACTCCAGAAGCGACTCCAGAATTAACTCCTAGTCCCACCCCAGAAGAAGTAATTCCTATTCCTGTTCCTCTTCCCGAAACGGAGCCAAGTCCTCAAGTTTCTCCCCTTCCTTCTCCTTCTCCTTCCCCTTCTCCTTCCCCTTCTCCTTCTCCCTCCCCTTCCCCTGTTCCAGAGGTGATTAATCCCCCGGTTAATGAGGATAAAATTGAACCGATCGCTCCTCCTGTTTTATCACCTTCTCCTCTTCCCACGGTGGAAAATAGTAATTAATCTAAAAATACGGGTTTTTCTTTAAGCTCTAGCACAAAAAATTTGATTAGCAGTGAGGTTTAACTCTGGAAAAATCCCTGAAATAAGACGTTGATCCTGTTTAAATAAATTACCTTGATATTCTCCATCTATTAATTGATAGATAGAAATGGTGGGTTCTTTGGGGCTGCCGATATATCGGGCCGAACCTTTGGCTAAATAATCGATAATCCAATATTCGGCAATTCCTAATTGTTCGTAGTCGTCGAATTTTTTCAGATAATCATCTCGCCAATTGGAACTGACAATTTCAATAATTAATTTAGCTGATGTTGCCAGAGAAATTGAGGAAGCGGTTTCCCAATAGGGATCATTAACTAGATTTTCTCTGTCTAAGATAATAATATCGGGTAGATAACCTGTATGGGGGCGAAGGGGTTTTACTGCGGCAGTATTGGGGATAAAATAGGGCAATTGCTGCCGATTTATCTCTAAGAATAGGGTTCCAGAAACAAATCCGCCAATTTCTTCGTGTTTTCCGATCGGTCGCATCATGGCCGATAATTTTCCTGCGATTAATTCGTATTGTTGTCCATCATCGGGATATTGATTGATATAGTCATCAAAAGTCAACAATTGGGGGATAGTTTGGGTTGTGGTCATGGCAGTTAGGGGAATTAAGAGAGATGATTTTTCTAGATTCTAACTCGATTAACGACGTTGCCACCAAGTCAATCCAGCTAGGGTAAATCCTACTAAAGGCATCACCACCATCGCTATCCAAAAAATAGCGTTAGCTTGCAGGGGATTTAAATTGATTCTTCTATTTTCTGGTTCCTTGGCCCGGATAGATAAGGTGGCTGTTTCACCACTGGCTAACCACTGCACAGAATTTAAAAATATATCTCCGTTTAACTGTTGTTCAAATAGTCCATCGCTGGCAAAGCTGGCATTACCAATCACGATTAATTTACCTTTTTTTCCCGTCAGAGCAACCCCTAGATCAAAAGGGCCAGCTAAATCTTTTTCAGGGTTAAACTGGAGATTCTGATCATTTAAATCACTCTCAGCCCACATTTTATCATTAGTAATCATTAAAGATATGGCTTCAATTCCTTCCACGGGGACGGTAGCGATGGGACGAGCAAAGGGAAAGATAGAAATACCGTTAGCAAAATCGCGAGTAATGGGATGATTGCCGTAATTGGTAATAATGGGACTAGCTGGTCCTAGTCCGATGATTTCCCCGGCACCGGAAGCATCAATAATAATCCGATTATCTAGTTTCACACCCCAAGCGGTTAATAAGGGTTCTAATCCGGTTTCGGTTTGGGGGTCAATCATTAATAAAATTTTGCCCCCTTGCTCAAGATAGTTTTTTAAAGCGGTGACTTCCTGGGGAAATATTTTTCTTTTGGGACTGGCAATAATAATGACATCGGCATTACTGGGAATGGTGGAACGTTCCACTAGATTAAGTGGTTCTACTTGATAACCTTTTGCTTCTAAACTATTGACTGCTTGTCCTAAACCCCCTTGAGGTTCTTTGATGGCATTTTCTCCATGACCTTGCAGAAAGTAAGCGGTTAAAGTGCGATCGGTTTTAGCGGTTTCGATGGCGTTACTCAGTTTCGCTTCGGTGAGACTTTCCTCTTCACTAATAGTTTTCAGGGGTTGTTTTTTTTCACCATACTGTAGATAGACTCTGGACAGATTATCATCGGCTAGTTTTTTGAATTCCTGAGCGATATTGGGTTTTTTCTCTGGGTTAACTATTTCGTACTGAAATTGGGGGTTTTTGCGTTGATAATTGGCTAAAAGTTCCTCTTCGTTGCCACTGATTCCCCGGGTTGAAAAAATCCAGACTTTGACTGGTTTTGACAGATTGGTTAATAGTCTTTCGGTTTGGGGGGATAAACTAAAGATTTGGTTTTCGGTTAAATCAACTCGATAGGGATAACGGAGGGCAAGAAAGTTAATTAAACCGATAACGCTGAGGACAATAATAGTAGTAATGAGGGTTTGAGTACCGGTGCGGGTACTTCTTTTTTGCCAAAATTCTTTGGAAGTGATTACTAATAACAACAGCCACCCTAGAAACAGAATAGCCCCGGCAATTAATAACCCCAGAGAGAGGGATGACCATTGACCGGAGATTAACCCCACGGTTAGGCCGGCACTACCCAGAAAGAGGGCGGGTATATAGAGAAATTTACTGTATTTTTGCCAGGATATCATAGTTAGTTTCTTTGATAACGGTCCGCTTCGATCGATTGAGTAGTTAGGAAGATTCCCAGCAGAATATAACTGAGGAGGATGACTAAACTACTACTGTCAAAAATTCCCCGCACGAAATTGTTAAAGGGTTGATACCAAGATAGATGGGATAGTAATTCTTTCAGGAAAAATCCGATCTGTTCTCCCACTTCTCCTCCGATACGATCTCGAAAGAAGGTTTCGGCATTGTTAGCAATTACATCCAGTATCCAGATAAATAAGATGGTGATAAAGGTGATGATGTAAGCCAGGATAGAACTATTGGTGAGGGAAGAAATAAACATTCCGATGGCTAGGATGGCCGCTGCCAGTAAAATTAATCCTAGATGAGCCATTAAAACACTGGCTATATTCACCGGGGGAACTGCGCTACTAAAAACTACTATTTCGTAAACCCAGAGGGGGGTAATCATCACGGTAAAAAAGGCCAGCACTCCCAATAATTTACCGATGGCTATACTCCAATTAGTCAGGGGGGAAGTGGCTAAAAGTTCTAGGGTTCCCTGTTTTTTTTCCTCTGCGTATAATCCCATAGACAGGGCTGGCAAAATTACCAACAATAAAGAGGATAAAATAATGCCGATGAAAGTAGTCATAAATTCAGATACCGTATCTCTGGCTACCAGAAATCCCGATTGTTCCTGGATACTAACATCGAGAATAATGCCGTAGAGAAGGGAGTTAAAGAAAAATCCCGCTACTAACCAAAATATCCCCATAATTATATAGGCATTGGCGGCGGTAAAATAGCTTTGAAATTCCTTGCGAAAAATCGCCCAGATATTATTGATCATGCCTCTCCTCTTGGTGATTACTTTCCCCGCTGCCGATTACTTCCAGAAAGATGTCTTCTAGGGTTTTACGGGTGCGACGCATTTCTAATAGGTTATAACCATTGTTGACAACTATTCTAGCAAGTTCTGCCCCTAGGTTTGTCCCCGCTTGACCAACAATTTTAAGCAGGTTATCGCCGACTTTTGCTGCTTGTTCGACTTGCGGCATTTGTTGAAGGATTTCTAGCAGGGAATCCCTATCACCCTCGATCTCAATTTCATAACTGGAACCGGCAGGGGTAGCGGTAGTAATATTATTGGCCACGATGCGACCCCGATTAATAATTGTCGCTCGATCGCAGGTAATACTCACTTCTGGCAAAATATGAGTGGAGAGAATAATTGTATGTTCTCCCGCTAAACTTTTAATCAGATTTCTCACTTCGATAATCTGTTTCGGATCCAATCCTACTGTCGGTTCATCTAAAATAATTACCGGTGGATCATGTATGATCGCTTGGGCAATTCCTACACGCTGTTTATAACCCTTGGATAACTTGCGGATAATAACTTTTCTTTTTTCTAGTAACTGACATTTGCTTAAAACTAAATCTACCCGCGCTCTTCTATCCCCCGATGAGATGCCTTTAATCCGTGCGACAAAATCGAGAAAACTTTCCACGGTCATCTCCGGATACAAGGGGGGATTTTCGGGAAGATAACCAATGCGACGACGCACTTCTAAGGATTGTTGATGCACATCATATCCTGCTATCCTTGCTGTTCCTGTGGTGGCAGGAATATAACCGGATAAAATCCTCATAGTGGTGGTTTTTCCAGCTCCATTTGGTCCTAAAAAACCGAGAATTTCTCCTTTTTCTACGGTAAAATCTACGTCACTGATTGCCGTGGCAGAACCATAAATTTTACTCAGATGTTCGACTTCAATCATAAGCTTTATCAGTTATCAGTTATCAGTTATCAGTTATCAGATGGGAGTTATCAGTTATCAGTTATCAGTTATCAGTTATCAGTTATCAGATGGGAGTTATCAGTCAATAGTGTTAAGTTACAAGTTTGGGGCTTTCTTTTCACTGATTACTGATTACTGCTCACTGATAACTGATTTTTCCCAGACTATGATCGCGATTAATTTCTACCACTAGATCTGCTTGTTTGAGCAGGGGTGGCAGAAATAATTGCGGATGTAAACTTTTCCAAAAATACTTGACAAATTCCTCGATTTCTGATGGTGTCATACCTCCTTTTGTTTCGGCCGCCTGTCGCCATTGTAAACTGTAACGGTAGTCAAGGGGATAAAGAATCAGTAAGCGATCGATTTTTGACCAGAGGGGTAGATATTCTCGCAATCTTTGATTATTATCCCTGGCGAATTGTCGGTCTTCTTGGCTATTAATCGGATCGGGGGCATGATCAAAGACTGTTTCTTCTACTGGATTCATGCCCACAAACCAACCCTCGAAAAAAAGAATATCGACTCCCTCCACTTGTTCCGCTGCAATTCTATCCCCTTGTCCTTGATGCAGGGACTTGTCAAAACGCGGTATTAAAATCGGACTTTCTTGCTGACAAACCTGTTCTAAAACTTTAATTCCTAATTCTATATCATGAGTACCCGGTGGACCACGCCAGCGCAATCTTTCATCTTTTTGACGCAATTTTATTCGCTCATTATAGGTCTTATAAATATCATCTAAAGAGAGATTATTTACTTTTAAATCAAAATAGGCTAAAATAATCGACATTATGGATGTTAAGGTGGTCTTCCCCGTGCCTTGGGGAGCCAAAATGCCTTGAATCAACGGTTTTGCGTGGCTGCGTAGCTCTAGCGCCCAGGGAATCCACAAGCGCCAACAGCTGATCAAAATCTGATTTTGCTGATTTATCCCTAACTCCTGACATTTTTGCCAGACTCGCGGCCAGAGAATCGTTAATAGTTCCGCCCTTTCCTGTAGGATCAGAGGGTTAGTCTGCCTAAAATTTAAGGATTCGATCGCTAGTAATTCTTCTAGATCCGCCTCAGTTAAGGGATTTTTGTCGATTAATCCCTGTAAAATCGTCAAAATCTTCATAGCTGTTATCAGAATTAGGAAAAAACTGTCCCAGTGATTCAGGAGTAATTCTCTGGGGTTAGCCACCCATACCAGCAGATTAATCCCGCTCAAGATTTTTTTTGAGAGTGTTTTTTAGGGTTATTTGCCCAAAAATGAAGGGTTTGCAGGCAGGCACGGATTCCCACTCTACATATAAGTATATGTCAAGTTCCCTTTTCAGTCAAGGGGTTTGGCTAAAAATCTCTAGCTTGGTCTCCAGTTTCCCAATCGGTTAGACTAAGAATTATTCACATTACTTAACAAAACAGCCGATGAATACAGCTGCCCTGACGACAAGGCAAAATTGGCAATGGCAAGGACATTCGATACACTATGTGCAAGCGGGTACTAGAGTCGCAGGAAAACCCCCTTTACTATTAGTCCACGGTTTTGGCGCTTCCACCGACCATTGGCGAAAAAATGTGTCAGGTTTAGCCTCAGAATGGGAAGTATGGGCGATCGATCTGCTAGGATTCGGTAGATCAGCTAAACCGGATATTGTCTATAGTGGCAATCTTTGGCAGCAACAATTAAACGATTTTATCAAGGAAGTTGTGGGCCAACCGACGGTTTTAGCGGGTAATTCTCTGGGGGGTTACGCTTCTCTCTGTGTGGCTGCTAATCATTCCGAGAATGTTCGGGGATTAATTCTCCTCAATAGTGCCGGTCCCTTTAGCGATACAGAAAGCAATCGTCAGCCTAATTTAGCACAAAAACTACTGCGATCGGTCTTGCTGCAACCTTGGGCCAGTTATCTCTTATTTCTCTATACCCGTCAACCCAAAACTATCCGCAAAACCCTAGAGAAAGTATATCTCGATCGCAGTGCCATTACTGAGCAGTTAATAGAAGATATCCGTCGTCCTTCCCTGGATGCGGGAGCAGCCAAAGTTTTTGCTTCTGTGTTTAAATCTCCCCGGGGGGAAAATGTGGATATTCTCCTGCAAAAGTCAAGTTGTCCCCTGTTGATGTTATGGGGTGAGGGGGACTCTTGGATGAATACTCGGGAACGCGGGGCCAAATTCCGTCAATACTATCCTTCTCTGACAGAATATTATCTAACTGCCGGTCATTGTCCCCACGATGAAATTCCCACAGAGGTTAACCAGTTGATTAGTGATTGGGTGAAAAACTTATAGGTAGTTAGGGATCGGTTATCAGGTTTTTATTTTTTTGAAGCTTATCTAACCTAAAAAAAGAGGGTCTGTAGGAAGGCACGGGTTTCCATTCTATATATAAGTATCTGTCAAGTGCGGGGATTTGTCAAGGATTTTTTTGAAAAAATCTGCCAGAATTTCAGGGGAGAAAATCGGAATCGAGGATTT
This sequence comes from Microcystis sp. MC19, assembly GCF_003019735.1. Lineage (NCBI taxonomy): Bacteria > Bacillati > Cyanobacteriota > Cyanophyceae > Chroococcales > Microcystaceae > Microcystis > Microcystis sp. MC19. The sequence continues at coordinate 4,565,371 of NZ_CP020664.1, read as the reverse complement.
GTTCGGGACTATAGGGGCAGCTTTCGGCAAAGATAGCGGCCGGTAATTGGCTTTTTTGTCGGACTCGCTTCACTGCTTTGGGGTAAATAACGGCGATTCTGGTTAAAAAATAGTTATAAAGGGTTTTTGACTCCAATAAAAGTTCTAATTCCACCCGAAAGTTACCGATTTCGTCCTGCCATCCCCGCGCACATCTTTCTCGTTCCTCCGGCCAGTATTGGTAGAGAAGCAGATGAATGAGCAATTGTAGGAGATAACTATCTACTTTATGTCTCTGTTGGTTCCCCAATGCTTCGATTTCTTCTTCGAGATGTTCCCAATCTAATACATCTGTCTGTCTTTGTCGCAGTTGTTTGGCCGTTTCTTCTAACCAAGCAGGATAGTCTTGTTCGTATAAGTCTTTAGTTGTCATAACCTATCCTCTTTAGCACTGGTCAGGTATTAGGTTTTTATTTTTTTGAAGCTTATCTAACCTAAAAAAAGAGGGTCTGTAGGAAGGCACGGATTCCCATTCTATATATAAGTATCTGTCAAGTGCGGGGATTTGTCAAGGATTTTTTTGAAAAAATCTGCCAGAATTTGGCCGGTAGGATAAGAGATTGTTTCACCTTTGCCTGTGAGCTACAATAAGCAGATGAGCAAGAGGATAGGATTACAGGAGTTTTGACAATGCGGTTACTACGGGTTCAAGTTCCTGACTTTCGAGTGTTAAAGAATATTGATCTTAGTTTCGAGAAAGACTTTTTTCCCCAGATATTCCCTATCGGCAGTCAAAATGGCGGTGGCAAAAGTACCCTTCTACAATTAATTTTTATCTTGCTTCATTGTTCTGGTGATCCAGAAAAGATAGAATATGTGGTAAATGTACTCCATCGATGTCAACTAGAAGATGAGTTAGACCAGAAAACCCTAGCTATTTTTGAAATTCTAACCGACAATCGGGAAGAAGTAAAACTAGATTTTTTTATTTGCAGAGATGCTTATATAAAAGACTTGGTATCTAACCTTGCTGGTCAAGAAGAAGATTTAGATACTGTTAACGTTGATGATTTAAAAAAATTACAGGACATTAAACAAAAAATCAAAAAGCTAAATGGCCAACGTGAAAGACTCAAAAATATTCAAGAAAAACTTACAACCTTGAAGCTAGAAGATGAAACAGAAAGAAACAAATTAATTCGACATTTATTTACCCCAGAAGAACTCAATTTTTTATTTGATTTAGACATAATATCAACAATAGATAGATACTTAGATGAATATCCAGCAAATTTTTTAGAGGTAATAATAAATTCTATTCAAGATAAACTGGGAATGACGAATGCTCAAATATACATTGATGCTCCTCAATCTCAAACATTACTTCAGCAAACAAAAATAATTAAAAATATTTTAGGAATAAATAGCTTAATATATCTTTGTCAAGCCAAAAACGAGAAGAATCAAGAGATATTTTTGTTGTGTAAATTTAGTCAATCAACCCAAGAAGAATTTCAATTATTCATGAAAGAATTATCCTCAAAAATATTTTTAGCTGCACCTTCAACGCAAGTTTTTATCTTTTTACCCCAAGCTACTAACAAGAGTCTTTTTCAGATAAATCAAGGGAATCCAGACTCTAGTAACTATTATTTAGCCATGGCAGATGTTAAAAAGAAACTTAGCAACTTATTTACCTACGATTTTCTGCCAGTTGAGCTATTAATTAATTACTTTATCATGGCTCGTGATCAAGATTTTGCTCAAGCTATAGAAACTGGTGAATATGGAAATAATTATCAACTAATACGGCAAAACTTAAATTCAATTTTATCCGACAAAGAAATTAATTTAGATAAAGATATATCGGGGATTACCTTTAAATTCAAAGGAGACACAAACGGAGAAGAATTATATCCAGAGGATTTGAGTCATGGGGAACTGAAGCGATTAAGTATCTATCTGTGGCTAAAGTATCGTAGGATAAAAGATGCGATTGTCTTGATGGATGAAATTGAGATTGCTCTCCATCCCGACTGGCAATATAGAATTATTGAGGACTTGCAGGAATGGGAACCTAGCAATCAATATATCTTAGCCACTCATTCCTATGAACTCTGTCAAGCTTTAACTCCCGCTCATGTTAAAGAGATAGAACCAAAACTATTGAAATAAAGATGGAGAAACTAACCCATGAGTCTTAGGGAAACGGAACTTTTAGAACATTGTCAATTTATTCTGGCAAACCGTCAAATTCTTAATAAATTTGTTATCCTCTGTGAAGGGGAAATCAAAAAAACTGCCGGCAGGTTATCTCCTCAATCCTATCGAGCTATGGAAGATTTTCCCGATGCTAATTTTTATAAAGCCTGTGTTCCTAGGGATTGGAGACAACAGATACCGACTTTTTTTAACTGTGGTGATAGAAATGATGTTTTAAATACTTACTTTAATCTTTTGCGTTTGCATGAAGATAACCCAGAAGCTTCTTATTTAAATCCCCAGCAACTGTTCGCTATCGTCGATTTAGACTTACAAAATAAACGTTTAGATGATTCCTATCCATTTAAGGATTTAGAGCAAATTTTTGAGGACTTATATAAAAAATCACTGATTAAAGTCAATCGGGTTGGACAGCATAGAATTTGGGTGACGGGATTGATTCATAAAGAGTGCTATTTTATTTTTCCCGATACTCATATTCAATCAATTCTTAGCGAACATTCGGCTGTTTATCAAAATTCCGCTGCTAGGCTAGAAAATATTTATCTTGATATGGCAGATAAAATTAAGGATGATGCCGATTTAAAAAATAATTTTTCCAGAGTTAAAGGGAGAATCTCTCATTGTCAAAACCTAGAACTATCGGAAGTGGAGAAATTACAGCTATCTTGGCAAAAACAATATCAAGTTAGCCACGACAATAGCCAATCGGAATTAGTGCTGGCTCTGTTGACTATCAAAAAAGCGAAGCAATATTGGTTAGAAGTTGAACCCCCAGAGGACAATACATCACCCCCAGAAAGATATAGAGAACAAGTGGCACTACAAATAGGAAGATTTTATGCTCACAATAGCGATAATCCAAGCTGCCATATTTCCCATCTCCTAAAACTGCTGAAGCTAGAACTCAACCCCAGGGAGCAGGAATAAATTTAATCGCATGATTTGACCTAAAAAAAGAGGGTTTGTAGGAAGGCACGGATTCCCATTATATATATAATTATCTGTCAAGTGCGGGGATTTGTCAAGGGTTTTTTATTGAGATTTTGTTAATCATCTCGAATACCGTGCATCATGGATTAGTAAACGCTCCGAAAGATTGGCAATATTCCAGTTTTCACCGTTATGTTGAAGAAGGAATTTATGATCAGATGTGGGGAGCTTCAGAAAAGCTGATCTTTGATAGTGATATTGGTATGGAATAAAATGTAGAAGTGAAACCCAAAAAATTCAGGAAAGAAATAAGGGCAATGTTGGGTTTCGTTACCTCAACCCAACCTACAGATCTGGGTACTGGCAGTGCGGGACGGTGCTATGGCGATTTGATTACCCTATTCAGAAATCTTTGTCAAGTACAATTTATACCAAATTAGATGAGCTTACCCTGTAAAGTTCACGAGGATTTCGGAGTATTTTTTTGTAAGGGATTAGGGTTCTTCGGTTTGTCTTATACAATGGACGGGGTTATAAGGAATGAAACCTTTATAGAGACAGACATTGCCGCAATTTTTGTCAATTGTTTTTTATCTAGAGCGAACTAATCAATTAAATCTCTTGCCAGATAAGGATTGAGTCGATTTATGCCCCCCTATCGAACCATACCAAGTCCCGAAGAGGGCTCTTCTAGGTTCTGTGTGATCAGTTTAACTTACAATATGATCGATCAATCTTTGTGTCCTTTGTGTCTTTGTGGTTCGTTCCACTCACTCGCCAGCAGGACTGTATCCTAGAATACATTTTACCCACCAAACCTGGGAGAGCCCGAAGAGCCCTTTTTCCCCGAAAATTAGGTAATTGTGGGGTGGATTGAAGACTTAGTGCTACACTTCCCGAAAAGTCGATTTTATTTGAGCTTGTTGTTAGGAATCCACTTAAAAGAGGTTGTTTAATCTGGCTAATATGCTCTTGGGTATGATATGGGAAAAAGTTCCAGCGATTGCGCTAAAATGGGGGAATATGCCGCAAGTTTCCACCTGTCGTTACTCTGAGGACTGTTAGACAGAAAGTTTCTGTATAATATGTAGCTAGACAGAGTTTGAGTCAAAGAATTAAGACAAATACAAGGTAGTTTTTATGATTTGCAAACTTTTGAGTGTTTCCATGCTGGCTACAGTTCTTGTAGCAGTCGCATCATCAACTCCTGTTCAAGCCAAGCCAAAAACTTATAAATGCGAAAGTTATAAAACAATGGATGGTCAATGGCGATATCGTATTTCTCCTCCACTTCAGGGTAGTTTTGGCAATACTCCAAATAGTCAAAATTTTATGAATTGTTTTATTCCAGTTTCTAACAAAAAGTGTAGATACGATAACAATACTGGAGATGGCTGGCATGAATGCGGTAAATGCAAAAAAGCTCCAAATGATCCCTTCAATTTTTGTCTAAGAGAAGGCTACGGTGAAATCATTGAAGTTCCTAACAGAGGTCGTTATCGTGCCTTTAGGACAGGAACTACTATTGTTTTAGATTAGGACAATGGGAAGTGCGATCGCCGCTCTGGTAGGGTGCGTTCCCTAATGCAAGTCCTGCTACTCCAGCGATCGCTTTTGGGGAACGCACCATGCACATTGATGGCAGCTGTCAGTGGGATGCCGAAGAACGTAGTGCGATCGCTGTCATCTTGTTGATTAAACTTTAAAACTGCCATTGCTTGGGATAGGAACGCCAAGAGCGATCGCCGATCTTGTCATTTAGGTCGAGGTAACAAAACCCAACAAGCTTTGTTATAATATTTTTGTCATAAAGCAAGACTTATAAAAATAGATTTATGCCAGAAATTACTCGATTTTATGGAATTATCATTAAAATCTTTTTTGCCGATCATCCACCTCCCCATTTTCATGCGATTTATGGAGAATATAACGCCCTATTTAATCTGGAAACCTTAGAAATCATTGAAGGAGACTTACCTAATAGAGCCACAAAAATGGTTGTAGAATGGGCAACAATCTATCAATCAGAATTATTGAAAATGTGGAACACTCAAGAATTTAATAAATTACCACCTTTGAAATAAAACAATGCTTTATCCCAAAATAACATCAGCCGAAATCATTGAAAATTATACTCTATTGGTGCATTTTTCTAATCATCAAGCTAGAAAATATAACTGTGAAAATCTACTAGAAAAAACGATGTTTTCTTCCCTTAAAAACTATGCTTTCTTTAAAAACTTTCAACTTGATCCATCAGGTAGCGGAATCGTTTGGAATGATGAAGTTGATATAAGCGAGTATGAAATTTGGATCAATGGAATTGAACTATGATTGCCGATCTTGTAGTGCGATCGCTGTTATCTTCTTGATTAAACTCTGAAATTGTCATTGCTTGGGATAGGAACGCCAAGGGCGATCGCTTTTTGGGGATAAGGAGAGGCGATCTCTCTTTGTGAGTTGGAAAGTTGTCATCGATCCGCGATCGCGGATGTCATTATTGCCCAAGCAGAGTAAAATAAAAGTCTGTATTGAAAAAGGGGAAAGTAACAATGCCGCCAACAATGCAATTTAGTCAAATCTTAGAAATGATTGACTATCTCTCTTTTGATGAACAAGATGACTTGATCAATATTGTTAAACATCGGCAAATCGAAAAAAGACGAGAACAAATTGCTCAAAATATTTCTCAAGCTCGACAAGACTATCAAAATGGTAATGTTTTTCGAGGAGATGTTGATTCCATTATTGCCGAACTAAACAATGATTAACTTGGTTTTTAGCCAATCATTTAAATGCGCTTTCAAAACAAGGATTAAACGACAACCCGACTTAAAATCAAAAATAGAAGCCAAATTGAGACTACTCGCTGACGATCCCTATAATCCAATATTACGCACCCATAAACTAAAAGGGAAATTATCAGATGCTTGGGCTTTTTCTGTTGAATATGATTGTCGAATTATTTTCAATTTTGAATCAAACCCTGAAACCCAAGAAGAAGAGATCAACCTAATTGATATTGGAACTCACGATGAGGTTTATTGAATATGATTTTTTATTATGTTAGCAAGGTTTCGGAGTTGGCGATCGCTTTTTGATGATGGGAAAGGGCGATCATGTATAATCCAAAATATTATGAACTAGATACAAAATCTCGATAAAATGGAGATAGAATGGGACAATAATAAAGCTGCTGCCAACTTGCTCAAGCATAAAATTGATTTTGAAGATGCAAAAAACATTTTTCTAGATCCCAACTGTCTGGAAAGAGAAGATAAACGTGATTATAATGAAACTAGAATTCAAGTAATCGGTATAGTTAATCAAGTAGTTTTATTGGTCGTCTATACCAAAAGAAACGGCAGATACCGCATTATTTCAGCAAGGAGAGCCAATAAAAATGAACGACGACAATATTACCAGAGTCAGACTTGATCCCGAAAATGTTAGTCATGGTAAGACAGATTGGGAAAAAGTTGCAGCAATGACTGAGGAAGAAATTGACAAAGCAGCCGAAGCAGATTCGGACTGTCTCCCCCTATCTCAACAAGAATTAAATGAGTTTCGCCGTACATCAATCACAGATGCCGATCTTGTAGTGCGATCGCTGTCATCTTGTTGATTAAACTTTAAAATTGTCACTGCTTGGGATAGGAACGCCAAGGGCGATCGCTTTTTGGGGATGAGGAGTGCGATGCCGAAGAACGTAGTGCGATCTCTGATCTGGTAGAAACCCAACATTACTTTTTCCCAAATTACCACCCAATATCTGAGTTATAATCAATAATATCCATTCTACACCTTAATCAAATAATTTAACTTATGTCTGCTACAATTCGTGAAGAACTTCACCAACAGATTGACCGATTACCTGATGACATTGTTGAAAAAATTGCCAACTTTACCCGATTAATTTCCCCTGAGCCAAACAACATTTCAGAACATACTAATTGGCAAGATGAAGACTGGCAAAAATTTTCATTAGAGCAATTTTTCAAAGAAGGAGATGAAATTGAATATTCCCTAGCAGATGCTCAAGAAATTTATCAACCATGAAACCAGGTGATATTGTTCTAATTCGTTTTCCTCAAGCAGACTTGAAATCAGGAAAACTGCGTCCAGCTTTAATTATTGCTATTTCACCAAGTCGCCATCGTGATTTATTACTTGCTTTAATTTCTTCTCGTCTCCATCAAGCTACTCTAGGATTTGACGAAATTATTAATACCTCAGATTCTGACTATATTACTACTGGACTTAAAGTGGCTTCTTTAATTCGACTAGGACGATTAACAAGTGTCGAATCATCTGTAATCAATGCACGTTTAGGAACTATCTCACCAGAAAGACTAATACGGATTAAAAATCTTTTAATCAATTGGCTAAGAAAATAAAATTAGTGCTGTAGGGTGCGTTCCCTAATGCAAGTCCTGCTAATCCAGAGATCGCTTTTGGGGAACGCACCATGCACATTGATGGCAGCTGTCAGGCAGTCGTAGGGTGCGTTCCCTAATGCAAGTCCTGCTAATCCAGAGATCGCTTTTGGGGAACGCACCATGCACATTGATGGCAGCTGTCAGGCAGTCGTAGGGTGCGTTCCCTAATGCAAGTCCTGCTAATCCAGAGATCGCTTTTGGGGAACGCACCATGCACATTGATGGCAGCTGTCAGTCTAAGTGCGATGCCGAAGAAGGTAGAAGCATGAAACCCAAGGACTGATCATGTTACGCTACCGCTAACCCGTCCTACAAATAATTTTGTCTCCCTCGCTATTTTCTAGACATCTTTCTCCTTGTCCTTTTTCCCTTTTTTAAGAAAAGGTAGAACACCTAAAACCACTCCTGTACCCAGGATAGTTAAGGATGGTTCAGGCACTTGCACTGTTTGAGTTTCTTGATACAAATAGGCTGACCCCGCACTCGTTGCGCCGGTGCTATCCCCATAAGCCCCAATCAAGGCAGATGTGCCACTGAAGGACACGGAATTGCCAAAATTGTCGTAATCTTCAGCGGTGGGGTTGTTGAAGGTTTGCTGGAGGGTGCCTGTGGTTGTCTCAAACAAATAGGCTGACCCCGCACCCGATGCGCCGGTGCTATCCCCATAAGCCCCAATCAAGGCAGATGTGCCACTGAAGGACACGGAATTGCCAAAATTGTCGTAATCTTCAGCGGTGGGGTTGTTGAAGGTTTGCTGGAGGGTGCCTGTGGTTGTCTCAAACAAATAGGCTGACCCCGCACCCGATGCGCCGGTGCTATCCCCATAAGCCCCAATCAAGGCAGATGTACCACTGAGGGACACGGAAGCGCCAAAATTGTCGAAATCTGCCGGGGTGGGGTTGTTGAAGGTTTTCAGGAGGTTGCCGGTGATTGTATCAAACAAATAGGCTGACCCCGCATTCGTTGCGCCGGTGTTATCGTTAATAGCCCCAATCAAGGCAGATGTGCCACTGAGGGACACGGAATAGCCAAAATAGTCGTAATCTTCAGCGGTGGGGTTGTTGAAGGTTTTCAGGAGGTTGCCTGTGGTTGTATCAAACAAATAGGCTGACCCCGCACCCGTTGCGCCGGTGTTATCGCTAGGAGCCCCAATCAAGGCAGTTGTGCCACTGAGGGACACGGAATGGCCAAAAATGTCGAAATCTGCCGGGGTGGGGTTGTTGAAGGTTCTCAGGAGGTTGCCTGTGGTTGTATCAAACAAATAGGCTGACCCCGCACTCGTTGCGCCGGTGCTATCGTTAGGAGCCCCAATCAAGGCAGTTGTGCCACTGAGGGACACGGAATAGCCAAAATAGTCGTCATCTTCAGCGGTGGGGTTGTTGAAGGTTTTCAGGAGGGTGCCTGTGGTTGTATCAAACAAATAGGCTGACCCCGCACCCGTTGCGCCGGTTTTATCCCCATAAGCCCCAATCAAGGCAGATGTACCACTGAGGGACACGGAACTGCCAAAATAGTCGTCATCTTCAGCGGTGGGGTTGTTGAAGGTTTTGGTTAAGGAGAGAGGGGTAAAGGCTTGAGCCGGGGCGATTACTCCCGCTAAGGAGGTTGTTCCTACCACCAATAGACAAGAAACAAGAGTTTTTATCATCTAGGTTTATCTAGGATTTAAGAATTGAGCTGCGCTGCTTTTGCCGGTTAGCTAAGGGACAACCAACTAAAAGTCGCAGATAGACTATACACATTAACCCCCCCCGCATTGTATTCTACGATACATTTTAATAAATCTTTATATTCCTGGTATAGCAGTTCCAATACAAGGACCGCTATCGCCGTAGGGTGCGTTCCCTAATGCAAGTCCTGCTACAAAGCGATCGCTTTTGGGGAACGCACCATGCACATTGATGGCAGTGCGATCGCTGTTATCTTCTTGATTAAACTTTAAAACTGGGATCTCTTTGAGTGTCATTAGTGCGATCGCTTTTCTTGTCAACAGTTCTAACTCATGCTGATTTTGATATAATAGCCATAATTGTTTGACATCTTAAGAGAAAAAATCATGATTAGAGCGATTAAACAGAAAGGAATTGTTGGCAGAGAAGGAAAAATAGAGCTTTATTCTACGGAACTAGAAGAAGGAACAGATGTGGATATTATTATTTTAGTATCTGATCCTGAACCCGATACAACCGAATATCTTCTTTCAACAGAAGCCAATCAGCGTGAATTATCCGAAGCTATTGACAGAATAGAAAATAAAGAAAACTTAGTGACAATTACCGTAAAAGAATGGCGTGAAAAATATAGTATTTGATCCGAAAGCTTTTAAACAATTCAATGAATGGGCGATAGAAGACAAAAAACTCTATAAAAAAATCGTTGATTTAATTGACGACATATTGCGCCATCCCTTCTCTGGAATCGGTAAACCCGAACCCTTAAAACATCAACTCAAGGGTTATTGGTCAAGACGCATTAATGATGAACATCGCTTAGTTTATAAAATTACAGAAACAGAAATTATTATTATCAGTTGTAAATTTCATTATGACTAGGCTCAATGCGATCGCTGTCATCTTCTTGATTAAACTTTGAAATTGTCATTGCTTGGGATGGGAACGCCAAGGACGATCGCTTTTTGGGCAGCAGCAGGAGCGAGTGCCGATTTTGTAGAGTTCGTCCCATGTACCTTTTACCCTTTTGAAAGTGTTTTAATCTCTGGGACTTAATCTAATTAAAAATCAGGCAATTTGTTCGGAAATACGGGGCTGAATTTGCTGAATAATCTCCTCACGGTTAGATAAAGTCTTCAGATCATAAATTACTTGAAGACTGAGCCAGGAAGCAGCATCTCCGCCAAAATAGCAGGCTAATCTTGCTGCCGTATCAGCCGAAATAGAACGACGTTCTTTAACAATTTCATGAATACGAGATGCAGGAACCTTCAAGGCTAAAGCTAAAGCATTCACGCTCATATTTAGAGGAATCAAAAAATCTTCCCGCAGAATTTCTCCTGGGTGAACGGGTCGCATTTGATTAATAGGACGGTTATTCATAATTAATTATTTATGAGTGATAATCAACAATTTCAACATCAGTAGGTCCATTATTTGTCCAGATAAAACATAATCGAAACTGAGAATTAATCCGAATACTATATTGTTCTTTTCTATCGTCTTTTAAAGCTTCAAGTTGATTGCCTGGTGGAGAGCGCAGAAACTCTAAGGTTTGAGCCGCATCTAATTGAGTCAACTTCCGAATAGCAGTATCTTTGAAACCACGAAAACGAGGCGGATCTCCTCCTTCAAAAAGTAATCGCGTATGCTTGCATCGGAAAGATTGAATCATATTCAAATGCTATTCCGTTTTGCGTAATATGTCAAGCAAGAACATCAACTGATACTAAATCCGTTGAGTATAGGTAACATATTAGGATAGGCAAAAGGCAAGAGGCAAGAGGCAAAAGGGGGGCTCTCCCAGCTTTGGTGGGTAAAATGTATTCTAAGATACATTTCTCAAGAGCGAGGGGGTGGAACGAACCACAAAGGCACAAAGGACACAAAGATCGATCGATCCTATGTCAATTAAACTTATCACACAGAACCTAGAAGAGCCAAAGGGGGAATAAATAATCAGTCTTTAATAACCGGATTTATTTTCAGCATATCCCTAACACCCTTAAAAACCGACACCCCACACCCACGAAAAGCTTTTTCAGCAGACCCTACTTGGTGCTGTGTATAGAGAAGTTGCGAATTGTTAACCTTAGCTTTGCTAGGAAAATAAAATGTGATATTGTGACCCCAAGGCCGTGAAAAATGGCCCAGTTTTCAGTTTTTTTAAACATCAGGTCGCCACATTCTACAGCTATTTTCGCTCAAAAAAAAACGATTTTCTAGGCATTTCCATGACTTATCTTGTTGAACATCCTTCTACAACCTTTTATTCCTATACCGATACGGGGGTCGATCCCCTGAAAACCGCCCACGGAGTTTATATCACGGTTCACGGACATTTTTACCAACCACCGCGAGAAAATCCCTATCTAGACAGAATTGAACGGCAACCGAGCGCCCATCCCTTCCATAATTGGAATGAACGCATCCATCACGAGTGTTATCGTGCCAATGCTTTTGCACGCATTTACAATGACCGGGGGGAAGTAATCAAAATAGTCAATAACTACGAATATCTCAGCTTTAACATCGGGGCCACCCTAATGTCATGGATGCAATACCATGATCCCGAAGTTTATCAACGCATCCTGACAGCAGACCAAAAAAGTTGTCAACGCTTAAACGGTCATGGTAACGCCATCGCCCAGGTCTATAATCATATCATTCTGCCTCTAGCCAACAAACAGGACAAATACACCCAAATTCGCTGGGGAAAAGCCGATTTTCAGCATCGTTTCGGCCGTGATCCCGAAGGAATGTGGTTAGCGGAAACAGCCATTGATTTAGCCACAGTGACAGCTTTAATCGATGAAGGGATTAAATTCACCATTTTAGCCCCTTCCCAGGCCCTGCGCTGTCGTCCTTTCCCTAGCGACCATGATCCCCATCCCCAATGGCACGCGGTGGCCGGAGGTCAAATCGATCCCACCCGTCCCTATCGCTGTTACATCCCCGATGGTCGTTATTTGGATATTTTCTTCTACGATGGCCCAATTTCTCGCGATATGGGCTTTAATGATGTCCTAGCCAGCAGTGATTTTCTCGTCGGTCGTCTGGGACAGGCAATTAAAGGGGATCATCGTCCCTCCCAGTTAATCAGCGTCGCTACCGATGGGGAAACCTTCGGCCACCACAAACAGGGGACAGAGAAGTGTCTTAGCTATGCTTTTACGGAATCTTTCCCTAAAAACGGCTGGACAGTCACCAATTTTGCCCATTATCTCAGTATTTGCCCCCCCACTTGGGAAGTGGAATTAAAACCCGTGACCGCATGGAGTTGTGTCCATGGCGTAAATCGTTGGCAGGATGACTGTGGTTGCGGGGGAGGGGGAAATTACCAGCAAAAATGGCGTAAACCCCTACGGGAGTCCCTAAATTGGCTCAGAGATGAGTTGATTAAGGTTTATGAGATTCAGGGACAGGAATTTTTCCGGGATCCTTGGCAGACAAGGGATGACTACATTGCCGTTATTTTAGATCGCTCCCCAGACGCGATCGAACATTTCCTGGCTGTGCATCAAAGTCGCAACCTGAGTAAAAGCGAGAAAATCGATGCTTTGCGTTTATTAGAAATGCAAAGACAGGCTTTATTAATGTTTACCAGTTGTGGCTGGTTTTTTGAGGAAATTTCTCGACCTGAAGGCACGCAAATTTTGAGATATGCTGGCCGGGCCCTGGAATTAGCTGGAGAAGTAGCTGGAATTCAATTAGAAATGAATTTCCTCAGTCGTCTAGCTTTCGCCCCCAGTAACGTTAAGTTATATCAAGATGGGGCTGATGTCTATCGACAATTGGTCACTTCTGCGCGGGTGGATTTGGAACAGGTGGCGGCCCATTACGCTATTAGTTCCCTATTTACCGATTATCCCAGTCATCATCGGATTTATTGTTACAATGCCCGTCAATTAGATTATCAAAAACAAGCGATCGGGTCTTTAACTTTAGCGGTGGGACAGGTGGAATTAACCTCGGAAATTACCCAAGAAAGTGAACATTTTGTCTTTGCTGTTCTACATTTAGGAGGTTGGGATTTTTACTGCTGCATTCAACCTTTTAACGGTCGGTTAATCTATACCAATCTTAAGGACCATCTCTTTGAATCTTTACAACAGGCCAGTGTCTCAACCATGATCGTAGAAATGGGGCGCGGATTGGGAGAAAACTTTTTTGCTTTACCCCATCTTTTTGCCGATGAAAGACACCGGATTATGCAGAAGGTGACAGCCGAAACTAAAAAACGTCTCGATCAATTATACACCCAAGTTTATCGGGATAATTACGGCATTTTAGCGGCTTTCCAACGGGATGAGATTCCCGTACCTCAAGAGTTACAGGTAGCGGCCGATATTGCCATTTCTCACCGTTGTTTACAGGTGATTAATGCCCTAGAAAAAGATTTTGAGCAGCGGCAAGCGACGGAAAATAATCTCGATCAATTATTGGCTATTGCTAAGGAAGCCAATCATTTACGCTGTCAATTAAATATTCCCGAAGCGCGTCAAACCTTAGAAAGTCTGCTCTGGCAATCTCTTGGGAAATTATTACACGATGGCGATCCTTTAACTGCGGAGGAGGATACTCGCTTAATCACCCGTTTAATTGAAGTTAGCCAACAATTAAACCTAGGATTATCCCTTGATCGCTCTCAGGAATTATACTATTATTATTTCCACGAGCGTCTAGTTCCTAATTCTTTGCAGTCCAATTCCATAGATGCTGCCTGTCCCTGGCCGATGACTCAATTAAAATGGTTATTACTATTAGGACAGGTGTTAAAAGTTGATGTGAGTATTTGGCTGTAAAATCAGTCAAAGGGTGGGCAATGCTCACCCTTTGATTATTGGGTAGGTTAGGCGATGATTGCCCCGAAACTCAGGTTAACCCAGAGACTAAACCCTTAGATTTATAATGGATCATAAGTCTCTCATCGAAGGTTTACATGACTATCACGCCGATTTATACCGCCTCAGCCAGCACAGTAACCCAGTATCCCGATGCTTTTGGGCGTTTTGGACGCTACGGGGGCAAATACGTCCCAGAAACCCTGATGCCAGCCTTAAGTGAACTAGAAACGGCCTATAATCAGTATAAGGACGACCCCGATTTTCAAGAAGAATTAAATCAACTGCTCAAGGATTACGTCGGCAGACCTAGTCCCTTATATTTTGCCGAACGTCTCACCGCCCATTATGCCAAAGCTGACGGTACTGGGGCGCAAATTTACCTAAAACGGGAAGATTTAAACCATACCGGGGCCCACAAGATTAATAACGCCCTTGGTCAGGTTTTATTAGCCAAACGCATGGGTAAAAAGCGAATTATCGCCGAAACTGGAGCAGGACAGCACGGCGTGGCCACCGCTACGGTTTGCGCTCGTTTTGGTCTAGAATGCGTGATTTATATGGGAATTCACGACATGGAACGCCAAGAACTCAATGTTTTCCGCATGAGACTGCTTGGCGCGACGGTGCAACCCGTGGCCGCCGGGACGGGAACCCTGAAAGATGCCACCTCGGAAGCGATTCGCGACTGGGTAACTAATGTGGAAACCACTCACTACATCCTCGGTTCTGTGGCCGGTCCCCATCCCTATCCGATGATGGTGCGCGATTTTCATGCGGTTATCGGTCAAGAAACCCGTCAGCAAAGTCTGGAAAAATGGGGCGGTTTACCGGATATTCTCCTCGCTTGTGTGGGCGGTGGTTCTAATGCTATGGGTTTATTTCATGAGTTTGTTAAAGAAGCTGCCGTGCGTTTAATTGGTGTGGAGGCCGCCGGGGAAAGTATCGCTTCTGGAAAACACGCCGCCACCCTAACCCAAGGTCAACCGGGGGTTCTACATGGGGCCATGAGTTATTTATTACAAGATAACGAAGGTCAAGTTATCGAGGCTCACTCCATTAGTGCGGGGTTAGATTATCCCGGAGTCGGGCCAGAACATAGCTTTTTAAAAGATAGTGGTCGCGCTGAATATTACAGTGTCACGGACAAGGAAGCATTAGAAGCTTTTCAACGAGTTTCCCGTTTAGAAGGGATTATTCCGGCCCTAGAAACTGCCCACGCTTTAGCTTATTTAGAAACTCTTTGTCCGCAAGTAACCGGTAGTCCTCACATTGTTATTAATTTCTCTGGACGGGGTGATAAAGATGTGCAATCGGTGGCTAAATATTTATCGATGAATGGTTAACCTTTAGCCTTTTCAGTGAGCATTTATCAGATTTTAGTATTAAGTGATCCCCCCCTGGCCCCCTTAATAAGGGGGGGCTGACCTACTTATTAAATGACGGTTTCTTGCTGTTTTTTTACTTTTGACCAATTACTATTTACTGAGCAATAAAAATGCTACCCACTCCCCATCTTCTCACTGATAACTGCTTACTGTTTACTGATAACTGATCAATCAGAGGGATAAGCTATTGTGCATCTAAATTTGATATTCGTTTTGAACCGTTGCCCTGACTAACCCGGAAATTCGCCAACAAAGGGGGAAAAATGCCAGGGATTTAGTCTTAAATCAATACAGTTGGTCAGCGATCGCTGGCCAGCTGCTAACCGTCTATGAAAATCTAGCCTGCGCTATCGATCGTCCCCTGTTCGATCGAAGTCACAGACAGATGAAGATTTAGGCCATCAGGATAATCAGCACTAAAAACGCCAGTAGGGTTAAACCTGATTGCAGAAAGACGGGAAGTGCAAAAGAATTCATAACAGTAGCTCACTTTTCTAGGGATGGCTCTATTCCCAATATACGCTTTCATCTCCGCTAATTCCTCATATTTTTGGATGCAATGTCATCATCCCATCATTTATTGATACCAGGAGGAGAATTTGAGCTAAATTCTCGGCTAAGACCTATTTTAACCACCTATCCTGAGATTAGCTGCATCTCCCCCCCCTTGCCCCCCCGACGTCGGGGGGGCAAGGGGAGGTTCTTGCCTCATCATTTAAACTGGGTAGGGAGCATTTTAATACAAATGTACGGAACTTGGTCACTCCCCACCCTGTTAACTTAAGTTTCAGCGTCGTGATTATAATTAGGGAGTGATAGACAATTCTTAGGCAATAGGATCACATCAGTGTTGATAAATCATCTTTTCTTCGGCGCTTTCCTACCCCTTGATACTCTCCTGTCCACCCAGGGGATTATGGTTATGCTTCTGGCCGCTTATGCTTTAGCCATGTGGATGTTTCTAACTAGCGCCCCAAAAGTTCATACAATCATGGTGACAGATTTGGAGACAGCCCGACAATTTTATGAAGGACTTTTAAATTTACCCACGGCCGATGTCCCCCTCCATTACTATTACAATTATGAGCAGACGATGGGCAATAATATGATTGACCCATTTTATATGTCTAGTAATCCGGCTGTGACTACTGCCAACCCTTCTTTGGGAGATCAACCCCAGGGTTTATGGTATCAGTTAAAGAAAAATACTCAACTGCACATCGTTGCTGGGGCAACCGCGGGTTATAAGGATCGTCATCGTCACGTTTGTTTTGATCACGATTGTTTAGAACAAATTCTCATGCGGGTGGAATCACGACGCTTAAAGTATAAAGTTCGTCGCAATAAACCTTTAAATTTTTTGGTCAAAGATAATGCTGATCGCGTAATTGAAATGGCCGAAGTCTCGAATTAGTTAACAGTAATTAGATTGGGGGCAACCATAACGGTAAATGACTAAACTTATGAATGATCAACTGCTCACAATCATTTTAATTTCTTTAGGGGTAGGTATTGGTTTGGCCATTCTACTCCTAATTTTAGTCAAGTTAAGACGCCGCAACCAACAGGTAAATAGTATTGTCGATTATCACTCTCTCATCGGTTTAATCGCAGTTGTTCACATCCCCTTCGATAAAAATAGCAAGGGGAAAGTGCGAGTTAATGTCGGGGATAGTCTGATCGATGTAGTAGCGATAACGGAAGGGCAAGAACAATTTAATGTCGGTGATCAAGCATTTATTCTCAGTTGCCGAGACAATAAAGTTTTAGTCATTGCGGAAAAGTATATCAGGGGCGATTTTTAATTTCTTCTAGACCAAAGGGTAACTAACTATGAATAGTCAAAATAATTCCTATCTTATCCAAATCAATCCCAATCAATACGACAACAATAATAACACTGCTGGCAATTTATTATTGAATAGTGTTCCCATTGCTTTATTGATATTTCTGGGGATCGGTGCGATTTGGTTTATCAATTCTTTTTTGTGTATTTGTAAACCCAATGAAGTAGTCATCCTGAGTGGGATGAAACGCCGATCAAGAGATAGACAAGATGCGGGTTATCGAGTGCTATCGGGGGGGCGGGCGATTCGTATTCCAATTTTAGAAACCGTTAAACGCATGGATGTCACCACAACCCCGATCAGAATTGAGATTAAAAATGCCTATTCTAAGGGCAACATTCCCCTGAATATAGTGGCAATTGCTAACGTGAAAGTTAGTTCTAAACCTGAAATAGTCGGCAATGCGATCGAACGTTTTTTAGATCGAGATCGAGAAGAAATTATTCGCGTAGCTAAAGAAACTTTAGAAGGAAACTTGCGGGGTGTAGTCGCAACAATGACCCCCGAACAAGTGAACGAAGATCGCCTAAAATTTGCCGAAAGTATTACCAGTAACGTCAGTCAAGACCTGTTTAAACTCGGTTTAGAAATTGATACTCTCAAAATTCAAAATGTTGCCGATGAAGTGGATTATCTTAACTCCCTCGGACGGGAAAGAATCGCTTTAGTCATGCGTGATGCTGAAATTGCCGAATCAAATGCCCTCAATGAAGCTGAACAAATAGTTGCGGAATGTGAGGAACAGGCCACCGTGGCTAAAACCCGCGATCAAATTATCATTTTAGAGCAAGAAAACGAATTGAGAAAGTTAAAGGCCAAACTGGAACAACAGGCTAAATCGGAAGAAGAAATAACTATCGCCGCCGCTAAGGAAAAACGTGCTATAGTTGAGGAAAAATTGCAACAGGTTAGGGCAGAATTGGAAAGATTACGTCTCCAAGCAGATAAAGTTTTACCCGCAGAAGCGCAGCAGGAAGCCGAAACTTTCCGCGCTAGAGGAGAAGCGGCAATTTTTGAAGAAAATGCTAAAGCTGAAGCCTTGGTTAACGAATTATTTGCAGAAGTTTGGCAAAACACTGGCAGCGAAGCAGAGGCAATTTTCTTGATTCAACAGTTAGAAACTATCCTAGAGGAGGCGATCAAAATTCCTAGACGATTACACCTCGAGCGAGTTAATATTGTTGATAATGGTGATGGTAAATCCCTGGCTACCCTGATCAAAGTCTATCCCGAAATCGTCAATCAATTCCTCGCCAGTGTCCATCAAACCCTCGGTATTGATGTGGTCGGAACTCTCACCAATAAAATTGATAAATAGGGTTTGCGGCAAAAAGTTTTTCGGTGGGGGTAGGGTCTGGGGTGTGGGGTTTTACCGATTTTCATCTGCTCAATTACCTAATTTTCAGGGAAAAAGTACCTGAATTTTCCCCCTGATCACTCCCAGACGAGGCACTTTTGGATTTCAAAAAGGTCTAAAAGTTTTATCCAACAAGGTTTTTAGATTTATTCAGCAAGCCCTACTTATCGTTTTATTGCTAATTATTCTGTTTGTCTTCGGCCAATGAAAAGAGCGATCGGCGGCTAGAGTATTTCTTTGATCATGGCAACTATAACCCCCCGCACCCCAGAAAAGCCCATCCCTTCGCCGCTCTCTTGGCAGATCCCCCTCAATCCCCAATCGAGTAATCAATAGCTAGATAAAGCATAATAAATATAAATAACAAAAACCTTGACAAAATCGGGGGGGGGGTAAGATTTGGGCAGATTTTAAACAAATTCAAGTCAGAATATGTCCCTAAAAAAATCCTTCAACAAACCTCTAACCGTCGCCCTCGCCACGGTAGCCACCGCCACCCTCGCACCGGTTGCCAGCGCCGCAATCTTTAACTTCTCCTTCAGTAACGTGGAAAGCCCAGTCTCCGGAACCGTACAGGGGACGCTCACCCTACCAGACGGAGATGGAACAAATTTGGCCGCCACTTCGGTCATCGTGACTTCCGCTCCCGCCGCTCTGGGCTACACACTCCCCTTTGATGTTCTGGCGAATTTTACTGGTGTACTCGGTAATAGTTTTACGGTCAGTGGCGGGGAGATTACCGCGAGTTCATTTTTCGCTGCGGATGGTTTCGGAGGGTTGAGCAACGTTTTGACTCTAAATTTCGATACCGGCAGCTACGGGAATCTATTCAATCTCCCAGGAGTAGGACCATTCAGTGGTGTCGTCGATCTCAATAGTACAACCCTAACCTACTCTCCTGTTCCTGTTCCCGAACCGGCGACGGTTCTCGGTTTACTCTCCGTTGCGGGGGTGGGTTTATTGTGCAAAGGCCGGAAACTGGAAGGGTAATTTTGACCGACTGATCCCCCTGCCCTCCTTATCAAGGTGGGGTTAACTCATAGTAGGGTTGATTCATAGTAGGGTTGATTCATAGTAGGGTTGATTCATAGTAGGGTTGATTCATAGTAGGGTTGATTCATGAATCAACCCTACCCAAACTCCTTGATAAGGTGGGGATCTGAAAACTTTTAACAACTACCTACTTAACTGTTCAATTAATCCCACAACTTTAGCCTTAATTTCATCGCGAACTCGGCGAAAAGTTTCGATAGGTTGACCATCGGGATCATCAATTAACCAATCCTCGAAAATTTCCTGTAAAACCCATCCTTCCGGCAGATTGACACCGCAACCACATAGGGAGATAACGGCATCATAATCTTCAGGATTAAAATCCCTAATTGGTTTAGAAGTTTGGTCGGTAATATCGATACCAATTTCCTGCATAACTGCGATTGCTCCGGGGTGAACTTTGGCCGCTTCTAATCCAGAACTGGTGACAGCAATTTTCCCCGCGCCTAAAGTTTTAGCGAAACCTTCGGCGATTTGGGAACGACAGGAATTTTTTCTACAGGCAAACATAACTTTTTTCATGATTTTAACTCCTAGAAATTGATTTAATTAATAGCTTTATGGGCAATTGTGGCTATTTCTTGGGCGGATTTTTCCTTCCTTTCACTATAGCGATCAGTCAGATAATCTACCTGATCTCGCAGGAGAATGGTAAACTTATAAAGTTCCTCCATTACATCAATAACTCGATCTCGATAGGGGGAATCTTTCATCGTGCCATCCTCGTTAAACTCCTGATAAGCTTTAGCCACCGAAGACTGATTAGGAATAGTAAACATTCGCATCCAACGACCAAGAATTCGCAGGGTATTAACTGCATTAAAAGATTGGGAACCTCCGCTTACTTGCATGACTGCTAAAGTGCGGCCTTGGGTAGGTCTAACCGCACCAATACTCAAGGGAATCCAATCAATTTGGTTTTTGATAATGCCGCTAATATTACCGTGAAGTTCGGGAGATGACCAGACTTGACCCTCGGACCATTGACTTAATTCTCGTAATTCTTGCACCTTGGCATGAGTATCGGGAACACTGCCATAAATCGGCAATTCACGGGGATCAAAAAAGCGCACTTCTGCCCCATATTCAGTGATAATTCTGGCCGCTTCTTCTGCTAATAAACGACTGTAGGAACGGGGTCGCAAAGAACCATACAGGAAAAGAATTCTCGGTTTGTGAGTCGATTGGATCATGGTGAATAATTATTTATAAGAACTCAAGCAACGAGGATCAAGAAGGGTGGCTTTTTCTGGATCTCTGGGAAACCAAAAGGCGGTTTTTTTACAGAATTCTACCAACATTAACATCACAGGTACTTCAATCAATACCCCCACTACTGTCGCTAAAGCAGCCCCCGAATTCAATCCGAATAACATCACAGCAGTGGCGATCGCTACCTCGAAATGATTACTAGCACCAATTAAAGCAGCGGGAGCGGCATCTTCGTAAACTAAATTGAGTTTGAGAGCGGCCACATAACTAAGTAAAAAAATCAGATTAGTTTGAATAAACAGGGGAATAGCAATCAGGAAAATATGCAGGGGATTACTAACGATTAAATCGCCTTTGAAAGCAAAGAGCAGGATTAAGGTTAACAATAAGGCAGTGATTGCCACAGGACTGAGATAGTGAAGAAAACGCGATTCAAACCAGGCCCGTCCTTTATGTTTAAAAATCCAGTGACGGCTATAGATACCGGCAATAAGCGGTAAACCAACGTAGATTAACACAGAAAAAACAATGGTCTGCCAGGGGACTACAAAATTATTAGCTGCCAGTAACCATTTACCTAGAGGAGCGTAGAGAAAAAGCATCGCTAGGGAATTGACTGCTACCATAATTAGGGTATGACCCTGGTTACTGTAGGAAAGATAGCCCCACATCAAAACCATGGCCGTACAGGGAGCAATTCCTAGTAAAATAGCTCCAGCAGTGTAGGAACTAGCTAAACTTACCGTCTGTCCTCGGATAATCTCCGTTTGACTCAACCAAGGCAGAAACAGCCAGCCGAGAAAAAATTGAGCCAGCGCCACCATGGTAAAGGGTTTGATCAGCCAATTAACCACTAAAGTTAAAATAACTGGTTTGGGAGTACGGGCAGCCCGGAGAGCCTGAGAAAAGTCGATCTTAACCATGATCGGATACATCATGAAGAAAAGACAGATGGCGATCGGAATAGAAACGTTATAGATACTCATGGCATCTAAAGTCCGCGCTACGTCCGGAAATGACCGACCGAGGGCAATTCCCGCCAAAATACAGAAAATAACCCAAAGGGTAAGGTATTTTTCAAAAATACTAAGGCTACCGCCAGCTTTGGCGGCTTTAGGATTGATTTGATTAGTCATCGCACAAAGGTGGAAAGGGAATAATGGGAGATTGGGTAATCCACCTTTATTATTTCAAAAAAAGTTGATATGTCAAGAGGAAAAGCTAGTTATAAAGCTTTAATATTTCTAAAAATCTTGATTGGTTACTGATTTTCCTCGCAGAAACGAGCGGGGACGAGGGCAGCAAAACGACGATATTCGGATAGATATTCTTCTAGGAGAAGAAATTGAGATAGATTCAGGCTGTAGTAGATCCAACGACCCTCTTGACGACTGCGGACTAAATTAGCTTCTTTTAGCGTTTTTAGGTGAAAAGATAATTTAGATTGGGCGATATCGAGATGATCGCGTAATTCACAGACGCATAATTCCTGATGTCGCAACAGTTGCAAAATTTGCAGCCGTAGGGGATCCGAGAGTGCCTGAAAACCAGTGTAAATTTGGGTTAACGAGTCGGGAGATGTGGCCAGAGAGTTGAACATTGAGATAGTCCCTCGGTGGGAAGGAAATAGGAAAGCGGGAAAATTCAGAATTGCAACAAAACTTTATGTATTTTTGTATCGAATCAGGAAAACCAGCGAATCATCCCCTGTATGATAGACAATGGTTTTGACCAGAGACAATGGTTTTGACCAGATTAGCCTTTTAAATCATTGTAAACAGGTTAGGAGACATCATGGAATTATTTGCGGCTCTCAATTTAGAACCCATTTTTCAACTCACCTTCGTGGCGCTAATCATGTTAGCTGGCCCCTTTGTCATTTTCCTACTAGCTTTTCGTGGTGGCGACCTATAAAAACCGCCTCCCCCCCATTGTTATTCGTGCTTTTTTGACTTCTCTCCTCTTTAGGGAGAGATTTTTTGTCTAAAAGTCAGGAGTCAGGAGATAGGAGATAGGAGTCAGGAGATTGCTTTTATTTATTCTCCCCACTTCCCCACTTCCCCACTTCCCCACTTCCCAATTCATAATTTATAATTCATAATTCATAATTCATAATTCCCACTCCCCCTCTCCTAACAATCGACTGCTAAGATCGAACAGAGCGATCGATCTCTCGCTCCCACGATACCTGATAAAACTATCTATGATCATTAAAAATAACCCCTATTATCGGGCTGTAATCGGCTTTTGGGTCGCTTTTCTTGTGTTTTGGAGTTTTGGGAGTTTCTCACCCCTTCTTGCCCAAGCGAAAGAGGAACCAGCCGATGTACAATCGATTACCCCCTACCTTAAGCAATTTCAACAAAAAATTACCGAATTTCGCCTCGACAACGGACTAAAATTTATTATCCTAGAAAATCGCGATGCTCCAGTTATTTCCTTTGTCACCTACGCGGATGTGGGGGGTGCCGATGAACCGGACGGTAAAACAGGAGTTGCCCACTTTTTGGAACATTTAGCCTTTAAAGGCACAAAAACCATCGGTACTACCGATTATCTTAGCGAGAAAAAAGTCCTCGATCGCCTTGAAGCTATAGACAAAGAACTGCAAGCAGCCAAAAAAGCGGGTAAAAGCGCAGAAGTGGCTAAATTAACGGAAGAATTTCAAAAAACTAAGGCAGAGTCCGAGAAATTCGTCCAACGCAACGAATACGGGCAAATCGTCGAAACTCAGGGGGGAGTCGGTTTAAATGCCACCACTTCCACCGATGCAACTAGCTATTTTTACAGTTTCCCGTCGAATAAATTGGAATTATGGATGTCTTTGGAATCGGAACGATTTTTAGAACCGGTGTTCCAACGGGAATTTTACAAAGAAAAAGACGTAATTCTAGAAGAAAGACGGATGCGGACGGATAATAGCCCCTTGGGTCTATTAATCGAAGCTTTTCTCGATCAAGCTTATACTGTCCATCCCTACAAACGTCCCGTTATCGGCTACGATCGAGATATTCGCAATCTGGAACCCTCAGATATCCAAAACTTTTTCGATAAATTTTATCCTGCCAGTAATTTAACCATAGCTATCGCCGGGGATGTGGACCCAGAACAGGTCAAACAGTTAGCTAAAGTTTATTTTGGTCGTTTTCCCGCTAAACCGAAACCCCCACAGGTGAAAGTAGTGGAACCGAACCAAACCAAAACAAAGGAAATTACCCTAAAATTAGCCTCGCAGCCTTGGTATTTAGAAGGATACCATCGTCCCGCCCTCAATCATCCCGATCATGCGGTTTACGAGGTTATTGCCACTTTAATGAGTGAAGGAAGAACTTCGCGACTGTATAAAGCTTTAGTGGAGGACAAACAACTTGCCCTCGCTGCCCAGGGATTTAACGGCTTTCCGGGGGATAAATACCCGAATTTGCTGTTATTCTATGCTCTGAGCGCTCCTAATGTCAGCCTGGAGGAAGTAGCGCAGGGTTTAAATTTGGAGTTGGAAAGATTGAAAAATGAACCGGTTTCGGAACAGGAATTAGAACGGGTTAAAAATCAACTACGGGCAGCCCTATTAAGAGGTCTTGATTCTAACATGGGCATGGCGCGATCTTTGATCGAATACGAGGTAAAAACCG
Source organism: Microcystis sp. MC19 (assembly GCF_003019735.1). NCBI lineage: Bacteria > Bacillati > Cyanobacteriota > Cyanophyceae > Chroococcales > Microcystaceae > Microcystis > Microcystis sp. MC19. Next base: position 4,540,794 of record NZ_CP020664.1, on the reverse strand, counting down.
GCGATTGGCGTAATTTATTCGCCCAATTAGATGCTTATAATGCTGTCACGGCAGCCGATATTCAACGGGTGGCTAAAGAGACTTTTACCCCGGAAAATCGCACTATTGGCCGAATTTTACCGAAATAGAGAGATGGGGAAATGGGGGAAGTGGGGAAAGTGGGGAAAGTGGGGAAAGTGGGGAAAGTGGGGAAAGTGGGGGAATTTCAACTAAAACCCCATCACCCCCCGCAACGCGCACGCAGTGACCACCCCAACATCCTAACACCCCAACACGCTAAAACCCTAAAACCCTAAAACCCCAACACCCTAACACCCCAACACCCCAACACCCTAAAACCCTAAAACCTAAAACCTAACACCCAAAACCTCAAATAAATATAATCATGAAAAAACGCTTACAATGGCTAGGTTTAATCCTGCTCACCCTGATAGGTGTCCTAGCTTTTCGTTCCCCGGCAATTGCCCAAACCCCGCGACATTTTACCGATTTAACTTTTCCTCCTCTTCCTGAAGTGACAGTTCCCCAATACGAGCGCTATCAACTAGATAATGGTATGGTGGTTTATTTAGTGGAGGATCGGAGCTTACCTTTAGTGAGTGGTACGGCGATGATTCGGACGGGAGGAAGATTAGAACCGGGGGAAAAAGTCGGATTAGCCGATATTACTGGAACCGTGCTGCGTAGTGGTGGCACGGCAAACCATCCTTCTAATGTCTTAAATCAATTATTAGAACAAAGAGCAGCCCTCGTAGAAACCTCGATCGATCTTAACGCTGGAACTGCTAGTTTTAGCGCCCTTAGTGAAGATTTAGAAGCAGTTTTTAATCTCTTTGCTGAGGTTTTGCGTTCCCCAGCTTTTGAAAGTCAGAGGGTGGAATTAGCTAAAGTTCAGGAAAAAGGAGCGATTGCTCGACGTAATGATGATCCCAGTGATATTGCTAGTCGGGAGTTTAAAAAGCTAGTCTATGGTGATAGTAGCCCCTACGCTCGTACTGTAGAATATAGCACTTTAGCTAATATTGACCGTCAGGATTTAATCGATTTTTATCGTACCTATGTCCGTCCCGACCAAATAATTTTAGGAATTGTCGGTGATTTTGATTCTCAGTCGATGAAAGCATTAATCAATAAGACTTTTGGTGATTGGAAAAATCCCGCCACTGCCACTAAAATTGTCACCCCTTCGGCAACCCAAAAAAATCTTCAAGGTGTCTTTGTCGTCAATCAACCCCAATTAACCCAGAGTAGCGTTTTATTAGGTCATCTTGGTGGTCGTTTGGATAGTCCCGACTATCCCGCTTTAACGGTATTAAATGAGATTTTAAGCGGTTTTGGTGGTCGTTTATTTAATGAAGTACGTTCCCGTCAAGGATTAGCTTATTCTGTCTATGGTATCTGGAATAGTCGTTATGATTATCCCGGTTTATTTATTGCGGGAGGTCAAACTCGCACCGATGCCACCGTACCTTTTATTAAGGCAATTTTAGGCGAAATCGAGCGCCTTCGCAATCAACCCGTTACCGCAAAAGAATTGGCAGATGCTAAAAATGCTATTCTCAATTCTTTTGTTTTTAAGTTCGAGAAACCTGCTCAAAATTTATCGCGATTGATGACCTATGAATACTATGGTTATCCCCAAGATTTTATCTTCCGTTATCAACAAGCGGTAAAAGGGGTGACAATTGCCGATATTCAACGAGTGGCCCAACAATATCTACAACCGAATCAAATTGTGACTCTAGTAGTGGGTAATGAACAGGAAATTCAACCTCCTTTATCCAGTTTGGGAACTACGGTTAAAACTGTTGATGTCACCATTACACAACTATAAATAAATCTAGGTTGGATGGAGCTAAACTAGGTGAAATCCAACCTAGAAAAATTAGATAAATATAGCACGAGATATGACTTTACAACTCACAATCAATTATCCTGAAAATTTACCCGACTTTCTTCAAAAAACCCGCGAGGAATTCGAGAGAGAAGCAACCTGGGCTATGGTAGTAAAACTCTTTGAGATGAAACCTATTTCATCGGGTATGGCTGCCAATTTATTAGGAGTGGATAGGGTTAATTTTTTATTGAGATTGACCGATTTTGGCGTAGGGATGATTGACTTAACAGAAGAAGAACTATTATCAGACCTTGAAAATGCCTAAAGCTAAATTACAGCCCTTCTCATAAAAAAAAGTCTAACCTAATTTGGTATTGACTCCTGACTGCTGACGACCGACTCCCCAAAACGAAAACTTCCTATCTCACCATTGAGATAACTGCTGTAACTATTTTGAGATAACTAAGGCTATCATTGAGGAAAGTTACTGTTGAGACTCCTGATTAGTTTATTAATTTTTGTGTTAAGTAGCTAGACAATTAAACCCTTTAGAGATAGGGTGATCGTAGCTGAGTTTGCTATTATATAGTTTTGTAAATAAATATCAAACTCAAGGGTTTTTGAAGATGGTATGTCGCTAAACTGAAAGTATAAAGTACAGAGGTAAAAATACTTATGATGCTACTACAAGATGTTGCGAGAACCTCTAGAGAACAAGCATTAATTCTGTGGTTTGAAGAAGTAGACAGCAAAGATGTGGGATTAGTCGGTGGGAAAAACTCCTCCTTAGGCGAAATGATCCAACAATTAACCCCGAAAGGGATTAATGTACCCACAGGATTCGCCACCACCGCTTACGCTTACCGTCACTTTGTCGAAAAAGCCGGACTAGACGCACAATTAAGACAAATTTTCCAAGATTTAGACGAAAATGATGTGCAGAACTTGCAAGAAAAAGGTAAACAAGCGCGCACATTAATCCTCAATACACCGTTCCCCGATGATTTAAGTCATGCGATCGCTATTGCCTATCGCCGACTCTGTGAACGTTATGGCGATGATCTCTATCATTCCATTGATGTGGCCGTTCGATCGAGCGCCACTGCCGAAGACTTACCAGAAGCGAGTTTTGCCGGACAACAGGAAACCTATCTCAACGTGCAAGGGGTGAGGGGAGTTTTAGAAGCTTGCCATAAATGTTTTGCCTCTTTATTCACCGATCGTGCTATTTCCTACCGTCATCATAACGGTTTCGATCACTTTTCCGTCGCCCTTTCCGTCGGTGTCCAAAAAATGGTGCGTTCAGATCTAGCCACCTCCGGGGTGATGTTTTCCATCGATACGGAAACAGGGTTCAAAAATGCCACTTTAATCACCGCAGCCTACGGTTTAGGGGAAAATGTCGTGCAAGGTGCCGTTAACCCCGACGAATATCTGGTTTTTAAACCCACTCTTAAAAACGGCTACAAACCCATCCTCGACAAACGCCTCGGCAGTAAAGCCATCAAGATGATCTACGATGATGGAGGATCGCGTCTAACCAAGAATATCCGAGTTAACAAGCTAGAACAGGATCAATTCTGCATTAGCGACCAAGAAATCCTCACTTTAGCCCGTTGGACGACCCAAATCGAGGAACATTACTCGCAAGTACGCGGAACCTACACCCCCATGGATATCGAATGGGCAAAAGATGGGATCACGGGAGAACTGTTTATCGTTCAGGCTCGCCCAGAAACCGTACAATCACAAAAAGCAGCTAATATCCTTAAATCCTACGAAATTAAAGAAAGAAGTCAAGTTTTAGCGGTGGGACGGAGTGTAGGTGCGGCAATCGGTCAAGGAAAAGCCAGAGTCATCCTCAGTGTAGATAAAATCAACAACTTTAAACCGGGAGAAGTTCTCGTCACCAATCGCACGGATCCCGACTGGGAACCGATTATGAAACAAGCAAGCGCGATCGTTACTAATCAGGGTGGTCGTACTTGCCATGCCGCTATTATCGCGCGAGAAATGGGCATTCCGGCGATCGTGGGTTGCAATAATGCCACGGAAACGATTAAAACTGGTCAGGAAGTCACAGTTTGCTGTGCTGAAGGGGATGAGGGGAAAGTTTACCTCGGATTGCTACCCTTTGAAATTATTGAAACTCCCCTGGACAATTTGCCCCAAACTCGGACAAAAATCCTGATGAATATCGGTAATCCCGAAAAAGCCTTCGCTTTTGCCGATATTCCTGCCCAAGGAGTTGGTTTAGCACGTCTAGAGTTTATTATCGCTAACCATATTCAGGCCCACCCCAGCGCCTTGCTGAAATTCCACGAACTGGAAGAAGGGGACGTAAAAGACCAAATCGCCGAATTAACCAAACACTACGAGGATAAACCCCAATTTTTCGTCGATAAATTGGCCCGGGGAATTGCCATGATTGCAGCCGCATTCTACCCCAAAGATGTAATTGTGCGGATGTCCGATTTTAAATCCAATGAATACGCTAATTTATTGGGTGGCAAACCCTTTGAACCCAAGGAAGAAAACCCGATGATCGGTTGGCGCGGCGCTTCCCGTTATACTGATCCTAATTATCGCGAGGCTTTTGCTTTGGAATGTCGGGCGCTGAAAATGGTCCGGGAAGAAATGGGATTAACTAATGTGATTCCGATGATTCCTTTCTGTCGTACCCCCGAAGAAGGGATGAGAGTCCTCGAAGAAATGGCGAAAAATGGTCTCGAACGCGGGGTTAATGGTTTGCAAGTTTATGTGATGTGTGAGTTACCAAGTAATGTAATTCTTGCCGACCAATTTGCTCAGGTGTTTGACGGATTTTCGATCGGTTCTAATGATTTGACCCAATTAACCTTAGGATTAGATCGGGATTCTGCCCTGGTTGCCCATCTTTTTGATGAACGGAATGAGGGAGTTAAACGCATGGTGAAAATGGCCATTGAAACCGCTAAAGCCCAAAATCGCAAAATCGGTATCTGTGGTCAAGCTCCCAGTGATTATCCCGAATTTGCTCAATTTTTAGTGGAATTAGGCATCGATTCTATCAGTCTTAATCCTGATTCTGTCCTCAAGACTTTATTGATGGTGGCAGCAGTGGAGCAAGGACAATAGTTTAGTGATAAAGGTGGGACTTGCCCACCTTTTTTTGTACTAAGCCAACTAACTTCATCATACTGAAAATACATATAGCCCACTATGGCTATTTTTTAGTTGTCTCTTAACAAAGATTAACTTTAAACTGCGATTAAGAGATAAACTTAGATTTCGTCAGGATTAAGGCCTAATTCCCGCAGTTTATTAATCGTTCCGCTCGTTGTTTTTCCTGATTATAGCTAGTGAAAGCTTGTCCATCGGGATAAAAAAGCGACATTTCCGGTTCGATCCCCCCTGCCCCCCTTGATAAGGGGGGCTTTGATCCCTCCTTATTAAGGGGGATCTGACAATTTTTAACACCTAACTAATTAGAGAGGAAAAGAATACCCAAAAAGTTCTATTGACAACTTTTGCAAGAGAGATCAAGGAGAAAATCAAGGATTTACAATCTCGGTTTCAGAACAGTCCACTGGGTTACGGTGGCCATTGCTTTCCAACCTAAAAACTTGCCGACTGGTTCGGCTTTTTCAATGCCAATTCGCAGCAGTTCCCCTCCTAATTTACTATGCCATTGCAAGAGGACTAATTCGCTTTCAATTGTAACAGTGTTAGCAACAAGACGACCCCCGGGGCGCAGGGCTAACCAACAGGTTTCCAATAGGTGGGGTGTGGTGATACCGCCACCAATAAAAATAGCGTCCGGTTGCGGTAAATCTTCTAGGGTGCTCGGTGCGATTCCGGCGACGATTTGCAGGTGGGGCGTTCCCAGGGCGGCGGCATTATCGGCAATGTATTGTAATCTGGTGGGATGATGTTCGATCGCAATAGCCTGGCAACGGCGATCGCTCCGCAGCCACTCAATGGCAATGGAACCACAACCCGCCCCCACATCCCAGAGCAATTGCCCAGGCAGGGGAACCAATCTACTCAGCGTGATAGCACGAACTTCTCTTTTTGTCAACTGGCCGTCATGATGGTAAGCAGAATCCGGCAGTCCTGGAAGGCGCGGCGCCAGGGTGGGGGGATGGGAGGAGATGCAGCTAATGGCGATGACATTTAGATCCGCCAGCTCTGTAAACTGCCAATCGTTGGCGATGCCTTGAATGTGGCGTTCTAGGGTTCCCCCTAGATGTTCTAAAACCGTGATGGGACTCTCGCCAAAACCTCCCTCCCGGAGCAGCCGAGCAGCGATCGCTGGAGTCTGGGCATCGGCACTCAGTACCAGCAGTTTAGCGCCGGGATAAAGCACCCCATTCAACCAAGCCGGAGGCCGACCGCACAAACTCAAAGTTTCCACTTCACTCAGAGGCCAACCCAAACGACTACAGGCAAGACTGAAGGCAGAAGGAGAGGGAATAATCGTCATTTCCTCAAGGGGAATCTGGCGGGTAAGGGTGACACCAATCCCGTAGCACATGGGATCACCACTGGCCAAAACACAGACGGATTGACCACGACGGCGGATAATCTCGTTAACAGAGTCTTGAATAGGAGAAGTCCAGAGCAGTTTTTGCCGTTGATCCTCTGGGGGTAACATTGCCAGATGACGTTCACCACCGACGATAACTGATGCTAAAGAAAGCAGACTTCGCCCCACTGAACTTAACCCTTCTAAGCCATCTTCACCAATTCCTATGATCGATAGCCATTTCGACTTACAATTGCGATCCGCCATATTAAAAAAAATCGCTACTATTTCATTATCTGCCATCAGGCTCTATCCTTCAAACAAGATATAATCGGGTTAGTGCCAAGTTAATTAAGATGAAAAATTATGACCACCACTGCCGATGATGTTTGGAAATTATTAGCCGAATTAGCAGAAGCTCAAAAAGAAACCGAGCGGATTCTCAAAGAACAATCTTTAAAAACTGATCGCCAAATTACCAGACTCAGTCAAGAAATTGGTAATCTTGGGGGTAAATGGGGTCGTTTTGTCGAAAATATGGTAGCCCCAGCTTGTGAGACTTTATTTTTAAATCGTCAGATTCCCGTACATCAAGTTAGTCAAAGAGTCAGAAAACGTCTTGACGGTAAAACCCTAGAAATTGATGTGTTAGTAACTAATGAAAATCATGTGCTAGTAGTGGAAGTCAAAAGTAGTTTAAGTGTAGATGATGTCAAAGAATTAATCAAGAATCTAACAGAATTTAGGCAATTTTTCCCCGAATATAACCAGAAACAATTATATGGGGCAGTAGCAGGCATTGAAATCGAAGAAGGAGCGGATAAATATGCCTATCGTCAAGGTTTATTTGTCTTGGCACAAAGGGGTGAAAATGTAGCAATTCTTAACGATACTGAGTTTCAACCGAAAACGTGGTAGGGGCTTTAAAAACAAGATATAATCGGGTTAGTGCCAAGTTAATTAAGATGAAAAATTATGACCACCACCGCCGATGATGTTTGGAAATTATTAGCCGAATTAGTAGAAGCTCAAAAAGAGACAGAAAGATGCTTTCAAGAAACCGAGCGACGCTTTCAAGAAACCGAGCGTGTTCTCAAAGAACAATCTTTAGAAACTGAGCGACGCTTTCAAGAAACCGAGCGGATTCTCAAAGAACAATCTTTAAAAACTGATCGCCAAATTACCAGAGTCAGTCAAGAAATTGGTAATCTTGGCGGTAAATGGGGACGTTTTGTCGAAAATATGGTAGCTCCAGCTTGTGAGACTTTATTTTTAAATCGTCAGATTCCCGTACATCAAGTTAGTCAAAGAGTCAGAAAACGTCTCGACGGTAAAACCCTAGAAATTGATGTGTTAGTAACTAATGAGAATCATGTGCTGGTAGTGGAAGTCAAAAGTAGTTTAAGTGTAGATGATGTCAAAGAATTAATCAAGAATCTAACCGAATTTAGGCAATTTTTCCCAGAATATAACCAGAAACAATTATATGGGGCAGTAGCAGGCATTGAAATCGAAGAAGGAGCGGATAAATATGCCTATCGTCAAGGTTTATTTGTCTTGGCACAAAGGGGTGAAAATGTAGCAATTCTTAACGATACTGAGTTTCAACCGAAAACGTGGTAGGAGCTTTAAAAACAAGATATAATCGGGTTAGTGCCAAGTTAATTAAGATGAAAAATTATGACCACCACCGCCGATGATGTTTGGAAATTATTAGCCGAATTAGCAGAAGCTCAAAAAGAGACAGAAAGATGCTTTCAAGAAACCGAGCGACGCTTTCAAGAAACTGAGCGACGCTTTCAAGAAACCGAGCGGATTCTCAAAGAACAATCTTTAAAAACTGATCGCCAAATTACCAGAGTCAGTCAAGAAATTGGTAATCTTGGCGGTAAATGGGGACGTTTTGTCGAAAATATGGTAGCTCCAGCTTGTGAGACTTTATTTTTAAATCGTCAGATTCCCGTACATCAAGTTAGTCAAAGAGTCAGAAAACGTCTCGACGGTAAAACCCTAGAAATTGATGTGTTAGTAACTAATGAGAATCATGTGCTGGTAGTGGAAGTCAAAAGTAGTTTAAGTGTAGATGATGTCAAAGAATTAATCAAGAATCTAACCGAATTTAGGCAATTTTTCCCAGAATATAACCAGAAACAATTATATGGGGCAGTGGCAGGCATTGAAATCGAAGAAGGAGCGGATAAATATGCCTATCGTCAAGGTTTATTTGTCTTGGCACAAAGGGGTGAAAATGTAGCAATTCTTAACGATACTGAGTTTCAACCGAAAACGTGGTAGGGGCTTTAAAAACAAGATATAATCGGGTTAGTATCAAGTTAATTCAGAGGAAAAATTATGACCACTACCGCCGATGATGTTTGGAAATTATTAGCCGAATTAGTAGAAGCTCAAAAAGAGACAGAAAGATGCTTTCAAGAAACCGAGCGACGCTTTCAAGAAACGGAGCGGATTCTCAAAGAACAATCTTTAGAAACCGAGCGGATTCTCAAAGAACAATCTTTAAAAACCGATCGCCAAATTACTAGACTCAGTAAAGAAATTGGTAATCTTGGAGGTAAATGGGGACGTTTTGTCGAAAATATGGTAGCTCCAGCTTGTGAGACTTTATTTTTAAATCGTGATATTCCCGTACATCAAGTTAGTCAAAGAGTCAGAAAACGTCTCGACGGTAAAACCCTAGAAATTGATGTGTTAGTAACTAATGAGAATCATGTGCTGGTAGTGGAAGTCAAAAGTAGTTTAAGTGTAGATGATGTCAAAGAATTAATCAAGAATCTAACAAAATTTAGGCAATTTTTCCCAGAATATAACCAGAAACAATTATATGGGGCAGTAGCAGGCATTGAAATCGAAGAAGGAGCGGATAAATATGCCTATCGTCAAGGTTTATTTGTCTTGGCACAAAGGGGTGAAAATGTAGCAATTCTTAACGATACTGATTTTCAACCAAAAACGTGGTATAATCCTTAAACTTGTCTTTGGGAAAGTCCAGTGCAATTCTGGTACTGTGCCGCAGCTGTAATCAAGTAAAAAGTAAAAAGAGTACATCTTCCCTTTTTCCTTGCGAGTCAGAATGCCAATTACAAGTTTTTAATCGGTAGATAGACAAATAATTTTCTAACTACTTCTCTGCGTCGCATGGAGAACAAACAACGGTGAATTGGTTAGTTGAAGCAAATGCTTGTCCGGGTTTATTTTATGGAACTGCTGCCCAAGATGGGTTTTTAATTCGTCTCCGCACCCCCGGTGGATGGCTCAATTCTCCACAGGGAAAAGCGATCGCCACTTGGCTCGAACAATGGCAGACGACAATACAAGTTACCAATCGGGCAAATTTGCAAATTCGCGGACTGCAAAAATCCCCCAGTTTAGAAGAATTTCAAACCCTGCAAAAATTAGGGTTAGCTGCCCATAATCCCAGTATCGATCATTTGCGTAATATCATGTCCAGTCCCACGGCTGGAATTGACTGTCAAGAATCGATCGATACCCGTTCATTAGTCCAAGAATTAGATAATTTTATCCAAAATTATCCATCAATTGCCCAACTAAGTCCTAAATTTAGTATCGGGATCGATGGCGGTGGTGCAGTGGGAATTGGCACCGGTTCAACTATGGCCTGGCAACACCGCTATAACGAGATTCAGCTATCGGCAATTACCGTCAATAATCCGACAAATTTAACTTCTCTTGTTTGCTTTCGATTAGCCCTCGGAGGAGATAAACAATTCTATGATACGGACTTATTAATTGAGCCAGAAAACTGTTTAGCTGTGGTCAAAGCTTTAGTAAAGGTTTATATCGATTATGTTCAACAAACCCCCAATATCAAGGGTAAAAAACCTCGGATGAAACACCTGCTCAAAGATTGGGGATTAGCCAAATATCTCGAACAAGTTAACTGCCAATTACATCGGACTTCTACCGGCATAATACAAGGGCAAGAATACCAGCAGGCTGCCCATTCTACTCAACCCTATTTTCATCTGGGAATTCATCCTCAAAAGCAACCAGGATTATCTTATATTGGTCTATCATTAAGATTAGGACAATTGACGGCTAATCAACTATGGGGATTAGCGGCACTATCAGAAACTTTTGGCAGTGGTCAGTTACGATTAACCCCTTGGCAGACTGTTATATTACCCGATATTCCCGATGAAAAAGTCTCAGAATTGTTGCCAAAACTGGCATCACTAGGATTATCCGCTTCTCTTGGATGGGATGCGGGGATAGTTGCCTGTAGCGGTAAACCGGGCTGTGCAGCGGCGGCCACTGCAACTCAAATTCATGCTTCTCTCTTGGCAGATTATTTGAAAGAACGCTTAACCTGCAATTCTCCTGTTAATATTCATTTGACGGGTTGTGCTAAATCCTGCGCTCAACCGGGTCCAGCCGAAATTACCCTTTTAGGAACTACCATCGAGGAAAATGGCCAAATACTAGAAGCTTATCAAGTCTATGTGGGTGATAGTCAAAAGTTCTTAGAAACACCCATATTTGAGGGAGAATTTACCAAGATTCCCCCCCTCATAGCCCAAATTTTAAGCTCCCAAAAATCGAAAAATTTAGATGAATAGAATGGAATACATTAAGAATGGCGAGGAAATTTACCGCAAATCTTTTGCTATTATTCGGGCTGAAACTAACTGGAAAAATCTCCCCGATGATTTAGCTCATGTGGCGGTTCGTCTAATTCATTCCTGTGGGATGACAGACATAACAGAAGATTTAGAAGCATCACCGGATGCAGTTAAAATCGGACGAAATGCCCTCGCTGGGGGTGCAGCAATTCTCTGTGATTCTCAAATGGTCGCTAATGGCATTACCAAAGCGCGTTTACCTAAAGATAATCCGATTATTTGTACCCTCAATCATCCAGAAGTGACCGAGTTAGCACGGCAAATTAATAATACCCGCTCCGCTGCCGCTTTAGAACTTTGGCGACCTCATTTAGCTGGAGCAGTGGTGGCCATTGGTAATGCACCAACCGCACTTTTTCGCCTGCTAGAATTGCTCGATCAAAATGTAGATAAACCGGCTTTGATTTTAGGCTTTCCCGTGGGATTTGTGGGAGCGGCAGAGTCGAAAACAGAATTAGCAACTAATAGTCGTGGTGTGCCATTTATTACCCTGCACGGACGTAGGGGAGGCAGCGCAATCGCAGCAGCAGCAGTCAATGCTTTAGCAAAAGAGAACGAATTATGAATAAATTAGGCAAACTTTATGGATTAGGAATCGGGCCTGGTGATCCCGAATTGTTGACGCTAAAAGCACACCGGATTCTCACAACTGTTCCGGTAATTGCCTATCCTACCTTAGAAAGTGGCAAAGTTTTGGCACGGGCAATTGTCTCGGATTTTATCCGTCCCGAGCAGATAGAAATTCCCATGCCTTTGCCTTTTAGTGTCGAGCGCAGTTCTCAACCTCATTATGATATTGCCGCCGAAAATATCGCCGAACAGTTAAACTTAGGTCGAGATGTGGCGGTTCTATGTGTGGGCGATCCGATGTTGTATGGCACGTTTATGTATATCTTTAATCGCTTGTGCGATCGCTTTTCCATTGAAGTCGTGCCGGGTATTTCTTCAGTGATGGCAAGTGCAGCAATGCTGGGTGTACCTATCACTTATCGAAATGACGTATTTAGTATTATGCCCGCTACTTTAGAGGCGGAAATATTGCGGGATCGCCTAGCCTTTATTGATGCAGCAGCGATTATTAAATTAGGCAGACATTTCGCTAAAGTTCGCAATATTCTCGAGGAATTAGGATTATTAGAACGCGCCCTCTACATCGAACGAGCAACCTTACCCAATCAGCAAATTATTCCGATTACAGAAGTCGATCCAGAGGCTGCTACTTACTGGTCATTAATTCTGATTCCTAGTAAAACTAAACCCCAATAACTCTATAGACACTAAGTTAAATCTTCTATCCCCTAACTGACAGAACCTATAGGGTTTAGATAATATTATGAAAATGTCTTTTCTTCGTTGCTTTTTTTGTTGCATAGGGGGTTATATACAGCGTTTCTCGAATTGATAAGGTAATCTATTTTCTTCTCCGTTCTCTGTCACCTAAAAATAACTACCATGTCCGATTTTCCTGAATCTATCCGCAATACTAGCGTCAGCGATCAAGCGACTAATAATGATGCTCTCGGATTTGAGCCTTATGTAATAGCGATCGCTGAATTTTTGTTGCATGAGCAGACACAACCACCCCTAACTTTATCGGTTGAGGGAGAGTGGGGTAGTGGCAAGTCTTCTTTTATGAAAATGTTAGAGGAATATTTACGAAAAAAGGGAGGTCGGACGGTTTGGTTTAATGCTTGGCGACACGATAAAGCGGAGTCGGTATGGGCAGCTTTTGCGCTGTCTTTTATTAAGCAGATTTCTACGCCCAAAAATTGGCGAGATTTACCTCGAATTATCCTAGGATATTTTAAATTACAATTATTGCGTTTTAACTTAGAAAAAGGCTTATTTGAATTAATTAAAGCTTTACCATTAATAATTTTTGTGATTTGTGCCTCAATTGCCATTCCTTTTATTTTAATCATTTATGGAGTTGAAGGAATTAACGAATTAATCAGAGCAACAACCTCTCAAGATATTTTGTGGAGCAAAATTAATTCAGTTTTTAAATTATTATTTACTGCGGTCGGGTTAACCTTATCAGGAGCAGGTATTTTCTCTGGTATTAAGAGTTTATTGAGAAATTTTCAAAGATTACTCCAAAACCCCAAAAACAACCTAATTAAATACATAGAAGCCCCAGATTATAAAAAACAATCGGCATTTGTAGAAGAATTTCATGAAGATTTTGCTAAAATTGTTGATGCTTATATTGGCAATGATCGGGTATATGTATTTATTGACGATTTAGATCGTTGTGAACATCCAAAATCAGCGGACTTGATGCAGGCGATTAATTTGATGATTGCTGATGATCCTTCAGTGGTGTTTATTTTAGGAATGGACAGAGAAAAAGTAGCCGCTAGTTTAGCGGTAAAATACGAAAACATTCTCAAGTATTTACCGTCGGAAACCACAGAAATTGATCCTGATATTTTGGCCAGACATAGTGCTAATAAAGGGTTAGCTTATGGTTATACTTTCATTGAAAAGTTTGTCCAGCTTCCCTTTTTAGTTCCCCAACCATCCCAGTCAGATTTTGAGCGTTTTTTGACTAAGATTGCTACTCCACAGCCTCCGCATTTACCGCCAGATAAATCCTCCTCTAAATTTTTTCAGTCATTCTGGAGTAAGTTTAAGTTAGCTTTACCCCAGAGAAATAATTCGCAAAAGCATCTCACTTCTGCAACAAGTAATCAGACAAGTGATTTAAAAAACTTGTCTCTAGATAATCCTTCGATAGAATCCGAACAAACCGAAAAACAGAAAGCACAAGCAGCTGTAATTAAGCGATTAGAAGCGATTCAAGTCAACAATTTTGATAAAGATTCCCCAACAGTGCGGAATGTCATTATGATGGTGGCTCCTGCATTGGATTACAATCCGCGACGGATTAAACACTTTATCAATGTCTTTCGTCTCAAGGTTTATATCGCTAATGAAACTGGTTTATTTTTTGAGGAGCGAGATGAGAATGATAATTTGTCAGTTCCTTCTCTAACTTTTGAACAGTTAGGCAAATTTACTGCGATTAGTTTAAAATGGCCATTGTTATTATCAGATTTGGAAAATGATAAGCAAATTTTAGCAAAATTAGAAAAATTTGCACGGGGAGAGTGGAGTCCACCAAATGAAGAGGAGTCGATTCGCTATTGGGGTAGTCATACTAAGCTTAAAGCTTTAATGGCTTACGGTTATGAAAAATCGACAACCGAGGAGGTCTTACAAATTAACCCCAAATTCAGCTTGGCGAAGGTAAATGTTGATAAGTTATTACAAGTATCGCCCAAGATAATTCGGCAAACTGAAACTGTAATTTTACCAAACTTTAACCCAGAAATGGTGGATATACCCGCTGGTAAATTTAACATGGGTTCTAATGAGAATGAGAATGAAAAACCGATACATGAAGTAATTGTGCCAGCATTTCAGATAGGCAAATATCCTATCACCCAAGCACAGTATCAAGCGGTGATGGGATATAATCCTTCCAGGTTTTCAGGAAATCCCCAGAACCCGGTAGAAACCATTAATTGGTTTGATGCTCAAGAGTTTTGTGAAAAATTGAGCCAGTTAACCGGAAAAAACTACCGTTTGCCTACAGAAGCAGAATGGGAATATGCCTGTCGCGCTGGTACAAAAACCCGATTTAGTTTTGGCGATGATAAAGAGCAACTAGGAGATTATGCCTGGGTTGATGGTAATTCAAATAATACAACCCATCCTGTTGGGGAAAAGCGGCCTAATCCTTGGGGAATCTATGATATGGACGGCAATGTTTGGGAATGGTGTGCTGATCAAAATCATGAAAGTTATGCTCGCAAACCAGACAATATTAGAGAAAATGGCAGTCTTGCATGGAGAGATAACAATATAACTAATAAGTCATCAATAATACGGCGTGGCGGTTCGTGGTGCCGCGACCCTTTGGCCTATAGCTCAGCGTATCGAGGCAGAAGCGTTGCCGATATTCGCAACGATATCGGTTTTCGTGTTGTGTGCGATCTCCCCTAATCAGTTAACAGTTAACTTTTATCAGTTGGGAGCCACCATTGGCGTAATAATATTATTGTAGGGGCGAATTGCATTCGCCCTCTTTGAATAACTTCTACTGCTCACCTATAGGTGAGGGAAAGTCACAAATAGGAGATGCAGCCGATAATTTTCTGGAAATATAGTCTTTAAACCCTTGTCTGGCAAAACTACAAGGAATGATAAGCAATGATTATCATACAAAGTCGAGGAGAGCCATAGGGGGAGCCTGAGAATAGCGATCGCTGTAGTTGCCCGTCACCGCTTTTTATGGTTACTTTAATGTTAGAATCGAATCACTTCTTTTAGGTTTTGCTATGCGTGCGATTGAAACCACTGGTATCCTCAATACCCAAGGACAAATTCAACTTGATCATCCTATTCCCCAAGAAAAAGATCGGTTTGTGCGCGTCATTCTTTTGATGTCGGAGGATGAACTGAACGAAAAAAACTGGCTAGATGCCGTTTCCCATAACCCTAGCTTTGCTTTTCTGCAAGATCCCGAAGAAGATATTTATACTCTTAACGATGGACAACCTGTAACTAATGAAGGGTAAAATTGTATTAATTCAATTTCCCTTCGACGATTTATCTTCCAGTAAGGTTCGTCCTGCTTATTGCCTAACCAATCAAATTGGAGGCTATCAACACATTATCTTTGCCCTAATTACCAGTCGTATTCCAGAAAATCCCCTTCATACAGATATTATTCTGAGACCAGAAAATCCAGATTTTATGATCAGTGGTCTTCGCCAATCGTCAGCCATCAGACTTGATCATTTAGTAACACTTCGCTCTTCACTGATTCAGCGTGAACTAGGCTCATTATCATTAAAAACCCAAACCTTAATTGTAGATATTTTGTCCGATATTCTACGTTCTTAAAAAAAATACGATCACTGATTTCTTCGGGGGCATTATTTAACGCAGTTTTTAGCTTTAAATTACAATAAATTTGTCTGTTATATCCGTTACGCTATGCTAAGATATTCTACCCTTACTGCTACAATTGGCTCCAAAGACCACTATAACCAACTAAAACCATGACTCAAGCCACTTTTGCAGAAATACTAGAGGCAACCGAACAACTTCCCCCAGAAGATCAAGAACAACTTATTCACCTGTTAAAAAAGTGAAAGACATGGACGAGGCTCAACAATACCTCAACAACTAATGGAAGGGATTCCGGCAAGATTAAAATAAATTAGGGTCATCTGGCCGCAGTCGGTTAAAACTGACTGAAAATATTACTTGGTCTGAGGAGCTTTTTAAATTGACAGACGAGCGCGTTTATTGGTTAGCATGGTCAAGTATTGCTGGAGTTGGGTCAATTTCCCTAAAGCGACTCTATCAACATTTTGGCAGTGTCGCTGTGGCCTGGAATGCCACCGATACTGCAATCGCAGAAGTGGCGGGATTTGGCAAAAAGTCAATGGTAGCGGTACGGGAAGGGCGAGCGCAAATTGACCCAGAAGCTCTTTTCGCCGAACATATCCAGAAAAACCCCCTTTTTTGGACTCCTAGCGACCCAGAATATCCCCGCTTTCTCTGGGAAATTCCCAGTCCTCCCCCCTTACTTTACTATCAAGGAAAGGTCAATTTAGAGGAAAATCAGGGAAATATCCCCACCGTCGCCATTGTGGGTACTCGTAACCCCACGGATCACGGCAGGCGCTGGGCGCGGCGCTTAAGTACCCTTTTGGCCCAACAGGGATTTACTATTGTTTCTGGCATGGCCGAAGGAATTGATGGCGAGGCACACCAAAGCTGTTTAAAAGCAGGGGGAAGAACGATTGCCGTCTTGGGAACGGGGGTCGATGTGGTTTATCCTAGTCGTCATCGGCAGCTACAGGCGGACATCCAAAAGCAGGGTTTAGTCATTAGTGAACATCCCGCCGCAACTCAGCCGAATAAAGCCCATTTTCCCAGTCGTAATCGCATTATCGCCGGTTTAAGTCGCGCGACGATTGTTATCGAGGCCCCCGAAAGGTCTGGCTCCCTGATTACAGCTAGTTATGCTAACGAATTTGGCGGCGATATCTATGCTTTACCCAATTCTCCCGATATTGCCGCCGCTAGGGGCTGTTTACAACTCATTCATCAGGGGGCAGAAATTATCGTTTCTGAGGAGAAATTATTAGAAATGTTGGGGGCAATTCCCACCACGAACCAATCCGCACCGGTTAATCTCTCCCCTTCACTTCCTCCAGACACATCCTCGGTCGTTAATGCTGCTCCTCCAGTCAATCTAGAACCTAGACTAGCACAAGTGTATCAGTTATTTGACAGAGATGCCCTGTTGTTTGACATTATTGTTCAAAAAATGCAAATCCCCACCTCAGAAGTGGCGGGGATCTTATTGGAATTAGAATTAATAGGTTTAGTGACTCAGTTACCCGGTATGCGTTACCAGAAAACCTAGTTAACCCCCAAATGCTTATTTATGGTATTAGCTAAAGTAGTTTTCGGTGCAGCCCCGACCACTAGATCAACTTTTTGACCCCTTTTGAGGATCATCAGGTTTCAGGTGTTTATCTATGGTATTAGCTAAAGTGGTTTTAGGTACAGCCCCGACCACCATATCGACTTTTTGACCTCCTTTGAAGATCATCAGAGTGGGAATACTGCGAATCCCGTACTGACTAGCGATATTGGGGTTTTCGTCGGTGTTGAGTTTCACCACCTTGACTTCCCCCTCGAACTGTTTGGCAATTTCCTCGACAACAGGAGCCACCATTCGACAAGGGCCGCACCAGGGAGCCCAGAAATCCACTAGGACAGGGTCGGCACTATCTAAAACTTCATCTTTAAAGGTGGCATCTGTAACGGCAGTAACCTCTGACATACTTAAGAAATCCTCTAGTAATCACGGTTATCTAGAATACGCAAAAATTCCGTTCTAGAGATTCGTGGTGCGATGTTGATATTCCACTGGTGAAAAGGACGAGAACTAGCTCTAAATCCACTTTAGAGGCCTTAACTTGCATCAGAGGTAGCTTCTTGGATCAATTTCACAAGGGGCATTCTTGTATTTTATAACCCTAGAGGCTCTATTTTGACTTTTTTTTGATAAAGTTTTGTAATATTGCCAGAGTCAGTCTCGATGAAAAAATTTTCACCACCAGAGATGAAAGAGGTTTCCTTCCCTACACCCCACACCCCACACCCTACACCCTCTTTCAAGTCAGGGATGGGTGATGGCGGCCAGATAAAATTTTCCTGAAGAAAAACCCCAAAAGTAATCGATTTTATCTAGGCTTAACCTGAGTTTGATTATGATCAGCACAAGCCACCTCCTAATTGAGCTTTTCTATGAAAATTCTGGTCTTAAATGCAGGATCGAGCAGTCAAAAAAGTTGTTTATACGATTTAGAGCTTCTCCCCTCCCATCCCCCCCAACCAATTTGGGCAGCGGGGATCGATTGGACGGTTAACCCTGATTACGGGGTTTTAACGGTAAAAGCTCAGGGAATTAAACAGGAAATTAATCTTTCTAGTCAGGATCGTCCGGCGGCAATTGCTCGGATGTTAGATACCTTAGTAACTGGAACAACTAAGGTGGTGGCCAATCTCACCGACATTAGTATAGTCGGTCATCGAGTTGTCCATGGTGGCACGGAATATTCCCAGGCAACCATGATCACTCCCCCAGTCAAAGAAACGATTAAAAAGCTGATCCCCCTTGCTCCTAGCCATAATCCCGCTCATTTAGAAGGAATTGAAGCGATCGAGCAAGTTTTGGGTGATGTTCCTCAAGTAGCAGTGTTTGACACCGCTTTTCATCGTTCTATCCCTCCTCAGTCTTCTCTTTATCCCATTCCCTACCAATGGAGTGAACTGGGAATCCGTCGCTATGGTTTTCATGGCACCAGTCATCAGTACTGCTCCCAACGGGCCGCCGAATTGTTGGGAAAACCCCTAGAATCGTTGAAAATGGTGGTCTGTCATCTGGGTAATGGTGCTTCCCTATCGGCAGTCAAAGGGGGTAAAAGTATTGATACTACTATGGGATTTACTCCCCTAGAGGGATTGATGATGGGAACCCGCAGCGGTTCGATCGATCCGGCGATTCTGATTTATCTAGAGCGAGAATATCAATACAATCCCGATAGTTTAAATAGTTTACTGAATAAAGAATCGGGTTTAAAGGGAATTTCGGGTATTTCTGGGGATATGCGGGCAATTACGACGGCAATGGCCGAAGGCAACCAGAGGGCAAAATTAGCATTTGAGATGTATATTCATCGTCTGAAAAGTTTAATCGGATCGATGATCGCTTCTCTAGAGGGGTTAGATGTGTTGGTATTTACGGCAGGAATCGGCGAAAATTCAGCTTTAGTGCGGGAAAAAGCCAGTCAAGGCTGGTCTTTTTTGGGTTTAGAGTTAGATTTGGCTAAAAATGCCGCCCATCCCCGGGATGAGGATATCGCCACCGACACATCTAAAGTAAGAGTGATGGTAATTGCTACGGCGGAAGATTGGGCGATCGCACGAGAATGCTGGCATTTATCCCCATAGACCTTACCTTTGGCCATTCTCTTTTGGCTCTTCCGTTGTGGGAATCTCCATAATTGGATGGTTAAGAGCAATCATCAAATGGTCTCCCTCTTGGCTAATACTGCTCGGACTGCTGGCCATTTGGGAGAGGGGATCGTTGCGTCCCGAGACGAAGTAGGAGCCAACAGCGATCGCCATAGCCGTTAAAATTGCGCCACCATAAACACAATATTGCCGACGACGCTGACCATCGACTTTTCTGAACACCTGTTCTGCCAATCGGTCGCTGGCAATAGTAACCGGTGCGGGAATCTGCCTTAAATTAGTTTGTAATCCCAAGAGCTGCCGATAGAGTTTTTTAGCGGCAGCATCATGGTCTAACCAATGCTGAACTAGCTTCCTTTCCTCTACCGTTACTTCGTTATCAATATAGGCGCTAATTAAATCGAAACGATGAGCTGCTTCGTTATCCTCATCTAAGAATAAAATATCCTCGGTTGCGGATTGGGAATCCCCCTCATCGTGACGTAACAAAGACTTGATCCATTGAACGTCTTCGGGTTGATAATTATTCATGGTTGACCTCGACCAGAAGCGATCGGTATGCAATCACTTTTCACCAGCACGGAGCTAGTTAACTTTAACGACTCCTCACTTCGACCGTTAGTGCCGAATCACCACAATTTTCTTTAGCCTTCCGTAAAATAGGGCTGTAAAACAGATTGTAATTTAGCGCGAGCGCGAGCAATGCGAGATTTAACAGTTCCTAAAGAAACTCCCGTGATCTCGGCAATTTCTTCGTAGGCCATACCTTCAATTTCTCGCAGAATAATAGTTGTCCGAAAAGCTTCTGGTAAATCAGCGATCGCCGCTTGTAATTGATCGTAGAATTCGTGGGTGGTGAGATGTTCATCGGGACTGGGGTAATCGGACTCGATATCCCAATCGATTTCGCCATCTTCCACGCGCCGGGGAGCATCGAGAGAAATGGGGTGATTAACCCGCTTGCGTTTCCGCAATTCGTCGTAAAAAAGATTAGTAGCAATGCGACTCAACCAACCGCGGAACTTGAGGGGTTCATGGAGACGGTTAATATTGCGATAGACGCGAATCCAGACCTCTTGAGCCAAATCAGCGCGATCTTGCCAATCGGGAGCCAAATGATAGAGTAATTTATCAACATGAGCCTGATAGCGCCGCAGCAGTTCCGCAAAGGCTGCTCGATCAGGCAGGCACCCTTCCTGACAGCGTGCAATCAGATCATAGTTGGAGAGTTTGTCAGGTGACACGGGGTTTTGAGACTTTTTGGCCTCAAGTGACCAAGATGCTGGAATCGATTGACTCATGGGATTTCCTCTAAGGATATAAACTCCTCACTCAGGGCTTGAGGACGGGATAAGTCAGCAAAGGTTCCCGAAATTAAAGAATTTTTTTCCCATATTTTGATTCTAACCGATCGGGGCATTGATCTCAGGGAGCAAGGGAGCAAGGGAGCAACAAGTGGGGTACTGGGGTACTGGGGTAGTGGGGAGGTGGGGTAGTGGGGTAGTGGGGAGAATACATAAAAGCTGTCTCGGAGTCTCGGAGTCTCCTGAATAGCTCTTAAGTTAGGTTTTTTCCTTAGCGAGGATAAAGACGCTGCCTTCGCTGCCGCGGCCGATGCGGAGATCTTCATCGAGATAGGTGATATCGAGCCAACCTGTTTGTGGGCGATTATTGAAGGAAAAATCGAGGGGAGGAAATTTTTGGCCACTTTCGATCGCTTCGATAAATTCTTGGGGAGAATGATAATTGAGAAGACGTTGCAGACCGAGGATCGAGCGCTCAAATTTGACCATTACCCGACGCTCGGATGTGGGTTCAAAGGTAGCGGAGACGATTACTACCGCTTCTAGCCAAGGTAAGCCGATAATTTCGGCGATATTGTAAAGTTTTGACTTGTTCAGGTCGAGATATTGATAAATTTGCCCTAATTGAAAAAAAGGTAGGCCATCTAGTCCCAGAATGCCGCGGCTGCTGGTGAATAGTAAACGCCAATTGCCCCCTAATAGTTGTTTAACTTCCAGGGGATGAGGATGGGGATTGTGGTCCTCCAATTGTTCGATCGCCGCTAAAATCCGCACGCGGTCGCTTTCCGTGGCCAGGAGTCCGCGATTTCTACCAGCGATCAATTCTAGTAATTTCGCTTTGACATCCATAGAATAGACCTCTTGTAAAAATCAAAAATTGTTGTTAGGGTTAGGAGTCAGTAGCCAGTAGTCAGTAGCCAGGAGAATTAAGAATGAATAATAATCAATTAAATGGTCTATTTACAGATTTTATGCAATTTAATCCTTATTTGTGCCGTTTTTGAACCCTCAAAAATTAATTACGCAAGAGGTTTAATCTCCCTTACTTTTATAAACTACCTCGACCCGCTAGGTACTCGATCGAGGTTTTTGGTGGCCCTAACAGGCTCACCCGCGCCGATGATTTCATGGGTTCAACAGAGTTTTAACCTCAGTGAGCGGCATTTTTAACTGTTGGCCTCACTATTTTAACACGGATTAAATGCCGCGGTTTTAAAACTTTTTCATAACCGTAATTAAGTGATCAAAATAGGGAGCAATTGCGGTTTTTTCTGAGTCACTAAAATAATCTAAACTGTATTGTTTTAAGGCTTCTAATCCCGAAATCATCGCCCCTAATGGTACTTGTAATTCTTGGTAAAGAAGACGCATATTTTCCAATCCCTCGGCACTGGTATAGGGAATCTGCTGTCCGGCGACACCGTAGGTAATACAACGTAAAAAGTTCCAGAAATCACGCCAACAAGCTTCGGCGCGGTAGGGTGGATGAAGAGCACCCCCGGGTTGAAAAATGGTAGGAAATTGGCTTAATAAAGCCTGACGAGCGTTATCGACGATAATATTAGCATTATGCCGCAGTTTTCGAGCTTGCTGAATAGAAACGAGTAAATCAGGCTCTAAATTGACGATAGTATCTAAATCGCTGTCGCTGAGATAGCGAGTTTGATCATCCGCTTGTTGCCAAACAGCGATCGCTGCTTGCTGATAGGGCCAATTAGCGAAACTAATGATTCTCGCTTTTGGGATTAATTGCTGGGCGCGCTCACTCAAAGGCATCGATCGCTCTCCGTCGGGTCAGATTAGGCGGTTAAGATCTCTTTTACCATAAATGATCGAAAAATTAGCGATAACTAAAGATTTTTTGCAATCTGCCCGGGAGGATCGCTTACAATAAACAAAAGCTAAATCATTATAATTTGATCATCATGTCAGTTTTAATAGCGATCGGTGTACTTGCCCTATTAATTGTCGTTCACGAACTAGGTCATTTTGCCGCCGCTCGTGGGCAATCTATCCATGTTAATCGCTTTTCCATCGGTTTTGGTCCAGCTTTAGCTAAATATCAAGGTAAAGAAACGGAATACGCCCTCCGCGCCATTCCTTTAGGGGGTTACGTTGGTTTTCCCGATGACGATCCCGATAGTCAAATTCCCAATAACGATCCTGATTTATTACGCAATCGTCCTGTTTTTGATCGAGCTATCGTCATTAGTGCGGGAGTAATTGCTAATTTAATTTTTGCCTATTTTTTGCTTGTTACCCAAGCTGCTACGGTGGGTTTTACCCAAATTAACTATCAAGAAGGGGTAATTATTCCAGAGGTTTTCACTGCTGAAAATTCCGTCGCCAAACAAGCGGGAATGAAAGCGGGGGATATCGTTCTTGCTGTCAATGATCAGCCCCTTACTGCTTCTCAAAATGCCATTATTGACTTCCGTGACATTATTCAATCTTCCCCCGATCAACCCCTAAAATTAACCATCAAACGCCCCACAGAAACGCTCGATTTAATCGTTACTCCTGAATTGGGCAGTGATGGTCAGGGTAAAATTGGGGTTAGATTGGCTCCCAACGGTGAAGAAACTCACCTGAAAGCCGATAATTTTGGGCAAGCTTTTGGCTTGGGTGCGAGGGAATTTCAACGATTAACCCTATTAACCGTGCAAGGTTTTGGGCAGTTAGTTAGTAACTTTAAAGAAAATGTTCAACAGGTAGCAGGACCGGTTAAAATTGTTGAATACGGAGCGGCGATCGCTCGTAATGATGCGGGGAATCTTTTTCAATTTGCCGCCCTAATTAGTATCAACTTAGCGGTGATTAATATTCTGCCTTTACCTGCCCTTGATGGTGGTCAATTGGTATTTTTATTAATCGAGGCTTTAGTAGGTAAACCTCTCCCAACTAAACTGCAAGATAACATCATGCAAACAGGTCTAGTTTTACTCCTAGGATTAGGAGTTTTCTTGATCGTGCGCGATACGGTTAACCTAGCAGTTTTTCAGGATTTATTCCAGTGATGGCCCCGCGAAAAAAAACTAAGCTTCAACTACGCGCCCTAGAGATTTTAAGCAACTTAAAGCGATTATATCCAGAGGCAACCTGTAGCTTAAATTATCAAACTCCCGTGCAGTTATTGGTGGCAGTGATTCTCTCGGCACAATGCACTGATGAGCGGGTAAATAAGGTGACTCCTGCTTTATTCGCCCGTTTTCCCGATGCTAAATCCTTAGCTTTTGCCGAGCGAGAGGAGTTAGAAACCCTAATTCGTTCCACGGGATTCTATCGCAATAAAGCTAAAAATATTCAGGGTGCTTGTCAAAAAATTCTCAAGGATTTTCAGGGGGAAGTACCCAAGACAATGGGGGAATTATTAACTTTACCCGGGGTAGCTAGAAAAACCGCTAATGTGGTACTTGCTCACGCTTACGGGATTATTGAAGGGGTGACAGTAGATACCCACGTTAAGCGCTTAAGTAATCGTTTGGGTTTAACTACTAATAACGATCCGGTGAAAATTGAGCGGGATTTAATGGCTTTACTACCTCAACCAGATTGGGAAACTTTTTCTATTAGTATTATTTACCACGGCCGGGCGGTTTGTAAAGCAAGAAATCCCGCTTGTTTTTCCTGTCAATTAGCCCCTCTTTGTCCCACAGCAAACAGTAAACAGAAAACTCACACCTGATAACTGAATCACTGATAACTGATAACTGATCTGGGGGGCTATAATGGGAAAAAATCACTCATCCATCAATCTTATGAGTCAAGGATCACGGCAAGAAATAAAAACCCAAGCAATAATCCTCGCTACCTTTGTGGCAATTTTTTGGCTGTTAGAGATTTTAGATCAATTTGTTTTTCGGGGCAGTTTAGACTATTTCGGGATTATTCCCCATCAAGTCATCGGATTGCGGGGTATTCTTTTCGCACCTTTCCTACACGGGGACTTTTCCCATCTTATTGCTAATACGGTTCCTTTCCTAATTCTCGGTTGGTTGGTGATGTTACAGGAAACCAGTGACTTTTTTATTGTGACTGGGTTGACCATGGTGGTGGGGGGGTTAGGAGTCTGGTTATTTGCTGCTCCCGGATCCATCCATATCGGGGCAAGTATCTTGATTTTTGGCTATTTAGGTTTTTTATTACTGCGGGGCTATTTCCAGAGAAATATTCCTTCTATACTCTTGTCAATTCTAGTCTTTTTACTCTACGGTGGCACAATTTGGGGCGTTTTGCCTTCCCGTCCGGGGATTTCTTGGCAAGGACATTTATTCGGTTTTCTAGGCGGGGTTTTAGCCGCCAAATTAATCGCCACCGAAAAGAAACATTATTCCTAAATGGGGGAACCTTCTATCTCGCTACATACTTCGTAAAAATCGGTGACAGGAGGTTTCGCAAACAGAGGCGCCATGGATTTCAGCAATAATTCGTGGGCTTCGCTTTTATTTGCCTCCATATCATCGATTTTATCCCAGATGATCACGGCAATGCCTTCGTCGGTTCCGGGTTTTTGCAACAGAAAAGCCCCCTGGAATCCTGTGGAATAGGTGGAAACGGCTTTTTCGTAGAGTTTTTGGGCCTCGGAAAAACACCCCGGTTTGAATTCACCAATAGCCACATAGGCATATTTATGTTTGAGAAAATCGAGAAATTCTGGCATGGCAATCAGGGGAAATGGAATAAATCGTTCTTTCTACTCCCATTAAAACTTAGATCGATCGCTCTCCCCGCCCCATCGACATATTTTTTTAAGTAAGCTTGCCCCAATTACCTCTTTTTTTGTTAGCTTATATGTAGTCGTTATGAGTTTGTATAAGTTCTATGATCAAAATCGTTGGTATTAATGGCAGTTTACGCCCTGGCTCCTATAGTGCGATGGCGTTAGAAGTTGCTATCAGTCGATTAGGGGCGTTAGGAGTAGAAACGGAGATAATTGACCTGAGAAAACTCTCTTTACCCTTCTGTAACGGGGGAGATGACTATTCTGACTATCCCGATGTGGCCAAAATGCAGCAAACGGTTAAATCGGCAGCGGGGTTAATTTTGGCGACACCAGAGTATCATGGCAGTGTCAGTGGTGTGATGAAGAATGCCCTAGATTTAATGAGTTTTGAGGAGTTATCGGGAAAGGTTGCCGGATTAATCAGTGTTTTAGGCGGCCAATCCAATAGTAACGCCCTCAATGATTTAAGAATTATTCTCCGTTGGGTTCATGCTTGGGTAATTCCCGAACAAATTAGCTTAGGACAAGCGTGGCAAGTCTTCAACGAAGAAGGAAAAATCCTTGATGAGAAGCTTTCCCAACGTTTTGACGCTTTTGCGCAAAGTTTAGTCAATAATACCCGTAAACTCAACGAGATCTAGTAATATCAATGGTGATTTTACCGGTAAAATTAGGAATTGGGGCGGCGGGTTTCGATAATTGTACTCTTACCTGTCGCACTCGCTCGATTTTGAGGATATCCTCGGCGATAATTGTGGCCAATTTTTCCACGAGGGCAAATTTGCTGGTTTCAATCTGGTGTTTGACAATTTCGATCGCCTGTCGATAATCTAGGGTATCTTCAATCGCGTCACTTTTGCCAGCAATGCTGATATCAACTTCCAGGGATAAATCCACCTCAAACCATTGACCTAAAACCTGTTCTTCGGCCAGATATCCTGTGTAACCGTAGGCACGAATTCCTGTAACGTGAATAGTATCCATAGATAGTTAAATTAAAAAACTGGCAGCGTTTCCCACAAAGATAAAGTCTAACCCAATTTGGTATCGACATAAGATAACTGCTATAAATTATAGTTTATACGGCTCTCACCTGTTCGACGTAATCTTTGGGGCGTAGTTGACGGAAACCTTGAAAAGCTAATTGTCTCAAGTTGAGAGGTAAATAGGAAAGCAGTAAACCCAGTCTGGCCCGTTGGGATTTTCCTGACAATTTTGAAGCTTTTTCTATTAAAACTCGCCCAGCTTCGCTGTCTCCCTTTTCAATTAATTTTATTCCCAAAGATTCCTGTAAAAAAGCCGTCCTTTTCACTCTTTCTTCTTCTAATTTTACATCGTTAAAGTGATAACCTTCTGTACAAAACAAGTTAGCTTGCAAAAAGTGAACCGCTTGTTTTAAGCTAGTTTGACCTCCATGAAAACGATATTCCATTAATAATTCTGGCAGAAAATAAGCTTGTTTTCCCGCTAAAGCTAAACGCACTAATAAATCAAAATCTTCACAACCATCCGCCTGAGGGCGCATATAATCCACATCAGCCAAAGATCGATAACGAAAAAGAGTCGAACCCACCTGTAAACTTTGATAGGAAAAAGTTTCTCTTTCTAAATCAGGAATAATTCCTAGTTGTAATCTATCTTTGCCCCATTTCGCCGAATTTTTTTTTGTTGCCGATGCAACTCTTTGTCCAAATCTATCAATGATCCAGTGATCGGTACAGACAAAATCAACGTTTTTTTCTTGCTCTAAAATAGGGACAGTTTTCGCTAAAAATTCAGGAGTTAGTCCATCGTCATCATCGAATTTAATAAAATATTCTCCCCGAGCAGCAGTAAAACCAGATCGCATATTTAAACTTCTGCCCATATTTTGAGGATGACGCAGATAAATTATTCTCGAATCCTCAAATGCTGCCACCACTTCTGGGGTACGATCAGAAGAACCATCATCACAGACAATTAACTCAAAATCTTCATAGGTCTGCCGCAACACAGTATTAATCGAATAGCTGAGATAATCGGCGCGGTTATAGGTGGGAATACAAACAGTTACTTTTGGCATAATATTTCAGTTATCAGTTATCAGTTATCAGTTATCAGTTATCAGTTAAGTAGGGAGGCACAATTATTTGTAGGATGGGTTAGCGGTAGCGTAACCCATGCAGGCGTTGGGTTTCATGCTTCAACCCAACCTACGTTCATCTTATATTTAATTCCACCCACCCACTTATCAGCTTGTTACTTGAGAAAGGCAATTAGGCTCTTCGTTACTTGGTATGGTTCGAGCGGGTGGCATAAATAGACTACATCCTTATTTGGCCAGAGACTTAATTGATTAATTCGTTCTAGATGGAAAACAATTGACAAAAATAGCCAAATGTCTTTCTCTATAATGGTTTCATCTCTTATAACCCCGTCTATTGCATAACACAAACCGAAGAACCGGCAATTAATTGGTCATTTTTCTAGTTATCATCACTATTGTCTAGCTGACGGCTGACGGCTGACGGCTGACGGCTTTAAAAGTATTTTTACATTTTTCCAAAGGAATGTTAAGTTTTAGGGTATTGAATGAGTAACCTTGATAGCCATGGCTCCTAAGATAGTAGGGATTATCTGTACCCACAACCGCGATCACTACCTAGAAGGAGCGATCGATAGTCTTTTGGCGCAAACCTGCCCAGATTGCGAGATTTTAGTGGTTGATAACGCATCTACCGATAAAACCCGTCAAGTGGTCGAGTCTCGTCTGGGAGATGGGCGGCTAAAATATGTTTACGAACCTATTTTAGGGCTATCTACCGCCAGAAATCGGGGGGCGAAGGAAACTAGAGCGCCGATCCTAGCTTATTTGGATGACGATGCGATCGCAAGTCCTCAATGGTTGCAAATTCTGTTAAATGCCTACGAAAATAACGAAAAACTGGCAGTAGCGGGGGGTAAAGTTACCCTGATTTGGCCGCAAGGCTACAGTCAACCCAATTGGTTATCCGATGATTTAGCAGCGGGTTTAGGGGCTTTCGATTTGGGCGACAATGTGATATATATTAGCCAAGCGGATTTAACTCCGCGAGGGGTTAATTACTCAATTCGGCGAGATTTCTTGGAGAAAATTGGCGGTTTTGACCCTAAATTGGGAAGAGTTGGCCAAAAACTTCTCTCTAACGAGGAATTATACACTACAGAACTGGCAATCGCCCAGGGATGGCAAGTGGGCTATTTTCCCGAAGCACTGGTGGAACACAATGTTGCCCCAGAAAGAATCAATCGTCAATGGTTTATGCGTCGCAGTTGGTGGCAAGGCATCAGCGAACACTACCGGGAAGAAGTGGCAGGAAGGACGGGATTGGCTCAATTTGGGCGAGGAGGTGAACGTTTGGCGAGAGGATTAGTGAAATCAGTCAAATTTATCAATGATCCTGCTAAAAGCTTTGATAATCTTCTCTTTGCCTACGGACAAATCGGTTATTTAAGCGAAGCCGCCAAAGCGATGTTAAACCCTCAAAAGTAAATTATTGTAAATAAATGGGTAAAAAAGCGTTAATTTGTGGTATATCGGGGCAGGACGGAGCCTACCTAGCCGAATTACTGTTAAAAGCTGGCTATACAGTTTGTGGGACCTCCCGGGATGCCCAAATGTCCTCTTTTAGTAACCTGAAACGTTTGGGAATCAAGGAACAGGTCAAACTAGAATCAATGGCACTGAATGACTTTCGCAGTGTCCTACAGGTGTTGATTAAAATTCAGCCCGATGAGGTCTATAATTTGGCTGGACAAAGTTCTGTGGGTTTATCCTTCGAGCAGCCAGTGGAAACCTTAGAAAGTATTGCCACGGGAACCTTAAATCTCTTAGAAGCAATTCGATTTACTGGGGCAAAGATTAAATTATATAATGCGGGATCGAGTGAATGTTTCGGGGATATCGGCGATAATTCTGCCGACGAAAATACCCCTTTTCGTCCTCGCAGTCCCTACGCTGTGGCCAAATCGGCGGCTTTTTGGGAAGTGGCTAATTATCGAGAAGCCTACGGAATTTTTGCCTGTTCAGGCATACTTTTCAATCATGAATCTCCCCTGCGTCCCGAGCGCTTTGTTACTCAAAAAATCATCGCTGCCGTGGCTAGAATTGCCCGGGGAAGTACCGAGACTTTACACTTAGGAAATATGGATATTCAAAGGGATTGGGGTTGGGGGCCGGAGTACGTTGAAGCGATGTATTTAATGCTGCAACAGGAGCAACCCGATGATTACGTCATTGCCACGGGAGAAAGTTCAAAACTGGAGGATTTTGTCGCCACAGCTTTTGCTACTGTGGGCTTAAATTGGCCAGATCATGTAATTTCCGATCGAAGTTTGTTAAGACCAACAGATTTAGCCATTAGTCGCGGCAATCCCCGCAAAGCTAAGGAAAAATTAGGTTGGCAAGCACGATACAAAATGACCGATATTGTCCCCATGATGCTAGAAAATCGTTTAGAGGAATAGCTATGAATATCTTAATGATTAGTTCCGCCTTTCCCTATCCCCCCACCAGAGGGGGAACTCAGGGCAGAACTTTTAATTTACTTAAGTATCTCAGCAAAAATCATGATATTACTCTCCTCGTTCAACGTGGTGCTGATGTCAGCGATGAGGAGATAGAAAAGTTAGGTAACTTTGTTAGTGAATTGGTAGTTTTTCCCCGTCCTCGAGATGCCAAAACTGGAATAATTGCTAAACTGCAAAGATTAGCTCAATTCCTGCAAACGGGAACCCCTCCCAATGTACTTTTTGGCTATTCTCAAGAGATGCAGAACTGGATAGATAGGGCAGTTAAGAGTCAAAAATTCTCAGTAATCACCAGTGAACATAGTGTTAATGAAATTTATATTCGTCCCCAATGGCAACAGCAAATTAGGACAGTAATTGATGTGCATAGTTCCCTCTATCAAACCTGCAAAAGTCAATTAGAAGTTGGGGTTTCTAGTCAAGAACTACGGGATCGTCTCTACCTTCCTCTCATGCGTCGCTACGAACAAAAAACTGTGCAGAAATTTTCAAAAATTGTCGTCACCACCGATGATGATCAAAAACAAATGGAAGAATTTGCCCCCAATGGAGAGATTTATTTAATTCCTAATGCAGTAGATCTAGATTTGTTTCCCTATCGTTCCCAGGCTCCTTCTGGACATAATTTAGTGTTTATCGGTGGCTTAGATTATTGGGTTAATGTCGATGCGGCCTGTTTTTTAGCTAGAGAAATTTTACCTCGTATTCAAATTACTTACCCCGATACTACTTTAACTTTAGTCGGTGCTAATCCATCCCTAGAAGTGCAAGAATTAACTAAGTTAAAAGGAGTCATTGTGACGGGAAGAGTACCATCAATGACCACCTATCTCCATCGGGCAACTGTGGCAGTTATTCCCCTAAGAACGGGTTTTGGAATGAAGTTCAAAACCCTAGAATCCATGGCTGCGGGGGTGCCGGTGGTGGCCAGCGATCGAGGTTTAGAAGGATTAACTGTGGAGGGAAATAATGTTCCTTTAGCAGCCTTAAGGGCTAATAGTATTGAGGAATATTGTAGGGCGATTAGTAGTCTTTTTGAATCGGCAGATTTGCGAGAAAAATTATCTAGAAATGCTCGCAAATTAATCGAAGATAATTATACTTGGCAGCAAGCAGCGGCTAAGTACGAACAAGTTTTAGTCGCTGATATTTGTTAGGAAATTTCTCTGGTTTTTTGTCAATTAATATGCTATCAAATAAAGTACCAGTGAAAATATCTGTTGTTGTTCCTCTCTATAACGAGGAAGAAAATATCGCTGCTCTTTTTCAACGACTTTTAGCGGTTTTAGAGGGACTAAATAGTAGTTATGAGATCGTTTGCGTCAATGATGGTAGTCGTGACAATACTCTCAAAAATCTCCTGGAATATCATCAACGTTACCCACAAATTAAAGTGGTTAATTTATCCCGTAATTTTGGCAAAGATATTGCCATGTCAGCAGGCATTGATTACAGTCAGGGGATGGCAGTTATTCCTATTGATGCTGATTTACAAGATCCCCCCGAATTAATTGCCGAAATGATCGAAAAATGGCAGCAGGGTTATGATGTGGTTTATGCGTCCCGTCGGGTTAGAATTGGCGAAAGTTGGTTGAAACGTTTCACCGCAGAAGGTTTCTATCAAGTCATAAATAAATTAAGTCGGGTTACTATTCCCCCTAATACCGGAGATTTTCGCTTAATCGATCGTCGAGTGGTAGAATCAATTAAAAAAATGCCCGAACGTCAAAGATTTATGAAAGGAATATTTGCTTGGGTGGGATATAAACAGACATCAATTTTATTCAATCGAGAACCCCGGTATCAAGGACAAACTAAATGGAATTACTGGAAATTATGGAATTTTGCCATCGATGGTATTACCTCCTTTAGTTTTTTACCTCTGAAAGTCTGGACTTATGTGGGATTTATCATTGCACTTGTTAGTCTTGTTTATGCTAGTTTTTTAATGCTCAGGACTATTATTTTAGGAATCGATGTACCTGGATACGCTTCTCTGATGGTTGCTGTCTTATTTTTAGGAGGAATTCAATTACTCACTCTTGGTATTATTGGCGAATATATTGGCAGGGTTTATGAGGAAGTAAAAGGCCGGCCACTTTATCTGGTTCGAGATTGTTATGGTTTTGAAAATCGGGAAGAAGTTATCGATCCAATAACTCAAAATTAAGATACTGACAATAAGGAGAATTAAATCTATGAATACCGAAGTTTTTCAGCAATTTTTTGCCTATTGTGTCGGTAGTTGGCAAACGGAAAGAACCTATCATTATCTAGCTGCTCAAGAAGTGGAACGTTCCCGTACTGAATTCTTCATTCAACCCCTGACTAGGGAGATCAAACAGAAAGTTCTCAGAGATAATAACTATGCTGATATTGCGGATTTAGAAAGTATCCCCGGGTTTAATTTGGGTTTTTATACCATCTCGGAAAAAGGGGAAGAAGTGCGACAAAATCTTAATCTTTTATTTGTGGTTAAAGCAGAAAATAATGGTTATTTAGAAGGAGATTATCTTCGCGATCGCGCCTACGAAGAAGCAAGACCAATTATCTCCGCTTTTCGCTTTGATTCCACTACCAGAGAGTTATTGATGACCACCAATTATACTCGCAGTGTTTCCGTGGATTCAATTACTTTAATTAATCCAGACCTGCGAATTCGCAAAATTATTAACTATCAACGTCCCCAGGAGGGAGAACCCTTAGAAAAAGTTCTCTTGGTCGGTTTTGGGGTTGAGTGTAAAGTCAGTTAAAAAAAATATTTCTTCTCCCCCCTTGATTCTCCAGTCAAGGGGAGATTTTATCATGGAGAAACCATAGGATTAAGGAGCAAAAATAATGCTCAAAATCGGTCAACTTTCCCTAGAAAGTGGTGTTTCAATTAAAACGATTCGTTATTACGAGGAATTAGGATTAATTCAGTCCCCTGAGAGGACAGAGGGACAATTTCGCCTATTTTCTCCCGATACTGTCCATCGCTTGCTATTTGTCAAGAGATTGCAATCCTTGGGTTTGAGTCTGCAACAGATCCGCGAATGTTTAGTGATTCATGACCAGGGTGAGTTACCCTGTGGAGATATTCAGGAAAAATTAATTAAACATATTGCTGAGATCGATCGACAAGTGGAACAATTGCTTTTATTGCGTCAACAATTAACCGAAACCCTGCAAGGATGGACGGATACACCAGCAAAAGACGATCAATTTATTTGCCCTAATCTCAAGGTTTAACTATCATGAAAAAGTTAATTTTATTGGTAACTGTAGCACTGATTTCTACTCCTGTCATTGCTCAACATTTACATACTCAGTCACCTCAAACTCAGACTTTACAAGCAATTCCTGACAATATACCAGCTTGGATGTATAACAAGCAACGTAATCATATTTATCCCCAAAGAGGGGTTTATAATAATGCCATTTATAATGTCAGAGATTTATCTTTAGACTTGAATGCGATCGCTGTTGGTCATGCCTTTGCCTACGAAGATATCGTAACAGGAAAAGCGAAAGATTTAGAAACTAAGACATACCAAAAAATTAATTGGGTTTTAAAAAATCCGCCTAAATTTATGCCCGACGAGGGCAATATTTCCCCAACTTTTGGCAGAAAATACGGCGTTTTAGAACAGGTCTTCGAGTGGGCGCATATTTTCCATGCTCAAACCGTTGATGTTTTAGCCAGCAGCAAATTAACTAATGATGAAAAAGAAGCAGAAATTGAAAAATTATATCAATTTTACTTGACAAAAGTTCCCTATGCTATTACCGGATTACCCATGAATATGGGCTATCTGGATTCCCAGCCCTATTCTAAAGCTTTTCGGCAGAAATATCCGAAAGTTAATGGCTTATTTTGGGGCTACCATTGGTTACAAGGAACAATGTATGACTTACTCTATGAAAAGACGCTAGAAGAACAAAAACAAGCTTATAAACAGGTGGGAAAACAATACCATAGTCAGGAATTGTATCGCACCGATCGAGCTTTTATGCCCATGTTTGCCGAACTTAGTCCCAAGTTTGCCCGACGCTTTCCCGCAATATCTAACACCTTTGATAACCTGCATATGTTGCACGATATGGTTAATGATATTCTGGCTTCCGATTGGCTAACTCCCCAACAAAAAGACGAACAAATTACCCGCGCTATTTGGTTAGTAATGGCTGCTAATCATCGGGAAATGGAAGCAGGAAAAAATTATGGTGGTGAAGGACTACACGATCATCGTTTTCAGTCAGGAATTCCGGGGATGGGATTAATGCCAGCAGATATTTCTCACGAAGGTCATAATCACGACAATCCTGATAATTCCGAGAAAAAACCTGATGATTCTCAAGTAGATGAGGGAGGAGATCACCAACACCATAACCACGAAAATCACTCTCCGGAAAACCCTCCTAATACGGAGAAAAAACCTGACGACAGCAATCATCAAGAGGAACCCAAAAAATGAGAAGATTTTTATTAATTGCTGTGAGTTTAGTCGTTAGTTTTACTAATCCAGTTTTTGCCAACGATCATAATAATCTGGATTCTGGTCGTCCCCTTTCTTTTGATGATGCTGAAAGTCTCGGTTTTGGGGAACAATCGATAGAATTTGGAGGAAGTCTAGTCTTTCCTGAAAATAGTAATCTCGGTGGTGAGTTTGATATTGAATACCTCAACGGTATTATTCGTAATGGTCATATTATTATCGGCATCGATCCGCAACTGGGAGGACGAGTTAATAGTGATGATACAGGTTTTGATCTGGGAAATTTATCTGTAGGTTTTTTCTATAATTTCAATCGTGAATACGATAATGTTCCCGCTTTTGCTATTCGTACTGATTTAGGATTACCGACGGGAAATAATTCTAGGGGATTAGATTTTCGTCTGCGGGGAATTGCCAGTAAAACTGTTGGTCAATTTGATCGCTTGCATCTTAATCTCAATTTAAACATAAAAACCGATCCCGATAACGGCGATCGCTCTTTTTTACCCGCTGCAATTCTCGGTTATTCGCGACCGATTGGTTATCCGAAACGTTTTGATCGCACTTTTTTAGCAGAATTGGGCGTAATTACCGGCGATAATAGTAATGGTGGCGTTTTAATTCGCACTGGTATGGGAATTCGTCAGCAAATTAATCGCCAAGGTGTGATCGATTGGGGTATCGAGGGAGATATTGCCACTAATGGCCATGATCAAAGTCAATTAAAGCTAAAAATTGGTTATTCTTTCGGATTTTAGCCTAGCAAACTGAAGATTAATCTTCAGGTTAGAAAATGCCATTATGACGATAGTTTTTTCTCTGGTAAAAATAGACCAAGGCATTATCTGGAAACAGTTTCGTGATTATTCCCCCAAGTGTTGCTCTGCAACACTTTCAATGGTTTTGTCCTTTGCTGAGATCAAACAGGTAATCTATTATAACATTTAATTGCCAAAAATAAAGAGAAGAAATAAGTTATGACAACTTTAACACTCCAAAAAATCGGTAATTCTATAGGAGGGATCTTACCGAAAGAGGTTTTATCTAGGATAACCAAATCGGCAAACGAGTACAGCATTTCCAGTTTCGATCCCGATTCTGAGGAAACCATTGCTTCTTGAGATTAGGATAACCCCTTTCCCTCCACTGCCAACATACAAGGATGCAGCCAGTAAGGCATTCCCCCAGATTGTTTAAGAATTCTCTAGGTTATTTTTCGGGACATTCAAAACAGGATTTTGGTCAAAGAAACCCCAAGACATAATCTTAAAACCTGCTGGATGTACGGTCATAATTGGCCATTCTTCAGGACGAGGAATATGGGTAACACCGTAGGTGTACCAGACGACTAAATCCTCATTTTCGAGAGATTCATTGTCAGCAGTATATTGCGGTAAACCTCGACCTTTTTTGCCTTGATTGGGATAATCTCCCGCTGCATAAAGTTCGTTCGCTTTGTAACGAGTTGCCCAAAAATGATGGGTAGCAAATTCACCCCGTTGACGAGAATCCGCTGGGAAATTGGGATAATAAATTGAATTGGCCGATGGCATTAACATATAACTTGTCGGCATTCCGAGGGAGTTTTTCTGATTATTATTCATTACCATCCAAGCGCGACTTTCAGCTAAATTCACATCACGAATTGCCTCGGATTCTTGCCGAAGATTTCTTTCTGACATAGTGAAGGCATTACCAAAGGGATTTTTTTCTGGTGATAAAGTAGAAACCTTCATTTCAGTAACAGAATTTTTCACCCCATCCACATCAAAATCGAGACGAAAATTTAAGAAGTGCTGATGATTAATTGCTTCCACATTTGCCGCTACTAATGTCCCAAATTTATCGCCATGATCATGAGAATTAGTGAGATCAGTAGTCGCTTTAGCTAACATAATTCCCGTTAAATCGCTGCGCTGTTCTAAAGTACCATCTTCGTGAAAAATCCAGTTAATTCCGTAGTCATAATTACCGATAGCAGCCACGGTATTAACCACTAATTGACGGGCGCGACGACCTTCAAAAGTTTCCGTGTTAAAATCATAATGTCGCCAGAGAATTCCCGCATCTTTTTCGTAAATACCGATGAGATTCTCCCCGAGATAAGGTTCCCCATTATCATCAGCAAATAAGGTATTTAACAAGACAGTATTTTCGGGAACATCATTACCTTTATCCAAGGGAGTAGATAACCAACCAAAACGATATTCTCCCACATCAAAAGCACTACGAACCGCCCATTCTCGCGAGGTATCGGAGTAGGGAACTAGCATTTCTGACAGTCCTCCACGATACAAAATCATTCTATCTTTACCTTTATCATTGTAGGTAACTAGATAAAGAACTAACCCCTCTCTTGGGTGCATGAGATAACGAAATTTCCAATTTTGCCAGCTAACTTCGTTACCCTTAATCTGAAAAGTTGTCCCCTGCGGTTGTTGAATTCTTAAAGGTTTTAGGGCTTTTTGAAGGGGTGAAAGGTTTTTTTCATCGTAATCAAAATTGGCTTTTGAGAAAGGTACAATCCCAGTATCTCGCACTTCAAATACTTGGCGATTATTTAAATCTACCGTCACTGACAAACCTTCGATCGGTGCGCCATAATAATTATTACGATCCTTGCCTTTATAGTAAGTAATCCCGCGAATTAAGCGCTTTCCCGATGCTTGTTCTTTCTCGCTCATCATCCCAGTAGCCCAACCGTCAATGATGACGTTTTCAAAGTCAGTAATCCCGCGTTTTTTCATAGCTTCTTGCCAACGAATATCAGCTTTAGCTACTTGATCAAGAATTTCGTATTCTTCATCTAACAATGGTGGTTGTCCCGTCGATACTTCTTGCCATGAGAGAATTTTACTCACTTTGGTATCGACAATAGCCTCATAGGTTTTATTCAGTCTGGGTTCCAGAATTACTAAAAAAGCTTGACGAGCAATAGCATCTCCTTTTTTAAAGTTTAAAACAGTTTGCTTATCGGGTTCTTGTAAAGAAATATTAGGAAATCTGGCGAACTCTGTCAGGGATTTGTCTTTTTTCACCACAGTTACCGCCATTTTAATCTCATTTTCTGTGAGGGGGTCGAGAGGATGGCTAATCCCTGGGGATTGGGCGAAAGTTTTCCCAAAAATTAAGATCACTCCACAGCTGATGACAAATAAAATCGTCAGTGGTCGCCACCATGAGTATTTTTTCATCATAGAAATCCCTTGATAAGGCTAAAAGATGGTCAATCCTAGACATGATAATCTGGGATGTGATAATTAACCTTATATCTTTTCAAAAAATTAAGATCGATGTCGGCAGTATTAGCGCAGCTTGATGCAGATTAAATTGTTAATTTTGCCACAATACAAGGCGTTGCTGAATCAAGCTATGAATGCCAACCGTGCCATCCTATCTAAAAGTTAGTTTGCCAGAAGCTTCCTATCTCAAATCAGCAACGCCAACCCCTGCCAACCGAAACCGATGGCAACTCCTCAACTACCGGCCAAAACAGCGATCGAAACGAGAATAGAGTTTAGACTTGATAGGGATTACCCAAGCGATCCACAAAAACATTGTAATCTAAGGGTAAACGCCCCGGATTAAGCCGCGGTTCCGCTGCGTAACCGATGGGAACGACAACAGCGATCGCCAGATGGGGATGATCGGCAGCACCAATGACAGCTTTTACCTTGTCCTCGATCCAACCGTTGAGAAAACAACTAGATAAACCGAGACTTTCGGCAGCTAAAACCAGATGAGTAGCGGCAATAATGGCATCCTTAATCGCGTATTCCCGGGTTTTTTCGCCTAAAGCCTTTTGAAATCCCGGGATTGCCTGTTTAAAATATTTTACCGTGCCTTCGCTCCAGGCACCTGTACTGAGAGCCTGTTCATAGATAGGAGTTAGATCTCCTCCTCCTGCGGCAGCATCGGCAGCGAAAACAAAAGTAACCGGCGCTTGGATAATTTGCTTTTGTCCCCAAGCGGCCTCGGCTAAAGCGGCCTTTTGTGCCTCATCTTGTACTAAAATAATTCGCCAATCTTGGATGTTGAAACTACTAGGTGCAGCAACGGTTAATTCTACCAGGGTTTTCAGCAGTTCCGGAGCGATCGGATCGGTGGTAAAATTTTTAATAGAACGACGTTGATTAATCGCCGTGGGAACATCGAGAGGCAAGGTCATAAAGTCAATGGATCAAGTTAAATACTTCTAATTATTATAAGGTCAAGCTATCAGCCTCAGTCTTAGGTGTGAAAAAACAGAAATAGTAAAACATCAGGGTTAAATTGTGGCAGTCAGGAAAAGATCGACTATACTGTTAAACTTAAACAGGTCATAACCCAATGACCATCTAGCTATAATCATGTCACCGCCACAAAGATCATTTTATGCTTTCTGAGCCGGAACCGAGGGACACCCTCACCACTCCCACCGTCAATACAGGCCCTGCAAGTGCCGATATCAAGCCAATTTTAGCCTTAAAAGAGTTGGTGGCCAGTTTATATCGGGAACAAAACAAAGTTCAAAATCTCCTAAGTTCCCTCGGTTTTGCCCTGCGGAGTTTCAATAATTTAAACCAATTCCTCGATCTCACTCCCTTGATGGCCGCACGAGTGGCGGATGCGGAGGGAGGGGCGTTGATTTTGAGCAAAAATAACGGTCAAGTGGCCCTCGATCAACTGCATTGCCAAGATAATCAAATTAATGGGGAACTACGCCGACAATTAGAGGCAATTATCCGACAATTAAACCAAGAACCGGCACTTGAGAATAAAAATAATCGATCGCTTCTCGACAGTCTCGACCATAAAATCCGGCAAACTCTCGGACAGGGTACGCAGGTTTATAGTACGCCTGTTTTGGTAAAAAATAGTGAGCGGGGACGTTTATACGTTTTCAGTCGTGATCCCGATTATGGTTGGACACCCACCCGTCGTAAACTGCTGCAGCTAGTGGCCGATCAAACGGCGGTGGCTATAGCTAATAATGAATTAACGATCGAATTACGGGCTAAGGAACGTCAGGATCGAGAGTTAGAAATCGCTTCCGAAATCCAAAATCGTCTTTTACCCCGGCAATGTCCGAAAATTCAGGGGGTAGAATTGGCAGCCCACTGCAAAACAGCCAATCGCGTTGGTGGCGATTATTATGATTTTATCCCCTGCAACTACGATCAATTTAAACCAGCAACGGAGGCGGAAATGGAAGCTAGTACCGCCCCTTGGAGTATAGTCATCGGTGATGTCATGGGTAAAGGTGTCCCGGCAGGATTATTGATGACCATGACCCGGGGAATGTTGCGAGCGGAAGTGTTAAATCGCCACTCCCCGGCCCAGATTTTGCGTCATCTCAATCGGGTTATGTATGCCGATCTCGATAATTCTCATCGTTTCGTGACATTATTTTATTCCGAG
Organism: Microcystis sp. MC19; assembly: GCF_003019735.1. NCBI lineage: Bacteria > Bacillati > Cyanobacteriota > Cyanophyceae > Chroococcales > Microcystaceae > Microcystis > Microcystis sp. MC19. The sequence continues at coordinate 4,500,765 of NZ_CP020664.1, read as the reverse complement.
TATGATCCCCTGACGCGCCGTCTTGGCTACAGTAATGCTGCCCATTATCCCACCCTCTGGTGGCGGGCCAAAACGGGAGATTTAGAGTCTCTCGACACGGAAGGGACATTAGTTGGTTTAGAGGCCGATTCTATCTATGACGATGCCCAAGTGCAATTAGAAGCAGGAGATACGCTGATCTATTATACCGATGGCTTTACCGATGCAGTTAACTCGAAAGGGGAAAGATTTGATCAGAAAAATTGGCTATCGGCAGTTAAAGAAGCCTGTCAACAGTACACCGATCCCGAACAAATTCTCGAATATTTATTCGGGAAAGTTGCCGCTTTTACCGGTTTAGGAAATGACAGTAGTGACGATATGACTTTAGTAGTTATGCGAGTGAAATCGGAGGAATAAATCATCAATTAGCTCAATTCTCCTCTTGCCAAGGAGCAAATAAAGGCAATAAAGCTAACCCAGGTAAAGCAGCAATTACCGTGATTAAAAAGAACCACTGCCAACCGATCGCTGCAGCTAAAACTCCGGCGGGAGCCACCAAAATATCGCGACTAAAAGCCATTAAACTCGATAAAAGGGCGTACTGAGTAGCGATAAAACGAGCATTACAAAGACTCATTAAAAAAGCCACAAAAGCGGCAGTGACTAAGCCACCACAGAAGTTTTCAATATTAATAGCTAAGACCATAAAAGGATAATTTTGCCCTAAATTTGCTAAAATAAAATAGGCCAAATTACTAATAGCTTGCAAGCCGCCAAAAATCCAGAGCGATCGATTAATTCCCCAACGACTTAACAGGAAACCACCTAATAAAACTCCCACCATAGTTGCTATCATGCCCATGCCGCCTTGAATCGCCCCGATATCGGTTTGACTGAAACCAGTTTTTAAGAGAAAAGGAGTCACCATATTATTAACTAAAGCATCCCCTAAACGATAGAGAACAATAAAGGCGAGAATGCCGATTCCTTGACCGAATCGATAGCGTTGAAAAAACTCTTGGAAAGGCAACCAAACCGCCTCTAAAAGGGTTTGGGGAGTATCATCTCTAGGGGGAGTAGCTGGGGCGAAAAAAGACCAAATAATTGTTAAAGCCATCAATCCGGCTAGGAAGAGATAGACGAGGGGCCAGGGAAAGTGATCGGCTAAAATTAAAGCGATCGAACCAATTAAAATTAAAGCCAAACGATAACCTAAAAACCCGATCGCCACCCCAGCACCCATCTCCCATTTTTCTAAAATATCTGTGCGATAGGCATCGTAGGCAATATCTTGGCTGGCACTAAAAAAAGCGATCAGTAGGGCATTAATTGCCAATAATTCCAAAGATTGTTTTGGTTGTTGAAAAGCCATGCAACCAATCGCTAAAGTTAAACAAATTTGAGCGATGAAAATCCAACCGCGACGACGACCAAGCAGCGGGGGAACATAGCGATCAAGTAAGGGAGACCAAAGAAATTTGAGAGAGTAGGGGAGGGTGACTAAACTAAATAAACCGATCGATTTCAGATCAACTCCTTCGGTGGTCATCCAAGCTTGCAGGGTGCGACTGGTGAGCAACAAGGGCAATCCGGAAGCAAAACCTAAGAATAACAAAGCCGCCATTTTTTGACTGCGGAACACTTGCAAATAAGCGGAAATTTCTTTGATCATGGAGGGGGGATAGGAGGATAGATTAGATTAAAGAATATAGTTAATTGACCCAAAAAGAAAGAGATTAGTTCTGACCAGCATCATCCCCTCTTAACCATTGCCCGGCGATCAAAAAAAATTACCGAAAAATAGCGGTCTTTCCCCCAACTGGGGCTATAGGCAGTAGAATGGATGAGATTTTGATTCAGTAGTCTTGAAAAATTGCGGTATTCTCCTTAAGATAGATGCTTGATTCTCCCAACTAGCTCCCACCCCTATTTACCTTTCCCGGATAAGGACTGCCATCCCCACCTTCCCCGCCGACTCCTGTGATTAAAGTGGACTCCTGTTTTATCTCATACCTATTGTCTAATCCCTCCGACTCGGAAGCGACCGGTGACAATGCCGCCATTACCGTCGAGGTGCGTTTGGCCCAAAGCCAAGATCTCAAAAGCTTGGCGGAAATTCTCACCGATAGTTTTTTCCCCACGGCCAATTATTGGTCTTTTCTGCGTCCTATCTTTAAATTAGGCATTTACGAGGACTTACGGGGACGATTGCGCGCCGATACCCCTTACTATCACTGTCTGGTAGTCAGTCAAACCAGCGTCACCGTCACGGGTCCTCAGGAAATTATTGTCGCTACGGCGGAAATCAGCTTAAAATCCAGTTCTTTTTTAGCCGTTCCCATTCCTTATATTTCTAATTTAGCCGTTAGTCCCGATCGCCGGCGTGCCGGTCTGGCCCGGAGATTGCTGCTCAAGTGTGAACAGATCGCTAGAGAATGGGGTTTTGAGGAACTTTCCCTCCATGTTCTCGATAATAACCTAGCGGCCCGGTCACTGTACTTAAGTAGCGGTTATCGTCTCCAAAAAACCGACGGTTGGTTGATTAATTGGTTATTTAATCGACCACAAAAGTTATTTCTGCACAAAAAAATCAGCCAATGAGGAGATAGGAGACTCCCAGACTCCGAGACAGGTTTTAGGTGTTGGGGGTTGGGGTTTTGGGGTTTTGGGGTTTTAGTTCAATTTCCCCACTTCCCCACACCCCACTTCCCCCATTCATAATTCATAATTCATAATTCATAATTCATAATTCCCACTTCCCCACACCCCACACCCCACCAGCAAACCCTAGTATAGATATTTCTGCAAAATTGCGATGCAGAACAACGATAAGGAAAAATTCTGCTATATTATCTGCTAACTCTCTAAAAAACCCAATTAGTTTAATAATCTTTTCCGGGTATCTGAGAAAAAAAATAGTTCATCCCTTTAAAATATGGTTTGAGGGAGATATTTAGTGATTGTGTGAGGCAATTTGTGGTTAACAAGACGAAATCAAGGCTTAAAAGCGGAAAATCAGGGAAATTAGCAGCTAAACCTGTGAAAAAGCGGCGATTGTCCCGTAAATGGTTCCTGACAGCCCTAGGCTTAACCGGCTGCGCCCTAGTTTCCGCCACGGCGGGGGCGATGTTGGCCGTGTCTCTCTCCTCCACACCTTTGCGACAAGCTGCCCTTAGTCCCGAAGAAGCGGCCGCCTTTAACAATCAGCAGGCCATATCCTATGAAAATCTGCAACTTCCCGCCCTCAACCGTCCCGTTAATATTCTGGTAGTCGGCGCGAAAGTGTTGACATCCGATGTCAAGGAGACAAAAAGCCCAGATCTGGGTTATCATGCCCCGGTTAATTCCTTAGAGGGTTTAACCGATACCATGCTGTTACTGCGTTTTGACCCCCAAAGACAGAAGTTAACTATGCTTTCCATCCCCCGGGATACCCGCACCGATATCGAGGGTTACGGGGAGAAAAAAATCAATGAAGCTAACGCCCTTGGCGGACCTGCTTTAACGGCGGAAACGGTTAGTCATCTTTTAGACGGAGTCGCTATCGATCGCTATATTCGCATTAATGTGCAGGGTGTGGAAAAATTAATTGATGCTTTGGGGGGGGTGACGGTATATGTTCCCAAAGACATGAAGTACAAAGATTTTAGTCAACACCTCTACATTGACCTGAAAAAAGGGGAACAACACCTTAACGGTGAGAAATTCCTCCAGTTTGCCCGTTTTCGTTACGATGCTAACGGCGATATCGGTCGTATCCAACGACAACAGCAATTAATGCGGTCTTTAGTAGAACAAACTCTAAAACCAGCAACTTTACTGAAAATTCCCGATATTATCGAGGTTATCCGTACCCATATCGATACTAATCTCAGTTTAGAGGAGTTACTCGCCCTAGCCGGCTTTGCCTCCAAAACTGAGCGCGCTGATGTGCAAATGCTACTGCTACCCGGAGACTTTAATGGTGATGGTCGGCAAGGGATCAGTTATTGGTTGCCCAATCAAAGTAAAATTCAAGAGCTAGTGGCTCAACATTTTAACCACGGCTTTTTTATGGCTGACATCGAGGAAAACAGGCAACCGACTCGCATAGCTGTGGAAGATAGCATCGATAATCCAGAAGCGGTGCAAGCTCTAGTTAGATATCTGCGCTCCTTTGGTTATGAAAATGTTTTTGTCTCTAAGTCTTCATCGCCAATTCTAGAAACTACCAAAATTATTGCTCAAAAAGGGGATGATTCCCTGGCTGCTGCCCTGCATAATAGCCTTGGTGTCGGGGAAGTTTTGGTGGAAAGTACGGGTAATCTCGCTTCTGATGTGACGATTAAAATCGGTCAAGATTGGCAAGAAAAATCAACTAATCTTTCTGAGCCATCCCCAGGCAACTAACAAAAAAATCAAGTTTGTCTGGGTTATTTATTAGCCAAAGTTTGACAAAACTCTTGGTGTTCTTGACTAGCTATTCCTTGCTTTAACACCTCCAAAACTTCGGCTAAATTACCCGATAATAAAGCATTTTTATCCAGCCATAATCCAGGGAATATTTGAGAGCAAAAAATGTTATTTTGATTTGATTCTAGGGGTAAATATTCTCCATCAGTTAAGCGAAAACAGTCCAATTCTTGGTCATCTACTCGCCAGATAATATACTCTTGCACTCCCTGGCGACGATAAACTTTGAGTTTTTCGTGTAAATCGTAGGAAGCAGTAGAGGCGGCAATTTCCACGATTAATTCCGGCGCGCCTTCTACATAATCATCTTCACTAATGCTTGATTGTCCACCGGTTTCTATTCTTAATAAAGCATCTGGTTGTGGTTGATTCTCCCCATCCAGTCGCACAGTAGTATTATCCAGTGTTTCTACTCCAGGTGTCGCCACTTCGTAAGCAGTTAACCAACCGATAATATTAGCGTGGGGTTTACCGTGCTTTTTGGCTCTCACCGCGGCTGCCATATAAACAACTCCTGCGATTAATTCAGCTTTTTTTAGCGGCGTCATTGCTTGATAACGGCGCTCGAATTCGGGACGAGTTAATCTATCACCATTTTCGAGAGGGGGAATAATATTAGAGGAAACTGTGTTAGTCGATACCATAATTTTTGGCTCATCAAGAAACTACTATCAACGCTTAAGTTTTTTTAGCAGACTCAGTTAATTTATCGATTAGGTTAAGCTTTGTATCGAGAGCATCGAAGATATCCTATACTTATTTTACAGCGTTTCTGATCATTTACCTGGAACCTTGCGCCATGTTTGCCTTAGTTTCACTAGATAAAATCGAGCTACCGGTGGGATCCTTAGTGAGATTACCTGCCACTTGGCTAGATTATCAAACTTTGTCTCGGCAAAGGGGCGACAATTCTCAGCCTAAAATCAAATATCACAATGGAGAAGTCTTGCTTATGTCTCCACTTCCTAAGCATGGACGTGATGCCCATTTAATTGCTAATATTATCATCACCTTATTGGATTATCTGGGGCGTGAGTACGAGGCTTTTACTCCCGTAACCATGGAATTACCAGAAACAAGTGGTATTGAACCAGATTATAGTTTTTATATTGACCATTGGCCGGCTATAGCAGGGAAAGCCAGAATTGACTGGGTAAATGATCCTCCTCCCGATTTAGTATTAGAAATTGATGTCACCAGTTACTCGAATGTGGATGACTATCTGCCTTATCAAGTGCCTGAAATTTGGTTGTATCGTCAGAAAACTCTCTATATTTATTGGCTAGAGAATCAAGAGTATATCCCTCGCCATCAAAGTCAATATTTTCCTAACTTTAACCTACAAAATCTAGTTTCTTTCTGTGGAGAAATTGCCGACAATCGCAATAGTAGTATGGCAATTCGTCAACTAAAACAACATCTCGAAGATTTTTATAAGTAGGGAGGCACAATTATTTGTAGGATGGGTTAGCGGTAGCGTAACATGAGCGGGCGTTGGGTTTCATGCTTCAACCCAACCTACGTTCATCTTATATTTAATTCCACCCACCTACTTAGTATTTAAACTAATTTTTCCCGCTGACAGCGTCTTTCATGGCAACGAAGTAAATCCTCCCACTCCTGTCTCCTCTATTTAACCATGAATAATTTTAAAATACTGCTCATCGGTTACGGTAATACTTTAAGAAATGATGACGGAGTGGGAGTGAGAATAGCCGAAATTATCGCCGAGGAGAATTTGCCTAATGTGCAAGTCATCGCTACCCATCAATTGACTCCTGAGTTAGCAGCCGATATAGCTGATGCTTCCCTAGTTATTTTTGTTGATGCGGTATTATCTAATCAAACCGATATCCGGATAGAAAAATTAGCGGCAGTTACCGAATGGAATAATTTCGGTCATGCAGAAAGTCCCGCTTCTTTATTAGCATTAACTCAAGCAATTTATCAACAAACTCCCAGGACCTGGGGAATATTTATTCCTGCTATTAATTGTGAATTTGGTGAAGAATTATCAACAATAACTCAAAAGGGCTTGACAAAAGCGATTAAAGCTATTAAGAAAATTATTACTTCTGAGAATTTGACTGAATACCAAAAGCAGGACTTTGATAATCTTCCGGCAGATAATTTTCAGGAATAGTGCTGTGATTGCCATCCCGGAGAGCCTTGTAGTGAGGAGACATAATTTCGATGCCAACTTCGTTACATTTATCCTGAATATTTTGATGTAATTCAGAATAAATATACACCATTTTGCTAGGATGATCAGTGTAGGCATTTAGCTGATAGCTGACATAAAAATCATCGAGACTGGTTTGCAAGACAAAAGGAGCAGGTTCTGAGACAATAAATTTAGTGGCTAAGGCTGCTTCTTTCAGGGTTGCGTGAACTTTACGCCAAGGTAAATCATAACCAAGAGTGACCGTGGTTTGCAAAATTAAAGGCTGTTTAAATTCCCGTTGAGAAACGCTAAAGTTAATCACATTGGTGTTTAACAGCGATGAATTAGGAATCGTGATAATTCTATTAGCTGGTGTGCGAATACGGGTGACTAATAATCCTTTTTCAATCACATCTCCAATAACATCACCAATAGAAATTTTATCTCCTAGTTGAAAAGAGCGGGTATAGATGAGGATAATTCCCCCCACCACGTTAGCGATAGCAGAGGTGGAACCCAAGGAAAATAGTACCCCTAAAAATACCGACACCCCCTGAAAAGCAGGAGAATTAAATCCGGGTAGATAGGGAAAAGCGATGACTATAGCTAAGGCAATTATCAGCAGTGACAGTAGATTATAGGTTGGTTTTGCCCAATCGGGATAGAAACCATTAATTACTAAATTTTCTCTTTCCAATCCAGTGAAAAATGGTTTAATTGCTCTCAACAGATAGTGAGTTATAAAAACAATTATCAGTATAATAAAAATATTGGGTAAATATTTTGCTATCTCTTGGGAAATAACTTCCAAAGCACTAAAAAAGTATTGCAGAAAACCATCACCAAATTTTCTAGTCCAGGGAAAAAGACGAAGGACAAAAGTTAAATAAAAATAGAGAATAGTTAAAATAATTAGAGTTCGGATAAATTGCAAAACTCTTAGGGAAAAAATTCCTATTGTCTGGGAACTAATAATCTCAAAATTTTGGAATACGACCCCAGGAACTAGGGAGGTGATTAATCTCTGAATCTGGGGAAAAACCCGCGAAGATATAAAAATTATTACCCAGAAAATTAAGACCGTGGCCAAGGTAGCACTTACCGTCAAAACTGCATCTTTGAAGAGGTTATCTGGTTGACGTTCTTGACGATAACGGACAATGGCTGCTTTCATCTTTGCCAAAGCTCGTTCGGCCAATACTTCTTGACTGACCGCGTGTAATTTGGCATCTCTAGAAGTAATAGTAGCAATAACCGTATCTCCCAAAATAATCGAAGGGTTTTTGTCTTCAGGATCAATTTTTATAGTTAAATCTTCAGGAGAAAGAGCATCGTCATCGGCAATTTTTTCAATTCTGTCTGTAATCGATTTCGCTCTTTCTTGCGCTGAAAAAGAACCTATTCCTTGCCGAATCGTAAAAAGTTCTTGATTATCAAGCATGACGGGAAAAACTTCTCCCAAAGTTTCCAGGGGTGTTTCCTGTCCCTGTTTAGCAGGATTATTCTGGGCTGCTATCATGAAGATAGGGGATAAAGTCAGTAACAAAACTAAACAAAACAGTCCTAGGTAACGCCAGATTTTTTTCATCTTCTAAGCCACAATTGTACAGGAGCGATCGAGTTTAATACCTCTTTTTTTCATCGTAGCATGGAATAGTTCTGTGGATAGCACCTGTTCCACCGGATAAATCCCGGCTTTTTCGAGTTTTGCCGCTAAGATTAATTCTGCCACGCTGCCAGTTCCCCAGCCAGCTGCTTGAGCAGTGTTCTCGTGAACCATAGTCGCTTGATAAACTGCTTTTTGCTGCCCTTGCCATCCGGCCACTTTGGCTAACATTGCTACCCCAATTCCCGAAAATTTATCGGTTACTTCTGTCATGCGATAACTAACTTGGGAAAAAAACTCGATTCCCCGAGAACTTTCTACCCAAGCATCGGGGAAGATATGGGCAGTAATCCAAGTTAAATGATTATAAAAATCGGGAATAGAACCAAATTTTGTGATCACATTTTGCACCTGAAAAGATTCGGCGAAAGTATAGGTTTCTGGCATATCAAACCAATAAACACCAGTTTTACCCAAAGGAGCGGGAAAGTCAATTACTTCTCTAGCAGTATAGGGTTCAATCTCTTGCCATCGTCCCTCAATCCAAGCTAAAAAAGGCTTTTTTAAACCGAGAAAAGTTGTCCGCATTACGGTTAATCCCGCACCTCCGGAACCGGCTACGGCATAATTTAAACGGATCGTTTCTACCCTATCTAACTGTTCGACTCCCTCCCGCACTATACTATTAGAAATACCCGGGAAAATTCCCGTATTAACCACGGCAGTTATTCCCGCTTTTATCGCTAATTCTCGATAGGGGATTAACTTTTGATAAAAAGAACGATGATCACTAACATCAATATAATTGACTTTTTCTTCGATGCAAATTTTTACTACCCTGCCATCGCGATAATGAAAGGGACCAGCACAATGAATGACTAAATCACTGTTTTTAATTGCCTGTCTAAGCTTGTCTATTTCTTCTAAATCTAAAGCTAAAAACTGCATTCTTGGCAGTAATTTAATCGCTTTTTCCCTGCGTCCTGTGATAATAATTTTAGCTGCAGTATGATTAATAATATCTAGGGCGACACTTTGACCAATGCGACCAGTGCCACCTAAAATTAAAACAGTTTTTTCCATGGCAACTATTAATAATGTTTGCCCTAGTATAGCATCCTTTTGGCAAGTTTCCCTATTTTTCAAGATGAAAATTTTAGAATAATCCCAACTTATTTAATGCGTCCTAGGGGCAAGAAAATGGTTAAAATCTCGCCTTCTTCGGGTTTTTGACGCACAATAAACTTACCTCCCAAAGCTTGAAAAAGGTTTTTAGTTACCTTCATATTCAGGCTTAAACTACCCGTTTCTGGTTGAAACATTAAAACTTTTCCCAAAGCTTTGAAAGTAAGATTAGGCGATTTTACCTGAGTTTGGAACTGCATTTTTAATTGATTTCCTGCCGTTGATATATGTACCTGCAACAGGCCACCACTAGCCATACTGCGAGTACATTTTTCCACGACTCCATTTAACATTTGATCCAATAAATTCGGGTCACTAATTACCGAAGGCAATTTTTTCGGTACATTAACTTCTAAATTGACATTGCGCCGTTTAGCTTGTTTTTGCCACCGGGGAATACTATCTTGAAAGACTTTTTCTAGAGCAATTGGAATTAATTGAATCGGTTTATCTCCCAGAGGATTAATCCCCAATTCTGCAGCTCGGAAAATTAATTCCATGCGCTGAATTTGTTCACTACATTCTAAATCGATTGTTTCTAAATATTTTTCCACATCTTCCGTTATTTTTGCCCGTTTTAATAATAATCGGGTAATGGTGCGAATGGTGGTTAAAGGGGTGCGAATTTCGTGGGTTAAAGCTCGCAATAACTCCAAATCACAACCCGATTCTAAATTAGAATTATCTTCCTTTGGGGGAGTGATTTCGGCATTGATAGGCGATTTCGTTTTTTTCGGGTCTAAATTGGACTGGTTGGGTAAATTTTGCAGTAATTGGCGGCTAAATTGGCTAACTAGACGATAATCCGGCGAGGGACTGCCATTAGCTTTGATAATTGCCTCTAAAGTCCCGATTTGCGGATAACGCAGATTAACTAATCGTTGCCGCAACTGCTGCCAGGCTTGCTGAGTGAGGACGGGATCAAAGGAAAATTGAAAAGAGGACAAACCCCACTGATCCTCGCCTAAAACCAGCAAAAGAGCGAAACTTTCACTAAAAACTAGACAAAATCTTTCATTAGCAATCGGATCCGTTGGCAAGAGAGGCAATTCATGAATCTCCGTCGGGGAAACATCGGCGGCGGATTTTTCCTGAGAAGGCAATTGAAAACCCGGCCATTGTAAATGTTTTAAAGCTTTAACAGTAAAAACACCAAATTCAAAACCCGTTAGAGCCTTGCTTTCTCTGACTAAAGCCGTCGGACCGGAGAGAATTAAACCCCGACCGGCAGCAGCATTATTTTGGTTTTGTAATAAGATATTTTCTAAGGATGCGATCGCTGCAAACCATTCACTTTCCGCTTTCAGTTGCGAGCGCTTGAGCCATTCCGATAAATTAGGATAAAAAGCATTCGGGGTGAAAGTTTCCCGGTCCTGATGGTCAGTTGGCGGGAAAATATCGCTTAATTTCGGTAAAGACCCCTTTAACATCGTCTTCATCACTGACTAGATACAAATTCCTTACCTAGAATAGTACCCCCGTCAATGCTCATCCCATAACGGTAAAACCGAACTCTATTGGCAGTGATATCCGCGTTTTGATAACAGTTATCTTAATGGTGAGGTACAAAGTTTTGCTTTTGGGGAGTCGGTAGTCGATAGCAAATTAGGTTACACTTCATCTTGATCGGAAAAACTGTCAATCGGTTTAATGATTTGTAATATAGGTTAGTGTAGTTGATCACCTATGCCAGTTGTGGGGTTCGTGCCTCAATTCAACCTCGATAAGTCTGATATTTAATTACACCTCCCCACTTATGTATTTTTTTGTTACATTTAAGTATTTTTTTTGCTTATCTATGGTTATCATCGAATAACTTAAAAGTGTTACCCAATTATTTCCCTAACCAACCGATCTTTAATCCCAAAACCTTTTGCCTTGGCATTAGGTCAATGGCAGGAGTCATCGGGTCTTGGAGGGACTAACACAAATTATGAGACTCGACAAACTTTTGAACTTAGGAGAAATTAGTTATTCAAACCAATCCTTTCTCAGATTATTTCTAGTCATTTCTTGTCTTTTTCTCTTTTATTACCTATAATTTTTTCAATCCTCACTTTTCCAGTTAACAAGGAGAATACAATCATGAAACCTCTCAACTTTTCTATTATCCAAGAAATCAAACATCAAGGAATTTGTGATGCTTCTGCAGCCACTGCTTTAGGAGAAAATAAATTTGTTGTTGGTAATGATGAGGCAGATCCAGAATTAGGTAATATTCTCTGGATTTATTCCTCTCAAGAGTCGGGAAAAGCACTGGAAACAATTGACATTAATGGTTGGCTGAAAAACAATCCTGAAAATAAAGAAATCGACTTGGAGGGGGTAACTGTACTCAATGACATAATCTATTGGATTACTTCCCATGGACGCAATAAAGATGCTAAACGAAAAATCCCTCGTCATCAATTTTTTGCCAGTAAAATTAACGATGACGGCTCTAGTATAGTTCAAGTGGGTAAGTCTTATACTCAGTTAGTCTTGCGTGATATTATCGAAGACTCTCAATTGGCTAAAATATTTGATTTCAAAACAGCAGAAACCAAAGCTCCCAAAGCTGAAGTAGGATTAAATATTGAAGGTTTAACGGCAACTCCAGACGGAAATATCTTAATCGGTTTTCGTAATCCTGTCCCCAACGATAAAGCTCTTTTATTACCCCTAAAAAATCCCAAGAGTTTAGTTACTAATTCAACCACGGCTAAAGCTGAATTTGGTGATCCTATCCTGCTAGATTTGGGAGGATTAGGAATTCGTAGCATTGAATTTTGGCCAGCTTTAGAAGTATATTTAATTATTGCTGGAGAATTTCATGGAGGCGATCAATTTGTTTTCTATACTTGGTCAGGAAAAAAAGAAGATGCACCAGAAAAGATAGAATCACTGCAATTCCCTGAAGGTTTTCGTCCAGAAGCTTTGTTGTTTTATCCCCATTTCCCAGATCGCTTTCAGATTTTAAGCGATGATGGTACAATCGAGCGAGTTGGTAATACTCCCTGTAAAGATATTATCGATAAAAATAATCCCGAAAAATATTTCCGCAGTATTTGGGTAAAAGTTAATTAATACCAATTCTCACCCATAAAAACTAGAGATCGAATTATCGAATTTAAGTTCCCCTTTTTAAGGGAGATGCCGAAGGTAGGAGGATCGAACTCCTGTAGCCGGATTTTGGGGAATTGCTATAATTAGCCATCCTTCTTAGTGGAACCTCAACAAAACCTAGAACAAAAATAGCTTTCAAACCATGTAGGGATAAGCTTTAAGCTCAAAAAAACCATTGATCACGTCTTCTCAATGGTTTTTTATCCTAGAAGCTCTATTAACCTTTTTCTCTTATCCAGAGGACTTCTGGGTTCGCAAAGGGACAAAAAAGTGTGGAGAATTCTCCCATAATCGCTACAATTTTTCTAGAGGCTAAGTATTGCCCTCATTTAAGTTCTTTTGTACTTATTAAAAACCATGAAAATTCTTCACGGTACTTGGATTCCTCAATCAACGGATGAATTTATTCAGAAGGGTAGCTTTTATCTTTGGGGAGAAACTAGCACCCCGAAAAAGAGTCGCACCACTGCTGATAATTATCATCCTTTTCAGTTAAGCAAAGAAGAATTAACTAGCTTTCTCACCGGAGAGTTAGGAATAGTTCAATCGAATTATAATCCTCTTAGTCGGCAATTTGTCCCCCGCTACTTTCTTTTACCTAGTCACGACAATCAACCTTTACCCTCCTTAGAATTACTGCGTTATCTAGAAAAAGAACCCCCAGAAAATAGCCAATGGCAATCTTGGCACATTGATTGTTATCCCCTTAATCCCGTACTTAAACTACTCAATGATCTGCACTTTATCTGTCTTTACAACTCCTCAGAGATTCAGTTAGGTGCAGATCTACTTTTTTGGTATCACTACAGTCAAGCTTTTAAAGAAATAATTATCAAAGATAACTATATTCCTGCTTTTAAATATCGAGAATTAGCCACAAAGAACAAGAAAACTGCTGACTTTGCCATCTATCCTCTTTGGGAAATTATATCAGCAACCTACGAAACCAATCTTGATCGCTATCTCGAATATCTTCCCCGCATTTGTCTTGCTGGTGCTGAAAATACCCATGCTTCACCACAATTATACGACCCCAAAACCCTACTCCGGCACTTCTCGGAATGTCTCCTCAATGAAATTGTCACTAATACGGCAATTCCTGCCAGTTTTGAGAAAAAAATTAGCGAAACAATTATAGGTGATTGCTTCTCTGTGACTAAAGCTGCTGGATTTCTGCAAACTGCCGCTGCCTTAGAAAAATATCAACAGTGGCAAACTTGGAGACAGCAATTACTAGGAGACCAAAATATATCTAGTTTTAGCCTTGGTTTTAAACTAACGGAAGCGCCAGAAAATAATATTGAACAGTGGCAAATTACTTTTATCCTCATCTCTAAACAAGACCCCTCCCTGCGATTAGAATTAGACCAATATTGGTATGCAGTCCCCGAAACTAGAACAAGCATACAAGCGCATTTTGGTCAAGATTTAGACAAAAATATTTTACTAAGTTTGGGTTATGCTGCCCGTATTTATCCCCCCATTTGGCAAGGATTAGAAACGGATAAACCGACGGGATTTTCTCTCAACCTTACAGAAGCTTTTACTTTCTTAAAAGAAACTGCTTGGATTTTAGAAGATGCTGGATATAAAGTTATTATTCCCGCTTGGTGGACTCCCCAAGGTCGTCAGCGCGCCAAAGTTCGGCTAAAAACTACTTCTAAATCGGGCAAATCTACCCCCGTTAGTAAAGGGATTTTTAGCCTCGAAAACATCATTGAATATCAATATGAACTAGCCATCGGTGAAGAAACTATTACCCAAGAGGAATGGCAACAATTAATTAATACCAAAACCCCCCTAGTTAAATTTCGAGGTCAATGGGTAGAATTAGAACAAAATAAAATGCAGCAAATGCTGGATTTTTGGCAGAAATATCAGCAGGAAAATCCTGAAATGAATCTGATTGAATTAATGAAAAAAGCTGCCGAATACCCAGAGGATATTATTGTTGAAACCGATGATTTTTTGGGTTCAATGCTAGATAAATTACAAAATCCTAGTCAACTAGAACCGATCGAAAATCCTCCCCAATTACAAGGAACGCTGCGGGAGTACCAAAAGCGCGGGGTTGCTTGGATTCAATACCTGGAACAATTGGGTTTAAATGGTTGTCTTGCTGACGATATGGGATTAGGAAAAACCCTACAGGTAATTGCTAGATTGGTTGGGGAAAGAGAGGGAGATAATAATGTTTTACCAACTCTGCTAGTCGCACCCACTTCTGTGGTGGGAAATTGGGCAAAAGAAATTGAAAAATTTGCCCCCCATCTTCAGGTTTTAATTCACCATGGTAGTAAGCGCTATCAAGATGAGAGCGAATTTCAGACAGTAGCTAGTCACAAGGATATCGTCATTACTTCCTTTACCTTAGTTCGCAAGGATTTGAAATTATTTAACTCGCAATCTTGGCAACGTTTGGTAATTGATGAAGCACAAAATATCAAAAATCCTAAAGCAGCACAAACTAAAGCAATCTTGAGTTTATCTGCACAACATCGTCTCGCATTAACGGGAACTCCTGTGGAAAATAGACTGCTTGATTTATGGTCAATTTTTAACTTCCTTAACCCCGGTTATTTAGGCAAAGAAACTCAATTTCGTAAAGCGTTTGAAGTGCCAATCCAAAAACAAAATGATCGTCTCCAGTCCACGGTTCTCAAAAAATTAGTGGAACCTTTTATTCTGCGTCGGGTAAAAACCGATAAGCAGATAATTAAAGATTTACCAGATAAAGTGGAAAACAAACAGTATTGTAATTTAACTAAAGAACAAGCTTCTCTCTACGAAGTTGTCATCAAAGAAGTGGAAAAACAATTAGAAGAAGCGGAGGGAATAAAACGCAAAGGATTAATTTTATCTACCCTGATGCGCTTGAAACAAATTTGTAATCATCCCCGTCAATTTTTACAGGATAACAGCGCTTTTACCCCTGAGCGATCGCATAAGTTAGAGCGTTTGGGAGAAATGCTAGAAGAAGTAATTTTAGAGGGAGATAGTCTGCTAATTTTCACTCAATTTACTGAAATCGGTGACTCCTTACAAAAGTACCTCAAACAAACTTTTCGCTACAATACCTATTATCTTCACGGTGGGACTTCCCAACCAAAACGAGAACAAATGATCGAAGAATTTCAACATCCCGAAACAGAACCTTCTGTATTTATTTTATCCCTAAAAGCTGGAGGAGTGGGGATTACTTTAACTAAAGCAAATCATGTTTTTCATTTCGATCGTTGGTGGAATCCTGCGGTGGAAAATCAAGCCACCGATCGCGCTTTTAGAATTGGTCAACAAAAAAATGTTTTCGTGCATAAATTTGTCACTTTGGGAACCTTAGAGGAAAGAATTGATGAAATGATCGAGGAAAAGAAAAAGGTAGCTAATGCTATTGTTAGTAATGATGAATCCTGGTTAACGGAATTAGATAACGAAAGTTTTCGTCAGTTAATCGCATTGAATAAACAGACAATTATTTAATCGAGGTAAACCCATGAATAAATTTAGTAAAACTTGGTGGGGACAACGCTTTATAGAAGCATTAGAGGAATTTACCGACTCATCGCGTTTGAGTCGAGGACGTTCCTACGCTAAAAATGATAAAGTCAAGAATTATAAAATTGACGGTAATTTAATTACTGCTCAGGTGCGAGGTTCCATTAATCCCTACTTTGGAGTTTACAAAGAACCTTTGTATAAGGTGAGTATCGAGATTAAACCAATTACTAAAGCAGAGTGGTCACAAGCTTTATATAATCTTGGTTCAAGAGCGAGTATGATCTCTAAACTGCTGCTCAAAGAAGTTCCCGATAATATTGATGAAGCATTTAGCGATCTGAATCTACACTTATTACCCCACAGTCAAAAGGATTTTATCACCAATTGTTCCTGTCCCGATTGGGAAAATCCCTGTAAACATATTGCTGGAGTTTATTACCTCGTTGCTTCCCAATTAGATCAGGATCCTTTCCTCTTATTTGAATTACGGGGTATCTCTCGTCAAAAATTACTGCAAGAATTAGCAAAAACTCCCCTCGGTAAGCTGCTTTCCTCCTCCATCCAAGAGGAAAAAATTCCTCTTAACCCGGTTACCTCCTATCACACTAAACCCGAAACCATACCGGCATCAGAAACAATTGATCTCAAAGAATTTTGGCACTCTCATCACCGTTTACCAGAAAATCCTCAGTTAGTTAAAGCCGCAACTATTCCCGCAATTGTCATTAAAAAAGCTGGTGATTATCCGGCATTTTGGGATAAGGATACCTCCTTTATCGAGGTAATGGAAGAAATATATCAACGGGTACGCAATAAAAATGCAGGGATACTTTAAAAAAATATAAGTTTTCCTTTTGGGGAGTCAGGAGTCAGTCCCGATGTCAAATTAGGTTACACTTTATCTTGATCAGAAACGCTGTAGCTAAATTGCTGACTTTTTGACTTAGGTATCTATCCATAGGAGGGTAGATTAGAATAAACAGGTTAACAACTGACAGTAATTGAAAATCTCCCCCTAACCTGCTAGTATTGTTATGAGACTGGACATAAGAGAGATATAATGGAATCCTTAATTATTGAAAATTTTCTGATTATTAAGTATGCGGAAATAGAGATAAAAAAATTAATGTTATCATCGGTGAACAGTCCACTGGTAAAAGTATTATTGCTAAATTAGTTTTTTTATTTCAGAGATTTTTGTTTTATCAAGTCAGCGACGCTAAAAAACCCGTAGGGTTCACGGGTTAGCAGTAGGGTTAGGGGTTAGAAAAAAAAACTATTTTTCCGAGTATGGTCAGTATTCCTGTCACCAAAATTCCGACAATGCCAAGAAAAGCATTGCTTGTAACATTCAACCGTCCATTTAGGTCATTAATGCGCTTTTCTGTCTCTATTACCTTAGAATCTAAGGCTTTAATATCTCCCCTTAACTCAGACTGCCCGATTTCTAACTTTGTAAGACGTTCCTCGATTTTGTCGAATTTTTGGCTAACATCTTTCTGGTAGCTGTCTATTTTCCCCTCAATCCTTGTCAGAACAGCCTCTAAGGAATAGGTCACGGTTTCGTTAGGCATCGGCTAAACTCCTATCTTTTTGTTGATGCGATTTCTCTTACCAGTTCGGCCCGAAGGGAAGCGATCGCCGCTTCTATTTTTTTATCTACTGTGTCCATATCGTCTAGGGTTGCTTTCCCTAATGCTGATTCAATAAATCGGATCAGTTCCCCGCTTGCACTATTACCGCGCTTCTCAGACCACTGCTTAAATGCTTCCCAATCATCTTCATCTACTCTGAAAGTTGCCAGAATCTTATTTTTAGCCATATTCTATACTGCTGTCTATACTGTATAAATTATAGACTTTAATCTATTGTCCTGTATATAAGAAAATCTTTTAAATAAAGTCACTGTCTATAAAAAACCTATATATATTATGTATTGACAGCTATCTAGATTTAAATATATACTTATGATATAAACCAAAAGCGACCGCTCACTAGGTACAAATTAGAAAAGCGATCGCCTATCATCCAAAAAAGGATACTTCTATTAGATCTCTTGCAAAAGCAATCAAGATATATCCTTTTGTCGGTAACGAAGTTCGTAATTGTAGATACCAGCAATCAAATTCAATCTCAGACCAAATCGCCGTCTGCGATTTCTGTATCTTGATGAAAGTATCCGAAATATTTTGAGACGACGATGAATATGTTCTATAACTATGCGCCGTTGTGATAACTGACGATTGGCTTTTTTTGCTCTTTACTTAGGGTCTGCTGAAAAAGTTTTTCCTGGGGGTAGGAGTCAGGAGTCAGGAGTCAGGAGTTTCGGGCTTTGTTGCCATTGTTTTTTGTACCAAGCTATGTACTACAAGAAGGATAATGCAAGGTTTTTGAAAGTCCCAATCCTATTTTCTTGCACTAACATCGGACTTTAACAGGTCAAAAGCCTTATTTTAAAAGGGTTTTACCATTATTCAGCAAGCCCTACTTAGTTTTTCTTTTTTCTTTTTTTTATGAGGAATTTGACTGTTTTGATGGAGCTTCTGAATTCCTTGATAGCCTTTATCCCCTAATATTTTTATTTTCTTATTTAACCTTATTTTGCTCTCTTTCCACAGTCGAAAATCATGGACTCTTCCTTTCTCACAACGGACACAGATTACCTGCTCGCTTTTTTGGTCGCAACGCGCTCGCTGCGCGAGATCGGCAACGACTTGCGACTTTAATGTGTGGTATCCCTGCTTGCCACTATAGTATGATTTCTGTTTTTTTTTGGGTCTTTCTATCTCCTGTTCTGACACATCCACCACTATTACTTCTATTTCACTATTACTTTCTAAGAGGGCTTTTTTTCCAGGTAGATTAAACAGACCTGATTTGATGAGAATATTCTCTACTTTCCTAACAATTCTATACGCCGTTGATTCGTTAATACCCCAACTATTTCTGGCTCTTCGGTTTGTGTTATGCAATGGACGGGGGTTATAAGGGATGGAACCCTTATAGAGACAGGCGTTGCTGCGATTTTTGTCAACTGTTTTCGATCTAGAGCGAACTAATCAATTAAATCTATTGCCAGATAAGGATTGAGTCGATTTATGTTACCCTATCGAACCATACCAAGTAACGAAGAACCAGTATTATTACTACTAATACTATCCATAAAGGGTGTCTTTTTCCTTGATCTTTCCTAAAGTCCTTGACTTGTTTCAGTTTTTGTATTAAGCTCAACATATATTTCAAAAGTTGGCGGTCACTTCTCATTTTACCTGATAGTTATCGCTTTTACTTTTGATATTCTGATGGGAGAATGAAACAGCCCTAGGGGCAGGGGGGATCAGAAGTTTGAAAAAGCATTCTATTTTTTAAGACAAGCAGAATCTATGAACCAAGAATCTCTCAGCTTTGTCCATGGGAATGTCAAGTTAGCCGATCGCTTTTTAGTGTGTGGATTGGGTAGTCTCGGACAACACTGCGTCAAGTCTTTAAAAGAGTTTGGGGTTAGCGTTGTCGGTATCGAACTAATACAGCCTCCCAGTTGGGAAATTAATGATTTTCCCGATTTATTAGAGGAAATAATTATCGGTGATTGTCGTCAAAAAAACATTTTAGCAAGAGCGGGAATCGATCGCTGTCGGGCTGCTTTAATTGTCACCAGTGATGAGCGAATTAATGCCACTACTGCCCTAATTATTCGGCAATTAAATCCCCTTACTCGCTTAGTGGTGCGTTCTTCTAAAGATAATCTCAATCAGCTACTCAAGGAACTTTTAGGCAATTTTATCGCCTATGAACCCACCCAACTACCCGCCAATGCCTTTGCTTTAGCCACATTAGGCACGGAAACCCTCGGTTTTTTGCATCTCGACGGTCAGAAATTGCGGATTATCCAGAGACAAATTAGCCCCGAAGATGGTTTACTTGATCGCTTTTTAGGTGATTTAAATACCCCCACCCGTCGTCTATTAGCACACACAGCCCCCGATGAACCTTTAAGGGCTGGATTTTATCAATGGTCTCCCTCCACCACTATCCGGGCTGGTGATACCATTACCACCATCGAAACTACCTATCAAAACATCGATTCTACCCGCCAGAAACCGTCAAATTCTCCCCAGAAGTTGCGGGATTTTTGGCAAAAATTGCTCAAAGAAATCCAACAATTCTGGCAATTGAGTTTTCAGCAGCAAATTCACCGGGTGGCTTTCATGTCAGTATTTATCATTATCCTCCTAGTAATTATCGGGACTTTTCTTTTCCATCTCTACGCTCCGAGAGCTTCCTTTATTTCCTCTCTTTCAGGAACGGCGATCCTTTTATTAGGTGGTTACGGCGATGTTTTCGGTGCCTCTAACCCCGAAGATTTAAATGCAATTCCCTGGTGGATGCAGCTATTTAGTCTCTTTTTAACCTTAGCTGGAACCGCTTTTATCGGGGTTCTCTATGCCCTTTTGACAGAAACTTTATTATCATCAAAATTTCAATTTATCCCTAACCGTCCCCCAGTTCCCCAACAGAATCATATCGTTATTGTGGGCTTAGGTCGAGTCGGCAGAGAAGTGGCTAATTTATTACTAGAAATGCAACAGGCGATCGTTGGGGTGAGCTTA
Source organism: Microcystis sp. MC19 (assembly GCF_003019735.1). NCBI lineage: Bacteria > Bacillati > Cyanobacteriota > Cyanophyceae > Chroococcales > Microcystaceae > Microcystis > Microcystis sp. MC19. The sequence continues at coordinate 4,480,163 of NZ_CP020664.1, read as the reverse complement.
AATAGGGATTTTGATGCAACTATCCTGCCAAAAATGCCCCTGATGACGGGAAATATCGAAGAATCTTTAAAAAATGTCAATTTAGATAGGGCTAAAAGTATAGCGATTGTTACCGATGACGAAATCCTCAATTTAGAAGTGGCCCTAACCACCCGCAAACTCAATCCCCAAAGCTACTTAGTCATCCGCACCACCGACGACAACCTTAGTCAACAATTAAGTCAAATTCTGCCCCAATCTCACATTTTAGGGACGAACACCGTGGCGGCAGAAGCCTTTACGGGAGCGGCTTTCGGAGAAAATATCATCTATCTGTTCCGTTGGGCGCAAAAAACGATTCTGGTGACAGAATACGAGATCGAAGCTGGAGATACTCTCAATGGTAGCTCGATCGGGGATATTGCCTACGGTTATCGAGTCGTGCCGATCCTACACCAACGAGAACGGGAAACCACGAAATTAATGCCCGAAGATTATCTCAATTTACGCATCGGCGATCGCATTGTGGTGCTGGCCACCATCAACGGACTGCGACGGGTGGAACAGGGTCGTCGCACTCCCAAAACTTGGCGCGTGCGGGTAGAAAAAGCCTTTAACCGCAATATTGCCGCGGAAGCACCCACCGTGATCAGTCGTTTTTCTAATTGTCCCCTGAAAACCGCCAGCGATCTCATGGAAAATTTGCCGGCGACTCTCGGCGCCCCCCTCTACGAACAGCAGGCGATTCGATTAGTTTCCGAGTTAAAAAAAATTCAAGTTCAAGCATTGGCTATTCCGATTAACCCGAAATTCGGGGTAAATGAGAGTTATCCTTTTTTGTCAAACTAGAAGGCTCTCTTGGTCTTTTTTTATGCAGTTAAAGTGACCGTAGCCTTGGCAGTTTGTCCAGAATCAGAAGTGGCAGTAATAGTAATTGTATCCCCAGCATTTCCTTGTGCAGGTGCAGTGTAGGTAAATTTGGCATCAGTGGTATTTTTATCAATTTTACCGCTTTCTGGCGGTGAGATTGTGATGGTGTAGTTACCAACGGGGTTAATGCTAAATTCCTGGATTCCATTGAATGCTAAAGCTGCGCTAGACGGAGCGATCAAAATCGTTGGAGGTAGTCCCTGTCCAGTGGAACTAGCCTCTACAGTTACCCTTTTCTCTACTTGATTAATTAAATCGGGAATAAGACGTTCGCTAAATCCAGCCACAAAAGCCATTGTCAAAAGTCCATATAAATAGGTGTCATTCCCCTTATTTCCAGTGCCACCCCGAATTTCTAAGGGAGAAATGTTAGAGTTAAGAATTAGTAGAATAAAGAAAGCAAAACTTCCTCCTAAAATGGGCTTAGTTAGACCAATTAAAAATGGCAATAGGTCATCGTCATATTTTTGGTTTTTGGGATTATCAAAATCTTGCAAACGAGTTAGAAGACTAACTGCTCCCCCTAAAGTGCCTGTCATCAATATCAATATCAAGAGTCTAAAATTTATGGCTTTGTCCTCAGTATTTTGGTTACTTTTACCCTCAGTATTTTGGTTACTAGAATTTATGATTGGAGGTAAAGACATAAGCAAATCCTTCACTGGAGGGGAGTTCATAATCAACCAATTCAAAGGGACAGCTAACACTAATCCAATTAAAACTTTTGTAGGTATTTTGAAAGAATGGTAAAAATTATCTCTGACATTTAGTAGAGTAAACCCAATACCTTTCTGGATTTCTCTCAATCCCGTTCTGGCGGCATAGCGTAATCTTTGTGCCAAAATAATATTCGGTTTACCTATTAAAGATTTAATCGCAATTTCTCCAGCATCTACCACCGACTTTACTTGCATGATATCACCAGGTTTTGAAATGTTCATGAGTTCCACCTGCGCTATCCCTAGTATTGTAATTAATCTAGCTAATTCTCCCTGTACTTCCCGGTCTAATTCTTGAGTGAATCCTGCGACTTGTTCTTGGGTTTTTTCCAGCAAAATATCAATTCTTTGATTGAGTTTAATTACCTCATCTCTAGCTTTAATTTCATTGATTAAATCGTCTAAAATTTTAAATAAAACACTTGCTTCTTTTAGTTGTGCAAAATTATCTTTAAATTCCTTGACTAACTTTTCAAAGGGTTCATCTACTTCAGGAATTGAACTATATTTGTCTAAGTTATCCTTCAGTTCAGCAATCAAAGACTCATTTTTCTGTTGTAATTCCACAGTGGCAGAAAATTTAACTAAAGTATTTTTAATTTTTGTTTGCCAAGCAGTTAGTTTTTGCTCAAGTTCTGGCAAGTTTGCATCGTTAGCATTAGCATCAAATACAATCGTAATTGTTGCAACTAAACCATCAATTTTTTGGCTTAAAGTATCAAGAGAAATTCCTGAAATTTTACCCGTAGATAAAAGGTTGATTGTCTCCACAAGCTGATCGGTATGAGCTATTATTTGTTTTTCTAATTCTCCTCTGCTAGGTAAAGGGTCTGAAAAAGTTAATTCACCTAGTTTTTGAATAAGTTCATCTCTTAAATTATTAGTCTCTTGAGTGATTGTTTTGGCTTCTGTTTGGTAACTAGCAAGGGTAGCTGATTTATCCTGACTAAATTTATTTTGGGTTTCCAGAATAAATTGATTAATTTTTTGTTCGATAGTAGGATTAAGATTAATCATGATTGTCTTCTCCTAAAAAAAATCTGAGGATAAAAAAACTGCATTATTTCCCGATCCATCCTACTGTTATGAAAATTGAGACTAGGTAGAATAATCAGACGATATCTCAAATGTTCGTGGAACATGAACAAAGAAATAGGGCTCTCCCAGCTTTGGTGGGTAAAATGTATTCTAAGATACATTTCTCAAGAGCGAGGGGGTGGAACGAACCACAAAGACACAAAGGACACAAAGATCGATCAATCCTATGTCAATTAAACTTATCACACAGAACCTAGAAGAGCCGAAATAGGGCTTGATCAGCCACAATAATCTAGGCAGGATATTCATCTATCCCTTGGCGAAAATGGGCTAAAATTCTGTCAGGCTCCTGATTTTACAATATTTATCATTCATTTTCTGCAATTATTAATAAATCTTGATGAATTTTTATTTTTTTAACTCAATTCAGTCTGCCGTGGGGACATCACACCCTGATCTCCTCAACATCGTTATCCCCTCAATGACCGCGGCCGCATCTTAGCACTCAAGCCCTAAGAGTGCTAAATTAACTATAAGGAGTCCTATCACAACAGCGATACCATGTCCAAAATCATTGCCTTCAAAGATGAATCCCGTCGCGCCCTAGAAAGAGGTGTCAACGCCTTGGCCGATGCGGTAAAAATCACCCTCGGTCCGAAAGGACGCAATGTCTTGTTAGAAAAGAAATACGGCGCCCCCCAGATCGTTAATGACGGCATCACCGTGGCCAAAGAAATCGAATTGTCCGATCCCCTCGAAAACACCGGGGCGAGATTAATTCAGGAAGTAGCGGCAAAAACCAAAGATTTAGCGGGAGATGGCACCACCACCGCCACCATCATCGCCCAGGCTTTAATTAAAGAAGGTCTGAAAAACGTTACCGCCGGGGCCAATCCCGTCGCTTTAAGACGCGGACTAGACAAAACCATCGCCTATCTGGTGGAAGAAATCGCCGCCGTCGCTAAACCGATCGCTGGAGATGCGATCGCTCAAGTGGCCACCGTTTCTTCCGGCAACGACGAAGAAGTGGGAAAAATGATCGCCGCCGCCATGGAAAAAGTCACCACCGATGGCGTAATCACCGTGGAAGAATCGAAATCCCTAACCACCGAATTAGAAGTAGTGGAAGGGATGCAGATCGATCGCGGTTATATCTCTCCCTATTTCATCACCGATCAAGAAAGACAGATCGTCGAGTACGACAACCCCCTGATCCTGATTACCGATAAAAAAATCAGTGCGATCGCTGAATTAGTCCCCGTCCTCGAAGCCGTTGCCCGTCAAGGTCGTCCCCTATTAATTATCGCCGAAGATGTGGACGGCGAAGCCTTAGCCACTCTAGTGGTCAACAAGGCCCGGGGTGTCTTAAATGTCGTCGCCATCAAAGCCCCCAGTTTTGGGGAACGTCGCAAGGCGGTTTTACAAGATATCGCCATCCTCACCGGCGGTCGTCTGATTTCCGAAGAAGTGGGCTTAAGTCTTGACACCGTTAGCCTCGATCTGCTAGGGCAAGCGGCAAAAATCACCCTAGAAAAAGACAATACAATTATTGTCGCCTCCGGGGACAGCCGCAATAAGGCCGATGTGCAGAAACGTCTCGCCCAACTGAAAAAACAGTTAGAAGAAACCGATTCTGAATTCGATAAGGAAAAATTACAGGAACGCATCGCTAAATTAGCCGGCGGTGTGGCCGTGATAAAGGTCGGGGCAGCCACAGAAACCGAACTCAAGGATCGCAAACTCCGCATCGAAGATGCCCTCAATGCCACCAAAGCCGCCGTGGAAGAAGGTATCGTCCCGGGCGGTGGTACAACCTTGATTCATCTGGCTTCTAAGGTGAAGGCTTTCAAAGCTTCTTTGACTAACGATGAGGAAAAAGTCGCCGCCGATATCGTCGCTAAAGCCCTAGAAGCCCCCCTGCGTCAGTTAGCTAATAACGCCGGTGTGGAAGGCGATGTGATCGTGGAAGGTGTGCGCGATACCGCTTTTAGCGTCGGTTACAATGTCCTCACCGGCAAGTACGAAGACTTAATCGCCGCCGGAATTATCGATCCGGCTAAAGTGGTGCGGTCAGCCGTTCAAAACGCCGCTTCCATCGCCGGTATGGTCTTAACTACGGAAGCCCTCGTGGTCGAAAAACCCGTTAAAGAAGCTGCAGCCCCCGATATGGGCGGCATGGGCGGCATGGGTGGCATGGGCGGCATGGGCGGCATGGGTGGCATGGGCGGCATGGGCATGATGTAATTCCTAATGCCGTCTAGCCCATGAAAATAATCTCATTCAATTGAGCCAATCTGTCCCTTTTCTCGTTATCGTCGGCATTAGGGGCAGGTTTTTTTTCCTCGGGAAAAACTTTTTCGGCAGGGCGTTGCTGAATCAAGGTATGAATGCCAACTGTTCAGGTTCCCGTGCAAAAGTTAGTTTGGGTCTAGGTTTTAAGAAATTCTACCAAAGAAGATTGGCTCTTCTAGGTTCTGTGTGATAAGTTTAACTTATATAGGATCGATCAATCTTTGTGTCCTTTGTGTCTTTGTGGTTCCTTCCACTCGCTCGCTAGGAAGAATGTATCTTAGAATACATTTTGCCCACCAAACCTAAGAGAGCCGAAGATTCATACCTCAAATCAGGAACGCCGGAATTTCTAACAACAATGTAGAAAGAATCCCCCGTCACAGCCTAGCTTGACGGTGGGAGTATGTCAAACTAGAAAAGAAGGATTATTCCCAGAAATCATGACACTGCTGACGGTTCGATCGCTCAAAAAAGACTTCGGTATCAAGGAAATTCTCAAAGATGCCAGTTTTAGCCTCGATGATCGCGATAAAGTCGGCCTGATCGGTACGAATGGATCGGGAAAATCGACCCTATTGAAAATGATCGCCGGTTTAGAATCGATCGATGGTGGCGAAATTCAAATCAATTCCGGGATGAAAATCGTCTATTTACCCCAGCAACCCGATCTAGACAATGATAAAACGGTTTTAGAGCAGGTTTTCGCCGATAGTGGCGAAAGTATGACTTTAATTAAGGAATACGAGGAATTGTCCGATCGCCTTGTCCATGAGCCAGAAAATCTGGATACTATTATGGAGCGTTTGTCAAGGGTTTCGCAACAAATTGATAAACTTGCCGCCTGGGATTTAGAAACCAATGCTAAAGTTATTTTAAGTAAACTGGGTATCGATAATTTTAATGCTCGCGTGGGAGATTTATCGGGGGGATATCGCAAAAGAATCGCCATCGCTACCGCACTTTTAGCCGATCCTGACTGTTTATTGATGGATGAACCCACCAACCATTTAGACGCGCTTTCCGTGGAGTGGTTACAGAGTTATTTGTCCCGTTTTCGGGGAGGATTATTATTAATTACTCACGATCGCTATTTTCTCGATCGAGTGACTAATCGCATCATTGAAATCGATCGGGGAGATTTATCTACTTATTCTGGTAATTATGCCTATTATCTAGAAAAAAAAGCCTTAGCGGAAGAATCGATCGCCAGTAGTCAACGCAAACACGCGGGAGTTTTGCGACGGGAATTAGAATGGTTATCCCGGGGACCAAAAGCGCGCAGTACCAAACAAAAAGCGCGGATTGATCGCATTCAGGCAATGGGTAATAAGGAATTTAAACAGGTGGAGGGAAAAGTCGATATTGCCACCGCAGGAAGACGCATCGGCAAAAAAGTTATTGAAGTAGAAAAGATCTCGAAAGCTTACGGAGATCGCACTTTAATTAAAGATTTTACCTATATTTTTACTCCCGAAGATCGCATCGGTATTATTGGCAGTAATGGGGTAGGAAAATCTACTCTCATGGATATTATTACCGGGAAAATTCTCCCCGATTCAGGCACAGTTGACATCGGTTCCACTATTCATATTGGTTACTTCGATCAACAATCCGATGATCTCAATATTAACGAAAATCAAAGAGTAATCGAATATCTGAAAAGTGTGGCCGAATTAGTTAAAACCCTAGACGGCAGCGTCATCACCGCTTCCCAGATGTTAGAAAAATTTCTCTTTCCTCCCGATCAACAGTATGCACCAATTTATAAACTTTCTGGAGGGGAAAGAAGACGCTTATTTTTACTACGAGTTTTGATGAGTGCGCCTAATGTTTTAATCTTAGATGAACCCACCAATGATCTCGATGTGCAGACTTTAGCAATTTTAGAAGAATATTTAGAGGACTTTAACGGTTGTGTGATTGTTGTTTCCCATGATCGCTATTTTCTCGATCGAGTAGTTGATACTATTTTTTCCTTTGAAACCGGGGGTAATATCCGTCAATATCCGGGTAATTATTCCCTTTATCTCGATCAGAAAAAAGAGGAGGAGGAACCCAAAGAAAAAAGAGTCACCCCAAAAACTGTTAAAGCTTCTCCGTCACCCGTCAATAAGAAAATCTCTTTTAAAGAGAAAAAAGAATACGAAGACATCGAAAAACAAATACCAATTTTAGAAGCAAAAAAAGCTGAAATTGAACAGGTACTTTATGGAGAACCCCTAGAAGATTTTACCAAAATAACCGCGCTGACCGAAGAATTAGCTCAATTGAGTCAAAAAATTGATACTTTAACCGATCGCTGGTTAGAATTAGCGGAAAAATTAGGCTAGGATAATCCCTATTTTCCCGATCGATTTAGTCAAAACTGAGTGATAATTTCCGGTGAATCATCCTCATCGATGACCAGATCTACCGACTCCACCCGCAACAGTGCCAAATTATCCTTAACCACCCCTTGAAGATAGATTTCCCCCATCCCTTCACCCCCAAGATCGATCGAGCCAAAAACTTGACCGGTTTTTGTATTAAAATTAAACTGAAAATAATTAGCTGAGGAAATTCCCTCGCTAACATTATCGTATTTAGCGATCTCTTGACCACTGTTATCATAAAAAGATACCTGAAAATCTTCTAAAACTTGCATTTTTCCCGAACCTTGTTCTGAAAAGATAGTCGGGGCCGTTTTTTCATCATAACTAAAAGAACCTTTAGCTGTATAACCTTGATTTCCCAACCATTGAAAATCGATCGTCACTGCTAAAACCCCCTGGGTATTCAGGTTAGCAACTAAAAGCCAAGCTAATAGTAAAATCAATATTATCTTTTTCATTAGTCTGTTATTTCAGTTACAGCAGTTATCCCAATGGTGAGGTAGGAAGTCTCTGGTTTTGGAGAACAGGGAACGGTAGCCAGTCTTCCAGAAATGATGTCAAATCCAAGCATACTTCATCTTTTTGTCAGGGGGTAAATATGGCTCTACTCAATACTATTTTATCACTCCCCGGGCTGAAATCGCCGATCGCCTCGATTGCCAAATTGCTACTGTTGAAGATAAAATTATCGCTACCATTACCACCGGTGAGTAAATCATCACCTCAACCAGCAATTAAACTATCGTTTCCGTCTTGGCCGGTTAATTGATCCATTGCCATCACCACCAGTTAGAGTATTATTAAGGCTATTTCTAGTTAGTCGAGCATTACTGGTATGGTTAATAATATTTTCAATAGTGTTATTTGCGGAAAAAGTCAATTTTAGATGATTGGTGACGGCGGTTTGGGTTGTAGGAACCCCTAAGTTTACTCGTACTGCGGTATTTGTCCCAGTTAAGTCGAGGGTATCGATACCGCCGGTGGTAGTTTCTTAGATGGTATCGCTTCCTGATGGGGTTGAAACATTAAAACAGTAAATATCGTTACCATTAGCGCCAGCGAGGATATTGTTACCGCTATTACTGGTCATTTTATTGTCACCAGCGTTACCTGTACCATTAATATTATTATTCCCAATTAGCTTGAGGTTTTCGACTTCCCTGTTTCCCCATTCCCCATTCATAATTTATATACCTAACTTTCTTTAAGTCACCTAGAAAACGGGTTTCTTCAAGAAACCCGTTTTCTGAAATTAGGTTAAAGGGGTAAGGTCATAACAATCTGTTGCCAAAACCGACTTCTGAGAATATAATATAGAAAATTAGTCACTCACCGCCCAGATTAGTTAAGATGATATTACATGACTAATAATATTGACCATGATCGCTTATTTAAGGAGTTAATCTCCACCTTTTTTGTCGAATTTATCGAGTTATTTTTTCCTCAATTGATAGATTATTTAGATAGGGACTCGATTACTTTTTTAGACAAAGAAGTATTTACCGATGTCACCGAAGGAGAAAAGTATGAAAGCGACTTAGTAGCACAAGTTAGGTTTCGAGGAAAAGAATCTTTCTTTCTGATTCATCTGGAGGCGCAGCAAAGTTCCGTCCAGTGGTTTAACCGGCGAATGTTTACTTATTTTGCTCGCTTTCATGAGAAATTTGTCTTACCGATTTATCCGATTGTAATTTTTTCTTATTCAAAGCCAAAAAGAGAAGCGATTAGTCAATATGTAGTCGATTTTCCTGATTTTAAAGTCTTAGAATTTAACTATCAAGTCGTGCAGTTAAATCGATTAAATTGGCGAGATTTTCTCAATCAGCCGAATCCGGTTGCTTCAGCTTTGATGGCGAAGATGAACATTGCCGAGAAAGAGTGAGCCAAGGTAAAAGCGGAATGTCTGCGCTTGTTAATTACTTTAAGGTTAGATGCGGCGAGAATGCAATTGATTTCTGGATTTATTGATACTTATCTCAATCTAAATCCGGTGGAAGAGAGACAATTTCAAGAAGAGATTAGCACATTTAGTCAACCCGTACAGGAGGGAGTTATGCAAATTACCACCAGTTGGATGCGTCAAGGTATTGAACAAGGTATTGAACAAGGTATTGAACAAGGTATCGAACGGGGTATTGAACGGGAAAAGACATTGATTCTTCGTCAAATTAAACGAAAGTTAGGGGAGATTAATCCTTCATTGGAAACTAAAATTATGCTGTTAAGTATTGATGATGTCGAAGTATTAGGAGAAGCTTTATTCGATTTCTCTACGGTTGAAGATTTAATCAATTGGTTAAATACTTTAACTGCTTAGTTTATGTTAGCGATCGCATCTTTGCAACAAATGAGAAAACGGGTTTCTTTGAGAAACCCGTTTTCTGTATAATCTTAATTTTTGTTACAGCACCATTGAAAAATTGGGGATTGTTGGGCTAAAACTGTTAGCAATAAACCTTTGCTGTCAGTGTCATGACTTCTTCACTGTTGCCGATTCTTCCTGCTATTGACGATATTTTATTCAATTTTGCTCAATCTGATGGCTTGAGTCAAGCTAATCAGGTGGATAGTGTGAGAAATCAGCGTTTAACCGCTACCGTAGTTTTCCTCGATGCTGGTGTTGCCGATTATCAAAGTCTCCAAGCTGGGGTAATTCCAGAAGTCGCCACCGTTATTCTCACTCCCAATCAAGACGGAATCGAACAAATATCCGCTTTTTTACCACAAAATCCCCAGATTACCACCATTCACCTCTATTATTAAATCGGTGCGTTACGCTATCGCGCTTCACAGCCTACGAGTAAGCAAACAACTCAAATGAACCCAACAACCGCCAATTATGATGAACCCTGGAAAGAAGCATTAACCGAGTATTTTGAAGCGTTTTTATGCTTCTTTTTTCCCGAAGTTCACCAACTAATTGATTGGACAAAAACTCCCGAATCCCTGGAAAAAGAACTCAAACGGATTACCGCTTCAGCTAAGACAAAAAAACGTTTCGCTGACAAACTTTATAAAGTCTGGTTACTCAGGGGTGAAGAAATCTGGATTTTGATTCATATTGAAATTCAAAGCCAGTACGAAGAAAATTTCCCTCAGAGGATGTATATTTATAACTATCGGGCCTTTGATTTGTATCAGAAACCAGTTATCAGTCTCGCTATATTAGGAGATGAACGAGTAAATTGGCGACCAGATTCCTATAATTATACTATCGCCGGCTGTGAAGTGAGTCTGAAATTCCCAACAGTCAAATTACTGGACTATGAGGAAAGATGGACAGAACTAGAAGCAAGTAGCAATCCCTTTGCTATAATAGTGATGGCACACCTGAAAACAAAAGCGACTACTGGGAAGCTGCCACAACGGGAACAGTGGAAGTGGAAGTTAATCAGGGGATTGTATGAGAAGGAGTTCGAGAGAGAACAGATAATTAAACTGTTTGAAATCATCGACAATATGATGACTTTATCCCCTGAATTGCAGTCAAGTTTAGAGAGTAAAATCAAACAATTTGAGGAGGAAAGAACCATGCCTTTAATCAGTAATATGGAATTGCGAGGAATCGAACGCGGTAAGGAAATTGGTAAGGAAATTGGTAAGGAAATTGGAGCGTTAGAAAATGCTCGTGATTTTGTGAAAAAAGTTTTGGAAAACCGACTAGGCGATATCCCTGGAGATATTGGACAATGTCTCAATGATGCTTCAGTTATTTCGGTTTTAGAAGAGATGTTAAAAGCCGCACTTATAGTAAATTCTTTTGAGGAGTGTAGGAAGTCTTTTAGTATCATCATAAATAAGTAGTGTGGGTAATACCTACCTTACTTAGTAAACTGTTTGAAATCATCGACAATATGATGACTTTATCCCCTGAATTGCAGTCAAGTTTAGAGAGTAAAATCAAACAATTTGAGGAGGAAAGAACCATGCCTTTAATGAGTAATATGGAGTTACGAGGGATAGAACGCGGTAAGGAAATTGGTAAGGAAATTGGGGAGTTACGAGGGATGGAACGCGGTAAGGAAATTGGTAAGGAAATTGGTAAAGAAATTGGCGCGTTAGAAAAAAGCCGCGATGCCATAAAAACAGTTTTAACTGTGCGGTTTGGCGAGATTTATTCAGAAATTGAAGAGATAATCGGCAAAATCACTAACCCTACTATCTTAGAAGAGCTACTAAAATTAGCAGCTACCGCTAATTCTCTCGCAGAATTTAAGCAGTCTTTGGCAAGAATCCAATAATCTTATCCTAATATCTAGAAAACGGGTTTCTCCGAGAAACCCGTTTTCTGTATAATCTTAATTTTTGTTACAGGGGTCTTGACAAATTCGGGATTGTTGGGCTAAAACTGTTAGCAATAAACTTTTGCAGTTAATGTCATGACTTCTACCCTGTTGCCGATTCTTCCTGCTGTTGACGATGTTTTGTTCAATTTCGCTCAATCTGATGGTTTTTGGGCGAATTTAGAAACCGCTTTTGGCACAAGTTATGATGTGGTTAAAGCGACGCAATTACGACAGCAGTGGCAAAGTCGAAATTTTAGTCAACTTCCTGAGATTGAGGTTGTCAGTGGCGCAGTTTTAGGGACGGCTAATGGCGCTTATGGGATTAGCACTAATAAGATATATCTATCTGAAAGCTTTTTGGCTTCTGCTAGTTTAGATGCTTTGGTTGCGGTGGTGTTGGAAGAAATTGGGCATTTTGTGGATGCTCAAGTGAATGCTGAGGATTCTGCTGGTGATGAGGGTGAGATTTTTTCGGGGATTGTGCAGGGTAAGGTGTTTGAGTCTGAGCAGCTAAAATTGTTGAAGGCTGAGGATGATCATGCGATTGTTTCTTTGGATGGGAAATTAGTAGCGATTGAGCAAGCGCAGCCTGTTTCAGAAAGTGGTGGTAAAGGAGGAAACAAGCTAAAAGTTTTTACTCTAGATCCTTTACCACAAGGGACAACAGAAAGAAACGTTACTTTGACTTATCGGTATGAACATTTCTCCATTCCCGACCAGTTTGAATTAAGGTACGGTAAAGGTAAAGACCCTCTTTTCAGTACCGAGAAGCCCGTTTCAGGCAGTAAGGCTGGCATTGTAGTCTTTAAGCAAGTTCAAGGACAAGATACTGTAAATATTGAGGTGATAGCACCACAAGAAGGTACAGCTTGGAATTTCACGGTTTCTGATAAAACTGCCGAAATTAATGTAGATGGGAAGTTAGGCGATGTCGTCAAAATAGCTGATGCTGATCTAACTAAGCAAAGAGGCAACCTCACCCTAAGATCGCTTCCAGATGCTTCTAAGGGAAAACTGATTGATGGGAAAGGAGAAAATGCAACTGTAGGAAATACATACGAGGTTTTATACTATGTTCCTAAAGTAACTGGGGCTATCCAAAATTATGGAATAGATCGGTCGGGAGACCTTGGTTTGGAGCAAGTCACTTTTGATGTTGAGGATCAGGATCAGAAATCTTTGAATGTCAAAGTCAGCGTTACTGACGGATTCTCTACTTCTGGCACCAATTTAGTAACATTTGGAACCGATAAACTTGATATTTATCGCAAACAACAACGTCTAGCTTATCTTGGGTTTCCTGACAGCAGTGGCAACCCCTTAAATGTTAATGGACAGTCTGGAGGGAACACTGAATGGGCAACTCAACTTTTTAATATTGTCGTTAATGGAAAGTCTCTACTTGAGAGAGGTCGGATCTCAGGACAGAGTAAAACGCTCAAAGCATACATTAATGCTACCAATGCTCCTGAGTGGGTAAGTTTAGATCAACGAATTGCCAACTTTACATTTGTAGAGACACAAAGGAGGTTTGGGGCTAACTTCTCTGGTGATGTTATTCAGGGTGCGATCACTACTATCGGCAAAGAAATAAAATCAACGGGTGTTAGTGAAAATAAAGGTTCAGGAGGTGAAAGTTCAACACACGATGGAGGTAGAGGAGTTGATATAGAGACGCCTGGACGAGAAATTGTTAGAAATAGAAAGGTACCTGGTACATTTATTATACCTAACGGTCAATTGTTTTTTAGGGAAAGGAGAATCAATGGCACGTGGTATGTCGCCACCGCAAACAATCAGATCATTATCAGAGATGGTGATGTTTATAGGGCAGGAAATCCTAACGATAATGCTGATCTTAACCGTGGGCTGACCACCAATTTTTTAGTTCCTAACGGTTCTACCATACTTCCACAAATATCTACTTTGTTGGTTAATAATGCTGGCTATAACCCTCAAGATGCTATTAACATCATTAACGCATTTAGAGGACAAGGCGTTCAAGAAATACTATTTAATGATCCTCGCACATGGGCAGATGGAGCTAGATTTAGTCCAGGTCACTGGGGACACATTCACTTTGAAGTACCCGTTCCAGCACAAGCTACTTTACTTCAGAATCAGAGAAGTTTTCAACTTGTTCCCTTCAATACACCAATCATTGCAGAAAACTTTGAAAATACAGTTATTTTCAATAATAGTTCTTCTTTACTGGATGCAATCGATCTCGGAACAGTTGCAGGAAATTTGAATTTAACCGGAATAATTAACGCCGCCAAACCAGAAGAGTATTATCGACTTGTTCTCGGTACTCCTGTTAGTGAATCAGAAATTGAGGGGGATTACTACCTGACTTTGAGGAATTTTTCTGTTTTTCTAGACGGATTATCAGATGATCTTGATATAGAGTTAATTCGAGACTACAACGAGGATGGAGTTCGTCAAGATGAAGAAGTAATTACCAGTTCAGAGGGAATAGGAAATGGCTCAGAATCCATCAATCTCACAGGCTTGCCAGAAAATATTTATTACATCAGAGTGTTCCAAAAAAGTGGTGACACAACCTATAATCTTGCTTTAACAGTCCCCCCTTTGCCAGTACCTCAAGATAATGCAGGTAATACTGCTAACAATGCTGAGAATTTAGGGATACTCGATGGCAATGTTACTCGTTCGGACTTTATTGGTGCAGTTGATTCCGATGACTATTACCGCTTTACTTTGGATAAAGTGAGTGATTTTAGTTTAGAAATTAATGGATTAGATCAAGGAAATTTATTTGTTTATTTAGGACAAGACTCTAACAATGATGGGCTGATTGACTTTGATGAAACTATTGCCATATCAGACAATGAGGGCAACGAACCCGAAGCAATTAATGTTAATGGGTTAGCTATAGGAGATTACATAATTTGGCTTTCTCGTAATAATGGCAATACAGACTACAACCTCAACCTTTCTGCAACCCCATCAGTCATTCCTACAGACAAAGCTGGTAATACTATTGCCACTGCCTTCAATCTTGGCACTTTAACTGCTTCCACCCAAAACGATTTTGTTGGTAATGTTGATCCGATTGACTATTACCGCTTTACCCTGACAAATCCTAGTGGAGTTACCCTCAATCTTAGTGGCTTATCAGCAGATGCCGATTTAGAATTGTCTCAAGATAAAGATGGAGACGGTGTAATCTCTTCTGATGAAGTGATTCAGCTTTCTGAAGGAACAGACAATCAAGATGAAAATATTAATATTACGGCATTACCCGCAGGAGACTACTTTGTAAAAGTATCCCAATACGAAGGTGACACCACCTACAATCTTGCTCTCACACCAACAGCAGCCACTGGAGTAGATCTACAAGTGAGTGTGACTCCAGTAACTAATTCTCTTACTTTAGGAGATCAAGTCAGCTACACCATTACCGTTAAAAATATCGGTGCTTCTAATGCAACAGGAGTCACACTCAGCGATAACTTGCCCCTTGAAAATATCCTTGATGTGTCTGCTGTTGCCAGTAAAGGTACGAGAAGTATTTCTAGCAGTGCAATTACTGCAAATATTGGCAGCCTTAACGTCAATGAATCAGCAACAGTAGTTGTTTCAGGCAGATTGGTTGGTTCGGGTTCAACCAGTAGTTTGATTCAAGTCTCAAGCGCACAAGCAGACTTTAATCCAGACAATGACTCAGTAGTACAGCGTTTCAACGTTGCACCTGGTACAATTCAACCTGCTGATTTGGAACTTTCTCTAACTTCAGATAAAACGACAGCGAATATTGATGACCTAGTTACTTTCAAAATAACTCTAACCAATAAAGGTCTAGGGGCTGCAACATCAATTCAGGTAAAAAATGTTTTGCCTCAAGGATTAACTCTTGTTTCGTCAAATCCTCAGCAAGGTTCTTACAACTCCACATCTGGCATTTGGGAAGCAGGGAATATCGCCAAGGATAATCAAGCTTTCGTAGATATCGTTACCAAAGTTACTTCTGGAGGAAGTCTTTCTAATACTGCTGAAGTGATTGCAGTAGCTGAACCTGATCCTGATTCTACTCCCAATAACAATAATCCCAATGAAGACGATCAAGCTTCAGTTATTGTCACTATTGGCACCAATGAAAATCCTAGTAATCAAGCTCCCACAGATTTAGCCTTAAGTGCGACCACAGTAGATGAAAATGTCCCTGTTAATACAGTGATTGGAACATTTTCCAGTACAGACCCCGATACTGGTAATAACTTTACCTATAGCTTAATAGCAGGAACAGGAGATACAGATAACTCAGCATTCTCGATTGTAGGGAATCAATTACAGATTAATAATTCCCCAGATTTTGAAACCAAGAATAGTTACAGTATTCGGGTAAAAACCACAGACCAAGGGGGACTAAGTTTTGAGAAAACCTTGACAATTGCGGTAAATGATGTTAATGAAAATCCTAGTAATCAAGCTCCCACAGATCTAGCATTAAGTGCGACCACAGTAAATGAAAATGTCCCTGTTAATACAGTGATTGGAACATTTTCTACCACAGACCCCGATACTGGTAATAGCTTTATCTATAGCTTAGTTACAGGAACAGGGGATACAGATAACTCAGCATTCTCGATTGTGGGGAATCAATTACAGATTAATAATTCCCCGGATTTTGAAACCAAGAATAGTTACAGTATTCGGGTAAAAACCACCGACCAAGGGGGACTCAGTTTTGAGAAAACCTTGACAATTGTGGTAAATGATGTTAATGAAACACCTAGTAATCAAGCTCCCACAGCCCTAATTTTCCAAAATGCTGTCACCGAGTTAGCTGAAAATGTCAATGTCACACCAGAATTTAAAGTCGCCGATCTCCTGATTGAAGATGATGGTTTAGGAACCAATAATCTCTTCCTCACGGGACGGGATAGGGAGCGCTTCTTAATTCAGAATTCGGCTCTTTTCTATGTCGGTTTTACTCCTAATTTTGAAGCTCAAAACAGTTACGAAGTCACCGTCAATGTCGATGATACAACCGTTGGTGTCACCCCCGATCTCACCCAAACCTTAACTTTAAACATCACCGATGTCAACGAAGCTCCCACAGCCCTAATTCTTGCTAATAGCACCAATACGATCGCTGAAAATACCGATACCAGTCAAGGTGTCAAAGTTGCCGATATTCAGATCAGCGATGATGCCTTGGGGACAAATAGCCTTTCTTTGTTGGGGAATGATCAGAGCAGTTTCCAGATTCGTGGCCGGGAATTATTCTTCATCGGTAAGGCTGATTTTGAAGCCCAATCCCTCTATAATCTGACGGTGGCGGTAACGGATACCACCCTCAACCCGGCTCCCAATGCCACGCCAGACGCAACGGTTAATTTCACCCTAGAAATTACCAATCTACCCGACCAAGACGTTAATCCCCAGGCCCTTGAATTTAAAAATACGGGCAATGGACAGGGTTCTCTGGTTTTCAACTTCAGTAACTTGCCCAGTAGCATACAGGTGACAGCCATTGAGGAGGGACTCCAACAGACGGGAGCTTTCTTCAATAACGTTGTCGGTCTCTATCCAGTGGCCGATGATAACGGAGCCGTTTTTGACAGCCTCGATTTAGATGGAGATGGCAACGTGACAGAGTTAATTCAACCCGGTCAAGCGGGTTATGCCCGTAGCGCCTTAAGTCAAGCAGTGAATAACTTCATTTTGCGGGCCAGTGGGGAAGGGGTAAACCAAAGCACCACCGCCGCTGAATTTGGGGATGTGTTGTTGGAAGGGGGGCGACGCTACGCACCCTTTGTAATTGCCAATGGGGGCAATCTGGGAGAAAGTCTGCAAGGGAGTGTTCAGGCATTTTTGACCAAGAATCCCGATAACGTGGCGGCTACCCTAGAAAACTATATAAGTCATGAAGTGGCCTATTTCTCCTTTGGGTCGGCAAATCCCGATGGGGCGGAACATTTACGGTCAAGGGGGAATAATATCTTTGGCTTTGAGGATTTACCGGGGAACTTACCCAATATCAGCGATAACGATTTTAATGATGGGATTTTGGCGTTTAATTTTATTGCTTAATCGTCCTTTGCTGGTTTGATAAACTATTTCCTCTGGGAGTTGCCGGTGGTTGTCTTTTTCTAACTGCGAATCACCGTCATTTGTCGCCCCACAGAACTCATTGCCGTTCCCGATTAATGGTGGCATGGCTGGCTTCCAATCCAGCAATGATTTATAGTTATTTCAAATAAGAACGAGACACTAGCCTGAATTATTCACCAATTGCCAGCCGTTTTTTAGCCAGATCGCTGAAGGACTTTCCTAGCAAGAATTTTAAGTATCTTCCCAAATCTTCATCAATAAAGCAGGCTAAGTAAATAAAATTTCACAACTCGATCGCTACAACTATCCCGCCAAGAACTACAATAACCCTAGGCATCTGTGTGAAAAAAAGACCCATCTATGCAACTTTCGCCCCAAGAAAAAGATAAATTACTCATTTTCACGGCGGCACTGCTCGCCGAAAGACGCAAAAACCGTGGTATCAAGTTAAATTATCCCGAAGCGATCGCCTATATTAGCGCCGCCATCCTCGAAGGTGCGAGGGAAGGTCGTAGCGTCGCTGAATTGATGAGTTACGGCACCACTTTGTTAACCCGCGAGGAGGTAATGGAAGGCATCCCGGAAATGATTACGGAAGTGCAGATCGAAGCGACTTTTCCCGATGGTACTAAATTAGTTACCGTTCACAATCCCATTCATTAACAGGAGATTTTTAGCAGTTATGATTCCGGGAGAAATTATCACACCATCTGGGGAGATTGAGATTAATGTCGGTCGCGACACCCTGCGTATTTCTGTGGCCAATACAGGTGATCGACCGATTCAAGTGGGTTCCCACTATCATTTTTATGAAGTTAACGAGGCCTTGGAGTTCCAGCGCGAATTAACCAAAGGAACCCATCTGAATATTCCCGCAGGTACGTCCGTTAGATTTGAACCGGGAGACACGAAAGAGGTGGAATTAGTTGCCATTGCGGGAACTGAAGAAATTTATGGCTTTAATGGTGTAATTAATGGTTCCCTCAAAGGCAAGAAAAAGAAAAAGTAAGGCCTTGACAGAAAAATTATCACAGTTCGATCGCTCAATTGTGGTAACATCAAGGCAACGATAACTAATTCTTTCCAAGACTATGACGACGGTAAAAATTGGCATCATTGGCGGCAGTGGTTTGTATAAAATGGATGCCCTCAAGGATGTGCGGGAAGTATCCCTCGATACTCCTTTTGGTTCTCCTTCCGATGCTTTAATTCTCGGTACTTTAGACGGAACAGAAGTTGCCTTTTTAGCGCGTCATGGCAGAAGTCACCATTTTTTACCGACCGAATTACCCTTTCGAGCTAATATTCACGCTCTCAAACAATTAGGGGTTGAATATATTATTTCCGCTTCGGCCGTTGGTTCCCTCAAAGCGGAAGTTAAACCCCTAGATTTAGTCATTCCCGATCAATTTATTGACAGAACTAAAGAGAGAATAGCGACTTTTTTTGGGGAGGGAATTGTTGCCCACGTTGCCTTTGGTGATCCCATTTGTCCCCAATTAGCCAGCATTTTAGGGGATGCCGTCGCCAGTTTAAACCTACCGGAAGTTACCCTGCATCGGGGCGGTACATACCTCTGTATGGAGGGGCCGGCTTTTTCTACTAAAGCGGAATCAAATCTCTATAGAAGTTGGGGGGCAACCGTGATCGGTATGACCAATTTAACCGAGGCTAAATTAGCGCGAGAAGCGGAAATTGCCTACGCTACCTTAGCCTTAGTTACCGATTACGATTGTTGGCATCCCGATCACGATCATGTCACCGTAGAAATGGTGATCGAAAATCTCCACCATAACGCTATTAATGCCCAAAAAGTCATCCAAGAAACGGTGCGTCGTCTGGCAGCTAATCCTCCCGTTTCCGTCGCTCATTCTGCCCTTAAATACGCTATTCTTACCCGTCTAGATTCTGTTCCCGTCGCCACTAAAGAAAAATTAGCTCTCCTGTTGCAAAAATATCTTGAAGAAGTAGAGAAATAAGAGCCGAGAAAAGTGGCCGATAAATCTAGAAATGGGCCATTTTTCTCGCTGTTATTCAGACGCTCAATTTGACCCTTAACGAAGGCAGGAGGCAGGGGACGGTCGGCAAAAGGCAAAAGGCAGCTTTGTTATCCCCACATCCTACACCCCACACCCTGCCCCCACGAACAGCTTTTTGCCGCAAACCCTAACTAGCTAGGTATTCTCTGATGTTAGCCCTGCGTTTTCTTAATTTAGCGATCGCTTCTCGTTCGATCTGACGGACGCGTTCACGACTGATATTGAGTCGAACGCCAATTTTCGCTAGGGTGAGGGGCTGCCCATTATCTAAACCAAAACGCAGACAAATCACTTCTTTTTGTTGAGGGGTGAGGTCTGCCATCAGTTTTTCCAAATCCACTTGCAGGGAAGAATAGGCAGTGTAATCTTCGGGGGAAAGTCCCGTATCTTCCAAGAGTTCCCCTAATTCCGTGTCTTGATTGTCCCCCACCTTTAAGTCAAGGGAAAGGGGTTGACGGGACCTTTCCAAGTAGTCTCGCACCTGTTTGGGAGTTAGATCTAATTCCTCGGCTAATTCGGCAATGGTGGCAGCGCGACCCTTATCTTGAGCTAGTTGACGCTGGGCCTTTTTGATTTTATTCAGTTTTTCGGTGATGTGGATGGGCAGACGGATGGTGCGACTTTTTTCTGCGATCGCCCGGGTGATGGCTTGGCGAATCCACCAATAGGCATAGGTGGAAAAGCGATAGCCTTTGGTGGGATCGAATTTTTCCACACCTCTTTGCATCCCAATGGTTCCCTCTTGGATCAGGTCTAATAGATCTAGATTGCGTTTTAGGTATTTTTTAGCCACGGAAACCACTAGACGCAGGTTCGCTTCTACCATCTTGCGCTTGGCGAAATCCCCCGCCCCTAATTCTCGACGTAGTTGTTCTTCACTAATTTCCGCCGCTTCTGACCACTGGCGATCGCTGGGTTCCCTGCCGAGTTGAGATCTTAGGGATTCTTTGATTTTTTCCAGAAAAATTAATCTTTGTACCTGTTTCGCGTAGAGAATTTCCTCTTCATGGGTGAGAAGGGGAACTCGGCCAATTTCTCTGAGATAGGAGCGAACTGGATCGGTGGGGTTTTTCGAGGTTTTCATGAGTGCGCGTCGGTTGAGGGTTGATATGCAGGGATTGATGGCGTTTTTCAGATCGCTTCCCCAGGGGCAGTTAAGGAGATGCTATCGGAGTTTTTTCTAGTTTTGTAAAGAGATTGGTGAGTGATTACTCAAGGATAGAGAGAAATCTAATTGAGGATTTAATTGGCTCTATAGTCCTGTTTTTAGCTATATGTAGAGTTTATGGGCATAAATGGCAAGTAGTGAGAACCTTGGTTATTTAACTAATATTACAACAATTATTAAATATTGTAAAGTTTATGAGAAAAAAATTATCCCGATCAGCAACGCCGCAAGGAAGGGGAGGTTTGAGTATCTGTACTCATAGATTACCCAAAGGTTTCCGATCGGGATGCAATCTAGATGACAAAATGAGCAATTTTCTCAGATAGCGATCGCTATCTGAGCGGTGAAGAGAGTAGTCATACTAAATCCTGTTTAAAAAGTATAGGATAGTGGGGTGTGGGGAGAAACAATTCATAACTTGAGAGTTAATCACACTATTAAAAAAAAGGGATTTAGTATCAGAGGAAGTTCGGACATTTGTACTAAAATGTCCAATACTTAGTTTAAAGGCAGTAAAGCTGATATTTTCTGGCAAACCTCTTGATTGTCAGTGCTTGGCCAGGGAAAGCGGAGATGTCTTCCCAAGACATCTCCTTAAATTAGGGTTGGCTGAAAAAGTCGCGCAGGGAATTATGCTATTAAATGCCAAGCATTTGGCACTCAAGTAATATTGTCTGGCAATTTTCACCCCTATCGAACCCGTCAATGGCCGCTCCCCGCACCTTCCCCACCGGTGCGTTGCTGAGGGTGGGGACTGACGCTTAAAGGCTATTTTGGTTTAGTTTGGACGCTAATAGGGCCATTAACGATGGTTTGACAGGCTAAACGATAATTTTCGGGTTTTTTCTTCAGACAGCGCTGTTCAAAGTCGGTTTTAGCCGAGAGATTTTCCATCCCCTCGACAATTGCCACTATACAAGTACCACACTGACCGTAACCGCCACAATTCATCAATTTACCGCCAAAAGTGTAGATATCAACGCCATTCTGGATTGCTTTCTCTCGTAAATTCGCTCCATCTGCCGCTACCACGATCTTATTCTCTTTGACGAAGTTGATGTTACCCATGACTGTCTTACCCTAAATTTTTGCAAATTAATATTAAAAAATATTAAATTTTTTTGATTGTAACATTTTTGGCTCGCTCTTCTAAATATTCGGCGATGCCAATAGCGATCGCTTTTTTACCGATAAATTTCCCCAATGCCGCTTTTGTGACCAAATAAGCCACCTGTTCCCCTTGATCGCCCTTTTCCTCACCCCTATTAGCAATGACGGCCTGATAGCCCTTTTCTAGGCGTTTACGGGCGATTTCCAGCAACTCCTCCTGACTGACTCCCTCCTGATACTTGAAAGTCACCATCTCTAAATCGGGAAATTTTTCTCTCACCTTGTCAATCACTTTTTCCGTCGGCACAAAATTAAGATTTAACTGCCCTCCACTGGGAATCTTAGCATAAAAAGGGCTTTCTAAGCGATAATCGGCCACTGCCGCCGAAAAAATCCCAAATTTATAATCTTTACTCTCTAATTCTCCCATAACCTTCCCTAGATACTCGTCATAAGTTTCAATAATTTCATGGGGTAAATAAGCGGGGGGTGTATAGCTGCCCCGTCCGTGGATTAACTGCACCTTTGCCCCGCGCAGGTATAATTCTTCTGCAATAGCGGCCCCTAATTGTCCAGTAAAACGATTAGTTAAGCGACGGATATTATCGATAATCACGGGTGTGGGTCCACCAGTGACTAAAATCGGCATATTTTTCAGGACAGAATTACTGAGAATCCCACAGGCTGCCACGGTAATCTCTTTTTCCCCGGGGAGATTGTGCTTACCGTAATCATCGCGGGGTGGCATAATCTCGACTCCCAAGCGATCGAGAGTTTGCAAAGATTCAGTCAGAATAGCATTATGTAAACTGCCGTGCATGGTGGGGACAAGCAGAATTTTAGTTTTTCCCTTTTCCTGTCGTCCCAAGGCCGAGGCCAAGCATGAAGTGATCACTCCGTCAGCGATTCCGTAACGAAACTTATTAATCGTGTTATAGGTAGCGGGGGCGACTAAATAAAGATCAAAGGGAGATTGATCGCTTAAATGTTCTGCTTTTGCCGTTAATTGGCTAATTACGGGATTAACCGTACTCCATTCCAAAGCTTCCCTGGTGACGTATCTTAAAGCTTCTTCCGAGACAAAAGCCACGACTGTAGCCCCAAATTTCCGCAAAGAGCGGGCAATTAGTGGCGCTTTCATGGCCGCAATCCCTCCCGTTACCAGTAAAGCAATCCGTTTACCCCAGAGATGATGATTTTCTAAGGGTACTTCGCGATCGCCTAAGGGTGAATCCGTGGGAGAGGAGAAATTCCAAGTCATAAATTTGGGGGTGGGGGTTTTGTCAGTGATCAGTAAACAGTAAACAGTGAACTGAAAACTCAAATCTGATCACTGATAACTGATAACTGATCACTGATAACTGATTCGGTTATCCCTATTCGGGGTTTGTCTATCCCTGAGGGAGAAACTGGTTATCCTAGTAAATAAAGGGTTGCTTCGGTGTTCTTATGATTGACAAAATTTTAACTAAAGTTCGATCGCTTGCCAAGCCGCTATTAGTTCTAGGATTAGTGACAACGCTGATTTTAGGCAATGTTTCCAGTGCTTTGGCGGCATCGGGGGGTAGAATGGGGGGCGGTAGTTTTCGCGCCCCTAGTCGCAGTATTAGCCCTTCTAGAGGTGGTGGTTACAGTTCCCCCGGTTACGGTGGAGGTATTGGTTTTCCCTTCCTTTTACCCTTCTTTTGGGGTGGTGGTGGCGGTGGCTTAATTTCTCTGTTAATCTTTTTTGCTATTGCCAATTTCCTCGTTAATGCTTTCCGTAATGGTGGAGGCAGTGATGAGAATGGTATGACGATAGAATCCGGTTATGAAACCGTCTCCGTGGCTAAAGTACAGGTGGGTTTGTTGGCTAATGCCCGTTATCTGCAACAAGAATTAAATCAAATCGCCCTAACTGTGGATACTAGCACCTCCGAGGGACGCGTCGAAGTCTTACAAGAATCGGCCCTCGCCCTGTTACGTCATCCGGAATACTGGGTTTATGGTAACGTCGATTGCCAACAAACCAGCCTCAGCAGTGCAGAAGCGAAGTTTAATCAGTGGTCTCTCAACGAACGCGGTAAACTAACGGCGGAAACCTTAACTAATTACAATAATCAACTGCGTCAAGGTTCTAGGGAAAATACTTTACCCGAATCGGCTGGAGAATTAGCTAAAACCGCACCGGAAGGCTATATTTTGGTGACTATTTTAGCTGGCATTGTCGGTAAATTTTCTCTAGCCAAAATTAATGATTCCCAAGACTTGAAACAAGCCCTGCAACAAATTGGTAGTATGGGAGGCGATCGACTTTTAGCGGTAGAAGTGATTTGGACTCCCCAAAGCGAGGGTGATATTCTCAGTCAAGACGACATTCTCGCCAATTATCCCGATCTGAAATTGGTGTAATTTGTCGGGGTATAACCCTAGATATTGTCCAAAATCTCCCCATAAAAGGGAGATTTTTTGATTATTAAGCAATTGCTCCCGTGATGGGATTTTTAGGTGTGTCACGATGCCCTAACACACCCTAACCATTAACAATATAACTCCTGAATCCACTGCCATTCTTGGGCTAATCCTTCGGCTAAAGAGACTTGGGGGTCATAACCTAGAATAGTACGGGCTTTGGTGACATCGGCGGCGGTGTGACGGGCATCTCCCCGGGCGAGTCCTTGATGCGATCGCTCGATCGGTTTACCGATGACTTTTGCCATGGTATCCAAGACATCCAGCAAAACCACGCGACTACCACCACCAATATTAAACACCTCCCCCACCGCTTCCGGCACTACGGCAGCGGCTAAATTAGCGGCTACAGCATCGCTAATAAAGGTAAAATCGCGGGTTTGTTTGCCATCCCCGTAGATGCCGATGGCTTTACCTGCGATCGCTGCTTGAAAAAACTTATGGAAAGCCATATCGGGACGTTGCCGCGGTCCATAAACGGTGAAATAACGCAAGGCAGTGACGGGAACGTTAAAATTCTGGTGATATAGCCAACAGAGTCTTTCTGCCGCTAATTTGGTGATGCCGTAGGGTGAAACCGGTTGGGGACAAAGGGTTTCGGGAGTCGGCATCGTTTCCGCATTGCCATATACCGAGGAAGTGGAGGCAAAAACCATCCTTTGTAAAGACGGGGTTTCCTTAGCGGCCTCAAGAATGATTTGAGTAGCATTTATATTCCTTTCGGTATATTGACGAAATCCATCACCCCAGCTTGCTCTGACTCCCGCTTGGGCTGCCTGATGGAATAATACTTCTACTCCTTGCAACAGTTGTCGCCAGTCGAGGGCTTGTATATCCGCTTCAATTAACTTAAATTCGCGATATTTTGCTAGAATATGAGCATTTTTGCGCTTTAAACTGGGGTCGTAATAATCGTTAAATTGATCGATACCGATCACCTGATCTCCTTGTTCTAACAGCTTTTCTGCCAAGTTAGAACCGATAAAACCTGCGACACCAGTAACAATATGAGTAGCCATTTAATCCTAGTCGTTGATATTTTGGATCGATTGTAATCATTTTTGCGCTTTTTGCCGTAATCAATGTGCGCCGTCCGCGGTCCGCTTTTAGGGGTCAAAATCGATAGATTTATTATATCTCCTGCAAAAATCAAGAATCTTTCCTTAGATAAGGAGAGTCCGAAACAGGCGACTGGAGGAGAAAAAAGACAAGAGACAACTATCCGATCCATAAAACCGAAGATTATGTCAAATTTATCCTAAGTTTTAGATATTTTGACCCGATACCGCCTCGATAACTTGCTTTTGCAGCAGATTTATTCTATCTCGATGGAGCGAGATGACTCCCGTTAAACCGCGTAGCGGTTAACGGGAGATGAATCGCGACCAGAATGAAACTAACGCGGTAGCATTTCCACTTTCCGGGAGTTTTGGTTCTCGACGTATTTTTTTAGTGGTTCGACGGTAACGCCGCCACAACTGGACAGGAAATAAGCTCCCGTCCAAAAATAGGGAAGGAGCGAAATCTTGTCAAGAGTTAGCCTCCCTAACTGAGACCAATTCTGCTGCTTTATACCGACTGATGAGAGGGTTAGCTAGTGTGGGAATTTTTCAAGAAACTGAATCTCAACAGTTTATACTAACTCCCTTAGCTGAACATTTATCTAGTGACCATCCCCGGTCAGTAAAAGCGACAGCGATTATGTTAGGAGAAGCCCCCCATTATCAAGCTTGGGGAAATGTGTTACATAGTATTAAAACGGGACAACCATCCTTTGATGATGTCTTTGGGATGGGGGTCTTTGAATATTTTCAAACTCATCCGCTAGATGCAGAGATTTTTGAACAGTCGATGAATAGTTTTTCTTTGTCGGAGGAGAAAGCTATTTTAGCTGTGTATGATTTCTCGGAATTTCAAACCCTAGTAGATGTGGGTGGTGGGTACGGTGAGATGTTGGGGACAATTTTAGAGCAATATCCCCAACTAAAAGGGATTCTTTTTGATGAAGAATATGTAATTTCCCATTGTCAACCCACTTTAGAAAAACACGGTATTGTTGATCGTTGTCAAACCGTTGGAGGTAGTTTTTTTGAATCCGTACCGTCGGGAGGAGATGGCTATTTATTAAAACATATTATTCATGATTGGGATGATCGACGAGCGATTGCTATTTTGAAAAACTGTTGTCAAGCTTTAGATAGCGATGGGAAAGTTTTAGTCTTGGAAATGGTTGTTCCTGCGGGTAATAATCCTTCGGCCGCTAAAATGTTAGACCTAAATATGTTAGTTATGTGTCCGGGAGGTAAAGAAAGAACCGCAGAAGAATTTGAGGAATTGTTGAGCCAAACTGGTTTAAAATTAAATCGAATTATTCCGACTCAAGAAGATATTTGTATTATTGAATGCGTTAAAAAATAACATAGAAACCCGTTTTCTTCAAGAAAACGGGTTTCTATTTAGGTAGCCCAAGATTTTGCCCAGGCGAGAATTTCATGAACTCGATCGAGGGTTGAAGATTCACAGTAGAGACGCAAAACTGGTTCTGTACCACTAAAGCGAATTAACAACCAACTCCCATCTTCTAAACGGAATTTATAACCGTCGATAGGATTACAATCAGTCACTTGTTTACCGGCAATTTCCCTTAAGGGTTCCTGATCCAAAGCAGTAATTAACTGATGGCGAGCTGCCATATTAGCTAGGGGCAAATCAATACGATCATACTGAGAATAAAAACCAGTTTTATCCTGTAATTGCGCGTAAAGATCGCTTAGATCTTGGCCCGATTCTACCACTGCTTCCAAAACGTATAAAGCTGATAATAAAGCATCCCGTTCGGGAATGTGACTACCATAACCGACACCTCCCGATTCTTCCCCACCAATTAACACAGGAGTGGTCAACATTCGATCGGCGATATACTTATAACCGATCGGGGTTTCAAAGACCGATAAACCGTATAAACTGGCTAATTTGGGAATTAAATCGGAACCGCTCACCGTTTTCACAATTTCCCCTCTCATTCCTTTTTTGCCGGCTAAATGCTCGATTAAAATCGGGATGAGATTTTGGGTGCTTAAAAAATTCCCCCGACCATCGATCGCCGCCACTCGATCGCTATCGCCATCGAAGACCAAACCTACTCGCAAAGGGGCTAAATTTGCGCTGTGAGCCAGCTTATCGATGATTTCCGTCAAATTTCTCGGCAAAGGTTCCGGAGAGCCGCCACCGAACAAAGGATCGCGATTGCCGCGTAATTCCGTGATTCCCACCCCCAAAAGACGCTCTAAACCGGTAGCCGCCGCACCGTGCATGACATCGGAATAAACTTTTAGTTGTCCCGATTCGATCGCGTTGGCAATAGCGGCAATATTAACTTTTTGGCGTAAACCCTGACAATAACCCGACCACGGTTCAAAAGTGCTTAATTTACCTGCATTGGCCTTAAATTGCGGCGGATTAGACAATAAAGCTTCAATTTGTTGGGTAATTTCCGGCGAGACAGAACCACCAAAATAACCTTTAACCTTCAAACCGAGATATTTAGCTGGGTTATGACTGGCGGTTAACACGATCGCACCGAGAGCATTTTCTGATCGAGCTGCCCAACTAAAAGCGGGAGTGGGAGCGTAGGATTGGGAGAGAAGCACATCAAAACCAGCTTTTTGCAGCGATTCCGCCGCAGTTTGAGCAAAATCCTCCGCCATAAACCGCCGATCATAGCCGACGATCATCGTCCGCGAACCCGTGATCCGACCATAATTATCCGCTAAAACTTGAGCCGCCAAGGGAGCGAGCAGAGCGACTCGATCGAAAGTAAAATCGGCGGCGATAATCCCGCGCCAGCCATCGGTTCCAAATTTAATCGGGTTCACGGTGGTCATGATTTACGAACTACCCTTAAATATCCATTTTCCCAATACTGTAACCCGCTCCGTACCCCTTGGCGATAGGCAATGGGGAGATGGGGAGATGGGGAGATGGGGAGATGGGGAAATGGGGAATTTCAGCTAAAACCCCAACACCCTAACACCCTAACACCCTAAAAACCCAACACCTTTTCATTTTTCCCGATCATCGCTTTTTGCCGCCGAATCGAGCGCGCCGACTTCACTGGCTAATAATTTTTCCATTAACATTTGTAACTTCATCCGTTCTATATAGGGCCATCCCCCGGTTTCCTCGATATCCCGGAGTAATCCGTATAAGTCCTTACGGGTATTGGGTAAAGACGGCTCGAACATCTGCTCGCGAATTTGCCGATGTAAATTTTCTAAAGTTCGCAGCAACATTAACAAACCGTTACAATCTCCCTGCTGTTCTTGGGCGATCGCTGTCACCGTCGTTACAAGGGAATGCAGTTGGCTATCTAATTGGCTATTATCTCCCGGCAATCGGCTATTCATCGAAATTTTTGCATCTGAAAACAGTCACACCGATCATATCAGTCATCAGCTATCAGTTACTTAGAGCCTCCTGACTTGAAAGAGGGTGTGGGGAAGTGGGGAAGTGGGGAAGTGGGGAAGTGGGGAAGTGGGGAAGTGGGGAAGTGGGGAAGTGGGGAAGTGGGGAGAACAAAGCTGCCTATTGCCTCCTGCCTCCTGCCTATTGCCTCCTGCCTATTGCCTATTGCCTCTTGCCTCTTGCCGGCTGCCTCCCGTCTCCTGACTCCTATCTCCTGACTCCTATCCCCTGCCTGCCGTCCCCTGTCTCCCATCTTCTCAATGGTCACTGATCTTTGATAAACTGAGTTTCGGTGAATTGGCGCAACCGATTCGATAATTCATCAGGCTATGGATCAAGGGTAGTAATTGTAAAGATTGACAAAGAGAGGTTGACATAGATGAGATTTCGTGCCTTGTTAGTTGCCTTTTTAGCCTTGTGCTTAGGGGTATTGACAGCTTGTAGCGACGCGCCTAGTGCCGTCCTGAATAGAAACGAGCTAACCTATGATGAAATTTTAAACACGGGATTAGCTAACAAATGTCCGCAGATTTCCGAGTTCACCCGGGGTACTCTCCCCTTAGAACGCGGCGAAAGTTATGTGGTGACGGATTTATGCTTGGAACCCCAAGAATATTTTGTCAAGGGTGAACCCGTTAATAAGCGGGAAGCGGCCACCTTTATCCCGGGTAAACTCTTAACCAGAGATACCACCAGTTTAGAACAGATGACAGCGAGTTTAAGCGTAGGCGAAGACGGTGTTTTAACCCTCAAGGAAGAAGACGGTATCGATTTCCAACCCATTACCGTACAATTACCCGGAGGTGAAAGAGTTCCCCTCTTCTTTACCATTAAAGGTTTCACTGGCAAAACCGAAGCCGGATTTAACTCGATTAACAGTTCCACCGATTTTGAAGGCGACTTTAAAGTTCCCTCCTATCGTGGCGCTGGTTTCTTAGATCCCAAAGGTCGGGGTGTGGTAACGGGTTATGATAATGCTGTCGCTTTACCCGCTAGTGCTGATAGTCAAGATTTCCAGCGCGCTAACGTCAAAGCGACGGAACTGGGTAAAGGTACTATGTCTTTACAGGTAACTAAAGTTGACGCTTCTACCGGCGAGTTTGCTGGTGTTTTTGAAAGTGAACAGCCTTCCGACACCGATTTAGGCGCAAAAGATGCTGAAGAAGTGAAAATTCGCGGCATTTTCTACGGTCGTCTCGAAGCTCGTGCCTAATTAATAAATTCAGAATTTCTGGAAATTAAGGCGAATTTCTCCCCAGAGAAGTTCGCTTTTTTTCGGCTCTCTTGGGGTTATTAAAGGGTTACAATAAAGATTGACCTCGCCATGGAGGAAGAGTTGCTAATGCCCAAGAAGACGAACAAGCAAACGGAAGCCAAAAGTTACAACCATGGCGAGGAACATCCCCAGCGCCCCGATATTGGCACGGAACCCCACTTCAAGAAAAAGAAACCCCCTGTCACCTATCGTTATGATTCCTCTTTGTCCCCAGAGTTAAACTGGGATGAAAACCCCGCACGAGAAGAAGCTGAGGCCTTAATTGAGCAAATTCTCGCGGCAGAAGATTTAGAAACCGCCAAAATAGCAGCGCGTAAACTCAAGGCAATCGGTGAACCGTTTTTAAATTGGACAGGAAAGGCCGAAAGGTTATCTTTTCAAGTGCCAACTTTACCTCTATTTGTCCATGAACGTTTATCCACTAGGGCAATTATTGAAACCCTGAAATCCCACAAGGTGGAAAAAGGGGAACAATTGAATCTATTTAATGACCCTAAATGGTCAATTACTGACCAGATTCTCCGAGCTTACGAGTACCACGATAAATGGGTAAATAGGATGATTCTCGGTGACTCGTTGGTGACAATGAACTCCCTACTACAATATGAGGGGATGGGGGGTAAGGTGCAGATGATTTATATTGACCCTCCCTACGGGGTAAAATTTGGTTCTAATTTTCAGCCTTTTGTGAGAAAACGCGACGTTAAACACAACGATGACGATGATTTCACCCGCGAACCGGAGATGGTGCAAGCTTATCGAGATACTTGGGAATTAGGGTTACATTCCTATCTGAGTTATTTACGCGATCGTTTGTTGTTGGCCCGGGAGTTGTTGACTGATAGCGGGAGTGTTTTTGTGCAGATTTCCGATGAGAATGTTCATCATGTTCGGGAATTGATGGATGAGGTTTTTGGTGGGGAGAATTTTGTAGCAAATATTACTTATAAAACAAAAAAAATGACAATGGGTAATACATCTACTATTGAAACAGTAGGGGATCATATTATTTTCTATGCAAAATGTATTAAAAATTTAAAATGTCATTCTTTATTTGCTTTTAAAGACTGGCGAGAAGATCATCATTGGAGATATATCGAGTTACCTAATGGAGAAAGACGCACAATGACAACAGAAGAAAGAAATACTCCTGATACAATACCTGAAGGTAGTAAAGTTTTTATCCCTTTAGATTTAAGGCCAAGTGGTTATTTTACTACTGGTGATTTTGTTTTTGAATTTAACGGAACTAAATATTCGCCTGGTACAGGAAAAAGCTGGCGCACTAATAAAGAAGGAATGGATAATTTAGCTAAATATAATCGTCTTTATGAAACAAGTAAAGCCTTGACTTATGTTTTGTATCATGATGATTATCCAGTTTCAAGAATTACTAATTTTTGGAATGATACAGAAGGTGCATATCAAGCTAGTTATGTAGTTCAAACATCAAATAAAGTCATCCAACGCTGTCTATTAATGACCACCGACCCCGGCGATTTAGTATTAGATATCACCTGTCTAAGAAAAGGTACAAAAATCCTTATTCCCCACCAACCAACTAACTCCCCCCCTTTGAAGGGGGGGCAGGGGGGGGTAAAATCTCAGACACCGGGGAGCTACCCCCCCAACCCCCCCGACATCGGGGGGGCTTTAGGAGGGCAAGGGGGGCAGGGGGGGGTAAAATCTCAGACACCGGGGAGCTACCCCCCCAACCCCCCCGACATCGGGGGGGCTTTAGGAGGGCAAGGGGGGCAGGGGGGGGTAAAATCTCAGATACCGGGGAGCTACCCCCCCAACCCCCCCGACATCGGGGGGGCTTTAGGAGGGCAAGGGGGGGCTTTAGAAATAGAAAAATTACAACCGGGAGATTATGTCATCGGACATGATCTGCAACCTCATCGGATTCTTCGTACTATCAGCAAAACCCATCAAGGGAAAATGATCGGGATTCGTCACCACCTTTGTCAGCAAATCCTCTGGGTAACGGGAGATCATCGAGTCTTATGTCAAAAACGGACAACCAGTTATGGAGGCGATCGCAATTGGGAACATATTCCTAAAAATAATTTTGGTTTAGCTAGAGAAATGAGAAAAGAAGCGACTCCAGCCGAAGCTAAATTATGGCAAGAAATCAAAGGAAATCAATTAGGAGTTAAATTCCGCCGTCAACATCCTATTGGACGTTATATTACCGACTTTTATGCAAGAGAAAAGGGTTGTATTGTTGAAGTAGATGGAGATAGCCATTATAGGCCAGATGCGACAGTTTATGACCAAGAAAGAGATACTTATTTAAACTCTTTGGGATTAAATATTTTGCGATTCAATAATCAAGAAATTTATCATAATTTGACGGGAGTATTAGAGACAATTAAAGCCACATTGGCTGCGGTTGAACCTTCAGAAGATCATTACAAAGAATGGCGACGGGCTGATACTTTAAAAATCGGTGATATTGTTTATTTTGGCAGGGAACAAATACCCTGTGAAATTAAAGATTTAGAATCGGAAATAACGACGGAAACAGTCTATGATTTAGAGATTGAAACTGTCCACTCTTTTATTACTGAAGTTTGTACCGTTCATAATTGTGGAAGTGGGACAACCGCCTACGTTGCCGAACAATGGGGGAGAAGATGGATAACCTGTGATGTCAGTAGAGTACCCTTAGCCTTAGCCAGACAGAGACTATTAACCGCCACCTTTCCTTGGTATCAACTGAAAGATAATAACTCACCGACGGGGGGTTTTATCTACAAGAGAAAACAGAACAGTAAAGGGGAAGAAATTGGGGGAATAGTCCCACACATCACCCTGAAAAGTATCGCTAACAATGAACCCCCCGAATCGGAAATCTTAGTTGACCGTCCCGAAGTAGATAACAGTATTGTGCGGGTGTGTAGTCCCTTCACCATCGAGGGAACCATACCGCCTCCGGTGGAGATGGAAGACGAACCGGAAAGCGCAGCGGTGGTAATCGACAATAGCGGTCCCTATGAAGAACGGATGTTGGAAATTCTGCGGAAATCTCCCGTGTTGCGTCTGTCTGGGAACCGCACCATCACCCTAAACAACGTGCGACAGCCGACGCGAACCCAGAATCTATCGGCCGAAGCAATGGTCAAAGCTAGTGATTTAGAAGGTGCTACCTTGGGGGAGGTGGTAGATGAGGCCCTAGAAGCAAACCTGAATCAGCTTCCCCTCTCCCAGAAACCGGTGGCGTTTCTATTCGGACCAGAGAACGGAGCGATCGCAGAACAGCCGATTTACAGAGCGGCTGGGGAAGCCTATCATAAACAATACGCTCATCTGTTCGTCCTTGGCTTTGCGATCGCTCCTAGCGCTCGTCAGTTTGTAGAACACTGTCAGGATACGGTGGGGATTCCCGCGACTTACATCCAAGCAACTCCAGACCTGCTGATGGGGGATTTACTCAAAAACATGAGGAGTTCCCAGATATTCAGCGTCTGTGGACTGCCAGAGATTAGGATTAATCCCATCCCTGAGGGTAAATATCAAGTGGAGTTATTGGGTTTGGATGTGTTTGACCCGGTTACAATGAAAGTGGACTCAGAACCGGGTAAGAATGTCCCCGCTTGGTTTCTCGATACTGACTACAACGGCCTATGTTTCCACGTCAATCAGGCATTTTTTCCCCGTACCGGCGCTTGGGATTCGATTAAGAAAGCTTTAAAGGGAACCTATGAGGAATCAGTCTGGGAACATCTAGCAGGGACAACCAGCGCACCTTTTGCCGTGGGAGAACATCGGCAAATTGCCGTTAAGGTGATTGATGACCGGGGGAATGAGTTGTTAGTGGTTAAAAGTTTGTAAGAGGTAGAGTTATGACTAATTCAGAGGCTCTTCTAGGTTCTGTGTGATGAGTTTAACTTACATAGGATCGATCTTTGTGTCCTTTGTGTCTTTGTGGTTCGTTCCACCCCCTCGCTAGGAGGAATGTATCTTAGAATACATTTTACCCACCAAACCTGGGAGAGCCATTCAGAAAATAACCCAATCGAAATATAGGATTTAATATTAAAGAGTGAGAAGTTACACTTAATGTTCAATAAAATAACTCTATGAATATCGAAAAAAATGTTATAGAATATCTCCGAAAATTACCCCCAGACAAACAACAGGAAGTCTTAGACTTTACCCAAT
Source organism: Microcystis sp. MC19 (assembly GCF_003019735.1). NCBI lineage: Bacteria > Bacillati > Cyanobacteriota > Cyanophyceae > Chroococcales > Microcystaceae > Microcystis > Microcystis sp. MC19. The sequence continues at coordinate 4,445,791 of NZ_CP020664.1, read as the reverse complement.
TCCTGAGCCAAAAGTCAACCCTGCCTAAACCCAATCCTAATTTAACCCCAGAACAACGATCTGCTAATTGGTTAGCATGGGTTGATAGTCATAAATCCTCTAATCCTCCCTTACCCGATGAAGCCTTACACCGAGACAGTATGTACGAAGACGAATGACTCAATATTTACTGGATACCAACATTCTTTTACGAGGCAGTGACCGGAATTCCTCTCAGTATTCTCTGGTTAGAGATGCTATTAACTATATCCTTCAACACGGTGACACTTGTTTGATTACCTCTCAAGTATTAATTGAATTTTGGGTAGTTGCTACTCGTCCACTTGATGTTAATGGTCTAGGTTGGAATCCACAACAAACGCAACAAGAAATTAACAATCTTCTTTCTCAATTCTCTTTATTAGAAGAAACCCCAGAGATTTTTCTCCACTGGTTTCAACTGGTCGTTAATCATAACATTAAAGGAAAACGAACCCATGACATCAGGCTGTTAGCCGTAATGCAATCCCATAATATTACTCATTTACTAACCTTTAATCCTGATGATTTCATCCTTGTTCCTCACATCACCATCATTCAACCTCAAGATTTATTAGAAAATTAATCAATCCAAAATCAAAAATCGAAATGTCCTACGAAGTCAACGAACCGATTCTCAACTCACCTTTTGATGAACCCTTGATGAAGTTAAATCAGCCGTTTATCGAGCTTGCTTATACTTAGAAAATTCTATGTCAGCCAAAGATATTTTTAATCAATCCGTGTGTATTGCCCTCGAAAAAGATGGCTGGAATATCACCCATGATCCCCTTTATCTTAAAGTCAATGACGTAGAATTTTACATCGACTTAGGCGCGGAAAGATTAATTGCCGCCGAAAAGGCAGGTCAAAAAATTGCCCTAGAGATTAAATCTTTTTTAGGCGCATCAGAAGTCACCGAATTTCATCTCGCATTAGGACAAATCCTCAATTATCGGTTAGCATTAAAACAGGAACAACCCGAAAGGATTCTTTATCTAGCCATTCCTCAAGATACCTATGAGGACTTTTTCTCTCGTCAATTTATTCAAGACGCTGTAGCCGAATATAAAATAAACTCTTAATCTTTAATTCTCTCAAACAAGAGGCGGTATTATGGAAAGAATAAACTACTCTCAACTGATTCAAGACATTCTCACCCAACATTCAGTTAATGACAGCAAAAATGACACAGAAACTCAACTTGTTTTTGACACAAAACGCCATCATTACCAAGTCTTAAATATTGGGTGGAAAGAGCAAAAGCGAATCTATGGTGTGATTATTCATCTTGACATAAAAGATGACAAAATCTGGATTCAAAGAGATGGAACAGAAATCGGCATTGCCAATCAATTAATCGCTGCTGGTGTTCCTAAACAAGATATAGTCTTAGGTTTTCAGGCTCCCTATAAACGTAGTTTAACCGAGTTTGCCTTGAGTTAATACATAAGAAAAAAATCCTAAATAACCCTATGTCCTACGAAGTCAACGAACCGATTCTCAACTCACCCTTTGATGAACCCTCCCGTTATTGGTTCATCCGAGAAGGTTATGAACCAGAATTAAAAGAAGGGAGAAGACCGGCTATTGTCTATCCCCCCCGGGAAGGTGACAGCGAATGGGAATTAGGAAAAGTTCTCAAACTTTCACCCCCCGATCAATTTTTCCCTGGTTATGAAATGACCTTGGTTAACCACATCAGGAACAAAGTCAAAGAATGGAGAAACGAAAACTATCCCGGTGTCAGTCGTACTACCTTAGAACTATTGGACTATTGGAACCGAGAAGGAAGAGAACATCGCCTATTTTTTGCTCAAAAAGAAGCAGTAGAAACCATCATTTTCCTGATTGAATCACGGGCCGACTTTCGCCAAGGGATTCATATCCCCCAAGACACCCCCATTGACACCACCCTAAAAGCTTTCATCCGCTACGCCTGTAAGATGGCAACTGGAAGCGGCAAAACAACAGTGATGGGGATGTTAGCAGCATGGTCCATCCTCAATAAAGTAGCAGATCGCAGTAACGCTAAATTCTCCGATGTTGTCCTGATTATCTGTCCCAATATCACCATTAAAAGCAGATTGCAGGAACTCAACCCCGACAACGGCGAAGCTTCTTTATATCGCACCCGTGACCTCGTACCCTCTCACCTGATGGATAAACTGAGACAGGGTAAAGTCTTGGTGACAAATTGGCATATTTTTGAAAAGCGAGCGCCTGCCACTGCCGGTAATGACACTGCCAAAGTGGTGAAAGTGGGAGTCAAAACCACCGCCGCCGAAGTGATTAAGATTGCCGCTAAAAACGAAACTGCTAGGGGAACAAGATATCTAACCCAAGAAACTTTAGGACAGCAAATCGCATTAGGTCGGTTAAAAGTCGCTGAAGGAGGGGAGAAATATGATACACAGGGAAATCTTAAAGAAGTCAAGGTAGAAATTACCCGCTATTTAGAAAGTGATGCCGCTTGGATTAAACGAATCTTAACCCAAGAAGTGGGGAATAAAGGTAACATTTTAGTCTTTAATGATGAGGCGCATCATGCTTATCGGATATCTCGGTTATCTTCGGATAATAATGATGCTGGCGATGAGCAAGAATCGGAAAAATATCAAGAAAAAGAAGCCACGATTTGGCTTGAGGGTTTAGATAGAATTAACAAATATCGAGGCATTAATTTCTGTGTAGATCTATCCGCTACTCCCTATTACTTAAAATCTTCCAAACAAAATACTAATAAACCCTTTGAGTGGGTCGTCAGTGATTTTAGTTTAATGGATGCCATTGAAGCAGGTTTAGTGAAAATTCCTCAATTACCCGTTAGAGATACCACCGGCGCAGCCGTTTCAGATTTAGCTTACTTTAATATCTGGGAATGGTTAATGAAGAAAATGACCCGATCTGAACGGGGTAAAGGAATAAATCCTACACCGGAAGCTATCCTCAAATATGTGCAACATCCCATCACCTTATTAGGGGGACAGTGGGAACAAATTAAACAAGAATGGGCAGCCTCCGATGATCCCAGACCGCCTGTATTTATTATTGTCTGTAAGAATACCAAGATTGCTAAATGTCTCTATGAATGGATAGCAGAAGATATCAGACCGAATGATTTACCCTCCTCTAACCTGCGATCGCTCCGTAATACCGAGGGAGAAACTAACACGATTAGAGTCGATTCTAAGGTAGTTGAAGAATTAGAATCGGGTGAAAGTAAATCCGATGAAAGTAAATGGATGCGCTTTACTTTAGACACCATTGGTAAGACTCAATGGACAAAAGATGATCAAGGACGCGATATTTATCCCGAAGGATTTGCCCAACTAGCTGAGAAATTAGCTAGACCGTTTCACCCCCCCGGTCGCGATATAAAATGTGTAATTTCTGTAGGAATGCTTACGGAGGGTTGGGATTGTTCCACCGTAAAACATATTATTGGGATTCGTCCCTTTCAATCCCAATTACTCTGTGAGCAGGTGGTAGGTAGGGGGTTAAGAAGGGAGCATCTCACCTTTGCAATGAGCATAAATACTTAGTGGAAAAATAGGCTTTTCGAGGGTAATTCTTGTTTTAATTCTCCATGTACGCAGTCTTTAAAAGCCTCTATTTCGTTCCAAGACACGATTAAGAGTGGCTTTTAGGCTAAGTATAATTACTTATCGCGTAAGTGAGATGCTCCCGGTTAAGAAGGCGCAGTTATGACCTCACCGAGGATAACAAATTTGCCGAAGAAACTTCAACAATTTTCGGAGTTCCCTTTGAAGTTGTTCCCTTTAAAGCTAATCCCCAAGGGGCAAAACCTCAGCCAGAAAAACGCTATCATGTTTACTCAGTGCCGCAAAAATCCCAATATCGCCTAGAATTTCCCAGAGTTAAAGGCTATACCCAAGCCGTACAAAACCGAGTCACCGTTGATTGGACAACCATCGCCGCTTTAGAAATTAACCCCTTCAAAATTGCCCCCGAAGTCCAAGTTAAAGCGACTCTAGCTAATAACCAAGGTCGTCATAGCCTATCTGGTCCGGGCAAACTGGAAAGCCTTGACCTCAACCCTTACCGTCAGGGAAAAAGATTACAGGAATTAGTCTTTGAATTAGCTGCTGATTTAACCCAAACTTACTGCCAAACCGAGCAATGTCAAGCACCCCCTCATGTCTTGTTTCCCCAATTAAGAAAAATCTGCGATCGCTACCTAACTGAAAAGGTTAAAGTAGTAGAACCCGCTCACATTCTCGATCTGTTTCTTTCCCCCTATTACGGTTGGGTAATTGAAAAACTCTCGGAGTCCATTTATCCCGATACCGGCGCCGGAGAAGCCCCAGAAATCCCCAAATTTGAGGCACATCTAGGCAACGGTTCAACCGATGATATTAACTTCTTCACCGGCAAACCTGTGAGAGAGGTAGTCAAGTCTCACCTTAACTGTGTGGTGGCTGATACCGATCAATGGGAACAGGCAGCCGCCTATATTATTGACAATCATCCCGCCACTGCAGCCTTTGTTAAAAATGAACGCTTAGGGTTTACTATTCCCTATTTTCATAATGGGGAAGACCACGATTATATCCCAGACTTTATTATCCGTCTGAAGACCGCTAAATCTAACTATTTAATCCTAGAAACTAAAGGATGGGACGAACTGAGGGAAGTCAAGCAAGCAGCCGCTAAACGCTGGTGTAATGCCATTAATGCCGACGGCAAACACGGTCATTGGCAATACTTTTTAACTGGATTGAGCAAAGTTAAAGAAGGAATTGACGAAGCAATCAAAGAAATCGAAGCATTAACCAACTAAATTTTCGATAACTTTTCTGGAAGGTTATCACCTTTTCTGGAAGGCAATCGCCGGTACAGAGTACCCTTGATCTTAATCAGAGAAAAAGTGTATGAGTGATTTTGGCGGCATTCCGCTCCCAATCAACACCCTAGGTCGGGGTTGGGGAAGTGGGGAGAAAAAAGCTGGTAAAATAACTCTAGGCAACCTTAAAAAGAATTCATGAAAGCGCAAACAACAAGTAAAGATAGCCTGATCCTACGGCGAGAAGTAGTGGGTTCCCGTCGCCCTAGTAACTATTTTTGGGCTGTAATCGTCTCTATTGGCGGTCTAGGGTTTCTCCTCGCTGGTCTTTCCAGTTATTTGAAGGTCAATCTACTTCTCGTTAGCGATACCAGTTCCTTACAATTTATTCCCCAAGGAGTCGCTCTCCTCTTTTATGGCACTGCGGGGACGCTTTTAGCCATCTATCTCTGGTTATCTCTCCTCTGGAATGTCGGAGGTGGTTATAACGAGTTTAACAAGGAAACCGGCAAAGTTAAAATCTTTCGTTGGGGCTACCCCGGCAAAAATCGTCGCATTGATCTCGATTGGCCTCTCGAAGATGTGCAAGCTGTGCGGGCCGAAGTGCGAGAAGGACTCAACCCAAAACGGGAACTATTCCTGCGGATTAAACAGCGTCGTGATATCCCTTTAACTCGCGTCGGTGATCCCATGTCCCTCTCGGAATTGGAAAATCAAGGAGCGGAACTCGCTCGTTTTCTGGAAATTCCTCTAGAGGGATTGTAGTCCTTTTTTCGCTCTTTTTGGCTATAAAATAATGATGAAGATAAGAAAATCTGGCTGGCTGTCTGTGGTTTGTGTTTTTTTGATCACAACGACGACACTTTTCGGCTGTTCTTCCCCAGAAGCTAACTCCACCCCCGATAATTCTAGTATCACCCAAACTTCTCAACCTGCCAGTTCGGGCAGTGTCAACATGGATAATCACAAACCCCGCTTAGATGGAACTGCCGTCGTCGAGATGATCATCAAAGGTAAACCGGTAACGATCGAAATTGATGGCAATGCGGCCCCAATTACCGCAGGTAACTTTGTGGATCTGGTGGGGAGAGGTTTTTATAATGGTTTAACTTTCCATCGCGTGGTTACAGAACCGCAGCCTTTTGTCGCCCAAGGGGGTGATCCCCAAGGTCGCGGAACCGGTGGTTTTGTCGATCCAGAAACCAAGCAATCCCGTTATGTTCCCCTGGAAATTCTCCTCAAAGACGAAAAAGAGCCGATTTATGGGCAAGCAATCGGTCAACAGGCCACGGCCCGCACTCCTATGGTCGCTTTACCCCATAAACGCGGTGCGATTGCCATGGCCCGTTCTCAACAGCCTAATTCCGCTTCTTCTCAGTTTTATTTTGCCCTGTCGGATATCAATTTCCTCGATGGTGATTATGCCGTTTTTGGTTATGTAACTGAGGGAATGGAAGTGGTCGATACGATCAAACAAGGGGATAAAATTGACTCGGCCAAAGTTATTTCCGGTGCAGAAAATCTGAAAAAATAGCGATCGGTTAGGGTGGGTTCGCACGACGTTAACGGAGGCAGGGGGCAGGAGTCCGTTTTTGTAACGGGGATTTATGCCCCGCTCCAAAAACTTTTCGCCTTAAGGCGAGGTTTTAGACCCGATTTTTTCGATAATTTAATCTTCGCCGTCCCCCCCCCCAATCATTTAATATTCCGATAACTGATAACTGATAACTGATCACTGATCACTGATACCTGATAACTGATAACTGATAAATGATAAATGAATGTTGTGGTGACGGGAATTGGGTTGATCAGTTCTCTGGGAAATTTAAGTCAGAGTTGGCAAAGATTACTAGAGGGCAAAACTGGTATAACTAGGCAACAACCCTTCTCTGATTTACCCGCTTTACCCCTGGGTTTAATCGGTCACAAACCCGCATTTTTAGAGGATTTAACCAAAATTGCCCTAATTGCCGCCCTTGAAGATGCGAAGTTAACGACTCCCTTAAAGGATTGTGCTGTCACTATCGGTTCTAGTCGCGGTTGTCAGGGTTTATGGGAACGGATGGCAGCGACGGGAATAGTAGAAAACTGGTTAGACAGTTTACCCGATCGCACCTCGGTATTGACCGCTAGATTGATAGAAACCGGCGCCCCAGTCTTAGCACCCATGGCGGCCTGTGCGACGGGCATCTGGTCGCTCGCCCAGGGTGTAGAATTAATTAAAATGGGAGAATGCGACCGAGTTTTAGCAGGGGCGATCGAAACTCCGATCACTCCCTTAACTTTGGTGGGATTTGAACAGATGGGAGCTTTGGCGAAAACGGGCTGTTATCCTTTTGATATAGCTAGAGAAGGCTTGGTTTTGGGGGAAGGTGGGGCGATTTTAGTCCTTGAATCGGAAGAACTGGCTTTAAGCAGAAATGCCCCCATCTACGGGCAAATTTTGGGCTATGGTTTTACCTGCGATGCCGATCATGTTAGCGCCCCGGCGGTGGATAATCATAGTGCTACCAAAGCCATAGAACTATGTTTGCACAGAAGTCAATTAAGAAAAGATGAAATTAATTACATTCACGCCCACGGCACTAGCACCCGTTTAAACGATGAACGGGAGGCAAACCTGATCGCCAGCATTTTTGGCTCGCAAGTGGCTGTAAGCTCGACAAAAGGCGCAACAGGACACACTTTAGGGGCTTCGGGGGCGTTAGGTGTGGCTTTTTGTTTAATGGCTCTGAAAAATCAGCTAATTCCCCCCTGTGTGGGTGTGCGCGAGTCGCCTTTTCAATTAAATTTAACTAGATCGGCTGTTAATTTTTCCCTGCATAATTGTCTCTGTCTTAGTTTCGGGTTCGGAGGACAAAATGCCGCCATCGCAGTGGGGAGATGGGGGAGAAGGAGTGGGAATTATGAATTATGAATTATGAATTGGGGAGACGGGGAGAATAAATAAAAGCAAATCTCCTGATAACTGATAACTGATAACTGATAACTGATAACTGATAACTGATAACTGATAACTGATAACTGATAACTGATAACTGATAACTGATAACTGATAACTGATAACTGATAACTGATAACTGATAACTGATAACTGATAACTGATAACTGATAACTGATAACTGATAACTGATAACTGATAACTGATAACTGATAACTGATAACTGATAACTGATAACTGATAACTGATAACTGATAACTGATAACTGATAACTGATAACTGATAACTGATAACTGAGATAACTGATAACTGATAACTGATAACTGATAACTGATAACTGATAACTGATAACTGATAACTGATAACTGATAACTGATAACTGATAACTGATAACTGATAACTGATAACTGATAACTGATAACTGATAACTGATAACTGATAACTGATAACTGATAACTGATAACTGATAACTGATAACTGATAACTGATAACTGATAACTGATAACTGATAACTGATAACTGATAACTGATAACTGATAACTGATAACTGATAACTGATAACTGATAACTGATAACTGATAACTGATAACTGATAACTGATTATGGATACACCGCGACTACATCCGGATACGATCGAAGAAGTTAAACAAAGAATTGATATTGTGGATTTAATTTCCGAGAGAGTCGTCCTCAAAAAAAGGGGACGGGAATACGTCGGTTTATGTCCTTTTCACGAGGAAAAATCCCCCAGTTTTACGGTTAGTCCTGCCAAACAAATGTATTACTGTTTTGGCTGTGGTGCGGGGGGAAACGGGATTAAATTCTTGATGGAGGTGGGAAAACAATCTTTTAGTGAGGTGGTTTTCGATCTTGCTAGAAGGTATCAAATCCCGATTAAAACTCTGGCAGTAGAACAGCGTCAGGAATTAGAACAGAAATTATCCCTCAAGGAACAATTATACGAAATAATGGCCGTGGCGGTGAGTTTTTATCAACACGCCCTTAGTCAACCTCAAGGGGAAAAAGCGTTAGATTATCTCAAGGTACAACGACAACTAACCGCGGAAACCATCGCTAATTTTCAACTGGGATATTCTCCCCAAGGTTGGGAAACTCTCTATCGTTATTTGGTGGAACAGAAGCGCTATCCTGTGGCTTTAGTGGCACAAGCAGGATTAATTAAAGCGCGTCAAAATGGTAGTGGTTATTACGATCAATTTCGAGATCGTTTAATGATTCCTATTTTTGATAGCCAAGGACGAGCGATCGCTTTTGGTAGTCGCACTTTAGGTAATGAACAACCAAAGTATCTAAATTCTCCCGATACTCCTCTATTTGAAAAGGGAAAAACTCTCTTTGCTCTCCATCGAGCTAAACAGACAATTATTCAGCAAGATTTAGCGATAGTTGTGGAGGGTTATTTTGATGCGATTGCTCTCCATGCTGCCGGTATTACTAATGTGGTTGCCTGTTTAGGAACAGCCTTAAGTCAAGAGCAAATTAAGCTACTTTTGCGCTACAGTGAAAGTAAACAAATAATCTTTAATTTTGATGCCGATCAAGCGGGAATTAAAGCCACACAAAGGGCGATCGAGGAAATTAACTCCCTAGTTTATTCAGGACAAGTTAACCTAAAAATCCTCAATCTTCCCGATGGTAAAGATGCCGATGAATTTCTTAAATCTCGTGCTGACGGGGTGAATAGTTATCGAGAACTAATCGAAAAATCTCCTTTTTGGATTGATTGGCAAATATCGCAAATGTTGGTTAACAAAGATTTAAAACAGGGACTACATTTTCAACAAGTGTCTAGTAGTATGGTCAGTTTGCTGCAAAAGTTAATCGACGGCAATCAACGGACTTTTTATCTAGATTATTGTGCTGAAATTTTGGCTCAAAAAGATGCCGCTCGTTTGCCTTATATTTTTAAAAATCTCTCTAAACAGGTTAATAAACCTCAAGGAAAATCCCCAACAATTAAGAGGAAAAATATTCTAGATAAATCGGAAAAAAATGGCACAGAAAAAGCCGAATGGTTATTATTATTAATCTATCTACATTCCCCCGAATATCGGAGGCTCATTTGTGAACTTTTGGATGAAAAAGATTTAATTTTTAATCTCCCTGATTATCGTTGGTTATGGCAAGTAATTCTAGAGTTAGAAACCCAAATTACTAAACCAAGAGATTTGATGTCAGCTTTACAGAATCATTTATTGATGATCACCGCAGACAAAAATCGTGATTTTAATTCTTTATTTCACTTAAATGAGAATACCAGTCGGGAAATTTTGCAGCCAGAAGAACAGATCAAAAATGCTATTATAGCTATGGAAAAAATTAGTTTAATGGAATATCGTCGTTACTGTCAAGAACAATTAATTAATGCTCTCGACGGCAATCAACGGGAATTTTATCAGCAGGAATTCTATCAAACTGTTAATAAATTAATCGCAATTGATCCTCACTACCAACAAGCTTAATTCGGGTCTGCTGAAAAAGTTTTTCGGTGGGGGCAGGGTGTGGGGTGTGGGGTTTTACCGGTTTTGAGGTGGCCAATTAAGTAGGTAGGCACAATTATTTGTAGGATGGGTTAGCGGTAGCGTAACCCATGCGGGCGTTGGGTTTCATGCTTCAACCCAACCTTGTATATTGAGCTATCCATTAGTCAGATCTTTCTTAACAAAAAGAGAAGAAACTTAAAAAAAGGGGAAACGATTGATAGGTATAGTTTTGAAAGAAGGAATTAAGGTGGAGGTAAGCAAAAAAATGGAGAAATGGGCAGCCCAAGAATTACAGTATGCAGACCTAGGGGACACCAGAAGAAAGAAAAGGTTAATCAGTATCGTAGAAAACTTGGCCAGCCAACCTAGTACAAGTGTGCCACAAGCTTCGGGAAATCTAGCCGCCGCCAGTGCCACCTACGACTTTTGGAATTCCCCCTATTTTCACCCCTCAGATATAATTGCCGCCCAAGCTAAAAGTACAGTAGAAAGAATCAAAGAACATCCAATAGTTTTGGCAGTGCAAGACACAACAAGTTTAGACTTTATGACGCAAAAAGCCAAAAAAGGAATGGGTTATCTAGATTGTAAAACATCCTTTGGTCTCAAAGTTCATACCACCTTAGGAGTCTCAGCGCAAGGAGTACCTTTAGGACTGATTAATCAATATGTCTGGGCAAGAGAAGAAAAGAATTTAGGGATTGCCAAGCAAAGAAAAAAAAGAGAAACTCAAGAAAAAGAAAGTCAAAGATGGTTAGATTCTTTGTCAGAAACACAACAACAAATACCCGAAGAAATTCAAGTAGTAACAATCGGAGATTCTGAGGCAGACATATTTGATTTATTTGCCCAGTCAAGAAATCCTAACTCTCATTTATTAATTCGAGGAACTCATAACCGAAAAGTTAACTATCTCGAAGACAAGCAAAGGTCAGGGCATCCAGAGACTAAATATTTACATCAATCCATCAGAGAAATAAAAGCCTGTGGTAGCCTAGATGTGCAAGTAAAACGCAATCCTAATCACGAGGCTAGACTAGCTAAACTAACAGTTAGATTTGCCAGTTTTGAAATACAAGTACCTAAGCATCACTCGAAAGCGAACCCTCGTCAACCGGTCAAATTACAGGTAATTTTAGCTGAAGAAGAAAATCCGCGTCCTGGAGTTAATCCTATCAGTTGGCTCCTCTTAACTAGCCTAGACATTAGTAGCTTTGAATCAGCGATAACCTGTGTGCGCTGGTATAGTTATCGCTGGTTAATAGAACGCTATCATTTTGTTTTAAAAAGTGGTTGTGGATTAGAAAAACTGCAATTAGAAACGGGTCGGAGAATTGAGATGGCCTTAGCTACCTATTCAATTGTAGCTTGGAGATTACTTTGGTTAACCTATCAAGCACGCTTACACGGAGAGGAGAGTTGTGAAAGTTTTTTGGAAGAACATGAATGGCAATCTTTGTGTGCCACTATTCATAAAAAGAGTCCGCCACCTGAAAAGCCGCCCTCCTTTCGAGAAGCGGTCAGAATGATTGCTTCTCTTGGGGGGTTTTTAGGTAGAAAAGGTGACGGTGAACCAGGTGTTAAAACTATTTGGTTGGGACTGCGAAGGTTACATGATATCAGCCAGACTTGGAAACTATCTCATCAAATTAGTTCCCCCATAGAACCCCCTTGAGCCATCTGGCACACTTTTCTCTTTTTGTCAAATTTTATGTTAAGAAAGATGTAACTAATGGATAGGTATATTGAGAGAGGTGGTAGACCGTCCCAACCTTGGTCGGAAAAGACCGCTTCGTAGCAAGGGTCACCACCATAATCTCCCTGACAAAACTCGAACAGTCGCCGGGGTCGTGGCGAAAACAATCAATTGTTAAGCTAAGAGACCGTATCGGGCAAGGATGAGTAAAATCAAGGGGATGCTCTCCAAAATAACCATCAATTCTGCTTGCTTTAGTTAGGTTCAATCATGGAAAATATCTCTCAATGGGTAGGCATTGACATTAGTAAAGCGACCCTAGATGTTTACCTCCGTCCCCTCGGTAAAGCGATGAAAGTTGCTAACACAAAGGAGGACAGAGCTAAACTGGTCGAGACCCTAAAATCCTACACTGTCAACCTCATCGTTCTGGAAGCGACAGGAGGTTGAGAAACTGAACTGGTGATTCAATTACAAGCAGCGGGTTTACCCGTCGCCTTAATCAATCCCCGTCAAGGAAGAGACTTTGCTAAAGCCACTGGTAAATTAGCCAAAACCGATGCCATTGACGCTCAAATCTTAGCTCATTTTGGCGAGGCAATGCAACCGCAAATATTAGCGGTTGAGTCGGAAGAATCTCGTCAATTGGGCGACTTAATTAGTCGTCGCCGGCAACTTGTCGAGATGCGGACTGCCGAAAAAAACCGACGGGAACGCGCTCGCGGTAAAGCTTTGGTCGATATCGAAGCCCATCTTGAGTATCTCGATAACTGCCTCGAAAAACTCAATCAAGAAATTGAGGAATTGACCCAAGCTAACCAACAATGGCTCGAGAAAGTCAATTTACTAAAAACCGTGCCGGGGATTGGTCAAGTAATTTCTACTACTCTCGTCTCCGACTTACCAGAACTCGGTCAATTAACCGCCAAACAAATCTCTCGCTTAGTCGGTGTCGCACCGATTAATCCTGATAGTGGTCAACATAAAGGTAAGCGAATGATTCAGGGAGGTCGCGCTCAGATTCGGGCGACTCTTTACATGGGAGCGGTGGTAGCTATGCGTCATAATCCGGTGATTAAAACTTTTTACGAACGCCTAGTCGGACGAGGTAAATCAAAAAAACTGGCTCTGACTGCTTGTGTGCGGAAAATCTTAGTTATTCTTAATGCAATGGTTCGCCAAAATCAGCCTTGGCAGCTTGCTGACAATTTACCACCTTGTTCCTAGAGATTCACACTTTTTGTTATCTCTGATCAAGGGTTGCGCTTGCTTTGGTTTAACCTGAGCGACTTAGTTTTTGCTGCGCTTTTTTTCTGGCTTGAGATTTTAGGTTCGACAGCAACTCCTTGATTGTTTTTTGAGTTACCCCTTGACAATCAAGACAGTCGCTACAGTAGTTTCCTTGGGTCAACCCAATCGACGATAATTGCTATGATTACTATAATCCGTAGTCGTGGTCTTTTATATGCCATCTTAGGACAAACCGAAAAAGCAAAAATTGACCGACAACAAGCAGCTATATTATTCCGCCAACAGAATAATATGGCTGCCTATGAAAAGGTGATGCAGATTTTACAACAATTAGGGGGGTGAAATAGAAATCATCAATTATGGAAAGTCGAGAAATTATCAAAAAACTGAAGGATGAGGGATGGTATCAAGTAGGTACAACAGGAAGTCATCATCATTTTAAACATCCCCATAAAAAAGGGAAAGTGACTGTTCCTCACCCTAAAAAGGATATTCCCCTTAAAACCCTAATCAGTATCGAAAAACAAGCCAGTATTAAATTATGATAAAGGAGAAATAAATGATTACTTATTTAGCCACCGTTCATAAAGATAACCATAGTGATTATGGGGTACAATTTTATGACTTTCCGGGTTGTAAGCTAAAACGCACTTAAACCACCTAAAATAGAAATAGTAACTTGAGAAAATTCCTACTTATGCCAGCCAAAGATTTCCTAGACTTAGAAGAAAAGAAAAACTTACAAAAAGCTCTTAAAGAAGAAGAAAGAGCAGAGGTTAGGGAAAGAATTTTAATGTTTCTCTTGCTAAACGACGGAAAAACTCAACGAGAAATAGCTGAGTTTATTGGCTGTTCACTCAAAACAGTCGCCCATTGGTGTGTTCATGGCGATCCTAACAATATAGAAAGTCTAGAAGATGGGAGAAAAAATGGAAATCATAAAAAAGCCACAGAGGAATATATTAATTTACTATTGAAAATAGTTGATGAAGACCCGAAGGAATTGGGATATGAATTCGGGAGATGGACAGCGGCAAGATTAGCAGAGCATCTAGAAAAGGAAACAGGAATTAAACTGAGTGGCTCGCAAGTGAGAAGAATATTGAGAAGAAAAAAGTATGTGTATATCTGGGCAAAATATAGTCTAGAAGATAAGCAAGACAAGAAATTAAGAAAAGCATTTAAAGAAAAATTAGATGAATATTTAAAGTTAGCGAAAGAAAAGCCAGAGTCAATCCAGGTATGGTTTTGGGACGGGGCTTTCAAGGTGGCGACGCAGGTTCGCCACACAGCCCCTCATGAATGTGGATTTAGTTTGAGAGTAATAAGAAGGAGAGCTTGGACAAAAAAAGGAAAGCGAAAAAAAGTGAATGGGCAAAGAAAAAGAGGAAGGGTGAATGTGATGGGAGCCTTAAGATATAATGATAAAAAAAGAGTCTGTTTTATGATCAAAAAAGGAAATTCAGAAACTTTCCATGAACAATTAAAGAAACTTCATGAAGAGATTCGTCAAGAATGGATAAACTTGGGAAATCTGCCCGAAGATTTTCGAGAAAAGGGGCCGAAGATTATCATTATATTAGACAATGCTAGTTATCACAAAAAGAAAGATGTTATTGAGCAGGTGGAAAAAGAGTTGCCCAATATTAGGCTAGAGTTTTTACCAGCTTATAGTCCAGATTACAACCTAATAGAATTAGTGTGGCATTCCGCTAAAGAATACATAGCTAATCGAGAATTTGAAAATAAAGAAGAACTGGAAAAAGTAGTCAATCAGCTTTTAAATGAAGGGGGATTGATTATTAAATGGAGTAGAAAACTTAAAAATAAGGGTAATGCTGTCAATGTAACTTAAATGCGTAAAAGCTTATTAGTGCAGGAGAAACCATCGAAGAAGCGAAAAAAATGGCAACTGAAGCCTTAAAAGGTCATATTTCCTTTATGTTGGCAGATGGGGACGAAATTCCCACCCCTAGCACCCTCGAAACCATTTTAACCGACGCGGATCATCAAGATGCGATCGCTTTTCTACTCATTGAGGTATCAGAAGCTATTTTAAACCATCAGGAATTGTGTGTAAAAAACTAGTAGTCTGTCAAGTTTGAATTGAGGGATAGAGTTTTTTTAATTTAATACGAGCATCAGCATTAGTAAATCTCCAGTCAACTGAATTTGACTTTTCATTTCGATTTTCTTCCCATGCCTTAATTTCTTGTTTTAAACTATCCATGTCTGGGATACGACGATCGAGACATTGACGATTCAAAACGCTCAACTCAATTTCTGCCATATTTAACCAGCTGCCATGTTTGGGAGTGTAATGAAATTCGAGTTTATCTAAAATTCTCTTGGCCTCTTCCGGTTCAAAGGCTTTATATAATGAGGCTTTTACATGAGTATTTAAGTTGTCTTGAATTACTCTAATTTTCTGGGCATCCGGATAACGCTCATCAACCAAATATTTCATTTGGTGTGCATAATCGCTCGCCGTCCTTTGTTGTGTAACTTCTACATGTCGCCAACCTTGTAATGGTTCAAAAAACATAAACATATTGGCTACACCATTACGCTCATATTGATAGTCATACCTTTCTGGTTCTCTCGGTTCGGCTGGTATTTTCTCTTTTGTTTCTTTGACTAATTGTTTACAACTCTCATCAAAACACAGCCAGGGATTTTGCTGGTCATACTCACTATGATAAATATCCAAGACATCTTCCATGGCACAGACAAACTCCGCTGATTCTTTTGGGGGAATGACCCATGATTGATTCAGCCATGGTTTCAATTCATTTTTTTTAAGGTTTTTCTGATGGTTTCTCGTGATATTTTTTCCACATATTCAAGTTCGACCATTTTATCTGCCAGCATTTGAAGTGTCCATTTTGCTCGTCCCGTTGGTGTTTCACTACAAGCGATGGCAATCAGATCTGCTTCCTTTTCCCCATCGATAATTTTGGCACGGCGATGTTCTTGCTTTTTTCGAGTTAATGATGATTCAATTCCTGACTCGACAAATCTTTGTCGTACTCTCTCAATGGTGGCTTGAGCAACATTTAAGGCTTCACTAATTTTCGAGTCAGTCCAACCACCTTCCTGTTGATTGACGTCTGCTAAAAGCAGTATTCTGGCATGGTTCATTTTGTAAGCTGCTATTTTTCCTTTCTTGGTTAGCTGCTCGAGTTCAGTTCTTTCGGAGTCTGTTAGATCTACAATATATTTTTTCTTCGGCATTTTTTTGTCTGAAGTTGGATAACTTCTTCCAGATTAGCTCTTTTTTTATCCCTCAAAACAAAATTGATGGGGAGCATCTCACCTTTGCAATAAGTAGAAATGCTTAATGAGATCAATAAAAAAGTTAAAAAAGGCAACCATTTAGATAAGCACAGCGATGACGAAGGACTTGCGGTACATTACAAGATTGCCAACTTGCACCAGTAATTTTAAGACGATGAGCAATTTGTTTAATTTTTGATTCGACGGAGCCAGAGCCAATGGAAATCCCCTCTGCCTGCAAATAACCATAATTGACAATTCGATGTTTATGCTTGTTTAAATAAGTAATAAAATTCTCAACTTGCGGCTCTGACCATCCTTCACAACAAGAGATAGCGGCGTCCACGTCCCCCTTCCATAGAAAACATTTTACCTCCTCAATTCGCTGGAATGACCCGCCAACTTTATAGAGGTTTTCGATTAAATGATACCAATCCAATATTTCAATTCTTTCCTGTTTCTCTCCGATCTCACGAAATAAATTCCAGATACCATCATGTCCATCTCCTAAACAAATTAAAGGCTTGGCCAAAACTTGAGAATTAACCAAATCTAATAAAGCTGAGTTATCTTGAAAAAAAGCCGCTACCCCCAGTTGATGAAAACTCACTG
Organism: Microcystis sp. MC19; assembly: GCF_003019735.1. Lineage (NCBI taxonomy): Bacteria > Bacillati > Cyanobacteriota > Cyanophyceae > Chroococcales > Microcystaceae > Microcystis > Microcystis sp. MC19. Next base: position 4,428,686 of record NZ_CP020664.1, on the reverse strand, counting down.
CTTTATAATCACGCCAAATTAAGGCTTTTCCCTTGGCAGTTCTTAGTCGTACCTTACCGCCATCTAGGCTCATTTCTTCCACTTCCACTTCTGGGTTAGACGGTAATTCTTCAAAAGCATATCGATGTACGAGGCGTTGTTGGGTACTGTGAGAAACAGCAATCCCTGTCAATGATTTGATTTTCTGCGCCGATTTTTCGTAGGATTCATCGCCACTTAATAGCAAACAGTTCTTCTCTAACATTGGACTCATCTGAGTCCGAGACTTTATTTCTAATTTTTTCGCTTGTTTTTCTGTAATTGGTAATTCCCCCAAAATACTTTTCACTTTTCTCGTCCGACCGGCAGTTTCTTCTGTGCTTGTTTTGACAAAAAAATACCGATTTCTGGGTTAACATAATGAATCATTAAATCTCTGACTGTCTCCTCTATCTCTCCCAAGTTATTAAATTTCTTAATTTGGGATTGCTCATAGAGACATTGCCCTAACTCTTGACATAACTCTTTAATTCTTTTTTCATTTTCTGATAACATTGAATTATTCCTCCCATCGAGAGCTATTCTGAATTGTAAGTTATAACTATTATAATCTCATTTCTCTTTGTGATCAAGTTGAAGATTTTCTAGTTTTTGACTGCTATAAGTATTAATACTCATTGCATAAGTGAGATGCTCCCAATTGATGCTCTACTAGGTGCAGTCCCTAGCTTGGTTTGAGCGAATAAATATGTTGAAGAAAACCTCTCAATTCTCAGGAAAAGCGAAACCCAACAACCAACACCTAAATCTGTCTGAATCTTTTTGTTGGGTTTCCTTGGGTCAACCCAATCGACGATAATTGCTATGATTACTATAATCCATAGTCGTGGTCTTTTATATGCCAAATTAAAACAAACCAAAAAAGGAAAAATTGACCTACAACAAGCAGCTATAATATTCCGCCAACAGGATAATATGGCAACTTATGAAAAGGTGATGCAACTTTTACGCAAATTAGGGAGGTGACAAATGATAAAAACACCCATTGATTTATACCGTAGAGGTAATGCTACATCTCCCAGAATGGATCATGTTCGTCCTAACAAAGATATTGCTATCTATGAAAATAATGGGCAAATATGGGTAAAAGAAACCCTTGTTGATGGACAAACACCGGGGGGAATTTCGACCTTTTCCGTTCAGGGAATAGGAAACAACTGGTGGAAACTAGATCGGGGAATTTCTATTCCCAGTGAGCTAGAATTAATTAATGATCGAGGTAATCTGGCTCTTTGGGAATTGTGATGCAAATAATTAACTTAAAATAAAATTCGATGAGAGTACTTAATCTCAAAAGTAGCTGAAATCCATACGGGGAAGGACTTAAGGCACAAACAGGTTAATGCCAAAAGATAGACAATTGAGTTAAGATTTGATATAATAGCCAAAAACCAGAGTATTTTACTTATGATACTTGACAAATTTTTGAACCTAAAAGGAACGTCTATTCAAGGCTATCTACACCTAGAAAATATCGGTATAGTTTGCCGAATCGAATCGAAAAATCAAAAAGCAACCTGTCCTCATTGTGGGTTAGAGAGCGATAAACTCCACCAAAATCATCGACATTTAGTCAAAGATTTACCAATCTCAGGACAACCAGTGTACCTACAGGTTAATCGTCGTCAATTTAAGTGCGATAATTGTCGAAAACCCTTTAGTGAAGAGTTAGATTTTGTCGCCAAGAAACGAACCTATACGAAAAGACTAGCCGAGAATATACTCGAACAATTAAAAGAAGGAGATATTTTAAATGTTAGCCGAAGAAATGACGTAACGGAAGAAGAGATTCAAAGAATGATAGAGGACATCGCCGAAGAAATTACAGAGCCAGACCTATCGGAATTAAAAAGACTAGGAATTGATGAAATCGCTCTAGTCAAAGGGCAAAAAAATTACTGTGCAGTTTTAGTAAATTTAGATACGGGAAAACTAATAGCTATTCTAGAGAAGCGAACACAAGAAGAGTTGAGGGAAACGCTTACGGGATGGGGAAAAGAGGTGTTAGAGCAAATTGAAGAAGTGAGCATAGACCTTTGGTTGCCCTATAAAAATCTGGTGAAAGAATTGATGCCATCGGCCGAGGTAGTCGCTGATAGATTCCATGTAATGAAACAAATTAATCAAGAGTTAGACGAACAGAGAAGAGCAGAAAAAAGAGCGGTAGAAGCGCAGAAAAATAAAAAACAGAAAGCGGAAAAAGAAGCGAAGCTAGAAGTTTTAAAGCGAAGTAAATATAGCTTGTTAAAAAATGAAAAAGATTTAACGGAACCCCAAAAAATCAAACTAGAAGCTATCAAAGAAACTTTTCCAAATTTGAAAAAGATGCAGGAATTAAAGGAAGAATTTAGAAATATTTATGAAACCTCAGAGAATCCGACAGAGGGAATGCTATCCATCTCGGAATGGTTGGCAAAATCCTCCAGTGTTTTTACCAAGAGTTGTCAAACAATCCGAAACTGGTTTGGAGAAATAATTAGTTATTTTGAGCGAAGGACAACGAATGGGGTGGTCGAGGGAATCAACAATAAACTTAAACTAATAAAACGGAGAGGCTATGGCTTTAGAAACTTTCGGAATTTTTGGGTTAGAAGTATGTTGTCTTGGCATCTTGTCTGTTGATTTAGCATAAAGAGTAACGAAGAGCCGGTAATCACTGGTTATGGAAACCCTTATTTCCTATGTCAATAGAAACCTATCAACAAGCCTTAAGGGTAATTGGTGAATTTTTTTATCGTGTAAGTTGAGGTAAACTATGAAAACTCTATCATTTAAAGACATCCAATTTATTATCGAAGCTCTCGAATCCCTTCTCAAAAATTATAGTGACCGTATTCAACAAATAGAAGCTCTCGAAAACTATGAAGATGAAATTTCGGACTTAAGTAATGATTCTTTATTTTTACAAGAATTAATTACTGACTTACAAAATCAACAAACACAAGAATTGGCTCTACTTGTGCCTGAATTTGATTTAAGAAAAATGCCTTTACAAACATTAATTAAACAAGGAAAAAACCTGTCAATTGAGGAAAAATTAATCTTATTGGAATCTCTAACTTCATCAATCCGCGAAGAATATAATCTAATGCGAACCTGAAATGAGAAATCAATGATTACTTATTTAGCCACCGTTCATAAAGTCAGTAGTCGTTGTCTTTTATATGCCAAATTAAAACAAACCGAAAAAGCAAAAATTGATCTATAACAAGCAGCTATATTATTCCACCAACAGAATAATATGGCAACTGATGAAAAGGTGATGCAATTTTTGCAGCAATTAGGGCAATAAGTGGGGGGGTGAGTTATCAGTATTTAGTTTTTTCTAGTCTAGTCTGTTAATTGTTCATTAAAAACCTTCGGGAGGGATGTTATTTTATGACCTTAAAACAACTCATACAAGACAAACGAGAGGATATACTAAAAATTGCCACCAAACATGGTGCTTTTAATGTGCGTGTATTTGGTTCCGTTGCTAGAGGAGAGGAAACCGAAAATAGTGATATTGATTTTTTAATTGATTATGATTTAGCTAAAACGTCCCCTTGGTTTCCCGGTGGATTATTAGTTGATTTAGAGGCTCTCTTAGGGTGTAAAGTGGATGTAGTAACTGAAAAAAGCCTTCATCATCTAATTAAACAGCGAATCTTAAAGGAGGCAATTAAGTTATGAATGAAGATCAAGTTTATCTTGAATATATTTTAGACTGTATTGATAAAATTAAGGACTATTCCCAAGGAGGAAAACAGGAGTTTTTTGCTAATTCAATGATCAGCGATGCTATCATTAGACGCTTACAAACTTTGGCAGAATCAACTCAAAGGCTTTCGGAGGAATTAAAGGCAAATATTCCCAATGTTGACTGGCGTAATATTTCTGGTTTTAGGAATATTTTAGTACATGATTATTTAGGGGGAATGGGAGCATCTCACCTTTGCAATAAGTAGAAATGCTTAATGAGATCAATAAAAAAGTTAAAAAAGGCAACCATTTAGATAAGCACAGCGATGACGAAGGACTTGCGGTACATTACAAGATTGCCAACTTGCACCAGTAATTTTAAGACGATGAGCAATTTGTTTAATTTTTGATTCGACGGAGCCAGAGCCAATGGAAATCCCCTCTGCCTGCAAATAACCATAATTGACAATTCGATGTTTATGCTTGTTTAAATAAGTAATAAAATTCTCAACTTGCGGCTCTGACCATCCTTCACAACAAGAGATAGCGGCGTCCACGTCCCCCTTCCATAGAAAACATTTTACCTCCTCAATTCGCTGGAATGACCCGCCAACTTTATAGAGGTTTTCGATTAAATGATACCAATCCAATATTTCAATTCTTTCCTGTTTCTCTCCGATCTCACGAAATAAATTCCAGATACCATCATGTCCATCTCCTAAACAAATTAAAGGCTTGGCCAAAACTTGAGAATTAACCAAATCTAATAAAGCTGAGTTATCTTGAAAAAAAGCCGCTACCCCCAGTTGATGAAAACTCACTGCTTTATAATCACGCCAAATTAAGGCTTTTCCCTTGGCAGTTCTTAGTCGTACCTTACCGCCATCTAGGCTCATTTCTTCCACTTCCACTTCTGGGTTAGACGGTAATTCTTCAAAAGCATATCGATGTACGAGGCGTTGTTGGGTACTGTGAGAAACAGCAATCCCTGTCAATGATTTGATTTTCTGCGCCGATTTTTCGTAGGATTCATCGCCACTTAATAGCAAACAGTTCTTCTCTAACATTGGACTCATCTGAGTCCGAGACTTTATTTCTAATTTTTTCGCTTGTTTTTCTGTAATTGGTAATTCCCCCAAAATACTTTTCACTTTTCTCGTCCGACCGGCAGTTTCTTCTGTGCTTGTTTTGACAAAAAAATACCGATTTCTGGGTTAACATAATGAATCATTAAATCTCTGACTGTCTCCTCTATCTCTCCCAAGTTATTAAATTTCTTAATTTGGGATTGCTCATAGAGACATTGCCCTAACTCTTGACATAACTCTTTAATTCTTTTTTCATTTTCTGATAACATTGAATTATTCCTCCCATCGAGAGCTATTCTGAATTGTAAGTTATAACTATTATAATCTCATTTCTCTTTGTGATCAAGTTGAAGATTTTCTAGTTTTTGACTGCTATAAGTATTAATACTCATTGCATAAGTGAGATGCTCCCGGGGGAATTGACCTTAATACAGTTTGGGAGGTGGTAGAAAATTATTTGGATGATTTGAAAGAACAGATTTTAAGGCATCTAGAATCAGTTTCTTAGGTTGGGTTGAGCGAATAAATATGTTAAAGAAAACCTCTTAATTCTCAGGAAAAGCGCAACCCAACACCCAAAATCTAAATCTGTCTGAATCTTTTTTTTGGGTTTCCTTGGGTGTATTGTTGGGTTTCCTTACGTCAACCCAACCTACTTTAGTTTCCTTGGGTGTATTGTTGGGTTTCCTGACGTCAACCCAGCCTACAGTTTTGTAGGTTGGGTTGAGCGAATAAATATGTTAAGGAAAACCTCTCAATTCTCAAGGAAAAGCGAAACCCAACACCCAAAATCTAAAGGGAGCATCTCACCTTTGCAATAAGTAGAAATGCTTAATGAGATCAATAAAAAAGTTAAAAAAGGCAACCATTTAGATAAGCACAGCGATGACGAAGGACTTGCGGTACATTACAAGATTGCCAACTTGCACCAGTAATTTTAAGACGATGAGCAATTTGTTTAATTTTTGATTCGACGGAGCCAGAGCCAATGGAAATCCCCTCTGCCTGCAAATAACCATAATTGACAATTCGATGTTTATGCTTGTTTAAATAAGTAATAAAATTCTCAACTTGCGGCTCTGACCATCCTTCACAACAAGAGATAGCGGCGTCCACGTCCCCCTTCCATAGAAAACATTTTACCTCCTCAATTCGCTGGAATGACCCGCCAACTTTATAGAGGTTTTCGATTAAATGATACCAATCCAATATTTCAATTCTTTCCTGTTTCTCTCCGATCTCACGAAATAAATTCCAGATACCATCATGTCCATCTCCTAAACAAATTAAAGGCTTGGCCAAAACTTGAGAATTAACCAAATCTAATAAAGCTGAGTTATCTTGAAAAAAAGCCGCTACCCCCAGTTGATGAAAACTCACTGCTTTATAATCACGCCAAATTAAGGCTTTTCCCTTGGCAGTTCTTAGTCGTACCTTACCGCCATCTAGGCTCATTTCTTCCACTTCCACTTCTGGGTTAGACGGTAATTCTTCAAAAGCATATCGATGTACGAGGCGTTGTTGGGTACTGTGAGAAACAGCAATCCCTGTCAATGATTTGATTTTCTGCGCCGATTTTTCGTAGGATTCATCGCCACTTAATAGCAAACAGTTCTTCTCTAACATTGGACTCATCTGAGTCCGAGACTTTATTTCTAATTTTTTCGCTTGTTTTTCTGTAATTGGTAATTCCCCCAAAATACTTTTCACTTTTCTCGTCCGACCGGCAGTTTCTTCTGTGCTTGTTTTGACAAAAAAATACCGATTTCTGGGTTAACATAATGAATCATTAAATCTCTGACTGTCTCCTCTATCTCTCCCAAGTTATTAAATTTCTTAATTTGGGATTGCTCATAGAGACATTGCCCTAACTCTTGACATAACTCTTTAATTCTTTTTTCATTTTCTGATAACATTGAATTATTCCTCCCATCGAGAGCTATTCTGAATTGTAAGTTATAACTATTATAATCTCATTTCTCTTTGTGATCAAGTTGAAGATTTTCTAGTTTTTGACTGCTATAAGTATTAATACTCATTGCATAAGTGAGATGCTCCCAAATCTAAATCTGTCTGAATCTTTTTTTTGGGTTTCCTTGGGTCTATTGTTGGGTTTCCTTACGTCAACCCAACCTACTTTAGTTTCCTTGGGTGTATTGTTGGGTTTCCTGACGTCAACCCAACCTTGTATATTGAGAGAGGTGGTAGACCGTCCCAACCTTGGTCGGAAAAGACCGCTTCGTAGCAAGGGTCACCACCATAATCTCCCTGACAAAACTCGAACAGTCGCCGGGGTCGTGGCGAAAACAATCAATTGTTAAGCTAAGAGACCGTATCGGGCAAGGATGAGTAAAATCAAGGGGATGCTCTCCAAAAGAACCATTAATCCCGCCAATTTCTCAGGTTTAATCATGGAAAATATCTCTCAATGGGTAGGCATTGACATTAGTAAAGCGACCCTAGATGTTTACCTTCGTCCCCTCAGTAAAGCGATGAAAGTTGCTAACACAAAGGAGGACATATCTAAACTGGTCGAAACCCTAAAATCCTACACTGTCAACCTCATCGTTCTGGAAGCAACAGGAGGTTTAGAAACTGAACTGGTGATTCAATTACAAGAAGCGGATTTACCTGTAGCCTTAATCAATCCCCGTCAAGGAAGAGACTTTGCTAAAGCCACTGGTAAATTAGCCAAAACCGATGCCATTGACGCTCAAATTTTAGCTCATTTTGGCGAAGCAATGCAACCGCAAATATTAGCGGTTGAGTCGGAAGAATCTCGTCAATTGGGCGACTTAATTAGTCGTCGCCGGCAACTTGTCGAGATGCGGACTGCCGAAAAAAACCGACGGGAACGCGCTCGCGGTAAAGCTTTGGTCGATATCGAAGCCCATCTTGAGTATCTCGATAACTGCCTCGAAAAACTCAATCAAGAAATTGAGGAATTGACCCAAGCTAACCAACAATGGCTCGAGAAAGTCAATTTACTCAAAACCGTGCCGGGGATTGGTCAAGTAATTTCTACTACTCTCGTCTCCGACTTACCAGAACTCGGTCAATTAACCGCCAAACAAATCTCTCGCTTAGTCGGTGTCGCACCGATTAATCATGATAGTGGTCAACATAAAGGTAAGCGAATGATTCAGGGAGGTCGCGCTCAGATTCGGGCGACTCTTTACATGGGAGCGGTGGTAGCTATGCGTCATAATCCGGTGATTAAAACCTTTTACGAACGCCTAGTCGGACGCGGTAAATCAAAAAAACTGGCTCTGACTGCTTGTGTGCGGAAAATCTTAGTTATTCTTAATGCAATGGTTCGCCAAAATCAGCCTTGGCAGCTTGCTGACAATTTACCACCTTGTTCCTAGAGATTCACACTTTTTGTTATCTCTGATCAAGGGTTGCGCTTGCTTTGGTTTAACCTGAGCGACTTAGTTTTTGCTGCGCTTTTTTCTGGCTTGAGATTTTAGGTTCGACAGCAACTCCTTGATTGTTTTTTGAGTTACCCCTTGACAATCAAGACAGTCGCTACTTTAGTTTCCTTGGGTGTATTGTTGGGTTTCCTTACTACAGTTTTGTAGGTTGGGTTGAGCGAATAAATATGTTAAGGAAAACCTCTCAATTCTCAAGGAAAAGCGAAACCCAACACCCAAAATCTAAATCTGTCTGAATCTTTTTTTTGGGTTTCCTTGGGTCTATTGTTGGGTTTCCTTACTTTGATAGCAAGGATTGCATGGCATCTTTCCTATTCTGATCTGACAACGCCAAAAAAATTGATCGCCCTATCCTGCATATTTCCAAAAAAGCAACCGATGAATTAGGTAGAAGCTCAAATCACCCTCACCGAGGAACTACCCATGAAATCCTTTGCCCTTCTCACCACCGTCAGTCTAATCGGCCTCTCCACCCTCGCGACTGTTCGCCCCGTCATCGCCCTAGAGAGCCGACAACCAGCCGAAACCCTGATCGCTCAAACGAACTACAAAGAAGCGATCGCCCACTTTAACCGGGGAATTAACTACATCCAACAGGAAAAATATGATCTCGCCGTCGCTCAATTCACCAGAGCGATCGAACTCGATCCGGACTATGCCGAAGCTTACCTCGGTCGGGGCATGATTTACACGATTCGCGAACAATGGCGACCGGCGTTTCAAGACCTGAACACCGCGATCCGACTAAACCCCCGCGCTGCCTACGCTTACCATTTCCGCGGATACGTCCATCTCGCATTTAACCAGAGACAAAATGCGATCGCCGATCTAACAACGGCCGCCGAATTATTTCGCCAGCAGGGAAACACAGAAATGTACAACAGCGCCATAGAAGCACTACGGCAGATAGGTGCGTAAGTTGCAAGGGAGAGCGATCGCTCTCCCCCTCTAAACTTTTGTGAAAAAAGCAACCTGAGGACTTAAAACTTGATCGCATAATTGGGAAAAAACCAACGATAACATCCTTGCAAGTATCCCTCGACTAAAGAGGAGCCAACCCGATGAAACCAATTACTTTCACCCTATCGGTGCTACTGGCCACCACTGGCCTACTCGTTCAACCCGGAGGCTTCCTGATGGAAAACATTCCACCCATCCTCGCGCAGGAGCAGACCGCTTCTAGAGTCTATCAGAAAGCCAGCCCCGCCGTCGTCACCGTCAAAAATGGCAGCGGCCACGGTAGCGGCTTTCTCGTCAGTCCCGACGGTATCATCATTACCAACGCCCACGTTGTTGCGGACGGACCGCGGGTGGTGACGGTGAAATTTTCCAACGGACAGCAGGCCTCGGCAGACGTGATCGGCTTCGCTAAAAATGGCGTGGATTTAGCCGTCCTGCGGATTTATAACCGCCAAAACCTGCCCTATCTTCCCCTCGCCCGTGCGAACTCCGCCAAAGTCGGCGAAAGCGTTTTCGCCATCGGCACACCCTTAAACGAGGACTATCAAAACACCCTCACCCAGGGCATTATCAGCCGTCTCGACCCCGAAAAAGGCATTGTGCAACACAACGCTAATATCAACAAAGGCAATTCCGGCGGGCCGCTTTTGAATTCACGGGGGGAAGTGGTGGGGGTTAACGTCGCAGGCGATATCGGGAGTTACGTTTACGACGGTGCGGGAAACCCGATCGGCCTTACCCAGAGCGGCATTAATTTCGCCGTTTCCCTCGATCGCCTGCAAGCTTTCCTCACCGCAGTTAAAACAGGTGATGTCTCCACCGTCTCAACATTAGGACAGGACGATCGGATACAGTTACTCGCCCTCCCTCTTAACGGTCAGACCGTTCAAGGCAACTTGACCAAAGACCAAAACGAGCAATATTACGGGTTCGAGGGTCGTGCCGGACAGAAAATCGTTCTGGATATGAACAGCAACGAGATCGCTCCCTATCTTGTCCTCTATCGCGTTCTCCAATCTTCCGAGGGGACAAAATACCCACAGGTCGCCCGTAGTGACCAGCGTGTTGATCGCGCCCCCGGGGATTTTAACGCTCGACTTGTAACCGAATTACCCGCCGATGGAGTTTATATCCTAGTGGCTACCTCTCGCGAAGGGGGTGAATCGGGTCGCTACACCCTCAACGCCGCCGCTAACCCTTAAATAATCCCATTTTGACCCTAATCACGATTCTAATCCCTATTTTCTGAGGAACTATCCCTATGAACTCTAGACATATTTCCCACCGTCTCGCTTGCGTCGGCCTCCTCGCCACTGTCCTCCTCGGTGGTATCGCCCCCGGTTTCAGCCAATCGACCACCCCGAATGGCGTCACCTTCTTCTGTAAAGAGGTGTTCGATCGCGCATCGGGAGGAAAAATACCCGCTACCCTGGCTTGGATTCCCCAAAGGAGCGGCAATGTGCGGATTATCGGCTGGAAATCGGAATATTTCTCCAAACGTTCCCCGGTTCGTTGCGAGGAAGTCACGAAAAAATTCCAGGAAGCATATAATCAAGGGCGTTTTAACTATCTCACCACCGGCCGGGCGAAGGGATACCCGATCATCTGCAGCGTTTCACGATCCGGCGATCCCTGCGATGGTAATAGCCAACTTTTTACCCTTAAACCCCACGATAATCCAGATTTAGTCTTGCAACAACTCATGGACATCCTAGAGGGGAAAAGCTCGGATATGCTCCTCCAGAATTCCGGAGATAAAACCTATATCTCGATGACGGAGTTTTTCGCCAAAGCACCACTCGCCGATCGCGACGCACCCTGTGGTACGAGATCTGCTGGCCCGCAAAATAATTGCGTTCCCACCCGCTAGAATTTTCGCTGTTTTACCCCGAATTTCCCCATAATAACCATGTTGAAACCCTTTCCCCTACTCCTAAGCCTCCTACTTCTGCCCGTCGTACCGGTTAAAGCGCTATCCCCTTTCTCTGCTCCGGCGATCGTGGCGGAAGACAGCCCAAACGCGCAGATCGAGCGATCGATCCGTCAAGTCACTGTTAAGATTACTAGCGAGATAAATCGGGGATCGGGAATCATTATCGGGAAAAAAGGCAGTATATACCTCGTTTTGACCAACGCTCACGTTACCCGCGGCGCGACCACCCTACAGATCCAAACCCACGACGGCCAAACCCGCACAGCCTCGATCGCGCCGAATTCCCTTTTAAAAGATAAGGATCTGGCCCTGGTGGAGTTTAGCGATACCCGGGATTATCCGATCGCTAAAATTCGCGCCATTTCCCCGGATGCGGAACTAGATATCACCGTAACCGGTTATTCCGCAGAAACGGGGCAGTACACCACCGATAACGGGAAAATTGAACAAACAAGCGATCGACCCCTCCGGGAGGGCTACAGCGTCGGTTATAGTGGCGATATCGTGCAGGGAATGAGCGGCGGTGGTATCTTTTTCGAGGATGAGTTAATCGGCATTAACGGGCGATCGGCCCATCCGATTCTCTCTAACTACATCTACGAAGACGGTACAAAACCCACAGACGCAGAAATCCAACAGATGAGAGCGGTTAACTGGGGCATTCCCCTTCATACCCTATTAACCTACATCCGTCCCGAAATCCTCAGCGCCTATAACCTACCCCTACCGCAGGTGAACCCCGATATAGAAACCACCGTCTATACTGGTTATATCGCCAAATTAGAAGCGAAAGCGAAGGGTTTCACCGTCCGGATTGATAGTAGCAGTACAGCCAATGGAAGTGGCGTAATTATTGCTAAAAAAGGCAATATTTACACGGTTTTAACCGCAGACCATGTATTATGTGAGAAGGAAGAAAGTCAAGATGCTGCAAGTAAACCTTGTCCCGATAACACCTACACCGTCGTCACCAGCGACGGCAAAACTCGAAACATCGAGAAAAGCACCATCATCCGGCAGGAAGGGGTAGATTTAGCAGTTTTTCAGTTTGAAAGCCTGGACAATTATCCCGTTGCGGAAATAGCGAATTATAACCCAAATACCGATGATTTTGTTTTTGCGGCAGGCTTCCCCAAAATTGGCGACAATCCCTCGAAATGGTTGTTTAGTGGAGGTAGAATCAAAGATCAAGAAATGGGATTATTAGGAACCCGCCAAAATGACTTAAGCAATGAACAAGGGGCAGTATTAAAAAGTGTCAGTTCTTTAACTGGAGGGTATGAATTAGTTTATACTAGCATCACATTTGGGGGAATGAGTGGTGGTGCAGTCTTAGACTCTCAGGGGAGAGTAATAGGGATTCATGGACGTTCAGAAGGAGCAGGGGGGGGGAAAATTCAGTTAGGGTTTAGTTTGGGGATTCCCATTAGCACTTTTATCGGATTGCAAGAAAGATTGAAGGTAAAACCGCAATTATTAACCACTGCTCAACCCCAAGTTAGTCCGCAACAACAACAAGAAATTATTCAAGCGATTGCTGGTGTTATTGTCCCTAATACCAATGCGAAGGCGGATATTTGGATACAAAGGGGGGGACAATTATGGCGGTTACGGAGGTCTGAGGAAGCAATTAAAGCCTTTGATGAGGCGATTAAGCAAAATGACCCCGATAATGTCTATTTAGCCTGGTATGGGAAGGGATTAGCGTTATTTCAATTACGCGAACATCAACCAGCTATAGAAGCTTTGCAACAAGCGATTAATACCTTACCTAAAGGGGAAGATTTAAAGGAGTTTCACAGTAGTATTTTACAACTGCAAAGTAATGTTTATGCCGTTTTAGGTGGCTTCTCAAAAAGTGCTGGTAGAGAAAGAGAAGCCAGAGAAAATTATGAGCAAGCATTAACCGTGATTAATCAGGCGATTTCTCTGTTTCCCAATAGTCCTAAATCCTATATAATGAAAGGGTCAGTATTAGATAGTTTAGAACGCTATGATGAGGGATTAGCTGCGATTAATCAGGCAATTGATCTCGCTCCTCGTGCTTTGTGGTATGTGATTCGAGCGAGGTACTATTTCTTACAACAAAAATACGAATTAGCTTTAGATGACCATAACAAAGCTATTGAACTTAATCCTAATTATGCTATGGCTTACTCTGTTCGAGCGTTGCACTATTCCTCCCAACAAAAATACGATTTAGCTTTAGATGACTACAACAAAGCTATTGAACTTAATCCTAATTATGGTTTATATTATAGAGGGCGGGGGCTTAATTACCTTCTCCAACAAAAATACGATTTAGCTTTAGCTGACTTCAACAAAGCCATTGACATTAATCCTAATGATGCTGTGGCTTACGAGGCTCGGGGTCATCTTTACTCTTACCAACAAAAATACGATTTAGCCCTCTCTGACTTCAACAAAGCTATTGACCTTAATCGTAATTTTGCTAAGGCTTACGAGAATCGTGGGAATCTTTACCGTCGCCAACAAAAATACGAATTAGCTTTAGCTGATTACAACAAAGCTATTGACATTAATCCTAATGATGCTGGTGCTTACGCCAGTCGGGGGAATCTTTACTCTGACTTGCAGAAATACGAATTAGCTTTAGCTGATTACAACAAAGCTATTGACATTAATTCTGATGATGTTTTTTCGGCTTACTTCTATCGGGGGATTTTTTACCATCGCCAACAAAAATATGATTTAGCTTTGGCTGACCTCAACAAAGCTATTGAACTTAATTCAAATTTTAGTCACTTTTACTTCGTTCGGGGTATTCTTCACGAAAACAAAGAAAAATACGAATTAGCTTTAGCTGACTACAGCAAAGCCATTGAACTTGATTCTAATTATGCTGTGGCTTACTACAATCGGGGGGAGCTTTACCGTCTCCAAAAAAAATACGATTTAGCTTTAGCTGACTACAGCAAAGCCATTGACATTAATCCTAATTATGCTAATGCTTACTACAATCGGGGGCTTCTTTACTCTGACTTGCAGAAATACGAATTAGCTTTAGCTGACTACAGCAAAGCCATTGACATTAATCCTAATTATGCTATGGCTTACTACAATCGGGGGCTTCTTTACTATAACCAGCAGAAGTACGATTTAGCCCTCTCTGACTACAGCAAAGCTATTGACATTAATCCTAATTATGCTGACGCTTACAACAATCGGGGGGTTGTTTACTATAACTTGCAGAAATACGATTTAGCTTTAGCTGACTACAACCAAGCTATTAGAATTAATCCTAATTATGCTCAAGCTTACTACAATCGGGGGCTTCTTTACTATAACTTGCAGAAATACGATTGAGCCCTCTCTGACTACAGCAAAGCTATTGAAATTAATCCTAATTTGGCTCAAGCTTACTTAGGTCGTGGTGGTTTATATGCCATATTAGGACAACCCGAAAAAGCAAAAATTGATCTACAACAAGCAGCTATATTATTCCTCCAACAGAATAATATGGCTGCTTATGAAAAGGTGATGCAGATTTTACAACAATTAGGGGGATAAGTTTCGTAGGTTGGGTTGAGCGAATAAATATGTTAAAGAAAACCTCTCAATTCTCAGGGAAAGCGAAACCCAACACCCAACACCTAAATCCGTCTGAATCTTTTTGTTGGGTTTCCTTGGGTCTATTGTTGGGTTTCCTTACGTCAACCCAACCTACGGTAGTTTCCTTGGGTCTATGGTTGGGTTTCCTTACGTCAACCCAACCTTGTATGATGATTAGCGGCTAATTGATCGGCAATAAGAGACTCCCCCGCTCTTTGAAGGCTTGAAATAGCCAAGTCTTGAAGTCTTTGTCAAAAATTAGCTTATTTTTTCGAGAAATTACTGCATTTTTAACATCCATTCTACCGCGCGTTCATAAAGTTCTAAATTACCAGTTTTTATCAAAGCATTAGCGGCTTTTTGCAAATAGTTAAGGCTCGCTACTCGACTACTAGGATTTTTATCGTCGTAGGTGGCAAGCGCCAAATTATAATAAGCTTCGCCATAATTTGGCTGATAAGTAATTGCTAATTGATAATCGGTGATCGCTGCCTTCTTATCGCCCATTTTTTCCTTAACTAAACCTCGATTATAGTAAGCTTCAGCATAGTTAGACTGGAGAGAAATAGCCATATTTAAATCCTCCAAAGCACTGGCATTATCTCCCAAATCAAAGCGAATAACTCCCCGGTTATTATAGGCAATAGGATTATTGGAATTCAAGCTAACTGCCTTATCTAAATCCTCTAAAGCACCCTCCTTATCCCCAGTTTGTCGTCGAATAATACCACGATTATTATAGGCGATCGGATTCTCCGATATTCTCGGTGTTACTTGTACATTATCGGGAATAGTAGCGGTATCAGTGCGTGCATTTCCCCGATTACTATACGCTGTCACATCGATAGGATTAATGCTCAAAGATTGCAGGTAATCTGTAATCGCTACTTGGTCATCTCCCACGTCAGCGCTACTATTACCACGACTATAGAAAATTCTCGCATCACGGACTTTTTGTAGGAATACATTATAATCCTCGATCGCTCCCTGTTTGTCCCCTTTTTCAAAACGCGCATTGGCCCGTTTATGATACCCTTCTGGATCGTTAGGATAGGCAACTATATAAGTAGTATAATCTCTTTCGGCCGCAGCAAAATTTTTCAGAGCAAAATAAGCATCTCCCCGGGCTTGAGCATGACAAGAGAGGTTATAATTAGGACGAAAATCGGTTTCTCTGGAGTTATAAAAATAATTTTTGTCGGCAGATTCTCGGATATTTTCGCTACAGACAGAGCGAGAAGTAAAACTAGGTGTATTGATACGATCATCTTGGGCTAAGGCAATATTATAATTATCTACTGCCTCCTGATAACGCCCCAATTTATACAGCACTAATCCCCGATGATAGTGAGCGGCTGCATCATGACGATTTCGTGCCACTGCCGCAGTAAAATCCTCTAAAGCTCCTGCGTATTCTTGATATTTATTGGCCCGCATTAACCCCCGATATACATAAGCTTTTGCGTCTTGGGGTTGCAGATAAATTGCTTGGTTATAATCTTGAATTGCCCCTTGATTATTGTTGAGTCTTAGGTGAGCATAACCCCGTTTAAGAAATGCTCTAGCATGGGGAAGTTTATCGTAGTTGGGATTAATACGAATGACAAGTGCTAAATCTTTGATGGCTCCATTATAATACTCGATCGCTGTTTGATACCCTTGGGGGGAATTAGAAGATAAGTTGGCTAATTCTACTTCCTCGTCAGCGATTTCAATTTGTACTCTAGCACGGTTTTGATAACTGCTAGGAGCATTCTTGGCTAAAAATAAGTTAGGTGAGCATTTTAAGACGATTTTGTAATCCTTAAAAGCTTCTCTTTTGCCGCCTATCTTTTCTAATGCTATGGCCCGATTATAATAGCCTTCAATTAGATCGGGTTGGTATGAAATAGCCAGGTCATAATCTTTGATGGCCGCCGCATAATTGCCTAAGTGAGAGTAAAGGTTTCCTCGATGATAATAGCCGCGATAATTTTCAGTTTCATAACCGATGAAACGCTGGTAATAATCTAAAGCCAAGGATTGATGACCGAGCAAAGAGGCAATAACTGCTAGGTTAAAGTAAACTTCGCTTTTATTGGGATTATATTTAAAGGCTTGCTGAAAATCTGATCGAGCAGCTTCTAATAATTTTAGCTGACGCTGCTCCTTGGCCATGGCTAAATTTAACACACCTCTTTGATAATAGGCTTGGGCTAGTAACTCTCGATCTTTGAATCCGGGAGCATTATAATTACTATACCAAATGTATTGACTGAAATCATCGATCGCACCTTTTTGATCGTTGATTTTTTCTCGCGCCATTCCCCGTTGAAGATAAAGTCTAATCGTACTAGGATCACTAGGATAGACTCGCAGAGTGGCCGAATAATTAGCAATTTCTCTTTTCAGAGCATTAGTATCAACTTCTTCCCTAGAAATGACAGGACATTGCAGGTTTTCTACTGCTTTAACCGAGCTAACTTCTAAACCAAATAATTCCCAAAACAACAGGGGAGACAATAAAAATATTTTTTTCAAAAGCTTGACATTTAAACTATTTTGTGCTAGAGGAGTGGCCAGGGCTTGATCTGTTGGGGTTTTAGGGATTAAGGATTGTTGTGGCATGATGATTAAAAAAATTTGTAGTAAACTCAAATCTGAATTGCATCACTATCCGATCATATTTAATAAAATACCTCAAAGGGGGTTAGATAGTCAAGACACTTTCGGGGCTGATTGTTAATTGACTCCACAACTTTTGCGACTTCCTGCCGTTGGCTATCCTAGACTGGTTATGGCAAATTATTAGTTTTAATGAGCTTAAAAACTTAGATAGTATAGAATTGTACAAAGTAAAAATATTTTTTATTAAAATTGCTTTTTAAATTCTGATAAATTTTACTTGGCAAAGCTTGATGCGATTATTTTATATCAATATATCATCGCTCTAGAAGAGCCAGATTTTTGTGGCATGATCATAAAAAAATTGACAGTAAATATATGGCGTTTCTCACAAATATGAAGTATAATCTAACTTGATGTTGACGATCGAAGACCAGCGACTAAGATAACTGCTATATTTTCGGCAATTGTCAGTAATTACCATTAAAACCCCCTTTGATCTGGTTAGTTTTGAGACTCTTTGGTCTCAAACAGCCAAACTAACTCGATAAAATAAAAATTAACGGCAGTAAGGAGAGAAAAGTTATGGCTGAATCAAAAAACTGGGATTTTCAGAGATTTTGGCAAACTCTCGACTATTTTGATAGTATTCCCCTCTGGAGTTGTCTGCAAAAGCTGCTCGGTTTCGGGGAAGATAAAAAAATTCAGCTAACAAATGAGCAAGGCATGAAGACTATTTTAGTCATTGGTGGTGAAAACGCGATCGTTAGAAAGGTAATCGCTCAACTACAGCAGCAAAACTATCAAATTCGCGCTTTAGTCGATAATATTGATGATGCTCGTCAATTATTCGGCGAAAATGTCGATTTATTCGCTCTGCAAACCCCGCAATTATTCACGGGGATTGATGAGATTATCTACTGTCAAGGGGAGAATAACCGCCATAGTTTAGCTAATTTACTCGATTTACTGAAAAATACCGGAATAACCGCCGAAAAAACCCTCTTTGACTTTAGCAATCCCAGCAGTGATATAAAAGAAATCTGGGGTGCGGTGGATGATGTGGTAATGGGAGGAGTGAGTGAGAGTCAGATAACCCTAACTGGAGGACGCGCTCTCTTTTCTGGTATCGTTAGAACCGAAAATAACGGTGGTTTTGCCTCAGTTCGTACCAGAAACCTGAATCCTCCCCTAAATTTATCTAACTACGAGGGAATAGAATTACAGGTACAAGGGGACGGAAAACGCTATAAATTAATTCTGCGCTGTGAAGGACGTTGGGATGGCATCGGTTACTGTTATTCTTTTGATACACTTGATCGCACCCAGCAAACGATTTCTATTCCCTTTCGCGATTTAATCCCGGTGGTGCGCGCCAAAACGATGGGAGAGGCAGCACCCTTTGATAGCAGTAGCGTCTATGCTTTGCAGTTAATGCAGAGTAAATTCGAGTACGATGGGGCCTTAAATCCCCGTTTCTCTCCGGGGTTATTTGCTTTAGAAATTGTCACAATTAAAGCCTACGGTGGCAAAAACCGCTTAATTATCGTTAAAGAAGGAGAAATCGCCGAAAAAAGCCTTTTAGATGCCAGTGGTTATCCCTACGAAGCGATCGATTCTGCTCAGATTTTCGCTAAACTTAATTAATTTAAATAAGCTTGGCTCTCAAGTTAAACTACAGAACATAGGGTTAAGATCATGACTATCGGGAGCATAATTAAGGAGGTATGTTCATGAGTGAACAGAATCCCTACGAACAACTTGGGGTTACTGAAGAATCCTCTTTTGAAGAAATTCAAGAGGCCAAACAAAGACTGGTGCAACAGTATCAGAATGATAGCAAAATTGTCGAATTGATCGAGGCGGCCTACGATTCTGTCCTCATGGATCGACTGCGGATGCGACAGGAGGGTAGAATTAAAGTACCCGATCGCATTCGTTTTCCCGAACGTCTGACGATTCCGGTGGAAAGTAAACCAGTTACTAGCAGTAAATCTCCTAACTGGTGGAAAAGCTCAATCGATACACCTTCTGCACAGGATATCGGCGTACCAGCAGTGATTTACGCTTGTTTAGGAGCAATAACGCTGTTAGTTCCCGATCCCAGTGGCTCCCTCTTACCGCTGCTCTTAGCTTTTGGCGTTTTCGTTAATATCTATTTTTTCAACCGCAAAGAAAAACGTTTTGGCCGCGCCTTACTGTTCACTCTCGCTGGTTTAGTGCTAGGAGTCGCTCTGGGAGCGGGATTAGCCAGTTTAGCGGCCAAGGCTGATTTGAATATTTTTGGCGATCGCCAAATTTATGCGCTCGTCACTTTTCTGATCTTTTGGGTGATTAGTAGTTTTTTCCGTTAACCAATCGCTCGTAGGGATCCTAAGATCACGTCCACTGCCTCCCCAAGGTTATTGACGATATAATCAGGCTCGTAGCTCTCTAAACGGGAACGGCTGCGAATCCCCGATAATACGCCAATAACCTTAATATTTTGGCTCTTAGCGGCGGCAATATCCGCTTCCGTATCCCCCACCATCCAAGTATCGGCAGCCGCCGGCAGTTCCTTAGCGGCCTTAGCCATAAGCAGGGTTTTGTCGCGCACGTCGTTGGTTTTGGTGTAATTGTTATTTAGACAATAACGACGATTAGCGGCGAAAAAACGACCGATATCGTGGCGATTAAAGGCATGATCTAGCTCGGATACCCGCCGCATCGTCATCACGACTAAATCGATCTTTAACTCTTGGATTTTCTGGAGAGTTTCCAAAGAACCAACCACCAGGCGATCGTGGACAAGATAGGGTAAAGTATGAACAGTTTGACGACGAAGATGAGCAAATTTACGCGCCTGATCTTCATCTAATCCTGACATTTCCCCGATACGCTTCTCAGAAACCTGATCCCGTTTTAACTGCCAGAATTCCGCTTTCGATAATTCCCCGATAATTTGACCTTTATAGGCGGTTTTCTGTAAACAGTATTGATAAACTTGGTAATATCGCTCCGATACGTCCATTATCGGGCCGTCAAAGTCGCTAATTAGTCTCAACATCGTTCTAATACTTCTCGCTTTATTAATTTTTATATACAAGTTACCCTAGAGTCTTGACAATGACAAGGGTTTTGTCGGGAAAAAGATTAGGGATGAGGGAAGTGGGGTGTGGAAAGTGGGGTGTGGGGTGTGGGGGGAAGTGGGGAAGTGGGGAGGTGGGGAAGTGGGGAAGTGGGGAAGTGGGGAGGTGGGGAAGTGGGGAAGTGGGGAAGTGGGGAAATTTCAACTAAAACCCTAAAACCCTAAAACCCCAACCCCTAAAACCCTAAAACTCTAAAACCCCAACCCCCAATCCCTCACTGATTACTGATTACTGATTACTGATTACTGATGCTTCCCCTTCCCTAGTCTGGACGGTTAGCTTAAAATAAATGTAAGGATATGTAAACTTTCGTAACTATCTCGCCAATTGGCTAACCAATGATCCCAACAACTTCTTTATTCGCACCCGTTGACGATGATCTCCGTCTTTTGACCGATAACTTAAAAAACCTCGTCGGCGCTCGTCATCCCATTTTAGCGGCGGCGGCAGAACATTTGTTCGAGGCTGGCGGTAAACGCGTTCGACCGGCGATCGTGTTGCTGGTATCTCGCGCTACCATGTTAGACCGGGATATCACTCCCCGTCATCGTCGGTTAGCGGAAATCACCGAGATGATCCACACTGCCAGTCTTGTCCATGATGATGTGGTAGATGAGGCAGAATTGCGGCGCGGTGTTCCCACCGTTAACAGTTTATTTGACAATCGCGTGGCGGTTTTAGCGGGGGATTTTCTTTTCGCTCAATCCTCTTGGTATCTAGCTAATTTAGATAATTTAGAAGTGGTAAAATTGCTCTCGGAAGTGATTCGCGATTTTGCTGAAGGGGAAATTCAACAGGGAATTAATCGCTTTGATACCAGTATCTCCTTAGAAGCTTATCTAGAAAAAAGTTACTACAAAACTGCTTCTTTAATTGCCAACAGTGCCAAAGCCGCTGGGGTATTAAGCGAGCAATCGGCCGAAGTTAATCATCATTTATATAATTATGGTCGTGATTTAGGATTAGCTTTTCAAATCGTCGATGATATTCTTGATTTTACCTCCCCCACGGAAGTCTTAGGAAAACCCTCTGGCTCCGATTTGATCAGTGGTAATATCACCGCTCCCGCTCTCTTTGCCATGGAGGAAAATCCCTATATAGAAGTGTTAATCGAACGGGAATTTAGTCAGGAAGGAGACCTAGAAAAAGCTCTTGATTTTATTCACTCTAGCCAAGGGATTCCTCGCTCAAAAGAGTTAGCCAATCAATACGGTCAAAGTGCCTTAAAACACCTTGACTGTTTAGCTTCTTCTCCCTCAAAAGATGTGTTAATCGAGCTAGTAGATTACGTTTTGAGCCGAATTTATTAGGGAATAATAGTTCTCGCCGTCGCAATAGTCCAAGCATCGACTAATAATAAAAATAGGGTGAGAGTAAAAAGAATTCCATACATCCAAGGCTGAGAAAGGGGGCGAATATCAGTCATATCCAAGTTAGTTTTTTCCTCGATTATTTTGACCATGCGATTAAATCCCACTACTCGCATCGGCAATAAATAGGCTTTTTCCGAGGAGCGATCAAGGAAATAATAAACTAAACCACCCTGTCCCGTACTGCGACATTTAAGTTCTTTTATATCTGTCCAATTTAACCACCAACCAGAGCGAAGAAAAGCGGGAAACCATTGGGGATAGGTAACTTGTATCCCTGTTTCTGATAAAATCACTCTTTCACTTAAAGCTCCGTATAAAGCGATTAATCCTAAGCTAATCCCTACCCAGAGAAGATGGGGATTAACGGGGGAATTAGTGACTTTTGCTAAAAAGGGTAAGGGGATAGTTAACGCTATGTATAAACTTAATAAAGTTACCCTAATTATTGGTGATATCCGAAAAGTTATTGTCTCGTTCATTTGATAACCTTAATCAGTAAACAGTAAACGGGTGCATCTCAATTTTGGACAAATATCTATCTATTACATTTTGGCCGCACGCGGTCATTGGTGTCAACTTAAGCAAGAAGCTCAATTATCAAGATTAGCTGATTATCCAAGAGAAAAAAAGTAAAAAATGGTAAAATAAAGCGGAGAGGTCAGAGGTGAGTCAGGGAAAACGCACTCTAAGCAACGACCGAAAAAAGAGAGGAATCCGGACTTACGCTCTCAATGTCAGTCCCCCGCCTTGGCAATTCCTCAAATGGTAGAAGAATTAACTCAATACTTAATACCCACTTTATTTGCTTCCTTAAAATATCTCCAGGGAAATCATGAGAAATTAATGAGAAATAGGCTTTTAAATCTACCAGTAATGGTCGCTTTAGTATTAAAACAATTCCGAATTTGGGTCAAGCAAACCCTTAATCCCTGACTTTAAATTGACAACGAAGTCAGGGAACTTTTGCAGATGATAATTTAGGAGTTACAGTTTTCAGTTTAAGGCTGCACCTATTCCTAATACTTCTAAACTCAGTAACCCTAAAACCGTTTCTAGGTTGTGCTTGTTAAAGGTATCTTTCTTATACTACACTTGTAACACCAATCCGTTTAGTATTGGGGAGAAAAAAATTACCCAGACAGGGAAGACCACTTCCCTGGTGTTGCGGGGGGAGATGGCCAGAAAGATTCGAGAATTTATACTAAAATCTAAGATAAGTAGTCGTGCAAAATTAATTTCCCAGTCGAGACAGGAGACAGGAGACGGGATCAGATTTGAGTTTTTAGTTCACTGTTTACTGATCACAGCAAAAAGCTGACGGAGTAACTGCTGACGGTTTGGATGTGTAATTAATTTTGCTTAGGTACTTAGCCGGTATAATATCGTCTCAGGGATCAAAACGGAAGCTTAGAATAGAGAAAATATGTGGACTTTTATTGATTTATTTGCCGGTATAGGAGGATTTAGAATCGCCCTAGAGAATCTCGGTTGTCAATGCGTTTTTTCTTCGGAAATCGATCCTCACTCCCAAAAGGTTTACTTAGCTAACTATGGTCATTTACCCGATAATCAAGACATCAGAAAATTAGAGGTAAAAACTGTCCCCGATCATGATATACTGTGCGGCGGGTTTCCCTGTCAAGCGTTTAGTATCGCTGGCAGAAAACACGGTTTTGAAGATGCACGCGGAACCTTATTTTTTGAAGTTGCCCGGATCCTACACGAAAAGAAACCGAAAGCTTTTATCTTAGAAAATGTCCAGGGTTTAGTTCACCACGATCGAGGGAAAACTTTAAAAACTATTTTAGATATACTAGAAAAGGATCTGCATTATTTTGTCCCTAGTCCCCAGATTTTAAATGCCAGATATTTTGGGGTTCCTCAAAACCGTCCCCGAATTTTTATCGTCGGTTTTCGAGAAGATTTAAATATTTACCATTTTTCCTATCCTCAACCAACCCATCAAGAAACTTGTCTCAAAGATATCCTAGAAGAAAAGGAAGTCAGCGTTAAATATTATCTCTCTAATCAGTATTTAGAAACTTTGTTTAAACACAGGGCCAGACACCAAAATAAAGGTAATGGGTTCGGTTATGAGATTATTTCTCCCGATGGTATCGCTAATGCTATTGTGGTGGGAGGTATGGGAAAAGAAAGAAATTTAGTTATCGATCAAAGACTGACTAATTTTACTCCGGTTACTCGCATTAAGGGAGAGGTAAATAAATTATTCGTCCGCAGAATGACCCCTAGAGAATGGGCAAGATTACAGGGATTTCCCGATAGTTTTCAGATTGTTGTTAGCGATGTCCAAGCTTATAAACAGTTCGGCAATTCTGTGGCCATTCCCGTGGTAAAAGCGGTGGCAAAAGAGGTGATTAAAGCTTTAGATTTATCCAGAGATTCTCAAGAAAATATTAGGGTTAAGGATTTACAGGGGAGACAATTAGAGTTATTGTCAATCTGAGGAACAATAACAATTTTTTCTAGGGGTTTGGCTATATCAAGAATAGTTATTATTCGCTCAATATGATCGCTGTTTATGCCAGGGTAAGCTCATCTAATTTGGTATAAATTGTACTTGACAAAGATTTCTGAATAGGGTAATCAAATCGCCATAGCACCGTCCCGCACTGCCAGTACCCAGACTTAGCCGCTGCTACCTCTGTATAATTTATAATTAGCCTTAGTCTCACTGTTGTTGATGAAAATTAATGAGGAAATAGCTCATGGGTAAAGGTTTTGCTCCCGTTCTCCCCACCGGAAATAAAGCTCAACTAAAACCTGAGCTTCCTTTAACATCAATAAATGAAATTCAAGCTAGTTTATTGACTTATCTTCAAGATATTCCTGACCCAAGAGCGTCCCGAACCCAAAAACATTTATTAACTGATATTTTAGTCATTGCTGTTTTAGCAGTTATAGCAGGAGCCAAAGGTTGGGAAGACATGGAAAATTATGGACTCAGTAAGCAGTCTTGGTTATCTGAGTTTTTAGAATTACCTAATGGCATTCCTTCTGATGACACTTTTCGGCGGGTTTTTGAACGGATTAACCCGGAAGTTTTGGACAAAGTTTTGTCTCAATGGCTGCCCCATTTAATCGGTTCTCTTTCGGGGGAAATAGTTCCCATAGACGGGAAAAGTCTCAGAGGTTCTTACGACCGTAATCAAGGA
This sequence comes from Microcystis sp. MC19, assembly GCF_003019735.1. NCBI lineage: Bacteria > Bacillati > Cyanobacteriota > Cyanophyceae > Chroococcales > Microcystaceae > Microcystis > Microcystis sp. MC19. The sequence goes on along the minus strand of NZ_CP020664.1, from coordinate 4,403,697 downwards.
ATTAAAGCCTTGCATTTAGTGACGGCTTGGGCGGGGGAGCAGAAATTAGTTTTAGGACAAGTCAAGGTGGAAGATAAATCCAATGAGATTACTGCTATTCCCGCTTTACTAGAACTGTTAGACCTTCAAGGGGCAATTATCACCCTAGATGCTATGGGAACTCAAACGGCGATTATTAATCATATTCAAGCCAAAAAAGCTGACTACGTTGTCGCCCTTAAAGCTAATCATCCGACTCTTTATACTCAGGTCAAAAACTGGTTTGAGCAAGCTCAAGCACATCAATTTGATGGTATTCAATTTAGTTATGATTACCGTCTGGAAAAAGGTCATCATCGCCTCGAAAAACGTTGGTGTTGGGCTGTACCTTTAGAAGCTTTCGGCGGTCTTTATCAACAGGCTCAATGGCAAGGACTTCAAAGTATTATCATGGTTAAACGAGTTCGTCATCTTTGGAATAAAACCACTTGTGAAGTCCAATTTTATCTCAGTTCTCTCCCTGCTGATGCTCAAAAAATAGGTAATGCTATTCGTAAACATTGGGGCATTGAAAATCAGGCTCATTGGATTTTAGATGTTACTTTTAATGAGGATCAATGTCGGATTCGCTCTGGTCACAGCCCTCGTAATTTTGCCTTCTTGAGACGAGTAGCACTTAACGCTCTTAACCAGGAATCCACTTACCGACGTAGTCTGGCACAAAAAAGTAAACGGGCGGCCATGGATAATAACTATATGATGGCTGTGCTGAAAGCCTTTTGTCAAGCCTAATTGAGATGCTCTTACCCTGCTGTTTATGCTCGACTCTAACTGGATTAACAGTGGATTTGTTGCCTAATTAATTTTCGAGAGTTCAAAAATGGGAAAAATAGAACGTAGGTTGGGTTGAAGCATGAAACCTAACACCCGCTCATGTTACGCTACCCCTAACCCATCCTACAAATAATTGTGCCTCCCTACTTACTCATTAAATATCCGTTCCTTAACAAGAGCTTGATTTTTTTCCTAACAATGAGAGATTACCTAACGCATTCTACCTAAAATTTTCTTGATAAATAGGCTATAAGCAATGTTTTTTCTAGCACCAAAATAGGATTCTGACTAGACGCGGTTTTTCCTTAGAGGTAACAATAAAAGAGCAGCAGAGGTGATGGTTTCGCCAGTTTTGCTGGTTAAAGGTATCTTTCTTATACTACACTTGTAACACCAATAGGTTTAGTATTCGGGAGAAAAAATTATGCGGACAATCACACGCACCACCACTACCGATATGGAAGTCACCAGCATTCGTCTGGAAAGAGTCCTTAAGGACAAGCTGAAAGAGATTTCCGGCAATCAAGGTTATCAAGCACTCATTCGCGATGTCCTATGGAATTTCGTTCAGCAGAAATCAGGAGATTATCGACCTCAGTTTTGTGCCACCGATATAAGGGCAGTATTTAACGCTACAGCTAGAAAAAATGAGATTTGCGCTCTCACAGGCAAGTTAATCCCCGCTAATGAAACAATATTGTTAGGTTTGACCATCCATGGCGATTTAGTTCCGTTGAGTATGGATAGTTATCCCAATTAAATTAAAATAAGTTTGACTAGGGTGGGGCAGAATCTAGTATAGTTAGTCCTCACCCAAGGGAGATGGGAAGTGGGAATTATAAATTATGAATTATGAATTGAGAGGTGGGAATTATAAATTATAAATTATGAATTATGAATTGAGAGGTGGGAATTATAAATTATGAATTATGAATTGAGAGGTGGAAATTATAAATTATAAATTATGAATTATGAATTGAGAGGTGGGGAGTTTTTTGCTGTGAACACTGAACTGATAACTGATAACTGATAACTGATAACTGATGACTGAAGCGATTTTACGAGTGGTTTTAATTAATCCGCAAATTCCGCCAAATACGGGGAATATTGCCCGTACTTGCGCCGCAACGAGGACAGAATTGCATTTAGTTGGTCCCTTGGGTTTTGAAATTAGCGATCGCTATCTGAAGCGGGCCGGCTTAGATTATTGGCCCTATGTAAAACTTATGTACCACTTGACAATAGATGACTTTTGTGCATATCAACAAAAGAGCGGCGGAAGGGCGATCGGGTTTAGCGTGAGCGGCAGCAGTAGTTATGTGGAATACAGCTATCAAAGCGGAGATTGGCTACTTTTTGGCAGTGAAACCGACGGTATTCCGGCAGATTTATTAAATCAATGTGATGATACAGTTTATATTCCCATGGCGGAACCGGGGGTGAGAAGTTTAAATCTTTCCGTTAGTGTGGCGATCGGATTATTCGAGGCCAGACGACAATTGGGATTTATTCGTTAGCGGGACATTTTGCTATATAAACAGAGCCAATAGACTGAATTGACCCAAAAATTAGAAAATTGCTTTTATTTAGCTGATTTTTGCCCGGAGCAGCAAAATAGTGATCGCCGTCAATTTTGTCCGTAATAACAGCAAGAAATTATGTGGATTATCCTAGCGCAAATTAATTTTTGCTCCTTTCTAATCCCATAATTTATTGAAAATAAAAAGGCAAGATTAGTCTCATGAATATCTTCGACCTTTCTCCTAATACTTTTCGCAAGTTACAGCTTTTTAATCGGCAAAAATCCACCTCTGGCTTAACTCAAGTCGAGATGTTAGTTACCCTAATTTTATTAGCAATTCTCTTAACCATTGCCCTTTCTGTTTATCATCGTTTAATGGCTTGGATTCGCTTAAATCTCGCCACCTTTGAAATATCACAACAGTGGAAAAATACCCGTTATCAAGCCACAGGAGGAGGTTCTCACCCCCTATCTTTGTGTATGACAGCAAGTGAACCCGAACAGATTAAAGTCGCCAAAGTACAAGGAGGCCGCTGTGAAAATGTCACCGATTGGATCCCGATCACTCGCGGCGTTAGCATCGATACTAATAATTCTACCCTACGCCGAGTTAGTGGACCGGCGGGTAATAAAGGCAAAATTTATCGCGCTAGTTGGGCCGATACAAAGGGGGGTTTAGGGGGTTCTTGGGGACAGTTAGGCAGAATTACTTTAGTTGCTTCTGGTACACCCGACAAACGCTGTTTATTTTTATTTCGTGTTGATGGTAGTTGGGATATTCGCCAAGATAATAGATGTGTGCGTTAAAGGGGAAAAAGTTATCGATATGATATCGAGAGAGCCACGCTCAAAAATCTAGAATCCTGACTGATAGCCCTGACGGAGGGAAACTTAGCAGGTTTTCAGTCCGTCTGGGAGTACACTAGAAAATACTCACTTATTCGATCGAGCCGTTCATGATTATTTCCGTCGTAGCACTGAAGGGAGGGGTCGGGAAAACCACCACATCGATTCATCTGGCCGCCTATTTTCAAGAAAAAGCGCCCACCCTATTGATTGATGCGGATAAAAATCGTTCGGCTCTCCACTGGTCCCGGGAAGATACCCTTCCTTTTATGGTAGCGTCCCAAGCTGGAGCGACGGGACTGGTGAAACAATACACTCATATTATCGTCGATACCCAGGCCCGACCAGAGCCAGACGAGTTAAAAGATTTGGCCCAGGGCAGCGATTTATTAATTTTACCCACCACTCCCAATCATCTCGATATCGATGTCACCATTAAAGCGGTAGAATTGCTGTCCACGATGACCGATAATTATCGAGTTCTTTTAACCCAAGTGGATTCACGGACAAAAACAGGACGGGAAGCGCGGAAAGCTCTAGAAGAAGCAAAATTACCGCTATTTAAGCGAGAAATTCCCCGTTTAGTGGCTTTTGAACGAGCGGCCGAAAAGGGAGTCATCGTCAAAGATTATCCCGACCCCCGGTCGAATTTCGGTTGGCTTTGTTACCAAGCGGTCGGTAAAGAAATTTTTGCCGTCATGACATAAATTGTTAAAAAAGTTAACATTAATATTTGTGTCATTTTTCCCCGAAAAGATACTTAATCTGCATGGGGACTTTTTGTAATCTTCCGTTAAGCGTTCACTCCTAAATCCGTAAAGTCTGAGACAATCAAAAAAGTCTGACTGTAGGAGAACCCTCTATGAAATTGGCCTATTGGATGTATGCGGGTCCCGCTCATATTGGCACTTTAAGGATCGCCAGTTCCTTTAAAAATGTTCATGCTATCATGCACGCTCCTCTGGGAGACGATTATTTTAACGTCATGCGCTCGATGCTGGAAAGGGAGCGTAATTTTACCCCCGTCACTGCTAGTATTGTCGATCGTAATGTTTTAGCCCGGGGTTCCCAAGAAAAAGTCGTCGATAATATTGTTCGCAAAGATCGCGAAGAAAGTCCCGATTTAATCGTTTTAACCCCCACCTGTACCTCCAGCATTCTCCAAGAGGACTTACAAAACTTTGTCGAAAGAGCGCGACAGGATGCCGAGGGGGATGTGCTGCTGGCCGATGTTAACCACTATCGCTATAATGAACTACAAGCGGCCGATAAAACCCTCTATCAAATTATCAAATATTACCTCGATAAAGCCCAGAGAAGAGGGGAAATTATCTCGGAGAAAACCCCCAAACCTTCGGTTAATATTATCGGTATTACCACCCTCGGTTTCCATAACCAACATGATCGCACGGAATTAAAGCGGTTAATGGCAGATTTGGACATTGAAGTTAACGAAATTATTCCCGAAGCTGCCTCGGTGGAAAACTTAAAGAATCTGCCCCGCGCTTGGTTTAATCTGGTTCCCTATCGAGAAGTGGGATTAATGACAGCCAAATATCTCGAAAGTGAATTCGCCATGCCCTACGTTGATATTACCCCCATGGGAGTGGTGGAAACAGCCCGCTGTATTCGCCAAATTCAAGAGGTAATTAATAACCAAGGTGCGGCAGTAGATTACGAAGATTTTATCAATGAACAAACTCTGCATATCTCCCAAGCTGCTTGGTTTTCTCGTTCCATTGACTGTCAGAATTTAACGGGGAAAAAAGCGGTGGTTTTTGGTGATAATACCCACGCAGCCGCTATGACAAAAATTCTCGCAAGGGAGATGGGAATTCATGTGGTTTTAGCGGGTACTTATTGTAAGTATGACGCGGATTGGTTCCGGGAACAAGTGAGTGAATATTGCGATGAAGTGTTAATTAGCGATGATAATGGCGCGATAGGAGATGCTATTGCTCGATTAGAACCAGCGGCGATATTTGGTACTCAAATGGAACGTCATGTTGGCAAACGTTTAGATATTCCCTGTGGAGTAATTGCCGCACCTATTCATATCCAAAATTTCCCCCTCGGTTATAAACCTTTCTTGGGTTACGAAGGCACTAATCAGATCGCCGATTTGGTCTATAATTCCTTTACTTTGGGTATGGAAGATCACCTATTAGAGATATTCGGTGGTCATGATACCAAAGAGGTAATTACTAAGGGTATTTCGGCAGATTCTGACCTAAATTGGAATAAGGAAGCTACGACAGAATTACAGAAAATACCCGGTTTTGTGCGCGGAAAAGTCAAACGAAATACCGAAAAATTCGCCCGGGAGCGAGGGATTGGTGAAATAACTTTAGAGGTAATGTATGCCGCTAAAGAATCTGTAGGAGCTTAATTATTTTTGGGGCTGAAAGTTAACAGCATTCAGCCCTATTTTTTTAGTTATTTGCTTAATCCCTTAAGTATTCTTTCCTCTACTTCTTTTCCCTGAATTAACACTCTAAATCCTCCTAAACCAGTGGGATTTATTAATTGATGTAAGGCATCTCGACGCTGAAATATAGTCAATATATCGATTTTTCCTTGAAAAAGTTCATTTAATCTATCCCCTAATCCCAAAGCCATTAAAAATAATCCTTGCTGAGTAAAACCGAGATTTTTTAAGCCTAATTTCTCCCCTTGACGTTGTAAAGCAGTAAAATCCACATGAGTGGTAATATCTTGTTCTCCCACCCACAAATAAGGATGATCATGACGCTGATGTTGTCGATAACATTGTAGGGTTCCTTGACTTCTTTGGGGATGATAATATTTTTCGGCAGTGTAACCGTAATCTATGGTTAAGATATAACCTCGATCGAGTTTCCGATTAACCGTTTCTAACCAGTCCAAAGCTAATAAGTTTACCTCGGTTTGATAACCCTCCGGATAAAGTGGGGAGGGAATATTTATCCCCACTAAATCAAAATAATCTTTGATTCTATCGGTGGATAAATCTGCGATAATCTCCTGAAAAGGTTCCCCCAATCCTAGATAAATTTCTCGCAATTCTCCTGACTCAATCACAACTCGATGGACAGGAAAAGCATCGATTAACTCATTACTAAACACACAACCCACAAGGGAATTATCGTCTAAATTCGGCCAACTTTGCCAAGATACCGGGGAATATCCCGCTAAAGTTGCCTGTTGTCTTTGCCTGAGTTTCTGAGATTGTTCGATAATTATGTAACTGAGATTTTGATAAAAATCAGCATAGCTATGACTTAAATAATCAAGGATATCCTTGGCTAAAATTCCCGAACCTGCTCCCACTTCCACTAAAGTAAATCCTCGCGAATTGCCCAAAAATTCCGCCATCTCGACAAATTGCTCTGCCAACAATTCACCAAAATCTGCCCCTAGGGACGAGGAAGTAAAAAAATCTCCTTTTGAGCCAATTTCTACTTTTCCAGAGGTGTAATAGCCATAATCGGGGTGATAGAGAGCTAAATCCATCCAGCGCTCGAAGCTAATTCGACCCGCCGCTGATTGTTTAATTTCCTCTAGGATGATTGCTTCTAAATTCATCTTGATCAGGGAATTATGAATTATGAATTATGAATTATGAAATGGGAAGTGGGAATTAGGAATTATGAAATGGGAAGTGGGAATTAGGAAGTGGGAATTAGGAAGGGTGCATCTAACATTTGCAAAAATACCGACAATCAGCAATTATCAGTGACTCTTAAATTATTACAGACGTATCAGCAGCTGCGTGTAAGCATCCCACCGAAAAACTAATGCGCGGGGGGTTTGGGGGCGGCGCCACGCCCCCAACGGGGGGTTTGGGGGGTAGAACCCCCCAAAGGCTTGGATTGAGTGATAAAATCGAAAGTAACGCCCAATTTTAGCCGAGAGTTTCTCCGTAAAAATCCCAACTTGGTAGATTTACAAAAATTAACTTAAAACTTACATCTGATAACTGATAACTGATAACTGATAACTGATTTACTCTCCGGCATGATAGGAACTGCGGACTAGAGGTCCAGATCTAACTTGGGAAAAACCCATTTTTTGGGCAATTTCTCCCAACTCGCTAAATTCTGCGGGAGTCCAATATTTCTGTACGAGCAAATGTTCCAGAGAAGGACGCATATATTGACCAATAGTAACTCGATCGCAGTCGATCGCCCGTAAATCTGCCAAAGTCTCGATAATTTCCTCTTTTGTCTCACCGTGACCGACCATTAAGCCGGATTTCGTCGCAATTGATTGATCGATTTCCTTAACATAACGCAAAACCGCCAAAGAGCGATCGTATTTAGCCCCGCGTCTAACCGGCTTTTGCAAACGGCGCACCGTCTCGATATTGTGATTGTAACAGGCGGGTTTTGCCCCCACCACCGTCGCCACCCGTTCCTGTTGACTTCCCTTGCCTCCGGCAAAATCTGGGGTTAACACTTCAATTAAAGTGTGGGGATTGAGTTCGCGAATGGCCGTCATCGTCCGCACAAACCAACTGGCTCCGCCGTCTTCGAGGTCATCTCTAGCTACAGAAGTCAAGACAACGTAACTTAAATTTAACAATTGCACCGCTTCCGCTACTTTTTGCGGTTCCTCCACATCGAGAGGCATGGGTGCATGACCCTTATCCACTTGACAAAAACCACAGGATCGGGTACAGGTGGGCCCCATCAACAAAAAAGTCGCCGTACCTTGGGCATAACATTCGCCGCGATTGGGACAGCGACCCTCCTCGCAGATAGTATGAATGTTCCTTTGTTTGATAATGCGCTGAACTGTGGAGATTTCGCTAGATTTGCCGAGCGAACGCCGTAACCAAGGAGGTAAAGAGGTGATTTCCTCGCGCCACTGTGGGGGTATATTGGACATGAGAAGTTAACTAATGTTGGGGTTTGGGGATTGCAGTTATCAGTTATCAGTGGGGAGAGGGGAGAAGGGAGAGAGACGACCGACTCCCCAAAACGAAAACTTTTGATCTCACCCTTAAGATAACTGTCATAAGCTGAGAAAGCGACTCAAGATCATTGTTAATCAAAAAGGAAACTTGGGCAATGGGACGACGGCAACGGGGAAAAATTTTCAATCTGGTCATTCAAGGATTGGCGAGTTGCCTGTTAATTAGTATATTTGTTCTTAATTCCCCGCCATCCCTAGGCCAAAATTTTCTGGTTCCATTTGTATCTCCCACGGGAACAAGGATTTTTGTAGCCGGGGATATAGAATATGCTTCCGTGCATTTAGATGGATTTGCCTTATTTCAGATTGCCTCCCAAGATTTTACCGCTTCTGAGTCCCGGGAACTCTCCCCGGTAGAAAGACGGGCTAGGCGCATTGAAAGAGGTTTAAATAATATTATCAATCGGGGTTTCGATCCGACAACCCTGCAAGTAAGTACGGCGACTCTGAATAATTTAACCGTGATTGTGGCCAAGGATAACCAGAATTTACCGCAACAGGTAATTCTGACAGTGACAGAAGTTGATGCCCTGATCGATTCTTCTTCTGTTGGCGATTTAGCGGACAGATGGGTTAAAATCATCCAAACAGCTTTGCTCCAAGCTTGGCAAGAACGTCAGCCCGCCCCTCGTCGGCAACAGGTAATGACTGCCACTATAATTATTTTGGGGCTAACTTTCTTAAGCTGGGTATCAATTTGGTGGCAGAAACACCTAAGAAATCGCTTTAATCTCCTCAAAAAACAAGCTAAAAGGCAATCCGATCAAAATTTACCCATAAATTCCCCCCCCAGAAAAGATCGCTCCCAAGAACCGATTTTAGCCTCTCTAGAAGATTCCTCTAATTTCCGTCAACAGGCCGATATTCAGCGACAACTAACGCTAAATATTCTCTGGAAAAGACTGGCTCTTATTGGACTGATACTGCTTTGGTTTGGCGGAATAGCGGCGATTTTGTATGTATTTCCTGAAACTAGGCTAGAAGGACGCGGAATAATTCGTATTCCTTTGCGGATTTTTATTATCTGGTTGCTGCTGACATCAGTGAGCAATATGGTTAATCTCTACGTTAATTTTCGGCTACGCGAGTGGGTAGAGGAAGGAGCGGTTTTTTCGGAAAATTTGGAAAGGAGGATTCTGCGCGCTCCCACTTTATTGGAGGTTTGGCGAGAAATTATCACATTTATCGCTATTTTTCTGGGAATTTTTGGTTTTTTGGCTTGGATGGGTCTTTCTTTCGCCTTTTTACTCACGGGAGCCGGTTTAGTGGGAGCATTGCTCACCTTTGCCTTTCAGGATCTTTTGAAAGATTGGATTAACGGTTTTCTGATTGTCTTTGAAGACCAATACACTGTCGGTGATATGGTCCAGTTTCAGGAGTTTACTGGTTTGGTGGAAAATATGAGTTTGCGAGCGACTCAATTGCGGGCTGCTGATGGACGTTTAATCACTATTGCCCATAACCAAATTATTAGCTCACACAACCTCAGTAAAGATTGGGCGCGGGTCGATTTTACCATCGAAGTTGCCTATGACACCGAGCCAGATCTGGCGATCGCTTTAATGGCAGCCATCGCTGAAAATATGGCTGTAGATCCACAATGGCAAGAAGACATCATCAATCCTGTGCAGGTTGCTGGTGTTAGTCGGGTTTCTCACACGGGGATGGAAATTATGCTCAGAATTGTCGTCAAAAGATTACGACAATGGGACATAGAAAGAGAGTATCGTCGTCGTCTAAAAATTGCTTTTGAGGAGAAGGGAATTCACATCGGTATTCCCCAACAAAGTTTCCTGATAGCACAAGATAGAGAACAATTCAAGGGACAGTTTTAAAGGGGAGCATTTTCTATCGGTGGAGTTATAGGCCGTTGAAAGCAGATTTTCCATGACTATCCTTGAATAATATCAAAGCTTCCTTGGTTTTGAATCCGATAAAACAGGAAATCCGCATCGAGGGTGAGAATTTGCCGATACCCAGTCTTTTCAGCTACTAAAACTAGGGTTGCATCTGCCAAGTCCATCGGTCGATCGCGGTATTGCTCCATCAACCCCAACAAGCGACTGAAATCACTTTCCTGAATATTGTAAACCACCAGCAGTTTATCTAAAAGAAGTTGTCCCAGTTGTTTTTGCATTTGCCAACCCCCCCGATGCAGCGCCAAGTACATGGCTTCGGTCAGGCATGACCAAGTTGTGACGAGAGGCTTTGCTAAACGCATTACTGTATTTCTGTAGGCTTTATGTTGGGGTTGGGTGCGATCAACCAAACAAAGCAGCACTCCTGCATCACACAGGATCATAGCTCTAGTCCTTGTTGCCGATATTTTTCGAGCAGCAGTTGCTGGTAGTCGTTTATTGGTTCCGGTGAATTGACAGTTAAGCCATCTACGGCTTCAAACCATTGTAACCATCTTTCTATCAGTTTTCCATCAGGCTGAGTGTCAAAGGTTTTGACTCGATATTTATGATCGAGAAGATCAATAAAGTCGCTTACTTCCTGAACAAGGACTTCAGGGAGTTGATCTAGCTTAGAAATTGCAGTTTCTCGAATTGTCACAATCATCACCTCTGCCAAGATTGCTAGTTGGGCAACTTTAAACTAGGTTAGGATAGCTAACCTAACCTAGAAAATTTTTAGGAAGCTAAGGCTACCTCGACTATTTGTTGTAGTTCCCCATTTTGATAGAGTTCGATCATAATGTCGGAACCACCAATAAACTGACCGTTGATATAGACTTGGGGAATAGTCGGCCAATTGGAATACTCCTTAACTCCTTGTCTTAACTCCTGATCTTGCAGAATATCGACAGTTTCGTAGGAAACCCCCAGAATATTGAGAATTTGTATGACGTTATTCGAGAAACCACACTGAGGCATTAATTTATTGCCCTTCATGAACACAAGAACTTTGTTATTCTGGACTAATTGATCGATTCTGGCCTTAGTTTCGGGTGTCATAGGTCTAGTAGCTAGAATTTGAGCAAGAATAGCCAATCCTGAGACGTGGCATATCCTATTAGTTTAGCACAAGCCGTTGGGATAGCTTTAAAAAGGAAGGTCTTCGTCCTCCTCCAAACTGTCTAAAATTTCGTTAACATCAGGTCTCCCGCGCACGATAGTCATATTTTCCACAGACTTATTAACTTTAGTTTCTGCGGCCGAATTTTCCGGCAGTGAATAACCCATATTGACCACTTCACCATCAAAAGATTTCGCTAACTTTTGAGCGGCCGCCAAAATTTCGCTAACATCGACATCTTGATCTAATGTCTCCAAAGATGAATCAAAATTTAATATTTTTTGGGGCAGTTCTGTGCTACGAGTTTTTGGGGTTCCCGATGCAGTGATCTTTGCTTCTTTGACCGGGGGAATATCCACCACGGTCATAACTTTATTTTCGGGAGTTATTGGTGGGTTTGGTGCGGTTTCCGGTGGTGGTTGCATCTTGGCTGCCGGGGATTGGGAAACCTCCGCAGCCGTGGCAGCAGTGGCGGAACCTACCTGTAAATGAACTTTAATCCGGCGCTGAAAAACTGCCTCGAAAGCTGACTCAATATTAGTCAAGCGCAGCCGGGCCATTTTTAATAATTGTTCCGAAGATATACTTAAATAAGCGCTCGATTCTTCCATATTAAAAAGACTGCCGTGCTGACGTAGGAGAGTGCGAGTAGTGGGGGGTTCCATTACTTCTAAAACCTGCTGCCAAATTTGTTCATGATTGTCATCACTGGCAACAGTTTTAACCTCAGTTTTCGGCACTTCGACCCTAGTTGTCGGGGGGATAACTGGCGGTTTTATCGGTTCATTAACCGGCGCCGGCGCTGTGATCACTTCTGGGGGCCTCTCGACGCTGGTTTGGGGACGGGAAGGCGCTGCCGTGGCAACTAGAGGAATCACCTGTGCTTGCGGTAACAGTCCCAAGAGAGTGACTTCTAACCAGAGACGGGGTTGAGTGGTGTTTTTTAGTTGCGTTTCGCTGTCTTTAAGCAGTTGTTGACCGCGGAGAATTTCCTCTAAAGACCAAGTACGCGCTTCCGTACACAGTTCCTGCCAAGTGGGAGCGGTCACAGCCACCATTTCTGGACGATTAGGGGCGGTTTTGGCTAAAAGTAGGTTTAAATAGAATCCCGCTAGATTTTGCAAGACGATTAAAGGTTCTTTCCCGCGATTCATCAGATGGCGACATTGTTCGATAACTTGATCGGGAATATTGCTATGAATGACTTTAAGTAGGGTTAAGAGGTCTCTTTCGGGGACTGCACCGACTAAATCCCAGACTCGCTCGGCCGTAATCGTTCCTGCGAGTAAACTTAATTGATCGAGGAGACTTTCCGCATCGCGTAAACCACCGTTAGCGATCTGAGCCACTAGGGTTAATGCTTCTAGGTTAATATCGATCGCTTCTATTTGGGCGATTTTTTGCAGGTGTGCCACCATCGCATCGAGGGGAATACGGCGATAATCAAAGCGTTGACAACGGGAGATGATGGTAGGCAAGACACGCTGAGGATCCGTGGTAGCAAGCACAAAAATCACTCGATCTGGCGGTTCTTCCAGAGTTTTCAGCAAAGCATTAAAGGCCGCCGTACTGAGCATATGGCAGTTATGAACTAATAACCCATTGGCAACAAAATTATGATTGTCCTCCACTTCTAGGTCATAGACGCTTTCTGTGTCACCTTCTTGAATCCCTATCACTTCCTCGAAATTTGTAAGCCATTGAGGGGATTTTATGATACTAGGCGTGTATTGCACCGCAGCCACATTCACAGGTGATAGGATCTGAGCGCCGATTTTGAGATTTTTTGCTTGTATCCATGCTTTTTCTGTTCTAATCAAATGATTACCAGTGCAATTAATCCTCCGATTTCTGGTTTGAATGGTTAAAGTTGCTTTTACGCCTCGGTTTAGCCATCGCAGGACTTTTTTATATTCCCACTCTCCGCTGCTCTCGTTGTAACTGAGAACTCGTTTTCCGAGAATCTCAGGATGATTAATGGGGATTAATCCCGTTTCGGTGAAAACAAGGCTATCCCCAGTCAGGCATTCATCGATGACATAGACTTTATAACGACATTGGACGGGGGCAAATTGCGATCGCTCGATAATTTCCCGAATGTTATCCACACCGGTATTACTCGCGGCATCAATTTCGATCACGTCTAGGGCCGAACCATTGGCGATCGCTTGACAGACGGAACACTTACCGCAGGGAATCGGTGTCGGATGGTCACTAGACAGACAGTTGAGGGATTTGGCTAAAATTCGCGCCGAGGAGGTTTTCCCCGTGCCTCTGGGTCCAGTAAATAGGTATGCAGGAGCGATTCGCTCACTGATTAAGGCATTACTCAAGGTCGTGGCGATCGCTGATTGTCCCACCAAATCGGCAAAGGTTTGGGGACGATACTTATGATGTAGAGGTTCGTAGGTCATGACTGGCTGAAAACTTTTTCCCCACCCTAGAGACTACTATTATCCTATGCCGATTCTTTTTCGGCACGAGAACAAGTGTATGCTTTTGATCTAGACAGGTTTAATGCGCGATTTGCATCGCGAAAATGGCAATTTGGCCAAGGCTTCTAATAAATTGTATTAATAACTACAATTTTGCCGAGAAAATCTGCCGACTATCTTAGTATGCCTAAAGACAGCGCCACTAATCAGACCAACCGCTTATGACTGAATCTACAAAAACCCAATGTCCTTACTGTGGAGTAGGTTGTGGTTTGACAGTCACCCCCCCCGCGTCGGCCGGACAAGCATGGAAAGTCTTCGGGGACAAGTCCCACCCCTCCAGTCAAGGTATGGTCTGTGTTAAAGGGGCCACAGTAGCGGAATCAATCGATAAAAATCGCCTCAAAACCCCGATGATCCGCGATTCTCTCCAAGAGCAATTTCGTCCTTGTACTTGGGAAGAGGCCCTCGATCGCATCGTTAACCGCATCCAAACTCTAATCGCTCAGGGGGAAAAGGAAAGTATCTGTTTATACGGTTCGGGACAATTTCACACCGAAGATTACTACATCGCCCAAAAACTGGTCAAGGGCTGTCTGGGAGTCAATAACTTTGATGCTAATTCCCGTCTCTGTATGTCTTCGGCCGTGGCCGCTTACCTTAATAGTTTCGGGTCTGACGGTCCCCCCTGCTGTTACGATGACCTAGAATTAACCGATTGTGCCTTTCTGGTGGGGACAAATACGGCCGAATGTCACCCCATCATCTTTAACCGTCTGCACAAGTATCTCAAAGGTAACAAAGAAGCGAAATTAATCGTCGTCGATCCCCGCAGCACCAAAACCGCCGAGGCCGCTACTCTCCACCTCGCCATTAACCCGGGGACCGATATTGACCTATTTAACGGTATTGCTTACCTGTTACTGAATTGGGGGGCGATTGATCGCCATTTTATCGATCAATGCACCAGGGATTTCCACAAATACACCGAAATTATCCGCCATTATCCCCCGGAAATAGTCGCCCCTAAATGCGGTATCCCCATCGAGGATTTAGAACAGGCTGCCCGCTACTGGGCCGAATCGAAAAGAGTGCTTTCCCTCTGGTCGATGGGTATCAATCAATCTAGGGAAGGCACGGCCAAAGCCCGCACTTTAATCAATTTACACCTAATGACGGCTAATATCGGTAAACCGGGGGCCGGTCCTTTTTCCCTAACCGGACAACCCAACGCCATGGGAGGAAGGGAAGCCGGCGGCCTCTGCCATCTTCTCCCCGGTTATCGTTCCGTCAAAAATCCCCAACACCGGGCCGAAGTGGAACAAGCTTGGGGTTTACCCGCCGGTCGGATTTCTCCGGTCCCCGGTCGCGATGCTTGGAGTATGATTACCGGTTTGGAGACGGGAGAGGTGAAATTACTTTGGATTGCTGCCACTAATCCGGCTGTTAGTATGCCTGATCTAAAACGCACCCAGGCAGCCCTGTTAAAATCACCTTTTACTGTCCATCAGGATGCCTACTATCCGACGGAAACCAGCGCCTATGCCCATTTATTACTGCCAGCAGCCCAATGGGGCGAAAAAACGGGAACAATGACCAATTCTGAGCGTATGGTGACGTTAAATAAGGCTTTTCGCCCTCCCGTCGGTCAAGCTCAGGCCGATTGGCAAATTTTTGCCGAAGTTGGTCGCCGTTTGGGTTTTCAGGCACAATTTAATTTTAAGGATTCGGCCGAGGTACATTCCGAGTTTATCCGGTTGACATATAAACGTCCTTGTGATATGACGGCGATTAATTATGAGCGCCTGGCCGAGACTCCCCGACCGTGGCCCGATTCCATCGATGAAATTTCCGCCCCTAAAACCGCTAATTCTGGGGAATTACTGGGTAATTTAGTTAAAGATGACCATAAAAGCCAAAAAACAGCCGCAAAACGCCTTTATACCGATGGTAAATTTAATACTGCCGATGGTCGTGCTGTTTTCGCCGCTTACCACAGTAAAGGTTTAGCGGAACCCCCCGACGATGATTATCCCCTAGTTTTGACCGTGGGGCGTTTGTACGGTCACTGGCACACCCAAACTCGCACCGGCCGCATCGAGAAAATTGTCAAAATGCACCCCGCACCTTTTCTGGAAATTCATCCCCAAGATGCGGCAAAATTGGACATAGAAGCTGGGGAATGGGTGGAAGTGCGTTCTCGTCGCGGTTCTGCCCGTTTTCCCGTTTTAATTACCAAAGCAATTGCTCCTAATTGTGTCTTTGTGCCGATGCACTGGGGGGCTTTATGGGCAGAAAATGCTGAGGCTAATAGTCTCACCCATCCGGCTGCTTGTCCGATTTCCCTACAACCAGAATTAAAAGCTTGTGCTGTCAAATTAATCCCGTTGAAGTCTTTAGTTAGGGTTTGCTGAAAAAGTTTTTCCTGGGGACAGGGTGTGGCCCCCCCAACCCCCCCGACATCGGGGGGCAGGTAGGGTGTAGGGTGAGGGTTTTACCCATTTTCAGGGGGTCAATTACCTAATTTTCAGGGCAAAAGTGCCTAAATTTCCCCCCCCCGATCACCCCAATGTCTGGCACTTTTTGATGGGAAAAAAGTCTAAAAGTCTTACCCAACAAGGTTTTTAGATTTATTGAGCAAACCCTAACTAGGTTATTGGGGACAATCGGCAATTTTACCCTTAGTTTCTTTGAGTTCCTCTCCAACAGCTTGACACAATTCAGGACTAAATTGAGCGTCTTTGAGACTTTTAACAGTTTCCAGTTGTTCAACTGTTAATCCGATCACTTCTTGTAGCTTTGCACCGGTTAAATCTGCACCGGTTAAATCGGCATCTTTTAAAATTGCACTGGTTAAATTGGCATCTTTTAAAATTGCATCTTGTAATTGTGTGCCTATTAAATGCGCTCTTGGCAATTCTGCCTTTTCTAAAACAGCACCTTGTAAATCTAAGCCATCTAAAACCTGATCGGATAAGTCAGCTTCAGACAAATCTGACTTAGGTTCAATTTTATAAGCTCGCTTAAATAAGCTTTGATATTTTAGATCCACCGTGTTAATTGTTCTCTGATCGTAAATGGCTTTATCTAATTTCGCTCCCTCCAAACTAACACCTCTTAAATTAACTCCAATTAAATTAGCTTTTTCTAGGATAGTATTTTTCAATCCTTTCTGACTAATCTTGGTTAAATCTACACAGGATAAGTTGACTTTAGTTAAATCTCGATCGGACAAGTCGATGCCGATTAAGTCGATTTTTCTGGTTAAATTATTAGCTGAACAATCCTTAAGATTCTTTGGTAAATCAATTAATCCTTGATAACTGTTCGATGTCGGCAACCAACTTATGGTTTCTATTTTTTGGTTCGATAGATTTTTAACAATTAGATAAGATTGCCGCTGTCGAGTAATAAAATAAACTACTTTTGAAAATTCTTCATACATTTTGGCAACTTGATTAAAGTTACTGTTGGGTCTATCAAAATCTAACTTGGTTTCTTCATTAATTAATGCTCCCTTAAAATTAGTTCTGCTATCAACTTTAACCTTGATTAAATTTGCTCCTCTTAAGTCAGCATTTGCTAAGTTAGCACCGCTTAAATCCGCTTCCGTAAGATCGGCAGCTCTCAAGTCGGCCTGTTCTAGGTTAGCCTGTCTTAAATCCGCTTGTTTTAGGTTAGCTTCTTTGAGATTTGCCATCATTAAGTTAGCATTAATTAACAATACATTTTTTAAATCTGCTGATTCTAAAATTGCCTTAATTAAAACTGCATCCTCTAGATTTGTTTTAGCATCTAGATAGCTTTTTAAACGAGCATTTTTAAGATTAGCTCCGATCAGGTCAGCTTTTTTTAGATCAGCACCACTTAAGTTAGCACCTTCAAGGTTGGCAAAGTTCAGGTAAGACTGACTAAGATTACTACGGGATAAATCGGCTTTTACCAGTGTAGCAGAACTTAAATTAGCTCCCCCTAAATCAGCACTAATCAGGTTGACTTTCTCCAATTTAGCACCCCTAAGGTTGACTTCTCGTAAAGCAGTTTTTTCCAAATCTCGATTAGATAAATCTATTGCCACTAAATCACCTGGATTGTTGGGATTTTTATTTTCAATATAATAAGCTTTAGCAGCTATTAATTTTTGACGATCACCATTATCTAGTTTCGTTTCTTTATCATAAAGAACACCCTTTAATTTAGCCTTATCTAATATGGCCCCCTCTAAATTCGCTCCTCTTAAATCAGCATCCTCCAGATTTGCACCTGTTAAATCCACTCCTCTTAAATCAGCTTTTCGGAGATCTGCGCGTGTTAGATCGGCATCTTTTAAGTCCTTCTGTGCTGGCTGCAAGTCTCTTTTTAGGCGATTAAAAAGGCTAATTTTGTAAAACTTTGTCGAATTTGAAAAGATACTTTGATCGAGTTTAGTACGATCATCATAGATCGCATGATCAATCTTAACACCTGTCAAGACAGCACCGGTAAAATCAGCCCCTCGGATATCTGCATGAGTTAAATCAGCGTCCCTCAAATCAGCATTAATTAACCTGGTATTTATGAGATTAGCGTGACCTAGATTCGCTTTTTGTAAATAGGTGTTGCTCAGATCTACTTCCTCTAAATCTGCTTGGTTTAATTGCAGAGAATTACATTCATCTTTAATATCTTTTTCACGATCACAGATTAAATGGGTGTCTTCTTGTGATTTAAACCAATCAAAAGTTTGAGTATTAAAGTTATATATTGTCCCTTCAACACGTGCATCTTTTAAAGAAGTATTCAGGAGATTAGTATTTCTCAAATCTGCATTAGATAAATTAGCTCCCTCTAGATTAGCATTGGTGATATTTGCTCCATTTAAAATGGCATTGGACAGGTTAACATCCTGTAAATTTGTCCCTCTTAAATCGGCTCCTGTTAAGTCAGCTTTTCTGAGACTCGCTCCAGTTAAATCGGCCCCGTCTAGATAGGCATTCTTTAGGTTTGCTCCGTCAAGATTGGCATTCTGTAATTGTGCCTTGGATAGATCATTATTTGGCATATCGACTCCAGGTAAATTAGCTGATTTGAGATTTACCCCCACCAATTTGACACAATCCTCTTGCAGGCCAACTTTTGTTAATAGCCAAGTGAATATATTTTCTGGCATTTTACAACCACTACTGAGAGACTCCAAGGCATCAATTCTTCCGTTACTAGCAGGATCTTCTTTTGCTGAACGGAGAACAGTCCAAGCATCATTATTCTCTTGCGCTCGTCGTTTATCCGTTTCCCACCAATAGGTGATTACACCAGCAAAAATGCCTAAAGCGGTAACAATTGAAGCTATTTTGAGGATCAGCTCAAAATCAGTCCAATCAAATCGGTATTCATTTAATAAATTTTTGCATTCTTCCGGGGATAAGCCACTATCTTCTGATAGCTTTTGTAAGTAGATGGCTTCTTGAATAGGGTTTTTCGCTTTTTGCTTAATTTCTTTTATTCTCTTTCTAATTTCTTCTTCCGATAAAATCTTGGTTTGTTTTAGTAAGTTCTTATATTCATCTAAAGAAAAACCCAAAAAATTAGACTCTGACAGTTCTTTTAAAAGCCTTAACTTTTCAATATTATCTCTTTCATTGTTAATTCGGTCTAATTTTTCATGAATCTTTTCCCATATAAGCCGATTAAAATATTTTTCGATCTTGTCAAAACTTTCTTGCTCCTCTCTGGCTATACGATGTAGAGCCAGACTTTGCTGCGGTTCTGGCAAGGGGATAATTCTTTCCAGTTTACCTTTAATTTTTTGATATTTTGGGTCGTTCTTATTACTCATTTTCCTGTCCTCCGGTTAATACTAGATCGGCAAACTGATCGTTAAGAAGAGTCGCTCTTGATCGCCTTAAGGCTGAATTGGTTTAACAAAAAAATCTATCTGGCCGGGGAACCTTTTTTATGCAGATAACGTCCTGTCTGCACCCATGCTATCTAACTAGCCCAAAAAAAACAAGCCGATCAGCAGGATGCTTAATTTTTCTTAAACAAAAAGCCCGAATTCTCAGGCATTTAACTACATATTCTCATTCCGAGATTGCGATCGAACTCACCGCTCTTTGCCAACGTTTTTTCCAGTGGCTAGTCGGTTCTAAGTCACAGAGAGCCTGTTCGCTGCGACGACGTTGTATGATAACTTCGGCTGGGTCGGTTAAAGTCGCGTCTCGATAGGGAATAGCGGCTTTAGTTTGCAGATGTTCCCGTTCCTGTGCCGATAGAGATGGGGGTAAGGACAAAAAACTGGCTATTGTCCCCGGCGATCGCCGACCGACGCTATCGGTGGCCCCAATCTGCAATCCTGCTAATTGTAAAGCCCTTCGCACCGAGGCAGCACAGGAATAGGTGACTAAATAACCCGTCGGACTCAGGCATTTGGCCACTAAAGCCAAAAACTCCACCGTCCACAGTTGCGGACATTTACCCGGGGAAAAGGGGTCGAGAAAAATTGCCTCTGCTTGAAAACCCGCGTCAATCACCCTGGTTATCGTCTGTCGCGCATCCCCGATTAACAGTTTAGCCGTGAGATTAGGCAGGTCTAGCCGGTGATTATGGGCAAAATCATTTAAATATTGGGGAATTGGTTGACTCCAACTATTTAAGAGATTTTCTCTAATAGCCGCTAGGGGAACCACTCGATCGCTTTCTAAAGCTAATAATTCTACCCGACAATCTCCCCTAACTCGCCAAATGGCCGCTAAGGCTGCGGCGGCATTATACCCTAAGCCGTAACAAATGTCAAGAATTTTTAGATTATTGCTCTGGTCTGCTTTTGCTGCCAGACGACTGGAGAGGATAAATTTTTTCTCGGCTTCTTCCCTTGCCCCGGAGGTAGAATGATAACATTCGCCGAATTCGGTCGAAAAAAAGGTATAAGAACCATCCTCAGTGACTTTTTGCGGGTAAGCTTCGGGGGAGACAAGCATGGTGATGGAGAATGTCTTTGAGGTGAATATCGGTTTCCAGCAGGCAAGCGTGACCACTATTGGGTAGAATCGTCAATTTTGCGGCGGGTAACTGCTGAATTAGGCGTTTAGCCTCCGCTACCGATGGTAACAGTCGATCGCCTTGACTGGCTATCACTAACACCTCCAATTGCAGAGCTTTTAACTCGCTGGCACTAACCTGAAACCGTTGTAACTGGGATAAACGCCAGCTAATCGTCTTCGGTGGGACGTATTGCATGGCTTTGAGGAGAGAGCGGCGATCTTCCCTAGACATTCGACCCAGAGCGGCCAGAAAGGGTAAAATAGTTAGGGCCGAGCTGCTGTGGATGAAATCGGGCATCATCTGGGTGATACCGATTCCCAAGCTTAAAAGAGGTCTTTGATTAAAAGAAGAAGCGGGGTTAATTAAAATCAGTTTTTTAATTAATTTTGGTGATTTTATCGCTATTTTCAAGGCTAAACAGCCGCCAAAAGACTCACCGCAGAGATAGACTTTTCTCGATTGTTGCTTTAATTCCTGGGCCAATAAAGCGATCACGAGGGTGCTTAATTCCTCCCAATCACCGAGATATTGCGGGGAAATCGCCAAACAACGCAGATCGAAGTAAGGGGCTAGGTTTTTAATCTGACGATGGTATAGTTGGCCGCTGCCATCCATTCCGGGTAAAAATACAAACAGGGGATAATCGGGACGGGGATGACGGGGAATAATCCAACTGACAGGTTGTTCCATTGTGCGAGCAGCGCGATCGATGTTAAAAAAGTTTTTTCTGGTTATCTATATTTAAGGATAATTAATATTAGAGAGATTTGCCAATTTTAAGAGTAGTATTAACCCCCAACCTATGGATGGTTTCTCCCTGCTCCCCAACCCCTGATAACTGATAAGCTAAGACGCATTTTCACCGACTATCCTGAGATTAGCTGCATCTGCTTCGCTCCCTTTACTGTTGCAAGAGTGCAAGAGTGCCTCATCTCAACAAGCAATTTAAATGCGCGGGCAGCCTAACTGATAACTGATAACTGATAACTGATAACTGAATTAACTGAGCCAAATTTTTAGGCCGCCGCTAAATTAGCAGCCACGAAATCCCAATTAACCAACTTAGTTAAAAAGTCGCTGATGTAATCGGGACGACGATTTTGGTAGTCGAGATAATAAGCGTGTTCCCACACATCCATAGTTAGGAGGGGAACCTGTCCGGCGGTTAAAGGATTGTCAGCGTTGCCGGTTTTGGTAACTTTGAGAGTACCCTTATCGAGAACTAACCAAGCCCAACCGCTACCGAATTGAGTAGCACCCGCAGTTTTGAAAGCTTCGACAAATTTCTCGAAACTGCCGAAATCTGCGTTAATTTTAGCGGCTAAAGCACCAGTAGGCGCACCGCCACCACCCGGTTTCATGCAGTTCCAATAAAAACTATGGTTCCATGATTGGGCGGCATTGTTGAAAACCCCAGCTTTAGAGGCATCACCGGCCACCTTAACGATAACTTCTTCTAAAGAGAGAGCATCGAGTTCCGTATCTTTGACCAAACCGTTATAGTTATTGACATAAGCGGCGTGGTGCTTGTCGTGGTGGAATTCTAGGGTACTTTTGGTGATGCAAGGCTCTAAGGCAGTGTAATCGTAGGGTAAAGCGGGAAGTGTGTAAGCCATCTGTTGTTCTTGATATCCTCTCTTGAGAGCTTGTTTAAGGTAGTCTTGATAAAACTTTACATCCTCGATCATAGCACCGAAGGAGACTTGATTGAGTGATCACTGATCAGCTTTTTTCTCCCCCATCACCTCAACCCCAACCCCTGACTGATAACTGATAACTGATTACTGATAACTGAAAAATCCTCCCATCGACCGTCTGCTAAATCCTGAGAAGATCACCAAACAATGTTAGAATAATTCCCGTACTGTAGGCGCTTGCAGATTCTTGTGGGCGTGGCAGGGCAGGCGAAAAACGATTCCGTTCGGAATTAGACCAAAAAAGCTCCACTGGCAACAGCAGTAGATTTTATCTCACTGGGTTGATCGGTTGGCAGTTCGTCAAATTACGGATCAATACAAAATTATCATTTACAGATCTTTCTTGGTAACTTATGGCACAGCGTACACGCTTAGGTGAAATCCTTCGTCCCCTCAACTCAGAATATGGTAAAGTTTCTCCCGGTTGGGGAACTACCTTGCTGATGGGAGTGTTTATGGCTCTGTTTTTAGTCTTTTTGCTGATTATTTTACAGATCTACAACTCCTCCCTAATTTTAGAAGGATTTAATGTAGATTGGGGTCAGTAAGCAGATTCCAACAATCTTGTCGGCATTTTTGGCGGCACAATTGTCCCGTGGACTTTGGCAGGTGGGTTATTGCCCACCGCGAGCTTTTTATTAGGAGCAAAAACATGAATATTTTTGGGATTGGATTGCCAGAAATGGGGTTAATTCTCTTGATTGCCCTGCTAGTTTTCGGACCAAAAAAATTACCAGAAATCGGTCGCAGTTTAGGCAAAACGATTCGAGGATTTCAAGAAGCATCAAAGGAATTTGAAAGTGAATTTAAGCGAGAAGCCCAGCAGATTGAAGACTCGGTAAAAATCAAAGCTGAATTAGAAGAAAGTCAATCTACTAGGGATCAAACTCGTTCCAGTTAAGAACCGTGTAGAGATGTAGTGTAGGTCAAATTCGAGGCTATCCGCTAGATTAACATCGAGAATGACCAGATCGAGATTAAATTGGCAGTTTTACCATAGACCTCTTGTAAAAATCAAAAATTGTTGTTAGGGTCAGGAGCCGGTCGTCAGGAGTCGGTCGTCAGGAGATTATTGTATTTATTCTTCCCACTTCCCCACACCCCACACCCCACACCCTACACCCTACCCCCACGAAAAACTTTTTCAGCAGACCCTAAGTAGGCAGAATATATCATTAGTTTGAGAATTCCCAGAAGGCAAGGAAAAAATGACTATTTCCTTGCTATAAGTATTGTAGATGTCAAGAGTGTTAACTGAATGTCTATAGTGGTATCCCCCGAACAAGTCCATCAAATCGTCAACAACCTCCATCACGATCCCTTTGAGGTTTTGGGGGCCCATCCCCTAGAAGAAGAAGGAAAAGTAAATAAATGGGTTGTCAGAGCCTATTTACCGAAAACCACGGCCGCTTGGGTTATTTTACCGTCCCAAAGACAAGAATATCCCATGACGACCGCTTATCATCCCCATTTTTTCGAGTGCGTCATCGATATCGGTGAACTGAACAATTATCAATTACGCATTCACGAGGGAGAACAGGAACGGGTCATCTATGATTCCTATGCCTTCCGTTCTGCCAAACTCAGCGATTTTGATTTACACCTGTTTGGGGAGGGCAACCATCACCGCATTTATGAAAAATTAGGGGCGCATTTAGCTGAAATCGAGGGTATTAAAGGGGTTTATTTCGCCGTTTGGGCTCCTAATGCCCGCAACGTCTCGATTATTGGTGATTTCAATAGCTGGGATGGTCGGGATCACCAAATGCGGAAACGTAATAATATGGTCTGGGAATTGTTTATCCCGGAAATCGGTGTTGGCACTAAATATAAATACGAGATCAAAAATTGGGAAGGTCATATTTACGAAAAATCTGATCCCTACGGTTTTGCCCAAGAAGTACGCCCGAAAACCGCCTCGATCGTGGCCAATTTAGATAGCTATACTTGGGATGATAGCGATTGGATGGAAAAACGCCGCCATAGCGATCCTTTAACTCAACCGGTTTCCGTTTACGAATTACACCTCGGTTCTTGGCTGCACACTTCCAGTGCCGAACCCCCCCGTTTACTTTCCGGGGAAGGAGAAGCGGTTCCCGTGTCGGAATGGAACACTGGAGCGCGCTTTTTGAGTTACTACGAGTTAGCCCAAAAACTAATTCCCTACGTTAAAGAATTAGGTTACACCCATATCGAATTATTACCGATCGCCGAGCATCCTTTTGATGGTTCTTGGGGTTATCAAGTGACGGGTTATTTTGCCCCCACCAGTCGCTACGGCAATCCTGAAGATTTCATGTATTTTATCGATCAATGTCACCAAAATGGGCTTGGTGTGCTAGTGGATTGGGTTCCGGGTCACTTCCCCAAAGATGGTCACGGGTTAGCTTTCTTTGACGGGACTCATCTTTATGAACACAGTGACCCGCGCAAGGGGGAACACAAGGAATGGGGAACCTTAATTTTTAACTACGGTCGCAATGAAGTCAGAAATTTCCTGGTGGCTAATGCCCTATTTTGGTTCGATAAGTACCATATTGACGGTATTCGCGTGGATGCGGTGGCTTCTATGCTCTATCTCGATTATTGTCGTAAAGATGGGGAATGGGTGGCTAACGAGTACGGTGGCCGGGAAAATTTAGAGGCCGCCGAATTCCTGCGTCAAGTCAATCATGTAATTTTTAGCTATTTCCCCGGAATTCTCTCTATTGCCGAAGAATCCACCGCTTGGCCGATGGTGTCCTGGCCCACCTATATGGGCGGTTTAGGCTTTAATTTGAAGTGGAATATGGGCTGGATGCACGATATGCTCGATTATTTCGGCATGGATCCCTGGTTCCGTCAATTCCATCAAAATAATGTCACTTTTAGTATGTGGTATAACCACAGCGAGAATTATATGCTGGCTTTGTCCCACGATGAAGTGGTTCACGGCAAAAGTAATATGATTGGCAAAATGCCGGGGGATGAGTGGCAAAAATTTGCCAATGTCCGGGCCCTATTTAGTTATATGTTTACCCACCCCGGCAAGAAAACCATGTTTATGAGCATGGAATTTGGCCAGTGGAGTGAGTGGAATGTTTGGGGTGATTTGGAGTGGGGTCTTTTGCAGTATCAACCCCATCAACAGCTAAAACGATTTTTCTCGGATTTGAACGCCACCTATAAGAGTGAACCTGCTCTATATACCCAGGATTTTGGTCAAGATGGCTTTGAGTGGATCGACTGTAGTGATAATAGTCATAGCGTCGTTTCTTTCCTGCGCTGGAGCAAAAATTGGCAGGAGTTTCTGGTGGTGGTCTGTAATTTTACTCCCCAACCCCACAGCCATTATCGCGTTGGTGTACCCCATCCCGGTTTTTATCAGGAAATCTTTAACAGCGATGCGGGTAAATATGGCGGTAGTAATATGGGCAACCTCGGAGGTAAATGGTCGGAGGAATGGTCCTATCATAGCCGCCCCCACTCGATCGATCTCTGTTTACCACCTTTAGGGGTTTTAGTTCTCAAAATCGGTCCTCATGCTTCTGGGGAATAGGTAAGCTTTTTTCAGTGTTGCCAAAGGCACGGCGTAGCCGTCCAGTAAACAGTAAACAGTGAACTGAAAACTAACATCTGATAACTGATAACTGATAACTGACTAACCCCTAACAAAAAAATTTAGAGGCCATCTTGCGGAAAGTGGCCTCTTTTTTGGCTGAATTTTCCAGAAACTATTAAGTTGTTAGATTAGCGAGCAGTGTTTGCACCCATTCTTGAGCGAGTTCTTCCACGTTGCCATTACTGTCGAGATGGCTAAGAATATATTTTTGTCGTTGGTGAGCTAATTCAGCGAGACTACCGATATGAACAAAACTTTCTGGTAAACGATCATTCTCAAAGGAATATGGCTCTCCCAGCTTTGGTGGGTAAAATGTATTCTAAGATACATTTCTCAAGAGCGAGGGGGTGGAACGAACCACAAAGACACAAAGGACACAAAGATCGATCGATCCTATGTCAATTAAACTTATCACACAGAACCTAGAAGAGCCGGAATATTGACCGACGTGGATAAACCGGCATTCTAAGGCGAAAATTAATCAGGGGGAGAAACTGGTTAACCATTTTTCATCTCCCTTAATATTTCCTTACTTTTTCGTTAATATTTATGGTAGCAAAGCCATTAGATGGTCTGAACAGGTACAGACAAGAAAGTGCAGAAAGTGGGCATTTTCCTCCGTCGATCATCGAAACCATAAACAAGCAAAAGTATCTGTATATTTGGTTACTAAATAAGACAGATTTGCCCTGGATGCGGCCCGGGGAAAAGCCGGTCAAAAACTAACCCATCAGGATCACCCTATCGATGACGTGGATCACACCATTATCCGCCTCGATATTACCCGCGACCACCGTGGCATTTTTCACCTCAAAACCTTCGCTACAATCGATGGGAATCGGTGAACCCTCTAGAGAAGTCACTACAGCCAATTTTGCTAAATCTTCCTGCATATATTTGCCCGCAACGACGTGATAGGTGAGAATTCGGGTTAATTGGGGGATATTCTGCACTAGGGTTGTAATCGTACCGGGGGGCAATTTGGCAAAAGCTTCATCGGTGGGGGCAAAAACCGTGAAGGGGCCGGGACTTTTTAGGGCATCCACAAGACTAGCGGCTTGTACCGCCGTCACTAGAGTTTTAAAATTATCGGCACTGACCGCAATATCGACAATATCTGCCATAAACTTGACTCGATCCTCAAAAAAATCATCTATTTCAGATTTTAAACTTAATCTTGTCCCAAAGATCGTTCTAGATAAGTAGGGTGTGGGAATTATGAATTATGAATTATGAATTATGAATTGGGGAAGTGGGGTGTGGGGAAGTGGGGAAGTGGGGAAGTGGGGTGTTTTCTCAGTGAACTGATAACTGATAACTGATAACTGATAACTGATAACTGATAACTGATAACTGATAACTGATAACTGATAACTGATAACTGATAACTGATAACTGATAACTGATAACTGATAACTGATAACTGATAACTGATAACTGATAACTGATAACTGATAACTGATAACTGATAACTGATAAGCGATTTTGCTGAATTTCATAATCGGTTTTTCTGTGCTTTTTTGGGCAGCAATGGTTGAAACCCTTGCCACACCTACAAGGTGATCCTAATTAAGACAGGTAAATGAGTCAATTTCACCCACAACGATGATCTTTTTTTTGTGTAGTTTTGTTGCAAAAAAAAAGTTTTTTTGACAAAAAGCAGAAAGTATGATATGTGCGCCAACCTATTTCCGGCTGCGATTAATTATTGCAGAGTTAGGTTAAAATCAGGGGATTTCCTGTTTCCAAGAGATCAAATACAGAAAAGCAGCAATTCGATCGAGAAATCGATAAAAACAGCCTAGACTAGAAAAAGAATCCTCTATCCTGACAGCTATCCTGTGGAGATTACTTTTTTAGGAACCAGTTCTGGGGTTCCCACTCGTTCCCGCAATGTCTCTAGTATCGCCCTTCGTTTGCCGCAACGGGCGGAAATATGGCTGTTTGACTGTGGAGAAGGAACTCAACACCAGTTACTGCGTAGCGACCTAAAAAGTTCCCAAATTCGACGCATTTTTATCACCCATATGCACGGCGATCATATCTTTGGTTTAATGGGATTGTTAGCCAGTATCGGATTAGCCGGTTCTGCTCAGGATATTGATATCTACGGACCCCCCGGACTAGGGGACTATCTGCGCGCTTGTGCTAAGTATTCCTATACTAATTTCGCCAATCGGGTGCGTGTCCATCCCCTTTCCCCCGGCATACTCTACGAAGATGAAGAATTTACCGTCTCCTGTCAGCTATTAAAACATCGTATTCCCGCCCACGGTTATCGCATCGCCGAAAAAGACCGTCCTGGACGTTTTGATGTGGAAAAAGCCAACGCTTTGGGTATTCCCCCCGGACCTATTTACGGCAAGCTGAAAAAGGGGGAAACTGTCACCCTTCCCGATGGCAGAAAAATTCGCGGTCAGTCCCTCTGCGGGGAAACGGAAATCGGCCGTAAAATTGCCTATTGTACCGATACTATTTTCTGTGAAGGCTCGATCGAATTGGCACAGAATGCAGATGTGCTAATTCATGAGGCGACTTTTGCACACCAAGATGCCGGGTTAGCCTTTGAAAGTGTTCACTCCACTTCGACGATGGCAGCCCAGGTGGCTTTGGCAGCCCAGGTAAAATTGTTATTAATGACCCATTTTAGCCCCCGTTATCTACCGGGGAATTCTCTGGATATTTCCAATCTGTTAGAGGAAGCGCGGGCGATTTTTCCTAACACTAAATTAGCCTACGATTTCCTCACCTACGAAGTCCCTCGCAACCGTCAAGAAATGGCCTTAGGAGTTAAATAATTATGCCAGCAGCAGTAGAAGAAAAAAGCATGGTTCCCACGGTTTTAGTGGGTATTGGTGGCACGGGTAACGAGATTTTATCGCGCTTGCGTCGTTTAATCGAGGAAAGTTATGGCAGTTTGAGCAATTTTCCGATTGTCAGTTTTTTGGTGGTTGATACGGATAAGGATTATAAAATCAGTAATCCTGAAGCTGCCGGCAGTGCTTTTAAAGATAACGAAAAACACTGGGCCCGGGTGAGTGGAAAACAGGTACAGGAGATGGTATCTGACATGGATAGATATCCCTGGATTAATAGTTGGTTTCCCCCGGAATTAGAGAGAAATATTACTTCCCTGGAAGCGGGAGCGGGACAAATTCGCGCCTGTGGCCGTTTTGCTTTATTTTGCAATTATCATGAGATCCAAAGAAAATTTCTGGACGCAGTGAGACGGGTAAAAGGACAAGAAAACTTTATGCTCGATCGCTATGGAATTAAAGTTAATAATACTGCTATTAATGTCTTTACTACGGGTTCTTTAAACGGTGGTACAGGTAGCGGAATGTTAATCGATCTAGGCTACTGTATTCGTAATTGGTTGCGCGGGGAAAGTAGTCCTTTGAGTACGGCAATTGTTCCCACTCCTGAAGCATTTGCGGGGATTAGTGTCGGCGATCGAGTTTTGGCTAATGGTTACGCTGCCCTGATGGAATTAAATTACTTTTCTGACTACAGAACCGAATATCATCAACAGTTTAGCAGCGGTTTAGTCGATGAAGTTGTTAGTAAGCTACCCCCCTTTGATTTTACCTATTTAGTGGGGACAAAAAACGGCGAAGGGGATTTTAAACTTGGTCAAATTAGGGAAATGATCGCCCAAAATATCTTCCTAGATATGACCTCTGATTTTGCCCCCCATAAGCGTTCCATTAGAGATAATATTAAGGGTTCTTGGGCGCAAGCTGACCCGGGAGGTCGCGGTTATCCTAAGCAATTTATGAGTTTTGGGCTATCAACTATTGAAATTCCTATTGCCCAAATTCGTGCCTCCTTATCGGAACGTTTAGCCAAAGATTTAATTAATTGGTGGCTGAATGATGCAGTGATTTTACCCGCTCAAATGTTGGAGTTAGTCAGAAGTGATATCCTCAAAAGAATGCGCTTGAGCGAAGGGGAATTAATTATGGATTTATGTGCCGACAAGGATCGCTCTTTAATTGCCATAATCTCCCAATGGATTAACGAAACTCGTCAGGAAATCAATCAAGATAATTGGCTATCTTGTACAAAGCAGGGTGTTAATATTTTAGGCAATGAACAGGGAAAAATTCTGCAATTTATTGATGATTATTTAACGCCAAGAGTCGAGGAATTTAAACGCAATCATTTACTAGAATTGAGTCCCGATGAACGGCTGCACGGCGATTACCTGAAAAAGATTTATAGTAACCGGGATGAAATTATTCAACGGGGTAAAAAGTCCCTAGAAATGGAGTTTTATAATATCCTTGAAGATCGGAACCGTGGGGTAAAATTTGCCGAGAGTTTTATTGTTTCAGTACGACAAATCTTCACCGACATAGCCGAAAAATTCCGTCGCGATCAAGAACAGGTTTGGAGTCAAAACGAAAGTAAACGTCAACGGGAATACGACACAGCCTTGGCAGAAATTAATGATCTGAAAGATAAACTTCATATCTCGAAAAAAGATAAGATGGAAGAATATTGTGAACAAGCTTTAACGGGATTGGAAGGCCATTTAATGGCCAATATTCAACGAAAAACCAGAGGTGCAGGAGTAGAGGTTATTAACCGTTTACTGGAACATCTTAATCAATTAGAAAGCCGTTTTAATCGCTTTCGTCAGAAAGTAATTCAAAGTCGCGATCTATTTAATCTCCAGTCTAATCAACAGATCGATAGTGCCGATGCTTTGTTAATTAATGGGATTAAATTATTTGACAGACAAGAATTAAATGGTCTTTATCAAGACTTTATCGAACAATTTGCCTCTGGGATTGTCGGTAACAAAAACGCCTACGATACGGGTATGGATAACCTTTGTTTACCCCTCTCAGAAGAGATTTTAAAGCAATCTAGCCCCCTCTGGAAAGAAACTCGCCGTGCCGACGAAAATATGCGTTTATTTGACATCACCGAGATTGCCGATATTCGTCAAGGAGATTTTCAAAAAGTTATCCTAAATCAAGCTAATCAACTCCTACAAAATGCTCCCGCTAGTAGTCGAATTCAGCAGGAATTAGCCGCTTGCGATCGCTTGTTAAAAATCTATAACAACGATGCCGATATTATCAATAATCTTCGCATTGCTTACCAAAAATCGCGCCCCCTAATTATGCTCAATCCTGCGGTTTTGCGAGGAAAAGATGCGGGTTTTACGCCTCAATTAAATCAAAATGTTGCCCTGATTGGAGGAAGAAATACCAGTAACCCAGCAGCCCAAAAAATTATTCCGAAACTGCGGGAATTTATTGCAAACGAAGACGATATTAAACCCTTGGGAGACGTGGAAAAATATCGTCTTGTCTTCGTGCAGGAAATTGGCGGTTTTTCCCTACGTTGTCTCGAGGGAATGCGAGAACTGCGGCAATCCTATCAGGACTGGAAAGGGGAATTTATTCTCGCTAAACGCGCCCAACAAATGGGGGAAAATCGCGATTTACCCATCCCCGTGCATATCCAAAAGGAACCTCCTTTCTGGGATGTTTTTCCCGAAGATCCGAGTATTTATCAATTGGTGGTGACAGCCCGGGCTTTAAAAGTGCTTTTTCCAGAAGTCAATCGAGTCACTAATGAGAAAACAATTCGCTATGAAATTAAAACCGCAACGGGATTAAAAAAAGTCGATATCGCCACCAGTTGGGAAGATGCGGTACAGGTGTTAGAAGTAAAAGCTTGTCGCGAAGATAAGGAAAAAATTCAAAGTCAGGTGACAGCTAAGTTACAGGCTGCAGCCACTCCCGAGAAAAAACAAGCTTTGTATCGGACTTTTATCCAATATTTACAACAACGTTCCGAGGAGTTAACAGGAGGAAAAGATAATACAGAATATAAACGGGAAGATGCAATTATTTTGCAGTTAATCGATAACTATAAGTTGGATAGCGGTGGAGAAATTCCTCTTTCTCCGGTGACGGAAGTGGCTAACCCAGCTTTAATTATCTGCGGTAATTGTGGACACAAAAACCCGCCCTCGTCTAATTTTTGTTCTAAGTGTGGCGCAAAATTAGTTAAGTAGAAATTAGATTTTGGGTTTGATCCCCCCTGCCCCCCTTGATCTGTCCTTTAGTCACATCTTTCTTAACATTTCAAACCTTTGTGGCACAAGGCTTTCAAGACTCGGTTAACAATTTGTAATATTCCTTGTTGACACCCTTACTGACAAAGAAAAAACTGAAATCAAGTCAGGATAAGGGTTGGAGTGCTTACTGCAAAAATTGTTAAGAAAGATCCCTATAAGGGATAGCCCCCTTGATAAGGGGGGTGCCGATAGGCGGGGGGATCCGCCTTGATAAGGGGGGAATCTGACAATTTTTAAGTACCTAAGCAAAATTAATTACACATATCTAACCACCTCTTGCCTCTTGTCTCTTGCCTCTTGCCTATCTTCACTAGGAAATTAATTTTGCACGACTACTTAACACCTACCTAATTTAACAGAAAAAGTGGGGGTGTTAGCTGGACTAACATCCCCCACAATGAAAATTTTCGGGAAAAATTGCCTAATAACGAAAAAACTGGATTATAATAAGGTCTTTGCTCAAGATTTTTGCTAATCGCTAACTGCCATAAAACCCAATCAAGACCCCTGTTTATCGAGAGAAAAACCAATGGTAGCCACTTTAAAAGGACGAGATGTTTTAAGAATAACCGACATGAGTAGCGAAGAAATCAGCGCCCTACTCAATCTATCGGCACAGCTTAAAGCTGGTAATCTTAACCCTAGCTGCAACAAAGTATTAGGATTGCTATTTTATAAAGCTTCCACTCGGACCCGGGTTTCCTTTACCGTCGCCATGTACCAGTTAGGGGGACAGGTGATCGATCTTAATCCCAGTGTAACCCAAGTGGGGCGCGGGGAACCCTTAGCCGATACAGCCCGGGTACTCGATCGCTATCTCGATATTCTCGCAGTTCGCACCTTTAAACAAGAGGATTTAGAAGCTTTTGCCAATTACTCGCGCATCCCGATTATCAACGCTTTAACGGATTTAGAACATCCCTGCCAGATATTAGCCGATTTACAGACTATCCAAGAGACTTTTCAGACTTTACGGGGAATTAACCTCACCTATGTGGGGGATGGTAATAATGTCGCTAATTCTCTCCTCTTGGGTGGTGCTTTGATGGGGTTAAATGTGCGGGTTGCCTCCCCCGCAAACTATCAACCCGATGGGGAAATTGTCGCCAGCGCCCAGGCTATTGGCGAGAAAACCGGTAGTAAAATCTTAATTACCGACGATCCCGTTACTGCTGTAAAAGACTCTCAGGTGGTTTATACTGATGTCTGGGCGAGTATGGGACAGGAAAGCCTCGCTGATGCCCGAATTCCCGTTTTTCAGCCCTACCAAGTCAACGAACAGCTAATGAGTCACGCTGACAAAGACGCGATTATTCTCCATTGTTTACCTGCTCACCGGGGCGAAGAAATTACCGACGGGGCGATCGAGGGTGTACAATCAAAAGTCTGGGAGCAAGCGGAAAATCGGATGCACGCCCAAAAAGCTTTAATGGTGAGTTTATTGGGATTAATCTAGCTGCAGATGCTCAGTTACTAAAATAATTATTAAACTCGATCATCAATCATCCTAAGACCTGTCCGACACCAGAAGTTAACGCTAGGATTGATGGTAAGAGCAATAATCAGGGCAGCCTCCACACCTAACTATATGTCAGACACCTCCGCCGTTAAAAAATATCTCGCCCATTGGTTTCAATTGGGAAAAAAAGTTATTTGTCCCAAAAACCAAGCTATGCTATTTCCGCTGCCAATTTTCAATGCTGATCGCTATTCGTCGGAGTTTGAGGATTGTTGGCAAAAAATGCTTGATCCTCAAAGTGGCGATTGTTACCTAGAAGGTACTCAACAAACCATCCAAGACTTACTTTCCCCTCAATGGGAATTTCACCCCTGCGCTCGTTGTACTATACCTGTACCAATTGAAGTGCTGGGCCAATCGGGTTTATCCTGTCCCTGCCATGATTTGAGTAATTGGCCCAATTTAGAATTACCCCTACCCCATTTACCCGTCAATAGTCAAGAAAATCTCGATCGCATCCGGCAAAGATTGCTAAAAAATTCTCCCTCACATTAACCGGACAAAAAGAGACGTTAGGGGTAACGTCTCGAAAAAAGGATTGGGATTTAACGATTTCTGCCAAAAAGATTGACTAAATCCCGCAATCTCTCGCTATATTCTCCGGTTAAAGCTTCCTGACGATAGCGCCATGACCAATTGCCTTCTGGGACACTGGGGGTATTCATACGCGCATCGGATCCTAAACTTAACACATCCTGTAACGGTACGATCGCCTGATTAGCCACGGAACTATAGGCCAGTCGAATCAGATCCCAAGCCACTCCCTGACCACTGGGAGCGCCAAGATATTGATAAAGTCGCGCTTTTTCGTAGTCATTGGCGTTATCCTGAAACCAGCCCACAGTAGTATTATTATCGTGAGTGCCGGTATAAATCACACAGTTGCGTTCGACGTTGAAAGGAAGATAGGGATTACCCGCATCACCCCCAAAAGCAAAGTGGAGAATCTTCATCCCCGGGAAGGCAAAGTGATCGCGAAAATCTAGAACTGCTTGGTCAATATCGCCCAAATCTTCGGCAATAATCGGCAATTTACCTAAACGAGCGCCAATAGTATTAAAGAGATCATAACCCGGGGCCTTGAGCCAACG
Organism: Microcystis sp. MC19; assembly: GCF_003019735.1. Classification (NCBI taxonomy): domain Bacteria; kingdom Bacillati; phylum Cyanobacteriota; class Cyanophyceae; order Chroococcales; family Microcystaceae; genus Microcystis; species Microcystis sp. MC19. The sequence goes on along the minus strand of NZ_CP020664.1, from coordinate 4,369,076 downwards.
ACCATTAATAGCATTTTCCTGGCCGAAAGCCACCGCCCAATAGGCCTCTAATCCGCGAAAATGATCGATACGGATGATATCGACTAGGGAAAGAACCGCTTTTAAACGGCGTACCCACCAGTCAAAGCCCGTATTTTTGAGATAATCCCAGTTATAAAGAGGATTTCCCCATAATTGCCCCGTTTCTGAGAAATAATCCGGGGGAACCCCCGCCACTTCCAAGGGATTACCGGTTTGCGGATCCAGTCGGAAAACCTGCGGATTTGCCCAAACATCGGCACTATTATGGGAGACATAAATGGGGATATCACCGATAATCTCGATACCGAGGGAGTTAGCATAGCGTTTTAGGGCTAACCACTGCTCAAAAAACTCAAATTGCAGGAATTTGTGCAGAAAAATCTCCTCTTGTAACTCCTGTTTCGGTGTTTCCAACGCACCCCAATGACGTTCGCGAATTTCTGTCGGCCATTCCATCCATGCTTTACCCTGGTAAGCGTGGGATAAAGCCATAAATAGGGCGTAATCCTCTAACCAATCAGCATTGCCAGCACAAAAGCCAGCAAACTGTTTGTAAAGAATTGTGTCAGAACCCTTGACAAAATTGCTCGCCGCCTTTCTAAGTAGGGGAATTTTCCAAGCGATCAATCGCTCAAAATCCACTTGATCGAGGGGAAAATCGGGAATATCCTCGAAATCTGCCTCACTAAGCAGGTTTTTCTCCCGAAGAAGATCGAGACTAATCAGGAGATGATTGCCGGCAATGGCACTAAAACTCATGTAGGGAGAGTTACCGTACCCTGTGGGGCCTAAAGGGAGAATTTGCCAGAGTTTTTGACCACTTTGAGCCAAAAAATCGATAAATTGATAGGCTTCCCTACCTAGTTCTCCAATCCCGTAACGACCGGGGTGACTGGTGGGATGAAGCAAAATACCGCTAGAACGGCTAAAAGCCATGAAAAAACCCCCTTATCAATGATTCGGTTAGCAGTTCTTAAGTGTTTAAAGCTGAATGCTCACTGCTATCTCCAAGCTAACCCGATCTCGATCGATAACGGCAATACTTAACAACTTTATTAGACCTATAATGTAGGGTCTGCTGAAAAAGTTTGTTGGTGGGGTTAGGGTGTGGGGTTTTATCCATTGAGATTTTTTTGTCTTTGCGAGTGGTTCGGTAAGTCTGATCCAGTGATTAGGTTTTTCAGTATAGTTATTTCCTCTCTGGCCAAAACTTTTCAGTTAACAGAGTATCCAAATCCTTCGCAAAAGGACAAACATCAGGAAAACTGGTATCAGGATAATCCTCGCGCACCGACTCTAAAGCTTCCCCGTAGGATTCCCCAAAGATCTCGACTAGAAAGCTTTTTAAACTCGGTGAGTATTTAAACTCTTTTTTTAACTCGTTGCGAAAATTCCGGATCTCGACCTCCCATCCCCGATAACAATCCGGGAGAGCGACATAACACCGTTTTAAGAGATGCTCCAGTAAACGAACCAGAAAACTATGAACCGATTTACGCTGACTAATTCCCAAGGATTCCACCTCCTCGATTAAATTGTCCAGATCGATCGCAGCGAAATCTCCGGCTTTTAATCGATCTACTGTTTCGTCGATCCAGAGAGCGAAATCGGTATCGTAGAGCGTTTTCGTGGTTGTTGGTGTCATGCTCACGTCCTCTCGGTATTCTTTCACTATCCTAGTCCAACCGGCTCAAAATTTTTCCAATACTTCCAACTCCTCTAAGATTATAGATATCTTGTGAGAACCAAACTCCGTTTTGCCTTTTGCATGAGTAGAAAACGGGTTTCTCCGAGAAACCCGTTTTCTGTGCGTTACTCACTGAACTTCTCCCATACATATCTACTACAATAGCCGAAAACCCTTATCCATCAGACGACAGATAATGTGTGACTGCACAACAACTTAAGCGGGTGAGGGGAATCGAACCCCTATCATTAGCTTGGAAGGCTAGGGTTTTACCACTAAACTACACCCGCATTTTCTTAGCACTTTCGTTAGCATAACACGAATTGCCGATTTTTACAAGTAGGGTCTTTCAGCTTGTGAATCGCCCCTAGATGGTCATAGATCGCCTAAAAATCCCGATCGCTCCTTTTTATCCCCGATTTGGCTAAAAGTTTCTTCCACGCGATCGAGGTCTAGTTGGGAGAAATTATCGATCGCCCAGTTGGACACTCTCTGCATAAAATGGAAGGGATAGGTATGAGCGATTCCCACCACCTGCATTCCCGCTCTTTTTGCCGCTTCGCAACCGGCAAAAGTATCTTCAATCACCAGACATTCCCAGGGTTGCAATTGCAGATTAAAATTCCAACGATTGAATCTTTCTACGGCCAGTAAATAACCATCCGGTTGGGGTTTACTGGTGCTGATCTCATCCCCGGTGACAATGACACTAAAATAATCCCCAAGGCCCGTCTGTTGCAAGATCGATTCTACTTCCGAGCGTATTGCTCCCGTCACCAAACCGATTTGTAGATCCCTGGCCTTAACCCGTTTTAAAAAAGAGTATATCTCTTCATAAATAGGAAGTTTCTCTAATTTTCCTAATCTTTCTCGGTATAAACTGGTTTTTTTGTTAATTAACTTAGTCAGATACTCCTCGGTCACTTGACGACCGCGACGGGTGAGAACATTACGCAAACAGACGCGATCGCTTCTTCCCAGACATAACTCCGCAAATTCCGACCCTAGGGGCAGCAAATTTTCCCCGAGCAAGATTTCATTGATTAACTCTTGATGGATCGGTTCATCATTGATGATCACCCCATTAAAATCGAACAGAACAGCCTTTAACATCAATCTTAGACAGAAAAGCTAATAAATACTCAGTGTTCTTGATTATACTAAAGTTTTTCGTCGAGGCTGGGGGGGTCTTGTCCCTGACCCCATCTCAACAAACAATTTTAACCGGAAAATTGCCAAGGCCTTGACAAATTTCCAGATTTGCTCTATTATTTTGTTATAGTGGGAATCCGTGCTGCCCTGTAACCCCCTTATTTTGGGTTTGCTGAAAAGGTACGGGCGAAGCATTCGGATAGAAAATCTACGGTTTCAGTGATAGGTTATTGCCCGAATGCTTCGCCCCTACAGGACGCGGGCCGATGAAGACGCAAGGTTTTGAAGCACGATTCTCTCCTTGCACCTGTTTCGCAAGACAAGCCCCCAAAACCCTTACCTTGCCTACATTTCACATTTATTAAGCAAGCCCCATTCTGGGTTGAGATATTAGCCAAAAATATAACAAAAGAATTTAGGTCATTGTTTCTTGTTTCGTTTCCGATACCCAACAACGGAATAATTCCACAGCAATCCGATAACGGGAGTCTTGGCATTCGATGACATGATGATTTTCAAGGGTTTTTAGGGCCCAGTCGAGAGTTGTGGCAGTTAGTCCGGTGCTGGACAGTAAATCTCCCCGGGTTAATCCTTGCAGATGGGGAGAAAGAACTATTAAAATCTCCTGTTGTCCGGCCGCATCTTGTTTAGCCTGTTTCCAGACACCCGTAAAATAATAATTCCCCCTTTGGAAAAACTCAGCATCGATGGCTTTTTCCACATCTTCCACCTGAAAACGAATATCTTGGGGACGTTGCAACTCAAAGACCTGTTTATTATAAAAACGTACCAGATGAAAGCCGATCAGTTGTACTAAATAGGGTTGACCGTGGGTAAGTTGATAAATTTTGTCCAAAGCGGATGGGGTATAGTCTAGGGGAAAATCCTCGTCTTCCCCAACGGGATTAGCGAGGATAACGCGAGTGGACTCAGGAGAGAGGAAACTAACTGGAATCGGGTAAATACTGCCAAAAAAAGGATGAAAATAATCGGCAGTCATCTCCTCTAGGGTATGTAATCCGGCAAAAACAAAAGCTAGACGCGGACTACTCTGGACAAGGGAACGCAGATAGCCGAGGAAATTCCGGGGGAGGGTATTCGCTTCGATTAAATCCTCAATTATCTCGAACTCATCGAGGGCAATAATTAAACCGGTTTTAGCTTTTTCCGGCAGAATCTGGCGCATCAGACGGTCTAAATAACGATTAAAATACATTTCTGGATGTTGGGAGATTTTTTCCTCTTCTGGGGCATCAATTGCCAAAGTTTGGGCGATTTCCTCAGCCATAGTCAGGAGAACTTCGGCTAGGCTGGTTACTGTGGCCAAGCGCTGTAAATTAATGTAGATAACGGAGACATCTGGTGGAAGATATGCCTCCAGATTGCGTAGAATCGAAGTTTTACCCATGCGACGATGACCATAGAGAACCACGGAGGATAGGTTATCTCCGGACCACATTGACTGAAGTTCCCGCAGGATATCCTCACGACCAACAAAGCGTTGACCGATCACCGGATCACCGATAATGTAGGGATTAGGAATCGGTTGGGTAATAGTTACCGTTCCCACCGTTCCCGCGATGGATGCGCTAATTTCTGCCCATTTTTCGGCGATAGAAAGGATTAATTCTTTTTCTGCTTGGGGTAAAGTAGCCGCCTGTTGGTCGGCTATATCGATTAATTCCCCGATAATCCGATTAAGAGCGAGGGATCTGACCTGTTGGGAGTAACTTCTCTGGACTAAAGCCATTTCTGTGATAACTAGATTTAAACTGCTGATAGCTTGCCAAGTTTGCGGACGTAATGACGGTTCTGGGGCAATGGGGGCAACCTTCAGGGAAGCGATACTATCGGGAGTTGCTGCCAGACTAAATCGGTGTAAAGTTTGGGCTAGGCTATACATTTCTTCCCCGTAGGTGAGGGAACGTACCACAGCAAAGGCTTTTTCGGCTTTTTCGGTGTCCTGTTGGCGAAGATACCAAAAACCGGCGGCGGCGGCACGAGCAGGGGTATCTAGACGGATTTTGCTGCGAGGAAAAGAAAACGGTTTCGCGGACGCATATTTTAACAATTGCCAATCGGAGGTATTTTCTGCCAGACGGGAGATGCGATAGATAATTTCTGCCTCTGGGAATTGCGGTAAAACGCGGTTAACGGCGACAAGGACAGGAATAAACTGGCAGCTGTACCGAAGGTATTGATTGAGGTTATTAATAGCCGTTTCCCAGTCTTGCTGTAACCATTGTTGTAGAGTCGAGGTTAACCCCGGCAGCGGTAGAAAGGTAATACGGGGAAAAAGTCGCCCTTGAGGGCCAGCAAAAAGCCCGATTAGCCAATTATCAGGACGGAAAAAGGCGAATATACACCCCACGCCGAACCCCACGACGGACCCCACGCCGAACCGCACGCCGTACACCACGCCGGACACCACGCCGTACACCACGCCCAACCACACGCCCAACAGCACGCCGGACACCACGCCGTACACCACGCCCAACCACACGCCCAACAGCACGCCGGACACCACGCCGTACACCACGCCCAACACCACGCCCCACACCACGCCGGACACCACGCCCCACACCACGCCGAACACCACGCCCAACACCACGCCGGACCCCACGCCGAACACCACGCCCGACACCACGCCGGACCCCACGCCCGACACCACGCCCAACACCACGCCCACCCAATCAACAGAAAGTCCTAAATTTGCCGCTATGCTAAAGATAATCAGAGGGGTAATTACAGTTAAGAGAAGACCCTGAATCCCTAGACGCAATTGTACGGGATGGTCGCGGAGAAATTGCATTCTATCGCGCCATGTTTTCTGTTCTGTTAATTTATCGCCGCCGCCTCTCGTTTCCACATACCAGCGCACTGCTTGGGGAAAATAAAACACCCAGTACAACAGCAAAAGATAATCAAAGGGATTCCATAAAGATAAATCGCGTTTGAGTTTAGGAGCGAGATTAATTCTGGGGACGGTGCTTTCCTTCATAATTTTTATCTCTAGCTATTTACCCGGTGATGGTTTATTAAGTAGTTAGGTGTTACTCAAGGTAGGATCAAACCCCCCTTATCAAGGGGGGCAGGGGGGATCAAAACCCCCTTATCAAGGGGGGCAGGGGGGATCAAACCCCCCTTATCAAGGTAGGATCAAACCCCCCTTATCAAGGGGGGCAGGGGGGATCAACCCCCCCTTATCAAGGGGGGCAGGGGGGATCAAACCCCCCTTATCAAGGTAGGATCAAACCCCCCTTATCAAGGGGGGTAGGGGGGATCAAACCCCCCTTATCAAGGTAGGATCAAACCCAAAATTAAATCAACTTATTGTTTAGTTATAACCTAAGTTCGGGATGCTGAGTTATTGACTTTGGTTTGATAAAGTTTAAAACAATTTTGCATCACCTCTCGCGGCTTTCCTTGACTTTGCCTAACAAGAGAACTTATTTCCTCCTCAGTAAAAGTCACTCCAGTTTGACTTAGACGATGACTAATAAACTCTTTAATTTTAGCTTCATCCCATAATTTAATCGGAAATTGTTGACAAATTCCCTCGAAAGGTGAATCACCTCCTTTATTATCAGGAAATAAAACATCAAGGGAACGATTAGCCGCTACTACTAATCTTAAAGGTGGATCGGGACGATTAGCCAACTCTCTTAATTGACTTCTAAGCTGATAGCTGAAATATTTTTGAGTCATATTATCTACCACATCCAATAATAACAGGATTTTATATTTTTCTAATTCCCTAGTTAATCTAGTTCCTTTGAGCGGTTTATCGTAATTCGCAGCTATACCAATCTGATTACATAATTCATAATAAAAATCCTTATCTCCTGCTAATCCTTCTAAGTTTAGATACAAGGGTTGTCGATGACTAAGTAAATACTCCCTTGCTTGATGGTAAATTCCCCAAAGCAGGGTGGTTTTTCCCGTTCCCCTTTCCCCGATAATAGCAGCACTACTGCCGGAATTTAAAACCTCAAAAATATCTTTAATTTCTTGTTCCCGGCCAAAAATCTGCTGAATTTCTTCAATACCTCCGGAAGTGGGTTTAAAAGGATTATGGGCATTTTTTTGGGGTTGTAATTGCGGAAAATATTTAAAAATAGTCTGAACTGGAATCGCTCTTCCTCCTAAATCACTGTACTCATCTCTGGTTTTATTCACCACTCCGCACACTTTCCCCGTGCGTAAATTTAACAGAGGTGAACCACTAAAACCGGGTTGTACTTGCCCTAATTTAAACTTGATTAAGGGGTTTTCATCCCCCGTTAAACCTATATACTCAAAGTCACTAGGATCACCGTTCGGATACTCGTTGGTATAGCCGAAAGTGTATAATTTATCTGTTAATTGTAAATCGTGATCAAAATCGACATATTTGTGATCTAAAGACGAGTTTAATTGTAAAAGAGCCAGATCGATCCCATCTAGATTCGGTAAGTTGATAATTTTAGCCATAGAAATTTGACCTTGCCAAATTATCTCGATAGTCTCGCGATTATCCCGCGCATCTTTTACCACATGAAGACAGGTCAAAATTAACCCTTGTCCCACAAAAAAGCCTGTTCCTGACCCATAGATTAACTTTAACCTGACAGTGTACGGAGGTAGAGATTCCGGGGTAAGCATTTAATCAATTTATCCTCCCCATTCCAGAGTAATTTTTAAATTTCCCTTTCCTTCACCTTCCACAATTAAAGCGGTTAGTTTACCGGATTTTACCCTGACTTCTACCCCAAATTCTACGGTAGCCTTTTTGGGCTGCACTTTACTTATCGTAGCAGCGATCGATTCAGTAACTGCCTCAATTGTATCAGCCACACTTTGAAAGTCAAATATTTGATCGGATACTTCCCGTTCACCACCGAAACTTCTCGCTTCCACTAACATGGTGACATTTTCTTTAACTTTAACTGAAATAATCTCAGATCTAGATTCTGGCATAAGGCTCCTCCAATGACCCGTTTATGGTTTTCTCGATTGGTTCTCGGACAAACTTATAGCGGAAGTAAAAAGGCTTATATATATTTCGGCACGGATTCCCATTATACTAGAAAGTATAGGTCAAATCGAGGGATTTTGTCAAGTCTTTTTTGCCATTAATCTATATAATTGTCGGGCTGCTCACCAGTCATTGTCCTGAAAAAAATTATGCCCCAGTTTGTTAAACAAGCATATATGCAGCGGTCAACCGAGACAGCACAGGAGCCTCTCTTATTCTTTGTGTGATCAGTTTAACTTAAGTAGGTAGGCACAATTATTTGTAGGATGGGTTAGCGGTAGCGTAACCCATGCGGGCGTTGGGTTTCATGCTTCAACCCAACCTACGTTCATTTTATATTTAATTCCACCCACCTACTTATATAGAACCGATCAATCTTTGTGTCCTTTGTGTCTTTGTGGTTCGTTCCAGTCGCTCGCTGGCGGGAATATATCTTATAAAATACATTTTACCCACCAAACTCAAGAGAGCCGACAGGAGACAAAAACGAGTTATTGGACAGAAAGAGGCGATGGGATGTTATTATTTAAAGCCGATTCCCCGGAAGCAGCCGAATTGATCATCGGGCAGCATCCCCTGGCGAATAGTAGTGGAATAGGCTATTAAAGGAGTGAACCCTGTGCAAATATTCACAACAATCCCCGGTTTACGCACTTTTTTGGCTGATTATCGCCATGATCACAGTATTGCCCTCGTGCCAACCATGGGCGCTCTCCATAAAGGTCATGCTAGTCTAATTCGACGCGCAGTGACGGAAGCGGAGGTAACTGTGGTCAGTATTTTTGTTAATCCTCTACAATTTGGCCCCACAGAGGATTTTTCTCGCTATCCCCGCAGCCTTGACAGCGATCGCCAATTGTGTGAATCTTTGGGAGTTGCTGCTATTTTTGCTCCCAGTGCGGAAACTTTAGGAATTGGTAATTCTGAGGAGATAACCGCAGTTGTTCCCCCGATTTCTCTGACTAGCGGGTTATGTGGTGCTTTTCGTCCAGGACATTTTCAGGGAGTAGCCACAATTGTCACGCGGTTGTTTAATATTATTGCACCGACGATCGCCTATTTTGGCGAAAAGGATGCCCAACAGTTAGCGATTATCCGGCAATTAGTCAGGGATTTAAATTTAGCGATCGAGATTCGCGCTTGTGCTACAGTGCGAGAAACATCGGGATTAGCAGTTAGTTCTCGCAATCAGTATCTATCGGCCACAGAAAGGGAAAAAGCGACAATTATCGCCCAAAGTTTGCAATTAGCCCTCGAAAGTTTTCGTTTAGGGGAAAGACAAAGGGAAAAACTACTGGCTATTGTGCAAAAAAATCTCGACAGAGTGCCAGAATTTCGCCCTCAGTATCTGGATTTAGTCCATCCCCAGAGTTTACAACCGATCGAGCAGATCGAGACAGAGGGCTTGTTAGCGATCGCTGGATTGATCGGTCAAACCCGTTTAATTGATAATATTATCTTGCGTCAACGTCGGGCAGTTATCGCTATTGATGGACCTGCTGGAGCAGGAAAATCGACGGTAACGCGCTTAGTAGCCGAAAAATTGGGGTTAACCTATCTCGATACCGGTGCGATGTATCGCGCGGTGACATGGTTGGTGGTGAATTCCGGTCTGGATTTGTCCGCAGAAGCGGCCATCGCCGAGTTATTATCTTTAGCGAAGATAGAAATAATCCCCGCCGATAATCCCGAAAATGTGACTATAGTGAAGATTAACGGGCAGGATGTGACTTTAGAGATTCGCTCTCCCGCAATTACCTCGCAAGTGTCCAGAATTGCCGCTCAAAAAGCGGTGAGACAGCAGTTAGTCACCCTGCAAAGACAGATGGGAATGTCGGGGGGAATAGTTGTGGAAGGTCGGGATATTGGTACTAATGTTTTCCCAGAAGCGGAATTAAAGATTTTCTTGACAGCGACACCCGAAGAAAGAGCCAGAAGGAGATTAAAAGACTTAGAAGCGCAGGGAAATGGTGGGATTAGTCTCGCAGAATTAACCCAAGAGATTGAAAAAAGGGATTATTTGGATAGTAATCGCTCCCTAGCACCCCTGCGAAAAGCCGCAGATGCGATCGAAGTTAATACCGATCATCTCACTATTACAGAAGTCACGGAAAAAATCATTGCTCTTTATCATCAAGGAGAAGAAAATCAATGGAGAAGCCTCTAGTTTTTTTAGATACTGATGTTTTGATTTCTTATCTACGAGGAGATCTTGCCAGTGTGCATTTATTTGATCGAGAAATACTCGATCGCGTTTGTCTTGCTATTAATGCGATCGTTTTACAAGAGTTATTATTTTTGGCAGAAGTTCGTAATCATCCTGAAATAGTCGATCGGATTCAAGAAAAGGTGACTATCTTGGATTTTGATTTAGTAAAACTTGATCAATATTGGCAAAATGCTAGAGATATTCGCAATATTTTGGTACACTCGAATGATGTTTTAATTTTAAGTAGTGCCGCTAATTGTGATTATTTAGTTACCTATGATCAAAAACTTAAAAAAGCCTCTAGTTATCTATATAACTCTAAACCGATGGTAGTAACACCTGAAGAATTATTAGCTCAACTTGAAAGTAAAGTTTAGTGTAAAGGTTGACAAAATTGAAAATCTATTTAGATACAGGTGTTTTTATTGATTACCTGAGTCCCTTGATCTTGGGAGGAATAAATTTACGTCCTACAAATCGCCGTGGTCGCACTCCTGCTCAACTATCTCAAGATGCCGAAAGTGTACTTAAAAAAATCGCTTCTTCACACTTAGCAGCAACATCCAGTCTGACCTACTATGAAGTCGAAGAAGCACTATTTAAGCAATTTACTTCTGTGACTATAGGGATGGAAAATGCTAGTAACTTTAGGGTTTTAGCTGCTCGTTCAATTGTAGTGCAAACTTTTAATGTAGTGAGGTTTTTCGGAATCACTGCTCTCGATCTTACTTCTACAATCGTAGAATTACAATTAAATTGTTTGGAACTACAAATGAGAGGTATTAGAGCTGCTGATGCGCTCCATGTAGCGACGGCTATTCACTTTAACGCAGAAGTATTTATTTCAGTAGATGAAGATTTGCTGAAACTCAATACATTAATTACTAATAATCAAGGAAATGCTATTAATTTTTGTGATACTGATACGGCTTTGTTACTTATATAATTTTATCAAGTTTGTTTGGGTTCCCTAATGTAAATTCTAGGTGATAATCATCACAAAAACTTATGCTTATAAATTCCCTTACTATCAAATCTATCTGTTTAACGGTAATTTCCTTGATAATTCTTGGCAGTCCAGCTATATCTTTAGCCGATCACAGATCACCAATAACTTTAGCTTCTAGGGATTTATCAACCCAGCAACAGGGAAAAAAAATTATTCTTAATGGTCGTTCTTTGCCCGTTTCTTGGCGACAGTGGACAGCAGCAAATAGTACCAGAATCGCCATGGGTGACACGGGAGCAAGACAATTATTTGGCATGGATTTTCTTAGCACAAATGATCCAAAAAAGCAACCGATAAACTGGTTTAATTTACAAACTTTATCGGCTAATTTAATCGACTCTGATCGCTGGCTGGACGTTACGGATATTTTACTAACAATGGGGGCAACAACCACAATTAATGGCGATAGTTTAACTATTAACTTTCCTGCTGCCCAGATGCAAGATATTCAGCTAGAAAATTATGGAGCAGTACAACGGATTATTATTCAACTCGATCGCCCGACCTTTTGGCAAGTTAGTCAGGCAAAAAATCAAGCAGTGATTACCCTAGAAGGAAATGCCCAGCAATCGCTTATCTCTAAGTTTCAACCCCAAACTATCAGCAACAGTAATCAAAATAACGATGAAGATGATCTAGGCAACTCCAATAATAACTTACCCACTCAGATCACTTCCTTAGAAAATAATGGGGTGATCAGTCGTTTAAAAATTAACCTTCCCACTGCCTACGGATTACAGATCAGCAGTGTGGATAATCCTCCCCGAATTATCATTGATTCTCGTCCCGATGCTATGGATGAAAAGCGCATTGTTTGGCAACCAGGGTTAATCTGGAATCAAAAATATATCCAGTTAGACAAAGATTGGTTTCCCGTGACTTGGTTAGAAATCGATCCCAGAAATCCTCAGATAACTATTAAACCAATTACCGCTAATTCCACCTCAATGCGCGGCACTAATCCCCTGATCACGATTAATAGCGAAAGTAATGCGGTAGCGATGATTAATGGCGGCTTTTTTAATCGTAATAATCAGTTACCTTTGGGAGCAATTCGTGTGGATGGCAAATGGTTATCTGGACCAATTTTAAACCGAGGAGCGATCGCATGGGATAATCGTGGTAAAATCAGGATCGATCGCCTTAGTTTAGAGGAAACTCTCATTACTGCCACCGGACAACGTTTTCCCCTAACCCATTTAAATAGTGCCTTTGTAGCAGCCGGCTGCAGTCGTTATACTCGCGATTGGGGAAGTAATTATCATCCCCTCACCGAGCGGGAAACCGGGTTAGTCGTGCAAGGCGATCGCATAACGGAGAAATTAAATAATCTTTTGCCACAGGATAGTATAGACATACCGGAAAATGGCTATTTAGTCATCTGCCGAAAGACAGATATTAATTTAAAGATTGGTGAGACAGTCAACCTCGATAGCGTCACCCTACCGAGAGATTTTGCTGATTATCCCCAGATTTTAGGTGCTGGCCCCCTATTATTGCAGAATGGACGCATAGTTTTAGATGGAAATGCCGAAAAATTTAGTCCGGCATTCCAAAATCAACAAGCTTCCCGCAGTGCGATCGCAGTTAGCCGAGAAGGAAAAATTTTGCTAGTTGCTATCCATAATCGTGTCGGGGGAAGGGGGGCAACTTTAGGCGAATTAGCCCGAATTTTGCTGTTAATGGCGGCAAAGGACGGTTTAAACCTAGATGGGGGTAGTTCGACTGGGATAGCCTTGGCGGGTTATCTGCTCGATCGCTCTGCCGTTACCGCCGCAAAAGTCCATAATGGAATAGGGATATTTTTATCCCCGTCTCCTTGAAAAGTGTGAAAACAATGGATAATAGCGACTGGATTAAACAACTGCTGCTGATGGGTATTGGTACTACTTCCATGGTGGCAGAAAAGATCAAAGAAGTGAGCGATGAATTAGTAAAAGACGGTAAAATCAATTCCGATCAGGCTAAAAACTTTGTCGATGATCTGATGACACAGATGAAGTCTGAACAAGGGAGCTTCGAGAATAACTTAGAACGCTATATCCGCAATATCTTGCAGGATTTAGGGGTTCCCCGACAATCGGAAATGGACGAACTGCGGGGAAGGATTGATAGATTAGAACGGCAGGTGAGAGACTTAGAGAATAAACTCTGGCGTTAGGGAACTATGAAATCAATGCGCGAAATCTTGCTCAGTTTTGCTATCATTGCGGTTTGTGGCTTATTTTTAATCGTTGCTTCACTCTTTGGTGGAGGGGAAAAAGCCAATGCGATCGCCGCAGAAATCGATCCACCCGCTATCACTCAAACTATTAATAAGGAAATCATCTCCATGGATTTAGATCAAGCAGTTACCACCGATTCGGGACTAAAATACATCGATATCGTGGAAGGAACTGGAGAAAGTCCCCAAAAAGGTCAAAAAGTGACTGTTCACTACACGGGAACCCTGACAGACGGCAAAAAATTCGATAGTTCCAAGGATCGCAATCAACCTTTTACCTTTACCATTGGAGTGGGTCAAGTGATCAAAGGATGGGATGAGGGAGTCGCATCGATGAAAGTCGGTGGGCAGCGTACCTTAATTATCCCCCCAGAATTGGGTTATGGTGCGCGGGGTGCCGGTGGGGTAATTCCTCCCAACGCGACTTTACTTTTCGATGTGGAACTGTTGGGAGTTAAATAGGTTTTTCCTCTGATTTTTCACCTCTACCCGCATCTCTTCTGAATGCGGGTTTTTTGACGTATTGCTGGAAGATAAAGGCCAAATCATACCATTTTTCTTTATTCGTGGCAGACATTCTACTCCTTTCTTGCCCCCCGATGTCGGGGGGGTGGGGGGCAAGGGTTGAGGGAAATTAACCATCTCTGCCATTACTTTAGAAAAATGGTATCAGGAAGATTTAGTAAATTCGAGACCGTTTTCGCTACCGTAACGTTCCATGAAACGCATAAAACGATCCCACTCTGCGGGAGAATTAAAAATAACCGTAGCTTTGATCGCCATGGGTTTACCGTTGATGAATTTGCCTTCTACTTTCGTGGTGACGATTTCTCCTTCCTCATCGATAAGATACATCCCCGTTATTTCCTCGGTTTGTTGATCTCCCAGGATAGTCGGTTGCTCAAAATAAAATTCTGCCGATCCCTTCTCTCCCGTTTTAGTGCGACTTAAGCGGATATTGGGAACAACCGGTTCTTTTAGTCCCCTGGAAAACTGAATTTCTGCCATTACTTTTCTTTATCCTTCTCATAAAATAGACATTTCTAGATCATCTCACACCAAGTCGCAAGTAAAAAGCAGATGGGACAGCATAAGCTCAAAATATCAATACCAATACCATTTAGCCCTATTCGTGGCAGGCCTATCCATTGGTGACATCTTTCTTAACATAAAATTTGACAAAAAGACAAAAGTGTGCAATGTGGCTCAAGTTGGTTCTCTGGGAGAACTAATTTGAGCGAATAGTTCTGGCGTTCTAGTGGGTCGTTAATTTCCATGCCCTCTATAATACAGCCCCTGTCAGGGTTCTGTCCCTTCGCAATTAAAACTTTTGGTTGCGCTGACTAATGATACTAAATCCTGTGGAAAAGGTATAGGAGAGTGGGGAGCGCCGGAGCAGGGAGCGGGTTTTTAAAGTTCGATTGGGAGTTAATCATATTATTAAAAACAGATTTGGTGTTAAGTACCTAAGCAAAATTAATTACACATCTAAGCCGTCAGCCGAACGCTTTTTCAGTGACCAGTAAACAATGAACTGAAAACTCAAATCTGATCCCTGATGGCTGTCTCCCATCTCCTGTCTCCTGTCTCCTATCTCGACTAAGAAATTAATTTTGCACGACTACTTACCTGTGCCTTAGCTTACTTGTGTCTTTAAATACTTCCTTGACTGCTTGAAATCACACAAATATTTATATAAAGGCTATACCATCATAATCGAAGTAAATTACATTGTTGCCATTGCTTACCGCCTCTCATCGAGACTGTGTTGAGATTTGTCGAAGCTAATGGCAAAGGTGATCTTTTATGTCCAATTTTTTTAAGATGTGTTAGCACGCTATGTCTATCCTAAGTGAACAAAATCTTAAGCTAGAAACTCTCATTCTGTTTCAAAAACCGCCAAAAACCAAGTTCTGGGCGAAATTTTTGGGGTGAGTATAACCAACCATCTCTGCCATTACTTTTGAAAAATAGTATTAGTAGGAAATGCAATTTACGGCCTTCTGATCCTTGCTATTTAATTAGGTATTTCGGCTGTAATAAAGCACTGTGACTTAAACAGACTATTAATGGACATACCAACTATAACTTGAAAAAAATTGCCAACTGCCTATCATGAAAAAACTTGCTTATTCATTGCTACCCCTGGGGATTACTGTTGGACTTTGCCTAAACATTGCCCCCGCTTCCGCTAGTTTGCTGGTACGAGAAGTCATTTCCAACGCTGCCCTTTCTATTGACGGTTTTGGAAGTACAACTAATACTGGAATTATCCAAGCCGATATACCAGCAAATTCTACAATTCAGAAAGCTTATCTTTATGCCGCCTCCGTCTGGGATAACCCAGTTTACGGAGTAACTTTTAATGGGAATACACTTCCCTTGAGTTCAGCAACTATTCTTGGTCCGAATAGCAACCCAGCCACCACCGCCCGTTGGGATGTCACCAGTATCATCGCTTCTTCTTTTAAGGAAGGATTACAAGACTTTAGTATCACTGAGAATGGACAAAACGATGGTGCAGCTCTTGTCGTTGCCTATAGCAATTCTTCTACCCAAGGCTTTACCTCGGTTATCCTAGACGGAGAACTTTCCACCGGGGGAGATACAATTCGGTTTAATTTTGCTAATCCTTACATTGGAGGAGTTTTTCTGGTTTCACTCGCTTCTAGTTTTAGCAAACAGCCAGTCATGGGTCAGCATCAAGTCACTGTGGTTGACGTAACTACTAATTCAACTAATAATCGACGTTTAACTAGGAGCGCAGGGGGGGCAGATGACCGCACGAGCGGGGAAAACTCAGACAATGGAAACTTGATCACTGTTGGGGGGATAGGTGATAATCCTGCTAACGTAGATCCAACCGCTCGACCTAGTGGCACTAATCCAGACGACGAATACTATAACCTTGCTCTTGGTAACAGTGCCAATACTACTCCTTTCATCTTGCCAGGAGATACTTTCCTCAGTTTAGCAACACGGAATCCCAGTGATGATGATAACGTTTTCGGAATGTTTATCACCAGTGGATTTAAGATCACTACCACTCCCATCCCCGAACCATCGATGAAACTGGGTATTTTCGGTATCGGTGCCATCGGTATTTTACTATCTCTCCTTGGTAAAAAATCCTAAGCTGCCCGCGAATTTAAATTGTTTGTGGAGATGAGGCACTCTTGCACCCTCACCCCTGGGGATGAGGGCAATTAACCATCTCTGCCATTACTCTTGAAAAATGGTCTCAATCACCCCTTCAGGACTCTCCCAGTGCAATCAGTGGCAAAATCAAGGCTATGATCGATCACTGATAACCAATAACTGAGATGAGATGGTTTTATTAGAAGCGGCGGTTCATTCTTCCCTACGCGCTTTTTTACGGGAACAAGGGCGCTTTTACTGGTCTCATCATCTCACTATGGGGCGACTGGTGGCTAGAGCTTTACGCTTAAAACGTTCCTCTCTCATGCAAACTGGAACGACTCTGTCCCGTTATTGTCTCAGTTATCTCACCCCGGCTCTTTTAGGTAATACACCCGTTCTGATTGTTGCTCCAGAGTCGGAAGTAAACCTACTTTTAGAAGTGGAAATCCCCCATCTGCAAGCATGGTTACAAACTCAACGAGATATCCTCAAAAGCGATCGCTTTCCCGCTAATTTTACCGGTTTACTCCTCACCACACCCCAACAATGGTTAGAGGATAAATTGGGCAATCTCGGTCATTTTCCCCAGAATATCCCCACGATAATCGATCGAGCCGAAGATTTAGAAACTTGTCTAGTAGATTATCTCACCGTCACCATTACTCCCGAACAATGGTTCGCTTTAGGGTCAGCATATCCCCAGCATAGAGAGTTTATAGACTTAATTAAAGCACAACTTAGCCAAAGTATTCTTGGTCATCCAATAAATCCCTATAATTGCTATCTTATTGATGCCAAAGAAAAAGAATATATAATTGCTCTCCTGCAACGCTTGGATCAAGACTTAACCACTGATTCTGTTTGGCAACTTTTAGCGGCCAAAATCCCCGAGCATAATTATCTCCTCTGGACATCAGTAGATCGAGATCGAGAAGAATTTACCCTAAAAATCAGTCCTTTGGAGGTGGCTAGTTTTTTCAAACCGATTTGGCAGCAGCAACCCTTTGTTTTAATCGGCAGTTTTTTAGATAGCGAAAAATCCGCTAATTTATACCGTCAAAATCAGGGTATCGGAGAAATTTTAACTTTAAAGTTTGCAGCCGATCGCGAAAGTGAATATATTCATTTATATCTACCCGATCGCATCAGCGCCCCCAATACGCCCGAATTTCAACCGATGTTATTAAAGCAAGTGCGGGAATTAGTTAGTGCTAATCATACCAGTGAACAACCGATAGTAATCCTGATTGAAGATGTTCCCCTCAAGGCACAAATTGCCACCCAAATCGCAGCCGATTACGGTTCGCGAGTGCAAGTGGAAAAAACTGGGATTAATAGTAATACTATTCTGGTGTGTGGTTGGCAATTCTGGCAAACCCATCAAGAAAAATTTCCGACTCCCAGTTTATTAATTATCGCTACTTTACCCTTACCCTCCCCCGAAAATCCTCTTGTTGCTGGCAAAATTGCTTACTATAAACGACAACATCTCGACTGGTTTCGTGCCTATCTTTTACCCACAGCAGTAAGGGAAATTCAGCAATCTGTTCAGTCTCTCCGGGAGTGTCAAGGTTGTGTGGCTGTCCTCGATAATCGTGTCAATGCCCGCAGTTATGGCCGACAAATTCTCTCTGCTTTAGAACCCTATGCTAAAGTTAATTATCTCGATCAACAATTTTTTCAAGATAAAGATTAAATCAGTTATCAGTTATCAGTTATCAGTTATCAGTTATCAGTTATCAGTTATCAGTTATCAGTTATCAGTTATCAGTTATCAGTTATCAGTTATCAGTTATCAGTTATCAGTTATCAGTTATCAGTTATCAGTTATCAGTTATCAGTTATCAGTTATCAGTTATCAGTTATCAGTTATCAGTTATCAGTTATCAGTTATCAGTTATCAGTTATCAGTTATCAGTTATCAGTTATCAGTTATCAGTTATCAGTTATCAGTTATCAGTTATCAGTTATCAGTTATCAGTTATCAGTTATCAGTTATCAGTTATCATACTAAATCCTGTTATTAAAGACTAATTATTTATCCCCGCTTTTGCCTCTTGCCTCTTGCATGAGTGCCTGTCCTGATATGTAGCCTATACTCAAGGGATTTAGTATAACTTCTGCTGCTCACCAATATGTGAGAGAATGTCACCAATAAGAGATCTACCCTATCAGTAATCAGTTCACTGTTCACTGTTTACTGATCACTGATCACTGATTACTGATAAAATCTCCCCCAGAGCCATATTTCCAACTATCTAAATAACGATGATAAAGATATTTTTGCCTGTCGGGTAACTTTTCTAAAATAGGTTTTAAGGTGGTTGCTAAGGGATATAAACCACTATACAAACCTAAATTAAAATAATGTCCCGTCCAATCGATAAAAGGACTGATACCCACTTGCGGAATCATCGGTAAAACTAATTGAGGATTAACCAAAGGCAAAGTTTTTGAGAGGGAAGAAAACTGCACCACATCCTGTAAAAACGGTTTTAAGACCTCATCTCCCAACTTATCCATTACCCGAAAAACTCCACTCATTAAGTCATTAATTTGATTGGGATTAGGGTTAGCAGACATCGGGACACTCATGGTTTTTTGAAATAGCCATGTTACCGATATATTCGGTTGATAAGGTTGTAAAAGGGCTAAATCTTCTCGGTTTAAAGCATCGATTTGTAAAGCTTCCTCGATGGCGAAAGTTAGCCTTTTTAAATGTCTGACCATTGCCCCAAAACCGCCAAAACTTACTGGAGATTGACTACCACTACTATCTCCCACTGCCAGAATTCTTGACCAGGGCATTTTTAGAGGACTTTGACGATAGGCCGGGAAAAAACCCGCTAGAAAACGCTGAAATTTGACCGCTTCTAAATCCACCTTTTGATACTCCGGCAGTAATCTTAAATACTCCTCCATCAAAAATTCTAAACTAAAGCGATCGGGATGGGTATCGAGATAGGTAAATAAATAAGTTGTCCGACCATCCCTAGCGGGAAATGCTTCCCAAAAGTATTGACATTGGTGCAAGATTGGGGTAAAAGAATAAATCAAATCACCAGTTTCATTACTGGGAAAACCCTGACCGCAACTACCCACCACTAAACAAACTCCATCGGGTTTTTCTCCTTTTCTTGCCTGTTTTGCAATTGGCGAAAAATGACCCATGGCATCGATTAATAAACGGGTTTTTAAAGTCATTTCTCCCGTTTTAACCATTACGCCATCGGGATGAATAATCGCCCCACTAAACCCCGAATTTTCTAATAACTTTCCTCCCGCTTGCAAAAACTTAGTTTTTAAAGTCTCTAGCAAATAAACCGGATCAACACCAATATTTAAAATATCTCTGACCCAAAGTTCATAACCTTGATAAAATCCCACCCTCCCAGGATTATATTCCGTCGCTATCGATTGATTTAATTCAGCTTCGGTCAATAAATCTAACTCTAAAAAACTGCTTAATTCTAAACGTGAAATATTCCACTCCTGCTCACGACCGCGCAGAATACCTCTTTCTAATAATGCCACACGCCAGCCCCTAGTTTGCAAAGCAGCCCCGATGAAAATTCCCAAAGTTCCCCCGGCAATAACTAGATCAAAATCCGTCTCTCCTAAAGATTCTTGACTTTGATTAATTACCGTGGGAATAACTGGATTTTCTAAACGCAAAGCTTGCCAAGCTCGATCGCTGGCCCGCAATTGTTGTAAACTCTGAGGAGATACTCGATCGAGTAAAGATGCAACTAAAGACATAATCTTATATCAGTTATCAGTTATCAGTTATCAGTTATCAGTTATCAGTTATCAGTTATCAGTTATCAGTTATCAGTTATCAGTTATCAGTTATCAGTTATCAGTTATCAGTTATCAGTTATCAGTTATCAGTTATCAGTTATCAGTTATCAGTTATCAGTTATCAGTTATCAGTTATCAGTTATCAGTTATCAGTTATCAGTTATCAGTTATCAGTTATCAGTTATCAGTTATCAGTTATCAGTTATCAGTTATCAGTTCACTGTTTACTGATCACTGTTTACTGATCACTGAAAAAAACTCCCTTCTAGCCGTTTCCTAACAGTGGAGACTTGCTACCTCACCATTAAGATAATTGCTATATCTAGAGAATAAAACTACTTAGATTGGAAAAACTTTTTCCCTTCTTCAATAAGTTTATTAATATCCTTGAGAGAAACCCCAAAAATCGCTAGAACTCCCGTAAAAACTAACAAAAAACCGATAAAACTATTCCGATCATAGAGAAATAAACCCACCAAAACTATAAAATAGGGAGAGAGAATTTTACTAATATTTTCAACTACAGTAACCACCTCTGGCGGGGGAGTCTCAACAAGATTAATATCAGTTTTATCCTGATCTGGTTCGAGATTTTGCTTAATTGAAAACATCACCTCCTGTAAGTCTTTTACCTCCGGTGGGTTCGGTTCTTTCGCTGGTTTGCCAAACATTGTTAACTCCCTCGCCAATTTATCTATATCCTCTATGGTAGCCAAAAAGAGGGCAAGCTGGAAAAGCGCGAGCAAGTCGAGAAATTCTCAGGGCAATTTTCCTTAACAACCCCCTCGGCCTCGGCTGCTATAATCAGAGGAACAACTCCCAAGTTCGTTAACGGTACAAAAAAACTATGAATACCAGTCCAGACCGTGTGATTATCTTCGATACCACCCTTCGAGATGGGGAACAGTCCCCGGGTGCCGCTTTAAATGTGGATGAGAAGCTAACCATAGCCCGCGCACTGGCACGACTGGGAGTTGATGTCATTGAAGCAGGTTTTCCCCACGCTAGTCCGGGGGACTTTGAAGCTGTACAGAAAATTGCCGCCAGCGTCGGCAGCGAAGCTGATAGCCCGATTATTTGCGGATTAGCCCGGGCTACCCAAAAAGATATTAAATCAGCAGCCGATGCGCTCAGACCCGCCGCCAAGCCCAGAATTCACACCTTCCTAGCCACATCTGATATCCACCTCCAATACAAACTTAAGAAGACTCGTCAGGAAGTTCTTGAGATTGTGCCGGAAATGGTGGCCTATGCCAAATCCTTCCTTAATGATGTGGAATTTTCCCCCGAAGATGCCGGCCGCAGCGATCCGGAATTCCTCTACCAAGTCCTCGAAAGAGCGATCGCCGCAGGAGCCACCACCGTTAATATTCCCGATACCGTCGGTTACACCACCCCCAGCGAGTTTGGGGCTTTAATCCGGGGTATTAAGGAAAATGTCCCCAATATCGACCAAGCGATTATCTCCGTGCATGGTCACGATGATCTAGGGTTAGCGGTGGCTAATTTCCTCGAAGCAGTTAAAAATGGCGCTCGACAGTTGGAATGTACCATTAACGGTATCGGTGAGCGTGCCGGTAATGCTTCCCTAGAAGAGTTGGTGATGGCCCTTCATGTCCGGCGCTCCTATTTTAATCCTTTCCTCGGTCGTCCAGCAGAGTCCACGGAACCTTTAACCAAGATCAACACCAAGGAAATCTATCGCACTTCTCGCCTAGTTTCTAATCTTACCGGCATGATCGTGCAACCGAATAAGGCGATCGTCGGTGCTAACGCTTTCGCACACGAGTCGGGAATCCATCAGGACGGGGTGTTAAAACATAAACTCACCTATGAGATTATGGATGCAGAATCGATCGGTTTGACCCATAATCAGATCGTTCTCGGTAAACTCTCTGGACGCAACGCTTTTCGCTCTCGTTTACAGGAATTGGGTTTTGAGCTTTCGGAAACGGAACTTAATAACGCTTTTATCCAGTTTAAGGAAATGGCCGATCGCAAAAAGGAAATCACCGATCGCGATCTAGAAGCGATTGTTAACGATGAAATCGATACGGTTCCCGATCACTTCCGCCTTGAGTTAGTACAAGTGTCCTGTGGCAATAGTGCCAGACCCACGGCCACGGTAACGATTCGCACTCCCGACGGTAGCGAGTTATCCGATGCGGCCATTGGTACAGGCCCAGTGGATGCTCTCTGCAAAGCGATCGATCGAGTGGTGCAGATTCCGAACGAATTAATCTCTTTCTCGGTGCGAGAAGTTACCGAGGGAATCGATGCTTTAGGAGAAGTGACTATCCGTCTCCGTTACGAAGGACGCACCTATTCTGCTCGCGCGGCCGATACCGATATTATTGTCGCCTCCGCTCGCGCCTACGTCAGTGCCTTAAACCGTCTCCACGTCGCACTGCAGCAGAAGGAAAAAACCTCAGAAATGCTACAAGTCTAGATAGGGTTTTAGGGTGTTGGGGTATTAGGGTTTTAGTTGAAATTCCCCCATCACCCCACTTCCCCACACCCCACACCCCACTTCCCCATCTCCCCACACCCCACACCCCACGTCGCTGTTGGAGAAAATCTTAAATTTGTCTCGCAAATTTCTAAAATGTTGCTAAGTTAATAGTATGAGCTTGCGCTCTAATGATCGTGGTGCGAATGTACCAAAATAAGATTCCCGTAAAAGCAATGAGGGATGAAATTTATCCGTAAGAATCCGATCAAATTAAATACAATAGCTAAGGACTAAAGGAATTAGCCAAGGGAAATAGGGATTATTTTCCCCTTGCCAGTGGGAACAGTTAACCCGCCCGATAATTCCTTTGATTGTTAGCTATCTGGTCAACACCGCAGACAAACCGGCGATCGGATTTCGGTCTTCCAGCCATTTACCCAATTTTTGCAGGAGCCAGATTATGAGTTGACCGAGCTAAAACAGCATTCCGTGTCGCTAAAATCGCATCGACACAAGAGAATTTAAGCAAAGATCTTCTCCCATTTGTTGTAATTAAAGCTACAATCGGAAAAGTCTTTCCCCGTCTCGGATTTGAGACACAAATTCGTTCAGTATCACCTAGATTGAGATTCGATCTTCTAGTTTTGCACAGAAGGAGCAAGAGGAAAACGGCATGACGCAGGCCCACGATGTACTAACCCTTACCGAGCCGCAATTGGATTTAGATTTGATTGACCTAGACGAAGACTTCGATGATGAGGATATCGAGTTAGAGCTAGAAGAAACCAGCGATAGCAACGATGGCAAAAAAAACCGCCGCCTTGCCAGCGCTCGTCGTCGCGACGCGGCCAGAAAAAAACCCTATACGGAAGATTCGATTCGGATTTATCTGCAAGAGATCGGCAGGATTCGGTTATTGAGAGCGGAGGAGGAGATCGAATTAGCGAGAAAAATCGCCGATCTACTGAAATTAGAGCGCATTCGCGAAGATTTTCGCCTCTATACCGATGCTGAATGGGGAAAACAGGTTTTCCTGTTCGAGCGCATCGAAAAAATTATCGTTGAAAAATCGGAAAAAGAACCGAAATTATCGGATATTAAGGCTTATTTAGGTAAGACGGAGCTAACGGCTCCCCTGGTGGAAGAATGGCTGGCCAAATCAAAGGAATACTTATCGGCCTTTAAGCGTCGATTGTACCATGGTCGTCGCGCTAAGGAAAAAATGGTACAATCGAACCTGCGTTTAGTGGTTTCGATCGCCAAGAAATACATGAATCGCGGTCTTTCCTTCCAAGATTTAATTCAAGAAGGTTCGCTCGGTTTGATCCGCGCCGCCGAAAAATTCGACCACGAAAAGGGTTATAAATTCTCCACCTATGCCACTTGGTGGATTCGTCAAGCCATCACCCGGGCGATCGCAGATCAATCCCGCACCATTCGTCTCCCCGTCCACCTCTACGAAACCATCTCCCGGATCAAAAAAACCACCAAGATTCTTTCTCAGGAAATGCGTCGCAAACCCACCGAGGAAGAAATCGCCACCAAGATGGAGATGACCATTGAAAAACTGCGTTTTATTGCCAAATCTGCCCAATTACCTATTTCTCTAGAGACTCCCATCGGTAAAGAAGAAGATTCCCGTTTAGGAGACTTTATCGAAGCGGATGGGGAAACCCCAGAAGATGAAGTTTCTAAAAATTTATTACGCGAGGATTTAGAAAATGTCCTCGATACCCTTAGTCCTCGTGAACGCGATGTGCTGCGTCTGCGCTACGGTTTGGATGACGGCCGGATGAAAACCCTCGAAGAAATCGGCCAAATCTTCAACGTCACTCGCGAGCGCATTCGTCAAATAGAAGCCAAGGCTCTGCGGAAACTGCGTCACCCTAACCGTAATAGTATCCTCAAAGAGTACATTCGTTAATTTCCCGCTCTCAAAAAACTGGCAACTGGGTCTCCTTGAGGCTCAGTTTTCTGGTGGTCTTTGCAGAAATATCTAGGGTTTGCGACAAAAAGTTTCTTGTGGGGTGTAGGGTTTGACCGATTTCTAGGAGGTCAATTACCTAATTTTCCCCTGAAAATTAGGTACTTTTTCCCTGAAAATATCAATAGTAACTGTTCAGGGGGGAAGGAAATCGGCTCTCCCAGCTTTGGTGGGTAAAATGTATTTTAAGATACATTTATCCTAGCGAGGGGGTGGAACGAACCACAAAGACACAAAGGACACAAAGATCGATCGATCCTATGTCAATTAAACTTATCACACAGAACCTAGAAGAGCCGGAAATCTGCTAAGTAGTCGTGCAAAATAAATTTCCTAGTGAAGAAAGGCAAGAGGCAAGAGGTGGTTAGTTAGATATGTGTAATTAATTTTGCTTAGGTACTTAATCTAGGTAATATGGATGGGCATTACCTACGGTTTAGCCGCTCAGGACAAGTTTAGCCCTTAGTTATCGGCACAGTTAGGGCAAAATCGCCTCAACCTCTTAATCCTCAATCCTTACCCATCTCTGGGGAACCTAACTTGTCTGGAAAACTCTTGCAACAAATAACACAAATCTGTTATCATGGTTTGTCTGTGTCCCGATTAACCATACCAGTATTGAGAACGAGAAACGACTGTGGCTAATACAAAGTCTGCACTCAAACGAGTCCAAATCTCCGAAAGAAATCGACTACGCAACAAAGCGTACAAGTCAGCCGTAAGAACCCTGATCAAAAAATGTCTTGTCGCTGTCTCGGCCTACGGAGCCAACCCCAGCCCAGAAGGCTTAGAAAGCGCCCAACAAGCTCTATCGGAAGCTTACAGTAAAATCGATAAAGCCGTCAAGCGCAACGTCTTGCACCGGAACAACGGCGCTAGAAAAAAAGCTGGTTTAGCCAAGGCTTTGCAAAAAGTTAGCCAAGCTTCCTAAGAAACAAGTAAGCTGTAATCAGGACAGACGCAACAAGCGATCGGGGGTCGATGCAATTAATAGATACGCACGTTCATTTGAACTTTGACGTTTTGCAAGCCGACTTGCCCGCTATCTCCGAACGTTGGCGAAGTGTGGGAGTCGTTCATCTGGTTCACTCCTGTGTCGAACCAGAAGAGTTTGCGGCGATTAAAGCCATTGCCGATCAATTTGAGGAAATTTCCTTCGCCGTCGGTTTACATCCCCTAGATGCCCAAAAATGGCGAGATAATAGTGCCGATCAGATCGAATCCCTAGCCCGATCTGATCGGCGCGTCGTGGCGATCGGGGAAATGGGTTTAGACTTCTATAAAGCGGATAATCAAGAGCAGCAAAAACAGGTCTTTTGGACGCAATTAGAAATCGCCCATCGTCTCGATAAACCCGTGATTATCCATTGTCGAGATGCGGCCCCGGTCATGCGGGAGGAAATCAGCGCTTTTAGGCAACAAGTGGGACAAATTCGCGGCGTGATGCACTGCTGGACTGGCAACCCCGAAGAAACTCAATGGTTTTTAGATTTGGGTTTTTACATCAGCTTTAGCGGCATTGTCACCTTCAAAAACAGTAAAACCGTGCAAGCTGCCGCCCAAATTGTCCCCAGCGATCGCCTACTGATCGAAACCGATTGCCCCTTTCTCTCCCCCAATCCCCACCGAGGTAAACCCTGTGAACCCTCTTTCGTCTTCCATGTGGCCGAAACCGTCGCCCGTCTGCGCGGCTATCCGGTCGAAACCCTAGCCGAACAAACCACCCACAACGCCCGCAACTTATTTCAACTCCCCAGTTAAAAAACATATTTTATTAGCACAGAGCAGGGAATGGGGAAATGGGGAAATGGGGAGACCACTTCGTGCGCGTTGCGGGGGGAAATGGGGAAATGGGGGGATTCAACTAAAACCCTAAAACCCCAAAACCCCAAAACCCTAAAACCCTAACATCCAACCCCCAACACCCAACCCCTCACTGCTCACTGATATCCGACCGTCGCTATCGTGTCATCAGCCCTTGTAACCCTATGAACAATCTGACCTTTAACCTCTTACCTGACCTCATCGAAATCCAACACTCCAGTTTTCGGTGGTTTTTGGAAGAAGGACTAATCGAGGAACTGAATAGCTTTTCCCCCATCAGCGACTATACAGGTAAATTAGAACTACATTTCCTCGGCCAGGACTACAGACTCAAAGAACCAAAATACAGCGTCGATGAGGCCAAACGACGCGATAGCAGCTATTCCGTTCAGATGTACGTTCCCACCCGTTTAATCAACAAAGAAACGGGAGAAAACATCGAACAGGAAGTCTTTATCGGCGATTTACCCCTGATGACCGAACGGGGAACCTTTATCATTAACGGGGCCGAACGAGTCATCGTCAATCAGATCGTCCGTTCCCCCGGTGTTTACTACAAAGCCGAAATCGACAAAAACGGTCGCCGTACCTACTCCGCTTCCCTGATTCCCAACCGAGGAGCTTGGTTAAAATTTGAAACCGACAAAAACGGCTTAGTTTGGGTCAGAATCGACAAAACTCGCAAATTATCCGCCCAAGTTCTCTTGAAAGCGATCGGATTGAGCGATAACGAAATCTTTGACTCCCTACGCCATCCCGAATTCTACCAAAAAACCCTCGACAAAGAAGGCAATCCCAGCGAAGAAGAGTCCCTCCTCGACCTGTACCGCAAACTACGCCCCGGAGAACCTCCCACCGTCACCGGCGGACAACAACTGCTCGAATCGCGCTTTTTTGACAATAAACGCTACGATCTCGGTCGCGTTGGTCGTTATAAACTCAACAAAAAACTACGCCTCAACGTCCCCGATAACCAGCGCGTTCTCACCACCACCGACATCTTAGCGGCGATCGACTACCTAATTAACCTCGAATTTGACATCGGCAACACCGACGACATCGACCACCTCGGCAACCGTCGCGTCCGTTCCGTGGGTGAACTGCTACAAAACCAAGTGCGAGTAGGTTTAAACCGCTTAGAAAGAATCATTCGGGAACGGATGACCGTCAGCGAATCCCAAAACCTCACCCCCGCTTCCCTAGTCAACCCGAAACCCCTAGTAGCGGCCATTAAAGAATTCTTTGGTTCCTCGCAACTCTCCCAGTTCATGGATCAAACCAACCCCCTAGCGGAATTGACCCATAAACGCCGTATCTCCGCCCTTGGACCCGGCGGTCTGACCCGGGAACGGGCCGGTTTTGCCGTGCGCGACATTCACCCCTCCCACCACGGCCGCATCTGTCCGGTGGAAACCCCCGAAGGTCCCAACGCCGGCTTAATCGGTTCCCTGGCCACCTACGCTCGCGTCAACGACTACGGTTTTATTGAAACCCCCTGTTATGTGGTGGAAAATGGCCGAGTCCGCTATGATCTCCCCGTTAAATACCTCACCGCCGACGAAGAAGACGATCTCAGAGTCGCACCGGGAGACGTAGCCACCGATGAAAATGGTTATATCCTCGGCGAAACTATCCCCGTGCGCTATCGGCAGGAATTCTCCACCACTTCCCCCGAACAAGTGGACTACGTTTGTGTTTCCCCCGTGCAAATTGTCTCGGTGGCCACTTCCCTGATTCCCTTCCTCGAACACGACGACGCTAACCGCGCCCTCATGGGTTCTAATATGCAACGACAAGCGGTTCCCCTGCTGCGTCCCGAACGTCCCCTTGTGGGAACGGGATTGGAAGCACAGGCCGCTCGCGACTCCGGCATGGTCATCGTTTCCCGTACCAATGGGGTCGTTTCCTACGTCGATGCTAACCGGATTCGCATCAAAGTGGCGGATGAAGACAAAGAGATTTTTGGTAAGAGCGAGATCGAGTACGAAATTCAGAAATATCAACGCTCTAACCAAGATACCTGCCTAAATCAGCGTCCTTTAGTCTATCAAGGGGAACAGGTTGTCCCCGGGCAGATCCTCGCCGATGGTTCCGCCACCGAAGGAGGAGAAATCGCCCTCGGACAGAATATCCTCGTCGCCTATATGCCCTGGGAAGGCTATAACTACGAAGACGCGATTTTAATCAGTGAAAGACTGGTGGCTCAAGATGTCTATACCAGTATCCACATCGAAAAATACGAAATCGAAGCCCGTCAAACTAAACTTGGACCTGAGGAAATCACCAGGGAAATTCCCAACGTCGGTGAAGATGCCCTGCGAAACCTCGATGAACGCGGCATTATTCGCATCGGTGCTTGGGTAGAAGCCAGCGATATCCTCGTGGGCAAAGTCACCCCGAAAGGAGAATCAGACCAACCCCCTGAGGAAAAACTACTGCGGGCAATTTTCGGCGAAAAGGCCCGGGATGTACGGGATAACTCCCTACGCGTCCCCAACGGCGAAAAAGGCCGGGTAGTGGATGTGCGGGTATTTACCCGCGAACAGGGGGATGAATTACCCCCCGGGGCCAATATGGTGGTGCGGGTCTACGTTGCCCAAAAACGCAAAATCCAAGTGGGCGATAAAATGGCGGGTCGTCACGGCAATAAAGGGATTATTTCTCGGATTCTGCCCCTAGAAGATATGCCCTACCTCCCCGATGGTCGTCCCGTCGATATCGTTCTCAATCCCCTAGGGGTTCCCAGTCGCATGAACGTGGGTCAGGTGTTTGAATGTTTACTGGGTTGGGCCGGCGAAAATCTGGGCGTGCGCTTTAAGATTACTCCCTTTGACGAAATGTACGGGGAGGAAGCCAGCCGTTTAACCGTCCACGGATTGCTCGAAAATGCCTCGAAAAAACCTAATCGCGATTGGGTTTTCAAGGAAGAACACGCCGGCAAAGTTACCGTCTATGATGGTCGCACCGGCGAACCCTTTGACCGTCCCGTTACCGTCGGTATGGCCTATATGTTAAAACTGGTTCACCTGGTTGATGATAAGATTCACGCCCGTTCTACCGGTCCCTACTCCTTGGTTACTCAGCAACCCTTGGGCGGTAAAGCTCAACAGGGGGGACAGCGCTTCGGAGAAATGGAAGTCTGGGCCCTGGAGGCCTACGGGGCGGCCTATACTTTGCAGGAATTGCTAACGGTGAAATCCGATGATATGCAAGGACGGAATGAGGCTTTAAATGCGATCGTAAAAGGTAAGCCGATTCCCCGCCCGGGTACGCCAGAATCCTTTAAGGTTTTGATGCGAGAATTGCAATCCCTCGGCCTCGATATCGCCGTTCACAAGGTGGAAAATGCCCCCGATGGTACTTCCCGCGATGTGGAGGTGGATCTGATGGTCGATGTCGGCCGTCGCGCCCCCTCTCGCCCCACCTACGAATCCTTAACCACGGAAGACCTTGAGGAAGAAGAATCGGAAGTGTAATTTCAGTTATCAGTTATCAGTTATCAGTGAGAAGTCAGGAGTCAGTCCCGATGAAAAAATTTTCACCCCCAGAGATGAAAGAGGTTTCTTTCCCCACACCCCACACCCCACACCCTACACCCTCTTTCCAGTCAGGAGACAGGAGAGAATTTTCCAGGAAAAAGCAAAAAAAAGGACAGTAAAGTAAAAATTTGCCTATTCCCCGTTCCCTATTCCCTGTTTTCTGTTCCCTTTTCTAACTGATAGCTGAATGCTGAATGCTGATAGCTAATAGCTGTTTACTTGTTACCCGGATCGAGATGTTTTATAACCAAACTGTTGACAAAGGAAAACTAAAAAAACTGATCGCTTGGGCCTATCAAAACTACGGTTCGGCGCGCTGTTCACAAATGGCCGATGAATTGAAAAACCTCGGTTTTCGTTTCGCTACCAAAGCAGGGGTTTCCATTAGTGTGGATGATTTAACCGTACCGCCGGCTAAACGACAGATGATCGAAAGTGCCGAACAGGAAATCCGGCAAACCGAACAGCGTTATGTGCGCGGGGAAATCACCGAAGTGGAACGCTTCCAAAAAGTAATTGACACTTGGAATAGTACATCTGAATCGCTTAAAGATGAAGTAATTCGCAACTTCCAAGTTACCGATCCCCTCAACTCCGTCTATATGATGGCTTTCTCCGGAGCGCGGGGTAATATGAGCCAAGTACGTCAGTTAGTGGGAATGCGGGGGTTAATGGCTAATCCCCAGGGGGAAATTATCGACCTCCCGATTAAGACTAACTTCCGGGAAGGATTGACCGTTACCGAATACGTTATTTCCTCCTACGGGGCGCGCAAAGGTTTAGTTGATACAGCCCTACGGACGGCAGATTCCGGTTATTTGACTCGTCGTCTCGTCGATGTGTCCCAAGATGTCATCGTCCGCGAGGCCGATTGTGGCACCAATCGTTACATCGAATTAACCGCCATGACCGATGGCGATCGCGTGTTAATTCCCTTAAGCGATCGCCTATTAGGGCGCTCCCTGGCCGAAGATGTGGTGGTCAAGGGAGAAGTGATCGCCACCCGTAACCAGATTATCGATGACGAAACGGCGGAAAAACTGGGCAAACTGGTCGATAAAATCAAGGTCCGCAGCCCCTTAACCTGTGAAGCAGCCCGCTCGGTTTGCCAAACCTGTTACGGTTGGAGTCTCGCCCACGGTCATCCAGTGGATATGGGGGAAGCAGTGGGAATTATTGCCGCCCAATCGATCGGGGAACCGGGGACTCAGTTAACCATGCGGACCTTCCACACCGGGGGCGTATTTACCGGAGAAGTAGCCCGGCAAGTGCGGAGTCCCTTCGAGGGAACTGTGCGTTTTCTGCCGGGGTTAAGTATCCGTAACGTGCGAACCCGCCACGGAGATGAACGGGATCAAGTGGAGGCCCCAGGGGAAATTAAATTAACACCCAGGGATAAAACTAAAGAAACTGTCACCTACTCTTTGACTCCTGGTTCACTGCTATTCGTCACCGATGGGGCAACAGTAAGCGAGGAACAGTTACTAGCGGAAATTACCTCCGATAAAGTCCAAAAATCGACAGAAAAAGCCACAAAAGACGTAACCAGTGACTTAGCTGGTGAGGTGCTATTCTCCCAATTAGTGCCAGAAGAAAAAACTGATCGCCAAGGCAACACCACCCGCATCGCCCAACGGGGGGGATTACTATGGATTCTCTCCGGAGAAGTGTATAACTTGCCCCCAGGGGCCGAACCCGTGGTCAGTAACGGCGATCAAGTACAAGTGGGGGATGTTCTGGCGGAAACTAAGTTGGTATCCACTAACGGCGGTTTGGTGCGTTTAGCCCCCAATAGCCGGGAAATCGATATCGTCACCGCTTCCGTGTCTTTGGATCAGGCCGAAGTAAAGGTAGAAAGTAGTGCCGGTCGGGAACAATTTATTATTCATACCGGAGATGGTCAACGCTTCCTGCTGAAAACCACTCCGGGGACAAAAGTACAGAATCATGCCATTGTCGCCGAGTTAATCGATGATCGCTATCAAACCCACACCGGCGGCATGATTAAATACGTCGATATCGAAGTCTCCAAAGGCAGCCGCAAACAGGGTTATGAAATCACCAAAGGCGGCACGATCCTCTGGATTCCCGAAGAAACTCACGAAGTTAATAAAGATATCTCCCTCTTACAGGTGGAAGATGGGCAGTATGTGGAAGCAGGGGAAGAAGTGGTTAAAGACATCTTCTGTAACTCTAGCGGTGTGGTGGAAGTGATCCAGAAAAATGACATCCTCCGGGAGATTATTGTCAAACCGGGGCTGTTATTTATGGATCTCGAACCGGAATCCTCCGGAATTGCCCAAGAACAGTTAATTTACCCTGGAACACAGTTGACTCCCGAAGTCACGATCGAAGAGTTACGGCAAGCGGAATGGGTGGAAACTAACGAGGGTTTGGGGCTACTACTGCGACCAGTACAGGAGTTCACCGTCGATGACCAATCCACTTCTCCGACCCAAGGGTCCGCTAACCAAGAAGGGGGACGGCATATCGAATTGCGATCGGTGCAGCGCATCTTCTTTAAAGACGGGGAAAGAGTTAAATCCGTCGAGGGTTGTCAACTGATCAGCACCCAATTAGTCCTAGAAATTTCTAGCGAAGAACCAGAATCGGTCTCCCATCTGACGGCTGATATCGAGCTAGAACCGATTGAGGACAGCGATTGTCAGCGTTTACAGTTAGTTATTCTGGAATCTCTGGTGCTGCGTCGGGATAGCGATGGTGATCCTTTAGGGGGTAATATTCAGACTCGCGTTCTCGTCCAAGATGGCGATGAAATTCCACCGGGGGCAGTGGTAGCCCGCACCGAGATCCAGTGTAAGGAAACTGGAGAAATTCGCGGGATTCGCAAGGGGAGCGAAGCGGTGCGCCGTCTTTTAATCGTGCGTACCAGTGACGAGTTTATTCTCCCGATCTCTGTTGCTGCCACCGTCAAGGCCGGGGATCTGGTAATCGCCGAAACCGAGATCGGTGCCGGAGTTTTAGCCCCCAATTCCGGTCAAGTGTTGGCCGTTGACAAAACCGCCACTGGCTATGATATCCGTCTGCGTAGCGCCCGACCCTACCGAGTATCGGCGGGGGCCATTCTGCACATCGATGAGGGGGATTTAGTCCAACGGGGCGATAATTTGGTGCTGTTGGTGTTTGAGCGCTCGAAAACTGGGGATATCATTCAAGGTTTACCCAGAATCGAAGAACTGCTCGAAGCACGCAAACCGAAAGAGGCTTGTGTCCTAGCACGCAAACCGGGAGTTTGTCAAGTGGAGTACCAAGATTCTGAGATTGTCGATATTAAGGTGGTCGAAGATGACGGCACGATCAGTGAATATCCGCTTTTAGGCAGTCAAAATCCTCTGGTGAGCGATAATCAGCGTATCGATGTGGGTCAGGCGTTAACCGATGGTCAGGCTAATCCCCACGAGATTTTAGAGGTGTTCTTTAATTATTATGTGGATAGCCTGGGCAGTTACGAAGCAGCCCTGAAGGCCTTAGAAAAAACCCAGATGTTCCTCGTTGATCAGGTACAGTCGGTCTATCAATCCCAGGGAATCGATATTGCCGATAAACACATCGAAGTGATCGTGCGTCAGATGACCTCTAAGGTGCGGATCGATGACGGCGGCGATACCAGTATGTTACCCGGGGAATTGTTGGAACTGCGACAGGTGGAGACGGTCAACGAAGCCATGTCGATCACCGGCGGGGCGGCGGCTAAATATACGCCTGTACTACTGGGAATCACCAAGGCCTCCTTGAATACCGATAGCTTTATCAGTGCCGCCTCCTTCCAAGAAACCACCCGCGTTCTCACCGAAGCGGCGATCGAAGGCAAGTCCGACTGGTTACGCGGTCTCAAGGAAAACGTGATTATCGGTCGTCTGATTCCGGCAGGTACTGGCTTCAATGCCCACGAAAACACGGCGGGGATCGGCGATTACCCCCCCCCAGAGGAGGAATATAACTACAACAATCGTAGCTATTACGCTGCCCCCGGCGGGATCGGACTCCCCCCCCGTCCCGGTTTCGGCGATAGTAGTGACGATAGCGATATGATTCTTGACGATCAAACCGCTCGCGCCTACGCTGAGGGTGATGTGGTCGATTTAGAGGATGATGAAATGGCTTTCCTCTCCTCCCGCGGCAGCAGTCGCTTTAGTCGCCCACCTATCAGCGATCGCTGGTCAGCAGCTGATGAGGAAGGAGAGGAGGACGATTTCGAGGAGGATTACGAAGAAGAAGAATAATCCTCGGTCGAGATATTACAAGCAGCAGTGGGAGACATGGGGAGGCCAGGGCAATTTTTCTAGAGAAAAACCCTGATGATTCCCCAAGAATCTCCTACTTCTCCGAATTTTCTCTTAAGTCGGGATGACAGGATTTGAACCTGCGGCATCCTGCTCCCAAAGCAGGCGCGCTACCAAGCTGCGCTACATCCCGAAGTGAACTCTTTTTTTAGTATAGCCTAAGAGCGGCGTTCTTAATCGGGATACCAAAACATCCCTTTAATACCTTCGGGATCGAGAACAAAACCGAGACGACGATAGAAATCCACCACCTGCGGATCGGCGAAAAGAGTTATATTACTGATGTCCTCACCTCGCAACTTCCTGATCATAAATTTCATTAAGGCTTTACCAAAGCCTTTACTTTGATAGTTAGGATGAACCACCACATCCCAGACCGTAGCATTAAAAGCGTGATCGGAAGTGGCACGAGCAAAACCCACTAAACGACGACGATTACCTCGCACTTCCCACATCGACACCACTAAAAAACTACATTCGATCGCCTTTTTAACTTTGCGTAAAGGACGACGGGCCCAACCTACCGAGTCACAAAGTTCTTCTAACTCATATAGGTCTAGCTCTCGATCGGTACTAAAAAACACTCGTGTCTGTCCGAGGTCATTCTGGGCAACCTCTACCAAGTCTCCCGAATAGTCAGGTGGTGCAGTGACTTCCGAGCTATTAAACAATCTTTTCCAAAAAACCATGCCAGGGGGCTATCGCCTCAATATTATCCTTTTAGCCTAGTATATTTTATTTTCCCCTCCCTACCAACAATCGGGACACCTGAGCGCCAATTTGATTGGTTGAGTACGGAGAGGGTGGGATTTGAACCCACGAACCATTGCTGGTTACTCGATTTCAAGTCGAGCGCAATCGACCACTCTGCCACCTCTCCAAGGCAGTCAGACCTATATCCTATCATTACATCTCTTGCATAAATCAAAAAAAATTTTTTCCGCAAATGTAGGGAAAAGGGCAGGGTTAAAGGTTAAAATTTCCCCTTCCCCCCTTCCCCCACTTCTTCAAGAAGTCTATTCTAGTTAATTAGAGGCGTAATTAGGGGTTTCCGAGCCGGATTTTGGGGGGACGATCGGCCAGACCAGAGCTACTTCCCCTCACCATCCCCACCCAGAGAACCGACTTATTTCTTTAATTTCTGTAATCTTCGGCTTTCATGGGGGAAAACTACAATTAAAATGGGGGGGTGTCTTGAAATCGCTGTTTTGACGTATAATCACCTCAATAAAATTTAGAAGCTTCTAGAGTTTATAGTTTTAAACCTTTCTGTGGGGAAAATGTATTTATTATGAGTTCAATTATTGAAATCGGCGAGCAAAAAATTAGCGACTCACAGGTCTTGCCTCTTTTGACCAAATATGGTATGTTACCGCAGTTAATCCGGGAAGTAATTATCGAGCAAGCGATCGCCAATAGCAGCTGCAATCCTGAAGAAAGAAACGCCGCCTATTCCCGTTTCTATCAAAATAATCAAATTGCCAACGATGAACAAATGAAATCTTGGTTACGACAAAACGGGATGGATTCCGAACAACTAGAATATCTAATTCTTCGGGACATTAAATTGGAAAAATTTAAACAGGAGACTTGGGATAACAAAGTAGAATCCTACTTCTTGCAAGTCAAAAATCAATTGGATAAGGTGGTTTATTCGCTGATTCGGACAAAAAATCTCGGCATTGCCCAGGAACTATTTTTCCGGATACAGGATCGAGAAAATAGCTTCGCTGAACTAGCCAAAAAATATTCCCAAGGATCAGAAGCGGAAACCGGAGGACTGCTCGGACCGGTGGAACTGAGCGTCCCCCATCCCCAG
The DNA here is from genome assembly GCF_003019735.1 of Microcystis sp. MC19. NCBI lineage: Bacteria > Bacillati > Cyanobacteriota > Cyanophyceae > Chroococcales > Microcystaceae > Microcystis > Microcystis sp. MC19. Next base: position 4,332,893 of record NZ_CP020664.1, on the reverse strand, counting down.
ATCGGGCAAATTCTCAAAGCAAGTAAACCGGGGCAACTGTGGCCACCGACGCAAGTGGGAGAATGGGTCGTGATTGTCCGGTTAGAAAAATATTTATCCTGTGAACTGGATACTCCCACCCGTCAACGCTTACGCAATGATTTATTCCAACAATGGTTAATGACTCAAATGCAAACAGTGAAATTTATCTCCGAATCAACCCCAGTCAATAGCGAGCAGGTATCGGTTATATAGCATCCCTTGCAAAGCTGGGTAAACCCAGTCTTTTCGCTTAATTATTTGCCAACTTAGTCAATTTTCGCCTAGCTAATGAGTTACACCACTTTAGATTTTACCGCCTTTCTGGAGACTGTACAGCCCTTTGATCGCCTGCCCGTCGAGGTTAGACGTTCTCTGGGCCAGAAATTACAACCCTTTCGCTATGAGATGGGCAATGCCATACTCAAGTGCGACCGCTTACCCTCTCACCTCGTTCTTCTCTACCAGGGAGAGGCCAGACTTTTGGGTTACGATGCTAGGGTTAACAATCCGTTGCCGGTTACTTTGGCTAAATTGCAGCCGGCCGATTTATTCGGGTGGATTAGTCTTCTGCGCGGTAGCCCCTGTGAAACGGTGATCGCTTCTTCGGAAGTCACGATCTGTTTAACCTTAAAAGAAGAGGATTTTTGGTATTTAATCAATAATTACCCCGAATTTAAGGAACATTTCTTTAAAGAAACCTCAATCGCTGAAGTTTATGCTGTCCTAGGCTCCTATCTTAATCAACAGGCCTGGGGTGGGGGGGACCTGAAAGAAATTGCTCAGGCTCTTTTAAACAAAGCTTGTGTGTCCTACAACCAGATTAACGATGATTATCTCTGGTTAGTCAGCGAAAATACCGATAATTATCCTATCGGCACAGTTATCACCCAGAATAATCCGACTAACGCCCGCTTATTAGGTCTTTCCTCCAATCAGTTAGACGAATTCCTGACAGTTGCCACCGAAGCGGCCGCAGCAACAGAAACGGATGATATCTGGGAAACCCAAGTCATCAAAGGAAATAAACCCACCCAGGTATTGGATATCCCCCAAGGAAGAATAAGCGACATCACCAGCGATATCGACCTTGAAAAAACTGTCCAGAAAAACCAGAAATCCTATCCTTTTTTCAGGGGAAAAACGGAACTAGAGGCGGTGAGTGCCTGTTTTCAGATGATCTGCAAATATTTTAATATCCCCTTTCGCAAGGACGTGATCCAACGCATACTAAGGGATCAACTGCAAAGAACTGGCAGCCTTTCCCTGCCCCTGTGTGGGGCTGTGGCTGAGGTAGTGGGACTCCATAGCCAATTAGTACCCCTAAATGCTACTTCCTTGCCCAATATCAACCCTCCTGCCCTAATTCGCTGGCAAGACACCATCGTTATCCTCTACGAAATTAATCAACGGGAAACCACGATCGCCGTTCCCGAACGGGGGATAATTAAACGCAAAACCAGCGAATTTCTGGAATCTTGGGGCGAAAAAGGGGAAGTAATTCTGCTCAAACCCACCAAACACACCCAGCAACAGCGTTTTGGCCTATCATGGTTTTGGCCCTCTGTCAAGAAACATAAACGAGTCTTAATAGAAGTTTTTATCGCTTCTTTCTTCGTGCAGTTGTTTGCCCTAGCCAATCCCTTGATGATTCAGGTGATCATCGATAAAGTGATCGTGCAGAATAGCCCGGAAACTCTGAACACCCTCGGGGTTTTCCTCTTAGTAATTGCCGTTTTTGAGGGAATTTTAACCTTTTTGAGGACATCCCTTTTTGTCGATACCACTAACCGCATCGACATGACCCTCGGTTCGGAAATTATCGATCACCTGCTGCGCTTACCGCTGAAATACTTTGAACGGCGACCTGTGGGGGAAATTTCGACAAGAATCAACGAATTAGAGAATATTCGGCAATTTTTAACAGGTACAGCCCTAACGGTGGTATTAGATGCCATTTTCTCGGTTATCTACATCGTGGTTATGTTGATCTATAGCCCGATCCTAACCGTTTGGGCCCTGGGAGTCGTGCCGATTTTAGTTCTCTCCACAGCTATTTTCGCACCGATCGTGCGGCGACAACTGCGAGCAAAAGCGGAACGAAACGCCGAAACCCAATCCTATCTAGTGGAGGTAATGACGGGAATCCAAACCGTGAAAGCACAGAATATCGAATTGCGTTCCCGTTGGCAGTGGCAAGAGCGTTATGCGCGCTATGTGGCCGAAGGTTTTCAAACGGTCATGACCTCAACTTTGGCCGGTTCCTTTAGTCACTTCTTTAACCAATTATCGGGTTTATTAGTGCTGTGGGTGGGAGCAGCCTTAGTTTTAGACGGAAAACTCACTCTCGGTCAATTAATCGCCTTCCGGATTATCTCTTCCTACGTTACCTCGCCGATTCTGCGTTTGACCCAACTCTGGCAAAACTTCCAAGAAACCGGCTTATCCCTGGAAAGATTGGCCGATATCGTCGATACTCCCCAAGAAGCGGAACTAGATCGCCAAAATATACCCATGCCCTTAATTAAAGGCCATGTCACCTACGAAAACCTCGCTTTCCGCTTCAATCCCCACGGCGCCCTGCAACTATACAACGTCAATTTAGAATTCCCCGCCGGTACTTTTGTCGCTTTGGTGGGAGAAAGTGGTGCCGGGAAAAGTACCATCACTAAACTATTAGCCCGTCTCTACGAACCAGAATCGGGACGGATTCTCATTGATGGCTATGATATCAATAAAGTGGAACTCTATTCCCTGCGTCGTCAAATCGGCATGGTTCCCCAAGAAACCCTATTATTTGACGGTACGGTACAGGAAAATATCGCCCTGACTAACCCAGATGCTACTGTGGAGGAAATTGTCTCGGCAGCGAAAACAGCGGCGGCCCACGAATTTATTATGACCCTGCCCAATGGCTATAATACCCGTGTCGGTGAACGGGGAGCATCCCTATCGGGGGGACAACGACAACGGGTTGCCATCGCTCGTTCCGTCCTGCAAAGACCGCAAATTCTCATTCTTGATGAGGCCACCAGCGCCCTCGACTATAACACCGAACGGCAAGTGTGTCTGAATCTCAAAGAAGCTTTCAAGGATCATACGGTCTTTTTTATCACCCATCGTCTAGCTTCGATCAAATCCGCCGATATTATTGTCATGATGGATAAAGGGACAGTAGCGGAGGAAGGCACCCACGAGGAATTAATGGCCAAAAAAGGCCTTTACTATACTCTCTATAAACAACAGGATTCGCAAATCTAGTCAGTCAGTTATCAGTGATCAGTGATCAGTGATCAGTTATCAGTTATCAGTTATCAGTGATCAGTAAACGGTTATCGGTTCACTGATTACTGTTTACTGTTCACTGGACGGCTACGCCGTGCCTTTGGCAACACTGAAAAAATAAATATAGGAGAATCTTCATGGATGGTAATTCTAACAACGGTCAAAACGGCAACGGCAACGGTAAAAGCGATGAACTGACCCAAGCGGGTAAAAACGTGGCCACTACCACGAAAAATAAAAGTATTACCCCTTCCTTACCCACTTTCAGCCCACCGGAACAATCGGTGATCCTGAAACAATCGCCCATTTGGTCGCGGACGATTATCTGGACATTAATGAGTGTCACCACTGCCGCTTTAATTTGGTCAGCGTTCGCCAAAATCGAGCAGGTGGTGGGCGCCCAAGGACAACTTAAACCCCAGGGCAAAGTGCAAGAAGTACAATCACCGGTGAATGGGGTAGTACAGGAAGTTAAAGTTAAAGACGGCGATCGAGTTAACAAAGGTGATGTACTGGTTTTAATGGATTCCAGTGCCTCGAAAGTGCAGTTAGAATCCTTGAGAAAAATTCGCACCAGTGCTGAGAAGGAAAATCAATTCTATCGTCTCTTAATGGCGCAGGATCTGACACCGGCAGCAGTGGAAAGTTCGATCGCTCAATTAAAATTACCGAGTGAAATCGCCGACTTAGCCCGTAATCGTGCCGCTTTGGTGGCAGAAAATCAACTTTATCAAGCACAGGTCAATGAAGGTGCCTCTAGATCTTCTTTACAAGGTGATCAATTAGCCCGTTTAGAGGCGGCCCAACGGGAGTCCGATTCTCGACAAGCGGCCGCTAGATTGGAAATGGAACAACTAGAAAAACAATTGGCCCAAACTAGGGTACAGTTGGCCGATGCCCGCTCGCAATTAATTAATGATCGCTTCGTCTTAGAAGAAATTAAGACTCGTAATGCCAATGCCATGAAACAGGGCCAAGAAAGCTTGGATATCGAGCGCAATATTCTTAACGATATTGAACCGTTGGCAGAAGAAGGAGCAGTGGCTCGTTATCAGATCAACAAGCAAAAACAATCGGTTACTGACCGTCAAAATGAACTGCTGCAGCAAGAGGCTAATGGCAAAATCGATCAAGAAAAACAAGAGAAAGAAGTACAAACCGGCATCGCCGAAATTTCCCGTTTGGAACAGGAGGAAAAGCGTTATTTCCTGTTGATCTCCCAAGCGCGAGAAAAGCTGATTAATACCACGGTAATCACGGAAAAAGATGTGCGCGATAAAATGGCGGACAATCACAAACGGATCGCTGAAATCGATAGTCAGATCAGTCGCATTATCATTGATAATAACAAGCGCATTGCTGAACTAGACAGTCAAATTAGTCAAGCACAACAGACGATTAAATATCAAAAAATTACCGCCCCCATCGATGGTGTGGTCTTTGATCTCAAGGCGCGGCCGGGGTTTGTTCCCCAACCGAGTCAAGCGGAGGCATTATTAAAACTTGTTCCCGATGGCTGTCCCACCCAGGTCAAAGATGCCGCTAAAGGTTGTTTAGTGGCAGAGGTGGACGTGACTAACCAAGACATCGGTTTTGTCCGCGTGGGACAAAAAGCCGATATTCGCATTGATTCCTTTTCCTACAGTGAATACGGCGATATTAAGGGAGAAGTAATCTCGATCGGTTCCGATGCTTTACCTCCCGACGAAAATCACCGTTTTTATCGGTTCCCCGTCCGGGTACGCTTGAACAGTCAAGATTTAGTTTTGAAAGATCAATCCACTCTACCCCTGCAATCGGGGATGTCCGTGAGCGTCAACATCAAAGTCAATGAAAATCGCACTGTTTTGGGACTATTTACCGATATGTTCAACAAACAGGTGGATACTCTCAAACAAGTCCGTTAAGCGAAAAAATTCGGGGGTACATCCTGCCAACGGCCCGATCCGATGGCGTTAATCGCTTCCGAGAGGTTAACTGCACCGGTATAAAGGGCGCGGCCCACGATTACTCCCGTTACTCCCAAAGGTTCCAAAGACAATAAACTCAGTAGATCCGTCAGGGAACTAATACCCCCGGAGGCGATCACGGGAATTTCGACAGATTCGGCTAATTCTCGCAAAGCGGCGAGATTAGGGCCAGAAAGCGTGCCATCTCGATGAATGTCAGTGTAGATAATCGTGCTGGCCCCTCTTTTTGCCATATCTTGCCCAAGAGCGATCGCTTCTACCTCGGAGGTTTCTAACCAACCCCGAGTGGCTACTTTGCCATCGCGAGCATCAATACCAACAATTATTTGCCCCGGAAAGCTTTGACAAAGTTCGCTGACTAATTCTGGCTTTTCTACGGCTATTGTCCCTAAAATCGCCTTTTCTACCCCGATTTTTAGGAGATTACTCACCGTTTCTAGATCTCGCAGTCCACCCCCCACCTGCACCGGGATGGCAATATCATTAAGAATTGTTTCAATAGTTGACAAATTAACCGATTTACCCTCTTTAGCTCCATCCAAATCAACTAAATGTAATCTGGTTGCCCCCTGATTGACCCATTCTCGCGCCACTATTGCGGGATTATCGTTAAAAACCTGCGATTGTTGGTAATCTCCCTGATAAAGTCGCACACATTTGCCATCGAGAATATCAATAGCGGGGATAACTTCCATGTTTTTCTCAATATCTAACTAAGGAGCGTTTTTCATTATATAGTACCAGCCGTCAGCTATCCGTGATCAGTTTGGAGTCTGACAGGGGAACAATCCCTCTCAAAGCATTGTCCACAAAGGTTTTGAGGCTCTTCAGTTACAAACAGATACATCGCTTTCAGCCAAAAAGCTAAGGAGAGAATCAGGGATTTGGGCGAGCTTACTAGAAATCTTGATCAACAACTGGGGATCAGCTGCATCGAACTTTTTGGCTCGAACACCCCAAAAAGCTTGTACTGTAAAGAGTTCAGCCAGCTTGTCCCCCTGTCAGGTTTTGAGTATTAAGTGAGCAGTATCTATTAAGTGTGCATGATTAAATGGCAGTAACATTGCTGTCTTTTCACTGATTACTGTTTACTGATCACTGATTACTGATTATCGATTCCTAGAAGAAAAAATTCTTCTAGAATGATAAGTAGATATACTAGAGGAATTATACTCATGTCTGCTGGGAAGTTTCAAACAGCCGCTTCATTATCTGATCGAGAGCTAGAAATACTCGATTTAGTGGCTAATGGTTTAACTAATCAAGAAATCTCGGAAAAGCTAGAGATTAGTAAGCGTACCGTCGATAATCATATTAGTAACATCTTGACGAAAACAAAAACCGATAATCGGGTGGAGTTGGTGCGTTGGGCATTGCATTGGGGTAAAGTTTGTCTAGATGATATTAATTGTTGTATCCTTCCTTCCCCGGTGCCGACCGATGATCAGGTTTCCTAAACTTCTGGGACTTTTGCTTGCGGTTAATATCATCAGTCTGGGGGGATGTAGTGATGCGGGTTTTGTCACCCCTCCCCAACAGCTTTTAGGAAATACTTTAAATACCCCTTCCTCTGAAGATAATCCCCGTTTTAACTACGATGGTCGTTATCTGGTCTTTGCCTCCGATCGCAGGGGTCAACGAACGATTTATTTATTCGATCGAGTGGCTAATCGTTTAGTTCCCCTACCCGGGTTAAATCAAGCAAAAACCTATCAAGATCAACCGGATATTAGTGCCGATGGTCGCTATATTGTTTATGTGTCGGAACAGTCCGGTAAACCCGATATATATATTTATGATCGACAAACTCTGCAAACCAAAAATCTCACCGAAAATATTTTAGGAGAAGTGCGTCGTCCGACGATTAGTGGTAACGGTCGTTTTATTGCTTTTGAAAGTAATCGTTTCGGTCAATGGAATCTGGAAATATTTGATCGAGGTGGTGAAATTTCTCCTTCTTTACCCTCGATCAATTCTTCCCCGTCCCGATAATCAGTGATCAGTAATCAGTGAAAAGACAGCAATGTTAAGTAGTCGTGCAAAATTAATTTCCTAGTGAAGATAGGCAAGAGGCAAGAGGTGGTTAGATATGTGTAATTAATTTTGCTTAGGTACTTACTGCCATTTGATATGGAGAGTTTGGTCAGTATCTCTGTCAAAACTGGAATTAGCAGCACGGCAGGGATCAACAGATTAAATCCCTGGGACTTTATATTATGCCAGAAAGGACTGTCCCTCCCGGAGAAAAACAGGCAATTGAAAAAGAACTACTCTGGCAGCAAAATTGTCGGCTCTCCCAGCTTTGGTGGGTAAAATGTATTCTAAGATACATTTCTCAAGAGCGAGGGGGTGGAACGAACCACAAAGACACAAAGGACACAAAGATCGATCGATCCTATGTCAATTAAACTTATCACACAGAACCTAGAAGAGCCAATTGTCTTTAATCAGCTATCAGTCATCAGTCATCATTTATTATTTATTAGCCAGATCCAAGTCATCTTTTTCCCTTTCCCACTAACTACCGCTCAACTTTAAACATCGCTAGAACCGCTCTGGAGAGTAGCGAGGGATTTCTCAAAATTCATTCTCTGTTCGGCATTGCGGAGAAAGTAACCACTCATCATTGCCGAGGCCAATAACCGGCCTAGATGTTCGCGACTGGTACTGATAGTGACCCCGAAATGTTCAGAGGGAAGGTTGCCCAAAAGTCCGATAATGTTGCGTTCCATCACCTGGAAAACCTCTGGGGACTCCGGTTTCGAGAGTTGGGCGATTGTTTCTGGACTTAGGGTCTGCACATACTGCCACAAACTCTCGGAAAATTCGCTATCGGTACCAAATAAATTGTGATGGCGATCGTTTTCTCTATACACCTTTGATCTCCTTAACTCAATTTTTTTAAATTACCCTTTTGGTTCTTCCAATCTAACAGTTTTTTGAAATAGTGGGAGTCGGTAGAACCGAACCTGAAGGTGATGGTAATCCCAAGCAGAAAACCCATCTCCAGCAAAAATAAAAAACTTAACACTGATGATAACCGATCGCTGTTCACCGATAACTTTTATTTACCCATACCTAACTGCTGGGCCTTTTGATAGACTTTCCCCTCCGTCAGCAGCGAGGGAGCAATCACCACTTCCACCTGTTGCATTTCTCTTAAGTTCTTAGCACCTAAAGTTCCCATACTGGTTTTCAGCGCCCCTAGGAGGTTATGAGTACCATCATCTAATTTTGCCGGTCCAACGAGGATTTCGGCAATAGTTCCCGTACTGCCCACACTAATTCGGGTCCCCCGGGGTAGAACCGGACTAGGTGTGGCCATACCCCAGTGAAAACCGCGGCCAGGGGCCTCCAATGACCGGGCAATGGGAGAACCAATCATCACCGCGTCAGCACCACAGGCGATACATTTGCAGATATCACCGCCGGTAATAATGCCGCCATCGGCAATAACGGGGACGTATTTACCGGTTTCTTGGAAAAAATCGTCCCTAGCGGCGGCACAATCGGCCACAGCAGTGGCTTGGGGAACTCCCACTCCTAAAACGCCGCGAGAAGTACAGGCAGCCCCCGGACCGATACCGACTAAAACCCCAGCTGCCCCGGTTTTCATCAGGTTAAGGGCGACTTCGTAGGTGACGCAGTTACCCAAAACCACGGGAATGGGCATTTCTTGGCACAGTTGCACCAAATCGAGGGGGGTGATAGCTTCCGGGGATAAATGGGCAGTGGAAACAACCGTTGCTTGGACAAAGAGAATATCGGCCGCTGCTTGGGCAACGATAGCACCGTATTTGACGGCACCGGCAGGGGTGAGGCTAACTGCCGCAATACCGCCTTTTTCTTTAATTTCTTGAATACGAAGCTCGATTAGTTGCGGTTTAATCGGTTCTGCGTAGAGTTCCTGCATTAAACCGACGAATTCTGCTTTGCCGACCGCCGCAATGCGATCGAGAATCGGGTTAGGATCCTCGTAACGAGTTTGAATACCTTCGAGGTTTAGTACCCCTAGCGCCCCCAACTCGGAGAGAAGGACGGCCATTTTAGTATCCACCACCCCATCCATAGCGCTGGCGATAATCGGGATTTCCCGCTCGATATTGCCGAGAGACCAACGGGTATCGGCTAAACTAGGATCGAGGGTTCGCACTCCGGGTACAAGTGCGATTTCATCGATACCGTAAGCTCTACGGGCTGTTTTGCCCCGACCAATAATTGTATCCACGTTTCTATACTATTTCAGACCTATTTAGCCTAGACTAGCAAATTTCGCACCATCTCGAAAAGCTTTTCGGTATTATGGCAAACTAGGCATCGGGAAAATAATCGCCACAGTTGATCGCTTGTTCGGTGTTGGCGCTCCTGGGTTGTACACTACATTTGAGGCGATAATCGTTGGTAAAGTAGCGGCAGTGGGAGCAAGGGATAGAGTGCATCCGTCGCGCAACTTGCCAACTATCGCGCACGGCACTGGTTAAAGACCAGCAAACTAAAGCGATAATGGCAGCGGCGATTGAAAAACGTAAAATAATCCAGATTTCCATAGCGAGCAACTAAAATTACCTGATGTGGATGGGAATCAACTGAGGCAATCGGCAGAGGGTTAGATACTGAACCGTTTACTGACATCCAGACTAACCGTTAGCAATCACCAGACTTTTAAGAACATTTTCGGTCATGGCCGCTATTTGATCCAATTGTTCCTGATGGCGTTTTGCCTGTTTTTTGGCTTCTACCTTGCGTTTCAGGGCTTCCCGGGCTAAATCATCGCGATTTCTGCTTAAAGCTTCGATCGCTACTCGATTCCATGTTTCTGCTTCTTGAATGGCTTTTTTGTACTGGGGTTGAATTTCATCCCAACTCACCTTAAGATTGCTTAAAGCCCCTGTTAACAGGGTTTGGGCATTGTTGGGGTCGGCTCCGATCAGGGATTTTTTCAGAGGTTCGTAGAGTCCGACCGCTTGTAAATGGGTAATAATCGGGATAAATTCTTCTATCTGTTGACTTTTGCTAATACCGGTCTTACACCAAGTGGCAAAATGTTCGCAGTTGTTAAAAAGAAGATTATATTTCTGCTCCCCCAGACGACTTAGCGCCCTTTCTACCACCACATCGGGGATAAATGAAAATCCCACCTCTACATAGCGCACCACATAGATTTTACCCCCCCTAGCAAAGGTTTCTAGGGAAGTTCGTTCCACAATCTCGCTCGGTTTTCGGTAATGAATGACGCTACCATCACCGCAATCGATGCCATGATGGGCATAAACACCCCGAAGATTGAGCAATTCCCGATAGGCGTATATTTGATCCCCTTTAGCCATATTTTTTTAGTGATAGAGTAAACAAGGAGATTATCTATTGAGTCAGTTTTTCTGGGTATTAATCTTCGTTTTCATGAAAATATTCCCGATCGCGATTTGTCAAAACCTATGGTAGCATTTATCTTAATAGTGAGGTACAAAGTTTTCCTTTAGGGGAGTCGGTCGTCAATACCAAATTAGGTTACACTTCATTTTTATGGGAAACGCTGTAAAAATTATCGCAGCAGAAATTGAGAACTATAGCCTAAATACCAGCGATGGAAGCCCCTTTTTGACTGTTAACCCCCTTAAACCAGAGATTATGGATGCTTTTAGTCCCTTTCCCCCTGACTGGACAGAGAATGCTGTTCACGCCTACAATTTTTGTTGTCCTTACTGTGGGGCAAAAGCTAAAGAAGCTCAGGCCGTTTGGATCAATCGCCGCGCTCCCGTTTTAGGAGAAGATTCCCGTCGTAAATGGCAGGAATTCTATCATTGTCAATGCGATCGAGTTTGGTGGGCCTGGAGTAGTGATCGACCTGCCGAAAATAAGTAATTCTCAATCGGGAATCGAAAATATGGCCGATGTTTATGTTTCTTGGGATGAATACCATCGTCTGATCGAAAAATTAGCAGTAAAAATCGATCATTCTGGTTGGCAATTTGCTCAGATTGTCTGTTTAGCTAAGGGAGGATTGCGCGTCGGTGACATTCTCTGTCGTCTTTTTCGTCAACCCCTAGCCATTCTCTACGCTGCTTCCTACGGGGGGCAAAATCATCAAATTCGGGGAGAATTAACTATTTCCTCGAATTTAGCCATGATCGAAGCCAAATTAAAGAGTCCCTTGTTATTAGTGGATGATTTAGTCGATTCGGGAATCACCCTCCAAAAAACCTCGATTTTATTGCAGGAAAAATACGGGATTACCAATATCAAAACTGCGGTGATCTGGTACAAAGCGGCATCAAGAATCAAACCTGACTATTATGTGAAATATTACCCCGATAATCCTTGGATTCATCAACCCTTCGAGCGTTACGAGTTAATTACCCCCAAAGACCTCCTAGAATAAATTCAGTTTAGCATCAGCGGTAGAGAGTTTCCCCTTAAAAATACCACCAAAGAAGATTCATATCTGAAATCGGCAACGCCATCTATTCTCCGTAGGATTCAGCAGTAATTTTGCCCCGAAAAACGATGTAATTATAAACTGTATAGGCTAGTAAAATTGGGATTAAAAAACCAACAAAAGTCAGCATAAACACCAAAGAACTAGGGGCGGCCGCCGCTTGATAAATTGTCACGGACGGGGGAATAATATCGGGGAAAATCAACAATCCCAAACCGATAAAAGAGAGCATAAACAGCAATACTGTCCAGACCATGGGGGTGTTTTCTTCCTTTAGTTGCAAACTCCGCAGTAATAAACCCAGTAAGACCACAGCTAAAATCGGGATGAGGATAAAGATGTAAATTAGTCGAGGGTCAAATAAACGCTGACGGATATGGTCAGAAAGCAGCGGCGTACTGATGGTGATAAAGACAGCACCGATAAAAGTGGTAATAGCGGCAATTTTTGCCGTTTTATAGTGAACTTCCTGTAAATTACCCGTAGTTTTCAAAATTAGGTAAGTGGAACCCACTAAAACATAAGCTTGGATTAAAGTTAGAGACACTAGAATCGATCGCCATGTTAACCAATCAAAGGGGCCGCCGGCAAAATGACCCAATTCATCCACTTTAATGCCCTCAAAAACCGCACCGAGGGCGAATCCTTGCCCCAAAGCGGCCAAAAAACTGCCGAGTCCGAAGGCATAATTCCAGAACAACTTGCGACGAGAATGTTCACGAAACTCGAAGGAAACAGCCCGAAATAACAGCCCCACCACCATAATCACTGCTGGCAGGTATAAAGCGTTTAAAATTGTCCCGTAAGCTAGGGGAAACGCCCCAAACAGGGAACCACCCATCAAGACAATCCAAGTTTCGTTAGCATCCCAAACATTGCCCAAACTGGTCATTAAAATACTGCGACGCTTCTCGGAGGAGGAAGTCAGGGAAAGAATTCCCACCCCCAAGTCAAAACCATCGAGAAGGACGTAGAGAAACAGAAATAATCCCAGAATAAAAAACCAAATTTGCGGCAAAAAATACTGTAACGGTTCCATAGTTCCTCCTATTGTTGCGCTTCTAGGGAACGAGGATTTAGTTCTGGTGAGGTCACTTTTTCCTGTTGAGTCCCCGGCAGTGGTAAGTTAAGATTTGGTCCCTGACGGATAATAAGACTACCGAAATAGAGAGCAGAAACCAAGAAAACGACATAAATCGCCGTAATTCCGATTAAAGAGGTTAAAATCTCGCCTGCGGGCAGTTTAGAAGCAGCATCCACTGTCCGGATTTGATTGTAAACTGTCCAGGGTTGACGACCGACACAACGGACAATCCAACCGGTTTCAACCGCAAGATAACCCAGAGGGGCTGCAAAAACCCAAGCGCGCAGTAACCATTTTTGACTGTCGATTTTTTCGTTAGATAATTGACCGCGCAGCCATTGCCCGACAGTTACAGCCATTAAAGACGCGAGAAAAAGACCGATAGCGACCATAATCCGGAAGGAATAATAGATTAGCCCCACCATGTGCGGTCTGTCTTCGTATTTCCACGTTTTTAAGCCCAGAACAGGTTCCGATAACTTGGGTTTTAATTCCAAAAGATAACCCAAAGCATTAGGAATCTTCACTTCCCAGCTATTTGTCTCCGCTTTATCCTTGGGTAAAGCAACCAAACTCCAACCGGCAGTTTCTCCCGCAGGAATGGTTTCCCATTGCGCTTCCATGGCGGCTAATTTAGCCGGTTGATAGTGATACACTTGTTCAGCACTAAGATGACCGACAAAAATTTGCAAGGGAGCAATAACAATCGCTAGAGTAAGAACAATTTTGAGAGAACGACTAAAAAAGCTAATGTGACGTTTATTGAGCAAATACCAAGCACTAATCCCACCAATGACGAAAAGAGAAGTTTCCAGAGTAGCGAAAAACATATGCAGGAAACTATTAACCATGAAGGGATTGAGAATCGCTTGTAGGTAATCCTGAACGATAAATTTACCATCCACGAAAATGCCGCCGGCGGGGGTTTGCAGCCAAGAATTAGCGGTTAAAATCCAGAAAGTGGAAAGATTAGCCCCGAAAGCGACGAGAATTGTCGCTAGGAAGTGAATTAAAGGGGGAACTCGTCCCCAACCAAACAACATAATTCCTAGAAAACTAGCCTCTAGCATAAAGGCCATGGTTCCCTCGAAACCGAGGATAGTTCCGAAAAAGTCCCCCACTGCTTCCGAAAAAGGCGCCCAATTCATACCAAACTGGAAGGCCATGGGTAAACCAGAAGCAACTCCAATGCCGAAATTGAGAATGTAGAGTTTTGACCAGAAGCGAGCGTGATGATAGTAGTCAGGATTGCGAGTTTTTAGCCATAATCCTTCGACAATGACTAGATAAATGCCCATACCAGTGGTTAACACCGGCCAAAGCATATGGAAGATAGCGGTGATGGCGAATTGTATCCGCGACAAAGCAACGGGATTGGCAAGTAAATCCATGATTACAATCTTTAAACGATCGTGAAGATATGATAAGCACCTATAATACTTAGCCAGTAATGCCCTGAAAAGGCAAGGGTAAATAGGGATTATATAGATTGTTTTTAGATTTATGCGATCGCTTTGGTGTTAGTCAATGACTTAGTTAGTATTCTTGTATTATATTGGGGGGAAAACTCAGAAAAATTGCTAGAATATTAGCCTGATTAATTAATTTTCCCCTCGATCGAGTATGACTTTCTCCTCAGCCGCAGACTTTCAAGATGAATTTGATGTCATCGTCGTCGGGGCGGGCCATTCCGGCTGTGAAGCGGCCCTAGCTTGCGCCCGTCTCGGTTGTCGTACCCTTCTCCTCACCCTTAATCTCGATAAAATCGCCTGGCAACCCTGTAACCCCGCCGTCGGTGGTCCAGCTAAATCCCAATTAACCCACGAAGTGGACGCTTTAGGCGGCGAAATTGGCAAAATGGCCGACCGCACCTATCTGCAAAAACGGGTTCTTAATGCCTCTCGCGGACCGGCAGTCTGGGCCCTACGCGCCCAAACCGATAAACGGGAATACGCGGCGGTGATGAAAGGTATCGTCGAAACCCAAGCCAATCTGGTTATTCGGGAAGGCATGGCCACAGACCTGATTTTAGGGGCAAATGAGCAAGTTTTAGGGGTAGAAACCTATTTCGGCACTTGTTTCGCCGCTAAAGCCGTCATTTTAACCACTGGCACTTTTTTAGGCGGCAAAATCTGGATCGGCGGCAAATCCATGGCCGCCGGACGCGCGGGCGAATTTGCGGCGGTGGGTTTAACAGAAACCCTAAATCGTCTCGGATTCGAGACCGGTCGCCTAAAAACTGGCACTCCTGCCCGTGTGGATAAGCGTTCAGTGGATTACTCCCGCATGGAACCGCAACCGCCTGATGAGGAGGTGCGTTGGTTTAGTTTTGATCCGGAGGTGTGGATCGAACGGGAACAAATGAACTGTCATCTCACCCGCACCACGGCGGCCACTCATCAATTAATCAGAGATAATTTACATTTATCCCCCATTTATGGCGGTTTTATTGACTCCAAAGGGCCGCGTTATTGTCCTAGTATTGAGGATAAAATCGTCCGTTTTGCCGATAAAGAAAGTCATCAAATTTTTATCGAACCGGAAGGGCGCGATATTCCCGAACTTTATATCCAAGGCTTTTCAACCGGACTGCCGGAAAATGTTCAATTAGCAATGCTGCGGACTTTACCCGGTTTAGAAAACTGTGTGATGTTGCGTGCTGCCTATGCAGTGGAATATGATTATTTACCAGCAACTCAGTGTTATCCAACCCTGATGACGAAGAAGATTGAGGGATTATTTTGTGCGGGACAAATTAACGGGACAACCGGTTATGAAGAAGCGGCAGCCCAGGGACTGGTGGCGGGGATTAATGCGGCCCGGTTTGCTTTAGGAAAAGAGTTAATTGTTTTTCCCCGGGAGGAAAGTTATCTAGGAACTTTGGTCGATGATTTGTGTACCAAGGATCTGCGGGAACCCTATCGAATGTTAACCAGTCGTTCCGAATATCGCTTAGTATTGCGATCGGATAATGCAGATCAAAGATTAACACCTTTAGGGCGAGAAATTGGCTTAATTGATGACCGGCGTTGGCAATTATTCCAAACTAAACAGGCTAATATTATCGCTGAAAAAGAACGCCTACACGAAACGAGAATTAAAGAACGGGATGAGGTGGCAATTGCCATCGTTAAGGATACGGAACAAAAAATCAAAGGTTCTCTCTCTTTAGCGGATTTACTGCGTCGTCCTAGCTTGCATTATCTCGATCTTGATCGCTATGGTTTAGGTAATCCCGAGTTAAATTTAGCCGAAAGAGAAGGGGTAGAAATTGAAATTAAATATTCCGGTTATCTGAAACGACAACAAAATCAAATTGACCAAATTAGTCGCCACAGTAACCGTCATTTATCCCCCGATATTGACTACATGAAAATCGAAACTTTGTCAATGGAATCGCGGGAAAAATTAACAAAAATTAAACCCGCCACCATCGGTCAAGCCTCGCGAATTGGCGGAGTCAATCCTGCCGATATCAACGCTTTATTAGTGTATTTAGAAATGCGGCAGATGTCGGCAGTTAAAAGTTAGCAAATAATTCTGATTATCAGCGATCGAGAGTTATCATCGGCTGCTTAATTAGGGTTTGCTGAATAAATGTGAAATGTAGGCAAGGTAAGGGTTTTGTGGCTTTTCTCGCGAAACAGGTGCAAGATTTTGAGAGAATCATGCTTCAAAACCTTGCGTCTTCATCGGCCCGCCTCCTGTAGGGGCGAAGCATTCGGGCAATAACCTATCGGTGAAACCGTAGATTTTCTATCCGAATGCTTCGCCCGTACTTTTTCAGCAAACCCTAAGTGGGTGGGTGGAATTAAATATAAAATGAACGTAGGTTGGGTTGAAGCATGAAACCCAACGCCCGCATGGGTTACGCTACCGCTAACCCATCCTACAAATAATTGTGCCTACCTACTTAATTAGCAGACCCAATCAAAATAAAGGGCGACCAAAAATAAGGATGGCTTTTAATTTGACTCAGTTTGGCCTTTTGCATGGCTTCACTTTTAGTCATACCATTCTTGAGATTTTGATAAAATTGGGTCATAATTTCGGCACTGGTATTATCTTCAGCATTCCAAAGACTGGCAATTACTGATTTAGCACCGGCTCTTTCTAAGACGTAAGCAAGTCCTGAAATTTCCTGGCCGTCTGCGTTGGCTTCCTTGGCGGTTTGACAGGCACTCAGGGTGATTAATTCGGTATTTTTTAAGCCTAATAATGCGGCATCAGCGATGTTATATTGCTCTTTATTGGCGAAAAGAATAGTATTAGCTTGCATACCCAAATTAGGACAGCCAGCAAGATTAAAGCATCCATGAGTTCCTAAGTGTAAAATCGAGAAGCGAAAGGCTTGTTTTTTGAATATATCTAGAGTTGCGTTTATACCGAGATATTTTTCACTTCCCGGAAAGATTTTGCTGATAGTTTCTGCTTCTATTTCTGTGCCTTTAAGTTCTTCTTGGGTGGGTTTAGGGTTAGCAAATGCTAGGCCTTGTAAGGGTTTTCTTTCGGTCGCGGGAGGGGTAGATGTGGAGATGCGAGTTAAATAATAAATTGGATATTTTTCTAGGAGAACTTGGTCATTTTTCTTATCGTAGAGAGTTTCAAAGGGAATATAGCGCAGTTGTCCAGTGGCGATAATAGCGATATTTTTCGGGGAACTGGTGGCGATTTGTGATTCAATGGGACGGATTAAAATCTCGTAGAGTTTGCCACCGGTAACATCCACATCGCTATTTTTATGATCGGCTAATTGGGTACGGTATTCGCTGACGAGTTTATTCAATTCCTCGCGTTTTGTATCACTTTGAATAACGATTAATTTTTCTCTGGTAACGAGAAATAGAGCGACTTCATCGCGGAGGGGAACGGGTTGAATGACGAGGGTATCAGGAGCGATATTTTTCTGGAGTTGGGCGATGTCGGTGGGTTTAGTTTCAAAAAGTTCAGCAATTTCAGGATATTTTTCTCCGATAATTTCCGCATTTTTATAGACTTTCTCCTCGAATTGTCGGATATCTTTTGCTAGTTCTTCCGAGTATTTATCCTGTAGTTGTCGGCGCATTCCTTCGAGTTGTTGATTGTCGGTGTTCCAGTTATCAAGTGCTTTTTGTGCATCGGGATCAGCAACTTTGGCATCGATCAGGCGATTGTAATCGGCGAGATCGGCGGTAGTGGCGAGGTTAAGCCATTGAAAGGCTTTTTCTGGTTGGTTTTGCTGGATGAGGACTTCGGCGAGAGTGATTACGGTTCCTTCATTGGTTGCTAAGAATTGTTTGCGGTCGTCGCGGGATAATCCTCCACGCATATCTAGGATAATTTTAAGGGATGCTTCTAAATTTTTTATTGCTTCCGAGGGTTGATTAGTATCTCGATAAACAATTCCTAAATTATTTAAAGATGCGGATTCTCCAGCACGATCGCCGATTTCTCTCCTTATGGCTAAAGCTTGCTGATGAAACTCTAGTGCTTTTTGATATTGATTGATTTTCCGATAAACAACACCAATATTGTTTAAGGTAATTCCTTTCCCTCTTTTATCGCCACTTTTTATACGAATATCTAAAGATTGCTGATAGAACTTAAGTGCTTCTTGATATTGACCCTGATTATCGTAATACAAACCAATATTAGTAAGGATTGTTCCTTCCATAGAACAACTATTACCTATATCCCTGCAAATAGCCAAAACTTGCTGATAGGATTTCAATGCTTCTTGATTCAATCCAATGTCACTGTAAATATTGCCAATATTATTTAAAGTAGTAGTCTCTATTGATTTATCATCAATTTCTCTGCTAAGAGTTAAAGCTTGCTCATAAAACTGTAATGCACTTTTATAATCTCCCAGATTCTCTGATAATAGCCCAAGGTTAGTAAGAGTAATAGCTTCTCCCAGTTTATCGCCCAGTTCACGACGAATATTTAAGGCTTTCTGATAAGATTCTCTTGCAGATTGATACTGCCCCAGATAATTATAAATTAACCCAATATTACTAAAAGCAATGCCTTCTCCATTACGATCACTTATTTCTCTGCTGATAGCTAAGGCTTGCTGAAAAAATGTTAATGCTTCTCGATATTGAGCAAGATTGCCATAAGCAAATCCAATGTTATTGAGCGTAGTACTTTCTCCTAATCGATTGCCAACTTCTCTACTAATAACTAAAGCTCGCTGATAAAATTCTAGGGCTTTTCGATACTGACTGATACTACCGTAAACAAAACCTATATTGGTAAGAGTTTCTCCTTCTCTGGTGCGATTGCCGATTTTTATATAAAGATATAGAGCTTGTTCAAGCATTTCTAGGGCTTTTTGAGTTCTACCTAAATAGAATTGCTTTCCTGACTCCTGATATAATTGTTCTGCCTCAACAGCTTGATTTTCTATTGTCTGTGCAATGACTACTGAACTTTTCATCTTTACTTCCACTAATAGTAATTGAATACCTCGCTCATTAAGCCTATCTGCTTCGGCTTTCCTCGCGTTTGTATTTTGCGCCATCACCGCAGGGATGAGAGGGGGTAGCTTCCCGTTAACAACTGGTAGGGTGACGGTAGCCACTAGAGAAAGGGTAAGTAAGGCGTAAATTTTGGGATTCATAGTTATTTCCGCTATCAGTTATTAGTTAATACACCTCATCATGAGTTCCAATGTTAATCAAAACTATTCTATCTGTTGGAATTTTCTCGTCTTGTTCTAAATAGAAAAGGCTCTCTTAGATTTGGTGGGTAAAATGTATTCTAAGATACATTACTCCTAGCGAGTGAGTGGAACGAACCACAAAGACACAAAGGACACAAAGATCGATCATAATGTAAGTTAAACTGATCACACAGAAACCAGAAGAGCCATAGAAAATGATGCGGCAATCATAACTACAGGAACAGGCTCTCAATTCCTGATATTCTCCCCTGACTCGATTAACATTTCTTGCTGTTCCCTGGGTAATTGACTAACCAACTCCAGCGCGTTTTCAAAGGTAATCATATTGAACTCCCTTGTTAAATTTAATGCGATAACAGTCTTATTTAAGTACGAAGATCTAATCAATGACATGATTTTTCCCCTCGCTAACCCGACATTAGAGGAATCTTTAATAAACGTTTCCTAATCCAATCAGCTAATTCTTCCTCTGAAAGCTTACCAACAGCAAGATCGATCCATATCTGGTATTTTTCTTGACTAGAAGCTTGAACATCGTAGCCATTGAGCCTGAGAAAAGTCCTCGTCACTACATAGGCCGTTCTCTTATTCCCATCTACAAAAGGGTGATTCTTGACAATCCCATAAGCGTAGGCTGCTGCCAAAGAAGCCATGTCAGGAGGCGACTCAGAATAAGCCAGAAAATTTTGCGGTCGGGAAAGTGCGCTTTCTAGCAACCCCTCATCTCGAATACCCTCTAATCCACCATGCTCGGCTATTTGGCGGTGATGAATCGCGAGAGCTACCCCATCAGCTATCCAGATTAGCTGGTTCATGAGCCTAAGTTGCCAGCTTTCTCAAAACATTCCAGTCTTCGCGCATCACTTCCTCCGCCACTTCCATTTGCTGGACAAATTCGGGGTCGTAGGGTGTAAGCTCAAAGCCATTCGGCGTTTCCAAGACGTAGAGCATATCGCCTTTACTAAGGCGCAGCTTCTCCACCAACTCTTTCGGGAAAATCACCCCCATAGAGTTCCCTACCGTTGTGACTTTTAACTTAATCATCGTTTTTTGACTGAGTAAATATGTCAATTATAGCACCTCCCATATTTCCTGAATTTCTCACATCACTTAACAATTTAGTATTAACTTTCCGAACCATTGTCTAATCTCTTGTTTTTCACTCTCTTCCAACGGAAAATCAATATTTTTGGGGAGCATCTCACTTATGCAATGAGTATTAATACTTATAGCAGTCAAAAACTAGAAAATCTTCAACTTGATCACAAAGAGAAATGAGATTATAATAGTTATAACTTACAATTCAGAATAGCTCTCGATGGGAGGAATAATTCAATGTTATCAGAAAATGAAAAAAGAATTAAAGAGTTATGTCAAGAGTTAGGGCAATGTCTCTATGAGCAATCCCAAATTAAGAAATTTAATAACTTGGGAGAGATAGAGGAGACAGTCAGAGATTTAATGATTCATTATGTTAACCCAGAAATCGGTATTTTTTTGTCAAAACAAGCACAGAAGAAACTGCCGGTCGGACGAGAAAAGTGAAAAGTATTTTGGGGGAATTACCAATTACAGAAAAACAAGCGAAAAAATTAGAAATAAAGTCTCGGACTCAGATGAGTCCAATGTTAGAGAAGAACTGTTTGCTATTAAGTGGCGATGAATCCTACGAAAAATCGGCGCAGAAAATCAAATCATTGACAGGGATTGCTGTTTCTCACAGTACCCAACAACGCCTCGTACATCGATATGCTTTTGAAGAATTACCGTCTAACCCAGAAGTGGAAGTGGAAGAAATGAGCCTAGATGGCGGTAAGGTACGACTAAGAACTGCCAAGGGAAAAGCCTTAATTTGGCGTGATTATAAAGCAGTGAGTTTTCATCAACTGGGGGTAGCGGCTTTTTTTCAAGATAACTCAGCTTTATTAGATTTGGTTAATTCTCAAGTTTTGGCCAAGCCTTTAATTTGTTTAGGAGATGGACATGATGGTATCTGGAATTTATTTCGTGAGATCGGAGAGAAACAGGAAAGAATTGAAATATTGGATTGGTATCATTTAATCGAAAACCTCTATAAAGTTGGCGGGTCATTCCAGCGAATTGAGGAGGTAAAATGTTTTCTATGGAAGGGGGACGTGGACGCCGCTATCTCTTGTTGTGAAGGATGGTCAGAGCCGCAAGTTGAGAATTTTATTACTTATTTAAACAAGCATAAACATCGAATTGTCAATTATGGTTATTTGCAGGCAGAGGGGATTTCCATTGGCTCTGGCTCCGTCGAATCAAAAATTAAACAAATTGCTCATCGTCTTAAAATTACTGGTGCAAGTTGGCAATCTTGTAATGTACCGCAAGTCCTTCGTCATCGCTGTGCTTATCTAAATGGTTGCCTTTTTTAACTTTTTTATTGATCTCATTAAGCATTTCTACTTATTGCAAAGGTGAGATGCTCCCTATTTTTGAATTGTTCGGCCGTTCTCTGTTTGACTCCTAAAATCTCAATCCCTACAATCCTATCCGTCTCATCGTAATCATAGACAATACCCGGCGCTACTTCCTCAGAATCAATAACCTTTCCCTCAAAACGACGAATATAAGCAGCATTAGCGGCTCGATCATAGTCTATTTTCATAGTTTCCCCTTTAATCGGCGTTCAAAACGGACAGTTACCAAAAGATTATAATTACTAAGTAGGTAGGCGTTAAAAATTCATTAACATCAACAATTTTGAAGTTCTGTAGGGGTTCATGCCAGCGTTCTCTATTCTCTTTTGGATTGCTTGATCCCCCTTCCCCACGAATAACAAGCGTTCCGCTTTTGATAATAACCTTGCCTTGAAACTCTATCTGTTTGATCTCTTTCATTGCCACTTCTTTTGTTTTTGATTCTCTCCCTAAAGCGATCATTTTTGCTTGGGAATCGAACTTGATTAATCTCCCAGATAGAGAAGTGCCATTTTTTAAAGATACTTTCGTATCATCTGGTATGAATACGGGGATTACGGGAGATCGATCGCCGGTGGCTGGTAGATGATAGCCAGCAAGAGAGGCGATCAAAACTAGGCTAGTTGCGGTTATTATTGGGTAGAGTTTTTTCATCTTTACCTTGCCTGAATGATCGGGATTTAGTTGGTTCTGTTTTCGATCTTGGATGCAGTGGGTTAGCGCTACTCCTAACCCAACCTGCGGTTTTTGTCAATATATTTTTACTTTCCGAAACCTTTGTTCGGGCGGTTTTGTTTGGCAATACGGAGGGCTTTTCCAGTTTTACCATCCTGTAGTGCGATCCGCATCGATCGCTTTTTCTGGTAGGATTGAATATCCGCCGCTAACGGATGAGAGTTATCGATGCGTAGATGGGTTAAAGAACAGACAAGACTCGTTTGTTTTCCCGATTCGTTTTTTAGGGAACAAATAATTCCCCCCTCGTCTCCCATGTAGAAAATTTTATCGATCGAAAACTGGTGATCGGGTTTGTATCGCTCGCCTTTTGTTTCAGCTATTTTTAACGTTTCGGGAGTTGCACGCACAGGGATCGGTAAACTTGCTTCCATTTTCTCAATTAAAAAACGAACTTGTCGGGGATCGTCGATGGACATGGTTATTCTCCTTGATAAAATACAAAGAACTGGCGATAGAACCCGGTCGATCGAGTAGGATAGCGATCGAAAACGCCAATCAGGGACATTTTGCCGTGAGCGCTCCGAATTCTCCCCCTCCCGGAACACAGATACTAGGAACCTTCGCCAGTCTTCTCGGTTTGCTGGGGATTTTTCTCTATTTTACAGGATGGATCTATCGGTGGGCCTATTTCGGCTGGTTTAGCCTTGAGATTAACCGTCTGGACTTGCCCTTGCGTTCCTTCCTTTTCGTGCCGATACAGGTCTTCTGTGGCGATTTCGGGGCGTTGCTGCGAACGTTTCTGGCGCTGGTTGCCGTTGCCTTTGCGATTCAATTTACTCTCTGGATTTTGTCTCCCCTGCCATCCTATTCAATTGTCAGTCAATCTAAACGGAAATTTCATCAAAAATTTCAACCCCTAAGTTTATTAGTTCGGGGAATTCCCGAATCTCTCCGAAAAGATTTGATCGCTGTTATTTGGCTATTAATTATTCTTTTTTGGTTAGCTCGAATTCAGGGATCGATCGATGCCCGTCGCGATGCAATTAATGATAGTTCTACCTTACCAGTTATCACTTTAGTTTTACCAGAAAAACAGATAGCGATCGGTCGCAATCCTGATGATGTTTTTACCGATCCTTCTCTCAAAGGTTATCGAATTATCGGTGAGACCAAATTACTCGAAGAGCTGCGGGGAAAAGAAACGAATGATAGTAAAGTCAATCCCCCGCGAGTTTGGCGGTTATTAATCCAAAATAACAATTGGATCTATGTTTTTCGCGGGTTATCTCCTCAGTCGGCAGAAAATGAACGTCCGGCGATTCTAGCCATTCGCGAGGATAAGGAAGGACAATTGATGATTCTCGCGCCGGATGTCCCAAAATCCTGATGAGAGTCAATCGGGGAAATGATCAAAAGCGATCGTTAATAAAAAAAGTCTAAAAGTCGCAACCCACAAGGTTTTTAGATTCATTCAGCATACCCTATCTAGGGATTGCCACCACCGACAGCAATGCCAGTGCCATAAATCTGAGCATTTGTCAAGTTAATTCTCTCCATCGATGCACCTGTCACATCGGCATCATAAATCACGGCGCTGGTGAAATTGACTCCATCGAGATCAGCTTGATTGAAACTTGCATTAGTCAGAAAAGCTGCGGTTAAATTCGCGCCTTCTAGGTTAGCATCGGTCAAATCTGCGCCTTCTAAGTTAGCTTCCTCCAGATTAGCTCCCTGTAAATTCGCTTTTCTCAAATCTGCGCCGATTAGATGCGCCCCTCTTAAATCTGCACCGCGGAGATCACAGCCCGGACATTCCCGCGTATTCAATAATTGTTGTACCTGTTGGGGATTTTCCGCACCGACGGGGTTAATCAGCAGTAAGGAGGCTAGGGAACCTAGGGTAATCATTAAAGTCCTTTTCATCGTTTTCGCCTCCTCCTTCGTTTTCTTCTCTACTTTTAGGATAGGAAAAAAGCTGCTAACCAACTTCCCCCGATCGGGCTAATTCTCCTGTTATCTCACTTTTGCTTGCTTTTGCTAGTCGATCTCTCCTTTTATCACTGTTGCGATCGCTGCTCGGGCATTTTCCTTAAATTCCTTGACATCGACGCGACTTAATAACCAAACTGCTAGGATCATTCCCAATGCTTGCACGAGGAAAACTAAGCCATAGGCTAAAACCGGACTAGAAAAGACAACTTTACCGATATTTAAAATCGTACCGCCTAAAACCGTGGCTAATCCCCGGGCGATCGCTTGGGATAATCCCCAAGCGCCGATAAAAGTTCCTGCGGTTTCGGCGGCGGTTAAATCTAACATTAAACTGGTAGCTCCGGCGGTAATCATTCCCGAAGCTAAACCGAAAAAGAGCAAGCTTGATTTTAATAAACTTTGATTAGCAGAAAAGCCGGCAAAAATCAACAGAATAAAACAAATTGTTGCAAAAATACAGCCATATTTAGTGGTTTTTTGTTTACCGATGCGGGGAATGAGCATAAATCCCGTGGCAGCAATACCAAAAAGGGTTCCGGTTCCCCAAAAAGCGTTCAATTGGGTGGTTTGGGCGATACACATCCCAAAAACCTCGCCGCCAAAGGGTTCCATAATTGCATCCTGCATAAATAAACTCAAAGTCATCATCAGCAGGAAGGTGAAAAATAAACCAGTTTGCCGACTAGCGGTGAGAACCTGTAACGCATCCTTGAAGGTAATTTGATCCTCTCTTTGCACAAGAGTGGACCGGCTACTAAAACGAGAATATTTTTTTTCTACGCCAAAAGTCGCTAAAATACAGAGAACGAAAACGATAGCGGGCATAATCGCGAACACGGGGTTAATACTCGCCTGTAGCTGCGGAATATTGGCTATAGGGGCTGATTGAGTCGGATCATAGGTCAAAATATTTGTACCGCAGATATTGGGAGTATCCAGCAAACGAGAACTAACGATCGCCCCGACGACGATTCCCACCATCAGCATTGACCAAACTATAGCAACTAATTGCGATCGATTATCTTCATCGGATACATCCACCAAGAGGGCAGCAAAAGGGGTGGAACTGGCACTTAAAGCGAGTCCGTAGAGGGCGAAAATTAAGGCTAAGAGGGCAATCCAAGCGTAGGAAATGGTATTCCATCCCGAAGTTTGAATACTAAGTCCCAATTGCCAGACTACCTGCAAAGCAATAAAAGCTAAAGCGGTAAAAACTGCCGCGCCAATCCAGACATAACCGCTGCGATGATGACCGAAAATAGTTTTACCGTCGGATCTTTGCCCAAACCAGATGCGCGCCGGACTAACAAACTGGTGCATAGCGATCGCAGCTGCGGCGAGAAAGGGTAAAACTTTTAACTCATCGATCATAATCCGATTGAGAACCCCCAAAGTCAGCAGGGACATAATACCTAGTCCCATTTGAAAAAGTCCTAAGCGAAACATGGTGAAAAGTCCCAGTTTTGGCAGGGGTTTTGGGGATGAGTGAGTAGAATTGGAGATATCGCTGGTAGCCATGGTTAAATCAGTACAAAAAAAGCCGGTATTTAAAAATTTAACGCAGGACGAGCAGACATCTTCTATCGAGCAGCGCTTCTCCTAAAGTTTCTAATTGTTCTAGAGATAGTTCTTGGATTTGTTGGCCTAAAGTCGAGGATATTTCACCTCAACGAGGGTTAAGTAGCCTTAGAATCAAAGAAACCGCTTCTTATCCTCTTCCTTTTTCCCAGATGTCCTGATTAATGACTGATTCGCCCATAATTTCTTCCCTTTCTTCCACTTTTTGAAACCATTTAGTCCATTTTTCTTTTAAGTCCTCTCTTCGGTACGCTTCAATTTCTGCGGCGATATCTTTTTCGGTAATATCCTGAACGCCGGGTAAGGATTGAGTTTTATCAAAGAGTTCTTTAACTTTTTGGCTTAAAATCTGACGGTTTTGTTTGTCTGCTAAATTTAACAAAGCGTCTTTTAATAAATCTTCAACGCTGTTATAATTTCCTGTCGCTAATTGAGAGTTAATTAATTGTTATAATTCGGGATTTAAGGTAATATTTATGGTAAAATATGCTCCTGTGTAATATCGAATTTGGGACGATTGAAAACAGTGATCAATTCTAACAAAGTAGATTCGGACATTAAAAGCTTGCCGATATTTTGGGCTTTGTCTAATGCCTGATGAGCTTTGCCGTTTTTCGACAGAAGCGCGCTTACTAAAACGTTGGTATCGAGAATAAAAGAATATTCAAGGCTCATTTAGTAAAGATTCTAAAATTTCGGGGGTTAATCCTCTAGCTTCCGCCTCATCACTAATTTCGTCCATTAGTTTTCTCAAGAAATCGATATCGCTGTTAACTGGCTTTCTAATTAGCAAATCGACAAGAACCCGGACGCGTTCTTGTTCCTCCGGGGATGCGGATTGATAGACTTCTGCCGCTTCGGGACTGACTTCGATCGAAATTTTGCTCATATTATTAAGGCTCATCCTTGCTGTGCTTCGGGGAGTTGTTTGACTAATTCGATAACTTGTTCGTTGCTTAAGGTTAAGTTCGGCATAGGTCAATTCTAGACACCAGCATGATTAATCAGTTTAACACGAGTCCTTAGAGGGGTGGGGAAACGGAGGGAATTTTCGGCCATGGTGACAACAGTAATCGTTTTTCTCAACCTATCGGAAAACTCGACACTATAACCCCTTTCTAATCCCTCGATTTGATGTTTTTCTACCAATTTCCCACGTCTCCTGCGGATAATCTTGCTTCGCGAATATCTTTTAATAAAATCCCATTGAGTAAAGTTCATAATTCATGGTTATTATTTCGATCTAAAAAGTCCAAAAAGTCTTTTGCTTTCACGATCTGAATATTTTGATATTCAACCAGTGAAAGAAGATGTTTGTCTCCCGTGATAATATGGGTAGCCTTGCCAGCGATTGCACATTCTATGATCATATCGTCATCGGGATCGTTGGGAACCGCTCTCAGTTGTCTTGTTATCGGAACAAGGCTAGAAAATTGACGAATTTCCGCGATATATTCTCTAAGTCCCCGTTCAGATATTTGAAATTTCTGCTGAAGTTTTTCGGTTAATTCGTCTAAAATCTCTTGGCAGGTTACTGAAGATACCGATCCCGTCTTCGCTAACGATAAGCAGGAAAATGTAGGGCTGTTTTTAGACAGCCAAGCAGAGATTAATATATTTGTATCAAAAACAACTACATAGGTCACTATTTTTCGTGAACGATTTCATCGATAAATTCTTCTCTTTCGTCTTCCGTCATGGTATCCCAATCATAACCGCGTTCTTTGGCTACGATTCTAGCTCTTTCTGCTCCTTCATTAAATACTGGTTCCAACTGTCTCCACTGACTGAGGATGAGAATTTTATAAACTTCCTGTTGCTGTGCTTCGGGGAGTTGTTTGAATAAGTCGATCACTTGTTCATTGCTTAAGGTTAAGTTCGGCATAGGTCGCTTCTAGACAATAGCATGATTAATCAGTTTAACACGAGTCCTTAGCGGGGCGGGGAACTGGAGGGAATTTTCGGCCATGCTGACAACAGTAATCGTTTTTCCCAACCTCTCGAAAAATCCGACACTATCATCCCTTTTGAGTTTTTATAGCACAAGTCGTCTTTTCAATTTTTATTCAAATTTTTTAACATATTTTAAATATTGATTGTTAAATATTCAGACAATTAGATGTAAAAAATTATTTGGGTTTATTTGTGTAAAGATAGATATAATACAGGCGAAACCGCTGCCATTTTATTAAAATATAACTAAATATTGTCAATCGTTGTCGTTTTATGGTATAATTGCGATGCAAGCATTACATAGATTAGCATGAGTCAATGAAACTACCAGAGTTTGATCGTGTCATTTACGAGTACAATCCATTATTCGAGGTGGTTTGTCAATTGACCTTTCCACCTATATTAAAAATATCTCATCAAGAACCTGTTGAATTTCAAGATGAGATCAGATTTCAATATCCACTTGTTGAACGTACTCAACCACAGATACCTCCTGAAATTGCCAAGGTCGTTCAACAATTTAATTTGCCGCTACCTAACAATAGTGCCTATATTTTTAAATCAGAAGATCAAAAATGGAAGTTAGCTGTTGATAAAGATTTGATTGCGCTCACGACATCTGCATACGAAAGATACGAATATTTCAGGGAAAAACTGGAGTTCGCAGTTACAATTTTTGAAAGAATATATAAACCATCTTTTTACACAAGAGTTGGATTGAGATATCGAAATTTAATTGTACGTTCCGAACTACAATTAGAGAGTAAAAAGTGGTCAGAGCTAATCACAAGAAGAATTGCTTCAGAACTTTACGATTCTGATTTTTCTGCATCTATTCAATCGATAAACAAGAGTTTGGTTTTGAAAGTAGATAATGGACAGGTGAATTTTAATCATGGATTAGTATATGTTGAAAATACTAAAGCAAATGATGAAGAGGAAGCCTATCTATTAGATGCAGATTTTTACACAGAAAGAAAAATAGCGAGGGATGAAAATGTCTGGAACATACTCGATAGCTTCAACAAATCCGCCAGAAAGCTCTTCCGGTGCAGTATTAGCGAAACTCTCCACGACGCATTACGACCGACCAATGTCGATCCGTCCTAACAAAAGTCAAACCTCAACTGGTGATTTTCTAGTAAATTTGTTAATTGATAGAAAAGCTGGTAGAACGATAACTGGAAACTATCCTAGTTTCGATCTCACGATGTCTGACTCTTCCTTGTCTTTAACAACTCATTGGAGAGAATTTCCTCAAGACAAATTAATTGCACTTATTAAATGTCTGTTAATATTACAGTCTCTTCCTGAAGATGCGTTAGATGAATCGGTAACACAACTGGAAGACATTGCGAGTTTTTATTCTAATCTTAGTCCTGAGAAAATTGTACCTGTAATTCCAGCCAGTAGTATTAGAGGTAAATTGAGAGCGATACAGATTAGACAACCTATTATTTTAGAACCATAATTTGTTAGTCTGGATGTTTTATGGCCGATCACATCATTTATAAAAAATCGATTGAAGGAAGTGCGTTGAGACAAGGAGAAATACTTACTGATGTAATTCAATATAATCCAGTTGCCAGTGATCTATCTCAAGAATCAGAAGATGTTGCTTTTGATCCTATTTTACATCCTTTTGTCATTGTAGTCTCTCAAGATTGTGATTTAGATTGGGATTACCAAGCTAGACAGCCTGATATTAATCAGCCTCATAAGTTACTAAACTCTATAATCTTTTGTGAGATATCGTCAGCACAAGAAATTAAAGATATAGTTAGGAAGACTGACGCGTGGAACTTAATAAAAACTCAGCGAGATGAAAGATATTATTTTTTTGAAAAAATTCCTAATAACTGTGATCTACAAAATGAAGGGGTTCAAGAACTAACGGCTGACTTTAAAAAGGTTTTTGGGCTAGATTCTAAAACAATATATCGTCAACTAGAAATTGGTATGGCGAAACGAAGAACGATATTAAGTAGTCCTTATCTAGAACATTTTTCTAAAAGATTTTATAATTTTCATGGCAGAATTGCTTTACCTTTTCAATACCAAAGCGAAAAGGAAGGTTGAATACTAACAATTTATCAGAATAACCACAGGAACAAAAAAATTGTTAATTACCGATAATAATTTCCCACTGGCAAAATTAAGCCGATGATAAAGAACACTTACAAGACTTCTCGGAGTATCTGCTTTGAAATGTCTAATCGATAGCCATACTCTGCTCTGTTACACACTCAAGGAATCCCGACTCAGTAGCAGCACCCATCAACTTCCTAAAAACCTTCTGGCTTTAAGACAGGACGATAACGTAATTTGATAATAACAGAACCACTAAACCTAAAGCTTGATTGAAAAGCAATAAAATTGAGTTGCTGAGTCATTATCCCATTGTTACAAATCTGATTCATTATTATTTCATAATTCATTTTAAATTCAGAACCATTTTTATCAATTAGAAATATAAAATCAGCACATCTTCTATTAGGATTGTCTCTAGATGGATCATCTTCATAACAAAAATCTTCGGTTTTATAGATAACCGAACCATTATTACACTTAATAGCGAAAAAAACGCTAGTAATTCCTGATTCTAAAACTTGACAATTATATTTTCCTTGCTGAGTTTCGATAAAACCACTTGCTTCAAACCAAGTATTATTGACTAATCTCTGGGGCCAGTCCTCTGGACATGAATTAGCAAAAGCAGCATAGTTTTCTAAACTTATTATTATGCTTATAGCTTTTGTTAACCATTTTAACATTTCAAATTTTCCTTTGCATAAGGATTAATTATAGTAGTTTTATTGTAGGTTAACTTTATGTTAACCTACAATAATTTTGTACTACTTAACTACCGCCAATCCTTGCCACATCGCGGGCGTTGGCTTCAAAAGCCGCATCGAGGGCAGAATCGCCGGTTAAACCAGAATCTAACGCCTCTTTAATACACTGCAACATCCGCTTATAATCCTTGGGCATTACCTTAACAAACTTGGGCAACATTTCCGACCAATTTGCTAAAACCAGTGCCGCTTTTTGACTTTGGGTGTAATCAGCATGGCGTTGAATTAACTCGCGTAAATCGTTGATTTCTTCCCCTTCTAGCGCCTCTAAAGCCACCATTTGGGTATTGCAACGAGTGGCGAAATCCCCCGACTCATCGAGGACGTAGGCGACACCACCACTCATCCCGGCGGCGAAATTGCGACCGGTGGGCCCTAAAACAACGACTTTACCCCCCGTCATATACTCGCAAGCATGGTCGCCAACGGACTCAACCACCGTATTAACTCCAGAATTGCGGACACAGAAACGTTCCCCAGCAACCCCAGAAATATACACCTCACCACTGGTTGCACCGTATAAAGCCACATTACCGATGATAATATTATCCTCGGCCACAAAAGTGGAACCTTTGGGCGGATAAACGATGATTTTGCCACCGCTTAAACCTTTACCCACATAATCATTGGCATCCCCTTCTAACTCCAGTGTCACTCCTTTGGGAACAAAAGCACCGAAACTCTGCCCCGCGCTGCCCTGAAAATGGAGATGTACGGTATCTTCGGGTAAACCCTCCCAGTGACGTTTAGTGATTTCGTTGCCTAAAATCGTCCCCACCACGCGGTTAATATTTTTAATCGGTAGTGTCGCCTTGACTTTTTCGCCTTTTTCAATGGCATCTTTGCATAAATCCAGTAAAACGGTTATATCCAAGCACTTATCTAAACCGTGGTCCTGGGGAATCTGACAATAGCGTCCTACCTCTGCATCTACCTCCGGTTGATAGAGAATTGGAGTTAGGTCAATTCCTTTCGCTTTCCAATGTTCTACCGCCTGTTTTGGCTCTAATACATCAGTTCGCCCCACCATTTCATTTAAGGTGCGGAATCCCAATTCGGCCATAATTTCCCGCACTTCCTGGGCGATAAATTTCATGAAATTCACCGTATATTCGGGATCCCCGATGAAATTCTGCCGTAATAACGGATCCTGGGTCGCTACCCCCGCCGGACAGGTATTAAGATGACAAACCCGCATCATAATACAGCCTAACGTTACCAGTGGCGCGGTCGAAAAACCGAATTCTTCGGCCCCCAATAGGGTTGCCACCACCACATCGCGGCCGGTTTTCATCTGGCCATCGGTTTCCACCGCAATGCGACTGCGAAGATTATTTAACACCAATGTTTGATGGGTTTCTGCTAGTCCCAACTCCCAGGGTAAACCCGCGTGTTTAATCGAGGTTTGGGGTGAGGCACCGGTCCCACCATCGAAACCAGAGATTAAAACCACGTCGGCGTGAGCTTTAGCGACTCCGGCGGCGATTGTGCCAACTCCCACCTCAGAAACCAGTTTTACGCTCACTCTGGCCGCACGATTGGCATTTTTTAGGTCATGAATCAACTCCGCGAGGTCTTCAATCGAGTAGATATCGTGGTGGGGTGGGGGAGAAATTAAACCAACTCCGGGGGTGGAGTGACGGACTTTGGCAATCCAAGGATAGACTTTTTTACCCGGTAATTGACCGCCTTCGCCAGGTTTTGCCCCCTGGGCCATTTTTATCTGCAATTCTCGCGCTTGGGAAAGGTAAAGACTGGTGACACCAAAACGGCCGGAAGCCACCTGTTTAATGGCACTATTTTTCGAGTCTCCCCGTTCATTTGTCCAAGTGTAGCGCTCGGAATCTTCGCCGCCTTCCCCGGTGTTCGACTTGCCACCGATACGATTCATGGCAATAGCGAGGGATTCGTGGGCCTCTTTGGAAATGGAACCGTAACTCATGGCCCCAGTTTTAAAGCGTTTCATAATCGCTTCAATCGGTTCCACTTCTTCGATGGGGATACTTTCCCGGTTTTTAAAGGTTAATAGTCCCCGCAGGGTGAAGAATTTTTGATTCTGTTGGTTGACCAGTTGGGAATACTTCTTAAAGAGGTCGTATTTGCCCAATTTTACCGCTTGTTGCAGGGTATGAATGGTTTCTGGGCTAAAAAGATGGGCTTCCCCGTCCTTACGCCATTGATATTCACCGCCAATATCGAGGGTATGCACATTAACATCCCGGTCGGGGAAAGCGTGGCCGTGTCTGAGTAGGGATTCTTTGGCAATAATTTCTAAATCGGCCCCTTCAATGCGGGAAGCTGTCCAAGTAAAATAGTGATCAACTACCGATCGATTTAAGCCAATAGCCTCGAATATTTGCGCCCCACGGTAGCTTTGCAGGGTAGAAATGCCAATTTTAGAGGCCACTTTAATTACGCCCTTGGTGGCGGCTTTTATGTAGTTTTTACAGGCACTCTGGTGGTCAACTCCTACCAATAATCCTTCCTCGATCATACTGCCGAGGGTGGCAAAGGCTAGATAGGGATTAATCGCACCGCAACCATAACCGAGGAGAAGGGCGTAGTGATGCACTTCCCGGGGTTCGCCGGATTCCAGGACAAGGCCGACTCTGGTGCGGGTTCCCTGCCGGATGAGATGATGGTGTAAACCGGCAACCGCCAGCAGTGAGGGAATCGGGGCGTGATTTTTATCGATACCTCGATCGCTTAAAATAATAATGCTCGCGCCCGCTAAAATTGCCTCGTCCACCTCTTGACAAATTGCCTCAATTGTGCTACGCATCCCCTCGACTCCCGAAGTGGGATCGAAGAGAATGGGAATAGTCACGGTTTTAAATTCGCTATTGCCTTGTAAACGCGCTAATTGGGCATTAGTGAGGATGGGAGAGTTAAGTTTAATCAGGTGACAGCTTTCCGGCTGCGGATCCAAGAGATTTCTCTCCGCGCCGATAGTGGTGATGGGAGAGGTGATAATTTCTTCGCGAATTGAGTCAATCGGGGGGTTAGTGACTTGGGCGAATAACTGCTGAAAGTAATCATAAAGCAGTTTTGGGCGATCGGACAAGACGGCTAGGGGTGTATCGGAACCCATGGAACCCACTGCTTCCACTCCATCCCGGCCCATGGGGGCTAATAAAAGACGTAATTCTTCAAAAGTGTAACCGAAAGCGGTTTGCTGTTGAATTAGGGAAACAGAAGTTTCCGGCGGGGCAGTTTCAACGGCCGGTAAATCATCTAAATTGACTAAATTTTCGTTTAACCACTGGCGATAGGGATGAGCTTTGGCAATAGCTTCTTTTATCTCCTCATCGGCCACGATACGACCTTCTTTCATGTCCACAAGGAACATCCGGCCGGGTTGCAGACGACCTTTAAAAGCGACGCGTTCCGGTTCAATGGGTAAAACTCCCGCTTCCGATGCCATAATTACTAGGTCATCTTTGGTGACATAGTAACGGGAAGGACGTAAACCATTGCGGTCTAACACTGCTCCCATCATCGTACCATCGGTAAAAGCGATCGAGGCCGGACCATCCCAGGGTTCCATCAAACAGGAATGGTATTCATAAAAGGCTTTTTTCTCATCACTCATCGATTCGTGGGCTGCCCAGGGTTCAGGAATCATCATCATGACAGCGTGAGGAAGAGAACGCCCCGATAAAACCATTAATTCTAGGGCATTATCAAAAATTAAGGAGTCACTACCCTCGATATTAATAACCGGCTGGATTCTTTTGATGTCTTCCCCGAACAAGGGTGAGGCAAACATCGACTGACGGGCGTGCATCCAGTTAATATTACCTCGCAGGGTATTAATTTCGCCATTGTGGGCAATATAACGGTAAGGGTGGGCGCGTTCCCAACTGGGGAAGGTATTGGTACTAAAACGAGAATGGACTAATCCTAAAGCACTTTGAAAGTCGGGGTCGTGTAAATCAGGAAAATAGTCACCCACCTGTACCGGCATTAATTGCCCTTTATAGACAATGGTACGACTAGAAATACTGCAAGGATACCAGTAACGATTAAAAGATTGACGACTGAGGTGGGAACGCTTGCGAATAACGTATAATTTGCGTTCAAAGGCCAGATCATCGCTTAAATGGGCATCGCGTTCGATGAAAACCTGTTCGATAAAGGGTTCGGTAGATTTGGCCGAATTGCCCAAACTAGAGTTATCCGTGGGAACATCACGCCAACCGAGAACTTTTAACCCCTCTTCGGCGGCGATTTTCTCGAATTCCTGGCGACTTTTCCCGCGAATTTCGGCATCAGGGGCCGTGTAGAGCATTCCTACCCCGTATTGTCCGGCTGCTGGTAAGGTAAAACCTAGATTACTGGTCACTTTCCGGAAAAATAGGTCAGGGATTTGGCATAAAATACCCGCCCCATCTCCGGTATTTTTTTCCGCACCGCACGCGCCACGGTGATCGAGGTTTAATAAAATTGTTAAGGCCTGTTCAACAATATCGTGGGACTTTTTCCCCGTTTTATGAACGATAAAACCGACACCACAAGCATCATGTTCAAATTGGGGATCGTATAGTCCTTGTTTCCGTGGAGTTTGATTGTTATTCATCTTGTCTAATAGCCTAGCAGTCTGGAAGGGAATGGCCTAGAGGGTGAGCCAGAGTAGCGATTCTAGGTATATCAATTTTGTATCCAGACTGGACCTTCGGTCTTATATCTTAAGGAAATGTTTCGATGTGACAAGGGTTCCTCTCGCTGCTTTACCCCCTGATCGAGATCGCTTTTCCGATACAAGTTCGATCGCTCCTATAATCGAAGAAATACTCGATCGCTATCTCGATCCCGTTCGATTGATTTTTTCTGCTCTTTCTCGCCATTTTTTTGAATTTTCTGTAATTACCTCGCACATTGATCGGGCTTTTTCCGCCGCATCCCGCGCCATTTCCAGAATTTCCTCTAGTTCCCGTTCATTTAGTCCTGTTTCTTTTCCTTCCATCACCGTAAACCCTCCAAGCGATTTTTAACCTTATTCTAGTTTCTAAAATACGTCCGAGCTATGATAGCTTGACTCTAGAGCTAAAGTAGAGATAGGGTTTAATTGGAGCCATGTATGGAAGCGATCGAATTTAGGACGGTTATTCATAAGGGTCGGGTGAGCGTTCCCCCCCGATATTCTTCTCGATGGGAAGGTAAGATGATGCGGGTGATTGTTTTGGATGACTCGGAAATCGTCCCCGATCCGAGCCAGAAAACTGAAAAAACGATGTTCGAGGCGATTTCTTTAAATACACGGGGATTTACATTCGATCGGGACGAGGCTAATGCCCGATAAAGTTTTTTTTGATAGTTTAATACTGGCCAGCGCTCTGGAAGCGGGCTGTCAAATTCTCTACAGTGAAGATTTACAACATGGTCAGCGAATCGAGAATCAATTGATGATTATTAATCCCTTTAGTTAAGTAGGTAGGTGTTAAAAGTTGTCAGACACCCCCCTTGATAAGTAGGGTTGATTCATGAATCAACCCTACTATGAATCAACCCTAGGACTAAGGGGGGATCGAACTTAAAATCCATTTTTAATTTAATTATAACTACTTACTTAAGTTAATTTCTCCCAAATTTTTGCGGCTCTCTTATCGTTTGTGTGATCGATTTTAGCGATTAAATCTATCTTCCTCTCTCTGTCCTTTGTGCCTTTGTGGTTTATCCCCAAGAGGCTCTTTTTTCCAGTCTATCCCTTGGGGGAGAAAAATAATAAGGGGAACCACAGTTGATGAAGAATATCTTCATTAATCCGACGCACGGCTAACCATTCCAACATATTGGAACGATGGCAGGTAGCCACTGCGATGGCACTGATGTCATCTTCTTCCGCTGCCGTCAACACTTCTAATACAGGTGTTCCCTGTCGCACTTGGCTCTCTACTTGCAAACCGAGTTTTTCTAGTTGCGCTTGTACCGATTCTAATTCCCGACGGGCATCATTTAAACGGTATTCGGTGACACTGGGATCGCGACTGATGTTTTCCACTACCCGGACGAGGAGACATTGCTCAAAAGAGCCAGGGGTGCGGGTTTGAGCGTATTTTTCCATCTGTTCAATTAGATAAATTGCGTCGGGACTGCCATCGTAGGGAATTAATAAATGTTTCCAGAGATGCTGACAGCGCAGGGCTAATTCATCGTGAGTATAAACTGATAATAATTGCGGTCGGAAAATCAGCAGCGGAATATCGGTTATACCTGCGATCGCTAAACTGGTACTACCGAATAATTTTTCTTGGACAGCACCGCGCATGGGATTGCCCATCAAAATCACGTCAATAGAGTGATGCGCGAGGATTTCCCGCACGGCATCCACGGGACGACGGTTAGAGATTTCGACAATAACTGTCATGCCGTCGGGAATATTTGCTAAAGCTGGGGATAATTTTTCTTTAGCCGCATCAATTTTTCCTTGATCTACGGCAGCTAGGGTGGGTTGTTCCCAAACCGGAATACTGTGGAGGAAGATAACTTGTTTTAAGCCGCTCAGGGCTAAGTGTGGCACACAATGGACAAGACGATGGAGACCATCGAAAAGATCTGTACAGATCAAAGCGCGCTCGAACATAAATTAACCCCTAGCAATTCGGTTATTCTTCCCTAAGAATAACTAAAAAGGTGAAGAAATGCGCCCCGCATCCCTAGCTCGTTTCCGCAGAAACCCAGCCGGAGAAAGAGGTCGCCCGCAGGGGTGAAATGAGTTACTGGGAGGCCCAGGGATTAGAATCTAGACCCCACTGGTGTTTGAGAAAAGCTTTGTACATATTTTCTCTGACCATCATTTGTTCGTAGAGCTTGATCAGGAAATCCTGCGCTTGCTCCTGACTCATTTTTTCTACCTGAGTCTGAAAAGAACGAATGTTGAACTGTTGTTCTAAGGAAAGTTCGATCGGTTGAGACATGGTGTTCCTCCTCGATGAAGACAGTGGTTGATAACAAGCGAGATGGGTGATTGGTATCACCTCTTTTCTTTAACTAATGTAACAAATACTTGACAAAGTGTCAATGTATCTGTAAAGAGGGTTTTGCTTTTTCCCTCCTGTTAGCTAGGATACCCCGCCGCCAAAAGGAAAGAAGCATATAATGATACATTTAGCAAGAGTTTTAATAAAATTTTGCTTACTGTGAACAAATACTTAAGTAGTTATACTTATTTTTCCCCAGGTCCGACCAGAGCGAGAGAAAATATTTGACAAATTGTGTAAAGATTCTGTAATAATCGAAGAGAGCGACATAAATCGGGTAAGTTGAATGATTAGCCCTGTTAACAGCTAAAAACGTAACCCCTAGATTCCGTTCCTCTCGTTGAAATCGTTAAGGATAGTCGAAATTGACGGCCACAGCCGCTATCGTGCAGAAACTACAAGCCTATCGCTGGGAAACATCTTCCTTAGCTCTGTTTGCCTTAAAAAAATCAGGATACAGGCACGGAATGTCGCACAAGTTTTTACATCAACCTATACTTGGAGGAATCCATCATGTCCGTTCGTCTATACGTTGGTAATTTGCCCAAAGAATCCGTCGAGCGCGAAAAATTACAGGCGCTTTTTGCCGATGAAGGGGATACGATTACCACTAAAGTCATCAAAGACCGCAAAACCGGCAAATGTCGCGGTTTTGCCTTCGTTACCGTCCCTAGCGATGAACTAGCCGACCAGTTTATCGAAAAATACAACGGCCAATCCTTCATGGAAAACCCGATCAAAATCGAGAAAGCTCTCCCCCGCAGCAAGGGAGGTAAAGAAGAAGGAGAAGAAGCAGAAGGCACGGAGGCCAGCGTAGAAACCCCAGAAAAAGTCGAAAGACCGACTCCGAAACCGACGACAGCAGCACCGCGCAAATCCAGTGGTGGTGGCGGCGGCAAAAAACGCAAGGCTGAACGGGGTGGCAGTAGTACCCCGAAAGTTACCGGCGATGGTGACGCTTTACAGCCAGATCCCCGTTGGGCCAATGAATTGGCTAAACTCAAGGAAATGTTAGCCGCTCAGGCCACTAATCCCTAATTCCATTGACAAGAGGGCAAGGGATGACCGATAACTAAGAGGT
Source organism: Microcystis sp. MC19 (assembly GCF_003019735.1). Lineage (NCBI taxonomy): Bacteria > Bacillati > Cyanobacteriota > Cyanophyceae > Chroococcales > Microcystaceae > Microcystis > Microcystis sp. MC19. The sequence continues at coordinate 4,293,872 of NZ_CP020664.1, read as the reverse complement.
TCAAAACATCGCTTTTAGGAATGTGCATCATGACAGCAATCGATCCGATCATTATCATGAAACAGGAGGTCGGTAAGGCCGCCGCTAATCTAGTTCAATCTAATTCGGTCGTGGGATTGGGAACTGGTTCAACGACGGCCTACGCGATCGAATATCTGGGCGCTAGACTGCAAAGCGGGGAAATCAGCAATATTGTCGGGGTTCCCACTTCTTTTCAAGCGCAAGTTTTGGCTAGGAAGTACGGAATTCCCCTCACCACCCTCGATGTCATCGCCAAGATGGATATCGCTATCGATGGGGCCGATGAGGTGGATCCCCAGAAAAACCTGATTAAAGGCGGCGGTGCTGCCCATACTCAGGAGAAAATTGTCGATAGTCTCGCCGATATTTTTGTCGTGGTAGTGGATGGCAATAAGCTGGTGGATAAGTTGGGATCGACTTTTCTTTTGCCGGTGGAAGTGTTACCCATGGCCATGACTCCAGTTATGCTGAAATTAGAGGCCCTCGGTGGTAAACCTTCCCTGCGCATGGGAGTGAAAAAAGCCGGCCCCGTGGTGACAGATCAAGGCAATTTAGTTATCGATGTTAAATTTGATAGTATCGATGATCCGGCTGATTTGGAAAGAACTATTAATAATATGCCGGGGGTTTTAGAAAATGGTTTATTTGTCGGGGTTGCTGATCTGATTCTCGTCGGTGAAATTATCGACGGTAAGCCGGTAGTGCGCGAGATTAGGTAGGCTTAATTATTCTTAAGCTAATAGTGAAACAGGACTGCAGCCTGTTTTATTATTATGGGTGTATATAGACAAAGAGAAAAATAAGGAGAGGGCTATAGGTTAATAAAAAATATGTCCCTTTTTGACAGAAAATACCTGGGAAGATTGCAACCAACGGGACTCAAAAGAACTGAGATGAGTGGTGGTAATTAAAGTTTGAAAACGGTCTTCGATCGCATCTAATAATTGATTTTGTCGCTCGATATCTAATTCCGCTAAAACATCATCGAGGAGCAGTAGGGGAGGTTCCCCGATAATCTGCTCTAGTAACTGTAATTCCGCTAATTTCAAGGCTAAAACTAAGGTTCTTTGTTGTCCTTGGGAACCGTAGGATTTAGCGGGGTTTTGGTTAATTAAAAAATCCACTTCATCCCGGTGCGGACCGACTACCGATGTCCCTAGTTGTTTCTCTGCCAAACGACGGGTTTCAATCTTATCTAAAAAAGCCCTTTGTACCTCATTGACATCATCTTCTATCCAAGGCACATTGGGAACATATTGTAATTCTAGATATTCAGTTTTTCCGCTAATACTTTCGTGCCATTTTTGGGCTAAAGGAATTAATCTTTGCAGGACTCGCGCCCTTCTTCTCGTTACTCTTGAACCGGTTTCTGCTAGTTGTAAATCCCAGAGTTTTAGTTGGGATAAATCCGCATAAACTTTTCCCTCTAATTCCTGTTTACGAATCTCTTTTAAGAGGGCATTTCTTTGTCGTAAAACCTGATTATATTGCTGTAAAATATGAACGTATAGGGGTTCTAATTGAATTAACAAAGTATCTAACCAATCTCGGCGAGCTTCCGGACCACCGCGCACTAAATCCAGATCGAGACTAGAAAATTGTACCGCATTAATCACGCCCAAAAAGTCAAGATGACGGCGTAGGGGTTGACGGTCGCGGATCACGGTACGACGACCGGAAGAACGGAGAATTAAACTTAATTCTGATGCTCCATAAAGACGATTAACCCTAGCAAAAATTCTCGCCTCCGAGTCCGATTCTAGCACCAGATCCCGATCCTTGCTAACTCGATGGCTCTTGAGAGTGGCCAAAAGTTCGATCGCTTCTAGTAAATTAGATTTTCCCTGAGCATTATTACCCAATAATATTGTTTTTTTGGACTCGAATTTTAGCACCTGTTCGGCATAATTTCTAAAACTGTGAAGGTGCAGGTGTTCTAGATACATTGCAAGTTGGGGGTTGGGGAATTATGAATTATGAATTATGAATTATAAATTATGAATTGGGGTGTGGGGTGTGGGGTGTTGGGGAAGTGGGGAGAAAAAAGCTGATAACTGATCACTGATAACTGATCACTGACAATGGCAGGGGTTTGGGGTTAAGTGAATTTGCTATAATTCCCCTTGACAATCAGTATTTTATAGCAGCTTTTACCTTGAAAATTCCCTTTTTGCCTTTAAAACAGACTGAAAGTCTATCTAAACTCGCTTTGATGGCTATACTCGCTTTTGATGCTTCTGTTTCCCTCGCTGGACAATTTCCCGATGGCAGCATATTTTTTGAGCGCTCTCCCACTCTGGTTAATTTCTCCGCTACTTTTCAATCCGTGCGTACTTGGGGTGTCAAATACTATCTTACCATCGCTCTACCGCCGTCTCTCGGGGCGCCCTTGGGTAAAGTAACCATACAACAGCAGCCTAATATTCAAACTATTGCTTTTCTTGGCGATCAAACCTTTGCTTTTCTTGGCGATCGCAATCAGCGAGGCGAAAAATTAACCCTAAAATCCACTACTTTTAACCCCAATACTCAGACGATTACGGTCATTTTTGATCCTCCTGTCCCCCCCGGTAATACCGTTTCCATCGGTCTGAAACCAGTACGAAATCCCGATTATGGTGGTGTCTATCAGTTTGGAATTACTGCCTATCCCCCCGGGGAGAATTCTCCCGGATTATATCTAGGAGTCGGACGTTTAGCAATTTATGAGGCTGGCGATCGCTGGTAGGCTGTTCCGCGTCTAAAAACAGTGAGCAGTAAACAGTGAGCAGTGAGCAGTAAAAAGACAGTAGGAAACTTCTATTTAATTAGGAATAGGTGCAGCCTTAAATCGAAAACTGTAACCCCTAAATTATCATCGGCAAAAGTTCCCTGACTTCCTTGTACATTTAAAGTCAGGGATTAAGCGTTTGCTTGACATAAATGTATATCTCGACAACCCCAGAGTCTTATGATTTCCACCCTAACCCTTGAAGAAATCAAAACCCTAGTCTATCAACTTCCCCTCTCAGAACAAATTTCTCTCTTAGAAGACCTCGAAGACAAGCTAGAAACCCTCACCCTCATGAAACTAGCAGAAACAGGCTTTCCAGAATGGAACGACCCAGAGGAAGATATTTACAATGTCCAAACCTAAAGCTGCCGAAATTTGGTTAGTTCGCTTTCCCTTCAGCGACCTTAGCACCACAAAACTCAGACCCGCGCTAGTTTTAGCTGTACATCGAGAAGAACAAATCATCCTGGGAATCTTCTCCAAAATCCCCCCTGGAGAGTGGTGGGAAACTTGGATACTGGTTAGGGAAGGACATCCCAACATCCCAACATCCCAACTTCTCACAAACAGGCTTAAAAAAGACCTCTGTAATTAGAACTGACAAGATTGCGACGGTCAACCAGTCCGTTTTTCAACAGAAACTAGGCATTTTACCCTCAGACATCCTAAACCAAGTTCAAACTGCCCTCAAAAAATCCTTAAATATTCCCTAGCATTGATTTTATCCAATGATTAACTTTCCTAAAGCGATCTCAAAGACTTCCTTAAATTTCCCCTGAGCAATCCAGAAAGCTTCATTACTATACTACTATACAACTAAACAATCACTCAAATCTAATTCTCCAGAGGCTTTTCAATCATGACATTAGTAAAACTGATTGATTTTCGGGGGAGAGGTAAGAATAAATTATTAAAGATAGCGATAGCGAAGCACTGCTGCAAGCAGATCGCCTCCTCTGTTTTTGCTATTAGTACCCTAACGATAGTATCTGTTCAAGCAGCCTATGCTGCTCAAATTTTTTTTGGTGAAGATATCAACACCACGGCGACTGGAAATAACGAGAACGCAGTACGGATTCCTCACCCCAATGCTGACATAGCACGCAACGCCTTTTTCTCGAACCTGCAAGGCGTAAAAACAGAAACATTTGAGACTTTTGCTCCTAATTCTATCATCACTACACTAAATTTTGGAACAGATACAGCGTTTTTGTCACCGGGACTTCCAGTAGTCAATATACCAACTGGTACATTAAATGGAACGTTTCCTATTTCTGGTAATCAGACAGTTGGAACTAATACTGGTACTAGCACAGTATTTCGTATTGATTTTAGTAGTCCACAGAAAGCATTCGGTTTTTATGTCACTGATGTGGAGATACCTAATAATCTTAGTCTCAGATTTTTATTAAGTGACGGTTTATCTACCATAGACGGCCCTGTTCCCACGCAAGCGGGTACGGGTGGTGCAAATAATACAGGTTCAGTCACTTATTTCGGTGTAATAGACACTAACAATCCATTTATTTCTGTTTCCTTCATCAGAAATCTAAATACTGATGATGGTTTAGCATTGGATGATTTTACTATCGCAAGCACCAGTCAAATAAATGTCCCCGAACCCTCATCAATTCTAGGAATAGTGAGTTTAGGAGTATTAGGAATAGGTGCAGCTTTAAAGCGAAAACTGTAACCCCTAAATTATCATCGGCAAAAGTTCCCTGAATTGGTTGTCCATTTAAAGTTAGGGATTAAGCGTTTGCTTGACCCAAATTCGGAATTGTTTTAATGCCATTGCACTACCTATTTTTTGACTATTTTGTAGCGTTTCTGGAATTTTTTCTATTAGATTAAATTGAGAAAATAGTCGGCTTTGGGAAGATTCAACATATTCCGATCCTTGTAAAACACTGATTTCCAGTCTCTCTCCATTATATCGCCACAATTCAGGAACACCCAATCGCTCATAATTATTAAATCGGGTTCGCTTAGTAATATCAATCTCAATCGCTAAATCGGGAGGGGGATCAATAGCCAGATCAAGGCGCTTTTTTCCCCTAACAGCAGCACAATTTTCGATATAAAAAGACTCATCTGGTTCTATTCCTTGATCCATTTGTTGATTTTTAAAGGTTGTCGATCCAGCGGGTTCATAGTCTAACTCTAATTCATCCAGGAGAACTTTAACCAAATCCCCGATTAAAACTTTGGTATTTTCATGAATAAAAAGAGGAGTCATTGCTTCTAAATTTCCCTGACTATAAGATAGACGAATTGACCGTCTATCTCCCAATTCGTCAAGAATTTTTTCATAATCTTGCCAAGTGAGCGAAGTTAACAACAGGCGATCGCCTGGGGTAACAGTTAGTTGTTTTAATGCTAATAACATCAGAATTTGTCGGCTCAGTTGTTATGATTGGGCGGTTTAGTCAGTATTTAACTTTTTTCTACCTTAGATTATATTATATAGCAGTTTTCATCAGAATGAGGCATGGGCAAGGGGCTTAAACTCTTTGTTGGCAAAACTTGTCGATACCTCAGTAACGTGAAAAGCTCTATATGCAAACTGAAAACTCAAATCTGATCACTGATCAAGGAGAACTTCCCACCCGTCTGAATTTTAGAAAAATTTAACTTTATTCAATCCATGAACATCTGTTCAGATGTTATACTAAAGTCAGTAAAGAAGTTCAGAGGTAGTAACCATGATCGCTGTCACCACCATGAAATGTGCTTGTGAATCCTGTACGTGTCAAGTATCGATCGCCGATGCCATCAAAAAAAACGATAAATACTACTGTTGCCAAGCTTGTGCCAATGGTCACGTTAACGAGAACGAGAAAGGCGGTGGACACCAGGGCTGTTCTTGCAGTCAAATTTAGTTATTGGGGAGAAGGGGACAAGTATCGGCATGGAAGATTTGATCGATACCTCCCTTTCTCAACTTTCCCTTAATAACCGATCAGGAAAAAACATGGCCATAGAGAAAATAGCGCCGGTTTGTGGGGAATCCCATCACCAAGAGGCGAAATTCCAGCACTTGCAGGGATTAGAAATCGAAAAAGCCCAAAAAATGGCCGAATTTTTCAGCCTTTTGGGGGATGCCAACCGCCTCAGAATTCTGTCGCTTTTAGCCAAACAAGAATTATGTGTTTGTGACTTAGCCGACGACTTAGGGATGAGTGAATCGGCCGTATCGCACCAGTTAAGAACCCTAAGAGCCTTAAGATTAGTTAAATACCAAAAACAGGGACGGAGAGTCTTTTATCGTCTTGCCGATCATCATGTTCTTGACCTTTATTATGCGGTCTCGGAACATTTAGAAGAGCCAGCGGACGAGGACTAAAACAGTCCCAAAGCGGGTAAAACAAACTGTAAGAGCAGAGAACCAATCCCCTGCACCATTTGGTCTAATTGAGCGTTGCCACCACCTTGTTCTCGCGGTTTTAGGGCGATTTCCATGCCTTTAATAAAATTCTCTGCCGCTTCGTAACCGGGGGTATTACCTTGTCGTTCAAAGAGAGTCGAAGCCATTTGAGCATCCTGGGCCGCTAGAGCATTTTGTCCCAGACGATAGTGAGCCATGGCCCGGGCCAGATAAGCTGGAGCATATTCTGAGTTAATTGTCAAGGCTTTATTAAAATTTTCTATAGCGGCGCTGGTGCGTCCCTGTTTTCCTTCCACCATTCCTAGACCATAGAATAGTTCGGGAGTACCGGCACTACTGGGAATTCCCACCGCACCCTGCACGTATGCAGTGTCTAGTTTAGTGTTGTCGAGGTTAGCATTATTGAGATAAGCACCTCTTAAATCCGCACCCGTCAAGATTGCCCCAGTTAGGTTCGCTCCAGTCAGATTAGCACCAAAAAGAGAGGCGCCGGTTAAATTTGCCCCACTCAGATCCGCTCCACTTAAATTAGCTTGACTAAGATTGGCCCCGACGAGATTGGCCCCATTTAATTTTGCCCCGACTAGATTCGATTGCACTAACCCCGAACCGCTCAGATCGCATTGGGGACATTTTCGGGTCGATAATAATTGCTGTAGGTGGTTTAGATCTTCCGTCTGACCAACTAGGGAGAAGTTCAGGGGAAGACTGAGGACGAGGGTTAGGGCGATCGATTTGTACATAGTTTAAAAATAACTCTATTTATTATTATTGATAATAACCATTCGATCAGGGCTAATCGCTCAACTAGATTCTGCTTGAGAAATCAGCCCTTATCAACTAAAATAGAAGATTAGAGGCTCTTAAGGTCAGAAGAAGCGACAAAATCGAGATTTGTTACCTTTTCAACAGCAAGTTTTTTTAAAGGAATTTCCCCATTTCATAATGACTACTCTACACGGTAATTGGCTGATTGGTTCGCAAGATAGTGTTTTTTTTCTTTGGGGTGAACAGTGGCAAGGGAAAGAATTAAGTGAAACAAAGGAAAATCATCCTTTTTGTCTAGAATCCGGGGCATTAGCCCAATTTATCGAGAAATTTTCCCCTCAGCTTGACTGCTATTCTCCAGAATCAATCAAGCTCAGTTTGCCTAGTTATTCCCCCCCTAGGAAAAAATATTTTTTACCGCTGCTGTCGGGGCAAATTCTCGAACCCTCAACTAAATCCTTGTCTTGGCAACCATGGCAGGTATCGGGATTAACTTTTTCTGCGGGGATGATAGTGCGGTTATGGGAGAAATTACCCCTAGCTAAGGCCGAATTTATCGGCAATGATCTACGATTTTGGCTGTATTTGCACCGTTGGAGTTTAGATTTATTAGCAAGAGGGAAATTTTTAGCGGGAATAAATCAGGGTGAAAGTTGCTGGTATCCCCTGCTAGATAGTACCATCGATCGCACTCGTTTAGCTAAGTTTATCCAAACCATCCCCCCAGTCTGTCTTGCCTATCAAGAAAATAGCGAACCACAAACAATTATTCTCGATTGCTTAAAAAATATTGTCGATGCTCGTTTGCGACAAAAGATAGATAGTAGTGTTAATATTTCCCCCTCATTGATGGTGAAACCCTGGCTACAATCTTTAAGCGGTGAGCATCATGACATTGCTTTAGAAGCCAAGAATTTACAGCGTCTAGAAAATGCTTATAATAACTGGGTGTTTCCTATCCAAGAAAGTTTAGTTAATGGCAATAATCGCCAATTAATTGAGAATCAATACCGTGTCTGTCTATCCTTACAACCTCCCAGTTTAGGAACAGTATGGAAACTCACCTATTATTTACAAGCGTTAGATGATCCCGAATTTCTCATTAGTGCCAAGTTGATTTGGTTAGAGGGGAAAGAAAGTTATCATAGTTATCAAAGAGTTGTCAATAATCCCCAGGAAATTCTCTTAAAAGGATTGGGATTAGCAGCGCGATTGTACGAACCGATTAGAATTAGTTTAGAGCAGAGACACCCGGAGGAATGTTCTCTTGATTCGATCGAAGTTTATCAGTTTATTCGCTCGATCGCTTGGCAATTGGAAGATCAGGGATTAGGGGTAATTTTGCCAACGGGTTTAACTGCCGGTAGTAATGAACAAAGATTAGGAATTAAGATTGCTGCCAGTGTAACTCCCAAAAAAGGAGAAAGATTAAGTTTAACCAGTTTGTTAAACTTTCAGCTTAAATTAGTGGTAGGGGAACAGGAAATATCGAAAAAAGATTTTGATAAGTTATTAGAGAAAAAATCGCCAGTGGTGGAAGTGGGGGGCAAATGGTTAATCCTACAACCTACGGATGTCAAAGCAGCTCAGGCAATTTTAAATAATACCATCGCTCCCCTGAATCTCTCGGTGGAGGATGCCCTGCGCTTGAGTTCAGGAGATAATAATCTAATTGCTAAACTGCCGGTAGTTAATTTCCAAGCGGAGGGAGCATTAAAGGAATTAATTGACAATTTAAATAACAATCAAGGGATTCAATTAATCAACCCCCCCCGGGAGTTTCGGGGGGAATTACGTCCCTATCAAATCAAGGGAGTTAGTTGGTTAGCTTTCCTAGAAAAGTGGGGTTTAGGTGCTTGTTTAGCCGATGATATGGGTTTAGGAAAAACCCCGCAATTAATCGCTTTTTTACTAGCATTAAAAGAACAGGATATGTTAGTTAATCCCGTGCTAGTTGTTGCTCCCACTTCTGTGGTCAATAACTGGGAACATGAGTTAAGAAAATTTGCTCCCACCCTGGCGGTTTTTGTGCATCATGGCGAAAAAAGATTAAAAGGTCAAGCTTTTGCTCAAGAGGTAAAAAATAAATCGGTTGTTATTACCAGTTATCCTTTAATCTATCGCGATCTGTCCAGTTTAGAAGCAGTACAATGGCAAGGTTTAGTTTTAGATGAAGCTCAAAATATCAAAAATTCTACGGCTAAACAATCCCAAGCAGTGCGAAAAATACCGGCAGGATTTCGGATTGCCTTAACGGGAACTCCCGTAGAAAATCGCCTGACAGAATTATGGTCAATTTTGGATTTTCTCAATCCCAATTTTTTAGGAACTCAAGCCTTTTTTCAGCGTCGGTTTGCCCTTCCCATTGAAAAATACGGCGATCAAGAATCCCTGCATAATTTGCGTTCCCTTGTCCGTCCCTTTATTTTACGGAGATTAAAAACCGATAAAACTATTATCGAAGATTTACCAGAAAAACAGGAAATGAATGTCCTGTGTGGTTTATCAAAAGAACAGGGACAACTTTATCAACAATTAGTCGAGACAACCCTCCAAAAAATTGAAGAAACTCAAGGAATTCAGAAACATGGATTAATTTTAACCTTGCTAATGCAACTAAAACAAATTTGTAATCATCCCGGGCATTTTTTGAAAGAAAATAGTTTAGAAACCAGTCAAAGATCGGGAAAATTATTACGTTTAGAAGCCATGGTAGAGGAAGTGATAGCAGAAGGCGATCGAGCTTTAATTTTTACACAATTTGCCGAGTGGGGAAAACTCCTACAAACCCATCTCCAGAAAAAATTAGCCGAGGAAATATTATTTCTCTCCGGTTCTACCAAAGCAAAAGATCGGGTAGAAATGATCGAGCGCTTTCAAAATGATCCCCAAGGACCAAAGATTTTTATTCTCTCCCTGAAAGCGGGGGGAACAGGATTAAATTTAACCCGCGCTAATCACGTTTTTCATATCGATCGTTGGTGGAATCCGGCCGTAGAAAATCAGGCCACCGATCGCGCTTTCCGCATCGGACAAAAACGCAATGTTCAGGTACATAAATTCATCTGTACGGGAACCCTAGAGGAACGCATTAATGAGATGATCGAAAGCAAGAAACAATTAGCGGAACAAACCGTAGATGCCGGGGAAAATTGGTTAACAGAATTAGATACCGATCGCCTGCGAGATTTATTATTATTAGATCGATCGGCAATTATTGATGAAGAAGAAACCGATTAGAAGCGAACCACCTGATAAACCGTGGAACCATTCTCAAACAGGGGCTGATAGTAGATACCGCTACAATTGTAATAAAGTGTATTGTCAGTCGTGATTGTGGTGCAGCCGTCTGGGATATAGGTGACAATTGCGCCGATTGGCGGGGCCACCACCGTGTAGGAACTACCGCTAGGCTGAAGATAGATGCCGTCCGAGTAAATGTAGGAAGTGGGACCCACATAGACGGTATTGTAGTAGGGGGGGAGAGTAGCGATCGCTGAACCGATGACTAGGCCAGTGGTTAACCCCACCCAACCCCAACCCGGGGGGACATAATAACCGCCACCGTACCAACCGCCACCACGCCAGTAACCGTTGCGATTATCGTCAATAAAGTTCTGACGGTTCTGTTGGCGAGCGCTAACCTGCTGCTGCCGTTCACCCTGTCTTTCGCTGCGTTCCCCTTGACGGGTATCGGTTCTTTCGGTGCGTTCCCCCTGCCGTTCACCCTGTCTTTCCGTGCGTTCCCCTTGACGGGTTTGTTGACTGGTTTGCCGTTCTCCCTGTCTTTCCGTGCGTTCCCCTTGGCGGTTTTGTTGACTGGTTTGCCGTTCCCCCTGTCGTTCCCCTTGACGGGTTTGTTGATTGGTTTGCCGTTCCCCCTGTCTTCCAGAAAAATCTCTAGAGGGTTGGGAACGATTACTAAAATTCCCTCGGTTTTGCAGATCACTACTGCGGTTAACCCGTGGGGAAGCTCCACCACCGCCACGACTAACGCCACCACCGCCACGACTACCGCCACCACCGCCACCGCGAGCGTCCACATCATCGGTGATCAGTAAACTTGTACCCAAGAGGAGGGCGGCAAGAACACATAAGTTTTGACATAAAGATCTTTTCATGGCCCGGACTCCTTGATTTTTTTATGGCTGGGATTGATTATCCCTAGGGGGTAGAAGTTCGATAGGGATCGACTCTGATCCCGGTTGGAAAGTGAAAGTATCGGCGGGTGTACTGGGATTAAAATTCCAGTCGGATAATATTGCCGTGTACTGGGGTGAACCGGGTAGAGTTTTATAGGTGATAATCGCTTTCCTCAGTAGGGGGGTGGCATCCTGCGTGACCCAGATTTGATAATCGCGATCGCTACCGATCAGCATCAGATGATACATTTGTTCGCTATTGACCATGTTGTTGCCGATAAAAATAATTTGCCCGACATCGGCCATTAGATCTGCACAGGGATCGTTCGCTGCCAGATTTGACATGGGAATGGTGATTCCGTACCTTTGCTCTACTTGGTCTAAGGCTTCATCTAGAGTATTCGGTGCCGGTTTCGTGACGTATAGATCCCGTTCCAGATCCGCGAGGGTGAAGGTTTTACCGTCGTAAAAAAAGCGGGTAACTCGTTCATCCCCAGTGTAGTCCGAGCGCAGGCGATCGGGTTTTTCTACCCAGATGTTTTGATAGGCACTGTACTGAACTTTCGCCCCGGAGTCGAGTATATCGTCATAGGTGACATCCATATGGACGGTGAACGATCGCTGTTTGGTTAAATTAGCACAGAGTTGCTCGATCACCTGTTCCGCCGTTTTTGGGCGGATTTCCTGGGATAGAGTCGGTATTTCCGCCAAGACTCCTGCGGCAGTGACCCAAGGCAAAAGTAAAGAAAGAATCGGCATGAAGCGAGGCATAATCATCTAATATTCCTCCAAGGCGATGGATTGTTTTGGTTAACGACCATTGTGTAAACTGACTAAACGAGCAATAAAAACGGCGGGATAGAGAACTCCAGTCATTCCTTCTAAATTGGCCAGAACTCTAGCGATTTTACTGGTAGGAACGATATCACCATAGCCCACCGTGGCCAGGGTAGTAAAGCTGAAATGAATTATATCCGCTTGGTTGACGGTTTTAGCGGCGGAGCTAAAGGCATCGGGGTCGAAAATCTGGACAATACTGTAAGCCGATGCCCAGAAAAATCCTAGGAGAAAATAGACACAAATTCCCCCTTTGATGATATCGGATGTCACCTGTTCGGCGAGAATTAATTCTCGTAAAATCGAGTACACGCATAAACCAATAAAAGCTAGAGAAATTAATGTACTAGACAGATCGAACCAACCAGTTAAATCGCTATAAATAGGGATAATCGTGCCGAATACTCGCAGGATAAGTGCAATTACAAACAGACCGATATTACATCTTAAAGCCAATTTACTGCGATCGATCTGATAGACGGCGATGATCAGGGAGAGGGAGAAGAAAAAGAAAATCAGCAAATCTCCCAGGGGTAGATATACTAAAAATGGGTAAATAATGTAGAGCAAGACTAGATTTGCCAGCAGCCGATTGTATTTATTTTCTGTTGCTCGCATCAATTGACGAAATTTCATAGCAGCGAACCTTTAATTGGCTTAACCATATATCAACTCTCGCTTTGAGGGCTTTTCTCTCTATTCTAACGCTCCTCCTCTGACAGAAGAGGGATAAGTTAGCTCTTAGCGTCCAGATTTTAGCATATAGTACAATTAATACTAAGTAGCTGGTTATAATTAAATTAAAAATGGATTTTAGGTTCGATCCCCCCTGCCCCCTTGATACTATCCATTAGTCACATCTTTCTTAACATAAAATTTGACAAAAAGAGAAAAGTGTGCCAGATGGCTCAAGGGGGTTCTATGGGGGAACTAATTTGATGAGATAGTTTCCAAGTCTGGCTGATATCATGTAACCTTCGCAGTCCCAACCAAATAGTTTTAACACCTGGTTCACCGTCACCTTTTCTACCTAAAAACCCCCCAAGAGAAGCAATCATTCTGACCGCTTCTCGAAAGGAGGGCGGCTTTTCAGGTGGCGGACTCTTTTTATGAATAGTGGCACACAAAGATTGCCATTCATGTTCTTCCAAAAAACTTTCACAACTCTCCTCTCCGTGTAAGCGTGCTTGATAGGTTAACCAAAGTAATCTCCAAGCTACAATTGAATAGGTAGCTAAGGCCATCTCAATTCTCCGACCCGTTTCTAATTGCAGTTTTTCTAATCCACAACCACTTTTTAAAACAAAATGATAGCGTTCTATTAACCAGCGATAACTATACCAGCGCACACAGGTTATCGCTGATTCAAAGCTACTAATGTCTAGGCTAGTTAAGAGGAGCCAACTGATAGGATTAACTCCAGGACGCGGATTTTCTTCTTCAGCTAAAATTACCTGTAATTTGACCGGTTGACGAGGGTTCGCTTTCGAGTGATGCTTAGGTACTTGTATTTCAAAACTGGCAAATCTAACTGTTAGTTTAGCTAGTCTAGCCTCGTGATTAGGATTGCGTTTTACTTGCACATCTAGGCTACCACAGGCTTTTATTTCTCTGATGGATTGATGTAAATATTTAGTCTCTGGATGCCCTGACCTTTGCTTGTCTTCGAGATAGTTAACTTTTCGGTTATGAGTTCCTCGAATTAATAAATGAGAGTTAGGATTTCTTGACTGGGCAAATAAATCAAATATGTCTGCCTCAGAATCTCCGATTGTTACGACTTGAATTTCTTCGGGTATTTGTTGTTGTGTTTCTGACAAAGAATCTAACCATCTTTGACTTTCTTTTTCTTGAGTTTCTCTTTTTTTTCTTTGCTTGGCAATCCCTAAATTCTTTTCTTCTCTTGCCCAGACATATTGATTAATCAGTCCTAAAGGTACTCCTTGCGCTGAGACTCCTAAGGTGGTATGAACTTTGAGACCAAAGGATGTTTTACAATCTAGATAACCCATTCCTTTTTTGGCTTTTTGCGTCGTAAAGTCTAAACTTGTTGTGTCTTGAACTGCCAAAACTATTGGATGTTCTTTGATTCTTTCTACTGTACTTTTGGCTTGGGCGGCAATTATATCTGAGGGGTGAAAATAGGGGGAATTCCAAAAGTCGTAGGTGGCACTGGCGGCGGCTAGATTTCCCGAAGCTTGTGGCACACTTGTACTAGGTTGGCTGGCCAAGTTTTCTACGATACTGATTAACCTTTTCTTTCTTCTGGTGTCCCCTAGGTCTGCATACTGTAACCCACATTCCGCACCCTAAGCTGTCACAGAGAGAAATTACGGAGAGAAAAAATCAAAGTGAGCATAAAAATAAACATAAGGAGCGAAAAAAGGCATTTGAGAAACAGTAAAGCACCAAAAATGGCATCAAAACCTATTCTCAATAAGGAGCAATAAGAATTAACACCACCTAGAGGAGTCAACAGATAAATAAAAGAAGAAATCCAAGAGATAAATCATAATTTAGACTAATCAATTAAAGTAAAAAACTAAATTATAGACATAGTAAAGTGGAGCTATAAATCAAAGATATTAGCTCATGTTCACTCATAGAAATTAAATTGATAGAGATAATAATTAGGTGGCTAATTGATAGTAACGTAAACAATCATCTGGTAAAAGACGCAAGATAAAATCTCTGTCCTTATTCCAATTAGAAATATGTTCCTCCTGATTAAGTGTAATCAAATGAATACAATGAAAGCATTGAAAAATCCAGCGTAAAGTAGGGGAATTAGTTGCTTTACCTAATTGATTTTTAATTGTTGATTTAGACTCTTTCAGAGCATTTCTAATTTGACGTTGAGCCAATGTATAAACCAAGAGACATAAACCCATAATCATTCCCATAGACTCTATTCTCTCAGGACTTTTAAGGAAAATACTATCGGCAAAAAATAATGGGTCTTTGAGAAAACCAAACCCCCGTTCACATGATTGTTGAGCTTTATATTCCCTGAGCATAGAATCATCACTAAGTTCCTGTGAATCTAAAACATTCGTAGCAATAATAAAACATCCTGCACTCAGCAATTCTGTATTAATTTTACTTTCATCCTGGCAGACTGTAGCTGATATTTGGTAGGATATTTCATTTAGAGAATCTTTTTTATTAGATTTGGCTGGAGTAACCTTACTTTCGTTAATTTGGTGATATTTGAACTGGGTTGATAATTTTGATAATGCCTTGATAGCATCTGCTTCACAAGCAAATCTCTCTTGTGATAACTTTTTCAAATCAAGAACCGCTTTTGATTCGGCTTTGGTAATTTTTTGGGTTAGTTTACGCAGGTCTGATTCTCTTCTTTCTTGACTTTGTACTACTAACCATCTTTGTTCTATTCCTGCATAATTTTCGGTTTTTGATACTAATTTATATCCTGGTATTGTACTATCAATAAATTCTGATTCTGGTATTGTTGATATTAATGATTTTGCTGCTTTTATGCTTAATGGTACTCGACATAACCACTGTAAATCTGACATCATTTTCAGGTTTGATTCTGTATATAAGGCAGAGTCAGCAACCATGAGACTATTAACTTCTAATTGTTTGTGATATTCTACTGCTATTTGACCAAAACATGATGAGTCTGCTTGGTTTCCTGATGCTAGTTTCAAAAATATTGGGATGTCTCCATCTCCTGAACATATCATTTCTATGATGAACTGTTTTAAGTCCGGCCGATGGTCACGAGAATAACCATAAGTGATGGTTATTTCTTTTGGTGATTTTACTGCTATTTCTTCTAATTCTTGGTTATTTCCTATTTTTTGATTCTCAAATATTACTTCTGGTAAGCTAGTGTTATACTGCCCATGTACGTGGATTGATGATGAGTCTAGATGTGATGTTGATAGTGATACTCCAAATTTTTGGGCGGCTTTTACTGCGATGATGAAAAATATTGTATCTAATCCTTTTATAAATAGTTTATCCATGACTCTCCCCAATTTATCGTCGTTGAGATATTCTGGTTTTACTCCTGTTCCTATTAGATGTTCACAGGCGATTGTTTCAAAATATTCGGGAAACATATATAAGGGTTTGGAAACAAATCCTAACCCGTTGATTATCATGGCTTTTACTACTTGACCTGCATTTACTTTTTCGTCTTTTTCGACTCCTATCAATTCGTTTATTATTTCTACTATTCCGATTGAGTCTATTATTCCTGCCACTATCCCTAGATGGTCTATGTTCTGAATTTCTATTTCTTGGGGTTTTAATTTCACAACAGATTCCTCCACTACTTCTAAGTACCTAAGCAAAATTAATTACACATATCTAACCCCGCTCTTGCCTCTTGCCTATCTTCACTAGGAAATTAATTTTGCACGACTACTTATTGTAATCAATTATTTCTTGTTTTCTGAACAATTATTTTTTTCTCTTGAATTTTCTCTTTCTCGCTCCATACCCCTTTTAATGCTATATATTCTCATTAACCCTTTTAACCTTTGAATTAATTTTAGTTATTATGTACTACTTTAATGGCTTTTTTGATCTGTGACAGTTGAGGGTGCGGAATGTGGGCTGTAATTCTTGGGCTGCCCATTTCTCCATTTTTTTGCTTACCTCCACCTTAATTCCAGCAATTCTCATTTTGAAAACAAAAGAAGATAAAGTTCTCTATGTGAACAAGAGAACTTCTGTCTAATTATCATTTTTTTTCAAGATAATCATCATAATTAGCTTCAAGAGACAGTTTTAAAATATCTGCCCATAAAAAACTTATCTCAACTCATAAATTTAGCTGAAATTCTGACCTAATTTCTGGTTTTTTCAATGAATAAAATAATCTTTCCTTCTCTCGAAAAATTGACATTTTTAACTAGAATTTATTTTTTTGAGCGGGACATATTCGGTAAGAATAAACAAGAAAAACTCTGACCAATTCTTAAACCAAAAATATTTTAATAAAGTACGAATATCATTAAAAAAACTGGTGCGAGTAACTAATAACTCACGAATCTTTTGATAAGTATGATTAACTAAATCTAAAACGGTATGAAATAAAAAAGCTAGTAAATTTAAAGACAACAAGAACTCGCATAAATGACTTTGACCATGACCAAAATTATGTTCTAAATTATAACCGTGATTTTTAAGAACGTTATTTCCTTCATTCTCAACTTTCCATCTGCTGCGTCCAGCTTTGACAATTTTTTCAACATTATTTTCAGTAATTTCATGATTGGTAATCCAATTATTTTGATAGATAATTTTCTGTGTTTTTTCATTAATGACCGTGACTTCACACCAATTAACTTCGAGACTTGACTCGACCTCTCTCAGAGGAACTCTAGAAACATAACGATAACGATAAATGAGATTCTTTCCTCCATCCCATTGTTTCTTTTCTACGGCTTTAACTTCTCCACTTTTTTTTAAAAATTCTAGCCATTCATATAAGGTTTTATGAGAAGTTTCAAGACAAACAAAAATAAAATTATAACCTTGTTTTAGAGCTAACTCACAGATAGGTTGGCGAGAGTATAAGTCATCTCCTAACAGGGTTACAGGATAACCATACTTCTTTTGATGATTCTTATCTAACCATCTTTTAACAGCCGCATTTTCACAATCTTGTTTTTGCTGCCCATCTTGTTTTTTAATAAATTCTGGTTCTAAATTAATCACTTGTTTTTGCTCAGGAGAAACCACAATTGGCGTGACGCAACCATGAAAATAAGTTGTCGTTCCATTACGAGCATTGCGGCAATTACAATGGGGACAACTAATTTTCTTTGAAGAAAAATATTCCGTACCATCTAAAGCTATTAAAATTTCCTCATCTAAGTAGAAAAATTTTTTAATAACTCCCTGTTTTTTTAACCATTGATAGACTTGTTGAAAAGAGCCAAATATTGTGGCAGCTGGGATAGGATCTAACAGGTTTCTGATTTGATTATCACAAGGTATTTTTTTGATACCAAATAAACTTGAAGCATTATCTTTTCCCTTACTACTTTTCATCAAACGTTGATGCTCTAAAAAAGAAGGTGACTGAGTAAAAAAAACCGAAAAAGCCGCCTTAACTGCATCTTCTACCTGATATTTGGTATTGTTTCCTGGTTTTCTGTCATCGGGTAAGTCATGTAATTCTTGAACTAAAAATTGTATTAATTCAGGAATTTCTAAAGTCACAGCCTTTTTCGTCATCGCAGAACAGTTTGATTAATTAATATTTCCAACTTAATAATTTTACCTCAACAGACAACAATCATCAATTTTTATTTGGTTCTCTTTCTGATGTAGAGAACTTTTGTTCTAGATTTCTCCCATCTTTCAAATATTTTGAGTATAAATACTCTATATACTCACTTCTCTGCGATGCAGTCGCACTCGCGGGAGCGCATTTTGTAGCTTGCTTAAAGCTTTGTTTCTGTCTGTATCACTTGTTACTTTTTAAAATGAGAATTGCTGCCTTAATTCCTTCTTTCAACACTATACCTATCAATCGTTTCCCCTTTTTTTAAGTTTCTTCTCTTTTTGTTAAGAAAGATCTGACTAATGGATAGCCCCTTGATAAGGGGGGTGTCGATAGGCGGGGGGATCTGATAATTTTTAACGACTAACTACTTAAATCCCCTTATAATAAATGAAATTAAAAGCTTGACTAACTATCATTGGCTAACTTGTCATTGATTGTTATCAGCTTTTCAAAACAGGATTTACTAGGATTTTAGTGAGATTCAATCCCTGGCAGTTTTTTCAATAAAAAACGGTTCTTCTCAACCTAATAAGCTTTTACGCATTTAAGTTACATTGACAGCATTACCCTTATTTTTAAGTTTTCTACTCCATTTAATAATCAATCCCCCTTCATTTAAAAGCTGATTGACTACTTTTTCCAGTTCTTCTTTATTTTCAAATTCTCGATTAGCTATGTATTCTTTAGCGGAATGCCACACTAATTCTATTAGGTTGTAATCTGGACTATAAGCTGGTAAAAACTCTAGCCTAATATTGGGCAACTCTTTTTCCACCTGCTCAATAACATCTCAGGGTAAGCTCATCTAATTTGGTATAAATTGTACTTGACAAAGATTTCTGAATAGGGTAATCAAATCGCCATAGCACCGTCCCGCACTGCCAGTACCCAGACTTAGCCGCTGCTACCTCTGTATAATTTATAATTAGCCTTAGTCTCACTGTTGTTGATGAAAATTAATGAGGAAATAGCTCATGGGTAAAGGTTTTGCTCCCGTTCTCCCCACCGGAAATAAAGCTCAACTAAAACCTGAGCTTCCTTTAACATCAATAAATGAAATTCAAGCTAGTTTATTGACTTATCTTCAAGATATTCCTGACCCAAGAGCGTCCCGAACCCAAAAACATTTATTAACTGATATTTTAGTCATTGCTGTTTTAGCAGTTATAGCAGGAGCCAAAGGTTGGGAAGACATGGAAAATTATGGACTCAGTAAGCAGTCTTGGTTATCTGAGTTTTTAGAATTACCTAATGGCATTCCTTCTGATGACACTTTTCGGCGGGTTTTTGAACGGATTAACCCGGAAGTTTTGGACAAAGTTTTGTCTCAATGGCTGCCCCATTTAATCGGTTCTCTTTCGGGGGAAATAGTTCCCATAGACGGGAAAAGTCTCAGAGGTTCTTACGACCGTAATCAAGGAATTAAAGCCTTGCATTTAGTGACGGCTTGGGCGGGGGAGCAGAAATTAGTTTTAGGACAAGTCAAGGTGGAAGATAAATCCAATGAGATTACTGCTATTCCCGCTTTACTAGAACTGTTAGACCTTCAAGGGGCAATTATCACCCTAGATGCTATGGGAACTCAAACGGCGATTATTAATCATATTCAAGCCAAAAAAGCTGACTACGTTGTCGCCCTTAAAGCTAATCATCCGACTCTTTATACTCAGGTCAAAAACTGGTTTGAGCAAGCTCAAGCACATCAATTTGATGGTATTCAATTTAGTTATGATTACCGTCTGGAAAAAGGTCATCATCGCCTCGAAAAACGTTGGTGTTGGGCTGTACCTTTAGAAGCTTTCGGCGGTCTTTATCAACAGGCTCAATGGCAAGGACTTCAAAGTATTATCATGGTTAAACGAGTTCGTCATCTTTGGAATAAAACCACTTGTGAAGTCCAATTTTATCTCAGTTCTCTCCCTGCTGATGCTCAAAAAATAGGTAATGCTATTCGTAAACATTGGGGCATTGAAAATCAGGCTCATTGGATTTTAGATGTTACTTTTAATGAGGATCAATGTCGGATTCGCTCTGGTCACAGCCCTCGTAATTTTGCCTTCTTGAGACGAGTAGCACTTAACGCTCTTAACCAGGAATCCACTTACCGACGTAGTCTGGCACAAAAAAGTAAACGGGCGGCCATGGATAATAACTATATGATGGCTGTGCTGAAAGCCTTTTGTCAAGCCTAATTGAGATGCTCTTACCCTGAATAACATCTTTCTTTTTGTGATAACTAGCATTGTCTAATATAATGATAATCTTCGGCCCCTTTTCTCGAAAATCTTCGGGCAGATTTCCCAAGTTTATCCATTCTTGACGAATCTCTTCATGAAGTTTCTTTAATTGTTCATGGAAAGTTTCTGAATTTCCTTTTTTGATCATAAAACAGACTCTTTTTTTATCATTATATCTTAAGGCTCCCATCACATTCACCCTTCCTCTTTTTCTTTGCCCATTCACTTTTTTTCGCTTTCCTTTTTTTGTCCAAGCTCTCCTTCTTATTACTCTCAAACTAAATCCACACTCATGAGGGGCTGTGTGGCGAACCTGCGTCGCCACCTTGAAAGCCCCGTCCCAAAACCATACCTGGATTGACTCTGGCTTTTCTTTCGCTAACTTTAAATATTCATCTAATTTTTCTTTAAATGCTTTTCTTAATTTCTTGTCTTGCTTATCTTCTAGACTATATTTTGCCCAGATATACACATACTTTTTTCTTCTCAATATTCTTCTCACTTGCGAGCCACTCAGTTTAATTCCTGTTTCCTTTTCTAGATGCTCTGCTAATCTTGCCGCTGTCCATCTCCCGAATTCATATCCAAATTCCTTCGGGTCTTCATCAACTATTTTCAATAGTAAATTAATATATTCCTCTGTGGCTTTTTTATGATTTCCATTTTTTCTCCCATCTTCTAGACTTTCTATATTGTTAGGATCGCCATGAACACACCAATGGGCGACTGTTTTGAGTGAACAGCCAATAAACTCAGCTATTTCTCGTTGAGTTTTTCCGTCGTTTAGCAAGAGAAACATTAAAATTCTTTCCCTAACCTCTGCTCTTTCTTCTTCTTTAAGAGCTTTTTGTAAGTTTTTCTTTTCTTCTAAGTCTAGGAAATCTTTGGCTGGCATAAGTAGGATTTTTCTAAAATTACTATTTCTATTTTAGGTGGTTTAAGTGCGTTTTAGCTTATCTAAAATATTGCGCTGACGATTTAATCTTAGTAATAATTGTTTAGAATTGATTAACTTGCCTCGAACAATAGCTTTGGATGTATTCAATTGAAATTGGTGATCATTCTGGTGTTGAAACTGTAGTAATTCCACATTCAAATTAGATGCTTCTTTACTCCAAAGGTGTCCTTTATATCGCCCAGAAAGACTGAGGAACAAGACAGTAATTCGTGATTCTAAACAGGTAGCGATCGCTGGAGTAGATAAATTAATATTGCCAAACAGAAGAATTCTTTCCACATCTCGAATGGGGACTTCTATTTTATCCTTGTCTGGTACATGAATAAGAAACCGAAACTGTTCTTTCAACAAGCTTGTTCCCTGTTCTAGTAAATATAATGTAGCCATTGTCTGATTCCAAACATTTTTTTGAGGACGTGGCGCAACTTGTATTTGTTGTTGCTTTGGATTGGAAGTATTAGTGAGGGTTTTAATTTCCACAGAAGACATGATTAATTGCTGAGATATTTCTTCTTTTTCTGGTTGTAACTCTTCTGCGTCTGAACTTTTTTTTTTCCAGTTGATAAATATTCGCCGACTCTCTGTGTTTTCCGATCTCCTTGTTTTTTCTTGGGTTTATCTACAGGAAAGATAGCATTTTCTAAAAAGCCATGACCTAAAAAACAAAACCCGTGTTCAAAGTCAGTAATTTGGGTTTTATCACGATTAATATTGAGCTTAAGAGAATCAAGTAGATCAACAACTTCCGAGTAAGCTTGTCTAATTCTTTCTTGAGTACGAGCTAAAATTAAAAAATCATCTGCATAGCGTACTAATTTAATATCCGAATTAGCAATAGTGTGATCAAATTTATCTAAATAGATATTAGCAAGCAAAGGAGAAATAACCGAGCCTTGAGGTATTCCTTTCTTTGGTAATTTCAATCCTTTCTCGCTTAATATGCCTGAAGAAATCCAAGCTTTGATCAGACATAAAATACCAGGGTGATCGATATATTGACGTAATTGGACAAGCAATATCTGATGATCGATATTATCGAAATACTGAACGATATCTGCATCTAACACCCATCGATATCCGAGATCACGCCAATCAGCGACTTTTTCTACCGCCTGAATATAAGATAGATTAGGACGATAAGCAAAACTACAAGGAGAAAAATGAGGTTCAACCAGAGGAGCAAGCACATTTAAAAGAGCTTGTTGAACAATTCGTTCTCTAACGGTTGGAATTCTTAATTCTCGCCATTTACCTCCTTCTTTAGGAATTTTGACTTGTTTGTAAGGGTGAGGGCAATAAGTGCTATTAGCGACTGCTTCTCTTAATTGAACAAGATTAAAATCTTGATTTTGAGCAAAATCATCAATGGTTTCAGCGTCAACTCCCGCACAACCGTTATTTTCTTTGACTTTCAACCAAGCTTGTTGGAAGTTAGACAAATTGAGAAAATCGTTAACGATGGTTATCATCAGGCAAATCCCAAGAAAAATAGAATCAAGATGATTCTATAAATCTCTCGGAATGACCTCTTTCCCTAATCAACCCCTTCCTTATTCGGATAGAGACTGGAGTTTAGAATAAAGCCACTCAAGAGTAAGCTAGGTAAGGACTTGAGAAATTGGAGTATCTTCTAGGTTCTGTGTGAAAATGGTATAATGATAATACAGAACAGTAGGTCGGTTATATGGATAAATTTTAATCAACTCCTCAATTTATCAAATGTAACAGGTTCTTCGGTTTGTGTTGTACAATGGACTGGGGTTATAAGAGATGAAACCCTTATAGAGAAAGGCATTTAGCGATTTTTATCAAGTATTTTTGTCTAGAGCGAACTAATCAATTAAATCTTTTGCCAGATAAGGATTTAGCCGATTTCTGCCCCCTGATCGAATCATACCAAGTAACTAAGAACCGTTAAGAAGGCATAATAAAAATAATGAGAAACAAATAATGGATACTAAAACTAATAAGAATATTGCTCCTAAAATTCGCAAATTGGTTGAGACAGCGAGGGAACTATACCAAACCAAATATGCCCTCAATGTCACAAGGCTCACCAGTCTCAAAAGTCTTTGCCAAGAAAAGGAAGCTGCCGCTAATTTTGCGGTGTACCTAGCTAAACTGGTAGTCAAACAGATAGAATCTAATCAAACTACTAGGTCTTTTCTTGGAGAAGAAGCTTGGACAGAACACTGCCAACTAATTAACCATGCTGTTGAAAAAATGGAAGATTACCTAGAATATCCAACTCCAGATAAACGGCAGGATTTGCATACATTGTTAACCCAACTAGAACAAATTCAAGGTTGGGAAAGACACATAAGATTTGGAACACCAATTCGTGTCATCAATAACAAATATGCCTTAATAATTGAAGATGCCCTGCGCTGTATGACAAGTTCAGATTATCCTTATTGGAGTTACCAAATGGCGAGAGATTATGCTGAACGCTATAACTCAAGTTGTGGCAGTGGACTAACTTCTGAATCTGCTCCTTTAGTCGCAGAAATTGCTGAGTTTTGGTGTCAATATTATTTTGGCAAAACTCTCACAGAGAAATTCCCTGATAAGAGTTGACATCAAAATAGAATAAAATTTAATAATTTTTATCTCCATACTGTTCAGGAGGTTGCCCTACTAATTCAGTAGGACAAGCTCTTGATTTTCTTCATTTAGAGGGGCTACATTTTTCCAGACCATCTCAAATTTCCATTCTTCGATTAAATCATAAATAAAAATTAACTGACTTCTCGATGATAAGGATAAATCTCCTAATTTCTAACTATCATTGTAAGGAGGAATTTCGGTAAAAGGATGGTAAATTTATGTCGTGTAACGGGAGTGTCAAATCAACGAGGCATAACATCGTTGAGAGAAAGTTGAAGATCGGGAAAAATAGGAGAGGAAATCAATTCTCCCAAACGGTATTGTTGTTGCCGATAAACTTCATCAAGTAGTTGGCAGACGGTAAAAGTGGGTTGTTTGGGTTTGCCGATAAAGGCAATTCCTCCTAATCCGCGATAATCGACGATCCAATATTCAGGAATTCCAAAAAGCGCGTATTCTTCGACCTTACGAGCGTAATCGGTCTCCCAATTGCTACTGACCACCTCGACAACTAATTGAATCGATCGGGGTAGGGTAATTACAGGTTCTTTGTACCACAGGGGTTCTAGGGCGAGAACGGTCTCATCGAGAACGACAACATCAGGACGACGAGCCGTGGCCACGTCGGTAAAAGGGCGGATCAGACAGGTTCGGGGAATGAACCAAGGTTTTCGCGCTTTAATTAAAGCCATACCGATATGGGTCGCTATTTTACCGCTAACCGTTTCATGCAGCCCAGTCGGTTCCATATCGATTAATTCTCCATCGGCTAATTCATAGCGAAATTCATTGCCATATTTTTGTAAAAAATCCTCGAATATCAGAGGTTTTTGGGATAGGTAAGTCATCTGCACTCCCGATGGCAAAGCCCCTCAAGATAACGATTTGTAATTAGTTGAATTATATCCCAATTTTCAATCGTCGTGACTAACATCTAAACAGAATATTGACCTTGATTAAAGTTGGCCGTTCTCGATACTTTCTTACGTTTCTGTTAATCTTTCGTCATCGATCGCTCTCTAAGGAGCGGGTTGTGTCCACTCCCCTCACTTAACGAATCGTTAAGTGAGAACCTCGAAAAATTCGTTAAGTGAGCAGCTCAAACTGGGTTAAGGTTCCGTTAGGGTGGGCTGTTCTCGATACTTTCTAACATTCGTTTGATAGCCCCATCGATGGTTGCCGTACCGACGCGATTTCGGTATCTTAGCAGCCGCTCCCAAGTAGCCTGTTCTACCCTGACATACCACTCACAGCCGTTACCCGCCCTGTAATTCAGCCCTTCCTTGACTTGAAATTTAGCGGCCACATCGATGGTTTTTGGGGAAAGGAAGTCCGAACCTAACATTTCCCTGTTGCCATCGTCGAAAAGGATGATGGCCGCGTAGGGATTGGGCAACGCGGTTATTTCCCCCGTCTGTCCTTTTCTGGGATGCTCACCGGTAACGGTGACGGAATTTCCCACGGTCAACCGAGTAGATTTAACCGACCCATCTTCACTTAACGAATTTTCCGTTAGGGTAAGAGAAAAAATAGGGAATGAGGGTAAAAGGGGAAAAAGGAAAAAGGGTTAGAGAGTTCTCCCGAATACGCAGACTACCCGAAAACCGAGATAGCTGCTGCGGTTGCCGCGGCGGTCGTAGTCGTAGCGAAACGCGGAACGGCAGCAACTAGGATTGAAGCCCCAAGAACCGCCCCGCAGGACACTATTTAGCGAAATATCATCATTTTTGCCAGAATATGGTTCATTTTCAGACTTGACTTTTTTCTCTTGATTACTATCAAGCCATGCACTGCCATCAGTAGGCGCTCCTTTATAATTACCATGCCAGTCATCAGCGCACCACTCCCAGACATTTCCGTGCAGATCGCTGAGTCCAAAGGCGTTGACGACTTGAAAATAACCTACAGGTGTTGTTTGTTCGCGATATTCTCCTTGTGTCCCTTTGCCATAGGATTTTTCCCCTTGATAATTGGCTAAATCTGTTGTAATGGTTTCCCCAAAGTGGAACGGTGGATAAAATTCCCCTTTTTCTAGATTTAAGGGTGTTGTCACACCTCGACAAGCATATTCCCATTGGGCTTCTGATGGTAGCTGATAAGTTCTTCCTGTTAGCTTAGAGAGTCGCCCACAGAATTCTACTGCTCCATACCAATTTACTTGTTCTACGGGTCTTTGCCATCTATCTATTTCCCTATCTTGATCTTGATAGGGTTTTTTAAAATAAGAGGGGTCTTCATCTAAGTCTATATTAATTTTTAAATCGGTTCTAGCAGCGATCGCTTGCCATTGTGCTTGAGTAATGGGGTAACGTCCCATCAAAAACGAGGTAATGGTTACATGATGTTGGGGTCTTTCATCAGCATGGCTCCCTTCTTCTGTCTCTGGTGAACCCATAGTGAAGGTTCCATCGGGAATCAAGACCATTTCTAAGGGGACACCATCAATATAGTCTCTATAGCCTCGAAACTTTTGGCTTTGGCGTTTTACTTGCAGTGTTTTCACGCTTCTAGTTCCCAAAATATTAGTGGAGGGCTGGAAAACTGTTCGGTTTTACCCTACCAAGCTCCCCAACCCAGTTTGATTTTTGGATACCGTTACCAGCATCTCAGGAAAAGGCTGAACTCTCTGGCGCACTCTTGACAGATTCCCACCTGCCAACTCTGACTTTGACACTCCCCGCTCTAAAGAGACGGGGATTCTTGGTTCACAGAGATTACTTGCTTAGACAGAATTGCTTCTGAAAAAGTAGAGGTATTCTCTCCCCAAGCGTTTATTGGATCGAACCCAAAGGTTCCGACACGCCCTGCCGTACCCAACAAGCGTACGTTATTAATAGCGTACGCTATAATATTGGTATGGGAAAAAATCAGGCTCAAGAAAGAAGAAATCGTATCGAAAAAGGTCTTTGCCGTTTTTGCATTAGACCAAGACTTCTTAACAGCAATCAACTTTGCGAAGATCATTACATACAAAATGCGGTCAAGTGCGCTATCGGCAAATGCGATAAAGAAACCGTAGCGATTTTGAAATCCAAATTCCACGATCATCCTTACTGTCCTTACACAGGCGAAAAACTGGTTTTGGGAGTAAACACGCATATTGACCACATCGAATCTAAGAAGAATAGACCAGACCTTGCTAAAGAGTTGACGAATCTTGAGTGGGTGTCAGATAGAGCGAATCTAGCAAAAAATGGAATGAGTAAACAGGAGTTTATTCAATTCTGCTCGCTAGTCGCTTCTCTCAACCAATCCCCTTGATGCCCTACCGTACTTAGTCCCCTTTTAAGGATGTTGATTGCGGCGTTTTCATCCCTATCCAAAACACATCCACATTTGCACTGATGGGTTCTAGTCGATAAAGATTTTTTGACAGTTTCACCACAGTTTGAACAGTTTTGGCTTGTATAATTCGGTGAGACAGCAATCGTTATCTTGCCGAATTTAACCCCAAAATACTCTATCCATTCCCGAAACTGATACCAGGCCGCATCATTTATCGATTTAGCTAGACAATGATTCTTGACTAAGTTCTTAACTCTTAAATCCTCGTAGGCTATCACATCGCTAGAGTGAACTACGCACCTTGCTAATTTCACAGCAAAGTCTTGACGTTGCCTATTTACTTTAAGGTGAGCTTTAGCTAATCTTTGTCTAGCTTTTTGACGATTTTTACTTCCCTTTTTCTTTTTAGATAATCGCCTTTGAAGTCGTTTTAATCGTTTCTCGGACTTTCTCAAGAATTGAGGATTATCAACCTTGTTGCCATTGTTATCTGTATAGAAAGAAGCCAAACCTACATCTAAGCCAATACACTTACCTGATGGTTTAACATCTTCTTTAACGTCACAAGAAAGGACAAATTGACAATAATAACCGTCCGCTCTCCGAATCAACCTAACCCGTTTAATATCGGATTCTTGAAAGTAACCTAAATCCCAAGTTCCTACCAACTTAAGAACACCAATGTTTTTCTTGTCAGTGAACTTAACAGTTTTAGGGCTAAGAAGCTTCCATCCTGATTGTTTGTATTCAACAGAGCGAGATTTTTTAAATTGAGGATACCCCTTTTTGCCTGATACTTTACGTTTACAGTTGTCGTAAAAACGACTAATTGAACTCCAAGCACGTTCAGCACTTGCCTGTCTAGCAGTTGAATTAAGTTCATCGGCAAATTTAAAGTCCTGAGCTAATTCTTTAGAATATCGGTATAAATCGTTCTTACCCGTACCTTTTGTATCCATCCATAACCTTACACATTTGTTACGGATGAATTGAGCAGTACGAATAGCATCGTCTATGGCTTGATACTGTTGAGTTTTAGCTTTAACTTTAAACTCTAAGACAAACATTTTACGCAGGGGGGACTTAGACAAAATCAGTATAGCACAATAAAAGTTAAGTTAACAAGATATAGTTTAAAAAGCCGTCCTAAAAGGACGGGGCTTTAACCCAAAATTTCGGTAAACTTTATTGGTGGGGACATTCCCCGCCGAATAGCCATTTTGTCAAAATCAAAATGTTAATCAACGTATTATCCAGTTCCAGTACAAATATGGTCAGATATGAGTTCCAATAAGTCAGATCAAGCGAATGCCCTGTATGAATCCGACTTCTACGGGTGGACAGAGCTACAAGCGAAAGCTCTGGCCACCCGACAGGTAGAAGCTCTGGACTGGCAAAACTTGCGGGAGGAAGTAATTTCCTTGGGTAAACAAGAATATCGAGAACTGGTGAGCCGTCTAACCGTTTTGGTAGGACATCTTCTCAAATGGGAATATCAGCCAGATAAACGTTCTCGTAGTTGGTTTTTGACGATTAGAGAACAGAGACGAGCGATCAGACGGCATCTACAGGGCAATCCTAGTTTAAAATCCCGGATACCGACGGCTTTATCCGATGCTTTCGAGGCCGGAGTCGATTTGGCTTTGCGAGACACGGACTTACCGATACGGACTTTTCCCTCTCACTGTCTTTTCACCTTCGAGGACATCATAACCGACCATTTCCTCTGCGATACCAGTCAGGATTGGCCCTAAGTTCAACGATTCGACGATACCGCCTCGACGGGTATTTGAATTTCACTCCGTTTCAGGGGATCGGGAACGTAGGGACCATCATAGAAAAAGCGACGGGGGGAACCGATCGCCCGGTAGCTCGGATGTTCTGCCAGCCATTCGTTCAGTCGGGTCAATCCCTGTTGGTAACTGTCAAAATCGTAACCTCCCTGTAATCCCAAGCTCACCACCGTCATGGGTGGTACATCCTCAATCCGAATATTATCGGCCACCTCTTTCGGGTAAGTGTCGGTGTCGCGGTAGAGAAAGGAAACTTCGGCCTCTCCCGATGTCGCTCCCGTGTCTGCGGGGTAACGGGTTTCAACGGGTGCGGTCATCGAGATCTCGTTGGAACTGATGTGTTGGTACAGGGGATAAAACGACCGGTTCGCCGCCTCGGAAAGTTGACCCCGATAGCGGTAAGTAGCGGCGCGATAGGCGGGATAGTTCTTCACCTCGATCCGTCCGTTCGGGGTCGGGGTCGGAAATCCTGCGGGTAGGGGAGTGCTAGAAGCTTGATAGACCCCGATCACTAGAGCGGTTAGGGCGATGAAGCCGAGCGGTATCAATAGGTAAGGTAGTTTCATGGGGAATCGGGCGCGATGACCTCTCTATTGTGGGACGAGTTGACTTCCGTTGACCGCTCAACTGATTTCTAAGCGCGAGTAGAGAGACTTTGAAGGCGATGTTTATAGCGGTGTGCAGTCGTATGAGGTACAGTATCACGAGCTATAAACCATGCTAGGCAAAGCTTGGTCTGTATCTCACTCAAGAGCTTACCGCTATAATATGCTAGTTAGGTTATCGCGGTTCCAAATTTTGGCTCTTCTCGACTTTGTGTGATAATTTTTGCTTATGGAATTGTGAAATGCTTATAGGGCAAGACTTTTAGGGCTATTTTGACGAAGAAACCATCAGTATAGACCTCGTTTCCACACAGAAACCAGAAGAGCCAAATTTTCTCTATTCTCCCGCCAAAACGGATAAAATGCTTGAGATTCAAAGTTAATAAATGATCGACTTCCGCTTTTAATGAACCATAAGCAATTAAAGCATCATAAATCGCTCCTCCTCTTAAATTTAAAGTTACCATAAGATTAATTACAGCTTTATAATCATCGCTTGTTAAGGAAATAATCTCAAAGGAATCTAAATTTTCTTTAATTAATTGTTGTACCAATTGAGGAGATAGACGAGGTTTTGCGGGAAAAGCCGATAAAATTGCGTAGAGTTCTGCAAGAGTATGAGTTCCAATATAACCCTGAATTTCGCCTCGTTTAACTCTGATTAACCAAGAAATACAAGCTGAGTGCTGTTCATGGTTGACTAAAATAGATGCAACCAAAACCGACGTATCGAATAAAACTTTAATCACAACATTAGATCATTCATTCATTCTTTCTTGTCTAAGCTCCTCGATAAAAGCTTCAGGATTAACTAGCAATTGGCTGCCAACAACCAAAACATCATTCTCGTAATAAACCTTTGGCTCTTCCTTAATTGGATTTAAGACTAGCTTACCATCTTGAACTTCTACCTGAAATTGACTATCATATTCAATGCCTAGTTGTTCCAGCAAAGTTTCAGGAATTTGAATACATCTACTTCGATCAAGCGTCACTAATTCCATGGCAATTATCTTGAATTCTTTTATCTTCATTATACCGCTATATTTCTCCTGTAGCTCTTAAAACCCCTAAAATAATTCGACATCCACGAACATTTTACCTCAAAATGTCGACTTGAAGGAACCCTCGGTTTCACCTCGGAGATGAAAAACCGACCAATATAAAACAGCACTTCGACACATTTCGACAAGCTCAATGTAAAGGCTCAATGTAAAGGCTCAGTAGCACGAAGCACAACTAATATTCAGGGGAATCCTGATTCGGCATATTTTTTAATTTGGTCTATTGTGACACCACCACAACTAGCCACAAAATACGCCCCCGTCCATAATACTCGCTTGTCTTGACCATATATCTTTTTCAAATGGTCAGGGTAGTTGTCCCACATAAGTTTGCAAGAGGTTGACTTTAAGTTGGCTATTAATCCACTTAACAGTTTATGAGGCGGGTAAGTTAAAAGAATGTGAACATGGTCTAACTCTAGGAACACACCTTTAATCGGTTTAAATAGTGTAATTTTAGGAGAATTATAGGTTGGGTTCTAGAGAGGAATATAACCGAAGGGAACTTAAACAATTTTGGGAAATATCCAAAATTAACTGTTTTGCGATCGGTTGCGATACCGCCGAGTATTAAGCTAAAACGCACTTAAACCACCTAAAATAGAAATAGTAACTTGAGAAAATTCCTACTTATGCCAGCCAAAGATTTCCTAGATTTAGAAGAAAAGAAAAACTTACAAAAAGCTCTTAAAGAAGAAGAAAGGGCAGAGGTTAGGGAAAGAATTTTAATGTTTCTCTTGCTAAACGACGGAAAAACTCAACGAGAAATAGCTGAGTTTATTGGCTGTTCACTCAAAAAAGTCGCCCATTGGTGTGTTCATGGCGATCCTAACAATCTAGAAAGTCTAGAAGATGGTAGAAAAAATGGAAATCATAAAAAAGCCCCAGAGGAATATATTAATTTACTATTAGACCTCTTGCAAAAGTCTTAAGTCGATCCTTGTACAGCAACATTTTTGAAGATTATCAACTACTAATAAATAATTAACTGAAAGTCCCTCCCATTATTGTTTCTATCGTTTGTTTTCGGATTTATGCAAGAGGTCTATTGAAAATAGTTGATGAAGACCCGAAGGAATTGGGATATGAATTCGGGAGATGGACAGCGGCAAGATTAGCAGAGCATCTAGAAAAGGAAACAGGAATTAAACTGAGTGGCTCGCAAGTGAGAAGAATATTGAGAAGAAAAAAGTATGTGTATATCTGCTGACAGGGGGACAAGAAGGCTGAAATCCATATATCGTAAGCTTTTCATGGTTTTAACTCGAAAAAGTTTGCCGCACCATCTCTCACTTATTAATAATAATTCCTAGTAAGCTCGCTCCTATCCCTAGTTCTTTCGTTAGCTTTTTGCCTAGAATCGCTAGATCTATTTCTAATGAGAGAAGCCAGAAGCCTTTGTTAGCAAGTTTTCTAGATCGCTTGTCCCCCTGTCAGGGCATTTCGACAAGCCGCCGCCAGTTTAGGACGCAGTCAGACAGCATTAGGGAGTTTTTATCGACGGATGAAAACCAAGCTGGGAACCCCTAAAGCAGTAGTCGCCACAGCCCATAAACTGGCACGTATTGTTTACCATATGCTGAGGCATCAAGTGCCTTTCTCTGCTATTCCACCAGAACAGGAGGATGAACGGTATCGTCAGCGACTTCTTCACAATTTGCAACGCAAAGCCCAGAAATTAGGTGCTAGGATTATCTTGGAAACCCAGTCTGACTCTGCCTAAAATTCTAGTTTCTTAGAAGACTCCCTCTATTTACAATCAATCCTTGTCTTAAGGTTAAGGTTAAGGTTAAGGTTTGTCTCAAGACTTCTTCCATTGATAAACAGTTTGTTAATCGTCTAATTCTCATTAAAGGACATAGTTATTGTTATGGTTCGTGTAGTTGAAAATACCGCAGGCAAAACAAGAGATTTGCCAATTGCTTCACGCCTCAAGCAAATATTATCATTTGCTGCCTCTGTGGCTGGAATTGACGAGGTTAGAGTTGAGTCAGGTGGTCAATGTGCAATCGGTACTTGTAGTAAGCGGGTAGGGAGTACTCGACATGACTTAGGCAATGCTGCTGACTTAGACCTGATAAAAGATGGTCGTGTTCTTAAATTTACTGATTCAAATGATTTGCCTTTATTTGAGGCATTTGTTGAAGCTGCGGCAAGTTTTGGTGCTACTGGAATCGGTGGAGATGTTGGTTATATGGGGCCAACAAGAATTCATGTTGGCTTTGGGAGCCGTGCTACTTGGGGAGGAAATGCTGGCAGAGGAGCGGCTCCCAGTTGGCTAGAAAATGCTGCTACAAAAGGTTGGAATAACCCACTTTCCTTCCCAAACCCTCAAAATGGTTCATCTCTGTTTTCAGTTAACGCACGTAGTGGGCTAAATCTCAGATCTGGCCCTAGCCAAAGCTTTAAAATTATTAGAACACTTTCCTTAGGGACTATCCTTACGATACAAGGATTTGATGGAGCAGATCAAGAATGGGCTCAAGTTGATCTTGAGGGCGATGGCGTTATCGATGGCTATGTATTCAGAACATTTTTAAAACCAGTGCAAGAGGGATCACTGCGAGTGATGGCTTTTTCAGATCAGGCAAACATTGAAGAAGAGGAAGAAGGTTGTGCTGCGGATAATCCACAAGGTTTCACAGAGGAGTAAGTAATGTTATCTAAGTAGTGAAAGCTAGTTTTCGCCACTATTGCCATTTTAGGTAATACAAATTCTTGTCAACTATAACTGTAAATTTTACCAGCCTTTAGTCCATTTTTGCTATGAGTATTCAAGACGACATTGTTTGGTTTAAAGACCAATTTCAATCAGATATCATCGCCGCTATTGATAATACACCTTTCCGCCTTGAACTATTAGTGGCGATCGCCTTACAAGAAACTGGCTATCTCTGGCGTAATATTTACAAAAGAGAAAGTGTAGCAAGAACCCTAGAGCTTTGTGTTGGAGACACAATCGGTGCGCCTGATAGAACCGCCTTTCCAGTTGATAGAGCGGCACTGGAAGCAAAACCGAAAGGCAAAGAGATGTTTCAAGTTGCTCGTCAAGCACTTGAAGATATTGCCTTGTACAATCATGACTTCAAAGTTGCCGCCAGAAACCCAGATAGATTTTGTCGAGGCTTCGGCATCTTTCAATATGACCTACAATTTTTCTTAACCAATCCAGATTATTTTTTAGAAAAACAGTGGTACGAATTTGATCAATGTTTAGCCCGATGTGTTGAGGAATTAAACTCAAAATTAATCAGCACTTATGGCAAGGATAAAACCAGCTTGACTGATAAAGAAATGGTCTATGTAGCTATTGCTTATAACAGGGGAAGTGTTGATTTTAGCCGAGGCTTTAAACAAGGCCATAAAGATAGCAGTGGCAAGTATTACGGTGAGTATATCTGGGAGTATTTGCAATTAGCCAAAGGTAGCTCCACCAATACTCAACAATACCGAGTTAATGCTCGATCGGGTTTAAGACTCCGCTCTGGGCCTGGCACTAATTTTGATACCATTGAGTTACTTCCCCTTGGTCGTCTCGTTTTTGTTGGCAAAAGACAGGGCGAATGGGTTGAAGTAGATTTGCAAGGCGATGGAGTTATTGATGGCTTTGCTTTTGCTAGTTATTTGGCTCCAGTTTAGTTACTTTTTTAACTTTGTTGATTTTTAAGGAAATTAGTCCTATGGCACAGGGAAAAGTTACAGCCAGCACTTTAAATTTACGCACGGCTCCTAACACAGCAAGTAGCACTTTAGCAAGTTTACCGACAGGAAAGGTTGTTGATATTCTTAGCACCGTTACAGGAGGCAATTACCCCGGAAGTAGTGGAACTTCCAATCAATGGCATAATGTTCGTGTCGATGGCCAAACAGGTTTTGTAGCCGCAGCCTTTATTCAACCTTTGGCTCCCCCCGGAACCTTACAAGGCAATATTGAATTGGCTCCCCCCGGATTAATTGGTTTTGATTGTGCAAGCAAGTTAAATCCGACATTAATTAGTAAATTTGCCAATGACCCTAAAAATTTTCGTTATTGTTTGCGCTATCTTTCTTTAGGAACACAACAAACAAATGTTGATTTAAGCCGTCAAGAAGCGGAAGACATTTTAGCATCAGGATTAGCTCTTAGTCCCGTTCAGCGAGTCCGCACATCAGGTTGGATTCCGACAGGTTCTTTAGGAACGACGACAGGTCAAAATGCTGCTAATAATGCAGTTTCCGTCGGTTTTCCGGCAGGAATTAATGTTTGGTTAGATTTAGAGGGCGTGAAGTCAGGGACTTCTGCAAGTAATGTTATTGCCTATTGCAATAATTGGTTTAATGAAGTTGCGGCCAAAGGTTATGTTCCTGGTATTTATGTTGGTGCAAATGCAATTCTCACAGGAACTCAACTAGCTAATTTAAAGTTTCAACATTACTGGAAATCAGGAAGTACAGTTCCAAGTATTCCAGGGCGGGGTTATCAGCTAATTCAAACCATCCCTAATCCTCCGATGGGTGAACTAAGGCATGGTATTCACATTGATTACGACGAGACCCAAACAGACAGCCTCGGTGGTCAAGTGATTTGGCTAAGCCGCTAGTTTTTTTTCAATCCCTCAATTTTTCATTGATTCAATTCAGGAGTAAACCAATGGCTCGTACTGGACAAATTACCGCAAGTACCCTTAATTTACGCACATCTCCCAATACTTCAAGCACTATTTTATCTGCTTTTCCTACGGGAACTCTCGCCGAAATTTTAGATACCATAACCGGCGTAAGTTACAGTTTACCGGCGGGGGGAACCTCAAATCAATGGCACAAAGTAAAAGTTGCTGGACAAGAAGGTTTTTTAGCCGCAGCATTTATTATTGATACGGGGAATCCAGACGGGACTAGCAATGTTCTTGACGCAATTTTCAAAGTTAATGCTGGTCACATCTATTACCGAGCAAAAGATATTACTGGAGATGGCAGGGCTGAAACTTTTTGTAATTGGTTTGCCGCCGATGTTTTGGATCAATTAGGGATTGATCTTCCTCGTTTAGATTCTAGTGCTGGCTCCTATGTAGAACCCCATCCCGTTTATGGTAATAACACTCCTTTTAAACCCTTTTCGGCGGAAGCTCTGTTTATTTTTTTTCAAAATCAAAATGCAAGTTCATTGGGAAAATGGAAATTAGTTAGCTCTGATACCGCCGATAAAGCCTCCGCCCAAAGTGCGGCTATCAGCATTGCCCAGGGTGATAAAGTTGTGGTTGCTTCTTTTCCTGGAGTGCGCGGTAGTCGTCAAGGTCATATTGCTATTGTTCGCCCTGATAGCTCTGCTAGTGTCAGAATTGCTCAAGCAGGTCGTGTTAGTAGCAATAATTTAGCCTTAAGTGATGGCTTCGGTAGTGCTTTAAGCTCCACTAAGTTTTTTACTTTTAAGGGTTAATCTTTTTCAAATATCCCTCTTGTTTTGAATAAGGAGGATAAAATTCGCTCTCTCTATATTGTCTAATTTCTTTTAAGGTTACAATCATGGCTCAAGGCAAAATTACGGCAAGTTCTCTCAACTTAAGAAGTCAACCCAATTCCAGCACGGATAGTAACATTATTAAGTCACTACCGACAGGAACTTTGGTTGAGATTATCAAAACCGTTGCCGGTAGTAATTATACTTTTGGGGGGGGGACTCGTAATGATTGGCATCAGGTTACAGTTGGAACTGACACTGGATTTATCGCCGCCGCTTGGGTCGCTCCTGTTACACCGCCGCCACCACCACCATCAATCACAACAGAAGTACGAGGAGTTTGGATTGTTGACCGTACTCACAGTTCTGTTTTAACTTCTCCGGCAACCATTAGTAACGCTCTCAATTTTTTGCAACGTAATGGCTTTAATACTGTTTGTCCTGCGGTTTGGAATCGAGGATTTACCGCTTTTCCAAGTACTGTAATGACGAAGAATGGTTTCCCTAATCAAGACCCTGGTTATGTAGGTTTTGATCCTTTAAGGGAGATTGTTAAACAGGGCAAAAGTCGGGGAATGATGGTTTTTCCTTGGTTTGAATATGGATTCGCGGCTTCACCCGATGCTGATGGCGGTCATATTTTGGAGACTAAGCCTAACTGGTCAGCTTTAGATAGTTCAGGCAATAAAGTTCAACATGGCGGATTAACTTGGATGAATGCCTTAAATCCAGAGGTTCAACAATTTATGCTGGATTTAATTTTAGAAGTCGTTAATACCTACGATGTGGATGGAATTCAGGGATGCGATCGCTTTCCTGCTATTCCTTTTAATGGCGGCTATGATCAAGCGACTAAAGATAAGTATAAAGCCAAACATGGGGTTAATCCTCCCAGTGATGGCAAAGACCCCATTTGGATTAAATTCCGAGCCGATATATTGACTAAATACTTAGCAAGTATATTTGAGAAAATTAAGAGTACAAAATCTACTTGCATCGTTTCAATGTCGCCTTCACCATTTCCTTTTGGGCTAAATAATTTGATGCAGGATTCAGAGGTATGGGTTAAGCAAGAGATCGTAGATTTTTTGCATCCTCAACTGTATCGAACCAGCTTTGCTAACTATAAAACAGAAGTAGATAGCCTGAAAACACGGCTTACGGCTAGTCAACTTAAAAAAATCGCACCTGGAATTGCTTTTACTGCCAGCCGAACAACCTTAACGACTAATGATGTCGTACAATCTATTAAATACAACCGTAGCCAAGGTTTGGGGGGTCAAATCTTTTTCTTTTATGAAGGTTTGACGAACAACAGCAATGCAATGGCGATCGCTCTACAAGCTCCGGGTATTTATGTATGAGCTTGGTTTCAATTTTGTTCACTTACAATTGTCTTAAGGAGTTATTTGTATGGTCTCTGTCAAAAAAATTCAAATCCCAGAAGGTACTGGTTTTAATCGCAAGGTGGCTATGGAATTAGCAAATCTAATCTCCGCTGCTTATAACGAATATGAAGTCTGGGATACCAATAAAGCATTACAACAAGAAAGTCAACTTCCAACTGTTATCACAGGCTCGGAAGAATTTGCTGATCTGGAAATGGATAGTTTAGAATGTCAGGCTCTTCGTTACTTGTTATGGTTCGATAGGGGGGCATAAATCGACTAAGTCCTTATCTGGCAAAAGATTTAACTGATTAGCTCGCTCTAGATCAAAAACAATTGACAAAAATCGTCCAATGTCTTTCTCTATAAGGGTTCCATCTCTTATAACCCCCGTCCATTACATAACACAAACCGAAGAACCGAATGTCAAAAGAAAAACAGTGAAAATACTGATTTTGAAAAACTTAATCGGTTTTGGAAAAGCTCTAAAAAGTATAATCGCTGTAAAAGCTTCTTTTTTTCCTCAATGGTGGTGGCTTGAACTGTTAAAACCAGGTAATTTGAACAATATAAATATACAGCAATTCTGGAAAAGTCTTAAAGATATTATCACGACGGATGAAGTGTTTGGCTTTATTGCTCGCTCGCAAGAAAATCCTCTGACAGGGGGACAAGCAAGCTGAAAAGCTTATGTAGCATAAAATACAGACACAGACTCCAAAAAAAGAGGCTCTTCTAGGTTCTGTGTGATAAGTTTAATTGACATAGGATCGATCGATCTTTGTGTCCTTTGTGTCTTTGTGGTTCGTTCCACCCCCTCGCTCTTGAGAAATGTATCTTAGAATACATTTTACCCACCAAAGCTGGGAGAGCCAAAAAGATAGGTCATATATAGTAAATATGACCTAGAGAACAAAAATGATAAGTGAATTATACCAGAAAGTGTTAGAAAATGAACTGGGACGAGCCAGATATCTACTGTT
Organism: Microcystis sp. MC19; assembly: GCF_003019735.1. Classification (NCBI taxonomy): domain Bacteria; kingdom Bacillati; phylum Cyanobacteriota; class Cyanophyceae; order Chroococcales; family Microcystaceae; genus Microcystis; species Microcystis sp. MC19. Next base: position 4,255,315 of record NZ_CP020664.1, on the reverse strand, counting down.
GTTAATGATAGTTGGAACCTTGCAAATACTAAAGCAAGCTAAGTTAGAGATATTAGCAGAAGCACTGCCAATACCGATCCTGTTTGAGAGTCGGATAAAAAAACTAAAAATATTTTTAAAGCTGGAAATTCTGAATATTGAAAAAATCTGGTTTCCCTGCCTAAAAGAGATGTTAAAACAGCAGGAGAGATTCACAACAAAAGGATTAGTATATATTGCCATAGACCGAACGAGTTGGGGAGCAATTAATATCTTGATGGTGAGTCTAATTTATGACAAGAGAGCCATGGCAATCTATTGGGAGATATTGGATAAAAAAGGAAGTAGTAATCTCGAAGAACAGCAGCGAGTATTGGGGAAAATATTGACGGTGCTATCAGGTCATAAAATCGTGGTGTTAGGAGATAGAGAATTTTGCTCGGTCAGTCTTGGAAAGTGGCTTCAGAAGCAGAGTTTATACTTTTGTTTAAGACAAAAAAAAGTACAAATGTCAAGACAAAAGAAGGAATTTATCAAGAAATGAGAGAGTTAGGTTTAAGTCCAGGAACTCAACTATTTTTGAATGATGTCAATATCACAAAAGAGCAGGGATTTGGACAGTTTAACTTAGCTGGTAAGTGGAAAAAAACCTATGGGGGTTTTAAAACAAAAGAACCTTGGTATATTCTGACAAATTTTGGGGATTTAGAGACGGCAATAATTGCCTATCAAAAAAGATTTGATATTGAGGAGATGTTCCGAGATTTTAAGTCGGGAGGCTATAGCTTAGAAGGTTCTCAATTAGCACCGCAATACTTATCAAAGCTGATAATTGTTATAGCTATCGCCTATACAAGTGCCACAATGCAAGGTAAAAAAATTAAGGATATGGGAATCCAAAAATATGTTACAAGACCTGAAAAAAGATATAAAGGTCAACGCAGACACAGCAGTTTTTATGTGGGTCAACATCTCTATCATTGGCTCCAGCTACATCAAATGTTCCCAAAAAATATAGAAGAGCTAATGCAAATTAGCCGCTATCGGTTGAAGGATTACATCAAAGGACAAAGAGCGATATCGCTTGCCCTATCTACCTTCTAGCTCGCTTGTCCCCCTCTCAGCCCGCTGTGACAATTTCTCCTCGCTCAATTGAGACTTGTTCGTTGATAATTTCAACGATTCCTATTTCATCGATAATTCCGGCTACTAATCCCAGATGGTCTAGATTTTTGACTTCAATTTCTGTTGATTGATTCATGGTCGAACAGCCCACTGCCTAAGTTTTTCAACAATTCCTATTTTTTCATAATTATGGGTCTCAAGACCCCCCTAGCGGCCACCGAGAAAACCTTCACCAGCTAAGTATTTTTACTCAAGTCTCTGGAGGGGGACAGCTTATGTGACAGTTGAGGGTGCGGAATGTGGGTTTAAATCCCCCGCATAAGCGTGTCGCGTCCGGGGCGAGCGCTTGGCCGCAAGCAGTTGGGCTAATACGTCCGGGTTGTCGAGGGGGGCGATATCCTCGCGTCTGGTTAGATCGGTGGCTGACACGAATTTAGGGTTGCGATAATCCTGATTTCCGATAGCTGTCCCCTGAATCATCCCGCAGTTTTATATTTTCTTTAGAGATGGGCTGTCCTAAAACCTGCTCAGAGCGGCCAAAAGTCAGAAAATAGAAATAAAGGTGCGATTGGAGAACTTGAGCAGCGATCGCACACATAAGCCGCCATTGGAGAAAGATAAAGTTATGGCAGATAACTACAGAAGTCGCATTGTTACCCAAGGTACCCAACGCAGTCCGAATCGGGCCATGTTAAGAGCGGTAGGTTTTGGGGATGAGGACTTTAGCAAACCAATCATCGGCATCGCTAACGGATTTAGCACCATTACCCCCTGTAACATGGGAATTAATGATTTAGCAATGCGTGCCGAAGCAGCCACCAGATTAGCGGGGGGAATGCCGCAACTTTTCGGGACTATCACCATTAGTGACGGTATTTCCATGGGAACAGAAGGGATGAAATATTCTCTCGTTTCTAGGGAGGTAATCGCCGATTCCATTGAAACCGTCTGTAATGGTCAAAGTCTCGATGGAGTCCTCGCTATTGGGGGTTGTGACAAAAATATGCCGGGGGCAATGATTGCCATGGCCCGGATGAATATTCCCGCTATTTTCGTCTATGGTGGCACGATTAAACCGGGGCGCTACAAAGATTGCGATTTAACCGTAGTCAGTTCCTTTGAAGCCGTGGGACAGTACAGCGCCGGTAAAATCAGTGAAGAAGACCTCATCGGAATTGAACGCAACGCTTGCCCCGGGGCCGGTTCCTGTGGTGGAATGTTTACTGCTAATACCATGTCTTCCATTTTTGAAGCCATGGGGATGAGTTTACCCTATTCCTCGACCATGGCCGCCGAAGATGCGGAAAAAGCCGATAGTACCGAAGAATCGGCCAAGGTTTTGGTCGAGGCGGTTAGAAAACAGATTCTCCCTAGCCAAATTTTGACCCGTAAAGCCTTTGAAAACGCCATTTCGGTAATTATGGCGGTGGGAGGTTCCACTAACGCTGTCCTGCACCTTTTAGCCATTTCCCGCACCATCGGGGTAGAATTATCGATCGATGATTTTGAAACCATCCGCCAGCGTGTACCAGTTATCTGCGATCTTAAACCCTCCGGGCGTTACGTTACCGTAGATCTGCATAAAGCCGGCGGTATTCCCCAAGTGATGAAAATTCTCCTGGTTAATGGTTTACTGCACGGGGATGCCCTCACCATTAGCGGTCAGACTATCGCCGAGATTTTAGCCGATATTCCCGACCAACCGCCCTCAGGCCAAGATGTTATCCGTCCTTTTAGCAATCCTGTCTATAAAGAGGGTCATTTAGCCATTTTAAAAGGAAATCTGGCCACGGAGGGGTCTGTGGCCAAAATCAGCGGCGTGAAAACTCCGGTCATCACCGGACCCGCGCGGGTGTTTGAGTCGGAAGAAACCTGTTTAGAGGCAATTTTAGCCGGAAAAATTAAAGCCGGGGATGTGGTGGTTGTCCGTTACGAGGGACCAGTAGGCGGACCGGGTATGCGGGAAATGTTAGCCCCCACTTCGGCAATTATCGGCGCCGGTTTAGGGGATTCCGTGGGATTAATTACCGATGGTCGTTTTTCCGGGGGAACCTATGGCATGGTGGTCGGTCACGTCGCTCCAGAAGCGGCGGTGGGTGGTACAATTGCCCTAGTCGAGGAGGGGGATCAAATCACTATTGATGCTCGTCAGCGTCTCTTGAGTTTAAATGTATCGGAGGAAGAATTAACCCGTCGTCGTAACCATTGGCAACCGCGCCCCCCACGCTATAAAACGGGAATTCTCGGCAAATTCGCCAAGTTAGTCTCCTCTAGCAGTCTCGGCGCTTTAACAGATCTGAATCTGTTCTAAAAGTATAACTAGGGTTTGCGGCAAAAAGCTTTTCCTGGGGGCAGGGTGTGGGGTGTGGGGTGTAGGGTGTGGGGTTTTATCGATTTTCAGGTGGTCAACTACCTAATTTTCAGGGAAAAAGCACCCACTGCTCACCCAACACTCCCACTGATAACTGATAACTGATAACTGATAAGACTGACGGCTCTAATTAGGGTTTGCGGCAAAAAGTAGGGGCGAAGCATTCGGATAGAAAATCTACGGTTTCACCGATAGGTTATTGCCCGAATGCTTCGCCCCTACAGGACGCGGGCCGATGAAGACACAAGGTTTTGAAGCATGATTCTCTCAAAATCTGGCACCTGTTTCGCTCGTAAAGCCACAAAACCCTTACCTTGCCTACATTTCACATTTATTCAGCCAGCCCTAATTAATGCTCATTCTTAATTCTCCTGCCTCCTGACTCCTGACTCCTGCCTCCGTTAAAGATTAATAACTATGACCTATCTACTCACTGTCTATCGAGCGCTCGAATGCCGTCCAGATACCTATCGGGACTGGTATGACCAAGGCAATATTTTAAAAGAAAGAATGGACTATTTTGGAGCCTTAATCAGCTACGAAAAAGCCTTAGAATATTATCCAGATGATTATTGGGCATGGTACAAAAGGGGTATGATACTAGAAGACTTGGGAATGTATGAAGAAGCGGCTGAAAGTTACGCTAACGCTGCACAGGTGAAGGATGATAACTATTGGGCTTGGTACGACCAAGGTTGTGTTTATCTACAGGAATTAAAGGACTACCAAAAAGCGATCGCTTGTTTTCAACGGGCCCTAAGTCATAGTCCGGGAGACTATTGGGCAGCCTACCGGCAAGGGGAGGCCTATCGATTGCTGAAAAATTACGAACGCGCTATCACTTTTTATGACTTGGCCCTAGGGGCGCGACCCCGGGATTATTGGGCCTGGTATCGTCGCGGCGACGCTTTCCGGGATTGGGGCAATCCCCAAGAGGCTTTATTTAATTATCGTACCGCCCTCGATATCCGACCGCAAGATTACTGGTCCTGGTATCAACAGGGTGTGATCCTACAGGAATTACAGCGTTTACCAGAAGCGATCGCCTGTTATGAAGAATTGTTAAAAATCGATCAAGATGATCGCTATGCGTGGTATAATCTCGCCTGCTGTTATGCCGCCCTCGGTCAACAAGAAAAAGCGATCAACTGTTTACGGGAAGCTCTAGACATAGAACCGGATATATGTGGCGAATTAGCGCGTAATAACTTTGTTTTCGATGGTTTAAGGCAAAATGAAACCTTTAATGACCTCTTGAGTTGCTATTCCCCCAGCTAAAGTCTTTTTGCAGCACCTAGGGTTTGCTGAAAGGGTTTGTCCTGGGGTGTGTGGGATTTTAGGCATTTTCAGGGAAAAAGTGCCTAAAACTTCCCCCGGATTGCTCAAATGGCTGGCACTTTTTGACGACAAAAAAGCCTAAAGATATTAGCCAACAAGGTTTTTAGATTCATTTAGCCGGTTTGGATTAGCTACAATTGCAATTAGAGAAAAATTATTGAGAATCTTATGCGAGAACTAGACAGAGACAAAACCATCGAACAACTGAACGAAATCATGGAATTTGAACTAGCGGGAGTTGTCCGTTACACCCACTATTCCCTGATGGTGACAGGTCCCCATCGCATCCCCATCGTCCAATTTTTCCAGACTCAGGCCACGGAGTCCCTCACCCACGCGCAACAAGTTGGGGAAATTCTCACCGGTTTAGAAGGTCATCCTAGCTTAAAAATTGCCCCAATCGAGGAAAGCTATGAACACAATATCAAAGCAATCTTGAGTGAGAGCCTCAATCATGAGAAAAAATCCCTTGATTTGTACAAAGCACTCCTAGAAACCGTCGAAGATGCCAGTATTTACCTAGAAGAATTCGCTCGCGGTATGATCGGACAAGAAGAATTACACAATCTGGAAATTCGCAAGATGCTGCGGGATTTTGCTTGAGCTAGGATCAAAGCTAGAGTTTATCCACTAGCTTATGAATCTTAGTTCCGCTTTACCCACTTTTATCATCACTCTCCGGGAAGGTTTCGAGGCCGCTTTAGTGGTGGGAATTGTCCTCGCTTGTTTACAAAAATCGGGTCGATCGCAACTTAACTCATGGGTGTATCGTGGTATTGGTGCGGGAGTGGTCGCTAGTGTTTTAGTCGGTATTTTGCTAGGGGGAATCCTTTTGCAAGTGGATGCCTCTCCTAGTCCATTCGTACCAATGCTCAAGGAATTACTGGCCGCCACTTTTGGACTGATTGCCGTTTTGATGTTGAGTTGGATGTTAATTTGGATGACTCAACAGGCCAAATCTTTGAAATCTGAGGTAGAAAGTGCGGTAAAAGCGGGTTTAAAAGCGAAAAATGGGGCAGGAAAAGCGATTTTTCTGCTCGTTTTTATCGCTGTCTTGCGGGAGGGATTTGAAACTGTCCTCTTTATCCTGGCCCAATTCCAAAAAGATTGGCAGATACAAACCTTCGGTGCGATAGCGGGGTTAAGTGTCGCAACCTTGTTGGGAACTCTCCTATTTGCAGGGGGAGTAAAAATTAATATCCGTCTCTTTTTCCAAATTATGGGGACTTTCCTCCTCTTAATCGTTGCGGGATTACTCATCGGTGTTTTGAAACATATCGACGCAGGAATCAGTCTTTTAAGTGAAATTGACCCTTTTTATCGCAATTTCTGTCCTTCTCTCCCCTCCTCCTGTCTTCTCGGTTTTCAAGTTTGGGACGGTTCCCAAATTTTGAGCGATCGCACTTTCCCCGGACTCCTCCTTAAATCTCTGTTTGGTTATCGTCAAAACCTCTATATCAGTCAAATTGTTGCTTATATCCTCTTTTTACTGCTTATCGGTGGCCTCTATTTCCAAAGCTTACGACAACGTCCTCAAACAGTGACCAGTGACCAGTAAACAGTAATCAGTAAATAGTAAATAGTAAAAAGACAGTAGGAAACTTCTATTTAATACTGCACACTTAAAAACTCACATCTGATAACTGTTAACTTACCCACTGATAACTGATAACTGATAACTGATAACTGATAACTGATAACTGATAACTGATAACTGATTATGACTACTTGGCAATGTGACGGTATCCCTAAAGATGGTAAAACTTATCCGCAAGCGATTGCGGGAGGTCATGAACCCTGCGAAAATACTACTCCTGATTGTCCTATCTGTGGCCTACCTAGGGAAGCGATGGATCCCGTCACAACGACGGTTAAAACCACGGTGGTGGTCTCCCCGGGGGGTACAACTAAAGTCGGCCGAAAATCGAACTGGTTACTTCCCTTCGCTTTGATAATTACCGCTTTAACCGCAGGTTTAGGGGGTTGGAGTCTATTGCAAATGCTCATTCCCAAACCCGATACTTCCCAAGTTACACCAGAAGAAACCCCAGACAAGCAACCCAAGGCAACTTTTGTGAGTAATACGGCTAAAAATCCCGATTTATTTAGCCAAGGTGAGAAAATACTGCTTAATTCCACTCCTAACAAAGAAAAAGGCGCAGCGGCCTTTAAAAAGGAAGATTGGGCAAATGCGATCGCAGCTTACCAACTAGCAGCCACTCCCCAAGCAAACGATCCGGAGGGCAAAATCTATTACAATAACGCCAAAGCCAGACAAAAGGGTAATCAAAATACTATAGCCGTCGTTGTCCCCATCGCTAACGACCCCAACAGCGCTAAGGAAATTCTCCGAGGTGTGGCCAGGTATCAAGAGGAGTTTAATAATTCTAATCCGGGTAATCCTTTGGAAATAGTCATCGCTAATGATGGCGGTGGGTTACAATCAAAAGCGATCGCTGATGATCTGATTCAATCCGGTCAAGTTTTAGCAGTTATGGGCCACGGAATCGATCCTTTTAGTCAAAAAGCGATTGAAAGTTACGAAAAAGAAGGATTAGCGATTCTCTCTCCCCTGACTACCAGTGTTAGTCAAACGGGAAATGCAACCCTGAAAACCATTCCCCTTAAGGATAAATCTCAGGAAGTTTTAGGCAGTTATCTGGAAGCAGTGGCCAAAACTTTGGCTAATTATGCTAGTCAGCAAGAGAATTCTCCGTCAGTGGTTCTTTTTTATAATTCCGATAGTCCCTATAGTCAAAAATTAAAGGATTCCTTTGCTAAAGCGATAAAGGAACCGGGAGGCAAGATAGTTAAGGCAATAGACACCACCAAAGCCAATTTTAACGCTAAAACCGCCATAGATCAGGCAAGACAAGCCGGCGCTAAGGTGGTATTTTTGGCCCTGAGTAAAGACGGCGATCGCATAGATCAAGCCGTGGCTATTGCCCAAGAATCGTCTGGAATGCTCTTATTAGGCGGAAATGAACTTTATACACCCGATATACTTATTCAAGGAGCGGATAGCATCGACGGATTAGTTCTAGCAGTACCTTGGAGTTTCCAAGCAACGGATCCTTTTGCCAAAGATGCGCTGAAAAGTTGGCGCGGTCGCGTCAGTTGGCGTACTGCTACCGCCTACGATAGCATGAAAGTATTAGGAGAAGCGATCGCTAAAAGTTCTGACCGTGCTACTGTAGTCGAAACTTTAAATCGAGGAATCACCTTGCAGGGAAGCACCACGGATTTTAAGATTTTTAATCAAGTTCCCCTGGTGCGTGCTAATCGCGGCAATGAGGGGCCAAAGGGTTCTCAATATCAATTCGATCCTATCTAAAATAGATAATGTGATGTCGAGGAGTAGAATCAAGTCTAATTTTATGAACAATATCTTACCCATCCTAGCTTTGTTAATGTCGGTGTCGGGAATTGCCGTGTCTTTGGGACGGGAGGAAGTCCGATGTCGTCTCGGTTTAGAATCGGCAGCCTGTCCCCGGGAAGAACAAAACATCAGCGAAGACACCCCCCCAGATACCCCCGCAACTACCCCCGCAACTACCCCAGAATCTCCCCGGATAGAAGAAACTCCCCCGGAAACTACCCGTAATAGCGAACCTTCCCCCGAAGTTTCCCCGTCTCCTGAAAGCGAAACCCCGGTGGAATTCACCCCCATCCCGGAAAAGAACCCCAGTCCAGAAGTACCCCCCGAAAATCCCCCCACCTCAGAAACCAAAGCGGTGGAAAAAACTCCAGATGCAGAAAAAAGTCCCGATGTCAATCCATCTAAAGATGGAGAAACTGAAAGTATTCCGTTAGAAGTTATTCCCCCCGCACAGTAAAATCGGACAAAATCAATTTCTGGTGGGGTAGGGTTGATTCATGAATCAACCCTACAGATCCTGGACAATAAAATCGGACAAAATCAATTTCAGGCTGAGGATAGGAACTCATGCAAGAAGTGGTTATACTAAATCTGGTTATTAAAGACTGATATTTATTCTCCGTTTTGCCTTTTGCATGAATAGAAAACGGGTTTCTCCGAGAAACCCGTTTTCTGTGCGTTACTCAATTGTATCTAGCTTCTTTCGGCAAACCCTAACTATTGGATTAACGTTTCTTGCGAAGTCCCATTAATCCGAGTCCTGTAAAAGCCAGAAGTCCAAAGATAGAACTGGGTTCGGGAACATGAACGTAGTCTTCTACTTCTCCGTGAGAGACACAGTTTCCTGCTGCTGCATCAGTGGTGTTACAGTCTGCTTTAGAGTAATATTCGCCAAACGGTTTCACGTCCAAATCTAACGGGTCCCAAGTGAGGCGGAAGCGACTATAAAGACCATCTGCTTTGGGATTGAATCCTAGATTATAACGCTTGGTAAAGATGCCTGGTGCTAGGGTGAGTAAATCATCAATGTAGAGTTCTGATGTGTGGTCGAAGACTCCATTGTAATTAGTGTCCCACCATGCACGAAGTTGATAAGGATTAGGATCTGGACGAGAAATGTTGAAAGTTACATCTACCCAACTATCTCCGAAGACTACGCCGTCTTCATCATCAACTGGGGTAGGAAATCCTCCCAAGATACTCTTGTCATCCCCATCTGCTAGGATTGTCGGTTGTCCATCAATTTCACTATCCCATTGCGATCCCAGCCTTTGAAGATTACCTTCGTCATAACGAGGGCCATCTGACGCAAGTAGGGTCTTGTAGCTATCAGGGGCATCTCCAAAGTCTTTAGCTGTACCAGCAATTATGGCATCAATTTGGGTATTTCCATCGTGATTGCCTCCTAATGGTTGAGCGGCAATTCGTACAAACTTAGCCTGTACGTCAGAAAACCATCGAGCTACATAGTCCTCAGCTTTACTAGCGAGAGTCCAACCATCCTCAAATACTGAATTCAGCGTGCCGCGTACCCAGTTAATGCTATCAGATGAAAACTCTATGATGTAATCTAAGGCTGATTCACGAGGAGACCAATTACCGGAAGCGCCAACATCCATATCCGCATAACGGGCAATCTGAGATATCACATCGACAATTTGAAATGTATTACCATTAAATCGTCCGAGAGTTAGCTCTGGTCTATCCCCCGTCAACCAATTATCATGTTGATGCTCGATGTTAAGCGTCGAAGCTGAGGGATGCTCCCATAGGTGTTGTGAAGGGGCAATATTTGCAATTTCCCATGTCAAAAAATCAATACCAGAATGATTGTCTCCAGTTTGGGTTGCTAATTCTAAGGGTATATTGTCTTCAACCCAGTCAAAATCAGCGCGATCTCCATGGGTAAAGCCGTTGTCATCGCGTTTAACAAATGGGCTACGGTGTAAAGCTTCGATCTGGGTAATAGCTGCTCCACCAGCCAAGTTCGTGACATTTTCACCAAAATGACTTTTAGTGCCAATGTTTCCTATTCGCTGACCTGGCTCCCTTAGTCCAAACATTTCTGCTTGTATTTTATAAGCGGTGGGATTCGGATCGTCTGGGTTGGCATTCATCAGGTCATCAGCTAGTCTAGAATGAAAGGGATCGCCAGAAGTAAAGCGGTTGTCATCCATAAGAAAATGACCTAGCTCATGAGCAAAAGTAGATGAACCTCCGTTAGGTAGTGAACGACTGGTATCAGCAATAGCAAAACCATTGTTGAAGTTTGGAGTTCCTGGTGGAAGTGGATTAGTATTATTTCCACCAAATGCAAATCCACCTCGAGAAGCATAGATAGGAGGTAAAGTGTAGCCTTCAGCTACTGGAATATCATCAACATAATATTGATTTACAGTGTCAGTATTGGCGCTACGGTTTTTTCCGAAAAGCATTGATAGGCTTGGCTCTACTGTCGAACCTCCAACAGGACTGCCAGGCGGCATTATCATGCTGGTGACAATATCGTTACCGGGGATAGTGATATTGTTTTCTTGCAGAATTGTGATGCCAGCCTGAGCGTAGATCGCATTAGCAACATCAAAATCTTGCCGTCTGAGATCTGGATTTACATTCGAGTTCCCACCTGGAGCATTCACATTATGTGTCAAAACCCTAACTAGGTTATCACTCCAGTCATAACCCCGCACATTGTCAACAGTTCCATCTAAAGCAGGATGACGTACATCCGTCCAACCAGTTCGCTCTTCGCCATTAAATGTCGGACCAGAATGCCGGAAGCTAAGATAACCTTCTTTGATCATAGGAGTTCGTAAATTTGCACCTTCAGCTAAGTTTGGCACAATCAAAGGTGTAATTACGCCAATCATTACACTCCAGCCAAGACGTACAGTGTTTTGAGAATTCATTGATAACCTCCTAATAATTTGTTGAAAATTTTGAAGTTGCACTACATCGCTTCAATTTTGGATTGGAAAACTGTTGCTCATCAGCATCAATTTGTTTCCCTCAGTTTTCAAGAAATTTGACTCAAGTGTTTCGGCAAATCATCAAGCTATCGCAGTTGACTTAGGTAACAAAATGTGCCAGTTATTTGCCGGTAAAATCCTAACAAAGTAGCCTCCTCCATTTCTCGATCCCGTAGTCCAAGTCAAGCAACAGCCCAACCCAACCGTAATAGCAGATAGCGGAATGATACACATTCCCCCCCCCCACAACTGTATTCTAAGCTACATTTTTAAAATATTTACACTCCTCTCCGTCATACAAAATCTGGTTATTAAAAACTGATTATTTATTCCCCCTTTTTGACTTTTTTCTCGCCGTTAGGCGGGTCAATTTTTTTGAGAAAATTGAAGTATATTAAGTTTTGTTAAGAACAATGAAACTGAAACGGTTATCGGTGATTCAAAAGTATTATAATTGTCTTTGTTATCCTAAATCAATAGTTTTTGCGTGTCAATAATTATGAATAGTTATCAAACCCATAATGCTTGTAGGGGCGAAGCATTCGGGCAATAACCTATCGCTGAAACCGTAAATTTACTATCCGAATGCTTCGCCCCTACCCTAAATTTTTTCTTGTTTTTCTCTTGTTCCAAGGCTCTGCCTTGGAACAGAATATTTAAGGCTCTGCCTTAAAGTAATATTCAGAGAGAACCCTTGATTCAGTGAACAGTTATTAGTTCAGGTAGAACCTGGGAACGAGATATAAAAATCAAAAGTATTATAATTGTATTTGTTGTCTTAAGTGGGTGGGTGGAATTAAATATAAAATGAACGTAGGTTGGGTTGAAGCATGAAACCCAACGCCCGCATGGGTTACGCTACCGCTAACCCATCCTACAAATAATTGTGCCTACCTACTTAAATCAATAGTTTTTGCTTGTCAATAATTATGAATAGTTATCAAACCTATTTAACCATCGATCATTCTCAGAAGATTATCCTCTCTAACTTACCCTTTAAAGCAGGAACAAAGTTAGCCATTAACATTCAAGTAGTTGAGGATGAAAAGACAGAAGCCGATTTTGAAGCCTTATTAGATAAAACCCAGGCAATCTGGACTAAAGGAGATGGCTTAGAATATCAGCAAAAAATTCGGGAGGAGTGGATATGAAACGATTAATAGACTCCTGTATTTTAATCGACCATTTTAATGGTATTACCCAAGCTACAGTTTATCTAAAAGCTCACTTCTGTCATTACTAAAGCCGAAGTTCTCATTGGTTTTGATGATGATAATTCCTTTGACAAAGCAGGAGAGTTGTTAAGCCATTTTTCCCTGATAGATTTAGATATCAACATCACTGATTTAGTCATTCAAATCCGTCGTGAACAAATCAAAAAAAAGGCAACCAAACAGCCTAACAAAAAGGTTATTCAATGGAAATTGCCCGATGCCATTCAAGCAGCGATCGCCCTTTACTATAATCTCAAATTAGTCACTCGTAATACCCAAGATTTTGATCTCAATCAACATCCATTTATTGAGATTCCCTATACCATCTAACAATAAAACTGAAACAGTTATCGGTGATTCAAAAGTATTATAATTGTATTTGTTATCCTAAATCAATAGTTTTTGCGTGTCAGAACGTAGGTTGGGTTGAGGCATGAAACCCAACGCCCGCATGGGTTACGCTACCGCTAACCCATCCTACAAATAATTGTGCCTCCCTACTTATCCTAAATCAATAGTTTTTGCGTGTCAGTGATTACGAATAGTTAGGGTTTGCTGAAAAAGTACGGGCGACGATCCCTAAAACCCTTACCTTGCCTACATTTCACATTTATTCAGCAAGCGCTATTTACTTTTAGTCAAAATTAATTAACTTCTAACCCCGGAATGCTTAACTGTTCGGTTTTTGGCTGTGTTTCCCCGATATAATCCCCTTGCAACATATTAATTAAACAGCCACCAAGATGATAGGCCATATTCACGGGAACCGCGTTACCAATCTGTCGATATTGAGAGGTTAAATTACCGGTAAATTGCCAATCATCGGGAAAGGACTGCACTCGTGCATATTCTCTCACAGTCAAAGGACGAGTTTCTTGGGGATGGCATCTTTCTGTTTGGGTTTGTGCCGGACTACAGGTAATAGTTAAAGCCGGTTCATCCCAGGATAATCTTTTAGCATATCCTGTCCGTCCGCCGTGATTTTTGAGACTATTTTTCATATATTCTTTTTGAATATCCATCGGCAAATTCCGCCAATTTCCTCCTGCGGGAACTAAGGACATAATCTCTTTTTTTCTTTCTTTATATTCTACTCCTGGAGAACTTGGACAATTCTCTAGAGCTTTTTTCAGAGAAATAGTATAGTTTTTATATTGGGGAAAAATGGGTTTAATATTTAGGTCTTGACGGGTGGCGATAATAATTAATCTTTCTCTTTTTTGGGGAACATCAAGAAATTGAGCCGATAAAACTTGATAAGCAGCATAATAACCGATTTCCTGTAAAGCTTCCAGCATTAATTGCAGAGTTTCTCCTTTTTTATTGCTTAATAATCCTCGAACATTTTCGGCTATAGCGATTTTAGGTTGCACTTCCTGTAAACAACGAGCAAATTCAAAAAATAGGCTTCCTCTCAAATCTTCTAATCCTTTTCCTAACCCAGCATAACTAAAAGGTTGGCAGGGAAAACCTCCAGCTACAATATCTATTTTGTCTCTAAAATTGGAAAATTTAATCTTTTTTATGTCTTGATTTATAACATTCCATTGCGGTCGATTAAGTCTTAAAGTATTAACACAATCTTGATTAATTTCCACCAGTAATTGCGTTTTTAGTCCCGCATTTTCTAAACCTAAAGCCATACCACCACAACCAGCAAATAATTCAATAACTGTGTAATTAGTTGGCTCAACAGTTTGTAAGATTTTCAATTCTCTGGGGGATTGGTTATTTTTAAGATTGGTTAATTGCTCGAGATCAAATAACCAATCAACTTGATTGATTTTCTGACCTTTGATTAATTTTTTCTTTTGCCATGTTAGTATTTCTGCGGTAGTTACACCGAGAATATTAGCGGCTTTTTGTAGATTTACCTGAGTCATAACCAATAATTAGCAACTTCTCTACCTCTCTATTATACATCAAAGTAGCTAAACTTGATAAAGTTTTTTTTCGATTTTCCTGACTGTCATCTTTAACTTATTCAGGATAGTTTCATAATCTAAGTCCAACATTGACCAAAAAGCTTGCCCTGCTAATAGCTCAATATTATTCTCTTTAGCTTTGGTTTTGCTAATTGTCCAAGAATTGCCCATATCTAAAGCAGCGGCAAAAACTGAGTTAGGATGTATTTTTAATTCATTGATACTCCGATCACTCTGGCTACCAGTAAGAGTATCTTTTTTAGTTTTTAATTGAGTGTATTTGATTATTCCTTGATTAAAAACTACTAAATCCACACCTTTGATTTTAAAATTTAGAATTTTTTCTGGTACAAAAACCTGTGAACTAATAGAAGCAATTTCTTCTAAAGTATGACCTAGACTTTCCGAGATAAGATTGACATATTTATTCGATAAGTACAAGTTTTCACATTGAGCAAACTCAAAAATATTTTTAAATCCTTTCTTCTTTTTGAGAGATATATTTTTAAAATCCTGTTTTTCTTTCAGGATTTTTTCAACTACTTTAGACTGGAACTCATCCAAAGCATCATCGATTTTTTGATCCCTATTGTCTGCAATGTCTGTGTCTGTTTTTCTATTTTCTTGAAAATATTCAAAAATGAAATCATCAATTAGACGACAAATTTGATAAGTATCTACCAAGTCATGAGTAACAAAGGTAGGAATTTTGATCGAAGGTTTCTGTAAATTAATTTCTTCTAATAATTGGGTCAAGTTATGGCGATAAGAGTATAAATAGCTCATTATAGTTAGGGTTTGCTGAATAAATATAAAAACCTTGTTGGATAATACTTTTAGACTTTTTTGACCTCAAAAAGTGCCGACCATTGGAGTGATTGAGGGGAAAATTCAGGTACTTTTTCCCTGAAAATTAGGTAGTTGACCACCTGAAAATCGGTAAAACCCTACACCCCACACCCCACACCCCACACCCTGCCCCCAGGGAAAACTTTTTCAGCAGACCCTAGTTAGTTGCTGGGTTGGGATTGTTTACTGTTTAATTACAACTATAGCAATAGTCAATAAATTGTGAAAAAGCATCAAATCTTTTCAATTCGTTAAAATTAAATATTAACAGGGTCAATATATAATCTCTTATCTAAAATTGGTGTTCTTTGAATATTATTGACTTTGGCAATTGCTGATTCTAAACATAGCTGGTTTTCTGAAGACACAAAAAGCCTACTGCTTTCCAATACCTCGAATGCTACCTCTCTAGAAATTTGTTCTATTACCTCTTGGCTAACTTGATTATTTAGGTTGATAAAATTAATTATATCCTCTATAATAACTTTACCAAATTTATTCTTAAATTTTCTTTTTTGTCTTAATACTTTCTGAAATAGTTTGGCTTTGATACCTATTTTTTCAATAATATCAGCATTATAAAAAGGTACGCCAAGAACGTTAGATTCTTGTCCTACAATTAAAACAATTCTTGCTTGCTGCTTGCTGACTCTTGCCAGTTCCTTTAAAATGTCACCCATATCTAAACAGTATTGTACTACAGTGTAGAAACGATTACTCCTATTTGCTCTATTAGAGCCAATTTCTGACTTGGCTATCTTGAGTAAATCCCATCCTAATATTTCAGCAGATTGACGATAATTTTGATGGTAATTAAAAACATTTATATAGGGTGGAGAAGTCACAACAAAATCTATCTGATTATTTTTTAGTGGTAGAGAACGAGCATCAGATAATCCAACCCTGATCGGCTTTTGAGAGTAAGGTAGCTTAGTAATTATATTGCTAAGATGTAAAAATTTTTTCTGAATAAATTCCTGAGTAATTTTATTGTTACACACATCAAGAATGATTACCAAAGCATCAAATAAAACCTTTGACCGATCCGGTAGCATATTCCTAGTATTTTGCAATTTATCTACTAAATTTTCTACTTGGTCACTGACTTCAAAAATTCTCAAAGGAAATTCTTGATCGAGGATATTTCTCAGGTTTTTAAGAACTTCTTTTTTTTGAGAATCATTGATAAATTCATAGGTACGACTCATGATATAAGCAGCGGGATTAATCTCAAATCCATAAGCTTCTAGGGATAAATAACTTGCCTCTAGCAAAACAGTTCCGCTACCCACAAAAGGATCGAGGATGACCGAATTAGATGGGCAATAGAAACTTAAAATAGTCTCTATCAGTTGGGGTGAAAACTGACCTCGCCAAACAAATAAATTGGCTCTAGTTTTCTCAATAATGTCAAGTTTTTCTTGGGGTATAGGTTGATCAAAATCTGGCAACTTTCAATCTCCCTCTCTTGCTAAGAACAAAATTAAAGTTCTACTTTATCTGGAGAACAAACACTATAAAATGTCGGGGCTGAACAAAGTTCAACCCCTCAATATTTTCCTACTTGCGACCCGGAACTGTATATTTAAAATTCATCGGGCCGGTATAACCAGAAACCTCCGCTAATTTCTCTAATCTTTGGGTTCCCGAATATTCTTGACCCTTAATAATCCAAGTGGGGAAACCTTTAATTCCGGCATCGCGACAAGCTTGGGGATTACCATTAACCCCTTGGGGATCGCATTCGATATAAACCCCTTCTTTTTTGAGGATTTCTCCCGCTTCCTTACCAAATAACTGTTTTTGATCGTAACAGTGGGGACACCAAAAAGCCCCGTATTCTTTCGCACCAATTGCTTTTAAATGTTTAGCCAGGGCGATTTCTGCTTTTCCCGAAACCGTGGTTACTTCCCAACCGTAGGGAGGTTTAGCCGCTGTCATTGGCCGGGTAATTTCTTCTTTTCCTCCTGCGACCGTGGGGGAATTTACTCCTGCGTAAACCGCTAAAGTTCCCACAAAAGTAATCATTGCCACTACAACCATCGGCAGTATAATTTGTCCTAAACCTTCCCATTCGCGACCGACAATTGTGAGAATTAATAAGGTTAAAGCGAACAAAGCGGAAGTGATGCAGTAGGGACACAATTCCTTTAATTCCGTGGCTAGAACATACATTAAATAACCACTAAATACCGCCATCGCCGTCGCCCCCGCTAACAGCAATAACCAAGTATTATTTTCTAAACTTTTGCGGAGATTTTTCTGAGTTTCCCCATTAATAAATAGAGGACTGAGGGCAAAAACCGCCATGGCAATATAGGCCAAAAAACCGAACAAACTCAAGGGCAGCCGGAAAACCGTAGCGTAGGGACTATTAAGAACACCACTACAACCAGCCCCATCACTAGCCCCGGCGGTACAGGCCGCAGCCCCTCCCGTCAGTTTGGTAATGGTTAAATAGCCAGTCAGAATCGCCCCCACGATCGAAACGCCCCCAATTAGAGGCCGGGAGTAGCGATGAATCCAAGGTACAGAACGACGACGCATAATATTATTTAGATTAAATTACAGCAGAATTCAGGAGTCAGAAGTCAGGAGGTAAATCGAAATGTACTTTGTCGAAAGGAAAAATTCCGTAACGATATCGCGTTAATTAGGACATTTTCAATTCCTAAAAACTTAGGATAGCTATCCCCTGAAACTATTCGCCATTCTAGCAAGGGGTTATGTGGACAGAGGCAAAGAAGGCAGAGAATTATTAATTTTTGCCTTTTGATCGTTGATCTGCCGGGCCGTTTCCACAAATTGCGACACCCGGATCGGATCCACCGGTTCAGTAATTTTGCCATGACGCTTGAGGGAACTAGCCACGATCACCCCATCGGCAGCCGGCAGCAACTGCCCGATATTGTCCAAATCAGCCCCGCTGCCGATAAAAACCGGTGTTCCCTTGGCCGCCGCCACTGCCAGTTCCAAATCCTCAAAACTGGGGGGGCTACCGGTGGCCCAACCAGAGAGGATCACCCCGTCTGCCAGTCCCCGTTCGATCGTATCTTGCACCGCCGTGGTCAGATTAGGGGTTCCCAAGGGGCGGGCGTGTTTAACCAAAACATCCGCTAAAATTTTGACCTCAGACCCCAATTCGCGGCGATAACGCAGGAGTTCGTGGGCCTGACCCTCAATAATGCCCTGATCAGTGGCCATAACCCCCGTTAGCACATTAACCCGAATAAATTGGGCATTAACACAGGTAGCGATCGCTAAGGCACTATGGGCATCATTGCGGAGAACATTAAGACCAATCGGTAAGACCACCAGATTTTTAATGCGATCAACAATTAAAGTCATGGCACTAACCACGGCTGGATCCACCTGTTGCTTAGTAAAGGGGGCATCAAAAAAATTCTC
Organism: Microcystis sp. MC19; assembly: GCF_003019735.1. Lineage (NCBI taxonomy): Bacteria > Bacillati > Cyanobacteriota > Cyanophyceae > Chroococcales > Microcystaceae > Microcystis > Microcystis sp. MC19. Next base: position 4,236,758 of record NZ_CP020664.1, on the reverse strand, counting down.
GATAATCAAACCATCAACACCACCGGCAGCCAAAGCCGTCGCCTCCTGTTCAGCCCGCTCGATCACCGTCTTGAGACTACCACCCCAACGGGGGGAAGTGGGCAGGGGGGCGAGATGAACCACGCCAATAATCGGGTTTTTTGTCTTGAAAGTTGCAATTAAGTTCACAGCGTCTACTACTCTTAGCGTACCCAACCATGCGCCGCCCACCCATTTTAACAGGGTGAAGGCCTAGCCACGGGCCCCCGGGGGGAAATTATTTTAACTGCTAATGATTTTATCAAGTCCGGAATCCGTTAAAATGTCTTAACATTAAATAAGTTTAAGATTTGGTTGATACTCGATCGCATGGGCAATAAGCCAACCATCGCTATCTCACACCTGGGCTGTGAGAAAAACCGGATCGACTCCGAGCATATGTTAGGACTGCTGGCCAAGGCCGGCTATCCCGTAGATAATGACGAGGAGTTGGCCGATTACGTTATCGTTAATACCTGTAGTTTCATTCAAGCAGCTAGAGAAGAATCCGTTCGCACCCTCGTGGAACTGGCGGAAGCTAATAAAAAAATTATTATCTCCGGCTGTATGGCCCAACATTTCCAAGATGAACTGCTGACGGAATTGCCGGAAGCCGTGGCCATTGTCGGTACAGGGGATTATCAGAAAATCGTCGAGATCGTCGAACGGGTAGAGACGGGAGAACGAGTCAAAGAAGTCAGCACCGATCCCACTTTTATCGCCGATGAAAATCTGCCCCGTTATCGCACCACTACCGAAGGAGTCGCCTATCTGCGGGTGGCCGAAGGCTGCGATTATCGCTGTGCTTTCTGTATTATTCCCCACCTGCGCGGCGATCAAAGATCCCGTTCGATCGAGTCGATTGTGGCCGAAGCGCGACAATTGGCCAGCCAAGGAGTCCAAGAATTAATTCTCATTTCGCAAATAACAACCAATTATGGGTTAGACTTATATGGCGAACCCAAATTAGCGGAACTCTTGCGAGCGCTGGGAGAAGTCGATATACCTTGGATTCGCGTTCACTACGCTTACCCGACCGGGTTAACGCCAAAGGTTATCGAGGCGATCCGAGAGACCCCGAATGTTTTACCCTATCTAGACTTGCCGCTACAACATTCCCATCCCCACATCCTGCGGGCGATGAACCGTCCCTGGCAAGGACGAGTCAACGATGGCATTATCGAGCGGATCAAGCAAGCTATCCCGAACGCGGTTTTACGAACGACTTTTATCGTCGGTTTCCCCGGAGAAACCGAGGAACATTTCAGCCATCTGCTGGAATTTGTCAAGCGTCATGAGTTCGATCACGTCGGGGTGTTTACCTTCTCCGCCGAAGAAGGTACAGCCGCTTTTGACCTGCCCAATCCAGTGCCACAGGCAATTATGGAAGAACGCCGCGAAAGGTTGATGTTAACTCAGCAACCGATCTCGGAACGCAAAAATCAAGCTTATATCGGTCACACTGTCGATGTTCTCATCGAACAGGAAAACCCGGAAACAGGAGAATTAATCGGGCGTTCCGCTCGTTTTTCCCCGGAAGTGGATGGCTTGGTTTATGTGACAGGGGAGGCGATTCTAGGTGCGATCGTGCAGGTCCGAATCACTTCGGCCGATACCTACGATCTCTACGGCGAAATAGTCTAATTTTTCCATTTTTCTAATTTAATTCCCACAAAACAATCCCTATGACCACTGGTTTCAACAATTTAGGTTTATCCGATAGCCGTCTTCAACACCTAGAAACGCTTGGATTCACCACCCCCACCGAAATTCAAACCAAAGCCATCCCTCTCCTTCTAGAAGGGCATGACATGGTAGGAATGTCGCAAACGGGAACCGGCAAAACCGCCGCCTATTCCCTGCCTTTACTGGAACGCATGGACACCAAAAATCCTAACGTTCAAGCTTTAATCCTCACTCCCACCCGGGAATTAGCCCAACAGGTGGCCAGCGCCATCAAGGATTTCTCTGATGACCGTCGTCTCTTTATCCTGACAGTCTGTGGTGGTCAATCCATGGAACGTCAGATCCGCAGTCTGGAAAAAGGTGTCCAGATTGTGGTTGGGACTCCGGGCCGGGTAATCGATCTGCTCGATCGCAAAAAACTCCATCTAGAATCCCTAAACTGGGTAGTCCTCGATGAAGCGGACGAAATGCTCAGTATGGGTTTTATCGATGATGTTAAGAAAATTCTGCAAGCATCCCCCTCCACCCGTCAAACCGCCTGTTTCTCGGCAACTATGCCCCGGGAAATCCGCGATTTAATCGCTAATTTCTTGAAATCTCCCGTTTCTGTGACGGTTTCTCAACCCCAGGCCGCTCCTGCTAAGATCGAGCAGAAAATTTATCTGATCCCTCGCGGTTGGACGAAATTAAAAGTCCTGCAACCCCTGTTAGAGATCGAACCCCTAGAATCGGCGATTATTTTCGTCCGCACCAAGCAAACCGCGGCCGAATTAACCAGCAAACTGCAAGAAGCGGGGCAAACGGTGGATGAATACCACGGTAACTTAAGCCAAGTGCAACGGGAACGACTGGTGCAACGTTTCCGCGAGGGCAAAATTAAATTAGTGGTAGCCACAGATATCGCGGCCCGCGGTCTAGATGTGGAAAATCTCAGCCACGTTATTAACTATGATCTGCCAGATAATGCCGAAACCTATATTCACCGCATTGGCCGCACCGGCCGCGCTGGTAAAACAGGAACTGCTATATCCTTAGTAGAACCGATCGATCGGCGTTTGTTGCGTCAGATTGAACAGCGTCTGCGTCAACGTCTGGAATCTAGTCCCATTCCTAGTCGGACCGAAGTAGAAGCAAAACGTCTGGCCAAGCTGCAAAATCAGCTAAAAGAGGCTTTATCGGGGGAACGGATGGCTTCTTTCTTGCCTTTAGTGCGGGATTTAAGTGAAGAATACGATCCCCAAGCGATCGCGGCTGCTGCCCTGCAAATGATCTACGATCAAAATTGTCCCCAGTGGATGAAAACCGATTGGGAAGTTCCCGCAGCGGCCAGCAGTAAACCTGTGATTAATAAAACTCCCCGCAGTGGTGGTAATAAGTATCCCTCTAAGTCGAATAACCGTCCTTCCCTGGACAAAAAAATCGTCTTTCAAGAACGTTAATTTTTAGTTCTTGAATAGATAATTTTAAGAGTTGATAGACCGTTTTGGTTCTATCAACTTTTTTTATGTTTATAATAGCTTATTAACCCTATATACTTTTGACTTTTTTATACTGTTCTGTCACGGCGGCATTTAATAGATCATCTTTAAAATTTCTGATTAATTCAATTACTAAATTATAAATACTGATGTATTCTTCATAATCGATAAGTAGGTAGGCACAATTATTTGTAGGATGGGTTAGCGGTAGCGTAACCCATGCGGGCGTTGGGTTTCATGCTTCAACCCAACCTACGTTCATTTTATATTTAATTCCACCCACCTACTTAGTTAAATACTTTCCATGAGCAATTTTATTTCTTTGGGTGAGAAGTTGTTCATCAATAGCTTTCTGCTTCAGTTGATAATCACTATCATCAATTCCTAGAATAGTACAGATATCAGTGAAAACTTCAAAATTGAGATTAGATTTGGTGTTAATAATATTTTCGTAGGGTATATAAGCTCTATTTTCTAGGTTATCAAGTAAATTTTTGATCATCTCTTTTTGTAACTTAAATTTATTGGTTTTTATTAACTCATTTATAGATTTTCTAGAACTAAGGGCAACGAAACAGTAATCCAGTTCATGATAATTTAATTTTCTTAAGGAAACAAACTGCAAATAACATTCTGCTGCATATTTAATAAAACCTTCCCAATGGGCATAGAGAGTGGTTATTCCGGCTCTAATTAATACATCTTGCTCAGTTCCTTTTTGTGGAGGAATTTTAGTTTTTAAAATACTAAGTTCTCTGATTCGCCATGCCATATCTTCATCTAAGTTTTTCTGGAGAATTTCGATAGTTCTATTATCTTTACTCATTACTTTTTAAAATATTTTTTGCCAAATTCAATCATTTTGTGCATTCTAGTTCTAGCTCTCGATCCTGTACCGATGTTAGAAATAAAGTCAGATTCTGACCACATTTCCTGAATTTTTGTTTTTAGCAGTTCAATATCTTGAGCAGAGTAATCATCAATATTTTCTCGTAATCCTGTAGTGATCGCTTCATAAGCAGAATCGAGAAATTTCCCCTTGAATCTTGTTTCATCATATTTGGTAAAAGTATCTTCATTCGTCGCTTGATCAAGCAATAAAAACATTTTAGCGAATTTTTCTTGCTCTAACACACGATCAAAAGTGATGGAATTGCATAATTTTATCAAATAGTCAGTCAAATATTCATTAACCTCTTTTTTGTTCAATGATGTTTGACCAAATGTGGGAGAAGACAGGGCAAAATATTTAAGAATTAGTTCCAAGTCGTAGCGTTCTTGTCTTAATCGCTCGGATAGGGAAATACAATTTTTAAAGTTCTCATTTTCTGCCAAGTCTTCTAACCACTTATATAGGCTTTTATCTAGCATAATCAAAAGACAATTACGCACCTCTTGATAAGATAAAAAAGAGCCACCAGTATTTAAACGATGAAAAACTTCAAACTTAGCATTTTTTCCGATTCTTTTTGGATAATCTGAACCTGTATTTTCGCTCTTTTGAAATCTATTTTTAGAGATGGTGGCAAATTATACTCTCCTTCCTCTGCACCTTCCCACATAACTCCGTTTAAGCTAGGTAATAAGTTAGTACCTTGAAGCACCAGTTTCGGTTTTTTCTTAGTTTCATCGTCCTCATCTCTTAAATCGCCAACAAATTCCAAAATTGTTGAAATCCTTTGTAATCCATCCACCAATTCCCAAACACTATCTTCTTCTCTCTGATAGACAAAAATAGAGGGAATAGGAATTCCTAATAGTATCGATTCTATGAATCGGCTTTTTTGGGCTATTGTCCAACGAAAATATCTTTGAAAATCTGGATTAATTGTCATTTCTTTGTTATTATAAAGACTAATAATCTCTCCGATTGACATAGGATAGTTATCGGTACGAAATTCTTTAGTTTTTGCCTTAACTTCTTCTAATAAATTCATCTTATAGCAGTTATCTTAATGGTGAAGTACAAAGTTTTCGTTTTGGGGAGCCGGTCGTCAGGATTCGATACCAAATTAGGTTACACTTCATCTTTAGAAACAAAGCTGTAATTTTTCTATACTTAGTATAATCTCTCTATTCTACTTTTATACCATCCGCCAATTCAAAAATGAAACGCGTCAACCTCAAGAGTTGACAGAAAAAGGCTCATCCCCGCAATTGGCACAAACATCAATTTTCAGGTGGCTAATCTGCAAAGACGCGATTTATGTCCCGATATTGCGGTGATGTTAGCTTGGATTGAACAGGCGAAAATCTTAACCAGAGAGTTAAAATAAGCCCTATCTCCGATAATTTTGGCATAAATTAACCAAAAGTAGTGCCATTCCATCCCCAAAGATCACCTTTCGCCTCGGCAAATTCTAGATAAATGCGATTTTTCGGTATTCCTAAATAAGCCTCAATTTCTTGACAAAAATCACTACTCATGCTTTTAGTTTGAGCGGCGGAAATAGAACCAACACTTTTAATCTCCACATAACACACTGGCTCAAAAGTGCCAGCAAAAGTCATTTTTATCCCCGATTCTAAAGCTGTCATCACATAGGATTCGGGTTTTCCCAGATGTTTAGCTAATTTAGCCGAAAGACTCTGCAAAAGTTGATTAACCGTCTCATCATCGAGGGAGGTGACAGAAGTTTGAATTTTAATTAGAGGCATAGGAAAAATCTCAGAAATATTTTTCTATAATATAACAGTGTTGCCTGTTCCCTAAAACCAGAGACTTCGTACCTCACCATTAAGATAACTGCTATATTACCCATTGTGCTTTCAACTGTCCACAACTCAAATGTCAACAATATACACAAAAGTGGGGGATCACAACTAGATTTAGTATCAATTGCTTAACTCTTCAGTAGTAACTTCCCCGTAACCTGCCGACTTTCCAAGGCGTAATGGGCTTCTTTTGCTTGCTCTAAAGAATAGATTTGATAACAGGGAGGCTGAATCTTTCCTAAGCTTAAATAGTCAAAAAATAAAGATGCCTGTTGGTTCAAAGCCATGGGATCCGAAATATAATGGCGAATGACCGGGCGAGTCAAATAAAAAGAGCCTCGCTCAGAAGTGCGACACCCTAGCAGACGATTCAAGGCTACCGGCGGCACTTCTCCACTCGCTTGCCCACAAGCAACCAGCAAACCGCGATTTTTTAAGGCTTTTAAGCTATCTTCAAAGGTTCTCAGACCCACCGAATCATAGACCACGTCAACCCCTTGACCCGCCGTGAAATCCATCACCCCATCGACAAAACTCTCGCGGTCGTATCGAATCACCTTGTCAGCACCAGCCTGAAACGCCAGCAGAGCCTTGGCTGCCGAAGAAACAGTACCAATCACCCTCGCTCCCCGCAACTTTGCCATTTGAACCAGCAGAAAACCCACTCCACCAGCGGCGGCATGAATCAGCACCGTATGTTGTTGATTGAGAGGGAAAGTCTCATGGGAGAGAAACAACGCAGTCAGTCCCTGCAACAAAACCGATGCCGCTACTTCATCGGAGATAGACTCTGGTAACGACACTAACCCATCGGCGCATAGGGCGATATATTCCCCATAAGCTCCCTGTTCCATATATGGAAATCCTACCCGTTGCCCGATATGGAAGGCTTTGACCCCAGATCCCATGGCCACAATCTCGCCAACTCCCTCCTTTCCCGGAATCAAAGGCAGAGGCGTAGAATAGACCCCAGAGCGTTCATAGATATCGACAAAATTAACTCCAGCATACTTCACCTTGACCAAGACTTGATCAGGCGCTACCGTCGGCGTTGGCAGGATTTGCAATTGAAGCTGGTCGGGGGGTCCGTATTTTTCAACTACTATACACAACATGATGTCAACTCCTTGGGGAATTATGAATTATGAATGATGAATTATGAATTGGGAATTGGGAATTATGAATTATGAATTATGAATTATGAATTGGGAATGATGAATTATGAATTGGGAATTGGGAATTGGGAATTATGAATTGGGAATGATGAATTATGAATTGGGAATTGGGAATTATGAATTATGAATGATGAATTGGGAAATTATGAATGATGAATTGGGAATTGGGGATAGGCAACGGGCAAAAGTAAATAACAAGTAAGCTGTTGTGGATTGAAATTCCATATTGTCAAAATTGGAAAAACAAGCGAAAACCCTTACTCTTGCCTGTTGCCTGTTGCCCGTTTCCTTGCCTCAACTACTAATACAAATGTTCTATGGCTTACTCTTGCACTGGCATTAGGCTCAAACTTGTAAACGACAGATCGATCGCCCGCCATAGCCCATATACTTCTTGATAGGGTACTGGCCAGCCCGGATGATGCGCGTCCACATCCCGTTGTCGGGCGATCGCCGCATTGAGCCACTGATCGACACCGGGGTGACGGTGATGGTAGTCATGACAACTGGTATCCCCCACTAGAATCAGCAAGCGAATCGGAACATAGATCATCCCTAACCTCAACCACCAAACGCACCATTGCCAGAATTTAGAGCCAAAGGGTTGATCCGCCCTGGGTAGAGGATCTCCCAAAAATATCCCCACCGTTGCCCGGGCATAATAACGCTTGCCCTTTTTCAAATCTGCTTCGGGCGCGGGGTGAAGGTGTTCTGAACATTGGCGGATTAAGGTACTCATCTGATGCAACAGGATCACAGGGAACAGCCAAGCCACCCCGTAGGCGAGCCACCATTGACCGAACCCGACCAAACCTAACTGGGCCAAGACCACTAACCCACTGCGTAGTTGATGGGCGCGATCGCTCGAAAATAGGCTTGAGCGTACTCGATCAATCCAGAAGCGGCCATGAAAGAGAGGGGAAAACAAACCAATGATCATCCGTCGCCATAGCGCTTCTCGACTCAAACCAGGATGGATTCCCGCCCGAAGACGAAGCGCTTCCACTGTCTCATCATCATCAAGCAAGGGATCTTGATGATGTTTACGATGGCGGATTCGATATTGATCGAAGCTGAGAATCAACATTAAGGCGGAAATCCACCGTCCAAGGTATTGATCGAAGAATCGATCACCTGTGAAATTAGAGTGGGCGCAATGGTGAACGATGACCACTTGCAGTTGTCGAGAGGCGGAAACAGTGAGACTCCAACCGACAATCAACCATAGATAACCCCACCCTTGAAGGACTAAAGCCCAACAACTGAGGGAAATCCCCAGCAACAGTAAACCGCAAACCTTGGCTAAATAGCGGCGCGGTCTGGGTTGAGGTAGAGTCTCATCGGTAGCGGGGACACCGACAACCCAGGTTAAAAATGGCTGAAGAACTTTGGGTAAAGCCTCCATTTCTTTCCTTACTCCCGACCGATTCGGCGAAGGCAAAGAATCGCGCACAGTTGGCGCTTGATTAAAAGTCAGATTGTCAGTCATAAATTTCTAGGATGGGTGAGTGAGCAAGCCCCCTGGAGAAGTCAGGGGGCGAATCAACTATTTAGTCCCGTGGCAGACTAAAGCATTGCGGATCAGTCGAGCTTCATAGCCAGAGAGATTTTCAGTCAAATTCACGCTAAAATACTGTTCGAGCAGGTGAAAAGTGAAATCAAGTTCATTCTCTAAACCGCTCAGTCCATACATCTTGATAACGTAGTTGCAAAGCAAACGCTTCGCGGCAAGTTTCGAGGGGGCCCAGACAACAAAAGGGTCGGCAATGTGTTCAATGGCAATATCAGAAAGCCCTGCATCTTGAGCAAGATTAAGCATCTCCTGACGGGTAAAATGCGGATAATCGTGGCGCGTCTTGCCGTATTCATTCACTACCTCGCCAAAAAACCGAGCCATCGGGCCATCTTCCTCAAAATCATGCAAAACCCAACGCCCACCAGACTTGAGAATCCGCGCTCCTTCTTTCGCTGCTTGACTGCGAAATTCTTGCGGAATATGATGTGTGCCATAAGCGAAAATTGTGGCATCGACTGACTGATCCTTAAGCCAAAACAAATCCTGAGCGAATTCGCAAACTGCGAACATCTCCTTCTTACGACACTGCTGCACCATGAAAGGAGAGCTATCGGAATTCACGAAAAGCGGGGCAAAAGATACATGACGTTTGGACGTTTCTTCGATATAGCCATCGCCAGCGAGAAGATCGGCGATAATATAGTCACCGTCAAATTCCAGGGAACCCTGGGGGTGAGCCAGCCTCAATAAATCAAGGGTTCCTTCAGAGCGAACATCTGGAAACAGCCGAATACTTTCCAGATAATCTTCGCCGCGTCCAGAAGTACTAAATTCATTCTGGGCGGTCAATGCCTGAGACGAAGATCCGAAACGATTATACAGGGCTTGGGGATTGATAACCCGATCGAATAATGATTTTTGCTCAGTTCCGATCGAGGAAAAATCCGGCTTCGAGGGTGCTAGAATTGTTGCTGCCATCAGTCAACTCCTTGTTAAGTTATTGCGGCTTTTCGTCCGCTTACTTAACTAATGAGAGCCACTAGACTTTTTTTGCAGTTGTGGAAAAAATAATTTTAAGGAAAAGACAATGCCGTGAACGACGAGCTTATTCCCCTAGTCAAGGTGGCAACCTACTGGCGGCTACGACTCCGTAATGTTGTGCCGGAAACCAACCAACCCCTTGAAGAAAATGACTCTAACTTTCTCCCCTCAGGGAGTGAGCAGTGGTTACAAGCGGAAAAGCGCTTTTATGAATGTATAGATAACATTATTCAATTTCTCAACTCCCCAAGGGCGCTAACCAGCCTACCGCTAGAGATTCTCCTCCCCTTATGCGCTCTTGTGCGGATTGTCCTCGATAACCGTCATCCCAGTAGCAATGAGTGCGTCATACCCGAATCTCCTTACTATCGGGCAAAGGATAACCCAACTTGGCAGCAACTCGATCGCCTCTGGCATACTCTTAAGGATGACATTGGCAGGAAGTTAGATCCTAAAATCAAAAACTGGATCTCTGCTCCCTGGATTAAAGGGAAGATTAGTGCCAAAGATAAACAGGAACTTGAGCAAGAGGACATTAATCAAGCGCAATTCCAGGTGTGGCGCTATCTTAGCCTGAGCTTAAAAGGCGAACCGACCGCCAGGGGTAGGGATTCTGTCTTTAATCCCCATTACCGACAACAGAGTGGACAGTGTACCGTTAAAGGGTGGCTAGGAACACGCATCTATTCCGAACTGAAGGAAGTAGCTATCAGAAAAGCCGACAAGAAACGCTTGAGGGCGAATCCCCGAATTAACCCCAATGATGCAGATCAAACCATTGATCCTTTAGATAACATTGAGGCTAAGTCCTCGACTCAAGCGTGGTGGGAGCAGATCAGAGAAGCAGTGGAGGGTCCCTGTGCTAGAGAACTCCAACAGATTCAGCCCCGAAGCAAAGCATTAAGGCACATTAACGCCCAACTGGTGATCTTAAATCTCTTACCCCCAGAATCCGTCCCTTGGGAGGAAATGGCACAACAGTGGGGGTGCGACGACACCACAATTCGCCGGTTCTATAATGACAAGTGTTGTCCTTGGCTCCAAAAACATTTTTCCGCAGAAGATCTTCTCTCGGAAGACTGAAGTTAACCCAGAAAAGGAGTTTCTCGAATAAACCCCTTTTCTAATGTCCCCCGTTCCCTCCTAGAAAATTATGTCTATCTCTACCTCAACCTCAGATGTCAATGAACCTCTCAACCCCCTAGAGGACTGGATTGACGATGACGAACTGGAAAACGATCCTGAGTTTCAGGCGTGGTTAGCGATCGCAGACACAACGGAGGAGGAGGACAGCACCGGACAAGCATCCTCCCGCCGCCAACCCGGATTAGAAAGGGATTTAGCCCAAACCCTCAATAATCTGGGCAATGCCTACCTCACCCAAGCCGAACTAGGGAAAGAGCCGGTGGCTAACCTAGAACGGGCGATCGCCGCCTTCACCGAAGTCACCACCATCAGCCGCCAACCGGGATTAGAAAGGGATTTAGCCACAACTTCTGTTTGGGTTCCCTGGGACGCAGCGGCTCAAAAGCGAGCCAATAAACTGGCCCTGGCTCACCCTAATCCCAGCTTTGGGGAATTGATTCGTCAGAACACCTTAGCGGCGGCGGTGCTGACATATTATTTAGAAGGGCATGGGATAGAGGTAGATGCGGCGGCGGCTGACCACGCTCAAGCGGTGCTACAACTACTCAATCCAACAGCAGATGTGGTACTACCCAAGCTAGGTAAACTGGAAGCTGTATTGATTCCTCAAGACTCTGATGGAGAACCGTTGGATTTAAGCCAAGTTAGGGTCGAAATTGACCTAAATCCGGCAACCCTAGCCTATATTTTAGTCGAGTTAGGGGAAGGGGGAGCTTGGTTAACTGGGGTTCTGTTGAGTTCCGACCTGCGCCAGGATTTCCCAGAAGGCGGTGCGGTGTCCTTGGCGATGAGGAAACCTATATCGGCACTGTGGGAGGCTTACCGTCGGTGGGAAAACTGTCAGCAAATCATGGCGCAGTATATCGATAAACAAGGCTGGTCAGTGGAACAGCGATCGGAGGTAATCACAGTGTTAAACTGGGTCTGGGACTATCGGCAGGACTATGAGCGTCCGACGCTATTAAAGGAGTTTTTAGAAGAGAAGGCCAACGAGAATCATGAGAATTTTAAACCCTTAGTCTCGCGTCCAGAAGGGGTAAGGGAAGCAACGCCTGAGCCGTCTTCAGAGGGTGCGGTGGACTGGCTGGATGTGGCGATGGATTTGCTTGATGAATTGGGAAAATTTGTTTAAAAAATAATCATGAAAAGTATTAAAATAATTGTCGAAAAACACCCAGATGGCTATATTGCTTATCCTTTAGGTATTGAAGGTGTTGTCATTGGCGAAGGCGAATCATATCAAGAAGTGCTAGAAGATGCGAAATCAGCACTCCGTTTTCATATTGAAACCTTTGGAGTAGAAGTTTTAGATACTGAATATTCTGTCTTAGAAGCGTCTATTATAGTAAGGTGATCATTAACAAAGAGGTCAACAGATGCAAAACTTACGTCAGGTTTCTTTACTAACAAGTGGACAAGAGCAAGTCTTAACTATTCCTCCTGAACTTGCCCTATCAAGCACAGAGGTTTTGTTACGCAAAGAAGGTCATCGCTTAATCATTGAGCCGATTTCTTCCGGTTCTCTAATTTCTTTGCTGACTACTTTGCCAGACATTACAGACAATTTTCCTGATATAGATGAAGGGTTGCTTCCCCTTGATGACATTACATTTTAGTACCACCCAATGACCTATCAATATCTGCTTGATACTAACATCCTATCACATTTGATCAAGTATCCCCAAGGTCAGGTTTTCCGGCATATTGTGGATGTGGGCGAAGAAAGCGTTTGTACGAGCATCATTGTGGCGTGTGAATTAAGATTTGGAGTGGTTAAAAGTGGTTCCTCCCGTCTGGTGCAGCAACTAGAACGCATCCTGGAGTTCTTGACAGTTTTGCCATTAGAATCAACTGTAGATAAGCACTATGCCCTAATTCGTAAACATTTGGAGCAAGCAGGAACCCCAATCGGTCCAAATGATTTACTGATTGCTGCTCATTCTCTAGCGCTTGATCTGACTCTTGTTACCGCAAATACTCGTGAATTTGAGCGTGTGCCTGCTTTGAAGTTAGAGAATTGGTTGATTGATTATGTAATAATTTTTGGGGGATAATTTGTCATAAATGATGTTGCTGATGATGGTTTTGTATATATTCTGCCACTACTTTTTTGCGGTTTTCTCGCAATGATAAATCAGGTGGAGCATTTTCTAAAAGATGCTGAGGATGACCTCCCCGGCGTTGTAATAAAGTTTTACGCGGTTTTAAGCTTTGCCAATGTTCGTAAATGAGTTTTTTCAGAAGTTCTTCTGAGCTAATATTCTCTTCGGAAATGATGTCTGCTAGATAGTTCTCGGTTTCTCGATCTAGATTAATCGATAACATTGTTACTTCATGGGATAAATCAATATCTTTGATTATAGCTTAAAATCCATGATCGCACTCACCCCCCATCCCCAATTGAGTTTGCTAGAGAAAAATTCGGGGTACGGGCGAAGCATTCGGATAGGAAATCTAGGGTTTCAGTAATAGGTTATTGTCCGAATGCTTCGCCCCTACTCAATCATCTAACAATCCGTCGTAACGCACCACATCTATCATTAATTTGTTTGGTGCGTTACGCTATCGAAGGGGGCACCCTACTAAAAACTTCATGGGATAAATCAACATCTTTGATTATAGCTTAAAATCCATGATCGCACTACAGATAATCGCACTCACTCCCCATCCCCAAATGGTAAAATGTAGGGTGCGTTAGACGGCGACAATTTCTGCTTAAACTTAAATCTAACAATCCGTCGTAACGCACCACATCTATCATTAATTTATTTGGTGCGTTACGCTATCGCTAACGCACCCTACTAAAACCTAAAAACAATCATGAACGAAGCAAGAATAGAAGCTTACTTAGCCCTAATCCAAGCGCTCTTCCAGTGCGAAAATGGTCAGGAACCAGCGCTATTAGAGGCTAACGCGGAATTACTTGATGCAGGCTTAGTCGCTGTGATGAAGCAGTATGCAGGCTTCTTAGAACAGCAAGGACAAAGCAATGAAGGGAGATGGTTGCTGAATATGGCGCAACAGTTAGAGCAAATTTTAGACCCGCCAAGAGATAACCAAAACCCCTACATCAGTTTTTTACAAACCCTACTGCAAACTGTCGTAGAAAGTGACGGAAACCCCCAAGTAATTTATCCCCTGCTTGACAATAACCTCCATCTCTTAGATGAAAACTTAGTTAACCTCCTCCGTGCTTGGGGAAATGATACCAAGGAACAAGTCAGTCCAGAGGAAACTTACGGACTAGCGGCACTCCTCTTTGGTCTTGCTTATGCTTTTCATGAATTTCCTAAAGGTAATCCAGGCATTAACCTAGCCATTGCCGTCTATGGATACGAATTTTGCGCCACCATCTACCGCCAACTGCGATTAGAAAGGGATTTAGCCGGAACCCTCAATAATCTGGGCGTAGCCTACGTCACCCAAGCCGAACTAGGGAAAGAGCCAGTGGCCAACCTAGAACGGGCGATCGCCGCCTACACCGAAGCCACCACCATCCGCCGCCAACCGGGATTAGAAAGGGATTTAGCCCAAACCCTCACTAATCTGGGCAATGCCTACCGCACCCAAGCCCAACTGGGGAAAGAGCCAGTAGCCAACCTAGAACAGGCGATCGCCGCCTACACGGAAGCCACCACCATCCGCCGCCAACCCGGATTAGAAAGGGATTTAGCCCAAACCCTCACTAATCTGGGCATAGCCTACAGCACCCAGGCCCAACTAGGGAAAGAGCCGGTAGCCAACCTAGAACGTGCGATCGCCGCCTATACCGAAGCCACCACCATCTTCCGCCAACCCGGATTAGAAAGGGATTTAGCCAAAACCCTCAATAATCTGGGCCTAGCCTACAGCACCCAAGCCCAACTAGGGAAAGAGCCGGTAGCCAACCTAGAACCGGCGATCGCCGCCTATACCGAAGCCACCACCATCTTCCGCCAACCCGGATTAGAAAGGGATTTAGCCAAAACCCTCAATAATCTGGGCGTTGCCTACAGCACCCAGGCCCGACTAGGGAAAGAGCCGGTAGCCAACCTAGAACGGGCGATCGCCGCCTATACCGAAGCCACCACCATCTTCCGCCAACCCGGATTAGAAGGGGATTTAGCCTCTACCCTCACTAATCTGGGCAATGCCTACCTCACCCAAGCCGAACTAGGGAAAGAGCCGGTAGCCAACCTAGAACGGGTGATCGCCGCCTATACCGAAGCCACCACCATCTTCCGCCAACCCGGATTAGAAGGGGATTTAGCCTCTACCCTCACTAATCTGGGCAATGCCTACCTCACCCAAGCCCAACTAGGGAAAGAGCCGGTAGCCAACCTAGAACGGGCGATCGCCGCCTACACCGAAGCCACCACCATCCGCCGCCAACCGGGATTAGAAAGGGATTTAGCCGGAACCCTCACTAATCTGGGCAATGCCTACCGCACCCAGGCCCGACTAGGGAAAGAGCCAGTGGCCAACCTAGAACGGGCGATCGCCAATTATCGAGAAGCACTTTCCTTTCTCAACCCCGCTCTCTTACCGGCTGACACCCTGAGAACTGGGCGCAACTTAGGCGATATCGGTTTCCAGCAGGGTTGGTGGGACATTGCCATCGAAGGCTACACCGTCGCCGTGGAAGCCGTTGAACAAAGGCGCGCCTGGGCAACCAGTGAAGCCCGTCGCCAAGAGATTGTCCGCGAGTCTATCGGCGTTTATGAAAACCTAATCCAAGCCGCCGTTAACCAAGGCGACCTCTCCCTGGCGCTGCGAACCGTCGAACGTTCCCGCTCCAAACGCCTCGCCGACCTCATCGCTGTGGGCGACCTCTACGCCGATGGGCGCATTCCCCCAGAAATCCAAGCCTGGTATCAGCAGGTTAAGGATAGCCGTCAGATCCAATCCCAACTCCGTCAAAAACCCCTCGACCAGCCCGGATTCACCCAGAAGCCCCAACCCTACCCCATCGGTAACACCCGCGCCAGCTTTGCCACGGAACAACTCCAGGCCGCCGAAGCCGCTGAACGTCAAGCCTGGGACGCTCTCTACCGCTTTGATGCCATCACCGCCCAACTTCAGCAACCCCAACCCCAACCCCGACTCGATGAGCTAACGGCGCTGCTTCCATCTCCCCAGACCGCCCTCCTCAGCTTCTACACCACCGCCACCCATACCCACATCTTTGTCCTGCGTCGCCCCTCCCGGGATGGCGGGGAAGGGGTCAACTGCCACACTATTCCCAATCCCCCGGAGTCCGCCAACGACTTGCAAAACTGGCTGGTCGTCAACTGGGTTAACCCCTACATTGAGATTAATCAAGCAGAGACCGCCCAATCCCGCCAGCAGCGTCGGCATGAGTGGCACCAAGCTATGGCCACTCGTCTGCAAGAACTGGCAACCCGCCTGCAATTCGACACCCTCATCCAACAGCACCTCCAGGGCATCACTGAGTTAATTCTGATTCCCCACCTGTTCCTCCACCAAATTCCCTTCGACCTTCTACCCACCGCCCAAGGTCAACTACTGGGCGATCGCTTTCGCCTTCAGTTTGTCCCCAGTACGAAAATTCTCGGACTGTGCCAAGAGCGATCGCAACCGACTCCCGACACCCTGGGGATTGTGGAAAACACCACAGAGGATTTGCCCTATACTCCCCTAGAGTGTGAGTGGGTCGCCCAAACCTGGAATGTGCCTCGCCAACGGCGGCTACAGGGGCGCACTGTCACCCCCGACTCTTATCTGCAACTGCTGAAACAAGTGCAGGCGTTGCTCTCCAGCCACCACGCCACCAGCCGCCCCGATGATCCCCTCAACTCCCACCTCGTCCTAGACGGGGAGCAAAAAGTCACCCTCCGGGATTTACTTAGTCCCCTGTGGCGTTTTCCCGAATTGTCGGAAGTGTTTCTCTCCTGTTGTGAAACCGGTCTCAGTTTTGCCACTTCCCGAGATGAAGAGGGAAACCTGCGACGGGAATTACTGGACGAACCCCTCAGCTTAGGTACAGGCTTTCTGCTGGGGGGCGCTCGTGCTGTGATTAGTAGTCATTGGGCGGTGACTGATCTAGCTACGGCGCTGTTTTCCCGGGAGTACCATCGCGCCAGGCGGGCGGGAGAGGAACGTTTAACGGCTCTACATCAGGCTCGTCAAGCGTTGCGGGAGACTTGCCAAAAAGACTGGCGGGACCGTTTAGATGCCGATTTGAAGCAGGCTTATCAGACTTGGCGACAAATGCGCCAAACTAAGGATCCGAACGCCGATACTGCTCAAGCCAATTATCAGAAAATCGGCGAATTGATCAAGTGGCTTGGCAATTTTGCTCCCGACGCAGTGCCTTTTCAGGATTATCGTTACTGGGGGGCGTTCTATTGTCTGGGACTTCCTTAAATTATGAATTATTTCCTTGTTGCAAGTAAAATGTAGTAAAATGTAGGGTGCGTTAGACGGCGACAATCTTTGCTTAAACTTGAATCTAACAATCCGTCGTAACGCACCACACCTATCATTAATTTATTTGGTGCGTTGCTAGAGAAAAATTTGGGGTACGGGCGAAGCATTCGGATAGGAAATCTACGGTTTCAGCGATAGGTTATGCCCAAATGATTCGCCCCTACAGGACTCTCAAAACCTTGCACCTGTTTCGCAAAAAAATATCCTAAAACTCTTATCTAGTCTATATTTCACATTTATTCAGTAAACCCTAATTAAATAAATCTCCCAGCCAGGGGAAAAACTATGACAACTCTCGACATTTTACCAGAAGTTAACTGTCCCCCCACCGATTTATGGAGTGATGAACCACCCTTGGAAAGTGATTTACACCTGCAACAGATCATAATTCTCCTCAATTGTCTAGAATTATTATGGCAAGAGAAAAACGATTACTACGCTTCTGGTAATCTGACTATCTACTATAACGAAGAACAACTGAAAAAGCGCGATTTCTGCGGTCCAGATTTTTTTGTGGTTTTAGATACAGAAAAACGTCCCCGCAAAAGTTGGGTGGTTTGGGGAGAACAGGGTAAATATCCCAATGTGATCGTGGAGATTATTTCCGATTCTACGGCCAATATTGACCGCACTAAAAAGAAAATTCTCTACCAAAATACTTTTCGCACTCCTAATTATTTTTGGTTCGATCCTAATACCTTAGAATTCCAAGGATTTACGATACTTGAGGGACAATATCAAGCTATTTCTCCCAATGACCGGGGTTATCTATGGAGTGAACAGTTAGGATTATATTTAGGCATATTTGACCGTAAACTGCGTTATTTTACCGCCGATGGTCAATTGGTTCCCACTCCCCAAGAAGCTGAATTACAGCAAAGACAAGCAAAGGAACAGATTCTTTTAGAAAAGGAACAGATTCTTTTAGAAAAGGAACAGATTCTTTTAGAAAAGGAACAGGAACGACAGGCAAAAGAACAGGCTCTTTTAG
Source organism: Microcystis sp. MC19 (assembly GCF_003019735.1). Lineage (NCBI taxonomy): Bacteria > Bacillati > Cyanobacteriota > Cyanophyceae > Chroococcales > Microcystaceae > Microcystis > Microcystis sp. MC19. The sequence goes on along the minus strand of NZ_CP020664.1, from coordinate 4,218,563 downwards.
AAAAAGAACAAGAACGACAAGCCAAGGAAAGATTAGCGGCAAAATTACGAGAATTAGGCATCAACCCCCAGACAATTTAGCCAGTTAAAATCTGCAAACGGCCATCAATAAACCCTAGGGTAAGCGCATCTAAAAATGTAGCGAATTATACAGACATTTAAGACAAGTAATAATAGCAAATCCGTTGAGTATAGGCTACTTAGGAGGATAGGCAAAAGGCACTCATGCAAAAGGGAATAAATAATCAGTTTTTAATAACCAGATTTAGTATAAGGTGTGGGCAAGAGGCATGACAATTTGTCAGCTTTCCTTCCCTGGAGAGGACTTTTAGAGAATGATAGTTGTTGTCCCACTGATTCGCGATCCTCTCATATTCCAAGGATTTGCTCCCACCCACGAAATTCAGTTTTACCTGAGCAGTTTACCTGACTATAGTCCCAGAATTGCCCTGGCTATTCGCCTGCACTGGGGTATTGAAAATTCCTGACATTGGACGCTCAATGTCACTTTTGGGGAAGATGCTTGTCGTGTCCGCTCTCGGCAGGTCCCAGACAATCTGGGACTGGTGCGGCGTTTTGCTGTCAATACCCTCAACCGAGAATCTACCTTCAAGCGCAGCCTCAGGCAGAAGTCAAAGCGGGCAGCGATGGATAATGATACTAAATCTGGTTATTAAAAACTGATTATTTATTCCCCTTTGCATGAGTGCCTCTCCGCATAACTAGCCTGTACTCAACGGATTTAGTATGATTATATGCTTACCCTGCTGGTGGCTGGCTTACCTGCTTGCACTCAAGAGCTACAATCTAGCTGTCAATAGGTTTTGAGATGCGCTGACCCTGCTTATCACCCTATCACCCTATCTCCTGTCCCCTGTCTCCTGACAGTTTTTAAATATTTTTCCACATCAGCAAAGAGCGAGTTTGAAAGCCGAGATTTTGGTAGAGATTGAGAGCATTGTCGTTATTGATGAAAACTTGTAAACCGATGTGGGTTTGTCCGCGACTTTTTGCCCAATCCTTAGCTTCATCGATGAGTGCGCTGGCGATACCTTGGCGACGATGCTGGGGATCGACGTAAATTAGGAAAATATGACCATAGCGATCGCCTGTCACCTGATCGACGGCGCTCCCCATCCAGAGACAAGCGATCGCCGTTTGTTGTGCTTCGACGATCCACAGGGGAGTATCGAGGCCAAAAAACTGTCTGACTGTATCAGCTAGATGGGAGAGGTTTTTTTGTTCGGGAAAAAATTCTTCATAGGTTCGGGTCAGAAAATTAATGAGTAGATAGCGATCGCCCGCTTTTCCCAGTCGCAGCCGATAATTTTCGGGAAGGTTAGCCATGCCAAGGATAAGAGAAAATTATGCCCAGGGATGGCTCGATCGGAGCGGGTGCCGCTAAATCTGCCGGTAAAAAAATCCGGATGCCAGTAGCAGCCAGAGCCACTAAAAACACTAAGATAGTCAGGAGCGGGGCGATATATTGCCGGAAAAAAGCCATAATTATTTGATCTCTAAACTGCTGTTCTTTCTATTTTAGGGATTGCGGAGATATCAGCAATTTTTTTTCCTAAAAATTCGTCTAAAAAAAAGTGACCGGCATACCGATCACCAAAAACCGACAACTAGACTATGACTAAACACCGATTAAATCTAACGAAGGTGCAAATAGGCCGCCTCCGCCTCCAATTGACGCACTAGAGCCTCATTTCCCTGCGCTCTAGCTACTTCCAGTCGGTGTTGTAAATTTCTGCGGAGTGTTTCTCTATGAGCGACGGTGGCCTGTGTTAGGACTTGCTGACGATTTTTGTTCATGATGGACAGACTTTTGAGCGACTTCACTTACCTTATATCTAAATCATAACATTCTCCTTGGTAAACTGTATCTTTAGTTACTGAATTTAGCGTTAAGATTTATTAACAGTGTTGGCCACCCTAGGGACAAGTCGATGACGGAAAAGGCAATAATAACCCTTACTAGCGATTTTGGACTACAGGACGGTTATGTGGGGATTATCAAGGGAGTAATCGCAGGAATTGCCCCCCATGCTCGCACGATCGACCTGAATCATCAAATTTCGCCCCAAGACCTTTACGCTGGTCGTTTTATTCTCCTGAATGCCTATCAATATTTTCCCCAAGGCACTATTCATCTGGCAGTTATAGATCCGGGGGTAGGAAGCAAAAGACGCGGGGTAGGGATTCGTTTTGCCGGTGGTTATTTAGTCGGGCCAGATAATGGTTTATTTAGTGGCATTTTAAGCCAATCTCCCGCTATATCTGCCGTTAATCTCAATAATTCTTCCTATTGGCGCACCCCTAACCCTAGCACTACTTTTCACGGTCGTGATATTTTTGCTGCTGTGGCCGCTTATTTAGCCCGGGGAGTACCCCTAGAAATGTTAGGTGAGATTATTGATCCCGATAGCTTGCAACAATTAGCGATCGCTGTTCCGCAAATCGAGGAAGATAAAATTAGGGGTCAAATTCAATATATTGACATTTTCGGCAATTTAATCAGCAATATTGCCGATTATCTCCTAGAAGGAAAAAATTGGTCGGTGCAGTTAGGACCAAACATTATCCCCGCAAAAAACACCTACAGTGATGTTGCTTCGGGGGAAATAGTCGCTTTTATCGGTAGTCACGGGGGGTTAGAAATTGCCGTCAATAGTGGCAGCGCTCAAAAGCAATTACACCTAAATATTGGCGATGCGATCGAGGTTAGAATAGATAGGAGTCAGTGATCAAAACTGATAACTGATAACTGATAACTGATAACTGATAGAGCCTTTTAATCAATTATCATACTAATATCTAACCAAGTAGAACGGGTAATCGGGGCGCTAGTAGAAATATAATCTACTCCTGTTTCGGCAACGTTGCGAATGCGATCAAGGGTAATATTTCCCGATGCTTCTATTTTGGTTTTACTATTAAACTTGCGGATCATCTCCACAGCAGTTTGCATCATTTCTAAATCCATATTATCTAACATAATGATCTCTACCTCCTGCTGCAGGGCCTGATTCACTTCTTCTAATTGGCTGGTTTCTACCTCAATTGTGAGAGGATAGGGCATATTTTGCCGTACACGACGCACTGCTTCCTCGATGCTGCCGGCTGCTTGAATATGATTATCTTTAATCATAATTGCATCATCTAACCCCAAACGATGGTTGATTGCGCCACCGATACTGGAGGCATATTTTTCTAAAATTCGCAATCCGGGAGTAGTTTTGCGAGTATCCACCAATCTTGTCGATAAATCGGCAATTTTCTCCACATACTGACGAGTGGCAGTAGCAATCCCACTCAAGCGCATGGCAAGATTTAAAGCGACTCTTTCCCCGATTAACAGCGCATCGAAAGAACCTTCTATCTCGGCAATAACCTTAGACTTAGGGCAGAATTCCCCCTCGGCAACGGTGGGGGTAAAATGAATAGTGGGGTTAAGCAGTTGAAAAACGCGTTCAGCTACGGGTAAACCGGCAATAACACCCGCTTCCTTGGCAATCCAAGTGGCTTGACCGATTTTAGCATGACCGAAGAAAATTGCTTGGGTGGTGCGATCGCCTCTACCGAGATCTTCTCGTAACCAGTTTTCTAACAAGGGATCAAGGACTAATAGGGGCGGTAACATAGGATTTATCGAAACAATCGGGACGTATTTATTTTAAGTCTAGGAAGGTTTGACCTTTTTGTAAACTTTTTTTAATCGAAACTTATCCCTTCATAGATTAACTCGATCGCACAGTGAAAATCGAGACTAGATAGAATAATTTCTTCCCCTTGACTATAAGCGCAGTAAAACCAAATTTTACCTTCACCGCGGCGATAAACCTCAACAATGATCGATTCGACATCGACTAAAACGTATTCTTGTACACTGGCAATCTGACGATAATATTGTAACTTTTTAGTGCGGTCATAGTTTCCTGTGCTAGGGGAAAGCACTTCAATAATCACTTGTGGATGTTGAATAAAATTACGAGATTCTCTATCCCTAGAATCGCAACTAATCACCAAATCGGGATAAAAATAACGACCATTATTATCTTGTACCTTCGCATCAGATACATTCACCCGACAACCTCGCGGACGGAGATGAGAATATAAAGTTCTGTAAAAATTCAAGGTAATATCATTATGAGCCAGACTACCCCCAGTCATGGCGACAATTTCCCCATCAATGTATTCATGGCGCAATTCCTGTGTAGCCTCCCATCCTAGATACTCTTCCGTGGTCATTCTTTCTGGGTATTGAGGTTGAGAGATCATTTTTCTTTTTCCTTGTCAACTAAATACAGTGTTTATCATAAAGATGAAGTGTAACCTAATTTTGTATCGACTCCTAACGACCGAACACTGGTTCCCCAAAACGAAAACTTTGTATCTCGCCACTAAGACGACTGCTATAAGCGGTGACTGATTACCCTAATGATAAGATGGAGAGAGAAAGCATTATTGTCGCAGGTCGCTAAGATGACGAAAACAGTTGCCCATATCATGACTCCCAATCCCATCACCGTCACCGCTAACACTTCTCTATCCGAAGCAGTGAAGATTTTGGCCGAAAAGCGCTTTAGTGGTTTACCCGTGGTAGATGACAATATGCGACTGATTGGGGTTATCTCCGAAACTGACCTTATGTGGCAGGAAACGGGAGTAGAAGCTCCTCCTTACATTATGCTCCTCGATAGCGTCATCTATCTACAAAATCCTAGCCGTCACGAGAAATTACTCCATAAAGCTCTCGGTCAAACCGTGGGGGAAGTAATGACCGATAAACCTATTAGTATCACAGCTGATCGCCCTTTGAAAGAAGCGGCCTCGTTAATGTATGATCGTCATGTGCGTCGTTTACCGGTGATTGAGGAAGAAACCCACAAAGTAATCGGTATTATCACCCGCGGCGATATCATTCGCGATATGGCAAAATCGGAAGCATAATTGCTTTTTTAGGGCAACAATTAACTAACAGGTCTTGGACAAATGAATCAATCTCAGGAAACGGTTACTTATTCCCTAGAAACTATCTTGCTGCGGATTGAGGGAAAAATCGATTTTTTACAAAAAGATGTGACGGATTTAAACGTAGGACAAGCAGTGTTAACGGGAAAAGTTGAGGGAATAGAAAATCGACTAAACTCATTAGAAGGAAACCAAAAATATCAGGTTTGGGCATTAATTGTCCCCCTAGCTGCAGCAATTGTGAAAACTTTTTTTCTGAGCGCTAATCTCTAAATTCTTATTTCCCTTGCAATTTCTCTAAAAACCCTCAGGATGAAGCGCCGTCAATTTCTCACTAATTCCGCCCTAACTGCTGTTAGTTTTTCCCTAATTCCTAGAAAAATTGTTAGCACTAATTTTCCTCTGATTAAACCGCCAAATCTACAACCAGGGGACGGAGTGGGTATTATTAGTCCGGCGGGGGCAACTTTTAAAGAAGATGATTTGAACATAGTTATCGAAGCAGTTAAATCCCTAAAATTAGTCCCACAAGTTGGTGAATACGCTTTAGATCGTTATGGTTATTTAGCTGGTAAAGATAGGGAGCGAGCGTCGGATATAAATAAATTTTTTGCCGATGATAATATTGCCCTAATTTTACCAATTCGTGGCGGTTGGGGCAGCGCTCGTTTATTACCTTATCTCGACTACGATTTAATTCGTCGTCATCCTAAAATCATCTGTGGTTTCAGTGATATAACCTCTTTATTATTGGCTATTTATGCCAAAACTGGTTTAGTTACTTTCCATGCTCCCAATGGCTTTTCTAGTTGGCGCACTGCTCAAACTGAAAGCTTTCGACAAGTGTTATTTTCTGGGGAAAAGTTGACTTTTAGAAATCTTCCTGATCCCGATGATGCTAATCGTTTAATGCAGGTAAAAAATCGAATTCAAACCATTACTAAAGGTCAAGCAAAAGGTAAATTAATCGGTGGTAATTTAACCACTTTAGCCTCGATCGCAGGTTCTTCCTATCTACCAGATTTTACCGGAGCTATCCTATTTGTAGAAGATATTGGTGAAGATGTTTATGAAATAGATCGCCTGTTAAATCAATTAAAATTAGCGGGAATTTTCGATAATTTAGCGGGGTTTATCTTCGGTCAATGTAGCAATTGTAGCGCCGATAGTAACTATGGTTCCCTGACTTTAGAAGAAGTGATCCGAGAATATATTCAACCCTTAAAAATTCCCGCTTGTTTAGGTTTAATGATCGGACATTTGGAGATTATCGAGACTCTGGCTATTGGTATTGCAGTAGAATTTGATGCTAATCAGGGAACAATTACTATGTTAGAATCGGCGGTTAGTAAGTAGGTGTTAAAGCCTCAAAAACTGTTCTGGCGTTCCCACTCCAAGACTTTTTCAGCAGCTCCTATATTAATTTTTGGGGTACTGATAAGTAGTTGGACAAAAGTAAAGTTAACTGTGGGGTAAGGAGTCAGTGCCGATGAAAAAATTTTCACCCCCACAGATGAAAGAGGTTTCTTTCCCCACACCCCACACCCCAGATCCCAGACCCTACACCCACTTTCCAGTCAGAGGAATGTAGCGAAATATACGGAGCGATCGAGCCAATTTGTAATATATGTGGCCTATAGAATAGGATGATGCGAGCCTAGTCCATACTTGCATCGGGAGGGAACCGTGACGACTTTTCTGGCTTCGCTCAATTTACCGCTTTCGAGTTATCCCGCTGCTAATCTTCAGACCGGGGAATGGACGTTTCCCACACTCTACTCGACTCTGGCTCCCGCTGCCCTAGCAGATTTAGTTTTTTCTCGTTACGAGATTGAAGTGCCGAAAAATTGTCAATTTTGGCATCGGGGTTTAAGTGATGTGTATCTCCTCGAAACCTTGACTACTCCCTACATTTTGCGCGTGTCTCACTGCCATTGGCGCAGCAAAATGGAAATCGACTTCGAGTTAGAATTATTAGATTATCTTGATCGCTCTCAGGTTCCCGTCGCCGCGCCAATTCGCACCAAAAACGGTGATTTATCCGTAGAAATTAAGGCTCCGGAAGGAAAACGTTACGCCGTCCTTTTTCCCTATGCTCCTGGAGGAATTGCCATTGGCGACATAGATATAGAACAAGCCTATCATTTAGGGGCGATCGTGGCTAATTTACATCGGGTGACAGCAGATTTTCAAACCCTAGCCTATCGTCATCCCCTCAACCTCAAATATCTTCTCGAGGATTCCCTGCAAATTATCGCACCTTTTCTGCACCAACGACCGAGCGACCTAGAGTGTGTCTTAGAAACCATTGGGGAAATAGAGGAAGAAACCGCTAAATTACCGACCGAATCTCCCTATTGGAGCATTTGTTGGGGCGATCCCCATAGTGGTAATGTACACATCACCCCTGATAATCAGATGACCCTATTTGATTTCGATCAGTGCGGTTATGGTTGGCGAGTTTTCGATATCGCTAAATTTCTGCAAGTTTCCCTACAATCTGGTTTAAATCGCCGGGTTCGCCATGGTTTTATTCAAGGTTACGATGAAACAGTACCTTTAACCGATGGTGAATTATCTTGTCTTCAGTATCTCACCCAAGCGGCCTATATTTGGTCTTGGTCAATTAGCTTAAATAATCTGCGTTTAACCGATTATAGTCGTCTCTGTGCCAATTATTTTAGTAGCCGTTTGGCCATTCTCAAGCGTTTAAGAACCCAAGAATGGGAATTATTCTAAGCAGCCTTAATCTTGTCGGTGACAGCAGCCTCAACTAACGAAGATAAACTTTCTTGCTGGTCAATCGCCAAACCGGGGATCGATCCCTGTATGCTGGTAAGTATAGATAATCACTAGGTAAAGATTTTCTTCTTCATCTGCCAAAAGTGAAGCGAGCTTTACCGCTTTTGAATACTCCCTGACAGCCTCACAGACAGATGGTATTATGTCTAGAAGAAAGAAGAAGTTTCCCTGTGGTCATAAGGGTTATGGCCAAGTCTGCCATCATTGCGCTCAACTAGATGCCGCTTGGGAAGAAAGAAAACGCCAAAAAAATGCCTGGGAAGCCACTTTTTCCCAGGATCCAATCGATTTGCGGGAATTGCCGAAAAATGTGGTAATTAAAGCCAGGGAAATCCTGCAAGGATTGCAAAATCACCGCAATTATCGAGATTTCCATGGTAAACGATTGCGACACGATCGCTTTATTATCAGTATCCCCGTTACCCGCAATTATCGCCTCATCTGTCGCGACCACGGCAATCTTCTCGTCCCGGAAGCGGTGATCTCTCACGAGGATTATAATGTCTGTAAACCGGGTAGGTGAAGCTAATCTTTAGTTTGTCTCAGAAGATTTATCGCTGTTTATGTCTCCCGAAAATCCGGCAGCCAATTTTCATCGAGAATCTCCTCTAGACTAGCTAACAATTCCCCGGGGAAAATACTGGCATCTAATTGGGTTTCGTCAATAAGCAGATGGCGAGCATCGAGATAACATTCTTGCAAAATTTCCCTTAAATAGGACTTTAAACTGGGACTATCTTCTAAAAGATCGGCAATTTGTAGGCGAAAATTTCTGATTTCTTTTTTCCATGCTGCTTGATTGTAATCTCGTTGCGATTGCCAGTAAGTTAACTTTAGTAAATGCTCTAAAAGTCGAGTTAAGAGACTCTTAAGCACTCGTCGATTATTTTTACCCAAATCTGCTAACTCCTCTAATAAATTCGGCCAATCTACTGCTTGAAAATCCCCCCGACGTAATTGGTTGATAGTGGACTCTAACCAAAGTTGATAATCGCTATCGTAGAGATTTGAAATGGTAATATTCATCATTTTTTACTCCTTAATTTCACTGTTCAGAATTATTGCTGATAGCTTCCCAATCCGGCAACCAATTTTGATCGAGAATCTCCTCTAGACTAGCTAACACTTCCCCAGGGAAAATACTGGCATCTAATTCGGTTATATCAATAATTATCTCCCGAGCATCGCTGTAACATTCCTCAAGTATCTCGGATAAATAGGGTTTGAGACTGGGACTATCTCTCAGTATTTTCTTGATTTGTTTCCGAAAGGTTCTAATTTCCCCTTTCCATGCTGCTTGATTATAATCTCGTTGGGATTGCCAGTAAGTTAACTTCAGTAAATGTTCTAAAAGTCGAGTTAATAAACTTTCTAATACTCGTCGATTATTTTTACCCAAATCTGCTAACTCCTCTAATAAATTCGGCCAATCTACCGCTTGAAAATCCCCCCGACGCAATTGGTTGATAGTGGACTCTAACCAAAGTTGATAATCGCTATTGTAGAGATTTTGGATGGTAATATTCATGATTTTTTACTCCTTAATTTCACTGTTCAGAATTATTGCTGATAGCTTCCCAATTAGGCAACCAATTTTCATCGAGAATCTCCTCTAGACTAGCTAACACTTCCCCGGGGAAAATACTAGCATCTAATTGGGTTTCGTCAATAAGCAGATTGCGAGCATCGAGATAACATTCCTGCAAAATTTCCCTTAAATAGGACTTTAAACTGGGACTATCTTTGAGAATTTTTTTGATCTGAATCCGAAAATTGCGAATTTCTTTTTTCCATCCAGCTTGATTATAATCTCGTTGGGATTGCCAGTAAGTTAACTTCAGTAAATGTTCTAAAAGTCGAGTTAATAAACTTTCTAATGCTCGTCGTTCACTTTTTCCCAAATCCGCTAACTCCTCTAATAAATTCGGCCAATCTACCGCTTGAAAATCCCCCTGACGTAATTGGTTGATAGTATTTTCTAGCCAAAGCTGATAATCGCTATCGTAGAGATTTGGGATGGTAACTTTGATCATTTTTGAAATGGGAAAAAATCAGGAGTTAAGCTGCAGGTAAGTAGTCGTGCAAAATTAATTTCCTAGTCGAGACAGGAGACGGGGACTCCGGGACAGCTATCAGGGATCAGATTTGAATTTTTAGTTTACTGTTTACTGGTCACAGCAAAAAGCTTTTCGCTGACGGGTGACGGCTTGGATGTGTAATTAATTTTGCTTAGGTACTTATCTAAACTATAGAAGAAATTTGGGGCTAATCAATTAGCTAGTTTTGCCAGTTTAGCCGAATTATCCTCTCAATCACATCTAACTGCGAAAAAACCGCCAAAAAGAGTGATAATAAACCTAGCTACTCCCAGAGTAACAAGGAAAGCCCGATGGTGAAAACAGTAATAGGTGTCGATTTAGGTGGAACTGCGATTAAAATTGGTAAATTTGACCAAGAGGGCAATTGTCTCGAATCTCTCACCTTGCCCACTCCCCAACCCGCTACACCCAAAGAAGTTGCCCATACCATACATCAAGGCATTTGTCAAGTAAATTTAGATAAAAGTTGTCAAGCCATCGGTGTGGGAACGCCGGGGCCGGCGGATGCTCAGGGAAGAATTGCCAAAATAGCGATTAATTTGGCAGGATGGCGGGATATTCCCCTCGCCGATTGGTTAGAAGAAAGCACGGGAATGCCGACAATTTTAGCCAACGATGCCAATTGTGCCGGTTTAGGGGAAGCTTGGTTAGGAGCGGGCAAACGCTTTCAAAACCTCATCCTGTTGACCTTGGGGACGGGAGTAGGAGGGGCAATTATCCTCGATGGTAACTTATTTGTGGGCAGCAAGGGAACAGCCGCAGAATTAGGCTTAATAACCCTCAATTTTGACGGTCCATTGTGCAATAGCGGGAATCAGGGTTCCTTGGAACAATACGTCTCCCGGCAAGCTATTCGCCGGATGACCGGCAAAGAACCGAAGCAATTGGCAGAATTGGCCGAAAAAGGCGATCAAGAGGCTTTAGAATTCTGGCAGCGTTACGGTTGTTTACTGGGGGCTGGTATTGCCAGTTTACTCTATGTTCTCACCCCAGAGGCGGTAATTATCGGCGGCGGCATTAGCGCCAGTGCTAAGTTTTTCTTTCCCTCTCTGCTCACAGAAATCGAAAGACGGGTTTTACCTAGTTCCAGAGAAGGATTAGAGGTATTAACGGCCGAGTTAGGTAATCGCGCCGGCATGGTGGGGGCTGCTAAATTAGCTTGGCAATTAGTGGACTGCCGCGGGGAGTCTATTATGGGGGGGGACTGACTTAATCGTGAATAATTAAATGGCGATCGCAATCGCTGCTCACCGCTCCCTGACGCTGAAATTCCCCTAATAAACGGGTTATCGTTACCCTGGTGGTACCGATAGCATTGGCGAGATTTTGATGGGTTAAACGGATCTTTAAACGACTGCCTTGGGCGATTGGTTCTCCCATTTCCCGCTTTAATAACTGTAGTAACTGCTGGAGACGTTCCTCCACTCGTTTGATTCCAGCGATCGCCAGTAGCGATTCCGTTTGTTGTTGACGACGGATCATTTGATTTAACATCATCCTAGTTAATTCCACCGAGTTTTCCACTTCGGCGATCGTGTACCATTTTAGGTACAGTTCCGACAAGGCCCTGGCGTGATAGGATTCCAGATGGGTCAAATTTAAGCCAAAAAAGTGGGATGAATGGGCCCAGCCTAGTAAAATTTCCTCTCCACTCTCAGATACTTGACTTAGTTGCGCCATACCCCGATAAACTTGCCAGACTCCATCAACCACCAGAGGAATATTTTCCCCGCGATCATAAAAATGCAGCCGACGACTCTCGCTATAGTCTTCTCGGAAGGGTGAGACATTGGGATTATAGGTCAGCAACATGATCGAAGTTCTCCTGGGTGAAGGAATAGCAATTTTAACCCCACTTTACTGTATCAAGGTAAACATTAGGTAATCCCCAGATTAACAGTTATCAGTTATCAGTTATCAGTTATCAGTGGGTAAGTCATCAGTTGGCTCTCCCAGCTTTGGTGGGTAAAATGTATTCTAAGATACATTTCTCAAGAGCGAGGGGGTGGAACGAACCACAAAGACACAAAGGACACAAAGATCGATCGATCCTATGTCGATTAAACTTATCACACAGAACCTAGAAGAGCCATCAGTTTTCAGATGTGATACTAAATCTGGTTATTAAAAACTGATTATCTATTGCTCCTATTGCCTATTGCCTGTCCTCATAAGTAGCCTATACTCAACGGATTTAGTATGAGTTATCAGTTCACTGATTACTGATTACTGTTCACTGTTCACTGAAATAACTTCCCCATTTCCCTCTCCCGCAGCTGAAAAACCTCAAGATTATTAATTTAAAGCATCTTTAAGAGCCGTGCGAGCGGCCAGATGATTGCGAGTCGAGGTGAGAATTTCCGATTCTCGTTGCAGACGACTAACTGTATCGAGCATTTCCAATAAAGCCTGTTGTTCCCCGGCCACACCGTAGAGATTACCCGCCACCCAGTAGGATAATTCCAGGGGAAGACTAGGCAAATCGTCGGGGAGTTCAATTTTTTGAGCGGTTAATTTGGCTGAGAGATGAACCACATCCCGCAGCAGTCGATCCACTTCTTTGGCCAGAGGTCGCAGATCTTGGGTGGTGGGGACATCTTCAATCCACTCCACTAAACCGACACGATAGGGTTTTTCCCGGACGTATTCTAGGACACGGAAGCGCTGTTGACCGATGGTGAGAATTTTTAACCGGTCGTCCGGGAGACGTTGACAACGGACAACTTCGGCACAACTGCCGACTTTAGCGATTTCTCCCGTGGCCGGATCTACCATTAAGACCCCAAAACGGCGATCTTCTTCCAATATCGTATTCATCATAATCCGATAGCGAAACTCGAAGATGTGCAGGGGCAGGGGACGACCCGGGAATAAAACAACTTCGGGTAGGGGAAAGAGGGGTAATTCTCTAACGGCAATGGAAGAAGTGGCCATAGGTTTAGTAAAAAAAAACCGATCTTTTCTTATTTTTACACAATACCCCCTGAACCGCTAGGCAAGGGCAAGAGACTCCGAGCCAGTATTGAGGGGTCGGGAGATTGCCTTTATTTAGGGTTTATCGATTTTCAGGTGGTCAACTACCTAATTTTCAGGGAAAAAGTCCCTGAATTTTCCCCTCGATCCCCGCAATGGCTGGCACTTTTTGAGGAGAAAAAAGTCTAAAAGTCTTATCCAACAAGGTTTTTAGATTTATTCAGCCAACCTTTATTTATTCTCCCTTCTCCCTTCTCCCCCACTTCCCCACTTCCTAATTCGGGTTGGCTGAATAATAAATGTGAAATATAGACGAGGTAAGGGGTTTGGGGTCTTGTTTGGCGAAGCAGCTACAATATTTTCAAGCTAGTGGCTCAAAAACCCTGCATTTTGACCAGCGGTCGCCCCTACTTTTTCAGCCAACCCTAATTGATAATTCATAATTCATAATTCCCACACCCCCCCTCAATGCACTTACTGCATGATATAAATGCCTAAACACGATGGTGAGCGGATTTCTGTTACAAACAATACAAAATTATCCAACTTAAAACGAATTAAATAACAAATAGAGACTAGGTAAATTACTAAATTTTTGCTAATGACGACGGTATTTTAAAGAATACTTATTGTTAAATCCCGATTTCTTCATTTCTAACCCGCACCAACTAGAACAATTGCACCTACAGATCAGTAAGGAGATAGATTCGTGGTACAAGCACCTGAAAAAGATGGAACAACTCTCAATAAATTCGAGAAATTTAAAGCCGAAAAAGACGGATTAGCCATCAAAGATGAACTAGATCATTTTGCCCAAATCGGTTGGGAAGCGATGGATAAAACCGATTTAGAACATCGCTTAAAATGGGTGGGGGTGTTTTATCGTCCCGTCACCCCGGGCAAATTCATGATGCGTTTACGGATTCCTAACGGCATTCTTAGCAGTGAGCAAATGCGCGTTTTAGGGGAAATCGTGCAGCGTTACGGTGATGATGGCAATGCCGATATTACTACTCGTCAAAACCTACAATTACGCGGTATTCGCATCGAAGATATTCCCGATATTTTCCAACGACTAAAATCCGTGGGTATGACTTCGGTACAATCGGGTATGGATAATGTCAGAAATATTACCGGTTCACCCATGGCGGGACTAGACGCAGATGAATTAATTGACACCAGGGAATTAGTCCAAAAAGTCCAAGATATGATTACCAACTACGGTCAAGGTAATTATCAATTTACCAATCTGCCCCGCAAATTTAATATTGCCATCGAGGGGGGCCGGGATAACTCGGTTCATGCGGAAATTAACGATATTGCCTTTGTTCCTGCCTATAAAGAGGGAGAATTAGGCTTTAATGTTGTGGTAGGTGGCTTTTTCTCGGCTAAACGCTGTGAAGCGGCAATTCCTATGAATGTTTGGGTGAGACCGAATCAGGAGGTGGTGGATTTATGCCGAGGAATTTTGGAAGTTTACCGCGATAACGGATTACGCGCCAATCGTCAAAAATCCCGTTTAATGTGGTTAATTGATGAGTGGGGAATCGAGGAATTCCGCACGCGGGTGGCTAATCACTTAGGTTATCCCTTGGCAACGGCAGCGGAAAAAGACGCAATCGACTGGGAAAAACGGGATCATTTAGGAGTTTTTCCGCAAAAACAGGAGGGATTGAGCTATATCGGTCTTTGTGTTCCCGTTGGTCGTCTATTTGCCGATGATATGTTCGATTTGGCCCGGATTGCTGAAGTGTATGGCAGCGGAGAATTGCGTTTAACCGTGGAACAAAACGTGATTATTCCCAATATAGCGGCTGAAAATATGCCAACTCTTTTAACCGAGCCTTTACTGGCTAAGTTTACCCCCAATCCTACTCCTTTGCAACGAGCGCTCGTTTCTTGTACGGGGGCTCAATTCTGCAATTTTGCCCTGATTGAAACCAAAAACAGGGCTGTGGACTTAATTAGTCAGTTAGATGCTGAATTAAATATCCCCCAGGGTGTGCGGATTCACTGGACCGGTTGCCCTAACTCCTGCGGACAACCCCAAGTGGCCGATATCGGTTTGATGGGGACAAAAGCACGCAAAGACGGCAAAACCGTGGAGGGAGTTGACCTCTACATGGGGGGTAAAGTGGGTAAAGATGCCCACCTGGGAAGTTGTGTACAAAAAGGGATTCCCTGTGAGGATCTAAAATCGCTGTTAACTTCTATCCTCATCGAACAATTTGGCGCAACACCGAAAGGTTAATTAACAAGTTTCTCGATACGAATGGGGGGTTTATCCCCTCTTTTTTTATCTATCTCTGTTGGGTGAAATTGGCCAACCTCTTGCTATAGTAGGAGGCAGATGGCAGCAGGAAAATTCTTATATATTTTCCTTCCAGATGGGAATCGTTACTTAGCTTCAAATTGGGCTTGTTTACGAAGTAATTCCCCGATGGTTAAATTGGGTTGGGGTCTGCCCTCAAAAACCGTTCCTACCTCAAATTTTTGCAACTGTACCCGTGCCAAATGATAGGCCTCATCGGGTAGGGGAATATAACCAATAGTATCTAATAAATTGGGAACTCGATCGAGATAATATTTGACAAATTTCTCTAAAGCGGGATTCTCTTGGGCTTTTTGGGCATTAACATAAATAAACAAAGGACGAGATAAAGGCTGATATTTACTATCCTCAACATTGCCGCGAGTTGGTTCAATACCGTTAACTTTTAACGCTTTTAATTTATCCCGATTTTGTTCATAGTAAGCGTGGCCAAAATAGCCTAAAGCGTTGGCATCTTGACTGACGGCATTAACTAAAGCTTGGTCATCTTCACTAAAATTAAAGTCCCCACGACTGGCATCTTTGCTGTTAATTACCTCACTAAAAAAATCGTAGGTTCCGGAATCTTTACCTGGCCCGTGAAGGGTAATCGGTCGGTCGGGCCAAGCGGGATTAATTTGATTCCAACGTTTGATTTTATTCTCGGCTGCTGGTTCCCAAATAGTTCTTAATTCTGTGGTGGAAATATCATCAACCCAGTTATTTTGGGGATTGACTACCACGGTTAAAGCATCAAAAGCGATCGGTAGTTCAATAAATCTTACCTTATTAGCATCACATTTTTTTAATTCTTCCACAGAAATCGGCCGAGAAGCATTATTAATATCGGTTTCTCCCGCACAAAATTTTCTAAAACCGCCGCCGGTTCCTGAAATATTAGCGTCAACTTTAACATCAGCCAAAGCTTTGTGGGGAGGATTGGCTTTAAAATCTTCGAGAACTTTGTTGGTAATTGGTGCTACGGTACTCGAACCATCAATTTTAATTGGTTTGAGGTCTTGAGGATTAATATTGGCACAGGCGGGTAAAATTAGAGCAGTACCCAGGACAATTGCCACTACTTTGGTGGGACGAGATAGCTGAGTAAAAATTTCTAGCATAGGTGTAAAAAGGAGAAAGTAAAAACGGGTATTGGGGAGACTTTTCAGTTATCAGTGGGGTAGTGGGGTAGTGGGGAGTTTTTTGCTGTAATCGGTAATCGGTGAACTGAAAACTCACATCGGGAGCATCCCACTTTTGCAATAAGAAATTGTACTTAGATGCGAAATGCTTAGATGGCAAGCCTTTTCGGGAGTTCATAGATTTTTAACGGTTCTCTAAATTGTGTGATTCAAACCAGAATCGTTACTACAAAAGCCTTCTCCCCCTTCCGAGCATTTATACTCATTACATAATTGGGATGCTCCCACTCACATCTGATAACTGATAACTGATAACTGATAACTGATAACTGATAACTGATTCAAGGCTGAGGGATGATGACTAAAAACCTTAATCTTTTCTTTGTTGTTTTTACGTCCCTATAATGATAGAGAAAGAGAAACCCCCTATCTAAACAGGAAAAGTTAGCGGCTTTACCCGCGACTTAAAACTAATGTTTAGTCAAAATAAATAGTAAAAGAAGAACGTAGGTTGGGTTGAAGCATGAAACCCAACGCCCGATTATGTTACGCTACCGCTAACCCATCCTACAAATAATTGTGCCTCCCTACTTAAAACTAATGTTTAGTCAAAATAAATAGTAAAAGAAGTTGAGATTTTTGTCTAGTTATCGAGAAAATTTTTCTTGACAATACATTATGTTCTTTTATTCACTTCTTAACCTATTCTTTACCAAGCAGTGGTAACTTTTAGCGTAAGATTTAAGGCAGTTTACGGATCAAAATTAATCCTATGGCCAGCAGAAACAAGACCAATTTACTAACAGCCTTATCCCTAGCGACTCTAACAGCGACTTTAACCGCTTGTGGGGGCGGCGATACGGCGGGAACCGGCGGAGAGGGAAGCAATAGAATCGCCCAGGTTCCTCTGCAAGGAGAGGTCGCTCTCAATGGTGCGGGCGCTTCTTTTCCTGCACCCCTATATCAAAACTGGTTTGTCACCATTAATCAACTATTTTCTAAACTGCTAATTAACTATCAATCTACCGGTAGCGGGGCGGGAGTCGAACAATTTATCCAAGGTACGATCGATTTTGGCGCTTCCGATGTGGCCATGAGTGACGAGGATATGGCCAGAGTTAGCCGCGGGGTTTTACTGCTACCGATGACGGCGGGAAGCATCGTTATGGCTTATAATTTGCCCGGAGTAGAAGGGCTGAAACTAAGCAGGGAAGCCTATGTAGGCATCTTTTTAGGCACGATTACCCGTTGGAACGATGCCAAAATTGCCGCCGATAACCCCGATTTAAAACTACCCAATCAAGAAATTACCGTAGTTCACCGGGCAGACGGTAGCGGAACAACGGGAGTTTTTACTAAGTTTTTAAGCGCCGTTAGTCCCGAATGGAAAAAAAGCATCGGGGAAGGAAAAGCCGTACAATGGCCGACCAAAAAAGGTAAATTTCTCGGCGGTAGGGGCAATGAGGGTGTAACTGCCCTAATTCAACAAAATCAAGGCTCGATCGGTTATATTGAGTACGGTTTCGCTAAAAATAATAACCTGCCCATGGCCGCCCTGCAAAATCAGGCGGGTAAATTTGTCATTCCCGATGAAACCAACGCCGCTGCTACCCTCGCTAACGTTGAACTGCCTGAAAATTTACGCGCTTTTATCGTCGATCCCCCGGGGGAAAATTCCTACCCCATTGTCACCTATAGTTGGATGTTGGTTTATAAAAAATACGACAATCCCCAAAAAGCTTTAGCTATGGAGGCGATGATCGAATTTGGACTCAATCAGGGACAGGAACAGTCCGCCGCCCTTGGTTATATTCCCCTACCGAAAAACGTCCGGGAACGAGTAGCCGCCGCTGCCGATGTCATCTATCCCGATTACACAATCAGGGTGGATTAGTCGCCGAAAAAATGTATTCAAAGTTACAATAGTAGTGGAGAAAGGCCAATTTCTCCCTTAGCTACCGCAAACTAGCTGGATTTAAACCCTAATCATGAGTGCGCCCACAGTTCCACCCGACTCAAATTTTAAAGAACGTCCAGAATCGGAAAAAATCCTTGATAAAGGCTTTGTTGGGTTAACCACCGCCTTTGCCATCGCTATTGGGCTAATTTTGCTCCTGATTGCTCTAGTTATTTTTATTCGGGCTTTACCAGCGATTCAAAGCTTTGGTCTGGGATTTTTGACCAGTAGTGCTTGGAATCCCGTGCGCGGTCGGGAAGAATTCGGAGTTCTGCCCGTTATCTACGGAACTCTCGTTAGTTCTCTGATTGCCCTCCTGATTGCCGTTCCCCTCGGTATCGGTTCAGCCATTTTTTTAAGCGAAGATTTTATTCCCTTAAATGCGCGGACAATTTTGGTTTTTCTCGTACAACTTTTGGCCGCTATTCCCAGTGTTGTTTACGGATTATGGGGTATCTTTGTATTGATTCCTATCCTCAGACCCCTTGGTAACTGGTTAAATGCTAATTTTAGTTGGATTCCTCTGTTTAGTACTCCTTTAGGGGGTCCTGGAATGTTACCGGCGGGGGTTATTTTAGCAATTATGATCCTGCCGATTATTATCGCTATCTCTCGCGACTCTTTGGCCGCTTTACCGCCAGATTTGCGACAAGCTTCCCTAGGTTTGGGGGCCACCCGTTGGGAAACGATTTTTCGGGTATTAATTCCTGCCGCTTTTTCCGGGATTGTCGGGGGGATTATGTTAGCTTTAGGGCGTGCTTTAGGGGAAACCATGGCAGTAACGATGATTATCGGCAATTCTAACCGCATTAGTGCCTCTATTCTCGCCCCCGCTAACACGATCGCTTCCTTATTGGCTAATCAATTCGCCGAAGCATCGGGAATGCAAGTATCAGCGCTCATGTATGCTGGTTTTGTTCTCTTGGTTTTGACCCTAGTAGTCAATATCTTCGCCGAATTAATCGTTAATCGCGTCAAAGCTAAGTATTAAGCCGTCAGTTATCAGTTTTGAGTTTTGAGTATTAAGTGTTCATCATCAAATGGCAGTTTACTGCTGTCTTTTCACTGTTCACTGATTACTGTTCACTGTTTACTGATTACTGTTTACTGTTCACTCTTCACTGATTACTGTTTACTGATAACTGATAACTGATAACTGATAACTGATATGGATAGTGCGAATTTAGGCAATAATCTCAAAAAGAAACCGAGTAGTCCTCGATCGCTATTGGGGACAATTATGACCGTTCTCTCGGCTTTATGTTTAGCTGTTACTGTGATTCCCCTCTTTGCCGTCCTAGGCTTCGTTTTTGTGCAAGGGGTGGGCCGTTTAAACGCCAATCTCTTTACCAAATTACCGCCACCGCCGGGGTTAGGAGGGGGAGGCATCGCTAACGCCATTTTAGGCACAATTATCGTCGTTGCCCTCGCTACGGCGATCGCAGTTCCCATTGGCGTTTTAGCGGCGGTTTATCTCTCGGAATTTAGCGGTGATAACAAACTTGCCCAGGGTGTGCGCTTTGCTACCAACGTTTTAGCGGGTGTCCCTTCGATTATTGTCGGGGTTTTCGCCTACGGTTTGCTAGTTGCGCCATTATTTGGCGAAGGAACAGCCCTTTTAGGCTTTTCTGCCCTTGCCGGTTCGATCGGTTTAGCGGTGTTAATGTTACCGACTATTATTAGAACCACCGATGAGGCTTTAAAAATCGTTCCCCAAGACATCCGCTGGGCGGCCATGGGTTTAGGGGCCTATAACTACCAAACCGTCCTAAAAATCGTCCTTCCTGCCGCAGTTCCCGCTATTTTGACCGGTGTTACTTTAGCAATTGCTAGGGCGGCTGGAGAAACGGCCTCTTTAATTTTTACGGCATTATTCTCTAACTTTTGGCCCCGGGGTGTCTTTGAACCGATTGCCACCCTTTCGGTCCTGGTTTTCAACTTTGCTACTGCCCCTTTTGCCCCCCAACAGCAATTAGCTTGGGCAGGGGCTTTAATTCTGGTGTTTTTGGTGTTGGTAACTAACATTTTATCCCGTTTAGCCACGCGCCAGAAAACCTATTAAGTCAAGGAAAAAGAACGTAGGTTGGGTTGAAGCATGAAACCCAACGCCCGATTATGTTACGCTATCGCTAACCCATCCTACAAATAATTGTGCCTCCCTACTTAAGTCAAGGAAAAAGTAAAAAGGGATATTTAAGTAAAAATCTACCTATCTTTCCAATTCCTCAATTATCCAAATTCAATTGAAATAATTTATGCTAACTAATTCTAACCCCCATTCTACAGGAACCGTTTTAAAGGTCGATAAGGCTGATATTTACTATGGTAATTATCGAGCAGTGCGGGACGTTTCCATCGATATTCCCAAAAATAGAGTCACCGCTTTTATCGGACCCTCTGGCTGTGGAAAAAGTACCATTCTCAGGTGTTTTAATCGTCTCAATGATTTAATCCACGGTTTTCGTATTGACGGCAAAGTTTTTTATCATAACCAAGATATTTACTCTCAAGAGGTGGATCCTGTCGAAGTCAGAAAATACATCGGTATGGTGTTCCAGCGCCCTAATCCTTTTCCCAAATCCATCTATGATAATGTGGTTTACGGAGCGCGATTAAATGGTTATAAAGGCGATTTAGATGAATTAGTAGAAACTTCCTTGCGTCGGGCTGCTCTCTGGGAAGAAGTAAAAGATAAACTAAAAGAAAGCGGTTTTTCCCTATCGGGGGGACAACAACAAAGATTATGTATTGCTCGCGCTATTGCCGCTCAACCAGAAGTATTATTAATGGATGAACCCTGTTCGGCACTGGATCCAATTTCAACTTTAAAAGTTGAGGAGTTAATGCACGAATTAAAAGAACGTTATACAATTATCATTGTTACTCACAATATGCAACAAGCCACCAGAGTAGCGGATTTAACCGCTTTTTATAACGCTGAACCCACCGATAAAGGTGGCAAAATCGGTTATCTAGTCGAGTTTGATCATACGGACAAAATCTTTAGTGATCCTCAAGAAAAAGCAACTAAAGATTATGTTAGTGGACGTTTTGGCTAAATCAGTTATCAGTTATCAGTTATCAGTTATCAGTATAAAGTGGCAAGTTTGGAGTTTTCTTTTCACTGATTACTGTTTACTGGTCACTGAAAAAAAACACCCATCTCCTTATTTCCTTTGAAAATTATGTATAGTACCGATGTTGTTACCGATGCGGTTTTGAGAACCAAAAACTTAAATGTTTACTATGGTTCTAATCTTGCTGTTCGTGATGTTAACCTTGATATTCCTGAGAAAAAAGCGATCGCTTTTATCGGTCCTTCTGGCTGCGGAAAAAGTACGGTTTTGCGCTGTTTTAATCGCATGAATGATCTAGTTAAAAGTGCCAAAATCGAGGGAAAAGTTACCTTTCGCGGTCAAGATATTTATGGTAATTCCGTTAATCCTATCGGGTTACGCAGTCGCATTGGTATGGTTTTTCAGAAACCGAATCCTTTCCCTAAATCTATCTATGAAAATATCGCTTTTGGGGCGCGATTAAATGGTTACATCGGTGATATGGATCAATTAGTGGAAGAATCTTTAAAAAAAGCCGTTCTCTGGGATGATGTTAAAGATAAACTCAAAGAAAGTGGTTTAGCTTTATCGGGGGGACAACAACAAAGGTTATGTATTGCTCGCGCTATTGCGGTTAAACCGGAAGTTGTTTTAATGGATGAACCCTGTGCGGCACTCGATCCAATTTCTACCCTAAAAATTGAGGAATTAATTCACGAATTGAAAACCCAATATACTATAGTTATTGTTACTCATAATATGCAACAAGCGTCGCGGGTTTCTGATTTAACGGCTTTTTATAATGCTGAACCGACCCCAAAAGGGGGTAAAGTAGGTTATTTAGTGGAATATGATCGCACCGAGGTTATCTTTCAAAATCCCGCTCAAGAGTCCACTAGAGATTATGTTAGCGGTCGTTTTGGTTAATTACTTTAGTCTTTTTGAGATCAATTATCGGGATGAGTTAATCAACTTGTTCTGATTTTTTCTTGTTATTATCTAATAAAACTACATTATTGAGCGTTTTGACTGACTTTAATTTGCAATAGGGTGGTCATCAACTAATTTAAATAACCAAAAATGTGAGAGATATTTGTTTAAGTTAAGCTTAATTAACCTAAACTTAAACTAAATTTAACCAAACTAAATCTTAACCTTAACCTTAAATTAACTAAAATAATTGATCATAATTTTGGGGTTTTATGTACAATCCAACCTGAGAGTTAATTTTTTTATTCCCGAATCAGCAATAATTAGCGAAATGAGTATGCAGAATTTCCAATTCAAACTAAATCGATGGACAATCAGCGCTGGTTTAGCGGCAGTAGGAGCGGCCCTAGCTCTCACCATCCCGGCGGTTAATTCCCAAAGCCGCAATACTATCAAAATTGATGGTTCTAGCACCGTTTACCCAATTACAGAAGCAGTAGCGGAAGAATTTCAAAAGATAAATCGTCAGACACAGGTAACTGTGGGTATTTCGGGAACAGGTGGCGGTTTTAAAAAATTCTGTGCTGGTGAAACGGATATTTCTAATGCTTCTCGTCCAATTAAGGATTCTGAGCGTCAATTGTGCGCTAAAAATGGCGTTAAATTCTTAGAATTGCCGATCGCTTTTGATGCTTTAACAGTGGTAGTCAATAAACAAAATCCCCTTAATAGCATCAAGGTTTCTGAACTGAAAAAAATGTGGGAACCCGCTGCTCAAGGCAAGATCACTAAGTGGAATCAAGTTAATTCTAAATGGCCTAATGCCAACCTAAAACTGTTCGGACCAGGTGCAGATTCGGGAACATTCGATTACTTTACCGAGGCAATTGTCGGTGAATCGAAGAAAAGTCGCACCGACTTTACCCCCAGTGAAGATGATAACGTTCTAGTGCAGGGAGTTATCAGAGATCGTAACGCTTTAGGTTACTTTGGCTATGCCTATTATGAAGCGAATAAAGGTCGTCTGAAAGCTCTAGCCATTGATAACGGCAAAGGGGCCGTACCTCCCTCAGCAGAAAATGTCAACAACGGTAAATATAATCCCCTTTCCCGTCCTGTTTTTATCTACGTTAATGCTAATGCGGCTAAACGTCCAGAGGTGAAAAGTTTTGTCGAATTTTTCATCAATAATGCTCCCAAATTAGTCCGGGAAGTTAAGTATGTGCCTCTACCCGCTAATGTCTATCAATCGGTAATGAGAAACTTTAGAAATAATAAAACAGGGAGTGTATTCGTTGGCCGAGATGTGGTGGGTTTAACCATCCAAGATATTGTCCAGCTAGAAGCTAAAGAATAGTTGCTTATCTGCCAATAAATGGAATGGGGAAGCGATTATCTTCCCCGTTTTTGGAGTTGAATTAAAAAAACTAGCAACTAGATATTTAAAGCATGACTAAACCAGAAATTAAATCAGAGAGTGTCTGGATTCAGGCAGCTACTCCCAAAAAGATTCGCAACCTCAAAGAAACTATTATTGAAGTTATTCTATTTTTGGCGGCTTTTTCCTCTGTTGCCACTACTATCGGCATTATGGAGGTTTTGATTGTAGAATCCGTGCATTTTTTCGAGAAAGTTCCCCTGATTCAATTCCTAACCGATACGGTTTGGAGTCCGCTTTTTGCCGATCCTCGTTATGGTATTATACCGCTACTTTCGGGAACCTTAACCACTTCGATCGTGGCGATGTTTGTCGCTGTTCCTTTGGGAACAATTGCCGCTATTTATCTTAGTGAATTTGCCCCCCCGCGTCTGCGAGAAGTGGTTAAACCTTGTCTAGAATTATTAGCGGCTATACCGACAGTAGTTTATGGTTATTTTGCCTTTTTAAATGTCACCCCTTTCCTACAAACTTTTTTGCCTGACTTACCTTCATTTAATATGCTCAGTGCTGGTTTGGTCATGGGATTAATGATTATTCCCCTGATTAGTTCCATCAGTGAAGATGCCATGCGTGCCGTACCTTTGACCCTCCGGGAAGGTTCCTATGCTACCGGAGCAACTCGTTTACAAACTGCTTTAAATGTGGTTTTGCCTGCCGCTATTTCTGGTATTAGTGCCGCTTATATTTTAGGAGTTTCCCGGGCCGTGGGAGAAACGATGATTGTAGCGATCGCCGCAGGATTACAGCCAAATTTAACCTTCAATCCCTTTAGTGAAGCGGCCACCATTACCGCTTATATTGTTCAGGTTAGTTTAGGCGATTTACCCCACGGTTCGATCGAGTATCAATCAATTTTTGCCGCCGGTATTATGCTAGTCATTTTGACTTTAATCTTTAATATTATCGGTTATTTCCTCGCCAAAAAATATCGAGAGGTTTACTAACCATGCAGCAAGAACAATTATCGAATTTAAGAGCTAATATTGAACGGCGCAAGCTGATTAGCACGGTATTTTCTGGCTTAGGGTTGTTGATTATTTTTGTTTCTACCCTAATTCTCTTTATCCTGATCGCCCAGATGATGATAGCAGGGTTGCCGCGCATTACCCCCCAGTTTTTTACTTCTTTTCCTAGTCGTCACCCTGAAGAAGCTGGTATTCTTTCCGCTTGGGTGGGAACCTTGCTAGTGATGTTGGTAACAGCTTTGATTGCGATTCCTCTCGGTATTGCGGCGGGAATTTATCTGGAAGAATATAGTAAGAAAAATTGGCTTTCAGCAATTATTGAGATTAACGTCACTAATTTAGCGGGTGTTCCCTCAATTATCTATGGTTTACTCGCCCTCGGTTTATTTGTCTATCAATTCAATCTCGGACAAAGTATTATTGCCGCCGGTTTAACCCTAGCTTTGCTGATCCTACCTGTGGTTATTGTCACCACCAGAGAGGCAATTCGGGCAATACCCAACAGTCTCCGGGAAGCGGCCTATGCCGTGGGAGCAAGTAGATGGCAAGTAGTGGCCGATCATATTCTTCCCTACTCCTTCGGTAGTATCCTCACTGGTGTGATCATCGGGCTTTCCAGAGCGATTGGAGAAACGGCTCCCGTGATTACTATTGGTGCGCTCACATTTATTGCCTTTCTACCCGATGCTCCTTTACAAGCAAATTTTCCCTTTATTAACTTTAATTGGCTGAAAGCACCCTTTACAGTTATGCCTATTCAGATGTTTAACTGGGTTTCTCGTCCAGAGCCAGAATTTGAAGTCAATGCGGCTGCCGCTGGTACAGTGTTGATTGTGATGACTCTCGGTATGAACGCTGTAGCTATCTATCTCCGCTATCGTTTCCGCAAAGGTATCAAATGGTAAACTCTATTTTTCCCTCAATGATGTCTAATATCAAAGAATTTCAACCAAAAGCCGAGGTGAGAAACCTTGACTTTTACTACGCTGGCACCAATAAACCCGCTTTGCGAAGTATCAATCTCACCATTCCCGAAAGACAAGTCACCTCTCTAATTGGCCCCTCTGGCTGCGGTAAAACGACGCTTTTGCGCTGTTTTAATCGAATGCACGACCTTTATGCCGCTAATCGCTACGAAGGGGGCATTTATATCGATACAGTCAATATTTTAGCTCACAAGGTCGATCCGATCGAGGTGCGGATGCGGATTGGTATGGTTTTCCAAAAACCGAACCCTTTCCCGAAATCTGTTTACGAAAATGTCGCCTACGGTTTGCGGGTTAGGGGTGAAAAAAAACGGGAGTTTATCGATTATAAAGTAGAACAAGCTTTGCGCGGTGCCGCTTTGTGGGATGAAGTCAAGGATCGTCTCAACACCAGTGCCTACGATTTATCGGGGGGACAACAACAACGTCTCTGTATTGCCCGCGCTTTAGTTACGGATCCTGAAATTATCCTCTTTGATGAACCCACTTCCGCTCTCGATCCGATCGCCACTAATAGTATAGAAGAACTAATTGGTAAATTAGAGGAAAAAGTTACCATTTTAATCGTCACCCACAGTATGCAACAGGCAGCCCGGATTTCTGATTACACAGCTTTTATGTATTTGGGTGAACTGATGGAGTTTGGACAAACTAAAATTATGTTTCAAGAACCAACTCACGAGAAAACAAAAGAATATATTAGTGGTCGATTTGGTTAAAAAATCGCAATTGTTTGGGGAGAGAAAGCAATTAAGCTGTTCGTAGGGCAGCAGTCAGCAGTCAGCAGTCAGGATTCAGGATTCAGGAGTCAGGAGTCAGCAGTCAGCAGTCAGGATTCAGGAGTCAGGAGATAGGGTGATAGGGTTTTGGGGTGATAGGGTGATAGGGAAATTTCATCCAAATGCTCCACTCCCCCACTCCCCCACTTCCCCACTCCCTAATTCATAATTCATAATTCCCCACACCCCACACCCCACACCCCACACCCCACACCCCACTTCCCCACTATCCTATACTTTTTAAACAGGATTTAGTATCAATCATAGCTCCACAAAATTTCTAGAATATCGACCTATGGCCATTGTAGAAGAAATTGACAATTAGTACAAGTGTATAAAGAAAGCTTAACAATGCTCATGGGAGAATGGACGAAGTTTGAATATTCCTCGTCACTGACTTTCCCAGTGGGTAAAGTCTGCCGCAAATTGAGCTAGGGATAACAGCTTAATGCGGGTATCTTGAGCGACTTTTTGGCGCATTTGAGCGGTATTATATCCCCAATCGGCTAAATATAAGCCCACATCGTTTAAATCTGCTTGTTGCTCCACTAATTCCAACGCATCGAGACGATCCTCGACAAACCACAAATTGGCGGGGGATTCCGGTAAATCAGCCAGTATTTGCTGAATAGTCAGGTATTTTGGCTGTTTAATTTCCTTGCCAATTAATCTCGCCGCAGGAAAATTAATTGCTACTTTTTGTAACAATTGCTTGACAAAACGACTTTCTTTGGTGGTGATGATATAAACCAAAAAATCCGAGTCTAAAAGAGAGGCTAGGCGATCGATCGCGGGTTGATAAAATTGATGTAAGGCTAACCAAGACTCTAGATCCGACTCAATCCATCGATCTCTAAGACCATCGAGGGCATTTGAGAGAACTTTTTTCGCTATTTTCTCCCTTTCTAGCAGATTTTGCCGAATTGACGGCCAATTATTTAAAGCTTCCCCGTCGGGAATATCGAGAACGAGCGATCGCAACAGTAAAGGCATTTCCCAACCGGTTTCGATAACGGGACGAAGTTGCGAAAACCTCGGGAAAAAATCCTCGGGAATTATTTCCGGCCAAAGGGTTTCATAGGTGCGTTTGCTAATCTGAAAATACTCGATCATGCCATCACAAAGAACACCATCAAAATCCAGTGCTAGAATGCGGGGGGATTGATTCATAAATGCTGGTTTAATCTCAATAATGGCAGTATAGCGCAGCTATTAGCTATTCTTTGCTTCATCGTTCACATAACATAGCTGTCTGATGATTTCGGTGACAGAATTTTTCAATCCCTCTACATGAATCCAACCCACATATACAGCATATACAATATTTTGGTGATTGTCCTGTATATAAACATGATGAACACGATATAAATCTGAGCTTAAATAAATATAACCACTGGCATCTTTAAATTTACCTTCTAGTAATATTTTTTCTTTTAAAGATTTCATTTTTGCCAGATCTTTAGTCACTCCAGATATTTTAGCTATTCTTTCTATGGCAAGCTCAACACAGGTGTTATTGCCGTAACTATTGCCATTATTATAATCGTGCTGATCAAAATAAATTGTCTCTACGATATTTTTGGCCACTTTATCTGATGCTAGGTAATAGGTATGAGCATTAATGGAATTTAAGACAACGGCAGCAATTTCTACAGAATCAAAAATATTGCCAGTCGCTTCTAGATAATAATCGCTTATCAAAATCTTGGATACATCGGTTATAGAATCAAAAAGAGGACGAATTGGATAAGCGATAATATCGGAGGAATTGATCAGATTATTCCAGAGCAAACGCTGACTTTGATGCTGGGTAATAAATTTTTCAATTTGATTGGTATCAATGCCTAAAGTTAAATTTAAAAATGGGATCGGTGAACCCATTGTTGTTACACTAGATAGGGAAAGCTTCCCCCGTTCTTTACCGATAAGATCACGAATTTCATGAGCGGGATCCTTAGGATCAAAACGATCAGAAAATAACAGATCCCAAAGGATTACAGTACCCAAAGAATGGGCAACTATATGTAATTCGGTTTCCTGGGGATAAGCTTGAACGAGATCGATTAATTGATCGGCAATAATGCGGCGAATTTGGTTTCCTCGATCACTGCCTAAATAGCTAAATGCGTCACCGATAAAATAAGATAAATACTCTTTTCTAAAATTTTGATAGCGAAAGGATTGCTCTTGGTTAAAATTACTATTTTTTCTGTTTTTGTGTCTGTAATTCTTGCTCGATATCTCGCCATAATTTTCCAGTTACTTTGAGGACATTTCCCCAAAATCCTGCATAACAGTAGGGAATAATCAGATTTTTGCGTTTACATTCTTCTTCAATTAGTTTAATTAATTTATTGGCATAACTAGCATCTCTTGTGGCCACTCCATGAATAAAGTAAATCAGCATAATAGGTTGATCTCAATAAGCATTGATCGGAATCTCTTACCTTCTTAATATACCCTTCTAGCTTCAGAAAAATATCTCTCATGGGCAATTTCCCCTTTATAGTAATTGATTTAATCCCCTATCGTTCACTCAAAACTGCCTTTTTTCTGATCCAGATAGCGAGAATTGTCAGGAAAAGTCAACCCATCACTCCCGCTCAAGGATTTTTATCGATTCCAGTTAATCGATTAGAGACAGTACAAGTGTATTTAATTAACAGTCCGAAGTTTAATTTATCCTACTATTCTCCTGTTCTATGTCTCGCAGTCTTTCTAAAATTTCTGATTGATCTGGGTGCTCACTAATTTTATTGATCTCTTCAGGACTCATAATATCAAATAATAACCATATTAATCTTTTTCTCTTATCCTCGTCACTAAAATTTCCCCCGATGATAGCGTTTAATCTTCCTTGATATTTCTCTTGCGTTTCTTTCAGTGTCAATCCACCGATTAATTCTTGGGTGCATTTCTGAATAGTAACTATTTTTTTAAAACAATCAAATTTAGGCTTGATAGAATTATATAGGCTGATTTTCTTGATTACCAATTTCTTGTCTAAAGGACTAATAATAGATATTTGAGAGTCTTTGTACCGCTCTAAAATCTTTTTGATCCCACTGGAGACAGGATTAATTGTCGATAAGCTAAATCCACCCATTACTTGGTCGATTTGTTCTAAATTAGGGTTTAAGGAACCCATAATAAGACCGAAGACCAGAGCAATGATTAAACCAAAAAAAACATTATCCTCGATCAAGCTTAATAGAGAAAATATAAGTTGAATGAGAAGGTATAAAAGTATTGATACAAAAATTTTGACAATTAATAAACAAAGGAAAGTATTTAAAAAATCCTTTTCTAAATCGGGAAATAAATGACGAATCCTAAAAGCTGAGAAATAGCTAATTCCAGTTTCATATAATACTCCAATAATTATCGCAGCCAAAATAAGAGGCCACAGATCCCCTCCCAGAAGTTTCCGTATTTCGCTGAAAAGATCGGTGGCAGCAGTTGTCTGAGAATCTACCAAAAATAGGTAATGGGTGAATGAACTGAAAAAAGTAAACTTGTCTAATTCCGTTAGAAACTGACTACAAAATACCATTTATCCTCAGCTGACGAGTTTTCCAAGTGGGAGTAAAGATTTTGTAGCTTTCTTCTTCATTGACTTTGATATAGCCTTTGTCCGCTAGTTTTTCTAATTTATCTTGTAAGTTAGCTTCTCCAATTCTATCTGTTTCAATTTCAAAGCTCAAGACAGTGGCAGCATTAACTTTGAGTAAATCAGATAAAAGAGACTTCTCCGCGGAGGTTAAATAATTGGTATCAGTTGTTTTAGCCATAAAATTCCAATAAATTTAGGAATGTTGCTGAGGGGTATAGACCAAATTAGATAAAACGTCAATCAAGTCAGATGGACAGGAGCCTAGTTCATGACTGTACTGATTATAGTATAGAATGATGCCCACCAGTTACTTTTTGGTGAAAAATGTTCACAATCTTACATTATGGGCGCAAGCAGTTCGATCAACTTACTGACCACGTTGCGCCCCTACATTGCACCAACTTTCTTTGTTAAGTAGGTGGGTGGAATTAAATATAAGATGAACGTAGCGACTGTCTTGATTGTCAAGGGGTAACTCAAAAAACAATCAAGGAGTTGCTGTCGAACCTAAAATCTCAAGCCAGAAAAAAGCGCAGCAAAAACTAAGTCGCTCAGGTTAAACCAAAGCAAGCGCAACCCTTGATCAGAGATAACAAAAAGTGTGAATCTCTAGGAACAAGGTGGTAAATTGTCAGCAAGCTGCCAAGGCTGATTTTGGCGAACCATTGCATTAAGAATAACTAAGATTTTCCGCACACAAGCAGTCAGAGCCAGTTTTTTTGATTTACCGCGTCCGACTAGGCGTTCGTAAAAGGTTTTAATCACCGGATTATGACGCATAGCTACCACCGCTCCCATGTAAAGAGTCGCCCGAATCTGAGCGCGACCTCCCTGAATCATTCGCTTACCTTTATGTTGACCACTATCAGGATTAATCGGTGCGACACCGACTAAGCGAGAGATTTGTTTGGCGGTTAATTGACCGAGTTCTGGTAAGTCGGAGACGAGAGTAGTAGAAATTACTTGACCAATCCCCGGCACGGTTTTGAGTAAATTGACTTTCTCGAGCCATTGTTGGTTAGCTTGGGTCAATTCCTCAATTTCTTGATTGAGTTTTTCGAGGCAGTTATCGAGATACTCAAGATGGGCTTCGATATCGACCAAAGCTTTACCGCGAGCGCGTTCCCGTCGGTTTTTTTCGGCAGTCCGCATCTCGACAAGTTGCCGGCGACGACTAATTAAGTCGCCCAATTGACGAGATTCTTCCGACTCAACCGCTAATATTTGCGGTTGCATTGCTTCGCCAAAATGAGCTAAAATTTGAGCGTCAATGGCATCGGTTTTGGCTAATTTACCAGTGGCTTTAGCAAAGTCTCTTCCTTGACGGGGATTGATTAAGGCTACAGGTAAATCCGCTTCTTGTAATTGAATCACCAGTTCAGTTTCTAAACCTCCTGTTGCTTCCAGAACGATGAGGTTGACAGTGTAGGATTTTAGGGTTTCGACCAGTTTAGATATGTCCTCCTTTGTGTTAGCAACTTTCATCGCTTTACTGAGGGGACGAAGGTAAACATCTAGGGTCGCTTTACTAATGTCAATGCCTACCCATTGAGAGATATTTTCCATGATTAAACCTGAGAAATTGGCGGGATTAATGGTTCTTTTGGAGAGCATCCCCTTGATTTTACTCATCCTTGCCCGATACGGT
The DNA here is from genome assembly GCF_003019735.1 of Microcystis sp. MC19. Lineage (NCBI taxonomy): Bacteria > Bacillati > Cyanobacteriota > Cyanophyceae > Chroococcales > Microcystaceae > Microcystis > Microcystis sp. MC19. The sequence goes on along the minus strand of NZ_CP020664.1, from coordinate 4,186,885 downwards.
CTCTTAGCTTAACAATTGATTGTTTTCGCCACGACCCCGGCGACTGTTCGAGTTTTGTCAGGGAGATTATGGTGGTGACCCTTGCTACGAAGCGGTCTTTTCCGACCAAGGTTGGGACGGTCTACCACCTCTCTCAATATACAAGGTTGGGTTGAAGCATGAAACCCAACCCCCGCATGGGTTACGCTACCGCTAACCCATCCTACAAATAATTGTGCCTCCCTACTTAAGTAGTCGTGCAAAATTAATTTCCTAGTGAAGATAGGCAAAAGGCAAAAGGCAGGAGGCAAGAGGTGGTTAGATATGTGTAATTAATTTTGCTTAGGTACTTATTCCTCCAAGATTTTCGTGGCTTGAATCAGGATTTCGATAAGATCGACGAGTTTTGGTTTTGCTTCTTCTTGGACACGACTATCTTCCCAAAAAGGCAGCAATAACGCGAAAGTGATTAGAGCTAAAGATAGCAGCTTTTTGATTTTTCGATAATGCACGGTCGTTGCTCCCTATAGTTTTTTTTCTATCCTTCATATTTACGCATCGAAGTGTGAGTCGAGGACTGGGAATTGTGATATTATGTCTGACTTTTATTTGAAGACTAATTTGTGTCTGAATCTCTAGGTTCTCATAGAACAATTTAAAATGTCTGAGATATGTCTGAGTTTTTTGTGATACGTTTGAGTAAATGTCTGAGATACGTTTGATTTATTTGAGATAAGATTAGGTTGTCATTCATTTTTCAATAATCTTCACGGTTATGGGGCGATCGCTTAAAGTAAAATCGGAATATATCCCTAGAGTCAAACAAGCAGTTAAACGCAATAGTTACGCAACTCAACAGCTGCTTGCTGAGGAGTTAGGGTTCGCAAAATCGACTATTAGCCTTTTTCTTAACGGTAAATCGATTACTAATCTCAATTTTTTTGAAATTTGTCAAAAATTAGCCCTTGATTATCGAGAAATCGCTGACTGGGATGAGTTGGAGGAAACAGCTGCTGCCACGTCTGAGGATGAGGGAGAAAACCGGGCCGCGGATTTTTCCAAGTATATTGAACGTCCTCCAGTGGAACAGCTTTGTCTGGAGACGGTGAGTCAAGCAGGTTCATTATTGCGGATTAAATCAGCCAAGGGGATGGGTAAAACCCTATTAGTCGATAGAATTTTGAGTCAAGTTGACAAAAGACAGTATAAAACTGTCAGTTTGAGTTTTTTACAGGCAAGTAAAGGAATTCTCGGCGATTTAGACCGATTGCTCTCTTGGTTTGCTTTGATTATTTCCAAGAAATTAGGGTTAGCAGCTCTCTTTCAGGAAAAATGGCAAGAAGGATTAGGACTTTATAGCTGTACTGCCTATTTTCAAGACCATTTGCTCAAAAAGCTGGATAAACCCCTAATTTTAGTTTTAGAGGAGATAGATAGTCTCTTTACCTATACCAGCGTTGCCGACGATTTCCTTAGTTTATTTCGTCTTTGGCACGAGGAGGCAAAAAATAATAATACTTGGCAAAAGTTACACTTAATTATCACCTACTCCACAGAAAATTATGTTCCTGCTGACCTGAATAAATCTCCTTTGAATGTAGGAACAGAAATCCTGTTACCTGATTTTACTCTAGAACAGGTCTTGACTCTAGCCAATAAATATCAGGCTAACTTGGGAGAAGATGAACTGCAAAAAATAATTAATCTTGTCGGGGGACATCCCTATTTAATCCAAAAAGCGATTTATGGGATTACCCAAAAACAAATGTCTTTAGCAGATTTTTTAGAGACAGCAGCCACGGAAGCGGGAATTTATGGGGATCATTTACGAGGACATTTGTTAAACTTACAAGAACATCCAAACCTAGCAGCAGGAATGAAAAAGGTTGTAGAGTCGTCTTCTCCCGTTGATTTAGGTGCAACAATTAATTGGCAACTTCATAGTTTAGGATTAGTAACCTTTGTGCAGAATGCTGTTCAACCCCGTTATCCACTATACAGCAACTATTTTAGGTATCGCCTATCCTCCTAAAATCCAATATATTTAGTTAAACTGTTGTACATCTAAATCTAATATTCGTTTTCACCTGTTCCCCGTTCCCCCATCGAACCCAGAACCTTAAATGCGGACTAGCTTAGGGACAGATAACCTTTGATTAAATTATTCATCGAACTTAACCAATCAGACAAATTGCTAATTTTAATGCTATGGCGACCAATTTTTATTATGTTGGAGGCAGCGTTCCCCTAGATGCACCTAGTTATATCAAGCGGGAAGCAGATGATATATTTTATGACTATCTAAAAAATGGACAGTATTGCTATGTGTTAAATTCCCGTCAGATGGGAAAATCAAGTTTGTGGGTACAGACACAAAAACGACTGCAAGAGGATAATATTGATTGTGCTACCATTCATTTGAGTGGTATAGGAAAAAACATCTCCGAAGATATTTGGTATCGAGTATTATTTGAGCAACTGGTTAAACGCTTCAATCTTTCTATTCGGGGAAAAGAGCAAACTTGGTGGGATGAACGAGCCTATAAATCAGCTATTAATCGTCTTGATGAATTTGTTGAGGAAATTCTCTTAAGGGAAGTATCCCGACCTATTGTTATCTGTTTCGATGAAATTGATAGCGTTCTGAGTTTAAAATTTTCCACAGATGATTTCTTTGCTTGGCTGCGTAGCTGTCATGAAAAACGTCCCCATAATAGGGATTACCAACGTCTAACCTTTTGTATGTTGGGGGTAGCGGCAGTTTCTAACTTTATTCTAGATAATAATCGTAATCCTTTTAATATTGGTCAAGATATTCGATTATCTGGATTTACTCTAAAGGATGCCAGAAAACTTGCCGAGGGATTGCAGGACAAAGTTCCCAATCCACAAGGGGTTTTAGAGGAGGTTATAGAGTGGACAGGTGGACAACCATTTTTAACTCAAAAAATTTGTCGTTTAATCTCCACATCTCGCACTGGATTTGGCAAGGAATCCCCAGCAACCCCGATTAATGTCGGCGATTTTATCCAGTCGCAAGTAATTAGTAACTGGGTATCTCAAGATAGTCCAGAACACCTAAAAACTATTCGGAATCGTTTATTAAATAAGCGTGTCACGGGTAGAAGAATGCTGAAGCTTTACCTAGAAATTTTAAAAAATGGTGAAATTACCGATGATGGTAGTCCCGATCAAATAGAATTACGCTTAACGGGATTGGTAGTTCAAGACCGACAAAAGTTAAAAGTTTATAATAAGATTTATAGAAATGTTTTTAATGAAAATTGGGTGACAACGGAATTAAATAAAATCCCTGCATACTACGAAAAAGTAGATCAACTAGATAAAATACTATTAAGGACTGAATTTGATGAGAATCAAAGAGCAGCTTTAATTGAGGAAATTCCAGCTTGGACAGGTGGTAACTGGGAGTTAACGATAATAGTTATCCTTTTGCTAATCGACAATAAAAATGAGTTACGAGAAGGACAAGAAAAACCAAAAATTGAACAATTGATTCAGAAAAATATTGTAGAAAATTGGTTACAAAATAAAGCGGCAGCTCATCTCCAGAAAATACAAAACAGTCTCTTAACTCCTGATAAAAATGTTAGGTCAAGATTAGAAATCTATCAAGAAATTTTGCAGGGGAGAGTCTTTGCTGATAACAAACCAGAAAAATTGGCACTTCAGCAAGCAGAATTAGTGATTAAAAATGATGAGTATCTAGAAGTGACCAATCGAATTTATCAAGAGGTATTTAATATTCAATGGGTTAAACAAGAATTAGAAAAATTAGTTAAGGAGGAGGATTCTACCTTTTCGTCGGTACTATTACTACTTGGTACGTTTATTATTTTGTTCTTATTATCATTGCAACCACAAAGAACTCCCGATAAGGAACCCTCACCTAGTATTCCAGAAATTTGTACTAAACGAGATTTTAATATTAGCTTAGAAAAGAATATTCAACAACTGCAAGACTTGAAAAAGCAACAAGGTGATCAGTTTTATTACAAGTGTGGGACTCAATTAACTGAATTAAAGTTAATTCAGCAAGCAATAGGACTAGCTGTCGATAATTTTGTCGCTGATGTGCCGGGTAGAGAAGGTGCTTTTGAAATTTTGTGCAAAATCCCCCCAACTTCTGATAACTTTAAAGAAGCTCAATTTTGGGCAAAACGTTGGTATAATGACAGAGCTTGGAAATCGGATATCGATCGAGCTTTGCAAGATAATCTAGATTGTCAAAAACTTATTGAATAAACATCAATTTTTTAATCACTAAATACTCCATTACCACCCGTTAATTCCTCGGATAATGATACTCGGATTCCTTCCCCTCCCCGTGACCAAAATAAAAAGAATAGGTCAGAAACATTGAAGGATTGACTCCTGACAACAGGAGAGGAATTAACCTGTGGGTTCTTTTGACGTAAAACAATTACTTGCATATAGTAGAGGAGATTGCCAATCATTAGCCAGAGAATTAAACTAAAAATAACCCATCAAAAATTGAAATCGGCTATAACTCTCATGGGCAATTTCCCCTTTATAGTAATTGATTTAATCCCCTATCGTTCACTCAAAACTGCTTTTTTTCTGATCCAGATAGCGAGAATTGTCAGGAAAAGTAAACCCATCACTCCCGCTAAAGGATTTTTATCGATTCCAGTTAACCAATCGGGAACAGTACCAGTGTATTTAATTAACTGACCCACATTTAATATATAGTATGCCCAGATTAAACCCGCGTGCAGACCGATACTTTTACCCAAACTACCACCACAGGCGCGTTTTGCCCAACCGAGAATCAATCCTAGCAAGACTAAGGCAGGAAATTGGGGAAAAGTGCGGATAATTTCGGCTAAAGGTTTAATAAAGTGAGCAAGAGCAAAAATTAAGGCACTAATCACTAGAGCGATAGCGGGACGATAATCCTTTTCTAATTCTCCCAGTAACCAGCCCCGAAATAGCAATTCTTCGGCAAAACCCACCGCTAAAGCGACTAAAAACCCCTCCAGGATGATTTTGCTGATCTGGGGATTTGCAGGTAAGAAATTTAACCAACCTAGGAACGCTTGGAACAGAAAAAGCGAGAAAGTAAAAAATAGACCGATCGCTAACCCGTTAATTAACTCGATCGGCGTTTTTCTTCGCCAAATCAACCCATAATCGGCTAATCCCTCATCGCCATAAATTGTCCGTCCCCACCAATGGGATAACCCCAAAAATTCCAGGTAGAGAACAGAAAGGGTCAAAATTGAGACCAGATTAGCATTAGTGGCAAAAAAGTGATAGAGGGGAAGTGCGATCGGCAACCAGAGAAAAAGTAGGAGCAAAATAAAAATTCCCAGTCGCAGGGGGACTGGGTAAGTGGCAATTACCCGTAATCTTTTATTCATCGGGTTCGATGCTGCTGGTTAAACCTTTATTTTTCAAGGTTTCACAGTAAAATTCCGCGTGTTCTTGGATGCAGGTAATCACCAAGGCTGTACCATTCGTGTGCGCTTCCATCATGATATCAACTGCTTGGGGTTGCGTCATACCGGCGATCGTTTGCATTAAACTCTGAACCACATACTCCATCGAGTTAAAGTCGTCATTGTGGAGTAAAACGCGATAACGAGGCGCTGGTTTACGGATTGTCGCTGTGGAACGCTTTTCGATCACTTCTGTGGACACCGTGTCTCTCCTTTGAATCTATATCACAATACAAGTCAATCACTTAATGATCATAATCAAAATTTCCAGATTGAGCTAGGCTTTTTCTGTGATCCTTGGGGTGTTGGGTGTTGGGGGTTGGGTGTTGGTGAGTGGGGGACAGCCAAAGGAATGACATTTCTAGATGGATAGATCATAATTGCATTAATTGGCTAATTTAAGCTTATTTTACCATGGCTACTGACCAATTACAAAACCTTGAAGACAATATTCAACATCGAATGTTACCAAAAGATTCTAGGATTAAGATATTAGTCATCCCTAGGGAAAGGTGTCTTAGTACGGAATTTGAGTCTATAGCTTTAGATGTTTTACCCTTAGATAAATGTGTAGATTTAGACAAATACTAAGGCAGATACACAGAAGCGGAACTCCTCTATAAGCTCTCCCTCATAGCTAGTTATATGTTCGCCAATTTGTTATTCTTAGACCAAATCAGTTTTTAAATTGATTGTTTCTCCTCACTTCCCACTCTCCTAGAAAGTCCTTTGTTTCACTCAAAAACTGATGGTTTTAATCCAGCAAAAACAGAACTATTTACCTATTATCCCTCCTAACCAAGAGAAAAGAAAAAATTAATATTTATCGGACCAGGTTAGCTGATATGATCAAGGAGATGACTATCATTCCAAGGTCAATGAGCGCAAGAACGTTATTCGATAAAGTCTGGGACGCACACACGGTTAAGATTCTTCCCAGTGGACAGACACAATTATTTATCGGACTGCATCTAGTCCATGAAGTCACCAGTCCCCAAGCTTTTTCGATGCTGAGAGAAAGGGGTTTAAAAGTATTATTTCCGGGACGGACTATTGCTACCGTCGATCACATCGTCCCCACCGAAAATCAGGCGCGTCCTTTCCTTGACGATTTGGCTGAGGAAATGATCCTGGCGATCGAAACTAATGTTCAAAGCAATCATATTCCTTTCTACGGCATCGGTTCTGGTAATCAGGGCATAGTTCATGTGATCGCTCCTGAACAGGGCCTAACCCAACCCGGGATGACGATTGCCTGTGGTGACTCCCACACCTCCACCCACGGCGCTTTTGGGGCGATCGCTTTTGGCATCGGCACTTCCCAAGTACGCGATGTTCTTGCTACCCAAACCCTATCCCTATCGAAATTAAAAGTGCGTCGAGTGGAGGTAAACGGCGATTTAAACCCCGGGGTCTATGCTAAAGATGTAATTCTCCATATTATCCGTCAATTGGGCGTTAAAGGCGGTGTTGGTTATGCCTATGAATACGCAGGTAGTACAATTGAACGGATGTCCATGGAAGAAAGGATGACGATTTGTAACATGGCGATCGAAGGTGGGGCCCGATGTGGTTATATCAACCCCGATCAAATCACCTACGATTACCTCAAAGGTCTTGATTTTGCGCCTAAAGACTGGGAAAGTGCGGTTAATTGGTGGGAAAGCATTAAAAGCGATGCCGATGCAGTTTATGACGATGTGGTGGTCTTTGATGCCGGCGAAATCGAACCTACAGTTACTTGGGGTATCACTCCGGGCCAAGGAATCGGAGTTAACGAAGTCATTCCCACTCCCGAAAGTTTACCGGCAACGGAAAGAGCGATCGCAGAGGAAGCCTATCAATACATGAAACTCACCCCCGGCACCCCGATTAAAGGCACAAAAATCGATGTCTGCTTCGTCGGTAGCTGTACTAACGGCCGGATCAGTGATCTGCGCGAAGCGGCCAAATTTGCCCAAGGTCATCGTGTTGCCCCCCATGTGAAAGCTTTTATCGTCCCCGGTTCCGAAAGAGTCAAAAAACAGGCGGAAGCGGAAGGATTAGACCAAATTTTCCTAGCATCGGGCTTTGAATGGCGCGAGGCTGGCTGTTCCATGTGTTTAGCCATGAATCCCGATAAATTGCAGGGAGATCAGATCAGCGCTTCCTCCTCCAATCGCAACTTTAAAGGTCGTCAAGGTTCCGCTTCTGGGCGTACTTTGTTGATGAGTCCGGCGATGGTGGTAGCAGCAGCGATTAAAGGGGAAGTCACCGATCCCAGGGAGTTGTTACAGTAGTTGTCTCAAGGGTGAGATAGGAGGCAGGAGGCAGGAGTCAGTTATCAGTTATCAGTTATCAGTTATCAGTTATCAGCTTCTGAAGGCAAGAGGCAACAGGCACTCGTGCAAAAGACAGAATCTGACAATTCTCCTACCTAAAAAGAGGGTTAGAAACTAAGCGCATCAAAGCTTTTAGCTTAACCAATTAGGTCTGAGATTCGGCCCTTGTTATCAGATGTGAGTTTTCAGTTCACTGATTACTGTTTACTGTTTACTGATCACTGAAAAAAGCTTCTCCCTACACCCCACACCCTACACCCCACACCCTACACCCTACACCCCACACCCCACACCCCACACCCCACACCCTACACCCTACACCCTACACCCTACACCCCACACCCCACACCCTACACCCCACACCCTACACCCCACACCCCACACCCCACTTCCCACTCTATTTTAATTTGACCGCCATAATTGCCAAGCTTTAACGAGATTTCCCCCCATCAAGGCAGCCACTGCATTTAAAGTCTTAATTTCCTCACTATCGGGATTTAATTGTCTAGCTTTATCTAAGACTTTTTGGGCTGCTTGCGGTTGCCAATCGTAGAGATAAATAAAACCTTGATAAGCATAATGATAGGGATTATGGGGGTCAATTTTAATCATTTCCTCGGTGGCTTTTATTGCCCCTGCCACATCCTGTTGTAGTACCTTAGAAATTGCTAATCCGTAGGCTAAAGATAATTTATCGGGGGGGTTTTGTTGCTGTAAACGATAGGAAAAAGCCTTGTCTGCTTGCAGCACATAATCCTGAATCGAATCGTATTGATTGATACGATTAGTTAACTCAAAAATTGGCTCAATCCCCGTTAATCCTTGACCAATATTAGCCGACTTTAAGCGCAATTGGGTGACTAAATCTAATTGGGGCGTTGCTAACTTGGGAACTTGAGGATCGATGGTAATTTGAGCATTAGTTTTAATCGGATAGGTTTCGCCAGTTTCCCGATTGAGATAGACAGCAGATAAGCGATAAACTCCGGGGGTTGCTGCCGACTGCATGGCGGTTTTTTCAGTGACTTCAAAACCCTTTTGTTGCTCTTCTGAAGTTAATTTTTCTGCCACTAATCCCCCCATAGCCATACCGTGATCGTGCATCCAATAATCCTTCCCGTCCACTTCTTGCCAGGTTAAAATTACTATCCCTGACTTTAATTGTTGCCAGTCTCCGGCCCATTTATAAACCACGGGAAGGGGTTGATTAGGAGAAGCTTTTTCGGCAAGGGTAATCTCTCTTAATTCCACCCGTTTTGGCGGATTTTCAAGGGGTTTAACCGTGACGGAAGGATATATTTTTCGGTGTAGGGACAGGGTGCTATCATCCGGTAGCTGCCAAGTTTTCTCCACTTGGAAATCTGGCCCAGTGGCGACTCGATTAACAATTTTTTTCTGGACATTGGGGACGGAACCCTGTTCACCAGTTTTAGTTAAAAACCAATCTAAAGAATTGACATCCTTTTCGATATCTTCTTCCCGAACTCCCACCTGTCTGCCGGCAACCTGGGAATTATGTTTACCACCGTAGAAAGAGAAAGTATGTTGATTTAATTCGGGGGTGGAAGGTAAAACCCCTAGGGTGCTGCGAAGATAGGGAGAATCGGCTAGAATCTCTTTAACTACTTCTTCGTTTTGCCAGCCAGTTTTTAAATAGGGATGGTGTTGTAATTTGGGACTGAAAACGTTAGTAATTATATCTCCCCCCAAGGGGAATAAATTTAAGCTGGTGAGGATAGCGGCAATAGTTATCGTTCCCCAACGGATAGCGGGGGCAAAACGACCGCGCCAAGATAATAAACCGACGGATAAAATTAAGGATAAAGTCGGTAAAATCGGCAAAATATAACGAGCATCTTTATTGATGTTGAGGGATGATAATAGGTATCCCCCCAGCAGAAAAACTCCTAACCAAATCCACACAGGACGATTAACCTTATCTTCGGTTTTTCTATGACGTAAGGAGATTAATAATCCCACCACAGGAACTAATAACAATACCCAAGAAAGAAAATAGGGTAAAACTTGGGCGTAAAACGTCCAGGCATCTGGACTGGTAAGAGGCGGATCTCCCTCCAAAATCGCCGAATCTACCGTGGCACGTTTGCCTGCGGTTAACATTAATAACCAATTCGTCCGATACCAGGGAAACATTAACAATGCTGCCGTTAAAAAACTGAGCATTAATTGCGCTAGATTGCCCCAACGTTTTCGCCGGAGATTTTCGCCCAATACCCACAAAATCGGTAAAAAGAGGAAAAATAGGGCGGTTTGTTTGACTAACATCCCTAAACCCAAAGAAATCCCGAAAGCGATCGCTTTTGGCCAGCCTTGTCCACTAAATCGCCACCATGTCAAGCAAAAGTAAGAAAACGTTACAATTGCCGCTAAGGGAAAGTCTAAGAGATATTCGAGGCGATAATAGTATAAACCGGGGAGAAATTGACAGATTAGGACTGCCCATAAAGCCACAGTCCCATTAAAGAGGATAATTCCCAATCCGTACACAGAAAAGAGCAGTAGGGCGCTATAGATAGCCATTACCCACATACCCGCATCAAGACTAATACCAAAGAGATTAAAGAAGGGAATCGTTACAAGATAGGTTAAAGGGGGAATTTTCGGCGACATTAGCCATAAACTGCGCCACCAATCCCCGTCAAACCAGCGAGGATTTTGGAAAGCTTGGGTATAGATAATCCCACCGTTGAGATAATCGGCCTGATCCCAAGCAGGAATGGTATGATCGAGACTAAACCAGAATCTATCGACTAATATCCCCAATATCCATATAATACTGACAATAATTAATCCCTGTCTCCCATCTAGCGATCGCTTCAAAATGACTTCTCCCTAGTGCAACTCTCAATTATTCTGCCACGCTCTCAAGCGACCCTGAAAAAATCGCCAGCAAGAAACACCAGACCGATCGGGGTAAAATAAAGATTTAGTGAAAAATTGTAACAGGAACTTGACAAATGCGAGTGGTGATCGTTGGTGCAGGGTTAGCGGGAATGGCAACAGCTATCGATCTAGTCGATGCGGGCTGTACAGTAGAAATCTTAGAATCTCGTCCCTTTGTCGGGGGAAAAGTCGGTAGTTGGGTAGATGCGGACGGTAATCACATCGAGATGGGCTTGCACGTCTTTTTTGGTTGTTACTATAATCTTTTTGAGTTAATGAAAAAAGTGGGCGCTTTTCAATCCCTACTGCTCAAAGAACACACCCACACTTTTATCAACGAAGGGGGAAAAATCGGCGAATTAGACTTTCGTTTCGCCGCAGGTGCGCCTTTTAACGGTTTAAAAGCCTTTTTTACCTCCTCCCAACTCTCGGCAGCCGATAAAATCTTTAATTCTCTGGCCTTAGGTACCAGTCCCATCGTCCGCGGTCTGATAGACTTCCAAGGAGCGATGAAAACGATTCGGGATCTGGACTCGATTAGTTTTGCCGATTGGTTTCGTAGCCATGGCGGTAATCAAGGCAGTTTAAAAAAAATGTGGAATCCGATCGCCTATGCCTTAGGATTTATCGATACGGAAAATATCTCGGCCCGTTGTATGCTGACGATTTTCCAATTTTTTGCCGCTAAAACCGAAGCTTCCGTCCTGCGGATGTTGGAAGGTTCCCCCCACGAATACCTACATAAACCGATTATTAACTATCTGGAGGCACGGGGCGCCAAAATCTCTACCCGTCGTCAGGTGCGGGAAATTCTCTATTCTGGAGAGGGCGAAAATCTGCAAGTTAATGGCATGATCGTCGCTAACGGAGAAACCACGGAAACTATCACCGCAGATGCCTATGTTTGCGCTGGTGATGTCCCCGGTATTCAGCGTCTCATTCCCCAAGATTGGCGAAAAATGCCGATTTTTGACAATATTTTCCGACTAGAAGCCGTCCCCGTCGCCACGGTACAATTGCGTTTTGACGGTTGGGTGACGGAGTTAAATGATGCCGAAAAACGCCGACAACTGCAAAAAGCGGTGGGAATTGACAATCTTTTGTACACCCACCAAGCGGATTTTTCCTGTTTTGCAGATCTTGCTCTCACCAGTCCTAGGGATTATTATCGCCCCGGAGAAGGTTCTTTATTACAGTTGGTTTTAACCCCCGGGGATCCTTTTATTAAAGCTAAAAATGAAGATATCGCCCAGCACGTTTTAGCGCAAGTCCATCAGTTATTTCCCTCCTCCCGGGAGTTAAAGATGACTTGGTTTAGTGTGGTGAAATTGGCCCAGAGTCTCTATCGGGAAGCACCGGGGATGGATGTCTATCGTCCCTCGCAAGCGACTCCTATCCCTAACTTTTTCCTTGCCGGTAGTTATACCCAACAGGATTACATTGATAGCATGGAAGGAGCCACTTTATCGGGTAAACAGGCAGCCAGGGCCATCTTACAACAGGCCGAGCGCCAGAAATCTTTGGCTACGGTTTGAGTAAACAGCCAGCAATCTCCTCTGTTAAGAAGGGGTTGCCTCTAAACTTGTTTTCAGTGGCCAAAGATAACCCCTATAGCTAACTTGGCAAGTCAGCCTCTCAAGCCAAGCTATACAAAAAAGACCGATCGAGCTAGACTCGTAAAAAGATAACTCCATCTAGAAGGCTTACCCTAGACTGGAAAGAACGTCGGAAAAATCTCGTCAGAAATAGGAGTCAATCGAGTTTATGCCAGAGCTTGCTGTACCATTAGAGCTTGATTTCACCAGCGAAACCTATAAATCAGCCTATAGTCGCATTAATGCCATCGTTATTGAAGGCGAATACGAGGCCAATAGCAATTATATTCAATTAGCAGACATCCTCGCCGATAACAAAGAAGAGTTACACCGTCTGGCAAAAATGGAAAACCGTCACATGAAAGGTTTTCAAGCTTGCGGCCAAAATTTGCAAATCACTCCTGATATGGATTATGCCAGAGAATTCTTTTCCTCTCTGCACGAGAACTTCCAAATTGCCTACGCAGAAGGTAAAGTTGTCACCTGTTTATTAATCCAATCTTTGATTATCGAAGCTTTCGCGATCGCTGCCTATAATATTTATATTCCTGTTGCTGATCCTTTTGCTCGTAAAATTACTGAAGGCGTAGTTAAAGACGAATATTTACATCTCAATTTTGGCGAAGAATGGCTAAAAGCAAACTTTGAAACCGCTAAAAAGGAATTAGAAGCCGCAAATCGAGCTAATCTTCCCATTGTCTGGAGAATGCTCAATCAAGTCGAGGATGATGCTCGCGTCCTCGGTATGGAAAAAGAGGCCCTCGTGGAAGACTTTATGATTAGCTACGGGGAAGCTTTAAGCAATATTGGTTTCAGCACCCGTGATATTATGCGGATGTCTGCCTACGGATTAACTGCCGTCTAAACCTTGAGCGTCGAGATTTCCTGTTTTTCCCCTGCTGCCGCTCAACACAGAGCGGCGCTTTTGTGTAATATATTTAAGAGTCTTAACGATTTCTTAGCAATATCCTCATTTTTTTATCTAGTGCCATCTAGTCTAACGAAAGAACAATCAATGTTTGGTCTTATAGGTCATCTTACCAGTTTAGAACACGCCCAATCGGTCGCCGACGATCTAGGTTATCCTGAATATGCTAACCAGGGATTAGATTTTTGGTGTGCTGCCCCCCCGCAAATTGTCGATGATTTTCATGTCACCAGCATCACGGGGCAAACCATCAGAGGAAAATATATCGAATCCTGTTTTTTACCAGAGATGTTGTCGAATCGTTGGGTAAAGTCTGCTATTCGTAAGGTGCTAAATGCCATGGCACTCGCTCAAAAAAGTGATATCAATATCACCGCACTCGGTGGTTTTTCTTCGATTATTTTCGAGGAATTTAATCTCAAAGATAATCGACAGGTACGGAATATCGAGCTAGATTTTGGCCGTTTTACCACCGGTAATACCCACACCGCTTACGTCATCTGCAATCAGGTGGAAACCCTCGCTGACAAAATGGACATCGATTTAGCTCAATCCACCGTCGTGGTTTGCGGGGCAACCGGAGATATCGGCAGCGCCGTTTGTCGTTGGTTAAATGAAAAAACCGATACAAAAGAACTAATCTATGTGGCACGCAATCAAGAGCGTTTACAATCTCTCCAAGAGGAGTTAGGACGCGGTAAAATTCTCCCCCTAGAGGAGGCTTTACCCCTGGCTGATATCATTGTTTGGGTGGCTAGTATGCCTAAAGGCGTGGAAATTGATCCAGATAAACTCAAGCGCCCCTGTATTATTATTGATGGTGGTTATCCGAAAAATTTAGGCATGGTATTAAATGCCCCCGATATTTCGGTGATTAAGGGCGGCATTGTCGAGCATTCCCTCGATATTGACTGGAAAATTATGAAAATCGTTAATATGGATATTCCCTCTCGTCAAATGTTTGCCTGTTTTGCCGAGGCGATTTTATTGGAGTTGGAGGGTTGGCAAACTAATTTTTCCTGGGGACGCAATCAAATTACCGTCCCTAAAATGGAACAAATCGGTGCAGCTTCCCGCAAACACGGGTTTCAACCTTTGTTATTTTAATTCATACCCCCAACCCCCCACGGAATTAGAAGTTTCAGGCGAAAAATAATTAGAGTAAGTGCTTGACTTTAGCGGCGGCTTGGGTTATGCTTGTTTCATAATGGGATGTTTGTGTTTATTTTTGAATGCTTAGGTTCCAATTATGAATAAACTCTTTTAAAAATATTATCCCAAAATCTGCCCACAAAAGCAAGCAAAATTTTGCCCTCAATTGTTAAGTTTTGTTAAGAAAAGTCCTAAGAGTGGCAAGGAAGAGAACTCCCTGAACAGATCAGTCCGATCTCCTTGATAGTTTCTCAAGGGTTTTGGGGTAATTCTAGTTGAAGCATGAAACCCAACGCCCGATTATGTTACGCTCCCGCTAACCCATCCTACAAATAATCGTGCCTCCCTACTTAAATGGTGTACAATACTAAATCGGTTGAGTATGGGCTACTGATCAGGACAGGCGAAAGGCAAGGGGTAAAAAGGATAATGCCTATATGGTCATGAAAAACAAGATCGACTCCTTCATCAAGCGACTTGGCATAACTCCCTACCGATTTGCCAAAGATACTGGTCTTAGCATGAATAATATCTACTTACTGAAAAATGATCCCTCTCAGTTCCCTAGTGCTAGAGTTTTCGACTTGATCCTTGAGAGATATAAGGATCAAGGGATCGGAGTCAACGATATTGTCGAATGGGTTCCCATCATAGCGATCGCAACATCCCAAAAGAGAGGAGGCAGAAATGGCAGAAGATAGATTAGAACGGATTGAGAAAATAGTTGAATCAAACGCTAGGGCAATTCAAGCTCTTGCCGATGCCGTGGCTAGGGATCGAGAAGAACGAAAACAAGAGCAAAAAGGGCTTTACGATTACCTTGCTCGAATAGCCAGCGCACAATCAGATTTTTATCAGACTCAAGCCGATTTTTACCGGCATTTAGAGAGAATGGATGATCGACACGCCCAAATGATTGAAATCATCCGACAAATCAACGAAAACAAGAGCGATCGTACTTGATGCACAATCAAGCGTTCTCCTTTTAACCAATACCCCCAACCCCCCACCGACCACGGAATTAGAAGTTTTAGGCGAAAAATAATTAGAGTAAGTGCTTGACTTTAGCGGCGGCTTGGGTTATGCTTGTTTCATAGTGGGATGTTTGTGTTTATTTCTGACTGCTTAGGTTCCGATTATGAATAAACTCTTTTAAAAATATTATCCCAAAATCTGCCCACAAAAGCAAGCAAAATTTTGCCATCAATTGTTAAGTTTTGTTAAGAAAAGTCCTAAGAGTGGCAAGGAAGAGAACTCCCTGAACAGATCAGTCCGATTTCTTTGATAGTTTCTCAAGGGTTTTGGGATAATTCTAGAAGTGTGGGCCTGATTTTTAGCCTTCCAGCAAAGACGACAAAACCACTAAACCCTATGAAAACTTGGTTAGAAGATCGCGGTATTTTACCCGCTTACGGTGGGGGGGTAATCATTGGCATTACCCTCTGTTTTTTCGGGGCGGCGACCAATACCATGGCGGGATGGTTGTATGCTATCTGTGGCACGACAATCGCCATTTTAATTTTATCGATAATTTTACCCCGTCGTTCCCTTCTTCCTCTGAAAGTGCGTCGTCTTGCCATTGTACCCGTAAGTGCGGGGGACGATCTTAGTATGAGCCTAGAGATAGAAAATACCAGCAATCAGCCGATAAATCTGTTAGAAGTGACAGATATGCTGCCAATTGTTCTCGATCAGCCAAAAATAACCCCAATAGAAGCGATTGCCCCCAAAAGTAGCCATCGTTGGACCTATTATTTACCCACCAGTAAACGGGGTGTTTATCACTGGCAAGAAGTACAATTAAGAACAGCGGCCCCTCTCGGTTTATTTTGGTGTCGTCGTTGTAGTCAAGCAGCGGCTAAAGCTTTAGTTTATCCGCAAATTTTACCCTTACAACAATGTCCCCTGATCGATTCCCTCGGTCAAGAGATGGCACAAAAATTAGAAAATAATCGCTATTATCAAAGGGCGAGTCAAGGACTTACCCGTAACCTGAGACAATATCGCCAGGGTGATTCTACCCGTTTAATTCACTGGAAAACTAGCGCCCGTTTGGGAGAATTGCAAATTCGGGAATTAGAAGTGTTAACGGGAGGACAGGAAGTGATTATCTGTCTCGATACCCTCTGTGATTGGCCAGAAGACAGTTTTGAACAGGCGATTATTGCCGCTGCTTCCCTCTATTTTTATGGCCATCGTCGGCAATTAAATGTGAAACTCTGGACCAGTGAAACGGGTTTAATTCAAGGGGAAAGGGTCATTTTAGAAACTTTAGCCAGTATAGAGGCAAAAGCTAGTCAAAAAAACGCCAATCTGCCTAATTTACCGCTAATTTGGTTGACAAGTAACCTCAATTCCATCGAACAACTCACCCCCGGCAGCCGTTGGTTATTTTTCCTCGCTGCCGATTCCAGCGAGAGTCCTTCACTCTTGATCCGACAGTTTAGCGGATTGGCGATCGAACCAGAAATTTCTCTACAACAACAATTGCAAAAACCGCCTCGTTGAGAAAATTTCTGTTCCCAGTCTAGATTGAGAGGAAATTGTCCAGAAAAAAATACCAGTATCCCCGAAAAAGATGTTATGATAGAAAAGACTCGGACTCATGCGATCGCAACGCCTTAACCTTGTCAGGACCGGAAGGTAGCAGCAATACGGGATGCTTGTGACTGGCGTGATCTCCGGGTCTTTTTGTTGCCTGTGACGGTCGCTGTTGTGAACGCTTTCAAAACTTTTCGATCGCTTACTGCCGAAACTCGTCGTCAACTACTCATCCTCTTCGTCACGGCGCTGTTTTTCTGGACAAGTATCACCACTCTCCTCCCCACTCTCCCCATCTATATTGACTCCCTAGGCGGTAGCAAACAAGATATCGGTTTTGTCATGGGGGCCTTTGCCATCGGTTTAATTTTATCGCGCAGTTGGTTAGGCAATCTAGTTGATCGCCGCAGTCGCAAATTAGTGGTTTTATTTGGAACTATTGTCGCCGCTACCGCACCCCTCGGTTATCTATTTTTTCGCGATCTTTCCTCTTTATTCGTCGTCCGTGCCTACCATGGCCTCAGTATCGCCGCTTTTACCACCGGTTACAGTACCCTAGTGGTGGATTTTTCCCCCGTTCGTCAACGGGGAGAGATAATTGGTTATATGAGCTTAACTGCACCCATAGGCATGGGAATCGGTCCAGCTTTAGGCAGTTATCTCTACAAATCGATCGGTTATGACGGTTTATTTCTAGTTTCCGCCACTTCGGGAGCGATCGCCTTTCTTCTGAGTTTCTCCATTCAAGAACCGGACTTCAAGAAAAAATTAGCCGAAATGAAGGCAGAAAATCCGACAATTGAGCGCAGTTTTTGGGCATTATGTCAAGAGCGGGCTTTTTTAGTCCCTACCTTAGTTTTTCTGCTGGTTGGCACTTTATTCGGCGGTTTAGTCGCTTTTTTACCCCTGTTTCTCCTCGAAAATCAGATCCCTTTCAGTGCCGGTCTATTCTACAGTTGTGCGGCAGTATCGGGGGTAATCGGACGGATTTTGTCGGGAGGAGCCAGTGATCGCTATGGACGGGGTTTATTCATCACTATTAGCGTTTTTTGCTATGGTTTATCCATGTTGGTTCTATCTTCTGCTCGATCTCCTTCCGCTTTAATTTTAGCCGCTATTCTCGAAGGTACGGGAGGGGGGATTTTATTCCCTATGTTACTGGCTTTAATCTCCGATCGCTCTAGGCCCCAAGAACGCGGCCGGGCCTATTCTATCTGTATCGGCGGTTTTGATGTGGGAACGGCCTTAGCAGGTCCAATTCTGGGGGTTTTAGCAATTTCCTACAAAACTATGTTTAGTTTATCGTCAGGATTAGCTGTTATCGCTCTCTTTCTCTTTTTTACTCTTTCTAACCCCACTATAAGCCATTCTTTTCTCTTCGCTTTCGGTTTAGAAAAAGATCGTTATGCTCTGCGCGGACAATTACAATAAAGCTTACTGAAAAAGTTTTTCCTAGTACAGGGTTATTTAATAGGTTTGAGGCTGAAAATTATCGGGAATATCTAATTCAAATACTTGGTCATGAATCCGAGCCACATAAAACCCTTCTTGCAGAATTTTTTCGCGTAATTCCGGGGATAAATCAACGGCTGCTAATATGCCATAGAGTTTTTTATCCTTGTGTTCAGGAAAAAAGCGGCGAAACCGTTGCAAAATACTTTTTAATTGAGTAATATCTTCCTGTCTAACATGACTTTTAAACTCAACGATATAAGCAGTATTTAGCTCACCATTGCTATAGGCAAGAACATCAATTTCTAGGTGTTGTCCTTCTTTACTGACTCGCACACTGGGACTGATAACTTCCATGCCAAAACTTTGTCTGAGAATCGTTTCCATTGAAGGAAGGGCAAGTCCTTCGGTAAAGCTGCCGAATTTTGCACCGAGTCCCCCAATTTGTTTGCCCAGTTCTTTGAGTTGTTTGTCAGTTTCTTTCTGTTGTTGGGCGTTTTCCTTCTGTTGTTGACTAACTTCCTTCAATAGTAGTTCAGTCTCCTTCTGTTGTTGACTAACTTCCTTGAGTTGTTTATCAGTTTCTTTTTGAGCGGCAGTTAATTCGGCTAAGAGTCGCCATACGTCTTCGGATGTGGTTGCCATAAATAATTGTTTCCTTCCGATCTAGTCTATTGTTATTTTAGTCAATTGCGCCGGTACTTCCTAATTTTTAACCTTCCATGCTCTCTTTTTTGTCAAGTACATCTTATCCCATTTTAAGCGAATACTACCGTGCGATTAGCGTAAACTAAAACGCGATTTTGCAAGTGTAAACGTACCGCTCGCGCTAACACCACCCTTTCTAAATCCTTACCTTGACGAATTAAATCTCCCACGGTATCGCGATGACTAACTCTGACCACATCCTGCTCGATAATTGGCCCCTGATCGAGATCGGCAGTGATATAATGGGCCGTGGCTCCAATAATTTTTACCCCTCGATCGTAGGCCCGTTGATAGGGATTAGCTCCCGCAAAAGCTGGTAAAAAAGAATGATGAATGTTGATAATATTGGGAAAAAAGTTAATAAAATCTGGGGTGAGAACCTGCATATATTTAGCTAAAATCCCTAAATCTATCCGGTATTCCCGCAGTAACTCTAATTGTCTGGCTTCCTGTTCAATCTTGGTTTCGGCGGTAACGGGAAGATGATAAAAATCAATACCAAATTGATTGGCAACTGAGTGTAATTCTGGATGATTGCTAATAATTAAAGGAATTTCTGCCCTAATTTCTCCCGCCTGTTGTCGCCATAATAAATCGAGGAGACAATGATCCTGTTTTGTCACCCAAATAGCTAGACGCGGGACAGTATCGGAAAAATGTAAGGACCAACTAGCCTGCAAAGGTTTGGCAATAGCGGCGAAAGCTGGTTCGATCATCCCACGGGGTAAATTAAACCCCTCTAATTGCCATTCTATCCGCATCAGGAACAATCCCGCCGAAAAATCCGTGTGTTGGTCAGCATGGATAATATTGCCGCCATTAGCGTAGATAAAATTAGCGATTTTCGCCACTAGACCAATCTGGTCGGGACAAGAAATTAACAAGGTTGCAGTGGCAGCAGTCATAAATTATCGGCGGCAGGAATTGACTTTTTCTATGCCTAATTTATTACAATTTTAGGCACTTCGTCCCTTTGATACACAAAAAAGATCTTTTGTCAATAGCGATCGCCGATTAAATTTCCGGTTAAACTGATAGGCTATTCCCTTGCTCAGAAGTGGCAAAATGCCGCTCGATCAGAGAGGGGACATCTTGGGGAGCCACCTGATTATAATGCTTTTTATCGGGCATAACCACCAGATTTGGTCCTTTTTTGCACTGTTTTAAACAGCCGGTTAATTTAATATTCACCGCTTCTCCCAGTCCTTTTTCCTCTAAACCACTCTCTAACCTTTGGCAAACTCTCGCACCGCCATTTTTCCAACAATCGGACTTCTGACAGATTAAGACGGTGGCTTTTTTAGCTTTTGCCGGGGCGACTTCTGGGGTTTTTTCGCCAGATAAATGCTCGATCCCTAGTACCCTCAGTTTTAATTTTCCCTTTTTTGAACAAAGACTACTTTCTCCCGTCACTTTTAGCCATGAGTGGAGAGCAATATTCAGAGGTATGTGGTCTCGCAGTGGTTTTTCGGGCTTAAACCAATATTCCCGTTTATCAACACTGATTCTCAGGTATTTTACCTTATATCCGTCCTTGAGGACAAAACCGAGGAATTGACCGACCACTTGAAAGGGAACCATGGTAGTTGCAGATTTTGACATACTTTCTCACTTTTTACTCTCAAATTGCTAATTTTTATCAAGGATTAGGCCTGCCAACAGGTTTCCAGCCAACCGATTAAACAGCCTCGGATCCTCTACCTGTCGCAGGACACTCCACAGCTGTAAAAGTTGAGCCGGTCCATCGATGCGAACCTGCAAAAGCTGATGGAGCCAGCATTTACATTCAATTTCTAGGGACTGGAGCCGGTGGTAGAGCTGCCAGCGATCCCAAGCACTAAGAGGGAAGATTTTCTCACCTTCCGATGGCCATTTGTCTATACTCATGGGGCTTTTAATTGAGAACTATTAGCAATATAAGTCTGGGCTGATGTTTTCAGTATAACCGACAAATGCAAATAATTGTCAATAACTCGAAGAAAAAAAGTTACCCGGTAGCGGCGATCGGCTAAAATCTTGCTTGTCCGCTTTGCCGACAGGAATCCCTACCGCCTAGAATTGTCAAAGGGATAAAAATGGAGATAACAAGATTTATTGACGAAAATTATGGATAAAAAAGCTCAAAAAAACGATAATTCAGCAGTTCTCTATTTTGATGGTGGTTCTCGCGGCAATCCGGGGAGAGCAGCCGGTGCTGCGGTAATAGTTTTAGCCGAGGGCAATTCCTTGACTACGACTAGATATATGGAGAGAGCCACTAATAACGAGGCCGAATACACGGGATTGATTATTGGATTGGAAAAAGCCCAAGAATTAGGCTTAAAAAGCCTAGAAATTCGCGGAGACAGTCAATTAGTCATCAATCAAGTTAAGGGAGACTGGAAGGTAAAAAGCGATAGTTTACGTCCCTTTTATCAGCGTGCTTGTCAATTAGTCGCCCAATTTGATCGCATTAGCTGGCGCTGGATTGAACGAGCTAAAAATAGTTTGGCTGACGCTGCTGCTAATCACTGTATGGATGCGGCGAAAAAATCGCCCGAAAAAGCCAAGGAAGGGGAAACTAATGGCGATATTCTGCTCCAATCCCTGAAACCAATCCTCAATACCGAAGAATTCGTTTTTTCTTCCCTCACAGCCACAGGACTAGAACAGCTACAATTAACCCCTATCTGCCAATTTCGGGAAGAGGAAGGCATAACGGTGATTATTCCCCGTCAGCAAGCCGATCGCAGAGACTTACAGTACAAGTGTATTTATAGACAAATTACTCTTTCTGTGCATTCTAGTTTAGCGGCGGTGGGATTTTTAGCGGTGATTAGCAAGAAACTGGCCGAAGCGGCAATTAGCGTCAATGTCATTTCCGGTTATTATCACGATCATTTATTTATCCCTAGGGATAGGGTGACAGAAGCGATGGCTATTCTCGAAGAAATTAGCCGCTCATAACAGTTATCAGTTATCAGTTATCAGTTATCAGTTAGCAGTTAGCAGATGTGAGTTTTCAATTCACTCATTACTGTTCACTGTTCACTGTTCACTGAAAAAACAGGATTTATTATTATTTGCTCTCCTCCGAGGAATTTTTCACCGTTTCTTCTAGGAAAACTACCGGTTCTTTTTCCCGCTGCTGGGAGCGGATGATATCGATGGTACTTTTCAGCACACTAGCGATGGGAACTGCTATCAATAAACCGAGAATTCCTGCCACTTTGCCCCCGATAAAAAGAGATAGAATAATCCAGACGGGATTAAGTCCGATCATACCTCCCATTAACCGAGGGGCGATGACGTTATCATTAATTTGACCGACAATAACCGTCAGGGTCAAAACTTTTAATCCTAACCAAAAATCTTGAAACATCAGTAGGGTACTAATGCCAATAATGGTAAAAGCACTGGCAAAAGGAATTAGTGTAGTTAGACCGATCGCCACCCCGAATAATAGGGCATAATCGACCTTGAGAATCACAAAAACAAAGATTTGAGCAAGGCTGAGAATTCCCGCTAAAATGGTTTGACCGGCAAAATAGGTTTCAAAAGTTTGACGAATAATCGTTCTTAATTTGAAATTCCAGGGAGAGGGAATCCAGCTAAAAATTCCCTCCCAAATTTGTTCGCCATAGAGAACAAGAAAGACGGTGAGAACTAGAACAAAGAGAATGTTTAGGATACTGTTGATAGTTCCCAGCACAAAGCTGAGTAATTGAGTGCTAAGAGTTTGTAAAACGTTGGTGAGTCGTTCCGATAACTGGGTGATTGATTGCTCGATATAAATCGCATATTTCTGAGTTTTATCCCACTTTTCTAAATTTTGTATCTGTTCGGTTCCTGACTCGATCCACTGGGGCAAACTATTGATTAAACTGCTTAATTGTTCGACAATCTGCGGAATTAAAATTAAACCTAAAACGCCCAAAATTAATAGGGCAATTAAAAAGACAATAGCGATTGAACCACTGCGATTAACCCCGCGTCTTTGCAGCAGTTTGATGGGAACATCTAAGACAAAAGCTAGTAAACTAGCAGTGACAAAAATACTGACTAAGGGTTCTAGATAGCTAAATAATTGGAATAATAACCAGCCATTGAGAAATAAGAGCGGAAAAACTAGACTTAGCCGCAACCAACGAGGTAGTTGCTTAAAAAGCTCTATCATATAACTAATTTTGTCCTGAGATAGTATCGAGGTAAAAAGAGACTTTTCTAACCAGAAATCCTCTTTCAATCTAGCATCTCCTCGTTACTTTTCTAGTCTCAAGTAATCCCGAAACTCTTATCCTAACCCTATGGAGCTAAGCGGATTCGAACCGCTGACCCCCTCAATGCCATTGAGGTGCTCTACCAACTGAGCTATAACCCCGCGAAGACCATTTTTGAATATAGCTTAAATAGAATCATTTTGTCAAGGGGGGACGAGAAAAAAATTTGTCAGACAAAAGGCGATCGCTGTTAAGACAATGGTAAAACAATCGCCCCCATTTAGACAGGAGCCGGAATTTGGGTTAAATAGGTTAAACAGTGACCCATGAGGAAATAAACTACTAACATAGCCGCTGCCGCCGCTGCTACTAAGGTTCCCGCCAGCATCAAGGAAAACTCTTGCTGGTCGAACGCTTGCTGCATCAGATGCAATGACCAGGCCACAAGACCGAGGTCAAAGATGAGAATCGGAACTAACATATTTTAAATTTTGTTAACTTTCCTCTATTCTAATACATAATTTTCCCCAGGGATAATCGGACTGAAGTTAAAAACAGGGATTTTTGCCGGTTTCTCGATCGGGGCTGTCAGCCGTCGGCCGTTAGCTTTCAGTAATAGGTCTAAACCTTGCTCTTCTGGGGTTGCAGCCTGAAGAAATTGGCAGTAACTAATAGCATTAACCGACTCAATCCCTAGATTAAGTTCTGCAAATCTGACCCTCATTTTCCCGGGCTAACGCACGGGTACTTGTTGATTTTGCAGATAATTTTTGACCTCAGCGATGGTTAATTGACCATAATGGAGTAAAGAAGCCAATAAAGCCGCTTCTGCCCGGCCTTCCGTCAATGCTTCGTAAATATGCTGACAATTACCCGCTCCTCCAGAGGCAATCACGGGAATCTCCACCCTTTCAGCGATCGCTTTTGTCAAGGCCAGATCGTAACCCGCTTGCGTGCCGTCGGCATCCATACTGGTAATTAACAACTCACCCGCCCCGCGTTTTTCCACTTCTTTGGCCCATAATAAAGCATCAATACCCGTATTTTCGCGTCCACCCCGAACATAAACCTCCCAACCCGGGTTATGCACATCCTTACGTCGTCTAGCATCGATCGCCACCACAATGCACTGTTTACCAAAGCGATCGCTGGCTCGATCGAGCAATTCCGGATCCCGCACGGCAGCCGAGTTAATGCTGACTTTATCGGCCCCGGCTCTTAACAAATTTTTAATATTTTCTAAGGATTGGATACCACCCCCCACGGTCAGAGGAATAAAAACCTGTTCCGCCGTGCGATAGACTACATCAATAATCGTGTCGCGATCTTCATGGGTAGCAGTAATATCAAGAAAAACCAACTCATCAGCCCCTGCCTGATTATACAAGCGGGCCAACTCCACGGGGTCGCCAGCATCCTGAAGATTGACGAAATTAACCCCTTTCACTACCCGACCTTTATTGACATCCAAACAAGGCAAAATCCGCTTCGCTAACATATCCTAGACTCTTGATTGTAACAATGGCCATCAAACGATCGCATAATTCCCCCCCGGCTGCCGAGGAAAATCTGCTCACTCCCAATCCCACTATAGAAGAAACGGAAAAAGCAGAAGCGCAGATTCGTCCGCAATCCCTAGAGGATTATATCGGTCAACAGGACTTAAAAGCTAATCTAAAAGTCACCATCGCGGCGGCCAAAGCTAGACAAGAAGCGATCGATCATTTGCTCTTCTACGGACCGCCGGGGTTAGGAAAAACCACCATGGCTTTAATTTTAGCGGCTGAGATGGGAGTAAATTGCCGCATTACTGCCGCCCCCGCTTTAGAGCGTCCCCGGGACATTACCGGCATCCTGATCAATCTTCAACCCCGGGATATTCTTTTTATCGACGAAATTCATCGACTGAATCGGGTAACGGAGGAGTTATTATACCCCGCGATGGAGGATTATCGCCTGGATGTGACGATTGGCAAGGGTCAAGCGGCGAAAATTCGCAGTATTTCTTTACCTCCCTTTACTTTAATCGGTGCTACTACCAAAGTTGGCTCTTTAACTTCCCCTTTGCGCGATCGTTTTGGCATGATTCAACGTCTGCGTTTCTATACAGTTGAGGAATTGACCACAATTATTCTCCGAAGTGCCACTATTTTTAATATTCCCATGACTGAAGCAGGTGCGATCGAAATTTCCCGTCGCAGTCGGGGAACTCCACGCATTGCCAATCGTTTATTAAAACGGGTGCGCGACTATGTACAGGTGAAGGGAGAAACTATGATCACCCCCCAGTTAGCCGCTGAGGGATTAAATCAATTAAATGTGGATTCTATGGGTTTAGATTGGACCGATCGATTAGTATTAAAGACGATGATCGAACAGTTTCAAGGTAAACCCGTGGGATTGGAAGCGGTAGCAGCAGCCACGGGGGAAGATGCCAAGACGATCGAGGAGGTCTATGAGCCTTATTTATTACAAATAGGTTATCTTAATCGTACTCCCCGGGGTCGCGTGGTGACGGCAGCCGCCTACGAACATTTAGGTTTACTGGCAAAATTGCCGAAAAATAAGGATCGGAGTTTACCTTTGTTTGAGTTCTAGTTTTCTAGATTGGATTAAGACCTTTAGACTTTTTGGCAATCAAAAAGTGTCGGTCATTGGAGTGAGCGGGGGGGAAAATTCACACCCCACACCCCACACCCCACACCCCACACCCCACACCCCGCACCCCGCACCCCACACCCTGCCCCTAGGAACAACTTTCTCAGCCAACCCTAATTACCTGGGTTTCAGCTTACCCTTGTCTTTAAATACTGGCTTGACCGCGTCAAATCACACAAGACCTTGTGTAAAGGTCGTATGATCATGATCGTAGTAAGTTACATTGTTGCCATCGCTTGCCGCTTCTAATCGAGACTGTATTGGGATTGGTCAAAGCTAATTGCAATAGTGATCTTTTACAGTCCATATTTTTTAAGTCTGTTAGCGTGCTATGTCTGCCCTGAATAAAGAAAATCTTAAACTGGAAACTCTCACCCTGTTTCAAAAATACCAAAACACAGAAGATAATAAGTTCCGAGATCAAATTATCCGGTTAAACCTAGGATTAGTCAGAAAGGAGGCTCATCATTGGGTCAATCAATGCCATGAAAATTACGAAGATTTAGTGCAGGTTGGCTGTATGGGGCTAATTCAGGCGATCAGTCGTTTTGACAGCAGCAAAGGTCATGCTTTTAGTTCTTTCGCTATTCCCTATATTCGCGGCGAAATTCAACACTATCTGCGGGATAAAGGTTACACGGTTCGGATTCCTCGCCGTTGGTTAGATTTAGGCAGACAAGCAACAAATGTGCGTCGGGATTTTCAAACTGTCCACAATCGTCAACCCAATGATACGGAAATCTCCCTCGCTTTAAATATTTCGATCGAAGAATGGCAAGAGGTAAAACTGGCCTTCCAAAACCGTGAACCTCTTAGTCTCGATGCGACGGTTAATAGCGATGAGGATAATAATACTTGTTTAAAAGACATCGTTCCCGATCCCCGTTATCGCAGCTTTCAACTTTGTCAAGAGGATTGCATTCGTTTACAACAGGCACTGGCTCAATTAGAAGACAAAACCCGTCATATTCTCGAATTTGTCTTCCTTAAGGATCTTACTCAACGGGAAACCGCGGAACAATTAGGTATTAGTGTTGTCACTGTCTCCCGTCGGTTGAAAAAGGGTTTAGAAATGCTCAAGGAAACTATGGTTCAAGAAGCATTTTAGCAAAATTATCGGTTCTCAGCCCTTAAAATCCGAAAAAATCAGAAAAACGCCGAAAAAAACCTCAAAAACTCAATTTTTGCATCCCACTCTTAAAAACAACATTATTAAGAGTGGGATGCTCTCAGCTTATCTTTGCCCAAATAGCAGGTAATTTAAAACCCCGGCTAAATATTTATACTGCTCGATCGAATTATAGTAGTGAGCAGAAATTCTCACAATTAATGATGCTTCTCCCCAGGGAATTATCGGCACTTCGATCTGATATTTTTCCCACAGTTGTCTAGACAAATCTTCTGCTGCCCAAGCATAACTAGGAATGAGAATTGAAGACATCGATCCGATCATTGATTCTGGACAGGGATAATTGACCTCTAAGGCACGACAAAGCAAATTTCTGGCTTTTAAAACCAAATTACGATTTCTTGCCATCAGACCCAGTAAACCATCCATAGAGAGAGAATTTAAAAACTCGATCGCTTTTGGCACTGATAAATAAGCGGTGGGATCATCGGTTCCCATCCAAGCAAATTCTAGCTGAAAACGGGAGCGATCTTGTCGAGGAGAATTGGCCCCATGGCTAATAGTTAAAGGTCGAATTATTGCCTGTTTATCCCCGCGCACATAGAGAAAAGCAGCCCCCTTGGGACTACATAACCACTTATGACAATTAGCAGTATAATAGGTGGGATTAATTGCCCCGATATTCAGGGGTAAAAAACCTAAAGCATGGGCGCCATCGATGAGAGTATCAATACCTCGATTATTTAATTCTTGCACAATTTCTGCGATTGGCCAAATTAAGGACGTGGGACTGGTGACATGATCTAAAACTACTAATTTGGTCCGGGGAGAAACAGATGCTAAAATTGCTTGACTAATTTCTAAAGGGGACTGCACAGGGAAGGGAATTTTAGCGATAATTACCTTTAATCCCCATCTGTTAGCTATATGTTTAACTGCATTAGCACAAGCATTATAGGTCTGATCGGTGATCAGAATTTCCTCATTTTCCTGAAAAGTGAGAGAATTTAACACCGCATTTACTGCTGTGGTTGCATTGGGAACAAAGACTAAATCATCGCTATTTACTCCCACTAAATCCGCTAATTTTTGCCTAGCAATATCTAATAAACCCTCTAATTCTCTCCCCAAAAATTCTAAAGGTTGTCTTTCCATTCGTTCCCGTAATTGTTGCTGATAATCCAAGACTATTCTAGGGGTGGCACCATAGGAACCGTGGTTGAGAAAATAAATATTATCGGGAATTAACCAAGAGT
Organism: Microcystis sp. MC19; assembly: GCF_003019735.1. NCBI lineage: Bacteria > Bacillati > Cyanobacteriota > Cyanophyceae > Chroococcales > Microcystaceae > Microcystis > Microcystis sp. MC19. The sequence goes on along the minus strand of NZ_CP020664.1, from coordinate 4,158,580 downwards.
TTTTAGACATATTGAATTAATTTAATTTTATTGAGAACTAGAAAAAATAGCTGAGAAATTGCCTATGGTATTCAGCTTCTGACTAGCTAGTATATTAACGATGGATAATTGCAGTTATAAAAGTTTCTCCATCTATGGGAGGATGATTTTCGGGAGATTGATATTTTCCCGTTTTCACTTTCTGTTCGATTAGATGCTCTTGTGGTGGGGGAAGATGTAGGTTCATAGGTATTAGGACTATCTACTGAGAAAATCAACTTGATCTTAATTTTAAGCTAAATATCGACAAAAAAAGCTCTCCCAGAAAAAGGAGAGAGGAGAGAACGAGTTAGAAAAAATTATTGATGTAACCATCCTTTCAGACGACGCGCAACTTGAGGACGACGTAATTTTCGCATCGCTTTAGTTTGAATTTGACGTACTCGTTCGCGAGATAAATTGAACATTCCCCCCACTTCCTCTAGGGTATAGGGTTGACTGGTAGCTAAACCATAACGGAGGGAGATAACATCTTTTTCCCGTTCCGTGAGAACATCACTTAAAACTGCGAAAATTTCTTGACGCATCATCATCTCATTCATTTTATCTTCGGGAAGTTGTAGATCATCATCTTCCAACAGATCCACTAATTCCGTATCTTCTCCTTTCCCTACACGATGATTTAAAGAGAGAGATTGACGACGCAATTGTAATAATTGCCGCAATTGTTCGGGAGTCATTTCTAATGCTTCTGCGAGTTCCCGTTCATTGGGATTGCGCTGTAAATCTTGCTTGAGAATGCGCTGCGCTTTTTTGAGTTTATTGAGTTTTTCGACAATGTGAATCGGTAAACGAATTGTGCGCGCATCATTAGCAATAGTGCGGGTGATTGCTTGTCGAATCCACCAATAAGCATAGGTAGAGAATTTATAACCTTTATTGGGATCGAATTTTTCGGCCGCACGGTTGAGTCCGATCGCACCTTCTTGAATTAAATCTAAGAAAGGAACACCGCGATTTAAATAGCGTTTAGCGATAGAAACCACCAAGCGCAAATTAGAACGAATCATTTTCCGTTTAGCTGTTCTTCCCCGATAAAGACGGTTTTCCAGTTGACGTTCATTATCTAATTCTAAAGCGATCGCCCATTCCGTTTTCGTCGGAGGACGATGTAAATTTTCTTGTAGTTTTTGGCGCACTTCTTCCGCTTCCATCAGAAACTTAACCGAGTAGGCTAGTTCAATTTCTTCTTCCGCATTAAGCAGGGGATAACGGGCCATTTCTTTAAAAAATGCCCCAACAGTATCTTCATTGCTGCCTTTATCGTATCCCGTTCCACTACCTGCACGAGTGTTTTTTAGGGTTTCCGGTAAAGGTTCAGTCAGCTCCTCGTCAGTTCTTTCAGCAAAATCCACGCTGTCTAGTTCTAAAGGATTTGTCTCCAGGGCAATGATTTGATTAAAATTATCATCAGAGGCTAGTTTAGAGATTTTCATAAGCAGTTATGGATGGAGTGGGGTTATAATAGCGGGGAAAAACTCAGTTTCCCCCAATGGGCTGATTGTTACATTGAATTTTCAGGGAGCAGATTTTTTAAACGTTTTCTTAATTAATGGCGGCAATTTCTGGGATATAATTGCGCGATTCTGTGTCGATGGTTACAAATCGCCGAACCAGACAATAAGATTTTCTGGTGAATAGGGGAGACTATCACGGTTTCCACTTATACACTCTAACTAAGGTTTTTGGTATTTGACTAGGTAAGGATCACGCTTCTTAACAATCAAGATAGCAGTCAGCTTTTTATTACTATTCTTAGCTTTTTCTATTGAGAACCATTCTCACCTTTTGACTAACTATACTGGGATTTAATAGCTAATAGTCAATAGTTATCATTAACTTTATCAATGCTTAAGGGTGGATAAAAATTCTTTTGGGAAGACTTCACGGGCTAAAAATCAAAATTTGTGGGCAAAAAAGCAATATTTAAAGTGTTTTTAGAGAAAATTAACTGGTTTTATTCCCCTCAAGCTTTAAACTATAATTTAAATACCCCATTCTCCCCATCTCCCTATCACCCCATCTCCCCACTGACTATGCTCGATCGCTGTGCTACCCTGACTGTAGCGGAACCTCCCACACCTTACCAATTAACCACAACTGGACAACCGTGGTTAGAGGTTTTGGTCGATCGTCCTTATCCTAGAGATAGTCAAGAGGATCAGCAAATATTAACCTATAGTATCCCCGGGGATTTAACGGTAGAAATCGGCGATATTTTAAGCGTTCCCTTTGGTTCTCAGGTAATTGGGGGAATTGCTCTTAGATTTCTCGAAAATTTGCCCCCAGGACTAGAAGAGAATCAAATTCGTCCCGTGGAAGAGGTGATTGCTAAGGGTTTTTTTCCCGATAATTATTGGCAGTTATTAACGAAAATCGCCCAATACTACGCAACGGATTTAATCACCGTTGTTCGCGTCGCTTTACCTACGGGTTTACTGCGAAGTTCCCAACGTCGCATCAGATTAAAACCGGCAGCGATTCCCCCCGGTGCGGAGGTTTTTTGTACTCCCCTCTCCCGTCAGATTTTATCCCTGCTAAAAAATCAAAAAGAAGGCGATTATTCGGCGAAATACCTGCAAGAAAAAGTAAAAAATGCTAATTACGGTATCCGAGACTTAGTTAAGCGCGGTTGGGTAGAAAGTTATCTAGAAGCGCCCAAAAGTCCTAATATTAAACAAAAAAAAGCCATTACCCTGCTAATAACTGACTTTCCTGCTGATTTAACTGAAAATCAGCGCAAAATTGTCGAAATTCTCCGTCATCAGGGGGGAGAAATGTGGCTGCCAGAATTGGCACAACTCGCGGGGACCAAACATTTTAAACCGCTCATTGATAAGGGTTATGTGGTGATTGAGGATCGGGAATTTCTGCGCTTATCCTCGGCGATTATGAGCAGGGATCAACCAAAAACACTCACTTCTAGTCAAAAACAAGCCCTAGAAGCCATTCAAACCCTAAAAGGTGGTGAAAGCGTTCTCTTACACGGAGTGACGGGATCGGGTAAAACAGAAGTCTATCTACAGGCGATCGCACCAGTCCTAGCAGCGGGTAAATCTGCCTTGGTTTTAGTCCCCGAAATTGGATTAACACCGCAACTAACCGATCGCTTTGTGGCCCGTTTTGGCGATCGAGTCTATGTTTATCATAGCGCCCTCTCCCAAGGAGAAAGATACGATACTTGGCGACAGATGTTGACAGGGACCCCACAAGTTATTATCGGGACGCGATCGGCGATTTTTGCCCCTTTACCCCATCTAGGCATGATTATCCTCGATGAAGAACACGATAGCAGCTTTAAACAAAGTCAATTACTCCCCACCTATCACGCGCGTACCGTGGCTAAATGGCGCGCTCAATTAAACCATTGTCCCGTAATTTTAGGCTCGGCCACGCCATCCCTAGAAACATGGCTAGAATCCCAAGCTAATCCCCGTCTTTACCTATCTTTGCCTGATCGCATCCAAAATCGCCCCTTACCGCGGGTGGAAATCGTCGATATGCGAAGGGAATTGCAACGAGGCAATCGTTCCCTGTTTAGTCAATCCCTGCGTTCATCTCTGGACACCCTGCGCGACAAGGGAGAACAGGCAATTTTATTCGTCAGTCGCCGGGGACATAGTACCTTTGTATCTTGCCGAAGTTGCGGTTATGTGCTGGAGTGTCCCCACTGTGATGTCTCCCTCTCCTATCACCACACCGAACCGGGAGCGCAAGAATTACTACGCTGTCACTACTGTAACTATGGTCGCATTCATCCGAAACAATGTCCTGAATGCGGTTCTCCCTATCTGAAATTTTTCGGCACTGGCACTCAGCGAGTCACCCAAGAATTAAGCAAAGAATTTCCTGATTTGCGTTGCTTGCGTTTTGATAGTGATACCACCCGTAACAAAAATGCTCCCCGGGAACTATTAAAACTATTTACTGATGGTGAATTCGATGTCTTAGTCGGAACCCAAATGCTCACCAAAGGATTAGATATTGATCGAGTTACCCTAGTAGGAGTAATGGCAGCCGATGGCTTACTTTATCACTCCGATTATCGCGCCTCCGAACGCGCTTTTCAAACCCTCACTCAAGTGGCAGGGAGAGCAGGAAGGGGAGAAACAGAAGGAAAGGTAATTATCCAAACCTATACCCCCGAACATCCCGTGATTAGAGCAGTACAAACCCACGATTATGAGGGTTTTGTCGAGACGGAATTAATGCAGAGAGAGGGTTTAAATTATCCTCCCTACGGCAGTTTAGTCTTAATTCGCTTTAGTGGTTTAGATGGGGAAGCAGTGCAGAAAAGTGCCGAAAATGTCGCAGAGGAATGTGTTAATAATTTCGGTCCCGATTGGGATATTTTAGGACCTGCACCCGCAACAATTATGCGCGTGGCTAACCGTTATCGCTGGCAAATTCTGTTAAAATTATCGGGAGACAAGACTGATATCGGTCGTCTTTTTCTTGCTCTGAAAAGCTTAGTTTTACCCAAGGTAAGTATGGCGATCGATGTGGACCCCTTAACTATAGAATAATCAAGGATGGACAATGGGATCGCCATTGCTCACGGATGCAACCAGTTATCTAAATCTGTCAAAGTGTCAAAATCTAATAAAGCGAGTCCTAAGTCTTAAACCTCTTGCATAATTAATTTTTGAGGGTTCAAAAACGGCAAAAATAAGGATTAAATTGCATAAAATCTGTAAATAGACCATTTAATTAATTATTATTCATTCTTAATTCTCCTGACTACTGACTACTGACTACTGGCTCCTAACCCCAACAACAATTTTTGATTTTTACAAGAGGTCTTATGAAAGTGCCTATTGACTGGAGGTAATACCGCGTTGACGTAATTGGTCGATAAAAAATTCTTCGAGGGAAGCACGAGCTAAATTAAGACTAATCAAGCGAGCATCCATACTAGGCAGGGCAGCCAGAAAAGCATCGGGTTCTCCCTGTAATTGTCCGTGCCAAAAATTATCGCGCCAATGTAAACCGAGTATCCATTGCTGTAGTTGCTCTTCCCTACCCCCCTGAACAATCACCTGATAGACATCAGCACGACCGAGAATTTGGTCGAGGGAACCGACACAGAGTAATTCTCCCCGAGCCAACAGGGCAATGCGATCGCAAATTTGTTCCACATCGGAGAGAATATGGGAGTTAAAAAAGATGGTTTTCCCCCGTTGTTTGAGGGATTGAATAATTTCCCGCACCTGATAGCGACCGATAGGGTCTAGTCCCGACATCGGTTCATCGAGAAAGACTAATTCTGGATCATTGATTAATGCTTGAGCTATACCGATCCGTTGCATCATTCCCTTAGAATATTGACGCAATTGCTTTTTCTGGGCGGTTTTGCGCTCTAATCCCACTAAATCCAATAATTCAGGAATGCGTTTTTTTTGCACAAAAGAGGGAATTTCAAAAATGCCGGCGATTAATTGTAGGAATTCCCAGCCGGTGAGATAGTCGTAGTAGTAGGCATTTTCGGGAAGATAGCCGATGCGTTGCCTGACCAAGCGATCGCCAATTGGTTGACCGAGAATCAAGGCCCGTCCGGAAGTGGGTCGGACAATCCCCAAAAGGGTTTTTAAGAGCGTGGTTTTGCCTGCACCGTTCGGGCCTAATAATCCAAAGGTTTCCCCCTCATGGACAATTAAAGTACAGTTTTTCAAGGATTCGATTTTTTTATTTAACCAGAATCCCGTCCGATAAGTTTTTTGCAAGTTTAACGTCTCTAGAACAGTTTGACGGGTGGTATTCGTCATTGTTTTGGAGTCATCTGAGACAGAATACATGGGTTTTACATCCCTTTTCCTACACTTTGCTTTTATTATTCCCAAATTGTCAGCAGTAATGTCACGGCTATCAAAATAGCACGATTTTGGAACCCAGAAAAATTCCAACCGGTCTTGAGAAGGGGTATCAGTGCAGTTCCGGGCTATGACAAGCTTTCTTCCCTGGCATTGGTGAGAATCGGGCGCTAAAATCTGTTAGACAGGTAACTTTGACACTTGAGCGGCAACTGGTACAATAGTGCGAACGCTTACGGAAACCAGACTCTTACACAAACACAGCATGAAACAACTCCTCAATTGCCTTAATTCCCTGACAGTGGCCAGTGTCGCCACTATCGCTTTGGCCTACCCTAGCATCGCTCAAGTTAATCTCTCCGTTTATCCCCATCCTTCCTCGTCGAACGAATCCATAGAATTATACGTTCCCCCGCCGGAAAACAATAATATCAATAATACCTGTACTCAATTGATCGGGGCAAATATCGATAAAATTATCGGTCAAGCTCCCAATCAGTGGGGTATATTAATCGAATCTCTTGATCGCCAAACGGTTATTTATAGTCATAACGCCGATCGCTATTTTATCCCTGCTTCTAATACAAAGTTATTTACCACGGCTGCCGCTTTACAAGTGATGAACCCGGAGACGACAATTCAGAAAAAATCCCTGCGCGATTGGGTTAATGTCACTAATCAGAGAAGTAATAATTTCTACGCTGACACTCTTTTTCGCTTTATCGGCGGTGCTAAAAATGTTACTGCCATTTTGGCACAATTGGGCATCAATCCCAGTGGTTTTCGTCTAGCCGATGGTTCGGGATTATCCCGCCGTAATACTGCTACTCCCCGCTCGATCGTGGAAATTTTGCGGGTGATGTATTATTCTCCTAATCGAGACACTTTCTATGCTTCCTTGCCGGTAGCGGGAATTAGTGGCACCCTGAGAAACCGGATGCGTCAGACGGCCGCTACTGGCACAGTTTACGCTAAAACCGGCACTCTTACCGGTGTGCGGGCCCTATCGGGTTATCTAGAAAACCCCAACCAAGGACCGATGTTATTTAGCATTATCGTTAATAATCAACGGGTTTCGGGACAGGCTCTGGTGAAAGCGATCGATACTATTGTTCTACAGATGACCGAATCTCGTTCCTGTCAAGCTCAGTAAATCTCTCGTAAAAATCCCCAATTGTCCTGATCAGCTGTCCGCGCATTTAAATTGCTTGTGGAGATGAGGCAAGAGTAAAGGTTAATAATAGCCATAATCTGCCTCAGTTTGGGTTTGGGTTTGGGGGGAGAGATATTCAAAATTAGAGGGATCTCGCAAGAAGCGAAATATTTCTTCTTCGAGACGATGAATTAGATAGGGTTCTATGGAACTAGAATCGCGTAAACAGGCTAAATAGCCTTCTACATATAGCCGGATCTCATCAAAACGTGAGCCACGGTGCCAAAGATCCACCATGTCATCGGTTAGTCTTTGATAGTAACGAATGGATTGGGTATCTTGGAGCATGGGCAGTAGAACAAAAAAGAGAGAGTGGGGGTAAGTGTTTATGGATCATCGTAGGGAGAATTGCTATTCTCGGTCCCCGATACCTCTATTGTACTCACCAAATCGGCAAAACACAGACAAGAGAATTTTCAGTGATCAGTAAAGGGTGTGGGGTGTGGGGTGTGGGGTGTGGGGAGAACAAAGCTGCCTTTTGCCTTTTGCATGAGCGCCTTTTGCATGAGCGCCTTTTGCATGAGCGCCTTCGTATAGATTATTCAGGGTTTCTTTGTCTTTTTGCCCGTTCAATTTCTGCTTGTAGTTCTGCTATTTGTCGCTGCAATCTTTCGCTTTCCCTATCATTAGCATCAATATTAATTGAGCTTTTTACCCCTGTTTTGGCATAGTTTCCCCGGCGAATTTGACGATAGGATTCCGAGTTAAACCATTGCTGTAGATACTGGACTCTTTCCACGGAGAAAGGATGGGTTAAAAAGGAACCATTACCGCCATTATAAATGAGAAATTTATAAATCTGGTTTAAGTTATCTTGGTCTAATTGTCGGTAGGCTTCCCCTTGGCGAATAAATTCTTCTAAGTTGCATTCATGCAGATATTTTTGACTTCCTCCTGCACATTTCATTAAAGTTCTCAGGACTAAATTTAAATCATCGGTAACTAATAAAGCGGCTCTGTCTGCGGATAATTCGGCTTTTCTGCGCCATTCATAAAAGGCATAAACTAGACCAGTAGTAATGGCTTTTCCTAGTCCTAAAGTGATGTCTCCAAGCAAATTAGCCGCCCCCATCACCCAAAAAGAAAGTTGAATTAAAATACTATGATCGCATTTTAAATGACCTAATTCGTGGGCAAGAATTACCCGAATTTCTTCTTCATCTAAGAGGTCTAAAAGGGCAGTATTAAAGACAATATAGGGATGTTCCGAACCCAAGGAATAGGCATTGGCTAAAGGGTTTTGACTGACATAAAGATTCGGTTCTGGGGACATATCTAAATCCCGCAGACATTGGCGATAGATGCCGTATAAAGTGGCGTATTGACGCGGGCCGACTTTTAGATCATTGCCCATTAATAAAATTTGCTGGGGACGTTCATAGAGATATTCGGAAAAACTTTTCGCTAATAAGTCAAACCCCGGAACTGATCTTAAGGCCTGTTCAGCTTGCTGATCTAGGGGATGTTTAAAAGCTTGACTAGAGATATCAGGATAAGTTGGCATATTAATAAAACCTCTTGTAAAAATCAAAAATTGTTGTTAGGGTTAGGAGTCAGCAGTCAGGAGTCAGAAGTCAGGAGTCAGGATAATTAAGAATGAATAATTAAATGCTCTATTTACAGATTTTATGCCGCCATTTAATTCTTATTCTTGCCGTTTATGAAACCTCAAAAATTAATTATGCAAGAGGTCTATAGAATAAAAAAATCAAAAATTGTCCTCAATTGATCCTATAAAAATGCTTGATACATCGGTTATCTTAAAGATAAAGTGTAACCTAATTTTACATTGACGGCCGACGACCGACTCCTCAAAAGGAAAACTTTGTACTTCACCATTAAGATAACTGCTATATACCGTCCCATTAATCACTATAATAAAAGTTGAAATCTTTCAATGCTAATATTCTCTGCTTATTTAAGCGATAATGATAGGCCACACGAAACTTTAACTTTTCCCAGTCGCTTTTTTGAATTGTGTTTTTACCAGAGGAAAACTTAAGATGTTCGACAAATTCACGCTCGATTATGTGAGACCATTCGCTAGGATAAGTAGGTAAACCTGCTTTCGCCGCGGCTAACCCCATTACTGGACCATCTGCACCATGAAGGCGGTGTATTTCTAAATATTTGGCAATTATTCCCCAATAATAAATGAATTCTTCTTCTTTTTTCCGATTTTTTCCGACAGCAAAGATAAATTCCCCAACATAGGGAGCGTTTTCAAAATCTATATCCAACTTCTGCGCCACTTTCTCATAATAAGGAACATTTTCGGGTTGATAACGAGTTAGATGAGCTTTTAGATTCTTGATTGTGCCGAAAACTCCGTCAAGATTATTAAATTGTTCAGGAAATCCTAGGGGTTTTATTAATCGAATATCCGTATCAATTTGAATAGTCATGTCGTAGCGTTCTAAGGCTTTCTCAATAGCAAAACGCCTGTCATTATAGGGAAACATGATACTATCCTGAATATGTTTAATGGCAATTACGTTACTTGAATCTTGAAAATCCCTTGGCTCGTCAGTCAATATCAGATATTGAATACCGGGATGGTATTTTTCCATATCCCGGGCTACGTTGACTGCACAAGAACGATACTTTTTGCCAAGGGCTAAACCGCAAAGACAATAACTATTCATTTCATTAATCACCGTCTGAATTTTTGTCTAGGTTCACTCTAGCTTATCTTAGAAAATTTGTCAATACAAATCGTAGTTTTCGGGGTTAATTTGGTCAAAATAGGTTTTTAATTCTGCAAAATTGCAGATTTTATAGTTTATTTGATTTCGGTGACATAGAATAGACCTGTGGGAGAAGTGAGCTTTTTTCTTGTTAACTATCCTTAGCGACAATTCCTAGATTCGATAACAAAGCTTGCAGGTTAGTTTGCACGGTAGCGGGTTGGTATCTCTTAATAGTTTCTAGGGAATTATCAGCGAGTTTTTGCCACAATTCCCTATTATCATAGAGTTCGATCACTGCTTGGGCAAATTCCTCAGCAGTATCGGCAATTAGAACATCTTGGTGGTCAATTAATCCCATACCTTCGGCACCAATTTTTGTGGTAATAGTCGGTAATCCGAGGGAAAGACTTTGACCTATTTTACCCTTCATTCCCGCACCAAATCGCAGGGGAGCGACAAAAATGCGACTCTTTTGGAAATAGGGTTCTACTTCGGGAACATAACCGGTGACAATCACTTGATCATTGGCTAATTCCTTCACTTCATCCTTGAGGTTACTTCCCAATAAATTAACGGCAATATCGGGACGGGATGCCCAAACTAAGGGCATAATTTCTAAACATAACCACTTAACTGCATCAATATTAGGAGGGTGATTGTAGCTACCAATAAATACTAAACCCGATCGCTGGTCAAAGGCAACTTTTTCAGACGGGGAAATTTCTTCATGAATATTGGGGATTACCCAAACATTTTTCACTCCTAAAGAGGATAAAACCTGCTTTTCGTCTTCCGTTACTACCACGGTTGCTTCCGCTTGATTAGCATAGTTTAACTCTAATTTCTGATAGGTTTGCCAACTCCAGCTAGTATTTTGATAACTGGGATCGAGATAGTCTTTTTGGCGTTTTAAACGTAGAAAATGCAGGTCAATTGTATCATAAATAATTGGCACTTTTGTCTTTAAGCGGATTAAATCCATATACTTATCGCACAATTCGGGCCGACACAACCAAACTCCATCGATCAGAGGTAAATATTTGATTAATTTTTCTTCTAGATTATATCTTTGCGGTGTGCCATAAATAACTTCAATTCCCAGCTGTTGCAGGACGGAAGTATAGGGTTGTTCAGGATAGCCATTATCGGGAAAGAAAATCACTGAATAGCCTAAATTGAGCAGTAGCTTAAGAATATTTAATAAACGCACACAGCCGGATTCTCGATCGTATAGTGGAACGTAGGAATCGATGACTAAAATTGTTGGTTTTCCTTGTAAACGTCGGGCAGCTTTGGGTACATTATTAGCATCGTTATCTAGGTGTTTAGTTAATACCTTTGACCATTTTTCTCGAAACTTAGTTTGATTAATAATTTGATATTGTTTTGTCCCACTGGAAAGGTCTGTTCCCGAGGTAATTCCCTCGTAGTGAATGACGTTAGATTGGGGTTGATAGAGGACTTGATAACCCAATTCTCGGATGGCAAAACATAAGTCTGTATCTTCGTAATATGCGGGGATAAAGTCTTGACAAAAACCACCTAATTGCTTAAATAAATCCGTAGGAACTAATAAACTGGCCCCCGAACAATAGTCCACGGGACGCACATAATTATATTCCGGTTCCTCGGGACTATCTAAGCGTCCATAATTCCAACCATCGGCAGAATTCCAGATAATTCCCCCCGCTTCTTGTTGTTTACCATTAGCATAAATTAACTTGGAACCCACCGCACCAACTCCGGGATTATTGATAATTAATTTTACTAAACTTTCTAGACAATTTTCCAGAATTCTAGTGTCGTTATTGAGAAAATATAGGTATTGACCTTTTGCTTGACTAGCCCCATAATTACAGGAACGGATAAAACCAGAGTTTTCTGCATTAGTTAATACTTTAATTCCTTTAACTAAAGTTGCTAATTGTTCTAAAGTTTCATCGCTGGAAGCATCATTAACAATAATTATTTCATAAGCTAAATCAGAACTTAAGTTAACACTCAAGGACTCCAGACAGTTAAAGGTGTAGGCAAATTGGTTATAAACAGGAATAATAATCGAGACTAAAGGATTGTCACTACTGGCAATTTCTAGGGGCCGGAGTTCGGCTAATTTAGCACTTGCGATCACCTGTTCTTCAAATTCAGAGGAACTCTTTCCTGTGAGAATTTTAATAATTTTTTGTTTCGTCTTTTTGAGTGCTGGTTTCCATCCTTCCTCTTGGAGACTAAAGACAAATTTTTTAAGCAGTTTTTTAACTTTAAAAATAATCATTATTACCATAAATACTCCTCTAGAGAAAACCAATCTTGTGCTAAATTTAAATCTCTTTCTGCTCTAACAATAGCTCCTTCCTTTAATTGTTGCTTGAGGTAGTTTCTCTGTGGTTCCATAATATAAGTAGATGGGTGGAATTAAATATAAGATGAACGTAGGTTGGGTTGAAGCATGAAACCCAACGCCCGCATGGGTTACGCTACCGCTAACCCATCCTACAAATAATTGTGCCTCCCTACTTATAATTTAATCGCTTCATTAATTAAATTATGATATTCTTTTTCAGGATAATCACTACTTGCCAACCATCGATCGAGAAGTTGCATGGTATCTTCAGGGAGAGTTATCTGAAGTTGTCTGGCCATTTTTTCTTTCCTAACCATATCTAGACAATAACAATTATAAACCCCTAGAGCGATTTTAGTTGCTGTCGGGATAAATTCTCGGGGCTGCGGCGATTAATTTTTGGGTGTAGGGGTGTTGGGGATGGCTAAAAATCTGTTCAGTGTCACCCATTTCAACTATTTTACCCGCAGTCATCACCGCAATTCGATCGCAGAGGAATCTCGCTAACCAAAGATCATGAGTTATAAATAAATAAGTGAGATTAAATAACTTTTGTAACTCTAACATTAACTCTAAAACCTGTGTCTGAACACTAGCATCAAGCATACTAACTGGTTCATCACAAATAACTAATTCCGGACGAGTAATTAAAGCGCGAGCAATGGCTACTCTTTGCTGTTGTCCCCCCGATAACTCCCTAGGATAGCGTCGATAAAATTCCTCTGTTGGTGTTAAACCGACTCGATCTAACATTTCTAAAACCTGTTTTTTCGCCGTTTCTAGACTAATTTTTTGATGGATCAAAAGCGGATCGGCGATACTTTCTCCCACCGTCATTAGAGGATTGAGACAAGCGAGGGGATCCTGAAAAATCATCTGCATTAAGCGCCGTTTGGGACGCATTTTTTTCCCCGACAAAGGGGTTAAATCTTCTCCTAAAAATTCCACTTTTCCCCCAGTGGGTTTAATTAACTGTAATAGGGTTCGCGATAGGGTACTTTTCCCACACCCCGACTCCCCAACTAAACCGAAGATTTCCCCTCGATACAGTTCAAAATTGACTTCATCCACTGCTTTAATAAATTTCTTTTCTTTTTTGAAAAAACTATCTAAAAAGTTACCTTCTAGGGTATAATACTGCTTTAAATTATTCACCTTTAACACCGTTTCTTTGCCTTGAATTGCTGTGGATTTTTCCTCCCGTAGCTGTAGGTGTAAAGCGGCGGCCAAAAGAGAACGAGTGTAGGGGTGTTGAGGTGTATTAAAAACTGTTTTTACCGCTCCCGATTCGACAATTTTGCCCCCCTTCATTACCGCTAATTGATCGCAATATTCTCCCACCAGCGCTAAATCATGGGAAATTAACAATAATCCCATCTGTTCCTCGCTACATAAACGCTTTAATTCCCGCAGAATTTCCGCCGAAACTGTCACATCTAAACTGGTGGTGGGTTCATCGGCAATAATTAACTTAGGGTTTAATAATAAAGCTAAAGCAATAGCCACTCTTTGCCGCATTCCTCCGCTAAATTCGTGAGGATATTGAGACCAACGATTAGCGGGAATTTTCACTTTTTCTAGGACAGTACAAGCTTGATTTTTAGCTTGACGATAGGTTAAATTTCCCCGATGAGCTTGCAAAGTTTCCACACAATGATCGCCAATAGTCATCAGCGGATCCAGTCGCGTCATCGGATCTTGAAAGACTAATCCCACCGCTTCCCCACGAAACTTTTCTAACTGTTTGTTAGACAAAGATAAAAGCGATCGCCCTTCAAAGTTAATCTCACCTTCCACATGAGTGTGATTGGGTAATAACCTTAAAATAGCCTTACCGATAGTCGATTTTCCACAACCAGATTCACCCACTAATCCCAGAGTTTCCCCTTTGCCTATACTAAAAGATACCCCATCGATCGCCCAAGCGGGAGAACTTAATTCTGTCGGGTAGGCAATTTTTAGGTCTTTAATTTCCAACATGACGCGATCGGTAACGATAAAAGTTAGGACTTAGGGTCAAGTATGCCACACAAAGGGCGATCGAGCATTTAATCACTAATCGACAACTGCCCCTAACAAAACCCGACAATACCCCTTTAAAGTCGCCACTCGCTCGCTAATTATCTGTAAACGTTTCTCCCGTCCTTGCCGGGCCGAGGCCAAAAATAACCAATCCGTCTCCAGCAATCGCCAGGATCGATATAGTTCCGTCTGGACTACGCGCCAACGATTAGCCACCTCTGGGCTGAAATTGTCATCATTTAGTGACAATATCTCCCCCTCTAGACAGGTTTGTAAAGCTTGAAAAGATTGTAACCCCGTGGAAGCATCCCCATCCAGAAGGGCAAGACTGAAATCCTCCAGTTTTCTTAACAAAGATTTGTAGGCTTGATGGTAATTTGTCGGTAGCATCCAATACAAAGCGCGTTAGAATTTGTTACATAAGATTAACGATTTGCCGTCACGGTTGCAAGTCCTCTCTCCTCCCAATCAGAGACAAAAACTTAAAAGAATCGCGTCCTTTTCGCCGCTAAGTCCGATTCTAGTGTTAGAGAGTTAAGTAATCTGGCATCCCTTGGTCCTAATAATTTTCTAGTTACCCGTCTCCTTCACCCCTATTATCCCCCCGATCTAACCATGAACGCCATCACTGCCACCCAACCAGAAATACTCACGGCCCTTCCCCGGGCCACGCAACCGAAAAAAGCGTTAGTTTTACCTGATTGGCTGAAAGAATGCCTAATTACCTACGAAAACGACCCCCAGAATCCCGATAGCGATTTAATCTGTCGGGCCTTTAATTTCGCCCACAAACTCCACGAGGGCCAGTATCGCAAATCCGGGGAACCTTATATCGCCCATCCCATAGCCGTGGCGGGATTACTGCGGGATCTGGGGGGTGATGGGGCAATGATCGCGGCGGGATTCCTTCACGATGTGGTGGAAGATACGGAAGTCACCCCCGAAGAAATCGAGGCTAGATTCGGTGTCGAGGTGCGTAATTTGGTGGAAGCGGTGACAAAACTCTCCAAATTTAACTTTTCTAGCAAAACTGAACGGCAAGCGGAGAATTTTCGCCGAATGTTCCTGGCGATGGCTCAAGATATCCGCGTCATCGTGGTCAAATTAGCCGATCGCCTGCACAATATGCAAACCCTCGAACACCTCACCCCGCAACAGCAGCAACGCATCGCCCTCGAAACTAGAGAAATCTTTGCTCCTCTGGCTAACCGTTTAGGGATTGGCAGATTTAAATGGGAATTAGAGGATTTATGCTTTAAATACCTCGAACCCGATGCTTATCGTCAAGTCCAGTTATTAGTATCGGAAAAACGCATCGATCGAGAGTCCCGCATCGAAACCGTTACTAACACATTGCGGGAAAAATTGCAAGAAATTGGCATAAAAGTTCTTGATTTACAAGGTCGCCCCAAACATCTCTACGGCATTTATCATAAAATGCACAATCAGGGTAAAGAATTCGAGCAGATTTATGATATCGCCGCCGTCCGCATTATCGTCGAAACTAAAGAGGAATGTTATCGTTGTTTAGCCATAGTTCACGACCAATTTACCCCGATTCCCAACCGTTTTAAAGACTATATCGGTTTACCAAAAGCTAACCGTTATCAATCCCTCCATACCACCGTTGTTGGTTTAAATGCCCGCCCCCTAGAAGTGCAGATTCGCACCCTAGAAATGCACCATGTTGCTGAGTACGGGATTGCAGCTCATTGGAAGTATAAAGAAACCGGTTCTAGTCACACAACTTTAACCGCTGAGGATGAAAAATTCGCTTGGCTGCGTAATCTTCTTGACTGGCAAAAAGACCTTAAAGATGGTCAAGAATACATGGATGGTCTCAAAAATAATTTCTTTGAAGAAGATATCTATGTTTTCACCCCCAAGGGTGATGTGGTAGCCCTGGCCCAAGGTGCGACACCGGTAGATTTTGCCTATCATATTCATAGCGAAGTAGGTAATCAGATGAAAGGGGCAAGGATTAATGGTAAATGGTCAGTTCTTGATGCTCCCTTGCAAAATGGTGATCTGGTGGAAATTCTCACCAGCAAGCATAGTCACCCTAGTTTAGATTGGTTAAATTTTGTCGTTACTCCTAGCGCCAGAAATCGCATCCGGCAATGGTACAAAAAATCGCGACGAGAAGAAAATATTAGTCGGGGTCGTGATTTATTAGAGAAAGAATTGGGTAAAACTGGCTTCGATGCCCTGCTGAAATCGGAACGAATGCAATCGGTGGCTAAACAGTGCAATTATGTGGCAGTAGAGGATTTATTGGCGGCCTTAGGTTACGGCGAAGTTACCCTAAAAAATGTGGTTAATCGTCTGCAAGAAACAGTTAAAAATCAACAGGAAATTTTAACAGCTAAAAATCCGCCCGATGTCCTAACTGATTCCCAATTGATTCTACCACCTTCTCCCGTTCAAAGGGCTTTACCCGTCAGTAAATCACCGATCGCCGGTGTGGAGGGATTAGTCTATCGTTTAGCCGGTTGTTGTTGTCCTTTACCCGGAGAAAATATTACCGGTATAGTTGCCCATGCGGGGGAAGGTATTGTTATTCACCGTCAGGGCTGCTCGAATGTGGAAAAAGCCGAAGCTGAACGCTTAATTCCTGTTAGTTGGAATCCTATAGATGACCAGGGACGTTATCCAACTTATCCGGTAAATATTCAGATTGAAGTGATTGATCGCGTCGGGGTTTTAAAAGATATTCTCTCTCGTTTAAGTGACCAAAATATTAACGTTCGCAATGCCGGAGTTAAGACTAATTTCGGTAAACCCGCTTTAATTTCCCTGAAAATTGAAGTAAAAGACCTGCAACAATTTGAACGCTGTGTTACTCAAATTAAGCTAATGAGCGATGTTTTAAACGTTCGTCGCATCAGTCAGGTAAAAAGCGATCGGGAGTAGGTTAAACCTAAAATTCCCGCTCCTATCCCCCAAACGCCAGAGCGCCTTAGCTTTTGAACTGGGATGCTGACACTGACTAAAACCATGATGGCAATATCGGCACTTTTTGTCACCGAACAGCGTAGGATCGATAATTAATCTGAGCGCAAAAATCCCTATGTTATTATCCCTACTCTCAGTCATCAGTTTTCTGATTAGTTTTCTGGTGGTTGCCCTGATTAAACAACGTTTTAGCCAACAATTGTTAGATATTCCCAATGAGCGTAGCAGCCATAGTCAACCCACACCTAGGGGGGGTGGACTCGGTTTTGTCGTCGCTTTTGCTCTGACCAGCGGCCTCGGTTATTTTCTCCTTCCTCCTTCCCTACCTTTTATTCCCCTCTGGTTATCCCTGACTCCTTTAATTATTATCGGCCTTCTCGATGATCGTCGCGGTATTCCCTCTAGTATTCGCTATTTAGTCCAGTTATCCTCCGCTAGTCTTGCGGTCACTTTTTTCGGTGCTTTTCCCCAATCGTGGCTATTAGATTTGGGTTTTGGCGGCAAAATTTTGGCTATTGTTCTCACAATTATCGGCCTGACTGCGATGATTAATTTTTATAATTTTATGGATGGTCTCGATGGCTTGGTGGCTGGCTGTACGGCGGTACAATTGGCATTTCTCGCTCTCTATTTTCAGCAACCAATTTTATGGCTTTTAGTGGCGGCTTTAGTCGGTTTTCTCCTCTGGAATTGGTCGCCAGCGAAAATTTTTATGGGCGATGTGGGTAGCACCAGTCTAGGGGCAATTGTCCCTATGGTTTTACTTAATTCCCAGGGCAATCAAAGTCAAGCTTGGTCAGCTTTAACTATCACTTTACCTCTGATTGGTGATGCTATTTATACCCTGATTTGTCGATTATTAAGAAAGGAAAATATCTTCCAAGCTCACCGCAGTCACCTTTATCAAAGATTACAAAAATCTGGCTTGTCTCATCCACAAGTAGCAATTATTTATATGGGGGTAACTCTCCTGATTGCTATTAGTGTTAACTACTTGGGAAACCTGGGAGCATGGCTGACTTTACCTCTGATTCTAGGATTAATTGTTCTCGGAGAAATTTATCTGAATAGGCGAGTTAGCGAGCATAATTTAGCGGTGACAAGAAAAGAATAAATTTTTTATCCCCATGGCTCCGGGAGTCAAACCTAGAGAATGTTAAAGGAACGTCGTAATTTAATTTAATCGTCCTAAAACCCTAATTAATTTTGCTTAGGTACTTACCAAATAGACCTCTTGTGAAAACTAAAAATTGTTGTTAGGTTTAGGAGTCAGTAGCCAGTAGTCAGGAGTCAGGAGAATTAAGAATGAATAATAGTTAACTAAATGGTCTATTGACAGATTTCAGGCAGTTTAATTCTTGTTTTTGCCGTTTTTGAACCATCAAAAATTAATTATGCAAGAGGTCTAATGAAGTTGTACTTTATGTTGATGAGAAAGGCTGTAACCAAAAAATTTATAAGACTAAATCCGTTTTTAATAGTGTGATTAACTCTCAAGTTATCAATTGTTTCTCCCCACTTCCCCCCGCAACGCGTACGCAGTGACCCCCCCACTATCCTATACTTTTTAAACAGGATTTAAGTAGGTAGGCGTTAAAAGTTATCAGACACCCCCCTTATCAAGGGGGGCAGGGGGGATCTCCCCACCTATCGGCACCCCCCTTATCAAGGGGGCTATCCCTTATAGGGATCTTTCTTAACAATTTTTGCAGTAAGCACTCCAACCCTTATCCTGACTTGATTTCAGTTTTTTCTTTGTCAGTAAGGGTGTCAACAAGGAATATTACAAATTGTTAACCGAGTCTTGAAAGCCTTGTGCCACAAAGGTTTGAAATGTTAAGAAAGATGTGACTAAAGGACAGCTTATCAAGGGGGGCAGGGGGGATCGAACCTAAAATTCATTTTTAATTTAATTATAACCAGCTACTTAGTATCACACCTAAATTGTTTGATTTTTTTAAGCATTATTTTCATTCTCACCTCTAAGAGCCGAAAATAAACAGAGACGACCTAAACCCAAGATTGCCGGTGAGAAGTTTTCCTGACTGGGGGCTTCTAGATGGCAACCGCCAAATTCTTGCTGTATTTCTCTTAGAAAATGAGGCCAAATGGTCAAGAAAAAATTACCGCTAAAAATTATTTGATCGATATCCTCAAGACTTTTTTGCTGTTTTTCTAACAAATCATTAACTTTCTGTTTTAAATTATCTAGATACGGTATAATCACCTTCTTATTTAAATCAGTGCGACTGACCGTCCAAGTATGACTGGCCAGAGAGGAGGTAAATTCCCTTTCTTCTTGAAGGATTAATTTGGTCAATCTAGCGGCTGCCAGTAAAGATTTTTTTAAGGGATTAGTATCGGTGAGATCCCGGGGGGAAAGAGGCAAAAAAGAACGCCAGAGAGGATAAATTAACTGAGAGAGTATCGCCTGTTCATAGGTGTTTTCCCCGTAGTTAAAATGGCTCAGAGCGATCGCTTGACGGCATAAAGAGCGAGTTTGCGCTGGGACTTCCACTATCGCTAAAGTGGTGGTTTCCCGTTTCCCTTCGATCACCAGTAGGGTTTGGGGTTGCGGTTGATCGCTGGTGGGAATATAGGCCAGAGCAGTAGCGATCGCTGTTTCTAGACTAGAGAGGCGATCGGGGGGTATTAATTGCGCTGTGAGAAGGGCTTTTTTTAGGTCATCCGTGGGGGTTTCCCCGTCATCGGTGATAATGATAGCTTCTAATCGCTCCAGGGCTTCCCAGAGCCAAGAATCGGTGCTAAAATCCCGATTAGATAGCCAGCTAATTAGATATTCTTCCACCTGATGGCAGGGTAAGCGATCGCTTGTTCCCGTTGCCAGACTCCAAGAAAGAGGATAAAAATCGATCAGTCCTTGGCTTTCCCGAAAAAAAACGATTTTCACCCCCTCTGGTTGCACCTCCATTCCCAGGGACCAACGGGCAACTTCAGGGGTTCGATCGGGGAATAATAACGGAAAAAGCTGCGCTCTGGCCGATTCTAATTGTTGACGGGTGGCGATAATTGTCTCGGCAGTAACTTCTTGCGGGTTAATTAGAGACGAAATCACCCTGGAAAGAACCCGATCGATCTCGGTCAGTAGGGAGGAAAAATCCTGTTTATCGGTCACTAGATCACTAAAAATACCCACAACTTTCTATTGTAGAATCACCCGCCTAAAACGGACAAAATTTAAATATTAAACCATGGAACAAAAACGCTATCCTGCGGAAAAATCAGCAGAGATTCAAAAATTATTGGATACAGCCACTTTATTGGTCGGTTTACCCCCTGAAACCGTCGATAAAGTTATTTCTCATGCTGTCACCCTTACCCATCCCGCTAATCGGGCGATTTTATTAGAAAATGATTGGGGTGGTTCGGTTTACTTTATTCTCGATGGTTGGGTGAAAATTCGTACTTACAATGTGGAGGGCAAAGAAGTCACCTTAAATATCCTCGGTAAAGGGGAAATAGTCGGAGAAATGGCCGCTTTAGAGGAATTTCCCCGCTCCACTGATGCTATCACCCTCACCACGGCCACAATTAGCAGTATTCCCGCCCAAGATTTTCTTAATCTGCTCAAAGCGGAACCTTTAGCGGGAATTCGTCTTTCTCAGTTAATGGCCAAGCGTTTGCGTCAACTTAACCGGCGTTTACGTTTGCGCGAGGCCGATAGTCTCTCCAGAGTCGCCGATAGTTTACTCTTTTTGGCCGAAGGTCAAGGACAAAAAAACAGCCAGGGTACGATAATTCCTAATTTACCTCACCGGGAATTGAGTAGTATTAGTGGTCTGGCCCGGGAAACCGTGACCCGATCCCTGACCAAATTGCAGAAAAAAGGCCTGATTCAACGACAGCAGGACTCTCTTTGTATTCCCGATCTGGCCGCTTTAGAAAAAGTGATCGCCTAAATTCAGTTATCAGTTATCAGTTATCAGTTATCAGTTATCAGTTATCAGTTATCAGTTATCAGTTATCAGTTATCAGTTATCAGTTATCAGTTATCAGTTATCAGTTATCAGTTATCAGTTATCAGTTATCAGTTATCATACTAAATCCGGTTATTAAAGACTGATTATCTATTCCTCCTCTTGCCTGTTGCCTATTGCCTGTTGCCTATCTTCACTAGGAAATTTATTTTGCACGACTACTTATGACTGAAAAATTAACCGGTTTTGGAGTGGTGCTGGTGACAACGACCAGCGAAACGGAAGCGGAACACCTAGCGATCGCCTTACTGAACGAGCGCCTAGCGGCTTGTGTCAGTATTTACCCGATTCGTTCCATTTATCGTTGGCAGGGACAGATTGAAAACGAGAGGGAATGGCAATTAGTGATCAAAACCGATTTAAAGCAGTTTGAGCAGTTATCGGCGAAGATACAGGAACTGCATAGCTATGCCGTCCCGGAAATCATCGCTTTACCGATTGTGGCAGGTTCTCAGACCTATTTAGACTGGTTAGCCTCCCATACAGGTGGGGTGTCAGAATAGACCAATCGGCAACTGGAGCGAAAAAAATCTATATAATTCTTAATAAACTATCTCAGGAAGCACAAAAAGTTTTAATCTAGATGCTGATTAAATGTTTAAACATCTGGTTTTAAGACCGATCGCCTCCACGATTGGAGAACTCAGCACATCGTCAAGGGAGATAGTTAAAATCCAATGAGTCTTAAGGCAAGCGGTGGCAGCTCCTTAGCGCGTCCCCAACTCTATCAAACCGTCCCGGTATCTGCCATTACCCAAGCAGAACAACAAGACCGCTTTCTCGATAAACCCGAACTCAATGAACTGATCGCCTACTTCCAATCGGGGAGCAAGCGCTTAGATATTGCCCAAACCCTCACCCGGAACTCCGATCTGATCGTCTCACGGGCAGCTAACCGGATTTTTACCGGTGGTTCACCCATGGCTTATCTAGAAAAACCCCCCGTGGAAGAAATGGCCCTGGTGGGTGCCGGTACAGCTATCAACGTCAGGGAAGGGATGAAATTAGGAACCGTTACCTACGCTGAAAGCGGGTCGGGTGGCGGTAGTGGCCTTCTCGGTGGCTTAAAAGGGATTTTCGCCTCTAGCGGCCCGATTCCCCCCGGATTCCGACCGATTAACGTCTCTCGTTACGGTCCGAGCAATATGCAGAAGTCCCTCCGGGATTTATCCTGGTTCCTGCGTTACATTACATACGCGATCGTGGCTGGTGATACCAGTATCCTGATCGTTAATACCCGCGGTTTAAGGGAAGTTCTCGAAAATGCCTGTTCCATTGACGCGACCATCGTGGCCCTACAGGAAATGCGGGCCGCTTCGATCGAGTATTTCCAAAGAGACAAGGATGCGGCCACTTTAATCAGTGACTATTTCAATATCCTACTGGGGGAATTAAAAGCCCCCACTCCCTCTAATAAACTGCGTCAACGTCCCAGTAGTGACCAACAGGGTTTAAGTCTTCCCCAAAGCTACTACAATGCCGCCGAAAAACGGCAAAAGTTTGTCATGAAAACCGGTTTATCGGAGTCGGAAAAATCTTCGATTATCAAGGCCGCCTACAGACAAATTTTTGAACGGGACATCACCCGCGCCTATAGTCAGTCCATTTCTGACCTAGAATCGAAGGTGAAAAACGGCGACATCTCGATGAAAGAATTTGTCCGTCGTCTCGGTAAATCGCCTCTCTACCGCAAACAGTTCTTTGAACCTTTTATCAATAGTCGCGCCCTAGAATTGGCTTTCCGTCATTTCCTCGGTCGCGGTCCTTCCTCCCGGGAAGAAGTGCAGAAATACTTCTCGATCGTCTCTAGCGGCGGTTTAGGGGCGTTAATCGATGCTTTAGTCGATTCTCAGGAATATTCCGACTATTTCGGCGAAGAAACCGTTCCCTATCTCCGGGGTTTGGGTGCAGAAGCGCAGGAATGTCGCAACTGGGGGATGCAGATCGACCTGTTTAACTACAGCGCACCTTTCCGCAAAGTTCCCCAATTTATCACCACCTTTGCTAAATACGATCGCCCCTTACCGGATCAGCACGTTTACGGTTCTGGAAATGACCCCCTAGAAATCCAATTTGGGGCAATTTTCCCGAAAGAAACCCGCGAACCTAGTTCTAGTCCCGCTCCCTTCGGTAAAGATAGCAAACGTATCCTCATCCACCGCGGACCTGCTACTAATAACCAAAATAGCAACCCCGGCGCCCGAGGTGAATTCCCCGGTACTTTGGGACCGAAGGTTTTCCGTCTCAATAACGAGTTACCCGGTTCTAGTAATGGGGTAAGCGTTAAATTTGGTGAAAGTTCCACCCAAAGAGTGATTTTAGCGGCTTATCGTCAGGTTTTCGGTCGAATGCCCTACGAAGGTCAGCGTTTATCCGTGGCCGAGATTAAGCTGGAAAATGGCGATATCACTCTGCGGGAGTTTATCAAAACCCTAGCTAAATCCGAGACTTTCCGGAAAATCTACTGGACTCCTCTCTATGTGGTGAAAGCGATCGAATATATTCACCGTCGTCTGCTCGGTCGTCCCACCTACGGTCGTCAGGAAATGAATCAATACTTCGATATCTGCTCGAAAAAAGGCTTCTATGCTTTAATCGATGCTCTGATCGATAGTGCTGAATATACGGAAGCTTTTGGCGAAGATACGGTTCCCTACGAGCGCTATCTAACTCCCCAAGGGATGCAGTTACGGATGGTGCGTTTGGGTAATCTCCGCGAAGATATCGGCCAAAGAGTTGATAAAGAGGAAACCCCGCGCTTTATTGAATTGGGTACACCTTCGGTCTCGATTCGCACTGAACCGGATATTCAATCTCGTGTCGGTCAAGGTGTCACGGTTCAACGGGAACAAACTAAGGTCTTTAAACTGTTAACTAATCTGGATAAAGTTGCCGTACAAAATACTGTTCGCGCCGCCTATCGTCAGATTTTTGAACGGGATCTCGAACCCTATATCATCAATGCCGAATTTACCGCTTTAGAGAGTAAATTAAGCAATGCTGAGATCACGGTGAAAGAGTTTATCGAGGGTTTAGGTGGTTCGGATCTTTACCTGAAAGAATTCTATGCTCCCTATCCGAATACGAAAGTAATTGAATTGGGAACCAAGCACTTCTTAGGTCGCGCTCCCTTGAATCAAAAAGAAATCCAGAAATATAACCAAATTCTGGCAACTCAGGGATTAAAGGCCTTTATCGGTGCCATGGTTAATAGCATGGAATACCTACAATTATTTGGTGAAGATACGGTTCCCTACCGTCGTTTCCCAACTCTACCAGCTGCTAATTTCCCCAATACGGAACGCTTATACAATAAGCTGACTAAACAGGATAGTGAACTGGTTGTTCCCAGTTTTAAACCGGTAGTTAAGGTCGGTGGTTAGTTACTCCTTGAAGTTAGTTAATTTAGCTCGTGTTGAACACGAGCTTTTTTTTGTTTATACTAAATCTTGTTATTAAAGACTGATATTAAATCCAGTTATTAAAAATTGATTATCTATTCCCTCTTTTGCATGAGTGCATGAGTAGAAAACGGGTTTCTCGGAGAAACCCGTTTTCTGTGCGTTACTCAACGGATTTAGTATTATACCAATTCGCCAAAATGTGACTACAGATAGGCTAGAATATCATAAGACCTCTTGCAAAAGTCTTAAGTCGATCCTTGTACAGCAACATTTTTGAAGATTATCAACTACTAATAAATAATTAACTGAAAGTCCCTCCTATTATTGTTTCTATCGTTTGTTTTCGGATTTATGCAAGAGGTCTATATTAGTAGAGTTAAAGGAAAAATATGGCAGGAGTTTATAAGATAGAAATATCTGAAAGTGAAGCAAAACTCAAGGAACTGCTTAGAAAAGAAAAAACTGGTTCAGGAAAAGAAAGAATACAAGTATTGTACTTGTTAAAGACAAAAAAGGCAAAAACGGTGACAGAAGCTGCGGAAATGCTAGGAAGAAATAGAGTCACTGTACAAGATTGGTTAGGAAAATATCGTCAAGGAGGACTCGAAAAATTATTGTCTAAAAAAGTCAGTACAGGAAGACCAAGAAAAGTTCCTCAGTGGGCAGAAAAAGCCTTAGAAAAAAGATGAAAAGAAAAGGAAGGAAGCGGTAGAAGTATTTGAAGGAAACACTTCAGATGGTGCTACTTTAAGCGGACAAATTGAGAAAGTCAGAAAGGGTTGGGGGATTGAGAATGTGGTCTGGGTAAGTGATAGGGGAATTTTAACCAACTCGAAAATCAAGGAATTAGTAAAACCGATAGAAGGATTAGACTATATTACTGGTTTAACTAAGCCTCAAATTCGGAAACTGGCTGAGGTGGAAGTGATTCAATTAGGATTATTTGATCAGGTAAACTTGGTGGAATTTGAGAGTGAAGATTATCCCGAAGAAAGATTAATTGCTTGTCGGAATCCCTTAATCGCCCAGAAAAATCAACTACAAAGAGAGGCATTATTAGAAGCGGTAGAGAAGGAACTAGATTTGATTGTTCAGGCGACTCAAAGGGAGAAAAGAGCTTTAAAGGGCCAAGATAAGATAGCTTTGAGAGTGGGCAAGATTCTTAATCAGTTTAAGGTCAATAAATACTATAACCTAGGGTAATGATTCGGTAGTAGTGGCGTAGCTCTCTTGCTTACCTGGTATGAATTGTGTAAAATATTTATTAATAAAAATAATTGGCTCGAATCAGTCTTTAAACCTCTAGCTTGATCATGACTTTTCTGATAAATATCTTTTTCTGGCTCCTGTCTGGCTTACTGAAATATCAGTCTAGCACCGAACAAAGTCCCCCCCCTAGTTCACCTCCGTTCCCCTGTCCTAATTGTGGTTCTCACCATACGATCAAGAATGGTTCTATTCATGGTGGTGATTCTGTAGTAGTGATGGCGGCTTAATCCTTTGCCAGTTGTGCATTGTAGTCATGGATAAAATACCAAACAGCCCCAACGTGATTCTCCATTTTTTTAGAGAAAGATAGACTCTCTCTCACCAACCGAGAAATCCTTTGTCGAAAGGTATTATTTAATCTTTCAATATGATTAGTTTGACCAGTTTCTTTCCCGACTGGTCGATGACGTTTACTGGGAATTACTGTCTTATATGACTCCCAAAAGTCTGTGTAAGCAACTGCACATTGTCGGTAAACACCTGGTAAACTAGCCCAAAGTTTTTTGGCTGATTGACGACTCCTATCTCCTAAATAGCAACCAATAATTTCTCTTGTATTTCTATCAATTGCCAGCCAAATATAGACCTTTATCGTCTTAGAAAAAACAAAAGACCACATTTCATCACATTCTATAACCAATTTACCTTTTGGTTTGTCCGAAACCTTTATTTGACGGGGGACAGCCGCCAGTTTATTGTTGACATAATTTTGTAACCATGACCAACTTACCCCTGTTACTCTAGCAATTCCTCGTAAGGAAATTCGTTCGAGCAAGAGTTTATCAATTAATTGTTTGGTTTCGTCAGAGACGGTTTTATTAGTGGGATTGATCACAAACTGACGACCACATTCTTTACATTGACGTTTGGGTTTTCCATTATGAATAGAACCATTCTTGATCGTATGGTGAGAACCACAATTAGGACAGGGGAACGGAGGTGAACTAGGGGGGGGACTTTGTTCGGTGCTAGACTGATATTTCAGTAAGCCAGACAGGAGCCAGAAAAAGATATTTATCAGAAAAGTCATGATCAAGCTAGAGGTTTAAAGACTGATTCGAGCCAATTATTTTTATTAATAAATATTTTACACAATTCATACCAGGTAAGCAAGAGAGCTACGCCACTACTACCGAATCATTACCAATCCCTTCTACAGCACAGCTTATGGCTTTTTGTCAACGGGGAAGTCCAGTTATCCCCCTCCGTTTAACCCGAACTGGGGTTAAGCAATAAAATTAAACGCCAAAATCCCATCATTAAAATCGTTATCGCTGATATTGGGTAAGTTCCCCGGTAAATCCTCAAAGCCAAAGATATTATTCCCCCTTGACCGTAAATGTTCCGCCCCATCGGGATTTGCCGACCCAAAGGAGAAATAGGCCACTTCATGACTTATATAGTTTTCTAGGGTAGCCGCCACGTTATCGGGATTCTTGGTCAAAAATGCCTGAACACTCCCTTGCAGACTTTCTCCCAGATTGCCCCCATTGGCAATTACAAAGGGTGCGTAGCGTCGCCCCCCTTCCAACAACACATCCCCAAATTCAGCGGCGGTGGTGCTTTGGTTTACCCCTTCCCCACTGGCCCGCAAAATGAAGTTATTCACTGCTTGACTTAAGGCGGTACGGGCATAACCCGCTTGACCCGGTTGAATTAACTCTGTCACGTTGCCATCTCCATCTAAATCGAGGCTGTCAAAAACGGCTCCGTTATCATCGGCCACTGGATAGAGACCGACAACGTTATTGAAGAAAGCTCCCGTCTGTTTAAGTCCTTCCTCAATGGCTTTGACCTGTATGCTACCGGGCAAGTTACTGAAGTTGAAAACCAGAGAACCCTGTCCATTGCCCGTATTTTTAAATTCAAGGGCCTGGGGATTAACGTCTTGGTCGGGTAGATTGGTAATTTCTAGGGTGAAATTAACCGTTGCGTCTGGCGTGGCATTGGGAGCCGGTTTGAGGGTGGTATCCGTTACCGCCACCGTCAGATTATAGAGGGATTGGGCTTCAAAATCAGCCTTACCGATGAAGAATAATTCCCGGCCACGAATCTGGAAACTGCTCTGATCATTCCCCAACAAAGAAAGGCTATTGGTCCCCAAGGCATCATCGCTGATCTGAATATCGGCAACTTTGACACCTTGACTGGTATCGGTATTTTCAGCGATCGTATTGGTGCTATTGGCCAGAATTAGGGCTGTGGGAGCTTCGTTGACATCGGTGATGTTTAAAGTCAAGGTTTGGGTGAGATCGGGGGTGACACCAACGGTTGTATCATCGACATTGACGGTGACTTCGTAACTATTTTGGGCTTCAAAATTAGGAGTAAAACCGACATAGAAAAGAGCCGAATTCTGAATTAAGAAGCGCTCCCTATCCCGTCCTGTGAGGAAGAGATTATTGGTTCCTAAACCATCATCTTCAATCAGGAGGTCGGCGACTTTAAATTCTGGGGTGACATTGACATTTTCAGCTAACTCGGTGACAGCATTTTGGAAAATTAGGGCTGTGGGAGCTTGATTACTAGGAGTTTCATTAACATCATTTACCACAATTGTCAAGGTTTTCTCAAAACTTAGTCCCCCTTGATCGGTGGTTTTTACCCGAATACTGTAACTATTCTTGGTTTCAAAATCGGGGGAATTATTAATCTGTAATTGATTCCCTACAATCGAGAATGCTGTATTATCTGTATCTCCTGTTCCTGTAACTAAACTATAGGTAAAGGTATTGCCAGTATCGGGGTCTGTGCTAGAAAATGTTCCAATTACTGTGTTAACAGGGACATTTTCATTTACTGTGATCGCACTTAATGCTAGATCTGTGGGAGCTTGATTACTAGGATTTTCATTAACATCATTGACAGTAATTGTCAAGGTTTTCTCAAAACTTAGTCCCCCTTGGTCTGTGGTTTTTACGCGAATACTGTAACTATTCTTGGTTTCAAAATCTGGGGAATTATTAATCTGTAATTGATTCCCTACAATCGAGAATGCTGAGTTATCTGTATCTCCTGTTCCTGCTATTAAACTATAGGTAAAGGTATTCCCAGTATCGGGGTCTGTGCTGGAAAATGTTCCAATTACTGTGTTAACAGGAACATTTTCATTTACTGTGGTCGCACTTAAGGCTAAATCTGTGGGAGCTTGATTACTAGGATTTTCATTAACATTATTTACCGCAATTGTCAAGGTTTTCTCAAAACTTAGTCCCCCTTGGTCTGTGGTTTTTACGCGAATACTGTAACTATTCTTGGTTTCAAAATCGGGGGAATTATTAATCTGTAATTGATTCCCTACAATCGAGAAGGCAGTATTATCTGTATCTCCTGTTCCTGCTATCAAACTATAGGTAAAGGTATTGCCAGTATCGGGGTCTGTGCTAGAAAATGTTCCAATTACTGTATTGGGGGCAACATTTTCATTTACTGTAGTGGCACTTAATGCTAAATCTGTGGGAGCTTGATTACCGGGAGTTTCATTGATGGATTCAGCTGGGGCCCCTGGATCAACAATTTGTCCGTTGGCGGTGAGGTCGTCGTCTCCCCTTTGACCATCGACAAAGTGAAGGATAATCTCATTTTGACCGTCGCTGTTGAGGTCTTGGAAGGTTGCACCTGTTTTGGAGATGGGGTCGTAGCTAAAATTATACCAGTGGGGGGTGGGATTGTCGGGGGTTGCGCCGTATTTCCAGTAGGCATTGGCGGTACTGCCTTCGGGTAGGTATAGGGTAACGGTGGTGGCACCGCCTTGGCTGATTTGGGGGATGTCAATGTCAAAGAATCCGACGGGGAAGTTGACGTTGGCTGGGGCGTTACTGGGAGAGGGGTTGACGATGGCTCGAATGTTGGTTAGGGGTTGATTTTTGGGGATGACAACGTTGACGTATTTATTGTTAGTGGTTTCGATGGAAATGATATTATCGGTGACGGAATCAATGATGGTGACAATCCCCTGATTATTGTCAAGAGTTGCATTGACGGGATTACTGAGTTTAATCGAAAAAGTTTCGTTTTCTTCATTGAGATCGTCATTGAGGATGGGAATGGTAATAGTAGCCGTTGAAGTATTAGCAGGAATGGTGAGAGTTCCAGTTTTGCTAGTGTAATCTACATTGGCGGTAGCACTAGAAGATACAGTAGTATAGTCAACACTAATTTGTTTGGAAATTGGTTTATCGACGGAGACGGAAAGGATTGCATTACTATCTTGACCTTCGATAACGGTGATATTATTGATGGAAAGCTTGGGTGTCAATATGGTGACAATTCCCTGATTATTGGTAAGAATTGCATTGACGGGATTACTGAGTTTAATCGCAAAAGTTTCGTCGTTTTCTTCATTGATATCATCATCAAGGATGGGAATGGTAATAGTAGCCGTTGAAGTATTAGCAGGAATGGTGAGAGTTCCAGTCTTGCTAATGTAATCTACATTGGCGGTAGCACTAACAGGTGCAGTAGCATAATCCACAGTAATTTGTTCTGGGTTGGGATTATTGACAGTAACGGTGAGGATTGCATTACTATCTTGACCTTCGATAACGGTGATATTATTGATGGAAAGCTTCGCATCTATAATTGTGACAATTCCCTGATTATTGGTAAGAATTGCATTGACGGGATTACTGAGTTTAATCGCAAAAGTTTCGTTTTCTTCATCGAGATCATCATTGAGGATAGGAATGGTAATAGTAGCAGTAGAAGTATTCGCCGGAATGATCAAAGTTCCGGTTGTGCTAGTGTAATCTAAATCGGCGGTCGCGCTAACAGGAGCAGTAGTATAATCGACAGTAATTTGTTCTGGACTTGGTTTGTCAACCGTGACGGTGAGGATTGCATTATTATCTAAGCCTTCGACAACGGTGATATTATTGATGGAGAGCTTTGGCCTCTCTATTTTAATTTTAACTGTGCCTTTTGTCTCCTCTTCTGATGTTTCATCTACTAATAAATAGTCAAAGCTATCCCTTATGAATTCAGCATTAGTATCAATTGCAGTAGGCAACTCGTATGTGATTTTATCATCATTAACACTGATTTTTCCTAATAGCTTAGAACTAGAATCAGGTATCTTAAATGAAATATTATGGTTTTCGTCATAATTATCATTTGCAAGAAAATCTTCTTTGTCAAATACAAAGATGCTTTGCTGACGAATGGTAAAATCATCATCTTGAGCAATTAAAGGGATATTAAATTCATCGGTAAAAGACCAAGGATTTAACCAACGTTCGCCTCGATTTGATGAACCAATGTCCACACTAAATTCTTCTAATCTTTGAAACACTGGACCTTCCGGTCCATCATCTCCAAGTGAAAAAATTGAAGCTTTGCCTTTATTTTGCTCTCCCCATTTTCCTGGAAATAATAACCATTTTTGAGCCTTTCCATCTTCAGTAGAAATTGCATCATCAATATAACCCTTGCCCACACGAGGTAAATATTTTACATTTGGAGCTTTCCTCTCCCAATTTCCTAAATGAGATTCTAAATTTGAAGGCAACCAGTTAGTCTGACCACTTTTCGCGTAACTGGCGTGTCCTCCTAAACCAACGTAAACTTTTGGTCTTCCCGTCTGTTCATCAAAATCAAGATATTCCCAACGATACGTTGTTCCGCCATCACCCTCATTGGTAAAGGTAGAACCAAAAAATCCTGCGATTTCTACGTGCTGATTAAAAGCAACTCGATCAGGTTCTCCATTTTTTAAGAAAACAGTTATACCTTCCCAATCACCATCATGGGTATTGGCTCCATCAAAATCCGCCCAATTACTTTTAGCAAAATGAAAGTAGTAGGAGATAGCAATTTCACCATTTTGCTCTAAAAGGGTTGCAAAAATAGTAGGCGAACTTTGCAATGAATCAGGGTTTAGATTTACAATCGTTTCCGCATCTCCCAATCTTACAGGCTTATCTTGATTGGGTTCTTGTCTTTGTAGCTTTTCATCCCAGTTATAACCATCGGGGTCAAGAGGAAGGTTATATTTTTCATCTTGCTCGAACAGCAAAATAGGAGCATATTGCGCGATGAGAGTTTGGCTTATATCTGGCTCAGGATGATCGGCAACAAATTTAGTTACTAATTTATCAATTTCTCTATTGCCTTTTTGTAAAGTAAAACTTATCTCTTCAACAATAGGCTCACTGGGAACCTCAAAACCATCAATTGTTAGTTGGTAGCGGCCTGGCTTTAACTCTCCTAAGCTTGCAGTCCCATCAATTGAAATAGATTTACTTACATCTCCATTGATTATTATTCTTGGTTCACTTTTTAAATCCCACTTTTGAAATAAAAGATTTTCTATGTCTATATCCAAAATATATTCACCTGTTTCTGGAACGGAAATATAAAGATTCACCTCAATAGGATCATCATTCACCGTTGCCCACCAACGATCGATCCCGATACTGGGAATCGCTTCAGCCGTCATGACAGCATCACGCCCATCTTCCATCTCAACCCAAAAAGCAATATCACCGTTTATATTTATCGGATCGTAGATTGCCACATCACTGATTCCATTTCCCTGCTCAATTATCAATGATGGCAAAAGAAGCTGATTTTCATCATTGGAAAAACCAAAATTAGTTGAATACAGGCCTTTGTTGTTTTGCTTATTAAAACCAATATAAGCAACAGTATGTCCGATATTTTGAGTATTAACTCCGACTGGTGAATCAGGATCAAAACCGCTGAAAATGCCTTCGTCTTCTCCTTGATCAAGCGTGCCATTCTTATTGTAGTCTTCCCAGATTTCGCCCTGATCTAAATAGCCATTACCCGAAATCCCAGCAATTCGTTCGATAGCCCCATCTTCAACACGATAAGCAAAAATGCCTTCTCCCGGAGTTGTTTGATATTTTTCTGCGCCACCTTCGCTCAAGTTTCCGTAAAAAGCTACAACCGTTCCATCGTCACTAATTCGAGGATTTTGTCCCAAACTCGAAAAATCAGATGCAATATCTTTTACGACATTTAAACTATCATCTAAAAGTTCTATCTTGTTTTGATAATAACGCACCACAGTTCCATTATCTGCCATCCAAAATCTCGGTGCTCCAGCAGATGGATCATACTTTTGTTCAGTAAAGATGGTTGGGGCTCCCAGTATGGTACTAGGAGTATCTAAAGCTGAATAATGTCCTGCTGAGGCCGTAGGATGCCAAGTACCCTCAAGAAAACTATTGAATACAGTATCACCATTATTGTTGAAACTCGGATTACTCAGTAGTCCGTAGTAGTCTGGCGAGTAGGTTCGCAGGATGGGGACAGCTCCAAGGAATAGCAATCCGCCATACATACCAGTGAGACCAGATAATGCTAAAGAGAGGTCGTTTAGGAGCAGTAGAGGAACAAAACCCTGAGCCACGGGTGTAACAGTGTTGGTTTTATTGGCATCCCATTTCTCAATGAATGAGTAGGGTTTACTAATATATTCCGAAGCAATAAAAGAAGGTGCAATGAAGTTACCGAGATAATAAGCCATCAGCATAGCAGGTCCTTCTGCTAGTTCGATACGCCGAACTAATACCTCTCCATTATTATTAATCTGCACACCTCCCGCATACTCACGATTCGACAAACCAGCACTAATCGTTATGTCAGAAAAATTATCAAACATACGGGCGGGATTCCGGGCGGTTGTATTCACCAGAAAAGTTACAATGCTAGGGTCGGGAAGAAATCCATAATTCGGATTGGCAAAAGTGCTTTTGATCATATTCGGGGCTATGTTCTTGACACCAAAGCCGCTGTTTGCAACCAAGATAGTATCTTTTTTAATGGTTCTTCCTAACCATGTTTCAGTGAAACCACCCGCAGCACCATCACCAATAAAGGCAATTTGTCCTAAATCATTAATGGAAACTTCCGGTTTAATGAAGCCGATCGCTACTTGTGCCGGAACGGGAGGCTCTGTATTTTGCAGTTCAATAGTTCGGGTAGAGAAACCTTGAGAAATAATACTACTAGACGAATTAAATGAGTCGGTTTTTTCTAAAGCATCGTTCGTGCCAAAAGCACTAATTTGAGACTGAGTATTATCAACACTGGAGCCATCGTCAGGAAAGTCACCCGTTTGGGCAACAAAGCTATAGGAATAATATGGATTCAGTGAAGTTAGATCTAAACTGGGTGGATTGTATGGCTCGATCGCGCCTCCCACAATCTTAAATAGAGAGGTGGCGCTATTATTAGCCCCATCAAATGCCTGAATGGCGATCGTGCGATCATTGCCGTTTGGTAGTTGAATGTCGCCACTAAAGCTAGTTCCGATAACGCTTAACTCTCCTAAGCTCTGGCGATCTGTCCGATCTACCACATAAACCCGCAAACCAGTTTCCTCTAACTCCCCACTAATCGAAAGCACATTATCCGTTAGAGAAAACACCAGATTAGTCGGTTTTGTTGGCGCAACCGTATCCATCGCCCAATTCACAACACGAGCATTCGTCCCTGCTCGGCCCCAGTCATCTTGAATGCCACTGCCCTCCACCGTTAAGCTGTAATTGCCATCCCCAGCTTGTAAACCCGTTAAGCCACTAAGGCGATAGCTCACATCCGTCAGCTTCGTAACAGTAACACTACTGTCAAGTTGAACCGTCACACCATTAGCTGTGAAAATCAGATCGTTAAAATCAAAGGAACTGGGATCGATCGCCTTGGAGAACTTCACATCAAGGCTAGAAACCTTAGTGCGGCGATAACTGCTGAGACCAGTAAGTGAGACAATTGATAGTGGCGTTGCATCTAACGTCCAAGTAAAGCCCTTGGCATCCACCCCTCGGTTGCCGTCGAGATCCACAACTCCCTTAGCATCCACTAGGAAGTTATAAACCCCACCCACATCGGTAATATCGGTTAAATTGCCAACCTCATAGGTTTTCTCGTCAATTTGGGTGACAGTAATCGTATTCTTGGTGAGATTGCCCTCCTCATTGCGGTTGATGAAAACATCTTCCCAAGTAAAAGTACCCGGCTCAATCGCTTCGGAAAACTTGACGGTAATGGTTTGGGTGATGGGCTTAGTAACCAGGTTTGAAGTAAAACCGCTCACAGATTCCACAAAGGGGCGATCGCCTGTAACCGACCAAAATTCCTTAACTACTCCTGTCCCAAAATTGCCCTCAAAATCCTGCACACCCGCCGCATTCACACTCAGTTCGTACCGCCCCACCTTCTGGCTAATCCCCTCGATATTGCCGATGGTGAAAGCGATGGGAATATCAGGATTCTGGACGGTAATGCTTAGACCGCTGCTATCAATGGGAACACCATCAAGGGTAACGGTAATATCGCTGAGATCGAAGGATTCTCGCTTAATCGGTTCGGTAAAGAGAAGTTGAATGCTGTCTTTTTCCTTCAACTCCTCTGGAATCGGGAATAACCAACTATTGGGCTGAACTGGATCCACATAGACCATATTTCGCACTTTCGGCGCTGTCTGATCCCCCGTCGCGTAGGTGACAGTGTAGGTTTGCTCTCCGGCTGTGGCGTTATAGTCTAACAGGTGTAGCCTAAATTCATAAATCGGCTTATCGTCATATTCTTGAACAGAAATGGGGTTATCTACGTTATTAACGTCCCAAATAATCTCCGTTCCCTCGAACTCCAAACTCGCGGGGAAGGTGCGATCGGTGCGCCAGTAATTGTTCAACGGCACTTCCGTCCCATCGGCGCGGGTAATACTCTTGACATTAAAGAAGCCTTGACCCGGATCGAGGAGATTGAGGTAAGTCCAGCCATTTTCTACCGTCGCCGTGACTTGGACTGTGCGATCGCTAAAACTGACCACCCCATCGGCACTGACATTAGTAGCAGTCTTAACCGGTGCAGTTCCTCCCTGAGAAAAATAAAGAGTATCGGGGGTAACATTGGGGTCAACGATGTCATTGACCAAAAAGTCGGGCAGATCATCCCCATCCGCCTGTACCTTCTGGATGAGTTCGTGGATTTTGACCTCTTTAATTAAGGATAATTCTGGCTTGCCTAAGCTGTTAACGTGCTCAAAAGTGGCATCATATTCGATGAATTTGCCCTGTAAGCTCGATTTCAGCAGCCAATCCCCAACGGCAGTCTCCCCCGCCTTAATATCGCCCAGATTAACCGTTAGGGATGGTTCCGCATCTTCCCCATTGATCTGAGAACCAATAATATTAAAGTCAATGAGTAAACCACTCTTATTCTCGATAATCTTGGGTTCAGAGGAGGTAATCCTGAGATTTTTTGCGTCTCCCTTGCCTTCATTCCGTACTAAAACCGCTAAGGAGAAGGGTATAGAAGGTTCCACCATATCCGTATAGGGATCGTCCCCATAGACATTACGGGATTGGAAATAGTCGAGGTAGAGTTCTGCTTGGGGGTAAACCGTGACAGGAGGAGAAATCAGGGGAACGGTGATGGTTTTGCCGTCTTCCATATAGGAAAGCGTTCCGCCAATGGCGTATTGCAGGGGAACTTCCGGTGCGGCGAGATTAGTGGGAATAAACGTCCACTCCGCAGTGCCGACCCCTTCATCTTGGGGAGTATTGGGGTCATCGGGAGTGAGGATACCTGTCCCATCTACCGCCGAAAGATTAATTAACGTCGGTTGGGTAATGCCAAAGAGATCGTTGACAATATTTCCCTGAGCATTCTCAATTTGCAGATTGACCTTAATATTTTGGAGGCTAAAATCGTTCCCATTGTCGATGGTAAGAGTGCCTACAAAGGCGGATCGCGTCATCAAAGCTTGCTGATTGATCTGGATTTTAACCGTTGCATCACTGTTAGGGATTCGTATGACAATTGGGATATCAGGCCCTTCTAGGTTTAGTGAGGGAAATTTAAACTCCGGCCAGTCTCCTTCTCCCCCATTGGGAACTTCAATGTTGAGATATTCAATAGCAGGCTCGAAAAGGGGGAAGAAAGTTCCAAAGAAGGGTACACCGAGTATGGGATAAGGAGTATCGATAATCGAGCAATTGCCGTCGGTACAGTCCGACACGCGGGTAATCCGCACGGGAATGGTTAGGGATTCTTTAGCTTCTAGGCGGTCAATAGTATCGATTAATGGTTTGAATTCATAGAATTCAGTGAGCGGAAACTTGCCCGTATCAGGAAATACGAGCATATAGGGCGTTTCAGAGGCAACTAACCCGTGATTGGTGAAAGTCAGATCAATTTGACTGATGTTCCCAATCTGTCGCAGGTACGCCATGTCAATCTGTTCGGGTTCGACGGTGATCACCGGCTGGGGAACATCCGCTTCAAAAACGCTAGTGAGGGTGATCTTATACTCATCCTCAATCTCGGTAGGAACGACTGTCCAGACATATCTCACCGCTTGGCGGGATAGGAAAGAGGTAATGGTTTCAATTTCTCCCGCATCCAGTTTGACATTCTGGCTAAAGGATTGGTGATTCTCGGCTTTAACGTCTAATTTGTAGTAGCCTTCGGGAAGGTCATCCCACGCCACCATTCCCGTTTGATCCGTGACTGTGCGGCGAATTTCAGCAGAAGTGAAGTAATCGCGCAGGATCACCGTTGCATTTGCCAATTTGGGCGAGCCTTCTGCATAGTAGGTAAACTCATTTTCCACATTCACCCGCAGACTAGCCACAGCATCAGAAACCGCTCGGAACTTGAAGGGCAAAGATAAATCGCCATCATTGCCATCTGCATCTAATAAGAGATTGCCTGTATATTCAACTAACTCTAAATTGGCATCAGGGGTTAATAATAGGCTGATTTTGGCGGATTCTCCGATGCCAAGGCTGGAGATAGTAGCAGGGGAAGCTAACTTTAACCAAGGGGCATTAGGTAATAAGACTTTAATATTATTGGCGATCGCTCCACCTGTATTAGTCACAGTAAACTCTACAGCGGTCTGATCTCCCCGTAACATCCCACTGGTGAGAGTATCCACAGAAGCCACCAGACGGGGGACAATACGCTCTAAATTGATAGTGACGGGTAAAACCGCTCTGACTCCCTCTGTGCTGGTGAGGCGGATATTAAAGTTATCTTGGGTGACGGTGGAATTATTGGGGGCGAGAATGGTATAGGTGAGGGTATTTTGCCCCGAACCCGCCAAATTAGAGGGAGTATTGACCTTTATCTGCCAATTACTGGGCGCACCTTCTACGATGTAGGTAATACCGTTAATGGGGATATCGCTCAGGTTTTGTAGAGTGACTTGTCCGGTAAATGTCTGATCTGCCAGAATTTTCTGAGAGATGCTCTTGTCAGTAAAGCGCATTCCCAACAATTTAAAGCTATCTTCTGGTGCAGCATCTTCTGTGGGGACACCGGGGAAATAAGCGTTAATTTCGTAGGTTCCCGCCTCGCCGGGTAAGGGTTTAAAGGTCTTGACAAAGTTGCCATTAATATCAGTTAATGCCGAAAGTTCCCGCACAAAACCGTTATTTTTGATGGCAATGGTGACAAACTCAAAGGGAATAGGAGAATTATCCTCATTGCTTAATGCTTCCCCACGCAACACAATTGACTGTTCTTCAATTCCTACTTCCACATCAGTAGCAACCACTCCCCGATAAGCAGCTTGAACCGTAATCGGTGTGACGACAAGGTTATTGGTTTCCCCGAATACCCCTTCATTGACCACATCAGTGGTATCAATTTCTGCAATTAGATAATAATTACCCGGTGTTGTCGGTGCAAAGAAAGGCAGATTACGTTGATAGAATTGCCCAGTTAAAATAGTCCCGTTAATACTGACATCAGCGAGTAACTTATCGTTCTTATCTAAATTAGGATCGCTGGACAAGTAAATGTGATCAACTAAAGGATCAGCCGTAGCGTCGGCGGTAAATAGCCCGTTATTGACAACTTTATAAGTAAAGAAAGACTGTTTACCTGTGTATAGCGTCTCACTATTACTAAACTCCGTAATCACTAAATCGGGCATCTTGAAGTCGGTAACGATGACATCATAAGTTACTGGATCATATCCCCCGGCGGTAGCTGTTAGAGTGACTTTTTGATCCCCATCTGGTATCCCATCATCAATGACATTAATATCAAAGTTTGCTGAAGCTTGCCCTGCTGGAATAACAACTTGAACGGGAACGGTAGCTTCGGTGGTGTTGCTAGAAGTCAGGGTGACAATTAAATCTTGATTAGTAACGACATTACGAGTAACTGTACCAATAGCGGCGTTATTCCCTAATTCTTCGTCAATGACTTTTTTATTGGTGGATAAAGTTAAAACCGGAGGTGTATTATCGTTGATAATAGTTAAAACTGCTGTGGTTTGGGTTCCTAATGTTGCCCCATTGGTCGGGTTATTTAGGGTTAAATTAATGGTTTCATTGGGTTCAAATACGCCATCATTGACAATGGGAATAGTGACAACTTTACTGGTTTCTCCATTGGCAAAATCAACCGTAACTGAGGTATTGATATAGTCATCAGGACGGGTAGCTGTTCCATCGGTTAGGCTAATGGTAGCACTGACTGAGCCATCACTTCCTCCGGTACGGTTAACGGTAACAGCTACTACGGGAGTGCCATCTTCATTAATACTATAGTTTGCCTGAGAGAAGGCTAATACACCCGGCACTGCATCGTTATCAATGATGTTTAATACTGCTGTTGTTTGGGTTCCTAATGTTGCGCCACCTGTAGGACTAGATAGAGTTAAGTTAACGGTTTCTGTAGGTTCATAAACGGTATCATTATTGATGGGAATGGTAACGGTTTTACTGGTTTCGCCATTAGCAAAGGTGACAGTTATGGGGGTATTAGTGTAATCGTCTCCTGCGATTGCGCTTCCATTGCTAGGGGTTAGAATAACGCTAACTTCCCCGTCACTTCCATTAGTACGATCCAGAGCAACTTGAGTGGCAGGTGTGCCATTTTCATTGATTGAGTAAGTAGCATTCCTGAACTGAATAATACCGTGAGACAATCCATCGCTAACAACAAATACACGAACCGACACATTATCTAAACCCCAACTTTCATCTCCTATACCTTGCAATCCAATTCCTGAAAAGTTTAAAATGATTGAATTGCTAACATTAGGAAAAGTATAAGATAAATGATAAACTGAATCTCCATAATAAGTGTAACCAAGAGTATCCATCTCGGTTGCTCCCGCTCCCGCCGGATAATCACCCGCATCTGTGCTTCCGGGGTAAGCTTGAGGATAGCCATCAATTTCTTGTTCTTGTATATTAGAAAAAGTGGTATTTAATAAGGTATTTCCACCAGCAATACTTAAGTTGAATTGATCAGGACCGTAAAAAGTATTATTCCCGTCCCAAGAATCCATAATAAATAAATCAAACTCTAAAGTTACGTTAGTATTGGCTAATCGTTGATCATTAAGTGTTAAACTAACTGTATCATTGGAAAACTGTCCCAGAAAATTCCTGGCTCCAGAGGGAGTCATTGAGCGGGTTGTATTTGACCATTCACTTCCTGCGTTAGTTTCAAAGTTATTCGAGTAAATCTCAAGGCCAGAGGAAACATCATTAATGATGGTTCCTGTAACTGTTGTGGTTGTCCCTACGGTATAACCTGTCCCCGCAGCAAGGGTTAAAATAACAGTTTCATCACTTTCTACTGTTGTATCAGCAGTGGGGTCAACAGTTACAGTCGCAGTGGATGAATTAGCCGCAAAGGTGACGCTGGTGGGAATAGAAGTGTAATCGGTTCCATTGGTTGCTGTCCCACCAACACTGTAATTGACCGTCAAAGCATTAGTGGTTACTCCTGTACGGGTGAAGGTATAAACCAGATTAGTTGTCCCGTCTTCGGTAACACTACTGGGAGAGACAGCAAGAGTGATACTAGGTAAATCATCATTGGTAATTGTCCCAGTAACTGCGGTGGTCGTACCTATCGTATAACCTGTCCCGGTCGCAAGAGTTAAAGCGACGGTTTCATCATTTTCCACTGTAGTGTCAGCAGTGGGGTCAACGGTTACGGTAGCAGTGGATGAACCAGCAGCAAAGGTGACGCTGGTGGGAATAGAAGTGTAATCGGTTCCATTGGTTGCTGTCCCACCAACACTGTAATTGACCGTCAAAGCATTAGTGGTTACTCCTGTACGGGTGAAGGTATAAACCAGATTAGTTGTCCCGTCTTCGGTAACACTACTGGGAGAGACAGCAAGAGTGACACTGGTATCATCATTATTAATGGTTCCCGTCACTGGAGTAGTTGTCCCAACTGTATAACCTGTCCCGGTCGCAAGAGTTAAAGCGACGGTTTCATCATTTTCCACTGTAGTGTCAGCAGCGGGGTCTATTGTGACTTTAGCAGTGGTAGCATTAGCAGCGAAAGTCACTGTCCCGGTTGTACTGGTGAAAGTTGCGGCACCGCTTTGGGTGTAATCTGTACTAAATGTCGCTGTCCCCCCGACTGTGTAGTTAACCGTTAAAGCATTAGTGGTTACTCCGCTACGGGTGAAGGTATAGGC
Source organism: Microcystis sp. MC19 (assembly GCF_003019735.1). Taxonomy (NCBI): domain Bacteria; kingdom Bacillati; phylum Cyanobacteriota; class Cyanophyceae; order Chroococcales; family Microcystaceae; genus Microcystis; species Microcystis sp. MC19. The sequence goes on along the minus strand of NZ_CP020664.1, from coordinate 4,117,403 downwards.
CATATTAGCTGTCCCATCTTCACTAACACTGCTGGGAGAAATAGCAAGAGTAATACTAGGGAAATCATCATTGGTGATTGTTCCCGTCACTGCGGTGGTGGTCCCAACTGTATAACCTGTCCCTGAAGCGAGGGTTAAAATAACAGTTTCGTTACTTTCTACTATTGTGTCAGCAGTGGGGTCAATTGCTACAGTAGCAGTGGATGAACCAGCAGCAAAGGTGACGCTGGTGGGAAGAGAAGTGTAATCGATTCCATTGGTTGCTGTCCCACTGATACTGTAGTTAACTGTTAAAAGATTGGTGGTGGAACCTGTACGAGTGAAAGTGTAAATGAGATTAGCTGTCCCGTCTTCAGTTACACTTACTGGGGCTACTGCTAAGGTGATAGATGGTAGTAAAGAAATGACGGAAATGTTATCTAGTGCGGGGCCAAAAGCAGCATTTTCTGGCTCAATAGATAAACTATAAAATTCCAAGGTCGTTGTGGATGCAGTTGCCGTAAATACCCAGGTCTTATTTACCCAGCCCATATTATCATCACTAAACCCTGTAGTATCAAAGGAAAAAACTTCGGACTGGCCTGCGGCTGAAACTCCTAGTTGTCTGATGGGAGTTCCACTATAAGTATTGCCAGCCAAGGCAAAGGAGACAAGGTATTGTTGGCCTGCAATAGTGCTGAAAGTTTGAGCTATACCACCCACTCCAGGCGAACCATTGAGATCGAGAGAGCGATCGCCATCTGCATCTACCCAATAAGCTGTATAGTCAATTTGATCCCTCGTAACAGTCCATCCTGTGATTGCGGTAGAACCAGGGTTAAGTGGTAAATAACCACTAGGATCTGGGCCAATTTCAAAACTACCATTAGTGATTAGATTGACTTGAAAATTAGGATCGTAAATAGCATAAAGTCCCTGTCCATCATTGCTCTTAGCAATTAATACTCCTTGATTGTCATTAGCATTTAGATCAATAATTGTTTGACCATACTGTTGATATAATTGATCTATATTTGCAAGAATTGGATGAGATGAAGGGTTAATAGGAATATTGCCGTAAAACTCATTCCATTGATTTGCCAATGACAACCCAAAATTATTCAAGAAATCCTTCCAAGCATTAGCCTCACTCGTAACACTATCAAAACTTCCAGTAATTCCAGTTCCTGCCATTAGATAAACATTTCCTCCACTGTTTACATAATCAATTAATACCTGATTATCTACTGGGGATCCGCCAAGAAAAACTCCATCATATTGTTGTAATGTCTCTAACGTGAATGGCAAATTAGGTGCAACCTTCCATTGATGTCCTGCATCAGTTAAAGCTTTAGATAGTTGAAATCCTGTGAAACCAAGGTTATCGGAATAAGCAAGAAATGAGCCTTTCTTCCCATTAGCAAAATAATTAGCGATATTCTGAGCAAATAATAGTGAATCGTCGGGAGCATTACTAAATCCAGAATCACTTAATGTAAATTCATCATTAGCAACAATAATCTTGCCAGATTTAAGCAATTTATTCTGTTCAACTGTAATTACTTCCCCATTTAAATTAATTATCTTTGAATCATCCTCAGCTTTCAATACCTCCAAGGTTGCCACATCCAGACTATTTCCCTGCACCAACTCCGCAAAAATTGCCCCCTCATCTCCCGGCGCATCCGTACTATTCAACACCCCATCCACATAATGGCCATACTCCTCCAACAGTAAAGCCACAATTGCCCCTAAATTGCCCTGATTCTGACCCAGAAACTCGTAAGATAGGTAAATTCGGTTATTTGCTATTGCATAAGCCCCATTTGCCCCATTAAGGTGATTTCCTGAAACAATTTCAATAAGGGGAAAACCACTTAAATCGCCTGCTTGCCACTGGCTTTGTAATTCATCAGTATTAACTGCCGTGCCAAAGGCTACCTGTATTTTGTCGCCAAAGGCAGAATCATCAGCAAACTGTTGTAATTTGCCAGAAATTAACAGCGTTGCCTGTTGTAGCGCATAAACAATATCTGAATCGAGGGTTAACGCAGATTCTAGGGTTAAGTGATTTCCGAGGGTGTAAAGGGTGTTAGGCATGGGATGATGGGGATAAAAAAGAGAATTAAACAGGATTCAGCGATATTTTGGTGGCAAAATCGATAAATTTGCACAACAATATCCCAATGGACAACAAAGCCAATCGAGAGATTAGGAGAATAATTGGTTAGGGAATATCAAATTGATCTAAAAACTCATCCGCGAGTCTAGCCTAAGCTACCTAGCTATGTCAAGAAATTTTCAGTAACCTCACAGGAACTTTAAAAAAACTTAACCAAATTTAGAGAATATAGCTATTGGCTATCCCCTTATTACTTCTATATCCTGGGTTATAACTGTTGGGATTATCTGGGCTGCCACCGGTAATGCGATGTTGATATTATTAAGTTGTGTTAATAGCGTAATTTCTATGGTTTTCATAGTCTAAAAACAATGGTTATCCTCTTGTGTGAATAGGAGGAAAATCTAAGCTGGTATCTCCCATTCAGCCGCTCGTAACTAGATAAGAGAAACTGTAGCGATTAATAAGTGCCTAAGCAAAATTAATTACACATTTAAGCTGCTACTCTGTCACTAAACACAGAAAACGGGTTTCTTGAAGAAACCCGTTTTCTTGGGCGACAAACCAGAATTATTCAGGTTTGATTAACTGATTTAAGTAGTCCTGAAAATCTGAGATTGAGTCAAGAGTAATCGCTTGTCTGTGGAGATTTTTTAGAAGAGAAGTGTCTTTAACTTGGCTAATCTCATCAACCAGTTCAGAAGGCACATTCTCAAAGCGAATCTCAAGGGCATCAATGACAGATTCTCGAGCTTTTTGAATCATCCCTTTTTCCATTCCCATTCTTTCAACACTGGTAATATAAGGCATTCGTTTTTCCTCCTCGTACTGATTTAATTCCTGTTGAAACTCTTGTTCTAATTCAGCGGGCAAGCTCATCAGCCAATCGATAAACTTAAAGAGGTTGATAATATCCTCTCGTTGATAACCCTGTTCGTACAACCGTTTAGTTAATGCTAATTTCGCTTCTTTGCGCTTTTTTCGGTTTTGCCGAGTTTCTAAAGCTTGGAGATGCGCCATCACGACTGTAGCAAAAGGATTGCGGTTGGCTGCTAAGTGAGCTTGAGGAAAAAAGAAGGAAACAAAGTCTTCAAAGTAGATTTCTAAGACATCTTTCCAAGGAGTATCAAAATCAGTATTTGGGTTAGTCATTTCAGTTATCAGTTATCAGTTATCAGTTATCAGTTATCAGTTATCTTGAAGCACCGAAGCAATTTTTGTGATATACTGACGCAGAAAAAGGGTTTCTTTGAGAAACCCTTTTTCTCAATTTTAGCGGGTGATGTTAACAATTCTTGCGCTTGCACTTGCTGGCTAATCCTAGGGTTAATAATAGTCCGAAAAGAGTATCAGGTTCGGGAACTTTGGCTATATTAGTAAGCTTGATATTATCAACTAATAAAGCTGAATTGATAGTGTTATCTCCTCCCCCTGTCTTATCCACATCAACTACCCCAAACCCTAAAATATAATTTCCAGTCACCGATATTGGTATCGTGTAGGTTTGATAACCTGTTTCTTTCTTTAAATGGGAAAAAGAGGGATTAACTGGAAAAATAGATTGAATATCCGCCAAAGAATATAAGGTATTATTAAGGGTAAAAAAAGCGAAATCGTTGTAATCTACATTAGCCGCATCTTCATCGGTCAGAAAATTCCAAGAAAAGCTGAAAACATCGCCAGCATTAGCAGTAATAGTCTGTTTGATGGCCGAGCCTTCAATCACCCCTAGATTGCTTAACTCATTAACGGATAAGCCGAGAAATGATTCCAAATCATTAGCATTAGTCAAAGATTGACTGTCATCACAAGCACCGGTAAAAAAACAAGTTTGTAACACTGCTTGATAACTTCCGTTAACTGGTGTAACGCCAAAACTTGAAGTTTCAAGGCTCGTTTGTCCACTGGTATTCCAGTCAGAAAAATTACCAGTTTCAAAACTTCCATTGACAACAGCGGCGGGGGAAGTTTCTGTCGTCGCCACTAACAAACCAGCAACAGTAATTAAGGTTAAAGTTGGGAGTTTAAACATAAACAAACTTGCTCTTCGATGGTATGGGTGTAGATTGTCAATTTGAGAGGGGATTCTCCTGCGTCTATTTTCTGACTTAACTTTGGATGAGAGAATCATTTTCTTCTAGATTGGGTATGCCATTAAGCGTGGCAAAAAGTCCGCCATTACCTAATCCTGCTGTGGCACCATTTTGGTTGTAGAACAGATTACCTGTGGCTAAATTGTAAACGATTTTAGCATTACTAGAACCAACTAAGGCTAGTTCGTTGGCGGCATCGTTAATAGTAGCAAATTCGGCGGCTTGTAAGCTATTGCCAATGGTACTGATAAGAGCATTGAATGAGGTTTTACTCAGGATAATTTTGTCACTTCCTTTAGTAAAGTCACTGATGCTATCAACTCCGAAATCACTGGTATTAAAGATAGCACCACTGCCAAAGAGGAATGAGTCGCTGCCATCGCCGCCGGTGAGAATATCATTTCCTTTTCCACCAATCAGGGTGTCGTTACCGGCGCTACCGATAAGGGTGTCGTTGCCATCTAATCCCTTGAGTAGGTTATTGCCACTGTTACCGGTGATGAGATTATCTAGGTTGTTACCTGTGCCGTCGATGTTGGCGTTACCTGTTAGGGTGATATTTTCGATGTTGACGGTGAGAGTGTAATTTACAGAGGATTTGATGGTGTCTTGTCCTTGGCCAGCATTTTCAATGGCTACGTCGCGGCTGCTATCGACAATGTAGGTGTCGTCACCGGGACCGCCTGCGAGTCGGTCATTTCCTGTGCCACCATCGAGAATATCGTTGCCTTCACCGCCGTTGACGCTATCGTTACCAGCACCAGCATTGATGTGGTCGTCGCCGCTAGTACCGTTGACGGTTTCACTGCTACTGCTACCGTTGATGGCGTTGAGGACGTTGAGGCTAAAGCTATCGTTGGCTTTTTCTCCGGCGGGGTCGCTGGCGATTACTATCAGGTTATAGGTGCCGGAGGCAGTATCGGAGGGGGTGCCACTGAAGGTACGGGTAGCGCTATCAAAGGTGATGCCACTGGGGAGGACTGTTACTATTGCTAGGTTGTAGGTGAGATTATCGCCGTCAATGTCTGTGAAGGTGTTGGCGGGAATGGTGAAGCTGAAGGGTTGATTTTCGGTGGCGGTTTGATTGGCTATTTCCTGTTGTAATGTGGGTGCATCATTGACGGGGTTAACTGTTATGGTGAAGCTATTGTCAACAGTTTTACCGTTAGATGTTCCCCGAATTGTAATATTAGCTATCCCAGATTGATTGTCTTGGTAGTCAAGGGTTAACTGATTGTCAATAATAGTAGCGGTGACTAATCCGGTATTGTCATTGACGAATACTGATTTAACAATTGAAGTCGGGTCATTATCGATGTCGGTGAAGATATTAGTTAAATTAATGACGGTATTAGCTGCATCTTCGTTAACATTGACATCAGTAATGGGATTGAGGACAGTTGGTGCATCATCTACTGGGTTAACTGTGACTAGGAAAGTATTGTCAACAGTTTTACCGTTAGATGTTCCCCGAATTGTAATATTAGCTGTCCCAGATTGATTGTCTTGATAGTCAAGGGTTAACTGATTGTCAACGATGGTAGCGGTGACTAATCCTGTATTGTCATTGACGAATACTGATTTAACAATTGAAGTCGGGTCATTATCGATGTCGGTGAAGATATTAGTTATATCAAGGACGGTATTAGCTGCATCTTCGTTAACATTGACATCAGTAATGGGATTGAGGACAGTTGGTGCATCATCTACTGGGTTAACTGTGACTAGGAAAGTATTGTCAACAGTTTTACCGTTAGATGTTCCCCGAATTGTAATATTAGCTATCCCGGATTGATTGTCTTGATAGTCGAGGGTTAACTGATTGTCAACGATGGTAGCGGTGACTAATCCTGTATTGTCATTGACGAATACTGATTTAACAATTGAAGTCGGGTCATTATCAACGTCACTGAAGATATTAGTTAAATCAAGGACGGTATTAGCTGCATCTTCGTTAACATTGACATCAGTAATGGGATTGAGGACAGTTGGTGCATCATCTACTGGGTTAACTGTGACTAGGAAAGTATTGTCAACAGTTTTACCGTTAGATGTTCCCCGAATTGTAATATTAGCTATCCCGGATTGATTGTCTTGATAGTCGAGGGTTAACTGATTGTCAACGATGGTAGCGGTGACTAATCCTGTATTGTCATTGACGAATACTGATTTAACAATTGAAGTCGGGTCATTATCAACGTCACTGAAGATATTAGTTAAATCAAGGACGGTATTAGCTGCATCTTCGTTAACATTGACATCAGTAATGGGATTGAGGACAGTTGGTGCATCATCTACTGGGTTAACTGTGACTAGGAAAGTATTGTCAACAGTTTTACCGTTAGATGTTCCCCGAATTGTAATATTAGCTATCCCGGATTGATTGTCTTGATAGTCGAGGGTTAACTGATTGTCAACGATGGTAGCGGTGACTAATCCTGTATTGTCATTGACGAATACTGATTTAACAATTGAAGTCGGGTCATTATCAACGTCACTGAAGATATTAGTTAAATCAAGGACGGTATTAGCTGCATCTTCGTCAACATTGACATCTGTAATCGGATTGAGGACGGTTGGTGCGTCATCTACTGGGTTAACTGTGACTAGGAAAGTATTGTCAACAGTTTTACCGTTGGATGTTCCCTGAATCGTAATATTTGCCGTACCAGATTGATTGTCTTGGTAGTCTAGAGTTAATTGATTGTCAAGGATGGTAGCGGTGACTAATCCTGTATTGTCATTGAGGAATACTGATTTAACAATTGAAGTCGGGTCATTATCAACGTCACTGAAGATATTAGTTAAATTAATGACGGTATTGGCTGCATCTTCGTCAACATTGACATCTGTAATCGGATTGAGGACGGTTGGTGCGTCATCTACTGGGTTAACTGTGATGACGAAACTTGTGACACTGATATTACCACCTACTCCATCAGCTACCGTAAAGCTAAAGCTATCACTGGTCGTTTCTCCGCCATTATGAATGTAGGATAGTAAGCCACTATTAATATCGGCTTGGGTAAAGGTCTCATTAACCGCTAAAGTAACTCCATTGCGTTGTAAATTCCCATTTGTCGGAATCGTACTGATGGTAAAAGTTAACTGATCCGCGGTATTATCTGGATCTGTAACAGCAAGCAGACTATTAGAAATAGCAGAATTAGCTCCTTCATCAAGAGTTAAGCCTGCATTGACCGAGATTTGTGGAGGTTGATTAACTGCGCCACCGATTTGTATGGTTGCATCTGCCGTCGTCGGTGCTGCTTCTGTATTACCTGTGTTATCAACTGCAACTGAGTAGAAGGAGTAGGTATGTCCGGCTGTCCCCGTGTAAGTGGCTTCGGTTAACTCAGTATTATTGAGCCAGACTGTATAATTACCGCCATTATCAGAGACATAAATAGTATAAGTTGCCAAAGCTGATCCTGTATCTGTTCCTGTCCACTTAACGGTAAATTCAGGGTTATCCGTCGTGGTGGGTAAAGCATCAACTTGACTGCTAGGTTTATCAACATCAAGGGTGTTGAAAATAGGTGGAGTGCTGATGGGTTCTTCCGTATCGAAGATGATGGTCGCCTCTGCATCGATGACATCTCCTGTTTCAGCCGTGCGACTAGGACGAATGCTATAGGTAACAAAGCCATCGCCTACTCCATCTTCGTTATTGGGAGGTAAGAAGCCGATTAAGGGGTTTTCGGGAGTTTCACCTGTTTCTGGATCGATAGTGGTTAAGGTCCAGAAAGCTTCGCCTTTTTGGATGTCAATACCAGCAAAAACATCAACCAAGAAGCCATGTTCTTCCGTTAAATCCACACGCTGATTGTAGAAAGAGCGGTTTTCAGGAACATTAAAGGTTAAACCACTCCAACCGAAACTACCTAAGCGGAAGGTACGGAAATCAACGTCAGAGTCTAAGGGATGGGTAATGTAAACAGTTTGAGCAGGTGCAGTCGCACTGGCTTGGTTTTCAAAGCGAATGGTATAGGGAAGGGTTTGCGAGGCAATCCATTTTTCATCGCCAAATCCTGCTGGTCCTACGATATCGTTGGGATCGGAGGGACGGATGATAGGTACAGATTGATCGTTTAACCAATCCCAGAGATCGAGTAAATCTTGTGGCAGAGATAGAGGATTAAAAATATCGATGATTTCCCCTGCTGTTTCAGCCCAGAAATTATCTGGAAACAACTGGCTAGCCCAATAAGAAGCTGTCAGCCCTGCCGCAATACTAGCAACAACTTCAACTGAGGCTGAGCCTCTTTGTCTTTGTCTAAAACCATGGCCACCTTCTCGACCTTGAGCATGAATGTGGGTTTCCCCTAATTCAGTTTCATTAAATCCATTAGTTTTTTGGCGTATCTTAGATATGTCTTCAGCAGGAGCAACTAAACCATCTCTCTTCCCTAGATTTCTCAAAGCATCTGCTGCTTCGTCATAATTTTCAAAACTTTCTTCACCAACACCACGTAATTTTTTAAATACTTGACCTCGTTTTTTTTCAATTACTGCTTCTACAATTTTGACAAAAATTTTACCTTTTCCATATCCAGATAAATCGATAAAATTAATAGGATCATTTTCGACGTAATTATATAAATTTAATCCTCCCTTAATTCCCATTGGATCTGGATTAGTAAAACGACCATCAGAGGGAGCATAATAACGCGCTCGCATGAAATTGAGTCCATTCTCTTCGTCCATCACCCCCCATTGCCCAACATATTCAAAGGGGTTAGTCACCGTCTCAACTTTGCTTAAATCTTCCCCAAATGGCAGATAGTGATAGCGATTAAGATAACTACCTGTAGCCCCGGTCAAGCCAACAGTTGAGCCAATGGCATCGCTGTCATAGTAGTAAGCAGTATTGGTTCCATCCACGCGACCTACTAATCCTAATCCATAGGTGTAATTAGCAAGCAAGTTTCCTGAATTATCATACTCACTTACCACATCTACCAATCCTGCTGGATCGATTAAATATTCGGTTCTTTCACCATCAAAAATACTGGCAATCCGATTTCCTAAAGCATCATATTCATAAATCCAATTGCCATCAGAGTTCGTTACACTAATCAGACGATTTTCTACATCATATATAAAGCTAGAAGTCAACCCATTTTCAATTTTACTAATTAAATTGCCATCGGAATCGTAGCTATAGGTTGTGCTGCCAACAGAAGTATATTGGTTGAGGTTATTAGTATTGTAGTTGTTCGTAACTCCACTATCTTGAACAGAAATACGATTACCCGCCGCGTCATAGCGATATTCAATTGTGCGTCCATTAGACAGAATCACAGACGTTAATTGACCAATGCCATCATATCCATAAGTCGTTGTTCCATCTAAGGTCGTCATGCTGGTACGGCGACCCATTGTATCGTAATTGTACTCGAAGCTTGAGTTAATAGTTCCATCTCCAGAATAGTTAACCAGACTCACGAGTTGTCCAGCATCATCATAGTCATACGTCGTATAGGTTTCATTTCCGTTATCTTCACGGATTAAACGTCCCACTGTGTCATAGGTATAGGTAACAATGGTGACATCATTACCATCGCTTAAACGAGATAATTGACCATTATTGTCGTAGCTATAGTTAGTAGTAAAGCCATTGTGATCTACCATCTGACTACGACGACCCGCCGTATCATAGCTAAACTCCAGTAAGCGTCCGTCTCCGTCTGTTACCTTTGTAAGTTGGTCGGTTGTATCGTAGGTATAAGTAATACTGCTATCAGAATCAGTAGCTGAGAGAAGATTGCCCCGACTATCGTAAGTATAATTAGCACTAGACCCATCAGCATAATCCTTACGGGTTAATAATCCTTGATTATTATAAGTGTATTGAATAGTTTGGTTGCGACGATTAACGGATAAAATAATATTACCTTGACTATCAAGCGTGAAAGTTTCTTGACTACCATCTGCATAAGTAATCGCCGTTAAATTCCCTCGAGTATCGTAGTCATAGGTAAGGAGATTACCTCGTTGATCCTGGATCGCTGTTAGGTTACTAAACTGAGATTCGTAAGTAAATTCAACTTTCTGACCCAAAGCATCAACACTTTTTATTAAATTGTTGTGACTATCATAGGCAAAACTCGATATCGTTCCATCACTAGCAATTTCTTGAATTAAATTACCTTTTTCATCATAAAGATATTGAGTAATTCTTCTAAGTGCATCTTCAGAATAATTAGTTAGCCCTAATTCATTCAGTACCAATTTAGAAACTTTTCCTGCTGCATCAGTTATGATTATTCCTGTACTGGTGTCATAGCCATAACTAATTTGAGGAACGCCATTGAGACTTTCTTGAGTTAAACGTCCTTGATTATCATAACTAAACTCTGTAATTGTCCCATCTGGTAAAGTAATAGAAACCAAAGCATTTTGTTTGGCTAAATCAATACTATTATTGTAAGTGTAAGAGATGGTTCCTTGAAAATTTGTAACACTTAACAGATGTTCTCCTGTTTCATTGTAAGCATAAGTTGTTACTTGACCTGTTGCATCGGTTAATTGACTAATACGTCCCTGACTATTGTAGTCTAACGTCAAGCGATCGCCGTTAGAATGGTTGATACTGGTCAGGCGTTCATTGGTATAACCTACAGTAATTCGATTTTGGTTCGGGTCTTCAAGATAATCCAGTTTGCCGTTGACACGAAACGCTAAAATTGTTCCATCAGATTCCCGTAACTGGTAACTATTCCCTACCAGCGCTAGAGTAGCATTGTCTCCGGGTTGACCTATATAACTGCCGTCGGCTTGCCGTTCAAAGAGACGAATATTCCCCGACTCCTGAATCGTAACCGTTCCTTCGGTATCGGCAGTGGCAGTAATATCCCAAAGGTGTGTCCAGCCATAGCCCAAAGCTCCTAATTTGAGTCGTCCGTCAAAGGAAGATTGGAAGAAGCGTACAAAACTTAGATCCAATCCAGGACTAGGTATACTTGCATCAAGAATACTCGTTAAATTTTTGCCTAACAAAGTACTACTAGCTTGTTGAATCTCTGCGGCAATTAGTTGAGATGCGTTAGAGATAGAGCTCCCCAATTGACTAAATGTATTGGCATTATCGGCGAGCGCAGCAACATATTCTTGAGGGGTTGTACCCACAGAGGCAATAAAGTTATTCCAAATGCCTTCCCATGCTTCATCAGAAATAAAGTTAGGGCGGGAATTATCTTTAATCTCGGACCAATCTAAGGGTTGTTCCCCTGCCGAAAGACTCCGTAAGTTTAGATTAACTTCTCCCGTACTAACCGTAGGCTGAAAAACGAGTGATAAAGTCCCGCGTTCTCCAGGCGATAAGATTCCGGCTGGACCTTCTGAACCAACGGCAAGGAATTGATAACTATCACTTGAACTGCCATCAGATAATTGTAAATTAGCGTTAAGTGTACTGAGAACGAGCAAGGGACTGACAATATCGGTTTCTCCGGCATTAGCATAGTTAATCGTCACGATTCCTGCTTGTCCTGGACGTAAAGCACTGGGAAGGTTTAATTGGGTTTCCAGACTGCCTTCGTCCCCTACCGTTACCGTGAACCCATCATCTAAAACAGCAGTCTGAGTAGCATTATTGACCTTGACATCATAAGCTCCTGTACTTAGTCCTTGTAAGTCAAAAGTTGCCCATAATTCAGTGCTATTTTTCCACCAGATTTTACTAGCTTGCCGTTGTGTGCCATCCGCTCCAATTAAACTAGCAACATCGTTGGGAGTGAATTTTGCACCCGAAATTCTGACAGTAGTTTGTCCTTTGTTACTACCGAGATTTGTTCCCAAATCGGTAATAGAATATTCTAAAACATCGGCTCTGATGCTATAGCTAGGCGCATCACCGATTACATTATCCCCGTAGGCAAGAACATAATAAGTTCCGCCACGAGTACTAGATATAACTATTTCTTGATCAGGCGAAAAGGGTTGGGAATAACCGATATCAAACTGACCGCGACTCGGTATATCTCCATAACGGATATAAAGCTCATTCGCCGCCGCAGTAGATTGACTATCAAAATTCAGTAACAGCGTCTCTCCTGCTGGTACATCAACCCGATAATAAACTGACTGTCCTTGTCCTAAAGTCCCTGTATCAGGCGTACCTAATTCTAAGGACTCGACATCAACAGCAAAGTCATCTAAAGAAGCCCCAATATTATTCGCTTCATTAGATTCTGGTATGTAGTTGCGGATATCACTGCGAACAATTACATAGTAATCTCCGGTTGCTATTCCTGGTAAAGCAGCGGTTACTGTCTTGCTATAGCTTCCGCCTCCAGCAACTGGTCCTGTTTGGGAAACACGACCGAAGAAAGCATCATTGACATCCCATTGATTATCGCGAGAAAGATAGATTGTATCTTCCCAAGTGCCGATCGCCTCATTCGTGCTTTGATTGTTTACGGTATAACTAATTGTGGCATTTTGACCAGGAGTTCCATTGACAGGAATAGTAATTGTCCCTACTACTAAATCAACCGGAGGCGGCAAAATTATTTCCGTTGAGAATCCGTCATAATTAACATTATTGATCTCTCCTAACCGTTCATAAACAGCATTACCGCCGTCCGTCACCACGAAAGCGTAAAAACGTCCCCCTAAGCCTCGCGGTATGTTAAAAGATTGAGTTGCAGTATAACTATCTCCTGCATTTAATCCCCCCGTATGGTTGCGATAGCCTAAATAAATATCACTGGTGCGATCGAATACTTGGTCGCGGGATAGATAAACGGCATCATACCAACTTTGACCCGTATTGGCATCATTATTAACAACCGTCCAAGTCAAACTCAGAGATTGTCCGGCAATTCCCTGTTCCGGCGCATCGACAGAAGTAACGGCAAGATCAGCAGAAGGAGCGGGGGTAATCGGTAGAGTTCCAGTTCCCGAACCGCCTCCACTGGTACTATCGCTGGCTAAAACGTTATTATTCTCAAATGTACCTTCAATAACGTTATTATCCCGGTCAGTTTGCACCAGAACATAGTAACTACCGTTCAAATTAACAGGAAGGGAGAAAGTACCCGTGGCACTATAACTTGCTGATGGCTCTAAGGCTCCTGAACGATAAACCGACCCTAAATTAATGTCATCACCGCTGACATTTTTATCTAAAGACAAATAAACCTGATCGTACCAATAATTGCTATTAGTCCGTCCTACCCCCAAATTCGCCACCGTCCAATTGAGGGTCAGCGGCTGTCCCGGGGTCACAGTATTTGGCAGAGTAATGCTAGTAACTTGGAGATCGGGAGTATCACGAGAGATGGTGAGGGGAAAAGCACTAGAGGCATTATTTCCCTCATTGCTACCTTCATAAACGCTATTAGCCGAATCAGTGACGACAAATAGCTGATAATTGCCTTCTAAGGTAAAGGGTAAGATAACACTTTCAGTCCGACTGTAGGTACCATTGGGAGCTAAAAGTCCGGTGCGGGTGAAGCTGGCGAGGGTCAGATCATCTGCATCCCCTAAAACCTCATCGTTAGAAACTACAAGGCGATCGCTCCAACTGTTAACAATGGTATCCCCAGTTCCCTGGTTTTTCACTGTCCATTGCACTTGAATTGTCTTACCAGCTTCTCCCGTAGTTGGAATAATTGCTTCAGTGACAACTAAATCCGCCGGTTGGGAAACAATTTGTACTTGATTGATACTTTGAGTGACGTTATTAACATTATCTAATTCAAATACTTGATCGCCGCTATCGGTCACACCAAAGACGTAGTAGGTGCCAGTTAAGGTATTGGGTAAGGCAAAGTTAGCGGTACGATCATAACCATCACCTGGATAAAGAACGCCATACTGGCCGACACTACCCAAATTAATGTCCGTTGCCGTATTTAGTTGATTATCGCTGGAAAGATAGAAGGTATCGGTCCAATAATAATTCGGGGTTTCTGTGGCTCCAAAGTTAGTGACTCGATAACTGATGCTTAAACTGCTACCAGAACGAGCATTGCTCGGAATCGTTAAGGATTCAAACTCTAAATCTGGTGGCGGCGTTAGGGTAATGTTCGTTGCTGTGGTGTCGTAGCCACTATTGTTATTCTCAAAAACGTGCTCATAAACGTTGTTATAGATGTCGCTTTGGACAAAGAAGAAGAAACTTCCCGCCACACCAATGGGTAAATTAACTGTCGCTGAACCGGTATAATTTTCACCGGCATTTAACGCACCACTATGATAGAAATCTCCCAAAAAGCGATCGCCTGCATCTAAAGTTGCATCCTCCGACATCAACACGCGATCATACCAAGCTGTTTCTAAAGTACGTCCTGTACCAGCATTAGTGACAGTCCAACTCAGGTTCATTGGTTGTCCTGAGAAGGCTCCATTAGGAGCATTAACCGCCGTTACTTGTAAATCGGGGGGTGGAGTTAAATTAACATCCGTCGGCCCACCAGATCCCCAATTATCTCCTTCATTACCAACTTCGGTAACGTAGTTATAAACATCAGTTTGTACAAGGAAATAGTAATTGCCATCAATACCGCGAGGTAGGGTTACGGTTAAGCTGTTGCTATAACTATCATCCGGGTTGAGATAACTAGGATTAACTGCGTCTCCTAAATAGGTATCAGCATCGTCATAAGCAGTATCGAGAGACAAATAAACTCGATCATACCAAACAGGCGCATTAGTGGCACCAGTACCGACATTTTTCACTGTCCATTGTACGACGGTTTCTTGACTGGAAAAAGCCGTCGATGGTGCAGTTACCCCGGTAACTTGTAGATTGGGAACCGGAGCAAGTTGTAGGGAAATCGGACGATCATCTGTAGTAGTATTGTTCGATTCGTTCTGCGTTCCTTCAGCAAGTTGTCCGTAAAAATCGGTCGTTACAACCACTCGATAGTTACCAGTTAAACTGAGGGGAACGCTGTAGGATTGAGTCCGATTTAAGGAGGCTCCGGCGGCCAAGCTACCTGAATATTCAAAAATTCCGACATACTGGGTGGAATTGGTCGCCGTATTAACTAAAGACACATAATCATACCAAGTTCCTTCTGCGGTTGCTGCTCCTTGGTTTTTGACAGTCCAATTGATCTCAATTGGTTGTCCAGACAAGGATTCAACTGGTGCGGTAATATCACTTACTACTAAGTCGGGAGCATTGAGATTAATGGCGACAGCACGAGTATTGTTAGTCTCGTTAGTTTCCCCTTGACCTCCCGAACCATCAGCGACAAAGATTAAATAACGGTTTCCTGTGGCAAAGTTGGGGAGGTTGATATTGCGAGTAATGCTGTAACTTGCACCGGCGGCTAATGGTGTTTGAGTGGAGATTAATTCTTGGGTGATGTAAGTGTCAGCATTAGCATCAAAAATAGCATCGTTGGAGAGGTAAATGCGATCATACCAATCAGTGGGAGCGGCGCTTGTCCCTTGGTTTTGTACTGTCCAAGAAACTTCAATACTCTTACCGACTGTTCCGGTTGCAGGTGCGGAAGCATTAGAAACAATTAAATCGGGAGCGGTTAAAGTGATAGGAACCGCAGTCAGGTTATTATTTTCATTTATTTCCCCTTGATAATTGTCTCGATCAGTAACAAAGAGTAAATATTGATTACCGGGGGTAAAACTAGGTAAGGTGACATTCTTGCTGATAGTATAACTTGCACCAGTAGCTAAAGGCGTTTGTGTCGCTATCCATTCGGAAGTAACTTGAACGTCATTGCTATCTAAAGTTTGGTTACTGGAGAGGTAAACTCGATCATACCAATCCTGACTTGCTGCTCCCGTACCGTTATTAGTGACAGTCCAAGTTAATTCAACTGTTTCCCCTAAAATGGCACTTGTCGGAGCATTTGTTGCTGTAACTTGGAGGTCGGAAGCGGAAATATTAATTGGTAGGGAATAGACGTTGTTATTTTCGTCTGTCTCACCTTGATAGTTATAGTTATCAGCCTTGAAGAGCAAATAGCGATCGCCAGTAGCGGTACTGGGTAAGGTAACATTGAGGGTGCGGCTATAGGTTGCTCCGGCTGCTAGGGGAGTAAATGAACCTTGCCAAACTTCTGTCAGATAAGTATCATCGCTATTACCGAAGATTTGGTCAGTAGAAATCACAACCCTGTCGTACCAATCAGCATTAGCCGCAACAGTTCCTTGATTCTTCACATCCCAAGTAACGCTAATCGTTGCACCTACAGTTACCGATGCTGGTGCAGTGGCATTTGAGACAATTAAATCTGGTGCATCTATGCGGATAGGAATGGCACGATCATTATTATTTTCGTCCGTTTCTCCCTGTGCATTATTGCCATCTGCTCGGACAATTAAGTAACCATTGCCAACGAAGTTTATTTGATTAGGTAAGGTAATATTTTCGGTTTTGCTATAGCTTCCTCCGACGGCAACGGGAGTTTGTGCGGCGGCTGAAATACTGGTAATGAAGGTATCAGAACCGTCATAAGTATCATTACTTGACCAGTAAATATAATCAGTCCAATCGGCAGGAGCTTCTACTGTTCCCTGGTTCTGTACTGTCCAAGAAAGGCTGACTGTTCCTCCTAATGCTCCTGACTCTGGTGCCGTAGCATTACTAACAATTAAATCCGGCGAACCAATAGTAATGGGAATAGCTTGACTGTAGTTGTTGTTTTCGTTGGTTTCTCCTTGATAATTATAGGCATCAGCGCGGAAAAAGATGTAATAATTTCCTGGGGTAACATTGGGTAAGTTAATACTGCGATTGATCGTGTATGAACCGTCCGCTATCAAGGGGGTTTGAGTGCTTATTGGTTGGTCAATAATGTAAATATCATTACCATTACCAGGGATATTATCAGGAGAGAGATAGATAACATCATACCAATCTGCCGGTGCATCTGTCGTACCCTGATTTTTCACCGTCCATGATACATTGATCGCTCCATTCACAACCCCGCTACTGGGTGCAGTTGCTCCAGATATGATTAAGTCTGGCGCACCTAAAGTGATAGGAACAGCATAAGTATTATCGTTTTCGTTCGTTTCTCCTTGTTGGTTGTAGTAGGAGTAAGAGTATTGATCCGTAACAAAGATCAAATATTTATCACCGGTGCCTGCATAATTAGGAATAGAAATATTTTGGGTATCTGTATAACTTGTGTTAGCGGCGAGGGGACTTCTTGCAGCTTCCCAGAAAGCAGTAATCCATGTATCTCCACTATCCCAAGTCTGATCATTAGACAGATAAACTGAATCATACCAATCAGCATTCGCGGAAACAGTTCCATTATTTAGTACCGTCCACGAAACTGATATAGCTCCCCCTAAAATACCAGTGCTAGGCGCAGTCGCACTGGTAATAGTCAAATTTGGTGCAGCAATATCAATCGCCTGAGTATAGACGTTATCGTTTTCGTTGGATTCTGTTTGGTAGTTGTAAGCATCTGTCTTAAATAGTAAGTACCCACTTCCTATCGCCTGGCCGGGTAAGGTAACGTTACGACTTACTGTGTAGGTTTCATTGGGTTCTAAGGGTAAGCCGTAGCTACTGGAGATATATTCATAACTAATGACTGTAACATCATCACTATCCCCATAGATATTATTCTTGGAAAAAACTACCTGGTCATACCAGTAGGAACTTCCTGTAGTAACAGAACTGTCATTTTTCCCCGTCCAAGATAGGGTAAGACTCTGACCAGCAGTAGCCGTAGTGGGAGCGGTGACATTAGTAATAATTAAATTGGGTGCAGCAATATCAATCGCCTGAGTATAAACGTTATCGTTTTCGTTGGATTCTGTTTGGTAGTTGTAAGCATCTGTCTTAAATAGCAAATAGCCATTACCTACTGCATTACTGGGTAAGGTGATGGTACTACTTGCTGTATAGGTTTCATTCGGTTCTAAGGGTAATCCGTTGCTACTAGAGATATATTGTTGATTAAGATAAATATCATCACTATCCCCATAGATGTCATTGGTGGAGAAGACTACTTGGTCATACCAGTAGTAACTTCCCGTAGTAACAGAACTGTCATTTTTCCCCGTCCAGGATAGGGTAATAGTCTGACTAGCAGTAGCAGTAGTCGGTGCTGTTACTTCAGTAATAATTAAATTGGGTACAGCAATATCAATCGCTTGAGCATAAACGTTATCGTTTTCGTTGGATTCTGTTTGGTAGTTGTAAGCATCTGTCTTAAATAGTAAGTACCCACTTCCTATCGCCTGGCCGGGTAAGGTAACGTTACGACTTACTGTGTAGGTTTCATTGGGTTCTAAGGGTAAGCCGTAGCTACTGGAGATATATTCATAACTAATGACTGTAACATCATCACTATCCCCATAGATGTCATTGGTGGAGAAGACTACTTGGTCATACCAGTAGTAACTTCCCGTAGTAACAGAACTGTCATTTTTCCCCGTCCAAGATAGGGTAAGACTCTGACCAGCAGTAGCCGTAGTGGGAGCGGTGACATTAGTAATAATTAAATTGGGTGCAGCAATATCAATCGCCTGAGTATAAACGTTATCGTTTTCGTTGGATTCTGTTTGGTAGTTGTAAGCATCTGTCTTAAATAGTAAGTACCCACTTCCTACTGCATTACTGGGTAAGGTGACACTGGTATTAACCGTATAGGTTTCATTCGGTTCTAAGGGTAATCCGTTGCTACTAGAGATATATTGTTGATTAAGATAAATATCATCACTATCCCCATAGATGTCATTGGTGGAGAAGACTACCTGGTCATACCAGTAGTAACTTCCCGTAGTAACAGAACTGTCATTTTTCCCCGTCCAGGATAGGGTAATAGTCTGACTAGCAGTAGCCGTAGTCGGTGCTGTTACTTCAGTAATAATTAAATTGGGTGCAGCAATATCAATCGCCTGAGTATAAACGTTATCGTTTTCGTTGGATTCTGTTTGGTAGTTGTAAGCATCTGTCTTAAATAGCAAATAGCCATTACCTACTGCATTACTGGGTAAGGTGACACTGGTATTAACCGTATAGGTTTCATTCGGTTCTAAGGGTAAGCCATAATAGCTGTCAATATAGTAGTACCAGGTTAGGGAAATATCATCACTATCCCCATAGATGTCATTGGTGGAGAAGACTACCTGATCATACCAGTAGGAACTTCCTGTAGTAACAGAACTGTCATTTTTCCCCGTCCAGGATAGGGTAATAGTCTGACTAGCAGTAGCCGTAGTCGGTGCTGTTACTTCAGTAATAATTAAATTGGGTGCAGCAATATTAATCGCCTGAGTATAAACGTTATCGTTTTCGTTGGATTCTGTTTGGTAGTTGTAAGCATCTGTCTTAAATAGCAAATAGCCATTACCTACTGCATTACTGGGTAAGGTGATGGTACTACTTGCTGTATAGGTTTCATTCGGTTCTAAGGGTAATCCGTTGCTACTAGAGATATATTGTTGATTAAGATAAATATCATCACTATCCCCATAGATGTCATTGGTGGAGAAGACTACCTGATCATACCAGTAGGAACTTCCCGTAGTAACAGAACTGTCATTTTTCCCCGTCCATGATAGGGTAATAGTCTGACTAGCAGTAGCCGTAGTCGGTGCTGTTACTTCAGTAATAATTAAATTGGGTTGACTAATGACTATAGGAATACTATATATATTATCCGTATCATCGGTTTCTGCTTGATAATTATATTGATCCGTCTTCAGCAATAAATAGCCACTCGTAGCAGCTATATAACTAGGCAAGGTAACATTGCCCGTCATTGTATAAGTTTCATCGGGATCTAAAGGTACGTTGCTATTAGATGAATCAATCCAAAAGTTATTTATATAATAGTCATTATCATTGCCCCAGATGTTATCAGAAGAATAGACAATGCCATCGCTCCAAGAACTCCATGGGGTGGTAACTGTACCTTGATTTTTAACCGTCCAATTCACGGTGAAAGACTGTTCTAAACCCACATTAGTAGGAGCAGTAGCCTCAGTAATCATTAAATTGGGTAACTCTCCCGTTAGGGTGATAGAGGGAGAAAATTCTGAGGTGTTGCCATCGGGATTAGTTGCTGTGCCAGTAATATAGCTATACAGTCTCTCGGCAGACAAGGAAAGGGTAAAATCAGCACGACCATTATCATCCGTAGTCACAGTGATATAGGTACGGTAATCCTCTCCTTCTCCGTTACCACTAGCATCCTGTGTACGATTAGCAAAAATTTCAATCCTGTATTCCTTATTGGCTTCACTATCTAGATAACCCATCAAGGTGGCTGTTCCTGCGACAACTTCAGCAGAGGTGAAAACGGGATAGTTTTGTAAAGCATTCGCTCCTGTATCGCTATCACCTTCATCATTAACGGTGACTCCATCCCGTCCTAAATCAATCCCTAAACCATAATTCTCATAGATACTATTGCCTTGAATAGTATTTTTCTGAGAATTATCTACGGAAATGCCGTTAGAGTTGTTATGGTTGATGGTATTTCCTGTAATTGAATTACCTTGTGCCTCTTCTTGGATACTCATCCCCTCGGCATTATTAAACAGAGAATTACCTGTAATTTGATTACCTGTGGCATCGGCTCCGCGAATAACAACACCGGTCGATTGATTATAATAGATGTGATTGCCTTGCACGAGGGTATTTTTTGCTCCAGCTAAATCAATCCCATCATCCCCGTTACCTAAAAAATAGTAGCCTTGGCTGCTAGTACCAATCCAGTTACTGAGTATTTGATTATTATTGGCGATATTTCCATAGGACAATACACTTACGCCGGTGTTAGTATTGCCAGCAATAATGTTTTTGTCAATAATATTATTGGAACCGTTAACTATCTCGACTCCAACCCCATTAGGACGGGATGAAGTTCCCGATGAATCAAGACCAATGTAATTATTAACGACTCGGTTATCAATTGCAGTTTCACCATTAATTAATACACCTGGTTTTCCTGTGTTACCAGAGATAATATTCCTTTCACTGGTAGTCGCTCCCCCAATCAGATTATTGGCAGATTCAATTAAAATACCCCCTTCTCCATTGCCAAAGAAAAATTGGCCAGCCAATCCCTCAAGATTGTTGCCAATTTCGCTAATAATATAATTAACTCCGCCAATATAATTACCTTGAATAATATTATTACCTTGGTCAGTTAATTGTATTCCATAGCCACTAAACTGAGTAATAATTAAGCCACGGACGGTACTGTCACCAGCACTAATAACTAGACCTGAGACTGCTTGATCTGGTTGATAATAAGTAAGATAATAACCACTAATTTGAATGATCGGCGTTCCCGCGTATCCCGGTTGACTGGTACCATCAATCAAGACAGGGGATGTAATTTCTGGCAAAGCCGATAAGGGAGTTATGGTATTTGTATAGTATCCACCCTCACCAATATTAAATACAATGGTATCTGTACCCGGATTATTATTAGACTCAGTTATTGCCCACCTTAGAGAACCTTCCCCATCGTCGTTGGTATTAGTAACTGTGTAAGTAGTTCCCGGATTATTAGTAATAGCAAAGCGAGCAAAACCCAATCCTGGACTACGAATACCTTCACCATTGAGAGGTACGACATTACCGTAATCATCTGAAACAGTCAGAGTATCCCCCTGGGTAACATACAGATAGCCATTTAGATAAACAGCGCCACTACCTTTCCCAATATTGAACGGCACATCAGGAAGGGTTTCTAACCAGCCATTTGCCCCCACTTTAGCAAAGTTACGATTGTTAATTAAACCCCGTCCTTCATTAAAAGGCCAACCATCTGTACTGGTTTCTCCTCTTAATAGATACAAGTCTCCATTAACTGCGGTGACAGAGTTACCCCATAAACTTGTCCCAGTACCGCTATTTGTCCAGCCTAAATCATTTTTCAGTGAGTAAATTAAGGTGCTTTGGGAGGCTAAAGGCGATTCACCATTGGGAGTAGAAGTCAAGAAGCTTCCTCCCGGATAAGCGAAGTCATCATGAGTCCACATCACCAATTGATCGCCACTGAGGTGATATAACCGATCATTAGTTGTATTGTACTCCCAATCTCCATTACGGGGAAAATGCTCCCCGGCAAAACTCCAATTAGGGGTTAATTGGGTATGAGTTCCACCACCACCAACATTATCAGTACGAGCAAAATTGTAATCTCCTCCTCCTGTATGATGGAGAATTACTGGTTCTTCATTGACATCTAGCCCAAGGACTCCGGCATTAACATTAATTAATGGCGAATCTTCACTGGTACTGGTTTTTTCCCATTCCTGCGTCCAAGTACCGCTAGTACCGGTGCTTAAATCGTAGGAATAGAGAGCCGCTATTTGTGGACCTGAGCGGAATTGGTAGTAATATAATTTATTGCCCGCCACAAACAGAGGATTAACTAAATTACCGGCGGAGAAAGCATCCCCCGACACCCCTTCACCATTTAATATCGGCAAATCTTCCCAGGTATCGGTTGCGGGATTATAGCGAGCAAAACGGACAGAACCGTTAGCAATACCTAGATTTTCTAAACTTTCCCCGCTCTCATCGCTCAAATTACTATTTAAGTCAATATAATCATCATTGCCATCGCCGCTAAAATCGGCGGCATAGACATAAGTTCCGTCAGTGGCGAGACCGCCACCAGCACTAACTCCGTAGTCGAAAGGTACTGCCGCTAATTGTTCCCAACCCAATTCCTGAACCATCGAAGAAGAGGTGGCAGTTGCTGTTTCCTGTACTGACAGAGGATTACTCATATCCTTAGCTCTAACACAAACAAGGTTAATACTGGGGCGATTAGCGACTATTCGCAGCCAAACACACAGTATTCCCACCGAGAATCAGATTAGCGGGAGGGGAACGGCTACTGCTAGGGCGAACATCGCTTCGCTGACCACTTTCCGAGCCTAGCCTAGATTAACTAGATATGTCAAGAAGGTTTCAATAACTTTACAGAAATCTTATAAAAACTTAACCAACTTTAGAAAATATAGCTATTAGTCATCCGCTTATTATTTCTATATTCTGGTTTATCACTGTTGAGATTGTCCAGCTGCCACCGGTAATGCTATGTTTATATTATTAAGTTATGTTAATAGCTTAATTTCTCTGGTTTTCATAGTTTAAAAACAATAGACAATAGACATCTCCAAAAATTATAACCCAATCACAGCTTGCTTTTCGTCTATGTACTAACCAAATAGTTCTAGGACGGAAATGTATATCTAGGGTGGGCTGAATAAATGTGAAATATAGACGAGGTAAGAAGTTGGCTCTCCCAGGTTTGGTGGGTAAAATGTATTCTAAGATACATTCCTCAAGAGCGAGGGAGTGGAAGGAACCACTCCAGACACAGAGGACACAAAGATCGATCATAGAGTAAGTTAAACTGATCACACAGAACCTAGAAGAGCCAGAAGTTTGGGGACTTGTGTGGGGAAGCAGCTGCAAAATTTTCCAGCTAGTGGCTCAAAAACCTTGCATCTTGAGCGGCGATTGCGTCCTGTCGGGGCGAATTCAGCCAACCCTATCTATCGTTGCCAATTTAATTTTACTGACAAATATGAGACAATTAAAATCATTTTTATTTAGTTAGATTCCTTAACTAGAAAGACTTTTGCTCTTCAGATAATATTAGGTGGAGGTCTAATATTTATCTAAGCGGCTATCTCCAATTCAGACGATAGTAACTCAATAAGAACAACCGAAAACCGTCGGGAAGATTCTAACATTTGCTGATAACTGATAACTGAAAAGTTCCGCTAATCTTTAGATAAATTCCCAGAAACATACCAAGTAAAACCACCGCCGATGACTGCCATAACTGCTAAAGCTAATAATACCGGTCGGAGTCCGAATTGAGTTTCGGCGATACCCGCCACGGCTAAGGGTAAAGAGAGGGCAATATTAACGGCATTGTTTTCTAAACCAAAGACTTTACCGCGCATTTCGGGGGGTGTATCTGCCTGTAGGGTAGTTTGCATGGGAACCCCGACTAAAGCGGCAAAAATCCCTAATAAAGCGGTCATAGCGAAGGCTAAAATTAAACTCTTTGTTGCTAGGGATAAACCGATTAAAGCTGCCGCCATACCCAGGGAACCCCAGAGACTTAATTGGGTGTGGGAGAATTTTTGGCCCCAATAACCCAAGGTAATCGCACTAACTGCCATTCCCGCACCACAGGAGGCTAATAAAAAGCCAAATTGAGAAGCTTTTAACCCGGGTAGTTTTTCGGCCATACTGACGGCTAATACCGATAGAGCGGCAAAAATACAGAATAAGATGACTAATTGAATTAAAGCGTTACGAACTTTATGATTTTTGTTGAGGTAACGAATGCCGTCGCGGATATCTTCCCAAACATGGGGCTGTTCTGCGGTAGGAATAACATATTTTTCGTTAGTTCGCAGGATAATTAGAATTAAACCGGCAATTATATAAAAAGTACCGACAATCATCACTTTACCAATATCAAATTGTCCGGCTCTCGTGCCGAAAATGCTATCGGCAAAAGCTAATAGAGGTTCACCGATGGCAAAACCGATAATTAATACTGCCATGGTGGTTAAAGTATTGAGGGAATTAGCGGGTAGAAGATGACGACGTTTTACCACCAATGGCAGGGTAGATTGTTCGGCAGGGGCAAAAAATTGGGTTAGGGTGGAGACAAGAAAAGTAATGACTAACAATAGGAAAAAACCGAGGGGTAAATTAAATTCTCCCTGTAGCCGGTAATACCAATTTCTTAAACCTTCCGGCAGCCAACCGAGGGGAATGGCTAAAGTTTGCTCGCGCACTAACCATAACAATAGGGGAATGAGCAGGACAAAAGCCCCCCGTAAAAGGTTAGAAATAACTAAAACTTGTTTTTTTAACCATCTATCAACATATACACCCGCCACCGAACCCACTAACACCGCCGGAATTGTATTAGCAATCATTATCGCCGATACCCAGCCACTAATCGACTGATCGGCTTTTTGGTAATGGGTGGCAATTAGGGAGATCATCAGAACTAAATAGAATTTATCCGCTAATTGGGAAAAAATTCCCCCCGCCCAGAGAATGAGAAAGCGCGGGTTTTTTAGCACTGGGGCAAAACCCTGACTAGGACTGGATTTGGGCGCACGTTTAGGCAAGCGGTTCATGGTTTCTGTGTCGGATTGCCTCGGTGAGGAATCGGAAGAATTAAAAATAGGAGTGGAGGAGTCGCTGGAATTAGCGTCGCCAGTTTCTGAGTCAAACAGTTGCATTATGATGATTTTTGCTATCTGTTTAAAATTCTAAGGGAGATAAACCCTCAACTAATGCCGAGGAGCGAAAAGTTTTTCCCAGATGATATTGAGTATAGCGGCGCAGCAGGCGATCGAGGTTAATCCAAGCTAGTTCTGAGGCAGGGTTTTCTGGTGGGGGAAAATCTGTTTTTCCTAAGCATTGCAGTAATTGCAGTTCTTGCAACGTCAGTTTACTATCGATTTTGGGCGGGTTGATGGTTTCTGTCAGGGCAGATAGATCTATTATTCCCCCTGCCTCGAAACTAAATCCTAGGCAATTGTTCCCAATTAAAGCTTTTCCCGTCAACAGGCAGTTATGGACTTGCGGCACTAAACCAGCAATTATTAAGAAATGAAAAATTGCTTGACAAAGATAGGGAAGTATGTATTGGTTCTCGTCGAGGACTTCAATTCTGGCCAGATGGCTGCAGATTAATTCGTATAATTCCCTCTGAGGTTGTTCACTCAGTGCGATCGCCAAAACCAGTTCACAGAGGTATTGACTAACGGTGAGTTTGGCGAGATTTTGACTTAATTTGGGATAAGATTCGATAGTTTCAGCTTGAACGACCTTATCTAGGGATTTTCCGGCGACTATCAACAGATTATTGACCACAAATAGTTCACTTCTACCCCGGAGGGAAGATTTATACTTGCGCGCACCGGGGGCAATGGCTCTAATTAAACCATACTCGGCGGTCAAAATAGTTAAGAGGCGATCGGCTTCTCCGAAGGCCATTCCTTGCAGATTGATTCCAGTAGCTTGATAGGTACGAGACATCATTTAAGTAGGTGGGTGGAATTAAATATAAAATGAACGTAGGTTGGGTTGAAGCATGAAACCCAACGCCCGCATGGGTTACGCTACCGCTAACCCATCCTACAAATAATTGTGCCTACCTACTTAATAATTAACTAGCTAATTGTCTCGCCAAAAAGACTTGAGCTAATCACCAAGCAAAAGGGAAACTATGGGGGAGATGCTATGGAGGTTAGCGGACTCGAACCGCTGACATCCTGCTTGCAAAGCAGGCGCTCTACCAACTGAGCTAAACCCCCGATCTGGTTTTTGAGACACTTTCGTTATTATAACCTATAGTGAAAAATATTACAAGTTAATTTTTCCCTTGCCTGCCATGTCTTATCTAGTCGCCACTTTTTACCAGTTTGTGGCTTTGTCAGATTATCGTCAAAAACAGCCAGAAATACAAAAATACTGCCAAGAAAGAGGAATTAAAGGAACTATTCTTCTGGCAGCCGAGGGAATTAACGCAACGATCGCTGGGAACCGTCAAGCGATCGCCGAGGTGATTAGTTGGTTAAAAACCGATACTCGTTTAGCTCATCTAGAGGTGAAAGAGTCTGTTTGTGATTATTTGCCCTTTCAACGCTTAAAAATTCGCTTAAAAAAGGAAATTGTAACTTTCGGTCAACCCAAGGCTAATCCTCTCGAAAAAACAGGAATTCATCTCAAAGCTGAACAGTGGAACCAATTACTGAAAGAGCCGGACGTGGTAGTGATCGATACTCGGAATAATTATGAAGTGGCGATCGGTACTTTTGCAGGAGCGCTTAACCCAGAAATCCGGCATTTTCGCCAATTTCCTGAGTATATTCACGACAATTTTGATAGTATTAACAATAAAAAAATAGCTCTTTTTTGTACGGGAGGAATTCGCTGTGAAAAGGCAGCAGCTTTTTTATTAAATCAAGGCTTTTCTCAAGTTTATCAGCTAGAGGGAGGTATTTTGAAATACTTAGACGAAGTTAGTCCCGATCAGAGTCTTTGGCAAGGAGAATGTTTTGTTTTCGATCAAAGAGTGGCCCTAACAGCTAATTTAGAGGTAGGACATTATGAAATGTGTCCCGCTTGCGGTCATCCCATCGATGAAAAAGATCAACAATCCCCCAATTACCGAGCGGGAATATCTTGTCCCTATTGTAGTTGATTTTATCATATCGTCCCACTCCCCTCCCCCTACTTTTCTAGGTTCTGGTTACTGTTTTTTGCGGATTTGTGTACCAGAAATCATGTCATGAAGGGCGCGTTTTTTCTTTGTCCAGGCTGCCAGTAAAAAGCCCAAATATAAGGGAGCAGTGGAGATAAATTTTAGTAAGTAGCGGCGATTGGCTCTTGCAAAAGATATGCGTCGGCCTTGGCTATCGGTGACGGATAAATCAAAAAACATTTTACCAATAGTGGCTTTAAAAAGATATTCTAAGAAAACATAATATAACCATTTAATAACTATTCCTAAACCAAGAGCGGTCAGGATGGCAATATGTTCGTGAGTAAAGTTAATTTTGGCTTGAATATTATAGATAATTGCTGCTATAAATAAGGCAAAACCGATAATTGTTGTTCCAGCTGCACTTAATCCCGCGGCATAATAAACCCAGATTTCTTTGGGAATATCAAAATTAAGATTTAAATCTTGAAAAGTTGCCCATTGTTGTAAGCGAAAACAGATGTAACCACCCAATAAAGCGGCGATAATAATAACGATAAAAGAATCAATTAAAGAAGCTTTTAAACGGAGCCAAAACCCAGCATAACTGGAAGAAAGTAAATCGGGAATAGATACAGAATTCCGAATAAGAATAACTTGAGTTTTTTCGGGAGGAGAATTTTTAGTTTTTTTGTTTTGCTGGGGATTAGCTTTAATATCGGTAATAATTTTTAGCAAAGTTTTGGTGTCTTTAGGTCGATCAATAGGCTTTTCTGCCATTAAATTATCGATAAAATCTGCTAATCTAGAAGGGATATTTGGGGCATATTTACGCCAGTTAAATTCATTGGTATTGATATTATAAATTTTTGGGTCACTGGGTTCTTTACCGGTTAACAAAAAGACGAAAGTTTTGCCCAAAGCATAAAAGTCTGATTGGGGAACAGAGTGACCACGAGATTGTTCAGGAGGAGCATATCCAGGGGTGTAAATTCCTGTATTTTTGCCTCCTGCTAGGACGGTTTTAGTCACCTGTCGCGCCGCTCCAAAATCAATTAAAACTAATTGACCATCGGGTTTTAAAATAATATTAGAGGGTTTGATGTCGCGATGATAGAATTTATGTTTATGAACCTCGTGGAGAATATTAGCTAACTGAGTTAACCAATCCAAAGCGAGATGATAATCAATCGGTTTAAATCCTCTTTGTTTTTGATGTTCTTCTAAGTCAATACCAGCAATTTTCTCCATAACTAAACAGTGTAAAGCAGTTTGACTCTCCCGGGGATGATAAATAAAATAGTTTTCTCCTTTGGGAATACCGGGGTGATTTAATTGTTTTAAAAGATTGGCTTCCTGTTGAAATAAATCAATAGCTTTGCTGGAATCGTAGGTAAGAACTTTTAATACTTTGGTTATTTTATGTTCATCTATCACTTCATAGGTATTACCAAATCCACCTTTGGCACTCAATAAATTTGTGACTCGATATTTACCATTTAAAAGCAAGTCGGAACCACAGGATTGACAGTAACGACTCTCCTTGATACTTTTCGGTTTAGGACAATGGGGATTAATACAAAAACTCATAGATTTTATTGGTAGAGTACAAAATAAACTTGATGATGACAATATTACCAGATATATTTAAGGTTTATTGCCAAGAAAAAAGCCACGCAATCCCAAAGTTACCACGGCACTTAAAAAAGCCACAACCATGGGGATAATCAGGGATTTAAAACCTTTCAAGTCAGCAATATCTTTAACTAGGATTGCATAACTATCTTCAACTTTTTCTAGTCGTTTATCCATTGTTTCGACTTTCTGATCAAGAGTTTTAATATCTCCCTTGATTTCTGTGACTTCCACCTTTAAATCATTAACGTCTTTTTGGAGACTGTCAAATTTTTGATTAACGTCTTTTTGGAGACTGTCAAATTTTTGATCCATATCTCTTTGGAGAGTGTCGATTTTCTGATTAACATCTCTTTGGAGAATGTCGATTTTACTCTCGATCCTTGTCAGGACAGATTCCAGAGAATAGGTAACGGTTTCGCCAGTTTGTGTCATAGTTAAAAACCTCTTGCAGATAATTACTTTTTTGCCATGAAAATTTAAGGTTTATTGCCAAGAAAAAAGCCACGCAATCCCAAAGTTACCACGGCACTTAAAAAAGCCACAACCATGGGGATAATCAGGGATTTAAACCCTTTCAAGTCAGCAATATCTTTAACTAGGATTGCATAACTATCTTCAACTTTTTCTAGTCGTTTATCCATTGTTTCGACTTTCTGATCAAGAGTTTTAATATCTCCCTTGATTTCTGTGACTTCCACCTTTAAATCATTAACGTCTTTTTGAAGACTGTCAAATTTTTGATTAACATCTTTTTGGAGACTGTCAAATTTTTGATCCATATCTCTTTGGAGAGTGTCGATTTTCTGATTAACATCTCTTTGGAGAATGTCAAATTTTTGATTAACATCTTTTTGGAGAATGTCGATTTTACTCTCGATCCTTGTCAGGACAGATTCCAGAGAATAGGTAACGGTTTCGCCAGTTTGTGTCATAGTTAAAACCCTCTTGCAGATAATTACTTTTTTGCCATGAAAATTTAAGGTTTATTGCCAAGAAAAAAGCCACGCAATCCCAAAGTTACCACGGCACTTAAAAAAGCCACAACCATGGGGATAATCAGGGATTTAAACCCTTTCAAGTCAGCAATATCTTTAACTAGGATTGCATAACTATCTTCAACTTTTTCTAGTCGTTTATCCATTGTTTCGACCTTCTGATCAAGAGTTTTAATATCTCCCTTGATTTCTGTGACTTCCACCTTTAAATCATTAACGTCTTTTTGGAGACTGTCAAATTTTTGATTAACGTCTTTTTGGAGACTGTCAAATTTTTGATTAACATCTTTTTGGAGACTGTCAAATTTTTGACCCATATCTCTTTGGAGAGTGTCGATTTTCTGATTAACATCTCTTTGGAGAATGTCAAATTTTTGATTAACATCTCTTTGGAGAAAGTCAATTTTCTGATTAACCTCTTTAATGCTATCTTTAATTTCTTTCAGGACAGATTCGAGAGAATAGGTAACGGTTTCGCCAGTTTGTGTCATAATTAAAACCCTCGGGTCGATATAGCCAAATATAATTAGGTTATACTAAAAAAGTTTTTCTTTGGTGTGGGTCTGGGGCTTTACCCATGTTCAGGGAACAAGTCCCTGAATTTTTCCTCTGACCACTCCAATGGCTGGCACTTTTTGATTTCAAAAAAGCCTAAAGATATTATCCAACAAAGTTTTTAGATTTATTCAGCCAGCCCTAATCATTCTCCTATTGCCCATTGCTAGGAGCCAAGGGCGATTTTGCTACCGGAAAATTGGCAATTGTGGCCAGAGATCGATCATGGTAATTTAAGAAGGCGATCGGGGAACTCTGAGAGGGAAGCTGCCGATCCTAGCCAGGGAGTATCTGTTTAACCGTCTGTCCTATGTACAAGTCTATTACTGTTTTAACGCTGCTGACGGGAATTGTTGCCGTTGATGTAGTTTTTGCTCAATCCACTGTTAATCTTCCTATCGCAGTTAAACGGGGAGAATCCTACGAAGGATTATTAACTAGAGCATCGCAATTGGCAGAGAAAACTATCATCAGTCGTTTTAATCAACAAAAGGGTCTTGATAAAATTGATTTATTAATAACGGCCGAAAAATCAGGTGCGATCGCACCTTTGCTCTCGGTGAAGGTGTCCCGTCAAGATTGGTTTGGTCATCCCAATATTCAACGCTGGAGAAATGTTTTTCCCTTTGGCAAAGCTCTCCTCGGTTTTAGCTCTCCCGCACCCGTCGTCACTCCGAAAAGTCCCCCCGCTGCCGTTAATCCCAGTCCATCTCCAGCAGCGTCTCCCGGCGCTACCACTCCTCCTCCTCCCCCTACTTTACCCTTCGAGGATGAGCCGAATAATGCTCCCCCAATCCCCATTCCTAACCAAAGATTAACCACTCCAGCTAATCGTTAATTGATAGGAAAAGCAGGGGCTTTCGGCGGATATATTGACTTTTAAGTGGCAAAACGGGGCTGAAACCAGTCTAGGGGAAAAATATCATCTTCTTGGACGATTTCTGTCCAACCAGTGACACTCTCAAAACAAGTCCCCGTCAAGTTAGCACCCCTCAAGTCCGCTCCCTGTAGATTTACCTCTTGTAAACGCGCTCCCGCTAGATTAGCACCCGCTAAATTGGCACCGCGTAAATCACTACCCGTCAGACGTGCCTCACTAAAATTAGCCCTTTCTAAATTGGCCCCTTGAAAGTCCACCTCTTTCAGAAAAGAGCCCCTAAAATTGGCTTCCCTTGCGGAAATCTGACGGCATTTAGCCCCACTTAACCGCGCTTCCTGCAAATTGGCCCAATTGAGATTGACTTTATCTAGGTTTGCCTCCAAGAGATTAACTAAGTATAAATTCGCCCCGCATAAATTTGCCCCGCATAAATTCGCCCCCCGGAGATTAGCATGGGAAAGATCCGCCCCACTTAATCGCGAGTTACGCAGGTTTGCCTGTACCATAAAGGCCCCGGTGAGATTGGCTTTGGTTAAGTCCGCTTCCACTAATTGCGCTTGACTTAATTTGGCATAGGTTAAATTCGCCCAATTCAAACTCGCTCCCCGCAGATTTGATTTAGTCAAAAAAGAGCGACTCAAATTAGTTCCGCGCAAATTGGCCGCCGCAAAATTGACAGCGATTAGAGTCACTTGTTGTAGATCTAGACTCATCAAGTCAATGCCTAAAAAATCCCGCTCTCCTTGTTCGTAGAGTCTTAGTAACTGATTAACTTTCATCTCCCTTCTTCTACTTTAAGATGGTGGTTAAGAAGTAATCAACAAAAGCACCTAAAAACTTTGTCCGATAACTCACTCCGCTTTTAGATGAGAAATTTACGAGGGTCTCCTTTGAGTTTATGTAAAGTTTTTTATCGATTTTTTAAGGGAAGATAACCCGAACAGCAAGTTAATTTTCATCATAGTTAAGTAGCTTGGCTAAAACAGTTGGACTGGTTTTTCCAATTCTACCCCAGTCCATCGGGTAATTAGTATCTAACACTACTCTTGTTAAAAAACTTATCTATTGTTTAAACTCGATTATATTTAGGGTTTGTGGCAAAAAGTTTGTTGGTGGGGTTAGGAGACAGGAGGCTCCGAGGCAGGAGGCAGGAGATAGGGTGGTCACTGCGTGCGCGTTGCGGGGGGTGTTAGGGTGTTAGGGTTTTAGGGTGTTAGGGTTTTAGGGTTTTAGTTGAAATTCCCCCACTTCCCCATTTCCCCATTCCCCCATTCCCCCACTTCCCCACTTCCCCACTTCCCCACTTCCCCCATCTCCCAACCGCTGCTAATCGTCTAATTCCCTACTCTAAAGCGTAGATACGACCATCCATGAGCAGACGGGTGATCCCTTTAGCTTCCAGTTGAGCGTGAGCTTTTTCGATCAGGCGACCGTCGGGAACTTTAATCACTTTTTCCTTGCGCTTGGAGAAACGGCGAGCGATGCGATGACTTTCAAAGATGGGGAGAGTGCGCTGCTGGATTTCCTGAGGGGGAACCTTACCCAATTCAGCAAAATCCTTGAGGGGACGGGTGATTAATTCAGCAGCGCGATCAATCACCAAGTAACAGGTTTTGGGAAAAGCCGCCGCCGAGAGGGGTAAGATCTGTAGTTGGGCGGTTTTAACGATAGTCGGGCCTAAATAGCTGCCCGCTAGTTCCTCCTCCTCCTCCTCCTCCTCCTCTTCATCTTTATCCTCCTCTTCATCCCAATCCTCGTCCAGATCATCTTCCTCCTCCTCTTCCTCGATAGCTTCGACGAAAAACTCGGTTAAATTAGCGTCTTCTAGTGGTTTATCGCCATTAATTTCTATATATTCCGAATTATCTCCTTCCGGCGGGTAAGAGGTATCCATTAACAGGCTTAATTGTTCCACAGAAGCGATCGGTTGCTCAAAATCCTGCTCATCCTTAGCTGCGATGCGCGCTGCCCGAAAACTAATCACCTCGCTCGCTTCTTCTGGTAAATCCGCCGCTGCTCCCTCATCTTCGAGGCCACGACCATTGCGGGCCAAGCGTTTTTTCTGGATTAATTGCTCGTATTCCTCGCTAGAAAAAGAATTTTTGAGAAAACGACTGACCGTAGAACTACTCACGCCATAACGCTCGGCTAACGTGGAAGTGGTGGCCTCCGTTTCCCGATAAAGCTTAAGAATTTCTTTTTTCGTGGCATCAGTCAGTTTTCTTGGACTCATATTACTTATATAGTTATTTTTTAAGCGATAGGATCTTGCCGATGGCTAGTCAGGGGGAACTATTGTCCTTGAGCGGATGTACTCTTAATCATAAAACGCTCTAGCCAATTAAAACTAAGCAATTCGTTTTCTAGTCCCTGTTCTAGTCTATCCTTGACTTCTGTTTCTCACCACTACTCAAGATTAAAAAATTGACGATGATATCCAGTGCTGCTAGTCAAAAAGCCTTATTAGTTCTGGCCGATGGTACGGTTTACGAGGGTTATTCCTTCGGAGCCAAGGGAACCACCGTCGGCGAAGTTGTCTTTAACACAGGGATGACCGGTTATCAGGAAGTCCTCACCGATCCCAGTTATGCCGGTCAAATCGTCACTTTTACCTATCCGGAATTGGGAAATACGGGGGTTAACTCCGAGGATGAGGAGTCAATTCGTCCCCAGGTGAAAGGAGCGATCGCCAAAAATATCTGCCACCGGCCCAGTAATTGGCGTTCTAGCCAATCCCTACCGGATTATCTGGCCGCTCATCATGTTATTGGCATCTATGGCATCGATACCCGCTCCCTGACCCGCAAAATTCGCTCGGTTGGGGCGATGAATGGGGCAATTTCTACGGAAATACTCGATTATCATGATTTACTGCGGCTGGTGCAGGCAGCCCCCAGTATGGCGGGGTTAAATCTCGTCAAAGAAGTAACCACCAAGGAAGTGTACGAGTGGACAACTCCCACCCCCTCCGCTTGGGAATTTGCGCCCATTGATAGTGAGCAAGAACCGTTAACGGTGGTGGCGATCGATTTTGGCATCAAACGCAATATTCTCCGGCGTTTAGCCAGCTACGGTTGTCGGGTGATCGTGGTTCCCGCTGACACTCCCCCGGAAAAAATCGCCGAATATAATCCCGATGGTATTTTCTTTTCTAACGGACCGGGAGATCCGGCGGCTGTCACCGAAGGGATTGCCCTAGCCAAGCAACTTTTGCAAGGGGAAAAACCCACTTTTGGCATCTGTATGGGTCATCAAATTTTAGGCCTATCCCTAGGAGCAGAAACCTTTAAACTGAAATTTGGCCATCGCGGGTTAAATCAACCCTGTGGACTCCAGCAACAGGTGGAAATTACCAGTCAGAATCACGGTTTTGCCGTGCAGGAAGGCTCTTTAAATCCGCAAGTGGAGATTACCCATCTCAACCTCAATGATCGCACCGTAGCGGGATTAAAACATAAGTCCTTGCCCTTTTTCTCGGTACAATACCACCCCGAGGCCAGTCCCGGCCCCCACGATGCCGATTATCTGTTTGGCAAATTTGTCGATTTAATGCGGCAAGCAAAAAAGGATCGGTCGTAAATTTTTAGGATATACTAGGGTTTTGATTTTTACAGCCCTAGGGCTAGGAGGCGATTATTCCAGAAGCAGTTAACTTGACCGTCAGCTTGCGAGGCACCCGTGAGGTCAAAGATAAGTACCAAATTTTCCGTTTGACGGGTCTTTTAGATGCCTTTTCCGAACCGACTTTTTGTAAGGTGATCGAAGGCTATGTGGAGGAAGGCCCTAAGGATGTGATTATTAGCCTCGCTCAGATTGATTTTATCGATAGCTCCGGTTTAGGAGCTTTGGTAAAATTGGTGAAAAAGGCCAAAACTGAAGGGGGCAGTTTACAAATTGTTACCAATCCCCGGGTAACTCAAACCGTAAAACTGGTGCGATTGGAGAAGTTTTTTTCCCTGCAACCCACCCTAGAGGCGGCGATCAAATATCTAGAAAAAGCGTAAATCGTGGAATCTCCTCTCGAAAAAATTCGCTTACAGGTCAGTGGCCAGGGTTCACCAATCCTAGAGGGTCTTGACCGATTATCGCCCGCTTCTCTGGCCTATCTGGGGGATGCTGTTTATGAATTATACATCCGCACCTATTATTTACTGCCGCCCCAGCGTCTGGGGGACTATCACGCTCAGGTGGTAGGCAAGGTCAGGGCCGAACAACAGGCTTTAGATTTAGCACAACTGCAGCCCTATCTGACGGACCAAGAAAAAGAAATTCTGCGCCGGGGACGCAATGCGGTCACGGGAAAACGCCGTCGTCTGACAGCCCAAGTCTATCAGCAGGCCAGCAGTTTAGAAACCCTGTTTGGCTATCTTTATCTGCAAGACCCCTCAAGATTACATCAACTATTAGAAAAACTAGAATTATAGCCCTCAGGGACGATTTCAGACTGCCTTACTATTATTAATCCATGCAACCATGAGCGATCGACCATTTCCTAGCAAGTCCGATAATCGTAATTTTCGCCGGCCCTCGCGGCCAAAAACCGGGCCAATTCTGACTAAATCCCCGGCAGTAACTCCAGAAAACCAAGAAGCTGATGATCTGCTCTACGGTCGCCGGGTGGTTTTAACGGCCATGGAGGAGGAGCGCCAACTGAATCGGATTTGGGTGGTCAATCGACTCCGTTATGATCCCCGTTATCATACCCTCTTGGAAAAGGCCAAAGCCAACGGCACGGTAATTGATGAGGTGGACGATCTGCGTCTCGATCAGATTACCAGTAAGGCCAATCATCAGGGGATCGCCGCCCAAATGTCCCCCTATGATTATATCGAATTAGCCGATCTGATCGAAAAAGCTAAGGGCAAAAGTCGCCACCCCGTCATCGTCATCGCTGAAGGGATCACGGATCCCCATAACCTTGGGGCAATTATTCGCACCGCTGAGGCCATGGGTTGTCAGGGGGTAGTTATTCCCCAACGTCGCGCCGCTGGGGTGACATCGACGGTGATGAAAGTGGCAGCAGGGGCCTTGGAATATTTACCCGTCGCCAGGGTGGTCAATCTCAATCGTGCTTTAGAGGAATTAAAAGCGGCCGGTTTTTGGCTCTACGGCACGGCGGCAAAAAGTGGTAAATCCTTACACACAATCAATTTAACGGGTGCGATAGGATTGGTCATAGGTTCGGAGGGAGAGGGTTTGAGTCTGTTAACCCAAAAGTCCTGCGATGAGTTGGTATCTATCCCCTTGCCAGGCAAAACCCCCAGTCTCAATGCTTCGGTGGCGGCGGCTATGGCTCTTTACGAGGTTTACCGGCAACGCTGGCAAAATTCCCCCGACTGAAAATCTGTATTTTTCGACACTCCCAATAGCCAAAAGGAGAAAGTATAAATAAAATAGGAAGGAAGTTTGCGAAATGTAAACAAACGTAACAAAACCACCAGAGTAGATTTAGATGGGGAACGAAATGAAAGAATTTTTGATTAGCTTACTAGAAAGGTTCGGATTAGCCTACTGGGTCGAGATTAAAACCGACTATCCCAGATGTACTTATTATTTCGGTCCTTTTCTCGCTAAAGACGAGGCTGTGGTCGCTCAAGCTGGTTACGAAGAGGATTTGAAAACGGAAGGAGCGCAGGGGATTAAATTGCATATAAAACGTTGTAAACCGAAAGATTTAACTATTTTTGAGGAAAAAGAAGAAAGCAAGCTCCTGAATACCCTAAAGGTCTTACGCAGTCAAGTTTCTTAACAATTTTCAGTGATCGGTAATCAGTGATCAGTCATCAGTCATCAGTAAACAGTGAAAAAACAGCATAAGGCTGCTACTTATGGCAGTTATCTTAAGGCTGAGATAGGAAGTTTTCGTTTTTGGGAGTCAGGATGAATACCGAATTAGGTTAAACTTCCTCTTGAGGATAAAGACCGTAATACTGCTCACTTAATATTCTATTTTCCTACTGGTAACTGGTAACTGGTAACTGATAACTGATAACTGATGGCTAAATATCAATGGGAGCGATTTAAAAAACAGCTATATTCTGCTTCTGTCAGTCTTCCCGCTTCGTAGAGAGTATCGGTAATTTCTGCTAGGGTTAAAACCGAATAAGGTTGATAACCATGGCTACGAAGTTTATCTTTAACAGGGCCACCATGGTCGATAAAAACCACGATATCATTAACTAATAATCCCGCCGATTTAATCTTTTCTGCCCCCTCGATCGCACTTTTGCCAGAAATTAAAATATCGTCCACCACTACCACAGTTTCCCCCACTTGAAAATTACCTTCAATTACTCTTCTTGTGCCGTGAGCTTTTACTTCTTTGCGGGGGAAAATCATCGGATGATTTAATAATAAAGATAAACCCGTAGCTGTGGGTAAAGAACCGTAGGGTATGCCAGCAATGCGGTCAAATGTCAAGGTTTTTAATATTT
Organism: Microcystis sp. MC19; assembly: GCF_003019735.1. NCBI lineage: Bacteria > Bacillati > Cyanobacteriota > Cyanophyceae > Chroococcales > Microcystaceae > Microcystis > Microcystis sp. MC19. Next base: position 4,079,545 of record NZ_CP020664.1, on the reverse strand, counting down.
CTCCATAGGCTTCAATTACCTGCTGAAAAATATTAGGATTAGAGATAATTTTTCTCAGATCAATATAATAGGAAAAAGTTTCTCCCGATGCTTGCACATAATCGCCAAACATCAAGCAGCCAATATCAAATAATTGTAGAATTAAATCCTGATGAGGATGTTGTTTTAAAAGACAAACGTTAGCAGTCCAAGTCTCATCTTGGCTTGATTCTTGCTGGTGATTTTGTTTAATTTTGTTGACTTCCTCGCGTAAATCCTTCACTTTTGCCCCCAAATCGGGTTGAGATAAAAAGTCTTGGGGTACAGGAATTAATAAACCCTCGCCATGACTATTTAAACCCACAGTAATTAACTCGGAGAATTTACTTTTGTCTTCCCAAATACTGCGTAATAAAATCAATCTTTCGGGGGCAAAATTGCGAATCTTTTTCAATATCTCCGGTTGAGTGGTTCCCACTTCTAAAAATACTTGTTCGGGAGTTCCCCAAGTGCAAGCTTCTTTGACAACTTGCAGATAAAAAGGATTGTCGCGACTGGGGAATTCTTGCAGATTAATCGCGCCTTGATTGGAAGTATGACAGAGGATAAAAGCGCCATGATCGGGGTAAACTAAAAAAGGAGCAACGTGATCCTGTCCAGAGTAGGGATTGAGAGTAACCGCGTCCACCTGCCAAGTTTTAAAGATAGTCTCGGCTAAAACACTGCTAGTGTTAATATCGCCGTGTTTAGCATCCAAAATTACCGGGATATGAGGGGGAATTGCCGTTAAAATTCGCTGTAATAATTCTAACCCTGCCGCTCCCAAAGCTTGATAAAAGCCTAAAGTTGGTTTGTAGGCACAGACAAAAGGGGCAGTTTCATCGATAATAAACTTGAGCCACTGTTCTAAATTAACGATTAATTCTCCCGGGGTGGAGGGCATCATTTCGGGGTTAGCATCTAAACCGAGGACAAGTAGAGTCTGGTTTTGACTAATGGCGTGGTTTAACTTTTGAAAAAAATTCATCGGTTCCTAATCTCAGGATTCTGGATTAGTTCCTGATTTTACACTATTTGGTCGAAAAATAGGCTGTAAAATTGTCTCGTGCAGACTTTTTCTGGTGTCAGCGTCAAGGAATTTCTTTTGTAGTGGTTGCCATTCTTGCCATTTTTGGTGACGGATATTTCGGAAAATTTCTAGTAAAGTGGGCATTTCCTTGGCAAGACAATTGGGAAAAATTTGGCTAAGAAAAGCCGAGAGAACACAACAATCCTGCATTTCTCCGAGAATACCTTGAAGGTTTTTAATATCCTCTAGATACTCTTGATATTTGTCGCCATAAAACTGAGTAAATAACTCCATATTATAGCGGGAACGCTTGGCTTCTTTGCGGAGATCGTGCAGCAATAATCCTTCTTTTTCCAATAAGTCATCAATTTCTTGACTAGAAAACTCTCCTACTTTTTGATCTTCCTCTAAATTTACCCCAATTAACCAGCCTTCATGGAGTAAAAAGCGACTCGCTTGCGGTAATAATAAGTCTGGTAAAACTGTGGCAATATCTAATTTTCCAATCGGTTGATAGGTGGGATTATCCAACCAACGGGCAAAATCTGCCTTAAAATCGAGAAATTTATCGGACTTTAACAGCTTTTCTACCTTAGCAAAAGCCTTCTTTCTTCTGCTTTCGAGAACTTCTAAAACTTTCTTCAGTAATTCCTGTTCTTTCGGGGGTAAAATTGGTTGATAATGACCGATAAAAGCCTCTTTTAACACATCTAAATCCCGCAATTCTCCTAAAATTCTGCCCAGATTACCCACCCGTTTTTGATCGGCATATTTCGGCATGGTTAAAGCGGGGGCAAAACCGGTTAAGGTACTGCGAAGACGACGCATTCCCACACGAATTTGATGTAATTCTTCCGTATCCTGATCGAGTAAAACCCCACCTTCGTGTCTAAGAACTTTATGAAAATGTTTATCAATACCGATATAGGCCCAATCGGCAACAGTTTTAGCCCGAGGATTAAATTTGTTAGTCATTTGTCTTTAGCAAGGGAATGTCAAGATGATGATATAATCTTTAAATAAAGACTGGAACTAATGGATCCCATTCATTCTACACAATAGGATGAAGCAGCAGCTTTAAGAGAAGTTTATGGATAGTTTTTGGCTAGATTATGCGGGGGAAATCGCTTTTCGCACCGGAGAGCATCTTTTCTTGACGGGAATAGCCATGGCTATGGGTAGCTTAATCGGGATTCCTCTAGGTATTTTAATTAGTCGTCAAGCTATTCTCGCTCAACCAATTATAGCGATCGTTAACACCCTACAGACTATCCCCAGTTTAGCCCTATTTGGTTTTTTAATTTCCGTGCCTTTTTTGGGAGGAATCGGCAAAATTCCCGCTATTGTTGCCCTAACTCTCTATACCTTACTGCCAATTGTTTTAAATACCTATCTGGGCATCAAAAAAGTTGATCCCGAATTAAAATTAGCGGGGTTATCCCTAGGCATGACCGACGGTCAAATCCTGCGCTATATCGAATTACCCCTGGCCAGGGCGACAATTTTGGCAGGAGTGAGAATTGCCACGGTGATTGCTATCGGTGTGGCTACGATCGCAGCCGCCATCGGTGGCGGTGGTTTGGGAGTGTTTATTTTTCGCGGTATTGCCACGGTCAACAATCAGTTAATTTTGGCGGGAGCAATTCCTGCCGCTTTTTTAGCCCTTGTTGCCGATTGGAGTCTCGGTCGGCTAGAAAAGACCTTTTCCCCTTCGCAACGTCCGAAAAAGCCCTCTAAATGGCAATGGGGCTTAGGTTTAATCGGGTTAGCCCTGCTATCTTTCCTCTTGACTCAAATTTTCCATTCATCCCCCGGCACAGTGGTGATCGGTTCCAAAAATTTTACCGAACAGGTGATTTTAGGGGAAATTTTGGCACAGGAGATCGAAAAAGAGACGAATTTACGGGTTGAGCGTCAATTTAATCTCGGTGGCACTCTGATCTGTCATGAAGCGGTGAAAGCGGGTAAAATCGATGGTTATGTGGAGTATTCTGGCACGGCTTTCACGGGAATTTTGCGAGAAAAACCCCTGAACGATGCCCGATTAGTCTCTGAAAAGCTGCAAGAGATTTATCCGGAAAAATTTAATCTAGAAGTCTTTCCCAGTTTAGGATTCGAGAATACTTTCGCCATTGTTATCCGGGGAGAAACCGCCAGTCAATACAATCTGAAAACTCTCTCGCAAGCGGCTAAATATACCCCCAATTGGCAAGCGGGTTTTGGTTATGAATTTTTGGAAAGGGAAGACGGTTACAAGGGATTAGCAAAGACCTACGGGCTAAATTTTGCCGGACCCCCGAAAGTGATGGATTTAGGGTTAATGTACCGCGCTTTAGCCGAAAAACAGGTGGATTTAGTGGCGGGAAATTCCACCGATGGCTTAATTCCCGTGCTAGATTTAGTCATCCTAGAAGATGATCAACGCTATTTTCCTCCCTACGAAGCGGTACCGATTTTTAACCGGGATAGTTTGCAAAAATATCCGCAATTGCGACAGGTTTTAGCGAAACTCACCGGCAAAATTACCTCCACAGCTATGCAGAAATTAAACTATCAGGTGGATGGCCGCAATCGCAAAGTAGAGGAAGTGGTCAAAGAATTTCTAGTCTCCCTCTCTTAACCATTTAGTCACTCCCCCGGGTTGGTCGATTAAAGTAATGCCTTGGGCTTTTAATTCCGCGCGAATGCGATCGCTTTCGGCGTAATTTTTCGCTTTTTTTGCCTCTGTCCGTTGTTGGATCAGATTTTCGATATCCGCTGCACTAATTCCCTCAGAAACAGGGGTTTCTCCCTGGTCGGCGGCAATTTCTAAGCCCAAAACCCTAGACAATTTCACCAAAGTATGCCATTTTACCGCCAATTGGGCCAGATTGCTCTCCGTCTTACCCGCATGGGTTAAATTATTACCTTCCTTGCGTAATTCCTTAGCGATTTCAAATAACACCGCTAAACCACCGGCAAAGTTAAAATCGTGATTTACTGCCTCTTGAAAGCGATTTTCTAGCTCTTGGTCGGTAATTCCGGGATTATCTTGCTGAAGATGCTTATAACCAAAGGATAAACCCTCTTGTAAAGTATGCCAGCCATTAGTGGCCGCCTGCAATCCCTCATCGGAAAAATCGATCGGTTTGCGGTATTGGGCGCCTAAAATTAATAATCTCACGGCTAAGGGGTCATATTTTGCCAATAACTCGCGAATAGTGATGAAATTACCGAGGGATTTTGACATTTTTTCCCCGGCCACCTTAACCATGCCATTATGTAACCAATAGTGGGCCAGAGGTTTACCCGTAGCCGCTTCACTTTGGGCAATTTCGTTTTCGTGGTGGGGAAAAATTAGATCACTTCCCCCCACATGAATGTCGATAGTTTCTCCCAATTGTTCTTTAACCATGGCCGAACATTCAATATGCCACCCCGGACGACCTTGGCCCCAGGGAGAATCCCAACTAGGTTCCCCCGGTTTTGCCCCCTTCCAGAGGGCAAAATCAAAGGGGTCTTGTTTTTTAATTGCTTCCGGGTCGTCGGTTTCTACCCGGCCGCTGGCCCCGGCTTGCAAATCATCGAGTTTTCGCCCCGATAGTTTGCCATAATCGGAAAAACGACGGACGGAGTAGTAAACATCGCCATCGCTGGGGTAAGCATAGCCTTTTTGTTCTAATTCATAGACTAGGCGCTTGATGCCGTCGAGGGTATGAGTGGCCCGGGGATAAGCGTCCGCCGGTCTGACTCCTAATTTTGCCATATCCTCAAAGTAGGCCTCGATAAATTTCTCGGCCACGGCTGCCATGGTGGTATGTTCATTTTTAGCCCGATTGAGAATTTTATCGTCAATATCGGTGAAATTCTGAATATAGCGCACTTTATAACCGAGATACTCCAAATAACGCCGCACCACATCCCAAACCACACAGGTACGCGCATGACCCAAATGGCAATAATCATAGACGGTAATGCCGCAGCAATACATGGAGACAATGCCGGGGATGAGGGGGCTAAAGGGTTCTTCGCGACGACTGAGGGTGTTGTAGAGGATTAAGGTCATGGATGGGGAATTTTTTTTCTGGGGAAAAAGGCTAGTCCAATTTTATAGCAGTTATTTTCAGTTATCAGTGATCAGTTATCAGTTATCTCAGTTATCAGTGATCAGTTATCAGTGACCGCTAACCACTTTCCCTGATTTCCATACTATATTCTGTGTTTTTTGTCAAGGGGTTTTTAGGGTTTTAGTAAAGATGTGACGGTAAGATTCGAGGAGATAAGCTAAGACGCATTTAAACCGCTTACTCTTAGATTAGCCGAACCGCCCCCAATCCCTTTACTGTTGACTTTTGCCTCTTGCCTCTTGCCTCGTCTCAACAAGCAATTTAAATTACGAACAGCTTAGGACTGTTTTGATCGGGACTATTATTGATGAAATCGATAGAATAACGATAGGGGAAGCTTGATTGTTTGCCTTAACCGACAATTTTTATTGTTAATCAACTTTGACCAGACCATCACCATGAATGAACCACCTAATAGCGCTGGCGATGAAATCCAATTACCCCGGGGAGAAAGAGTTGACCAGCTAAGACATCTGATCGAAACCCTACGCATTGCCGATGAAGTGGCCAATCGCGGTTATTTGATTACCAGCGCCGAAGTGGCCGATTTAATGGATATTAATCCGGGTGCCGTTACCAGTCGCGGCGACCATTGGCCGTGGCGAAATTGGGTAATCTCCCGGGTCAGACGGGAGGGAAACCAAATTCTTTGGCAGTTGGAAAAAGTCGATTAGGATTAATTGCAACCATCAGTTAATTTCTCTCTTAACTTTTGTAAATTAGTAATTATCTCGTCATTTTCCCCCAGCAGATGACGCGCAAAACGTCGGGCCAGGGGCGGAGCCGATACAAGTGTACTGGTAAAGCCAGAAAATACCTGCAATCCCAGTTTGTCGGCGATCGCTCCCACTAGGGGCCGTCCCGAGGGAGCAAAAGCCACTAGGCAATGATGACAGCTGCCGGGGAGAGCGGCTAAAGAGGGCAGCAATGTCCCCAGGGCGGTGCGGATTGCTTTTTCCCCGGCCAGAGGGTTTAAAATCGCGCCAGGATCGGTGATAATGGCGCTAATTTGCCCTAGATAAAGACTTTGATCCCGGAATTGTACCGCCCCCGTTTCTAAAACACTGGCAATTATTTCTGGGGTTTCTCTCTGCCAAATGCCCTGATTTTCTAGTTGGGTGATTTTTTGCTCTAATACCAATCTAGAAGGAATTGCGGGCATAACTAGGGTGTTTAATTTGATTTCGCTGGGGGGAATTTTAATCACCTGGGCATGGGTAAAATAGACGGGAGTAGTAATGCCGGATTTTTGCAGTAAAGACCGGGTTAATCCCCCCGCACAGACGATAGTTTCTCCGGCATAATAATTATCTTTAGGAGTTTTTACGCCGGTCATCCTCGATGCAGTTTCAATCAATTCGATGACAGCTTCCCGAATAATCTTGCCTCCCAGACGCAGAAAAGCTTGTTGATAGGCAAGATTAGTTTTTTCGGCGTTAATGTGACCGTGGGGTAGTCGTAAAACTCCGGAGATAGCAGCGGGATTTAATAAAGGTTCTAAAGCGATCGCTGCCTGCGGATCGAGAATTTCGGGGGTAATAGCAAAGATAGCAAATTTTTCGGCCACAGTAGCTGGATCATCTTCGGGGTTCACGGTGAGAATTAAGTCTAGGTCCCGGTATTCGTTATCTATGCCCAATTCCTGGGATAAATTGCGCTGAATTTCTCGACCTTCTTGATATAATTTTCTCTCAATTTCTGTGGTGGCCGACCAATAGGCTAAACCCCCGTAACTGTAGAAAGTGGCGTTGAGGGGATGGGTTTCTTTTTCTAATAAGAGAACTCGACTGCCTAGGTTAGCTAGTTCATAGCTTAAGGCGGAACCGGTGATACCACCACCGATAATTATATAATCATAAGTTGTGGTCATAATTGGGCTAATTTTTACTAAATTAATCTATCCTATCATTATACTTGCTCGGTTCCCTAGTTCTGATTTGATCAATAATTGCTATAATCAGAGAAAAAGTTGAAAGCGGGATGGGATAACTATGCAACAGCTAGAAACTAGGGGGATAACTGACCGATGGATTAGAGGTAGTTGGGAAGAATACTTAGCAGCGATTAAAAATTTCCCAGAGAATCAAGGAAAAAGTTATTATTACAATGGCTATTATCGATTAGAAATAACTCCTATTGGTAACGATCATGCCAGCGATCATGCTATTTTTATCTTCGCTGTTAGTCTCTATGCTACCCTAAAAAATCTGCCCTTTAATGCCAAAGATAATTGCAGTTTTCGCAGGTCTGGTTATCGAGAAGTTCAACCAGATATATCTTATTATTTTGCAGACAAAGCTAATCTGATTCCCTACGGTACTTCGATTATTGATTTAAATCAGTATCCTCCACCAGATTTAGTCATTGAAATCTCAAAATCTACCCTTAATGATGACTTAGGTAATAAACGCTTACTCTACGAAGAATTAGGAGTTAGTGAATACTGGAGTGTTAACGTCGATTATCCCCAAATATTTGCTTTTGAAATAATTGATCGAGGGAGCAAAAGAATTGATATATCAAAGGTTTTACCTAATTTAAAACTCTCGGTTTTAGAGTCAGCTTTACAACAGGCACGCACCAGAGATCAAAGTCAGGTGGGACGTTGCTTAATCAGTCAATTTCAAGGTTAAATCCTGCGGTTTTTTAGCAGCAGCTTTCTCCAATAAAGACTCGGCAAAAGCGAGGGCATCCGCTGCCGAATTTCCTCCCGTTAATTGTGCCAATTCTTCCCTTCTCGTCTGACGATTATCGAGAGAAGTAACCCGGACAACCGTGCGAATTTCCGAGAGATTAGTGGAATTATCTTCGGCAATCATTTGTTTATAAACTCGAAAATGGTGATCAGCTAAAGCAGCCACTAAGGGTTGATGAGTAACGCACAAAACTTGATATTGTTGACCTAATTGATCTAATTTATCGGCAATTGCCTGGGCAACTTTTCCCGATACTCCCGCGTCAATTTCGTCAAAAATCAGGGTTGCGGCTGCTGATTGGGATTGGGAAAAACAGGACTTTAAAGCTAGGAGAAAACGACTCATTTCTCCTCCGGAAGCGGTACTGGATAAAGGTTGGATTTTTTCCCCCGGATTGGGACTAAAATAAAATCCCACTTGATCGACTCCCAGACTGCTAGGATTACCCGGGTCAATCCGACAGACAAAAATCACCTTTTCCATGGCTAAAGGTTTTAATTCCTGTACCAATTGTTTTTCTAGTTGACTAGCGGTTTCTTGTCGCAAAAAGGTCAACTGGGTGCTAGTTTCTCGATAGATTTTTTCCTGTTGCTGACAAATTTTTTCTAATTCCTCAATCGATTGTCCTTCTCCCGTCAACTCCGCTAATTCCTGCTGTAATTTCTGATAATAATCGAGCGCTTCGGCTAAACTTGGGCCATACTTGCGACAAATGCGCTTAAGTTGGACGATTCTCTCTTCTATCTCGTTCAATCTCTCCGGATCTGCCTCTAGACTATCCCCATAAACGTTGATTTCCTGTCCCGCTTCCACCACCTGATTTAATGCCGATCGCACCATCTCTAAAATTGGCTCTAAACTGATATCATAAACCATCATATTTGTCAAGATATTTTCAGCTTTTCCTAACAAATCAGCGACGGCCGGTTGATCGCGATCATTTTGGTAGAGGAGTTGATAGACTTGATAGCTGGAATTTTGTAAATCGACACCGTGGGAGAGTCGGTTTCTTTCCTGTTCCAACTGTTCCAACTCGTCAGCGTCAGTTAAATTAGCTGATTCTAGTTCTTTTAGTTGATATTCTAGTAAATCTAATCTCTGTAGGCGATTTTGTTCCGATTGCAACCTATTATTTAAAATATTCTTGCTTTCTTGCCAGTTAAGGTAGGCTGTGGCTACCTTTTCCCGCTGCCGCAGCAGCGATTCACCCCCGTAGAGATCTAATAATTCCCTCTGTCGATTAGCGTCCATTAACTGAACTGTTTGACCTTGGGCGGTGATTTCTACCAAAAAATCTCTTATTTGCGCCATTTGTTGGCGATTAGCGACGACTCCGTTAATGCGAGAACGAGAACGCAAGGAATTATTAGTAATCACTAATTCCCGGCTGATGGTCAGACTATTATCCTCTAATGGGTCAATTTCCTGACTTTCTAGCCAAGCAATTAATTCTGGAGTCAGAGAAAAAGTCGCTTCTAGGGTTGATTGTTGGCTTCCCTGACGGATGACGCGATGATTGACTTTACCACCGAGAACAATATCGATCGCATCTAATATAATTGATTTTCCTGCCCCCGTCTCACCGGTCAGTACATTTAATCCGCTGCCGAAAGTTAATTCTAAGCGATCGATGAGGGTAAAATTTTCAATTTGTAGGCAGGATAACATATATCAGTAATCAGTAATCAGTTGCTAAGTAGGTAGGCGTTAAAAATTATCAGATGCCCCCTTATTAAGGGGGGATACCCCCTTAATCCCCCCTTATTAAGGGGGGCAGGGGGGATCGAACCTAAAATCCATTTTTAATTTAATTATAACCAGTTACTTATTCTTATTATCTTTCACCATTCCCTAATTTTCCCCGAAACGGTAGCCTTTACCATAGACAGTATTAATTAGAGGTGTTTCCCCAGCCGCTTCGATTTTACGACGCAGCAAGCGCATCAGGGCAGGAACCACATTACTATTAGGTTGCTCTCCTTCTGACCAGAGATGCTGATAAATTTGTTCATGGGTGAGAAGTTGCCCGGGATGGGTCATAAATAAAGTTAACAATTGTACTTCTTTTGCTGATAAACTAATCGTGCGACCGTGACGATAGGCCACTTGATTTTCGCTATCGAGTTCTAAATCAGCAAATTTTAATTTACTGCTATTACTAGCTTCAAAATTGGGAGAACGACGCAATAAAGCGCGGACTCTCGCTAATAATTCTCGCAGTTGAAAGGGTTTGACTAAATAATCATCAGCACCGGCATCTAATCCCGCCACTCGATCATCTATGGTATCCTTAGCGGTTAGAAACAAAACGGGAGTGGTGTCCCCTTGATTGCGTAAATATTGACAGATTTGTAATCCGGATTGCTGGGGTAACATCCAATCGAGAATTAAGAGGTCATAATTATTCTCTTGTGCCAATTCTAAACCCGTCCGACCATTATCAGCAATATCAACTTCATAGCCTTCTTGAGCAAGAATTTGTTCTAAGGGTTCGGTTAATTCTTTTTCATCATCAACGATAAGTATTTTCATAAAATTAAAAAAGATGGTGTTGGGTTTTGGGGTTTTGGGGTTTTGGGGTTTTTTAGTTGAATCTCCCCATTTCCCCCATATCCCCATGTCCCCATTTCTCCTAATTATCGATCTTTGGGGAATAAATTGCGCCATTCGAGAGGGATATAACTTTCAAGAAATCTAGCCATGGTTTGGTAATGACGCTGATACAAAACTCCCATATAGATAATACCAAGTCCTAGGACGGTTAGGGCAAAGGGAAAGAAAATTGAATCGGCAAAGAGACGATAGGAGAGATAGGAAAGATAGGCAAATACTCCGATACCTCCAAAAACCACAAATAATCTTCTTTTTAGCAGGACGGATAATAACATCAATCCCAAGTTAATTAGACAGTACAAAAATCGTTGCGCTTCATTATCATCGATGAGGAGAGATAGACTAAACCAAAACATAATCAATCCGAATAGGTACAGCCAAAAAGCAAAATCACCCCGACTACGGCGCTGACGTACATCAATTAAATAGGCAGTTATTAAACAGGCAATTCCAAACCAAAAGGATACCCACAGTCGCAGTCTCCATGTATATTCGTTCTCTCCAAATAGTAAAGGAGTTAAGTCCATTGACATATACCACAGACTAAAGGCAATGGGTGCAGTTAAGAAGGGAAATTTAACAAATCGCAAAGTTATTAATCCTGCGATAATCGTGCCTAATTCCATTAAAAACCAACTGCCTTTAATCCATGTATGGAAATCTCGATAGATGCCAGGATATCCGGCTTGCCAGTATCCTGTCCAGCGTTGTAAACCATAGATTGCTAAGGGAGTCATTGCCACTGCCATGGTAAATAAAAGGCCACCTGGTATTTTAAGATTTTGCTGAAAATAGAGATTGTTTCCAGTCAAAATAAAACAAACTGCATAAAACAGGGCGATAAAAAATAGTCCTGCACCACCGAAACTCTCCCAAGCTTCGTTCATAAACCACCCCAGGGCAGAGATAACAATTAATGCCCCAAAATAATAGGCCACATTAGCGAAATTAAAGCGAGGGCGATTAACTTCATCTTCTTGGGGATAACGGGATAAAAAAGCCGTCCATAAATTTTCAGCTTGGCTGGCAGTAATTAGGTTTTGTTGTACTGCCCAATCAAAATCTTCTTTTTCTAGTCTCATAACATTCTCTAGTCCTTAAGCTAAGATGTATTTTAACCGCTTATCCTAAGGATAAGGGAATAGGGCATAGGCGCAGATGTTAAATCCTGTAATAAAACTTAACATTTACCGCTAGAAACATCCGAAATCTGCAAAATAGAGTACAATTCAATCTAGATTAACTATTATCGAAGCAATTATGATAACTAAATCAGAACTCTATGAACAAGATTTTCAATTATGGCTGATAACAACAATAGGTCAGTTAGAACAAGGAGATTTTCAGGCATTAGATGTATCTCATTTGGTTGAGGAGTTAAAAGAATTGGGTAAATCAGATAAAAATGCCTTGGAAGGAAATTTAATGATTTTGCTGGCTCATTTACTGAAATTAAAAGTACAATCCTCCGCCCCTGAAAGCATGAAATCTAGCTGGTATAGCTCCATTGTCCAACACAGGGAACGAGTTATCGCCTTACTAGAAAACACCCCTTCTTTGAAATCTCATTTAGCAATCGCCATCGATAAAACCTATCCTAAAGGTCGCAAAATTGCCATCAAGGAAAGTAAATTGGCTGACTTTGGAATTGCGATTCCTCCAGAGGAAGCATATCCCTTAGACTGCCCTTTTTCCTTAGAACAGATTCTTGATGAAGATTTCTATGGCTGATAATTCATATTTAATCCATCAGCTAAGACACTTTCAAAATGCTTCTAAAAAGTCTTCAAATCTCAAAAACTGGGAAGCTATACAAGTCACATCTGTCTCCCGATACTAAGCGATTCGACTGACTTTAAATAGAGCTTACAAGCTTTTTTGCCCAACCCTAGTTAATCAGCCTTCAAGAATAAGTAAAAATTATAAATTTAAGCTAAATAATTAAAATATTTAAATATTTGGGGCGATTAGTCAAGTGTAACAAGTAAGTTACAAGATTTTGATTTTCCCAGAATTTGCCAAAATTTGGCTGTAAATCTGGGTTGCCTACATTTATTAATATGGTATGATCGTGGTATGCTGTGGGCTTAGTTTAAGCATTAAACGTTAAATCAACGGAAAACCAAGGCAATCAGGGGACTATATCGATTCTCTTGCCCAAAAAAAGCCCATAGGGATGACATTTTTTTATGTTGCAATTTTTGAAGTTTTGTAAAGGCTATTGACTTAAAGCCAGAATTGTGCAACTCTCCCCGCTCCAAACTCCGGCACTCGCAGACAGTCAACAGCTAATCAAGTTGGGAACTAGGAGGAGAGGTCAACTCCTAGTCCCCTGTTTTTTAGGACATCAATTGCGATTAAGGTACTTCAGTCCAGCGCCTAAGCCTCCTAGTACCAGCAAACTCAGCACAGTTGAGGGTTCGGGAACAGAGGCAGGAACAGGGGCAGGGGCAGAAAAGTTAGAAATCATCACACTAGCCCGTCCGCCGGTGTTGTCTGTAGTGAAAATACGGAAACCAAAGCTGTCGCCAGCTAGGACGTTAAACGTCGATGTCCCGTTTTGGTCAACATCTCCCCCATTATTAGTTACTTGGGTGAAGCTGCCGTTGAGCAGATATCCGAAGCGATCTAACAAAGGCCCATCATTAGTCGAATAGTTCCAATCAAACGTCACCGTCCCAGCCGCAGCCGCAGTGGTGGTGTAGTCTGTGGTTCCAGACTTGACAGAACCATTGTCCCCCCCAGTCAGGATAATGGACGCGGGAGCGCCGTTGGTATTGACGAACCCGTTGGCATTACTATTGGTAAATGTCCAGTTAATGGGAGCGTAGGGAGTTTGGAAACCGGACACTGTTGCGGCACTAGCACCAGAAGCAGCGGCTAGGGTGAGGCCAACAGTAGTGACAGTCATTGCGGTCATAGACCGCAATGACTCGAATAATTTTGGCGATTTGGTGGCCATGGCCCTAAAAATAAATTAAATTACAGCCCAACTGTACAGTAGGTCAAAATATTTTTCAAGAGGATTTGTATAGAAATATTCAATCCTATTTATAGAAATAAGCAAATGGTTGGTTCTCTTATTCTTTGTGTGATAAGGGACTTGCGCTTTGATAATGTACCTTTTGGGCGAACGCAGTTCGCCCCTACATTGTGGACAAAATCCGTTACTGTAGGGGCGCAATGCTTGCGCCCTCCGAGCGCTCAGGTTTGCTGATCACCCTAAGTAGGGGGAGAGCCTTCGAGAACCCCCGCAGCTAAGGGACTTGCGCTTTGATAATATGCCATCTGGCTGGTCTGATTCTTCTACAGAGTGATTTTCTGGCTGGGATATTATTCCCACGCAAGTCCCTAAGTTCAATTTATATAGTAGCGATCGATCTTTGTGTCCTTTGTGCCTCTGTGGTTCTTTCCACTCATTCCCCCGCAAATCTACTCAAATCTGGCGCTGCTGATTTTTTATCTCAGTTTGAAGAGGGGCTGAAAACTGGGGCAATGTGGACATCGATCGAAAGACTAAGCTAAACTGGTAATGACTATGTATTAGGGCGGAGGTCAACGGACACAACTATGGACAATTTGGAGGTAAAACAAAAACCGATCCGGTGTTTAGAAGATGCGATCGAAAGGTGTCAAACTTTAGGAATGCGGGTTAGTCGTCAGCGTCGCTATATTTTAGAATTGCTGTGGCAAGCGCGGGAACACCTATCAGCGAGAGAAATTTATGATCGTCTCAATCTGCAAGGAAAAAACATCGGTCATACCTCAGTGTACCAAAACCTAGAGGCTCTATCGGGTCAAGGCATTATCGAATCTGTGGAACGCTGGGACGGCAGACTCTACGGTAACATCAGCGATTCCCACAGTCACATCAATTGTCTGGACAGTCAGGAAATCATCGATGTGCATATCCAACTTCCCCCAGAATTAATTAAACAGGTCGAGGCATCAACGGGGGTAAAAATTACCGATTATCGCATCGATTTCTATGGCTATAAACAAAACAAATGAGCCGGATCACTGTATAATTGACCCTGTGAATAGTATCCGTTGACAGGCTGCAACTCTTGTGATCGATCGCCCTCTCACCCTAATTATCATCGATAATGACCCGATTTTCCGCTTGGGTCTGGTGCAGGCCTTGTCGCAGATAGAAAATATTAGTATCGTCACCGAAGGGGATTTAGAAACAATTTTCGCTTTGACTCTGAATCCCTCCCCCGAAATTATTATTATCGATCCTCTCTTTGATTGGTCTTACTGTGAAATTCTCCACTCTCGCTATCCCGAAAGTAAAATTGTTCTATTAACCTTTCCTCTCGACTCCCGACAGCAACTAATCGCCAGAGAATTAGGCATCGCTGGTTATATTCCCAAAGGCACAAACCTAGAGCAATTTATCACTATTTTAGGACAAATTTCCCGGGATGAATCCCCGGATGTTGCCCCTTCTGCTCTCACCATTGCTACCCGTCCAAGTTTAGCTCCTAGCCATTGGTTAATTGCTGCCGGAAGAACGGGATTAAATCGCATCGAAAGTGAATTACATTTAATTGATCTCCATCTCAATCAACAGTCTTTATCCGGCTTTGATCGCTTTTATTGGCAGGGGAGAAAACGAGAACTTTTAGCAGCCCTATGGCTAGTGAGAAAACTAATTCCCCTGGAAGGTAGCTCTTACAATTCAGCTTCAGCGACACCTCCGATAATAATTAACAATATCGATCGGGAATTACCAATTTTAAGCCGCGAGCGTCCCCTCTGTGTTTCGGCGGTTTTTGAGTCCACTTTAGCAGTTATTCGATCGCCTTTAATTAATAGAACAAAGATTAGTTTTGAAATTGATGTTTTACAGGATAATCGGCAACGGGAATTATTGTATTTAGTTCTCGATGAAATTCGTAAAAATGTCGATGAAATGAGATATTTACAGGTTAGCAGTGGGGAATTAACCAGTCGCTTAAATCTGATTATTTACGATATCTGGGAGAAAGTTACCCGTAAATTTTTAGAAATTAATACCTCGGTTTATGACGAAATTAGTAAAGGCAGACTTAACGAAATTATTCTGGAAGAAAGAGAGGCAATTCAAACAGAAATCCTCAATAAAATTCCTTTTACTCTTGACTTATTTTCCTATTTAGTGTACGAAAATAGTTTAACTATTGACGGAGTAGGATACTGGGCTAATGCTCCTGAAACTATCGCCAGAGCCGAAATTCTCCTGCAAAATCTCATTCATAATATTGCCAATGCAGTGACGGTAATTATTCTCAATAACTTCTCGGAATCGGAAAGAATCAAACAAAAACTTTACCGGTCGGAATTTCTCATCGCCAGAAAATTAGCTAAAATCCGCAATGAATTATCTTGGAAATACCGACGGCAACAATACTGGCAAGAACCCAAAGATATCTTTGAAAGTCAATATCAATTATTTCACTATAGCGAGGGAGAAATCCAATCTCTAGCCATTTATTCCCCCCGACAGGAAGAATTAAACAGTTTAACAGGCATACCCTGGTTAGCTTCGATCGCCTTAGAATTAAGAGACTCTTTATCTCCTCGTTTACGCGCTTTTTTTCGGGTGGTGGGTAAGGGAGTAGTCTATATCCTTATCCAAGTTATCGGTCGCGGTATTGGTTTAGTAGTTCGCGGGGTTTTACAGGGAGTTGGTAACACTTGGCAGGAAGTCAAAGGTAAAAAGGGATCATGAATGATAACTGATAACTGATAACTGATAACTGATAACTGATAACTGATAACTGATAACTGATAACTGATAACTGATAACTGATAACTGATAACTGATAACTGATAACTGATAACTGATAACTGATAACTGAAGTGACCCTAACTTTTACAATTCCTTGTCAAAACTGTATTTATCGCGAATTTGTCCGACAAAAAACTGTCCTTTCGATGGTGCAGACTGAAAGTCTTTATATACTGCCAAAGGTAGATCATGATAAAGATAGATACCACCGTGATTAAATTCCACTTTCAGAATTTTTTTGTCCTCATCGTAGTCAAAAGATTTAATCGCTGTACTTTGACTTTTTAATAAGGGGAAAGCAATCACATCGCGAATACTGGCAGAATCGGTTAATAACATGATCAGGCGATCGATGCCAATTCCTAAGCCTCCCGTGGGGGGCATTCCGTATTCTAAAGCGGTTAAAAAGTCCTCATCAACGCCTTGGGCCTCTAAGTCTCCGGCCGCTTTTTTGAGTGCCTGTGCTTCCAATCTTTGCCGTTGATCGATGGGATCGGTTAACTCAGAAAAACTATTAGCTAATTCCCGTCCAACCACATATAATTCAAATCTTTCCACGAGGTCAGTTTTTGAGCGATGGGGTTTAGCTAAAGGGGAAATTTCCACGGGAAAATCTAGCACAAAAGTGGGCTGTATTAGGGTTTCTTCGACTTTTTGTTCAAAAGCTTCATTTAGGAGCTTACCGATGGTTTTACAGTCCTCTGGAACGCCAATACCGGCATTTTCTGCGGCAATACGAGCCGACTCGAAATCCTCAAAACTATTCAAGTCAACCCCAGTTATTTCTTGGACTAATTCGTGCATAGTCACTCGTCGCCAAGGGGGAGTTAGGTCAATTTCCCTGTCTTGATAGGTGATTTTCAGCGTACCTAAAACATCTTGTGCAGCGTTAACAATAATGTTTTCGGTTAACTCCATCATGTCATAATAATCGGCGTAGGCCTGATAGATTTCGATGGAAGTAAACTCAGGGTTATGTTTAGTAGAAACCCCTTCATTGCGAAAAATTCTGCCTAACTCAAAGACTTTTTCAAAACCACCGACTATTAATCTTTTTAGATGTAATTCGGTGGCAATGCGGAGATATAACTCCATCTCCAGCGTATTATGATAGGTGATAAACGGTCTAGCATCGGCTCCTCCCGCTTCACTTTGTAGCACGGGAGTTTCAATTTCAATAAAACCTTCTTGGTCTAAATATCTGCGAATAGCAGCGGTAATTTGGGCGCGACGGCGAAAAGTTTGTCGCACTTCGGGATTAACAATTAAATCCACATATCTTTGTCGATAACGTTTTTCTACATCGGTTAAACCGTGCCATTTATCCGGGAGAGGTAAGAGGGATTTGGTGAGAATTTCGTACTGATTTACATAGATAGATAATTCGCCGCGTTCTGTGCGTTTAATTGTGCCTTTTGCGCCTAAAATATCGCCTGTATCGGTTAGTTTAATCACCGTGTTAAAGGCATTCGGCACGGCGGCCATGGTTTCACTAATGCGTTTTTTATCGAGGTATAATTGAATCGTTCCCGTTTCATCTTGCAGGTTAAAAAAGGCTAGTTTACCCATGATTCTTCGGGCAATAATCCGACCAGCAATCGCCACTTCTGTGCTAATTTCTTCTCCCGGTGCTAAGTCAGCGTACTGCTCTTGTAGTTGTTGAGCGTGAGCGGTAGATTTCCACTGATAAGCGTAGGGATTTAAGCCAGCTTTTTGCAATCCTGCCACTTTTTCTAAACGAGCGGCCCGGATTTCTTCGAGGGTAGAGGAGGGTTGATTTTCAGGATTTTGTGCTTGAGATGCCATCGTTTTCTAAGAGGAACAATTCTGGGGAATTTTTTAGGTTTTGGGGATTTCAGTTATCAGTTATCAGTTATCAGTTATCAGTTATCAGTTATCAGTTATCAGTTATCAGTTATCAGTTATCAGTTATCAGTTATCAGTTTACTGTTTACTGTTCACTGCTCACTGAAAAATTATCGTCCCATTTCTCGCTTTAATTTTTTCAATTCTTCTTCCATTTCCCATTCTTTAAATTTTAGATCGAGATTATCGTAGTTCGAGCGCTGATAGTCCGATTCTTGGGGTTGATCCCAAAAAGTGGTTTCCCAGTCACGGGACTGATTTTTAGGGGCTTTTTCGGCTTTAATTTGCACTTCTTGACGACGTTGTTGGACTTGTTGCAGTAACTCTTGGGATTGAGTCAGACGTTTTTTCACCCCTTCCATCCGTCCCCAAAGTTGATTACCCTCACGGAAGAGGGCTGCCTCGCGTTCACTAGCAGCCTTAACCAAGTCCTGCCGTCCAGCAGCCTTAGCCTTATCAATTCTAGCGTGCCAAGTTTGGATATCTTGGGCAGTGGCCAAAATTTGCTGTTCGAGACGTTGACGCTCATTTTCTAGGGCGGTAATCAGTTTAGCAGTATCGCGCTCCTGTTCGCACAGTTGTTCCACCAGCGCCTGTAATTCTAATTGGGGATGACTTCTGAGAAATTCTTCCAGTTGGGTTTCAAGAAAGCGACTGACATCATCAAATAGATTGCCCATCTGTGCAGTATCCTAAATTTGCAATTAAAGTCTAGGAGCGATTTTAATCCCCCTCTTTTTAGCATAGGCTAGATCAACCCTAGATTTAAATAGGGGCTGCTGAAAAAGTTTGTTGGTGGGGTTAGGAGTCAGGAGTCAGTAGCCAGTCGTTTCAGGCTTTGTTGTCCTCTTTTTTTTGTACCAGTTTGTGTACTTAAGTAAGGATAATACAAGGTTTTTGAAGGTCTTAATCCTATTTTCGCAGCATGAACGTCGGATTTTAGCAGGTCAAAAGCCTTATTTTAAAAGGGTTTTACCATTATTCAGCAAGACCTAAATATATTTGGAAAAAGTAGTACAAAAATGTTATTCGGTTGTGGGTTAGGCAGGGGGAAACCCGTATAATAAAACTAGAGTAATATTTCCTGAAACCCTCTTAATTGTTTGACTTAAGTGACAACTTCACCAGCTTGGACAGAACGCATCGGTTATCAACGGGATTGGGTGTGGCGCGGTTGGCAAATTCGTTATAGTTTTATGCCGGCAAAAAACCCCCAAGATGTCGATAATCCCCCTTTAATTTTACTGCACGGATTTGGAGCGGCGATCGAACATTGGCGCCATAATATTCCTATCCTCAGCCAAAATCATCGAGTTTATGCGGTAGATTTATTAGGTTTTGGTGGTTCGCGCAAAGTGCAGGTTCCCTATACCGTTAATCTCTGGGTGGAACAGATACACGATTTCTGGCAAACTTTTATCAATAGACCGGTGGTATTAGTGGGAAATTCGATCGGTTCTTTAGTTAGTATGGCCCTAGGGGGTAAATACCCAGAAATGGTAGCCGGATTAGTTATGCTCAGTTTACCCGATGTCAGCCGTCGGCGGGAAATGATCGCCGATTGGTTATTAAATATCGTCACTCCCATCGAAAACTTTTTCACTTCTCCTTGGCTATTAAAACCGATTTTTTACTATCTGCGTCGTCCGCAAGTCTTGAAAAAATGGACAGGAATCGCCTACGAAGACAAGAAAGCAGTCAGCGACGAATTAGTACAAATTATCGCCGCCCCAACCTTAGATGAGGGGGCAGCCGAGGCCTTTATTTCCCTAGCACAAGCTGTCAATCATCCCGAATATTGTCCACCAGCAAAGTTAATTTTACCACGCTTAGAAATCCCGATTTTATTATGTTGGGGCAAGCAAGATCGGATGGTTCCCGTCCAGTTAGCTCAGGGTTTTGTCTTCCTTAATCCTAGGATTAAATATGTAGAATTTGACCGGGCCGGTCATTGTTTACAGGATGAATGTCCTGACCGTTTTAACCCAATTTTATTGGAGTGGCTAGAATCTGTCCCTGTTCTTTGAGAGAATAGGGAGAGTGATTGTTGGTGATAGTCCTATGCAAACCTTGGAATCGACGCTCAAACCCCCCGCAACTGCCTCCGAATTCGACACCACGATTCACCGACGCAAAACCCGTCCCGTCCGGGTAGGTAGCGTTACCATCGGTGGTGGTCATCCCGTGGTCGTGCAGTCGATGATTAACGAGGATACCCTTGATATAGATGGTTCCGTGGCCGGTATCCGTCGCCTCCATGAAATCGGCTGTGAAATTGTCCGCGTCACCGTGCCGAGTCTGGCCCACGCCACCGCCTTGGCTAAAATTAGGGAAAAACTGCTCGCCACCTATCAACCCGTGCCGTTAGTAGCCGACGTACATCACAACGGCATGAAAATCGCCCTAGAAGTGGCCAAACACGTCGATAAAGTGCGGATTAACCCCGGTTTGTACGTTTTCGAGAAACCGAAAGCCGACCGCAGCGAGTACAGTCAAGCAGAATTTGATGAAATTGGCGAAAAAATTGCCGAAACCCTGAAACCTTTGGTGATTTCCCTGCGAGATCAAGATAAAGCGATGCGAATCGGCGTTAACCACGGTTCTCTGGCCGAAAGAATGCTCTTTACCTACGGCGACACCCCCGAAGGAATGGTACAGTCGGCTTTAGAATTTATCCGCATCTGCGAATCCCTCGATTTTCGCAATCTGGTGGTTTCCCTGAAAGCTTCCCGCGTGCCGGTGATGGTGGCCGCCTATCGTCTCATGGTTAAGCGCATGGACGAGTTAGGTATGGATTATCCCCTGCATTTGGGGGTTACTGAGGCAGGAGATGGGGAATACGGACGAATTAAATCCACTGCCGGGATTGCCACTCTCTTAGCAGACGGTATTGGTGATACGATTCGCGTTTCTCTGACGGAAGCTCCCGAAAAGGAAATTCCCGTCTGTTACAGCATTCTCCAGGCCCTGGGACTACGGAAAACCATGGTCGAATACGTTGCCTGTCCTTCCTGTGGTCGCACTCTTTTTAATTTAGAAGATGTCCTGCAGCAAGTGCGTGCAGCGACTAAACACCTCACCGGACTCGATATCGCCGTTATGGGTTGTATTGTCAATGGACCGGGAGAAATGGCCGACGCAGACTATGGTTATGTGGGGAAACAGGCCGGTTATATTGCCCTTTATCGCGGTCGCGAGGAAATTAAACGAGTCCCCGAAAGTGAAGGTGTAACCGAGTTGATTAATTTAATTAAAGCCGATGGCCGTTGGGTAGAACCTTAATTAGTTTTACCGGTAGGGGTTGACATCTGTTCAACCCCCGATCATCGGCGAGGATTTGTTATAATGGAAAGCTTGCTAGAAATTGCCGACCCAGAGAGTCCATGCTACCTACACGCGATTGTGTTCGTCAAACCCCCGCTTACACTCCGGGAGAACAGCCCCAAACTGCGGGATTTACCAAACTTAACACCAATGAGAATCCCTATCCCCCACCGGCGGAAATTTTTGCCCACCTGCCAGAGCAATTAGAGAAAGTCCGACTCTATCCCGATCCTATCTCCAAAGAGTTACGGCAAACGGCGGCGGAATTATACGGCATCACAGCTGATCAGATAATCGCGGGTAATGGCTCCGATGATATCCTTAATATCGCCCTGCGAACTTTTGTTAACCCTTGCGAAAGTGTCGCTTTTTTGGATTTAACCTATTCCCTTTACGAGACAATTGCCCGGGTACACGGGGCAAATATTATCGAATTTCCCACTAATGATAAATTTGAATTAGCAGGACCGATTATTTGTCCGGAAGCGAAATTAATTTTTCTAGCTTCTCCTAATCCTCCCCTCGGTAAACATCTTGATCGCGACTATTTAGAAGCAACCTGTGCTAATGCCTCGGGATTGGTATTAATTGATGAAGCTTATGTGGATTTTAGTGATGACAATCATCTCGATTTTCTCTCCCGTTACGATAATGTCATCATTAGTCGCACTATGTCGAAAAGTTATAGTTTAGCGGGGTTAAGAGTCGGTTTCGGTTTTGCTTCCAGGGCAATTATCGAACAGATGGATAAGGTGCGTGATTCCTATAATTTAGATCGCATCGCTCAAACTTTAGCCACAGCAGCTTTAAAACACCATAATTATTTTGAGCAAGTTTGGCAAAAAGTCTGTCAAACCCGCAGCCGTTTAATTACTTCTCTGCGCGAGTTGGGATTTATTGTTTTTGACTCGGAAGCTAATTTTATCCTCGCTTCTCCCCCGCACATTAGTGCCAGTGAGTTATATAATCAACTGAAAGAGCGTCAGATATTAGTGCGATATTTTAAACATCCTCGCATTCAGAATTATGTGCGGATTTCTATCGGGACTGATGGGGAGATTGATCGCCTTTTATCTGCTATTCAAGAGATTATGGGAACAAATTAATCTCTATTTTAGTCAAGCTTTTATTAGTACTTTAAACCCTGATAATTCCTCGAAAAAAAGGCTAGATCGAGCGGAACAAAGCATCGACAAACAAGGGTCTAATGTCCTGTTGTTTCTCCCGATTACTAGCCTTGGCTATTAAGATTATTAGTCCAACAAAAGGATTAAATACTAGCGCACAAATTTTTGAACTTATGCAATTTTATCCGCAAGGAATCACAGTTCAAGAATTGAGTGAGCGCCTAAATCGTCCCGTTTCTATGCTCAATCTTTGTCTAAAATCTTTGGTCGCTTCTAAAAAAATCGTGGCCAGAAAAAATCATAATCAGTGGGTTTATACTAGACCTCTTGTAAACATCAAAAATTGTTGTTAGGGTTAGGAGTCATTCCCGATGAAAAAATTTTCACCCCCACAGATGAAAGAGGTTTCCTTCCCTACACCCCACACCCGTTCGGACCCTGGCTTGAGATTTCGGACGTTCGGCGGGCTCAGTCGAGCGGACGGTGAGCCTGTCGAACCGCCGCGTGAGCTTTTGTCGAACGCTGAGCTCACGGCCAAAGCCTGACTCCTAACCCCACCAACAAACTTTTTCAGCAGACCCTAAGTAGTCGGACATAAATTCTGTTGTCTATCTTAAGAAATGTAAATTGCCGCAATTCTTACTGACTCACGACTTGAAAGAGGGTGTAGGGTGTGGTGCGATTCGTTGGCTAGAAACTAGACGGTAAGACGTTTAGAGGATTAGCCGCTTGGTAAATGTAGTACCTTGATAAGGTTATAACCCCACAGGTGCGGGTTAGTAATAACCTTAGTCCTGTCCTCTAGATGCCTAGAGTGGCGCCATTTCCTGCTGCTTTAGACTTGGTACATCTGAGGTAGTGATACTAAATCCGTTGAGTATAGGCTACTTATGAGGACAGGCAAAAGGCAATAGGCAAAAGAGGTAATAGATAATCAGTTTTTAATAACCGGATTTAGTATGAGTCTGCCCGTTCTGGGCAGTAGGAAACCATCCACAAGTCAATAGAGGGAGAGGATGCCCTTAAAAGGCAAGGCTTTGAGTAACATCAAAGATATGCTAACAAAGGGTTGGTAGCGACAATTGGCGATGCCTCTGGGTATTCTGGTTCGACTGACTTTCAGGCTAGAAAGCTCTATTGAAGGAACAACCTTTTTGTCTTAGCCCTAATTGGAGCCTATCATATTTTCAGGCTTGGCGGTGCCAACTTTGGCATCGGGACTGCCTCCTGCCTTTTGCCTTCAGCAACTGATCACCGATAAAAAGCCCAAATATTGACTATTTTTAGGCGTTTTTCAACGACTAGCGGTGTTTTCTAGGGATTTAATCTCCTCCTGTACCTTACGGTGTTCGCGATTTAACTGTTTTTTGACCGATTCGGGGAGTTGTTCCTGTTTTTTCAGGGCATTATTAAAGTAATCTAGTGCCAGTTTCAAAGAGCCGGTATTTTTATCCGTATTGCCTTGAATTCTCAGGATTTGACCCTTCAGATACATTAATTCCGGATTCTCGGGGGTCGCTTTCAGAGCGTTATCGATAAACCGCAAAGCCTGATCGTACTGCTTTAAATCCCGGTAAGCTAGAGCTATACCTCGATCAACCAAGTAATCGGGACTTCCGTAGGTTTCTAGCCTTTCAATTGCCTCTTGGGGACTAGAAAAGGGCAGATTAACCGCTAAAATCAAATCCATATAACCCTTCAACAGGTTCAATTCCGGATCCGTGGGATTAACCTTTTCTGCGGTTTCCAAATACTGAAACACCTGTTGTAATCTGGGGATAGCCGATACTGCTCCTTCGGTTTGAAAAACGTAGGTTCCCTCTAAAAAACTCCCCACCGCTAGATACAAATTTCCCCTTAAAGGGTCGCTGTCCTGCATTTGTTTGGCCGCTGCCTTAGTTTTCTCGGAGTAGGTTTTTAGGGTGTTCCAATCCTGGTCGGTAAAAGCAAGAGAGGCACGCATAGCATGGGACAAAGGTTCTTCGGGTTCCTTTTCCGTGGCCTCAACAATTAATTTTTTTGCCTCTAGATAGTTACCTTGTTTAAAAATAGCGTTAAAAGCGGCCTCGGTCTTATCACCAATCGGTCGGGGATTGGTTTTGCGGAAAGGATCTCCGGCTAATCCCGGACCAATCCAGTTAACCACTACCATAACAGCTAGGGAAGCACCGATCGCCATTTTTTTCGTTAAACCTAACCTCAGCACCATGGTCAAAAGTCTCCTTGAGCGAATGAAAAAATCTGTCACAATAGAAACGGGTTTCTAGACTTAATTTCCAGTTATTTTCTTGTCAATGCTTTATCTCAAAGATGTGGTTTATCATCCTCCCGCTGCCCTCAATCCCATTTTACAGGGGATTAATCTCGAATTAGCACCCCAAGAATTAGGTCTGATTGTCGGGCCCAGTGGTTCCGGAAAAACGACTCTTTTGGAAATTCTAGCAGGCTTTGCCGATAAAACAGGAGGGACGATTCACTGGCGCGACCAAGAATTAACGGTGCTGCACCTGCAACAATTAGGAGGAATCGTTTTTCAGTTTCCCGAACGTCATTTTTGCGGTAAAACCATCCTTGAGGAGTTGCGTCTCGGTCATCCAGAGATTCAAAGCGATCGCTTAACGGCAGCCCTAAAGGAGGTAGGATTAGAAAATATTCCTCTAGATACTCCTCCCCACAATCTTAGTGGGGGTCAACAGCGTCGTTTATCCCTCGCTGTCCAGTTAATCCGGCAGCCTAATCTGTTACTTCTTGATGAACCTACGGCCGGTTTAGATTGGTCGATGCGTCGTCAATTGGCTAAACTTCTCGCTAGTCTCAAACAACACTGGACTTTATTAGTAGTTAGTCACGATGCCGGAGAATTACTCCCCATTGCTGACCGTCACTGGAAAATTGAACAAGGACATTTGAGGGAATTATAAAGTGAAAAAACAGATAGTTGAGGTGTTGGGGTTTTGGGGTTTTGGGGTTTTAAGGTGTTGGGGTGGTCACTGCGTGCGCGTTGCGGGGGGTGTTGGGGTTTTTTAGTTGAAATTCCCCACTTCCCCATTTCCCCACTTCCCCATTCCCCCATTTCCCCACTCCCCTCATACCTGATAACTGATTACTGATAACTGATTACTGATAACTGATTAAGGAGGTAGGATTAGAAAATATTCCTCTAGATACTCCTCCCCACAATCTTAGTGGGGGTCAACAGCGTCGTTTATCCCTCGCTGTCCAGTTAATCCGGCAGCCTAATCTGTTACTTCTTGATGAACCTACGGCCGGTTTGGATTGGTCGATGCGTCGTCAATTGGCTAAACTTCTCGCTAGTCTCAAACAACACTGGACTTTATTAGTAGTTAGTCACGATGCCGGAGAATTACTCCCCATTGCTGACCGTCACTGGAAAATTGAACAAGGACATTTGAGGGAATTATAAAGTGAAAAAACAGATAGTTGAGATTTTAGGGTTTTGGGGTGTTGGGGTTTTAAGGTGTTGGGGTGGTCACTGCGTGCGCGTTGCGGGGGGTGTTGGGGTTTTTTAGTTGAAATTCCCCACTTCCCCATTTCCCCACTTCCCCATTCCCCCATTTCCCCACTCCCCTCATACCTGATAACTGATTACTGATAACTGATTACTGATAACTGATTAAGGAGGTAGGATTAGAAAATATTCCTCTAGATACTCCTCCCCACAATCTTAGTGGGGGTCAACAGCGTCGTTTATCCCTCGCTGTCCAGTTAATCCGGCAGCCTAATCTGTTACTTCTTGATGAACCTACGGCCGGTTTAGATTGGTCGATGCGTCGTCAATTGGCTAAACTTCTCGCTAGTCTCAAACAACACTGGACTTTATTAGTAGTTAGTCACGATGCCGGAGAATTACTCCCCATTGCTGACCGTCACTGGAAAATTGAACAAGGACATTTGAGGGAATTATAAAGTGAAAAAACAGATAGTTGAGGTGTTGGGGTTTTGGGGTTTTGGGGTTTTAAGGTGTTGGGGTGGTCACTGCGTGCGCGTTGCGGGGGGTGTTGGGGTTTTTTAGTTGAAATTCCCCACTTCCCCATTTCCCCACTTCCCCATTCCCCCATTTCCCCACTCCCCTCATACCTGATAACTGATTACTGATAACTGATTAAGGAGGTAGGATTAGAAAATATTCCTCTAGATACTCCTCCCCACAATCTTAGTGGGGGTCAACAGCGTCGTTTATCCCTCGCTGTCCAGTTAATCCGGCAGCCTAATCTGTTACTTCTTGATCAACCTACGGCCGGTTTAGATTGGTCGATGCGTCGTCAATTGGCTAAACTTCTCGCTAGTCTCAAACAACACTGGACTTTATTAGTAGTTAGTCACGATGCCGGAGAATTACTCCCCATTGCTGACCGTCACTGGAAAATTGAACAAGGACATTTGAGGGAATTATAAAGTGAAAAAACAGATAGTTGAGATTTTAGGGTTTTGGGGTGTTGGGGTTTTAGAGTGTTGGGGTTTTTAGTTGAAATTACCCACTTCCCCATTCCCCCATTTCCCCACTTCCCCACTTCCCTATCTCCCCCACTTCATAATTCATAATTCATAATTCATAATTCCCACACCCCACCAACAAACTTTTTTAGCAAACCCGAATTAATGATCCTTCCTGAATTATTTGACCTTTGGCAAGAAACCCTAGAATGGCAACCCGATGGGGCCCAACAAGCGCGATTTCAACAACTTTATGACTTGATTTTAGAGGGTAATCAACGTTTTAATCTCACTCGAATTACCCAACCAGAGGAGTTTTGGGAAAAACATCTTTGGGATTCTTTATCGGGTTTAGCTTGGTTGCAAAAATCCCAGCCGGATCTATTGACAAAATCCCTATCAGTCATTGATTTGGGGACCGGGGCCGGGTTTCCGGGAGTGCCAATTGCGATCGCATATCCCCATTGGTCGGTGACTCTCTTGGATTCCACCCAAAAAAAGATTAATTTTCTTGAAGAAGTTATTGACAAATTAGAGTTAAATAACACGAAAACTCGTTTAGGTCGGGCGGAAATCGTCGGGAAAAACCTTAAACATAACTGTGCTTACGATATCGTCTGTTTGCGAGCGGTAGGTAATGTGGATATCTGTGTTAACTATGCTTTGCCTTTCCTGAAAAAGACCGGAATCGCTATTCTCTATCGTGGTCAGTGGTCCGCGCAGGATAGTTTAAGTTTAGAGGAGAATCTAGGGAAAGCTGGCGGTAAAATCCTCGAAATTGCCAGTTTTACCACTCCCTTAAGCCAAAGCATCCGTCATTGTCTATATATCTCTAAGGGATAACTTTAAGCGGTGAGAGGATGGAAAAAGAAAGCCAAGGCCAGGATAGTATATGTAGCTAAGAGTAACATTCCCTCTAACCAATTTGATCGCCCATCACTACTAATCGAATTAGCCAACCACACCGCTACAGCCACTGCTACCAACTCAAAGGGATTAAAATTTAGATCCATAGGCTGACCGATAATATAACCCATGATAACCAAAACCGGAGCCACAAACAGGGCGATCTGCATACTGGAACCGACGGCCACAGATACCGATAGATCCATTTTATTCTTAAGAGCGACGGTGACAGCCGTAGCGTGTTCGGCCGCATTACCGATAATAGGCAAAAGAATTACCCCAGTAAACAGCGCCGTTAAACCTAGCTGTTCCGTAGCCTCCTCTAGGGATGCCACCAATAACTCTGATTCTACGGCCACGGCGATAGTAACGATCAATAAAATCAAAGACCAAAACCAGATTTTCGGCCTTGCGGTGCTTTCTCTGGTGCTTTCCTCCTCGATACCGGCAACCCCAACATCGTAGAGATAGGTGTGGGTTTTCATGGAAAATAAGAGACTTAAACCATAGACGAAAATTAACACCGCTGCCACGGCCACCGATAGACGTTGCAGGACTGCTTCCCCGACTCCCGTGGAGGTAAATTCCACCGCAGTGGGTAAAAGAATCGCCACCACCGCCAAATTCATGGCCGAAGCATTTAAACGAGCGGTTATCGGTTGAAATTCCTGTTCTTTGAAGCGTAAACCGCCTAAAAACATCGATAATCCCATAACTAAGAGTAAATTACCGATAATTGAGCCAGTAATCGTCGCTTTTACCACATCGATGAACCCTTCCCGCAAAGCGACATAGGCAAGAATTAATTCTGTGGCATTGCCAAAGGTGGCATTCATCAAACCGCCAATATTTGGCCCGACCACCACCGCAATCGCTTCGGTGGCTTCCCCCATATAGGCCGCTAGGGGGATAATGGCTAGACAAGCGGTGATAAAAACTACCGTTCCGCCCCAGTGTAACACCGAACCGGCGATCGATATAGGCACAAAAATCAATAGGATGGCGAAAATGATATTTTTGCTTAACATAAAGTGGGTAATTTTGTCAAGATAATTTTATTTTGATCGGATCGGGAACTAAAGGGGACTGGAATCGGATTCTAGCCAAAATTCCCCAGTAGAACCAGTTATTATCCATAATATTGCCCTAAAACCATCTCTGAGCGACTTTTCTAGGGGTTCGGGGGGTGATTGGGAGGGAACAGTCACCGGTTTAATCATAATTCCGCGACTACCAAAAACAATTTCTCCCACTAATCGCGCCCTTCTCATGTGATTATCGGAAGTAACCAGATAGACACTATCAATACCTCGGGCTTTCAGTTGATCGGCTAGGCTAGTAAAGTTAGTGACAGTATCTCGCGCATTGTAATCGAGATGGAGACGTTCTGGAGAAATTCCCGCTTTTTTAAAAATCTTTCTCACATATCGTCGCGGACTACCGGAAGACACCCAAATCGGTAGATCGGGATATTCCTTAGCCAATTTTGCCGCAAAACGTTCTCGATCGGCATGACCTCCCAAAACAAAAATCGCTTCTGGTTTTAGCCACTGCTGACGTAAATCGTAGTATAACCAGCCTAAACTCGCCAAAATTAGCGGAATAGCCAGCAATTTTAACCTAGATTTGCCTAACTTCCCTTGCGGAGAAACTCGCTTTTTTCTGCGAGAATTAGCCTTGAGAACCATATATCAGTGATCGGTGAGCGGTTGTCAGCCTTCAGCTTTGTGGATTAAAGTGATCGAGGGTGAGGATCATCGAACTCACATTGACGTAGGAGATAAGGATTTTATTCCCCAACTGACCGATAATTTTTCTGGAACTCAGGTGGATTGATGCGGTTGCTTACATCCCCCACCAACGGGCCACCGCTTCGGGAAGGGGTAGCAAAATACTTAATAACAAAGTCAGGGAAAATAGACCTAATAAATCTCGTTTATTATCCAATTCCGTCACATCATTTAAAGCCGGTTGATCACTGACTGGCATTAATAAGAGAATAATCGCCCAGAGTAAAAAATCCGGTTGCACTAGGGCTAAAATAAACAGGAATAATCGAGTTAATTGACCGATAATTACGGCGGTTTTCTGTCCATACATGGCGTGAACAATATGACCACCATCCAATTGACCCACGGGCATTAAATTTAGGGCTGTAACGATAATTCCCACATAACCGGCCACCGCTAAAGGATGTAAATGGATGGCTTTTCCCGCGATTAAATTACTGCCGAGAGCTAGTTTAGCTACGATAGACAAGAAAAAAGAAAACTGCGGATTTAAGGCCTGAAAATTTAATAAACTGCTTTGATTAGTTAGGGGAACTATTTCCGAGAGGGACAACCCCCAAAACAGTAGAGGAATAGCGATAATTATACCCCCCAAAGGACCGGCCACCGCCACATCAAATAAAGCTTTGCGGGTGGGTACAGGCGATCTCATTTGAATAAAAGCCCCGAAGGTGCCTAGGAAGAAAGGAATGGGGATAAAATAGGGCAAAGTAGTTTTAATTTTGTATTTAACTGCGGTCAAATAATGGCTGAATTCGTGCAGTGCTAAAATAGCAATTAAGCCCAAACTGTAGGGTAAACCTTGCAATAATAAACTAGAATTATTTTCTAATTGTTGGGTCGTAATGCCACTTAATCCCGCACCGACCACTGTGGTGGTTAAGATAGTTAATAACAATAAACCCAGGGCAAGAAAGGGGCGAGTAACTTTTTCAGTTTCTATAGTTTCTGTTTTTTGCTGCCAGGGATTAGCCACAAGAGCGAAAAAAGGTTGTCCCTGAAAACTTTCTTGGAAAAGCAATAAAAAGCGATCACCAAAAACCTTTTCCACATTGTTTTTAATCACTTGATAAGCTTCTTCAGGAACCGCTCGCAATTTCCCCCGACAGAGAATTGCTTGGGGACGATAATCGATATTTTGCAGATAATAAATACCCCAAGGAAAACAATCTCTTAGGGATTTTTCCTCTTCGGCAGTGATCGGTTTTAAATCAGTTTTAGGTGCGGGATTATCAATATTTTCTAGGACTAAATTCGCTTGTTTCCGTGGTGATGGGGGGCCTTCTTGGGGAGTAACCCGACCCTTATGTACTAGCCACCAATACAAGAAAGGGCAGATCACAAAGGGACCGATGAGCAGAAATGCTGGCATGGGGGTATCCTCTCCATAGATTAACGTCCAGCCCGTCCAAATTAGAGCCGGAGTCATCAGGACTAACCAAATTAACCATATTGGTGTTGTCGTGATTTTGGCCACGCTACGCTTGACCATAAAATAAGTGAAACCACCAAGAATCCCTAATAACAACCACATTTCCATATCGGCTCTTTTCTCTTGAATAAAAAGCGGCTAATTTCAGCCCGCCCGGTCATCGATCGTGCTAAGTTATAAACCGCATTGATTGTGATTTGGATAGGCAAACCATGCGATCGGAAACCGAATCGTCTCCTTTAGAGGTTAGCAAAACCACAAAACCCCCTCGATTAATTCTAGAAGGTTTATACGCTTTCTCGCCTAATCGGGAAACCCTAGGGGGAACCTCTTATCTTATTGTAGAAAATACCGGCAATATTCTGGTGGATTGTCCTAGCTGTGAGGAGAGCGAGCGGGATTTTCTCCGAGAAAAGGGTGTCCGTTACCTATTTTTTACCCATCGCGGGGGTCAGGGGAAACAGAGCGATTCTCTGCAAAGTTTACTTGATTGTGAGATTATTCTACAGGAACAGGAAGCTTATCTGCTTCCTCACCGTCAAATTACCGTTTTTCAGCAGCAAATCCAGTTATCTCCCACTTGTAGCGGTTTTTGGACTCCTGGCCATTCTCCCGGCTCCTCCTGTCTCTACTGGAACCGTCATGGGGGGGTTTTATTTACCGGTCGTCATCTTCTCCCCGACACTAAGGGTCAACCGCAACCCCTACAGACCGCGAAAACTTTCCACTGGCTGCGGCAATTGCGATCGCAAGAGTCCATTTTAGACCGTTTTAGTCCAGAAACCCTCTCCTATCTTTGTCCGGGAGCTAATACTGGCTTTTTGCGCGGTCGGGGAATTATCGATCGCGCCTACGAAAAAATCAGCGCCAATCCTCTTAACTAGGGTTTGCGGCAAAAAGTTTTTCATGGGGGCAGGGTGTGGGGTGTGGGGTTTTACCGATTTTCATGTGGTCGTACTAAATCCGGTTATTAAAAACTGATTATTTATTCTCCGTTTGGCATGAGTGCCTCTCCTGATATGTAGCCTATACTCAACGGATGGCCGTATCACTTCCGATTTTACCACTCAATCCAAGCTTTTGGGGGGTAGAACCCCCCAAACCCCCCGTTGGGGGCGTGGCGCCGCCCCCAAACCCCGGAGCGCATTAGTTTTTCGGTGGGATGCTTACACGCAGCCGCTGACGCATCTGTAATAATTTAAGAGTCACTCCCCTTGCAGGAGTGCCTCTCCTGATATGTGGCCTATACTCAAGGGATTTAGTATGATTGACGAATTTGCGTTATTTCAGTTTCTATTTTCCAGTCAGTCAGGAGTTTCAGGCCTTGTTGCCCTGCTTTTTTGTATCAGCTTGTGTACGACAAGAAGGATAATGCAAGGTTTTTGGCTCTCTTATTCTTTGTGTGGTCAGTTTAACTTATATAGTAGTGATCGATCTCTGTGTCCTTTGTGTCTCTGTGGTTTGTTCCGCACCTAAGAGAGCCGACTTTTTAGAAGCTGTATCGTTCAATTCCCAGAAATTATGAATTTAACCGTTAAAGACTTGGGTGAACAGGGATTGCTACCGATTCTGCAAAAATATTGTCCTGCGGAGATTATCGGTGATGATGGGGCGATTTTATGCCTCAAGGATGGTTACTCTCTCGTTGTCACCACTGATGTTTTAGTTAATAACGTCCACTTTAGCGATCTTACTACCTCTCCCGAAGATGTGGGCTGGCGAGCGGCGGCGGCTAATTTATCCGATTTAGCGGCTATGGGGGCAGAACCCCTGGGAATTACGGTAGGATTGGCTTTAACTCCCAATCTAGCCATCGATTGGCTAGAAGGACTCTATCGGGGTCTTAGCTCTTGTCTGCAAGTATATCAGACGGCGATCGTTGGGGGCGATGTCTGTCGGGCCACGGAGATTAACATCAGCATCACCGCCCTGGGACAAGTGGCAAAAAATGAAGAAATTAGACGTTTTAACGCAAAAGTTGGCGATAGTATCGTTATTACTGGTTATCACGGTTTATCGCGGGCCGGATTAGAGTTACTCTTTCACCCTGAAACCGGGAGGAATTTAAATTCCGCCCAAAAAAAGCGATTAATCCAAGCCCATCAACGGCCGCGACCGAGACTTGATTGCATACCACATTTACAAAAAATTGTCAAGCAATTTCCCATCGCGGGCATGGATAGCAGTGACGGGTTAGCAGATGCCATCATGCAAATTTGTCGCTGTAGTGGGGTTGGTGCCGAAATCGAGAGGATTCCCCTGCATCCAACCCTGAAAGAATATGTAGGAGCCGAAAAAGCTCTAGAATGGGCTTTATACGGCGGTGAAGACTTTGAGTTAGTTTTGTCTTTGCCCCCGGACAGTGCCAGAGAATTGTTGGAGAAAGTGGGGGAAGAGGGGGCGATAATCGGTCAAATTGTCCCCGGGAAAGAGATAAAATTAGCCGATGGTAGAAACCTCAGTTTAAGCTCCGGATTTCAACATTTTTAGCCTCTATAAATCGCCAAAACCTTTCTTTTTCTTGATTTTCTTCGGTTTTTTCGGGCTGCCACCTTGACCGCGGAACCCCGGTTGATTGCCACCGCCAAACATTCCGCCACCCATCCCGGGCATCCCCGGCATAGCGGGCATTTGTCCCCGTCCCATCTGTTGCATCATCGATCGCATTCTGGTGAAATTAGTAATTAGTTTGTTAACTTCCGTTTCCGGATGTCCCGAACCTTTGGCAATGCGACGACGACGATTAGGAGACTTAGCCAATAAATCGGGGTTAGCGCGTTCCTCCGTGGTCATGGAATTAATCATCGCTTCCGTGCGTTTTAACTCTTTTTCGCCCTTTTCGATGTCTGTCCCGCTCAGTTTGCCTAGACCGGGGATTAACTTGAGGACTCCCCCCAGGGAACCCATATTTTTTAACAGCCGCATCTGTTTGAGGAAGTCATTAAAATCAAACTTAGCCTCTAAAATCTTGGCCTGCATTTTGGCTGCGTCTTCTAGGTCTAACTGTTCCTGAGCTTTTTCCACTAGCGTCAGGACATCACCCATATTGAGGATGCGACTGGCAAGGCGATCGGGATAAAATGGCTCTAAAGCTTCTACTTTTTCGCCAACCCCAACAAATTTAATCGGTTGTCCCGATATTTGCCGCACTGATAGGGCCGCACCGCCGCGAGTATCGCCATCAAGTTTGGTAAGAATCGCCCCCGTGATGCCGATTTGTTGGTGAAAAGTGTTGGTAAGACTGGCCGCTTCCTGACCGGTCATCGCATCCACCACTAATAAAGTGTCGTCGGGCTTGACAATTTTCTTGATTTGTGCTAGTTGGCCCATCATCTGGGTATCTATTTGCAAACGACCGGCGGTGTCGATGATAACGGTATCTACGCCCAATTCTTTGGCTTTTTCCACACCTTGACGGGCGATATCGACGGGATTAGCCTGAGAACCCATCTCGAAGACGGGAACATTTATCTGTTTACCGAGGGTGATTAATTGGTCAATGGCCGCCGGACGGTAAACATCGGTGGCCACCATCAGGCAGCTTTTGGACTGTTTGCGGAGATATAGGGCTAATTTGGCGGTGGCGGTGGTTTTTCCCGTCCCTTGCAACCCGGCCATTAAAATTACGGTGGGGGGTTTATCGGCCTGAGCTAGGGGAACGTTGCTTTCCCCCATAATTTTAACTAATTCATCATAGACAATTTTGATAAATTGCTGACCGGGATTGACTCCGGAAATCACTTCAGCGCCGAGGGCTTGTTTCTCGACCTCAGCAATAAATCCCTTGACTACCTGTAGGTTAACATCTGCTTCTAATAAAGCCCGCCGGACTTCTTTGAGGGTTTCTTGTATATTGGCCGAGGAGATTTTATCTTGACCTCGTAATTTTTTCCATGCGTCTTCTAAGCGGTCGGCCAGTGCGTCGAACATAGTTTCGGAATTAAATTTTTAACTAGATCGATTTTATCTCAAATGTCGGGGGAAGACCCCCGTTCTTACCCTGTCATTAGTCTCGGACTTGCATGGTGCGGCCAATCTCCCGGTGTGGGAGAGTGAGCAGCGGGGAGAAACAATCGATAATTGGGTTTTTAAAGTGCGATTTACTTACCAGCCACTTCTAAATCCTTCAATTCTAACTTTTGATTGCTCAAAAATAGTCGTAATTTTAATAAACTGAGAGTTTGACCGAGATTGAGGGGAAGGAGGGAAATGCCTTCTAACCGCGATTGTAACCAACCATCGCCCCAATACCATTCGTGATAGCCATCGATACCTTGACTCAAAAGCAAGCGTAAACACTGGTCATTGGCCAGTAAAACCTGATGTTGTACGGGAATTAAACCTAACCAAGAGGTAAAAGTCAAACCTTCCTCTAATTTATCGGGTAGATTGGGCGAGAGCATTTGCGGCCACAGCCATTGACGGAGATGAGCAGTTTTGAGCAAACTATCCCGGATAGCCTGTTCACGGGCCGAGATTTCGATACGCAGCTGACTTTGTTGAAAATTGCCGAACATATTGTTGTCTGATAATTTTTGTTAAGTTAGTTAAAGAATAACTAAAAATCGGGACAGCGTTTTCCAAGGATAACAGTAAGTAGTATGGCAGATAAATTAATCCGCGCCACGGCCGCCGATAGCGGAATTAGAGTAGTCGGAGTGATTACCACTCGTTTAACCGAAGAAGCTCGCCAAAGACATAAATTATCTAACGTAGCCACCGCCGCTCTCGGCCGCACGATGGCATCGGCTTTACTCTTGGCTTCCAGTTTAAAAAAACCAGGTTCTAGGGTCAATATTCGCATTAAAGGCGACGGACCCCTGGGGGGTGTTTTAGTTGATGCCGGACTCGATGGCACGGTGCGGGGTTATGTGGACTATCCCCAGGTGGAATTACTCCCCAATGCTAAGGGTAAATTAGATGTGGGTCGCGCGGTGGGTAACAAGGGTTATGTGCGAGTCCTACGGGAAGAAAAAGGCGAGGAGAGAAATGAACTTCAAGAAAGCATCGTCGAGATAGTTTCTGGGGAAGTGGGGGAAGATATCGCCTACTATCTAGACCAATCGGAACAAATTCCCTCCGCTTTGCAAGTGGGGGTTTTTGTCGGTACGACCACAGGAGTGACGGCAGCCGGGGGAATTTTATTACAAGTTCTCTCTAAAGAAGCGGCCCGGGATGAGGTCTTAGTGGCTCGTTTAGAGTCGAGATTGCGAAAATTAACGGGATTTACGCCCCTTTTACGGGCGGGAAAAAGTCTAGAAGATATTTTTCAGGAACTTCTGGGAGATATGGGTCTAGAAATTTTTCCGGCTGTGCAGCTGCTGCGTTTTGATTGTGATTGTTCTTTTGAACGGGCCCTAGGAGCTTTAAAATTCCTCGGGGTCGATGAATTAAAAGATATTATCGAAAAGGATAAACAAGCGGAAGCCGTCTGTGAGTTTTGTCGGGAGGTATATAGCGCCGACGAGAGACAATTAATCGAATTAGTCGAGTCCCTACAAGCTGAATCTTGCTGAGAAGTTGGGCAATGAGCGCCATTAGGGTAAAATCTATCTAAAATATCTGCCGGGGAGTAGTGAATGTCTAAAGGAAAAGAATTAACCGAAAATCTAGTCAAACGAGAATCGATTGACTCCCTGACTCGTTGGCCAGAAAAAACTAAGTCTTTTCTTTTTCTCCTTTGGTACCGATACCAGCATCGTTTCACTTGGAAAGTTTGGGCGGCTTTATTTGTGGTGGTCTTTGGCGGTGTTGGCTTTCTCGCCACTTGGCAGTTATTCAATATGCAGAAGTCGCCCAATTGCCCGAAAATCTTCTGGCCTATCGCTTCTGCCTCCCTGCGTCTCTACTGCGCTCAACTTTCCGCCGATAGTCGCACCGTGGCAGGTTTACTCGAGGCAATTGCCCTGGTGGAAGCTTTACCCGAAGACCATCCCTTGCGCTCGCAGGTTAATCAACAGGTGGAAGAATGGGCGCGAGATATCCTGAATTTGGCGGAAAAAGACTATCAAGCGGGAAATTTAGAGCAAGCGATCACTAAAGCTCGTCAAATCCCCAATAATATGGCAGTAGCGGCAATTATTGAAGAAAGAATCGCTAAGTGGCAAGGAACTTGGACGGAAGGCAACGAGATCTTAAGCAAACTAGAGGAAAATCTCCGCGCTTCCAACTGGAATCAATCTTTCCGTCTGGCAGTGGATTTATTGAACTTAAATAACGAATATTGGGCAACGGTTAAATATAATGAAGCGCTCGCTAAAATTACCGTCGCCCGGGAAGATAGCAGTAAATTAGATAATGCCTTTAATCTCTTTGCCCGGGGCGGTCTCGACAATTGGTTGAAAGTCATCGAAGAAGCTAGAAAAATTCAAGCCAGCAGTTATGCCCATCAGGAGGCACAAAAATTAATCGGGAAAACCGAGGATAAACTAAAAGAATACGCCGAAAGATTAATTAAGCGCAAGCAATGGCAAGCTCTCCGGGATTTGGCTAACCAAACCCCCAAAGACCTCAAAATTAAAGAAGATGTCACCGATTGGTCCGTCTTGTCTGAAGCGGCCTTAGATGCGGAAGCCGGCACGGTGGACGGATTGGAAGCTGGCATACTGGGACTAGAACAAATCGACCCTTCTCGACCCCTCCATCAAATGGCCCTAGGCATGAGGGAGCGCTGGCAGTTACAGGTACAGGATCTAAGAATACTGTCCGAGGCTAGGGATTTAGCACAAGCTGGGACGGTCGAACAGTATAGCGCCGCTATCGCAAAAGCGGGCGAGGTTCCCCGGGATAATCCCCTCTGGTGGCAAGCACAGCAGGAAATTGGCTCTTGGAATCGTCAAATACAAGTGATTGAAGACCGGCCGATTTTAGAACGGGCCAGGGAAATCTCTATCCCCGGCGATATTAATTCCCTCAGTAACGCTATTATTCAGGCCCGGGCCATTGGCAAGAATCGGGCCCTATACCGAGATGCTCAACGGGAAATTGGCGGCTGGCAAGGGCGGATTGAACGCATGGAGGATCAACCCATTTTAGATCAGGCCCAAGCTTTGGCCAATCTCAAAGACTATAGCACAGCGATCGAAACTGCCAATCAAATTCCCCCCGGTCGAGCGCTTTCCTCGGAAGCGTCCCAAAATATCCGTCTTTGGCGCCGAGAGTTGCGGGCCCGTCAAAATCTCCAGCAGGCTAATCAATTAGCGGCGACGGGAACCCCAGAAGGTTTAACCCGGGCGATTGCTTTAGTTACCAATATTTCCACTAAAACCGATGCGGGTGTGCAACGGACTGAATTGCTGGAACGTTGGAGTTATCAGCTTTTGTCTTTAGCCACGGACCTGGCTAATAATGGCCGTTATCTGGAAGCTATTGGCCTGGCTGAATCCGTATCCCCGGAAAGTACGGCTTACAGTTCGGCTCGCTCCCAAATGCAAGGCTGGCGCAATATTCTCCAACCTCCGGCCCCGGCGCCAATAGTTGAATCAACTCCCCTTTCCCCAGAGTCCCCGATAGAAACACCAAGTCCGGGTCAATAATCAGTTTTAGAGGCTGTTTTTGCCGTGGATTACCCCTAAAAAAGTCCCCCATCCCCAGGGATCTGTCCAGTTAAATCTGTATTATACTAAATCCGGTTATTAAAGACTGATTATCTATTCCTCCTCTTGCCCCTTGCCTATCCTGATGATATTTAGCCTATACTCAACGGATTTAGTATAAAAACCAATTTAGTATAAATTGCCAAAAAATAACCAAAGCCAATTTTAAAAAGATAATAGTTGTTATCAATTAAGTTAATCAATCAAGCAAAAAACAGATCTCCGTAATTTCTATAAACCTCCTGCATAATTAATTTTTCATGGTTCAAAAATAGCCAAAATAAGGATTAAATAACATAAAATCTGTCAATAGACCATTTAACTGATTATTATTCATTCTTAATTCTCCTGACTACTGACTACTGGCTACTGACTCCTAACCCTAAAAACGATTTTTGATTTCTGCAAGAGGTCTTATGAAAGCAAGTGAGGTACTGGATTTATATGCCAAGGGCAAACGCAATTTTACAGGAGTAAAATTAAAAGGACAGTGTTTTCAAGGAAAGAATTTATCGGGGGCTAATTTTAGTAAAGCTGACCTCCGTGGCACTAATTTTCAAGGGGCTATTTTAGAGAAAACTAAATTTACCGAGGCTAGGGCAGGATTACTAAGGCGCGGTCAGCTACAATTAATTTTAATTTCTTGGTTAATAGCGGCTATCTGCGCCTTTGTGTGGGGATTAGCTGGTTATTATCTAGCTTTAATGCTGGTGACAGATGTAACCGGATTTAAAATCATTGGTGCGGGTATAATCACGATTTTATCTCTAATTTACGGAATATTTTATCGTCAGCGAGTTGGGGGATTGCCCTTAGTTTTATCCTTGATTTCTGGCCAAGCAATAAGTTTTACCCTAGCAATTGTCATCAGCTTAACTTTAACTTTATTGACAGTAATTATATTAGCTTTTCAAGGGGCATTAGCAGGAATAGCTGTGATGAATGTAACTTTTTCTATAGCTTTGATTTTTGGGGTTTGTGGTACTTTATTCACCGCTTATCTGGCCTGGTTATCCCTAGAAGAATCGAGAGAAACGCTTGCGAAATCCATGGCCATTGCTTTTTTAGCCAGTAAGGGTACAAATTTTTGCGGGGCAAATCTCCAAGAAGCGGATTTCACGGGAGCGCAGTTAAAAGCCACTGATTTAAGGGCAAAAGATTTAACTAGAACTCGATTTTATCTGGTATCGGGCATCGAGCGAGCGCGTTGGGAAAAGACAATTCTGTCCGAAGTTGCGATGAGAAATCTTCTGGTGACTGGTCAAGGGGAAAATAAAGCTTATATTGGCTATAATTTTCGCGGACTGAATCTTTACGGGTATAACTTCAAAAATGCCAACCTGACTAGGGCAAATTTCAGCGAGGCAAATTTAGCCTACGCTAATCTAGAAGGGGCTAATTTAGCCCATAGTAACGTGATGAGAGCCAATTTACAGGCAGCCACCCTGACGGGCGCTTGTATCGAAGCCTGGAAAATCGCCGAAAATACCAATTTAGAAGGGGTTGATTGTGATTATATCTATTTAATTGAGTCCGAGGAAGAGCGCCGTCCCAGAGAGGGAGAATTTGGGGAAGGGGAATTCCGGCAATTGGCCCTGGAGCAACGAAAATTGTATATTAACGAATAAGTGGACTTCTGCCTAATATTATCTCAAGGCTAAAATTCTGTCTAGACAAGAAACTTGCCCAAATAAAAATGATTTTAATGGCCCCCAGATTTTTTCGGTTAAAACGACGGATATAAATTTCAGTGTAGCACGACGGGGTTTTAAACCCAAATTGACGAGACACGAGCGGAAAAAACAGCCTTCTGAACCTGCCCATTGAGGGAATAGATGTTCAGACAGAGAGAAAAGTCTTGTCTGGAAACTCCACCGATTAATCATAACTGAGAATTTTTTTAGCTGATGCTTGATTTTTTTCGGTAAATAGGGAATCGGGAACAGTAAAAAAGCAATATTCGTCGTCAATCTGGATAAATAATCGGTAAATTCCCTAAAAACTCAGATATTCTCGAGAATATGACCTTAAAAACCGCGATTATGACCATAAAATTTCCCTGGCCCTTAGTTTTAGGATTATCTATTGTTATTATTGACAATGGGCAATATTTGAGAGCAGAAACGGTAACTTTGAGCGAAAGTCAACGGCAACAACTGCGATCGCTAGATGCTAAGATTATTTTACCTAACTATATCCCCCCCGGATTTCAGGCCAGCGAGATTAAAATCCTCGCAGAAGAGGGGAAAGGATACGCAGTACTCTTTGAAAATGCCGAGAATAGCTGTTTTTTGGTGGAAGGAATCGAAAACGCCAGGGGCGATGATGGTTTAGAATTAGAGGGAACCCTAGCGCTCAATTCCCCACTATTTGGAGAAGGATACTGGCTTAATTATGGTACACCCAAAGACTCGGAATTAAGGCAACAATTCCCCGAACCCGATTTGTATTCCGATTGGATGAAAATGGGAGAATATTTTTATCGTCTCAGTGGGGCATTAATTGCCCGGGAGGATTATGATTATCCTAATTGCCGTCAAGATATTTCCCCATCGGAAGCGGTTAAAATAATCGAATCTTTTGGAGATAACAATTAAATTGAATTTATCTACAGTCATTTCTAATCTACAACAAAAAGGCAAGGAGCGGTTAGCTTGGTCTGATTTTTGTTGGTTAGGATTAGTAATAATTTTGGGACTGGTTATTAGGTTAACACAATTAACGAGCAAACCTCCCTGGACGGATGAATTTGCCACTATGGTTTTTAGTATTGGCAATAATTACCAGATAGTGCCGTTAAATCAAATAATTTCCCT
The DNA here is from genome assembly GCF_003019735.1 of Microcystis sp. MC19. NCBI lineage: Bacteria > Bacillati > Cyanobacteriota > Cyanophyceae > Chroococcales > Microcystaceae > Microcystis > Microcystis sp. MC19. The sequence goes on along the minus strand of NZ_CP020664.1, from coordinate 4,037,995 downwards.
AGACACTTTATTAGCACCTCTCCAGAGCAACCATCAGGCAACTATTGCCGATGTAATTAAATTAGTTATTCAGGAGGACAATCATCCACCTTTATATTTTATTTTCGCCTATCTCTGGAATAAATTATTCTTTGATCGGGGAGAATATGTATCTTTAGAAGGAATGCGATCGCTGGCAGTATTTTGGGGAGTTATTTCGATTCCTCTAATTTATTTTATCAGTAAATTGGTCTTTAAATCTGGCTCGATCGCTTTTCTGTCGGCGATTTTAATGGCGGTTTCTCCCTACGGAGTTTTTATCTCCCAAGAAGCACGCCATTATACTCTAGCGGTTGTATTTGTCCTCATATCTTTAGGCTGTTTTCTGAGGGCAAGCGGCAAAATTGTTCACCGTCAGAGAATATCCTATACTTTGGGTTTTTTCTGGTTAATTGTCAACTGTCTAGGGTTATTAGTTCACTATTTTTTTAGTTTAACTATCCTAGCGGAAGCGATAACTTTATTATGGATTTTATTCAATCAAATCAAACAAAAAAACTTTTGGATAACTAATTGGTGGCGTTTAAGTTTAGTTTTTTTAGGTAACTTGAGCTTTATTATTATTTGGTTTATCACGGTTGTCCCCAAAGATTATGGCAATCAGATGACCGGTTGGATTCAGAGAGAGAATGATAGTTTTTTGGCAGTAATCAGCCCCTTTTTTCAATTGCTGGGAACATTAATTACTATGCTTTCCCTGCTCCCAGTCGAATCAGAATCTTTAATAATTATCTTGATTTCTGGGGCAATAATGATCGGTTTTTTTCTCTGGATTATCCCACAATTAAAAACAGCATGGCTAGACTGCTATAAACCAGAATTAGGCATTCTCTCGGCATTTTTCCTCAGTTCAATTGCTATTTTCTTTGTCATCACCTATCTGCTTGCGATCGATATTACCCGGGGAGCTAGATATAGTTTTGTTTACTTTCCCTCGGTAATTTTAATTCTAGCAATTTTATTAGATAATTGTTGGCATAGGCAGCGGAAAAGAATAGTAATTATTGTAATTATCATGGCTTTAGTTAGTTCCCTAAGTGTTACTTTTAATTTAGGCTATCGTAAGTATTATCGCCCAGATAAATTAGTTACCACTATCGAAAATAATAGCCGTTATACGTTAGTAATTGCCACTAGCTATAGGAGTTTGGTGCAGGTGGGAGAAATGATGGGAATTGCTTGGGAATTTAACCAAAGATTTCCCGATAAAAACCCTAAGTTTCTCTTAGTTAACTCAGAACAAAAGCCAAATTTTAATCTGTCATCTTCTCCCCCTTTTGAATTATGGCTAATTAATTTCCATTCTGCAATAGATCTATCGGACTGTCAACTCTCAGAGTTATCCTCCAATTATGTAACGGGTTATCAATATCAAAAGTTTCTCTGTGGGCGCTCGATGGAGTATAATAACAAAGTTAAGTAGGGCTATTAACTATGATTATTTGGGTAAATGAACAGATTGACCCCTGCGGTTTAGTACAAGCTTGTATTGCCTGTCAAGACGAACAAGCGGCAAAAGATTGTCATCAAAGTTGGTTAACCAGTCTTACGGACGAACAAAAACAAGCGGGATGGGTGGCAGTTTTAAGAACCGTAGAATCTTGGGATGATGTACCTGTAAATGCCCTGAAGTTAAGTTATTAACTAGGGTTTGCGGCAAAAAGTTTTGCGTGGGTGTGGGGTGTTTTTAAAGTTGAATGGGGAGTTAATCCCACTATTAACAACGTCAATCGATGACAAAATTTTGGCTGCCAGAGCTTTGAGAGCAAAAACAGGCGAAAAGACAGAAGAGAAAGGAGATATCTGGCTAAAATAACGTCAGTTTCGGTTAAGCAGATTGGGTGCATCTCACATTTGCAGAAATACCGATAATCAGCAATTATCAGTGACTCTTAGATGATGACAAATGTATCAGCAGCTGCCTGTAAGCATCCCACCGAAAAGCTAATGCGCGGGGGGTTTGGGGGCGGCGCCACGCCCCCAACGGGGGGTTTGGGGGGTAGAACCCCCCAAAAGCTGGGATTGAGTGATAAAATCGCAAGTAACGCCCAATTTTATCGAGGAGTTTCCCCGTAAAAATCCCAACTTGGTAGATTTACAAACATGAGATGCACCCAGCAGATTTTGCCATGACTTTCAGGAAAGAATAGGACTGACTGGCTAAGGTAAAATTAGGGTTTCGGCTTATCTTGAACTGAGGTTAAAATAAAAAATATTTCAGTTATCAATTTTTCATGAATATCAGACAAGAAATCACTTTATTGATGATGTGCATGGCATTTTCGAGTACATTTTTCGGTGAGGTTTTCGCTGCTCCACGTCTTGACTGGCACAGTGCCGATTTTGAAGGTCTGCGAGTAATTGCCGAGTCAGCTTGGAAGACCGAATACGAAGCAAAGAAACGCGGGGAAGAACTACACTTCAAATATGAATTTCAAAATCTGGGTATTCTTTGGATTCCTTACTATAGTAATCTATCGGGAAAATCGCTCTATCAAACAATTATCGTTCCAGAGGGCAATTGTGATCGATTTTTACAAGAGAATATTCGACGAATCAATCGCGATGCCTACTGCTTTACACCCAGTAATCGTGGTTTAGCCCCCAACCGTCGAGGTGGTCGGATTTTCTAATTTTATATCTCCCTGGCTGTGGTAATTCTCAACTCAATTTTAGAGTGAGCAAGAAGGCTAAAGCCTAAAATAAAAAAGAGGGCAGGTTTTACCCCACCCTTTGATCCTACTTTAAACGAATTACTAACCGGCGATCGGGTTCCACGCCGCGACTTTCCGTGGTTAAATCGTTTTCTTCCTGAAAAAAGGCATGGATTTGGCGACGTTCCGCCGAAGATAGGGCTTTTAATTCTATTTCCTGTCCTGTTTGCCGCACTTGCGTCGCCGCTTGATTCACCCAGTCGAAAAGTTCTGACTGTCTTTGTTGACGATAGCCATTGATTTCGACAATATAGAACTGATGTTCTGCCAACTCGACACCAATATTCAGAATCGTATTAGCTAGGGATTGAATCGCATCCAGTCCCTCACCCTTATTAGCGAGGAGGAGTTCCACTTGTTGGGGACTCAATTGACTACTATCAATAATTAACCAACAGGAGGAAGGTCCAGTTCCCAATTCCTGCACTCCAATCTGGACATCTGCGGTCATGGCCATCAACTTTAGCAGTTTTTCCAGCCATTGTTTAGCGTTCTCGCTATTTTGCTCCCATATACTCATTACGATGTTTTTTCCTTTTTCTTGCTAGAACGTTTTTCAAAGGGGAGAGCATCGCGGGATTTTTCCGTTTTTTCCTGTTCCGCTACCAATTTTTGCAGGTTTTCCGGTAAAGGTTCCCGCATCAAAATCACCGTTTGAATAGTTTGGAAGATGTTCGCGGTTAAGATATACATCAATACCCCCGCCGGTAAGGGGAAAAACAGGAACATCATACTAAAAATTATCGGGGTGATTTTATTCACCGTTTGCTGTTGTTGGGCTGCTCCCCCCGAAGGTGCGCCGGCACCGGATAACTCTTGGTTAACATAGATACTAATACCGAAAGCGATCACCATCGCCAAGATATCCCAGTGAATTTCACCATTGGCACCGGTTGCCCCAATTCTTCCCAGGGCCTCAATAAAGAGAAAACCCGTATTAGCGGCAATCCCCGGCACGATAACTTTAATACTGGCATCTCCGGGGGCTAAAGCGACGATGGAACCGTCTTCATTAACCTGCACCAGTTCTTGCCCTTTAAGCACCTCGTAGGTGGGTTTTAGGTTATTTTCGGGTACTTCCGTGGCTAATTGGCTTAAAGACTTGCCCTGGTCGTTTTGCAAGTCGATTTTTACCTGTTCTCCCGGGGCGATTTTATTGCCTTGGGGTAAAAAGGCGGTAATGGGATAGTGGAGAGACTCGTCAATATAGACGTTTTGGGGTTTGGTGGCATAGGGTTGGCGCTGCACGAGGGCGATTTGTTCAGCCGGCAGCACCTGTAAATCGACGGTATAGTTAATATCCGAGAAGGGGGAACCCCGCAGCGTCGCAAATAAAGCCAAAAGAATCGGCATTTGTAATAGCAGGGGTAAACAACCGGCCAGGGGATTGCCCAACTCCTGCATTAATTTGCCCATTTCCTCCTGTTGTTTTTGCGGGTCATTTTTGTAGCGTTGTTGAATTTCTGCCTGTCTTTCCTTCATCAAGGGTTGAGTGATTCGCATTTTTCTCATATTGCGAATCTGGCCGGCACTGAGGGGAAAGACGGCAAATCTCACCACCAGCGTTAAAGCAATGATGGCGAAACCGTAACTATGCACAATCCGAAAGAAAAAATCTAGGATTGGCAACATGATATTTGTGGAAATAAATCCGACTCCAAAATCCATGGGTTTAATCTATGTCTTCTCGTTTAATGGGGTGGCACTGTAACAAATCTAATTTATCGAATCGAGGCGATCGATTATTTTGTTTTATTGACTGATGATCGATTCTAGGGGACGACCGGTTTTATCGGCGACTCTTTCGGCAATATAGTCATGAATTTCACGAAATTTCGGCATCGCGCGCATTTCTAAACGACTTCTATCCTTGAGAGTTACGACAATATCCCCCCAAATACCAATTCCTCTCGGCATTTTTGCCACTTTTGCCACTTCTGAATAGATAATATCCGTGCGATCGCGTCCCATCCAACCCCCGGTGATCGAAATCCGCCGATCGGTTATCTTATATCTTAACCAGATTGCCCGTACCACTGCCCCAACGGTCAAAGGTAAACAAATCACCGTAAATCCTAGCAGTATATTGATGATTAGGTCGCCGATGTGCGGACCGCCTTCATAAAAAGTTTCTTCTTTAATGCCCATGAATTATATTCGCCTTCACTAACAACTGCTTTAATTCTCGCAAAAAATGTTCATAATTGCACTCGATCGCCCCTGGACGGATAATGATTATCCCTCGCCATCCTGCCGCTATTTCTGGCAATAACTGCCGAATTACCGCTCGTATTTGTCTTTTTAGTCGATTACGAACCACCGCTTTTTTACTAACTTTCTTGCTAATCGAGATACCAAAACGACTGGGGCCGGGGGCATCTGGGCAAGAATCCTCTAAACTAATTAAGGTTAAGTGGGAACCGTGATAACGCCTCCCTTTTCCATAGACAGCTTGAAAATCCTGTCGATGTTTTAAGCGATGAACTTGGGGTAGTCCCACGAAAATTAGTCGGTTCCCAGAATAACCTAAACACTTAAACGATAGCGCCCTCTTTTCCGACGAGCTTTAATGACTTTACGTCCGTTGACGCTACGCATTCTCGCTCTAAATCCAGAAGTGCGCTTCTGTTTGCGCGTGGTTCCTTCTAAAGTACGTTTACTCACTGCCGATTTTCCTCCTTAAGATAGAGTTACTCTATAGATATAAAGACACAATTTTTGATTATAACAAAATTACTAGGAATTGGGAAGCTCATGGTCAAGCTCCGTTTCGGTCGGGATATCTGTAATTGTCTGCTGGTGGCTGAAAAGCGGGAATGGTTAGTCACTAATGGTATTGGGGGTTTTGCTGCGGGAACTGTGGCCGGATTGCTAACTCGCTGTTATCATGGCCTGTTGATCGCTGCTTTGGCTCCACCGACGAAAAGAACGCTGCTAGTGACTAAAATCGATGAATCGGTACAATATAACCAGAAACTTTATCATCTGGCCAGCAATCGCTGGTTAGGTGCTACGATCGAACCGCAAGGCTATATTAATATCGAAAGTTTTCATCTGGAAGGCACAATTCCCGTCTGGACTTTTACCTGCGGGGATGCCTTGCTAGAAAAGCGTATCTGGATGGAACAGGGAGAAAATACCACCTATGCTCGCTACACCTACCTTCGTGGCAATTCTCCCCTAACTCTCAATCTGACTGCTTTTGTCAATTATCGTGATTTTCACGGCAATACCCAGAGTTTTAACTGGCAAATGGATATTAGTCCTCTGGAAAAAGGAGTCAGAGTGATTGCCTATGACCATGCTGTACCTTTTTATCTATTAATCAGTCAGGGACAGGTTTTTCCTGCTCATATCTGGTATTATCGCTTTGATTTGGCCGTGGAACGTTATCGTGGTTTAATCGATCGGGAAAATCATCTCCATGGTGCTAGTTTTTCGGCTACTCTTAAAGTGGGAGAATCGGTGACAATTGCCGCTAGTACCCGTCCCGATCCGAATTTAGACGGTCAATCTTCTCTAGAGTCTCGCTATCGCTACGAGAATAGTCTGATTAATCCCCAGCAGCCACCATGGATTCAACAACTTACCCTCGCTGCCGACCAGTTTATCGTTAGTCGTCCTCTCCGGGATCAACCGGAGGGCAAAACGATAATCGCGGGTTATCCTTGGTTTGGTGATTGGGGTCGCGATACGATGATCTCCCTAAGAGGATTAACTTTGACTACAGGCAGACCTGCGATCGCGCGTCAGATTTTACTAACTTTTTCCCGTTATCTAGACCGGGGTTTATTGCCCAATTTACTGCCCGATGGGGGAGAAATGCCCGAATATAACGCTGTCGATGCTATTCTTTGGTATTTTGAAGCCATTCGTTCCTATTTTAACCAAAGCCAAGATTTTGAGTTTCTGAAAACTATTTATCCCGCTTTAAAGGAAGTGATCGCTTGGTTTCGTCGCGGTACTCGCTACAATATTCACCTAGATGACGATGGTTTGATCTATGCCGGCGAAACGGGAGTACAGTTAACTTGGATGGATGCCAAAGTTGATGATCTGGTGATTACTCCCCGCATCGGCAAACCCGTAGAAATTAATGCCCTTTGGTTCAATGCCCTAAAAATTATGGTTCAATTTGCCCATTATTTGGGCATGGATGCCACTGATTACGAAAAAATGAGAAAAATGACCTTAAAAGGGTTTTCTCGCTTCTGGGATGATTCTCTGGGGTATTGTTACGATGTTTTAGATACGGACAAGGGCAATGATGCCAGTTTACGACCGAATCAACTTTTTGCCGTGTCCTTGTCGGTGGAGGAGTTATTAAATTTCCCACAGAAAAAGGCCATTGTCGATATTTGTACTGTCAAACTGTTGACTTCTCGCGGTTTGCGATCGCTAACTACCGATCATCCCGATTACCGTGGCGTTTACAGTGGCGATCGCCTAAAAAGAGATAGTGCTTACCATCAGGGGACAGTCTGGGGATGGTTATTAGGGGCATTTATCGAAGCCCATCTGAAAGTCTATCGCGATCCTATCCTAGCTGAGAGTTTTTTAACACCGATGATCGACCATCTTCGGGATAGCTGTATCGGTAATTTAAGTGAAATTTTCGATGGTAATGCCCCTTTTACCCCTAGGGGAGCTTTTGCCCAAGCATGGACGGTGGCAGAGGCATTAAGGGTTTGGGAAGCGATCCGAGAATTTCGGCCATAATCCTTTAAAATGAGCAATTGTTAGGTGTGTTAGGCCAGCTAAAAGGCCGACCCTAAAAACCTCAGTTCGATGGTTATAGACAAAACTCTCATGCAGAAACCGCAAGTTATTTTTCTCGATGCTGTGGGGACCATTTTTGGAGTAAAAGGCAGTGTCGGAGCAATTTATAGTCAAATAGCGGCGGATTTTGGGGTAGAAGTGGCGGCCGAGAGACTAGAACAATCTTTCTCGGCTATTTTCCCCACTTCTCCCCCCCTGGCTTTTCCTAAGGTTGAACCGGCACAAATTCCTGAGTTAGAGTATCGCTGGTGGCGATCGCTGACTGGAGCAGTTTTTAATGATTTAGGTTATCTGGAAAGATTTCCCGATTTTGAGGCTTTTTTTGGCGAACTTTACCGTCATTTTGCCACGGCCGAGCCTTGGGGGCTGTACGAGGATGTCATTCCTGCTTTAAGACTCTGGCAGATTCAGGGGATCGAGTTGGGCATTATTTCTAATTTTGATAGTCGTATCTACCAAGTTTTGGCCGAATTAGGCTTAGAATATTTTTTTCGATCGATCACGATTTCTTCTCAGGTAGGAGCAGCTAAACCCGCTCCTGAAATTTTTCAAATCGCCCTGCAAAAACATGATTGTCCTCCCGCACAAGCTTGGCATATTGGCGATAGTAAAAAAGAGGACTACCAAGGGGCAAAAGCCTTGGGTATAGAAGCGTTTTTAATTAAAAGATCCAGAGGGTTTGCTGAATAAATCTAAAAACCTTCTCCCCACTTCCCACTTCCCACTTCCCACTTCCCACTTTCAAGTCAGTGGGGATAGGGGACAGGGAGGGAATACAGACCCTACCAGCTAATACCTAAACCTCGAACTGGTTTAATCCCCATGGAGATTTTAGACCGATTCCTGGGATGGAATGGAAGTAGATTCTGACTGATCAGCGTTAGGATCTGTCTCTTTGGGGGCGGCCACTTTTACCAAAGCATGACGCAGGACCTGTTCTCCGAGAGTGTATCCTCGCACTAACTGCTCGATCACCGTGCCTTCCGGATATTCATCGGTGTACTCCCGCATCATCGCTTCGTGGTGGGTGGGATCAAAGGGTTGACCTTCCGGACGCATGGGGGAAACGCCTAAACGCTTGAGACTCTCTACTAAGGTTTTACAGACCCCTTGGTAACTCCTGTGAATAGCCGTTTCGCCATCATTAGCCGGTTTAATGTGAGTACGAGCGCGCTCAAAATTATCCACCACGCCAAGAATTTCCATCAGGGTTTTGCCCTTGATTTTTGTTTCCAGTTCCTCTTTTTCCTTGGCTGTGCGCTTGCGAAAATTGTCGAACTCGGCCGCTAGAGTGATATAGCGTTTCTTGTAGGCATCAACCTGTTGGGTTTGCTCCTCTAACTGCTGTTTGAGAGTGTCGATTTCCTCTTCTAGAGCATCGATAGTCATTCCGCCTAGGAGGGAAAATTCCTCGCTAGAGGCGGACCTGTCCGTTACCGTTTTGGCTTCATCGGTGACACTGGCTTCTGATTCGGTGCTAAGGGATTCGGGGGAATTAGGAAAGGATTCTTGGTTTTCGTCGAAAATTGTTGAGTTATTCGGTTCTGCACTCATGGTATACAATTATAGTTGGTAATTTGGCGATATATGACCATTTACTGCTAATTTTGGTCTTTAAGTACCAGTTAATAATCAAGGTTCAAGCTTTAATGTAACATTTTGTGGACAAGATGGGTAACTGGATATAAGCGACCCCGATAGATAATCAGTGATCTAGAAAAATTTTTGCTAGAATAAAATTTTATCAGTAAGATTGGGAACATTTAAGGGTAGTGGAGAGGTTAAGAATCGTCTATGACATTTTCTGCCAAGAAAACCCGTGCCGTTGCCCTACGCAATTACTTTTCCCCCTTTGGCAACAAGTTGGTGCAGTCGGGCTATATCGGTGCCGACCAAATGCAACAGGCCCTAGTGGAAACACGGAAATCGGGACGATCGCTAGTAGAAATATTACAACAACTAACCGGGCGCCCTTTGCCCCCAGATTTGCAGCGACAGTATAAGAAAAATCAGTTATTTGAATTAAAAATTCTCTACGGAGTCGAATCGATCGACCCCGAATTAACCGATGTGGATGAAATGGAAATAGCGCGATTGATCGACTCTTTGATTCCGATCGATCTTTGTCGTCGCTATCGTCTCATCCCCCTGCGAAAGATCGAAGGGGAGCCGGCTGCGATTTTGATAGCCATGGTCGATCCCGACAACCTCGAGGCTTCCGACGATATTAACCGCATTCTCCGCCCCAGGGATTTAGGTTTACAGCGTTTGGTGATTACCGGCGAGGACTATGAAAGATTACTGGAAAAATTCCATCGGGCCCAATCGGAACTAGACCAGGAAAAAGCCCGACTGCAAAAAGAAAAAGAACTGGAAAAACTCTCGGATCTGACCGATATTGTCGGCAATATTGAGGTGGCCTCCAGTGCGGCTAACGATGAAGCGGCCGATGATCTCGGGGAAGGGGAGGCTAATCAGGCCCCCGTCATCAACCTGGTCAATAAAATTCTAGCTAAGGCCCTACAGGAAGGATCCTCGGATATTCACATCGAACCCCAAGAAGAATTCCTGAAAATTCGCTTTCGCAAAGATGGAGTTCTTCATCAAGCTTTTGATCCACTGCCGAAAAAAATTACCCCGGCGGTCACTGCCCGTTTTAAAATCATGGCCGATCTCGATATCGCCGAACGTCGTCTTCCCCAAGATGGTAAAATTCGGCGGATCTATCAAGGGCGGAAAGTGGATTTTCGGGTTAATACCCTGCCCAGTCGCTACGGGGAAAAAGTCTGTTTACGGATTCTCGACAACTCGGCCACCCAGTTGGGTTTAGATAAACTAATCACCGATCAAAAAACCCTGCAAATCGTCCGAGATATGGCTAGTCGTCCCTTTGGTCTGTTGCTGGTGACAGGCCCGACCGGTTCGGGGAAATCCACCACTTTATACTCGGTCTTAGCGGAAAGAAATTACCCCGGAGTTAATATTAATACCGCCGAGGACCCGATCGAATATTCTCTACCGGGTATCACCCAGGTGCAGGTAATTCGGGAAAAGGGCATGGATTTCGCCTCGATTCTCCGGGCCTTCCTGCGACAAGATCCGGATGTGATTCTGGTGGGAGAAACTAGGGATAAGGAAACGGCTAAAACAGCGATCGAGGCCGCCCTAACCGGTCACTTGGTCCTAACTACCCTACACACCAACGATGCCGCAGGTGCGATCGCTCGTCTCGACGAGATGGGGGTTGAACCGTTTATGATTTCTGGTTCCCTCTTGGGAGTCTTGGCCCAGCGTCTCGTGCGCCGCGTCTGTACTGAGTGCCGAGTCGCCTATCACCCCGGTCAAGGGGAATTGGCCCGTTTCGGTCTTGCCGCGGCCAATGAACGGGAAGTGACCTTTTATAAGGCTAATACCCTGACCCTAGAGGAAATTCAACAGGCGCGAAAACAGGGTAATCTTTGTCCCAAATGTAGCGGCAGCGGTTATAAAGGTCGCGTCGGGGTCTATGAGGTAATGCAGAATAGTGAACGACTGCAGCAGTTAATTAACCAAGGGGCAACCACCGATCGCATTAAGGAGGCGGCCGTCGACGAGGGCATGGTGACACTCCTCGCCTATAGTTTAAATCTGGTGCGCGAGGGTTACACCACCCTCGAAGAGGTGGAACGGGTGACATTTACCGATTCTGGTCTGGAATCGGAACTAAAAGCCAAACGTAAAAGCGGTTTAATCTGTCGTGGTTGTCGCGCCGAACTACAACCAGAATGGCTCGATTGTCCCTATTGTATGACACCGCGATTTAGTGATTAAGACAGTTTTTCAGTTATCGGTTATCGGTTATCAGTGATCAGATTTGAGTTTTAACTAAGGAGTATTAAGTGAGTAGTCTTAAATAGCACTTTCCTAATGTCTGTTCACTGGTTACTGTTCACTGATTTTACCTTATAGATGGGGTTTAACCTATGGAATTAATGATCGAAGATTTAATGGAACAATTGGTCGAGATGGGCGGTTCCGATATGCACATTCAGTCCGGGGCGCCGGTCTATTTTCGTATTAGTGGCAAACTGTCCCCGATTAATGAAGAATCTTTAACCCCGCAAGATTGTCAGAAATTGATTTTTAGTATGCTCAATAATACCCAAAGAAAAGAGTTAGAGCAGAATTGGGAATTAGACTGTTCCTACGGGGTGAAGGGATTGGCAAGATTTAGGGTCAATGTTTATAAAGAAAGGGGGGCTTATGCCGCTTGTTTAAGGGCTTTGTCCTCTAAAATTCCTAACTTTGAACAATTAAATTTACCAGCAATAGTCCGAGAATTATCGGAAAGACCGAGGGGATTAATTCTCGTAACTGGGCAAACAGGTTCAGGTAAAACTACCACTTTAGCGGCAATTTTAGACTTAATTAATAGAACCAGATCTGAACATATTTTAACTGTAGAAGACCCAATTGAATACGTTTTTCCTAATATAAAAAGCCTGTTTCACCAACGACAAAAAGGAGAAGATACCAAGAGTTTTGCTAACGCTTTAAGGGCAGCTTTGCGGGAAGATCCTGATATTATCCTTGTGGGAGAAATGCGGGATTTAGAAACAATTAGTTTGGCGATCACGGCGGCAGAAACCGGTCACTTAGTCTTGGGAACCCTACACACTAGCTCGGCAGCGGGAACAGTGGATCGGATTATTGACGTTTTCCCCGCTAACCAACAGGCACAAATTCGCGCCATGTTATCCAACTCTTTACTAGCAGTTTTTAGTCAAAACCTAGTCAAGAAAAAAAATCCTAAACCGGGGGAATTTGGCCGGGCAATGGTACAGGAAATCATGGTGGTAACTCCAGCGATTGCCAACCTAATTCGCGAAGGAAAAGCCCCCCAAATCTACTCAGCCATTCAAACGGGAATGAAGTTAGGAATGCAAACCATGGAACAGGGATTAGCTAATTTAGTTGTTAGGGGTGTTGTCTCTTTGGAAGAGGCAATTTCTAAAAGTGGTAAACCCGATGAATTACAACGTCTGGTCGCTGGGGCCAGCGTTAACGCTAAAGCCCGGATTTAATAACAAATAGTAACCTTTAAGCGTTCGTCAGCCCCTATCAGTTATCAGTGAACAGTAATCAGTGAAAAGAAAGTACCGAAGTTTTCACTTAACACTATCTACCCACTTAAAACTCCAATCTGATAACTGATAACTGATAACTGATAACTGATAACTGATAACTGATAACTGATAACTGATAACTGATAACTGATTTGTCCTATGCCTACTTTTGTCGCACAAGTTAAAAACAGATATGGAAAAGTTTTCCAAGAGAAAATTGAGGCCATGTCTCCCGAGCAGGCCCGGAGGATACTGAAGACAAAATATGCTGCCGTCGGTAAAATCAAAAAACTGGGGGGAGAGATCGATCTTTCCAGTTTAGAGTTGATGTTCTCCAGCATTTCCATCAAAGATAAAGCGGTTTTTTCCCGTCAATTTTCGGTGATGATTAATGCTGGTGTGGCGATTGTGAGATGTTTGGGAGTTTTGGGGGATCAATGCGGTAATCCCAAGATGAAAAAAGCCCTACAAGCGATTAGTGCTGAGGTACAGCAAGGCAGTCCGTTATCGGAAGCGATGGCCAAACATCCCGAATGTTTTGATGAACTTTATATCAGTATGATCGAAGCTGGAGAGACGGGGGGGGTACTTGATGAAGTGCTGAACCGTCTCTCGAAACTTTTGGAAGATATGGCCCGCTTGAAAAACCAGATTAAATCAGCGATGACCTATCCGGTAGCGGTGGGAATTTTGGCGATAATTGTGTTTTTCGGGATGACCATCTTTTTAATTCCCGTGTTTGCCAAAATTTTCACCGATTTAAACGTGCCACTACCAGCTTTAACGCAATTTATGCTCTTTTTAAGTGGTGTGATGCGTAGTTGGTTGATTTTAATTCCGATTGTCACCATTACTGCCACGGTTTTTTTACTGCGTCGCTATTACAAAACCCCGATGGGTCGTCTGCAAATTGACCGGTTTTTCCTTAAAATGCCTCTTTTTGGTGATTTGAATGAAAAATCAGCTGTGGCTAGATTTTGCCGGGTTTTTGGGACTCTGACCCGTTCTGGTGTCCCGATTTTGAGTTCCCTTGATATCGTTTGTAATACGGTGGGGAATCAGGTAATTGCCAATGCGATCTCTGGTGCCAAGGCGGAAATTCAGCAGGGGGGAATGATGAGTTTGGCTCTACAAAAAGCCAATGTTTTCCCAGCTTTGGCAATTCAAATGATTAGTATTGGGGAGGAAACGGGAGAATTAGATGCCATGATGATGAAAGTGGCGGATTTCTACGAAGATGAGGTGGAACAGGCCGTTAAAGCTTTAACCAGTATCATTGAACCCTTGATGATGGTCGGTATTGCCGGGATGGTGGGAACTATTCTTTTGTCTATGTACTTGCCCATGTTTAAAATCTTCGATGCCTTGGGATAAGTTTAGAGGAATGAGGACAGGCAACTTTTTGCCGCAAACCCTAGTTAAGTCCCTAAAATCAAGCGCTGACGGTGAAAATTAAGCAGCGAAATTTCTTGGCCAGAAACCCGTTCTAACATCTCGACGATATGATCGGGCTGCAGTAAAGTGCCATCATTGCGACAACTGCCCACATAGCACAAAACGGCTTCTTTGTCAACAGTTTTTAACTCTAATTCATATAATTGTTCTCGCAGATTAATCGTGACTTTTTTGCCGGATTTGGTGGTTTTTTCCCGTTCCATCACCGTTGCTTGCTTAATTGCCTCGAGCCAATTTTGCCACTGTTGGCAGTCAATTCCCTCGCTATTAAAAGTGAGCAAATACTCGGCTTTTTCTAACAAACGGGTGGCAGCAGGAGCATTTAAGGGAATTTCTTCCACCTGATAAACCGGCAAATCTGCGGGTAATTGCGCGCTTAACTGTTGTTTAAAAGTCTCTAAATCGATTACTTTTGTCAATTCAAAATCGACAATCTCACCGCTACTGGTTGCTCCCAAGGATAAAGCATTAGCGATCGAAATGCGCGGACCGGGGTGAAATCCACCAGTAAAGGAAATAGGAATAGCAGCCCGACGGACGACGCGATCAAATAAACGCACCAGATCCAAGTGGCTAACTAGGGCCATTTCGCCAATTTTGCCAAACCAAACCCGAATTCTTTGGGCGCGTTCTTGATTGGGTTGAAAATGTCCGGCAAAAGCGGGAATCGCAGGCGCTTCAATGACGATATTATGGCCAAAATCGACGCTACAAACGCCACAATGGGAACAACCCTCAAAAGAACAATCGGGAACCGTTGCCGCGTCTAGGGCGCGTTTTAAGTCCTCCTCTAGCCATTTTTTATCGATACCGGTATCCAGATGATCCCAGGGCAAAGGACGCTCTAAAATATCTTTGTCTGTATCGGCAAAAATATTCCATTCTCCCTGTTCTACCTGACGATATTTCCAAGTTAAACCGGATTCTTCGATCGCCTGTGACCATGCTTGATAGGCTTTTTCTGTATTATCCCACCAAGCATCCATCCCCGCTCCCAATTGCCAAGCACGCAGCACCACTTTCCCTAAACTTCTGTCACCGCGACCGATAAAATCTTCCATGGCCGAGATGCGGACATCGGTATAATTGACTTTTACCCCTCTCATACCCTGGAATTCCTGTTTTAATAACTCCTGTTTGCGGATAAATTCGGCCGTGGAGACGGAATGCCACTGGAAGGGGGTATGGGGTTTAGGCGTAAAATTCGAGATAGTTAGGGTAAAATCGAGGGGTTTCCGCTTCGGTAAACGACATTCCCGACGCAACCAGCGCACCGTTTCCACGATACCGATGACATCCACATCGGTTTCCCCCGGCAAACCGATCATAAAATAGAGTTTGACCTTATCCCAACCCTGTTCGACGGCAGTTTTTATCCCTCTGAGTAATTCTTCGTTGGTTAACCCTTTGTTAATTACATCGCGCATTCGTTGGGTTCCCGCTTCCGGTGCAAAGGTTAAACCCGATTGACGATTGCCCCCAATTATGTTAGCAATATTTTCGTCAAAGCGATCGACTCTTTGACTGGGTAAGGATAGAGATATATTCTCATTCTGGAGACGGTTTTTAATCTCCATACCCACGGCAGGTAAAGCTAGATAATCGGAGCAACTGAGAGATAATAAGGAAAATTCGTTATATCCTGTCGCTCGCATTCCTTTTTCAATCGATTCGATGACTGCTTCCGGTTGCACATCCCGCGCGGGACGGGTTAACATCCCCGGTTGACAAAAACGACATCCCCGAGTGCAACCGCGACGAATTTCCACCACCAGGCGATCGTGAACCGTTTCCACGAAGGGAACTAAACCGATAGAATAGGCTGGGATAGGAGTGGCTACCCGGCGTAAAATTCTTTGCGGTACATCGTCACGATTGGGGATAACTGCACCGATTGGGGTGACATCGTAGAAACGGGGGACATATACCCCCGGAATTTGGGCTAAATCTAGTAATAGTTCTTCTTTGCTTAGATTAGCTAGTTTACCTTCTTCTAAAATTAAACCGATTTCTGGCAATAATTCTTCGCCATCACCGAGGGCGATAAAATCAAAAAAGTCGGCGTAGGGTTCGGGGTTAGAGGTGGCAGTTTGTCCCCCAGCAAAAATTAGCGGATAGTTACCCGAGTCTCTTGCTCTCCAAGTCAAGGGAATTGCCGCTAGGTCGAGCATTTCTAAAATATTGGTGGCTCCTAGCTCGTAACTGAGACTAAAACCCAGAATATCAAAATCGGTGAGGCAACGACGGGATTCTAGGGCAAATAGGGGGGTTTTTGTCTGTTTGAGTTTTTGGGCTAAATCCGGTGCGGGTAGATAAGTGCGATCGCAAAGTTGGCGGGGTTGAGCATTGAGGATATTGTAGAGGATAATATGGCCGAGGTTAGATGCCCCCACTTCGTACACTTCCGGATAGGTTAACACCCAACGAACCACAGCACTTGCCCATTCTTTATGTTTAGCACCTAACTCGTTGCCCAAATAACGCGCCGGTCGAAAAATGTCGGGGGTGAGCAGTTGGTCTAAAGCAATAGTCACGGCAATCTACCTCAGATAGCGTCAGCAATGGGTGCTTTTCTACTATAGCAGCCAGAATCGAGTCAGTTATCAGTTATCAGTTATCAGTTATCAGTTATCAGTTATCAGAGTTCAGTTCACTGATTACTGTTTACTGTTCACTGAAAATACTTCCCACTTCCCCATCTCCCTAAAATTCCAGAGGTTATAAGATAATTAAGCGATGATTAAAGAACCGTTAATTGAATTGAGAGGAGTATCGAAAAGATTCGGGGATAATGTTATTCTCGACGGATTAGATTTAACCATTTATCGAGGGGAGGCCCTAGTAATTATCGGTCCGTCGGGAACGGGAAAATCGACGGTTTTACGGTTAATTGCGGGATTAACGGGGATAAATGGCGGAGAAATTCGTATTAAAGGTCAATTGCGTCAGGGATTGCTAGAAGATGGTCGAGAAGCGATGCGAACTTCCTTGGTTTTTCAACAAACGGCCCTGTTTGATTCTCTCACCGTCGGGGAAAATGTCGGTTTTTATCTTTATGAACAAACTAAGTTAAAAAAAGCCAGAATTAGGGAATTAGTGGAAAAAAGCCTGGAAATGGTCGGTTTACAGGGAATTAGTGACCTTTATCCTTCGGAACTATCGGGGGGAATGCGTAAACGGGTGGCTTTTGCCCGCGCTATTATCACTAATCCCGATAATCTGGCTGATAATCCTGAATTACTGCTGTATGATGAACCTACCGCCGGATTAGACCCGATAGCTTCCACAATTATCGAGGATCTAGTGCGGACTCTCCATGAAAAATCGGGGTCTGCGAACACTTATGTGATGGTTTCTCACCAACAAAGTACCATCCGACGCACCGCCGATCGAGTAGTATTTCTCTATCAGGGAAAAGTGCAATGGCAGGGATTAGTGGCAGATATCGATCGTACCGATCATCCCATGATCCGGCAATTTTTTAGCGCCAGCATTGAAGGCCCGATTAGGACAATCGTTTAAGCTAGATTAAGCTAAATTAAGAACTATCGAGAATGAGAGAAAAATCATGCAGAGTTCGCGAGCTTTACGGGAAGGAAGACTGGGTTTATTTGCCCTAGGCGGATTATTGGTCTTTGGGGCGCTCGCTATCTGGGTTCGCGGGGGAGGATTTGGTCAAAGAACCTATCAATTAATCTTCGAGTTTGCTGACGTGGAAGGGTTACAAGTCGGGGCGCCGGTACGTTTTCGCGGGGTGAGAGTGGGAAGAATTACGAGTTTTATCCCGGGGAGTAATCAAGTGGAAGTTATTGCCGAAATCGCTTCTGCTACCTTAGTTATGCCTAGGAAGGTAACTGTTACTACCAATCTTTCCGGATTAATTGGGGAGGCAGCCATCGATATTACTCCCTTAGTTTCTTTAAGTGCTGAGGCCAAAAATCTCGACCCTCTGGGTCTCGACTGTGATCAACAGCTAATTCTCTGCAATAATAGCCGTTTACAGGGGACAACAGGAACACAATTAATGTCTAGTGTTGGTCGTTTAGTGGATACTTTTACCAGTCCTGAATTTGTGGGTAATCTCAATGATGTCACCAAAAATACCGCTATAGCAGCCAAAAAAATCGCCCGTTTATCCGATGATACCTCCCAGACTATCCGTAATGCTCAAAGAGAACTCTCTCGTCTATCCTTGGAATTAGCTGCCACCAGTCGCTCGGTCACTAATACAGCTAATAATGCCTCCCGTTTTATCAATACTTTAGATAGTACCGTGCAGGAAAACCGCAGTCAAATCAGCAGAACTTTTCAACAATCTTCCCAATTAGTCGCTAATATCAATGCTGTTCTCAGCGAAAATCGCGGACAAATTGTTGATACTCTCGGTAATATTAATCAAGCTAGTTTAGGTATTGGTAGTCTCGCTAATAATCTCAATAATACCGCCCTGAGGTTGAATGCAGGTTTAGATGAAATTGATACTAAACAAGTAATGCAAAATATCGAGACTATTTTAAATAATGCGGTGGAAACATCGAATAATTTACGAGAAATTACTAAAACTATTAACGATCCTGCTACAATAGTCGTACTGCAAAAAACTCTTGAATCCGCTAGGGTGACTTTTGAAAATACTCAAAAAATCACCTCCGATATCGATGAGTTAATCGGTGATCCCCAATTTCGCGAGAATTTAAGACGTTTAATTGATGGCTTAAGTAATCTGCTTTCTTCTGGGGAACAATTAGAATATAATTTGCGTATCGCTCAAACTTTAGATACCATGACTCAAGAGTTAGCTAAACAAAAAGTTTTGACCATCTCTCGACCTTTAAATCCTCAGCAAATGCAACTCTATCCCCAAGTTATCGTTCAACAAACCCCCACCGGTGAAAAATGACAAAACAGCACAATTCAATAGATTTTCATGGATCATTCAACAGTAATCAGTGAACTGAAAACTCACATCTGATAACTGATAACTGATAACTGATAACTGATAATAATATGTCGAAATCAATTTGTATTACTCTTGGAACTCGTCCTGAAGCGATTAAATTAGCTACCGTTATTCGTGCTTTTCAAGAATCGGAACAGTTTCAAACCCATGTAATTCTGACGGGACAGCATAAAGAAATGGTAGCGCAGGTGATGGAATTATTTGCTTTAAAAGCAGATGAAAATCTCGATATTATGCAAACTCGTCAAACTTTAACCGATATTACTTGCCGTAGTTTACGGGGTTTAGAAACAGTTTTTGAGCGCATAAAACCAGATTTAATTATTGTGCAAGGTGATACTACCACTGCTTTTGCTGCTGCTTTAGCGGCTTTTTATCAACAAATTCCTATCGCTCATGTGGAAGCAGGATTAAGAACTAATGATATCTATAATCCCTATCCCGAAGAAGCTAATCGCCGCCTAATTTCTCAACTGACGACCCTACATTTTGCTCCCACTACTTTAGCCGTAGAAAATTTACAAAAATCTGGGGTTACGGGCAATATTCACCACACCGGTAATACAGTTATTGATGCTTTATTAACCGTAGCAAAAACCGCACCAGAATGTCAAATAGCGGGCTTGAATTGGTCAGATTATCGGGTTTTATTAGCCACGGTTCACCGCCGGGAAAATTGGGGCGAACCGTTACAGGATATTATCAAAGGATTCACTTTGTTACTAGAAAAATATGCCGATACAGCCCTATTATTACCCCTGCATCGCAATCCTACTGTCCGAGAACCAATTCAGTCCGCTTTGGGCAATCATCCCAGGGTATTTTTAACCGAACCTCTCGATTATGCCGAGTTAGTGGGGGCGATTCAACGCTGTTATTTATTATTAACTGATTCTGGGGGCATTCAAGAAGAAGCCCCCAGTTTAGGAAAACCTGTTTTAGTATTGCGAGAAACCACAGAAAGACCGGAAGCAGTACAAGCGGGAACCGCAAAATTAATTGGGACTAATCCAGGGCAAATTTTAGCCGCAGCGGGAGAATTATTAAGGGATAAAATCGCCTATGATCGTATGGCTAATGCCATTAATCCTTTTGGAGATGGACAAGCATCCCAAAGAATTCTCCAAATCGTCCAAGATTTTTTGGCTTAATCTATGACTACTTGGTTGGGTATCGACCCCGGATTAGCGATTGTCGGTTGGGCTATTCTCCGGGATAATGGTGAGTTAATGCCGATTTTAGTCGATTACGGCACGATCGAAACTTCTAAAAATCTTTCTACTGCCCAGCGTTTGATTGAAATTGAACGGGATTTAAAGGAGTTAATCGCAGAATATAAACCGGGGGAAATTGCCGTAGAAATGCCCTTTTTTAACCGGCAAATCAAGGCAGCTGGTGGAGTCCTGCAAGCATTGGGAATTATCAATCTGGTTAGCTGCCGCGATGGGGGAATTGAACCGATTTTCCTCCATCAAGCTAGTTGGAAATGTCATCTGGGCCATGGTAGGGCCACTAAAGCGGAGGTGGCCGAACAAATTAAGTATTTATTCGGATTGACAAAAATGCCCATTAATGATGCTGTAGATGCTATAGCGATCGCCTATGCCGCTTTTAGTGGCGTTCGCAATCAAATCTCTTGAAGCAATTTGACCCAATTGGTCAAAAAATTTAGCTGACAACTAAAAGCCATCTTTGGATTTACTATAATGGGGCTTGACAGGTGGTATCAGTTATATCACCATAAGCGAATGCGTAATACCCGTCCTATATCTTGGATTAAAGCGGCACGGAAAGATTTTCAAAAGTTTCCCAAGGAAGCCCAAGAAATTGTACTTGACGCTTTAACTATTGCAGCAGAAGGGGCAAAATCATCCCTAACCAAGCCTTTTAAGGGGATAGGTTCTGGTGTGTTCGAGATTGCTCTACCTTTCAAGGGGGATGCCTATCGAACTATTTAGGGTTTGCTGAATAATGGTAAAAACCTTACAGGAAAGGGCTTTTAGCTTGATTGAGAGCTTCCCAAATGCACTTAAATCTGCTAGAATCTCTTAAAACCCTTGCATCACCCTTGCATCACCCTTGCATCTTCTCTAATTAGTGCTAATGTACCGTAAAAGCGAGTTACCCTCAACCCCACCAGAAAACTTCGAGCTGCCCTTTGAGGGGAAATTATCCCAAGACAATCGTTGGGTAATTATGGCCAACCTCATTCCCTGGTCAGAATTTGAAGCGGAATACGCATCACTTTTTTCAGAAGAAATGGGCACACCCGCCAAAACATTCAGGACAGCACTCGGAGCATTAATTATTAAAGAAAAATTAGGAACAAGCGATAGAGAAACGGTAGAACAAATCAAAGAAAATCCTTATTTACAATACTTCTTGGGGTTTTCATCCTACAGCAATGAACCCCGGTTTGAAGCGTCAATGTTGGTTCACTTTCGAGAAAGAATCACTCTGGAACTAATTAATAAAGTGAATCGCTTTATGGTCAAAAATTCGAGAGAAATAAAAGAAGAAGAAAACACCGAAAAAAAGTTAGAGAGCGAAACCCAAAGTCAACCAGAAAATCGAGGTAAATTAATTTTAGATGCCAGTTGTGCGCCCGCAGATATTAGTTATCCTACGGATTTAAACCTGTTAAATCAAGGAAGAAAACAAACCGAAAAAATTATTGATATTCTCTATGAAACTTTAAAAGGAAAACTTGTTCAAAAACCGAGAACCTATCGTCTCCTAGCCAGAAAAAGTTATTTAGAAGTAGCAAAAAAAAGAAAACCTACCGTCAAACAAAGACGAAAAGCTCTGAAAAGACAACTGCAATATCTAAAAAGAAATCTCGACCATATTGAACAACTTTTAGCAGAAGGAGCCTCGCTACAAAGCTTGAAAAAAAGAGACTATAAACTGTTATTAGTAGTCACAGAAGTTTATCGCCAACAACTCTGGATGTACCAAAATAACAAACAGAGTATTGAAGACAGAATTGTCAGCTTAACTCAACCCCATATCCGTCCGATAGTCAGAGGAAAAGCTGGAAAACCCGTAGAATTTGGGGCTAAATTCTCAGCAAGCTGTATAGATGGTTACATATTTTTAGACCGGATTAGTTGGGATAACTTTAATGAATCGGGAGATTTAAAAGCACAAATAGAAGCTTATTATGACTATACAGGATACTATCCAGAATCAGTTCATGTGGACAAAATTTATCGAACCAGAGAAAACCGAGCTTGGTGTAAAGAAAGGGGAATCAGAATCAGTGGTCCCCCATTAGGAAGACCAGCCAAAAATGTTAGTAAAGAACAAAAGAAACAAGCTACCGATGATGAGAGGATTCGGAATTGTATAGAGGGCAAATTTGGACAGGGGAAAAGAAGATTTAGCTTAGGTAAAGTGATGGCTAAACTTCCTCATACTTCCTTTTCAGCGATTGCTATTACTTTTTTAGTCATGAATCTTTCTAACCTGTTGAGGCAGGTTTTTTGGGCTTTTTTATGTCTGAAATGGAAAAACAGCACTTTTTCTCGGTCAATGATTAGGATAAGTTATAACTTAAAAATTAATCAACAACTAAAGCTTATGCTTGTAGCTAAGTGAAATCATTGATTAAGAGACCTGTACTTTTCAATGACTTTTTCAGCAGACCCTATTTATGCTGTCCAGTTAGGTGAGGCTATCTGGGTGATTCATGCCTTCCAGAAAAAATCCCCAAAAGGGATCAAAACACCACAGCAAGAAGTCGAAGTTATCAAAGCACGGCTCAAGCGATTGAAGGAGGAACTCTCATGAGTGAAGAACAATTTGAACTGGTACAAGGTAGCGGGAATGTGTACCGCGATTTTGGCGATGTAGATGCGGACGTGCGACAAGCGAAAGCACTGCTTGCTGCTGAAATTATCAAGGTTCTGGAGAAGGAAGACTTATCAACCCGCGATGCTCAAGTGCGAACTGGAATTAATCACAGTGAATTTGTTCAGATTCGCCATGCTAATTTGGAACGCTTTACTATTGACCGTTTGATATCAATTTTGGGTCGTCTCAATCAACAGGTTGAAATTACTATTACGACCTATCCAAGACCGACTGATTCTTCACCAATGGCATCCTAACTGTAATTGAGTGTGGGTCGATGGGAACGACCGCGCCACCAAGCTAGTAGGGTACTAGCGATAAAAATACTCGAATAGGCCCCCGCTACGAAACCAATAATTAAAGCTAGGGCAAAATATTTTAAGGTCGTGCCACCAAAGAGAAAAATCGCCACCAGAGGCAATAAAGTGGTCAGGGTGGTATTAATCGAACGAGTTAGGGTTTGACTCACCGCATTATCGACAATTTCATCCACGGATAATTCGGGGGTATTAGCAAAATTTTCCCGGACGCGATCATAAATTACCACTGTGTCATTAACAGAAAAGCCCACAATTGTCAAGAGGGAAACCAAAAATAAACTATCCACTTCTACCCCCGCAATTAAGCCTAAAACCGCAAAGACCCCTAAAGTGATCAAAACGTCGTGCAGCAGGGCGACAATGGCAAAAAAAGCGTAATCCCGTTGAAAACGGAAGCTTAGATAGACGGCAATGCCAAAAAATGACACTAATAAAGCTAAAAATCCCGACCTAAATAATTCTTGACCGATGGTGGGCCCGACGGTATCAATTTGACCGGTTTCGGGGTCAAAGGTGCCAATTTTCTGATTTAAGGTGTCGAGTAATTTTGTTCTCTGTTCTTCTGCCAGGGTTTTAGTCCGCACCGATAAAGTATATTTATCCAACACCTGCACACTACTGTTACCCAATCCTTCGTCTTCTAAAATTGCTTGCACTTCGGCAGTAGTTAAGGGTTTCTCACAGGTATTCTTTTTAGCACAGGCTAATTCTATCTGAATTCTCGTGCCACCAACAAAATCTAAACTCGGTCGCAAAGGCGCTTGAATAGTGAACCAAGAAATCACCATGGCCAAAATACTACCAATCGTCAGCAAGGCCGAGACTGTCCACCAAAAATTACGCTGTTTTGTAACGTTAAATGCCATATCGATTAAGTAAAAAGGAAAAAGGAAAAAGGAAAAAGGAAAAAAGGGATTTGGGGAGTGGGGAGATTTTTCAGTTATCAGTAAGCAGTAATCAGTGGGGAAGTGGGGAAGTGGGGAAGTGGGGAAGTGGGGAAGTTGTCTCATCACCCTATCACCCCAAAACCCTATCACCCTATCACCCTATCTCCTCCTGACGACCGACTCCTGACTCCTGACTCCTGATAACTGATAACTGATAACTGATAACTGATAACTGATTATTGATTTGTCGGTAAATTAGGGCAGAAAAGTTGGGGTTTTTGACGGACGCTGGGGACGTTTAAAACAGTGATTAACAGGAGAGTGCGACTACAGGTTAAAGCGGTAAACATACTCACAGCTACCCCAATGGCTAAAGTTAAAGCAAAACCCTTGACTAATCCCGAACCCAACCAAAATAAGGCAGCACAGGCGATTAAAGTAGTGACATTACTATCAAGAATACTGGAAAAAGCCCGATAAAATCCCGACTCTACTGCCCGAAATAGGGATTTTCCGGCCCTTAATTCTTCCCGGGTACGCTCAAAAATAAGTACATTTGCATCAACTGCCATGCCGATACTGAGGATAAACCCAGCAATACCGGGTAACGTCATCGTGACTCCCACTAAGGCAAAAGCTCCCAGAGCAAGGATAGTATAGATAATCAGGGAAATATCGGCAATAATCCCGGGTAAACGGTAATAGACCGCCATAAAGATTAAAACTAACAGTAAACCCACTAAACCAGCGTAGATACTGCGACGGATGCTATCCTGCCCTAAAGTTGCCCCGACGGTGCGAATTTCTTCCACTTTGACGGGGAAAGGTAGGGAACCACCGCGCAATTGAATCGCTAGATCGTTGGCAGTTTCGGCGGTAAAATTACCAGTAATCACGGCCCGGCCTCCTGTAATTCCCGTTTGGGCAAACTGCACATCGACTACAGGGGCGCTAATTAATTCATTATCGAGGAAAATCCCAATACTGCGACCAGTACCCGCAATCACTTTAGTCAGTTCGGCAAATTTATTGCCCCCTTCCGAGTCGAAAGTAATGGCCACTTCCCAGTTAGTGCCTTGGGTGGAACTAATAGTGGCATTTTGCAGATTTTTTCCGGTTAAGTCCACCGATTCAAATAAATTTAAAATTGCCTCTTGAGATTTTTGCAGAGATTGTTCTAGTTCGGCAATTTTAGCGGCATTTTCGGGTTTATTCTCAGTTTTGAGGGCGGCTAATTCCGCTTTTTTTTGTTGAAAAATCGAGTATTCAGCCCGGAATTCTCCTTCTGTACCTTGTTTTTGCTGACGAAATTCTAATTGGGCCTGAACATTTAGGTTTCTCTCAGCTTCTTTGGGATTTGTAACCCCTGGTAGTTGCACGATTACCTGATTTTTACTGTCCACAGTCTGCACTAATGATTCAGAAACACCGAGGGCATTAACGCGATTTTCAATCACATTTTGTACGGCTTTTAAATCATTAGGTTGAATGGTTTTGACGGTTTCAGTGGGTTTAACCTGAATGGTTAATTGACTACCACCGCGCAAGTCCAAACCTAATTGTAGGGGTAACTTAATCAGGATGATGATCGAGGCAACAACTAGGCCGATGATCAGTAACAATAACCAATTTTGTCTCTGCATAACTTCAGTATCAAAAGGAGAATTTTTTAAATGCGATCACCGACCATTTTTTGGACAGCTTCGACAATTTGATTAGGTTGAATAATCGTCAATCTTTCTAGATTACCGTTATAAGGTGTGGGGATATCTTGGGAAGATAATCTTAACACGGGGGCATCCAATTCATCGAATAACTGCTCATTAATTAAAGCAATTAACTCAGAAGCAATTCCCGCAGTTTTCATACATTCTTCCACGATAATCACCCTGTGAGTCTTGCGAATCGAAGCGGCAATCGTCTCCATATCAAAGGGTTTCAGGGAAATTAAATCGATAATTTCTGGATCATAGCCATCTTTTTCTAACTGTTTTAATGCCTGTAAACAGTGATGACGCATCCGCGAATAGGTGAGAATGGTGATATCTTCTCCCTTGCGAACGATTTCGGCTTTATCGAGCGGTAAAAGATACTCGGTATCAGGTAAATTTTCCTTGAGATTATAGAGAAGAACGTGTTCAAAGAAAAGCACGGGGTTATTATCTCTAATCGCCGATTTTAATAAACCTTTGGCATTGTAGGGAGTGGAACAAGCGACAATTTTTAGGCCTGGTACTGCGTGAAAATAGGCCTCTAAACGTTGGGAATGTTCCGCCCCTAATTGTCTGCCCACACCCCCCGGACCGCGGATAACCATAGGGATTTTAAAATTACCGCCAGAAGTATAACGTAACATCCCGGCATTGTTGGCAATTTGGTTAAAGGCAAGCAGAAGAAAACCCATATTCATGCCTTCAATAATCGGACGTAATCCCGTCATGGCTGCCCCCACTGCCATGCCCGTAAAACTATTTTCAGCGATGGGAGTATCTAAAACCCTTAAATCGCCATATTTTTTGTAGAGATCTTTGGTAACTTTGTAGGAACCGCCGTAATGTCCCACATCTTCACCCAAAACAAATACTGTCTGGTCCTGGCCCATTTCCTCATCGATCGCCTGTCGCAAAGCATTAAATAATAGGGTTTCTGCCATATCAAGTCCCCGCTTACAATTCGGTCATCTTATCACTAAACTTATTATCTTACCCCTTTTCTGGCCCGAAGGGAGTGGGAGGTTCTGACAGGTGTAGGTTTATTACAAAGAGGTGAGCAGTCATACCAAATCCGTTTTTAATAGTGTGATTAACTCTCAAGTTATGAATTGTTTCTACCGACACCCCACACCCCACTATCCTATACTTTTTAAACAGGATTTAGTCTCACACACTCAGGGTGAGACTATCAAGCTAGAGATTTAGAGGAGCCTCGTGAAAGGCAATGCTGAAAAACAAATATCTCAAGCAGTGGTCGTGCATAGTTTCAGACGAGGCAAGAGGCACTCTTGCAAAAGGCAAAACACTGGCCTGCTTAACCCAGAGCTTGCCGAACGCCTTTGGTTAACTATGGCTGTAGCCACTCTCTGGATGGTTATGCTGGGTGGAGAAGCAGAAAATCAATTTCCGAAGTGCCAATTTGTCGCAACTTCCCCCCCCAACATACTGTCTTTAGAAAAACTCTCCATCTCAAACCCTTAGGTCAGATTTCTGGTTTTCTGCTGGGTTCTATTACCCTAATTGCTGATTTACTAAAAGGTTTGTCGATTCACCTTCATCGTTGGAGTTCTTTCCCTCCTACCCTCGTTAATGCTTTTTACCACTCCCGTTCCTCTTAGTTGTAAAATACTTACATCTGTCAGCCTCTCCCCTCTCCCCACTTCCCCATACCGTTGAAACAGGATTTAGTATTACCGGTGACAGCAGCTACCCAGTTCTTTTTGTTATTTGTTATCCTGATTGTTAACAATTTGTAATCTTTGGGAAAGTTCCTCAATACTGCATGGTCGTCTCTGCTACAATTCCACCCCTAGCTCAAGATACCCTCGCCCTGAAAGCGGTGTGGGCAAATATTGGCTATGATAGTTGTCCCCACCATTACAATTTCCATCTTCACACCCATTGTTCCGATGGTCAAATGAGTCCCCAAGACTTGATGAGACAAGCTTTAGACATCGGACTAAAAGGATTAGCAATTACCGATCATCACTCGATCGAAGGTTATCGACAAGCGCAAATTTGGCTGGAAAATCAGCATTTAAAGAGTTCTCCACCCCATCTCTGGACAGGGGTAGAAATTACGGCGAATCTCTTAGAGACAGAAGTGCATATTCTTGGCTATGGTTTCGATCCCGCTCACACCCTCTTGACTCCCTATCTGCAAAGAACCAAACCGGAAGGAGATCTCGCTTTGGCCTCTAGAGTCATTACAAGTTTACAGCAAGCGGGGGCTTTAGTGGTTCTGGCCCATCCCTTTCGTTATCATCGTCCCGCAGCTGATTTAGTGGCGGCGGCGGTAGAATTGGGTATTGATGGGATTGAGGCTTTTTATGCCTACGGCAATCCCAAACCCTGGCTACCCAGTCAACGGGAAACCGAACAAGCTCTCGCTCTTAGTCGTCAATATCAATTATTCGCCACCTGTAGCACCGATTCCCACGGTAAATCTTTATTACAGCGCATTTAGCCTGATCGCAGGATTAACTGTAAAATACCTAAATTGACTAAACTCGATCCCTGCTCGATCGAGTGTTAGTTTTTTATGGCCAAAAACAGGGAAGTGGGGAAGTGGGGAAATGGGGAAGTGGGGAAATGGGGGAATGGGGAATTTCAACTAAAACCCTAACACCCTAACACCCTAACACCCTAACATCCCAACACCCCAACACCCCAACACCCCAACACTCTGAATGAAAGATTTATTCCTTTACACCTGCTGGTTAATTCCCATTTATGGCTTAATTGGTTCGATTTTAACCCTACCTTGGTCTTTAGGCATTATTAGTCGGACCGGTCCGCGGCCGGCAGCTTATATTAACCTATTGATGACCGTCTTAGGGTTAATACACGGATCGATCGCTTTTAATCAAATTTGGCATCGAGAGACGATTAAACTGGCTTTTGAATGGGTAAAAGTGGCCGATCTTAGTTTATCCCTTTCGATCGAACTTTCTCCCGTCAGTTTAGGGACGCTGGAAGTGATTACCCTCATCAGTCTCTTGGCCCAAATCTATGCCCTTGGCTACATGGAAAAGGATTGGTCTTTGGCGAGATTTTATGGCTTAATGGGCTTTTTTGAGGCAGCTTTAGGAGGAATTGCCCTGAGTGACTCCCTACTATTCAGTTACGCCTTCCTAGAGATGTTAACGGTCTCTACCTATCTCCTCGTCGGTTTTTGGTATGCCCAACCTTTGGTCGTAACCGCGGCCCGAGATGCCTTTTTAACCAAGCGCGTCGGCGATATTATTTTATTGATGGGGTTGGTGGCTCTGTCCAGTTACGGGGAGGGATTGAGTTTTTCTCAGTTAGAAAATTGGGCGGTAAATAACCCTGTACCGCCTCTGACGGCGACTTTATTAGGATTAGCCCTTATTGCCGGTCCAACGGGTAAATGCGCCCAATTTCCCCTGAATTTGTGGCTAGATGAGGCGATGGAGGGACCCAATCCAGCCGGAATCCTGCGGAACTCGATCGTGGTTTCGGCGGGGGCCTATGTTTTAATTAAGCTGCAGCCGGTATTTACCCTATCTCCGATCGCTGCTGATGTTTTAATAGTGTTGGGGACAATGACGGCAATTGGTACTTCTCTGATGGCCTTGTCCCAAATTGATATTAAACGGGTTTTATGCCACTCCACCAGCGCCTATCTCGGTTTGGTCTTTATTGCGGTGGGATTAGGTCATGTGGATATCGCCTTACTAATTTTATTCTCCCATGCGGTGGCAAAAGCCTTATTGTTTATGAGCGCAGGAGCCTTAATTCTCACCACCAGTAACCAAAATATCACGGAAATGGGGGGAATTTGGGCAAGAATGCCGGCTACAACCATGGCTTTTTTAGGAGGTTCCGCAGGGATGACGGTTTTAATGCCCCTAGGGATGTTTTGGACGTTAAAACGGTGGTTAAGTGGCGAATGGGCGATTCCTTGGTGGTTATTAGCGGTTTTAATCTTTGTTAATTGTCTTAGCATCGTCAATCTTACTCGGGTCTTTCGTTTAGTCTTTTTGGGACAAACCCAAAGTAAGACCCATCGCACCCCGGAAGTGGCCTGGCCGATGGCTTTGCCCATGGTATCGTTGATTTTAATCGTTTTATTGGCCCCGATTATTCCCCTACGTTGGGATTTTTGGCTATCTTTCACCAATCCTCTCGTTAATAACCAGAGTTTTACTATTGTCTGGGGTTTTCCCTTACTGATAGCCTCTGGGGTAATTGGCCTAGTTATTGGGTTAATGGTAGAGTTAAGACGAGCTTGGGCGAGACCAACTGGGTTAATACTGCGATTCCTGCAAGATTTGTTCGCTTATGACTTCTATCTCGATCGCATCTATCAGTTTACCGTGGTTTTAGCGGTGGGCAGCCTGTCAAAAATTACCGCTTGGCTCGATCGTTATATTATTGATGGTCTGGTTAATTTGGTCAGTTTAGCGACGATTTTTAGCGGCAGTGCCTTAAAGTATAATGTTTCTGGTCAATCACAGTTTTATGTTTTGACTATTCTTTTGGGAATAGGGGGATTAATCTGGCTCTTATTAAACGGTCAATGGTCACTGATAACTGATTATTGGTCATCCCTGTGGACTCATTGAACCTCTGTGTATCGCTCCCTAGTCTTCCGGTCGCGGACTAGGGAAGAGGAAAGCAGCCTGGTGAATAGGCTCGACGGGGACAGACGGTTAAAATCCGTCTTAGCTTAAAACCCCACACCCGGCCCCAGGAAAAACTTTTTCGGCAAGCCCTATTTGTGTTATAATAGGTTGGTCAAAAATGCTGGTGTAGCTCAGTGGTAGAGCAGCTGATTTGTAATCAGCCGGTCGCGGGTTCAAATCCCATCACCAGCTTTAATCTCTCACTCCTAATCGAAAGTCAGGAGAATCAAATAATAGTCGATTAAATGGTGTATTCACAGATTTTAGACAATTTAATCCTTATTTTTGCCGTTTTTGAACCCTGAAAAATTAATTATGCAAGAGGTTCACTAAAGCTAATTGATATAATTAGGGTTGACCGAAAAAGTTTTTCTTGGGGGTAGGGTGTGGAGTGCCGGTAGCCGGTTACTGTTCACTGATAATAATGAATACGGCCAATTCTATCCGACAAAGAGAGATTTACAAAAACTGGCACAATTATCAATCCAGGTGTCAAATTTTGCGATCGCAACTTGGTTTTAATCAAGTGCCTTCCTCCCGTCCCCAAACCTGCATCGGTTGTCGTCACTACCACGGTCAGTCCTACGGTCAGAGTCGAGAAACCCGTCAGCGTCTAATTTGTGGATTTCATCCCTCCGGTTGGAATCAAGAGGAAAATTGCCCCGATTGGCAAACCGAAGACCCCTAAACGGAAATTCAAACCAGACAAAATCATCCTAGGGACTGGGGTTCGCAACTGTGGCACACTAGAGAGTAGAACTGAATTGACGGTAAGCCCTTGACTAATCAAATTACCCCTTTCGACCCCCTTCACAACCACGACGAGACGGGCCATGACCACGAGTCAAAAGGGACCCCCCACGTCCATAGCGAAGCTTCCCTGAAGCAAATTATTAACCGTCTCTCGCGGATCGAAGGACATATTCGCGGCATCAAGACGATGGTATCGGAAAATCGTCCCTGTCCCGAAGTTTTGATGCAAATTGCCGCTATTCGCGGAGCGATTGATCGCGTCGCCAGAATGATCCTCGACGAACATCTGAGCGAATGTATTGCCCGGGCTGCCCAGGAAGGTAGTATCGAGACAGAAATTGAAGAATTAAAGGCCGCCCTGGATCGCTTTTTACCCTAGATTGTGCTATAATGAGAAGTTGGCATTTTTTAGGCAGAGAGCGATTACAGGAGGTGAATTAGGTTAATGACCCAAGTGGTAGTTGGTCAGAACGAGGCGATCGAATCGGCCCTGCGTCGTTTTAAGCGACAGGTAGCGAAAGCGGGAATTTATGCGGATATCAAAAAGCATCAATTTTTTGAAACCCCTCAAGAAAAGAGAAAGCGTAAAGCAGTAGCCCGGAGACGACAAAGAACCCGTCGTCGTTAAAATTCCCCAAGTCAGAAGTCGCTCGAAAGCTTCTGGCTTGCTTTTATTTTAACCTCTGTTTTGGGGGTTGGGAAGCGGGAAGTGGGGAGAAAAAAGCTGATAAGATAAAGTTTAGCCCTCGATCGAGTTCTAGTGTTTTCATGGTTTTACAACTGCGCGTCTACGTTCCCGAACATCCTCTGGTTAAGCACTGGTTAGCGATCGCACGCGATCAAAATACCCCCTCGGTACTGTTTAAAACAGCGATGACGGAACTAGGGCGCTGGTTAACCTACGAAGCGGCGCGGCAATGGTTGCCGACCCTGGAAACTAGCGTTAAAACCCCTCTAGCGGAATGTCCGGCTACTTTTATCGATCCTAGCGTACCGATCGCCGTAGTTCCGATTTTACGGGCAGGATTAGCCCTGTTGGAAGGGGCCCAAAGCCTTTTACCCCTAGCTAGAACCTATCACCTCGGTTTAGCCAGAAATGAGGAAACCCTAGAGGCAAGTTGTTATTTAAATAAATTACCGGCCAGTTTTGATCCGGCCACGAGAGTGTTAATTCTGGAACCGATGTTAGCCACGGGGGGATCAATTTCAACGGCAATGGCAGAAGTTACCGCCAGAGGCGTTGATCCTGACCTGATTCGCGTGATTTCCGTGGTGGCTGCCCCGCCGGCTTTACAGAAATTGAGTCAAAATTATCCCAGCTTGAACATCTATACGGCTATTATCGATGAAGGATTAAATAGCCGCGGTTACATCGTGCCGGGGTTGGGCGATGCCGGCGATCGAGCTTTTGGAACCTATTAGGAGAAAAAGGGATTATGAGTCAGCGAGATGGGTTTGCGGGCGGTTTTTTAGCTGGTGCGATTGTCGGTGGTTTAGTGGGCGGTGTTTTGGGGACAGTGTTGGCTAATCGCGGCCGCCGCGGTTTAGTAGCTGTTGACAATCAGTCTTTTTTAGAGGAGATCCGCAATGGGCGCTTGACTCCAGAGGAAGGCATGGAAATGGCCCGCCGCAGTTTAGAAGATAAAATTGCCCAGTTAAATCTAGCGATCGATGATGTGCGTCAACAGTTAGGATCGGTACAGGAAAACGGCAGCGATCATTAAAATTGGGCTGGCTGAATCAATCTAAAAACCTTTTTGGATAAGCTATGCCCGCACATTTAAATTGCTTGTGGAGATGAGGCAAAAAGCAAGGCACAAGATTCTCCGTTAGAATTAGCAGTAATCAAACACCACGCTTGTCGGAGCTATGGTTAACCTCACCTATAACAAAAATTGCCCTCTTCCCAGTGCCGAAGAATTACCCTCTTCCGACGAAACTCCAGTGGACAATCAGTTACAAAATGATATTCCCAACCTACTGCTAAGTTTATTAGCCTTGATTTGGACCGGTCGAGATGA
Source organism: Microcystis sp. MC19 (assembly GCF_003019735.1). Taxonomy (NCBI): domain Bacteria; kingdom Bacillati; phylum Cyanobacteriota; class Cyanophyceae; order Chroococcales; family Microcystaceae; genus Microcystis; species Microcystis sp. MC19. The sequence goes on along the minus strand of NZ_CP020664.1, from coordinate 4,004,746 downwards.
TTGGTATTTTGGGGTAGATATGGCTGTCTATTATAATCCAGAGGAATCAGCTTTTGTTCCCGATGGTTTCTTAGCGGTTGGAGTCAACCATGATACGGGAGAAAGAGGTCGGTTAAGCTATGTTTTGTGGGGAGAAAAGTACATCTTGCCGATTTTGTTTTTAGAGGTGGTTTCCGAGAAATATAATAGTGAATATGAGGAAAAATTCTTAAATTACCAAACCCTGGGCATTCTGTATTATGTAATTTACAATCCTTTGAGTGGGAGAAGAGGAAGATTTAAAAACCGACAAAGATTAGAGGTATATAAATTAATCTCAGGGAAATATGAGCTTCTAGAAAGTGAGAATAATCGAGTTTGGTTGCCTGAAATTGGCTTGGCGCTGGGTTATGAGAAAGGAGAACATATTGCTTGGTATCGGGAATGGTTATACTGGTATGACCAGTCAGGAAATCGCTATCTAACGGCTGAGGAAAGAGCGATGAACGCAGAGGCGATCGCTGCTCAAGAACGTTTGGCTAAACAAGAGGCTGAAGCGATCGCTGCTCAAGAACGTTTGGCTAAACAAGAGGCTGAAGCGATCGCTGCTCAAGAACGTCTGGCTAAACAAGAGGCTGAAGCGATCGCCGCTCAAGAACGTCTGGCTAAACAAGAGGCTGAACAAAAAGCCATCCGGCTGGCTGAAAGGCTCAGAGCGCTTGGAATTAACCCCGATGAAATGTAGGCTCTGACTTCTCCAAGGTATAAGCGCCAGTGCTTCCCTAATTTCCCTGGCCGTGCCTTGGATTACTGTTGCTTGTGTAGTCATGATTTTTTATCATTCTAGGGCGAATCCTAGCATAATTCGTGACTGAGATGCTACTCATAACCCCCCAAAAAAGAGAGAGGAAACCCGCGTCTCCTCTCCCTTGTAGGCATTATTTCCTCGCTTTGCGGACAGCACCCCCTAGCATTAAACCGCCCAGGGTGATATAACCAAGAAGGCTAGAGGGTTCGGGAACAGGAGTCGCATTAAGTGTAACGTTATCGAAAACTAATTGTGTCCCCCCATTATTCGGACGGTCAATAGAGATGCGAATTCCCGCACCCTGATCGGCAATCCCCGCCAGATAAGAAGTGTTGAACGATAAGAACACTCCTCTTGACGAAAAGGAACTCTGATTGAATGTAAAACTTGACAAAACGGTATTATTATCACTCCGGCGAAGCGAAATTGTACTGTTCGGCAAGGTCAAGTTGCCCGGTTCATCTAGACGAATACCTGCAAATAAATTGAGCGTGTATCGAGTTCCGGCTTGATAAGTGGCGGCTACATCTTGACGGATCGATCCACCATTGAAAGCAATAAGAGCCGCCTGCGAACCGTCGGGTACTCCGCTTGTAAATTGAGTCGCATTGAATGGCTGAACCCCCGCATTGCCACTACTCACAGTCCAACCGGTAATAACTGGTGAAAAATTAGAGTTTGATGGTGTCTCGAAGGAAAAATTATTGACAGTCACGCTTGCAGCTTGTGCCGCACCAGCCGTTCCTAGAGTGGCTGCTAGGGCAACCCCGGATAGAATGCCGAGTTGTTTTATTTTCATGAAAAAGGGTTAATGGTAAATGGTTTAAGTGCGCGACATTTCGATTCGGGTTAAGCAATAGGGCAACCCAAAACAATGACCAGCGAATGCTCAAAGACAAAATACACACCTTCCCCCCCCCGCATTGTATCAAAAGCTACAATTTAATAAATATTTACATTCTTCTCCCCCAGGGCTGACGCCGCTACAGTAATCACAGTTACAATGTTTGAGAGGTCTGAGTGGTAACTGATAACTGATAACTGATAACTGAAATGACTACACCTACCTTCACCATTCCCCAATCTGACCCTTCCCTTTCCCCCCGGCAATCCCTGCCGACGATGTACGATTTACCTAGTGATAATCCACTTGAACCCGGTTTGCCTGACGAATTTCACCTATTACAACCTCAGTTATTACTGCTGACTTTCCAGCCTCCCAACTGGGAACCAGAGCTAGTTTTTAGCGCCGCTGACCTTAACCTTTACTACGATGTCAGACACCCTCAATGGTACAAGCGTCCTGATTGGTTTGGGGTGGTTGGTGTTCCTCGTCTCTACGATGGCCATGACCTGCGCTTAAGTTATGTGATTTGGCAGGAAGGGGTTTCCCCTGCGATTGTGGTGGAATTATTGTCTCCAGGTACGGAAAATCAAGATTTAGGCGAAGAACTACGCCAACCAGAAGAACCGCCAACTAAGTGGACAGTTTATGAACAGATTTTGCAGGTTCCCTACTATGTAGTTTTTAGCCGCTATACTAACCAACTTCAAGCGTTTGAACTGGTAGATGGTCATTACCAACCCGTGACTTTAGTGGAGGGACGCTTACCGATTCCTCAACTGGAATTGAGCTTGGGTTTGTGGCAAGGTTCCTATCGGGGAATTGAGCGGCTATGGTTGCGCTGGTTGACGCTGGAGGGAGAGTTGATTCCCCTGGCCGATGAGGAGTTAATTGTGGCGAAACAAGAGGCTTCTGTGGCGAAACAACGAGCAGAACAACTAGCGGCACGATTGCGGGAATTAGGGATAGATCCTGAAACTATTCCTCAGATTGACTTTTAAATTTAGGTAGAGCCTAAATGTTTGGTTCCAAGGCTCTGCCTTGGAACCAGGTATCAAAAACCCCCCAAAAAAGAGAGAGGAAACCCGCGTCTCCTCTCCCTTGTAGGCATTATTTTCTAGCTTTGCGGACAGCACCCCCTAGCATTAAACCGCCCAGTGTGATATAACCAAGAAGGCTAGAGGGTTCGGGGACAGTTACAGCCGCCGGCACCGTCAACACACCCGACATCCCATAAAAACCAAAATAATTATCATTACTTAAGCCTTCGACGAATACCCAATATACACCGGTCGCCAGTACATCCCCAATTGCTGTTATGTTACCAGCACCCAACTCCTCACCCATATAACCGTTACCGTCGATTTCAGTACCTGTGTATATTTTCACTTGCGAGGAGGCGGAATCATTTTGCGTTACAGAGATTGCCGTTTGTATTGAGCCATCCCAGAGATCGGCATTATTGTTGGCGACCCGGTTGCCATTTATCAGGTAGATGGGAACATCTGGTTGAGTGCCATCAGTACCGGTATTGACTTTGGCAGACGTAGCGGAAGTAGAACCGATCGCCTTCCAAGTGGTCGTCAGTCCAGCACCTGAAAGAGCATTTGCAAGAGCGCTTCCTGTTACCTGATTAGTAACAAAGGTATTGTAGTCGTTGATGTTGGTACTTGTTGCATCCCGCGTGCCAGCAGTCACAAACACCAAACGATACTGATCGCCGGGAGCCAAGCCAGTAGGGACGACCACCAAAGCAGCTTGTGCTGCACCAGCCGTTCCTAGAGTCGCTAGAGCAACCCCAGCGGAGACAATGCCGAGTTGTTTTATTTTCATCAAAAAAAAAGGGTTAATGGTAGATAATTTGAGTGCTTACGACATTTCGATTCGGGTTAAGCAATAGGGCAACCCAAAACAATGACAAGCAAATGCTCAAAGAGAGCATACACACTTCCCCCCCCCCACCGCATTGTATCAAACGCTACAATTTAATAAATATTTACATTCTTCTCCCCCAGGGCTGACGCCGCTACAGTAATCACAGTTACAATGTTTGAGAGGTCTGAGTGGTAACTGATAACTGATAACTGATAACTGAAATGACTACACCTACCTTCACCATTCCCCAATCTGACCCTTCCCTTTCCCCCCGGCAATCCCTGCCGACGATGTACGATTTACCTAGTGATAATCCACTTGAACCCGGTTTGCCTGACGAATTTCACCTATTACAACCTCAGTTATTACTGCTGACTTTTCAGCCTCCCAACTGGGAACCAGAGCTAGTTTTTAGCGCCGCTGACCTTAACCTTTACTACGATGTCAGACACCCTCAATGGTACAAGCGTCCTGATTGGTTTGGGGTGGTCGGTGTTCCTCGTCTCTACGATGGCCATGACCTGCGCTTAAGTTATGTGATTTGGCAGGAAGGGGTTTCCCCTGCGATTGTGGTGGAATTATTGTCTCCAGGTACGGAAAATCAAGATTTAGGCGAAGAACTACGCCAACCAGAAGAACCGCCAACTAAGTGGACAGTTTATGAACAGATTTTGCAGGTTCCCTACTATGTAGTTTTTAGCCGCTATACTAACCAACTTCAAGCGTTTGAACTGGTAGATGGTCATTACCAACCCGTGACTTTAGTGGAGGGACGCTTACCGATTCCTCAACTGGAATTGAGCTTGGGTTTGTGGCAAGGTTCCTATCGGGGAATTGAGCGGCTATGGTTGCGCTGGTTGACGCTGGAGGGAGAGTTGATTCCCCTGGCCGATGAGGAGTTAATTGTGGCGAAACAAGAGGTTTCTGCGGCGAAACAAGAGGCTTCTGCGGCGAAACAAGAGGCTTCTGTGGCCAAACAAGAGGCTTCTGTGGCCAAACAACGAGCAGAACAACTAGCGGCACGATTGCGGGAATTAGGGATAGATCCTGAAACTATTCCTCAGATTGACTTTTAAATTTAGGCAGAGCCTAAATGTTTGGTTCCAAGGCAGAGCCTTGGAACCAGGTATCAAAAACCCCCCAAAAAAGAGAGAGGAAACCCGCGTCTCCTCTCCCTTGGGGCATTATTTCCTCGCTTTGCGGACAGCACCTCCTAACATTAAACCGCCCAGTGTGATAAAACCAAGAAGGCTAGAGGGTTCGGGGACAGTTACAGGCGCAGGCGGCTGGTTGCCCGGCACGGTCAACACACTCGACATCGCATATAATCGCAAATTAGAGAAATAATCGGGAGATGAATACGCGATCCATCCTCCGGTGGTCTGATCAGCCCGCCCCGCGCTCACGTACTGGGAATACTGTCCGCCCAAAGATGAGGAGGAACCGGAGGAGGCACCGGTACCGTTGGTATAAGATCCTGTCCAAACAGTTGCAAGCCCGGGTGTAACATCGTTAGGTTGTAGATTTATGGGGTGTTGGAGAGACCCATCCCAGAAATCGGCATTATTGTTGGCCACCCGGTTGCCATCTATCAGGTAGATGGGAACACCCGTACTCAGGTATAGATTAGTACCTGTATTATTACGGGCCTCGACTGCGCTCGTAGAACCGATCGCCTTCCAAGTAATCGTGTTCGGGTCAAATCCTGCCCCATTTAAAGCTGTATCGAGAGCCGTATCAATCCCTGGGGTTCCTCCTGTGGCTTGATTGGTGACAAAGGTATTGTAGGGGCCGATGTCGAGGGCAGTTGCATCCCGCGTGCCAGCAGTCACAAACACCAAACGATACTGATCGCCCGGGAGCAAGTCAGTAGGGACGACCACCAAAGCAGCTTGTGCTGCACCAGCCGTTCCTAGAGTGGCTGCTAGGGCAACCCCGGCGGAGACAATGCCGAGTTGTTTTATTTTCATCAAAAGAAAAGGGTTAATGGTAAATGGTTTGAGTGCTTAGGACATTTAGATTTGGGTTAAGCAATAGGGCAACCCAAAACAATGACCAGCGAACCTAACATTCAAGAGGGTACACACTTCCCCCCCCCCGCGTTGTATCAAAAGCTACAATTTAATAAATATTTACATTCCTCTCCCCCAGGGCTTGCGCCCCTTGTATATTGGAGAAGTGGTAGGGTGTAAGTCTTTTCTTCGAGAGGATTTGCTGATCACCGGGACCCCAAGAGAGCCATCTGATCACTTATAAACTGTTGACTATCTAAATTACTCGTTAAGACTGCATTAGAGGTAAATATTTCATGAGCCAAACCATCACACCTTCTTCCTTAAAAGCTAGTTTAGCCCCCAATCCCACTAGAGCAGCAACGGTGGACGATGGGGGAAATGTGCTAGGGGAATTTCTGCAAGAAACTCTGGCCATGACTAAACGTCTGTTCATCCAATTACAACGTCGTCCTTCAACCCTAATCGCGGGGGTAATTCAGCCCTTTATGTGGCTGATTTTATTTGGGGCATTGTTTTATAAGGCTCCCCAGGGTCTATTCGGCAACGATCTCAGTTATGCTAAATTTCTCGCCCCCGGGGTGATTGTCTTTACCGCTTTTTCTGGGGCCCTCAATGCTGGTTTGCCGGTAATGTTCGATCGAGAATTTGGCTTTCTTAACCGTCTGTTGGTAGCACCTTTAACCACTCGTTACTCGATCGTGGCCGCTTCTACCATCTATATTATCGCCCTCAGTTTCATCCAAACCGCCTCGATCGTGGCCGCTAGTGCCTTTTTAGGGGCAGGATTGCCTAGTTTAGCCGGATTAGGTGCGATCGCTTTGATTGTTTTCCTAATAGTTTTGGGGATGACTGCCTTAAGTCTCAGTTTAACCTTTGCTCTGCCCGGACATATCGAATTAATCGCCGTCATTTTCGTCACCAATTTACCGCTTTTATTTGCCAGTACCGCCCTCGCTCCCTTAAACTTTATGGCAGATTGGTTACAAGTAATCGCTAGTCTCAACCCTCTTACCTATGCGATCGAACCGATCCGTTATATTTATTTCAATCAGCACTGGTCTTTTGATAGCATAGTCTTACAAACCCCTTGGCTTGACCTCAATTTCTTGACAGTTTTAGCCCTGCTCTTAGCTTTTGATCTGCTAATCCTTTTAGCAATTCAGCCCTTACTTCGTCGTCGTTTTGCTTAAATCAGTTATCAGTTATAAGTTATCAGTTTACTGTTCACTGAAAAGCCTACAACTTTCTCACCACCAAAAACTAGACAAGTAAGTAGTTATAATTAAATTGAAGATAGATTTTGCCTCTGATCCCCCCTTAGTCCCCCCTTGATAAGGGGGGTGCCGATCCCCCCTTAGTCCCCCCTTGATAAGGGGGGTGCCTATCCCCCCTTAGTCCCCCCTTGATAAGGGGGGTGCCTGACAACTTTTAACACCTACCCACTTAATTTTCTGAGGAGTTAGTTAGATTATGAATACTCAAAAAATGTTGCTCAAATCGTCTTTATTCCTAGCTACTGTTTTATTGGTCGGGGCTGATTTTAGTCCGCAAGTGTTAGCTCAAAGCTTGAACCCCAGTCAACCGGACTATCAAAAAAATGAACGTAGTTCCGATGGCAGGGATGGTCTCGGTGGTTTTAATCCTTTAGACTTGATTCATAATAGTAATTTTCGCCGTAGCCGGGACGGATCGGAATTTCAGGAAGACACCCTCAATAATATCAACGAAGCGGCCGAGGAGTTTAAACGCAAGCAAAGGGAACAACTGGAAAATCGGCAAAATCCTGCCCCAGAAACCAAATAAAACCTTTTTGCTAGTATATATGATCGCTAAGTGCAGATGATCTGAGAAAGACCAGTAACTGAAGATGATTGGGGGGTTTATCTGACACGAATTTATATTAAACTTAGGATTGGTTTATTGAATTATCGTCTTATTAAAACTGTGGAAGTAATGGAAATCGGGCAAAAAGTCAAGGTCTGTCGCTTAAGAGACCGCGTTAACTCGGATGTAGCGGGTAAATTGGGTAAAGTGGGTGTCATCAAAAATTTTAAGATGACCGATGGCAGCGGTGTTGGTGCTGTTGTCCAGTTCGATGATAAGACCGCTACTTGGTTTTTTGAGGATGAACTCAAACTCATCTAAATACAACGCTTAGGAATTAATTATGTCCTTAATTTTGACCTTTTTGGGCAAGGGGGGCAGCGGTCGCAGTACGATAGCGATCGCTTCGGCAAAGAAAATGGCTGGTCTGGGGTCAAAAGTTCTCTTGATCGGTCAAGATTCCGGCCCTGCTTGGGGATTACTCCTCAAGGCCTCCCCTAGCTCCTCCATTACGGAAATTGCCCCTAATCTCTCGGTTGTGCAGCTTAGTAGTACAGAATTACTGGAAAAAAGTTGGGAAGAAGTCAAGGAATTAGAAAAGCAGTATTTGCGTTCTCCCACCTTGAAAAATGTTTATGGTCAAGAGTTGGGCATTTTACCCGGAATGGACCAAGCTCTAGCTTTAAATTTCCTGCGGGAACAGCATAAAAGCGGAAATTACGATGTCATCATCTACGACGGCAGCGGAGATATCAACAGTCTGCGAATGTTGGGGATTCCCGAGGTGGGTAGCTGGTATTCACGGCGTTTTCGGCAGGTTTTCAGCGATTCAGAGATCGGTCGCACCCTTTCCCCCTTTTTCCAACCGATTGCCGCTGCCGTGCTGAATTTCTCCTTTAATCCCGACGGTTTAGGTCAGAAGGGCGATAATAACATTTTAGACGAGGGGCGCTCCGCTTTAGCCGATCCTCGGCGAGTTTTAGCCTATCTAGTCACCAATGATGATCCAATTGCGATCGCAGAGGCCAAATATCTTTGGGGTGGGGCGCAGCAAATCGGTTTAAATGTGGGGGGAGTGATTTTTAATCGCTGCCAGAGTGCTACGGAGGATTTTGCCCCGCTGCCAGCCGCGATTTTACCCGACCGTCAAGGAGAAGATTGGCAGGAGTTAATCGCCGAGTTACCCAATTTTCTCACAGTGCAGCCGCCCAAACCGTTAATAATCGATACGGCAGCCGCTCAGGTCAAGGTTTATTTACCCGGATTCGAGAAAAAACAGGTAAAACTGACGCAATCGGGTCCAGAATTAACCATCGAAGCCGGGGATCAACGGCGTAATATTGATGTACCACCGCCTCTGACCGGAAGATCGGTAAAAGGGGCAAAATTCCAAGAAGGTTACTTAATTATTTCTTTTTAAGGGATTATGTCAAACACCGAGATAGAAAACAAGGACGAGCGAGGGGCCAAAACTCGCCAATTATTGGGCATGAAAGGGGCCTCATCGGCAGAAACCTCCCTCTGGAAAATCCGCTTACAATTGATGAAGCCGATCACTTGGATTCCCCTGATTTGGGGGGTTGTCTGTGGGGCTGCTTCATCGGGTAATTATACTTGGTCTTTAGAAGATGTCTTAAAAGCAGCCACCTGTATGTTACTTTCCGGTCCGTTGATGACCGGTTATACCCAAACTTTAAATGATTTTTACGATCGAGAAATCGATGCAATTAATGAACCCTATCGTCCGATTCCTTCGGGGGCAATTTCTATTCCGCAAGTGGTCGGCCAGATTTTGGTTTTATTAGTGGGTGGATTGGGAATAGCTTATCTTCTCGATCGCTGGGCCGGTCATGATTTCCCGATCATGCTTTGTTTAACCCTATTTGGTTCTTTTATTGCCTATATTTATTCAGCGCCACCCTTAAAATTAAAACAAAATGGTTGGCTAGGAAATTATGCCCTCGGTGCTAGTTATATAGCATTACCTTGGTGGGCAGGTCACGCCCTTTTTGGTCAGTTAAATGGGACAATTATGATCCTAACTCTCATCTATAGTCTAGCGGGGTTAGGCATTGCTGTAGTTAACGACTTTAAAAGTGTGGAAGGTGACGAAAAATTAGGCTTAAAATCCTTGCCAGTTATGTTTGGAATTACCACTGCCGCTTGGATTTGTGTGATTATGATCGATGTTTTTCAAGCGGGAATTGCTGGCTATCTCATCAGTATTCATCAGAATCTTTATGCCGCTATTTTACTGTTATTAATTATCCCTCAGATCACTTTCCAAGATATGTATTTTCTGCGGGATCCGCTCAAAAATGATGTCAAATATCAAGCCAGCGCCCAGCCTTTTCTAGTGTTAGGAATGTTGGTGACAGGTTTGGCTTTAGGTCAGGGGATACTCTAAAAGATTGTAATTAATAAAAACAGGAAATATCCAGTTGACGGGCGAGGATCGCCTTGAATCGGTCTTCGGTTTAAGGTAACTTAAACGGTTAAGAGGGGAGAAAACTGTGGCTTCTAGCTAGATCCCTAGTCTTTTCGTTACAATCAAGAGGGAATCGATGCCGGGGAGAAGATTACTTTTTTTCTTCCCTGCGATTCAGCATTCTTGACGAACTAATCAAGAATAGTTTCTGTTTAACAAGATTGATTCAGACAAGTATCTCGAACCTAGTCACCATGAGTAATACCAGTAATTTTCGTCAAGCTTTACGCGAGGCTAAAAGCCAAGCACTTATCGGCCCTAATGTTATCCCCAAGGCCCTGCCCTATCTCGGTGGCGGTCTAATTTTGACTGCGGTGGGAACCTATGGCGGTTTAGGTGTGATCCAATCCTATCCCCAGATTTTCTTCCCGACTTTCTTTGTCGCCCTGGTTGCCGAGATTATTTTATTTTTTGTCGCGCGTAGTAGTGCGGAAAGCGGCAATAAAAGCACTGCTCTGCCCCTGCTGACTCTCTATAGCCTTCTTTCTGGCTATACTCTCAGTGGAATCGTCTATGTGGCCCTAGGTACTTCCGGTGTCGGTTTGCGAGGTGTAGCAATTGCTGCCCTCGGTTGCGGCCTCGCTTTTGTGTTGGGACGCAATATCGGCTCGAATCTGTCGGAAAAAGATGGTTTGGCGCTGACTCAAACCGTGAGCATCGGTATTCTCGCTCTTTTTATTGTTCTCATTGGTCAGCTAATTTTCTCTATCTTTGGTGGCGGTACTCCCACCTGGTTAGAAATCGCTATTTCTGGCATCGGGGTTTTCTTGTTTGCCGGCTCCGCAGTCGTGGACTTTTACATCTTGCCCCGTACCTACAGAGATGAACAGTATCTCAGTGCTGCTTTATCGATGTATTTGACCTATATCAACCTATTTATCTTTATTCTGCGCCTTTTAATCGCCCTTAACGGTCGGGATTAGGGCAAATAGGGAGGAGTTAGAAATTAGTTACACCCTAAGTTCTAACTCCGCTAGAATAGTAAAGAAATGTAAACGGCCTGTAAAGATCATGACTGAACCACAACCGACTCAAACCCCCAAATTAGAAGACCCCAAATTTGGCTTTAATGACTATGCCGAGCGCCTCAACGGTAGGGCTGCTATGATTGGTTTTGTGATCACCCTGTTGATCGAGTATCTCACTGGCCAAGGTCTGCTATCTTGGTTAGGGTTACAGTAGTTTTTTAGGCTTTTTTAGGCATTCTAGGGGAAATACAGCCTTGAGTGTTAGTTAACGCATACAGGCTTGATGATTTTCCCCGTAGAATCCTTGTAAGACCGAATCACCTCGCTGTTGTGGTGTGCCGTGGGAGTTATTGGGGGCCTCAAAATCGCCCACTTCCGAGGCCGCTTCCGCCAGAAGTTTTCCTGCTATTATATAATCCTGTTTGGATAAACCTCTCGCTTCGGTAAATAACCAGGAAAGGGTATCTCCCGCTAGACAATCGGCCTGTAATTCAATGCCGATGGTCATCCCACCCTCATCGATGCCACCGATACCCCGATTCCACTGAACAGCGTGAGCGGCCTCGTGAGCGACGGCGTAAAGGGGAAATAGGGGATTATCACTAATGCGAGTGACTTGCTGGAGATTGACGTAAACTGTATTATCTACAGTGCAGAAAGCCGCTAGGGAAATTACGCCGCAGGGAGTGGTTATCGGGGCATTACTTAACAAATACTTAAAATTGATCTGGTGTAATTGAGCCGTATATTCAATTACCGCTTCTAAGGCATCCGTAATATCGTCTGCTTGCGCTCTCTGGGCTAGAGGGGATAAAATCAAGAGGGAACTACAAGAAACAGCAGATATCAGGGATAATAACCGTTTACGGCCAGAGTTAGGGTTCATGGTACTAACAAAGTCGGGAGTGAGGAAGAGGTTTAATTGATCTGAATTAGCCTACCGCTATGATCACAATTCTAAAGGCTATATCTAAGACTTCCAGAGAAAATACAGAATTTACGCAGCTTTTGATCGAAGTTTACAGAATTTCTCCTCAAGGTTGAGGAAATTAATTTGGCACGACTACTTAGGGTTTGCGGCAAAAAGTTTTTCGGTGGTGGCAGGGTGTGGCCCCCCCCAACCCCCCCGACATCGGGGGGGCAGGTGGGGTGTGGGGTTTTATCGATTTTCAGGTGGTCAACTACCTAATTTTCAGGGAAAAAGTACCTGAATTTTCCCCCTGATCACTCCCATGCCTGGTACTTTTTGATTGACAAAAAGTCTAAAAGTCTTACCCAACAAGGTTTTTAGATTTATTCAGCCAACCCTACTTATTGTCTTGAAAATATGTCCGTCAGTCAGGCAAAAAGCTCCCCACACTTGTACTATAAATCTATCCCCATTTCTCGCAAACGGGCCTCCAGCTGTTGAGAACGCTGTCTTTCCGCTTCCAGCGCTTGCTGAGTAGCATTTAATTGCTCCTGGGCCGCCGCTGCTTGCTCCTGGGCTGCTTCTTCTGGCAAGGGGATTAAATTGCCTTCTGGGTCATAAAATCTCGCCCAAATTGCCGTTTCTCGGTCAATAGTCCCCTCCCAAGTTCCCAACCAATAGCCTAAGCTTTCGCACCATAACCAGCCGCGCTCGTTTCGTTCTAAAGAATGGTAGCGTTGGTCGGCCCCTAAATGCCATCCTTGTAAAGAATTGCCATCAAAAGGATCGTAGATGAAATAATCTGGCGTGCGGAAGGTTCCCTCATAAATGGCTTTTTTTCGCACTTTATCGGTTCTTGCGGTACTAGGAGAGGTTAATTCCACGATAACGTCAGGATAACGTCCCTCTTCTTCCCAAATTACCCAACCCTGTCGCTCTCTGCTGCCATCGACATTGAGGACGGCGAAGAAATCGGGCCCGCGAAAATCGCGATTTTTCGCCTGTTCGCGGCTGAAATAAATAAACATATTGCCACCCGTGTAGAAGTCGTCTCGCTCGCCGTAACCCTGCTGTAGGGAGCGAATCAAGACATTCATGGCAATGCGGTGTCGATTGCTTTCCAAGGGTTCACCATCATCAAAAATTAAGTCTGTGGGGGGTGGGGGTGGTTCCCAAAAGTCCTCGAAATCTTCTTCTATCAGTGCCGGAGAGGTGGCAGTTTCGTCGCTTTTGGCAATCGTCATTTTTTCGGCCTCTCTAGGTGGGAGTGTCCAGATTTTTGCTGATTATTGATCCTATGATAACTTTTTTGCCAACTCGATCGCTTTATGTAGATTCTTAAGCAAAAATTTTTGGCTCTTCTAGGTTCTGTGTGATAAGTTTAATTGACATAGGATCGATCGATCTTTGTGTCCTTTGTGTCTTTGTGGTTCGTTCCACCCCCTCGCTCTTGAGAAATGTATCTTAAAATACATTTTACCCACCAAAGCTGGGAGAGCCAAATTTTTTAATTCCCCCCAGTCTTACCTGTTTGCGCTTCGGTACCGGGGCTTGAGATAATCAGATAGCTATCATCTCAAAAACTATCACCATGACGATCGATCCGCAACAACTCATCGAACTGGCTCTCCAATCGGGAGCGGTGGCAGCCGAAGTTTATCAATCTTCCTCCCTTTCCCATCCCGTTTTTTTTGAGGCTAATCGTCTTAAACAGTTAGAAAGTTCCGAATCCGTGGGAACTGCCTTGAGATTATGGCGCCAGGGTTGTCCGGGGTTAGCGGTGGGTTATGGTGATGTAGAACCGGAAATTTTAGTAGAAACGGCGTTAAATTTATCCTATCTCAATGCCCCGGAAGAAATCGAATTTTCGGCACCACGACAGGCAATTTATGACCCGATTGGCCAGGATGTGGCGGTAGAATCTTTAATCGAGATGGGTAATCAAATGATTGGCCAAATTCGCCAAGTTTATCCTGAAGTTATTTGTAGTGGTGAATGGGAATGTGAACAGGAAATCACCCGTTTGGCTAATTCCCAGGGTTTATATTGTCAATATACCGATACAGCTTTGAGTTATTATCTGGGGATTGAATGGGTGCGGGGGGAGGATTTTCTCGCAGTTTATGATGGGGAATATACTCGCAGTACACCCCATCCCGAAACGGTAATTAAACAGTTATTGCAGCGACTACAATGGGCCGCCAATAATGTGGATAGTCCCACGGGGAAATTACCAATTTTATTGACCTCTAATGCAGTTACACTGTTATGGGGTACGGTGGAGATGGCTTTAAATGGGAAACAGATCTTAGAAAATTCTTCGCCCTGGAGTGATAAAATCGGTCAATTGGTGATGTCGGAAAAGTTGACTCTATCCCAACAACCCCAGCGAGAACCCTATAGTTGTCCCTTTGATGATGAGGGAACTCCTACCAAATTTTTATCTTTAATTGAGGGAGGTAGAGTTAAGGAATTCTATAGCGATCGTACCACGGCCAGATTGTTAAAAACTACTCCGACGGGAAACGGTTTTCGTCCCGGTTTAGGGGTTTATCCCATGCCGGATTTGGTTAATTTAATCGTGGCACCGGGAGAGGGAACTTTAGAGGATTTAATCTCGCAAATAGATGAGGGCCTAGTTATCGACCAAATTTTAGGTCATGGGGCCGATATTTCGGGCGATTTTTCTGTCAATGTCGATCTGGGTTATCGCATAGAAAAGGGCAAAATCACCGGACGAGTTAAAGATACAATGGTGACGGGAAATGTTTATACAGCTTTGCAAAATTTAATCGCTCTGGGGGCCGATAATCAATGGAATGGTTCCTGTTATACTCCCTCGCTAATCGTTGATAGTTTATCAGTGGTGGGTTAAATCAGTTATCAGTTATCAGTTATCAGTTATCAGTTATCAGTTATCAGTTATCAGTTATCAGTTATCAGTTATCAGTTATCAGTTATCAGTTATCAGTTATCAGTTATCAGTTATCAGTTCACTGAGATTAACTCAGCCTACTTTTTGGGGTTAATTTTTTGGGGCTTTATTTGACCTGAAAATAAGGGTTTCGTAGGCAGGCACGGATTTCCATTTTACAAGCAATTATCTGTCAAGTCGTGGGGTTTTGTCAAGCTTTTTTGGGAAAAAAAATTAACCGATACTCAAGGGGAGAAAATTGTCGGCAGAGATATTATTTAATCTCCCCTGTGAGTCGGTATTTTTCAGCTTGGCATTAACGCTTTAGTTGCCGAGGCGCCAAGGCGATTTAATTGCCGATTAATTTGCCACCCGACGATGGTTAAACCCAACCACTGACTGAAGATTGCCAAAGCGAAAGAGGGAAGTGTAGCGTATTTAGTAGCGGCAATGGGAAGAAAAGTAAAAAACCATAACAGCGGAGATTGACTGGGATTAACTCGCAAGACAGCGAAACAGAGGAAGGGGAAAATAATCAAAATGCCGATGCTAGTGACTGCCAGCAAAGCGCGTTTATTTGTCCTGACTAACATCAATAACTGGGTGATAGCGGCATAGACTAAAATCATGTTCATTCCCAAGAGAAACCCGGCTGCAGTGGCTAGTTTATATTGATGGAGAGGGGCGATAAAAATAGCGGGAAAAATGAATAAAATGGCAATGGCGACGTTAATAGCCATGGCTAGAGTAGAAGGACTTTTTTCGCCAAAGATTAAAGCTTTTCCCAGACTAATGCCCGTTTTTCCTTGCAAATGACGATAGCGCGCCCAATCTTGAAGAGTTTGACGAGGAGGAGTGAGGGCAAAAAGGATTAACAAGCCGAAAATTGCCACAAAAACGCTAAGAATCGCAAAATTATCGAAAAGATAGCTCGGTTCCAGAGTTTGGAAGACAAAACCTAGGCTAATGGCACTAAAACAGCCCATAATCCAATAACTTTGGGGTTTACTAACAAGAGTAGCGAGGGGATTATGGAAGCGACGCTGGATAATTCTGGTTAAACCGCAGGTGCAGAGGGCAAAATTGAGCAAAATTAAGCTAATACCCATTATAACCGATTGCCAGAGAGATTGACCGTACCAACGCAGATCAAAGATTTGTGAGATTCCTAGATAGCGTACCGCATCGGGGGGGAGAAAAGTAGATTTAACTAGATAGGGAAGGACAAAACTAGGATTAAAGAGAATTAACCAATCAAAGGGGGTACGGGAACCGCCATAGCCCGATAAAGTAAAAATAGTGCTATAAAACACAAAGATTAAGACTGTAGCACTGCCTAACCAGGGTTGAAATCCCCCTAACCATGGCGTGGCCAAAGCGAAACTCAGGGCAGCATGATAGAAAAAGGCACAACTAGCGATTAGAACCCCGTAGAAGGCTAAAATTAACGAAAAGGGAATACCTGCTAATAAACCCGCTCCCAAGTGAAAGGGTAAAGCGAGAAGACAGACGAGATAGAGGAGAATGGGAACCCCGAAAATTTTGCCGATAAAAATTGTTCTGGCGGGTTGGGGACTCAGACGGATAAAATTAAGTGTACCTCGGCGCTCTTCCCCGGAAAGATCGGCGATTAATTGATAGGTTCCCACCACTAAAAGAGCGAAAATGCCGGTAATGCTCAGAAAAGTGAAGATATCTAACCACCATAACCGGGAGATAATCATCCATTGACCATTTAGGTCTTGGATACAGTATTTAAGTCCACTATAGGGGTAATAATCGTTGTTATTGGGGGGATTAGCAGTACAGTAACGACTAAATCCCGCCCCTACCGGCAAGAGATTCTTGTAGTACAGGTAAACTAATAATTGACCAACTAGGGAGATAACCGAGGCGATCGAGATATTTTTCGGGGTTAATCTTCCTTGCCATTCTCGCATAATTTGCGGGTTGGTTTCCGTAAGGCGATCGATTATTGTCGTTATCATATTTCTTTCCTCTCTACAGCCGTTATCAGGAGCTAATCCTAGATTAACCCGGTAACTTCTCGATCGGTTCGGGGATGAAGAAATCCATCGAGATGCAGCTAAAATCTGAGTTCGGGAATCAAAAGAGGAAAAGTGCCGGGCCTGGGAGCTTCTGTTTTACACTAGAATTTGGCCGCCTGAATCTAGATCTATGCCCACTCTGACCCTCAATTTTCCCCTAACTGCCGTTGTCGGCCAAGAAGCGATTAAATTAGCCCTACTCTTAGCCGCCGTGGATCCCGCCCTAGGGGGTGTGGTAATTGCCGGTCGTCGGGGAACCGCCAAATCAGTCATGGCGCGAGCGATACATTCCCTACTGCCACCGATCGAAATTATTGCAGGTAATGTCTTTAATTGTGATCCCAACAGTCCCGACGAATGGGACGATCGCACTAAAGAAGAATATAGCAGTGGAGAGGTCGCCACGGAAGTTATCCGGGCCCCTTTCGTGCAGATTCCACTAGGAGTCACCGAGGATCGTTTATTGGGTTCCGTCGATGTGGAAGAATCGGTGAAACGGGGGGAACCAGTCTTTCAACCCGGTTTATTAGCCAGCGCTCATCGGGGAATTCTCTACGTCGATGAAATTAATCTACTTGATGACCAAATTGCTAACCAATTACTAACGGTTTTAAGCGAAGGACGCAACCAAATCGAACGGGAAGGCATCAGTTTTCAACATCCCTGTAAACCGCTCCTGATCGCTACTTATAACCCGGAAGAGGGGGATTTACGACCCCATTTATTAGATAGAATTGCCATTGCGCTTTCCGCCGATGGTGTCCTCAGTTTAGACCAACGAGTCACCGCCGTCAATCAGGCGATCGAGTATGCTGTTTCTCCCACCGCTTTTATCGCCCAATATGCCCAAGAAATCGATGATCTAAAAACCGAAATTATCCTGGCGAGGGAATGGTTAAAAGAGGTAAAAATTAAACCCGAACAAATTAGTTATCTAGTGGAGGAAGCAGTGCGAGGTAAGGTAGAAGGTCATCGCGCTGAGATTTTTGCCGTGAGAGTAGCCAAGGCCGCCGCCGCTTTAGAAGGTCGGGATTTAGTCAGTGCCGATGACTTAAAAAGAGCCGTCGAATTAGTTATTGTACCTCGATCGCTGATTACGCCGCCACCCCCAGAACAGGAACAACAGCCACCGCCACCACCGCCACCACCGGAACCGCCCCAAGACGAAAACCAGCAGGAACAGGAAGAAAAAGAGGAGGAGAAAGAGGAGGAAAAAGAACCGGAACAGCCCGATAATTTGCCGGAAGAATTTGTTTTCGACCCAGAAGGGGTTTTACTGGATCCCAGTGTGTTGTATTTTGCCCAGATGGCCCAGCGTCAGGGGAAATCGGGGGCGCGTAACCTGATTTTCTCGGAAGATAGGGGACGTTATATTAAGCCGATGTTACCCCGGGGCAAGGTAAAAAGAGTCGCCGTCGATGCCACTCTCCGGGCGGCTGCCCCCTATCAAAAAGCCCGTCGCTTAAGGAATCCCGAACGTCATGTGATTATAGAAGAGGGGGATCTGCGCTCAAAACGGCTGGCCCGCAAGGCCGGTTCTTTAATTGTCTTTGTCGTTGATGCCTCCGGTTCCATGGCCCTGAATCGGATGCAGTCGGCCAAAGGTGCGGTTATGCGTCTGTTAACGGAAGCTTACGAAAATCGCGACCAGATTGCCCTGATTCCTTTCCGGGGTGAGCGAGCAGATGTACTATTGCCGCCGACCAAATCGATTACCCTAGCGAAAAAACGTCTAGAAACCCTGCCCTGTGGCGGTGGTTCCCCCTTAGCTCACGGTTTAACCCAAGCGGTTCATGTGGGGATGAATGCCCGTTTATCGGGAGATATCGGTCAAGTGGTGATTGTGGCGATTACCGACGGGAGAAGTAATATTCCTTTGGCGAAATCTCTAGGCGAACCGATTCCAGAGGGGGAAAAACCGGATATTAAGGCAGAACTGCTCGATATTGCCGCTAAAATTCGCTCTTTAGGCATTAAACTGCTGGTTATCGATACGGAGAAAAAATTCGTCTCCACTGGTTTTGCCAAAGAATTAGCCCTAAAAGCCGGGGGTAAGTATTATCATCTACCCCGGGCCACGGAACAAGCGATCGCATCTATGGCGCGAGGGGCAATTGCGGGACTGTAGCTAGGGTTTGCCAAAAAAGTTTTTCCTGGGGGCAGGGTGTAGCCCCCCCAACCCCCCCGACATCGGGGGGCAGGGTGTGGGGTGTAGGGAAGGAAACCTCTTTCATCTGTGGGGGTGAAAATTTTTTCATCGGGACTGCCTCCTGCCGTCGTTAATGACTTGTATTTTGCTGATTTTCTGTTTTTTTTCGGTCCAGTGTGACAGCATCTAGAAAAACTTAACAATAATCAGCAATAAGCGAGAGATATACTACAAACAAACATGAGCAAGTTTTAATTAAGATAACTATGAGCTTTCGATTGGGCAAAATCTTGATAGCAGGGGTATTAGCGACACTTTTGCTAGTAACTTCCTGTGCTAAAGCTCCCTCGCAATTTGACCAAGCGCAACAAGAAAGTACCGCTCGCGGGGCGGCGGCAGTGGTGAAAGAATCCACCTCTGGCGGCAGTTTTAATCGGTTTTTCCCGCCTTCTGGGGGAGGATACGAGCGCGTCTATACCCAGGAGAAAAAAGGCTTTGCCGAGGCAAAACTGAAGCAAGATGGCAAAGTTCTGGCTATGTTAGCCATATCTGACATTAGCAATAATCCCGCCGCAGCCAATAAATTCCAAGACAGTCAAACCACAATTAAAGGTTTTCCCTCTGTCGAACAGGGTGCAACCGCCACCGCCGTTTTAGTCAATAATCGCTATCAAGTCAAGGTTTTATCGCGGGAGCCGGATTTTACCGCCAGCGATCGCCAAACTTGGTTAGCTAAGTTCGATTTAGATGGTTTAGCAAAGTTAAAGTAAGGAGACATCCGTGAGTAAGCCAATTTTTCAACTGGTGGACGAATTACCGACGAATAATCTCACCGTCAAAGTTCTCAAAACCCTTGATTATGTGGTGCCGGGACAGTGGGATAACCTAGTCGGGTTTAAAAATACAATTATCAAAGTCA
Organism: Microcystis sp. MC19; assembly: GCF_003019735.1. Taxonomy (NCBI): domain Bacteria; kingdom Bacillati; phylum Cyanobacteriota; class Cyanophyceae; order Chroococcales; family Microcystaceae; genus Microcystis; species Microcystis sp. MC19. The sequence continues at coordinate 3,985,005 of NZ_CP020664.1, read as the reverse complement.
CCGGCGAAACCGACGAAAGCATGATTCAACAGATTGGCGATCGAGCCGTTTGGTTGTTTAATGATAAATCCCAGGGCTATCAACGGGCGCTCTGGCTCTACCAAACCATCGACAGCGCCGATAATGCCCTAGCCACCGCCTCTCTTGCCAATGCCGTCGGTGGTAAAATTCCCCTCATGGGCGGTTTAATCGAAAGATTAACTCCTGCCCCCGAAAAAGCGCAAACCATCGATCTAACCCTGAAATTAGTGACAGAATTAATCGCTTTTTGTCAAATTAATGGCATTCCGGGGGATAGTATCGATGATTTCGTCGCTTCTCTGGGAGATTATAGCGGCGAATCCCTGATGCGGATGGCGGCGTTAGTTTGTTTGGATGGTTTAATTCCCCTGGGGGGCAGTTTTATCCGCAAAGTGGAATCGGGCCTCAGCATTCTCAGGCCAGAAGAATTAGAATCTAACTCCACTTTCGGCAGTATTAAAGAATTGATTCCGGGGGGAAATACTGCCAGAAAATTAGACTTTATCGGTCAAAGTTTCGACTCCACTAAAGGTTGGATGAGTGGTTTTGTCAGCGAGCGCAGTTTGAGCCAGCAGGGATTATTGAGCAAAATCCAGGGATTTATCGACTTTTCTGCCGATAAATTGGTATATGTCGGGGCATTCCTCGATATGACGACTAATTACTATGAACATACTGGCATTCAAACCCTGGCTCGTCGTTTAATCGAAAGAGCCGTGGCGGAAATTTAAGTGGCATAGGGGGGAGAGATGGACAGACCGATACTAAATCCGCTTTTAATAGTGTGATTAACCCCCAATCCGACTGTAAAAACCTACTTCCCACTCGGCCAAGTATTTAGTATAATATCCTCTCTTTAGTCCCTCAAGGCCATGAATCAGGTACAACTTATCCATGCCGCTAAACAGCAAGATGCAGCCGCTATTATTGTCCTACTTAACCAAAGTCTCTTAACCAGAAAAATAGAGGTTATTGAAGCCACCTCACAAGAAAATGCCCTGACTCTCAAAGTTCAATCCAAAAGGATACCCAATCAACACAAATTATTGCCTTTTTTGTCGGCAGAAATCAAAAGCTTGGGCATCGATGGATTAGAACAAGTGATCGTTTACGGTATGACCGAGGAATCCGATATCCCCGCTTGGCAAGAATCGATAACCCTGAGTCAAGATGATTTAATCGTCAATCATGTCACCAAATTAAACTCTTTGCCGATAATAACCGCAGAAATCGCCGAAAATGACCGAGAAGACGACCCAAAAGCTTTGGAAGACTCTGAAACAACCGAAGAAAAAGCCCTAGAGAAACCAGAGGAGTTCCCTGAAGCTGCTGAGGATATTGTGGCTACTGGTGAGGGATTTTCCCTATCTCATCGGAGAGATTCCCCTTGTCCCCTCAGTATAATTTTGTCTTACCTAGCGATTGGTTTTGGTGCTGGAATTATTATAGGTGCTTACTTCGGCTATCAAAAAGCAGTGAGTAAAATGTACGCACAACCCGGAGCGATCGAACAACCCCGATAAATTTTCCTGTCCCCAACCTGATATGATCGGAATTGCCCCGCTTACGATTAAAACCAATGCAGAATTTTCCTATCTCCAAATCTCAATGATTTAGGGCTTTTTTTCTTGGCAATTTGTCGTTAAGGACAGCAGCACCAGCTTATTTTTGATCTTTAGCCCCGTCTATCTAACCGCTCATGTCTATGGAAGAAGCCTTGAAACTCCTAAAAGAATATGGATGTATTAAACTAAAAATTGCCCAATCCCCCGAAGAAGAAGAAGCTCTAAGACAGGCAATTTTATTAGTTAACCAAGGTTCGGAATCAATTAATTTAGGTATCTGTGCCGATAACAATGAAGAGGGATTTAAAGCCCTGAAAAGTTATCTACAAGCCCTAGGATATCCCCTACCTAATAGTCTCCCAGAAGACCAACCAGAACAGGGAGCGGTGTATATTAAATACAATACCCAAAGACAAGCTTCCTATCTCGATTCCTATACGGGGACCTATCGCGGTGTCCTGGTTTCTTGTCAATCAGAAAATGATCAATTAGTCGGTACTTATGGTCACTTTCCCCTCGATTTATTTTCTTAAGAGGGATAGTTTTTACTGTTTACTAATAACAAGCAAAAAGTTAACCACTCCTATCCACTGACCTTCTCTTTCCTGACTCTTTTAATAATTTTACCTGAAAAAAATATGTATTTGTTAATTCCAGCAGCGGGAATGGGTAAACGGATGGGCAGCGATCGCAATAAGTTACTGCTCACCCTGCACGGAAAACCGCTCCTCGCTTGGACTTTACTGGCTGCCATGCAATCCAGGGCAATTATCTGGATTGGTATCATGGCACAACCAGAAGACTTTGAGGAGATCCGAGCAATTATCACCGCCATAAATGCCCTTAAACCCGTGCAAATCATCCAAGGAGGCGAAACCAGACAAAAATCAGTTTATAATGGCTTACAAGCCCTACCAGAGGGGGCTGAGACGGTTTTAATTCACGATGGGGCGCGATGTTTAGCCACTCCCGAATTATTCGATCGCTGTGCGGCCGCTTTAGCCACTTGTCAGGGTTTTATTGCGGCCATTCCGGTAAAAGATACGATTAAAATTGTCGATAGCAAGGGCTGGATTGAGGATACACCGGATCGATCGCGGTTGTGGGCGGCCCAAACGCCCCAGGGTTTTCAGGTAAAATTATTAAAAGAATGTCATGAACAGGGGCGAAAATTAGATTGGGAAGTCACCGACGATGCTGCCTTATTAGAAAAATGTGGTTTTCCCGTGAAAATTGTCGTCGGTGAAGAAACTAACTTAAAAATTACTACCCCGGGGGATCTGGCAATTGCCGAATATATTTTAAGTCAACGTTTATAATTTTTCATCTACTTTAACGCCGTCCCGTTTAATAATACGAGCGGGAATACCCACCACCACACAATTAGGTGGAACATCCTTGACTACCACTGAATTTGCGCCCACGGTGACATTATCGCCGATGGTAATGTTTCCTAAGACTTTAGCGCCGGCGGTAATCCTGACATTATTGCCAATTTTGGGACGGCCGCTTTTATCTTTATGGCCAATTGTTACCTGTTGATTAATCCAACAGTTATCGCCCAAATCCGCCATAACAATCGTACTAAAACCGTGTTGAATAAATAATCCTTTGCCAATCGAACAGGAAGAATCTAGAAATAAATAGGAACTTTCTCGATAGAAAAACCTAAGAATATACATCAAAAAACGGCTGAATGAGCCACCTTGAAAAAGACGACAATAATATAAATTTCTAAATTCTTTTGCCTCCAGACACAGAGCTAATAATTGTAACCAATCTGCTCTTTTTTCCCAGCCTAATAACTCCACCCAACGCCGCACATCACCTAAGATAAGTTCTCGATTATTAGCTACCTGAAAAGCAATGATTAAAGGGGAGAGCCAAAGAATACCCGCATAGAAAAATAATTTTCGGAAGAAACTTTTCATCGTTGGTCTAAAATAAATGACAATAGACTTACTTTTGGTTGCTCTTGATTATAGTAGTATTGTAGCGAATAGTTCAACCTTCGCCTATTGGACTCCAACGATGTCAACTACCTTACAGTTCTTACCCGAAGTATCCGTGATCGTGCCAATTTATAACGGAGAAAAAGATCTACCCCCTCTCATCGATTGTTTAGCCAAACAGACCTATCCCCGTCAATTAGTTGAATATATTTTAGTTGATAATAATAGTAGCGATCGCACGGCAGAATTATTAGGAAAGGCAGCAGAAGAACACCGGGTACTCAACCTGATCATTTTAAGCGAAAATCACATACAAAGCTCCTACGCCGCGCGTAACAAAGGGATCAAAAGCGCTCGTTATCCTTTTCTGGCCTTCACCGATGCCGATTGTCGTCCCGCACCCCAATGGTTGACAGAACTGGTTCAACCCTTTAAAGATAATAGAATCGGTCTGGTAGCGGGAGAAATTGCCGCCTTAACTGGTTCCACTTGGTTGGAAAAGTATGCAGAACGTCGTCAATTTATGTCACCAAAATTTCTTTTAGAACATTCTTTTTGTCCCTATGGTCAAACTGCTAACCTCGCTATTCGTCGAGAAGCTTTTCAAAAAGTTGGTTTATTTCGTCCTTATTTAACTACTGGTGGTGATGCCGATATCTGTTGGCGGATTCAACAACAAACCGACTGGCAATTAACCTACGCACCGGAGGCAATTATTTATCATCGTCATCGTTCCACCCTAGAGGACTTAAGAAGTCAATTAAAACGTTACGGACGATCAAATCGCTATCTTCACGAATTGCACGGGGTCGAATTGATGCGACCTTTAACCAATCAACAGTTATTTTTTAGTCTCGGTCGTTGGTTATTAAAAGATCTACCAAAAAATACCCTCAAGTTACTGTTTGGCAAGGCTGATATAGTAGATTTATTGGCTACTCCCCTCGATTTAATTGGGTTTCAGTCCCGCAGCCAAGGACAGTCCACGGCTAAATTACCCGAAAAAGCTAAAGAAATCGAATGGCTTTAATTCAGTTATCAGTTATCAGTTATCGGTTATCAGATGTAAGTTTTCAGTTCACTGATTACTGTTTACTGATTAAGGTTTCCTCTAGGGTTTCTCCCTGAGTGAAACATCCTGGAATATCCTTAATTTCTGATACATATCCCTCGTCATCATAAGGATAAATTGTTATTGGATATTTTAATTCCAAATAAAACTCTAATGATTCAAGCTTAGTTTTATTAATTGTACTCATATTTGTAGCTCTTTAAAGTTAGCAAATAGTATCAATATATTTTCAATCAATACTCAGAAAATATCAATAAGAGAATCAGCTTTAAACCTTGTCGGTCAACTATCCATTCCCCTCTTCGGGCGCTCCAGGCTTCAAAGTGGGGGACAAAATGAGGTAAGGTAAAAAAGCTGTGCCTATAACCGAGACTATGAGCGTTGAATGGCAATCCGTCAAAACCTACGAGGATATTCTTTACCATAAATGGGGGGGAATCGCCAAAATTACCATCAATCGCCCCCATAAGCGTAATGCCTTCCGTCCGAAGACAGTTTTTGAGCTTTACGACGCTTTCTGTGATGCTCGCGAGGATGCCCGCATTGGGGTAGTATTGCTCACGGGTGCTGGTCCCCACAACGACGGCAAATATGCTTTTTGTTCTGGCGGCGATCAGACGGTGCGCGGTCAGGCGGGTTATATTGGCGATGATGGCGTACCCCGGCTCAATGTGCTGGATTTACAGAAATTAATTCGCTCCATCCCCAAGGTAGTTATCGCGCTGGTGGCGGGTTATGCGGTCGGGGGCGGTCATGTTTTACACTTGGTTTGTGATTTAACCTTAGCAGCGGATAACGCCGTTTTTGGTCAGACCGGTCCGAAAGTGGGTAGTTTTGACGGCGGTTTTGGCTCTAGTTATCTGGCCCGGGTAGTGGGTCAGAAAAAAGCTCGCGAGATTTGGTTTCTTTGTCGGCAGTATAACGCCCAACAAGCTTTAGAAATGGGTTTGGTTAACCATGTCGTCCCGGTAGAGGAATTAGAGCAGGAGGGGATTAAATGGTCTCTAGAAATCCTCGAAAAAAGTCCCTTGGCGATTCGCTGCCTAAAATCGGCTTTTAATGCTGATTGTGATGGTCAAGCGGGTTTACAGGAGTTAGCGGGCAATGCCACTTTACTCTACTATATGACCGCCGAAGGAGCCGAAGGTAAACAGGCTTTCCTGGAAAAACGTCCCCCCGATTTTAGTCAATATCCTTGGCTACCCTAATCAGTGAGCAGTAAACAGTGATCAGTAAACAGTGATCAGTGGGGAGTGGGGAAGTTGGGGAGAAAAAAGCTGACGGCTGATAGCTAAAAGCTTGGCTGCCGCTTCAGATTCAGGCTCGCAGGCTATCTTCTCGCTGAAATTGCTATTAAAATTTCAATGCCATATATCTTATCAATAGAATGATATTCAATCAGAAATATTGAACTTACTAAAAATTGCTTGACAGATCAAGTAAAAATACCTATCATCGTTTCACGTCAACTTACAAAAACTTCATATCAGCATGAAAAAACTCCCTGCATTAGGTGTTGCATTGGGCGTCAGTTTAGCATTGCTTAATAGTGCCAAAGCAGATGCGGCTATCGTCAGTTACGAAAGTGAGTTTTCTCGCTTTTTGCCCTCTACTTTTAAGCCTGGCGATACTTTTGATTTAAGTTTCAGAATTGATAATTCTCGAAGACCGAGACCAATTCGTATTCACAAGATCATATATATTGTTCTGACTCCTCGGGGGAAGATAATAATTACATTGTTCTTTGAAAAATTGTCATCACAATCCTCTTCTAAATTTACAACTCCCCCTGGCGCGATCCCAGCAGATGGTATTGATCTGACCTTAGCTGGTTCCAATGCTTTTGCTATAACCAATGGCTTTGTACCCTTTAACTTCAAAATTACCCGTTCAGATATACTAGCTGCCTATTTATCCTTGTCATTGGACACAGATGGTTTAGTTGCAGGGGATGGGTTTGTTGCTTCTCTTAATTTAAACGGAAAAAGCATTGGTTCACAAGTATTTAAACCTGATTTAAACGTTATAGGAAATATCGGTATCGCTTCACAAGCCTTTGAACCTAATTTAAACGCAAGAAGTATAGGTATCGCTTCACAAGCCTTTGAACCTAATTTAAACGAAATAAGTATCGGTATCAGTTCACAAGCTATACCAGAGCCTAGCACAGTGTTGGCAATTTTAACTCTTGGAGGTGCCATGGCCACATTCAAGAAAAAATCTCAGCCTTTAGGGATGAAAGATTCCCAAGATAATGCCGCCTAACGCGATTTTTCACAAGCAAGCAATGGCAGAGATGGTTAATTGCCCTCTCCCTCTCCCAGAAAGGGAGAGGGAGAGGGAGAGGGGGAGGGCGACGAATAAAGAAAAATGCTATTAATACTCCATACTCCCACTGATCAGCTATGCTAGTTTAAAGAGAGTAGTTAGGTTCGGTAGCAGCATTGGTTTCAAACAGAAGCGGTTTTTCCCTGATGGCCTTGACTGGGTTGTGTCCGATCTCCTTCTCAAAATGGCTGTGATCTTGGGAGACAATCCATGACGATTTACGTTGGTAATCTGGTTTATGAAGTCACGAAAGAGGACTTGCACGATGTATTCGCTGAATATGGCACGGTTATTCGCGTTTACTTGCCCGTAGATCGGGAAACTGGTAAAATGCGCGGTTTTGGTTTTGTGGAAATGTCCTCCGATGAGGAAGAAGCAAAAGCGATCGAAACTCTGAACGAGGCCGAATGGATGGGACGAAAGATGAGGGTCAACAAAGCCCGTCCCAAAGAAGATAATTTTGGCGGTGGTGGCGGTGGTGAGCGCAAAAACTTCGGCCGCCGCGAACGTTAAAGAGATTCTTGGAAAATTCCAGAAGCGGTTATCGGAAATAACCGCTCTCTTCTGGCCTTAAACCGCCGTTTTCCGTGACTCAAGGATGGGGTGGATGATTGTCCAGGCAAGGACGATAATTAAAGCCAAGATACCAAAACGAGCCATAGAACTAACTAACTGGTGCAAGGGGAACAAACGTCCTAAAAAGAAAGATAATGTCACCATAATCGTCGCCCACACCGTCGCCCCACCAAGATTACAGAGAAAAAAGCGACCGTAGGGCATTCGGGCAATTCCCGCCATGGGACCTGCAAAGATTCTTAACAGGGCGACGAAGCGACCGAAAAAGACCGCCCGGGGTGCATTTTTACTAAATTGATCCTTGGCTAATTCTAGTTTTTGGGGGGGAATCCGAAAGAATTTGCCAACTTTTAACAAAAACGGCCAACCCCCGGCGCGACCGAGCCAATAGCCAAAATTATCGCCTAAAACTGCTCCTGTAATTGCGCTGACTAAAACTAACCAATAATTTAAATCACCGCTGCCGGCAAGGAAGCCGCCGACAATGGTGATGGTTTCTCCCGGGATGGGAATCCCCGTATTTTCGAGGGTGATGCCGATAAATACTGCCCAGTATCCGTATTGGTGGGCGATTTCTTCAATATTTTCTAGGGATAATAGCTCTAGGGACATGGAGCGCTTTCTTAACAAAGGTTTACGAATATTCTAAGATATTTTTACAGTGTTTAACCGTGGCTGAAGATGACTTTTCCCAGTATTGATTTATTAGCAATTCGTCAGGGTCAGATAAAAGATTTAGCGGGTATGAATTTGGCAGGGGCTGATTTAGCGGGTGCAGACCTAGCAGGGGCGAATTTACGGGCAAATTTACGCGGTGCTGACCTGACAGGAGCAAATTTAAGGGGAGCAGATTTTCGGAATGCCGATTTACGCGGGGCAATTCTCCTCGATGCGATCATAACTGGGGCAAGTTTGGCCGGTGCTTTTTTAGCCGGGGCGGTTTTTAATCATCTAGATTTGTCCGGGGCGGATTTTCGCGGGGTCGATGGCCGGGGAGTGAGTTTTGTCGGGGCGATTTTAACCCAAGCGGATTTTACTAGCGCTAATCTGTCTGGGGCAGATCTATCGGCCACCGATTTAGAGGAAGCAATTTTTTTCGGGGCGGTTTTACGGGGAACAAATTTTACTGATGCCAATCTTCTTTGTGCTAGTTTAGCCTCGGCAGTAACCACGGGGGCAATTTTCGAGCGAGCTTGTTTAGAAGGGACAGGATTAACCTAAATGGCTGATAGGCCAAAAGCTGGCTCTACTGTTTTAAGGAAAACTTGCCAGTATAATTTGGGCAAATTGTGGGATAATAAGAGACTGTTTTTTAGTTAATTCTCCCCGGCCTCACTTTATATATGAATCGAGATTCTTCCCTGCTATCATCCCCCTCGGTGGCGGAATTCAAGCGCAATTCCTTTGATTTGGAGTCACATCTACAAAACTTTTTACAATTAGACCAAGAAATTTTACAAACAAAATTAGCCATAGCAAAAGATGCCTTAGCGGCCTTAGCTCATCAAGACTTTTCTTGGACAAATCCAGATTATTTCTATCAGGAAAAAGTCAAAGAAACCTATTTATTTGAATTATCCGCTTGGCATTTATCCAGTCAAGAATATATCGGGGAAACCCTGAGATTAATTGATGATTACGGTAGCGGAAAAGTCTTAGATTTTGGTGGCGGAATCGGTACTCATGCCCTAGCTGCTGCGATGAATTCTAGGGTTGAACAGGTGATCTATTGCGATCTTAATCCCCTACATCATGAATTTGTTCGCTTTCGTGCCAAGCAATTAAATCTCGATGCTAATAAGCTCTCATTCTATACAGAAATTCCCGATCAGCTAAAATTTGACACGATTATCTGTTTAGATGTCATCGAGCATTTGCCCTCACCTACAGCCCAACTTAAAAAGTTTTATGACTGGTTAAACCCGGGAGGAAAGCTAATTATTAACTGGTATTTTTTCAAAGGTTTTAATCAAGAATATCCCTTTCATCTCGACGATCCCAAAATTATTGAGAGCTTTTTTCAAACCCTACAAAAAGATTTCCTAGAGATTTTTCATCCCTATCACATTACCGTGCGCTGTTATCGAAAAAATCAAGCATTGCCCGAAGAAAATCAAACCAGAGGTTGATAGGCTGAAATCTGCCCCCCCAACCCCCCCCGACGTCGGGGGGGGTTGCCTCTTGCCTCTTGCCTGATCCCAACAAGCAATTTAAATTCTTAACAGCTTATGACCTTAGATATTATCCCCGAAGGGGAAGAACGCAAAGTAGAAGCTGTCAGTAGTGCCGCTATTGATGGGGCTCCGATCGCCTATATTGTCGTCTTAGCGGCCATTGTCACTACCCTTTCTTTTATTCCCTTCTCCATTGTCCTCGCTTCCGGCGGTAGTATGCCCCTCAGTCAAGCGGTTTTTCCCCTTTTGGGTTGGTTACTCGGCCCGATCGCTGGGGCGATCGCTAGTGGCATCGGGGCTTTAATTGGGGCTTTCCTTGCCCCCTACACGGCAGGAATCCCCGCTATTTCGGTCTTTGGGGCGATTTTGTCTAGTTTTGTGGCGGGAACAATGGTTTTCGGCAAAAAACGCCGTTATTGGTGGTTAGGATTAACGTTAATTTTTCTGATTCCCCTGTTTATCTACGCTAACCGAGCGATCGGACTGAATGGCATTTCGCCACGAGTCTTTATCGCTGGGGCTTTCGTCGATTGGTCGGCCTTGGTATTATTTATCCTACCAACCCGGACTCTGTTTACCCATTGGATCAAAGGTAGCAATTTTGCCCTAGTAGCGGCGGGAATTTTTGGGGGGACTTGGACCGCCAGCGGCCTCTCCCATTTAGGGGCCGTGGCCATTACCTACTCGATTTTTAACTGGCCCGAAGAAGTCTGGATCGCTTTAATTCCGATCATTCCCGTAGAAAATCTGATTCGTTCCTTTGTCGGTATGGTGATCGGTTGTGGTGTCATTGCCGGTTTACGGGCGATCGGTCTGGTCAAATCACGGGAGGCGATCTACTAAATAGGAAGTTTTCCTTTTGGGGATTGGGGGATCGGGTGTCGGGAGGGACGCAAGGGCAAGAATTGCCTGGTTGCGTCCCAACCTCCAGGGAAAAAAAAGAGAACTAGCGTTTTAGCCAACTCATCATCGCCCGCAGATCTTGGCCGACTTCTTCGATGGAATGTTCTGCTTCTTGACGACGCATAGCGGTGAACCCCGGTTTACCTGCTTGATTTTCGAGGACAAACTCTCTGGCAAATTGTCCCGATTGAATTTCCAGGAGGATTTTTCGCATTTCGGCCTTAGTCGCTTCCGTCACCACCCGCGGACCGCGAGTATAGTCACCGTACTCGGCTGTATTGGAAATACTATCGCGCATTTTGGCCAAACCGCCCTCGACGATCAGATCGACGATCAGTTTCACTTCGTGTAAACACTCAAAATAGGCTAATTCGGGCTGATAACCGGCTTCTACGAGGGTTTCAAAGCCGGCTTTAATTAGAGCGCTTAAACCGCCGCATAATACTGCTTGTTCGCCAAAAAGGTCGGTTTCTGTTTCCTCGCGGAAAGTGGTTTCCAAAACCCCGGCCCGAGCGCCACCGATACCTTTAGCGTAGGCCATCGCCCGATCGCGTGCTTGCCCGGTAGCATCTTGATAGACGGCAAATAAACAGGGGACTCCTTGACCTTGTTCGTAGGTGCGACGGACGAGATGGCCCGGTCCTTTGGGGGCGACCATAACCACATCGACGTTAGCCGGGGGAACCACTTGACCAAAATGAATATTAAAGCCGTGGGCAAAAGATAACACCTTGCCTGCGCTTAAATTGGGAGCAATTTCGTTGAGATAAATCGTTTTCTGCACTTCATCCGGTAAGAGGATCATGATCCAGTCGGCAATTTTAGCGGCTTCGGCCACATCATAAACCGGAATACCGGCTTCTTTGGCTTTGATGGCCGATTTACTGCCTGGATATAGACCAACAATCACATTAACGCCACTATCCTTGAGATTTAATGCGTGGGCATGACCCTGGGAACCATAACCAATAATAGCGATCGTTTTTCCCGCTAATAAATCTAAATTGGCATCCTCGTCATAGTACATTCGTGCCATTGAACTCGCTCCTTAACTTCTTTTGTCACTGTGCAAACTCCTAATTATACGGGAAAATCACGCTCGTCAGAAGCATTTGATCGCCGGTTTCCAGGAGTCAGGAAAAAATAGTGCCTAGAAAAATGGCAATTTTCTCGAGATAATTGGCTAATCTAACCAGGGATTTGCCGAAAAAGTTTTTCCTGGAGGCAGTCCCGATGAAAAAATTTTCACCCCCACAGATGAAAGAGGTTTCTTTCCCTACACCCCACACCCCACACCCGACACCTCTTTCCAGTCAGGGTGTGGAGAAGGGGTAGGGTCGTTTCATTCTCTCAAATGTCATTCTCTCAAATCCTTATCTGACAACGTTTTTAGTCGATTTCTCGGAAATATATATCTGAAAATTTTTAAAAACGCCGTGCTTTGCTTGCCTCATAAGCGATTAAAGGTAGCAAAAATAAAGAAGAGAATGGCTCTTCTCGACTTTGTGTGATAATTTTTGCTTATGTAAGGTGAAATGCTTATCGGGCAAGACTTTAATCGCTATTTGGCAGATATTCTATCAGTATAGACCTCGTTTCCACACAGAAACCAGAAGAACCAAAGAATTAGATTCGGAGAATGAATCAGCCCTAGGGAAAGGGGGGGTATGATGGCAAAATTTTGACGTGGACTTGGTTCTTTCAGCAAAATTGATTACAATATCACTATCATTAAGCACTTCCCCTTCTCCTATCCAGTTAAGATTAACCTCGATCGGAACAGAGATAATCGGGTTAATATTAGTGCAGAAATAGCGGCTCTCCTCCTCGATTTTCACCTTTTCTGGCTGATTTACCCAGTTAGGATCGTTTATAGACTGATTTACTGCCTTGATCGACCCTAGATAAAATCAGGTCAAAAAATTATTGGCTTTGTTAATCACCAATCCCCTTAGGTCTGCCCCAGAAAATCTATGGTAAGTTTTTTAAAGAAGCTATTGACAAAAAAAAATCAAGGTGTTGGGTTAGAGATTACCCCAGAACGGATTAACGTCGCTCAGATCGCCAAACAGGGACAAAATTATCAATTAGTTAAATATTGCTGGTCGGATATCCCGGAAGGCATCTTTGAGGCGGGAAAAATCGTCGATTCTCCCGCTTTAGCGGAATTAATCCAAGAAGTCCTCAAGGAAAATAAAATTAACAGCAAACGAGTCGCCACTGGTGTGCCGATGCGCGAGTCAATTATCCGGATTATCCCGATTCCCTCGGAATTGGACGATCAGGAATTGCGCGATCTGGTCTTAAATCATGAGGCTAGTTTATACCTTCCCTATCCTCGCGAGGAAGTGGATCTCGACTACCAAAAACTGGGCTACTTTCAGGATGAAGACGGGATCGAAAAAGTGCAGGTTTTGCTGGTAGCCACTCGTCGGGAGATTACCGATGCCTATATGGAAACCTTCCAACAGGCGGGATTACAGGTAGATGTGCTAGAAATTAATAGTTTTGCCCTAATTCGGACGATTCGCGAACATTTGCGACAGTTTAGTTCCAATGAAGCTGCCGTTATTGTTGATATAGAATTTGATAACACGGAAATTGCCATCGTGGTGGACGGCGTTCCCCAATTTTCCCGCACTGTCCCCATTGGCACTTTCCAGCTACAAAATGCCCTCTCTAGGGCGATGAATTTGCCCACCTCCCGCAGTCCTGAGGTGCTTTTGGGTATGACAATCCCGATTACTGCCTTTGATAGTCTGAGCAGCAATACCGGCACTTCCGGAGCGGCTACTAACGCCGGGATGACGGCACTGATGCGGGTTTTAGGGGAATTAACCGATGAATTGCGGCGATCGATTAATTTCTATCTTAACCAAAGTGATGAACTGGAAATCGTCCAGTTACTTTTAGCCGGTCCCGGGGGCGGTTTAGCACAACTAGACGAATATTTTACTCAACGTCTCAGCGTCCCCACCATGGCCATCGATCCGATCGCATCACTGAACTTAGACACAACTCAAGAGATTCCTAATACCGAAAGACCAGGATTAGGAACAGTTCTCGGTTTAGGATTACGGGAGTTATAGAGAAAAATTATGTATAGTCTTGACGTTAATTTTCTTAAGGATCGCCATCTTAACCAAACGGGCAAAGAAACCGCTGCGGCCAAGATTTCCACCACTATTAATCTGCGTAAACAAACACCCCTGTTGATCGGTGTGGGAGTGGGGGCCGGATTATTGGCACTGACGGGATCACTCGGTTTAATCGTCGGTTGGCAAACCAGCGAAACTCAGGCCAAAATTCAGCAACTGGACAGGGAATTAGGTCAACTGCAAGTCCAAAGTAAAAAGCTAGAAGACCTGAGAGCGCAATTAAAGGCGGTGGAAGGAGACAATAAAGCTCTGGTAGGTGTATTTAATCAGATTAGGCCTTGGTCAGCCATTCTCCAAGAAATTCGTCAACAAACTCCCCCTACTGTCCAGCTAACCAGTGTGCAACAGGTGGAGTTTCCCTCAGTCCGCAATCAAGGGCAACCGAATCTGGCTACGCGCTTAAAAATCAGTGGTTTTGCCAGTAATTACGAAGCAGTCAATGATTATCTCTTAACCCTACAAGCTTCTCCTTTTTTACAGGGTAGGCAAACGGTGATCGAAAGTGCTGCCCTGGCCGATTTACCCGTAGAGGTGGACAATCAGTACAAAAATATTAATGTTACTTTCCCCCAAGTGGTTCAATTTGTGATCATCGCCCAATTAAGTGATAGTCCCACCACTGAACAACTGCCCAATCTCGCCAGGAATGGAGCGATCGGAGTTATCACTAGGATTAATACTCTCAAACGCCAAGGAGCCATTCAACCATGACCTTTACCGAAGAATTTGAGGATCGGGAATTAGAGGAATTTGACGAGTATCCCGTCGCTTTCGGGATAACTTTTACTCCCCGCAATAGTGGCATCGCTGTCGCTGTGGTGGGTTTACTTGGCTCTTTCTATCTGCTTTTTAACTGGGTGATGCCTGCTTATAATGCCTTGCAACAGTTGCAAAACGATGCAGCCGACAAACAACAACAGGTAGATCAACAAAAAACCGGTCTCAGTGCCGCAGAATTCCAAAAAATAGAGAGTCAGTTGCAAGAAAAAGAAGCTATTAAAGGGCAAATACTGTCGCTTTTTGCTAAAGAAAAGGACTTAAGCACTATTCTCTTAGATATTAGTAATATCTTTAAGTCTCGCAATGTTAAGCTGATTAGTTTTCAACCCCAACGACTAGAGCCGGTGGTGGTCTCCGATGGTTCCCTCGGTAGTGCGGCTAATAATAAGCTCAAACGTCAAACTTTTAACGTCAAGATGGAGGGGAACTATACTAACACTCAAGAGGTGATTCGGGATTTAGAAAGATTACAGCCACTGATTTTGCTAAACAGTCTCAATACCCAGATGGAAAAGCAAGGAGCGGCGGTTAAAGTGGTTAGTACCGGTAACAATAAAGCCACTATCGTCCCCGAACCGGATCAACCCGTGACCACGACTTTTCTTCTCGATGTGATTATTCCTCTCAGTGCCAAAGAACTGGCGAAATTAGTACCACCCCCAGCTGCTGAAGGTAAACCCCCCGCCAAAGGTAAACCCCCCGCCAAAGGTAAACCCCCCGCTAGTCCGTCCCCATAATAGTCTTCAATCCGGTGTGAGTATTGCGTTTTTTGTCCGTTGAATCCCCTAATCGTTGAGGAGTGAAGTTAAAGTGAATCCGTCCCGTTATGCCCTGTTTATCCCCCAAATTGCCTCGTTTTTATTGATGGCTCCCCTGAGCGCCCTGGCCGCAACCCCAGAATCCTTCCATGGTTCAGAATTAAAATCGGATACATCAAAAATTGAATTTTCCCAAGGGCTTAGTCAAGAAAATTTACAAAAATCGCCAAATCAGCTTGTCCCTTCCAGTGCGGCCGTAGAAAAGGAAATCAGCGATCGCATTTTAGCCAGGGAAAAACTGCTCGCCCAAAGTGCGCCCCTTGTCCCCAACCCCGAAATTATCATTCAGGGCGCACCCCAAGCCCCCGGTGTTCCCACCCTGCCTCGGGCTGTCGCCCCACCGGTGGGAGACATTGCCATCTCTAACATCGATGCTAGTGCCGAAAAGGTCAAATTCGAGCGTAATATCACTGTACCTCGTGTTTTATTGCGGGAAGCTTCCGCTAGAGAAGTGTTAATGACCCTTGCTAACTATGCCGGTTATAACGTCGTTTTCACCAGCGCCCAGGGGGAAACTAACGCCACTTCTCAGACAGTTTCCTTGGAATTTACTAACGAATCGGTGGAAAATATTTTTAACGCCGTGCTGTTAATTTCCGGACTCCAGGCCAACCGTCAGGGGACAACTATCTTTGTCGGGGCGCAATTACCCCAAGGCGCTCGTAATTTGATTAGCCGCACCCTGCGTCTCAACCAAGTTAAGGCCGTTAATGCCGCCACTTTCCTCGCCACCCAAGGGGCAGAATACCAGCGTTTAGTTACCAAAACCGAGGATATCGTCGATCCCCTCACCGGACGAGTCATCGGTCGCCGGGATGTTCCCGCCACCCTAGAGGCACTGAAACCCCAAAATACAGAAGGCTCAAGGGCTGCCCTACTTTTAACCGGTTTAAGAATTGCCGCCGATGATCGCCTTAATTCTATCAATTTAATCGGCGAAGCGCGGCAAGTCCAAATTGCCACATCTCTATTAACCCAACTGGATGCCCGTCGCCGTCAGGTGGTGGTTAATGTCAAAGTTATCGATATCAACCTACTCAATACAGACCGTTTTAACAGTAGTTTTTCCTTCGGGTTTAACGATGGTTTCTTCGTTCAAGATAACGGGGCGGCAGTGCTGAACTTTGGTAATATGAACCCACCAGGTGCCGGGACCGTAAGCAAACCGGGGGCTTTTGCACAGCCTGTTGTGCCGATTTTCGATATCATATCGGGTACGGGGACAGCAGAAATTCAACCTTTTCTTGACATTCAGAATGCACCCTTTAGCAATATTGTGCAAGGTTTTAATCAATTTAGCCAAAGTATAAGTCCTTACACCCGCCCCAGCTTTGGCCGCTTTAATAACCCTTTTCAGCCCGGATTGAGTGAATTTACACCAGGCGAGCCAGCCACGTTCAATCCCATCACCGGAGTCACTACACCTGGTAAACCAGATGTCTTCACCTACGAACCCCCGACCCTATTCCAATATCCCCAAAAATTCCTGATGACCCTGCAAGCATCAATTCAGACAGGAAATGCCAAGATTCTTACTGATCCCTCGCTGGTGGTGCAGGAAGGTCAACAGGCCACCGTTAAGCTCACCGAGAAAGTGCTAGAAAGTGTCGAGACAAAGGTAGATCCTCTCAGTGGCGAACGCACCACTGTCCCTGTACTGGCCGATGCTGGATTAACTTTAGCGGTAAACGTCGATCAGGTGGATGATAACGGTTTTATTTCCCTGTCGGTTAGCCCTACCATCGCCTCTCCGGGGTCTCCAATTCGATTTGATAGCGGTGGTCTCACGGTCAACACCCTTACCCCTCTGATTCGTCGGGAATTAACTTCTGGTTTAATTCGTCTCCGGGATGGACAGAGTTTAATTCTTTCCGGGATTATCCAAGAGCGCCAACAGAGTTCTGAGACAAAAGTGCCAGTTTTAGGCGATATTCCCATTTTAGGGGCTTTATTCCGCAGTCGTACCAATCGCAATGATCGCTCGGAGGTGATTATTCTCCTCACTCCCAAAATCATCGAAGATACGGCCACCTCTACCCTCGGCATCAACTATCAACCGGGCCAAGATGCGGCGGAAATGCTTCAGCGTCAAGGTTTCCCCGTACAACCGCGACAGTAATTAGGGTTTGCGGCAAAAAGTTTTTCGTGCGGGCAGGGTGTGGCCCCCCCAACCCCCCCGACATCGGGGGGGCAGGTGGGGTGTAGGGTTTTACCGATTTTGAGGGGGTCAATTACCTAATTTTCAGGGAAAAAGTCCCTGAATTTTCCCCCGATCACTCCCATGCCAGGTACTTTTGGATTGACAAAAAGGTCGAAGAGTCTCACCCCACAAGGTTTTTACCATTATTCAGCAAACCCCAGATAAATTGTCTGTTGATTTGTATAGATTTGTAAAATTTAATTGACATTTACCGCTATGTATGTAATGCGAATGTCTAATATCTGCACTTCCCCCGTATAAACATACTAGGGGTAAATTCGTCGGTCAGGTTGAGGCTACGAAACCCGACAGAAACCCTCAGTTGTTGGGTTTCACTTTGTTCAATCCAGCCTACGCAAAAAGAGCGATAAATCCGATCAAGAGCGGGGTACAATACTCGAAAGAACGAAAGTTTCTGGTATTTTTTGAGTTATCTTTTAGAAGGCATGGTAATTTCTTTTTTACCACTAAAATAAACCGTCTCTATCCATAATTCTCTCGCTTCTTCAATATTAATCATCACTTCCTCTAAAGTTTCCCCCTGAGTAATACAACCATCTAAATCTGGAATTAACGCCGTGTATCCTCCTTCTTCTTCGGGATAAATTGAAATCGGATATTTAAGAGATAAAAAGTATTCTAATATTTGTTGTTCCATCGATAGGTCTAAATAGGTCTAACCGAGTCGCCAATTTGAGGGTTTTCAAAAGGTAACGTTTCAGATAATTCCCATACTAGCAGTTTATTTAACAACTCACGATTTATTAGCTCGGATATTGGCTTTTTATCGTTCTTAGAATTCGCTCCTACGGCTCTTGTTAAGAATTTTCCTATCAAATCGGACGGGGTTTCTTGTTCTTTAAGCAATAACTCCAGCAATCTAGATCCTTTATTATTGGTTCTATCCGATTGTAAAATCGATATTTTTTCTTGAACAAAAGTAATTGTCCCCGTCCCTCTCACTAAGTCAAGATAGCCTAAAGACTCACCAGTCTGAGGATCTGTTATTTCTTCTTCGCTGGTATTGTAAACTAACATTCTTTGACCTTCTCGAATTCCACTAATTTCACCTCTATTGATCACTAATTTATAGTCGTCAATAACTTTGACAACTTTGGCGGGAAAGGTTCCTTTAGGAGATAAAATGGGTTTTTCGGCTACATTTTCCATATTTTCCTCTATGGTGAACTATGTTTTCTAAGAACGCCAGGTCTGACTCTGGTTTCTTGAATAATTTTTAAATCGTTACTCGCCAATCGATCTAGAATTACCTGATAGATTGTTTGAGGTTTGTCAATGATCGCGTGTATCTTGCCGTCCTTTGGATTAATATATTCAACAAAACCCTCTCCTATTAATCTTTCCAACCCATCTTCATCGGTATAATAAAAAGAGACAAGTAACTCGATCGTAAACAGACTAGAGGAATCAAGAAGGCATAAAATATTATTATTTCCTTGCTTTTGAGACCTCAAAATCCTGGGAGTAATTCCCTGTTTAATAATATTTTCTAAATTTTGGTTTACCTCCTGAAGTTGCTTAACTTCTGCCTCTAATTTTTGTTTCTGTCTAAGAAGTGTGTTAACAGCGCTTAACAAAGTAGCGATTAACAGCAAGGTGAAGAAACTGACAACAATTACTATATCTAGAGGAATAGAAGTATTGAAGGGATAACGAATTAAAGCAATACCTCCTAAAAATCCAAGAAGACCGAGTAAAACCCCTTGAATTTCGTTAAAACTAGACCAAATTAACCCCCAAAAGTTATTTTTCATGTTTGTTCAAAACTCAAGAGACCGGTGATTAGCCAGTCTCTCAAGTCTTATTTATCTATTCTACTCGATTCCTTCGATACGGTCCTCCACTTCTTGATAAAGTTCCTGTAAGCGGTCTAAATTCTCTTGAGAAGTTTCCCAGTAACCGCGACCATTAACTTCTAGCAGGGTTCCCACCATCTTGCGGAAAGAATTAGGATTGAGATTCATCAGACGCTGACACATTTCCTCATCTTGAATAAAGGTGGTGTTCACATCCTCATAAACCCAATTATCCACCGCATCAGCAGTTGCAGACCATCCCATGGTATTAACCAAACGCTTCGATAATTCGCGGACTCCTTCGTAACCGTGACTTAACATTCCCTCGTACCATTTGGGATTGAGTAACTTGGTGCGGGTATCTAAGCGCACGGTTTCCGATAAAGTACGCACCTGAGCATTAGCGGTGGTAGTATCAGCAATATAGGCCGCCGGTTTTTTGCCATCATCGCGTAAACTAGCCACAACTTTTGTCGGGTCTGAGTCGAAATAGTGGGAAACATCGGTTAAACTAATCTCGCTAGAATCCAAGTTTTGGAAAGTTGCCTCCGCAGTTTTTAAAGATGCTTCAAACAACTGACGATTATCGGCCATCATCCCGGGGTTATCAGAGTCGAAAGCAAAACCCTTGCGGTTGAGATACATATTCTGTAACTCTTTTTCGTCTTCCCAACTGCTATTTTCCACCGCGAGATTGATGTTAGAAGAATAGGAACCGGAAGCATTAGAAAAGATGCGGGTGGCTGCCTGTCGAACCGTTAAACCCATTTCTTTTGCTTGTTCAATAGCGTGTTTACGGACATAATTCATCTCCATCGGTTCGTTTGCTTCCGCGGCCATTTTTACGCCTTGGTCAAGCAAGTTCATCTGATTGATAAATAAATCCCGGAAAACACCAGAACAGTTGACCACCACATCAATGCGCGGTCTTCCTAACTCCTCTAGGGGGATCAATTCCAATTTATTCACCCGTCCCAAAGCATCGGGAACAGGACGAACCCCCACCATCCAGAGAATTTGTGCTAGGGATTCCCCGTATGTTTTGATATTATCAGTTCCCCAGAGAACACAAGCGATGGTTTCAGGATATTTACCGCCATTATCCAGTTTTTGCCGCTCTAACAGACGATCCACCACGATTTTAGCCGATTTTACCGCCGCTAGGGTCGGGATAGACTGGGGATCTAAAGCGTGGATATTTTTACCCGTTGGTAAAACTCCGGGGTTACGGATGGGGTCGCCACCGGGACCGGGAAGAACATATTCTCCTTCTAATGCTTTTAATAGGGCCCCTAATTCATTATCGGCACAGACCTGTTCTAAACAGAATTCTAGGTATTCAAACAGGGGTTTTAACGCGACCGGATCAACTTTTGGATAACCCATCTCCTGTAAAGTTTCGATCCAAGGCGATTTCTTGCCTATATTCAAGAAATTCAGCTTAGAAAGCATCGATACTCGACCTTCCGCGTCGGTTTGGGACTTGACTAAAGCGGCAACAGCAGCGCGAGTCGCTAGGGTGATGTTTTGCAGTAATTCCACATCCTCTAACACACCTCGATCGCTATTGCGATAAACTTCCTCTAGATCCCGGCCGATGCTGTTGGCAATAATTCGGGGTAAGGAAAGTAAATCGTCCTCTTCCCGGTCTAAACTGGCAATATTGACCAAAGTTGCCACCGCTTCGAGCGCCGAGGGGGGTTTCCCAATAACGTGAAGTCCGCAGGGAAGTAAGCGCGATTCAATTTCCATCAGTTTACGATAGACTGAACCGACGATATTATCCCGTTCCTCTTGACTGAGATGGGCAGTATCACCATCAGGTAAACTTATATCTTTGTCGAGATTGACTAAGCGACATTTATCAACAATAGTATTGACAATTTGCACCCCACGCCCACTATCTTTCAGGGTTTGGTAGGAACCGATCAACTCGCTCAGTTCTTTTAACCCTTTGTAAAGTCCAGCATTTTCTGCGGGAGGAGTAAGATAGGAAATAGTTTCCGCATAACTACGACGTTTAGCGATCGTCGCTTCGCTCGGATTATTAGCGGCATAATAGTAGAGATTGGGAATCATTCCGATGAGGTTATCCGGGTAGCATTCCCCAGACATTCCCATCTGTTTCCCCGGCATAAATTCTAGAGAACCGTGGGTGCCAAAATGGAGAACCGCGTCTGCTTTCCAGACTTGATTGAGATAGGTATAGTAGGCTGCAAAACCGTGGTGGGGACTAGCAGAACGAGAAAAGAGCAGACGCATCGGATCCCCTTCATAACCGAAGGTGGGTTGAACCCCGATAAAGACATTACCGAATTCTTTCCCGTAGATTAATAGATTTTGTCCATCACTGTTGAGATGTCCAGGTGGTGGTCCCCAATTTTCCTCCAAACGGACGGAATAGGGGGTTAAACGTTCGTATTCAGGTACAGACATCCGATAGGCGATATTTAGCTCCGGACTATGGTACTGTGCGGTGGCATCATGGATTACCGCTTCCATCAGTTCTCGGGGAGATGCGGGTAAGTCCTGCAAGTCATAACCATTATTTTGTAACGCTTGCATCACTTCGTAGATAGAACCGAACACATCTAGATAGGCTGCGGTTCCCACATTCCCTTTATCGGGGGGGAAACTAAAGACGGTGATGGCGACTTTTTTGTTTAGTTTCGGTTTCTTTCTTAGGTTAGCCCATTTTAGCGCCCGTTGAGCGATCGCTTCCACCCGGTCCTGTAAAGCGATCGCTTTACCCGTAGCCCCATCCCGGCCTGATAATATAATAGGTTCGATCGCACCGTCTAATTCCGGAATAGCAATCTGTAGCGCCACTTGAATCGGGTGTAAACCTAAATCGCTTTCTTCCCATTCCTGAGTGGTTTGGAAAACTAGCGGTAACGCGCACATATAGGGACGATTGAGACGTTTTAAGGATTCTATCGCTTTCGGATGATCTTGTCGCGCTGGACCTCCCACTAAAGCAAATCCCGTCAGGGAAATTACCGTATCAACGATGGCAACCGCTTCTACTCCTTTTAAGCTTTTATCCCAGAAGTATTCTTCTACGGGTTTGGAAAAGTCTAATCCTCCAGCAAAAACGGGAAGGACTCGCGCACCCATAGACTCGAATTCCTGCACGAGAGCGACATAATGAGCGTCATCACCAGTAACGAGGTGAGTTCTCTGTAAAATTAAGCCAACACAGGGAGCTAAGGGGTCTTTGAGGTCATCGGCAATATCACTGCGGTTATTGTACCAAGCGAAGTATTCCTTGACATCCTCGAACATTTTCATGGATAAAGGATGCCAGATACCCAGATCTGGATAAACTACCGGTTCTTTGTAAACTACACTGTCATCCTTGTTATCAAAGACGTACTTATCGGCCAACATTAACAGGAAATTCTCTAAATTTTCTGCCGAACCCCCTAGCCAATACTGGAAACTTAACATAAAGTTGCGTGCGTCCTGAGCTTTTTCCATGGGGAGGTATTTCAGGACTTGCGGTAAAGTTCGCAATAACTTTAACATCGCATCTTGGAAACCAGCGCCAGAGTTTGACCTGCGCTTTTTCATAAAATTAGCGATGACACTCTTAGACTGTCCCAATTGGGCCATGGAAAAGCTGCCTAATTTATTTAAGCGCATTACCTGGGGCATAGAGGGAAAGACGATCGCTGCGTCTAATTTATCCCGATGGGGACTGACAGCGGCCACAACTTTATCGGCTAAATCTTCGATAAAGATGAGAGAAGCAATGAAAATATTAGCTTTGGCTACATCCTCTTGAAAATTGCGATAATTTTCCCCATCGCGCAGTTCTTCGATTAAATAACCACTAATTTCGATCGCTAGTTTCCGGTTGTTAGCGTTGATTTCCCTGACCGCACTACTCAGCGCACTTTGGTACTGAGGTTCTAGCACGACATAGACCACCTTGACCAGCGATCGACCATTCAACGCGTCGGGAACTATGTGACGAATGGTGGACTTGACGTGAGTGAACATATATGATGGTTCTCCTTAGGATTGCTGAGTCTGGTATGAAGTGATTTTCGTCATCAGATGACGATCGCCCTTTGTTTAAGGTATTTAGATATATATGTTTCTGTTTTGTATCAGAAAATGTCACCCCAATGAGCATTTACTCTGGGTTTTGACACAATTTGATAAATATCTTGCCATATTTTGTAACAGATGGTAAAGAGCTTTCTGAGTAACTGCTCAGGCTTTTCTTTACAAAAATTAATATTTAATCTATTGACTTTTTTAATAAAAAGTGGTAACAAATAGCAACTCGGAGGAGATGTCCCTGTTCAAAGATGATCAGGGTTAGGATCTGATAATTCTCTGTAATTAATTAAATTATATTAATTTTCTTGAAAATACTTGACATTACCCCCCCCTATGTTATTTTTCGCAACTGATAATGTTTTTTTCTTTGTTTTGTATGTCCTTAAAAACCTCTGTAGCTGTTGCCGCTACCGCCATCGGTTTAAGTACTCTTTCCTTGGCTGCCCAAGCCGCTACCGTTCGTGTTCCTTTGACCTACGGTTCTGCGGGAACTGGTTATTTTGACATCGATGATAGTTTGTTAGCACCGAATACAAATATCAATTTTCCTGGTAACGTCAATGGCCTGCAAGGGTTTTCCCTCACCTTTACGGGTTTAGCCTCTAGTCCCTCGACAACCACCTTTACCCTAGCTAATTTAAACGATTGGGCCTTTCGCACCGACGGGACAGGAACAATTATTGATGCTAACTTTCGGAGCAGTGTCAATGCTGATGGTTATAAATTAGAGCCTCTTGGCGCTTTATACGCTGGGCTTATAGACCCCCTATCAGGTGTATCAGAGTATGACATCACGCTGGGTACTCCCGGTCCGGTACCGGTACAATCCACCCCTGAACCGGGTGGCGTTGTGGCCCTATTGGGGTTAGGGTTGGGTGCCTTGGCTTCTAGAGGTAAGAAACGGGGTTAATGAGAGGTGAGGGTGCAAGCAGTTCGATAAACTCACTGACCACCTTGCACCCCTAGAGGGTTTCATCGGGATTAATGCCTAATTCTCTTAATCTTGCCGTTAATTGCTCAATTTTTTGTAAAGCCAGTTCTTTTTGTTGTCTTTCATGTTCCTTTTGCTGTAAAGCCAGTTCTTTTTGTTGACGTTCAGATTCTTTCGCGTGTTTCTCCAGAATAGCGGCTTCGACCGGTGTTGGGATTAACTGACCTTTAGGACTAAAATAACGGAATTTATCGGCGTAGATCCTATTATTTTCAGTAATCGATCGACAATGTTTTTTAATTGGATAAGTAGGTGGGTGGAATTAAATATAAAATGAACGTAGGTTGGGTTGAAGCATGAAACCCAACGCCCGCATGGGTTACGCTACCGCTAACCCATCCTACAAATAATTGTGCCTACCTACTTAACTTTACCCTATTTATTAATTAATCCTGTTTTAATTCCCTTGAGTATAGCTCGATCGGAAACTGTTCTTGTTCGAGAAGTCAGCGATCCTAATTATCAAAAACTGGTGCAGTACGCTCAAAATCAACAACTTGATCGCCTAGCCATGGCCGATATAATTCAGAATATCGCCGCTCAATTTTTAGGAGCAAAATATCAAGCAGGATTACTCGATCGCTCTCCTACAGAAAAATTATTTATCTCTTTAAAAGAGTTTGATTGTGTCCTCTTTGTGGAAACAGTTCTCGCTTTGAGTCACAATTTTGCTTTAAAAAATTATCAGTATTCTGCTTTTAGTCAACAGGTTTTAAATCAGCGTTATCGCCACGGTATTCTCGATGGTTATTGTAGTCGTCTTCACTACTTTTCCGATTGGATTAATGACAACCAAAAACGAGGCAATCTAGAAAATATTACTCAAAAATTAGGTGGAATTACTCTTGACAAAAAGCTCAATTTTATGAGCAAAAATTGCCCTCTATATCCCCAGTTAAAAACTCAAAGTAATTACGATTGTATTCAACAGGTAGAACGAGGATTAGAAAGTTTATCCTTAACCTATATTCCCACCGTTAATATTAAAGGTATTTACCCACAACTACAAGCTGGCGATATTATCGGTGTCGTGACTAATATCCCTGGTTTAGATACCACCCATACCGGTCTAGTTTATCGCTTTCCCGATGGCAAAATTGGCTTAATTCATGCCTCTCCTGCTGGTCAAGTTACCATTGCTAAAGACCTAGAAAAATATATCACTAAAGTGGACAAAGCCATCGGTATTTTTGTCGTTCGTTCCCTTGATCCAAGAAATAGGTAGATAGGGAGCGAGAGCAGCAGAAAAAAAATTATGACCCCACCCTCTTGTTCATCTCAATTTAGGTGTTCAATGTCGGTAATAATCGGTAAAATTACCGTGATCTTTGTGCCTTTTCCTTCCTCACTTTCCAGGTAAATTTGTCCTTTGTGCGCTTCCACACAGCGTCCGACAATGGCTAATCCTAATCCCGTTCCTTGAATATTATCGACATTGCTACCGCGATAAAAAGGTTTAAATAAATTTTCTTGATCTTTGCTGGGAATACCAATTCCTCGATCGATAATTTGAAAGACTACCTGCTCAGATTCGACGATAATCTTAAATTCTATGGGGTTTCCTTCGGGTGAATATTTGAGAGCATTTCCTAGTAAATTTGTCAAGATATGTTTAATTAAATTAATATCCCAAAGTCCTCTTTCTAAGCTGCCCTCAACTTGAAAAATAATTGCTGATTGCAGCTCTGGCTTAACAATAAAAGATTCTACCAATTTCTGACAATAATCCAGTAAATCCACCGGATCAAATTGACAGTATAATCTCCCGGAATCGGCCCGGCCAATTAATAACACTTCTGTGAGCAATTGATCCATGTCTTTAATGGCCGATCGAATCATGCGAAAATAGCTAACTTGCTGATCTTTTGTCAACCGATCGCGACTTTCTTCTAATAATCCAGCCGAGAGTAAAATTTTATTTAAAGGATTGCGAAAATCGTGGGATAACATGGAAACAAATTCAGTTTTTAACTGATTTAATTCCTGAGCTTTTTCCAGTTGATTAGTGCGTTCAATCACGCTCATTTTTAAAGCTTTGTTGGATTCTCGTAAAGCTTCCTCCATCTGTTTTCGCTCGATCGCATAACATAGCGATCGAGTTAAAATTTCTAAACTTACTTCTCTTTTAATTAAATAATCCTGCGCTCCCTGACGTAGTGCTGCCAAAGCTAAATTATCATCATTAGTATTAGTTAAAACCACGATTGGCAATTTCGGAGCCGTAATCAAAAGGGGAGCTAAGGATTCCAAACCCTGACTATCTGGTAAAGTTAAATCTAATAAAATTACATCAAAATTTGTTTGTTGTAATAGAGAAATCGCCTCGGACAGTCTTGACACATTAACCAGATGAAATTCTTTTTTTTCATTACCCTTAAGAATTTCCTTTAATAATCGAGCTTCGGCTAAATTATCCTCGATTAAAAGAACTTTTATATCCTGCGAGAGTCCCATTTTTTAATCAAGAGTTAAAGAGATTTGGGAGGTTAGGGATTTGGGAGGTTAGGGATTGGGAAGTGGGGAGGTGGGGTGTGGGGTGTGGGGTGTAGGGTGTGGGGAGGGGGAATTATGAATTATGAATTATGAATTATGAAGTGGGGTGTGGGGTGTGGGGAGAATAAATAGAAATAATCTCCTGACTCCTGACTCCTGAATCCTATCTCCTGATCACTGATCCCTGACTCCTATCTCCTATCTCCTGACTCCTGACTCCTGACTCCTGACTCCTGACTCCTGATAACTGATAACTGATAACGATTCACTCCCCGGGTAAAGTAGCGGTTTCTAACCAAAAAGCCTCGATATTTTTGACAATTTTGAACAAATCGTTGAGATTGCGCGACTTGGTTATATAACAATTAACGTGCAGTTCATAGCTATAAA
The DNA here is from genome assembly GCF_003019735.1 of Microcystis sp. MC19. Lineage (NCBI taxonomy): Bacteria > Bacillati > Cyanobacteriota > Cyanophyceae > Chroococcales > Microcystaceae > Microcystis > Microcystis sp. MC19. The sequence continues at coordinate 3,957,696 of NZ_CP020664.1, read as the reverse complement.
AAATATCCTCCTCGTTGCGAGAAGTGGTTAAAACCACCACAGGAATTCTTTTTAAACTGGGATCGTTTTTGATTTCCGCTAATACCTCCCGTCCGTCTTTTCTTGGTAAATTCAGATCGAGAAGAATCAGATTAGGACGGGGAGAATCGAGATACTCCCCTTCTCGACGCAGATAATCCATGGCGTTGACACCATCCCTAACGATAACTAATTCATGCGGGACGGTGCTAGTTTTTAATGCCTCTTGGATGAGGCGAATATCAGCTTTGCTGTCCTCCACTAATAAGATAATTTTGTGTGGCACGTCCTCGCCAGCGCTCACGCTCGTTACCTCCTAGGGGAATTGTAAAATAGAAAACCGCTCCTTTGCCTAATTGGGATTCTACCCAAATTCGTCCGCGATGACACTCGATAATTTTTTTACAAATCGCCAAACCCATACCTGTGCCGGGGTACTCGTCGCGGGTGTGCAGTCGTTGGAAAATCACGAAAATGCGTTCGGAAAATCGGGGATCGATACCAATTCCATTATCGGTGACAGAGAACAGCCATTCCTCCTCTTGACGTTGGGCAGCAATATGAATAGTGGGGGTTGCTTTTCCCCGGAATTTAATGGCATTACCGATGAGATTTTGGAACAATTGCATTAACTGGGTTTTATCTGCCATGACAATTGGCAAAGGATCAACGGTGATTATAGCTTGACTTTCCTGAATTCTCCCTTTCAGGTTAGCGAGAGCTTTTTCCAGTGCCAGATTAGCATCAATGGTATTAAACTCTACCGCCTGCATATCCACTTTCGAGTAAGCCAGCACATCATCTATTAATGTTTGCATCAAACTGACACCTTCGACGGCAAAAGTAATAAATTCTTTAGCATCTTCGTCCAGTTCTTCGGTGTAGCGCATTTCTAGCAACTGCACATAGTTGGCGACTTGATTGAGGGGTTCCTGTAAATCGTGGGAAGCGACGTAGGCGAATTTTTTTAATTCGGCGTTTGATAGTTCCAAATCCCGCGCCAAACGGGCCAATTCATCGGCTTGTTTTAAGATGATATTGACGATCGCTTTTCGTAATTCTAGTGCGGCGTTGATTTCTACTGCTTTCCAGGGTAAAGATTTGAGACGAACGGTTTCTTTCCAGAGGGAGAAAGATTTACGCGGACAGAGACGAATATCACCATCTATGGCAGTCGTTTCGATCGCTTTACCCGGATCACCACCCCAGTTCACGGTTTGAATTACTTCTGGACGAAACCAGAGGAGATAATTACGTTTAGAAATGGGAATTGCTAGTAAACCACTGGCAATGTCTTTAAACTTACCCCCATCGGCATAAATTCGCGGTAAGGAATTGGTATAGTAAACATCTTCATGGACGTTTTTTTCTAGCCAAGTAATCAGATAATTTAGTTCTTCTTCGCTCGGTGTTACTCCAATTAAGGTATAATTGCCGCCTAAACAAATAGCGGATCCTGTGGCTTTAGTTAGATCGAGCAGATTCGGTTTATGGGCAATTAATCCATCAATAAAGTTATTAGCTTCCGCCATATAATCGATTAATTGCGATTGCACAAAGTTTAATTTCACTCGATAGTCATAATCCTCGGTTTCTTCCCGTGCCGATATTTCCGAAAAAATTACTCTTCCTAAAAACTCACAAGCTTTACGGAGTTCGTAGGGTACATATTTGGGGGTACGGTGATGACAGGCAATAATGCCCCAGAGACGTTTATTTTCAATCAGAGAAATGGTTAGAGATGCTCCCACTCCCATATTATGCAGGTATTCTAAATGACAGGGAGAAGCACTTCTAAGACTGGACAGGGTTAAATTTAAGGGTTGTTGGGTTTCGGGATGAAGAACAGGCACTAGATCGACGGGTTCAGAGGTAGCATCGGGAATCTGTCGAATCCAATTAGCACTTAATAAATTTCGTGCCGGGAGAGGGATATCGGAAGCGGGATAACGTAAACCGAGATAGGGTTCTAGTTGCTCTATTTTGTCTTCTGCTATCACATCACCGTTATCTTCTTCGTCGAATTTGTATAACATAACTCGATCGAATCCTGTCATTTTTCTGACTTCTTTAACGATGATATTACAGAAATCTTTCAGGCTACGGGTGGCTTCAAGTTTATCGATCGAAGTTTTGGCTAGGTGATAGAAACTCAGGAAAGGAATGTTTTCATAGGAAATAGCTGGTTCTAACTCTAAAATCAGCATTTGTTCGGCGTTGCGGTGAAAAATAGCATCAAAGACGGCAAAATCATCCCCTTTAACCCGCGCCCAAATTTTGGAGGGATTGATAGCATCAAAATCGTTATTTTCTATGGCTGATTTTAGAGGATCGATCTGAAAGGGATCGAAGATTTCCTCTAGGGTTTTACCGATAATTTCCCCCGGAGAAATACCCAATAAACTGCGGCTATTACTGCTGGTTTGGCTGACTTTTAGCTCCGGTTCGCTGAGAACTAAAAGCACCCCGTGCGGTTGAATTCGGTTATAGAGATGGATCGGTTCCCGTTCGATCGAAGTTGGGTTAATTGTCTCGGTTATAACTTCCATGTGTATTGCCCCCAGAGGATTTTTGCCAAGTTGAAAACTCTTTGTTTATTAAAACTATTTCTTCTCACTTTCGGGGGGCGATCGAGAATAAATTTACTTCTCTTAATACTAGGCCATCAAAAGTAATAAAACTTTAATTAATCAGTTATCTACTGATCGAGCAGTTCTGTTCAGTTCCCTTTATTATAATCAGGTTTTCTCTGAGAATCTATGGTAATTTGTTAAGAATTAAAAGTTAATGTTACAATGGACAGATAATTCTTAATAAAAATATATGGTAGGGTGTGTTAGCGAAGCGTAACACACCAAAATCTAAGATTTAAATACGATAGCAACCCTTTTTTGTTAATTACCTGGAGGTAAAATTTTGAACATTTCTGCAAGCTTATAACTATTTACAAGGAGACTAATTGGCGGATTAATCTTTTGTGCTTTTTCTGGAACTATTTTTGTGAAAAATTCCCATAACTTTTGGGATATATTGTTCTTGGTTTCCTTATCTTCACCTTCGACTTCATTAATTCCCACCTCGGTGAGGGTAGCCAAAATTTCCTTGCGAAGACCATTATAGCCAACGATGTAAAATTTGTTAAGAGCTTCCAGGACTTCATTTAATTTAATCAGCAGAAATTGTTTAAACTCTTGCGTAATTTTGCTATCTTCAATCATTTGAATTAAACCTAATATTTCTTCCCTTAACCTGTTCAAATCCTCTTTGCTTAAACATATTTCCTCAAAATCTTCTACACAAGAAGGAAGCCAATATAGAGCTTCCCAGTCAGGAGAGTTTAGTGGCTCTCCGAAACCTAACCAATTCTCGTGAACTCTTGACAATAAACTAATTAATTTATACTTAATTTTTTCCATAAGTTTTTTATAGGAAGACTGTTTTCTTGAAGGAAAATATTGTAGTTGATCTTCTATGTGATAAATAAGCTGTAGTAATTGAATCAACCCTTTCTGAACAGAATCAGTGTCATTTTTCACTTCCATTGCTCTTGCTAAAACTGCTTGAACTGATTCGTTAGTTTCGTCTTGAGAACATCTTTGTAGGATAATTAATAAACGTTCGGCTGGATTATGAATCGGTAGAGGAGATGATTCCATAAATTTTATCAAAGGCTAGATTGGTTATATATAGAACAATAGTATTGTAACTTATCATTTCTATTTTTACAGCAAGTTTGAGAGCCTATTTATGAAAAAAATGTGGTTCTTCGGTTTGTCCTATGCAATGGAGGGGGTTATAAGGAATGAAACCCTTATAGAGACAGGCGTTGCTGCGATTTTTGTCAACTGTTTTCGATCTAGAGCGAACTAATCAATTAAATCTATTGCCAGATAAGGATTGAGTCGATTTATGTTACCCTATCGAACCATACCAAGTAACGAAGAACCAAAAATGTTAAGCAGTCCAGTAGGGTGCATTAGGCAATCCCTTGTTTTCAGGGAAAAAATCAAGAGCTAAATATTGCCGTAACGCACCACAAAGAAAGGTTTTTGGTGCGTTAGCGTAGCGTAACGCACCCTACTGGACTGACTATGATTATACAATTGATAAGAAAGAACAAATTCAAGAGATAAATTAGTAAACTTGATCGTGTTTGCCAATATCAACTATAACAATTAAAGTTTCTCCTGAATCAGTATCTTGACGAAAAGTAAAAATAATACGGCAATCATAACTAACAGAACATGACCAATAACCTTCTAATCTACCTGTCAGCTTATGAGATTTTAAAGAAGGGGTGAAAGGGTTATCTGCTAACAAATGTAGAACCTCTGATATCTTGCTTTGTAGTTGAGGATTTTTGCTGATTAAGCGTTGAAAAGCTCTTTTAAAGCTTTTGTCAGCAACTAATTTCATTCTTCATCCTCTAACAAATAAGCCATTATCTCTTCAGCGCTGCCTTTTTTTGCTGTTCCCATCGCTAAAGATTTTAAGGTTTCTTCGCCATTTTTAGCCATCTCCTCCCGGCGTTTCTCAATACGTCTTTTACGAATTAGCTCAAACAAATAATCTTGGTCTTCAATGGATAGACTCTCTACCGATTCGATCAGATCTTGAAAAAATGCGATACTCATTACAGTTTCCTCCTGTTAGTTAACTTTTTTTTCCTGATATGCTAAGTAGCTGGTTATAATTATAGCACTTCTTGGAGCTATGAGGTACAATGAAAAGCAAATAGACAAATAATAGAACTCGCCAGCTTCCTATGAGACCCTATTCCGTAGATTTTCGCCAAAAAATTATCGATGTCTGGAAGAAAGAAAAAATTTCTATTCGAGGACTAGCCCAGAGATTTGACGTGGCTAAAAGCTTTATTCAGAAGTTATTGAAGCAACATAAAGAAACAGGGGATATCCGTCCTCGTCCACAAGGGGGAAGTCCGCCAACCAAGTTAAATAGTGAACAACTGATAATTTTAATAGAAATCATCGAATCTAACAATGATGCAACTCTCGAAGAATTATCGGACTTACTATATGAAAAGACACAGGTGAAAGTCAGTAGAGCCACCCTGGGGCGGCTTACGCAAAAACTCAATTACAGTTTCAAAAAAAAACACTACACGCGGCGGAAAAAGAAAGTGACAGGGTGCAGCAAAAAAGAGTGGAATACTGGTCAGAAGTTAGGGAAATTGAGGCATCAAAACTAATTTTCATCGATGAATCGGGGGTAAATTTAGCCCTTTTGAGACTCTATGCTAGAGCCTTAATTGGCCAAAGAGCTCGGGGAAGAAAACCACAAAAAAGAGGGAGAAATATTTCAATAATTAGTGCTATAAGCTTAGAAAAAGTTGTGGCATCAGTCAACATATACGGTGCAGTGGATGCGGTAACATTTGAAGGATTTATTCTGAAGGAAGTGCTGCCAAAAATTAAAGAAGGAGACTGTTTGCTCATGGATAACGCCAAGATTCATCTCGGAGAAATGGTCAGAGAAATAATTGAACAAGAAAAAGCTAGACTCATCTATTTACCTCCTTATTCTCCCGAATTCTCTCCTATTGAAAACTTTTGGTCAAAAGTCAAAGCGATATTAAGAAAACTGAAGGCGAGAACTTACAAAGACTTAATAGAAGGGATTGAATTAGCTATGTTAGAAGTTACTCAAAAAGATATTCGCAATTGGTTTACTCACTGTTGCTACTGTACCTCATGAGTCAGAGAATTGCTATAAATTAAAAATGGATTTTAGGTTCGATCCCCCCTGCCCCCCTTGATAAGGGGGGTGCCGATAGGCGGGGGGATCTGACAACTTTTAACTCCTACCTACTTATCACCATATATTCAAGTAGGGTGCGTCAGACAATCCCTTGTTTTTAGGGAAAAAATCAAGAGCTAAATATTGCCGTAACGCACCACAAAGAAAAGTGTTTGGTGCGTTACGCTACGCTAACACACCCTACTTTTATAAGCCGCTATGACGGAGGAGAGGCTCGGTACTAGGTTCGCGACCGCGGAAAGCTTTAAAAACATTCATAGGATGGGAACTTCCCCCCATAGCTAAGACAGTATCGCGAAAACGGCGACCGATCGCTTTCACTGCTTCTTCGTTATCTAATCCCACTTCCTCGAAAGCGGCAAAAGCATCGGCGCTGAGAACTTCTGCCCATTTATAACTATAGTAACCCGCCGCATAACCGCCGGCGAAAATATGTCCAAAAGAACACAAGAAAGCATCTTCTGGTAGGGGAGGAATGATCGTCGTCGTCGCCGCTAAACGCTGTCTAACTTGTTTAGGGGTTTCGCCGCCATTCGGTTGATAACGATGGTGTAATTCCAAATCTACTAAAGACAAATGTAGCTGACGCAGCATAGCCGAACCGCTCATATAATTCTTAGCTAGAAGCAGTTTTTGATAGTAATGTTCGGGGAGAGTTTCACCGGTTTGGTAGTGTTTGGCCATACTCATTAAAGTAGGGCGATCATAACACCAATTTTCCATAAATTGACTGGGCAATTCCACCGCGTCCCACTCAACGTTATTAATACCCGCAGCCCCGGAATAGTCCACAGTGGTTAACATATGCTGTAAACCGTGGCCAAATTCGTGAAATAGGGTAGTTACCTCCTCAAAGGTCATTAAACTGGGGTTTCCGTCCACTGGAGGCGTTTGATTGCAGATTAAATAAGCCACAGGTAAACGCACCTCGGTGCCGGTTTTGGCGCGACCGATACAGACATCCATCCAAGCACCGCCGCGTTTTTCGGCGGGACGACTGTAGGCATCGAGGTAGAAATAGGCGATTTTTTCGCCCTTTTCGTCGTTAATCTGGAAATAACGCACATCGGGATGCCAGATAGGTGCTTTACCGTCGGCAGCGATAATTTCTACCCCAAAAATCCGTTTAGCGAGGCTAAATATGCCTTCTAAAACCCGTGGTAGGGGGAAATAGGGGCGTAATTCCTCGGCACTAAAGTTAAACTTGGCCTGACGCTGTTTTTCTGACCAATAGGCTATATCCCAATGCTTGAGATCGTCGGTTCCGGCAAAAGTTTTTAGGGCCTCTAAATCCTGTTTTGCCGCTTCATAGCTGACTTGGCGCAAATTGTCAAGCAATTTCTCGATTTCATCCACAGAATTGGCCATTTTCCTGGCAAGACTGACCTCGGCGTAGGTACTATAACCTAAAAGATGGGCCTGTTCCTGACGAAGTTGCAAAATGCGATCGATTAAGGGATTATTATCCAATTCTCCCAGATCAGCCCGACTAACGTAGGCCTTATACAGTTTTTCGCGCAATTCCCGATTATCGCTGTACTTCATAAAGGGGAAATAACTGGGAAAATCGAGGGTAATCACCCAGGGGCCAGTTTCGGTGCTGGCGTTAGTTTCCCCTTGGCCCCGGGCGGTTTGGGCGGCTAAACTAAGGAGACTAGGGGGTAAACCGGCGATATCTTCTGGGGTTGTTAGTTTCAGTTGAAAAGCTTTGGTGGCATCGAGGATGTTATTAGAAAATTTCGTGGTGATTTCCGCTAATTCCAGTTGAATCGCGTTAAATCTGTCTTTTTTCTCCCCTACCAATCCCACCCCAGCCAATTGAGCATCCCGCAGGGAAGCTTCGACAATGCGCTGTTGTGCCTCGTCTAATTGCCCCCAGCTTTCTCCTTGGCGCAGGGACAAAAATGCCTCATAAATGGGTTTACTTTGGCTTAAACGGCTAATAAACTCGACCACCTGCGGTTGTACGCTTTCGTAAGCTTGACGCAATTCTGGGCTATTTTTTACCCCCATCAGATGACCGATAATCCCCCAACTCCAGCTTAAACGTTCTTCGATCCGGGTGAGGGGTTCGACTAATTTTTCCCAAGTGGGGGCAATCTGCGCTTCTAGATCGGTTAATTCTCTGGCCAGTTCCTGCAAAAGTTGCGTTATGCCAGGGACAATCAGGCCGGGTTGGATTTGGTCAAAAGCCGGTAATCCTTGACCGGCAAGCAGCGGGTTACTGGTGTTCGTCATAATTGTTGGTCTGCAAGGGTGAGTAATCTGTATCTTTTACTACCCTAACCTAAATCCCTGACCATCTATTCAGGCGATCGATTGCCGGAGCTTTTTCAGTGATCAGTGGGGTGTGGGGTGTGGGGTGTGGGAAGTGGGGAGGTGGGGAAGTGGGGAAATTGAACTAAAACCCCAAAACCCTAAAACTCCAACACCTAAAACCTGACTCCTGACGACCGACTCCTAACCCAATGTGGGGCAAAGATAAGCAAAAATTATCTATTGACTGCAAAAGATTGAGAATATTTAAATTAACATTCCGCAATATTTACAAATTCTTAAGAATTAATTGAGAAAGATTTTTATTTAACAACGATGTTACAAGGGTTACAGCGATTTGATAGAATTTCATAGTGGGTTATTCTGTGCTTTTTTGGGCAGCAATAGTTAAAACCCTTGCCACACCTAGAAGGTGTTCCTAATTAGGACGGTCAAATCAGTTAATTTCACCCATAACGATGATCTTTTTTTTGTGTAGTTTTATTGCAAAAAAAAAGTTTTTTTGACAAAAAGTACAAAGTATGATGTGTCATAACGTATTTCTGGCTGCGAGTAATTATTGTAGAGGGAGAGAAGGGAGAAGGGAGAAGGGAGGGGGGAGAATAAATAGGGTTTGCGGCAAAAAGTTTGTTGGTGGGGTCAGGCAGGGGGCAGGGTTCGGCCGTGAGACTGAGCTCACGCCGAAGTCTCACGGCCGAAGCCCACACCCCATCACCCCACTTCCCTATCTACCCCACTTCATAATTCATAATTCATAATTCCCACACCCCACACCCTGTCCCTGGGAAAAACTTCTTCAGCAAACCCTAGTTAAGGCCTGCTCGATTCTCTGACTATCGAGGGAGCGGCCGATAAAGACCAAGCGGGTTTGCCGCATTTCTGTGGATTGCCAGGGTCGGTCGAAGAAAGAATCAAAGCGATCGCCGACTCCCTGTAACACCATACGCATGGGTTTATGGGCCACGTTAACAAATCCCTTGACCCGATAGATTTCTTCTCGGGCCACCAATTCTTTGATCCGTTGGGTCAAAATTTGGGCATCTACGGGAGAATCGAGGCAAAACTGCACAGAATTGATCTCCTCATCGTGATCGTGTTCTTCCTCGTGATCATGATGACTAGGACGACTAGCTAAATTATCCTCGACGGCGGCATTAAATCCCAATAGCACATCGGGGCTAATTTGTCCATCAGCACAAGTAACTATTTTTACCGTCGATCGCAGTTGCGTTTTCAGCCAATTAATAATTTTTTCTAATTCTATTTCGCTGATGAGATCGGTTTTAGTTAAGAGTACCAGGTCAGCGCAGGCCAACTGATCCTCAAATAACTCCTCAATGGGGGTTTCGTGTTCTAAATTGGGGTCTGCTTGCCTTTGTGCCGTTAAAGCCTCCAAATCCGCCACCAGACGACCCCTAGCGATAGCAAAACCATCCACCACCGTGATTACCCCGTCCACCGTGGCACCGTTGCGGATTTCCGGCCAGCGAAAAGCTTGAACCAGAGGTTTAGGTAAAGCTAATCCGGAAGTTTCGATCAGCATACAATCCAACTGTTGCCGTCGCTCCAGCAATTTCTGCATGGTGGGGAGAAACTCTTCCTGTACTGTGCAGCACAGACAACCGTTGGTCAATTCCACAATATTATCGTTGGGGTTGTCGTCGCAGGTCTGACAACTTTTCAATAAATCACCATCAATGCCCACTTCTCCGAATTCATTGACCATAACGGCCACCCGTCGGCCTTGATTATTTTGCAGTAGATGACGGATGAGGGTAGTTTTTCCCGCACCCAGAAAACCCGTGATCACAGTAACTGGAATTTTGTGCATAGATAGAGCGATCGATCATGTTTCTAGATCAATGTATCAGAATCTCGGTCTAGGGTTGAGGGTTTCAGCACTAATTCTTTAGGATTGCCCCACCAATTGCCGGACTGTCACAAACTAGCTGAAATTTTCCTAGTTAGTCGTTATTCTGGTAAAAGTTTCAGCCAGCTAAAATAATCGCTGAAGAACTTTTGTGGGAGTGGATCATGTTACAACGTCTTTTTTTAGCCTTTACCCTCGCTTTTCCCCTTTATTTAAGCATTGCTATTCAACAAACTTCTCCTCTAGCTGATAGAGTAAATCGCCCTTCTTCTCGCGGAATCAATAAAATTGAGCAGACGGTAAAAACTATCCAAAAGCAGTTAAAACAAGAGCATTCGGTTCAATTAGATTAATAAATTTTGGCAACAAGAGGAGAGGTAAAACTCCTCTTCTTTACTTTTGACTTGACAAACTACTGGCTATTTGCTGCGGGGGCCGGTATTCGGGAACTAAATCTTGTAGGGACTTAACTAGGCCCTGACGGTCATTAAGTTGAATATAATTAAGCAGTTGTTCTAATTTGATTTGCAATTTTTCCCAAGCAAGAAAGTGTTCATGAGCGCAAAAAATCTTTGGGTGAGCGGTGGGAAGAGCTTTATCGGTATCGATTAATAATTCTTCGTAGAGTTTTTCCCCGGGTCTTAATCCTGTGATTTCAATATCGATATCTTGCCCTAATTCTAAGCCACTTAAACGAATCATCTGTAGGGCCAAATCGTAAATTCTTACCGGTTCACCCATATCTAACAGGAATACCTCACCCCCCTTAGCCATGGCTCCTGCTTGTATAACCAAACGCACCGCCTCCGGAATAGACATAAAATAGCGAATAATATCGCGATGGGTGAGGGTAATATTCTTACGTTGGGCGATTTGTTCCCGGAAACGCGGCACCACGGAACCGCTACTATCGAGAACATTGCCAAAGCGGACGATAGCGCAACAGGTGGAAGTGTCGGGTAAAGCGGCCAAAGCTTGTATAACTAACTCAGCACAGCGTTTGCTGGCCCCCATAATGTTAGTCGGTCTGACGGCCTTATCGGTGGAAATGAGAACTAAATTACTAACCGAATTCTCGATCGCGGTCTGAGCGACATTTAAACTGCCCCAAACATTAGTGTAAACCCCCTGACTAGCATTGGCTTCCACAAGGGGAACGTGCTTATAGGCGGCAGTGTGATAAATTGTCTCAATTTGGTGTTGTTGGATGACCCGGTCTAGATGATTGCGGTCGAGAACATTGCCTAGATAGGCATACTTGCGTAAATCCCTATAATTTTCACTTAAATCGAGATCAATTTTGTAGAGGGAAAACTCATTTAATTCGTAGATTACCAAGCATTTTGGCTTGAGGAAAGCGATTTGTCGGCATAATTCCGAACCGATGGAACCGCCACCCCCGGTAACTAACACCGCTTTACCGGTGACATTTTTTCCCAAAAGTTCGGGATGGGGTAGGATTTCTTCCCGTCCTAATAATTCCGAGACATCGACACTGCGAATCTGATTGATGGTCGCTTCTCCCGATAAAATTTTTGAGATGGGAGGGACGGTTTTAATGTCGATGGGTAAAATTTCTAGACTTTCGATGATTTGCCGCTTTCTGGCCTTGTCTAGGTTCGGAATAGCCAGAACAACCCAGTCAAAGGCCCGTTTTTGGTGCAGTGGTGCCAATTGAGAGGGGGGATAAACCCTAATGCCTTGGATAACTCGCTGCTGCAAATTGGGATTATCATCAACAAAGGCCAATAAACGATAGTGGGGGTCATTTTGTAGGGAACGTGCTAATTGACAACCCACAATTCCCGCACCATAGATAACAATTCTCGGTTCTCTATCGACACTACTGACGTAAATATTCAGACGGTGAAAGACAGAACGAATCAACAATCTCACCCCGATAACCAATACTAGGGTTAACAATGCGTCGATAATCAGGACTGAACGCGGCAAAAAGGCATCCCCTTGAAAGTAGGCAAGACTGATTAAAACCCCTGAACTATAGAGAACCGCTTGCAGTACGGACGAAAGAAACTCTAATCCTGTATAACGTACTACGGGACTGTAAATACCTTTGAGAGAGAAAACTAGAGTTTTAATGGCAATTAATCCCAATATTTGCCCTAAAAAAGCTCTAATTTGCTGATATTCGAGGCTCAGATTCAACCTGAGAGAGAAGGCTAGATAGATGGTTAGACTAAAAATCAGGCAATCGGTGACAATTAAAAGAGATCGCTTCGATGACCTAGATAGGGAATTAGCCAATTTAAGGATATTGTTCGCCAGTTTTCTATACATCATCCAATTGATTAATTAATCTTAAGGTAAATACTTGGCCTCTCTCGACTTTGTCTGGTACTCAGTGTTTATGGTTATTAGGAGTCTTCCTAAGCAAGGCTTTGAAGACTATCTTTCCAGAAAATTACCCCTATTCTTCTTGCTTCCACACAGAAGTGAGAAGAACCAATGTTTTTTATAACAGTAGTGCCGCTCGTCTTTCCGCAGATGATATCACCCAAGTCTAAATATGTCAAGTGGCTCGATTTGTCAGGACTTTGGCTCTCTTCGGTTTGGTGGGTAAAATGTATTCTAAGATACAGTCTTGCTGGCGAGGGAGTGGAAGGAACCACTCCAGACACAGAGGACACAAAGATTGATCGCTTCTATAGTAAGTTAAACTGATCACACAAAGAATAAGAGAGCCGGACTTTTTTCCTTTTAGCAACTTTTCATCGCTCCCCAAAAATTTTCTGCTCCCAAATATCTAGCCGATAAATCACCGCTAGTCAAGGTTACAATCAAGAATTGACACAAAAATTTATCAACTAAAGTTATGAGTAATCAGTACGATGCGATCGTGATTGGGTCGGGAATCGGGGGATTAGTGACAGCGACGCAATTAGTGGCAAAAGGGGCAAAAGTCCTAGTTTTAGAGAGTTATCTGATTCCGGGGGGCAGCGCGAGTTATTTTGAACGAGAGGGTTATCGTTTTGATGTGGGTGCTTCGATGATTTTTGGTTTTGGCAAAAAGGGGACGACTAACCTCTTAACCAAGGCTTTGGCAGCGGTGGATATGAGTATCGAAACCATTGCCGATCCCGTCCAGATCCACTATCATCTCCCGGACGGATTAGACCTAAAAGTTCATCGTGACTACGAACAATTTTTACAGGAATTAATTAGCCATTTTCCCGCAGAAAAAACTGGTATCCGGCGCTTTTACGATGAATGCTGGCAGGTGTTTAATTGCCTCAATAGTATGGATTTACTATCATTGGAAGAACCCCGCTATCTGACTAGGGTTTTTTTCCAGCATCCTTTATCCTGTTTGGGATTGGTCAAGTATTTACCCCAAAATGCGGGAGATGTGGCCAGAAAATATATTAAAGACCCGAAATTATTGAAATTTATCGACATGGAATGTTATTGTTGGTCGGTAGTACCCGCCGATCGCACTCCGATGATTAATGCGGGAATGGTCTTTAGCGATCGCCATTACGGGGGAATTAACTATCCCCGGGGGGGAGTAGGACAGATTGCTCTCAAGTTAGTCGAGGGATTGGAAAAAGCTGGTGGTGAAATCCAGTATCAAGCGAGAGTGACTAAGATTATTTTAGATGCAGGACGGGCGATCGGGGTAAAATTGACCAATGGTAAGGAATATTACGCGAAAAAGATTGTTTCTAATGCCACCCGTTGGGATACCTTCGAGAAACTACTCCCCCCGGAATCGCTCCCCGGCAGCGAAAAAAAATGGCAAAAACGCTATCAAAAATCCCCCAGTTTCCTGAGTTTGCATCTGGGAGTTAAGGCCGATGTGTTACCCTCAGGAAGCGAATGTCACCATATTTTACTAGAAGATTGGGAAAATATGGAAGCAGAACAGGGAACTATCTTTGTTTCTATTCCTACCTTACTCGATCCCTCCCTAGCACCCCCGGACCATCATATCATTCATACTTTCACCCCTAGCTGGATTGATCAATGGCAAAAACTGCCCCCCCAAGAATATCAACATAAAAAAGAGGCCGCTGCTCATCGTCTCATCGAGCGCCTGAAAAAACTCTTTCCCAAACTAGATACAGGATTAGATTATATCGAAATTGGCACAGCCCGCACCCATCGCCGCTTTTTGAATAGAATCGATGGCACTTACGGCCCAATACCGCGAAGAAAACTGTTAGGCTTATTAGGAATGCCCTTTAATCGTACAGCTATTCCTAATCTTTATTGTGTGGGAGATAGTACCTTCCCCGGTCAAGGATTAAACGCGGTGGCCTTTTCTGGTTTTGCTTGCAGTCATCGTCTAGCGGTAGATCTGGGTTTACCCCGTCCCAGAGATTAAAAGCTGAAAATTAGGATTTTTACCGGCGAATTCTTAAACCGGAAAGGAATACTTGACAGCGTTTCTCAGATGGATGAAGCGCGTTTTTGCGACTGGAGTTTTTACTTCGGCAAGGTTTAATTTATACTTCACCTTGATGAGAAACGCTGTAGATCGGTTTTGCTGATGACTGATAACTGATAACTGATAACTGATAACCGATGACTGATAACTGATGGTTACTCCCTTTGATTCCCCCAAATCTTTACATTGGCAGCAAAGCTTGCGAGCGCCGATTGTTCGTCAATTGGAGATATTTAGCTTTACAATGCAGTTTTTGACTTTTTTGCTCTGGGATCGTTTAACGGGGGCTAATAGGGGCAAAAAACGGCAAAGGAGAGCGAAATGGTTAGTTGATCGCCTCATTAATTTGGGACCAACTTTTATTAAAATTGGACAATCTTTATCGACGCGAGCAGATTTAATTCCGCTCGAATATATCGAACAATTAAGCCAATTACAGGATCGAGTTCCCGAATTTAATAGTCAAGAAGCGCTCCGAGTTATTGAAACAGAATTAGGACAACCCCTAGATAATTTATTTGCAAGTTTTACCCTATCTCCCCTCGCTTGTGCCAGTTTAGGACAAGTGCATCGAGCGCGGTTATTAAGTGGGGAAGAAGTCGTTATTAAGGTACAAAGACCGAATCTAGAAGGACTATTTAATCTCGATTTTGAAGTGTTGCATCGTCTCACCCGTTGGTTAAATATTTTCCCCGTGGTGAAAAAATATAATTTAGAAGCTATCTATCAAGAATTCTTTGAACTACTCTTTCAAGAAATCGATTATATCCATGAGGGCAAAAATGCCGATCGCTTTCGGGAAAATTTTAAGAATTATCCCCAGGTAAAAGTCCCTTTAGTTTACTGGCAATATACCACCCGCAAGGTATTAACTTTGGAGTATGTACCGGGGATTAAAGTCGATGATCGAGAGACTTTACTAGCTAATGGTATTAACGTAGATGGGATTATTGAACTGGGGATCTGTTCCTATCTCAAACAACTATTACAGGATGGTTTTTTCCAATCGGATCCCCATCCGGGTAATATGGCAGTTAGTCAGGAAGGGGAGTTAATTTTCTACGATTTTGGCACGATGTTCGAGGTAAAATCTGTTGCTAAAGATCAAATGATCGAAACCTTTTTTGCTGTCTTGAGAAAGGATACGGAAACAGTCTTAAAAACCTTGATCTATATGGGGTTAATTGAACCTGTTAGAGAGCTGCAACCCGTGCGAAATATCCTGGAGTTTCTCCTAGAGGAATTTCGCGATAAACCGGTAGATGTGAGGGCTTTTGAACAAATTAGCGATCAAGTGTATTTAATGTTTAAACAGCAACCCTTTCGCTTACCTCCCCAAATGACTTTTATTATTAAATCTGTCACCACTTTGGATGGGATTGCCCGCTCTTTAGATCCCCAGTATAATTTATTAGCAGCTAGTCAACCTTTTGTGAAAAGTCTAGCGGTATCGGGAGGAACTAGCAACACCATGCTTACCCTAGCTAATCAAGCTCGCACTTTTCTTAAACAACAATGGCAAAAAGGGAATAAAAACGAGAGAATGATCCGTCAATTAGAGGAAAAAATCGAGCGAGGAAATTTAGTTTTTCAAGTTAAGTCACGGGAAAATGAACGACTTCTGAAAAAAATTTATCTGGCAATTAAAGTATTAATTAATGTCTGTTTATTGGGATTTAGCATTATCTCAGCCATATTTTTATTAGACAGTAACTATAGCAAACTAGCCATTATTCCCTTCAGTCTAGCGGGGTTATTTGGTTTATTTTTTCTGCGTTCTTCCCTGGTTTTATTGATTCAGGAAAGATTAGATAAAATGTTAGATAAGTAAATAATTATCATTTTTATTAGTAGATGGTTTTTGTTATCCGCAACAAAAATTAAAGTTTGACAGGCTGTCTGTTGACAAGATTTTCCAGAAGTTATCATAATGAAAATGTTTTCATTGCACCCAGCAGCAAGAGGACAAGAAAATGTTATTAAAATCTTTAGCCCTTGGTTCCCTTGTCGGATTATCCTTAGTTACATCAGTCCCAGTCTTAGCTAATCCTTCCGTTTCTCCAGTACAAACTAACGAAGCAATAATTGCAGTCGGTCAACAAAAATCCGATTTATTTGTTAATTTAACCACTGATGATCCTTGGCGAGCTGCAATGGCCATTGGTGTCGCTACCAATATGCTGAAAAAAGGTCACTCAACCACCATTTTTTTGAATATTACAGGGGTACACCTAGCAGCGACGACCATTCCTCAACACACTAACGGTATCACTGGTAAAACCCTGCAAGCAATGTTAGTAGATTTCATCAGTCAAGGGGGAAAAGTCTTAATTTGTCCCTCCTGTATGAAACAAGCAGCCATAAAACCCCAAGATCTAATTGCGGGTGTGGTGACAAGTTCCCCCGATTCCCTAGAAGCAAATTTATTTAACGAAACGGTTAAAGTAATTAGCTGGTAAATCTAGCATTTTCTAGAGAATCTAGAGACCTTATTATTAAGGTCTCTATCCCAGTTTCCGCTTAACATTCAATTGATAATTTTTACTAATATATTGCTACCCATTGTCAGTAATTACTATAACTAGAATGATTGATTTTGATCAAGGTGAACAATTATAATTTTTTTCTGAGAAAAAAATTAATTATTGAAAATGTTCTCAATAGTAGTTTCTACAATTTGTCGATACCTCACTAACGTGAAAAGCGCTATAAGCTGCCGTACATCTAAAGGACATATTATTGAAATCAAAAAAACACCTAATTTGATTTTGGATTTCGCTTGTTTCAATCTAACTGATAACTGTTTACTGTTTACTGAATAAACGTTTATACCTGAATATAGCGTTTCCCAATCTCATGAGGTACCCCAAAATCTTAACTCCTGACGACCGGCTACTGACTCCTCAAAACCTAAGACTCTGTACCCCACAACTAGGGGAATTGCTATAAGTTAATTATTTGCATAACAATTCCCGAAGAGCCGAAATTGTTAAACCACGCTCTGTTCGAGTTATTGCGGGTTCCTTATCAGGATACAGTGACATAGTTTTGATTAGCTACAAATGGTATTGAGTGGCCGCTCTTTTCCCATCATATCACCCCCAACTCTGCTGGCCTCACCAATGAAAATATGGCGCATTACATTTGATTAGCGTACCCTACACTCGTCAGCGTACTTCTAGGCAGTGCCTTCGACATCGCACTTTAACCCACAGTTTCAATCAATGTGCATGGTGCGTTCCCCAAAAATCTATTAGTGGAGCAGCAGTAGCCATATTAGGGAACGCACCCTACAAGATTGCGTTCGGCATCGCACTGACGGGAGCAAGCAATTAATTTCTAATTTTAAGCACTTGCATAGGAGTCAAACGTCTTTGCTCTGTCCTGTCAAAATCTTGATCAAAACTCACAATAGTAGCTTTTTCAAGCTCGGCAGCAACATATTGGTAAGCATCATCAAAATCCAAGCGAAAGAGATCTATTATTTCTACGACTCTCTTCATTTGGTTAGCAGGAATACTGACCAGTACAAAACCAGCATCAATCAAAACGTCATCCACAAATTTGATAAAAACCTCTCGTTGATTCAGCCGATTACAGATCACCCCGATAGAATGTAAAGTAAAATCAGTCATACACATATCAGAGAGTGAGAGCGTATCAAGTAGCTCCGCAACAACCTCAGCCTGTCCTTGTCCTAATAAGCGTTCTAGCCAAATATTCGTATCCAGAAGAAACACTAGCCATTTCTCCATTCAACTGCAAGATGCTGTAACTCAATTGATGTGTAATCGGTTTTAAGCATCCCTGCCCAGTCTTGACGGAGTTTACGTTTTATAGGTTGGTTAGATTTACTTAAAAGTGACTCTACAAACGTTTGTACTTCAACCTTTAACTGGGGCGGTAATTGTCTCACCAGTTCTTCTAGTGATTTTGCTGATGTACTCATGTATTTTACCAATTCAACTTTTTGTAGTAGTTGATAACTAATCTACCACCAGTCTAGCATAGGATTTGATGAGAAATAGCACTAATCTTGAAAACCCCTATAACCCAGTATCGCGCCCTAAAGCAAGCCCTCCAACCCCATCTAGAGGGGCTACCCAGTGCCTTCGGTATCGCACTAGCTTTGGAGCATAACGATCGATTTCACCGACATTTTGGATCGTAGCGGAACAATGTCAGGTACAACGATTTGTTATACCTTATCTTTCTTTGTCAGTTAAATCAATATATTCAGTTTGTATTCGTTTATTCTTGATTAGTATTCTAAAATACGGACATTTCCCATTTACTGATAAATCTTTATCATCATTCCCTTTCCTGAATTTAATTATTTCAAATTGGTCGGGATTAAATTTATGTAAAAATGTTATTGGCACCCCCATATATCCCTTATAATCTATTGGTATTTCTTGTGTTTTATTAACATTAATTCCATCATAATTGTCATATTTTGGATATTGAAGTTCGTTGCCAAAATATCTTTTTGTAAGTTTTATATCTTCGTGCCGCTTAAAATTATCTAAATTAGTAAGCCATAAACAATTGTTCGGTGAGATTATTCTATTACCAGAGTTATCTATTCGAGTTTCTGTTCCATATAGTTCATAGTTTTCAGGTACAATAAAACCTGAAATACCTCTACCAAGATTTATTCCTAACCACGCCTTGTTTTCTTTAATAAGTTTGAAAATTTCTTTATAGGTTATTGCATTAATATTTCCAATTATCAAAAACTTTTTATCGTATTTAACCAATTGAGCTACATACTCTCTGAATAATGAAAATGGGGGATTGGTAACAACAATATCGGACTGCTTTAATAGTTCAATGCTTTCCGAACTACGAAAATCACCATCTCCATTAAAGTAAACTAGGTCAGTTGAACTTGGTTTGTTTTTTTCGCCTTCTGTACCTGTATATTCAAAGAAAAACCCTTTTTCATCTTCTTCTGTATTAAATAAATTTTTTACTTGCTCTCTATAACAAGATGTTATTATTTTTTTAAGACCTAATTCATTAAAATTTGAGGTAAAATAATTAAAAAAGTTACTAATTCGGGGGTCATCGCAATTGCAATAAACTACTTGATTTTCAAAATGACTTTTATAATGCTGTAATTCGCTTTCTATATCTGAAAGCTGTGTATAAAACTCATCACTTTTTGATTTTTTAGCTTTTTGTAATAATTCGTTTGTTGCATTTCTTGCCATTTTCAACCTATTTTGATTTAATAAATCTTTGTTTTAGTTATTTACTTTTGGTTATCTGATTAAATATCTCACTGCCTAATACTTTAAGAGAGGTTTTAGAAATTTCAAGCATAATATCAAACATTTTTTTGAGATCCCATTTTTCGCTATTTCCTTGTGTGTATATAGAAGTTGCTTGAAGCATAATTGTTTTATCTTTATGCTTGACAAACTTATTTTTACACAAATTGGTATTAATGAGCATTCCATAATTTGCAGAAGTTAACCTATCTAATCTATTTAGCATTCCTGAATTGTATTCAAGCGTCACAACCCTTCCATCGGGTCTTTTAATTGAAATAGTTTCTGTTAAAAAATTTGAGCCTTCCAGAAATAATACATAGGGAAAATGAGATTCAGATAACATCAAATTAGCGATTTCAGATATGTTTTTATGCGATCTTTCTATCGCATTACCGGCAGCCATCAAATCTTGATCATTTTTTGCTCCTACAAGTTTTCCTGCTTTGATGTTTTCAATGTCTTTCCCCTGATGTTTAGCTTCCGAAACTAAAACGATTCTCCAATTACCGTTATCATCTTTTACTTCTATTATTCCACCATCGGGTATAATACTTGAATTTGATACAAAAAGTGTTTGTCCTAATTCTGGGTCAATTTTCTTTAATGCTTCGTTTATTTCTTCTTTTTTTATGCTCGTTTTGTATTGAAAAGATAATTGAGGAAACTCCTTTTCAAGCTGTTCAATTACAAAAAGTGAAATTTTTCCAACAGTTATGTCGTGTGATTTTGCTTCATCTCCAAATATACCAACTACACCTTTGGACTCTTTATGTTGATTCGTTAATCTTTTTGATTGATTCTTTTTAGTCATATTGTGCCTTTTCTTTACTTAAATCTTCCACTTTCAGCTACAGATAATGTATGTATAACTAAAAATTATACGGAAAATTTCTGGATAACACTCCTCAGAGTAACGATATGGGTCAACTTTCGGTATATCACCCCATCTAGGAGCAATCACCAGAACTTTTCCCTATATCACGCCCAAAAGCCTGTTAGCCAGATTAGCCCACATCGCACTTTAACCCACAGCTTGAATCAATGTGCATGGTGCGTTCCCCAAAATCGATCGATGGAGCAGTAGAAGCCACCTTAGGGAACGCACCCTACGGCCTTCAAGGAATAATTAGAACAAACCAAGCTACAAAAAACACCCCTGGCAACAATATTGCAGCTAAATGACCCAAAATAAAACCACCCAATGTAAGTGTACCAAGAGTAACTTCAAATTCGCGTCCAATAGCTTCTTTGAGCTTATATTGAGCAGAGAGAGCTGCTAAAATTGATATGTAGGCGATTATTAAATTTACCACACCAATCCAAGGCAGTATAACAAGTAGCTTATTAATTCGCTCAAACTGTGGAACAGTATTTTGGGCAGCCAAAAGAACAGCATATGTTGCAAATAATATGGTTTGTGACAATAGAAGCCAAGACAGTCTATAGTTTATTAGGTTATCTTCATGAACCCATTTTTCTCTAGCTGCCAGATACTTTTCATGTTCAGTGGGATACATCTAACTCTTTTCTCCACATTTTCCACATTTTTAACTTTTTAAGAAGCAGTCTTTAGTTCTTCTTTGTTTACTATAGCGTTTCTGATTCGCAAGAGGTACATTCCCGATCCTAAACAGCTTAATCAGCAAAGGTTTAAGTGTGCCGCACAGATGCGAGAACCGCTATAAATTTCTGACAATTTAGGCTGATTCTAGCGACGATTATTTGATCTGACCGCACCTCTTGACAAAAATTTATAATTATTCGATTCGTTTAATTGTCGGGGTCTTCTGTAAAGATTTTTTACCTGGAAATCCACACCCACCAACAAACTTTTTGCCGCAAACCCTAATTCAAACCTTTGCTCCTGTACTTTTAGCAGCACAGGAGCAAAGTTGAAAATAAAAATTAATAACTGTCCTCATCGGTGATAACTTCCACGGGAATCACTTCTTCTAACACTTTCTCCTGCATTTCTTGACGACGAATCGGTATTTTGGTTTTTTCCAATTCAGGTAACGCGACCAATTCCCGTTGTTTTTCCCGGACAGTATTGGGTAACAACATCGGTAAAGGTTCGGGGGTTTCTAACCAGTAGCTGGCCACCGGTAGAGTATGTTCTAAATCTTCCAATAAACGGGGAATAATCATCACCGCGTGCAGTTCACCGATTTTCTCTGCTTCCCGCATTCCCGCATCAATGGCTACGGCCACATTAGCGACGGAACCCCGGATAATGGCCGTACACAAACCATCCCCAATTGTTTCGTAGGAAGCTAACTGCACATCGGCCGATTTTAACATGGCATCGGCTGCCCCCACCATAGCGGGAAAACCCCTGGTTTCCAAGAGACCGATCGACATATTGCTCAGTTTGCTGAAACCCCGTTGACTTTGGGCAATTTCGGCTAAACGGCTACCAATGGGGAAAATTACCTCTAAATTGGGCATCGGTCGGGGAATAACCGATTTAGATACCAATTGTCCGAACTGTGCGGCGGTTTTTGCCCCTTCTTCCACTGCTAACCGCACATCGGCAATATTACCACGCACGATCGCCGTACAGTGACCACCGCCAATTTTTTCGTAACCCACGAGGGTAACTTCTGCCGATTTTAGCATCATATCCGCTGTCCCGACGATCGCCGGAAAGCTGAGGGTAGAGACTAAACCCAAGGCACTATCTTTGGGGTGACGCTTGGTTTTCATCGTCCTTTGACTGGGGTTAGTTGTGGACGAGGGGGGAATGCTTCCATTAACTCTTAATCTAGACATTGAAGATAAACTTGCCCTAACAGGTACGAAGGGGGTGATTGTCAGCTATCCTGTTACTATCTAGTCTATCCTGTTAACCTTAATTGCTATTGAAGATTTTTGAGGGATTAGATAAATTTTAGTTATTGTAGCTTGATCAAGTTGTCTATGACAGAACAGCCTCGCAGTACAGATGATCGAATCAGCGAAACGGAAGCGACCGAATTAATGCGCTCGCTGCTTCATAAGGAAGGAAATTGGGTGAATTGGGGGCAAAAATGTCAAAAACTGCAAAAAGCTGGCTACGATTCCCAGTTAATTTTTGAACAAACCGGTTTTCAAAATGCCCAACAAAATTTAATTATTGTCGCTGCCCAAGTTTTTGAGAGTTTAATCAAAGCGGGAGCAGATGAAGATTTGTTAAGTTACTACATCGGGCCGCGCAGTGATGTGCTATATGAATTGCGTATTCTCAACCAAGAACAAAGATTGGGGGCAGCGAAATTAGCGGCAGAAAAAAGGATTGAGGTGGCCGAAGCACACGATATCGCCAAAGCTATCCAAGATTTTTCCCGTTTATCCCAGATTCCCAGTGAATTTACCCGTCATCCTGGAGATGCGATCGCTTACCAGTGTTGGAAACGGGGCAAACAAAAGCGGGATTTAGCCGAAAGAGCGAAATTAATCGCTAAAGGTTTGAAATTTGCCCATTCTGACTCGGCCAGACAGGCGATCGAGTCCTTACTACAAGATTTTACCGTTACTCCCACCCGTAGCGCACCGTTGCTACCCGTCCATCGTTTACAGGATGAGGACGAATTAGCCAGAATTATTCCTTTAGTAGGAAGATTTCCGGTGACGGTAACTGATATAAAACACACAGAAAGTTTGAGCGTCGAGGAACCTTTTCGACTGGTAACGGTGGGGGATAAACAAACAATCGTGCCTCTCCCCGGTTGGCAAGCAATTCTCAAGGCGATCGATCCTGTAGCTATTTTATGGCCCAGTGATCAATTACCTCGATCGATTGCCACCAGATCCGAGGAAGTGTTATTAGTGATCGATCGAGTTTTTGCCGAATGGGACGTAAACAATTATTATCTAGTAGAGAGGGATAATTCCGTCTTTTTACAATGGTTTGATAGTTCCCCCGATGTCACCATACTAGGTGAATTGGTCTTGATTTTAAGAGCAAAAAATATCCTCGATGAAAAAAACATCACCGAACCCTGGCAAATGGACGACTAAATCAGTGATCAGTGATCACTGATCAGGTTTAAGCTATTAGTTATGAGTGGGAATAATAAAATAGATAAACTGATAACTGCAATCCAATAAAACTGGTCACTGCTAACTTGTAGCTGACAGCATAACTTAAGAAACTAAGAGACATTTTTCAAGAAAAAAGTAACAAAGAGGACAAAGGAGACAGGAGACAGGAGACAGGAGACAAATTTACCATACTTTTGCCTTTTGCCTTTTGACTTTTGCCTTTTTCTGACTGACAACTGATAACTGATAACTGATAACTGATAACTGATATATGCGTGCAGTAATTTGTGGATATTATGGGAGAGGAAACGGAGGAGATGAGGCATTATTAGTGTCTCTATTGCAGATGCTGCCGTCAGAAATTAAACCTATTGTTTTGTCAAATAATCCCAGAGAAACCAGTCAACGTTATGGAGTGGAAACCTGTCCTAGTCGGGATTGGTGGCAAGTTTTTCAAACTATGAAAAAAGCGGATATATTTATCTGGGGTGGCGGCAGTTTAATGCAGGATGTCACCAGTTTTGCCAGTCCAATGTATTACGGTGGTTTAATGGCTCTTGCTCAATTATTGGGCTTAAAAACTATTGCTTGGGGCCAGGGAATTGGACCATTAAATAGACCTTTTACCCGTTGGTTAACCAAAAAAGTCTTAAAACAATGTAGTTTAGTTAGTGTGCGCGATGATACTTCGGCTCATTTAGTCGCCAATTGGGGTATTAGTCCCATTGTTGCCCCCGATCCAGTATGGGCCTTAGAAGCTCAATCAGTCAAGGGATTATCGGATTTACCTGCCCCAAGAATCGCCGTCAATTTACGTCCCCATCCCCTATTAACCCCGGCAAAATTAGATAAATTAACCCAAGCTTTAATTGATTTACAAACCAGTACGGGAGCGTTTATTCTCCTAGTCCCTTTTCAAAAGTCGCGGGATTTGCCCCTCTGTGAAGCTGTAGCCCGTCAATTAAGGGAAAATTATCAAATCATTAGTTTAGAGGACCCAAGACAGTTAAAAGGCGTATTTCGTGGGGTAGAAATGGTGATCGGAATGCGCTTTCATAGTTTGATTATGGCCGCGGCAGAAGATTGTCGTTGTTTTGCCCTTAGTTATGATCCGAAAGTGTCGCGATTAATTGCCGAAGTACCGATGCCGGGTTGGGAATTAGATCAGTTACCAGAGGCAGTTAATGATATTAGTAACACTTGGATTAATTTTTATGCCAATGGAGAGGCATTAACCAGCGATCGCAAATATTTTTTAATCGATCGAGCTTTAATTCATCGAGAAATTTTATCTAGATTGGTGAGCTAATTTTTATGTCGAGTGCTATTACTGATGTTATCACGACTATTGCCCTAGCTGAGACAAGATTTAATCTCTCCTTAACAGAAGATAGGGCATTTTTTCCCGAATGGCAAAGTGATTTACTGTCTCTATCTAGCCATGAAAAAAAGAGTTTAGATGAACTAAGACAAAGATATTTATACCAAAGATCGGCAGGACAGTTATTAGAAGGAACCGTGACTTTATTGTTAGTTTCTCCCTTACTAGCGATTGCGGGTTTTTACGATCCGCCTTTTCGAGTACGCGCAGAGGAATCGGTAAGCTTAACCGTCGATGATGGGGAAGAAATACTATCGGGTAGAATCGATGTTTTAGTCTGGTTAAATCAGTTTTGGGTGGTAATTGTAGAATCCAAAAAAACCGCCCTATCGGTTTGGACTGCCTTACCGCAAACCCTGGCCTATTTGATGGCTAATCCCCGGCCAGAAAAACCTAGCTTTGCTCTCGTCACCAATGGAGATGATCTTTTATTTGTCAAATTGAGAGCTAATGTCCATCATTATGCCCTATCTAGGGTATTTGCTCCCTTTATTTCCAGAGAAGAAATATATAAGGTTTTGCAGATTTTAAAACACATCGCTGAGGCGATTGAATAAAATCAAGATTAGAAATTAAGTAAGTGGTTCTAATTAAGTAGAAGATAGATTTTACCTTCGATCCCCCCTTAATCCCCCCTTAATAAGGGGGCTATCTACCTACTTATTAGCGAGGAAAAACCTAACCAAAAGAATTTTTAGGTGAATCCTAATTGAGATGGGAGTCTTTGGGAATAACATCCAAACCGAGGAGAACCTTTTGGGTATTGGACATATCGCCGATAATTCTTTGTAGGGGTGGGGGAAGTTGTTTGACTAAAGTAGGAGTTACGAGAATTTTATCCCGTTCCGCTAATTGCGGCTGTTCGAGAACATCAATTATTTCTACTGTATAAAGATCAGATAATTCCTCACGACAGATACGAAAAATATTAGCGATCGCCCTCTGGGATTTACTTGAATCGCCCATAATATAGAGTTTGAGAAGATATTGACTCATGATTGCGTGTTATTGAACAGTTTAATGTTGCTGAGACCGATATAGTATTTACGATAGAAAGAGACGAGATAACCCATCAATTCCAGGACCATGAGACGACCTTCGCTAACGTAGGCCTGCGCTTTGGCCAGGGTGACATCCTGATTTTTTTGGCGTAGGGTGGTGGTATGAATATCCACCACATCGCGAGGACTAGCTTTTAAGAATCCTAACTTATCGGCCAAGCTTCGCAGTCGTTCCGATAGATTATGTTCCACTTTGTATGCTTGTTCTTCTAAAGCTAAATCTAATAACTCTCCGTAATTTTGGACTAATTCTTGAAAAATATCGGGGATACTCTGCCTTATTGCCTCAGAACCGAACATTTTCGCCGTAATGCTAGTGTGTCCTCCCTTGATTAACTGTTCCAGTTCGCGAAATTCCTGTTCCTGTTGTTGATGTTTAAGATTGAGAATATATTGCTGACGCTCGATCGCCACACGAATTTGATAGACTAAAAGACTACTATCGATATTATTTAACTGAATATAACCGTCAGCACCCAGTTGAAAGGCTTTAACGACTAATTTCTCATCATTGCTAGTAGTTTGAACCACTATCGGTATATCAGAGGCTAATTCTCTGGTTTTGACTAGAATATTTAAGCCGGGGGGGACAGAGATTTCCAAGCTTAAGAGGATAAGATCAAATTTCTCCCCTGCCAGTTTTTCGGCAGTTTCCTGTAGATCCTGAGCTTGGGTGAGGGTGAAAGTCAACCCCCCGGCCAGGGAACATTGGGGGGCCTTTAACAGCAATCTCTGGATTAATTTAACAGTCGTCGGTTCATCCTCTATCAATAAAATCCTACAGAGATCCCTAGTCATTGTTAATCGATCGCTAAAATTATCTTTTTTCCCCTACTTTCATAGTACGCCCATCTTTGGGAAACGCAAGGACAAAATCACCATCTAGCACCCGCTATCTCGAAGTCTTGTTCTACCGATTAGGCGCTCGCTGGGGGTTTTCTGTTAAGTCGTCAAGTGAAGCATCACTTAAAAATTGATGATCAAGTTTACTGCCATTGAGCGTGAAGGCGTGGATGGAGTAAACGCTCGACCGGTTGACCGTTTTTTAAATGTTCCTCGACAATCTGACTGACATCCTCTGGTTTAACATGACAGTACCAGGTTTCCTCGGGAATAATCCTCACCGTCGGGCTAGTGCTACACTGTCCTTGACAACCACTGGTCATAACGATGACATCTTCTGGGAGAGCTGCCGTTTGCCATGCTAAAAGAAGCTCGGACGCACCCTGCACCAAACAGGAAGAATGCTGACAGACCATCACAAATCGCTTTTGGGGATAAGACATATTACCTAAAAAGTGGCCAAATTAGACAGTTCCCCGGGTATATTCCTGGGAGTGGCTTTGGGGAAGCATAGTTTTATTTTGCCCCGAATCCCCGATACTGGCAATAAGTAGTCGTGCAAAATTAATTTCCTAGTCGAGACAGGAGACAGGAGACGGGGGACTCCGGGACAGCTATCAGGGATCAGATTTGAATTTTTAGTTCACTGTTTACTCACAGCAAAAAGCTTTTGGCTGACGGGTGACGGCTTGGATGTGTAATTAATTTTGCTTAGGTACTTACAAAAAAGGGGGCTGAAAAATTAACCATCAATCCTTAAAATAGAGGTCGGAGAGAAATTTAGTCAATCAAGAGGGTAAAAGTGGCATTCGCTAGTCATTGGATCATGTTAGGTTTATTATTGGGTTTTGCTGTTGCCCATAGCGGATTAGCCAGTTTACGAATGGGGGGAGAAGCCATCATCGGTGCGCGACTGTATCGGGTATTATTTGCCCTTGTTAGTATCCCTCTAGCCGTAATTTTAGTAGTTTATTTCTTCAATCATCGTTATGATGGTTTGCTTCTCTGGCAAGTACAGGGAGTAACCGGAGTAAAAACCCTAGTTTGGATACTTTCGGCCATTTCTTTTTTCTTTCTCTATCCTGCCACCTTTAACCTGCTGGAGATCGCCGCTATCCAAAAACCCCAGGTTCATCTCTACGAAACCGGCATCCTGCGCGTTACCCGTCATCCCCAGATGGTAGGACAGGTGATCTGGTGTATTGCTCACACCCTCTGGTTAGGGACAAGCTTTACCCTATTAACTTCCCTGGGTTTAATTGCTCATCATCTTTTTGCCGTCTGGCATGGCGATCGCCGGTTAGAAGACCGTTACGGAGAGGCATTTTTAAAGATCAAAGAACGCACCTCAGTGGTCCCCTTTTTAGCGATTATCGATGGTCGGCAAAGCCTGAAATGGCAAGAATTCCTTCGTCCTGCCTATCTAGGAGTAACAGGGTTTATTTTACTCCTCTGGTGGGCGCATCCTTGGCTAATGCAAGCAACAAGTAAAATTTATTGGTGATTTTGCTCCCAACCCCTTTCCTGTTGATCCCGATTGGTGTAGAATGGTTTATATATCAAAATAAAGTTTTCATAAAATACGTTTAGACATGATACTATCTGTCAACGAAAAGAGCTTCCCTAAGCTAGTTTTAGAGTCTTCTCGTCCGGTTCTCGTGTATTTTTGGGCGCCTTGGTGTGGTTTATGTCGTTTAATCCAACCCACCCTCTTGTCTTGGCAAAATGACTGTCAAGATGCGATTCAATTAGTCGGTGTCAATGCCGATAATAATTTTAAATTAGCTAATAGTTTTCGTCTGCGTAGTCTGCCTACTTTAATTCTCTTCGATCGAGGTGTTCCGGTTCACCGTCTGGAGGAAATTCACAGTCGCGAGGAATTGCAACAAACCCTGCGACTAATAGTCAAAAATCAAATCCCGCGTTCAGCTTAAGGGAAAGATATCTTTTCTGATGGGTTCTGTGGTTAAAATGTATTCTAAGATACGGTAAGGCCGGTGGGTGAGTGGAACGAACCACTCCAGACACAGAGGACACAAAGATTGATCGCTCTTATAGTAAGTTAAACTTATCACACAAAGAATAAGAGAGCCTCTGATGGGACTGGCAGAGATAATATAATAGGACAAAAAGTAGATAATCCCAATTCCTAAAACTCCCATAGTTCCCCCAGTTCAAAAAATTAGGAGGCTTGAAAAAAATGCCGATTGGTGTGGCTGAATTTGTCGAAAATCAGGAAAATCGCTGTCCTGTGGTACTACTACTAGATACCTCTGGTTCAATGCAGGGAGAACCGATTAAGGCTCTCAATGATGGTATCAAAACCTTTCAGAAGGACGTGATGCGGGATATCCAAGCGACGTTGAGCGTAGAAACCGCCATTGTTACCTTTGGTAAGGGAGGGGTTAAAACCGTGCAAGATTTTGTCGGGATTGACCAATTTACGCCACCTACTTTAAGCGCAGGAGACTTAACCCCCATGGGACAAGCGATTGAATTGGCCTTAGATTTAATCGAAGATCGTAAAGCGATTTATAGAAATAATGGTATCCAATATTATCGCCCTTGGATATTTTTAATTACTGATGGTGCGCCTACGGATCAATGGAGTCTGGCGGCGCAACGGGTAAAACAAGCCGAAGCCGAAAATCGAGTTTTATTTTTTTCTGTAGGTGTTCAGGGTGCTGATATGGAGACGCTTAAACAGATTTCTAATAATCCCCCCGTGTTACTCAATGGTTTAGATTTTCGGGAATTATTTCAGTGGTTAAGTAACTCAATGAAACGAGTTTCTGGTGGTAAAATTGGAGCGGCGATCGCTTTACCACCAGTGAATTGGGGACAAATCACCACCTAGAGGACAGTTAATTATGTGGAGAACATTATGTCAGTCGGTGGTCGGTAGTTTTCACGTCCAAACGGGATTACCCTGTCAAGATTATGGTGATTATAAATTATTGGGTCAGGATGTTTTGATTGGAGCCGTAGCCGATGGGGCCGGTAGTGCCAAACATTCGGATTTAGGGGCGAAAATAACAGTTAAAGCAGCGCTGCAATTTTTAGAGGATAAGCTCAAAAAAACAGCATTAGCTGCCACTGGAACTGAAGCCGAATTAGAGGAAATATTCCGGCAACTGTTGGCTTATGTTCAGCAAATTCTCCAAGAAGAAGCCGAAAAAGAACAGTTAGATATTAATGATCTGGCGACAACTTTACTGGTTGTTTTGGTTACTTCAAAACGATTAGCGGCGATGCAGATAGGAGACGGTTTTATTGTGTTCAAACCTCTGGGAGGAAATTATCAGTTATTGTTTCAGCCTGACAAGGGGGAATACATCAATGAAACCACTTTTGTTACTTCTAGTAATGCTTTGGAGGATATGCAAATAAAAATTTTAACCGAGCCAGTTGCCTTTATTTGTGTGGCGACGGATGGAGTGGAAAAGGTATCGATCAATTATAAAAATTGGCAGCCTTTTCCGCCTTTTTTTCAGCCATTAGAGGAATATTTACAACAGACAGAAACGCCATTGCAAGAAGACCTCAAAGAATTTTTAGAGCGGGAGGATTTAAATAAGTTAACAACCGATGATAAAACCTTACTCCTAGCTTTTTGTTTAAGAAACTGAGGGGTTTAAGAAACCGGGTTTGTTTGACAAACCCAGTTTCTGGATCATAGCGTTCCCAGGTAAAACAATCGTGAGCAGAAAATCTATCAAAAGTAATCTGTAGGTTGGGTTGAGGAACGAAACCCAACTCAATTATTAAAAAGTGTTGGGTTTCACTATCGTTCAACCCAACCTACGATGGGACTAAGGCTGAGGGGTTTAAGAAACCGGGTTTCTGGATCATAGCGTTCCTAGGTAAAACAATCGTGAGCAAAAAATCTATCAAAAGTAATCTGTAGGTTGGGTTGAGGAACGAAACCCAACTCAATTATTAAAAAGTGTTGGGTTTCACTATCGTTCAACCCAACCTACGATGGGACTGAGGGGTTTAAGAAACCGGGTTTGTTTGACAAACCCAGTTTCTGGATCATAGCGTTCCCAGGTAAAACAATCGTGAGCAAAAAATCTATCAAAAGTAATCTGTAGGTTGGGTTGAGGAACGAAACCCAACTCAATTATTAAAAAGTGTTGGGTTTCACTATCGTTCAACCCAACCTACGATGGGACTAAGGCTGAGGGGTTTAAGAAACCGGGTTTCTGGATCATAGCGTTCCTAGGTAAAACAATCGTGAGCAAAAAATCTATCAAAAGCGACTTGAAGAGAATTGATGCGATGACGGATGAGAATATCGATTATTCTGATATTCCGCCGTTAGGTGATGAATTCCTTACCCAAGAAACAGTATCTTTTTCGCCATCAAAGCAGCAATTAACCATCCAACTAGATCAAGATATCTTAGAATGGTTAAAAGCTCAAGGGAAAGGATATGAGACACAAATTAACTACATTTTGCGGGAAGTGATGGAACAGCAGCAGCAGTAAAAAACAATGAACCTGATTTGATTACATCTACCTCAAACAATCGTGAGCAAAAAATCTATCAAAAGTAATCTGTAGGTTGGGTTGAGGAACGAAACCCAACTCAATTATTAAAAAATGTTGGGTTTCACTATCGTTCAACCCAACCTAGGATAAGATCATTGACTATCATTGCTATCATTTAAATGGTTGAGAATACAATACCACTCTCAAACGGATGTCGTCTATGGCAGATTTAATCGTCCGCAATATCGATCAAGCCATCGTCAAAGCTCTCAAAAAGCGAGCCAGCCAACACGGGATCAGTGCCGAAGCCGAACACCGCCAAATCTTAGAAAAAGCCTTGCTGCAACCGCAACGAAAATCCCTAGCAGAGGTGCTACGCCAGATTCCCAACGTTGGCAACGATTCAGACTTTGATCGCGTTCAAGATGACACAGCTAAACCAGTATTTGATTGATACTAATATTATTAGCGAATTGCGTAAAAAAAGCACAGCCAACCCCGGTGTCCTGCAATTTTTCCAGCAAGCTGTCGAGCAATCCGCGCCGCTTTATCTTAGCGTTATCACTATTGGCGAACTGCGGCGAGGAGTTGACCTGATTCGACATCGTGGCGACCAACACCAAGCCGAACTGTTAGAAACCTGGTTGCAGACTGTTTTGGAAGACTACACCGACCATATTCTAGATTTCACAGCACTTGAAGCCCAAGTTTGGGGCAAATTGCGCGTTCCCAATCCTCATAATGCTCTAGATAAAATGATCGCCGCTACTGCACTCACCTACGGCTTAATCCTAGTCACCCGTAATGTGAGTGACTTCGCTGGCACAGGAGTTCCTATAATCAATCCTTTTGAATCAGTGGTCAGTTCCTGACTACCAACTCTAGTTCCCATGAACAACAAGGTATTGATATAAATATTATTTTTCACAGGCTACTTATATAAATTTTTCTGAACAGCACAAATACTCGGAGATTTTTTGATGTCTTTAACTTATCGCTGTCAACTACAGAATCGCTGGATTACACTGACGCAAGAACTGGCGAACAGTGGCGAGGCGAAAGTATGGCACACTAACTTTAATGGGTACTTAGCGAAAATCTACCACAATCCCCATAATGAAAGGGTTGATAAATTACAGTTAATGGTGAGAAATCGTCCTGGGGATCCTAATGCTCATCTTAACCATATTTCCTTCGCTTGGCCCTATTCTATCTTGGAAGATAACCAGGGAAAAGTCGTTGGTTTTTTAATGCCAGAAGTGGTGGGTTCAGAAACGTTATTAAAGCTTTGTACGCCCATAATGAGAAGAAAATACAAGTTAGAAACTAATTGGTATTTTCTTCATGTAGTAGCGCGGAATATAGCCGCTATTATCCAAGCAATTCACCTTAAAGGTTATGTTTTGGGAGATATCAAGCTAGAAAATATCTTAGTGAATAATCGGGCGTTGCCTACAATTATTGATACAGATTCATTTCAAGTACCAGATCCCTATAGCGGTAAAATATATCGGTGTTTAGTTGGCTCAGAAGGATTTACACCGGCGGAATTAATCGGAGTGAATCTAGCAGATGTAGATCAAACAGAAGTGCATGATCGCTTTCGATTAGGAGTTGTTATTTATTATCTACTATTTGGCGGGCCGCCGTTTCGGGGATTGTGGCAAGGAGGAGGGGATTCCCTGGAACAGTCGGAACTAATTCGACGGGGACTCTGGCCTTTTTCTGGGGATAAATTGCTTGTACCTAGTAATACGACAATCCCATTAAATATTTTACATCCCGACTTACACGCCTTATTTTTGCGCTGTTTCAATGAGGGACATAAATTCCCCGACAGACGACCGACGGCTGAGGAATGGCGCGGTACTTTGGAAGCTGCACTAAAAGAGGTTATACGCTGTGGCAAAATTGATAATCATTACTACAACCGCAGTTACGGAAAGTGTTATTGGTGTGAGCGATTTAGTGATTTAAATTTTGATATTTTTCCGGGTAAAAGTATCGCTACTGTGACATCTACACCCCTACCTAAAGTAGCGCCACCACCGCCCTCTTCGCCACCACCTCCCCCAGCAAAGCTAACTATATTTACCGAAAACCTACCCAAGGGAATAACACTGGAGATGGTGAGCTTACCAGCAGGTCAATTTCTCATGGGCTCTCCTGACAGCGATCCCGATGCTTACCAGAACGAAAAGCCTCCACACCAAGTTCAAGTAAACAGTTTTGCGATTGGGAAATATCCAGTGACTCAGGCACAATATGAAGCAGTAATGGGAAAAAATCCCTCTCGGTTTAAAAATTGGTTTAAAAATAATCCGCAAAATCCGGTAGAAGATGTTAGTTGGAATGACGCTCAAGCCTTTTGTCAGAAATTGAGTCAAATAACTGGGAAAACCTATCGCCTACCGACGGAAGCGGAATGGGAATATGCTTGTCGTGGGGGGACTACTACTCGCTTTTATTTCGGTGATGATGCCAATCAGTTAGAAGATTACGCTTGGTATGACGGAAATTCTCAGCAGACAACTCATCCTGTGGGCAAGAAAAAGCCCAATGCTTGGGGACTCCATGACATGAGTGGCAATGTTTGGGAGTGGTGCGAAGACGATTGGCACGATAACTATATCGGAGCGCCAAAGGATGGCAGTGCTTGGCTGACAAATGATAATGATTATCAAATAGTGCGGGGCGGTTCTTGGTCCTTCAATCCAGTTAGCTGCCGTTCTGCTTTCCGCAACCGCAGCGACCGCCGCGTCGACGACCTCAACCTCGGCAACGTCGGTTTTCGGGTGGTGTGCGTCCCCACTGTGACATCTACACCGTTACCTATTGCTACTGTGACATCTACACCGTCATCTAAAGTAGCGCCACCACCGCCCTCTTCGCCACCACC
This sequence comes from Microcystis sp. MC19, assembly GCF_003019735.1. Lineage (NCBI taxonomy): Bacteria > Bacillati > Cyanobacteriota > Cyanophyceae > Chroococcales > Microcystaceae > Microcystis > Microcystis sp. MC19. Next base: position 3,923,365 of record NZ_CP020664.1, on the reverse strand, counting down.
TCCCCCAGCAAAGCTAACTCTATTTACCGAAAACCTACCCAAGGGAATAACACTGGAAATGGTAGGCTTACCAGCAGGTCAATTTCTCATGGGATCTCCTGACAGCGATCGCGATGCTAAAAGTCATGAAAAGCCTCAACACCAAGTTAAAGTCAACAGTTTTGCGATTGGGAAATATCCAGTGACTCAGGCACAATATCAAGCGGTAATGGGAACCAATCCCTCTCGGTTTAAAAATTGGTTTAAAAATAATCCCCAAAATCCGGTAGAAAAGGTTAGTTGGAATGACGCTCAAGCCTTTTGTCGGAAATTGAGTCAGATAACAGGGAAAACCTATCGTCTCCCCACAGAAGCGGAATGGGAATATGCTTGTCGTGCGGGGACTACTACTCGCTTTTATTTCGGTGATGATGCTAATCAGTTAGGAGATTACGCTTGGTATTACGGAAATTCTCGGGGGACAACTCATCCTGTGGGCCAGAAAAAGCCCAATGCTTGGGGACTCTATGACATGAGTGGCAATGTTTGGGAGTGGTGCGAAGACGATTGGCACGATAACTATATCGGAGCGCCAAAGGATGGCAGTGCTTGGCTGACAAATGATAATGATTATCAAATAGTGCGGGGCGGTTCTTGGTACGACGATCCTTATGGCTGCCGTTCTGCTTACCGCGGCGTCAACGCCCGCCGCGACGACTTCAACGACTACGACGGTTTTCGGGTGGTGTGCGGTGCTGGGAGGACTCTGTAACCCTTATTTTCTTTTTACCCTTTTTACCCTTTTTTACTTTTTTCAATTTTTCTCTTTTTCCCGCCTAGCGGCGGGTCGATTTTTTTGAAAAAATTGAGGTAGTGTTAAATTTTGTTAAGGACAATAAAAAATGAAACAGTTATCGGTTGTTAAAAAGCCGTGGGTTGGGTTGAGGAACGAAACCCAACCCAATGATTTAAAAATGTTGGGTTTCACTATCGTTTGGCCTAACCTACGATCAGACTACGGACGAAAAAGTGAGCGCCGATCTCCTAGGGTGTGTTAATGTGGGTGTAGCCTACCAGCCGACTTTACATGGCGGGTTACTGTAACCTTAACGATCTCAAGTGTTTTGTCAAGGATAATTTGGGGGATTTTGCTCACCAATGAAACAAGCTATTACAGCGAAGGTTGTTAAAATAACCACCAACAAGGCCGAAAAAATCTTGTTAAATTCTGGTTTTAACAAAAAACAAGCTCAAGTTATCTTAAGCAAAGTTACTAATTTTTGTCAACATTGGAAAATTCTTGAAATGTCTTTATTTGGTTCAGTATTAAGGGAAGACTTTCGAGTTGATAGTGATATTGATGTTCTTTATAGGTTTGCTCCCAATCATGGCTGGGATTTGTTTGATATTGTTCAGATGAAAGAAGAATTAGAGGAGATATTCGGACGCAAAGTTGACTTGGTTAATCAAGAGGGACTGAAAAACCCCTATCGTCGTTACGAAATTTTAAAAACTCATCAGCTAATTTATCGTCATGAACAGTCGTGAGGCTGGATATCTTTGGGATATGGTCGAAGCTATTACTAATATCCAAGAATTTATTCAAAGATGTTTCTTTGGAAGAATATTCCAAGAGTCTTTTGTTACAAAGTGCTGTGGAAAGACAATTAGAAATTTTAGGAGAAGCAGCCCGTAGAATTCCTGAGACTTTTCAACAAAAACACACCAAAATTGATTGGAGGGGAATTATTGGACTCAGAAATATTATTAGCCATCAGTACGATCAGGTTCAACCAGAAATTGTCTGGAATATTATTACAGTAAGACTTTCTCCTTTGCTAGAACAATTGCAGTCTCTATTGCCACCATTGCCCCAATGATAATAATTTAAAAAATTAAGTTAATGGCAGATTATGACTGCTATCCTCTCTGGGGAATCGATCAAATAGGTGAGATAGATTTCTCGGAATTACCCTTTAGCAGTGAACAGTAAACAATTATCACTTAGAATGAATTGTAAAGGTTACGAAGCAGTAGTTTTTTTTGATGACGAGGCGGGTATCTTTTACGGTGAGGTGGCCAACGTCCGAGATGTTATCACTTTTCAGGGAGAGAGTGTAGCGGAATTGCAGCAGGCTTTTGCTGATTCAGTGGAAGATTACCTAGCTTTTTGTGCCGAGCGTGGGGAAAAGCCAGAAAAACCTTTTTCTGATAGTTTTCTGTCACAGCCACACCCGAAATTACACCAACAAATTTAGCAATAAGTAGGCTGGTTTGAGGAACGAAACCCAACCCAATTATTTAAAAATGTTGGGTTTCTCTATCGTTCAACCCCACCCACGATCAGACTACGGACTTAAAACAATAGACTTGTTGCGTAATAGTGGGATAATAGGGAAGAAACAATGATTGGATATCCCTATTCTAAGCGCAGGATTTCTCCACCTCTGGCTAGAGATAATTCTGCTGCCTGGAGAATTTTGACTAATTCCGTCCCTACCGATCCCGAAGATACAGGAGAATCGACACCCGTAGCCACTGACTCTAAAAAATGTTCGCATAATGCTTTTAGGGGTTCACCATCGGCAATAGGGATAGATTCCGTCTCCTGTCCCCGGGGAATAAAATAGGCTTCCTGACGCTCAAAATGGCCTTTTTGTCGGGTTAAAGGCGATCGAGAGTCTAATTCATTAAAAATTAAAGTCCCTTCGCTGCCAACTATTCCTAAGCGTCGCTGTTTATCGGGATTCAACCAACAAAGGTGAATAGTCGCTTGAAAACCATCGCCATAGATCAGGGTTAACCAGACCAAATCAGCTAGATTAGGTTGTAGCCAAACCGTTCCTCGCGCCTGCACAAATACTGGTGTACTATTTAACCAATGATTAAAAATCGAGATATCGTGAATAGCTAAATCCCACAAAGCGGACACATCCTGACGGACCGGCCCCAGGTGGGTACGAGTGGCATAACCATAAAGAGGTTTACCGATACCCCCGGATTGCAGGACTTTTTGTCCAGTGATAACGGCGGGATGAAAAAGATAGGTATGATCAACTAATAAAATACGCTGTTTTTTAGCCGCTAATGCTGTTAATTCGGCACATTCTTGGGGATTGAGGGTTAAGGGTTTTTCGGCGAGGACGTGATAACCTAAATTAAGAGCATCTTTAATCAGGGGATAATGGCTGATGGCGGGAGTAACGACGACTACAGCCGAGATTTCGGGGTGATTGCGAATAGATTCCCAGTCATTGGCTAAAATAACTTTATTAGTATCGAGATTAAATTGATCGCGACAGAGACGGAGTTTTTCAGGGGAGGGATCAACGATCGCCACTACTTGTGCTGAGGGATGTTGAGAAAAATGACGGACGAAATGGACTCCCCAACGTCCTACCCCTAAGATAGCGATTCCTGTGGACATTTTGCTTACTCAGATAAATCAATCTAGTTTATCTTAAAAGAATTAGGCGCAATTGTTCATTGATTCTGAGAACTGGAAGGGATTATGTTAAAATTTTTTATCGATCGAGGGGGAACTTTTACCGATATCGTGGCGATAATCGATCGACCAGAAATTATGGAAAGACTAGCTAGAGATGCCGCTAGATTTCTGATTGTTCCCATTGCCGATCAACAGTGGATTGTTCTCTATAAACTGCTCTCGGAAAATCCCGAAAAATACCCAGATGCAGTCATTCAAGGGATCAAAGATATTAGCGGTTCCCTAGATAACATCGAAGTGATCAAAATGGGAACAACGGTAGCCACCAATGCGCTGTTAGAAAGAAAAGGAGAGCGCACGGTTTTGTTAATCACCAAAGGTTTTAAAGATGCCTTGAGAATTGGCTATCAAAATCGCCCCGATATTTTTGCCCGTCAAATTATTCTTCCTTCTTTATTATACGAACAAGTTATCGAAGTGGCCGAACGCTACGATAGTCAAGGACAAGAATTAATCGCCGTTAATCCCGCCCAAGTTAAAGCCGATTTAATACCAGTTTATCAAGCGGGTATCCGCAGTTGTGCGATTGTTTTTATGCACAGCTATCGTTATCCCAACCACGAAAAACAAGTGGCAGCTATTGCCGAAGAAATCGGCTTTACTCATCTAGCCATTTCCCATCAAGTCAGTCCTTTAATGAAACTGGTATCCCGGGGAGATACCACAGTAGTTTCTGCCTATCTATCACCAATTTTACGCCGCTATGTTGATAGTATTAGCCAGCAATTACCGAAAACTAGCTTGTTATTTATGAAATCCGATGGCGGTTTAGTCACTGCCGATAAATTTCAGGGTAAAGATAGCATTTTATCCGGTCCTGCGGGGGGAATAGTTGGGGCAGTACAAACCAGTTTAAGGGCAGGATTTAGCAAAATTATCAGTTTTGATATGGGAGGAACTAGCACCGATGTTTCTCATTTTCAAGGGGAATACGAGCGCCAAACAGATAACGAAATTGCTGGCGTAAGAATGCGAGCGCCGATGTTAAGTATTCACACCGTGGCCGCTGGTGGGGGTTCAATTTTAGTCTATGATGGTTATCGTTTTCGGGTTGGGCCAGAAAGTGCCGGAGCTAATCCGGGACCTGCCTGTTATCGACGGGGTGGACCCTTAACAATTACCGATGCTAATGTTTTGTTAGGAAAAATTCAAGCCGCCTATTTTCCCGCTATTTTTGGACAGGAGGAAAATTTAACCCTAGATAGAGAGATTGTGCTGACCAAGTTTCAAGAATTGGCGGCAACAATGGGGGGTAATAATAGTCCTGAAATGTTGGCTGCAGGGTTTATTCAAATTGCCGTGGAAAATATGGCTAATGCGATTAAAAAAATCTCTCTACAAAAGGGTTATGATCTCAGTGATTATACTCTTTGTACCTTTGGCGGTGCCGGGGGTCAAGTGGCCTGTTTAATTGCCGATACTCTGGGAATGAAAAGTATTTTTCTTCATCCCTACGCTGGGGTTTTAAGCGCCTACGGCATGGGTTTGGCTGATTTGAGGGTAATTAAAGAAAAAGCGATCGAACAGCCGTTAAATGCCGATTTAATCGGGCAGTTACTCACGGAAATGAAGGAATTAGAAGTTTTAGCGGGTCGGGAATTAGAGGTTTATAATCAGGTGCGGCAGCAAGTCAGTTTAAAATATCAAGGCAGTGATGCTACTTTAGCGGTTAATTTTAGCGATCAAATGCGTCAGGATTTTGAACGGGAACATCAAAGACGTTATGGGTTTAAACAAGAACAAAAAGCTTTAATTGTTGAGTCGATTGCCGTGGAATTGATCCAGACTATGGACAGTCCCCAAGAAGCAATTTTAACTCGCACCCGTCCGATGGGAGAATTACCTACTATGCTCGATCGAGTAGCAGTTTTTATGGCTAATCAATGGCGGGAAACGCCAATTTATCAGCGTTCAGATCTGCAACCTTTTGATTGTCTAGCAGGACCGGCAATTATTATCGAAAAAATTAGCACGATTGTGATTGAACCGGGTTGGATGGCCAAATTAACGGAGAAAAATCATTTAATTCTCTGCAAAGATTAATCCTAAATCCTGGTTTTTTAAACGTTGGTGTCATTAATTTTGTCAAGACTTAATCAGTCTTAACTAAAAAGATTGACCATTTTGATATTAACGATAGAAAGGTATCAATATCTGGAGAAGTTTTTGCAATCTTCTCAGAGCAATTAATTGTCGAATTTTGGGATTAATTTGGGGGGGATAAATGCTGGTGGCTAATTGTTCTTCTAGTAAAGCATATTCGGCCGCAGTTAGGGGTTGATTATCAAGGGGCGAGCGAGCCGAAGTGATAATTTCTGCTCGTAAAACTTCTTCGGGAATATCTTCAGGAGCGGGCAAAGCGAGGGCTTTTAGGGGTGATAATAAACCCATCAAGATGAGGATGATAATTTTTGTCGTTCGCTGCATTTAATTTAAACCGGGGGGCAATTTTTCTCGACACTGTTGATGAATTTCCCCGATTCTAACAAACAACCAGGGATATTTTTGACGATAACTGGGAATTAGCGCCAGAGGACTGAATAGGGCAGTGGCGGCAATATCGGCTACACTTAATTTATCTGCCACTAAATAGGGCTGATTTTGCCAGTATTCTAGAATCTTTAGGGCATTTTCTAGTCGTTCCTCCGCTAATTTTACCCTGGCTGGGTTGATTTTATATTGTTGTCGCACGATATTAATAATTATTTGACTACTCAGGGAAGGATCGATCGCTTTTCCCTCTCCAGCGCGATAATCATAATAGACAAATCTAGTGGCTACTCCAATACTTTCATCTAACCAATCCTCTAGTAACCAAGCTTGATTTTGCTCCTTTTCTCCAGCGGGAATAAAAGAGGGGAAAGGAACTACTTTTTCTAAATATCTGAAAATGGCAGTAGAATCGGCAATAATCTCATCCGCTGCCATTAAAACCGGGACAGTGGTTAACCCTTTGGTTAGGGGACTGAGTTTGAGAATATGTAGTCCGGGGGTGAGATTTTCTACTTGGTAATCAATCCCCTTATAACCTAGGGCTAAACGAGCTTTGCGACAGTAATGAGAGGTGCTAAATTGAAGTAAAAGCATTAAGTGTTGTTGGTTGCTATAGTAGTTATCAGTTATCAGTCATCATTTATCAGTTACCAGTTATCAGATGTGAGTTTTAAGTGAGCAGTATGTATTACGCGAGCAGTATTATTACTAATGTGTTTTCACTGTTTACTGTTTACTGTTTACTGATTACTGAATTGGCAATAGGTCTATACTATGGGCAAACCCCCCCTTTTTTCGGCCGTTTCTCGTCTTTGTGCGACTAATTCCCCAGCAAAAGATCCCTGGTTAGCTGTCAATCTCTCGATGTTCTTCCCCGGTTTGGGACAATGGTATGCCAACAAAAACCAAAAAGCCACCATTTGGGCGATCGCTCAAGTAATATTAATAATTGTGACAATTTGGGCAATTTTTAGCCCCAATGGCCCTGTAAGCTGGGGATTAGGGGGAATAGTTGCGCTGGTTATCGTTTACATCAGCAGTATTTTTGATGCTCACTGGACTGTTTATTATTCCAGACAGAATAACAGCTTAGAGAAAATTCCCCGGAAACAAAAAAACCCCTGGTTTGCCGTCTTCGCTAACCGGATTATACCGGGGTTAGGGCAATTGTACGCCGATAAGGTGAGCTTAGGGATAATTTTTCTGACCATATCCCTAATTACCCTGAGAATGGATGATTTTTTTGCCAATATCCTCTTTCTTACCCCTTTAATTACAGCGAGTGCTATTTATCATGTTTACCACACTTTCCCCCATCAATTTCATCCCCATCGTCACACCTATCGTTCCATTTTGGCGCTGATGGTGGCAGTGATTTTTACTTGGGGAATTATCTGTAATTATTTTCCCGATTGGTTACATCAAAAAATAGAATTTTTCGAGATTCCGAGCGAATCCATGCTACCTACCCTCGCAGTCGGTGATCGCATTTTCGTCAGTCAATCCAGTACTTATCAAGCGAAAAGAGGCGATATAATTGTTTTTAGAACTCCCGAAAAACTTAAGCAACTAGAGCCTATTTCTGGAGATTTTTTTATCAAACGAGTCATCGCCGTTGCTGGGGATACCCTAGAAATCCGCAGGGGTAAAGTTTATCTCAACCGGCAAGTTATCGAGGAACCCTACATCGCCGAGTTAACCAATTATGAAATAGAATTGATGACTGTACCCCCAAAAACCCTGTTTGTTTTGGGAGATAATCGTAACTATAGTTTTGATTCCCGTGATTGGGGTTTTTTGCCCGAAAGTCATGTCTTTGGTCAAGCATATAAAGTTTACTGGCCTCTCGATCGTGTCCGCTCTTTGCTATGATGGGGATGACTGGGGTAATTTTGATCCTAGCTCCTACAGTTAGATTAATCTAGGGATTGTTAGATAATTATAACATTCCCAACCTCTGGAAATGTTCCTGAAAAATTCCCACTGTTGCTAGATAATTAACTTCAATCTTTTCTTGATTAATATGCTCTTAAAATTCCCTCAAAAGCTGAAAATTCAGCGAATAATATTATTATTATTCTGCCTAGTAATAGGGATATTTTTCTGGTGGTTATCCTGGCAATCCCTGGGGATGAGCCAAATTCAACGTCCCGAAACAGTTGCTCAACAAATTTACCAAGCAATGCCAGATTTACCGAAAGAAAACAACTATACCCGTCGAGATACAGGAGTGATCGATCCGAATAATACTTTAATCAGTCGCTTTCTTCGTTATCATCAAGATACCAAAAAAAGATTTACTCTCATCCGTTTTGATTGGCAATTAACCCTAGGGGATTACCTAGGAGTGAACGAGAAAATCAGCGAAGAAAACTATCCCGGACAAGCAACCCTTACCGTTAATCCCATGGCTGCCGATATCAAAGCGATGAACAGCCTTAATCGTCGTCAACGGCAGCAGTTAGTCACCCTTCTAGTCGAAATTTATAACCCCGCTATTCTCCCCCAAGAAACCCCCACTCCTAACCCTTCTCCTAGTCCCTCTCCCCCTCGTCCCTCCTTATCAAAACCGGGAGATGCTGACCTATTAAAATTCTAGAAAATTATGGAAAAAATTCTCAAATATGGTTCGGGTTGGCGCCTGGGTTGGAATCCTAAGGCAGCCGTTTATAAAGGATTAATTGGTGGCGATGATTGGGCAATGGAATTAACCGAGGCTGAGTGGCAAGATTTGCGTCGGTTACTATCACAATTGACCGCAACTATGGCAGCCATGGCCACAGAATTAATGGATGAAGAAAGTATTGCTTGTGAAGCGGAAAGCGAGCTTTTATGGTTAGAAGCGGCAGGATTTCCCGATAATTATTCCCTGCGATTGATTCTCTATCAAGGTCGCGGTTGTGAGGGCAATTGGTCGGCCACTGCCCTGTCAGAGTTGCTCGCCGCTTGGGACAATTTGCTTTACAATTTTTAAGAAAGCGGTGGGCATAAGTTAATTTTTGTTTCCCACTCTTGACTTTTAGATTCCCCTGTGCTGCCATGATTGCCCATCCGAGGACGAAGACCGATAATCTCACCTACACCCCGCCCCCATTGCTGAAAAACGGTTTTGCCATGACTCTCTATGTGTCCCTAAAAGCGCGAGAAACCTGGCAAAATACGATCGCTATTCCCGAACCAGTCTATCAAGAAACCATTTTCACCGGGGCCAATGCCGTCCCCATCTACGGGATTGTTTCCATCCCCCCGCAAGCAAAAGGAACCATTATCGGCACCTACGGCATCACGGGAGACTTAGATAATCAATGGTTTTTAAGAATTTTAGGCAGAAAAGCCGTAGCGAGAAACTACGCGGTCGTCCTCTTCGATTGGCGGGCCCACGGTAAGACAGCCGAATTATCCCCGACTCTCACCTCCGATGGCATCTATGAAGGGCTAGATTTCCTTCATATTGCCGCCCAAGCTCAAAAAATGGGCTGTCCTGCCCCTTTTTGGTTCACGGGTTACTCTCTGGGGGGGCAATTGGCCCTCTGGGGAATTAAATCGGCAGATAATCGGGAAGATCTGGGGATCGATCCCACCCATATCGGCGGTGGTGCGGTAATTTGCCCTAATTTAGACTCTAATCGTTCTTTATCCTATCTCGTCCAGGATCCTTGGGGGAAACACTTGGAAAAAGCGATCGCCAGGGAACTACGCAAGTTAGCCAAACGCATCCATAAGGCTCATCCCGATCATATCGATCCCGAAGCAATTACTCGCGCCACCACGATTGCAGGATTCGATCGAGAATTAGTGATTAAAAAGCTAGGATTTGAGACAGTCTATGACTATTATGCCGCTAGTAGTCCCTTGCCCTTTCAACCCTATTTAACTAAACCCACTTTTATCCTCTACGCGGCCGATGATCCCCTCTTTTCCCCGGCAGTTATTCCCGATCTGCAAGCAGCGATCGCCGATAATCCCCACGTGGATCTACTCTTAACCCACCATGGCGGTCATGTGGGTTATATCAGCAGTTTATCCTGTCAGCGTCAGTGGGGCGATAGCGATCGCTGGTGGGCATGGAATCGGGTTTTAGACTGGTTTGACCAAAAAACGGGAAAATAATACTAAATCCGTTGAGTATAGGTTACATATCAGGATAGGCAAAAGGCAAAAGAGAGGAATAGATAATCAGTTTTTAATAACTGGATTTAGTATAGGGTTGGCTGAATAAATCTAAAAACCTTGTTGTATAAGACTTTTAGACTTTTTTCCCATCAAAAAGTGCCAGACATTGGGGTGATCGGGGGGAAATTTAGGCACTTTTTCCCTGAAAATTAGGTAATTGACCCCCTGAAAATGGGTAAAACCCCACACCCCCCTGCCCCCCCCGATGTCGGGGGCCACACCCTGCCCTCACGAAAAACTTTTTGCCGCAAACCCTAGTATAGTTTCTAGGAGTCAAAGGCCGCTAGAAACTCCTCCAGCTGCTGCCGAGTCGGTTGGGATGCGATCGCTCCTGCTCCCCTTGTCACCATTGCCCCCACCCCACAGGCATAAATCACCGCCTTACGGGCTAAATCGGCGTTTTTACCGATTTGATCGCCTCCCAGAGCGGCACGAGCTAAAAAACCGGCCACAAAGCCATCCCCCGCCCCGGTTGTATCCACTACTTCCCCAGGAAAAGCCTTGACAGTGCCGCTATTTTCGCCTAAATGATATTTACAACCTTTTGCGCCGCCAGTAACCAGAATTGCCCCTAAATTGGGGTATTGTGATGATATTCTGACGGGGGTATCAGTGCCAAATAACCAGCTTGCTTCTTCCTCGCTACATTTGAGCAAATCGGCCTGGACGATAAAATCTCGAATGATATCAGGAGCGGCCTCAAGATTAGGCCAAAAAACCGGCCGCCAGTTGATATCGACCAATACTTTCACCGCGTAAATTTTAGCCAATTGCAGGGCGCGCATCATCGCCGCCATCGCCGGGGGATAGGCTAACCCTAGGGTTCCCATCACGAGATAATCGGCATTTTTCCAGAGATTTTCGGGTAATAGGTCAGCATTAAGGGCAGTATCAGCAAAATCAGTTGTTTTTCTGCCGCCAAAACCCGCAAAATGTCTGTCTCCCCCAGCATCGCGGGTGACATAAACTTGTCGGGTGGGTAGGGTGGCATGATACTGCACACCAGTAGTATCGACTCCGAGAGCGTCTAGCAAGGCGATTAACTGTTCTCCTTCTTGATCTTTGCCCACACAACCAATAAAAGCCGAATTTATGCCCAATTTTCGCAATCCACAGGCCACGTTTGCCGGCGCCCCCCCCGCGTAGGTTGTCCAAGAAGTCACTTGCTCTATAGCGCGATCGCTTTGATCGGCAATTAGATCATAGAGGATTTCCCCTAAACAAATGACAGACACCGGCGAAGATCTTTGATTGTTAAGCATTGGTGTGGGAATTATGAATTATGAATTATGAATTATGAAGTGGGGTAGTGGGTAGGGTCGTTTCATTCTCCGAATCTAATTCTTTTTTTTGTTACCCTTAATCGCTTATCAGGTAAGCAAAGCACGACGTTTTTAAAAATTTTCAGATATATATTTCCGAGAAATCGACTAAAAACTTTGCCAGATAAGGATTTGAGAGAATGACATTTGAGAGAATGAATCAGCCCTAGGGTAGTGGGGTAGTGGGGTAGCTGTATCATCACCCTATCACCCCAAAACCCTATCACCCTATCTCCTCCTGACTGCTGACTCCTATCTCCTGACTGTTGACTCCTGATTACTGATTAATAGCTTGTCAAGAAATCACGATAAATCAACTAGAGATTATCTTAGACATTTAGTATAATCAAACACATAGATTAGGGGAAATTGCTCATAAATCAGCCCGATCGAGCGTGAATCCTCTTTCTCGGCCAAATATCTTTCCCTATTTTTTAGTCGTAGACTAAGCAAATATCATGATTGATTGTAGTCAGATTCAGTTTGACGAGGATAAAAGCAAGATAGATCTATTGCAACTACGAGAATTATTTAATTTAACCGCATTTTGGGCAATAGATCGCCGTTTAGAAGATTTAGAAACCGCAATTGACTATAGTGATCCGGTGGTGACGGTGTGGAATGAGCGGCAATTAATTGGTTTTGCTCGGGCCACTTCTGACGGCATTTATCGGGCCACTATTTGGGATGTGATCGTTCATCCCGATTATCAGGGAGCGGGTTTAGGGCGTAAATTAGTAGAAACAGTCTTGGCCCATCCCCGAATAAATCGGGTGGAAAGAGTCTATTTGATGACTACTAATCAAGAAAATTTTTACCAGCGCATTGGTTTCCAAAGCAACGCCACCACGACGATGGTATTATTTAATCGTTATCCCGAGGATTTTTCCTATCCGGCGATCGAGGTAAAGAAAAAACGATCCGTGTGAGCTTGTCCTGACTATTGTTATCGATTTGATCTAAGCTCATTTCCCCCTCCGATACTTCGATAATTCCCTTCGCTAACTGGAATTTAAGACCGGGAGAAAGACCGAGAGCTTGAGTAAATTGTTTAACTTCTTCTGGCTTTGATTCTAAACTCAAGGATGAAATTTCTGGCATTGGCCAGAGAGCCATTTCCCCCGTAAATTCTAGGGTAATAGTGACTTTTTTTTCGTCAAGAGCGCTTACGGATATACAAATAGAGCCGCTCCTTAGATTGGCGATCGCTGCATCGACGAGAAGGACAAGAGCAGAAAATAAACGCTGATAATCGGCAATAATAGCAATATCATCGGTTAAAGGGCTAAATTTAAGCTTAATATTGCGATTAGCTGCCTGTAAATGGGTTAAACTTGCCCAATCTTCCCAAAGTTTAGTTAAAGAAAAAATTTCTTGCTCGAGGGGTATAGTACCCGACTCTAGTTTAGAAAGATTAATCATCTCATCCAGCATTGCCATCAGTTTACAGCCCGCCAGTTGCCCCTGGGCGATAAATTCCCTTTCTTCGGCCGGACTTTCACAAAGATCGGCGAGAATCATTTGATGGAGACTGATCATACTGCTCAATGGCGATCGCAATTCGTGGGCAACCCGTCCCAAAAAACTGCTTTTGAGGTGATTAATTGCCACGGCCATCTGATAAGCGAGGCGAGTTTGCTGTAATTCCCGTTTTAAAGCGTCAATATCGTCCATATTTACAGAAAAACTGCCCCTTGTCGTAAGATATCCCATCCTTGACATTGCCAACGCGCGACAGTGGAGGGTTGTCCACTATTGATTATTCCCCATGCTTGCCTTTCTGTGGGCGCTAACACCGTCACCGAGGGAAAAGTAGTCATAATCGCTTCTGGAGTTAATAAAGGCTCTTGTCCTGACAGATTAGCACTTGTGGTCGCTAAAACACCAGTTCGACCGAGAATTTCTCTTGCGATCGCATGAGCGGGAACTCGGATCCCGATCGTGCTAGGATCTTTAGGGTTAAGAACTTTTGGTACTTTTTCAGAAGCGGGTAAAACCAAAGTTAAGGAGCCAGGCCAGTATTTTTCGGTCATTTGCCGCCAAATTTCCCTTTCTTCCTGATTTCCCTTGACATAATCCCATAAATCTGCTGCTGAGGCCGCCATGAGAATTAAGGGTTTATCAAAAGTCCGTTTTTTAGCGGCAAAAATTAAGGCAGCATAGGGGGGAGAAACCGCTAAAGCGGGAACTGTGTCCGTGGGAAAAGAAACCACTTGACCACTGAGAGCTGCGTGAACAATTTCGTTAAGAGAAGCAGTAGGCATTGAGAATTGATTATTTTTGGGGACTAATTTAGCCTAAGACTTTTTGGTACAATTTTAAACGGGTAGGGTTGATTCATGAATCAACCCTACCTTGAATCAACCCTACTTGATCAGCGGGGTATCTGAAAGTTTTTAACACCTACCTACTTATCTCCAACCAATTATCGACAGTTAATTATGAACGAGCCTGATACTTTTGCTAATCTCGAACAATTAGAATATATTCCCTACCTAGATGCCACCGGTAATATCTGTGTTGATTTCCAGGGAAAAATCGGGGTTTATGCCATTTTTAATCGAGAGCAAGTCCTAGAGTTTGTTGGCTATTCTCGTGATATTTATCTCAGTTTAAAACAACATCTTGCCCGACAGCCTCAAGCTTGTTATTGGCTAAAAATCCAGGTGATTGAGCGTCCTAATCGAACTATTCTCGAATCGATTAAACAAGCTTGGCTAAGAGAAAGTCAGGCAGTAATCGGCAATGAAAAAATCTGGACAGAACCAATTGATGCTAAATTAGCCATGACTGACATAGAAAAAGAAATTTATCAAAGTGCTGACGAATTAGGGAAAATGAAGTTATTAAAACAGGTATCCAGACGAGTAGAAAATGATATTTTATCAACCCTAGAAAAACGGGGAGTCCAGATGGAAATTCGTTTTAATCCTAAGTTAAAAGAACAGGGTTTGCTCGATTTAAAGTAAAAATGACTAGGAGCGATCGATTCCCCAGACAAACCGCTATGATATTATATCGCCCCCTCCCCACAGCAATGGAACAGCGATGACCACTCCAGACTGGCCAAACCTACTGCAGCAACTACTCGATCGAAAATCCCTTTCCCTTAACCAAGCTGAAGAATTAATGACCGGATGGTTAAACGGTCAGATTCCAGAAGTTTTATCGGGGGCGATTTTAGCGGCTTTGCAAGCAAAAGGAGTCTCGGCCGCGGAATTAGCGGGAATGGCCGGAGTTTTACGGCAACAGTCTCGCTTAGAAGACCCTAAACCCCATACTACTCCCGTTATCGATACCTGTGGCACCGGCGGTGACGGGGCCTCAACCTTTAATATTTCCACTGCCGTGGCCTTTGTGGCGGCCGCTGGGGGCGTAAAAGTGGCTAAACACGGCAATCGCTCTGCCTCCAGCAAGGTCGGTTCGGCCGATGTTCTAGAATATCTTGGGGTTAATTTGAGCGCCCCTAGCGAGAAGGTGGCGGCGGCCCTAGATGGGGTGGGAGTGACTTTTCTTTTTGCCCCCGGTTGGCATCCAGCCCTGAAAAGTGTGGCTAATCTCCGCAAAACCCTGAAAGTTCGCACGGTTTTTAATCTTCTGGGCCCTCTAGTTAATCCTCTCCGTCCCACAGGTCAAGTTATCGGGGTTTATGACCGGCAATTTCTCACCCCCATGGCCACGGCTTTAGCACAAATGGGAACCCCAAAGGCGATTATTGTTCACGGCCGGGAAAAACTCGACGAGGTGGGGTTAGGAGACCTGACCGATATGGCTTTATTAAATAATGGCGAGGTGATTTCTGCGGCGATCGATCCCTTGTCAATTGCTATCCCCAGAGCCAGTTTAAATGCCCTTAAAGGTGGGGAAGTGCCAGAAAATGCCGAAATCCTCAAAAATGTCCTGCAAGGAGGGGGAACGCCGGCTCAACGGGATGCTGTGGCGATTAATGCCTCTCTTGCCCTACAGGTGGCAGAAAAGGTCACTTTTGGCGATCATGCCGCCGGTTTCGCCCTCGCTCGCGACATTTTAGCCAGTGGGTTAGCTTGGCAAAAATTAGAGGAGTTGGTTAAGTTTCTCGCCTAGTACAGTTCACAGGGGTTAGTCTCGATGAAAAAATTTTCACCCCCACAGATGAAAGAGGTTTCCTTCCCTACACCCCACACCCCACACCCTCTTTCAAGTCAGGAGACTCCGAGACAGGAGATTGCTTTTATTTATTCTCCCTATCTCCCCACTTCCCCACTCCCCCACTCTGCAATAATTACTCCCAGCCAGAAATAGGTTGGTGTATATCATACTTTGTGCTTTTTGTCAAAAAAACTTTTTTTTTGCAATAAAACTACATAAAAAAAAGATCATCGTTAGGGGTGAAATTGACTGATTTACCCGTTTTAATTAGGATCACCTTCTAGGTGTGGCAAGGGTTTCAAGCATTGCTGCCCAAAAAAGCACAGAATAACCCATTGTGAAATTCAGTAAAATCGCTGTAACTATGATAACATCGTTGTTAAATAAAAATCTTTCTCAATTAATTCTTAAGAATTTATAAATATTGCGGAATGTTAATTTAAATATTCTCAAGTTTTTGCAGTCAATGAATAATTTTTGCTTATCTTTGTCGGAAAATAGAACTTCTGCAAAAATCCAACATCTACCATTGGGTTAGGAGTCAGTTATCAGTTATCAGTTATCAGTTATCAGTTATCAGTTATCAGTTATCAGTTATCAGTTATCAGTTATCAGTTATCAGTGAGAAGGGGATAGGAAAATGGGGGAATAGGGTAATGGGGAGATAGAGTAATTTCCACTAAAACCCTAAAACCCTAAAACCCTAAAACCCTACACCCCACACCCCACTCCCCACTCCCCACTCCCCACTTATGAGAGATGATCAAAAGATGAAAGAATCATGGCGAGAACGTCTGAATATCTCTCGAATAGCGATTAATGCGCCGAGGTTAACCATTGCTTTCTGGTTAGCGGTGGCCGTGGCGGGAATTTTGGCTTTTAGTTCCCTAAAATACGCTCTTTTCCCCGATATCAGCTTTCCAGTCGTAATAATTAACGCTCAAGCGGATTTAGCTACTGCTATCACCACGGAACAGCAATTAACTAAACCCCTAGAAAATCCCCTTTTCTCTCTCCCCGGTTGTCGCGATGTTTCCTCGACTACTGGCCCCGGACAGTCAGTAATCAGCATTTTCTTTAAAATTGGCACAAATTTAGACAAAGCCACCGCAGCAGTTAAACAGACTATCTCGCAAGTCCCTTTACCCCCTCAAGCTACTACGGAAGTTATCCCCGTTGATTTAAATGAGTCGGCAACAGTTACATATACGCTGGTGAGTGAGCAGAAAACCCTAGAAGAATTAAGCCAAATCGCCCAAGATAATTTAATTCCGCCCTTAAAAGCTCTCCCAGGTACGGCTAAAGTTAATTTACTCGGTCAAGGTACAGTTAGAGAAGATAATCCCCATAAAAGCTTAACCCGACCATTGCCCACGCTGGTGCGCTTTAACGGCCAAGAGGCGATCGCAGTGCAGGTAATCAAAAAAGGTGCAGCCAATAGTCTCGATCTGGCCGCTCAAGCAGAAAAACTGGTTAAAGACATAGCACAAAAACTGCCCGATGTCAAGATAATTTTAGCTGAAACCCAAGCGGAATATATTCGCGCTGCCCTACAAGGCACGATCGATGATTTACTTTTGGCAGTTTTGCTGTCAGTGCTGGTTATATTGATATTTTTAGGCAGTTTCGCCGCTACGGTCATTTCTGCTCTGGTTATCCCCCTATCTCTTTTGGGGACTTTCATTATCATGGCCATCTATGGGTTTAATCTGGAAACCCTGACACTGCTGGCTCTCGCTTTGGTGATTGGCATTGTCGTGGATGATGCGATCGTTGATGTGGAGAATATTTCCCGTTTAATCGATGCGGGGGAAACCCCGAAAAATGCGGCACTCAAGGGGACAAGGGAGATCGGATTAGCTGTCACCGCCTCCACCTTAACCATTGTTGCCGTGTTTATACCCGTCGCTTTTATGGGGGGTGCGGTGGGGCAGTTTTTCCAACCCTTCGGTTTAACTGTCTCGGCTGCGGTGATTTTTTCTCTGTTGATCGCCAGAACTTTATCGCCAGTTTTGGCATTATATTGGCTGAAACCGCAGTCACGGGCAAAAATGACGAAACAAAAGCGACCGATTGAGAACACCTACCGACGGCTCTTAAACTGGTCATTGCGTCATCGTTTGCTGGTCATTGCTATTGCCCTAATTACCTTTTTGGCGGGTATTGCCCTGATTCCTTTTATTTCTAGGGGATTTATTCCCCGACTCGATCGCGGCGAGTTTAATCTAGTTTATACGTCTCCTTTGCCGAAAATAACGCAAATTAGCCCTAATAAACCGACGGCTAAGAGTTCTACTGATAGTTTCGCTTGGATTTCTCAGTTAGCGAGTTCTCCCGAAAGTTTTCTCCTGCGTCGCACTGTCCGGGATGGCAGCAAATTAGAAGCGCCGATTTTGGGGGATGGGGAAGTGGAATCGACTTTTCTGATCGCCGGTTTACGCGGTGAGCCGAATCGTGGCAAAATTCACGTTAAACTGAAGGGCGATCGTAAATCTCACACCAGCGCCGTGCAGCAACGGATTCGGCAAATTTTACCGACAATTAGAGGGGTGAATGTCAGTGTCGAGGACATTCCTTTTGTGCAGACGGAAGCGGAAAAGCCGATCCAAATTGCGATTAAAAGCGATAATTTGCCACTATTGCGCGATAGTGCCGAGAAATTGCGGGTTGAGGCCGCTAAAATCGCCGGTTTGAAGGATATTTCCCTATCATCTAGATTAAATGATCGGGGGGATTTTTTGGCGATCGAGCGTTTAAATGGTCAACAGGCGATTTTTCTCAGTGCTAATCTCAGTCCGGATTTAGGCTTAGAAGATGCGGCGATTAAAATTGAAGGGATTCCTTTACCGGAAGGGATAACTTTACAGCGTTGGGGTACTTCTTCTCAAAGTAGCGATGTTTTGGGCAGTTTTGGTCGCACTTTAATCCTAGCGACGATTTTAATGTTAGGAGTTTTATGGTTATTATTCAGAAGACTGCTAGAAACTATCGTCATCGCTTTATGTTTACCTTTAGCGATTGTGGGGGCAATGTTGGGGTTATTGATAACGGGTAGTGAGTTTAGTATGATTTCTCTGATCGGGTTTATCTTCCTCTTGGGATTACTCGATAAAAACGCTGTGTTATTGCTGGATTATACTAACCAATTGCGTCAACAGGGTTGGAGTCGGGAGGAAGCGGTGTTAGAAACGGGAATGATTAGGTTAAGACCGATTTTAATGACCACTTGTTCGACAATTTTAGGCATGATTCCGATCGCTTTGGGATTGGGTACTGGTGCGGAATTGCGGCAACCCATGGCGATGGTAATTGTGGGAGGTTTAGTCACTTCTTCCCTGTTGAGTTTAATTGTTGTGCCTGTGTTATATCTAAGTTTAGAGGATGTTTGGAACCGGATTAAAGCCGGTCAAAAGTAGCTAGTTTTACCGTCCCTTTAGTTAGGGTTGGGTGCATCCCACATTTGCAGAAATACCGAGAATCAGCAATTATCAGTGACTCTTAAATTAGTATAAAAATATGAACAATCGCGTGTAAGCATCCCACCGAAAAGCTAATGTGCGGGGGGTTTGGGGGGTAGAACCCCCCAAAAGCTTGGATTGAGTAATAAAACCGAAAGTAACCCCCAATTTTAGGAGAAAGTTTCCCCTGAAAAATCCCAAATTAGTAGATTTACAAAAATGAGATGCACCCTTATGGTTACCCTGTCACCCTGTCCCCACTAAAAACTTTTTGCCACAAACCCTAGTTATTGTTTTGGCTTCTGATTACTATAGAGTCGTTTGAACTCTTTTTGTTGTTGATTATGATCGACAATTGGCTCAGGATAACCACAACGATGTCTTTCTAAACGGGGGATTTTCCCAGTTACTAGATATTCCGTATCTACGGAGGCTAATTCCGGCAACCACTGACGAATATATTCCCCTTCCAGATCGAATTTTTGTGTCTGACTAGCGGGATTAAAAATTCTTAAAGGTTTCGGATCCATGCCACTAGACGCACTCCACTGCCAACCACCATTATTAGCGGCTAAATCGCCATCAAAAAGTTTCTGCATGAAGTATTTTTCGCCTTTTTGCCAGTTAATAATTAAATCTTTGGTTAAAAAACTCGCCACGATCATGCGACAACGATTGTGCATCCATCCCGTTTCATTTAATTGTCGCATGGCCGCGTCAACGATCGGATAGCCGGTTTTTCCCTGGCACCAAGCTTGAAAATGTTCTTCGTTATCCTGCCAAGGAAAATGACGAAATTCTTTTCTATAAGCACCGACCGCCAATTCTGGGAAAAAATAGAGACAATGCTGGTAAAATTCCCGCCAAGCTAACTCTTGCTGCCAAGTGATAATACTATTTTTTGCTTCCTCTGCCCGGCAATTTTCTAATAATTCTAGGGTTGCCGTCCAAATTGTGCGGATGCCAATCGCCCCAAATTTTAAAGCGGCACTCAAGCGCGAGGTCCCATCGAAAGCGGGGAAGTTACGATCTTCTTGATAATTGTTAATAACCCCTTGACAAAATTCTTCTAATCTGCTAGTAGCGGCTTTTTCTCCGGGGGTGAGGGGTAAGGGATTTTGCCAAGTAAAACCTAAATTTTCTAGGGTTGGTAAGTTAATAGTTTCTGCGAGTTTCTCCCCCTCATTTTCGTCTAATCCTTGCAGGTTTTCTAGGGTTTTGGGGCTGGCTTTGGCTAATTGGCTCCAATTTTTCCAAAAAGGAGTATATACGGTGTAGGGACTTTTTGAGAGGGTGAGGACTTGTCCGGGGGCGTGGAGAAGTTGATCCCAGAAAGTTTCTACTTCAATTCCTTTTGTTTGTAAAGCGGCGATTACCTGTTGATCCCGTTGACGCGCGTAGGGTTCGATATCGAGGTTAAAAAAAACTGCTTTTGCCGATAAATTGCTGGCTAAATTGACCAGTGTTTGACTGGGGTTGCCGCGAATAATCAGTAATTGACTACCTTTTTGGCGATAATTTTTTTCTAATTCCTCTAGACAACCGAGGAGATAGGCAACCCTAGCCGGGGCGATATCATCCCCTTCTAAAATAGCAGGATCGAGGCAGAAAACCCCGATAATTTTCGGACTGCGCTCCCTAGCTTTACTCAGTCCAATATTATCCGAGAGACGTAAATCGCGACGATGCCAGAAAAGGATTAGATTTGACATAAAGTAAGGTGATGAGAAGATTATCAGGGGCGAGATTATTGGGGTAAAACGGGGGTACAGTTAAGAACAAATTCAAGTCAAAAATACTCTTTCTGTAATTATAGGACAGTGGATCAAGAATAATTATCTAATTTTACAATCTAGCTGTGATTGGCAGTTAATTTATTGACAAAATCTCGATGTTCTGCTGTTTCTAACCCCCGCTGCAAAATCACTAAAACTTTTCCTAAGTCGCCCATTAATAAAGCGTTTTTATCTAGCCATAAACCGGGGAAGATTTGAGAGCGCATTATGCCATCACTATCGGGTTCTAGTTTAATATATTCTCCTGCCTGTAGTCGAAACCAATCAATTTCTTGTTCATAAAACCTCCAGACTAGATATTCTTGGACTTGATTGCGACGGTAAACATTTAATTTTTGATGAACATCGTAGGAAGCACTAGAAGCGGCAATTTCGACAATTAATTCCGGCGCGCCTTCTACATAATCATCTTGACTAATTGTTGATTGTCCTCCCTTGTCAATTCTTAATAGGGCATCCGGTTGGGGTTCGTTATCAATATCTAATCTCACGGTGGCATTATCACCCAATCTAACACCTGGAGTCGCCGCTTTATAGAGAGCTAACCATCCGATAATATTAGCATGAGGCTCGGCGTGACTTTCAAATCTGAGGGGAGATGCCATATAAACAATTCCTTCAATTAATTCCGCTTTTTTGAGATGGGGCATCTCTTGATAACGTCGTTCAAATTCCCATCGAGTTAATTTATCGCCGTTTTCTAGGGGAGGAATTGTTAAAGAAGCAGCTATTACTGGGGTAGTTGTCATAAGTTTTCTCTTTTCACCCGTCTTCTAGTTAATCTTTGCCCGCTATCGGATCAGCAATTTCTCCTGATATTCCATTATTATAACACCCATCGGTAGGGTGTGTTAAAGTAGCTCAACACACCCACAAAAATCAATTAGAAATTAACAAATAATCTATAAGCTTAATTAATCTTTTCTCTTTAACTCCTGACACCGGGCGATTTAGGACATCTTCCAAAGAATCAAAGGGCTTTTCTGAACGTTTTTTCAGAAAGTCATTAACAGATGCAGGTGGAATTCTCCCTTTTTTAAGTTGATTAGCGTCACAGCTATTCAAAAGCTCTAAAATCGATTTAGAAGGAGGAGAAGCAGGAGGAGGAGGAGAAATAATAATTTTTTCTTCCAGTCTTTTGATTTCTTTTTGGTACTCCTCTCGGATTGCTTGTAACTGGGTTTCTAATCGTTTTTCAAGATTACTCATCCTCAATTCTAGAGGATTATCTGTTTTTTCAGGCGTGGTAATTAACCTAGGAGAAGGAGATAATAACTGGATTTGCTGTAAAGCGATATTCTCCGCTTCTTTATCAACTACAAAAGCGTTAATCATCTCGATGTCAGGAACTTTCTGATTAGCGATGACAGAAGCATAATATTCTAAATCTCCACTGATAATATTATAACGTTCATCAACTTTTTTATTATCAGCTTTTTTGAGAATAACAGGGCGAATAAGTCCACCCATTTCAATAATAAGATTGGCTAAATTTTCTAATTCAGTTTCAGAGAAGGTTTCTCTGGGAACAGAAGGATTAATATCAGTAATATCGACTCGTAAAAATTTACACATTTATTTAACTCCTATTTTCGCTAAAACTTCGATTGCTAAGGCTTCAAATTCTGATGCTGATACTCCCGCATCGCTTTTATGTTCAGCATAATCAATTATAGATTGGGGAGCAGGAATTTCTAAATCTCCCACGGTAACGTATTGATTTATACAGCGAGATAAAGGCATTCTTTCCGAGATAGTTGATTCCATCAAGGGTAAATTATATTTGTCTGGAATCACTTGTTTTTGTTTGGGAAAATTAAATCTTAAGTATTGAGCATGGGTGGAAATTTTGGAAGGTAAAACGCCTAAAATTTGTAGGGTTGGTTTACCCAAATCTCCACGACTTTCATTGATTTCTTCTTGAACAAAGTTTTTAACGCTATCTAATCCTTGATTAGAAAATGGTTTAAGATCTGAAGGAATTATCAGATAATCAGCTGCAATTAAAGCAATGCGTGCATATAAATCAAGTGCGGGAGGTGCATCAATAATTACAATATCATATTGATCCTTTACTTTCTCTAATTTTCTGGCCAATCTAGCAAATACCGCCGCATTATCTTTAATTTTAGCTTGGTTAGCAATTAAAGATATGTGAGAGGGAATAACATCAATTTCTGGATGATTGAATCCTTGAGACTTTCTGACAATATTCTCAATAAAAATGCGGTTACTGTTATCTAGTAAATGAAAGACATTTTTATCTTTTAAATCATCGTCATCATCGAATTGAAACTTAATTAAACCAACGGCAAAGGTACTATTAGCTTGAGCATCAATATCAATTAATAATACTCGCTTGCCTTTTTTACTCAAGGCTGCCGCTAGATTGGTAGCGACGGTGGTTTTACCAACACCACCTTTATGATGATAAATTGCGATGGTTTTCATGGGATTTTTGTTGTTGATTGTTGGAGAATTAAGCGGTGGAATACCCAGGGATAAAGTTTCGTAGCCAATCAGAGATTTTAACTGTTCTAAGTGAGAGGCAATTTCTAACCCAGAACATCTAAAAACTAAATAAATTTTATCGGGTTTTCTTCGATAAAGTTGAATCTCATCACCGTTGGTTAATAATCCCCACTGCACTTTAAAGTAGTTGAGATAATAGCCTAAACGGTGACGATGATTGATGAGCTTTTCTCTGGGGTTTTTAGCCTCGATAATTAGACAGTGAGAGGCAAAAAACTGCCTTTTATTGATAGGTTTTTGAGCGGAAACAAGGAAATCTAAGCGGACTTTACCGAAGCTAACTTGTTGATACCAATGTTCGGCATTGTAGCCTAGTTTGGGGAGTAAATACTGAACAATTAGTTTACTCTCCACTTCCCTTTCGTTATGACAATGGCGAGGATTGAAAGTCACATATTTGAGGAAATACTTAAAAATAACTTATTGTTAGTTTAAATGATGACAGCCCTTCCCGTCAAGGTAAAGCACAGAGTAAACTTAATCAAGTATTTCAGCTGCAAGAACAAACCCAATCTATCCCAGAAAAGCTGTATATTGAGATGCACATGAGTAAATTTACATATACATATCTATGGCAGTAGGATGTTTATCTAGCACTTTTGACAATGACAGAGAAAACCATCCTACCCACAGGTTAAATTAATGGAGCTGCATAATTTTCTCGGCTACTTTCTGGGAAATAAAAGGTAAAATTGAGCGATTTTGACTGTTATCTTTTCCCTCGGTAAATACCACCAAGAGATAGGGAGTATGATGGGGAATTTCAATATAGGCTGCATCGTGACGTACTTGACTTGTCCAACCAGCTTTTGACCAAATTTGACTATTTTCTGGTAATCCCTGTCCCAAAAATCCTAAAATTTGTGTCTCATCTCCTTGACTTGTCCAATCAGCAGGATTAAGACTTCGTTTTAGTAAAGACATCATCATCTGGGAACGTTGGGAAGAAACCGCAATCCCCCCGATAATAGTATGAATTAAACGCGCCACTGCATTGCTAGTTAACATATTGCGATTCTCCATTAATTCCCCTAAAAAAGCGCGTTCACGTCCATAGGGACCATCAGACCAAGTTTTTTGATTAACGTTAATTGTCGCTAATTCTGGCCAATTCAAGGATTGAAAATAACGATTAACTATGTTGCGTTGTTGCTTCCAAGTTTCAAAGGGACCGGCGGCAATTTCTGGACCGCTAGTGGTTCCTGTAACCAGATCTACAACTAAACTGGCAGCATCATTACTAGAGTCAACAATCATGTCACGAATGGCGCGATTTAATTCGCTGCTTTCGGCAATCATTCCCCCCTCTAACCACTCATGAATTGCTACCAGATAAAACAATTTCACTAAACTAGCGGGATAGGTTCTTTCTTGTCCGCGATAACTAAATCCACGGGGGGAATATTTCCAGAATTCTTCGTGAGAAATTGCTCCCCCCGTGTTGACGACAACGGGAGGATCATATACTATCCAAGTTAGGGCAATTTGTTCTTGAGCTAATTGGGGAAATGCTCGCCAAGTTGTTTCTAAAATATCTGTACCGAACTGTTGGAGATGGTCTTCAGTATGAAAAAAGTTCATAGGTGTGCTGCAAAGTCAAGAGTTAGAAGGTGGATAAATTCTTGAGTCGGCAATTCTCATTTTACGGTAAAATTTACCGATAATTAATTATTTGATCGCTTCTGAGTTTAATGTTTATATCTACCGATGAGGTTCATCTCTATTTTATCAGTCTCGATCCCTCTGGGGATAGACTAGAAAAACTGGCTTCTTTGCTCTCGGAAGATGAAATAATTAGAGCTAATCGTTACCATTTTCCCCAACACAAGCGGCGTTTTTTGGTGGCGAGGGGTTGTTTACGGGAGATTTTAGGGTCATATTTGGCGATAAGTCCCGAAAAAATCGAGTTTATCTACAGCGAACGGGGAAAACCGAGTATTAACTACCAATTGCAGTTTAATCTCTCCCATTCCGAGGAGATGGCCATCTGTGGCTTGACTTTAACCGCTCGCATCGGGGTAGATTTAGAGAAAATGCGCGAGGTGAAAGATTTAGATAGCTTGACAAAAAGGTTTTTTTGTGCTAGGGAACACGAGCTTGTTGAAAAGTCCGCAGAGAAGGAAAAGCTATTTTTTCAGTTATGGACGGCAAAAGAGGCTTATTTAAAGGCACTGGGAACGGGAATTAGCGGGGGACTCGATCGAGTGGAAGTGGGCCTCAATCCCTTAAAATTAGACAATGTGGCGGGGGAATGGCAATTATGGACAGCGGCAATCGGCGATAATTATCGAGCGACGGTGGTTATCGAAGGTAGCGATCGAGTGATTAAAACCTTTGGCCTTTCTGATCTATGATTAATTGGGGAGTTAATTGCCTTGAGAAATTCAGTAATTATTCCTAGCTATCTCAAAAAAAGCTTGTCCTTAATTATTACTTAACCTTGTTTTCTCTATGCGAATTGCTCTTTTTACAGAAACTTTCTTACCGAAAATCGATGGCATTGTCACCCGTCTTAAACATACCGTGGAACACCTACAAAGATTAGGTCATCAGGTATTAGTTTTCTCTCCCGATGGCGGTTTAAAGGAGTACAAAGGTGCTAAAATTCATGGAGTTACAGGGATTCCCTTACCCCTATATCCGGAATTAAAAATGGCTTTCCCCCGGCCTTCCGTCGGTCAAGCTTTAGAGAGGTTTAAACCTGATATTATTCATGTGGTTAACCCGGCTATTTTAGGGGTGGGAGGCATTTATTTTGCCAAAACTATGAACATTCCCCTCGTCGCTTCCTATCATACCCATCTCCCCCAATACCTACAACACTATGGATTAGGTTCCCTAGAAGGATTACTCTGGGAATTATTAAAACTGGCCCACAATCAAGCAAGTTTAAATCTCTGCACTTCCACCGCTATGGTACAAGAATTATCTAGTCGTGGCATTGAAAAGGTCGAGCTTTGGCAAAGGGGAGTCGATACGGAATTATTTCAACCTCATTTAAAATCCCCGGCCATGAGACTGAAATTATCCCAAAATAACCCCGATAGTCCTCTCTTATTATACGTTGGTCGAGTGTCGGCCGAAAAAGAAATCGATCGCATTAAACCAGTCTTAGAAGCGATTCCCGAAGCAAGATTTGCCATTGTGGGAGATGGTCCCCATCGGGAAGCTTTAACAAGTCATTTTGCCGACACAAATACCCATTTTGTCGGTTATTTACAGGGGTTAGAATTAGCCTCCGCTTTTGCTTCCGCAGATGCTTTTCTTTTTCCCTCACGCACAGAAACCCTCGGTTTGGTACTCTTAGAATCCATGGCTGCCGGTTGTCCGGTAGTGGCAGCAAATTCGGGGGGAATTCCCGATATTGTCACCGATGGAGTTAATGGTCATCTCTTCGATCCTAGGGATGAAAAAGGTTTAATTAGTGCCACCCAAAGATTACTAACCGCCAAGGCAGAAAGAGAGGAATTACGACGGAATGCGCGTCTAGAAGCGGAAAAATGGGCATGGCAAGCGGCCACCAAACAGTTATTAAATTACTATCACCAAGTTTTGAATAATAATTCTGTGGCTTTTGCCGCTTAATTGTTGTCAAAATGCTCGAATTTAACCGCAAAAACTTTGACCTATTGTAACTTTTATGGCCAGCGCACCCAGTACCACCTTAGATAAGTCCACCCAAGGGGTGAAAAAGACTTATCCCAACTATAAAGTTATTGTTCTCAACGATGACTTTAACACCTTCGATCATGTGGCCAATTGTTTAATTAAATATATCCCGGATATGACCACCGATCGAGCTTGGGAATTAACTAATCAAGTTCACTACCAAGGACAGGCAATTGTCTGGACAGGTCCCCAAGAACAAGCGGAACTTTATCACCAACAATTGCGACGGGAAGGATTAACCATGGCTCCCCTAGAGGCCGCATAATTATGAATAATGGTCGCTTAGTTTGGAATCATTCTACTCATATACCGGGGTTGATTGCGGTATTAGAAAAGTTAATTACTTATCAGGGAATCACCACTGTCACCCCCGGGGTACTTTCTCGCTCAAAAGGTCATTGTCCGCGGTTACAATTGCGGATATCAGTGCCAATTCGTGGTGGTTTTAAGCTGATTGCGAGGACAGGAAAAAGTGTTCAGGAAGTCTTTGTTATTACCGATTTAAACCAAGAGGATTTAGAAATGGCTATCCAAGCTTGTTTAGGAAAATAACTGTCGTGGGTGCGTTGTTGAAAGGCTGCTGGTTACTAATCATTGTTTTTCTGTTTTTCTGTTTACATTCTCTCCCTAGTTTGGCAGTAATGGATAGGGTTCCTTTAACAGTAACTTTATTGCAGGAACGTTTAAGCGCACCCGTCCTTAAAGAAGGGATGACTACTATCGATTTAGCCAATTTAGTTATCGATATCCGCGATGAAAATAAGGAACTGCAAGAACAATTTTATCAACAGATTCAAGGTCAAATTAATCGCGCTAAACAACCCCTAGGTTTAGATTTTAGTAATTCCTTAATTCAAGGCAATTTTATCGCTTCCCGTCTGGGTTTACCGACTCCTTTAACAAAAGTGGCCCTTGCTACCTTGTTATCACCCACGGAAGAACAGTTATTACAACAGGACGAAAATTTTTTATTCGATAGCGATGAACCGGTTTTTAATGTCACAGTATTTCGTGGACCGGTGAAGTTGCAGGGAACGGTATTTATGGGAGAAGTGGACTTTTCTAAGACTTTTTTTCTGCAAATTGTCGAAGCAATGGCAGCAAAATTTAGTCGTGAAAGTAATTGGGTAGAATCGCGTTTTGCTAGGGTGGCAAAATTTACCAAAGCCAATTTTATGGGAGATGTAAATTTTAGTCAAAGTCAATTTTTAAATAAAGCCATCTTTCGCACGGCCCATTTTAAAAGTATTACTAACTTCCATCGCAGTCATTTTACTGCCGAAGCTTATTTTGATCAAACTAAATACGATAAACTCGCAGATTTTACCCGTACTTTCTGGGAAAAAGAGGCCAATTTTTCCCAAAGTCAATGGCGAGATCGTCCGCTATTTTCTAAGAGTAGATTTTTAAATTTATTAACCTTTAGAAATGCCACTTTTGAAAAATCAGGCGCTTTCCGGTCTAGTTACTTTAATGGTGTGGTTAGTTTTCAAGATGTGAAACTTTTAGATCAGGTAGATTTTAGTAATTCCACTTTTACTAACAATAGTTATTTGAGTGTATCAGGATTAGCTTTTGATTCCGATAAAGCGAAAATCCTAGGAGATAGAGGAGTAATTGGTCAGGCAATTTATTTACCAAACCTAGCAGGAAATGAGACAGTTTTAAGAAATTTAGTTCGTAATTTTCGCTCCCTAGAACAAATTGCCGATGCTAATCAAATTGAATACAAAACCGAAAAATTGCGATTACAACAGTTAAAACAAAAACTGAATAATATCTCAGTTATTCGCCTAATTAACCTCACTTGGGTAGCTGATTTTCTGCATACTTCTTTCCTTGCTTTACTATTACTCTTAAGTCAAGATGGTACAAATTTTAGTTTAGTTTTCGGGACAGGAATCATAATTTTTGCCTATTTTGGCTGTTTATTTTGGTTAATTGATCGCGTGCGTCGTCTCACTCCTAAACCAGTAATTCCTAGTCGTTATGAAATCTTTTGTATGGTAACTAGCTATATTATTCTCACCCTTTCTGGTGTGTTTAATATCCTGCAATCTGCCAGTCGTCCCCTACTAACTTTAACAGCTATTGCCCTAATTCTTGTCCCCTTACCCTTAATTTTAATTATCGAACTTTATCGTCGGGGACGCTATCACGATTTAATGGATAGTTCCTATTTTCTGCAAGATGGCAGTATGCGACAATTACGCTTATTAATCACCCGTTTACCCGTAGTTCCTGAATTTCCCCTCTTTCGCGATCGTTATACTCCCATTCCTTGGCAAAAGCGTTGGAATTGGTTAAATTATTACGATTTAAGTCTCAATAATTTGCTAAAATTAGGCTTTAATGATTGGCGAGTTCGCGATCGAGAATTACCCGCTATTATTTCTTTTTTAGTTTGGTATCAATGGGGTATCGGCATCTTTTATATTACTCTCCTTATCTGGACTCTCTCGCGCACGATTCCGGGGTTAAATCTCTTGATTTATTTAAAATAAACTGTAAAAATTTGAATACAGCAGTTATCTTTTCGTTTTGGGTAACAGAAATATGAGTGGAAAGAGGAAAAAACCATGAATGCCAAATTGATTGAATCTCTCGTCCAAATTATCCAATACCTTTCTGAAGAAGAAAGATTGCTCTTAGAAAAGAAATTAGCTGCCCATGAAACTCAAACAAATTTTGATAACCTATCCCAAGCTTTAGCAGAATTGCGACAAATTTGTGCTGAAGAAAACTATACTATAGAAGTTCCTACTCGCCAAGATCGTTCTAATCCATTTGCAAAAAGCTTAAATGACATTCCTGTGTGATACTAACATTATCAGCGAGTTAGCACGTCCCCAACCTAAGATTTTTCTGCTAAAATTATCTACACAACAGTACACAAGCGGGAAAAGCAATAGTCTATGCTAGAAAAAATCGGAATGGGAGAATTCCGGGATCATCTCGCCAAATATTTGAGTTCTACTACTCCCATCGCCGTCACTTGCCAGGGTCAGACGGTGGGTTATTTCTTACCGGCACGACCGGAGCCATCGGAAGCGGAGATCGACGGGTTAAAACGCGCCGCCGAGAGGTTGGATGCGCTTTTACGCGAACAGGGACTTTCTGAAGATGCGCTCGTTCGCGAATTCCGTCAACTCCGCGAAGGTGAGCGTTAGGCTTTCTGCCATGACGAAAAGAATCGTTCTGGATGCCAATATTCTCATCCGTGCCGTGTTGGGGAAAAAGGTACGGGAGTTGACATCCTCGCCGCCCTAAAAGTGCGGCGATTCCTAAACCTCACGATTTAAGTTTCTGCTTCCACCACCGTCGCATACCACAGTTAAAAAACCATGTACTGTCTTACACAGAGTCCACAGACTTTCGCCCCATTTCAGAAGCCCGATTCCGTGTGTCCCACGGTACGTTGACCGCCTATAGCTTCTTGTACTTGTTGCGCGCGACTTTTTACCCGGCCAAGCTTTTCTGGTCGGAACCCCCTAAGCCGAGTTTTCAAGGTGCTGCGCCGTCCACTTGGTTTTCGAGACTGGCCTTTTAATTCTAACGTAAAGCCAACCTAGAACGGCGGGGTTTCAGACCCAAAATTTCCGATGATCGCTCGGTTCGCTCCCACGGTAGATTTTTTTACGACCGATCGCTGTTACGCCGACGCAAGGCGATATTTACCGATTCTTTTCGAGAAACGCGACCTAGGAAGCGAGGACGCGATGGCAGTCTTGGAAGGTTTGACCGGTTGGGTGCGGATCGTGGATAACAGCCTGTACGCTTCTTACGAGGGGGAGGCTAGAAAACGCATCGCCGCGCGGGATGTGGACGATTGGCCAGTCGTGGCGCTGGCTTTATTGCTGGAATGCCCGATCTGGACGGAAGACGCGGATTTTTTCGGCACGGGCGTGGCAACCTGGACGAGCAATCGGGTTCACCTGTATTTCGGTGAGTGAACGACGGCGATCACAACAATATCCGATATTCTGGTGAATTCGTAAGAATCGAAGATATCCCGCCGTAGTCCGTGGGTATCTCCCTGGACTAGGTGCGCTTCCCAACTTTGCGAGCGTTGGATGAGTTTGGCTAGGGTTAATCTCAGATTCGACCAAATAGAGATGCACCCAAATTATCCCTATTCTTCTTCCTTCCACACAAAAACTGGAAGAGCCATCTATTTCACCTATGATAAAACTAACTGGTAGCGACTCCGATAATTTTATGCAAATCACTGTTGATATTCCCGACGAAATCGCCCAGAGATTAGGTCAAACAGGCGATAATTTGGCTCATAAACTGCTAGAAATGGTTATTGCTGATGCTTACCGTGCCGGTATCTTGAGTACGGCCGAAGTTGGACGCATCCTTCAATTACCTTCTCGGTTAGAAACTCATGCCTTTTTAAAGCGGATGGGAGTCTATCTGAATTATGATGAAACTGAACTAGAACGCGATTTGCAAACTCTCAAAGAACTCAGAGCGAAATGATAGTTGTTTCTGACACTTCTCCGATTTGCTACCTGCTCTTAATTGACCAAATTATGATCCTACAAGAACTGTATGAGCTTGTGGTCATTCCTGAAGCTGTAGCTGATGAATTAAAGGCCTCAGAATCTCCATCTATCGTTCGCAATTGGATTGCTAACCCCCCTGATTGGCTCCGGATTGAAATTGTTAGGACATCCTCAAGGTCAGGATTGGAAAAACTCGATCCGGGTGAGCAAGAAGCGATTTTACTAGCAGAGCAAATTGAAGCTGAATTGATTATTTTAGATGACAAAGCAGGGAGGCAAATTGCTTCGGAGCGTGGCTTAAGAATTATTGGACTTTTGGGCATTGTCAAAGATGCTGCCCAATTCGGATTGCTCGATTTAAGAGTAACCTTTGAACGTCTCCAAGAAGCTGGCTTTTGGGTTGCACCCAGCCTACTCGAACGACTTTTGCGGCAGCAATAGATGTTCTGACGCTAACTAGGTAGGCGTTAAAAATTATCAGATGCCCCCCTTATCAAGGGGGGACTAAGGGGGGTTTGATCCCCCCTTATCAAGGGGGGACTAAGGGGGGATCAAACCCCCCTTATCAAGGGAGATCCCCCCGCCTATCGGCACCCCCCTTATCAAGGGGGGCAGGGGGGATCAAACCCCCCTTATCAAGGGGGGCAGGGGGGATCAAACCCCCCTTATCAAGGGAGATCCCCCCGCCTATCGGCACCCCCCTTATCAAGCTATCCATTAGTCAGATCTTTCTTAACAAAAAGAGAAGAAACTTAAAAAAAGGGGAAACGATTGATAGGTATAGTTTTGAAAGAAGGAATTAAGGTGGAGGTAAGCAAAAAAATGGAGAAATGGGCAGCCCAAGAATTACAGTATGCAGACCTAGGGGACACCAGAAGAAAGAAAAGGTTAATCAGTATCGTAGAAAACTTGGCCAGTCAACCTAGTACAAGTGTGCCACAAGCTTCGGGAAATCTAGCCGCCGCCAGTGCCACCTACGACTTTTGGAATTCCCCCTATTTTCACCCCTCAGATATAATTGCCGCCCAAGCCAAAAGTACAGTAGAAAGAATCAAAGAACATCCAATAGTTTTGGCAGTGCAAGACACAACAAGTTTAGACTTTACGACGCAAAAAGCCAAAAAAGGAATGGGTTATCTAGATTGTAAAACATCCTTTGGTCTCAAAGTTCATACCACCTTAGGAGTCTCAGCGCAAGGAGTACCTTTAGGACTGATTAATCAATATGTCTGGGCAAGAGAAGAAAAGAATTTAGGGATTGCCAAGCAAAGAAAAAAAAGAGAAACTCAAGAAAAAGAAAGTCAAAGATGGTTAGATTCTTTGTCAGAAACACAACAACAAATACCCGAAGAAATTCAAGTAGTAACAATCGGAGATTCTGAGGCAGACATATTTGATTTATTTGCCCAGTCAAGAAATCCTAACTCTCATTTATTAATTCGAGGAACTCATAACCGAAAAGTTAACTATCTCGAAGACAAGCAAAGGTCAGGGCATCCAGAGACTAAATATTTACATCAATCCATCAGAGAAATAAAAGCCTGTGGTAGCCTAGATGTGCAAGTAAAACGCAATCCTAATCACGAGGCTAGACTAGCTAAACTAACAGTTAGATTTGCCAGTTTTGAAATACAAGTACCTAAGCATCACTCGAAAGCGAACCCTCGTCAACCGGTCAAATTACAGGTAATTTTAGCTGAAGAAGAAAATCCGCGTCCTGGAGTTAATCCTATCAGTTGGCTCCTCTTAACTAGCCTAGACATTAGTAGCTTTGAATCAGCGATAACCTGTGTGCGCTGGTATAGTTATCGCTGGTTAATAGAACGCTATCATTTTGTTTTAAAAAGTGGTTGTGGATTAGAAAAACTGCAATTAGAAACGGGTCGGAGAATTGAGATGGCCTTAGCTACCTATTCAATTGTAGCTTGGAGATTACTTTGGTTAACCTATCAAGCACGCTTACACGGAGAGGAGAGTTGTGAAAGTTTTTTGGAAGAACATGAATGGCAATCTTTGTGTGCCACTATTCATAAAAAGAGTCCGCCACCTAAAAAGCCGCCCTCCTTTCGAGAAGCGGTCAGAATGATTGCTTCTCTTGGGGGGTTTTTAGGTAGAAAAGGTGACGGTGAACCAGGTGTTAAAACTATTTGGTTGGGACTGCGAAGGTTACATGATATCAGCCAGACTTGGAAACTGTCTCATCAAATTAGTTCCCCCATAGAACCCCCTTGAGCCATCTGGCACACTTTTCTCTTTTTGTCAAATTTTATGTTAAGAAAGATGTGACTAATGGATAGCTTATCAAGGGGGGCAGGGGGGATCAAACCCCCCAGGTAATTGACCCCCTAAACTAATACACTTGTTCTATAGCCTGCCTAAAAAAATTCCAGAAAAGGGAATGAGGGAAAAAAAGGAAAAAAAGGGGAAAAGGGTTACAAAGTCCTCCCAGCACCGCACACCACCCGAAAACCGAGGCTGCCGCTGAAGTCGTCGCGGCGGTTGCGACCGTTGCGGAAAGCGGAACGGCAGCCCTTCGGATTGCTGAACCAAGAACCGCCCCGCAATACACATTCTCGGTCATCTGTCAATAGTTTATTTATACTATTTAATAAGTTTTCATAACGATTATCAATATTTTTTTCGTCCCAAACGCTCCCGTCTGTGGGCGGTGCGCCTTGATAATCTCTGTGCCACGGATCTAAACACCACTCCCAAACGTTCCCGTGCATATCGTACAGCCCGAAGGCGTTGGGGGGATAGGAGCGGACGGGAGTGGTTCTGTTTGGGGATTTTTTCGCCTTTTCTTGTTGATAGACGCTTGAACTATCGTAATTCGCCAGTTCTGCCGTGATCGTCTCGCCAAAGTGGAAGGGGGTGGTTGTTCCCGCTCTACAAGCGTATTCCCACTCGGCCTCGCTTGGTAAACGGTAATTTTTTCCCGTGTGACGGGACAGACGGGCGCAGAATTCGATCGCATCGTACCAACTCACGCGCTCGACGGGGTTATTATCGCTTTCCTTAAAGCGCGCGGGGTCTGGATCGAGGTCTTTTCCCTCCCTCGGTAGGTGGGCCACGAACCGCCATTGCGCCCGGGTAATCGGAGTCTGGCTCAGGTAGAAAGCACTGACGCTCACGGGGTGTTGGGGTTTTTCATCCTCGTTATCCTCCTTTTCTCCCGGTGAACCCATCAGGAATTCGCCCCCCGGGATAGCAACCATGGTCAGGGGTTCGATTCCCTTGCCTAGGGGTTCTTGGTAGTAGTAGGCCTCCAGGGGTTCTCTTTTGGTAATTTCTCCCCGTTTATCGACGTATAGGGTCTCGAAGGTGAATTTTAGGAGTTTTTCCGGGGTCAAGATTTCCTGTTTTCGCTGCCTCACTCTCTCCTCGATGTTTTGGGCGATATCGGCGTACTCTCCCCCCCAAGTGCGGAGAACAGCCGCGTCCACCTCAGCGAAATAGAGAGAGCGATCGCTGACTGCATCCGCTAGAGAACCCTGTGGATTGGGGATTAGAGCCGAAAAATCGCGAAATTCACCGTAATGGTCACGAATATAATCGCCGATGCCGCGCCAAATATCGATCGTGCGCCGGTTGGCACTATCTGCCAACAGTAGCTGACGAATGCCGGGGTAAAAATCGTACCAAGCATCCGGAACCGTCGCTCCCTCCGGACTAAAGGTAGATTTTTCGACCAGTCCGCTAAAAAAGACCTCCGCTAGATGCCAATGTTTACTATCGGGTAAAAATCGCCGCTGTGCCAATCGCATCACCGGAGGAATCAGGGGAACGGCCGCCAGCACTTTAGCCAGTTCTCGGGCCAAGGGACTGGCATCGATTAAAAAGCCTCTCAATAACTCTTCCGGGGGTTCCGCTTCCGGAGCGGCTGCCTCTTCTTCTCCGGTTTCACCCATATTCACCCCCGCAGTGGTTGCTCCCATTAAAACCCCCTGAATGGAATTACCACCGCTCCCAGCGATAAATTTCGCCCAGGTTGCAAAGTGAGCGGGGGATAGATTGAAAATAGGGAACCGATAGAGAATCTGCTTCGTGCGGAGTCTTTCCCCCACTTGCAGTATTGCATTGGCAGAAGCGGGACCCGGTGCGATCAAAGGCCGGAGGATCGCCCCCTCTAAAGCGGTTCGTTGCCATAGCTCCTGCGGGAAAATGTGAGCAATGGTGACGGGGTGTTCTTTGCCCAGATCCGCTAGGGTGGCGAAGGCAGACCCCGATCGCCAAGCTTTCCCCAAAGTATCGGTTAGGACAATAAAAAGTCGATTTCCAGAGGGTGCAACCAGACTGCGAGGGTTCCGTTCGATTTGCCCAGCGCCGGAAAGCAAACGAGCTTCATTTTCACCCGTCTCGAACCACCAAACCCGCACGTCCCTAAAAAAGCCTTGCCAACGGAAGAGAGTGGTCATTCCCCCCGCTAGATCTCCCCAAAATTCCATCGGGGGAGAGCGATCGATCAACAGGTGAACCTCTAACCAACGTTCTAGGGGGGGACGGAAAGCGAGCATCGGTAATCCCCCCGCTTCGGCCGTCCGTTCCACCGTAACCTCGATATCCAACTCGTCGGCCCGTAATCCAGGCACGCGACGCGCTAGGGGGAGAATTGCCTTACTGATGGCGGTGGGTTCGGGTATTGGAAAGGGATCGGGGACACGAACGGGAGAAGAACGATCGCTCTCGACCGAATCGCGCTTCCGGGAGGTCTGCATCGGGCGATCGATGTTTTCGGGATAGGCAACGGGGAGCGTTGGCTCGATCGCTCCGGGGGGAGGGGTTTCTTCACCGCTGCCGGATGACTGGTTATCCTCCTGATCATTAGATGAGGTTGCTTCCGACTGTTCAGGCTGCTCGATCGACCAAGGCGCGATAATTCGATCGAGGTAAGCAGCGCACCAGATCAGTTCTGCCATTTCCCTCTCGTCTTCCCACCAGATGGCTTTTTTCCCTTCCATCTCTCCCCCTACCCTTGCAAGGATTTAAAGATGGTGTCTAGCAGCTTGCTATCGGGGTCGGTGAGGTCGTTTCCCTGTAGTAACAGATAGACCGCGTTGAGCAGTTGATCGGTGGCTAGTTTGTCTTTGCGTTTGATTCGATCGAGAAATTTCTGGATCAGTTCTCTGGCCGGTTCTTCCAATTGATTTAGGCTCTCTGGGGGGAAACGTTGCTCTAGTATCCGATAGAAATCATCCTCGTTATTGGGTTGTTCTAGTCTTAAACGCAAACATCGACGCAGGAAAGCGGGGGGAAACTCCCGGGCCTCGTTACTGGTCATGAATACTAGGGGGAACTCCTGACAAGACACACAACCTCGATCGATCGGGATTTTTTCCTCGCTGTCATCCTGTTGACCGCGATAGGGAAGAACGGATTGGTCGCCGGTTTTTAATCGTGTCAATTCTGGGATCTCAAAAAATCCCTCCTCGAAAATATGGAGGAGATCGTTAGGCATATCGATGTCGCTTTTATCGATCTCATCAATTAGCAGCACCGCCGGTCGTCCGGGAAGGGATTGATAAAAAGCCATCCCCATGGGACCTAATCTTAGATAGCTGCCGATATCCGGCTCCTCGTACTCTCCCCCCTCTCCCACTTTCTGTCTTTGTAGGGAAGCTTCCTGTAACCGTCCGATCGCATCGTAGGCATAAAGACCCTCTTTAAGGGTGGTGCGGGAAACGATCGACCAACGGTAGGGGCCGGGTAGTCCCAATTCCCGCGCCACTGCGTAGGCCAGGGAAGTCTTGCCGGCGCCGGGGTTGCCCTCGATCAGTAGGGGACGACGCAAGCAGAGGGCAGCATTCACCAATTCCACCGCTTTCTTATCCGCGACGAATCCTAAAGCCCTAGGGTCGATTTTTCCCTGTTCGGGCGGTATTTTCTGCGATTTTGCCGTTTTTGTCCATTCTTCCGGGGACAGGCTAAAACTGCGCCAAGGGGGTGGCGGTGGGATGCGATCGAGGTGTTTTCTTTGTTCTTTGGGTGTGGGTAAACTATCGGCGCTCAGGGTCAAACCCCGATAGATGCGAAGGTCTTCTGCTTTGGTAACTGGTTTATTGGCCATTGGATTCCACCACTCTCGTGTTTAGAGGTCTTGGTATCGGGGAGGGTTTGGGGTATAGATCGTCCCAGAAAAGGGCGATTTTTCGCTTGTTTCTGCGTAATTCTTTGATATTATCGGGCCAGTTTCTCCATTCCGAGGGTTTTAGATCGTTATCTGTCATCGGTTGGTTGGCGTTTCGACTCCAGACGGCGATCGGCAGGGATTCGACGATATATTCCAGATCGGCGATCGATGGTTCGGTTCCGATGTAGTAATCTTTCTGGTCAAGATCGCTATTATTTTCCCATAAAGCTCTCTTGATCTCCTCGATCTCGTCGCGTATCTCTCGGAAATCTTCATCAAAATAGCGATCGAAGGAGTTAATAAAAACAGGATACTCGTATCCTAGGGATCTCCACATTGTACCCCGCTTAAATTGAAATTCTTCCAGAGGGTATTTTAAAACTTTTATTGGCAGAAAAATTTCGAGATTTAGCTTTACTTTGTTCGGCAAACTATAACGAGCTTTGCGAATTAAATTAGCGAGAAATGTCTGGCTTTCTGGACAAGATTCTATTTCGCTATTTAATTCAATTTTTTCGTTTTCAGCAAATCTTCCTAAGGGGCGATGTTGACTTTTAATCCAAAGATTCATTCTTAAGTGAAATGAGTTGAACACCCTTCCAGTATTATTATCTTTATCGAGATCCTGTTCTATTTCAATTTGAAGTCTCAGCTCTTCTCGATTAATACGTTCCTTGAATTTTTCCCAGGACTGCCTCACCTCATTTTGTATTTTATCTAAATCCGCATTTTCTCGATACTTAATAACCCTAGACTGCCAAGCTTCGATAGCATCAATCGACGGGTTACTCCTATCTTCTTCTAATAACCTAGTTCGACACCACTCGGAACAAGCTATGAGAGGACAGATACCCTCTATAACCGGCTTGTTTGATAATTTTTTTAATTGTTCTTTAAGTTCTAGATCGTTCAGAATAAACTCTTCTAAAAATTTACTATTTAATAAAAATGAATTGATAAAAAGTAAATTTTTTGATAAATGTTTTTTAAATTCATTCAATAATTCTTCTGTCAATTCAAGGCGTTTTTCTTCCCAAGTTCGTATCGTTTTAGGAATAACTGGAAAAAATTTTGCAACCGTTTCAGATCCCGTCAGGTTATGTACAACGTCTTGTGGCATTGAGTCGGGAATTTTTTCATTAACTTTGCCTACAATTTCACCGGGGGAAATATATCGATTACGAGACTGTTGACAAAAATCTTTCAAAACTGCTGCCAAAACGGTAGAGAATACACTCTCTTTAGCCTCTTGTTTGGCACGACAAGCGGCGATCGTGTGAACGGCAATATTTTTTTCTTTGCTCGATCGATATATCCCGATCGAGCCAGCAGCGAATTTTGTAACTTCCACCGCTCCCATTTGCGAGCAACAGGTATCGATAATATACAGTATCTGCGCTATCCGAACCCCATCATTATTGAGAGGACGAACTAAATCTTCGGTCGATAGAGCCGTTTGTCCAATTAGTTTAGGATCGGTATCCTCCAGTAAAAGATAATGTCTATCCCCCAGTATATACTCGCCGTGACCGGAATAATAAAAAATGACAATATCGGTTTCACGGCAATTTTGTTGAAGCCATTGAGCAAATTTGAGAGGAATTTCGTCTTTTTTCGGATTAATATCTAAATCGGTTAACACTCGCTGGTATCCAAAATCACGAGTAAACAGATCGACTACCAGTTCTAAATCCGTCTCGACGCTGGGTAATTGCTTGTCAGGGTCTAAGTTCTTGTAATCCTTTGTCCCACAAGCGATTAGATAATACTTGATTTCTTCATCCATACCATTACCCATCAATCGATTAACCCCGATCGAATCGCTTCCCCAGTTTCAACCGCCGTCAGATACCTTTTGGCATCGTGAGCCTCGCAACCATTATAAACTAGCTTATCCTCGATAGTTCCCTCAAATAAAGGGTTGAGTTGCTTTGTCAACGCCACCACATCGCCATTGTCTGCGATATTCACCCATCTTTTCACATTTCCGGGCCAGAACCCCAGGTTATTGCGGGGGGATGGTTGCAGTCGATCGAAAATTAATTGTCTTATCCCCAAAGGAGAACCGAGAGTGACAAAGACTTTAATCGGCCATTCTGGATGCTGACATAAAGTTTCGTAACAGACGATCGAACCGAGAGAATGAGCTACAAGTACCCGCGGATCTTCTTCATCGATACATTTTATTACTCGCTCTTGAATCTGCTGTTTTAGCTCTTGATCGTGTAAATAGCTCCCCACTTGCTTAAGATAAGAAATAACCAATTTCTCGGCAATGCTACCGAAAAACCGAGATTCACTTAACCCCGACAAAGCTCTCTGGATAATTTTTGGGGTAGATTTTTCTCTCAAAAGGCTATCCGCATTGGGATGATTATTTTCCACTCGTTCCGTTTCTTGCCACCACAACTGGAGTAATTCTTTTTCCCAATCGGAATCGATATCATTAACATCGTAGTTCGGAATGCCGAGCGCTTTCGGTTTTCCCCGAAAAATATCTCCGTAAAACGCGCAACGAAAATCGGTATCGGACTTTAACTCGGTTCCTGCGAGTTTCAATCCATCCTTGAGACTTGGCAACCACTCAGCACAAATCGTGTGGCTACCCCTAAATTCTTGCGCGATACCGTGAACACCGACAATTTTAGCCATGATCGTGCGGTTACAGAGCTTCCCTATCCCTGTTGATTTTCAATTTTAAATGGTTTTTCCCACTTTAGACCGAGAGCAAATTTAAAAACTGCCTTGCTTCGATCGCCTTGTCAGTCGAGATAGACCGTTCAAAAACAGCAACCAAACCACCACCACCAACCAATGCAGCACCGAGATCGTCCAGAGAGAACCAGTCAGCCAATAGACAACGGTGCAAGTTAATCCCAATAAAGCCGCTAAAATCAAGAAAATAGGCTGAAAAAAAGTCGGATTGCCCTTTTTGTAAAAAATAATTGCATTGAGGGGATGATAGACGGTAAAAAGCGTGATGCTGACCAAAGCAGAGAGGATCAGGTTAGCTGTGGAAGTTGCCGTTTCCGGATGGGGAATTAACAGCACCCGAAAGACGAATTCCTCCCAGAATGCCGGGAAGAAAAAACAAAAGACGAGCATTTTCAGTATCTCTAACGGTCTCCGTTCGGGGAAGTGCCAACGTAAAAAACCCGACCGGAAACCGATGGTCAGGGCGATCGCGGCGTATAATCCCAATCCGATCGCCGTCACCCCCCAATCCCGACCGGTAAGGGGCAGCACGAGCGCGCCCAAAGTGCGACGGAGCATCGGTGCGATCATCGGCATTTCCCCGAATAACTTGGTCGGTGCGAGGGGTAAAATCTCCGGCATCGCTCCCCCAACCTGATTAGTACGGAGGAACCAGAGAGTTGCTCCTGACCGCAAGAAAATCTCACCGATCACGTCATTGCTGCCTCGCGGTAACATCGATCGCCAGCTTAGTAGAGCGTTGGCCAGTGTATTTTCCCGAATCAAGCCTTTTCCGCGACTATCGGTGATACCGGCGAGAATTTCGGCGTTTTGCCGCCAATCGGCCCGGATCACCCCCCGGGGAGCTAATACTTGTTCTAAACGATCGCCCAATTGTCCCAAACGTTGAAAACGCAAGGTTTCCGGATCGTCGGCATGGGTTGTCAACCAAGCGGCGATCTGCGGATCGGTTTCAAACTGGTGGCGCAGGGTAGCGATCGTGATATAAAGGGCCTGATTCGAGTCCTGCACGCAGGAAGTCGCGGGGGTAACACTAGAAACCCCGGTCCCGTCCCCGATCCGGTAGCGAGCCATCATGATCTCTAACTGCTTGTGGAATTCTGTCAGGGGGGACAGAGAAACCCTGCCAAAGTTGTAATCCTCCAAGAGGTCTAATTTCACGATCGCATCGGATAGGGGTCGGGAATTAAGCCATCCCCGCTCTAAACTACCCGTATAGTTCGCCCAACTCTGATATCCCGATAAAATCCCCTGGGGATTGTGAGCGTACACCTGATCATAATCGAGCTGCCACTGCAGCTCTCCCGTCAGGGCATCCCGAATCACTTCGTAGAGAAAATAGGAAAAATGACCCGTTACCGTTCCCAATTGTATTGATTCGCCTTTTTTACCGCCGATTCCGCCGAAAAGATGAATTCCTATGCCTTTATCGCCCTCTTTCCATGATTTTTTTTCACCCTCCGGCAGGACTGTTACCCGACTGGCGGTTCCTTTGCGGGATGGGGTATCGTTCCAAGTGCTGCGGGCGATGTAATCTTGGCCCGATTGCACCCCGGTCAGGGTTGCCGTCGGTTGCAGTTGAAACAGCGATCGAGGTTTGATTGCTTGAACGGTAAAGAGGTTATCGCGTCCCCGCGCACCGTAGATATACCAGCCCTCCTTTCCTTCCCTCGCCGCTGCTAACTCTCGG
The DNA here is from genome assembly GCF_003019735.1 of Microcystis sp. MC19. Lineage (NCBI taxonomy): Bacteria > Bacillati > Cyanobacteriota > Cyanophyceae > Chroococcales > Microcystaceae > Microcystis > Microcystis sp. MC19. The sequence continues at coordinate 3,881,261 of NZ_CP020664.1, read as the reverse complement.
GGGGTCGAGATAAAACGTCCTCCGGAAACTAAGGGTTGTTGGGGAATGCGGATCACTTCCGAGCTGCCGTCGAATTGTCCACTGTCGCGGTTATAGTGTTGCACTCGGAAAAGTTCGCTCCCACAGGGGGGTGAACCGGGGCAAACCTTGGGGATGTCGCTGGGGGTTCGGGGGGGAGCTTCGCCGATAATTTTCACCAATGCCACAAAGCGCCCAGTAACGATCAAGGGCATTCGCTCCACTTGTAATGACGTTTCCCCGATTTCTGCATCGGGAAAGCTGACCACCACATCATCGAGCGGTCGCGATCCGGCCAGCGCTTGCAGTGGTCCGACCCCTGAACGACCATTCAAGCGAGTCGGTAGGATATTTCCCTGTTTTTCACTCTCGATCGCCTCTGGAGTGAAGCGAATATCCTTAGTAACCAGTCCTAAATATCGAGCCAGTGCCGGGGATTGCCGCCAACCTAAACGAACTTTTTGACCGACTAAATCTGGCTGCGGTGCTTGGTAAACCTGCAACCAAGTCCAATCTTCCCCCGGTGTGGCGGAATATTCCTCCGGTTTTGGCAAAATCAGGCGACCGATCCAAGGGGCGATCGGGCGATACCATCGCGGATCGAGGGATTGCTCTAGGGGAAAATAGCCCGGTTGATTGACCGCTAACCGACTCATGATCCAGTAGTCAGCCTTGGCTTCTTCCACGGGGCGCGGACTGAACAGAAAAACCGCTAGAGCGATCGCCGCCAGCGAGAGAAGTATCCAGACAATCCGGGAAATCGTTCTTTTCATGGTATAGCTGACGCTCATCGATCGAGTCAGGTTTCTCCAGCCTACAGCGTTTAGACTAAGTAGCTGGTTATAATTAAATTAAAAATGGATTTTAGGTTCGATCCCCCCTGCCCCCCTTGATCTATCCCTTATAGGGATCTTTCTTAACAATTTTTGCAGTAAGCACTCCAACCCTTATCCTGACTTGATTTCAGTTTTTTCTTTGTCAGTAAGGGTGTCAACAAGGAATATTACAAATTGTTAACCGAGTCTTGAAAGCCTTGTGCCACAAAGGTTTGAAATGTTAAGAAAGATGTGACTAAAGGACAGCTTGATAAGGGGGGTGTCTGATAATTTTTAACGCCTACCTACTTATCCCTGAAATTCCGTCAAAACCCCATAGATAGCCCAGATAGCCATGGCGCGTAAATAATGACAAGCGCGAAAAGTTCCCACCGATGTAATCGCTTCCGGGGTGCGAAATTGTAGGCCATTTTCATAGACTTGTTTCACCACCGCTTCCGTAATTTGCCATCCTTGCTTTTCCATTCCCATTTGCATCAAAAAAGCCACCAACCCAAAATTAATTCCTACCCAAACTTCCAAGGGATGAGTTGCCTCGGGATTTTCGGGAGTACCATCGGGTTTTAACCCATTTGCTGCCCCAAATTTTCCCTCATGAAACTTGAGAAAACAAGCCTGATAAATCTTACTTAAAGCTGATTGCGTGTATTGATTTTCTACCACATCCGGTAAAGCCAATAAACGGGCATAAAATTGACCGCATAATTGGTCAGTCATCACCACATCGGAACCACTGCCACTATCTAAATTATAATATTCTCCATTCCAGAGAGTCTGATGATAAATAGCGCGAGATTGCTGTAACCAACCAGCAAAAATTGCTGTATCTTCTCCAAGAATTGCCCCAATTTTAAGCGTCGCTTCTAGGGCTGCTATCCACAAACCACCACAATAGGCACTAATTCCCTGTAAACGCCAATCATCAAAGGTTTGGTCTGGTGCGCCGGAATTTTCGGGGATGCCATCGTTATCAAGGTCAAAAGTTTTTAAATATTGCAAAGTCAGAACAATTGACGGCCAACATTCCCGCAGAAAATCCTCATCTTTAGCCCCCGTTAATAAATAATCCCGATAGACTAATAAAACAAAATCACTGCCTAAATCTTTCCAGAGATTACAATCTTGATAACTGGTGTAATTGCTCTTTTGCCAAGGATGTTCATTGGGTGCGCCTAAATCGTGGGGAGTGGCATTTTTAGCCTTACGAATGGCACTAGCTTGGTTATAACCGATAATTCGAGGAGTGTCGTCACTGCTGGGAATTGCCCTGGCAAAAGCTTCCATGACGGCCTTTTCTAAGCGCGGCCATAACATCAATAACCCAAAGGAACCATAGAGACGCACATCAAGACTTTCATACCAACGATAATCAATACATTCTAACACTCCGAATTGACCGATCGGATCCTGTTCCGTGGCGGCCGTCCAGAGAGTGCCGCCGTCAGTTAGGAGGTATAATTCGTTAAATAAAGCCATTTTAAACCAATCGGCCAGATCGCTGCGTTCTAGGATCGGTTTTTGCCAGTTAATAATATTTTCTCGCCATGTATCGCCGTGTTTTAAAGCCGTGCGTACCATCGCCCAAGCATTTTGACCATTTCGACCGAAAAAGTCCGTATAACGACGATAATAGTTAATTCCTTGGGCAAATTCGGTAACGGGTAAATCCCAAGCTAAAATAAAAGGAATTTTGCGAGTTTTCCCCGGACGAATGGTAAAACGAATCGCCATAGCCGTGGCCGTTTGTTCCCCTTTTTGGGCGGGGGTTTCGTCCTCAATATCCGGTAAAGAGCCATTCATGGCGAAATAGTCCCAAACTTCGCCCCCATCGCCGGCAGGGTTCCATTTACCCCGATAAAATACCTCTAGACTCGGATTAGTGATAGTGGCAATCGCCATCTGTCCATCCCCTTCCCCGGGGTTTTCGTAATCCCGACGCATTAGACAGCCAACGCGGAAATTATCGACAATCCATTGATTATAATTACCCTCACTTTCCCCCCATTTTGATTGATATTCATAGACGGGACTACCATCATCTCTCACCTTAACCACTGGGGATTTAATTGCGTTAGTAAACCAACCGATTGTATTTTGCCAAGTCAGCATAATACTAATAGTAATCGGTTTATCGGTGGGATTATGAGCCGTCCATTCAAATAGGGCAATAGGATAACTACTTTCTTGATAATTATGCGCCCAAACCGGTGAGAATTGTTCGCAAATTAATTGAGTCTGAAAAACATCTTTGTACTCGTACCAACTGCGGGGATAAAGGGCAGAATATGTTCCCTTTTCGGCTGGATACCACGACCAGCGCGATAACGTTCCATCCGTCGGGCTTTCCGTCGCCATAGCGTAGGCTTGGGCGCTTCCGTCTTCTGTTTGTTCAAAAATGCTAAATTGACAGGCCGCAAGGCTATTAAAACTGTGTTCACCGCCGTCCAGATGCCAGAGGTTAAAGTCACCTTTGGGGGAACGTCCGATGCAACCGGCCCCAAATCCCCCCAGAGGCATCCCATGCCAAGGACCATCATCTAAATTGCTGGCGTAGCGGACGCTGTAGGGTTTTTCCCAACCTTTGCCCAGAGGACGTTTCCAAGCAGCGGCGGGAATTTCTGGAAGGGAGACGAGATTAAGCATAGATTTAAGTGGGAATTATGAATTATGAATTATGAATTAGGAATTGGGGAGAAGGGAGAAGGGATAAGGGATAAGGGAGAGGGGATAAGGGATAAGGGAGATGGGAGAGGGGATAAGGGAGAGGGGAAAGGGGAAAGGGGAAAAGAGAGAATAAATAAAAATAATATCCTGAATTCAGACTCTACCGAACCTGTCATGTAAAACTATCAACAACTCGTGCTTGTAAAGCTTGTATACTAAGGCTTTGAGTTTTTGTTAGATTGATATTTAAGTAGGTGGGTGGAATTAAATATAAAATGAACGTAGGTTGGGTTGAAGCATGAAACCCAACGCCCGCATGGGTTACGCTACCGCTAACCCATCCTACAAATAATTGTGCCTACCTACTTATCAACTTTAGAGCATTGCTGGGTAGAGAGGTAGCTTGAGGAATCTTCTACAGTGTAAGTTCGGAAGAACCATAATTCATAATTCATAATTCATAATTCATAATTCATAATTCTGACTCAACCAAGAAACTTTTTCAGTAAACCCTAATTATTCGCTAAAGAGATAATTGCTGCGATCACTGACAGGCCAATCTTGATTTTCTCCACCGATAATTAAACGTTTAATATCGACAAAATCCTTACTTAATTGGGTCAAGGCATTGATTAAAATATCCAAAGCAATAAGATCGCTAGTACCGAGATCAAACCAACAACGTCCCCAAGTACCTAAGTATTCAAAATCGGTCATATTGTGCATCGGTGACATAAAGGCATTTTCGGCCATATCTGGATCGTATTCCATATAACTAATATCGACTCCCACCTCCTGTACCTGTAGGTTTTCGGCATTGAAAGCCCCTAATTTACCCAAATAAAACCAAGAGGCAAAAACTTCTTCTACATATTGCTGTTCTATATTCGAGGGAACCGTCGAAAATTCCAGCCAAAACCAGACATCAAAAGGATTAAATTCGCGAAATTGCACTTCCATTTTTTTTATAGGAGACAGGAGTAGTCACTGATAACTGATAACTGATAACTGATAACTTCCCCACTGATAACTGATTACTGATTACTATGCTGTAATTTCCAGAGAAAACTAGCGAGGAGATTGGTGATAATATGAGCGAGGATCGGGATTAATAAATTACCGGTGATGATGACGGTATAACCGAGGGCAAAACCGACAACAGTTGCCCAGATAACATAGGGCCATTGTTGGGAACCGCTAAAATGGAGGATGCCAAAAATCAGACTAGAAACGGTTAAACCAAAGATATTTAAGCCCAAAGCTGGCAAAATCACCCCGCGAAATAATAATTCTTCACTTAACCCCGGCAGTAATCCAATCCAAATTAAATCGGGCCATGCTAAAGGTTTAATGACTAATTCTAAGTAAGAGTTAGCACTATGGCGATAACTAGACCAAAAACGATAGAGAAGCCCACTAATTCCACTAATTGCCCCCGCTAAGGCTAATCCGAACAGGAAATCCGGGAGAGTCCAGCGAATGGCGGGAATAGCGATCGCACCGAAATATTGCCAAACTTTGGCGACTACCAGCAGGATAATCGCCGTTACCGCCATAATGGTGAGGACTTGTGTGCGTGTCAGGGAATCAAATTCGGAATTAGGGGAATTAGTCACGGATTCTCGGATAAACAGCGTAAAGAGTTTAAATTAGGGCGAAGAGATGCGAGGCTAACCCCTGCCCGTTGACAAACGATCGCACCGATCGCCTCCATATACGAGTGTACCCTAATTGCTTTCACCCCTAGAGGTTCTGGGGCCACCTTCATTCTTGTACTATTTTCCTGTACGGAAATTAGTACAGTTTTTTCTTGACAAAAACTTAGAACTGTGCTAGAGCCGCAGGCACTGGCGGGAACGATCAGCGCGTCCACCTCCCGGCCCCAAATAGCATCGGGACTGGGCTGCTTGACCAATTGGGGGGCGCGACTTAAACCCACCAAAACGCAGGGTAAAAAAGTATAACCGATTTCTTCGGCTGCGGCCTTGGGGGAAAGTTGCGGATCGAGGGGCAGCGGACTTAAAGCGGGAGCGTGGGCCGCCGGTATTTGGAATTGTCGCACCACCAGATGGGAAATTACCGCTTCGGCCCCGGCAAGGGGATCCACCCCCTGACCATGGCGATAATTAGCCAGGGCAATGCTATCGGGATCGTCGGGAAAACGGGCAACAATGGCGATCGCTTCCGCTCGGCCTTGCTTAATCAGTTTTTCTGCCCCCCGCAGCAAGCTGTCGGGATTGCCAATTGTTCCCCAACTGGCCCCGGAGGCTGCCTCTCGCAACTGCACATTTAAGGGGGCATCGGTGACAAGGTAATCGGTGAGATCTAAGCCTAGGGTAGCCCGGACAGCATCGGCAGCCTGAAGGTGTCTTTGCAAGAGGTCAAATTCAATGGCGCGATCGAATAGTAACCCGATGCGATTTTGATGGACGGGACTTAATCCCCAATCCCCCCGGGCAAAACGATCTAAAGCGTAACCCTCCACATAATAGGTGTTGGCTAGGGGCCAGTACAATTGGGCGCCATTGAGGACATTGGGATGGGTAATTAGGCGATCGCAAACTTGGGCGATCGCTCTGGCCACGGGAATGCCATCCCCAGCATAACCGCCAATCGCTGCCCCGATGCCGGTGGGAATAATTAGTACGGCGGTATAGGGACGGGAATTCACGAGGCAGTGGTGACAATCGCTTCGACTTTGACTTGATTATTCTCGGTATCCACTTCTGTGATTGCCCAACGCAAGGGTTCACCGCGTTTGGCTAATTCTTTTTCGATTTCTTGCTCCAGTTGTTGCGGGGTTTCCTGTAGGTCGATTTCGGCACTAATAAAGTGAGTGGTCATGGGGATTGTCTGGGATAGTTATCCCCTCAGTTTATCAAGATTTTGCCCTCTTGCGCTGGTTTATCGGCTCTCTGGGTCAGGAACCACAAAGACACGAAGGACACAAAGATCGATCGCTGATATGTAAGTTAAACTGGTCGCAACGCGCTCGCTACGCGAGATCACACAAAGAATAGGAGAGCCTTAGCCATTCTCGTACTATGATTAATAGTAGGCTTTCCCCTAGAGATTATGATCGCAGTTCCCAACTACATCAGTCCCCAAGAATATCTCGCTATCGAGCGCCAGAGTCAGATCCGTCATGAATACCGACGTGGTTTGGTTTATGCGATGGCCGGCGGTACAGATAATCATGGTCGCATCGCCTTCAATTTTCTCAAAGTCATTGACGAACATTTCGGCGACTCTACAGACTGTCGGTTTCACTCGGGTAATGTCAAGGTTAACTATCAAGATCAGTTTTATTACTATCCCGATGCTTTTGTTACCTGCGATCCGCGCGATCGCCAAGATCGTTATCTGAAACGCTATCCGAAACTAATTGCGGAAGTGCTTTCCCCCAACACGAAGGCTTTTGACAAGGGCGAAAAATTCCAAGATTATCAACAGATAGAAACTTTAGAAGAATATGTATTAATTTCCCAAGAAATCCAGCGCGTGGAATGCCGTCGCCGTAATTCTCTGGGGACATGGGAAACGACTATTTACGAGACAGGCGATCGCGTAATCCTGTCAAGTATTAACCTAGAGTTAGCCATCGCCGATCTCTACCGGGGAATAGATTAAAATGTGAACTACTCTCAAGGGAGTTGAGAGCTTGCTGCTTCCATGGGAATGGATAGACAGCATTTAGTTTACTTGTACTAACTAGCTCGGCAATTTTCCAGCCATTCTTCTAAATCTTGTAGTGACTGAAAATCTAACAAAGCTTCTCCCAAGTTTTCTAACTGTTCTAGGTCAAGACTGCGGATATTGGGCAATAATTCGGGAGAAATGTCCCCTACACGCCGATTTAATTGACGTAAAACTAGGTTAGCTTCTCCCTCTTGTCGTCCCTCTTGTAAACCCTCGGACCAGATTTCTTGATAGATAACGGATTCTTTCATGATGTCTTTCCTCAATAATCGTTGGATGATGTCTTTCTTTAATACTAACCCGGCTAGAATTGCGGTAGATGCAGCCAGATTACTTTGTTCTCGACTATCGCTGATTTGCTCGATTTCTTGGGCAATTTGCCGCAGTAAGTTTTCTTGTTTCTCAGCTTGAGCGAGTATGGCAAAGGGAAACAGTCCGGAGGCCTTTAATAAGGGTTCCGAGGGTTGTTCCCAAAGTCTAATCACTTCAAATTGATGAGAGGTTTTCCCTTGTTTATAATCATTCTGTCGGACTTTGGGGGAATCACTTTTCCTTAGATAAATAACCACTTGATGGATAGGTTTACGCGGATAGCGTCGATAGAGTCTGGTGGCATAATCTAGCATTCTATAGGGAATATCTTCTTTAGGGTCGGTTTGGAACTCGATATGTAAGATTAATTCTTCCGACTCTAAAAAGATTAAAGTATCGGCTCTAATTGGCTCTAGGGATAATTCCGAGGGTTTAATTTCTGTTAATTCTAAGGGTTTACCCAGTAACCAAGTGGCCAAGTCTCTCGAATATTCAAGAGCGATAAATTTACAGGTAGAATCATACATTTTCAATTCAATTATAGGTTAAGGCTGACCTATATTTTAACAAAATTATCACCCTATTCCCCCTCAATCCCCCCTTATCAAGGGGGGTAGGGGGGATCGAACCCAAAATCTATCTTCAATTTAATTATAACCAGCTACTTAATACCTAGCTACTTAAACAAAGGATTTTTATTCGGGGAAGGGTATATCTAAACTCATTTGTTGTCCTTGGGTTTCCCTTTGTTTTTCGGCAGCTTTCAGGACTTCAAAGGTGAGGATAACATCGAGACGTTTTTTTTGTTCAAGGATTTCTTGTACCGTCACAATCTCAATTTTATCGACACTTTGACTCATATAACGACCGCGATAAATTCCCGCAGATTTGGCTGTTTGGATCATATCTTTGCTAGGGGGTTTCAAGGTGATAAATATACCCAGGGCTGCCCCTTGTAGTGTCATGGTTCCCTGTAGATCTCTGATGTCTCCCGATTTGACATTACCGGATTTTACTTGAAAAATAATTTTCTCCCGATTGTCCTTATCTCCCTGAAAATAGGCAATAGCATCGACTCCTTTATCTGCCCCTTTTTTGTCATTAATCACAGCCCGGTTATTACTATAGGTTAAAACCGCCCATTTCTCAAATTCTTTGCGGGTACGATCATCGGGTTTAGTGGCTAATGCTTTGGCTGATTCTAGATCTTTGGGAATACCATTTAGTTCAATTTTATCTAAAACATTTTTACCGAAGGAGTCCTCTAATCGCTTTAACATTAAGCTAATACTCTGATAGGTTATATCAATTCCAATCCAGTTTCTCTCTAATCTCTCCGCTACAGCGATAGTCGTTCCACACCCACAATAGGCATCTAAAATTATGTCTCCTTTATTACTACTTGCTTTGATTATTCTTTCTAACAATGCCTCCGGTTTTTGCGTGGGATAACCGAGTTTTTCGGCAGCATGAGGACTTAAAGATTGAATGTCAGTCCATAAATTGGTAATAATAGAGCCTTCTTGCTCATTAATATATCTTTTTAACTGTGGCCGTTTTTTTGTGTTAAATTGACCATCGGAATGACGAGGATAATATATTCTACCCTGATCGTGTAACTGTTGCATCGTTTCTTTTTGGTAACGCCAGCCTTTACTAGGATAAGGAAACCCCATCCATTCATACATCATATTTGGCCGTGGATTCGGACTAGCCATATCACTTAATCTATACATTCCTCTCCCATCATTATCATCATGTCTATAAAATTTATCAACATAATTACTATCGTGTTCTCCGTATTGAGGATAGAAACTAGCTTGAGAAGATTTAACATAATAAAAAATTATATCGACAATATCACAAAATTTCTTTTTTGCGTCACTATGGGCCGATTGTCTTTTCCAGCTAATCTCATTTTTAAAATCACCCCCCTGAGAGCAAAAAACAGTATCTAAAACTATTTTTAAATAATGACTAGCAGTAGGATCGCAGTGGAGATAAAAGCTACCAGTAGATTTTAAAACTCGATGGATTTCCACGATCCTCAGAGTCATACTCACCAGATAAGCGAGAAGACTGCCTTTACCTAAAACTTTAGTTAAACCGTCAATTAAATCAATAGTCTGACTGGTAAATTTACCCTGATAGTTGCTTTGAATTTCTTCTAAAGCTTCGTTAGCGTGATTATCCCATGTCCAGGTATCTACAAACGCTTGTGCTTGTGCTTGATCTTCCTTACCTAAGTTGTTATAAATTTGGTTGTAATTGCGTTTAGAATTAAAGGGTGGATCGATATAACAAAGATCGATCGACTCATCTTTGATATATTTCCGCAGCACTTCTAGGTTATCACCGTAGTATAGTTTATTGACCATAGAGATTGGGGGGATTGACTGCATTCTCAATTGTATTATTATTCCCCCTTAAAGAGGACGAATGCAATCGCTCCAGAGAATAATATGATTGTACTAATTACAACAAGCGCATCCTGTGCGCTCAAAATTTAATTTTCTTAAGTCCATCTTGCCTGAAAATGAGGGGGTCGCAGGCAGGCACGGATTCCCATTATATAAATAAGTATATGTCAAGTGCTGGGATTTTGTCAAGAGGAATTATCGTCACCGTCAAATTAATTTCGCCGCTAAAATCAAAGGTTCTTTCCAATCAACTAAAACTAAGCTAAGTGGGTGGGTGGAATTAAATATAAGATGAACGTAGGTTGGGTTGAAGCATGAAACCCAACGCCTGCATGGGTTACGCTACCGCTAACCCATCCTACAAATAATTTTGCCTCCCTACTTAAGACGCATTTAAACTGCCTATCCTTAGATTAGCTGAATTTCCCCCCCCAACCCCCCCGACATCGGGGGGGCAAGGGGGTAGGGTTGCCTCCTGCCTCCTGCCCCCTGCCTCCGTTATCTTGGGTGAGGTGGGAACCCTAACCGTAGTATGATTGAACAATGCGAAGAATCACAATAACTCGACCCGACGACTGGCACCTTCATCTGCGCGATGGTGCGGCAATGAAAGCGGTTCTACCCCATACGGTGCGTCAGTTTGCCCGTGCCATTATCATGCCGAATTTAAAGCCCCCAGTGCGCTCGGTGGCTGATGCTGCCTCCTATCGCGAGCGCATTCTGGCAGCAGTTCCAGAGGGTCAACAGTTCGAGCCACTGATGACCCTCTATCTCACCGATAATACCAGTCCCGAAGAAATCGTGGCAGCGAAAGCCTCCCAGTTTGTCAAAGCGGTGAAATACTACCCGGCCGGTGCGACAACTAATTCCGACTTGGGGGTGACGGACCTTCGTAGGTGCGATGGCGTTTTGGCAGCGATGGAGCAGGTAGATATGCCGCTACTACTGCACGGAGAAGTTACCGATGGTGATATTGATGTGTTCGATCGAGAGAAAGTGTTCATTGAGAAGCACTTAATCCCACTGATAACAAGATTTCCCAAACTGCGTGTCGTATTTGAACACATTACCACTGCCGACGCGGTCAAGTTTGTTCTATCTGCTAACAACAATGTCGCCGCCACAATTACGCCCCAACATTTATTGTTTAGCCGAAACATTCTCTTTACCGGTGGCATTCGTCCTCATTTTTATTGCCTGCCGATTTTGAAACGAGAGGATCATCGTTTGGCACTTTTGCAAGCGGCAACATCGGGGAATCCCAAGTTTTTTCTAGGGACCGATAGCGCACCCCATTCTCGCTACAGCAAGGAAAGTTCCTGTGGCTGTGCGGGTTGTTATTCAGCCCTGCACGCCCTAGAGTTGTACGCAGAAGCCTTTGAGAGTGTCGATGCGCTTGAGCAACTAGAAGGGTTCGCCAGCTTGCACGGGCCAGATTTCTATCAACTCCCCCGAAATACCGAACAAATCACATTAAACAAAACCCCTTGGCGTATTCCCGATGAATTGCCATTTCCCGAATCCGGACTGGTGCCGTTACGAGCGGGTGAAGAGATAAGCTGGCAATTAGGGGAATAAAAACCGCGAGTCTTGGTAGTTGCGGTCAAGAATTCAAGATTAGTTATTTCCCATGACAATGAGGAGGATCGATAACATTGGCAAAAATTGCCCAAAGTACCATGAGCGGCATCGGCAACAAACAGATTAGCCATTGATGACCGGTTAGGGTCGCCGTTGCAAACAGACTGTTCATCACCCCCCATTGACTAAACAAAATTTGTAGGGCAACAGCAGCCACAATCCCCAAAATTAGGATCGGTGCATTAGTAATCGAGGTTGACTGACGACGCAGGTAGTTAACTAGGCTCATCCCTAATTGACTGATACTGAGCAGATAGATAACCCGTGCTGCCACAAGGGATTGAATTGCCATTGTGCGGGCAACGGCAATATCTCCTGTGGTCGATTTAGCCCACTCAAACATACCAAAAATCAGAATCCAGTTAAACAATGAAACAGCCAAAATTCGGCGCAATAGTTTTTTGGTGATCAAAGGTTCATTGGGATTGCGTGGTGGTGACTGCATAATGCCGGGGGATTTTGCTTCAAAGGCCAGGGGAACAGTCATCGTGACCGAGTTGATCATGTTCAACCAGAGTACTTGTAGGGAGAGGATGGGTAAATCTCGCGCCAGTAAAGTACTGATCAGAATCGTCATCGATTCGCCACCATTGACAGGTAAGAGAAAGGAGATTGCCTTGCGTAAATTTTGATAAACGGTGCGTCCTTCTTCGACAGCAGCCTTGATCGAGGCAAAGTTATCATCAGTGAGGAGCATATCAGCAGATTCCCGGGCGACTTCCGTTCCTCCTTTCCCCATGGCAATGCCGATATCGGCCTGCTTGAGAGCCGGCGCATCATTAACACCATCGCCCGTCATCGCCACGATTTCTCCTTGGGACTGGAGTACTTCCACCAGTTGCAGTTTTTGGGTAGGGGCAACCCTGGCAAATACCGATCCATCGACCACCGCTTGGGCCAGTTGATGATTATCCATTTGCGCTAATTGTTTTCCCTCAAATGCTAAGACTTGTGCTGCCGTTTTAATGCCCATCCGTTCCGCGATCGCCCGCGCCGTGACAAGATGATCACCAGTAATCATCTTGACGCGAATCCCAGCACTTTGACAGGCATGAACAGCAGCGATCGCCTCTGGACGAGGCGGGTCAATCATGCCCTGTAATCCTAGAAACACCAAGCCTGTTTCGATATCCTCATGGTCGATAGAATGCTGATGGGTCGCGGCTGCTTTTTTGGCGAAGGCAAGCACCCGTAAACCCTGCTCTGCCATCGTTTCTACCGCTTGCTCGATCTGTTGGGCGTTCAGCGCGGTCATCTGACCATAGCGATCGATCATCTGGGAACAACGACGCATTAGCGACTCAACCGATCCCTTGACATAGATCAGGCGAGGTATGCCATCATGCAGGGTTGCCATGTATTGGTACTCAGATTCAAAGGGAATTGCATCTAATCGTGGGGTTAAAGACAATAGCCCCAATTGACTGAGACCTGCTTTGGCGGCGGCCGCAATCAGCGCCCCTTCCGTAGGATCCCCCACCACTGACCAATCTTCTCCCGTTTGTTTTAGCCCGGAGTCATTACAAAGCAAACCAGCTACCAGACAATCCCCTAGGGCCGGCGGTAATTCCTCTGCAAAGGGGCTGCCAGGGTTGCCATCGGTGATCAGACTAATTTCGCCCTTGGGACTATAGCCACCACCACTAACGGCGTAATATTGCCCTTCAGTATAAATGGACTGTACAGTCATTTGATTTTCGGTCAGGGTTCCGGTTTTGTCGGAACAAATGACGGTCGCACTCCCCAATGCTTCCACTGCGGGCAGTTTACGAATAATCGCATGACGACGGGCCATGCGGTTGACCCCAATGGCCAAGGTAATCGTTACCACTGCCGGCAGCCCTTCTGGAATCGCACTCACTGCGAGGGCAACGGCAGCTTCAAACATATCGATCCAAGATTTCCCCCGTCCTAACCCGATGGCAAAGGTCAAGGTTGCTAGGGTCAAAATTGCGTAGAGTAGGGTGCGGCTAAATTGGGCAAATTTACGGGTCAGGGGTGTGCTAAGGCTGACTCGGCTTTCCATCGACTGGGAAATCTGCCCCACTTCGGTGGCATTGGCCGTAGAGACAACAATCCCTTTGCCCTGTCCAAAGGTAACAAAACTCCCTGCGTAGGCCATGTTTGTCCTTTCTGCTAGGGGCGTATCCCCGGGTAAGGGTTCGATCGCTTTTGACCCGGGCAAGGATTCCCCGGTCAAGGCAGACTCATCCACCTGCAAATTGCGGACTTTCAGCAGCCTCAAGTCCGCCGGCACTTTATCCCCCGATGCCAATAAAACGATATCTCCTGGCACCAAATCCTGAGATGGAATCCGCAGGGTTTGTCCCTCTCGCAACACGGTCGCTTCTGTGGTTACGGCTTTGGCTAGGGAAGCGATCGCACCTTCCGCCTTAGCTTCCTGCACATAGCCAATAATGGCATTGATCAGGGTAACTCCCCAAATCACCGAGGCATTCGTCCAAGACCCTAAAAATGCCTTAATAGTACCCGCAAGCAAGAGAATATAGAGTAGTGGCTGATGAAATTGCTGCAAAAACCTCAACCAAGCTGGTTTCCCCGGCTTAAATCGCAGTTCATTCGGGCCATATTTTTCGTAGCGACTGGCCACTTCTTCTGCTGATAAGCCCGCTGACCCATCGCTGGTCAAGTATTCAATCACCTCTGGTTGAGAAAGTTGATGATACAAGGGCAATGATAATTGAACTGGCATCATGCTCTCCAATATTTAGGGAATTATGAATTATGAATTATGAATTATGAATTGGGGAAGTGGGGAAGTGGGGGGGTGGGAATTATGAATTATGAATTATGAATTATGAATTGGGGGGTGGGGAAGCTGTCTCATCACCCTATCACCCCAAAACCCTATCACCCTATTTATTTCCAGACGACCGACGACCGACGACTGACGACCTTAAGCTCTCGTCTTATTTTGATAATAATCGCGGGTTCCCTTGGCATCTAGGGCCTCACCGAGACGAGCAATGGCCTGGGCGTAGGCGGCGTTACGCAGAGATATATCGAACTCCTGGGCGAAAGACCAGACTTTTTCCGCTTCTGTCACCATTCTTTCTTTTAAGCGCTCATTTATCTCGTTTAATCGCCAATAAAGACCGCTGCGATTTTGCACCCATTCAAAATAACTCACCGTTACCCCACCGGCGTTAACCAAAATATCGGGGAAAACGAGAATCCCTTTTGATTCTAAAATGCGATCGGCTTCTGAGGTAGTTGGACCATTGGCCACTTCAAAGATATATTTTGCCCGCACGCGATCGGCATTTTCGGCGGTAATTTGGTTTTCTAGGGCAGCTGGAATCAAAACATCCACATCTAGGGCTAATAATTCTTCATTACTAATCGCCTCGTGTTCGACGATATTACACACAGTACCCTCACAGTAAATAGCAGTAATCCCGCGATGTTCCTGTTTATACTCACGAATGCTGGCAATATCTAGGCCTTTTTCCCGATAAATGCCGCCCTGGGAATCACTTACCGCCACCACTTGATAACCGGCTTTGGCGAGGAGATCCGCCACTACGGCCCCGGCGTTACCGAATCCCTGAACGGCTACGGTAGTATTAGCGGGTTTTTTGTCTAATTTCGGCAAAAGAGAATGAATAACATGAAAAGCTCCCGTTCCCGTCGCCGTATCGCGGCCACGACTGCCTCCCATGGTTAAAGGTTTCCCCGTCACCACCGCCGGACTAATTTTACGCTGAATGATGCTGTACTGGTCCATCATCCAACCCATGATCATCTCGTTGGTATAGACATCGGGGGCAAGAATATCGATATCGGGACCGATAAAGTCGGCTATACCCTCGATATAGCCCCGGCTAAGACGTTCTAACTCGGCTTTTGACAATTCTTTCGGATTGAGGGTAATGCCGCCCTTAGCCCCACCAAAGGGCAAATCCAGCAGGGCGCATTTAAAGGTCATCCAAAAGGCTAGGGACTGCACCTCATCGATGTTGACGTTGGGATGATAGCGCACCCCTCCTTTGCCGGGGCCGCGGGTGTCATCGTAGCGGACGCGGTAGCCTTGGAAGATTCTCAGAGTGCCGTTGTCCATACGGACGGGTATGGAGACGCTGAGACTAGCTTTGGGATATTTTAACCGCTCGATCGCATCATCGGAAATGGAGACATACTTAAGGGCCCGTTCTAGGCGACTGCTGGCATCGGTAAAGAGTGATTTCGACATGATTTTTTTCCCCCTATCTATCCCCATTAGAACACGGGAAAAACAGTATATTTCGCTACAGTTTATTTTTCTTAATTAACCATGGACAGGGATTGCCGACAATTGTTCTCAACCAAGGTTACTTGAGAGATTTTCCCGCACATCATCTACCGTACACCCTACACCCTACACCCCACACCCCACTTCCCTATCACCCCACTCCCCCATCCCCAACCTGCAACTAAAAAAGGGAAAGAGCGATGCTCCTCCCTTTTTTGATAATTTATTCAAGTTGATTGTAGATGCACAGCAATCGAGGCTGAAATTACATCAAGCCTAATTGAGCAAGGATGCCTTTGTGGGTTAAGTATTCCGTAGCTACGCCAATAACGAAACCGAGCATGGCTAAACGACCATTCCAGTTTTCAGCGAAAGCGGTGAAGCCGAGTTTGTTTTCTTGCTTATCCATGGTGAATTGCCTTCCTATAAGAAAATTGCGTTTAAGTCAAGTGCTTGATATTTAATGTAACATAACTTTTCAGACTATGCAACATTTCTTTACATAAATTTTATTGATGTTAACCATAAACTTTTATGGGGGTAGGGTCAAGGGTAGGCAATGGCGGCCAAAAATCAAGCCTGATCTCAGTTGTAGGACTAAATAACCGTTTTCCCATCCCTGACCGAAAAAGATTACAATCAAGCGAAAGGTCAAGAATCGATCGCCATCGAGCGAGGAGTGAATATGCGCGCCTTACTGATTTATCCCGTTTTTCCGCCGACTTTCTGGTCCTATAACAAAATTCTGGAATTAGTTGATCGCAAAGTCTTACTTCCCCCCCTGGGTATGGTGACGGTGGCGGCGATTTTACCGCAGGAATGGGAATTTAAACTGGTCGATCGCAATATTCGGGCGGTGACAGAAGCAGAATGGGACTGGGCCGAAATAGTGATTCTTTCCGGCATGATTGTGCAACGTCAAGATTTAATCGAGCAAATTCACGAAGCCAAGCAACGGGGTAAACTGGTGGCTGTGGGTGGTCCCTATCCCACTTCTATCCCCCACGAAGTGGCTGAGGCCGATTTTCTGATTCTCGATGAGGGAGAAATCACCATTCCGATGTTTGTGGAAGCATTGGCAAGAGGAGAAACCAAAGGTGTTTTCCGCACCACAGAAAAACCCGATGTGACAATTACCCCAGTTCCACGCTACGATCTGCTCGATTTTGAAGCTTATGATTCCATGTCGGTGCAGTTTTCGCGGGGATGTCCCTTCCAGTGCGAATTTTGCGATATTATCGTTCTCTATGGTCGTAAACCCCGCACCAAAACCCCCGCACAATTATTAAAAGAATTAGATTATCTCTACGAATTAGGTTGGCGTCGGGGCGTGTTCATGGTGGATGATAATTTTATTGGCAACAAGCGCAACGTTAAATTACTCCTCAAAGAATTAAAGGTTTGGCAAGAAGAACACCAGTACCCTTTCCGGTTTAACACGGAAGCGTCGGTGGATTTAGCCGCCGATCCCGAATTAATGGCTATGATGGTTGATTGTTACTTTGATGCGGTCTTTTTAGGTATTGAAACCCCCGACGAAGAAAGTTTACAATTAACCAAAAAATTCCAAAATACCCGTAGTTCGTTAACCGAGACGGTAGAAAAGATTATTAAAGCAGGATTGCGCCCCATGGCGGGATTTATCATCGGTTTTGATGGCGAGAAAAAAGGAGCGGCCGATCGCATTATTAATTTTGTCGAAGAAGCAGCCATTCCCACGGCTCTATTTGGAATGTTACAAGCTTTACCCAATACCGCTCTATGGACTCGCTTGGAAAAAGAAGGACGACTACGATTAACGGGGAAACAGGACATTAACCAAAGTACCCTGATGAATTTCGTTCCCACCCGGCCGATCGAAGATATTGCCACAGAATATATTGAAGCCTTCTGGAAATTGTACGATCCGGAGGTATTTCTCGATCGCACCTATCGCTGTTTCCTGAAATTAGGCGCACCTAAAGCGAAACCAGCCTTTAAACTGCCTCGACGGGCCGATCTCTATGCCCTAGCGGTAATTATCTGGCGACAGGGCTTTAAACGTTCCACGCGCTGGAAATTCTGGCAGAATTTATTCGGTATTTTGCGCCATAATCCCGCCAACGCCGAACACTATATCACTGTCTGCGCCCACAACGAGCATTTCCTGGAATACCGTCAGATTGTCCGGGATGAAATTACGGCACAATTAGCCGAATTCCAACGCCAAGAGGCATTAATAGCGGAAAAAACCGCCATAGCGGCCTAATTATTCCGAGGATGGGTTATTTACCCATCCTGAACATTTTCTGTCCTGATGGTGGACGATCAATAAATCAATAATATTCCTAGTTTTCTGGTTAAAAATTCCCTCAATCTCTGCCAAAGCAATTCAGTATAAATTCTTAATTTTCTAGATATAATTACATTTTTTCCCTAAAATGTTAGCTGGAATACTGAGTAAATCGAGAAAATCTGGATAAAGCCAGTATTTTTAGCTCCTTAACCCTATCAATCAAGCTAAAATCAATGATTACTCGTCAAGAACTTAAGAAACTACAATCCCTAACTCAAATACCCGCCCTTTCCATTCTCTTACCTACCCATCGCACCTCACCGGATAACAAACAAGACCCTATTCTCGTTAAAAATTTGGTCGATGAAGCAAAGCACCGATTATCGGCAGAATTCTCTAAACGTGAAATCGAACCTTTGTTCGAGCGCCTCGATAGTCTCGTGGCTGAAATAGATTATCCTTATACTCTAGATGGATTAGCTCTCTATATTGGTCCGGATATTGCCAAGCTTTATAACTTGCCTTTTTCTGTCCAGGCAAGAGTTGTCATCGATAAAACCTTTGCCACACGGGATTTAGTTTATGGATTACATCGAGAACAACCCTATTGGCTGTTACTATTAAGTCAGGGTTCTACTCGTTTAATCTCAGCTACAGGAGAAACTCTCGAAGAAATTCGCGATCAGAATTTTCCCTTAGAAATGACTGGACCGGGGGCCACCGCACCACTGCCCTTTGATGCCGATACCAGTTATCTAGATGATAGAATCCGGCGATTTTTCCAGCAGGTAGATAATGCTCTGGGTGAATACATTGACATTGATGATTCTTCCCCTTTGATTGTGGGTGGAGTGGTTCGTCAAATTTCCTTCTTTCAAGAAGTTTCACAGTACACATCAGCAATTGTTGGCACTTTAACCGGCAATTTTGACAAAACCTCACTGCCAGAATTAATTCCGCAAGTATTGCCGATTATGCATTCAGTGCGTCAGACTCAAAAAACTGAAGCCCTGCAAGCTTTGGACGCGGCAGTCAGCGCTCAAAAAGTTATCTCTACCCTGGGAGAAGTGTGGCGTTTAGCGCAGGAAGGTCGAGGAAAATTGTTATTAGTGGATAAAAATTACCATGTACCCGCAGTTTTAAGCGAAAACGGTGATTTGATACTGGTGGAAAACGTCGGTGGTACGGAGGTAATCGATGATGCAGTGGATGAAATTATCGAAGTGGTATTGGCCAAGGGAGGACGTGTAGCTTTAGTCGATGAAGATTCCTTGAACGATTACCAAAAAATTGCCTTAATTTTGCGTTATTAGACCTAATGGGCCGTTTCACAAGCTCCAATACTAACCCATTGACTAGAACCATCAGACCAGTATTCTTTTTTCCAGATGGGGGCATTATGCTTGAGAGTATCAATAGCATAACGACAGGCTGCGAAAGCTTCCCCGCGATGGGGACAACCCACCGCTACTAAGACGCTAATTTCCCCGATTTGTAGCTTACCAGTGCGATGGTGAATGACAACTCGATTGGTATCGGGCCAAGTTTGCCGAATTTGCCGAGCAATTTGCCGGAAAACCTCGATCGCCATGGGTTCGTAGGCCTGATAATCAAGACAAATAACCGGTTTACCGTCGGTTTGCTCCCGTACAGTGCCACTCATTAGTACAACAGCACCATTAGCCCCATCATCGGCTAATTGATATACTTCCTGCAAAGATAAGGGAGCAAAACTGACGCGAAAACTATCTGGTGTCATGGATGAGGGGATCGGGGAGTGGGGAAGTGGGGGGGGTGGGGAGATGGGAATTATGAATTATGAATTATGAATTGGGGGGTGGGGAGATGGGAATTATGAATTATGAATTATGAATGGGGGGTGGGGAGATGGGAATTATGGCTCTCCCAGCTTTGGTGGGTAAAATGTATTCTAAGATACATTTCTCAAGAGCGAGGGGGTGGAACGAACCACAAAGACACAAAGGACACAAAGATCGATCGATCCTATGTCAATTAAACTTATCACACAGAACCTAGAAGAGCCGAATTATGAATTATGAATTATGAATTGGGGGGTGGGGAGATGGGAATTATGAATTATGAATTATGAATTGGGGGGTGGGGAGATGGGAATTATGAATTATGAATTATGAATTGGGGGGTGGGGAGATGGGAATTATGAATTATGAATTATGAATTGGGGGGTGGGGAGATGGGAATTATGAATTATGAATTATGAATTGGGGGGTGGGGAGATGGGAATTATGAATTATGAATTATGAATTATGAATTGGGGGGGGGGAAGTGGGGAAGTGGGGTGTAGGGTGTGGGGTGTGGGGTGTAGGGTGTGGGGAAGGAAACCTCTTTCATCTCTGGTGGTGAAAATTTTTTCAAGAAGACAATTGCTGTCAAACCAGCGAGCCGAGTATTTTGGATGTATTTGTACTTCCTTGATCTGTTTGTCTTTGAGTCTTTCAGTCAATGGGAATTTTAAGGAACCCATCCTTAACTTTAATCCTGGCAATAATCAGGGGGAAATGTCCGTCCGATCCAAAGCAGAACGTAGGTTGGGTTGAAGCATGAAACCCAACGCCCGATTATGTTACGCTACCGCTAACCCATCCTACAAATAATTGTGCCTCCCTACTTAACTTTAATCCTGGCAATAATCAGGGGGAAATGTCCGTCCGATCCAAAGCAGTCAGGGAGTTAAAAGTTTTTACTGTAGCTTTAGTGTATAGTGAAATATTCTCAACGTCAAGCCGTCCTAAAAGGCCGGGGTTTCAAACCGATTATTTTCGATGAAAAAATTAATTCTAGCCACGAGTAACCCGGGTAAATTAGCAGAGATAGGGGAATACTTAACCGATATCGACCTAGAATTGCAGTTAAAACCCGATGATTTAGAGATAGAGGAAACCGGGGCGACTTTTGCCGAAAATGCCTATTTAAAAGCTGCTCAAATTGCCCTAACTTTGGGAGAATGGTCGATCGCTGATGATTCGGGATTGGAAGTAACCGGGTTAGGAAATGCCCCGGGGATTTACTCGGCCCGCTACGGTGAAAATGATCGAGAAAGAATCGATCGCCTCGTCAGAGAATTAGGAGATAATCAAGATCGTTCGGCCCGTTTTGTCTGTGTAATTGCGATCGCCCGTCCCGATGGTGAGATTGCCTTGAGCGCCACAGGAATCTGCACGGGAGAAATTCTCACCAGTCCTAGGGGTGAGGGTGGTTTTGGTTACGATCCGATTTTTTATGTCCCCGAATACGCTTTAACCTTTGCGGAAATGCCTCCCGAATTAAAAAGAAAAATTAGCCACCGAGGACGAGCTTTTGAGCAATTGCTGCCCCATCTCAAGACTCTCGCGGGTACAAATTCATTAAGGCTCTGACTTGTTCAGCATGATAAGAGCTTCTTGTCAAGGGACTCGCAACAATTTGTAAAAATCCCAGAGATTCCCCATATTCGCGCCAAGCGTGGAACTGTTCGGGGGTGACAAATTCCTGCACACCGAGATGTTTTGGCGATGGTTGCAGATACTGCCCGATGGTGAGAATATCACAATCAACGGCCCGTAAATCGCGCATTACTTGGCGCACTTCCTCGTCGGTTTCCCCCAATCCCACCATAATGCCCGATTTTGTGTAGGTAGCGGGAACAATGGCGCGAGCGCGCTGCAATAATTCCAGAGAACGCTGGTAATCACCCTGGGGACGCACACGACGGTAGAGACGGGGAACAGTTTCGGTATTGTGGTTTAAAACTTCAGGTTTAGCGGCAAGAATTAAAGCTAAAGCCTCCCAATTGCCGCAAAGATCGGGAATCAGCACTTCGATGGTGGTTTTTGGGGAAATGCGGCGAATTTCCTCGATACAACGGACAAATTGACTAGCGCCTCCATCGGCCAAATCATCGCGATTGACAGAAGTGATCACTACATGATTAAGATCAAGACGTTGCACGGCTGCCGCTAGTCGCAGGGGTTCCGTGGAGTCTAAAGGTTGCGGTTTTTTCTCAAAATCGATATCACAGTAAGGACAGGCGCGAGTGCAAGCAGGACCCATAATTAAAAAGGTAGCCGTCCCCGCGTGGAAACATTCGCCGATATTGGGACAGGAAGCCTCCTCACAAACGGTATTTAAGCCTAAATCGCGTAAAACCTCCTTAACACTGCCGACTCGCTGCCATTGCGGTGCTTTTACCCGTAACCACTCTGGTTTGACCGTCACGCCTGAACTACTCCGATAATTTTTGCCTATATCCCTAATATCCTAGCAAGTCTCGACCCAATCAAGGCCGAATATGCTATGATAATTTAGCTAAAAACTTTCGGGATGTAGCGCAGCTTGGTAGCGCACTTCGTTCGGGACGAAGGGGCCGCAGGTTCGAATCCTGTCATCCCGATTAAAGACAATCAAGGGGAGAGGCAAAATAGGCTCTCTTGGGTTTGCTGGGTAAAATGTATTCTAGGATATAGTCCTGCTGGCGAGGGAGTGGAAAGAACCACTCCAGACACAGAGGACACAAAGATCGATCGCTCCTATATGGGTTAAACTGATCACACCAAGAATAAGAGAGTCCAAAATCTATCTTCTCTTTGATTATAACTACTTATTTACCTCCTCTAAGCCCATGTCTAGATTATTAATCAGCCAGTATCAGGCGGAAGTTGAGAAGATTGTCCAATATGGCGGCAGTCGCAAGGAAACTTCGATTAGAGTAGAACGTAGGTTGGGTTGAAGCATGAAACCCAACGCCCGCATGGGTTACGCTACCGCTAACCCATCCTACAAATAATTGTGCCTACCTACTTAACTACTTAATTTACCTCCTCTAAGCCCATGTCTAGATTATTAATCAGCCAGTATCAGGCGGAAGTTGAGAAGATTGTCCAATATGGCGGCAGTCGCAAGGAAACTTCGATTAGAGTCGCTTTTCAGAATTTATTAAATGACTATTGCAAGGCGCAGGATTTTTTGTTAATTCCGGAGTTGGATTATCGCACTAAGTCGGGAAAAGTTGTCTATCCTGACGGGACGGTTAAGGATGCTTTACGGTTAGATTGGGGATATTGGGAAAGTAAGGATCAATACGATAATTTAGACGAAGAAATTGAGAAAAAGTTAGCGAAAGGCTACCCTAATGACAATATTTTATTTGAAGATTCCCAGACGGCGGTTTTAATTCAAGGAGGAGAAGAAAGACTGCGCGTCTCGATGCGCGATGATGAGGCTTTGGATGGGATTATTAATGCTTTTATTAATTATGTACGTCCAGAAGTTAACGATTTTCGAGAGGCGATTGATAGTTTTAAGGAAGATTTACCAACAATTTTAGAAGCGTTGCGGGATTTAATTGCGTTGCAGTCGGAGACGAATCGGAATTTTGTGACAGCGCGGGACAATTTTTTAGAGATTTGTCGCAAGTCAATCAATCCAGAAATTAGTCTGGAAGATGTGCGGGAGATGATTATTCAGCACATCCTGACAGAGGATATTTTTATCAATATTTTTAATGAGTCCCAGTTTCACCGGGAAAATAATATCGCTAGGGAATTACAGGGAGTGATTGAAACTTTCTTTACTGGTAATACCAAGCGCAATACTTTAGGGACTATTGAACGTTATTATGCGGTAATTCGGCGGACAGCGGCGAATATTTATAACCACCACGAAAAGCAGAAGTTTCTCAAGGCGATTTATGAGAATTTTTATAAAGCATACAATCCGAAAGCGGCGGACCGGTTGGGAATTGTCTATACACCCAATGAAATTGTCCGTTTTATGATTGAAAGTGTCGATTATTTAGTCCACAAGCATTTTGGTAAGTTGTTGGCGGATCCAGGAGTAGAAATTTTAGATCCGGCGACGGGGACAGGAACTTTTGTAACGGAGTTGATTGAGTATTTACCGAAGGATAAGTTACGGTACAAGTATAAGCATGAGATGCACTGTAATGAGGTGGCAATTCTGCCTTATTATATTGCTAATTTGAATATTGAGTTCACCTACAAGCAGAAGATGGGTGAGTATGAGGAGTTTGAGCATATCTGTTTTGTGGATACCCTGGACCATGCTGCTTTTCATCTCAAGCAGATGGATTTGTTTGCCATGTCGGTGGAGAATACCCAACGCATTCAAAATCAAAATGACCGCAATATTTCTGTAATTATTGGTAATCCTCCTTATAATGCCAAGCAGGAAAATTTTAATCAAGATAATGCAAATCGGGTGGTGATTCTGTAGTAGTGATGGCGGCTTAATCCTTTGCCAGTTGTGCATTGTAGTCATGGATAAAATACCAAACAGCCCCAACGTGATTCTCCATTTTTTTAGAGAAAGATAGACTCTCTCTCACCAACCGAGAAATCCTTTGTCGAAAGGTATTATTTAATCTTTCAATATGATTAGTTTGACCAGTTTCTTTCCCGACTGGTCGATGACGTTTACTGGGAATTACTGTCTTATATGACTCCCAAAAGTCTGTGTAAGCAACTGCACATTGTCGGTAAACACCTGGTAAACTAGCCCAAAGTTTTTTGGCTGATTGACGACTCCTATCTCCTAAATAGCAACCAATAATTTCTCTTGTATTTCTATCAATTGCCAGCCAAATATAGACCTTTATCGTCTTAGAAAAAACAAAAGACCACATTTCATCACATTCTATAACCAATTTACCTTTTGGTTTGTCTGAAACCTTTATTTGACGGGGGACAGCCGCCAGTTTATTGTTGACATAATTTTGTAACCATGACCAACTTACCCCTGTTACTCTAGCAATTCCTCGTAAGGAAATTCGTTCGAGCAAGAGTTTATCAATTAATTGTTTGGTTTCGTCAGAGACGGTTTTATTAGTGGGATTGATCACAAACTGACGACCACATTCTTTACATTGACGTTTGGGTTTTCCATTATGAATAGAACCATTCTTGATCGTATGGTGAGAACCACAATTAGGACAGGGGAACGGAGGTGAACTAGGGGGGGGACTTTGTTCGGTGCTAGACTGATATTTCAGTAAGCCAGACAGGAGCCAGAAAAAGATATTTATCAGAAAAGTCATGATCAAGCTAGAGGTTTAAAGACTGATTCGAGCCAATTATTTTTATTAATAAATATTTTACACAATTCATACCAGGTAAGCAAGAGAGCTACGCCACTACTACCGAATCATTACCGCAAATCGAAGTTATGAAGCGATTGACAAGCGCATTAAATATAGTTATGTCAAAGAAGGTAAGGCACAGAATCAAATTGTCGTCTATGATATGTACACTCGTTTTATTCGTTGGGCTTCTGATCGGTTAAATAAAAATGGTATAATAGCGTTTATTACTAACTCTTCTTTTATCGATGCGTTGGCTTATGATGGATTTAGAAAAGTAGTAGAGAATGAGTTTAGTGAAATTTATATCATTGATTTAGGTGGTAATGTCAGGAAAAATCCTAAACTTTCAGGGACAACTCATAATGTTTTCGGTATTCAGACGGGGGTGGCGATTAGTTTGATTGTGAAGCGAGAAAGTAATAATCTTCCTTGTCAAATTTTATATACTCGCCGTCCTGAATTGGATACAGCAGCGCAAAAATTAGAGTTTTTGTCATCGACAAAACTTAATCAGCTTGATTTTGAGCATATCATCCCAGATAAAAAACATAATTGGCTCAATCAATCAGATAATGACTTTGATCAACTGCTACCCTTGGTTG
Source organism: Microcystis sp. MC19 (assembly GCF_003019735.1). NCBI lineage: Bacteria > Bacillati > Cyanobacteriota > Cyanophyceae > Chroococcales > Microcystaceae > Microcystis > Microcystis sp. MC19. Next base: position 3,855,428 of record NZ_CP020664.1, on the reverse strand, counting down.
ATAAGGAGGTAAAAAGTGGTAAGTCTGAGAAAGCTGTGTTTAAGTTGTTTTCGTCAGGACTTAAAACTCAGCGAGATGAGTGGGTTTATGACTTTTCAAGAGATACGCTCGAAGCAAAGATGAGGTTTTTTGTAGATGTTTATCAGAGAACTTTTAAAGATGAAAATTATCAAGAACGAAATCAGATTAAATGGGATCGAGAATTAACTAAGTATCTTTCTAAAAGAATATCAAAGGTATTTAACGATGCTAATATGTTGATGAGTTATTATCGTCCATATACAAAACAATGGCTCTATTTTGACAAGCATTTCAACGGAATGACTTATCAATGGTTTAATATTTTTAACAATGAATTTAATAATATCATAATTGGCTTAAATGTCGGTTCAGACAAATTTGTATCTCTTGTATCAAATCATATTATTGATCTTGCTTGTTTGCTAGTTAGTGGGGGTAGTACCCAATGTCTCCCCCTCTACTACTACGACAAAGAAGGAAACCGCATCGATAATATCACCGATTGGGGATTGCAACAATTCCAAAAACATTACAACGATAAAACCATCACCAAACTCGATATCTTCCACTACACTTATGCAGTCCTTCACTACCCAGAATATCGCAGTAAATATGAATTAAACCTCAAGCGAGAATTTCCCCGGCTTCCCTTTTATGATAACTTCTCTCAATGGGTAGAATGGGGAAGCAAACTAATGGAATTACACATCAACTATGAAACCGTCGCACCCTACCCACTAACCCGCATTGATACTAATAATAACCTCAAACCGAAAACTAAACTAAAAGCTGACCGAGAAAAAAATTCCATCAACCTCGATGATGTCACTTTCCTACAAGATATTCCCAAAATTGCCTGGGAATATAAACTCGGTAATCGTTCGGCCTTAGAATGGATTTTAGATCAATATAAGGAAAAGAAACCCAAAGATCAAACCATCGCCGAAAGATTTAATAATTATCGCTTCGTCGATTATAAAGAAACAGTAATTGACTTATTACAACGAGTCTGTACTGTCAGCGTCGAAACCATGAAAATAATAGAAGCGATGAGACATTAAAAAGATTGCTTCCGGGAAATCTTATTCTACATTCTACACCCTGCCTCCAAGAAAAACTTTTTGCCGCAAACCCTAAGTAGGGAGGCACAATTATTTGTAGGATGGGTTAGCGGTAGCGTAACATGAGCAGGCGTTGGGTTTCATGCTTCAACCCAACCTACGTTCATCTTATATTTAATTCCACCCACCCACTTACTTTTTATCATTGTCTAAGTTGTTGTAGTTTTTCTGTCTCTTTTGCGGGTGGTTGTATAGTTTTTTTTGCGGGTTATTCCCAAGCGTTCGGCTATTCTTGCCACTGTCGCCACACTTAACACTATACCAGTTCTTTCTAGGAATAGTTTCGATAGTTGAGCAAGAGTTGCGTCATTATTTTCCTCAATTAACGTACCGAGGACGAGCATTTGTTCTGGCGTGAGTTTTAAATGACGTCCACATCGATAAGTCTTTGGTCGAACATCTCCTGTGTCTCGATATTGTTTCAAAAGCTTTTGTACAAAACTTAGGGTTACGCAGAATCTTTTCGCTAATTGTCTTTGAGAGATGGGTTCGTTATAATAACAGTCGAGGATTTTCTGACGGAACTCTACTGGATAGGATTTCATTTTTAGTGCGGTTTAGCTATCAATGACATTATACTTCATATTTGTGAGAAAGAAAGAAAATTGAGACGAGGCAACCCTACCCCCCCAACCCCCCCGACATCGGGGGGGCAACTCACCCACCGACATCGGGGGGGGCAACTCCCCAACCTACCGACATCGGGGGGGCAACTCCCCAACCTACCGACATCGGGGGGGCAACTCCCCAACCTACCGACATCGGGGGGGGCAACTCCCCAACCTACCGACATCGGGGGGGCAACTCACCCACCGACATCGGGGGGCAACTCCCCAACCTACCGACATCGGGGGGCAACTCCCCAACCTACCGACATCGGGGGGCAACTCCCCAACCTACCGACATCGGGGGGGCAACTCACCCACCGACATCGGGGGGCAACTCCCCAACCTACCGACATCGGGGGGGCAACTCACCCACCGACATCGGGGGGCAACTCCCCAACCTACCGACATCGGGGGGGCAAGGGGAGATTCAGCTAATCTAAGGATAGGCGGTTAAGATGCGTCTTAGCTTAGTGGGTTTTCTGGCGCGACGCAAGCGATCGCTAAAGATGTTATTATCTAGGACAGTCAACTGAAAATTTCTGCAACTTTCCTAGCCACCAATGAGAGCGATCGCTAAAGATGATATTCTTTATATTCACCATGAGGATGTGCCGGTTTACAAAAAAGGCGGTTCAGTGGTGAGAAATAGTTATTTTTGGGCGCTAAAATCGATCGCCTGTGGAGCGCGTCGGGGACAGGATTGGGAGTTCGATGCGGAGGTGTGGGTGGCGCTGGTGCGGATGTTGCTCTGTTTTGCCAATTCTGGCTATTTGGGGGATGGTGAGACAATTTTAGAGTTTACTGTCGATTGTCCCATTCCCGAACCTTTGCGGGGGATATCTACTTACTTATAGCTTCACTGAGATAGTTAGCGGTGGATTCCACCAGGGGAATAGTATTTTCGTATAACATTCGCGTCGGTCCGATAATGCCAACACTACCGACGGGAGTATCTCCCTGTTTATAAAAAGCGGAGATAAGAGTACAAGGGCGCATGGATTCCAGAGGATTTTCGGAACCAATGGTGATTTTGACTTTTTTAGCTGATTTTTCTGGTTCTGGTCTTTGTAAAATCAGGGGTAAAAGGCGATCCTGTTCTGCTTCCAATAGATGCAGTAACATTTGTACTTGTTGCCATTGGGCGAATTCTGGCTGTCGAATGACTTCAGCGACACCATGGACGATAATCTCCGGCGTGGCAGTGGATTGGAGACTAGCGCCGATTTCTTGGCTTAATTGTTGGAGAAAATGGGTATAACGGGTAAATTCTCGCTCGATTTGCTGCCAATCGAGGTTAATTAAATCTGCCAAGCAATAACCTTTTAATTTTTCCCCGAGAAAATTAGAGAGGATTTGTAATTCTTCTGCTAATCCATCCTTCTTGTCCGTTGCCATAGACTCAGGAATCTCTATCATAACCGAGCGTGTTTGTAAACTATCTGTAACAATAATTAACATGATCTGCCGGTCCGAGACGGGGACTAATTGCAGATGACGCAGGGTATTGGTGAGGGTGTGGGGGAGGGTAACGATAGCGATATAACCGCTTAAACCGGCTAAAAGTTGGGTGGCCCGTTGCAGCAGACTTTCGAGACTCCAAGCGGGAGATTTAGCCTTTTGATGCAGATAATAGCCGATTTTTTCGCCGATACGGTCATCGGGAGTCATTAACTCATCGACGTAGAGACGATAACCCCAATCGGAGGGAATGCGTCCGGAGGAAGTGTGGGGTTGATAGAGTAAACCTTCTTTTTCCAGTTTACCGAGAGCATTGCGAATCGTGGCGGAACTAACAGTAAATTTGTACTCCTCCAGCAGAGTTTTCGAGCCAACCGGTTCGGCCGTGGCGATATAATGTTGGATTGTGGCCTTTAAGATATGTTGATAGCGATCGCTGAGATGGTTTCTAGCGGACATAGGGGGATAATCTTAACAAAAGATTTATAACATTTTTTTAGACAGTATAACGCTTAATCAGTTATCAGTTATCAGTTATCAGTTATCAGTTATCAGTTATCAGTTATCAGTTATCAGTTATCAGTCATCAAGGTTCTTCGTTACTTGGTATGGTTCGATCGGGTGGCATAAATCGACTATATCCTTATCTGGCCAGAGATTTAATTGATTAGTTCGCTCTAGATCAAAAACAATTGACAAAAATCGCGGCAATGTCTGTCTCTATAAGGGTTTCATTCCTTATAACCCCGTCCATTGCAGAAGACAAACCGAAGGACCGTAATCAATGGGGAGAAGGGGGATAGTTTACCCCGCTCTTTTCCCGATGGAGGCGATCAAAATTAGTAACGGGGAATATTAGGATCGACGAGGAGGGAATAAGCATCGATGCCGCCGTTAATATTTTTAACATTAGTAAAACCCTGACTTTGTAGCCATTGGCACATTTGCAGGGATCTCATGCCATGGTGACAGATAACCAGGGTTTCCGCTTGGGGGTTGAATTGGCTGGCAATAGTGGGCGACCATTCTTGGTATTGACTCAAGGGTAAAATGGTAAAATTGGCTACAGATGCCATGGCAACTTCCTCCGGTTCGCGCACATCAATAAGTTGTAAATTAGGATCATGATCGGCTAAACGGAGAGCGAGTTCATGGACGCTAATTTCGGGAATGCTCATAGATTTGGTCTTAAGAATCGGTTATCTTTCCTTTAGAGTAGCAAATCGAGGGACCCTGAGCGGTTAGGTACTTGCGTAGGAATAATATCCCAGCCAAGTGGGGGGATTTGGTCAGTGCCAGAGCGGGGGGGGTGATATAATGGGGAACGGGCAGGTATTGAAGACATTGATGCTTTTTAGTACGCCGATTAATCGACAAGCTGAATTTCGATGAATATTGAACAAGCCGTTATCGAAAACTTGCGAAAACTTCCTTTAGAAAAACAACAAGAAGTCTTAAACTTCAGCCAATTTCTAACTCAGATAACTTCGCCAAAAATTGCAGAGATGACCTCCCACGAAAAAGCAGAAGATTGGCTAAAATTTCTGGAAAGTCAACCCAAGGATACCCCCGGATTACCCGATGAAGCCTTAGGGCGTGAAACTATCTATGACTAATGGCTAAATATCTATTTGATACCAATATTTTGCTGAGGCTGAGTGACAGAATTTCCGCTAATTATGCCTTGTACTGCATTCTCCCCACTTCCCCACTTCCCCACTTCCTCACTTCCCCACTTCCCCACCTCCCACTTGATAATTCATAATTCATAATTCATAATTCCTCCCAGCTTATGATTCCCCTACAATTAACCCTGAAAAATTTTCTCAGTTATCGCGAGGCAGTGCTAGATTTTCGCGGATTACATACTGCCTGTATTTGTGGTGCCAATGGTGCAGGAAAATCCTCTTTACTCGAAGCAATTACTTGGGCAATTTGGGGAGAGAGTCGCGTCTCGATTGGTGATGATGTGATTCATGGGGGCAGCGATTATGCGCGGGTAGATTTCGAGTTTAGTTATGGGGGAGAAATCTATAAAATTATCCGTAGTCGTCACCGGGGGGGAAAAGCTTCTGGTTTAGATTTTCAGGTGATCAATGATCAGAGTTTTCGTCCTTTATCGGGTAAAAGTATTAAAGATACCCAAGCACAGATTAATACTTATCTAAAAATAGACCATAAAACTTTTATTAATTCTGCTTATTTACGACAGGGACAAGCGGACGAGTTTATGAAACAGCCTCCCAGTGGTCGTAAACAGATTTTAGCAGAATTATTACAACTCGATCGCTATGAAATTTTAGCGAATAAAGCTAAGGATATATCGAAACAATTTGATGGACAGTCCCTCCAGATCGAGCAGCAGGTAGAAACTATCAAACTCCGTCTTCAGGAGAAAAATTCTTATCAGCAACAGCTGCAAGAGTTAAGCACCCAAATTGACCAAATTAATCAAGAACAAGAGGTAAATAATCGCCGTTTACAGCAACTACAGGGGGAAGAAAATCAGCGTCAGAATTGGGAAAAACAGCTGCAGTGGCAAAGAGAACAGGAGCGAGCTTTATTAGCAGAAATCGAGAGATTAGACCGGGAAAAAGTTAGTCTAGACAATCAATTAAATCAAATAAGGACTATTCTTCATCGCAAAAATGAGATTATTACCGCACACGAGCGCCTAATCAATTTAGACCAGAAAGAGGCCAGTTTGTCAAGTCAATTACAAGCTTGGCAACAGGCCCAGTATGATAAACAACAATTAGAACAGAAATTACAGCAAAAAATTAACGAATTTACCCTTCCCATCCAACAAACGAGCGCTCGTTTAGAAGAATTGGGAAGACAGGAACAAGAAACTCAAAAAATTATCGAGCAAGCGGGGGATATTCAAGCAGGATTAGAGAAGTTAAATTATCATCGTCAACGTCTTCAGGAATTGGATAGATTAGCTTTAAAATATGCTCCTTTAAATAGCCGGAAAGCTGATTTAAATATGCAGTTGGAACGGGAAAAAGCCAGGATTAATGCTCGTCGGGAACAACTGCAAAGAAATCGGCAACAATTAGAGACAGAAATCGCTCGTATTCCTGTACTAAGAGAGGAAGCTCTCAATTTAGCCAAACGGATTAAGGAACTGGATAAAAAACAAACCTATTGTGAACGAGTTGAAGAAAAGGAAACTCTTAAACAAGTGGATAAAAAAAGTTTATTGGAGCAACAAAAAAGATATGAAGAACAACTTTTAGAGTTAACTGATAAATTGGAAAAATTAAATATTCCCGATTCGGTTTGTCCTTTGTGTGAACAGAATTTAGACAGTCATCACCGTCATCAAGTAATCAGAAAAACCCATCAGCATCAAGAACAAATTCAAGAGCAAATCTGGTCCCTACAGGAAAGGATGGCAGACTGCGATCGAGATTTAAAACGTTTACGGGAGGAATTAGCCCAAATTAAACAAGAATTGCCAGCAAGATCGAGCCTACAACAAAAATATGTGCAGTTAGAAGTTAAGTTAGAAACTATTGAAGAAAAGGAAATAGAACTAGAAAAAACCGAGGAGATACTTGTCCAGTTAGAAGCACTTTTAAGCAGTGGCAATTATGCCCTAGAATTACAGCAAGAATTGCAAATTGTCAATCAAGAAATCGCCCTATTAAACTATGATGAACAAAGTCACGCTTTAGTCAGAGGAGAAGAAAAAAGATGGCGTTGGGCAGAAATTCAAGAATCAGAACTTAAGCAAGCAAACCGTCGTTTAGCTAATATCAAGGCCGAGAAACCTAATTTAATTAATCGATTAGCTAGACTAGAACAGGAGAAACAAGAACTAGGTCAAAACTCCCCACTTAAACAGGAAATTGAACGCTTAGAAAAGCTTATTCAAAACTTGAATTATGATCGCGGTGAACATCAGAATATTCAAAATCTGATCCGACAATTACAGGGGGTAAGATTACAGTATCAAGACTGGCAACAAGCAGAAAAAAATTATCCAGAAATAGCCGCTAAAATCGCTGACATTGAGCAAAGATTACAGGTGCGAAATGAGGATCGCCAGAAGCTGAATCAGGAGTTAGCAAATATTAGTCAAAAGATTGGTACTTTGACCGACTATCGCCAAGAAATAGCCGCATTATCGACTAATATTCAACAGCGAAGACAGATAATTGATGGATTACTCTCCCAAAAAGGTCGGGTTGAGGAGAAATTACATCAACTAGAAACTTTAGGTAAACAACTGACAGAAAAAGAGGGCGATTTAGCTAAAGTTAAACAACAATATAGAGTTTATAAAGAGTTAGCCCTAGCTTTCGGCAAAAATGGTTTACAAACTCTGATGATTGAGAATGTTTTACCAGAGTTAGAAGCACAAACTAATCATATTTTAGCTCGCTTAACTGGTAATCAATTTCATGTACAGTTTTTAACCCAAAAAAGCGGTAAAGGTACTAAGAAACAGCAACAAAAGTTAATCGATACTTTAGATATTATTATTGGTGATACCCGGGGATCCCGTCCCTACGAAACCTATTCAGGAGGGGAAGCTTTTCGGATTAATTTCTCGATTCGATTAGCTTTAGCGAGATTATTGGCACAAAGAGCCGGAACAGCCTTACAAATGCTCATTGTTGACGAGGGATTCGGAACTCAGGATGCGGAGGGATGCGAGCGCTTAATTGCGGCAATTAACGCTATATCCGCCGATTTTGCCTGTATTTTGACGGTAACTCATATGCCCCAATTTAAAGAAGCTTTTCAACACCGCATCGAAGTCCGCAAAACCGAACAGGGTTCTCAATTAATGTTATTATCCTAGAAAAAATATTGATGTAAAGATGGAAAAGATTACGATCACAGTAAAACTATTTGCTATTTATCAAGAAGTCTATCAAACTTCACAATTAAACCTCGAATTTCCTGCCCACACTTCCGTGGCAGCAGTGTTAAACTATATTATAGCCCCCTATCCCCAATTAGAAAGATGGCGCGACGTTACTCGTTTTGGAGTTAATCTTCAGTTTGTTTCGGGAGAGAAAATCCTCGAAAATGGCGATGAGATAGTTTTAATTCCCCCCGTTAGTGGTGGCTAAATGGGGTTTGCGGAAAAAGTACGGGCGAAGCATTCGGATAGAAAATCTACGGTTTCACCGATAGGTTATTGTCCGAATGCTTCGCCCCTACAGGACGCGGGCTGATGAAGACGCAAGGTTTTGAAGCACGATTCTCTCAAAATCTTGCACCTGTGGGAGCGAGAAAAGCCACAAAACCCTTACCTTGCCTACATTTCACATTTATTCAGCAAGCCCTAAATGGAGATAGGGAAAATCACAAAAACTGCCACCTTTTTTACTTTTTCCCTGATATCCCGTGTCTAACTGGCAAATTCCCCCATCGGTGTCTCTTCCCCAAGAGTTTTTAAAAATAGTCCAAGACTACACCCCAGAGTCGAATGGCAGCGTCGTCGCACAAATATTATGGCATCGCGGTGTCCAAGATGAGGCGACTCTGCGGACGTTTCTGGATGAGAAAGCTTATCAGTCAAAAACTCCCTTTGATTTTGGGCAAGAAATGAACTTCGCCGTCAAAAGACTGGAAAAAGCCCTAAATAAAGGCGAAAAAGTGACTATTTGGGGTGATTTCGATGCCGATGGTGTCACCGCTACCAGTGTCCTCTGGGAAGGATTGGGACAGTTTTTCCCACCCTATCAACAGTTAGATTATTACATACCCGATCGCCAAAAAGAATCCCACGGCCTCAATTCTCCTGGTATCGAGAAACTAGCGCATCAAGGAACCAGTTTAATCGTCACCTGTGACACGGGAAGCACGAATATCGCCGAAATTGACTATGCAAACAGTCTAGGCATCGATATTATCATCACCGATCATCATACCCTACCCGACGAGCGCCCCGAGGTGATTGCCCTGATTAATCCCCGCTACTTTGTGGAAACCCATCCTTTCTATCATCTTTCTGGGGTTGCCGTTGCTTATAAATTAGTGGAAGCGATGTATTTAACCCTGGCAGATATTCCCAGAAAACCCCTAGAAAATTTACTGGATTTAGTTGCGATTGGTTTAATTGCCGATTTAGTCAAATTAACGGGAGAATGTCGTTATTTAGCCCAAAAAGGTATGCAAAAACTGCAAAATACTCAGCGTTTGGGAGTTAAAAAATTACTCGATTTATGTAACAAAACCGGAGATAGACCGATGGATATATCCTTCGGTATTGGACCGCGCATTAATGCCGTCAGTCGCATTTATGGCGATGCTAGATTTTGTGTGGAATTACTTACCAGTGAAGATGAAAAACGTTGTCACGAATTAGCTGAACAAGCGGAATTAGCCAACATTCGTCGCCAAGAAATTCAACGGGATATTATTAAACAAGTTCAGAAAAAACTAGAGAAAATTGATCTTTCTACCACTAATGTAATTATTTTAGATGATCCCCAATGGATGGCGGGAATTTTAGGATTAGTTGCGGGACAAATTGCCCAAGAATACCAACGACCAACAATTTTATTAAGTACCAGTGAACCACCTTTTGCTAAGGGTTCCGCTAGGTCAATTCGCGAGATCGATCTTTATCAATTAGTATCCTCTCAATCCCATCTTTTACATCGTTTTGGTGGTCATCCTTTGGCTGCGGGTTTAAGTTTAACTATAGAAAATTTACCACTATTTATTGAGGGAATTAATCAACAGTTGCGACGCACAGGAATTGATTTAACTTCCCTTTCTTCCCAGATAGAAGTGGATGCGGTGGTGACGGTTTCCCAATTGGGAAAAAGTCTATTTAGAGAATTAAAATTACTGGAACCCTGCGGGATGGGTAATCCGACACCGAAGCTATTAATTCAAAATTGTTATTTTCACAATCTTTGGCATAAAAATCTTGAGGATTTCAAAGGCAAAAAAATCGCTTATCCCCGGACAACTTTTGAGATTTGGGATAGTTCAATCGAGCAGGGTTTCCCCGGTATGTGGTGGGGTCATCACAAAGACGAAATTGCTGCTGATACCCGTTATGATGCCGTAGTTGAATTAGATTTTAATACCTACAAAAATCGCTATGAAGTGCGCTTAATTGCCCTGCAAACCTATCAACAAGAATACTTAAGCTATAGTAATAAAAAAGATTTTTTAATCGACAATCGCCATCGAGAAATTAGTCAAGAAGTTAGCCAATTAAATCCCCTTTTTCTCTGGGAATGTCCCCGGGATTGGACAAAACTTTCCAGGGAATATCAACAGGCAATTTTACAGGATAAAAAGTTAGTTCTTGCTTATGCTAGTCCTTTAAAAAAATCCGCTCACACCACATGGATAAACCTTGTGGGGATTGGGAAATATTTAGCTAGAACTAAAACCAGTATTTCCCGTCAACAATTACAAAACCGCTTAAACCTCAGTTATCATACCCTAGAATTAGGATTAATTTCCCTAGGAGCAAATGGCTTTAAAGTCAAGAAAAATCAAGAAAATTTATCCTTTGAATTAGTCAATTATGAGGCAAAAATTAATAAGATTGAGCAATTTCTAGAAGCGGTAGCCCTAGAGAACTTTCTCCAGCAATACTTTGCTACTGTTCCCCTAGAAATACTGCAAACAATTCTCAATCATGAAGACTCGATCGATTTCTAGTTATAACCCTTATTTACTGATAACTGATAACTGATAACTGATAACTGATTACTGATTACTGATTACTCCTTGACCGAAGAATTTCGGAGGTTTTGCCAGGGTATAAACTTCCGTATTTTGTGCGATTGCTTGACGAATATAGAGAGGAGTTTGTAACATTCCGAGCAAAGTCATGCCATCAATTAAACGTAATCCTCCTGTAGTTGTATCGCTGATTAATTCATCCACCACCTCGGGATCGGGACGAGTATTTAAAGGATGATTAGCACAGAGAGTAAAACCCCAAGGGGAACCATAACTAGGAGTAGGAGCGCAATAGGAATGAACGTAGGGAAAAACTGCTTTTAAAGTATTCACCAAACGCGCATGATACATCACCGAAGGAGGAGAAACTGGGCCAGATTGGACAACAACAATGCCATTTTCGGCCAAAACTCTTTGTAGTTTTTCAAAGTATTCTTTCGTGAATAGGGGGAAAGAAGGACCCTCTCCGATGGGATCAACCAGATCAGAAATAATAATATCCCATTTATCGTTAGTGGTGTCTAAAACTTCTAAAGCATCGGCCACAACTAACTCAAAACGAGGATCATCAAAAGTGCCTTGGTGCATTTCGGGAAGATGTTCCTTACAAGCTGCTACCACATCCCCATCGATATCGATCATCATCACTTTTTCGATGGTTTTCCAACGCAATAACTCCCGCGTTGTCGCACCTTCACCACCCCCCAGAATTAAAGCAGTTTTTGGTTCTTGGTGGGCAATCATTGCCGGTTGCACTAATGCTTCATGATAAATAAATTCATCCCCCGTACAAGATTGCCATTTCCCATCCAGTACCAAGGCTTTTCCATAGGCCCCCGATTCAACAATATACATCTCCTGAAAAGCGGTTTTTTTGTAGGCTAAAATCCTGGAAACCCCATGACTATAAATGTCCCAGGGGGTAATATATTCGTTAACCCATAGATCCGCTTTTAGTTCACTTCCTGCCATAACTAATCCTCCTTGGGGTGAAAAAGGCACGATCCATCATTATACAACAATTGACAAAATTCGATCGATAACCTGAAATTATCTCCGGGTAATCCCGAAGCTGCCGATAATCGATCGCTGAAAAACGGTAAGCTAGAAAAGATTAGCAAACAGTAAACTTCTAGCCACTAACCTATGAGCAAAAACGAGACTACCGAGAAAAAGATTTTTCTCCTAGATTTTGAGAAACCCCTCTACGAATTAGAATCTCGCATCGAACAGATTAAAGAATTAGCCCAAGAAAATGGCGTGGATGTCTCGGAACAAATTGGTCAACTAGACGAACGAGCTAATCAATTACGTCGTGAAATTTTTAGCAATCTTACCCCTTCCCAAAGGCTACAATTAGCCCGTCATCCCCGGCGCCCCAGTACCCTAGACTATATTCAAGCCATCACCGATGAATGGTTCGAGTTACACGGTGATCGCTGTGGTTACGACGATCCTGCCCTTGTGGGTGGTGTTGCCCGTCTTAACGGTCGTCCCGTGGTGATTATCGGACATCAAAAAGGCCGGGATACTAAGGATAATGTGGCTAGAAATTTCGGCATGGCTGCCCCCGGTGGTTATCGTAAAGCCATGCGTTTAATGGAACACGCCCATCAGTTTAATCAGCCAATTTTAACCTTTATTGACACCCCCGGCGCCTGGGCGGGGGTGGAAGCGGAAAAATTAGGTCAAGGAGAAGCGATCGCCTATAATCTTCGGGAAATGTTCCGTTTAGATGTGCCGATCATTTGTACTGTTATTGGCGAAGGTGGTTCCGGCGGTGCTTTGGGTATTGGTGTTGGCGATCGCCTATTAATGTTAGAGCATTCTGTCTATACCGTGGCGACTCCCGAAGCTTGTGCCGCCATTCTCTGGAAAGATGCCAAAAAATCCGATAAAGCGGCAGTTGCCCTCAAAATTACCTCAAAAGATTTAAAAGAGTTAAATATTATCGATCAGATCGTTCCTGAACCCTCCAGAGGAGCCCATGCTGATCCGATTAAAGCGGCAGCCAATTTAAAAGCCGCTATTAGTGACAATTTAGAGACTTTATCTTTGTTAACACCCCAACAACGGCGCGAATCTCGTTATCAAAAATTCCGCAATTTAGGCGTATTTTTAGAGGCTACAGCTTAATCAGTGATCGGTGAGCAGTTATCAGATGTGAGTTTTCAGTGATTAGTTTGTTTTGTAGATTTGGAAGATTTCAGCTTCAGTTTAAGGGTTGCACCGACAAAGCTATAATATTGATGGCAGGTTCAAAGACACACCAAATGAAACGGGACGAGGTGCTGGCAATTCTAGAGGCACACCGAGAACAGTTACAAAAACTAGGGGTGAAATCTTTGTCTTTATTTGGTTCAGTGGCCAGGGATGAAGCTGATGCCGATAGTGATGTAGATTTGTTAGTAGAATTCGATCGACAAGGTGGTTTTTTTCAACTTCTGCAAGTACAGTATTATTTAGAAGATATTCTGGGATGCTCTGTGGATTTAGGAACTCAGGATGCCTTAAGAGAACATTTACGGGAACCTGTGCTTGAGGATCTGATCAATGCCTTCTAGAGATTGGCGACTTCGCCTTCAAGACATTTTAGAATCTATCAGTGAAATTGAACAGCGAACAAAGGCAATGACGTTTGAGGAATTTGCCAAGAATCAAACAAATATCAAAGCGGTTCTCTATGATTTTATTATTATCGGAGAAGCAACTAGAAATGTACCGAAGGAAATTCAGTCTCGCTATCCTCTTATTCCTTGGCGTTTAATGGCAGGAATGAGAAATGTTGCAACTCACGAATATTTTCAAGTTAATTTAAGTAGAATTTGGGCAACAATTCGAGAAGATTTGCCGACCTTAGTACCACAACTACAAGAAGTATTGTCAAGGGAAAAAAAAACAGAATAGTTGCGGGGCATTTGTCATATTTAGGGCTGGCTGAATGATGGTAAAACCCTTTGAAAATAAGACTTTTGACCTGTTAAAATCCGATGTTATACTAAATCCAGTTATTAAAGACGGATTATCTATTACCCCTATTGCCTCTCCTCATAAGTAGCCTATACTAAACGGATTTAGTATTAGTCCGATTATTTCCGAGTTATTAGTAGTAAATTAATCCTACCAATTAAAAGGTCCCAAAGCCCGATCGTTGTAATCGCCACCCTCGGCAATAAAATGAATGACCATCGATTTACGGGTTAGCAGGGTATTATTAATCTTCCCACCACCATGAATTAACATTCCGTGCCAGAGAAGAATCTCTCCTTTTTTAGCAGTAAATGATTGACAGTCATAATTCTGAGCGCGCTGGTTAACATAATCTTGGTATTGGGGAATTTGAGCGGCAGTAATATTTTTAAGATTGACGGCGGGATAGTCTGGAAAAAAGTCAGTTACTTTGATATTTTTATGAGATTTAGGATAAAAAATTAGCGGGCCAGCATCTGCGGAAATATCTTCCAAGGCAATCCAAACACCAACTAAATGATTAGCAGGATGAACATAAAAAACTGCCATATCCTCGTGCAGTCCTTGCTCTGTACCGTGCAGGAAGTTGATGGAATATCTCGGTTCGCAGGATTTGCCAATAATTAAATTAACTAAATCTCTCAGATTTTGATTGTCAAAAATTGCTTGAGCGGCGGGGGAAATCTCATGAAAGCCATGGAGTCGCCAAATAGAATTGACTAAGGCTTTTCTTTGCTCGATATCTAGGGCTAAAACTTGCTCGTGACTTAAACTCGCCGGTAGATTTTCTGCTTGAATGCCTTCAATTCTTAATCCAGGGATAGCCGATTCTAGGAAAAATAAATCGGCTAATTCTGCTACTAAATTATCGATCGCCGTTGCGGGAATTAAATCTTTGACAATACAATAACCCAATTCTCGCCAATGGTCAAGGAGTTGATATTCTCGTTCGGAAATTCGCCGTTGTTGACGAGCTTTTTGCAGGGATTTTTCGGCTCGCGATCGATCTAACCAGGGTAATTCGGCAGTAGAATTGAAAGACCAGGGAAAATTTTTTAAGATATCGGCAATTTTAAGAATCATGGTGAGTCCATCTTTTCCGAGCTACTTTCGGACTATTCTAATCTATGAGTGTTCGGTCTAGTCTGTCAACAGATATAAATTATCTGAAAAAACCCCCTAGTATGAGTTAGGAGGTTACAGGGAAAAAATTAATCAGGGTTGATGGGATTAACTGGCGCTAACTTCAGCAGGATAAACGCTAACTTGACGGCGACTTTTATCCTTGTATTCAAATTTGACCACACCATCAATTAAAGCGAATAAAGTATCATCACCACCACGACCAACATTTTTACCCGGGTGAACTTTAGTACCCCGTTGACGGATGAGAATATTTCCCGCTTTTACCACTTGACCACCGTAGCGCTTAACGCCTAGGCGTTGGGAACGAGAATCGCGTCCGTTGCGGGTACTACCCGTACCTTTCTTATGAGCCATAATTTCTCTCCAAATGCTTTTTTGATTCTAAAAGTTATTCTTCTTCATCGCTACTATTTTCTACAACTTCAGCGACGGAGGTAGCAGCAGTGGCGACTAGGGTTTTACCGTTATAATTGATTGAATCAATCATAAAACGGGTAATTTCTTGACGATGACCGCGTTTTTTACGGGTTTTCTTTTTCGGGCGCATTTTATAGACAATAACTTTTTTGCCCCGACGATGTTGTATGACAGTGCCTTCGACGGTGGCCCCTTCGATAAAGGGCTGACCGATGCTAATATCATCCTCATCATGGATTAACAGCACTTTGTCGATGGTATGGGTACTTTGTTCATCGACGGGAAGAAGTTCGATATCGTAATAGCGACCTGGTTCCACCCGAATCTGTTTGCCACCGGTCTCAATAATTGCGTAACTCATGAATTTTCTGCGCTCGTTTTGCCGTACAGGTAGCTGAAAAAAATTCCAGCTTTTGTGCTAATGTCTTCACCTGATCCGAGCAGGAATTGACACAATTTACTATCATCTAATATTCGGGGGGCAATTGTCAAGCTTTTAGCCCACCGATTCGCTATATACTAAAAATAATCTTACAAAAAGCTCAATTAAACCGTTATGGAACAGTGGGAAAGCAGAGGACACCTGTTAACCGAACAAATTAACCCAAACAGCCTAAATTTAGACCAATTAAACCCGCTCGAATTGGTGGATCTGTTCAATCGCGAGGATGCCCAAACCCTAAAAGCGATCGCCATGGCCCGGCAAGAATTGGCCCTAGCAATCTCCCTGACCGGTCAAGCTCTGGCTAAAGGTGGCAGACTCTTTTACATTGGGGCGGGAACCAGTGGCCGGCTGGGGGTTTTGGACGCGGCCGAATGTCCTCCCACCTTCTGCACTCCCCCGGAATTGGTACAGGGAATTATTGCCGGTGGAGCGGCGGCGCTGGTGCGTAGTTCCGAAGATTTGGAGGATAAAGCGGAAGATGGGGCGGCCGTGATTGCCCAGCGAGAAATTCACGAATTAGACGTGGTAGTGGGGATTACCGCCGGGGGTACTACCCCCTACGTTCACGGGGCTTTACAGGCGGCAAAACAGCGAGGTGCGACGACGATTGCCATTAGTTGTGTCCCCGCCGAACAGGTGGAAATCGCGGTGGATGTGGATATCCGCTTATTGACCGGACCAGAACTTCTGGCCGGCTCCACCCGTCTGAAAGCGGGAACGGTGACGAAAATGGCTTTAAATATCCTTTCCACAGGGACAATGGTAATGTTAGGCAAGGTGTACGGCAACCAGATGGTCGATGTGGCTGTTACTAATCATAAACTCCATGACCGCGCCCTGCGGATTATCTGTAACCTTAGCGATATTAGTCGTGAGGAAGCGGCTATTTTGCTGGAAAAAAGTGGCCGCCGGGTTAAACTGGCTTTGTTAATGCAGAAAACGGGACTTTCGGCGGCGGCAGGACAAGAATTGTTACAAAAGCATCGAGGGCAATTACGGGCTGCCCTGCAAGCTTATAATCAAATTGATTGATAAAAACCTATTGATTTTGACTTTCCTATGGTTAATATTTCTTCGGAAATTGCTGCGGTCGCTGTTATTTTCCTCTTCGCTGGTGCTATCTTAACTTGGAGTTTTTATCGAGCTAAACCCTACGGCCAACTGGGAATTTTACCTTGGTTACAATCCTTGGTACTAATCGCTCCTTGGTTAATTTTTTTCGGGCTATTTGCGGCGGGAATTTATCTCAATCTAGCGGTAATTCTCTTTTTACTGGTTGCTTCCACCATTATCTATATTTATTTGGGCAACCGTTTACGCTTACTCAAAACCAATCAGATAATTGAACCGAAAGTTAACCAGGCAGTTAGCCAGTCCGTTACTCCTCTAGAAATCCAGGCAGCGGTGACAGCAATTGTGCCGGATGTGATGCCAATTCCCGAACAGGATCTAAAAGTTATTCAGAGTATTTTTGGGATAGATACTTTTTTTGCCACCGAGACTATCTCTTTTCAGGAAGGGGCAATTTTTAAAGGCAATTTACGGGGAGAACCAGATAGCGTTCACTCTCGCTTAACCCAGAAATTAACTAATCATTTTGGCGACAAATATCGTTTATTTCTGGTGGAAGGAACCGAGGAAAAACCTGTGGTAATTATCCTTCCCAAAACTAACGATCCTAGTCCTGCCACTCTTGCTCAAAAAAATCTCTCTTTAGTTTTGTTAGTAGCCACTATTGTCACCAGCTTAGAAGCGGCTGGAATTTTATTGGGTTTTGATTTGTTTGGTAATTGGCAGAGATATCGAGAAGCAATTCCCCTGAGTTTGGGTTTATGGTCGGTATTAATTGCCCACGAAATCGGTCATCTAATTATCGCTAAACGCCATAATGTTCGTCTCAGTTTACCCTATTTTCTTCCCACTTGGCAGATTGGTTCTTTTGGGGCGATTACTCGTTTTGAATCTTTATTACCTAACCGCAGTGTCCTATTTGATATAGCTTTCGCTGGTCCTGCTTTGGGAGGTTTGGTTTCTTTAATCTTGTTAATCGTTGGACTGACTTTATCTAATTCGGCCAGCCTTTTTCAAATCCCTAGTAACTTTTTCCAAAGTTCAATTTTAGTGGGTTCTTTAGCGCGGATAGTTTTGGGCGACGAGTTACGAAATGCTGTTATCTCCGTGCATCCTTTAACTGTTATCGGTTGGTTAGGATTGGTGATTACCGCCCTTAATTTACTGCCCGCCGGACAGTTAGATGGTGGCAGAATTGTTCAGGCTATTTATGGTCGCAAAATTGCCCGCCGCACCACTGTGGCAACTTTGGTCATTTTGGGCATTATTTCCTTAGTTAATCCCAGTAATCCGATTCCTCTCTATTGGACAATTTTAGTCGCTTTTTTACAAAGAGAGTTGGAAAGACCGAGTTTAAACGAGTTAACCGAACCCGATGACACCCGCGCCGGTTGGGGTTTATTACTACTCTTTTTAATGTTGGCGACTCTGATTCCTTTAAGCCCTAGTTTAGCGGGACGGTTAGGCATCGGTGGCTAAATACTTCCCCGAAATTCTTGCCATTGATTGCCGTCAAAAAAAAGCTTGACAAAAACTCAAGTCTTGACTTATAATTTTCTTATAATGGGAATCCGTGTGCGCCTATAGACCCCTGATTTTTCCGTAAAATATAGCCTCCAGCATTTACCCCTGAAGATTTGACTTTTGGAGTTGCTTAAAATGTCTAACGAAACTGTCACTTATTCCCTAGAAGCTGTCCTGACAAGGATTGAGGGGAAAATCGACTCTCTGGAAAAACGCCTCGACGAGAAAATCGACTCTCTGGAAAAACGTATTGATGAGAAAATCGACTCTCTGGAAAAACGTATTGATGAGAAAATCGACTCTCTGGAAAACCGTATTGATGAGAGATTTGACAAGGTAGAAGACCGGTTAACTAAAGTAGAAATAGGACAGGCCGAACTCAAGGGAGATATTAAAGCTTTAGACGAAAAAATCAATGGATTAACTGCAAGGGTTGCCTATCAGGAATTCACCGATCGAGGAATTCTGATAGCATTGGTGGTCGCTATTTTAGGAGGTGCCGCTAAACTTTTTGGTTTTTTCCCTAATCCTTAGAAGTTGCCGGTAGCCGTACCTAGTAGATAGGCTCTTCCCCAAAATTTTTCGCTCATTACCCCGATCATTCGTTAGAATAGATTCAGAATTCAAGGATAAAATCTCATCTATGAATCCCGTTGTTTTGGTGCATGGTTTTCTGGACACTACTGCTGTTTTTAAACCGATGAGCGAGTATTTAAACTATCATGGTTGGCAGGTGCATAGTTTTAACCTAATTCCCAATCATGGTTACAAAAAGTTAGAAGTTTTAGCTGGTCAAGTGGAGAATTATATCGAGAAAAACTTTGCTAAAGAGCAGAAAGTAGATCTGATTGGGTTTAGTATGGGAGGATTAATTACCCGCTACTACCTGCAAAGATTGGGAGGAGTGGCAAGAGTGCAACGTTACCTAAATATTTCTGCACCGAATCGAGGCACGTTAACCGCGTATAGTTTACCCTTAGATGGGATTAGACAAATGCAGCCCGGGAGTCAATTTCTAGAGGATTTAAATCAAGATTGTCAACAAATTTTAAATAAAATTAAAACCACAATTATCTGGACTCCCTACGATTTAATGATATTTCCTGCCCATAGTTCCCGTTTATCGGTGGGTAAAGAAATTTCGATTCCCGTATTGCTCCATGCTTGGATGGTCAAAGATAGCAAAGTTTTAACAACAATTAAAGATGCTTTATTAGAATAGAAATACTGGTTGTCTCCAATACCAGAACAAGGTCAAAATATCACCAACAAAAAAGTTAATTATCATCAAAAAAGCTTGACTTATGGTTATAATTGTGCTAATTCAAAAATGAAACGCATCAGCGGCGGACTTCGGGATTTGTATCATTAGAAGATTATTAAACCTCTAGGTTTAATCACTTAAATTAGCAGTTTCTAGCCATTTTTTACCCATTTCAATGGGAATACCGAGGGGAGGACAGAGAATTTTAATTAATTCAATTCCTCCCGTGATTAAAATGTTTCTTAGGTGAGAATTTTTCTTGATTTCTGCGTCAACTTGTGCGACAAAAGTTTGTTTTTCAATTTCGGTATTAGTGGAATAAGTTTGGGTGATTTGGCTGATAAGTTGTTGGATTTCTTGGGCGGCTTCGGCTAAATTTTGGGGTGTGGCGTAATTATGAATAATGCCATCACCTTGTTCAATAATCTGGACGTTTTGGGGTTGAACAATGTTGTATTTAGAGCCTTGAGTATTTTCTGACATAGGTGTTTCTGAAGTTAAGTTATCTATTAAGACTATAGCATCCATAATAGAGAATTGAACAGCGAGATCATTTTCTGCTTCTAAGGCCTGACATAGGAGAGGAATTATTGATTCATCACCCATTTTTCCGAGACATTGAGCGGCTTTTATTCGCATTTGAGCATCGGAATGTTTTAGCCTTTTGGAAAAGGCTTCAATAACTAGCTGTAAATAGTCAGGCTTGAGTGCCATTTTAGGTTAAGGCATAACGAGAACCAATTTTACCGATTGCATCGGTGGCACTGAAACGAACGCTATCTTCTTCATCGGATAAGGCATTGATTAAAGCGGGAATAGCTTCTTCTAGTCCAATTTCACCTAAAGCCTCGGCTGCGTTCCTACGAACATCTTTATTAGAGTCTTCTAAAGCCTTGAGTAACTCTGCAATCGCTGCTTCCGAGCCAATTTTACCCAAAGCCTCGGCTGCGTACATACGAACATACTCATCAGAGTCTTCTAAAGCCTTGAGTAACCCCGGAATGGCTATTTCTGAGCCAATCTTACCCAAAGCCTCGGCTGCGTACATACGAACATACTCATCAGAGTCTTCTAAAGCCTTGAGTAACCCCGGAATGGCTATTTCTGAGCCAATCTTACCCAAAGCCTCGGCTGCTTTGATACGAACATTCCAATGAGAGTCTTCTAAAGCCTTGAGTAACCCCGCAATCGCTGTTTCTGAACCAATCTTACCCAAAGCCTCGGCTGCGTACCCACAAACCTCAAAATAAGAGTCTTCTAAAGCCTTGAGTAACCCCGCAATGGCTGTTTCCGAGCCAATATTACCCAAAGCCTCGGCTGCTTTGATACGAACAAACCCATCAGAGTCTTCTAAAGCCTTGAGTAACCCCGGAATGGCTGTTTCCGAGCCAATTCTCCCCAAAGATTCAGCCGCTTTAGCGCGAATTTCGGGGTGGTTATCATCTAGTTTTTTAGAGAGGGAATTAACGGCGATTTTGGTATATTCATTAATTTTAATCATATTGTTTTCTATTTGGTGATTAGTTGTTAAAAAAATTGATTTTATTTATCAATTTTTGCCCTGAGAAATTCTTCTAATTTCTTCATATCTTCCGGACTAGGAGTCAGGGTAAATCGAGTTACACCTGGTTCAGTTCGCATTCTATCCATATAAATTCTTAAGGCTTCATCATCTTCTCGATGGGAGAGGACATATTTTCTTAATTCGGGGCGAGACATTTGGCAAAAATCAGGTTGATGATTCATCTTCAAACTCCACATTTCCGTTAGTTAATATGATAAAGCTAAGAGTTTCACCTGCTAGTATATAAATCTCCTTGCGTTTTTCATCACAGCGAAATAGATGAATATCGGTATAGAAATTAGACAGGGTTTAACACATTCTAAGGCAAGTAAGCATCTGTTGGGGGGGTGGGTATCATTATTGATGGATTTTTCCTCCAATTTACCAGTTTATCCCTGTGAGAAGTATAGCATCCTACAGTCCTTGAGATTGAGTAGATGATGAGGACGAGGTTTTTGTAGTAGAGTTAGGAATATTTTGACTATCCTCTCCAAAACTGGCTATCTCTGAAAAAGTAATAGGTGTATATCTCACGATTCAGCAAAAACCTATTGATTTAGCAGTTACTAACCGAGTTGTTTTTTAGCATCTTCCCAAGTAATTCTTTGTCCTGATTGATCCTGTTGAATCGCTTCAGATAGGATTTCGGCAAACTCTTTGTCTTCTAAAATATCAAGAGTTTCCAACCAAGATTCAATTTGAGCGTAATTCAGGGCAACCATAATGGGTTGACCTTCTTTGGTAATAATAATAGGTTCGTCAGTCATTTGCTCAGACCATTCAACCAGCTTTTGTCCTGTTTCAGTAATGTTTAGATATTTAGTCATGTCAGCAATTAAAAGTTATCAAAAAAATCGGGTTTAAAACCTCGCCTTTTAAGGCGAAAAGTTTTCGGTATTTCTGCAAATGCGAGACGCACCCGCTTAAGCACAACTACGAACTAGAATCCTGAATCTGTCCATCACCTTTTTCAATAATCTGGACGTTTTTGGCATGGATAGTATATTTAGATTCTGACTTGACTGGAGATTGATTAGATAATTTTTGACCATCCTCTGCAAGTTTAGTTTCTACTGCTTCAATCATAGCTGCAAATTCCGATTGGCGGTGTAAGTCGATATTGAGAGTATTCATATCTTTAAGAATGTTAGTTAGATTATCAATATTGCCCCTGATTTCATCATATAAGTTTACTGTCTCTAGGATACTATTAGTTTTAGCTAAATCAATTTGTTTGTATTTGGCTTGTAGTTTTGCTTTTTCGTCTTCCCAATATTTCAGGTAGTCTATGCGCTCCAAGTCTTTATGAATTCTGGCATCTGGTAAAATAATCGGGAATATTCTTTGATAAAAGTCACCATTTCTGGCAATTTCTACTAATTCAAACATACAGTTTTCTGATTTTAAGTATCTATCGCTGATGACGGCGACGACACATTTCCCCTGTCCAATTTGCCGCATAAAGTTTTTGATGGAGTCTTTATAGCTGGTGTGGGTTTTATCCCGAATAATCTCAATTCCTTTAGCGGCAAATGCTTGGACGAGTTGATTAGCCATTTCGTTGCTGTCTTCCTGCCAGTTGTAGGAGATGTAAACTTGTTGATTCATGGGTTGGGAGAGGGGGTGATAGTATTTAAGTTTGTTTTGAATTGTGTCTAGTGCTTCTATAGCTTTAAAGAGAGTATTGCCATTATTTAATGTGACAAAATCAGGATTTTTCAGGCATTTGATAAGTTCAGTCATCGCTGTTTCTGTGCCAATATTACCCAAGGATGCGGCTGCGTTCCTACGAACATACTCATCAGAGTCTTCCAAAGCCTTGAGTAACCCCGGAATAGCTGTTTCCGAGCCAATTTTACCCAAAGCGAAGGCTGCGTACCAACGAACATCCTCATCAGAGTGTTCTAAAGCCTTGAGTAACCCCGCAATGGCTGTTTCTGAGCCAATTTTACCCAAAGCGAAGGCTGCGTTCCCACGAACACCCTCATCAGAGTGTTCTAAAGCCTTGAGTAACCCCGCAATGGCTGTTTCTGTCTCAATCTCAGTCAAGGCCTCGAGTGCGTTATCAGAGTGTTCTAAAGCCTTGAGTAACTCCGCAATGGCTGTTTCCGAGCCAATCTTAGCCAAAGCGAAGGCTGCGTTCCCACGAACAGACTCATCAGAATCTTTTAAAGCCTTGAGTAACCCCGCAATGGCTGTTTCTGAGCCAATATTACCCAAAGCTAAGGCTGCGTTCCTACGAACATACTCATCAGAGTCTTCTAAAGCTTTGAGTAACCCCAGAATCGCTGTTTCCGAGCCAATTTTACCCAAAGCTAAGGCTGCGCGCCTACGAACATCGCTATTAGAGTCTTCTAAAGCCTTGAGTAACTCCGCAATGGCTGTTTCTGGGCTAATATTACCTAAAACGGAGGCTGCGTTCCTACGAACAACCCCATCAGAGTCTTTTAAAGCTTGACTTAACTGATTAACAACTTCATTAGACTTTGTTAATCCCAATAACTCCACCTTAAACCGTTTTGGTACATCCAACCCAAGCACTAACCCCACTGTCTGCTTTTGAAACTCAAAGTTGACTTCTCCTGCTAACCTCGCTCCTAATTTTAAATCAATCTCTAACCCTAACTTAACCACCCGTTTTGCTTGGGTTTCATTATCCAATAACCCCAACAGCAACGCCATAGGTTCCGTCCATTTGAGATAATTCAAATAGTCCCACTGTAACTGCTCATCACTGAGATGGGGTAACTTTTTCTTTAATTCCTCAGCCGTGTAATATTCTTGAATCAGTTGGTGGCGAAAAGCGATTTTATCATTACCTTCTAGGTGAATTAGATGATATTTCAGTAAATCCTTTAACCACTGCTTACTGTAATATTCTGGGAATCCTTTATTTTTGATAAATTTGCTTAATTCTTCCTCTGCTTCTGTTCGGGAAATAGCCACCTGAATCTCAGTTTTTGACTCCCCTTGGGTCATTTTCCAAGCTAACACTTGCAGCAATTCTCGCCACCAATCCCGGGATTCTTGGTAAGTAGAAACATCTGCTTTTAATTTGTGGTGATAAACTTTTTCAGTAAAATGTCGAAAAACTAAGCCTAAATTAGCAGGAATTTGGCTTTTCTCATTAAAAACTTCACATAACATCCACAAAAGCAGGGGGGTTTCTCCCAATTCCTTGAGACGATTTCCCAACTGTTTAAGCATTTCTTCGCCTTTTTCAGGCAAATAGGTCTTGACAAAATCTTCCATCTGTCGTCCAGTCAGGGGGAGCATTTCCAGCTTTTTTTCAATGTTTAAGTCGTCGCTGCCTAAATCCCTTGTGGTGAAAATCATCGAAATTTCTGCATACTGCTGGCGAAAGTTTTTTAAATTCTGTCGTGCAGTATCTGAGGGCAATTCATTGATACCATCAAATAATAATAATGGTCTAAAATTCTGATTTTCTAACAGCCAACTTTCTAGGGTATTACTATCAATAATTAATTTATGGCGTTTCAGGAATTGTAAAATTAAATCAAGAATTGAGGTTTCATACAAGCGTAATTCGATGAGAATGGGAATTTGAATGATTTTAGCTTGATTTTGTTGATTTAGGCGCAAGCTTTGCACCGCTACGGATTCTTCTAATAATAATCTGGCTAAAGCGGTCGATTTTCCTGAACCGGGACGACCTTTTAAAAGAACGTGATTAGTTGCATACTTGCGTAAACCATCTAAAACAGTGAATCTTTCGTTTTTTTCTGGTCTTTCTGGTCTTTCTTGTCGGTTTTGTGGTTCTTTTTCAATCGTCTGTACCCACAAATCCCTTAGCAAAGGTGCAGTTTTCGACGGGCGTGTTTTTCTCTCTACGTCCGTGAGGGTGTAAAATGTCTCCCACTGGGCGTACTTTTCCGAGTCCGAGATTGATTTGAGATAGGGAGTCCAGTCAATCATTTATCTTGCTAAAACCGTGAATCTTTCGGTTTTTTCCGGTCTTTCTGGTCTTTCTTGTGGGTTTTGTGGTTCTTTTTCAATCGTCTGTACCCACAAATCCATTAAAGGTGCAGTTTTCGACGGGCGTGTTTTTCTCTCTACGTCCGTGAGGGTGTAAAATGTCTCCCACTGGGCGTACTTTTCCGAGATTGATTTGAGATAGGGAGTCCAGTCAATCATTTATCTTGTAGCGAACCCCCTGCAATCAAGGGAAATCTGGCGGGTGTTCACCCAGTTTAACCCACATTACCCTAGCCCGAACCAAGGCGGTACGATTCATCTGTAAGGCTGCGATTGTAGCTCGACCAATCGCTGTTAATCCCCTCATTTCCGTCCCGCTCTCACTCCAAGCAAAATGTTCCCCCCAAACTTGCGACTGGGGATGAAACAATGCAACTATTTCTTCACTTTCTGGATCGATAGCAGTCTGGCGATCGCCCTTATAACGATTACAAGATGGACAGGCAAAACAAAGATTCTCAAACACCGTCTCCCCAGCTGCTGCAAGAGGGCGAATATGTTCAAATTCAAACGTCATCGCCGTTAGGAATTCTGCTGTCCGGCAATAGGCACAGCAATCACCAAAGCGAGTGCGAATTTGTCGCTGTAACCCCATCCGAATATAAACACTCACGCTGCTGTCGTACCTTGTTCCAAGCACTTTAGCGTATATCTGGCACGAGTTTTAAGAATTGTTAATTGATCTGTTTTTGCCAACAACTCATCTAACTCAGCTACTTCATCAGCGCAGAGTAAAGATTCTGCATTTCTCGTCACTAAATCATCTAAACGGGTTTGCTCTACTAGGGACAATTGACAACTTGCCAGCGCTTTTAATTCATCCACACTCAAACCAATCAAACAATCTTCATCGAGTCCTAATGAATTGGCAAATCGAGAATAGGTGTTCCAGTCTAATAAAACCCCAACTCGTTCCCCTTGCTCATTTGTTAAGTATTCTACTGGCTTGGACATATTAGAAACACTCACAATACAATATAATCCTATTTTAGTAATTAATTCCAGAAAATGCCATCGATCGCCGATAAGGTTATCTTATTTTTGTTTTCCTAATTGTTGGCTTTTCTAAAAAGTTGAAAAAGTACGGGCGAAGCATTCGGATAGAAAATCTCTGGTTTCAGCGATAGGTTATTGTCCGAATGCTTCGCCCCTACAGGACGCAATTGCCGATAAGGTTATCCTATTTTTGTTTTCCTAATTGTTGGGCCTTATAAAAAGTTTCTAAACTGTGACTATCCCCGACAAAACGCCAGTGCCAAGGTTCATAATTAATACCCTGGGGATTATTTTCAGGGAAAGATAACTCGAAACTATACTGGGCAGCGTTATTTTGCAACCAACGAAAAGCGGCAGTATTAGCAAAACTGCTACTTAAATTAGTTGCGGGAGCGCGACCATCGCCAATATCGATCGCATAACCGGTATGATGTTCGCTGTAACCCGGAGGTGCGCTCACTTCTGCTCGTTTGCGGGTTTGCTGATTGCGTTGTTTTTTAACTTCAAAAAAGAGCTTTTCTTGGGTTGCTTTCGATCGAAATGCGGAAATCGGCATTAAAATCACCCCCGACCTTCTCGCGTCACTCTGCATCTGGATAAAAGCCTTGGCTGCTGCCTTCCTTAAACGCATACCACCATCCCCAGTAATAGGGGCTAATTCCGTCTCCGGGGCCTCTTGATAGGGTAAATGACCTAGAATGTTCTCAATGGGGCTAGGAGTGGCTTTAATCAGGGGGGAGGGGTTAACCGGTTTTTTTACGGTAGCAGGGGGACGATTCAAGACTGCTATGGCAATTAGGCCAGTTCCCACCAGAGCAAGTAAACCGCTTGCGATCGCTATGAGACCATTAGGATTAGTAGTTTTTCTGTACTGGTTGTCCCGCAAAGCTTCGGGAATATCATCGATCGGTTTCACGGTTTACTTGCCCTCCTGCACGATAATTACATTATTCCCCGGCCACTCCATCTTGACGAGCAGCCTGTTGAACGGCGGCGGCCACAGCCGTAACTACACGACCATCAAAAACCGAGGGAATAATATTCTCTCGATCGAGATTAGCAGGAGTGATCAAAGAAGCGATCGCTTTGGCCGCTTCCAGATACATATTATCGGTGATTGCCCTAGCGCGACAGTCCAGGGCCCCGCGAAATAATCCGGGGAAAGCGAGAACATTGTTGATCTGATTGGGATAATCGCTGCGTCCGGTAGCCACCACGGCCACTAAATCATTGATTAATTCCGGTTGAATTTCGGGAATGGGATTAGCCATGGCAAACACGATCGCATTTTTAGCCATTCCCTTAACCATTTCGGGAGTCAATACCCCCGGTGCGCTCACCCCCAGGAAGACATCAGCGCCTTTGAGAGCATCCCCTAGCTTACCACTGGCGGCCACGGCCCAAGCTTGTTTTTCTGGGGTTAAATCGTCCCGGTTTTGGGAGAGGATACCATGGGAATCACAGAGGATTATATCTGTGGCTCCTGCGGTTTTAAAGAGGGTAGCGATGGCGATTCCCGCTGCACCTGCACCATTAATGACGATTTTGACTGTATCAAGCGATTTTTTGACAAATTTGAGGGCATTAATCAGGGCAGCCAGGGAAACGATCGCTGTACCGTGTTGATCATCGTGGAAAACGGGAATATTTAATTCCGCTCGCAGACGTTTCTCGATTTCAAAACAGCGTGGAGCGCCGATATCCTCTAGGTTAATACCCCCAAAAACCGGAGCGATTCTTTTGACGGTTGCGATGATTTCTTCGGGGTCCTGGGTGGCTAAACAGATGGGAAAAGCATCAATTCCGGCGAATTCCTTGAATAACATCGCTTTCCCTTCCATGACTGGCAAGGCAGCCTCTGGCCCGAGATTTCCTAATCCTAATACCGCGCTACCATCGGTAACTACAGCGACGGTGTTGCCCTTGATGGTCAATGAGTACACTTGTTCGGGGTCATGGGCGATAGCGGTGCAGATGCGACCAACTCCGGGGGTGTAGGCCATGGCCAGGTCATCTTGGGAGGTGAGGGGAATACGACTTTCAATGGAGATTTTACCCCGACGATGGAGATCGAAGGTGCGATCGGAAACTTTCAGGAGTTTAACATCCGGTAGAGCTTTAACTGCGGCGATAATCTGTTCCGCTTGGTCGGTACTAGCGGCATCAACCATAATCTCGCGGGTGCTAATCTTTAAATTGCGTTCGATTAGAGAAATTTGCCCTAAATTCCCCCCCACATCGGCGATCGCATTGAGGACAGAAGCGAAGGTTCCCGCTTGATTGGGGATTTCTATCTTGAGACTTAAACTATAGCTAGGATTGGGCGTTAAATGAACCATGCTGAAGGCTTCCAATACTGATAAATATTGATTATCTTCTATCTGTGAGGGACTTTGGTATCTAATCGCGCAGTTTCTTTAGCTATTAGGGTCTCTCTGGGCCTAATACCAGGGGAGCGGGGTGTGGGGTGTGGGGTGTGGGGTGTGGGGAGATGGCAAATTAGGTTAGACTTCATCTTAATGAGAAAGACTGTAAATATGACTAGAGAATTATATCCAGCGATCGATCCCTATGGTACTGGTTACTTAAAAGTATCGGCTCTCCACACAATTTATTATGAAGAAGTGGGCAATCCCCAGGGTAAACCGGTAGTATTTCTCCATGGCGGGCCCGGAGGTGGTATTGAGGGGATTTATCGTCAGTATTTCGATCCGCAGAAATGGAGAATTGTCCTTTTTGATCAACGGGGTTGCGGTAAAAGTACCCCTCACGCTGAGTTAAGAGAAAATAACACCTGGCTGTTAGTGGCAGATATCGAAAAACTACGAGAATTATTAAAAATCGAGCGCTGGGTAGTTTTTGGCGGTAGTTGGGGAAGTACCCTATCTTTAGCCTACAGTCAAACCCATCCCGAACGCTGTTTAGGCTTAATTTTGCGCGGAATTTTTCTACTGCGAGAAAAAGAATTAAAATGGTTTTATCAAGAGGGAACCAGTTATATTTTTCCCGATATTTGGCAGAATTATTTAGCACCTATTCCCCCGGAGGAAAGGGGAGATTTGCTGACAGCTTATTATCGGCGCCTGACTAGCGATAACCCCCAAATCCGTCTAGAAGCTGCCAAAGCTTGGTCAATTTGGGAGGGAAGTACCAGCAAATTAATTCCTGCGGACAATTTAATCGAGAGATTCGGTCAGGATAATTTTGCCGAAGCTTTTGCACGCATTGAATGCCATTATTTTGTCAATAAGGGTTTTTTAGAAACGGATAACCAACTGATCGAAAATGTTGATAAAATCCGCCATATTCCCGCGGTTATCGTGCAAGGACGTTATGACATTGTTTGTCCGATTATTTCTGCTTGGGAATTACATCAAGCTTGGCCGGAAGCGGAATTGATCATTGTTGCCGATGCGGGACATTCGATGACAGAAGTGGGAATTCGTAGTGCTTTAATTGAGGCTACCGATAAATTTGCTCATTTATAGATAAGCTAGTTATCGTGATTATTTTGCCAAATTTCTTTGTAGGCTTTTTCCATATCTATGGTAAATTTTTTGGCATTCCAGAGGGGAGATGTATGACGAGATTGACGTAATTGATAACGAATTTCTTCCCGCAAATTTTGATCTAATCCTAACTTAATTCCCCACTGCACATATTCTTCATCACTCCAAGCTATACCCTGACTAATGCCGGCATTAATACCAATAATGACTAATTTCTAGGGGTTCTCTTTCTATCAGTTCTTCGTAAAACTGGCTAACTTGCCAGAAATCCCCTTGGATAATTGCCGATTCAACTTGGGAATGCCAAGACATAAGTATTTATCCTTAAGTGTCTCTACTAGCGTACCCAAATAGAAGCAAAATTTTTCTATATAAGTAAAATTTATCAGTTGCTCAGGGGTTGGGTTTTGGGGTGGTCACTGCGTGCGCGTTGCGCGGGGGGTTTTGGGGTGTTAGGGTTTTGGGGTGTTCGGATTTTAGTTGAAATTCCCCATTCCCCCATTCCCCCACGTCCCCCCCCCGTCCCCACTTCCCCACTTCCCCCACTTCCCACTCTCTACCCAGTTTCAACGCGTCCCAGCTTACCATCAATCTCAGCCAAGAGTCAGTTTTTTGAAAGATTTTCTAAATAAACCAATAAATCGGCCATAGCTTGAGGATCAGGCTGAAATTTCGGCATTGGCGGGGTTTTACCGCTAATTACCTGTTCAATCAGACTAATTCTCGATTTTCGATGGGAAACGTCCTCTAAACTTGGTCCAACGATACCATCAGCAAACTGACCGTGACAAGCAGCACAGTTAATTTGAAAGATTTCGTAACCGCGACTGACATTACCTTGTAGGGATAACACCTCTTTAATGTAGGGATCCGACATCTTAGCCAGATTAAAGGTGATTAAATAGGTGCTAATCAGGAACAAAACCACGATTATAACCATTGAGAATCGATAAAGCCCGAATTTTGGTTTAAGTAACTGACTATTCACGAAGGCCGCCAAAGGAAAGATGAGTTTCTCTTTACATTTTGCAACTTTTTGCCCGAAAATTCCACCACCGCTGCTAGAGATAGGGAAATGGGGAATAATATAAGGCAAAAGTACATCTTTTTCTAACCCTCTAGCAATGAACCTATTAACCAGACTGGAAGATTGGCCCTATATTATCCTACCTATCACCATCGTCCTCAGTTTCCTGCTGTTGGGATGGCTCGTAGAAAAGCGCGTTGTCAGTCAACTTTTATCGATTGCCAGAGAAAAAAACCTGCGTTTCTCGGAAGGGGTTTTACGTTCCCTTCGTGGATTAAGCATACTTTGGTTCGGACTTTTGGGTTTAAATATTGCCCTCTCCCTTCCCAATCTTCCCCTCTTTCCCTACCTGATTCTCCTGAGCAAAAAATTGCTGCTAGTGGCTTTTTTAGCTTCGGCTACTTGGGTTATTGCTCAATTATCCGTGGAAATATTACGATTTTATACCACGGGAGATGATGGCATTTCTTCCCTAACTTCCCTATTTGAATTTCTCGCCAAAGTTCTGATTTTTAGCTGCGGTTTTTTGCTTATTTTAAGCTCGATTGGCATTTCGATCACTCCGATGCTTACTGCCTTTGGTATTGGGGGCGTCTCCCTCGGTTTAGCTCTCCAAAATACCCTAGCTAATTTAATGTCAGGGATTAATATTATCACTTCTAAAAAAGTTAGACCGGGAGATTATATTGAACTGAGAACTGGAGAAGCTGGTTATGTGCGAGATGTGGATTTAAGATGCACAGTCATCGAAGAAATTACCAATAATCTTTTAGTTATTCCCAATGCTCAGATCATTTCTTCTAGTTTCCGTAACTATAGTTTACCGGATAACTCCCTACTGATTCCCGTGGAAGTGGGCATTAGTTACGATAGTGACTTAGAAAAAGTCGAAAAAGTTACCCTAGAAGTTATGCAAGAAATCGCCCAGTTATTGCAACCTCAACTCGGTGACTATCAACCCTTTATTCGTTATCATAAATTCGATTACTATAGCATTGTGCTGACGGTTTATCTCAAGGTGGTAGAAGAGGAGTTTTTTCAACACCTCACCATTAAACACGAATTTATTAAACTCCTACACCGACGCTATCAGCAAGAAGGAATTAAAATTCCCTATCCGATTTTTTTTCCCTATCCCCCCACTAATCCCCCTAGTTAATCTCAATTTGCTATGGCAACCAAAAATTTCAATGCCCGGGCAGCTTATAACTGATAATTCTCCTCAAAAAACTTACGGGTCATCGGTTGAGCAACTTCAAGACCGTGGCCTTCTCCTAGCAATTCTAGGGGTTTTCCTTCCACTTGAATCCAGACTTTAGCATTGGGATCTTTGCCGGTAGTAGTATAGATGATTTGTGCCAAACGACCGATCAACATATCAGGTCCATCATCATTGCCAAACTCCCGCGAGAGATTAATCTTAATTCCCGTTTTATCTACTTTTAAATCAAGTAATTTAGTCCCGGGGGGAATAGTAGTCATATCCTGAGGATTGCTTGGACCAGCTAATAGAATCTTCAATACTGCTGTTAACTCTCCCTCGCGGCTATCCGCTTTTTGAACGGTAATTTCTTGGCTGACTAATTGATTACCCGTATCGGTCACTTTTAACCAATAAACCTGTCGAGTTTCCCTAACAGGAATAGCTGCAGGAGTTGCTGTCGGACTTGTCTTCACTGGACCAGGAGAAAGCGGTTCAACAATTGGTGATTGACTTATCGGCACCGGACTGGGAGATTCAATCGGGTTTTCACTGGTTTTCTGGGAGGAAGATAGGTGATGGACGGCAAACCAAGCAGTGGCCCCACCAGCAGTAAATAAAGCGAGGCCGATACCAATTATCCAAGGCAAAGAGATTTTATCACTAGAGCGAGAACTAGGCATAATTCAGTTATCAGTTATCAGTTATCAGTTATCAGTTATCAGTTATCAGTTATCAGTTATCAGTTATCAGTTATCAGTTATCAGTTATCAGTTATCAGTTATCAGTTATCAGTTATCAGTTATCAGTCGAACGCTTTTATTCTCCCCCCGCAACGCGCACGAAGTGGTCTCCCTACTTCCCCACCACCCCACTTCATAATTCATAATTCATAATTCCCACTTCGGATCTCCTGTTTTCCGACCGTTAAATTTAATTGGGGTTCCCCGATCGAGGTTCAATTCTGCCAAAGGCGGCTATACTCAGCTTATCATCGTCGATCTGCAATTGTAGAAGGCGGGCGATAATTCCTTGTTTCTCGAAGTTTTTTAAATCTAACTGAGTGGATATACCCTCGGCAAACCCTTTGAGAAGGCGCGAGGAGATGCGACGACCATTAAGAGTGGCTGTGGGGTCAATAAGCTCGATTTTTCGCCCCTGCACTAGCTTAAATCCCACTTCTAGGCTAAGATCGAGGCTGGCTGCCGGGCCGTCCGGTCTTTGGGTCTCCAGCTGCAGGCTGAGGGCAACTCGATTATTATTAAGAAAGTTAAAATTTGCTTGACTAAATTGATATTTTGTGCTGCCCAATTCTTCCCTAGAGGGAATCAGATTATTAATCAGGGTCTGAATTGGTTCTTTGACCGCTGCCGATTGTAAAGCTTGATTAACATTAGTTTCCGTGAGGACAAGATGCAACGCCCCCGCAGCCGGTCGGCGCAGAGCGGCGGCTAAATTGCCGTTTTTTTGCTGTAATCGCCGCAAATCGAGGCTAATTGGCTCAGTTTCTAGCTCGATCTTCTCAATGCGAACATCAGCAAGGGGATAAATTCCCCGTGCAGAAATGCGAACTCGATCGATTTTGCCTTGCAGAGCCTGATAATTGGGAGTGTTATCGACTCTCACGGCTAATTGTTCCACTTTTTCCACTTGCGAGCGAAGGGTATCGGCTAAAACCCGATCGATAATTGCCCCTGCGGGAGTTAACAGGGTCAAAACACTAGCGAGAGTGATTGTTAGCCATTCCATCGCTCAACTACATCCATCCGGCTAAATTTTGCCAAGCATTAGTCAAAAGCTGACTTAACCAACGTCGCTGCACTTGATCTAAAATCGGGTCTTCTGCGAGAATTTCTTCAGTCAGATCATCTAGAGATTGACCCTGAGCGCGGGCCATTCTAATAATTCCCGCAATCACAGCAGCGATCATCTCCTCATCGACGGGACGCTGTCGGAGGGCGGCAATTTCTTCGGGGGTAGTCGGGATAGGATAATTCATAATCAGATGGTCCTGGCTGTGTATTAATCTAGATATGTAAAGTTTTTTTAACTTTTTTCAGAAAACTTTTTGTGTAGTCTAGCGTAATCAGACGATTTTTGGGTGTAATAGCTAAATCAAGATGAGAGAAATCCTTTACAGAGAAATTCCGACTCCCGACTCGATCGCCGTTTGTCAGTGGTTACAATCCGATTGGCAACCTGCCAGCGGTGTCAAGACAAATACACCTAACGGGGTGAGATTGCGCTTATCGGAGGCGATCGAATTGTCGATCTTTGTCTGGACGCTGCAACGGACTACTTATTTAAAAGTTTTCCGCTGGGGTCAGCGATCGCATAATCAAGAAACATCCCTGACTCAGCAGCTTGATCGAGCTTTACAAAAGCGTTTCCCGCCGCAGTATAACACGATACCAAACATCGATCAAAAAAATCACTCAATTTTTACAGATTTAGAAGCGGACTACCCCCTAACGGTTCACTACTTCCGCAAAATGCCCCAAGGGGAGGCGGACTTAGGACGCTTGTACTGGTGGGAAAAACGTTGGCGCGACAGTGCCAAAAATCCCCAACAACCGCAGCCGGTAATTTTCTCCAGCAGTGAGGAAAATGAGCATCCCATCGCCTACGACTTAATTTATATTGGTGGTGCCTTGGGGGCAATTCATGCGGCACAGATGGCCAAATTAGGTTATCGAGTCCTCCTAGTAGAAAGACTGCCTTTCGGACGGATGAATCGGGAATGGAATATCTCTCGATCGGAGTTTCAAAGTTTAATTAATTTAGGCCTATTTACCGCCGAGGAATTCGAGGAATTAATCTTCCAAGAATACCTCGATGGCTTTAATAAGTTTTTTGATGGCAATAATCCCCCCCATCTAAAAGCCCAAATTCTCCATACTCCCACGGTTTTAAATATCGCCATTAATTCCGATCAATTGCTGCAATCCTGCGGTAAAAAAATACAGAATCATGGCGGTAAAATTCTCGATCAAACGGAATTTATCAAGGCTGATATTACCGCCAATAGTGTTACTATCACCATCAATCATGGTGGAGAAATTCAACAGATCAAAGGCCGTTTATTGATTGATGCTATGGGTTCCGCCTCTCCCATCGCTTGGCAATTAAACGGAGTGCGTGCCTTTGATAGTGTCTGTCCGACGGTGGGGGCAGTAGTAGAAGGATTCGAGCCAGTGGTGTGGGATTCTCACTATGGCGATGTCTTAAATTCCCATGGCGATATTTCTAAAGGCAGACAACTTATTTGGGAATTGTTTCCGGGGGAAGGAAAAGAATTAACTTTCTATCTATTTCACTATCATCAAGTCCATCCCGATAACCCCGGTTCTCTGTTGGAAATGTACGAAGATTTCTTTACTATTCTGCCAGAATATCGACAGTGTGACCCAGAAAAATTAACTTGGAAAAAACCAACTTTTGGTTATATACCAGGGCATTTCAGCACAGGAAAAAAAGATCGAATTGTCTCCTTTGACCGCATTTTGGCCATCGGTGATGCCGCCTCCCTGCAATCACCCTTAATCTTTACTGGATTCGGTTCTTTGGTGCGTAATTTAGAGCGCTTAACCCATCTTTTGGATACCGCATTGAAACACGATTTACTAACAGCTAAAGACCTAGAAAATGTGCGGGCCTATCAAAGTAATGTGGCGGTAACTTGGTTATTTTCTAAAGGAATGATGGTTCCCACAGGAAAAACCTTACCACCCCAAAGAATTAACGCCATGTTAAACACATTTTTCGGTTTATTGGCCGACGAACCGCCGGAGGTTTCCGAAACCTTTATTAAGGATAAAACCGATTGGTTAACCTTTAGCCGTTTAGCAATTAAAGCGGCCAGAAAAAACCCCGCTTTACTGTTATGGATAGCAGAAATGGCCGGCAGTCAGGATTTAATTCGTTGGTTGGGTTCCTATCTCGATTTTAGCCTTGATGGAGTCAAAAATCTGCTTTTTGGTTCCTGGTTTCCCCAATGGTTAAAAAACTCGCAAAGTTGGCTAGAAAAGGACAATCCTCGCCTCTGGTTAAAGCTATTGAGTTTTAATTATGGACTAAGACATTAAGTAGGGGCTCTTCTAGGTTCTGTGTGATAAGTTTAATTGACATAGGATCGATCGATCTTTGTGTCCTTTGTGTCTTTGTGGTTCGTTCCACCCCCTCGCTCTTGAGAAATGTATCTTAGAATACATTTTACCCACCAAAGCTGGGAGAGCCAAGTAGGAGACTCCGAGACAGCTATCAGGGATCAGATTTGAGTTTTTAACTCACTGTTTGTGGAGTTAAGAAACTGTTGGAAAAGTTCAAGAATGCGCTTACCTACAGGTTCTAACCGCGATGCTGATTTAAAATAGCCATCATCTTTTCAGCTACCGCAGTTGTTTGTTCCAGCATGGCAAAATGACCACAATCGGATAACTCAATCACGTTGCTGCCAGTTTCAAACAAAGGATGAAAACTGGCCAGATGGTTAACGTACTTAACCTCCATAATCGTATCCTCTTTCCCCGCCAGAAAATAGACCGGTTGCGGGAGACGGGAGACAATCTGGGGTAAAAGATGAACTTCGCTGATAGTAGTAGTTTCCAAAAGTGACCCTAGGGCCGCTTGGTAATCGGCCCGGACAAAATCAATCACGCGCTGTTTGCCCCATTTTTTACCTAGGGTTTGCTTGACCATCATCCGCGAGAATAAAAGATCAATAAAGGGAACACGGGGCAACCAAGAGGGTCTTTTCTGTAAAATCTGTCTTCCGGCCTCTCGAAAGCGCTCAAATTCCTCCTTTAGATAGATGCCACCCCCAGCATTCATACAGATTACCCCTTTAATCCGTTCAGGACAGCTATCTGCAGCCCACAAAGCAACACTACCACCGAGGGAATGACCGACTAACCAAGCAGCATCGAGGTTTAAGCGGTTAAGAAGGGTAATAACGTCTTGGGAGTAGGATTCAAGGTTATAACTGCTAGGAGGACTGTTAGAGGTGATTTTTTGGGAGTCGCCAAAGCCCCGGAGATCGTAAACTAGACAGGGATAATCCGGGGAGAGAATATCTACCAAAGGCTGCCAGTAGTGACGACTCAGCAGCCAACCGTGTATAAAGACTAAAACCGGTTTATCCGCTTGGGGCGAAAATAACTCGTAACTGTGGGATACTCCCGATATGTCGATGGTTGCCATATAATCAATCTCAACCTAAATTAAACCGTTGATAGGGGTTACTAGGGAAACTTCTAGAGAAAAAAAGGTGTATTTAGCCTTGTTTATAGAGCAAAATCGGGCAAGCTTAGGATATTCCCCCGATAGCTGATGACTCACCACTATAGACAATTTTAAAAGCTTCTACTCAAGTATAAAACACTGGAGATACCCCCCTAAAATAGGATGAAAACCCTAGACCAGGATTCATCTATGAAATGCGATCGCTTTTTGACTCTTTCCCTACTGTTAAGTCTGGGATTAGCTTTTCCCCCCTCTCTACCCGCTCAAAATCCCCCCGCTACCACCTTTCAACCCGGTCCTTGGCAGCCGGTGGCTAGGGTGAATACCAGTCGTCCCGTGCAGATCAAAATCATCAATCAAACCGATATTGACCTCAATTATGACCTATCGGCCAATATTAATTCCTCTCCCCAATTATTATCTCCCAGTGCGGAGACAACCCTAAGAGGTTTGATAATTCCAGCATATATTCTGATTAATCGGGCTAATGCCGCCGCAGATTCCTATTCTTCTAGTTTAATCTATGCCGTCGAGGTCAATGATGATAATTTAGTCACGATTACTGTCACCAAAGTTCCGGGGAGTACCCCTGGTTATACCACTTTTAACATCAATCAACAGGGTGCTATTTATATTTACTAGCTCTAGCTTAAAAAGTAATTTTGACCGACTAAAAATTAAATTGATTGGGAACCGGTTCTTTTCTCGTTCCAAGCTTCTACCTTGCAATGATACAAGGGAGAGTATCCCTTCCCTCCCTGATGGGTTATGCAAGAGGTGAAACTTCTGGAAATGCGTTGCCACGGAGACCCTTGCAACGAGGTATTCCGTCCCAAATCTGGACAATTATCGAGGCAATAAAACTGACTACCCTGCCATAAAAACTCAAAAAAACTGTATTAAAATTAGCAGAAATGGGCAAAAAAAAGAATAGAATGTACGAATGTGCGCTGCATCTTTTGGCTTCACTTAACCTAACTTCACATAAGAAAATTTCCCGATGAAAGTCACCGTCGTATCTTTTAACAAACCGCTCAACTAAACTTACTCAAACTTACTTAAAAGCCTGAAAGCTTAGTCATTCCTAGTGGATCAAGCACGGAGCGGATTAAACGGCAACCCCTTTATTACCTGGTCAATGACATCAGGAATTACTTTTCTAATGATGTTAAATGCCCCATTGACATCGGCATTTAACAACTGATTTGTTCCCATTTTATAAAGTCCCCTAGCTAACCTTTTTCCCTTAAATAATGGTTTTTCTTCACCATATTTAGGTAACTCACCCCTATCTAAAGCACTGGATTGTGAGGTATAGGATTCTTCAGTTATTATGACTTTTATCCCTTTTAATTGAGCTTTATAGGTTAACATTTCTATTAATCTATTATGGAGAATATTGACCAATTGTTGATTATTACTTTTTCCTAGATTAAGAGATTGTTTCATCCGCTCATTATGCCCAATTATTAACGTCCCTATTTGAGGTCGAATACACCAATCTATTACTCTTTTACTGGCTGTGTGTAGATAATTTTCTACTCGACAGTTTCGTTTATGGGTTAGGAATAGCAATCTCTTAGATGAGGGTTGATTATTTCTGGTTTTCAGTTGAGTTTGTAAGCGGGAACTTCGATGGTGGGGCCGCTCATGGGTTAGACTCCTAATTAATTGGTGCGCTCACCAATGATTGTAAATTGTAGAGTGCGTGTTTGCGGTTAGTAATTCGGTCAAAAAAATAAAACTAACAATCCAGGCACCAAGCGCCAATTCTATGATTAATTCTACCAAATCTGTTTTTCATAGTGTGATTAACTCCTAATCGAACTTTAAAAACCCGCTTCCCACTTCCCACTCTCCTATACTTGTTAAACAGCATTTAGGACCATGACCATCCCTAAATATTTGCTCCGATTTTTTATAGTAAGGTTATACTATTAAGGAAGCAAAGACGAAATTCTAGGGTTAAGCAATGGTTAGACAACTCGACGACAGCCCGAAAACCACAATCGTCTATCCCGATAGCGACGGTAAACCGATGGCCGACAATACAAGACAATTTCGCTGGATTACGACGATAAAAGCGAATTTAGACTGGTTATTTGCCAATAATGCCGATGTTTTCGTCGCCGGTGATTTACTCTGGTATCCCGTGGAGGGAGATAATAAGACTCGACAAGCACCCGATGTCATGGTAGCTTTTGGCAGACCGAAAGGGGAAAGGGGTTCCTATCAACAGTGGAAAGAAGAAAATATCCCCCCGCAAGTGGTTTTTGAAATTCTCTCTCCGGGTAATACCCAAACGGAAATGACCAGAAAACTACTGTTTTATGACCGTTATGGTGTGGAAGAATACTACATTTATAATCCCGATAAAAATGATTTAGGTGGCTGTATTCGTCGGGAAAATCGGCTCGAAAGTCTGGAAAATCTCGATAATTGGGTAAGTCCTCGCTTGGGCATCCGTTTTCAATTGGCCCAACCAGAGTTAATCTTGTATTATCCCGATGGTCAACCTTTCACCAGTTACAACCAAGAACGGCAACGGGCCGAAACGGAACGACAACGGGCCGAAACGGAACGACAACGGGCCGAAACGGAACGACAACGGGCCGAACGATTGGCGGCAAAACTGCGGGAGTTAAATATTAATCCCGAAGAAACTTAAAAAAAATTATTGATCTACTCAATCGATCGAGATAGTCTCGCTACAATGAAAGTAGATAAATATCAAGTCCTCTAGCTAGAGTCGGAACAGTAAGCCCAGAAAAAATGCGCTAGGGCAGGGTTGACTAAATCGACGAAGCAATCGCTAAATAGGGGTAATTTCCGTCCACTTCTCCCCAATCCTGAACAGGAGAGGCAGAACCGAAGAATTTCTATAAAATTTCGGTAAGGGTGGAAAGATCAAGTAAGTTAGCGTTAGGGCTTAATCTTCGCCACGGAAAGTTAGAACTATGACAGTTTGTGAATATCGGCCAGGTTTAGAAGGAATTCCCGCCGCCCAATCGAGTATCAGCTTTGTGGATGGGCAAAAGGGAATCTTAGAGTATCGGGGCATTCGGATTGAGGAACTCGCCGAAAAAAGTACCTTCCTCGAAACCGCCTATCTCCTTATCTGGGGTGTTCTGCCCACGGGGGCGGAACTGGAAGAATTTGCCGATGAAATCCGTTATCATCGACGCATCAAGTACCGTATCGAAGACATGATGAAATGCTTCCCCGAAAAAGGCCATCCCATGGATGCGCTACAAACTTCGGCGGCGGCTTTGGGTTTATACTATGCCAGGCGGGCCCTGGATAATCCCGACTATATCCGTCAGGCAGTAGTCCGGCTATTAGCGAAAATCCCGACTATGGTGGCGGCGTTTCAATTGATTCGCAAAGGTAATCATCCCATTCAGCCCAACGATAGTCTTGATTATGCGGCCAATTTCCTCTATATGTTGACGGAAAGACGACCGACGGATTTAGCGGCGAAGGTTTTCGATGTCTGTTTGACTCTCCACGCCGAACATACCATGAATGCCTCGACTTTTTCGGCCATGGTGACGGCTTCCACTTTAACCGACCCCTACGGTGTCATCGCTTCAGCAGTGGGAACTCTCGCCGGCCCCCTCCACGGTGGGGCAAACGAGGAAGTATTGTTAATGTTAGAGGAAATCGGTTCGGTGGCTAATGTTCGTCCCTATGTGGAAAAATGTATCGCCAATAAACAAAAAGTTATGGGTTTTGGACACCGGGTATATAAAGTTAAGGATCCCCGGGCGACGATTTTACAAAATCTTGCCGAACAATTATTCGCAGAATTAGGTTCCGATGAATACTACGATATCGCCCTAGAATTAGAACAGGCAGTGGTGGATATCTACGGCGAAAGAGGTATCTATCCTAATGTGGATTTCTATTCGGGATTGGTCTATCGGAAATTAGGCATCCCCAGTGATTTATTTACCCCGATTTTTGCCATCTCCCGGGTGGCTGGTTGGTTGGCCCACTGGAAAGAACAATTAAATACTAACCGCATTTTCCGTCCTACCCAAATATACACTGGAGAACACGAAGTCCCCTATACACCGATCGAACAACGTTCTTAGATTTTATTTCCCATTCTTGATGGAAACACGGTTTCTCGCCTTTGTCAATCTTTCCTAGGCGAGATTTTTTGTCTCATTTCCTGTTATATTGATGGGGCAAGGAAACAGTCCAGCGGCTTTCAGCTTGGTCAGTTTCGGTGTATATAGCCAGACAAGGTCTTTACTTCTAGATAGTCGGACAGAAAAATATTAAAGATTATGGTGAAATTTTGGTGCAGATTAACGGTATTTTTAATTTTTGGTTTATTGCTGATTTCCCTAACTGCTTGTGGTAATCAAGTTAGACGCAATCAAGTGGTCATATCGGTATTAAGTGACCCAAAAACCTTTAATGCTGTTTTATCGGCCGAATCCCCGAATATTTTTGGTTTAACCTACGAAGGACTATTAACAGAAAATCCCATTACTGGCAAAAAAGAACCGGTCTTGGCAGAATCTTGGACAATTTCCGATGATAATTTGAACATTATTTTTACTATCAGAGAGGGTTTAAAATGGTCAGATGGTCAACCCTTAACCGTTGATGACGTGGTTTTTACCTATAAAGACTTATATCTAAATCCTGATATTCCTAACAACTACCGCGATAGTTTAAGAATAGGATTAAAAAAAGAATTTCCAGTTATTACTAAACTAGATAATCGCAGAATCGAATTTAAACTACCCGAACCTTTTGCTCCTTTTTTAGATGCTGTCAGTTCACCGATTTTACCTAAACACGCTTTAGAAAAAACTATTCAGAAAAAAAGCCCCGATGGTAGGTTAGAATTTCTCTCCACTTGGGGGTTAGATACTCCTCCCGATAAAATTGTTTTTAATGGTGCTTATAAACTAAAAGAATATATCACGGGACAAAGGATTATTTTTGAGAATAACCCTTACTATTGGAAAAAAGATGACCAGGGACAACAATTACCCCATATAACTTCAGTAATTTGGGCAATTGTTGAATCTCAGGATACAACTTTACTACAATTTCGTTCGGGAAGTTTAGATTCTATTGGGGTAACTCCCGAATTTTTCTCCCTCTTAAAAACTGAAGAAGAAAGAGGAAATTTCACTATTTTTAATGGGGGACCTGCCTACGGAACCCAATTTATCGGTTTTAATCTCAATCAAGGCAAACGCGACGGAAAACCCCTAGTAGAGCCAATTAAATCCAGGTGGTTTAATAACTTAAATTTCCGCCAAGCTATTGCCTACGGCATTAATCGTCAAAGAATGATTGATGATATCTATCGAGGATTGGGAGAAGCACAAAACTCTTTTCTTTCTATCCAATCTCCTTTTTACGATAAAACCCTGAAAGGTTACGATTATAATCCCGAAAAAGCCAAAGAATTATTATTAGAGGCGGGATTTAAGTATAATAGTGATAATCTGCTAGTCGATGCTGATAATAATCCCGTTAGATTTAACCTGATTACTAACGCGGGTAACAAAATCCGGGAAGCAATAGGG
This sequence comes from Microcystis sp. MC19, assembly GCF_003019735.1. Classification (NCBI taxonomy): domain Bacteria; kingdom Bacillati; phylum Cyanobacteriota; class Cyanophyceae; order Chroococcales; family Microcystaceae; genus Microcystis; species Microcystis sp. MC19. Next base: position 3,812,617 of record NZ_CP020664.1, on the reverse strand, counting down.
GCGCAAATTAAAAATGATTTAGCCGCAATAGGAATTCAAGTGGATTTTCAAGCGATCGCTTTTAGTAATTTAGTTGATAAACTGAGTAATAGTCTAGATTGGGAGGCCCATATTTTAGGTTTTACCGGTGATAACGAACCCCACGCCCCCAATATTTGGTATGTAGATGGAAATCTCCACGCTTTTAACCAACAACCTCAACCCGGCAGCCCGCCAATTCAAGGCTGGCAAGCGGCGGATTGGGAGAAAAAAATCGCCGATTTATACGTCAAAGGTTCCCAAGAATTAGACTTTGAGAAGCGCAAAGTTATCTATAATGAAATTCAACAACTTCAACAGGAATACGTCCCGTTTATTTATCTAGTTAATCCCCTCGCTTTGGGGGCTGTGCGTAACTGCTTTGAAGGAATACAATTCTCTGCCTTGGGTGGAGCATTCTGGAATCTAGAAGAATTAAAGAAAACCTGTGGAGGTGTTTAATGACTCATTTTGGTTTCCTCTGTCCTACAACTTCTGGACATATTTATTCTCTCCTACCTTTAGGAAAAGAGTTACAAAAACGCGGTCATAAAGTTACCTGTTTTTTAACTCTTGATGGTGAAGAAATGGTGCAAGCAGCCGGGTTAGATTTTCAGGCAATTGCACCCGACAAATATCCGAAAGGCACATCAGCCCAAAATTTAGCCGAAATTGGTCAATTACGGGGAACGGCCGCCGTCCGACGCACGGTACAATTAGTGACTAATTCTACAGCGACCCTCTTTGAAACTATCCCTCAAGAGATGCGTCGCTTGGGAATTGATGCCCTAATTGTCGATCAAGTTTCCGCCTCAGGGGGTACAATCGCAGAAAAATTGGCTATTCCCTTTATCAGTTTTTGTTCGGCATTGGTTTTAAATCGTGACCCGCTCATTCCGCCCTTTATGACCAGTTGGGACTATAATCCCTCATTTATCGGGGTTATTCGCAATAGATTTGGCTATAAACTCCTTGACTCTCTGACGCGTCCTCTGAATGAGTTAATCAACCGGCAGCGTCAAGAATGGGGGTTAATTCCCTATCAAAACATCAATCAACGCTATTCCCCCCTTGCCCAAATTAGCCAACAACCTGCCGAATTCGAGTTTCCTCGGTCAAATTTACCCGCTCACTTTCACTTTACGGGTCCCTTTCACGATTCCTCCACCAGAAAAACGATTCCTTTTCCCTACGAAAAATTAACCGGACAACCCTTGATTTACGCTTCCCTCGGTACAATTCAAACTCGCCTACAATCGACCTTTAATGCGATCGCCGAAGCCTGTGCCGATTTGCCGGTACAATTAGTTTTATCCTTGGGCAATACCGACTCTAACATTCAAATAACGACCAAAAACGCCCTAGTTGTTCCCTATGCTCCCCAATTAGAGCTTTTAACCAGAGCCTCTCTGACTATCACCCCCGCAGGCTTAAATACTACCATAGAATCCCTTGCTCAAGCTGTACCGATGGTGGCCATTCCCATCGCTAACGACCAACCGGGGGTATCTGCTCGGATAAAATGGTCGGGGACAGGGGAAGTGATTCCGATTTCCCGTCTAGAAGTTCCCCGTTTACAAAAGGCCATTGAAAAGGTATTATCCTTCCCCAGTTACCGAGAAAATGCCCTGAGAATGCAAAAAGCGCTACAGAAGACTGGAGGAGTGAAAATGGCCGCCGATATCGTCGAAAAAGCCATTTCTACCGGCCAACCCGTCCTATCGGTAGAATAACCAGGGTCTGCTGAAAAAGTTTTTTCTGGGGACGGGGTATGGGGTGTCGGGTTTTAAAAACGTTATCGAAAACAATTGACAAAAATCGCCCTTTATAACCCGTCCATGGCCTAACACAAACCGAAGAACTATAAAGATTAGATTGAACATTTCTGTGATTTCTGTCTAACAGCAATGGTCAGCGGTGATGAATGAACTAGAACATCGCCGCTTCATCGTGTTAGCTGGCTTGTGCTTAGAGTGTAAGTTTGCGGAGAAATCATGCGTATAGTAACTGATTATTAATACTATCAACAGTCAACGTGTTGACTAAAACACCAACCCGTTGCACGACCTCGTAGGCAGTTTTCTGAGGGACAACAATAATTCCACAATGTTCTCTGCCTTCCTCTATGAATTGAAGATGCAATCGTTCAAAATCAACTCGGTTGTGGGTGACAAGACATCTACCTAGGGCTTGCTGAATAAAGGTGAAATGTAGGCAAGGTAAGGGTTTTGTGGCTTTTCTCGCGAAACAGGTGCAAGATTTTGAGAGAATCGTGCTTCAAAACCTTGCGTCTTCATCGGCCCGCGTCCTGTAGGGGCGAAGCATTCGGATAAAAAATCTACGGTTTCACCGATAGGTTATTGCCCGAATGCTTCGCCCGTACTTTTTCAGCAAACCCTACCTAAAGAAGCTGCAAATTCTAATTGTTCGCTGTCAGTTTTGCCCAAAGTTGACTGCTCAGGAACAGTGGTGACATCTAAACCACGAGAACGCAGAAGTGTTGCAACTAACGCCGACATATCTTCGTCCATGTAAAGCGAAGCAAATATGCTCATAGCTTACCCAAAGCTGCCTTTACAGAAGGATGCACCAACTCATCGGGGACTTGGTTACGTTCAATGTACTCGTTAATTTCTGCTTGATGATCCAAATAAAAACTCAAGGCATCGAACACTTGTGCTAAGGTCAAATGAGGTAAATGAGTTGGAATTTCCTCTGGCATCACACCTAATCGCCACAGACCTACGATTGCGCGAATAGATGTGCGAGTGCCTTCAATAATTGGCTCTCCACCTAAAATCTCATTGTTTCTGGTTACATAACGTGAAAGAGTGATAATCGTCATGGAATTAGGTCTCTTAGGGAAATCGCTAATTCTATTTTAGTCAGGGACAGACATGACTTGATCATGGCATCTAGTCGCTAGAGGAATCCTAGGCTAGATGTTTTTTCGGCAACCTAACCTAGTACTCTACAATATCGTCAATCACACTACAGGGGATGCGATGCAATAACAATCATATTAATCAAGTACAAATATAGTTCTGATTAAGCCGCCAAATCTATAATATTTTTTCCCTGTAGTCGGAATTGTTACGACATCCTCATCACTGCACTTTTGCCAGCCTCCTTGTTGCGGGGAATAAATACGAGTGTATTTATTTTGGATGGCGATACATTTTCCCGTTGATATAGGGATAAAGCAATATCCATCTTGATATATAGCACCTGATATGCTACGTTTGACTCCATTTTCTGAACATTCATATTGGCGACGAGATTGGACAATTAGGTGGCCTTTGTCTAAGGTGTCAATCTCTACTGCGACAGAGGGGAAAAAAGTGGTAGCTGCGCTTGCAAGCAGTAGATAAGTGATCAGGTTACAATTTTTCATTCTTAATTCTCTCAACTAAGTTGTGTTTTTGAGTTAGCGAGTTGTTGTCTCAGTTGTTGAGCTTATTGGTCGCGTTGTTCCAAATAACTGTCAATTTCCTGACTATTTCCCCTTTTGCCTCTTGCACCTTGCCTTTTGCCTGTCCTCATAAGTAGCCTATACTCAACGGATTTAGTAAGCTAAAACGCACTTAAACCACCTAAAATAGAAATAGTAATTTTAGAAAAATCCTACTTATGCCAGCCAAAGATTTCCTAGACTTAGAAGAAAAGAAAAACTTACAAAAAGCTCTTAAAGAAGAAGAAAGAGCAGAGGTTAGGGAAAGAATTTTAATGTTTCTCTTGCTAAACGACGGAAAAACTCAACGAGAAATAGCTGACTTTATTGGCTGTTCACTCAAAACGGTCGCCCCTTGGTGTGTTCACGGCGATCCTAACAATTTAGAAAGTCTAGAAGATGGTAGAAAAAATGGAAATCATAAAAAAGCCACAGAGGAATATATTAATTTACTATTGAAAATAGTTGATGAAGACCCGAAGGAATTTGGATATGAATTCGGGAGATGGACAGCGGCAAGATTAGCAGAGCATCTAGAAAAGGAAACAGGAATTAAACTGAGTGGCTCGCAAGTGAGAAGAATATTGAGAAGAAAAAAGTATGTGTATATCTGGGCGAAATATAGTCTAGAAGATAAGCAAGACAAGAAATTAAGAAAAGCATTTAAAGAAAAATTAGATGAATATTTAAGGTTGGCTAAAGAAAAGCCAGAGTCAATTCAGGTATGGTTTTGGGACGGGGCTTTCAAGGTGGCGACGCAGGTTCGCCACAGGGTTCCCCTCATGAGTGTGGATTTAGTTTGAGAGTAATAAGAAGGAGAGCTTGGACAAAAAAAGGAGGTTCTTCTAGGTTCTGTGTGATAAGTTTAATTTACAGAGGATCGATCAATCTTTGTGTCCTTTGTGTCTTTGTGGTTCCTTCCACTCGCTCGCCAGAAAGAATGTATCTTAGAATACATTTTGCCCACCAAACCTAAGAGAGCCAAAAGGAAAGCGAAAAAAAGTGAATGGACAAAGAAAAAGAGGAAGGGTGAATGTGATGGGAGCCTTAAGATATAATGACAAAAAACGAGTCTGTTTTATGATCAAAAAAGGAAATTCAGAAACTTTCCATGAACAATTAAAGAAACTTCATGAAGAGATTCGTCAAGAATGGATAAACTTGGGAAATCTGCCCGAAGATTTTCGAGAAAAAAGACCGAAAATTATCATCATATTAGACAATGCTAGTTATCACAAAAAGAAAGATGTTATTGAGCAGGTGGAAAAAGAGTTGCCCAATATTAGGCTAGAGTTTTTACCAGCTTATAGTCCAGATTACAACCTAATAGAATTAGTGTGGCATTCCGCTAAAGAGTACATAGCTAATCGAGAATTTGAAAATAAAGAAGAACTGGAAAAAGTAGTCAATCAGCTTTTAAATGAAGGGGGATTGATTATTAAATGGAGTAGAAAACTTAAAAATAAGGGTAATGCTGTCAATGTAACTTAAATGCGTAAAAGCTTATCACACCATTTTAGCACCATCGCCGGAACTTTTCCGCGTATCATAACTAAAAGCGTATTAGCCAGAGCATATCCCTAACAACAAGCTGAAATAAAATAGACTTTTCGGGAAGTCTAGGACTAATTGCTTCAGTCCACCCCACAATTACCTAATTTTCGGGGAAAAAGTGCCAAAATTTTGCCCTCGATCGCTCTTATGTCTGGCACTTTTTGAGGGCAAAAAAATCTAAAAATCTTAGCCAACAAGGTTTTTAGATTTATTCAGCAAGCCCTAGATAGGGAAAAAAGACAATCTGTAATCTTTGATCCAGAAGAAATTGTTATTGCCGCTACAAGTAATCTTGAGGTGCGGTAACAATGCCTAAAATAGAGACAAAAAAGTTATTAGTGGAAGGTGCGGAGGAATTGAGAGTTATTCCCCAGTTAATGGCAGCAAATGGAGTTACTTGGAATAGAGGGGAAGAGCCATTGAATATCATAAATTGTGATGGTGTTGAAAATTTACTAAAACCTAAATACATCTCTACACAACTAAAAACTCCTAACGGACTAACTCATTTAGGAATTATTATAGATGCAGACGAAGAACCTGATAATCGTTAGAAAAGTTTATATAATACCTGTTCACCAAATATACCTAACTTACCTCAAAATTTACCAGCAGCGGGATTAATTATAACTCTAGAATCGGCGATAAAATTCGGTGTGTGGATGATGCCTGACAATCAATCTAGAGGAATGTTAGAGACTTTTTTAGCCTATTTAGTTCCCGATAATAATCTTTGGCAATATACACAAAACAAGGTGATAGAAGCAAAACAACAAGGGGCAACCTATAGGGATTATCATCGAGATAAGGCTAATATTCATACCTATTTAGCTTGGCAAGATCCGCCGGGGAAACAACTTCACGATGCAGTCAAACAAAAAATACTTAATCGCTCCCATCCCCAATCGGCAATTTTTTTGAGATGGTTACAGGAGTTATACGAGATTTGAACCCACTATAGAGCCAGATGGCAATGACAGCCCCATAATATTTCTCTGTCTTGCATAATTAATTTTTCATGGTTCAAAAACAGCAAAAATAAGGATTAAATGAGATAAAATTTGTAAATAGACCATTTAATTGATTGTTATTCATTCTTAATTCTCCTGACTACTGGCTACTGACTCCTAACCCCAACAACAATTTTTGATTTTTACAAGAGGTCTAATCTCTAAAAGTGCATTGTTAAAGTATGATAGTTAAAGAGTATCGGTACAGACCCCTATGAACCCCCTCATCGCTCGTCTGAATTTTGTTTCTCCTAGTCCCGATGATGTCCGCAAGGCCAGGGATAAAGGACAAAGTTTAAGTGCCGCTAATCTCGAAGGGATCGATTTAAGTCAAATGGACTTGAAAAACGCCGATTTTACGGGGGCAATCCTCTTGGGGGCCGATTTAGCTGGGGCTAATCTCACCGGGGCGAATTTAGAGGCTGCGGATCTACGCCGGGCCAATCTGCGCGGTAGCGATCTCTGGGGGGCCAATTTACGAGACACTTTACTATATCGCGCCATCCTCTGTGGAGCTAATTTGCAGGGTGCTGACTTAACTGGTGCGAAAATTTCCCTCTCTGTCTACGACGGGACAACCAGCTGGCCAGAAGGCTATGATTATAAAAATTCGGGAGCAATCGGGCCAAAAGCCAATTTAACCGGTGCTTATCTCAATAATGCTAATCTTAGATTTGCCGACCTCAGTGGTGCTAATCTCCGGGGAGCTTATTTAAGCGGGGCCGACCTAACCGGAGCAAATCTGGCAGCTGCGGCCTTAAGCGGAGCTAACTTGCAAAGAGCGTCCTTAACCGGGGCCTTTTTGCGGGACGCTCGTTTAGTTGGGGTCGAGTTACAGTTTGCGGATCTGCGAGGTGCGGACTTAACCGGTGCAATTCTAGAACAGATCCAGAATTTAGAAGGAGCCGATTTCAGTCAGGTGGAAGGATTGAGCGATTTAGAACGCTCTTATCTCTGTGGTCGTTCCTCCCGGGAGTTAGGAACTTGGAACCCCTACACCCGCTCCAATACTGGCCAGAGTTTAGGTTGTTTACCGCGTTAGAGTTGGCCTCTTTGACCGACCACCGACTCCCCAATCGGCTCTGAAATCGGCAAGTCCAAAAATAATTAAGCCCCATGTAGAATGGGGGTTACTGGACAATTTAGCGGCTTTTCTCCTCAAGACTTAAATTAATCGTGCCGCGGGGGTTTATTGGTCGCAGAACCCGCCGGAGCGACCTTGGAGGTGGGGGGGATACCTTTGAGGGAAATGAGCGTATTCATCACCGTTTTTGCCACGGGAGCGGCAACAGTGGAACCAAAAGTATTCGCCCCCTTGGGTTCATCCACCACCACCAAAACCACATAACGGGGCGATTCGATCGGTAAAATTGCGACAAAACTGGTAATTTTGGCGTTAGGTAGATAACCCCCCGTCGGACTAGCTTTTTGTGCTGTTCCCGTTTTGCCTCCGATGCGATAACCGGGGATTTGGGCTGCTTCCCCTGTCCCCTTGCTGACGACGGTTTCCATCATTTCCACCACTTGCCTGGCCACGGTGGGAGAAAAGACTTTTTTGCTGGGATAATCGGGCTGCCAGTGCAAACGGCCGCGGTCGTCGGCTAATCCTTTGATCACATGGGGAGTCACCAGGGTGCCACCATTGGCCAGCGCACCGTGCAATTGTACTAATTTTAAGGGCGTTAGGGATAAACCTTGACCAAAGGAAGCGGTGGCCGATTCAATGGCATTATCCAGAAATTCTCGTTCGGGTTTGAGATATCCTGCCACTTCTCCGGGTAAATCTACGCCAACCCTTTGATTTATTTCCAATCCTAATAAACTTTTATAGAAATCAACTCGCCCCATTTTTTGGGCAATTTGCACCATGGCCACGTTACTAGAGGTTTGCAGAACTCGGGCCATATCTAGCGCCCCATAACCCTGTTTAGAGGCATTTTTAATCGTCCAGGGACCGACGGTAATTGCCCCCGGATCATTGACTACCGTATTAGCTTTAATGGACCCCGCTTCCATGGCCAAGGCGACAATAATTGGTTTAAAAGTTGACCCCGGTTCGTACTGATCGGCTACGGTCCAATTTTTAAATAGGGCTACATTGGCTTTATAGTATTCATTGGGGTTAAAAGTTGGCTCACAAACTAGGGCTAAAAGAGAACCATCAAGGGAGTCCATGACGATGACAGCCCCTCGTTTGGCATTAAATTTTTTTAGCTGTTCTCGTAGGGCGGTGCGAGCGGCTCTTTGTAGTTTTAAATCGAGGGTTACTTCTAACTGTAATTCATCAAACTGAAAGATACCATCAGGAACAAAAGCTGGTAAAATTCGCCCGTCTCCCATGCGTCTTGTATTGACAGAAAAAGGATCTCTTTCTAATAACTGACTGGAACCTCTCTCTAATCCTGCCTGGCCACGATGTTCTTTATCTACATAGCCAATCACGTCGGCAGCCACATCGTCTTGGGGATAATAACGAGCGTATTTTTCCTCTAATTCTACACCGTCAAGAGATAATTGTTTTAAGCCCCTAGCCACGGATTCGGTTAATTGATTGGCTAAACGAATTCCTGTTTCTTTTTCTTTAAATCTTTGAATTAGTTGATTCGTGGGAATATTTAATAAAGGAGCTAATTTATCAGCCACTTCTGCCGGCGGAATAGCAAACAGTTTTGGGTGTACATAAAGAGTATAAATTAAGCGATCGGTCGCCAAAACATTACCATTACTATCGACGATCGCCCGTCGGGGAATATAGGGTCTAATACTGGTAGTTTGCTGTTGTCTGGCTCTTTTTTGCAATCCCTGTGCTTGGACTATTTGTAATTGGTACAGTCGCCAAGCTAACCCGACAATACCCATGACTAAAATCAACCACACCGCCACCAATCGCCCGTTACCCAAAGGCAAATTTTTTAACTGTTTTTGCCGTTTTTTGGCGTTTAAATAGGACTTTCTGTCCCGGATCCTGCCGGAGGGTGATCGAGTTTCTTTGCTTCTAAATCGCGGTCTTTTTGTGTCAGTCATGAGCAGTATCTTTCAGTGATCAGTGAGCAGTAAGCAGTAACCAGTGAGCAGTGATCAGTAACCAGTAATCAGTGAAAAGACAGTAGGAAACTCCTATTTAATACTGCACACTTAAAAACTCACATCTGATAACTGTTAACTTACCCACTGATAACTGATAACTGATAACTGTTAATAGGCACTTCTGGGCCGAGAAATGACGGTAGATTGGGATTGAGAAGCGGGGGACGGTTTCAGATTCGGGGCAGATTTACGCTGTAAAAAGATAGTTTGGAAGGGTTGGGGATGAGTTAATCCCGTTTCGGGTTTTTCTGCTTGTTGAGCTAGTTGATGTTTAAGGGTTTCATTGGTGGCCAAAAGATGGCGCTCGTGACGTTGCAGTGTTTCCAGTTTACCAAATTCTTTGTCCCAAACCTTGGGAATATATACCGTCCAAGCATATATTCCCAGAGTCGAACCCAACAGACAAAAAGTAATCACGGCCACTATTCTTTCTAGGAGGCAAAGGGAACGTAATTGACGCGAGGCTAATTGTTTTTGTGTCGGGGCCACGGGAACTCTCACCACCGATTTAGTTGTCGGTTTGACCGTTGGGGTCGCCTGATTTACTGGTGACTGGGGACGGTGTTGACTGTCTTGGCTTTTTTGGCGAGAAACGGGAACGGGAATATAGGACTTATGGGCAGCAGACATGATTTTCTCTCAATATTTCTAGCTAGTTGTCGTTGTCAAAAATTAAGTTTCTAAAATTAGGAGTCGGTCATCAGGAGTCAGTAGGAAATATTTAATTGATCACTGTTGCCTTTTTTCCTTTTTACCTTAAAATCACTGTTCTAGCTCTAGACGTAAACGATATAAAATAGTTTGCGGATGAACTTGAGCGAGAATTTGATTAATCACCGTACTCGGTCCGGATGCCCCCCAACTACAACCGCGTTCTAGATAGATTTTAGCGGCTTTCCCGATTATATAGGTTCCATAAGCAGCAATTGCACCCTGTAGGAGAGCGGTGCTACCGTAGAGGGTTAAAGAGGTGGGATTTTCAAAAATACTCGTCGCTGCCGCTGCCGTTTTGCCCAAACCGATAATCACACTGCCGAGGATTTCCCCCACCAGCAACCCCCCACTACTCAAAAGTAGCGTCCGCCAGAGTTGACCAGCTTGGTGACTGGTAATTGGCAAGCCGTACAAACGAGCTAAAGCCCGAACTAGAGTCAAATCGACGATTGAAGCCCCTAGTAGGTCTAAAATAGCGATCGGATTGGCCGCAATCGCTAAAGCCTTATATTTCGCGTATTGCCAGATAATTTCCTCCGCTTGACTGTCCCGGAGTTCCAGGGTTTTTCTAGCGATATTTTCCTCCGCTTCTTGCCCTTGCACTAAAGCATTGAGGGCTAACAGCGATCGCCCTTCCCGATTTAAAATCGTTAAGAGTTTATCTTGCAGCTCCTCAATTTGGGGGGGAGGGGTTTCCCACTCAGTCACCACGCGCCCATCGGGGTATTCCACCCGGACGGGAATCGGTTGCGGTTCGGCGGCTACCATAACTATCTCATCGCTAGTTAACAAATCTTCTAACGTTTTTTCGTCCCGATTGGTTCCTAATCTCTGTAACTGCTGAAAAATCTGACGGCGATCAGCCTCCGGATAGAGATCAATCTTATTAAACACCAAAATAATCGGTTTTTTAGCCTGGCGCAATTCTCCTAAGGCCTCGTATTCGGTGCGGGTAATATCCCCCGCAACGATAAATAAAATCAAATCGGCACTTTTAGCGACTTCTCTGGCCATATTCGCCCGTGCTTCCCCTTCAATCTCATCCAATCCGGGGGTATCGATTAATTCTATCTGAATTTTACCCGTGGCTGGTATCCAACGTACCGATCGCGGCCAGCGTGTCACCCCGTGCAGGGGTCCAGTTGTCAGGACTTTTTGACCGACTAAAGCATTTACCACCGAGGATTTACCGCGACTGACTAACCCGAAGGCTGCCACCCGAATCACCGTTTCATCCAGTTTATCCAAGGCCGATTTTAAGGACTGCAAATCCTCTTTAACGGCGGCCTGAAGTTGGGGATCGGGGGGATAATTCCAATGGCGGCGAAAACTGGCATACCAAGTTAAGGCCTGTTGTAAACTAGCTTTAGCCTGATTGTAATGAGTTTCCTGGAGGGATGGGGTCTTGGTCACGGTTGATTTTTTAACTGTTTATTGATGCTGCTGCCTTTATTGTAGAGTTTCGGGGCGGTAACTGAGATGAGGTTATCTGGGGTTAGGGGAAGACTTTTCAGTGATCAGTGAACAGTAACCAGTAATCAGTGAAAAGAAACTAGGGAAGTTTTCCACTAAAACCCCAACACCTAACATCCTACTCCGCCAATCCCAATTGCCCCAATAGCTGAAGGATAGTTTTTCCGGTTACGGGATCTCGCCAATCGGGGGCAATTTCTGCCAGGGGAAGCAGCACGAAGGCCCGTTCTCGGCAGCGGGGATGGGGTATCTGTAATTCGGGTGTTTCTAAGATCAGGTCATCATAAAATATTAAGTCTAAATCGAGGGTACGCGGTCCCCATCTTTCCCGTCGGACTCTCCCGAATAACCGCTCGATTTCTAATAACTTATGCAGTAAATCTAGGGGCGATAAATCCACTTGCACAATGGCGCCACCGTTGAGATAATCTGGCTGAGGCGGCCCGACGGCCGCGGTTTGATACCATTGGGAATGAGCTTCTAGTTTAATTCCTTTGACTCGCTCTAATTCCCCTAAAGCTTGCCCTAAAATTGTCGCCGAATCCCCTAAATTACTACCAAGAGCGATCGCTGCCCGCTTCATCCACATCCTTCCTCAACAATAATCTCGGCTAATTCCCCCGTCGCCCCCAAAGATTTACCTAAAGATATATTGACATTTGGATGCTTTTGTGATAGTTCAAAAACTTGGGCTTCGATCGCGGCGGTAATTCCACCAGTAAAGAGGAAATAGGGCAGTATAGCGATTTTTTGGCTACCTTTAGCAATTAAACTCTCGATTTGTTGGCATAAACTCGGTTCTATCGACCAATAAGCTGTAATTGCTCCAGAAAACGCCGCTAGATTTTCCACTTCCCGATTACCGCCGGGGCGACGACTACCGTGGGACAGTAAAATGCGATCTTGGGGGCTTAAATCGGCAAATTGTCGGGATAACAGCGATTGTATGCCCTGATAACTGCCTAAATGGGGCTTTAACTCTAGCTTAATCGGCGATCGCACTTTAGCCACGGCCGCAGGAATATCTTCTTTAACGTGAACCCCGGACAGGAGAAACAGGGGGATAATCTGCAATCGGTTACATCCTTGGCTTTGTGCTTGTTGGGCAAAAGCTTCTATTTGTTGATGGAGCGGTGTTATCGCTAATTCTAGGGCGGCAGTCCCTACTAATACACGATTATCTGCTTCTAGAACCGCTATAGATGGGCTAAACTCCGATTTACTTGCCAATCTTTCGGTGGGTTGACTGATTTTTTCCCGAACTAAGGCTGCTAATTGCGTCACCGCCATGGCTGGACGCGGATCGCGACTACCGTGGAAAACCAATAAGTAGGCTGAGGAGGTCTTCAAAGAAATCTTGCCAAAATAGTTTAGTTTTTAGCCTAATACATTTTCTCTCCCTTTAGGCATCAATGCCCCTGATATTCTCAATTTAGCTGGTAAGGGGGAAAACGTCCCCATTGGTGGGAAGTGCTACCATTTTACGGGATGTAAAGTGTGAGCAAATCAGCCCGCCGGCTTGAGTTAGCCTAGATATTGAGGTATAACCTAATTAATCGCCCAACTTAGTCAACGAGGCAGTTAACGTGAAAGTGGAAACAGACAGTAAACAATTACCCTCCTACGAACAACCACCCTTGATAGAAGTGGTAAAATTACCTACAGCTTTATCATCAGAATCCTGCTCAATAGACTCAGCAGAAGATAATGATGATGAACTGGATTGTAGAGGAGTTTTTGTAGTTTCTCATCAACCGAAAATCTTATTTTCTGAAGAAGTGAATATTAAATCTCAGGAAACACCCACTTGGAAACCTTGTGTTGTAATTGATAATTATCGACTCGAAGATGATAACTAATGACCTTTGGTATGAGGCGGTAGATGCAAATGTTGAGTTGACCCAAGGGGATATTATTCTTAATTGTCCTGTGGTTCGTTGGGCTTCTAAACCTGTTGAGGTAAGCAATAAAACAGAAATTGAAACACTTCGATCCTTAGTGGAAGTAGCTGAGATTGATGTGGTTGTCATTACTCAAGGCTGCGACTTAGAAAACAAGAAAGTCAACAATGTCATCCTTTGCCCTCACTTTGCTCTCAGCCAATATCAAGAAAATTGGGAACAGGCCATGAACAATATGAAACAAAATCCTACGGCCAAGGCGTGGGGGAGATATTGTGATGATATTAAAAATGGTTATATATGGAATCTTTCTATGCTCAACGAAGGAGAAATCGGCGACCTAAAATTAACTCATCGAATAGTTGATTTTCATGATGTGTACACTTTACCGAGAACTTTTTTGGAATCCTTCTTGCAAAATAAACAGGAACCTCGACTTCGTTTACGTCCTCCCTATCGTGAACATTTATCTCAAGCTTTCGCTAGATTTTTTATGCGAGTTGGTTTACCTACAGGAGTAAAAAAAGTCTGGTAATAGATAAATCACCTTAACTTTTACCAATAACTACCTATAGGGAAAAATTGGTTTTTTGACGATTCGATAAATCCTATGGTTTCCTATCCACAGTTCTAGCTTTGTAGGCGATTTGGTTCACTTGATAACGAATTATTGCGATCGCTTGCCATTAACTAATTTTCAGCGATAATCTAAAGTCAGAGTCCATCGGGAGATAAGATCATGAACCTTCGTCTAGTTCTATTTTCAGGCCTAGTCACCGCTTTAGTCGGAGCAGGTATCGGTTATGGCATTAGCCGCATTGAACGCAATCCCAGCCAAGTCAACTATAAAAATCCCTATAACTATCAAATCATCTATAGACGTTATTTTGCCGGTGCTGGGGCAGCCTTGGGCTTCTGTGTGGGTGCGGGTTTGCAAATGGTCAAAGAACTCAAAGAAGAAAGAGATAGAGAAATGGGCATCCTAGATGATGGCTCAGAATTCTAGTCTTTTGGGGCTAATTCCTCAAGAATGATGAATTGAACGTGATTAATCGCTAAATCGCCGATGGGAACTTGGGTTTTTAACACCGGTTGTCCTTCACTGAGCATTCGTTCAAAGGGGATATCTTTGGCAATTTCCGTATGATACCAAGCTAAACCCATAAAGAAACGATTGGGATAGGGACCGCCTTCAAAAATATCATCGGGATTGGACTCCATGGGAACCCAACCGATAGAGGGCAGATAAAATTCCATCCAGACGTGATTGTAATCCGGTTCGAGGGGTAAATTACGTTCGAGGGGATGGGGTGGGCATTTATAGCGTCCTACCGTGCGACAGGCAATACCATTGAGACGACACAAAGCCAATAATAAACCCACATATTCCCCACAGGAACCGACTCCGCGCCGCAGGGCAATATCGGGGGTGTCGATGTGGGGTTTGATGCCGTAGGAAAGCTGATCATAGACGTAGTTACGAATACTATAAACTTTTCGGAGGAGATTGGTTTCCCGACCAGTCGCTTCTTCGGCAGCATTGAGGATAATTTCTGTATTCATGGCCAGGTCATCATTATCGATCAAATAGCGATCGGGAAAATCGGCGGGTAAGTCGGGTAAATCTTCGCAATCTTTGGGAGTAATTTGGTATTTAATTCCCCACACTTCTAATAGTACTTTCCAACCAAAAATATGACGTTGTTTGGCGGTTATTTGCTCGAACTTAAATACTGCCACCCGCTGCCCGTCCTCAATTTCTTCAATAAAAGGCAATCCCACCGCTTCGACGCTGCGAATTTTTTGCCGCGGTGTTTCTAAGGGTAAAGCGATGCGCCATTCCACATTTTTGAGTTCGACATTATAGAGAGGTTCCAATTCCTCGACGTAGGATAATTCAATCAGATAACCGTTAGAAAGGGTGTATTTTTTAGCGGGATCGTAGTGAAAATATAGAGGATGGACAAAAGTCCGCGGACGATAACTAAGTTCGTAAACCTGTTCGGAATTGGGATTATCGCGGATATAGGGTTCCTGAAAAGCATAGGCCACATATAGAATATCCTTGCCACTGTTAGCATCGCGATAAAATGCTAATCCCGTCGGCGACTCAAAAGGAGTTATCATGCTAAAAAGCTGTTCTCCCGTGGCGCGATCGAGACAGTAAACCGTTTGTTCTAGGGTATCCGTTAGCCAAAGTTCTTCCCCGCGAATGGTGATATTTTCGATGCCGATACCAGGCGCGTACAAACGAGTAATTTCCTGTCCCGATTGGCGATCAAATATAAAGATTTGTCCAGAACGTTGACAAGTGACATAAATTGTGTTACCAGTTACGGCGACTCCGTTAGCGGTGTAGGGAAGACGGGTAAAAAATTTCGGGGTAAAATCTTCGAGAGTGCAGCAGTAGAGATTTTCGCGAGTGGTAAACCAGAGGTGATTTTGATCATCGATTGCCAATCCCGTCGTCCCGACGAATTCTTGCCAGCGATGGGAATTAAGTACGGTTGTATGACCAGTATCGAGGGCAATTTGGTATAAATAGCCGTTTTTTGCGTCGATAGCGATTAATTTGTTATCTTGAAATACAATTCCGTGCAGGGCCGTGGCGCTAATCGGGCGAATCGTTTGACGATGGGAGGGAAGACTGGCAGGATCGAAAATCATAGGAGGAAGCGAAAAGGGAGAGCGTTTTTGAGTCAATAAAACAGCAATTCTTCCCACGATAGCAAATTTTATCGCCCTTGAATGGGCTCTCCCAGCTTTGGTGGGTAAAATGTATTCTAAGATACATTTCTCAAGAGCGAGGGGGTGGAACGAACCACAAAGACACAAAGGACACAAAGATCGACCGATCCTATGTCAATTAAACTTATCACACAGAACCTAGAAGAGCCTTGAATGCTCGTAATGAACTCCAATTCTGAAAAAAATGTCAAGAATTGTCACCTATAGTCCCTCTCATACCCTTGTACCTACCTACGAGTGTTTCAATCGTTGCAGTTATTGTAATTTTCGCAGGGATTTAGGCACTGATGGCTGGTTAAGTTTGGAAAAAGCCAAAGAGATTTTAACTGCTTTGCAGGGTTCGGAAATTACGGAAATTTTAATTCTTAGCGGGGAAGTTCATCCTTTAGCAGCCAATCGAGAGTCATGGTTTCGGCATATTTATAATTTGGGAGAATTGGCTTTAAATATGGGTTTTTATCCCCATACCAATGCAGGTATTTTAACTTTTGCCGAGATGGAAAAACTAAAAAATGTCAATCTATCTATGGGCATAATGTTAGAACAAATGACGGTGACTTTATTAAATACTGTCCATCGTCATGCCCCCAGTAAAGTGCCATCCCTGCGCTTAGAGCAGTTACAATGGGCGGGAGAATTAGGAATTCCTTTTACCACGGGGTTATTATTAGGAATTGGTGAAACAGAATGCGATCGCTTAGTAACCTTAGAAACTATTGCCGCTCTTCATCAACGTTGGGGACATATTCAAGAAGTGATCCTACAACCCTACAATCCGGGCAAAAGAGAACAGTGGCAAAATAATCCTTTTGAGCTGCAAAAATTACCCGATCTGGTTAGACAAGCTAGGGAAATTTTGCCCCCAGATATTGTCATTCAAATTCCCCCGAATTTAGTACCCGATCCTCTTTTTCTCTTGGATTGTTTAGCGGCAGGAGCGCGGGATTTAGGCGGTATTGGCATTATCGATGAAGTTAATCCCGATTACCTCCATTTACACCCCGATAAATTAAAGGAATTTTTAGCAGTTTATGGCTGGGAATTAAAGCCACGCCTACCGGTTTATCAGTAAACATTAATCAGGGAAAAGATAGCACTGTTAATGCCATTGAACACTCCTTACTTAATACCCCTTAATTGATTATTATTCATTCTTAATTCTCCTAACGACCGACGACCGAGGCTGCATCTCATTTTTGTAAATCTACCAATTGGGATTTTTACGGGGAAACTCTCGGCTAAGATTGGGCATTACTTCCGAATTTTATCACTCAATCCAAGCTTTTGGGGGGTTCTACCCCCCAAACCCCCCGTTGGGGGCGTGGCGCCGCCCCCAAACCCCCCGCGCATTAGTTTTTCGGTGGGATGCTTACACGCAGCTGCTGATACATTTGTAATCATCTAAGAGTTACTGATAATTGCTGATTGTCGGTATTCCTGCAAATGTGAGATGCACCGACGACCGACTCCTAACCCTAACAACAATTTTTGATTTTTACCAGAGGTCTTATGATTCCCTCAAGCGAGCGCTACTGGCTCAAAAATGCTCATATTCCCGTTTCCCTGCTAGAAAATGAGGGGTTTTCTCCCCAAACCGCCGAGGGATTAACCTTAGTTAATCTGGAAATTAATGACGGTAACATTAATTGCATCACCTCAACCATCCCCCCCGAAGATAATATTCCCGTTATTGACCTCAAAAAAAAGATTGTTTTTCCTTGCTTTGTCGATATGCACACCCATCTCGATAAAGGTCATAGTTGGCAGCGTTGTCCTAACCATGATGGCACTTTTGACAGTGCCTTAAAAATGGCCCTAGAGGATTCCCGACGGGAGTGGCGCTTAGAGGATGTGTATCGTCGCATGGAATTCGGCGTTAAATGCAGTTATGCCCACGGAACCGCCGCTATTCGCACTCATATCGACTCTTTTGGTCAACAGGCCCAGATTAGCTTAACCGCTTTGGCAGAATTGCAACGACAATGGGCCGGTAAAATCACCCTGCAAGCGGTTTCTCTAGTTTCCCTTGACTACTATCAAACCTCCGAGGGAGCGGCCTTAGCCGATAAAATTGCCGAATTTGGGGGCATATTAGGGGGAGTAGCCTACACAAATCCCGATTTACAGGCACAAATTGATATTACCTTCAAATTAGCCCAAGAAAGGGGTTTAAATCTCGATTTTCATCTGGATGAAAACGGCGATTCCGATTCTACCTGTTTAGCAGCGATCGCGCGTACTGCCATCAAAGAGCAATTTTCTGGACAAATCATCTGTGGCCACTGTTGCAGTTTAGCAGTACAATCCCCTGAAATAATCCAAGAAACCCTAAATTTAGTCAAAAATGCGGGCATTGCTATCGTTAGCTTGCCGATGTGCAATCTCTACCTACAGGATCGTCAAGAGGAAAAAACCCCTTTTTGGCGCGGAACAACTAAGATAAAAGAGATGAAAAAAGCGGGAATTCCGGTTGCTTTTGCCAGTGATAACTGTCGCGATCCCTTTTATGGTTTTGGGGATCACGATGGTTTAGAAGTCTTTACCCAAGCGGTGCGGATTGCTCATCTCGATACACCCTACGCTGACTGGGTAAATAGTGTCACCCTCACCCCAGCAAATCTGCTCGGATTGCCCCATTTAGGGCGCATTAAGACGGGTCTAGAGGCAAATTTGTTAATTTTCAAGGCTCGCTACTTTAGCGAGCTATTATCGCGGCCACAGTGGGATCGCCTCGTGATTCGGCGCGGGTTGAGCATCGATACTACTCTCCCCGATTACCAAGAGTTAGATGATTTAGTTCTAGGAATTGAGCAACTCCTGTAAGGGTTTGACAAAAACCACCGATTCTAGGTTGATAGCACCGTAAATATGGGGAAAGGTCTCTTTTTCTAGATGAACGTAGCGACTGTCTTGATTGTCAAGGGGTAACTCAAAAAACAATCAAGGAGTTGCTGTCGAACCTAAAATCTCAAGCCAGAAAAAAGCGCAGCAAAAACTAAGTCGCTCAGGTTAAACCAAAGCAAGCGCAACCCTTGATCAGAGATAACAAAAAGTGTGAATCTCTAGGAACAAGGTGGTAAATTGTCAGCAAGCTGCCAAGGCTGATTTTGGCGAACCATTGCATTAAGAATAACTAAGATTTTCCGCACACAAGCAGTCAGAGCCAGTTTTTTTGATTTACCGCGTCCGACTAGGCGTTCGTAAAAGGTTTTAATCACCGGATTATGACGCATAGCTACCACCGCTCCCATGTAAAGAGTCGCCCGAATCTGAGCGCGACCTCCCTGAATCATTCGCTTACCTTTATGTTGACCACTATCATGATTAATCGGTGCGACACCGACTAAGCGAGAGATTTGTTTGGCGGTTAATTGACCGAGTTCTGGTAAGTCGGAGACGAGAGTAGTAGAAATTACTTGACCAATCCCCGGCACGGTTTTGAGTAAATTGACTTTCTCGAGCCATTGTTGGTTAGCTTGGGTCAATTCCTCAATTTCTTGATTGAGTTTTTCGAGGCAGTTATCGAGATACTCAAGATGGGCTTCGATATCGACCAAAGCTTTACCGCGAGCGCGTTCCCGTCGGTTTTTTTCGGCAGTCCGCATCTCGACAAGTTGCCGGCGACGACTAATTAAGTCGCCCAATTGACGAGATTCTTCCGACTCAACCGCTAATATTTGCGGTTGCATTGCTTCGCCAAAATGAGCTAAAATTTGAGCGTCAATGGCATCGGTTTTGGCTAATTTACCAGTGGCTTTAGCAAAGTCTCTTCCTTGACGGGGATTGATTAAGGCTACAGGTAAATCCGCTTCTTGTAATTGAATCACCAGTTCAGTTTCTAAACCTCCTGTTGCTTCCAGAACGATGAGGTTGACAGTGTAGGATTTTAGGGTTTCGACCAGTTTAGATATGTCCTCCTTTGTGTTAGCAACTTTCATCGCTTTACTGAGGGGACGAAGGTAAACATCTAGGGTCGCTTTACTAATGTCAATGCCTACCCATTGAGAGATATTTTCCATGATTAAACCTGAGAAATTGGCGGGATTAATGGTTCTTTTGGAGAGCATCCCCTTGATTTTACTCATCCTTGCCCGATACGGTCTCTTAGCTTAACAATTGATTGTTTTCGCCACGACCCCGGCGACTGTTCGAGTTTTGTCAGGGAGATTATGGTGGTGACCCTTGCTACGAAGCGGTCTTTTCCGACCAAGGTTGGGACGGTCTACCACCTCTCTCAATATACCTATCCATTAGTCACATCTTTCTTAACATAAAATTTGACAAAAAGAGAAAAGTGTGCCAGATGGCTCAAGGGGGTTCTATGGGGGAACTAATTTGATGAGATAGTTTCCAAGTCTGGCTGATATCATGTAACCTTCGCAGTCCCAACCAAATAGTTTTAACACCTGGTTCACCGTCACCTTTTCTACCTAAAAACCCCCCAAGAGAAGCAATCATTCTGACCGCTTCTCGAAAGGAGGGCGGCTTTTCAGGTGGCGGACTCTTTTTATGAATAGTGGCACACAAAGATTGCCATTCATGTTCTTCCAAAAAACTTTCACAACTCTCCTCTCCGTGTAAGCGTGCTTGATAGGTTAACCAAAGTAATCTCCAAGCTACAATTGAATAGGTAGCTAAGGCCATCTCAATTCTCCGACCCGTTTCTAATTGCAGTTTTTCTAATCCACAACCACTTTTTAAAACAAAATGATAGCGTTCTATTAACCAGCGATAACTATACCAGCGCACACAGGTTATCGCTGATTCAAAGCTACTAATGTCTAGGCTAGTTAAGAGGAGCCAACTGATAGGATTAACTCCAGGACGCGGATTTTCTTCTTCAGCTAAAATTACCTGTAATTTGACCGGTTGACGAGGGTTCGCTTTCGAGTGATGCTTAGGTACTTGTATTTCAAAACTGGCAAATCTAACTGTTAGTTTAGCTAGTCTAGCCTCGTGATTAGGATTGCGTTTTACTTGCACATCTAGGCTACCACAGGCTTTTATTTCTCTGATGGATTGATGTAAATATTTAGTCTCTGGATGCCCTGACCTTTGCTTGTCTTCGAGATAGTTAACTTTTCGGTTATGAGTTCCTCGAATTAATAAATGAGAGTTAGGATTTCTTGACTGGGCAAATAAATCAAATATGTCTGCCTCAGAATCTCCGATTGTTACGACTTGAATTTCTTCGGGTATTTGTTGTTGTGTTTCTGACAAAGAATCTAACCATCTTTGACTTTCTTTTTCTTGAGTTTCTCTTTTTTTTCTTTGCTTGGCAATCCCTAAATTCTTTTCTTCTCTTGCCCAGACATATTGATTAATCAGTCCTAAAGGTACTCCTTGCGCTGAGACTCCTAAGGTGGTATGAACTTTGAGACCAAAGGATGTTTTACAATCTAGATAACCCATTCCTTTTTTGGCTTTTTGCGTCGTAAAGTCTAAACTTGTTGTGTCTTGCACTGCCAAAACTATTGGATGTTCTTTGATTCTTTCTACTGTACTTTTAGCTTGGGCGGCAATTATATCTGAGGGGTGAAAATAGGGGGAATTCCAAAAGTCGTAGGTGGCACTGGCGGCGGCTAGATTTCCCGAAGCTTGTGGCACACTTGTACTAGGTTGGCTGGCCAAGTTTTCTACGATACTGATTAACCTTTTCTTTCTTCTGGTGTCCCCTAGGTCTGCATACTGTAATTCTTGGGCTGCCCATTTCTCCATTTTTTTGCTTACCTCCACCTTAATTCCTTCTTTCAAAACTATACCTATCAATCGTTTCCCCTTTTTTTAAGTTTCTTCTCTTTTTGTTAAGAAAGATCTGACTAATGGATAGCTCAATATACAAGGTTGGGTTGAAGCATGAAACCCAACGCCCGCTCATGTTACGCTACCGCTAACCCATCCTACAAATAATTGTGCATCCCTACTTAGGAATTGAGCAACTCCTGTAAGGGTTTGACAAAAACCACCGATTCTAGGTTGATAGCACCGTAAATATGGGGAAAGGTCTCTTTTTCTAGCTCTAAAGTGGCACTTTCTGGGTTAGGATGCTGGGGCTGCTCCCATTTGAATGGGGACTGCAATTGTTCGAGAGAAATGGCTAAAACCAGCAAATCTGGCTGATTTTGATAAAAAGCGGCCACAACTTTCGGAATTTGTTCTAAGGTGGAGCAATGGATAAATCCCTCATTTTTTAGGGAATACGCCCGATATTCCCCCATTTCACGAGCTATTTGCCAACCTCTTTCTGTAGTGATGTGATAGATCATCGGTTCGCCTCCTACTGTCACTTTATCCCTAATTTTAGGATATAGCCTGAAGCTGTCAGCGGCCCTCAATTCTCTTAAACTAGGGGTCAGGGAATCAAAGACAAGAAATTTGTCCGACCACTGACCAGAAAAAAATGGCCGATAACGTCCTCAAAATCTCTTTATAGTCTCCTTTTACCTGATATTAACCATTTCCCTTTAAAATGGGCTTACCGAGCCAATAACTGCCAAAATCTATGCTAGATAAAATATTTACTCCCAATCCCTACGCTGAAAAACCCGCGCCGCTGCGTCCTCGCAAGGGGGTAATTATCGGTGTTGGTCAGGTGGGGATGGCCTGCGCTTACTCGATGTTAATTCAAGACTGTTTTGATGAATTAATTCTGCAAGATATCGCCACGGATAAAGTCGAAGGGGAAGTGATGGATTTAAGGCACGGAATGCCTTTTATTGAACCCACAGACTTGAAAATGGGAACCGTGGCCGATGTGGGACAAAATGCCGATGTGGTGATT
Organism: Microcystis sp. MC19; assembly: GCF_003019735.1. Taxonomy (NCBI): domain Bacteria; kingdom Bacillati; phylum Cyanobacteriota; class Cyanophyceae; order Chroococcales; family Microcystaceae; genus Microcystis; species Microcystis sp. MC19. The sequence continues at coordinate 3,789,880 of NZ_CP020664.1, read as the reverse complement.
ATTACTGCCGGGGCTGCCCAAAAAGAGGGAGAAACCAGATTACATCTTCTTGAGCGAAATGTGGCGATTTTTCGCCGTATTCTGGAGGATGTGGCTGTTTACTGCCCCAGTGCTTTGATTTTGGTGGTGAGTAATCCTGTCGATATCATGACCTATGTTACCTTGAAAATCACCCATTTTCCGCCCTCTAGGGTGATTGGTTCGGGTACGGTGCTAGATTCTGCCCGTTTACGCTCTCTTTTATCCACCCAACTCCATGTAGATGCGCGTAACGTCCACGCTTATATTATCGGTGAACACGGGGATAGTGAGCTTGCTGTGTGGAGTTCGGCCAATATCGGAGGAGCAAGGTTACTAGAAGGAGATTGGCAGGATTTAAGCGCAACCGACCAAGAAAGCTTAACAGAAATTTTTCTTCAGGTTAAAAACGCCGCCTATGAAATTATCAAACGCAAGGGTTATACTAGCTATGCGATCGGTTTAGCTACCACGGATATCGTTAAAGCGATTTTACGTTCCCAAGAAAGAATTCTCACTATTAGCACTCTCCTCGATGGTCAATACGGTCTCAAAGATGTGTGTTTAAGTATTCCCTCGGTGGTTAACGAGAAAGGAGTGATAAAAACTCTGAATCTTGCTCTTAGTCCCAGAGAAACGGAACAGTTACATAATTCGGCCAAAATTATGCGCGATTTAATCGATCAACTCAAAATTTAACTTAGGGTTGGCTGAATAAATCTAAAAACATTGTTGGCTAAGATTTTTAGATTTTTTTGCCCTCAAAAAGTGCCAGACATAATAGCGATCAAAGGCAAAATTTTGGCACTTTTTCCCCGAAAATTAGGTAATTGTGGGGTGGACTGAAGCAATTAGTGCTAGACTTCCCGAAAAGTCTATTTTATTTCAGCTTGTTGTTAGGAATCTACTTAAAAGAGGTTGTTTAATCTGGCTAATACGCTTTTGGTTATGATACGCGGAAAAGTTCGCTGCGATGGTGCTAAAATGGGGTGATATGCTGAAAGTTTCCAATTATCTTTACTCTCAGGAGTGTTATGGAGAAAGTTTTTGTATAATCGATATTTGGCCTGCTCACCCTTTGGTGATGCCAGTTCAGTCCACTTCTGAATAGGTATTGGAATTGATTTGAATTAACTTTTGTAGCAGTCGAGGTTCTAAGCTTTCATGGGGCAATCTTCAAGCAATCGGGAGTTTTGATGGCTAAAGCGCAAATGATTGATCATCTTAAGAAGACGTGTCAGAAGACCTTGAAGCTGTTAGAACAGTTAGGACCAATATCAAATCTAGCTGTTTTAATTGCCGCTATTACTTATCTCACTTACGGGGAGCAAAAACAGCGTAACTCCGACGTTACTCAAGCGTGGACAGTTATTACTGCCGCTTACGAGCAAAAAGGTAGCGGAGGACGAATTCAAGCCCTTGAGTTATTAAATGCCTCTCCAGGCATTCCAGGACGGCACAGATTCCCTTGGTTCTGGTTGACATGGAACCCGGAGAGTTTACAAGGCTTAGAAGCTCCGAACGCTTTTTTGCAAAATATTCAATTGCCTAATGCAGATCTCTGGCAAGCAAATCTCAAAAATGCCAACTTACGAGGGGCAAATCTTCAAAACTCTAGTTTGGAGGGAGCGAATCTTCAAAAATCTATCCTAGCAGCAGCGCATCTTCAAGGTTCTAGGTTACGTATTGCTAATCTTGCAGGAGCTGATTTGTTTAGAGCAAACTTGAGAGGTGCAAACTTGAGGGGAGCAAACCTCCATAGTGCTGGCTTGGTTGAAGCCAATCTTCAATCTTCTGACTTAGCCGGAGCAAAACTTCAAATGGCAACACTATACAGAGCTAATCTGCAAGATGCGAAATACACTGATGCAAGCACTTCACCCAAGTTGTGTGAAAGCTTATCCTTGAGTTACCCTTGCTCCACTGGTTTTCCAGAAGGATTTAATCCTGAATCAAGAGGTATGGTTAAAATAAATTGAATTGCGATCGCCGCCCTGGTAGTTAATGAAATCTAACACACCTCTTTTTTCTCTAGTCAAACTATTTTTGACTAATCTCGAATGCTAAGTCTTATCTGTAAAAACAGAGATCAAAGGCAAGAAAGAAGTTCATCTGTCCTAACGTTTGCAGAAAAGGGTTTTGACCTGTTAAAAGCCTTATTTTAAAAGGGTTTTACCATTATTCAGCAAACCCTATTTAGGTTCTAGTTCTTGCTTTTCAAGTAATTTATCAATGACATTTTTCAGTTTGGTCATATCTTTTTCCCGTTTTTGCAGTCGTTTAATATCTTTCTTAAAGCGATTTTCAAAAATGGTTAATAACATTAAATTCTTAGCTGCTGATATAGTTCAACTTGATCCTTGCAAACAGTTAAGTTTTTTTGTTCTTCAATATTCTGAATAGCTTGTTAAGTTTTTTGGTTAAAATCACTTATGGTATAAGTCCCTTCTGCAATTCGTCGTTCTTTTTCCGCTTCTTCTAAAAATTCAGCTAGGTGTTTTTTTAGATAGGTTGCTAGGCTATCTTGTTGTTCTTCAGAAAGCAGTGCAATTTGCTCGAAAGTTTCTTGAATTAATTTAGTCATAGGTATTGTACTCCGAAGTTCAGTTTTTGAGGAAAAAAATCAAGAGATAAATACTGCCCTAACACACCAAAAAGAAAAGTTTTTGATGTGTTACCCTTGGTCAACCCACTATTTATAACAAAGCCATTTCTCCCACCACTTCCAAGCGGGTATAACTGCCGATTTTAAGGAATTTTTCCGAGAGAGATTCGGCCACATTGGGAGTAATCCAGCCTAACTGTTTGAGAATTTGCAAAGCGGCGGCATATTTAGCCCGTTTGGAACCATCTAAAGCTTTTATTGCTAATCCTAAACCTTCACCGACGCGCCCAATACATTGAATCCCTTCGGCCCCGGCTTTACTGACGATTTCCCCTTGGCTAACCTGCATTAATTCCGTATCAAAAGCCCCTTCTCCTGCTACCATGCGGGGATGATAGGTCATCGCCCGGACGATTCTTTCTAAGTCTAAACGGTTGCCAGAGGCTAACTGGGCGTAGAGATGGGCCATTTGCCCCAACTGCATTGAATAGGTGGGCGCACCGCAGTCATCGTGGGCGCTGATTAATTCATCCCCCGGCATTCCCAATAATTCGGCAATTTTGCTTAAAATTAGCTTTTGTATCTGACTAGAACGCCGCAGATAGGTATTTAACGGCCAGCCACGCTGTTGACACACTGCTAACATCCCGGCGTGTTTGCCAGAACAATTGTACTGCAAGCGACTGGGTTTGCCTTCGGGGAGGGGACATTGCAGGGCATTGGGATCGATATCGGCGCGCCAGAGAATATTAAAGACTTGACGGGCGTGTTCCACCGTGCCTTGGTGAGAACTACAGATAATGGCTAGATCCTTATCGTTGAGATCGTAGCGTTCGAGGGTGCCGGTACTGATGACAGCCAGTGCTTGAAAAGGTTTCAGGGCCGAACGAATAAAGGCGCTAGTTTCGGCGCTGCCGGCGGTGGATAATACCCGGCCGCGGTCATCGCAAATAGCGGCCTCGACATGATGAACCGATTCAATAATACCTTCCCGGAGGAGATGAATTTCTAATCGGTGGGTTGGTGAACGTTTTACCCTATTCATTCAGATTGGTGATTGGTTGCGGTTAGTGAGTGAAAAATAGCCAGAAAAGACCACTGATAGCGACAATTGCCCCTAAAATCAGGGCGGTTTTTTGTAAACGCTGGAGAATGGGCTGGATTTGATAGGAGACGATTAAACGATCGCGGGTTAAAATGGCGGCGGTTTTTGTCCAGATTTGGCCATCGTACCAGCCCGACTCTTCATAAAATACTTTCTCCGATTGCAAGCGATCATAGACGTAGATCCAGCCTAAATACAAGCGCAATAACACCAATCCTACCAAAATTGTCGAGCCAAAAATCCCCGCACAGAAGAAGAGAAAAGGGGCTTTTTTGAGGGGAAAACTAGCGGCGGCAATCGGTCCGACAATTAACCATGTCCATAACCATAACCAGACAATTTTTTTTGTATAAGGGGCTACATCTAGCGTCGCCCAACGGAAAAACCAAGATTCTTTTAATTGTTCGTACTCGTTAACCGGTTGCTGTTCTTCCGGGACGGGACAGAAATCAAGGGAGGATTTCATGGATTCTACTCCTCCAAATGGTCGCTAGGTAGAGGAATCCGTTGAGCATGACCCCAAAATGCTTCTAAATTATAAAATTCTCGCTCTTTTGGTAAAAAGATATGGACAATGATAGCGCCATAATCCATCAGGATCCAGCTACCTTCGCTTTTTCCTTCCACTTGTCGGGGGGATTGTTGCCATTCTAGTTCCATAGCAGCTTCGATCGCATCCTCGATCGCTCGCACTTGGGTGGTAGAATAGCCGGTAATAATCAGAAAATAATCGGTTAAATAACAGATATCGGCGACTTTCAGGATGGCGATGTCCCCTGCTTTCTTGTCCTCGGCAGCGGTAACAATTGTCTCTAGAAAATTTTCGGTCTTGAGATTTTCGGCGATGGGGGTAATAATTCCAGTGGGATTGGTCATTCAGGTTGTGGTTATCCTTTGGCTGAGGTGGTTGTAAGCGAGTCTTGAGATTATGTTAATCAATGGTTTTAGTTTCTGTTGGTTGTTCTTTAACAATTTGTAACGCCCAGTTGCGCGTTAGCACGGTGCGGGGATGAATGGGACAATGGCTACTTAAAAGATATTTTAGGGAATAATCGCAGGTTTGTTGAACGCTTTTATGGAGATTTTGATAGCTGAGTTGTCGTAGGGCGTTTAATTCGGGTGTATCGCCGCGATTGGGTTCCAAGGCATCGGCAATAAAGACTATACAGCTAAGATCGCTCATATTGGGTTTACCGAGGGTATGATTGCGAATTGCTTCGAGAATTTCCTCGTCGGTAACGTTAAATTCTTTTTTGGCGACAATTGCGCTCACGTCGGCGTGGAGTAAGTGGGGATGGGATGCACAGATATTATCCACGTCTATTCCCGCCGATTCCGCCATTTTTAGCAGTTTTTTGGGCTTGAAAAATTTAGCCAGATCGTGCATTAACCCGGCTTGCCCTGCTTGGACGGTATCGAGATCGTGATGACGAGCTAAATCAATACACATGGTCTCCACACCGAGAATATGGCGCAGACGGTGTTCGTTGACGTTTTCTTTTAACCAGTCGATAACTTGCTGTCGCATCTTTTTTTGCCCTTGTGGAACCCCAAAACGATTGTAACAATTACTATACAATTTTGCCTATCGCTTCAAGGTTCGATCTTTACCAATCATCCTCGCGAGTAGCTTCTAAAACTTCTTCTTGCTGCCAATCATCCTGAAAAGGTTGTACCACTTTACCGATCGCATCGGCCACAAAAGACTTAATAAATTCTTCCTTGCGACTGAGTTGAAATTGTCTTTGTACCACTTCCGTCATACCACCGTCACCCCAGTCTTGATCCTGACGGAAATATTCAATAAAACTTTTGCCAGCAATGCGGGTTAAATAGGCGGCACTGACCCCTTGAATTGCCTTACCGACTATATAGGTAGTAAAATTTAATTGTAGGATTCTGGCTAATAATTCTACTGCTCCTTTCACTACTCCCAAACTAACTAGAGTTTTGCCTAAAGATAGAGCCAATTCCTTGCCTCGATCGCTGTTAATTTCACAGCCATAAACTTGACCAATTTCTCTGACCATTTGAGCATTAACCGCCGCCGTTGCTAACAGATCGAACACTGGTAAGGGAGTCACCGCAATCACTCCCGCACCGATCCACTGATAGCGATCGATAATTTTATCAGCTTGGCGACGACGTTGGCGATCAATAATTTTCCTAGCTTCTTCCCCTAATCTTTGGGATTGTAAGAGGATATTATCCGCCACTAAATCCTCCCCTTCGGCCCGTAAAACTGAAGCTAAACGTTTAATTAAAGCTAAAATATCCGGTTCTGGTGTGATGATTTGTCCACTGGTTAACTGTACTGGTTGGGGATTAGCGGTAACGGCAATAATATCGGCGGAAAGGATCACTCCTTTTAGCCGTTCTCGTAATTGTTTTAAAATCATTTCTCGATCTTCGTCGCTATAGAGATCGATTTTATTAAAGACTAAGAGAGAACGTTTACCAATATCAATTAAACGCAATAAAGGGCCGTATTCCGATTGTCGAATATCGTTATCGATGACAAATAAAAGTAAATCTGCTTCCGTGGCTAATTGTCGCGCTAACTGTTCCCTTTGACCTCCGGCCGCACCAATTTCGAGAATGCCGGGGGTATCGGTAATTTGAATTTCCCGATTCACACCTTTCATTTTTAAACTATAGGTTTCCCCTTTTTCCGTGGTTCCCATGGTTGCCTCCACATTGCCCACCATTTGACCGATGAGGGCGTTAATTAGGGAGGTTTTTCCCGCCGATCCCGTGCCGAAAACAATGATTTTAACTTCTTTTCTGGCTAAACTTCGCTCAATTTCTTGGGAACGCTTAATAAAAACCTGTTGGGTTACTTTATCTTGAATTTGCTCCACTTGTTGCCGGATAGCTTTTAAGGTTTCCCCGGCGGCCTCGGTTTTTTCTACTGGTAATTTTAGGGGTGGACGGGAGGAAGAATGCAACCCGCGGCGACTTTTTTGGTGCTGGGGCAGCAGATAAAAGTAGTATAAAAGAACGTAAATGAGCAAGCCCAGCAGTCCGATAATGAGCAAAAGCAGAATATTAGCTAAGATAGGAGCGGTAAAGGCGATCTGGATGTAAAGACGATAGATAGAGTTGACTAACCACAACATTAATCCGAAAATAAAGCTCAGACCAATGATTAAAGTGGCAAGACGGGGTAATTTCATCAGCTTTAACGGTAGGGGGTTCCTTAATCTTGATCTTAGTTCTTTGCCGGCCGATTGTCGGGAACTAGAATAGACTATTATCTATAGTCATAATTGTTTTTATTTACCTCGTTGCAAGGGTCTCCCTTGCAACGCATTTCCAGAGGATTAGGGGTCGAAGAAGGTCGTCACCGACCTCCCCTCCCATTCAGAGTTGCCTTTTGCAAGAGCGCCTCTTGCCTCGTCTCAACAAGCAATTTGAATTAGGAACAGCTTATCTAGGACTGACTGAATAAATCTAAAAACCTTGTTGGATCAGACTTTTAGGCTTTTTCCCCTCCTGAAAATGGCTAAAACCCGACGGCCGAGGCCTGCCCCCAGGAAAAACTTTTTGCCGCAAACCCCGATAGGCATCTGCAAAAATTGTCACCCAATCACAGCTTCCTTTTCGGCTGTGTACTAACAAAATAGTTCTATAACTGAAATGTCTATCTAAGTAGGTAGGCACAATTATTTGTAGGATGGGTTAGCGGTAGCGTAACCCATGCGGGCGTTGGGTTTCATGCTTCAACCCAACCTACGTTCATTTTATATTTAATTCCACCCACCTACTTATCGTTGCTAATTCAATTTCACAGAAAAAATATCAGGCAATTAAAATCATTTTTATTTGGGTAGATTTCTTAACTAGAAAAACGTTTAGTCTTGACATAATATCATGTCGAGGTTCAATGATGATCTGCGTTGCAGCTTACCTGTGACCATAAACACTTCCTTGACTAAATGAAATCACACAAGTCTTTAGATACGGGCTGTATGATAGTCGCAGTAGATAACATTATTGCGATTGCTTTCTGCTTCTAATCTATACCGTATTACTATTTGTCAAAGTGCAATAGTGATATTTTACAGCCCATCTTTTGCAAGTTTGTTATTGAACGATCTCCGTTTTTTGCCCTATTACCAACTACAAATCAAAATGATCACAAACATCTCTAGACAACTAACCACTGGCGCTCTTGCTATCGCTGGCACCGTTGCCGCTCTCAGCTTTGCTGGTGCTGCTCAGGCTGCGACAATACTTTCCGGTACTTTAGCCCTCACTGGGACTGCACAAATCGACTCGTGGGGAACTCCTAACCCAATGCTTAAACCCTTGAACGTCACCGCAATAAACGGTGCTACGGGTCAATTTACCGGTGTGACAACTTCTAACGTTACTACTCCTGCTAGTTTTGCATTAATTGGCACCGGTAGTGGTATGATGTCCATGTTTACTGCTCCCTCTTCTCTAGCTAATTTTATTCAGATAACGGTGAACCAAGCGTATCCCATCGGTCCTGGTCCTGGTATTGTGATCGGTAATATCACTTCCACCATGGCTTACGGTACATTTATGACTGGGATAGGTGGTAGCACGACAACTTACATGGTAACTGGCGACATGACTTTTGATGAGCCTAATGGTTATCCTGATCTTTTCGGAACTTTCAGCATCGGCTTCACTAGAAGCGTTACTGGTGGTCAGGTTTCCCAAAGCTATAATTTATCTCTCCAAAAATCCGGTCTTACTGTTAACGTTCCTGAACCTTCTGCTATCCTCGGTATCTTCGCTGTTGCCGGTGTTGGCTTTTTCCTTCGTCGCAAGAGCTAGTCACTGCCATTAGAGCAAAGACAAGCGTTAAGGTTAAGCTTAACGCATTTTTTTGTGTCTAGAGAAGGGGATGGGGAAGTGGGGGAGTGGCGAGTTCGAGCATTTGTATTAAAATATCCAATACGCAATTTAAATGCAGTATACTGTTCACTTAACAATCCCACTGGTCACTGATAAGCTAAGACGCATTTAAAGTTGGGTAGGGTGCGTTAGGCAATCCCTTGTTTTTAGGGCAAAAATCAAGCTCTGAATATTGCCGTAACGCACCACAAAGAAAGGTTTTTGGTGAGTTACGCTAACGCACCCTACTGGGGAGCATCTCACTTTCTTTTCATTTCATTAACTTGACTGGTGCAAGTTGGGAATCTGGTAATGTACCGCAAGTCCTTCGTCATCGCTGTGCTTATCTAAATGGTTGCCTTTTTTAACTTTTTTATTGATCTCATTAAGCATTTCTACTTATGCCAAGGGGCAGATGCTCCCAGGTCATAACTATTCTAGACTACGGAGGTATCCGCATTACTGCCCTAATTAATAAATTGACAAACAACTTAAAATGATCACCAACATATCTAGACAACTAACCACTGGCGCTCTTGCTATCGCTGGCAGCGTTGCCGCTTTCGGCTTTGCTGGTGCTGCCCCCGTGCAGGCGCAGGCGGTGTGTTTACCACAAAGTTTCAACAATTTCAAGACCAATCCTTGCCGAAAAGGGGACAAGTTGTTTACACACATCTCCTCAACTGGCATTGGTATAAATGACCCGGCCAATTTTCTGACCATTACGGAAACCGTGCTGCCCTTGGGCGATTTGCACACCGTGACCTTCACCCCAGCTACCCCTCTGACCAGTCTAGCTGGCCCTTATGTCATAGATTACACGATCGAGATCGTTGATGACCCCGACACTCCCAACGTCAACGAACTTTTGACGAAGATGTTCGAAGCATTCAGCGCTGGCTATACCACAACTGGCCAGACTGATTCCGGTGTCTCTCTGAACAAGACGGTTTGGTCAGATGCTTTCGGCGGGTCGAGTTTGGTCGGAACCTCGGAGGCTAAAAGCCTTGATATTGGTGGCATAGGCTCTCCTGGCCTAACGGTTCCAGTTGATCCGAATATCCTGAAACTTTACGTCAGAGACACTTTCTTTGTCTCTAGTGTTAACGGATCACTTAACAGTATCACCAACGATTTCAGACAAAAATCCATTCCCGAACCTTCTGCTATCCTCGGTGTCTTAGCCGTTGCCGGTGCTGGTGCTTTCGTTCGTCGCAAGAGCTAGTCACTGTCATTAGATTAAAGGCAAGCGTTGAGGTTAAGCTTAACGCCTTTTTTGTGTCTAGAGAAGGGGATGGGGGAGTGGGAAGTGGGGGAGTGGGGAGAAACAGTACATAACAGGGTTTTTCAGGTTGGATTGGCAGTTAATCGGTACCCTTAGAAAGGGATTTGGTGAGCTAAGACCCATTGTAGCCGCCTCTCCTTAGATTAGCTGAATCTCCCCCGCCCCCCCAACCCCCCCGACATCGGGGGGGGCCAGGAGGGGTGTTGCCTCTTGCAAGAGTGCCTCTTGCCTGATCTCAAATTGATCACTGATCACTGATCAGCCATTCCGAGGCCCTTTCACCTAAATCTAAGGCCAGACTAACCGCTTTACCGAGACGGGGACGCTCGCGAGTTTCGCGGATAAAAGCTTGGAATTGACTAAAACCCCCCCATTCGTGGAGATAATTAGCGATCGCATTGAGATGTTCCAGATATTCAGACTCGGAGAGGGGAAAAGAAGCTTGTTCGAGATATTTCCACATTACCTGGACATGAACCTTATCTTTGATGCGTCGCAGCTGGATATCGTAGGAACGACCCCATTTTTCTAGTAATAATTGCTGTAAGTCCACACCCGTCATGGTTGCTATCGCTTCTCAGATGTCAGTCAGTCAATTAATTCTAACTTACTTTTAGCTGCTGCCCCTAGGCTATCCTAAATCCGGTTATTAAAACCGGATTATCTATTGCCCCTATTGCCTATTGCAAGAGTGCCTATTGCCTGTCCTGATATATAGCCTACACTCAACGGATTTAGTATTAGTCCACCTCGCTTCGATGGGGACAAATTCCCGCAAAAAAGTTTTTTTCGGTACGGCGAGTATGTAAAATGGAATGTTGATCTTTCTTGGCCTAAACAGCATTTCATGATTTCGAGTAACGACTTTCGGAGTGGCACGACCATTGAGATAGATGGCTCTGTCTGGCGGGTGGTGGAATTCCTGCACGTCAAACCGGGTAAGGGATCGGCCTTCGTGCGAACCAAGTTAAAAAATGTTCAGACCGGCAACGTGGTAGAACGGACGTTCCGGGCGGGGGAAACCTTACCCTCAGCCACGATCGAAAAGCGGACCATGCAGCACACCTACAAAGAAGGCGATCAGTTTGTCTTCATGGACATGGAGACTTTTGAGGAAGCAACTCTCACCCCGGCACAGATGGGCGATCGAGCCAAGTATCTGAAAGAAGGAATGGAAGTCAATATTCTCTTTTGGAATGAGCAAGTGTTAGATGTGGAATTGCCCACCTCGGTAATCTTGGAAATCACCGATACGGACCCAGGAGTCAAGGGAGATACGGCCACTGGTGGCACCAAACCGGCGATCGTAGAAACGGGAGCGCAGGTGATGGTTCCCCTGTTTATTTCCATCGGTGAAAGGATTAAAGTGGACACCAGGGATGGTTCCTATCTGGGACGAGAATAATTGTGATCAGAAGCCCAGAAATGGGGCATTAGGGACGGGTTTAGGACTAAAGCCAGTGTTTCTGAGCCTGTTTCCCAAAACTTAGCCGCTAGATGGGAAAAATCGACGGTTTAGTGGGTGTGAATTTGGATTTGTTGCTTTTTATTTGCGGGGGGATTTCAGAGCGGTGACTATTGATTACAACGAAATTCGAGAACTGATCAAAACACTGGCAGCAACGGATATCAGTGAATTTAGCCTGAAAAGTACGGATTTAGAGCTAAATATCCGTAAAGGAACCGTTAATGCTGCCCTTAGTCCTCTCCCCGCTCCCTTGCCGGTGGTGACGGCCCCAGTCGCCCCTCCAGTGGTGGCCGCCAGTCCTACCCCGGCCCCAGAAACCCCCACTGCCGAACCCGTGGCCGCCGCTATTGATAAAAAATGGTTGGCGATTACCTCTCCCATGGTTGGCACTTTTTATCGCGCTCCCGCTCCCGATGAACCGTCCTTCGTGGAAAAAAACGATCGAGTTCGGGTGGGGCAAACGGTCTGTATCATCGAAGCGATGAAGTTGATGAACGAAATCGAAGCGGAAGTGGCCGGGCAAATCGTCGAAATCGCCGTCGCTAACGGTGAACCGGTAGAATTTGGCCAGACGTTAATGTGGGTTAATCCCGAATAGATAGAATGAAAGCTATCCTCATGACTGCCGTGGATGTGCTGCAGCTTCAGCAAGTCGCCACCCCGAAAATTAGTCAACCGCATCAGGTTTTAGTGGCATTAAAAGCGGCTGGTGTCAACCCTATTGATACAAAAATTCGTAAACGCGGCACTTTTTACCCCGAGCAAATGCCAGCCATTTTGGGCTGTGATGGGGCGGGAATTGTCGAGGCCGTTGGGGCGGCGGTGCAGGATTTTCGCCCCGGGGATGAAGTGTACTTTTGTAGCGGCGGACTGGGCAGGGCCGGCACGGGAAATTATGCTGAATATGCCCTAATCGAGGCGGATTATCTAGCCCACAAGCCGAAATCTCTTTCTTTTGCCGAGGCGGCCGCTGTACCTTTGGTTCTAATCACCGCTTGGGAGGCACTCTATGATCGCGCCCGTCTCCAGTCGGGACAAAGCGTCCTTATCCATGGCGGGGCCGGGGGTGTTGGTCATGTCGCGATTCAATTGGCGAAATTGAAGGGGGCTAAAGTTTATACGACGGTGGGAAATAGCGATAAAGAGCGTTTAGTGCGGCAATTAGGGGCAGATTACCCGATTTTATACAAACAAACCGATTTTGTCGCGGCGATACTTCAAGAAACCGCAGGGAAAGGGGTAGATATCGCTTTTGATACGGTGGGAGGGGAAACTTTTGGGCAAACCTGCCGAGCGGTGCGAGTGTACGGCGATCTGGTGACGATTTTGGAACCTACGGGCAGCTGGAAAGAAGCCCGCGATCGCAATTTGCGGATTAGTTTAGAATTAATGTTAACCCCGGCTTTGATGGGACTGCCAGAAGCGCAAAAATATCACACAGAAATTCTCAGACAAGGGGCGCGTTTAATTGACGAGAAAAAGTTAACCATTCATCTCTCCCAAACCTTCCCTTTAGCGGCAGCTATCAGCGCCCATCAATTGCTAGAAACTGGTTCGGTGACGGGGAAAATCTCCCTAATTATCGACTAGAAATCTGCCGGTCACTATTTTCTCTCATAAGCTCGGAGCTGCCTTTTTACTGAAAAAGCTCCCCACACCCTACACCCCACACCCCACACCCCACTTCCCCACTTCCCCACACCCCACTTCCCCACTTCCCCACACCCCACACCCCTAGGGCTGTTTCATTCTCCGAATCTAATTCTTTTTTTTGCTACCTTTAATCGCTTATGAGGCAAGCAAAGCACGGCGTTTTTAAAAATTTTCAGATATATATTTCCGAGAAATCGACTAAAAACGTTGCCAGATAAGGATTTGAGAGAATGAAACGACCCTAGGGGTCGGGGGGCAAGGGGGTCAGATTCAGCTAATCTCAGGATAGACGGTTAAAATGCGTCTTAGCTTAGGCCCGCAAAAATTAAAACTTTTCTGGACTCATCCCAGCAGATTCGGTGACTGAATTACCTTTGATAAGTTTTTTATATCAAACAAGCTTTAATAATTGAGAATATTTAAATTTACATTTCGCAATATTTATGATTTTTTCAGAATTTATTGAGAATACTTCTCATTTGTTTACGAGGTTGCAATACTTCCAGCGATTATGGTATAATTTCGCAGTATGAAATGATGGGTCTTTTTGTGCTTTTTAGGCTTTTTAGCTGTCTGTTGATCCTGAAAACCCTTGCTAAATCTACACGGGTCTATTCAGCAACAGCAATAACTGGGGATTATACAGCCTTTTTTAAGCCAACCCGTTGATCAATTAATTGTGTAGTTTTGTTGCAAAGGGAAAGTTTTTTTGACAAAAAGAACAGAATATGCTGCTGGGTGATCTATATTGCTTTTATTTATTCTCCCCACACCCCACTCTCCTATAGGGGAAACTTTACCCTTACCCCTGCGTCTTTAGGCTCTAAGCAAACAAGCGCCACGCTTGCGATAGAATAGATCGGACTTAGCCTAAATGGGGTGAGCGAAAGAATGTGCGGAATTGTTGGCTATATCGGAACCCAAACAGCGATCGATATTCTCCTAGCTGGTTTGGAACGTTTGGAATATCGGGGTTATGATTCGGCAGGGATTGCCACAATTCTCGAAGGTGAATTACATCGAGTCCGCGCCCAGGGAAAACTCTACAATCTGCGGGAAAAATTAGAACAGGAAGTTAATCCCTCCCAAATTGGCATCGGTCACACCCGTTGGGCAACCCACGGCAAACCCGTAGAAAGTAATGCCCATCCCCACACCGATAATAATCAACGGGTGGCAGTGGTACAGAATGGCATTGTCGAAAATTTTCAGGCATTAAGAACAGAATTAAAGGAAAAAGGCTGTATATTTGACTCGGAAACCGACACAGAAGTTATTCCCCATCTAATCGCCAGTTATCTACCCAAACCTACCGATGAAGAAGACTTGGGGGTGAGTCCTTTCCTCAAGGCAGTTTTAAGGGCAATTCAACGTTTAGAGGGAGCCTTTGCCCTAGGGGTGATTAGTCCCGATTATCCCGATGAATTGATTGTCGTGCGGCAACACGCCCCTTTAATCATCGGTTTCGGTCAAGGGGAGTTTTTCTGTGCCTCCGATGTCAGTGCTTTAGTTCCCCATACCCGGGCGGTGCTGTCCTTGGATAATGGCGAAATCGCTCGGTTAACACCCTTGGGAGTAGAAATTTATAATTTTGAGGGGAAAAGAGTCCGTAAAAACCCCAGAGTTCTCGATTGGAGTCCGACCACCGTAGAAAAACAGGGTTATCGTCACTTCATGCTCAAGGAAATCTACGAGCAACCGGGAGTGGTGCGCGACTGTTTAGGGACCTATCTGCATCCCCATTGGAATGCACAAAATGGGGATAATGTCAACCCGATAAATCTTAATTTTTCTGAGGAAATTTACGAAAATTTAGAACATATTCAGATTTTAGCCTGTGGAACCAGTTGGCACGCCAGTTTAGTCGGGAAATACTTGATTGAGCAGTTGGCAGGTATTCCCACAAGGGTACAGTACGCCTCGGAATTTCGCTATGCCCCCACCCCCCTGATGCCCAATACTTTAACCATCGGGGTGACACAATCTGGGGAAACAGCCGACACTTTAGCGGCGTTGGAAACAGAAAAACAGCGTCGTTTAGGGTTAGGAAAAAAATATCAGGCCCGGATTATCGGGATTACTAATCGCCCCGAAAGTACCCTAGCACAAATGGTCGATCAGATTATTAATACCCAAGCGGGGATCGAAATCGGGGTGGCGGCAACTAAGAGTTTTACCGCCCAGTTATTGGGTTTTTATCTCTTAGCTTTGGATTTGTCCTATCGTCGTCAAACTCTGTCTTTAGAGAGAATCGAGCAAATTATTAATGAAATGCGATCGCTGCCAAGATCGATCGAAACTGTCTTAGAAAAACAGGAAAAAGCGATCGAAGAATTAGCCCATGAATTTAATGACACCCAGGACTTTATTTTCCTGGGACGGGGGATTAATTTCCCCATTGCCTTGGAAGGGGCCTTAAAACTCAAAGAAATCAGTTATATTCATGCGGAAGGCTATCCCGCTGGAGAAATGAAACACGGACCGATTGCGCTTTTAGATGCAAAAGTTCCCGTAGTGGCGATTGCGATGCCGGGGATAGTTTATGATAAGGTTCTCTCCAATGCACAGGAAGCAAAAGCCAGGGATGCGCGGTTATTGGGAGTAGTTGCCGACAGCGATACGGAAGCACCGAAAGTCTTTAATGATTTGTTGTATGTGCCGGAAGTTGAGGAATTATTATCGCCAATTTTAACAGTAATTCCCCTACAATTGCTCTCCTATCATATCGCGGCCCGTCGTGGTTTAGACGTGGATCAGCCGCGCAATTTAGCCAAAAGTGTCACGGTGGAATAGGGTTCATCGGGTTAAAAGTGTGGTTTAAAGGTCTATTAGCACTGAATCGGAACCGATGAATCTTCATGCAACTTCTCAGAATGGGGTTTTAATTCGTCTGACAGAGGAGAGATGGAAACACATTATCAGTGGACATAGTGAATTAGTATCGTATCAAGCGGAGATATTGGAAACCATCCGCTATCCTGAGAAAATCCTAGTAGGAAACCAGCAGGAATTGTTGGCAGTTAAACAAATAGTTTCTGGAAAATATCTAATCGTTGTTTATCGAGAATTATTAGATGGGGGATTTATTATTACTGCTTATTTAACCCGTCGTCTTCGTGAATTAACCAAGAGGAAACAAATATGGCCATAACTAGCATTAATATTCAATCCTATCTTAACTTCGCCAAGATGATTCACGCTCTGCCTCAGCAAGATTTTTGGACAGCTTATGATGCAAAAGCAGATGTTTTGTATATTAATTTTCATCAACCATCTTTACCGGCGGATGATAGCGAGTTAACAGATAATGATGTGATTATTCGTTATCAAGGGGATAAAATCATTGGTTTAAGTATTCTCAATGTTAGTAAAATCCAATGATGCTATAAGTAGGGTTTGCGGCAAAAAGTTTTTCGTGGGGACAGGGTGTGGGGTGTAGGGTTTTACTGGTTTTGAGGTGGCCAATTACCTAATTTTCAGGGAAAAAGTGCCTAAATTTTCCCCCCGATCACTCCCAGACCCGGAACTTTTTGATTTCAAAAAAGCCTAAAGATATTATCCAACAAGGTTTTTAGATTTATTCAGCAAACCCTATATAGGAGCGATCAATCTTTGTGTCCTTTGTGTCTTTGTGGTTCGTTCCACCCCCTAGCCAGTTTTAAGTAGGTAGGTGTTAAAAGTTGTCAGACCCCCTCAGTATTTTCAAGATGTGCGCGAAGAAGCGCGTCAGGAAGGTCGTCAGGAAGGCAGACTAAACAAAGCATTAGAGGCGGTCCCCCGTTTGTTAGCCCTAGGGTTAAGTGTTGAGCAAGTCGCATCCGCGTTAGAGTTAGAAGTTAAACAGGTTAGAGCTATACAAAAAGGGACATAAAAAAATGCGATCGCCTTGTAAAATAAAAGCATGAAAACTGACACGATTTTTTATCAACTCTTTCAATCATTCCCCTCTATCTTCTTTGAATTAATTCAACTCCCTATCAGCGAAGCCAATAACTACCGCTTTGACTCAGTGGAAGTCAAACAACTTTCCTTTCGTCTCGATGGAGTCTTTCTGCCTCAAAATAATCACCCCCAGACTCCTATCTACTTCTGTGAGGTACAATTTCAAGAAGATGAGGCTTTTTATCAGCGCTTTTTCACTGAAATATTCTTATATCTCAGTAAAACTGACTTAACCAATGATTGGCGGGGTGTGATTGTCTATCCTAACCCTCAAGTAGAAACCGATAAAGTTCAACGCTATCGGGAACTCCTCAACTCCGAGCGAGTCAGACGGATTTATCTGAATGAATTAGAAAACATTCCTCAAACTTCGATTGGTTTAGCTACAGTGCAATTAATCACCCTATCTAAAGCAAAAGCGATTGATAGCACCCGAAAATTAATCCAAAGAGTGAGGCAAGAATTAACCCCCGACCAAAAACCGCAAGAACTCTTACAATTAATAGAGACGATTCTCGTTTATAAGTTACCGCTTCTCAATCGTCGGGAGATAGAAACTATGTTTAGTTTAGATGAATTAAAACAAACTCAGTATTTTCAAGATGTGCGCGAAGAAGCGCGTCAGGAAGGTCGCGAGGAAGGTCGCGAGGAAGGGATTGAGCAAGGCATTGAGCAAGGCATTGAGCAAGGCAGACTAAACAAAGCATTAGAGGCGGTCCCCCGTTTGTTAGCCTTAGGGTTAAGTGTTGAGCAAGTCGCATCCGCCTTAGAATTAGAGGTTAAACAGGTTAGAGCTATACAAAAAGGGAGATAATCTTCTTCTGTCCTCATGTCTAGGAGGTCCTGTTAATCCTATCGTCGGGAGATAGAAACTATGTTTAGTTTAGATGAATTAAAACAAACTCAGTATTTTCAAGATGTGCGCGAGGAAGCGCGTCATGAAGGTCGTCAGGAAGGCATTGAGGAAGGTCGCGAGGAAGGCATTGAGCAAGGCAGACTAAACAAAGCATTAGAGGCGGTCCCCCGTTTGTTAGCCTTAGGGTTAAGTGTTGAGCAAGTCGCATCCGCCTTAGAATTAGAGGTTAAACAGGTTAGAGCTATACAAAAAGGGAGATAACACTATACCGCCACCCTAACCAAAAAGGAAGGCTTTTAAACCTTCCTTACCATAGAATTGGTCATTTATTGCCGTTTGCGAGCCAATACACCCAGAGAACCCACCGCTAATAAACCTAAAACGGTGCCTGGTTCCGGGGTTGTCTGTGTCTGGGTGCCTTGAATGGTCCAGTTAGCAGCAACGATATTACCTGATCCATTGGTCAAACGGACAAAGGTGCCGGAATTATTAGTAAAGTAAACGTCATTGCTTCCATTCACTACCCATACGATAGGTGTTTGTGCAGAATTGGTTGAGACGACTTTGACATTAGAGTAATCGGTCCAATTAGAAGGAACAGCCGTTAATGTTCCTGAGGCATTGGTGACAAAGCTTCCTGTACTATTACTCAACCCATCACCCGCATTAGGATTAAAGGTGGTAACGTGGTTCCCATTACCAAAATTGAAGGTGACACTCACAATGTCACTCGCGGTCCATGTTTGGTTGAACAGGGAAGTTCCCCCATTGTCAAGCTGATAGGTAATAACCGCAGTATTACCGGCAGTAACGTTATCGACACCAAAGTTTTGTGAAACAGTACCCGTATAGGTAGCGGTAAAAATGGCGGCATGGGCGGGAATGGCACTGAAAACGGCACAAGTCACCGCAGGAAGGCAAAGGGCTTTTAGCAGTTGATTAGTCATTTTTGATTGATTGACAAGTTAATTTCATGGCTAAGAATGGGGAAAAATTGCTATTTATACCCCATAAATCATTGCTTAATAGTAATAAGCATCATAATTCTACCCCCCCCCCCGAATTTGTCAAGTATTCTCCGTTTTTTATTGATGAATCCGGAAAAAAGCCCATCAGGGAGAGAGTGGAAGGGTTAGAAATTAACCAGTCCGTTGATCCGGTCTAAGAGCAAGCGCGGATGAAGAATTGACATCCTCACCGCCGGGGCCGGACGGTGATTCCCGGCAGATCGAACAAACTTAATTGAACGATCTTCGGATGGGTTGACGCTTCACGGGATGCTGCTTCTTTAACAGAAGTCTTACACTTTCCTCCACGTCCGTTTTTTGAGGTCTCCGATTGCCCACCGGCGACCTTGATATTAATTGCTGCGTTGATGTCCCTATCATGGAAAGTTCCACAAAAAAGACATTCCCACTCACGGATATTTAACGCTTTTTTCCCGCCGATATTCCCACAACAGGAACATCGCTGAGACGTTGGCTCCCATCGGGAAATTATCCGAAAATCACGCCCATATTTATCAGATTTTGCCGATAGCATATCTCGGAAAGAACGCCATCCTAAGTCTGATATGGCACGGGATAACTTACGATTTTTAACCATTCCCGATGTGTTTAAATCCTCTAAAATTATCGTTTGATTTTCACGAACAACTCTAGTGGATAGTTTATGCAAGAAATCAGTGCGAGTGTCTTTAATCTTTGCATGGATTTTAGCTACTCGTTTCCTAGCTTTTTCCCGTCGGTTACTTCCTTTCTGTTTTCTAGAAAGGTTTTTTTGTGCTTTTCTTAGTCGTTTTAATCGTTTCTTTAGCGGTTTCGGTGCGTCTATCTTTTCCCCTGTTGAGAGGGTAGCAAAGGTGGCAATCCCTAGATCAATTCCCACTGACTCCCCATTATCAGGAAGTATTTCGGGCTGAATCTCGACAACAAAACTAAGAAAATAGCGATCTGATGCGTCTTTAATCACGGTGACGCTAGAAGGTTTAGAGGGTAATGGACGACTCCAAACAATTCTTAAATCACCGATTTTTGCTAAAGTAACGTGGTGTTGGTTAACGGTAAAGCCGTTATCGGTAAATCTCGCTGATTGCTTAGATTTGCGTTTTTTAAACTTAGGCGGTTTGACTTTCTTTCCCTTCCTTTCTCCCTTACAAGATGCAAAAAAGTTAGAGTAAGCAGTCTCTAAGTCTCTCAAGGACTGCTGCAAAGGAATAGAAGAAACCTCGGTTAACCACTGTTTTTCTTCTGTTTTTTTGACTTGAGTTAGTCTTTTAGATAACTCAGTGTATTTAGGTTTTTTCTCTCCTTGTCGATAGAGTTCTTGGCAATAAGATAAGGTATCGTTCCAGACAACGCGCACACACCCGAACAATTGAGACAAAAACCTCTTTTGTTGGTCTGTTTGGTAAATGCGGTATTGATACCTTGCTTTCATTGAGTTAAGATGTGTGTGTTTGTACTATATTTTAACTAGGTCTGTCAATAATGCCAAGTCGGTTAGTAATCAGTGATCAGTAATCAGTAAAAAGACAGTAGGAAACTTCTATTTAATACTGCACACTTAAAAACTCACATCTGATAACTGATAACTTACCCACTGATAACTGATAACTGATAACTGATAACTGAGAGGTGCGCCACTGGAAGTTCTTAAGTGCTACATCAAAGATCAGGAAAAGCCGTCGTAAAACGACGGGGTTTTAACCCAAATTTTTGATAAAGAATATGACCGGCTTGGGCATGAGCGAAACAGGCGGCGATCGAATTGAGTAAAACCACACCTAAACTGGTGACAATGGCGATTTTGATCTTTTCTGCCAAAAAAATCATTTGTAGTGGCACCATGATCGCCCCACCGCCAATTCCGAAAATACCGGCTAGAAATCCAGCGATTCCTCCGGTTAGCAGACAGGCTAGATTAGGATGCAATCTAAGGGCAGAAACTGGCTCTTTTTGGCTTAAATTTTGCTTGAGATTGGTTAAATAGATATTGAGCAGTAAAAAACAACCAAAAGCCGCTTCTAGGAGGTGTTTGGGGCTAGATTTGACCAGATAGACCCCGATAAATGCCGTAAAAATCCCGGGTAAACCTAAGAGGAGAACTCGCTGCCATTTGAGGGAACCTAATCGCCAATTTTGGATCGTACCCCCTAGGGAAGTGAAAACGATCGCTAAACTGCTGGTAGCCACCGATTCCCCGTAACTGTAGCCCAAATTTAACAGGATCGCCACGGAGATAGTGCCACCCCCAATACCAAATAAACCCGCTAATAAGCCCGAAAAAACGCCCGTTATCAGTAAAATCAAGTAATTGTCTGCCATTATCTTCGGTTCATGGCCTTGAGGGGTCTGAATTTGCTATTATACATAGGACTTACTGAAAAAGTTTGTTGGTGGGGTGTGGGGTTTTATGGCTGGCACTTTTTGAGGGCAAAAAAGTCTAAAAGTCTGATCCAACAAGGTTTTTAGATTTATTCAGGCAGCCCCACCTAGAGGCAATGGTAGAACATTTTCTCCAAGAAAGGGCTATTAAACTAAAATTTAGTGATCAATGGGGCTAAATTATTGACAATCACCCGATATTTTTTCTGATTTAATTACATAACCTTTATCCCTGCACTGCTGAGAAACTTACCTATGACTAAAAGAGCTTTACTACTAATCAATCGTCACTCGCGCAAGGGTAAAGAAAACTTTGCTCAAACTGTCGATCTGCTCAATCATTGGGATTTTGAAATTATCAGCGTCCCTTTGAAAAAGGTAGAAGATATACCTTTTTTGATGGAAAAATATCGCTATGATATTGATTTAGTTATCGTCGGTGGTGGTGATGGGACTCTCAATGCTATGGCGGATATGTTGGTAGAAACTCAACTGCCCCTGGGTATTATACCTTTGGGAACGGCTAATGATTTGGCCCGGACTTTAGGGATACCGAATTCTATTGCCGAAGCCTGTCGAATTATTGCGGAAGGTAACTTAAAATATATCGATTTAGGTTGGGTAAATAATAAATACTTTTTCAACGTGGCTAGTTTAGGATTAAGTGTGAAAATTACCCAAAAACTGAGCAAGGGTTTAAAGCGACGCTTGGGAATTTTTGCCTACGCTTGGACAGCCCTACAGGTATTAAGTAAAACCCGTCCTTTTACCGCTATGATCCGTGTTGATGGCCAAAATATCAAAGTTAAAACCCTACAAATAGCGATCGGAAATGGCCGTTATTATGGGGGAGGAATGCCGATCGCTCATGATGCCCAAATCGACGATCAAAGATTAGATTTATATAGCCTAGAAATTCAACACTGGTGGCAAATTTTCCCGCTTTTATGGACATTACCGCGAGGACAACAGGGTTTATTATCTTGGGTGAGAACTCTTAAAGGGAAAGAAATTCAAATTCAGACTCGTAAACCCCATAGTATCAACACCGATGGCGAAATTACTAGCACTACTCCCGCCATGTTTCGAGTTATTCCAGCGGCCTTAGGAGTCTATATTCCCCGTCAGGAAACACAATCTTAAAATTAACGAAAAGGAGGAGAATACAATAAACCCCCCTTTGTCCAAAGATTATTTAAACCTCGATCGAGTTGCAGGGGTTTACCGATTTCCCGATCATAAATTTCACCGTAATTACCCACCTGTTTTAAGACTCTTTGGGCAAAATCATTGGGTAAACCCATATCTTCGCCTAACTTCTCATCGATACCCAAAAAGCGCCGAATACTGGGGTCTTTGCTATCGGCAAAAGTGGCAATATTTTGGGAGTTAATCCCAAATTCTTCCCCTTGAATTAAACTAAAAACGATCGAGCGGACGGCATTCGACCAAGCGGGATCACCATCGGCCACGGCCGGGGCCAAGGGTTCCTTTGATATTACCACTTCTAATAATTGATGATCCTGTGGTCGGGGAAAAACCGAGCGCCGGGCCACCAATTGGGAGCGATCGGAGGTGACAGCCTGACAGCGCCCCGCCTGATAAGCTGTATATAAGGCCTCCACATCATCGGAAACGATCGGTTTATAACCTTGCACTGCCGCTTTTGCCATGGCATCGGCCAGATTTTGTTCTGTGGTGGTTCCCGATAGCACACAAATGGACTTTCCGCTTAAATCTTCTAATTTCTTAATATTACTGGCTTTCGTGGCCATAATTCCCTGACCATCATAGAAAACCGGGGTGATAAACTCCATCCCCAGGGCGGTATCCCGGTTAATCGTCCAGGTGGTGTTGCGACTGAGGATATCCACTTCTCCCGTCTGTACGGCAGTAAATCTCTCTTGGGGGCTAAGTTTACGATATTCGACTTTGGAGGGATCATTAAAGAGAGCCGCCGCAATAGCTCGGCAAATTTGCACATCTAAGCCCGAATATTCGCCTTTTTCATTAACAAAGCTAAACCCCGGCACTTCTCCGTTAATGCCACAAATTAACTTACCGCGATTTTTCACCGTTTGCAAGCGGCCCGCATCGGGACTATTTGCGGTGGTAGAACTAGAATTAGGTTGATTTTCCGTCCCACAGGCAGTAATTAGCAGTAACAGCAGGGACAATGCACAAAAACGCCACTTTAGCATAGATATTTCTTTAGTCACTTAATTTTAGCTGAAAGACCAGAACAAGCTTAACAGGATAGCCACGATCGCACCGATAACCGTATTGATCACATTGACCAATTCATTAGTTAACCACAGAAAGCGAGTTTGTAGGGTAGCACCGATGAGACTTTCGATATTGGTAGCGATAAATGCCGCAATTACGCACCATAACACACCCAGAAGATCGATCGCACCGATACCCCATGCTAACAGGGAAATAGCCGTGGCTGCCAGCAAACCGGCGAGCGTTCCTTCTAAACTAACAGCCCCTTCCGTTCCCCGGGGGACGGATTTAAAATTAGTAATCAGATAAGTGGTTTTACCGTAAGCTTTGCCCACCTCACTGGCAGTAGTATCGGCTAATTTAGTGCTAAAACTAGCCACATAAGCGAGTATTAACAGGTAATCCCAGGGAGAAGCGGTAAAAAGACTGAGGATAGCGCAAATTGCCCCCGCTAAAGCGGAACCCCAGACATTTTCCGGACCGCGTACCCCCGCTCTTTTTTCGGCGATTCCCTCCGCTTCCTTGCGCGCTAAACCGATGCGGGTGACAGTAGAACCGACGAGGAAATAGAATAAAACAATTAGATAACCGCGCCATCCCAAGCTTCCCCAGACAATTACCCCTAAAACCCAAGCATGGAGATAACCCATCGGAGTTAAGAGCTTTTTTGGGGCAATTGCAGCGATTCCGAGGAGGACGGTATTGAGAAGAATAGCGACGAGCCAAGGATGAGTTAACATAGTATCTGGGCAAAGTTTACCTCCCCTATTGTATCGATCGAGTCGATGAAAACTAATCAACCTTATCAACCTCTTTTACTGCGAATTCTGCACGGATTAACAGGAATTGCTCTCATTGCCGCCATGGTTACGGCCTATTGGACTTATGATACTTTTGACGGTCGTTGGTTAAAACTGCCCTTACCAGAATATCGAGAAATTGAAAGTATTCATGGCACTTTTGGCCTCTATACTCTGATTATTTTTCCCGTTTTTGCTATCTATGCTTTTCGTCGGGGCAACAAAAGATTAATTCAGAGTGATTCTCTTAACAAATTAACCCAATTTGGTCGGCCGATTTGGTGGTACAGTCTCCATCGTTTAGTCAATACTTTGACTCTTTTTGCCCTAACTTTTGCCTTGTATAGTGGCCGGATGATGGATTCCGAATGGCTACCGGAAGGGGAATTAAATCACTTTTGGTATTATGCCCATTTGCTCAGTTGGTTAATTATGGTAGTAGTTCTGATCCTGCACCTACTCATGACTGCTAAAGTGGGAGGGATTCCCCTATTATTATCTATTCTTAAATGGCGTTTTCGTGAACAAGATAATCCGAAATTATGGTTATCTCAATTACGTCAATGGCGGTTAAATTTGCGTCTAGCCAATACTTGGCAGTGGCTACAATCCCTTAACTTATATAAAGTCCTAGAGATTGTTATTTTATTGGCTATTATAGCGGCTTGGATTGTTCCCAAGTTTGACTAAGCTGTACTGTATTTAAACTGCGTATTGGGAATTTTAGTACAAATGCTCAAATTCCCTGATCCCACCTCTCCTATACCTTTTAAATAGGATTTAGTATGATTTATTGACCCCGACGAGCGAGAATAATCATCGTCTTTGCTAAGGGAGCAATACGACCAATAGGATAGACTTTTTCTACCGATAAATTAGCTTCTGTTAACAGTTCTGTGATGGTTTTAACAGACCAAAATTTAATATGTCCGTGATCCCAAAGAGCGGTAAAATGCTCGTCCATCTTACCCATAGCCGCTAGGAACAAATTTTTGAGATAACCATGATAGGGAGTGGAGATCAGTGCATATCCTCCGGGTTGCAGGAGATGATAAACGGTCTTAGCATAATCGCGCGGGGCATAGACGTGTTCTACCACTTCCAAACTAATTAGCAGCGGAAAAGTACCAAATTTACTAGCCAGATCATCATAGGCCGAGCCAACGTGTAGATCAAGCTCAGGATAGGCTTTTTTTGCCTCTGCTATCCCCGATTCGGAAGGATCGCAGCCACTGACTTGAAATCCTTTTTCTGATAACCAATTAGCGATCGAACCGTTGCCACAACCGAGATCAAAAATACGCTTTTCAGGAGGAGCAAGATCGGCAAAAATCTGACTTAGAGAGGGGAGCAAATAAGCGTGGGCAGTCCCACAGCAAGAATTCTGATAATGATAATAATCTGACATATTCTAAAATAGTTAATATGTAAGTGTTTTCTATGGTATCACCACTATCGCAGGGTATTACAAAAAGTAACTTTTGTCAAGGGTTTGGTAAAATTTATTCTTACCTCCCATTGATACGAGCTATTATATTATAATGTCAATATATTGCATATACTATTATCAATGGACATGGTGCAAAAATTAAAAACCTTCTCCTAGGCGAGAAGTCTCCGAGTCAGTATTCTCCGAGTTAGAAGTCGGAAACTTAACAGTAATAGCTGAATTCTGTTATCAGAAAACCCGAACAATTACCAGAGCGGATCGGAGTATAAATGAACGGTTAAAGAATCTTGATCGCCGGGGATACCAGTAATACAGCTACAAATTTGAGTGCCATCATCTAATTCTACTTCACAGGCGTGACAGGAACCCATTAAACAGCCGGTAGGAATGTCAATTCCTGCTTTTTTGGCCACATCTAATAATAGTTCTCCGGTTTCCGCTTCTATGATGATATCATCGGGTAAAAAATGCACTGCAATAGTCATAATTTCTCCTTACAAATGAGAAAAAATAGGTTTAAGATTTAAATGTTCTTCCAGTAAATTAGCCATAGTATCGAGGGTTATTTCTCTTTGTTCACTATAGTTAGCAATTCCCGTAGGCAAAGACAATAAACCGCGACGCTGACGTAGATGATTTAACCAAGTTCTTCGCCAAGAACCATTATCAAAGATACCATGTAAATAACAGCCCCAAATTGACAGAGAATCATTGACAATTCCTAGACTAGCATCTTCCTCGAACATTTTTTGATAACCTGATTGACTTTCCCATTCGCTTATTCCCTGGTGAATTTCGTATCCTGTTACTGGTAAACCAGCTTGGGGATAATTAGATAAAACCTGTCGTTGACGGGTAATTTTTTCGGCAGTAATTACCGTTTTTAAGGGCAGTAAATTTAAGCCAGCTGCCTCACTATCGGGACCTTCTCGATGGTCAGGATCCAGAATTAATCGCCCTAACATTTGCAAACCACCACAGATGCCAAAGATAATACCTCCCCTTTGGTGATAGGCTTGTAATTGATTAGCCATACCACTTTGATTAAGAGCAATTAAATCAGCAACAGTGGTTTTAGAGCCGGGGATAATTACCCCATCGGGATCACCTAAAGATTCCTGTAATTCTAGATAACGTACATTGACCGTTGCTTCACCACAGAGAGGGTCAAAATCAGTAAAATTAGCGATATGAGGCAGACGAATGACACTGATATTTAGTTCAGCTTTAGGTTTTTGGGCGGGTCGATCGAGTAAACTAAGAGAATCCTCGGCACTTAAAAAGATATCACTATAGGGAAGAACTCCCAAAACGGGAATTTTTGTGTAATCTTCTAGCCAAGTAATCCCCGAATCTAAGAGAGATTTTTGTCCGCGAAATTTATTGATCACAATACCTTTAATTAAAGCTCTTTCCTCCGGTTCTAATAATTCTAACGTACCGACGACGTGAGCAAAAGCCCCCCCGCGATCAATATCCACCACTAAAATAGTAGCGGCATCGAGATATTTAGCCACCCGCATATTAGTTAAATCCCGATGTTTGAGATTTATTTCCGCCGGACTTCCCGCACCTTCACAGACAACTAGATCAAATTCTGTTGATAATTTAGCTAAAGATTCTTTAATTGCTTGCCAACCTTGGTCAAAATAATTCTGATAATAATCCGCTGCCGTGGTGACACCCACAGCCTTGCCTTTAATAATCACCTGAGAGGTCATATTTCCCTGGGGTTTTAATAAAATTGGGTTCATTTCTACCCGGGGGATTGTCCCCGCGGCCCATGCTTGCACCGCCTGAGCGTGACCCATTTCTCCCCCTCCGGCGGTAACATAGGCATTAAGGGCCATATTCTGACCTTTAAAGGGTGTTACTTGCCAGCCTTTCCGGTTGAATAAACGACATAAAGCCGCAGTTAAAAAAGATTTACCCGCGTGGGAGGTTGTCCCCACTACCATAATTGCTTTCATCTAGTTTTTTTATTGAGTATTTTCAGTGAACAGTAATCGGTAAACAGTAATCAGTTGATACTAAATCCGTTGAGTATATGCTACTTATAAGGACAGGCACTCATGCAAGAGGCTAATAACTGAAAACTCACATCTGATAACTGATAACTGATAACTGATAACTGATAACTGACACCCGACAGCATTAAAAAGAAAACCAACGTTGCAGAGTATTTAAAAATCTTTGCCAGAAAGTGGGTTTAGGGAAAAAGTCCCCTTGGGGTTGCCATTTTTCTATTAATTTTCTCCCTAAAGGAGTGAGACGAAAACTATCGGTTATCCCCTGTCCATCTACTTCGCGCCGCAAAATTCCCACCTTAATCAACCAGAGAAGATAGCTTTCCGCTGCTGCTTCCGTCAGCAGTCGGGAAGTATAACCTTTCTCTAAACCCCCAGCACCCGGAATGCTTAAAAGTGATACACTTTGCTCAAGCATAGCGGCGAATAGGGTGACACGGAAAGGGGAACAACAGAGGGCGCGTTCGGCCCTAGTGATGGTAGCATCGGGATAATTGATGGCGGTAACGGTGGGAGTCGATAGGCTCATAGATTCCGGTCATCGAAAAATTTGGGTCTGAAACCCCGTCGTTCTACGACGGCTTTACTGTTAAATATTAGCACATTTACGAAATATATGCTAAAATGTGAGACATGGAAAAAGCCTACTCGTTTCGATTTTACCCCACACCAACACAAGAGTCGCTATTGCGGCGCACATTGGGCTGTGTAAGATTAGTTTACAATAAAGCTCTCCATCTCAGAACACAAGCTTGGTATGAAAGACAAGAAAGAGTAGGCTACGCTCAAACTTCTTCAATGCTAACCCATTGGAAAAAACAAGAAGAATTAAACTTTTTAAACGAGGTAAGCTGTGTACCTTTACAACAAGGGTTAAGACACCTACAAACAGCTTTTACTAACTTCTTTGCTGGTCGTACTAAGTATCCTAACTTTAAGAAAAAACATCAAGGAGGAAGTGCCGAATTTACCAAATCAGCCTTTAAATTTAAAGACAAACAAATCTATTTAGCTAAATGCACAGAACCCTTACCTATTCGATGGTCAAGACAAATACCAGAAAGCTGTGACCCAAGTACAGTAACAGTCAGATTACATCCTTCTGGACGTTGGCATATTTCAATAAGATTTGATGACCCAACGATTAAGCCTCTACCAGTAACAGATAAAGCCATCGGAATTGACTTAGGAATTAGTAGCCTCGTGATTACCAGCGATGGTGACAAAGTGTCTAATCCCAAGCATTTTAAAAAGCATTATCGGAGACTGCGAAAGGCCCAAAAAAGCCTTTCTAGAAAACAGAAAGACTCAAAGAATCGGGAAAAAGCGAGAATCAAAGTAGCCAGAATTCACGCTCAAATCACCGATAGCAGAAAAGACCATTTACATAAGCTAACCACTCAATTAGTTCGTGAAAACCAAACGATTGTGGTTGAGAATTTAGCCGTCAAGAATATGGTCAAAAACCCCAAGTTATCTCAGGCAATATCTGATGTAAGCTGGGGTGAAATCACCCGACAATTAGCCTATAAATGCCGTTGGTATGGCAGAAATTACATCGAAATAGATAGATGGTTTCCTAGCTCTAAAAGGTGTAGTAATTGCGGGTATATTGCTGAGAAAATGCCGTTAAATGTTCGAGAATGGGACTGTCCAGACTGTGGAACACACCATGACCGAGATGTTAACGCTAGTAAAAATATTTTGGCCGCAGGGCTTGCGGTGTCAGTCTGTAGAGCGACCATAAGACCAGAACAGAGTAAATCTGTTAAGGCAGGTGCGAAAAATCCTTCGGGACAGAAGCAGAAACTCAAATCGTGAGGTTTGGGAATCGCCGTCCGTTTACGGCGGTGAGGATGTCAATGTTACATTAATTCTGCGCCAACCCCTGTTAACCCCAATCATCGATAAAATAGGGATGAAGTGTTAATTAGCTTGAGTGTTTATGCAGTCTCCCGAACCGTTCGATACTAAATATACCCCAGAAGAAGTGGAAGTGGAAATCGAAACCGACGATTTTCCCCCCCTTGATACCCCGGTTAGTTTCGCTGCCACCCTCGAAAAAGTGAAAACTTGGTACGGCAGCCTGTCCACACCGGCACAGGTAGTGGTGGCAGTGGCGGGGGTTTTTGTGGCTCTTTCGATTTTAACGGCGATTTTACGGCTAGTTAGCGCAGTTTTAAGCGCTTTAATCCTCGCCGCTATCGTTTATCTCATCTATCGTTACATCCTCAAACCGAAAGTTTAGTCGGCCATGCACATTTTCTGTTCAATGTCAAGAGTTTAGTTGATAAAAAAAATTTATGGAAGAAGCGGACACCAGAGATATCTTAGGGGAAAATGTGGCTAAGTTGGGATTGGCCCAGATCCAGCGTCATCTATTTCTCTGCTGCGATCAGACTAAGCCAAAATGTTGTGACAAGCAAGAAGGGTTAGAAGTGTGGGATTATTTAAAGAAGCGGTTAAGTGAATTAGAACTCGATCGTCCTAGGGCCGACCGTCCGGGTTGTGTTTTTCGCACTAAAGCCAACTGTTTGCGGGTTTGTAGCCAAGGACCGATTTTATTAGTGTACCCGGAAGGGGTCTGGTATGGAAGGGTAAACAAGGAAGCGATCGAAAGAATTATCCAAGAACACCTAATCGGTAATCAAATCGTCACCGAATATGCTTTCCTTCGCCACGATTTACCAGCAATTTCTCTGAACTGTCCAGAAGAAGAACCCGAAACAATAGAGGAAAACAGGGTTAAAACTAACTGAAATCACTGATTCGATCGATTAAGATAAGTAGCTAGACACAATTAATTGCACATATCTAACTACCTGTTGCCTCTTGCCTATCGATCCTTTGTCCGTCTCCATTCCCCCAACCCTGCAGCCCGGAAAATAGCGATGAAAGAGACCAACAAAGACAATAAACAACTTTTATTAATCGACGATGACCCAAATTTAATACTTTTGGTGAAAGATTATCTAGAGTTTCGTGGTTATAGGGTGACAACCGCAGAAAACGGTCTTGAGGCCCTGGAAATCCTCGAACGCGGGGCAAATACTGCCAAAGCATCGGAAATCCCCGATATGATTATCTGTGATCTGATCATGCCGGAAATGGACGGTTATGCCTTCCTCGAAAAAATTCGTCGGGACAGTCGTTTTAGTGGCATTCCCGTGATTTTTCTCTCCCCTGAGGGGGACAGTCAGGACAAGGTAACAGGTGTAACCGCCGATGTCTATATGGTCAAACCCTTTGAACCGGAAGAATTAGTGGCCCGGGTGGAGTCTTCCCTTAAACAAGCGGGCCGGTTGCTGAAACGCAGCACCCGCATCCATTCCCCGGATGTCACCCCTGTTCAAGTCCAGGGTAATGTGGAATTAACCCCAACGGAGTTGAAAGTAGTACAATTGGTCGCCCAAGGACTGGCTAATCGGGAAATCGCCGCAAAACTCAATGTTAGTCAACGGACAATCGAAAGTCATGTGTCGAATATGCTTCATAAAACCGGTCTTCATAATCGCACGGAATTGGCCCAATGGGCGATCGAAAGTAATAAGCTGTTGACTATCTAGAGCTTGCTGAAAAACTTTTTTAGCATACCCTAAGTAAGTTGGTCTCTTGGAACGAAACCCAACAGATACCCTCTTAAATCAACAGAAGCGAGTTTATTTTTTTCTAATTTCTGCTACTTTTGATACAGATTTTTTAGTTTTTTTATAGTATGGGAGTCAGGTTTATTCCCTCAATATCAGAAAAAAAAAGAGCCTCTCTTGGCCCTTGGCTGAAAAATGTTCACAATGTCACATTATGGGCGCAAGCAGTTCGATAAACTGACTGACCACGTTGCGCCCCTACATTGCAGCTGCTGTGATTGGTAGGGACCCATAGCGTACGCCCTTCATTTGGGAGTTAGAACAGGTTTCTCGCCTGTTCTAACCTCTGACTGACTTAAGCCGGTCTTCCCTCCACCACCTTATCGATTAAACCGTAGGCGACGGCTTCCTCGGCGGAGAGGAAATAATCGCGGTCAGTGTCTTTTTCGATGCGTTCGATGGTTTGTCCAGTGCGATTAGCCATAATTTCGTTTAATTGCTGGCGAATACGCAGGATTTCCTTAGCTTCAATGTCGATATCCGTCGCTTGCCGGCGCCCGGTTCCGCCCATGGGTTGGTGAATCATAATCCGCGCGTGGGGAAGGGCGAGACGCTTACCCGGACTACCAGAAGCCAGTAAAAATGCCCCCATAGAGGCCGCTAATCCCACACAAATAGTCACCACTTCCGCTTTGATGTACTGCATGGTGTCGTAGATGGCCATACCGGCGGTAACGGAACCCCCCGGCGAGTTGATATAGAGATAGATGGGTTTAGTGGGGTCTTCTGAGTCGAGATAAAGCATTTGGGCCACAAGGGCATTGGCTAACCCGTCGGTGACTTCCTGCCCCAAAAAAAGAATGCGTTCCACCGAAAGACGGCTGTAAATGCTAATCCACTGTTCGTATTGGCTACCCGGCAGACGGTAGGGAACTTTTGGCACACCGATAGGCATAATTGGTAACAACTCCTGCTAATTTGTAATAAATCTTAACTAACTTGGGCGAGGGGTTTCGGTAGTTCCTTGCGACTTTCGAGAACGCGATCGATTAATCCGTAGTCTTTCGCCTGTTGTGGGGTGAGATAGAAGGTGCGATCCATATCTTTCGCCAGTTTTTCGGTGGTTTGACCCGTATTTTTCGAGAAAATTTCCAACATCGTCTGTTTGTTGGCGATTACCTCCTTGGCACGAATCTGGATATCGGTGGCTTGTCCCTGGGCCCCGGTGCGATTTTGGTTGAGAACAATGGTAGCGTGGGGCAAGGAGGCGCGAAAACCCTTGGTTCCCGCAGAAAGAATCATCGCTGCAGTTCCCATGGCCTGTCCGATACAGATAGTATGAACGGGAGGTTTAATGTAGTTGAGGGTGTCACAGATGGCGAAAGCTTCCGTTTCGTAGCCGATCGCGTCGCCAGTGTACCAGGATGTGCCGGTAGAGTTGATATAGAAGAAAATCGGTTTTTCGGGATCGTCAAATTGCAGGTAGAGCAGTTGGGCGATAATTAATTCCGTCACGTCCACCCCGACATTGCGCTTGACATCATCGGAGGAAAATAAGGGCAACCCCAGATAGACAATTCTCTCTTTGAGCAGGAGAGATTCTAAGTCCGGTGGTGGTGTCCGATAGGCTGCATCCCCATAATAGGCAGTTTGTACCGCTTTAATCACTGAGTTCATCGAGTTTTTCCGTCATACACAGTATCCTGCTTTTGATTTTAACGTAATCGGGTTGACCGATTGCGTGGGGGTATTTTTAGCTAGGTTCTTCCCCCAAGAATCTCTCATCGACTCCCCGCAGATCTAATACTAAATCCGGTTATTAAAGACTGATTATCTATTGCCCCTATTGCAAGAGTGCCTATTGCAAGAGTGACTTTTGCCTGTCATCATAATACTAAATCCTGTTTAAAAAGTATAAGAGAGTGGGGGGAGTGAGAAGTGGGTTTTTAAAGTTGGATTGGGAGTTAATCAGACTATTAAAAACGGATTTTGTATGACTAGAAGCGGGTTGAAACTGGACTTCTACTCGATTACGATATATTTTAGGAAGCCTGTCTAACTCATATTGTTGAGGCATCGTCAAAGATACTCTATCCACCTTGTCTAGAGAAACCGCCAGAACGGGCAACGCCAGAACAAATGTCAAATCCTGTCATCAGCTGCCCGCGCATTTAAATTGCTTGTTCAGATGAGGCAAGGGGCAAGACCCCTGCCCCCCCAACCCCCCGACATCGGGTAGGGCAGGGGCGGGGTTGGGGGGGTGGGCGAGATGTAGCTCATCTAAGGATAGGCGGTTAAGATGCGTCTTAGCTTACCCAACTTCACGGCAGGTTAATGGTAAGTGTTCAAAGTTAATCGGTCTGATTTTCCCCTGAGTAAGGAAGATTTATCGAAACTATCACAAACAATGCTAACCCATGAATCATATTTTTTCTGCTATTGATTTTCAGGCAATTAAAAATACCCCTAACTTTAAGGAAGACAGCGTTAGAGAAGTGATTATTTTGCCTCTTTTAACAAGTTTGGGCTACCGAGAAGATAATATCGAAAGAAGTAAAACCCTACGGCATCCCTTTTTAAAGGTTGGCAGTAAAAAACGTCCGATAAATTTAATTCCTGACTATGTTCTCAAAGTTAATCAAAGTTATGCTTGGGTATTAGAGGCTAAAAAACCAACGGAAAATATCTACGAAGGTGATTCAGTAGAACAGGTCTATAGTTATGCGAGTCATCCTGAAATCAGAAGTAATTATTTTGCTCTTTGTAATGGCCTAGAATTTAGTTTATTTAAGACCCTCGATACCAGTACACCTATCTTATATTTTTCTCTTGATGCAATTGCCGATAGTTGGCAAGAGTTGACCCAGTATTTAGCCCAAGATAGATTTCAAGTGGGGAAAAGTTTTAGTTATCAAAGCCATTCCCCAATCAGTCGCAAAACTTTTGACTACTCAAGTCGTCCCTTGTTAGAACCAATTGAGGTAAAAAAACAACAAGCTAAAAGACATTTTGGTGTTCATGGATATTTTACTAAACAAGCATGGAATGTGGTGGCAGAATATATTAAAAACTTCAGTCAACCGGGAGATGTCATTCTTGATCCTTTTGGCGG
Organism: Microcystis sp. MC19; assembly: GCF_003019735.1. Lineage (NCBI taxonomy): Bacteria > Bacillati > Cyanobacteriota > Cyanophyceae > Chroococcales > Microcystaceae > Microcystis > Microcystis sp. MC19. The sequence continues at coordinate 3,755,491 of NZ_CP020664.1, read as the reverse complement.
TAGTGGAGTGACGGCAATTGAAGCTTTAATGAATAACCGCAAAGCGATTAGTATTGATATTAACCCTCTGGCTATTTTTCTTGTTAATTCTTTAATTAGTCCCGTTGATTTTGATGATTTAAGTCAGGCTTTTGAACGAGTTAAATTAGCCTACCAAGAGCGAGAACCGCAAACCAAAGAAGCAATAACAAAGGCACTCAATACCTATCCCTATCCCGAAGGCTTGAAACTGCCTAAAGGTTCTGATGTAGCTACTGTTGAACAGTTATTTAGTAACAAACAATTAGCTCGACTAAGTTTATTAAAACATTTGATTAAACAAGAACTAAACGAGAATGTTAGAGAGTCTTTATTGTTAGTTTTTTCCAGTACAATCAATAAGTATAATTTGACTTTTCATTACACAAGAAGTGCGGCGGGGGGTGATAGTTCTGTATTTAGATATTATCGGTATAGAATTGCTCATGAACCTGGAGAAATGCCCTTAATAAAAATTTTTGAAACTAAATTTAAAAAACTTGTTGCAGCTAAACAAGAAATGGAGTTTTATCTTAATAAAAAAACTATTGATAACGCAACAATTGTTAAAGGAACAGCGACAGACTTAAGTTTTATTGAAAATGAAAGCGTTGATTATATTTATACCGATCCTCCCTACGGAAAGAAAATTCCCTACTTAGATTTATCAATAATGTGGAATGCTTGGTTAGATTTAGAAGTGACGGAAAAGGACTATCAATTAGAAGCTATTGAAGGTGGAACAATCCAAAAAAGTAAACAGGAATATAATCAATTAATTGCCCAAAGTATTCGAGAAATGTATCGGGTTTTGAAATTTGAGCGATGGTTATCCTTTGTCTTTGCTCACAAAGATCCTGAGTTTTGGCATTTAATTTTAGATACGGCAGAAAGTTGCGGATTTGAATATGTGGGAGCAGTGCCACAAAAAAATGGACAAACGAGCTTTAAAAAGCGGCAAAATCCCTTTACAGTTTTATCAGGACAGTTAATTATTAATTTTCGGAAAGTTCCTACTCCCAAAGCGGTAATGAAAGCTAACTTAGGCATGGATATTACCGAGATTGTCATGCAAACTGTTGAAGGAATTATTGCAAAAAATGATGGGGCAACCCTAGAACAAATTAACGATGAATTGATTATTAAAGGTTTGGAATTAGGGTTTTTAGATTTACTAGCCAAGGAGTATTCAGACTTGACTCCAATTTTGTTAGATAATTTTGATTATGAGGAAAAAACTGAATTATATACCATCAAAAAAGACAGTAAGTTTAAGTCAAAAATCGATGTTAAATTGAGAATTAAATACTATTTGATTAGCTATTTGAGAAGGATGGAAAGAGATAATAAAAGCTCTAGTTTTGATGATATTGTTTTTAATATATTACCTCTGTTAAAAAATGGCACAACTCCCGAAAATCAGACGATTCTAAGCGTCCTCGAAGATATTGCCCAGAGAGTTGGTGATGATAACTGGCGCTTAAAACAAGAAGGACAATTGAGTTTATTTTAAATCCAGTGGCAGCACACTTTGTTCTTTTTGTCAAAAAAACTTTCTCTTTGCAACAAAACTACACAATTAATTGATCAACGGGTTGGCTTAAAAAAGGCTCTTTAACTGCCATTTATTGCTGTTGCTGAATAGGTGAGTGTAGATTTAGCAAGGGTTTTCAGGATCAACAGATAGCTAAAACCCTAAAAAGCACAGAACATCCCATCATTTCATACTGCGAAATTATACCATAATCGCTGGAAGTATTGCAAACTCGTAAACAAATGAGAATTTTTTTCAATAAATTCTTAAGAAAAGACAAATATTGCGAAATATAAATTTAAATATTCTCAACTATTAACGGCTGTTTGATATAAAAAACTTATAATACTAAATCCGTTGAGTAACGCACAGAAAACGGGTTTCTCCGAGAAACCCGTTTTCTACTCAGGCACTCATGCAAGAGGCAAAAGAGGGAATAAATAATCAGTTTTTAATAACTGGATTTAGTATAAGTAGGGAGGCACAATTATTTGTAGGATGGGTTAGCGGTAGCGTAAACTATGCGGGCGTTGGGTTTCATGCTTCAACCCAACTACTGATCACTGATTACTGATAACTGATCACTGATTACTGATGACTGATTACTGATGACTGAATTGATGATCTGAGAGAAACTTTAAACAGGAGTCACAACTGCTGTTAGAGCGGCAGTAACTGCGTCCATCGGTTGATTACCGTCGATATGGTTAAGAGTGCCTTTTTGACCGTAATAATCTAAAACGGGGGCAGTTTGGTCGATATAAACCTGTAGGCGACGGGCGATCGTTTCTTTAGTATCATCTTGACGACCGCGTTGCATGAGACGCTCAATTAAGACCGTATCTGGTACAGCCAAATTAACCACAAATGTGTAACTATCGGCCAATTCCTCCAGTAATGCGTCTAAAAAGCTCGCCTGTGCCACCGTGCGGGGAAAACCGTCAAGAATCCAACCCTTAGCACTGTCAGGCTGTTTTAAACGTTCCTGAATTAAACCTAATAACAACTCATCGGGGACTAATTCGCCCTTTTCCACATAAGCTTGTGCTTGTTGACCAAGTTCTGTCTTCTCTGTAATTGCTTGACGTAAAATTTCACCGGTAGAAATATGGGGAATCGTCAGAGATTCCGCTAATTTTGCCGCTTGAGTACCTTTTCCCGATCCGGGCGGTCCCAAAAATATCACACCGATCCGTTTGCTCATGGGATTAAATATAGGGTTTTAAGGAAAAAAATAACCAGTAACCGGTAAAAGGTCACTGGCTAACTATCTAACTACTTTTTAATCATGTCCTCATAGCGTTGAGACATGACATAGGTTTGAATTTGTTTGGCGGTATCGATCGCCACCCCCACCAGAATTAACAGGGAAGTTGCCCCCAAACCGCGAAAAGTGGTGACACCGGTGGCGCTTTCTACTACAGTCGGCACAGTAGCCACCAAACTTAAAAAGAGAGCGCCCAAAAGGGTGAGACGATTCAGCACCCCTTCCAGATAATTAGTAGTAGCGGTCCCCGGTCGAATCCCCGGAATACTGGTCCCCATTTTTTTCAGGTTTTGGGACATATCCTTGGGGTTAACGATCAGGGAAGCGTAGAAGAAACTAAAACCGAGAATTAGTAAGCTATAAAAAGCCACATAACCCCAACTATCGGGACGCAGGGCATTAACCAACTGGACTAAAACCTGACCGACCGGGTTATCCGTGGGTAAAGCTTGCACCAATTGGAAAGGTAAGACCAACACTGCGGAGGCAAAAATAATCGGCATCACGCCCCCTTGATTGAGTCGTAGGGGTAGATAACTGGTTCTTTCCCGATAGAGACGACGACCCACCTGACGACGGGCAGAAACAATAGGAATCCGACGGGTTCCTTCCTGAACAAAAACAATGCCGATAATCATCACCAAGAAAACCAGCAAGAGAATCACCACTTGAGCGATCGCTTGTCGGCCACCCTGTTGAGCAAAAGTAATCGTATCACCGAGGGTTTTCGGCAAAACGGCGACAATGTTGACAAAAATCAGCAAAGATGCTCCATTTCCCAGACCGCGTTCTGTGATCAGTTCCGAAATCCACATCACGAACATAGAACCGGCCACTAAAGCGAGAACCGTAGCGGCGATCGAGGGTAAAGTTCCAGCCACAACACCGTTAGCCACCAATAAACCGAGAGTAATACCGATACTTTGAATAATTGCCCAACCAAAGGCAACATAACGGGTAATTTGGGCAATTTTTCGCCGTCCTGCCTCTCCTTCATTTTTCTGTAAATCTTCCAAAGAAGGAAGGGCAGCGGTGAGCAGTTGCACGATAATTGAGGCGTTGATATAGGGAAGAATGCCGAGGGCAAAAATCCCTAACGTCGATAATCCTCCCCCGGTAAACAGGTCAAGGATTCCCAAAGCGGCGTTACTTTGAATAATTTCTGCTAATCTTGCCCGATCCAAACCGGGGATCGGTACAAACATCCCAAAACGGAGCAGAACCAGTAAACCCAATGTAATCAACAAGCGACCGCGTAAACCAGCCGCCTGTGCCATTTGCATAAACGTTTCCTGTGCCGTGGGAGCCTTATCACGACTGACGACCATTAACAGTTACCTCTAGTGCAGTTTTTTTATGGGAAAAAGTAATCGAGGGGGAAAACTTTCTCGATTTTTTTAAGATTTCCCCTGTCTTTCTTATGATATAGCAATCCGGTCTTGGGGATTGGGTGTTAGGGTGTGGGGTGTCGGGTGTGGGGTGTCGGGTGTGGGGTGTAGGGTGTGGGGAGAACAGAGCTGCCCTTTACCTTTTACCTTTTGCCTTTTGCCTTTTGCCTTTTGCCCTTTACCTTTTACCTTTTGCCTTTTGCCCTTTACCTTTTGCCTTTTATCTCCTGTCTCCTGCCTCCTGTCTCCTGTCTCCTGTCTCCGTTAAATTTCTTCCCAAGTCCCTTGAGCGGCGGTAATTTTCTCTTTAGCACTATTGCTAAAAGCGGCGGCCTTCACCTTGAGGGGAACGGTAATTTCACCATCACCCAAAACTTTTAAAGGGCCGTCATTACTGGTGAGAATTTTAGCTTTTAGCAGACTTTCCAGGGTAACTTCCGTATTAGCGGGTAAAGAAGCCAATTTTCTCAGATTAACAATCGTGTATTGACGGGGGTTAACCAAAGGAAAATGCTTTAATTTGGGAACCCGACGATAGAGGGGCATTTGTCCCCCCTCAAAACCGGGACGAGTCCCCGTCCCAGAGCGAGATTTTTGTCCGCGCATTCCCAGACCGCAACTAGCGCCCTGGCCGGCCGAGACACCCCGGCCCACACGACGACGGCGTTTAGTTGACCCCGGTTGGGGGGCGATTTCGTGGAGTTTCATGGTGATTTCTCTAGGTGTACAAATGTTCTACAGATACGCCTCGATCCTTGGCCACTTCCGAGAAAGTACGGAGAGTTTCCAGGGCGTTAACGGCGGCTCTAGCGTTATTGAGGGGGTTATCGCTACCGAGTTGTTTAGCGAGGATATTTTTCACCCCGGCTAGTTCTAAAACGGTACGGACAGCACCCCCGGCAATAACCCCAGTCCCCGGGGCAGCTGGACGCATAAGCACCTGAGCGCCACCGGAAGCCCCCCGGGTGAGGTGAGTGATAGAACTAGCCTTAGTTAAGGAGACTTCAATTAGTTGTTTTTTGCCATCGGCCACGCCTTTACGGACAGCCCCGATAACGTCCCCTGCTTTGCCAACTCCCACTCCCACCTGGCCGTTTTCATTACCGACCACGACAATAGCCCGGAAGCTGAGTTTTTTACCACCCTTAACCACTTTACTAACCCGGCGAATCTGGATGACCCGCTCTTGCCAAGTGGTTTCTTTTTCTTTTTCGCGGTTGCCCTTGCGACGTTTTGCCATAGTTTTATCAGTGTTGAAAGGATATTTTAGAAGTTTAAACCGGCTGACCGAGCCGCTTCTGCTAAGGCTTTGACGCGACCGTGATAGAGATTGCCACCGCGATCAAAAACCACTTGTTCGATGCCTCTTTCTAGGGCCCGTTGGGCCACCAGTTTACCCACGGCTGCCGAAGCTTCTTGGGTAGCGGTGGATTCTAATTCCCCGCGCAAGCTGGCCTCTAGGGTAGAAGCGGCCGCGAGGGTGTGTTGGGCTACGTCGTCGATAATTTGGGCGTAGATGTGGTTATTAGAACGAAATACGGATAAACGGGGCCGTTCAGCAGTGCCATTAATTTTGCGACGCACACGCTGGTGACGACGACGGACTGATTCTTTGCGACTAAGTTTCATGGTTTATTTTTTACCTCCTTTACCGCCTTTACCGCCAGCTTTACCCACTTTGCGACGGACGACTTCACCAAGATAGCGAATCCCTTTTCCTTTATAAGGTTCGGGGGGACGAACTTCGCGGATTTTAGCGGCGGTGTTACCGACGGCTTCTTTGTCGATGCCACTGACGATAACTTGGGTGCTGTTCTCTACGGCGACGGAAACACCATCGGGCATCTCCATTTCCACGGGTTTACTGTAGCCGACGTTAAGAACTAATTTACCATCCTGCAACTGGGCGCGGTAGCCCACCCCTTGGATATCGAGGCGTTTTTGAAAACCAGTCGCGACTCCTTCTACCATGTTGGCCACTAGAGTTCTACAGAGTCCGTGGCGTTCTCTGGCAGTACGGGAATCGTCTTGACGGGTAACGAGCAGGGTTTCGCCATCTTTATTGATGGCGACGGCGGTGGGTAGGGTTCTCTGGAGAGTTCCTTTAGGCCCCTTCACCGTCACGGTAGCACCATCGATATCGACGGTGACTTGATTGGGAATAGGAATCGGGCGTTTGCCAATACGAGACATAACAGTTATCAGTTATCAGTGGGTCAGATATCCCGGAAGAGTTATCAGTGGGTCAGCTATCGGGTTTAAACTTGGAAAGGCTGACGGCTGATAGCTTATCCTTGTTTACCAGATGTAGCAAAGGACTTCGCCGCCAACGTTTTGTTTACGGGCCTCGCGATCGGTCATAATGCCTTTAGAGGTGGAAACAATGGCGATGCCAATGCCACCGAGGACGCGCGGTAAGTCTTTACTGTTGGAATAAACTCGTAAACCGGGTTTACTGACTCTGGTGAGGGTAGTAATGATCGGTTGACGGTTTTTGCCTTTATATTTGAGGGAAAGCACTAATTGAGATTTAATCCCCTCACCCACTTCCTCAAAGTCAGCAATAAAGCCTTCGTCCTTGAGAACTTGAGCAATACTGCGCGTCATCCGCGTGGTGGGAATTTGAGTAGTGGTCTGCCGAACCGCGCAAGCGTTACGGATGCGGGTCAGCATATCCGATATGGTATCGTTAGCAGACATGAATTACCTGTTTTTCTCCTAAATTGGGATCAACATCAGTGGTCAGTTATCAGTTATCAGTTATCAGTTATCAGTTATCAGATTTGAGTATTAAGTGAGTAGTATTAAATAGCAGTTTCCTGCTGTCTTTTCACTGAATCACTGTTTACTGTTTGCTGTTCACTGTTTACTGTTTGCTGTTCACTGTTCACTTATTTACCGGTCACTGTTTACTTTTCTCTTGATTGATTTATCTAAAGGGCATTCCCATCTCTTTGAGGAGGGCGCGTCCTTCTTCGTCGTTTTTAGCGGTGGTGATGATTGAGATGTCCATCCCGCGAATTTGATCGATTTTGTCGTATTCAATTTCGGGGAAGATCAACTGTTCACGAATGCCTAAACTGTAGTTACCACGACCATCAAAACTGTTACCGCTGATACCGCGAAAGTCGCGAATGCGTGGTAAGGCCAGATTAATGAGACGGTCTAAAAAAGCGTACATTCGATCGCCGCGCAGTGTCACCATCACACCCACGGGCATTCCTTCGCGAATTTTGAAGCCAGCGATCGCTTTTTTAGCTCTAGTCACTACTGGTTGTTGTCCGGTGATGGTGGACAGTTCTTCCTTGGAAGACTCCAAAGCTTTGGCATTTTGTGAAGCTTCTCCAAGACCGCGGTTAACAGTAATTTTGATAACTTTAGGTACTTGGTGGATATTGGTATAACCAAATTGTTCTTTCAGTTTCGGAACAATGGTTTCTTGATAGGTGGTTTTTAGTCTTTGGCTCATAGTTTTGCTGCTTACTTTTCCTGGGCTTGGTCAGGAACTAGAATTGATAGGAAACTAATCGATAATTTCGCCAGTTTTCTTCAGTATCCGCACTTTCCGACCGTCTTCGGTAAAGGTATAACCCACCCGACTGGCGATTTTTTTCTTCTCGGAATAAAGCATCACTTTGGAACTGTGAATCGGTGCTTCGTAGGTAACGATTTGACCCGATTCCCCTTCCTGTTGGGGTTTAGTGTGTTTGGTGCGGATATTAACTCCCTTGACCACCACGGTACTTTCTTGGGGTAAAGCCCGTAAAATTTCGCCCACTTTGCCCTTATCGGAACCGGCGATTACCTGAACGACATCCCCTTTTTTAACGTGCATTTTTTGCCTTTGGGGCGGGGTTTGAATGTTTTTCTTACTCATTTTTTTTGACCTCAAGGTGTGAAAAGTTTTAGACTAGCCATCAGCCAATTGCCTTGGTACTTTTCACTTTGATCAGAGAACTTCTGGGGCTAAGGAAACAATTTTGGTGTAGTTTTTATCGCGCAATTCCCTGGCGACTGGACCAAAAACCCTAGTACCTTTGGGATTACCGTCATTATTAATAATCACGGCGGCGTTATCATCAAAACGGATGCTCATGCCACTATCGCGACGGACGGTTTGACGGGTTCGCACAATCACCGCAGTGACCACATCGGATTTTTTCACGGGCATATTGGGGATAGCGTCCTTAACCACGGCGATAATTTTGTCACCGATGCCACCGTAGGTACAGTTACCTGTTCCCAGCACCCGCAGACACATCAGTTTCCGCGCCCCGCTATTGTCAGCGACATTTAAGTAGGTTTGTTGTTGAATCACGGTTTTTACCTAGGTGAAATTTAACTATCGGTTAATATTTCCGCCACTTCCCAACGTTTGGTTTTACTGAGGGGGCGGGTTTCACGAATGCGAACTCGATCGCCTTGTTTGGCTTGATTTTCTGCGTCGTGAGCCTTAAATTTCTGGGTTTTTACGACGATTTTGCCGTATTTAGGGTGAGGAGAGCGGTTTTCAATGGCTACCACTACGGTTTTATCCATTTTGTCGCTGACCACTACCCCAACTCTTTCTTTAACTGCCATAGCGGGTTATGCCTCCGGGGTGGACTGGGCTAGTTGGCGCTCTCGTTCTACGGTCAATAATTGGCCGAGACGGTGGCGGGTGTGTTTGAATTCGTGGGTTTTTTCCAAGCGGCGGGTGGCCTGTTGCAAACGCAATTCAAACAGTTTCTTTTTGGCATCGAGGATAGCGTCGGCGATGTCGTCATCGCTCATCTTCCTCACTTCGGCGATTTTTGGTAGAGCCATTAGACAAAATCCTCCTCGCGAGTGATAAATTTGGTCTTAATTGGTAATTTTTGAGCCGCTAGGCGCATGGCTTCCCGGGCTACTGGTTCAGCTACCCCGGCAATTTCAAACATAATGAACCCCGGTTTAACCACGGCTACCCAGAATTCGGGGGAACCTTTCCCGGAACCCATCCGAGTTTCTGCGGCCCGTTGGGTGACGGGTTTATCGGGAAAAACGCGGATCCAGATTTTGCCACCCCGACGAATATAACGAGTCATTGCCCGTCTGGCCGCTTCGATTTGACGGGAAGTAATCCAACAGGGTTCGGTGGCTTGCAGGGCGAAATCGCCGAAATTAATCGTATTTCCGCCGGTGGCCAGCCCGCGCATCCGTCCGCGCTGTTGTTTGCGGAATTTTGTTCTTTTGGGACTTAACATGAGCTATTTACCACTGATAAATATTAGGGATCAGCCCTCACTAGAGCGATCTTCAAACTGTTGACGGCGACGCTGTTGACGGCGCGGTGCTTGAGCGGGAACGGCGGCGGCAATTTCTTCTTGGCCGGGGATAATTTCGCCCTTAAAGATCCAAACTTTCACGCCTAGAATCCCGTAGATAGTGCTGGCGGTTTTATAGGAGTAATCGATATCGGCCCGCAGGGTATGCAGGGGAACTCGTCCTTCCCGCACCCATTCGGTGCGAGCGATTTCTGCCCCGTTGAGACGGCCGCTAACTTGAATTTTGATCCCTTTGACTTCGGCCCTTTGCGCCCGTTGGATGGCTTGCCGCACCACACGACGGAAGGAAACCCGTCTTTCTAGTTGTTGGGCGATGTATTCGGCGATCAGGTTGGCATCGGCATCAACGCGAGCCACTTCGATGACGTTAATGCGAATTTGACGCTGGCCACCGAGGGCTTTTTGCAAACCTAGGCGCAGCTGTTCGATTCCCGTGCCACCACGACCGACGACGACCCCGGGGCGAGCGGTATGGATGGAAATATCTACTTGATCGGCCTTGCGTTCGATGCGAATATCGGCGATACCTGCATTAGAGAGGTTTTTTTCGACGTAATCACGAATACGGCGATCTTCTTGCACTAATTCGGGGTAACGTTTCGCGTCGGCATACCAGCAAGATTTGTGATCTTTGATAACGCCGAGACGAAAACCGAGGGGATGGATTTTTTGTCCCATTGTGGTTTTTTTAGTTAAGGTGATTAGTCTTTGTTGCTAGGAGCGACGGCGACGGTGATATGACAGGTGGGTTTGCGAATTTGGTAGGCGCGGCCTTGGGCCCGGGGTCGAAAACGTTTTAGGGTCGGACCGCCATCGGCAAAGGCTTGGCTAACCACCAAAGTGGCGGGATCGAGTCCTTCGTTATTTTCGGCGTTGGCAACAGCGGAACGCAGGACCTTCAGGATCGGGTCACAGGCCCGGTAGGGCATGAATTCGAGAATAATTAGGGCTTCCCGATAGGAGCGACCGCGGATCTGATCGAGTACCCGTCTGACTTTCAGGGGTGACATCCGAATATAGCGGGCGATCGCTTTGACTTCGTTAGAGGTATCGATGGTCATTTCAGTTATCAGTTATCAGTTAGGTAGGGTGGGTTAGGCGACGACAACTTATAAGACTTAGTTATTAATTTATCTAGTCGCCGTAACCCACCATCTCATGGTTATCTGAACGCTGACCGGGGGCTGACGGTTTTAAGATAACCGCCCACCGATCTATTTCCGTCCTGCTTTTTTGTCGCTCTTGGCGTGGCCGCGGAAGGTGCGGGTGGGAGCGAATTCACCGAGTTTATGACCGACCATCTGCTCGGAAACATAGACGGGAACGTGCTGTTTGCCGTTGTGAACGGCGATCGTGTGACCGACCATATCGGGAATGATTGTCGAGGCCCGGGACCAAGTTTTAATCACTTGTTTACTGCCCTGGGCGTTGAGTTTTTCGATTTTTTCCATCAGGTGGCCGGCGACAAACGGCCCCTTTTTCAGTGAACGACCCATAATTTTCAGTCAAAAGTAAAGTAATAATTTCTAACCCTGGTTACGACGGCGCACGATCAGATCGCTACTGCGTTTTTTCTTGTTGCGAGTTTTGCGACCGAGGGCGGGTTTACCCCAGGGAGTCATCGGGCCAGAACGTCCGATCGGAGCGCGACCCTCTCCACCTCCATGCGGGTGATCCACTGGGTTCATGACGCTACCCCGAACATGAGGCCGTTGACCCCGGTGACGGGTACGACCGGCTTTACCGAGACTGATGTTTCTAGCTTCGGCGTTACCGACTTTTCCGATGGTGGCGTAGCATTCACGCCGGATCATGCGTACTTCTTTGGAGGGGAGGCGGATGGTAACATAATCGCCTTCTTTGGCTACCACTTGGGCGAAACCACCGGCGGCCCGCACCATTTGACCACCGCGACCGGGGACGAGTTCGATGTTATGAACTTCTGTCCCTAGGGGGATGCGACTTAAAGGGAGGGCATTACCCACCTCGAAGGGAGCGTTTTCTCCAGCGATGACGGTATCACCAACGCCTAAACCGGCGGGGGCGATGATGTAGCGTTTTTCCCCGTCTTTGTAGAAAAGCAGGGCAATGCGGGCGTTACGGTTAGGATCGTATTCGATCGCCGCTACTGTGGCGGGAATATCCCGTTTATCGCGACGAAAATCGATAATCCGGTAGAGGCGTTTATGGCCACCGCCCCGGTGACGACTGGTGACGACACCGCGATTATTACGCCCTTGTTTGCTGTGTTTGTGATGAGTTAGGGACTTTTCCGGTTCGGTTTTGGTGATCTCCTTAAAGTCGGAGATGGCCGCCTGCCTTGTCCCGGGGGTTAAAGGTCTAAAAGAGCGAATACCCATAGTTTAGTTTTCCGTTATCGGGTTTCTTGGTGGTTATACGTCGGGATAGAGGGCGATCGAGTCGCCTTCGGCTAGGGTCACGATCGCACGTTTGTATTGGGGTTTGTAACCGAGGAAACGGCCGACGCGTTTTTTCTGACGAGAGGGGCGGCTGGTGTTCACTTTCGTTACTTTCACGTCAAACAGCAATTCGATCGCCGCTTGAATTTCCGGCTTAGTCGCTTTCAAGGCGACATCGAAGACGTATTTATTTTGTTCTAGGAGTAGGGTGGCTTTCTCGGTCACGATCGGCTTTAGGATCAGATCGGCGAGTTGCCTGGCTTCAGTTTTAAGCACCATAGACCTCCTCAATTTTGGCTAGGGCTGCGGCGGTGGCGATAACTCGATCGGCTAGGAGGACATCATAGACGTTGAGACTATCGGCGCGAATAATTTTGAGATTGCAGATATTACGTCCCGATAAATAGACATTTTCGGGAATTTCCGTCAAAATCAGCAGAATTTTTTCCTCTGGACTGGCTCCCCAGCGACTTAAGGCAGCGGTGAGTTCTTTGGTTTTGGGTTGGGAGAATTGTTCGGCGAAGCTTTCAACCACGATAAAGTTATCGGCCTGGCTGATCAAAGCGGTTCTCAGGGCTAATCTTTTCTCTTTGCGATTGACCTTAACCTCAAAATCTCTCGGTTTTGGTCCGAAGATGACACCGCCACCACGCCAGAGGGGAGAACGGATCGAACCGGCCCTGGCACGACCGGTGCCTTTTTGCCGCCAGGGTTTGCGACCACCGCCGCGCACTTCCGAGCGGGTTTTGCTGGAGGCATTACCTTGGCGGGCCGCCGCTAGATGGCTGATGACGACGCGGTGAATTAGGTGTTTGGCGGTTTCGGGTTTAGCGGTTTTCAGTTCCAGGGTGCCTGTTCCCGCTTCTTCCCCTTGCCAATTTTTGACTGTGTAGTTAACCATGGCTTTAATCTTTCCTTGCCCTATTTGCCAAATTTCTTGGCGGGGGTGATGTTTAACAGGGTTCCTGGTTTGCCCGGGACGGCTCCTTTGATCAGGATCAGGTTGCGTTCGCTATCGATTTTGACCACGGACAATTTGCGGATGGTCACTTGGGTGGCTCCGTATTGTCCGGCCATTCTCTTACCCGGGAAGACGCGGCCGGGGGTAGTACCGGCACCGGTGGAACCGGGGAGACGGTGGTTTTTGGAACCGTGGGTCATGTTACCGCGTTTGAAGTTATGGCGTTTTTGATAGCCGGAGAAACCCCGTCCGATGGTGGTTCCGGCCACATCGACTAAATCCCCCTCTTGGAAGATGTCGGCGGTAATTTCTTGGCCTAAGGTGTAAGCGGATGCGTCCTCGAGGCGGTATTCGATTAAATGCCGCAGGGGGGAGACACCGGCTTTGGCTAAATGACCCAGCAGCGGTTTATTGAGGGCTTTTTCTTTGACGGTTTTGTACCCCACTTGGATGGATTCATAACCGTCGGTTTTTTTAGTTTTGACTTGGGTGACGGGACACGGACCGGCTTGAACGACGGTGACGGGAATGGCGACTCCCGTTTTGTTGTCGAAGATTTGGGTCATGCCCAGTTTTGTACCGAGGATACCGATAGACACGGATTGTTCTCTTTATCTTTACTAGACGACAATCAAAAATAACGTGGCCGTGGCTATAGGAGCGGGAAAAATCTTTCCCGCTTTATCAGCCTGCCCAACTTGAATGACTTTTTTGGAGTTATTTAAGCTGGCATCCCGTTAAATTCGTAAGTGAGACTAGACAGGTTTGCTGGTTCTGCCTAGATTGTTGCTGGTCTTTGTTTCTTCGGGACTTAAAGGGTTTATCTTCAGTATCCAGGCGAAGACCGACTGGCCAAGACGCCGCTGCTTGGCAGTGCCTTTAGCACCACCTAACACCGATTTTGGCCACGATCAAACATTATATAATATTTGTGACTTTTTAGGCAAGAGGTTTTTTTAGTTACCTGAAATGATCAGAGCTAGTCTGGTCAAATTACCTGTGAGCAGTCTTCCCCAGCGATGGGAGCAGACCGAGCCAAGAGATTTAATTATAGTAGTTATCTTAATAGTGAGGTAGAAAGTTTTCGTTTTGGGGAATCAGTGGTCGATACCAAATTAGGTTACAATTCTTGAGGGGAAACACTGTCAATGGGGGGGGATGACAGCATTGTACTATCATCCCCTGTCGGGGGGTTAAATCGCTTCGAGGTCTTTTTCTCCGGTACGGATGCGGACGATCTGTCCCACGGGGGAGACAAAGATTTTACCGTCTCCGATTTCACCAGTACGCGCCGCCGAAATCAGCTTATCGACGACCATATCGACTTGGTTATCTTCGACGACGATCTCGATCTTGAGTTTTTGGAGAAATTCGACGGTGTACTCGGAACCGCGATAACGTTCCGATTGACCTTTCTGACGACCGAAACCTCTAACTTCGGAGACGGTCATGCCGACAATGCCCGCGTTAACTAGGGCGATTTTCACCTCTTCAAGTTTAAAGGGTCGGATAATCGCTTCTACTTTCTTCAAAATATCTATCTCCTCGTTGCGTGACGATACTTTACTTTCTTGGTAAATTACCTGTTAATTCTAAACGCAGAATCCCGACAAGAGCGCTTAAAGTCATAATTTCTTCAATTATTGGCCTTGGCCACAGTCTGCCGCCGTGAAAAATTTCCAGGTGGGAATTGGCCCACCCGAAGCCATAAACCAACTAGAGAGATAATCCTAACTGAAGACCAAAAACACCGTGAACTAGCAGTAAAATCAGGGCAATACTGCCGATATAGGCGTGAATAGTCCGGAAAAGTTCTTTTTTGCCGCCAGCGAAGCCAGTAAGGGATAATAATCCATTGAAAGCTAATAAACCGATCGCGGCGGATCCTGTCCAGAAATGGCTGCTTTCCAGGATGGGATGTTTCTGCATGACTAGGGATAAAATACCGCCGGTGTAACCGAGAGCGATAAATAAAAACAGCCAGGGGGCGAGTTTGCGGTGATCAGCCCGATTTTTGGCCACTACTTCCCCATCTTGGCTTAAACGGCTTTGCCAACCGGCATAGGCAGTATAACTACCCATAACTAAAACCACAATTCCCATCATGACTGGATGTCCCCAATGAACGATCGGTTCGGGAGTTCCGAGACTGCGAAAGGCGGCGGCGATCGGCTCTAGCGCATCACTTAAACTTTGATTCATGTTTGTTACCCAACTTTACAAAACCCTTTTGCCTAAGATTTTAGCCGATCTCCGGTCTGGAAAAACTGCGGTTAGCCGAAAAAATGTCAAGCCTTCGCTAAATTTCTTAACATTTCCGCTAGAGATGAGCGGAGAAATATAGAATAAAGGCAGGGGAGACTAGGGATCCCCACGGGGATTAACCCCTAGGAGGGCATTATGACTTATCTGCTCAAAGATCGGCGGTCGGCTGGGAGACTATTAGCTATTTACTTGACAGAATATACCAATAGTGCTAGGGCACTGGTTTTGGCCTTGCCCCGGGGGGGGGTTCCGATCGCCTTTGAAATTGCCCAAAGGTTACATTTACCCCTAGATCTGTGTTTGGTGCGAAAATTAGGTGTACCAGAGCGAAAAGAGTTAGCTTTTGGGGCGATCGGTCAAGATGGTGTGCGGGTAATCAATGAAAGTATCGTTGACGACTTGCACCTATCGCAGGCGATGATGGAACGGGTAGCAAAGGAAGAAATGATCGAATTAGAGCGACGGGATCGCTTGTATCGAGGGGAGCGACCCTTTCCAGACGTGACGGGAAAAACGATTATTCTAGTAGATGATGGTATCGCTACGGGAGCAACGATCAAAGCGGCGATTCTGACCCTGAAAGCTAGAAACCCCGCTGCTATTATTATTGCCGTTCCTATTGCGCCAGTGGAAGTGTGTGAGCAATTAGAAAAATTAGTCGATCGAGTAATTTGCCTACATAAACCCTACGAATTGAGATCGATTTCTCTTTGGTATGAGGACTTTTCCCAAACCAGCGATGAGGAAGTGCAAACACTGTTGGCCAGCGTCGATAGTTCTTTGATTCAAGTTTAAGGAATTATGAATTATGAATTATGAATTATGGTTCTTGGCTCTTCGTTACTTGCTATGGTTCGATAGGGGGGCATAAATCGACTCAATCCTTATCTGGCAAGAGATTTAATTGATTAGTTCTCTCTAGAGCGAAAACAGTTGACAAAAATAGCAGCAATGTCTGTCTCTATAAGGGTTTCATTCCTTATAATCCCGTCCATTGCATAACAAAAACCGAAGAGCCTTATGAATTAGGGAGTGGGGAGATGGGGAAGTGGGGTAGTGGGGGAGACCACTTCCTGCGCGTTGCGGGGGGAGATGGGAGTGCTGGAGCAGGGAGAGGGGAGATGGGGAGAATAAATAAAAGCAATCTCCTGAATTCAGAATTCCACAGCATCGGTATCAACGGTATTGGTGGGGGAAGAAACCTCAGTTTGATTATTTACTCTCCCTGGACGGCGAGTGCGATAATCAAGAACTAATCGCGATAATTCCGTAGTTAAAAGGGTGAGGACAATACCATCATCGATCCAACCAATAATCGGGAAAATGTCAGGAGAAATATCGAGGGGGCTAAAAAGATAAACCATAGTTCCCAGAATGATAATCCAACGATATTTAGGGTGGGTGATTTTGCTGCTGTACCAGTTGTAAAAAGATTCAACAATCGGTTTCATTAATTTGTCCTCGTTGACTGGGATGATTTAATTTTGTCAGTTTATCCTTGAGGCTGATAGTGGGGTTTTACCCCCATTATCTAGGGTGATATCCGCTAATTATCCACTAAAAAAGCCCAGAAGAGAATTCACCTTTAGGGATGAGACTGAAGTATTATTACTGGATGCTTAAGAGGGGAGACAGGGGCATCTTTATCCCCTATAATGGACGATGACAAACTAATTAATTATCTGCCAGTTTAAGGATGGAAACCCTCTTTCATCTAGTTACTTTTGCCTTTGTCTTCACTTTTGGTGCCTCGGTGGGCAGTTTTTTAAACGTGGTCATCTATAGATTACCTAAAGGGATGTCTCTAGTTTATCCTCCTTCCCACTGTCCGAAATGTCACCATAGGTTAGGTAAAAGCGAGAATATACCCGTTTTCGGCTGGTTATGGCTAGGGGGTCGCTGTCGGTGCTGTAAAACCCCGATTTCTGTGCGTTATCCAGCCGTCGAAGCTTTGACCGGTTTGTTATTTTGTCTGGTTTTAGGAGATTTTAGCTTTTCTTGGCAGACCCTCGGCCATTGGATTCTGCTAAGTTGGTTATTAGCCTTAGCTTTGATCGATTTTGACACGATGACGCTTCCCAACTCCCTCACCCAATCGGGATTAGTTTTAGGGATAGTTTTCCAGACTTTCCTAGGTTGGCAAAATAATCAAACTGTTATCTATCTCTTTTCAGCGATCGCTAGTGCGGTTTTAGGAGTCTGGTTATTTGATCTGATCCAGTGGGGGGGGAGTTTTGCCCTCGGACAGCAGGCCATGGGGGGAGGAGATGCCAAATTAGCGGCCATGATCGGTGCTTGGTTAGGATGGCAAGCATTAATAGTCACCGCTTTTCTGGCCTGTGCTATCGGGGCGGCGATCGGTATGACGGGCATTTTTCTCGGTAAAATGGCCAAAAAACAATCTATAGCCTTCGGGCCATTTCTTGCCCTCGGCGCTCTGATGAGTGTCTTTTGGAGTGATAAGATCATCTCAGCCTATCAAAGCATTTTTTTCCCTTTGTTGTAAAAAAGCTATCTTGTAATTAAATCTTGATACAATAGTCTTCCGTGTCTTGGATCACGATTAGAACAACCCCCAGTCTAGGGTAAGCCGATTGGCTACAGGAAATGCTCAAAGCTCACCACATCCCCAGTTGCGTTATCGCTATTGGCCTTGGTATTTATTGCGGCCAGGGGCATCAGGCCGCCCTACAAGTGCGTCCCCAAGATCGCTGGACAGCACTTTTGTTATTAAGTCCTCTAGAGGAAAGTCGATAAATTGTCTTTATTTTAAACTATGTCTCTATTTGATTGGTTTGCAAATCGCCAAAAAACAGAACCCAAGGTTCAACAACAACAGGAACGAGAAATAGCCGATGGTTTGTGGACAAAATGTCCAAATTGCGGCGTTTTGGCCTATACGAAGGATTTATTAGCTAATCAACTGGTTTGTCTCGATTGCGGTCATCATAATCGGGTGGAAAGTGAAGAAAGAATTCGCCAGTTAGTGGATGCTAATACTTGGACTTGCCTCGATGAACAGATTCGACCGACGGATCCGCTCAAATTTCGCGATCGGAAAAGTTATAGCGATCGCCTGCGAGAAACCCAAGAAAAAACGGGTCTGACGGATGCTGTGCGAACGGGAACGGGGACAATCGACGGTTTACCCTTAGCTTTAGGGGTGATGGACTTCCGTTTTATGGGGGGTAGCATGGGATCGGTGGTGGGAGAAAAACTCTGTCGTTTGACGGAACGAGCTACCGATGAAAGTTTACCCCTGGTGATTATCTGCGCTTCTGGCGGGGCGAGAATGCAGGAAGGAATGTTAAGTTTAATGCAGATGGCCAAGATTTCTGGCGCTCTTAACCGGCATCGGGAAGCAAAATTACTCTATATTCCCGTCTTGACTAATCCCACCACGGGGGGAGTCACGGCCAGTTTTGCCATGTTGGGAGATATTATTATCGCTGAACCGAAGGCTACCATCGGTTTTGCCGGTAAACGGGTAATTGAACAGACTTTGCGCGAGAAATTGCCAGAAGGTTTCCAGACATCGGAATACTTGTTAAAACACGGGTTTGTCGATGCGATCGTTCCCCGTCCCCATCTCAAGAAAACCCTAGCCCAATTAATCAGTTTACATCAGCCCTTTTTTCCCTTGTTATCCCCCCTCAACAGTCATCATCACTACAGTCAACCGGAGTTAATCCCCCTGAAAACAGCCCAAGGACAAACAACAGTTTAATCCCTGTAGGACTTTACCGGAGTTGGCAGGGCTGGAGTTGCCAGTCCGAGCGTTTGTACTAAATTTACCCGATAGGCAGTTTAAATGTAGTACAGCTTACTTAACTGGGGTGACAGCGATCGCAAAGTCCAAAAAATTCGAGAGTATGGTAATAAACCTTGAATTGGTGGGATTTTTCGAGTTTTTCTTCCAATTCATGAACGGGACACTCATTAAAGACGATAGACCGGCCGCAATGAATACAGGTAAGATGGTGTTGGTCCTGCTGAACGGAACTGTAGAGGGATTCTCCTGTGGCTAGGGTTCTCACCTGCACCGCACCCTGTAGCTTTAGGGATTCTAGGGCGCGGTAAACAGTGGCTAACCCCATATTTTGGTCACGCTGACGGAGTTCCACAAACAATTCCTGAGCGGATACTGCCCGATTTAAGGTTTTGAGTAAGTGGATAATGCGCTCTTGCGATCGGGTGCGTTGGGATTTCATATCAAAAAGGTCAGCGATCAAATTTAATTCTATGCCAAAAAATTATCAGTGCTGTATTTATGTTACCCTGCGCCCTTCGGTTCTCGATCCGGCGGGTACGGCGGTAGAGTCGGGATTAAAGCAATTAGGTTATGATACTGTGGCTGGGGTGCGAATTGGTAAGTATATTGAGCTTACTGTGACAGCAGCGGATGAAACCAGCGCCCGCGCACAATTGGATCAAATGTGCGATCAACTATTGGCTAATCCTGTGATTGAAAATTATCGCTTTGATTTGCATTGTCAGTAGATAGGGGATAGAGATTAGGGGATAGGGAAATGGGGAAATGGGGAAATTCACCCAATACCCCAATACCCCAACACCCATCTGATGAGAGCTTTCTGCACAATGAATTAACCAAGTTAAAAATTATGAAGTTTGGGATTATTGTTTTCCCCGGATCGAATTGCGATCGAGATGTGGCAACGGTGACGGAGGGGATTTTTCAGCAACCCACCCGCTATGTTTGGCATCAAGAGACGGAGCTAGGGGATGTGGATGTGATTGTGGTGCCGGGGGGATTTAGTTACGGCGATTATTTGCGCTGTGGTGCGATCGCTAGATTTTCACCAGCAATGAAAACTGTCCGAGAAGAAGCCGAAAAAGGTAAATTAGTTTTAGGCATCTGTAACGGTTTTCAGGTATTAACGGAAATTGGGCTGCTACCTGGTGCGTTAATTCGTAATCGGGATTTACATTTTATCTGCGATCGAGTGCCAGTAAAAGTGGAAAACAATCAATCTGTCTGGACGCGAGGTTATCAAACGCAACAGGTGCTTAATTTGCCCATTGCCCACGGGGAAGGGCGTTATTATGCCGCAGAAGATACGTTAAAATCTCTGGAGGATAACGGTCAAATTCTCTTTCGTTACTGTACTCCCACAGGAGAGGTTGATGAGTCAGGAAATCCCAACGGATCGTTAAATAATATTGCAGGAATTACCAATAAAGCAGGAAATGTGCTAGGAATGATGCCCCATCCCGAGCGGGCCGCCGATCCGCTGCTCAATTTGACCGATGGTAGTCTATTATTTCGGGAGTTGATCAATTGTTGATGACCAGACCTCTTGCAAAAATCAAAAATTGTTGTTAGGGTCAGGAGTCAGTAGCCGGTCGTCAGGAGTCAGGAGAATTAAAAATGAATAATAATCAATTAAATGGTCTATTTACCGACTTTAGGCAATTTAATCCTTATTTTTGCCCTTTTTCAACCCTCAAGTAGTTGGGTTTTTGGGGTTTTAGTTGAAATTTCCCTGATAACTGATAACTTACCCACTGATAAGTGGGTGGGTAGAATTAAATATAAGATGAACGTAGGTTGGGTTGAAGCATGAAACCCAACGCCCGATTATGTTACGCTACCGCTAACCCATCCTACAAATAATTGTGCCTCCCTACTTAACTGATAACTGATAACTGATAACTGATAACTGATAACTGATAACTGATAATCCTGTGGCTGTTTTAAAAGATAATCGGGCTACCGTCCAAAAAGTTCTCTGGATCACCCTGCTGCTGAACATTTTGGTTATGGCGATCAAAGCGGGGGTGGGTTTGAGGATTGGTGCTTTAAGTCTGCAAGCGGATGCTCTCCATAGTGTCACCGATAGTGCCAATAATGTCTTGGGATTAGTAGCGATGCGGTTTTCCTCTCCCTATCCAGATCGAGATCATCCCTACGGACATCTAAAATACGAAGCGATCGGAGCTTTGGCGATCGCCGCCTTTTTGGGGATTGCCTGTTTTGAAATCTTGCAAGGGGGGATCATGCGTATTATCAAAGGAGGAAAACCTGTCGAGATTGCAGGTCCTGAGTTATGGCTATTAATTATCGTTTTAGGGGTGAATATTTTTGTCACCTATTATGAGAGATCCGTGGGGCAGCGTGTCGGTAGTGCGATTTTGATTGCCGATGCTAGGCATACCATGAGTGATGTGTGGGTGACAATTACGGTTTTATTGGGTTTAGTCGGGGTTTGGGTGGGCAATACGGCTAATATTCCCCAATTACAATGGTTAGATGTGATTTTGTCCTTTCCCGTCGCTTTTTTGGTGTTTAGCAGTGGTTGGAAAGTCCTGATGGAGAATTTACCTTTGTTAGTGGATGAAATGGCGATCGCTCCTGAAGTGATTCATCAAATTGTGATGGAGGTGCCGGGGGTGCTTAATTGTCATGCGATCGCGTCTCGGGGAGTGGTGGGAAGACAGGTATTTATAGAAATGCACCTAGTTGTCTCCGCTCAAGATGTGGAAACTGCTCACAGGATCACGGAAGCGGTAGAAGCAAGATTAACCCAACAATTTAGCCCTGTGAGAATTTTAATTCACGTTGAACCGCCGGATTATCGCTCCGATCAGATCACTTTCGAGCAGGAATTGTAAGGCAAAAAAGCCTAAAATAAGTAGCGAACTTTTGCTAGAGGTGGCCATGGCGACAGAAAATCAAGCTAGAAACATAGTAATTACTGGTGGAGCAGGATTTATCGGCTCGAATTTTGTTCATCATTGGTGCGAGAATTATCCTGAGGATCGTGTCATTGTTCTTGATGCTCTTACCTACGCGGGCAATTTGAATAATTTAGCGACACTGAAAGATAGAAAGAATTTTCGTTTTCTGCAAGGGGATATCTGCGATCGAGCTTTAGTTGATCAATTATTTGCTGGTGAAAATATCGATACGGTTGCTCATTTTGCTGCCGAATCCCATGTGGATCGATCGATTCTTGGACCTGGGGCTTTTGTACAAACTAATGTGGTGGGAACTTTTACTCTATTAGAAAGTTTTCGGCAACATTGGTTAAGTAATCATCAACCCGATAACTATCGTTTTCTGCACGTTTCCACCGATGAAGTTTATGGTAGTTTAGGAGTAGATGATCCGGCTTTTACCGAAACTACTCCCTATGCTCCTAATAGTCCCTATTCTGCCTCAAAAGCGGGGAGTGATCATCTAGCGAGAGCTTATTTTCATACCTACGGAATGCCGACAATTATTACTAATTGCTCTAATAATTATGGTTCCTATCATTTTCCTGAAAAGTTAATTCCTTTGATGTGTATTAATATTCTTTTGGGTAAACCTTTACCCGTTTATGGTGATGGTCAAAATGTTCGAGATTGGTTATATGTGCGGGATCATTGTCAAGCTTTAGATACAGTTATTCACAAAGGAAAAGCGGGAGAAACCTATAATATTGGCGGAAATAATGAGGTAAAAAATATCGATTTAGTCAGGATGTTATGTGAGTTAATGGATGAATTGGCCACCGATTTACCCGTGAAACCCGCTCGGAATTTAATTACTTTTGTTAAGGATCGGCCTGGACATGATCGCCGGTATGCTATTGATGCCAGTAAAATTCGCACCGAATTAGGTTGGCAACCTCAAGAAACGGTAGAGGGGGGATTAAGAAAAACCATTCAATGGTATCTCGATCATCGGGATTGGTGGCAACCTTTGTTATCCAAAGAATATCAAGAGTATTATGGGAAAGTTTACGGTTAGATAAGGGTAAAAACTAGACCTCTTGTAAAAATCACAAATTGTTGTTAGGGTTAGGAGTCAGTAGTCAGTAGTCAGGAGAATTAAGAATGAGCATTAATCAGTTAAATGGTCTATAGCGTTTTTCAGTCTGCTGAGGTACAAAAGTTATGGGTTTTAGGCAAAAGGCAAGAGGCAAAAGTCAAAAGGGAAGAAAAATAGGCTCTCCCAGGTTTGGTGGGTAAAATGTATTCTAGGATACAGTACTGCTGGCGAGTGAGTGGAACGAACCACAAAGACACAAAGGACACAAAGATTGATCGATCATATTGTAAGTTAAACTGATCACACAGAACCTAGAAGATCCGAAAAATATGTGTACCTCACTAGCTTAGGAAACGCTATATTTACAGATGTTGTGCGATTTAATCCTTATTTTTGACGTTTTTGAACCCTCAAAAAATTAATTATGCAAGAGGTTTAATTTAATCTTATAGCATTTCTGATTCACAAGAGGTACATTCCCGAGCCTGAACAGCTTAATCAGCAAAGGTTTAACTGTGCCGCACAGATGCGAGAAACGCTATAATTTCGGGTGTGTTAGCCAAAACTAAGTGGGTGGGTGGAATTAAATCTAGGATGAACGTAGGTTGGGTTGAAGCATGAAACTCAACGCCCGATTATGTTACGCTACCGCTAACCCATCCTACAAATAATTGTGCCTCCCTACTTAACACACTTCAACTTTGTACCTCACCATTAAGATATAGGCGTTATTTTCAATAATAGCCAATGGCTGCCGACCGTTCCCTCGATCGCCACTTGTGGAAATACCGCTGGGATGAGTTAGAATCGGAAAGGAGAATTTTTGAGTAACCATGATCAAATTACGTCTAAAACGCTTTGGTAAAAAACGCGAAGCCAGTTATCGTATCGTTGCGGCCGTTAGCACCAGTCGTCGCGATGGTCGTCCCCTAGAGGAGTTAGGATTTTACAATCCTCGCACCGATGAAGTGCGTCTGGATGAAGAAGGAATCATCCGACGCTTACAACAAGGAGCGCAACCGACGGACACCGTGCGCGGCATTCTCACCAAACAGAAAATTTTCGAGAAAATCAATGCCTAGTACCCCCAATTATCTCGAACTGGTGAAATTTATGATCGAGCCGTTTTTGGAAGATCCAGCCAGTCTGAGATTGGATATCGAGCGCTGTAAGGAAAATGAACGTCTTTGGGTGCGTGTAGCCTTCGATGATGTCGATAAAGGCAAAGTTTACGGCCGGGGAGGACGCAATTTACAGGCGATTAGAACTACCCTAGAAATGGCGGCCGCGAGTGCGGGTCGCTCTGTTTATCTAGAAGTCTATGCGGCCGAAAATGAAGGCGAACAGCGCCGCACCCGTCGTTCTAATGGTAACTTTGAAGGTACGGAAAGAAGACCGAGCAATCGCCGACCACCCGCACCCCGGCAACCCAACAACTAACGAGCGATTTTAGGAAAACAGGGAAGGGGTTTCAACCTCGACCCTCTCCAGTTGCTCTAATTGCTGCCAAACTTTGGCGAGTAGAGTGGTTAATCCGGCTCCCGTAACAGCGGAAATAGTCAAAATCTCGGCATTGGTTATTTTAGCAAACTGCTTTTGATAGTTATCTATCGTTTCCTCGTCCACAGCATCAATTTTGTTGAAAACCAGTATTTGCGAGCGCTTTTCTAAGCCTCGACCATAGGCGGCTAATTCCCCTTGGATAATTTGATAATCGGCGATCGGGTCCTCTGATGTCAAAGAGACAAGATGAATTAACAGGCGTGTGCGTTCGATATGGCGCAAAAATTCGTGTCCTAGGCCGATTCCTCGGTGCGCTCCCTCGATTAATCCAGGAATATCGGCGAATACCGTCCCATCTCCCGTGGGTTTGCGTACCACTCCCAAGTTAGGGATAAGAGTCGTAAAGGGATAATCGGCGATTTTGGGACGAGCAGAGGAAACGGCGGAGATTAGGGTCGATTTTCCCGCATTGGGCAGCCCAATCAGTCCTACTTCCGCTAATAACTTCAATTCTAGGCGTAAATGGCGTTTTTCTCCGTCTAAACCGGGTAAAGCGTATTCGGGTGCGCGATTATTATTACTTAAAAAGTGGCGGTTGCCTAATCCCCCTTTTCCCCCGGCAGCCACGATTAAAGTCTGTTCGGGAGTGACCAAATCGCCGATAATTTCCTCGCTATCGAGATCGTAAACCACGGTACCACGGGGAACTTTAATAATGCGATCGCTACCGTTGGCTCCGGTGCAGTTGTTAGGGCCGCCCCGTTTACCGTCATCGGCCTTAAAATAGCGACTATACTGGAAATCTAGCAGGGTTTGCAGGTTCTGAGTCGCCACAAAAATCACCGAACCACCTTTTCCCCCATTACCTCCGGCCGGACCGCCAGCGGGGACGTATTTTTCCCGACGGAAAGCGACAATTCCATCACCTCCCTTACCCCCCTCTACTTCTATTTCGGCGCGATCAATAAACTGCATAAGATTAAGTAGTTAAAGTGAAAAAATGATCAAGCTTAAAGCTGTTATATGTTAATATCTTGCCAATTTAAAGCTTCTGCAAATCCCTGAAAATGTTTGACATTAGTAGTAGTGTGGAAGGAACCACAGAGACACAAAGGACACAAAGATCGCTACCATATAAGTTAAACTTATCACACAAAGAATAAGAGAGCCGATATTGTTTTTTTATAACTGCCAATGAGCAAGAATAAGTAATAGGACAAAATTAACTTCTTAGTTAGGATAGGCAAAAGGCACTCATGCAAGAGGTAGTTAGATATGTCTAATTAATTGTGTCCAGCTACTTAATAATATCCACATCAATATTGTAATTATCAGCCGTTTGTTTGCCAATCTTTAGAGTTTCTAGCCAAGGCTATAAAGCTTTAAACCTAAAGGACGAGCATTATCAATCGCGGTCTGAAAATTGAGCAAACACTGGGAAATTTCTTGGTCTTGCTCATCGGTTATTTGTGACCGTTTTTGTCGTCTTTGTTCTAAGATAGCCAAAGCCGAACGATTTCGTTTAATTTGTTCTTTTCGCTCCCAATCTGGATAATTGACGAGTTTCGGTTTTAATTGATTCATCTCTTTTAAGTAGGTAGGTGTTAAAAATTGCCAGACACCCCCCTTATCAAGCTGTCCTTTAGTCACATCTTTCTTAACATTTCAAACCTTTGTGGCACAAGGCTTTCAAGACTCGGTTAACAATTTGTAATATTCCTTGTTGACACCCTTACTGACAAAGAAAAAACTGAAATCAAGTCAGGATAAGGGTTGGAGTGCTTACTGCAAAAATTGTTAAGAAAGATCCCTATAAGGGATAGCTTATCAAGGGGGGAAGGGGGGATCAAAGACAGAATCTATCTTCAATTTAATTGATTCATCTCTTTGACTGGAAATTGTCTATCACAATCTTAGCCGATCCCTTGACATCTCACAACTCCAGTCACTATCCCCAAGACTTTAAGTACATTTGTTCGTAAATAAAAAACTTGTTTCTGGGCGGGGAATCCCTACAATAGGAAACAGGATAATTAGTAGCAGATGAAAACCGATGGGCCAGTTTTTTAAACAAACTTTCGCTAGTTGCTTGGGAACTTTATTGGGATTATTGGCATTTTCGGTCTTAGGTGTGGGGGGATTAGCATTTTTACTGCTTTCTTCCCTTATGTCTAGCGATAGCTCCTCAGTTAAGGAAAAATCGGTCTTAGTTTTTAACTTAGCCACCAATATCAGCGATGCTCCCCCTAGTTCCAGTTTAGCCGATAGTTTGACCGGTGAGAGTGCGACCACTTTAAATTTACGACAGGTAATAGCGGCGATCGAAAAGGCCACCCTTGATGATAATATTGTCGGTCTGTTACTCTACGGCCGCGGCACTGTCGGTGAATATGGCTATGCTACCCTGACGGAAGTGCGGCAAGCTTTGGCAAATTTTCGCCAATCAGGTAAAAAAATTATCGCCTACGATGTGGAATGGACGGAAAAGGAATATTATCTCGCTTCCGTTGCTGAAAAGGTGATTATTAACCCCGTGGGGAGAATGGAAATTAATGGTT
Organism: Microcystis sp. MC19; assembly: GCF_003019735.1. Lineage (NCBI taxonomy): Bacteria > Bacillati > Cyanobacteriota > Cyanophyceae > Chroococcales > Microcystaceae > Microcystis > Microcystis sp. MC19. Next base: position 3,728,494 of record NZ_CP020664.1, on the reverse strand, counting down.
TAAGTAGTCAACAAACCTTTTTTGCCGATGCACTAGAAAAATATGGTGTGGGGGTACAAGTGGTAAAAGTGGGTTCTTTTAAAGGTGCGGTGGAACCCTATACGCGTCAGGATTTAAGTGTCCAGAATCGTCAGCAGCTGCAAACCCTACTCGATACAATTTGGTCTAATTATAGTTCCACAGTGGCCAAAAGTCGCAATTTAACCCCCCAACAGCTGCAAACTATTTCTGATACTCAAGGTGTTCTGGAAGCCACCACAGCGAAAACGGCGGGTTTTGTCGATGAAGTGGCCTATTTAGATCGAGTAATTGTTTTAGCAAAGGAGTTAACAGGAGAAGCAAAAAATAAAACTAATGAGGAGGTAAATTCTGACTCTTTTTCGCAGATTTCTTTAGCTAATTATGCTAGTTCTCTTGATGAGGAGGAAGATAGTAGCAATCAAATAGCGATAGTTTATGCAGAAGGGACAATCGTAGAAGGTCAGGGAGATAGAGGCGAAATTGGTGGGGATAAATTGGCGAAGGAACTGCGAAAATTACAGGAGAAAGAAGAGGTAAAAGCGGTAGTTTTGAGAATTAATAGTCCGGGGGGAAGTGCCACTGCTTCTGAGGTGATTCTGCGGGAAATTAAGCGTTTAGATGCGAAAAAACCAGTAATTATTTCTATGGGTGATGTGGCAGCTTCCGGGGGTTATTGGATCGCCATGGGGGGTCAAAGAATTTTTGCCGATAGTGATACAATTACTGGTTCGATCGGTGTGTTTGGATTATTGTTAAATATTCAGAAAATTGCTAATAATAATGGCATCGATTGGGATACGGTGAAAACTGGAAAATTGGCCGATATATCTACTATTACCAGACCGAAAAATTCCCAGGAATTAGAAATTTATCAAGCGGCAGTTAATCGGTTCTATGATTTATTTATCGAGACGGTGGCCCGGGGGCGAAAATTATCCCCAGACAAGGTTAGAACTGTGGCCCAAGGTCGCGTCTGGACGGGAAAAGATGCGGTTAAAATTGGTTTAGTTGATCAAATTGGTGGTCTAGAAGCGGCAGTACAATATGCGGCCAAAACAGCTAAATTAGGGGATGATTGGAGTCTTAAAGAATATCCTCGATCGCAAAGTTGGCAAGAAGAACTTTTTTCTGATTTATTGCAAACCTATCTTCCTCCTCTCACTAAAAATAATCACCCTTTGACGCAGGAATGGCAAAATTTTCAGCAGGAATTATTGAAGTTACCTACATTTAACGATCCCCATAGTGTTTATGCTAAGTTACTTTTTAATCTCGATTTTCGCTGATATTATGTAAAAATAATGTTCCCTAATTCTGAAATTCTTTGACGACAAAAATTTCTATGAATCGCCCTAATAGCGTTATTCTTGGTTTAGCCTATATTCTGGGATTATTATCTACAGGTCTGCTAGATTTTAGTCCCCAGTTAAACCGATGGCAAGAAGTGGTAATTAGGATTGTTATTCTTGGTTTAATTACCCTGTTAACCACAATTTTTATCCGTCGTTTTTGGTGGCAAAGTCCCCCGAAAAAAATTTGGCTGATAGCGGGATTAATAGCTATATTTGCCGTTGTTTATCTGGAAATTCGCACTCCTTACCCCACCGCAAACGATATCAGTCATCTTTTAAAAAATAATGTAGTTAACTCTATTAAAATCACGGGGAGTATTAGCTCAGAAGTTCGTCTCAATCGCCGAGAGAATTTACAATTTTGGTTAGAAGTAAAGGAATTTAGCCTTAGGAATTTACCCACAGAAAAATCCGAAGGTAAACTCTACGTTACTCTCCCAAATCTAGCAGAAAATCAGGTTTATTCCGGACAAGAAATAACAGTTAAAGGATTACTTTATCGTCCCCGTCGTGCCAATAATCCCAATGCTTTTGACTTTGCTAATTATCTAGCGCATCGGGGTGCTTTTGCTGGTTTAAAAGGGGAAATAATTATCGACAAAAAGTCACCAAATTGGGGAGTTTGGCAGATTCGTCAGCGCATTGTTGAGGCACAAATTCAAGGACTAGGCCAAGAAAAAGGGACTTTATTAAGTTCGATTACCCTCGGACGACAAGCGGTTAATTTGCCAGCAAAAATCACCGATTTATTTATTAAAACTGGATTAGCTCACATTTTAGCAGCTTCTGGCTTTCATGTGGCTATTTTGTTGGGATTTGTTTTAACTATTACTCGCAATTTATCCCCCAAACAACAGTTTATTATTGCCCTTACTGTCTTAATAATTTACGGCACTTTAACCGGGTTACAACCTTCAGTCCTGCGAGCGATTTTGATGGGAATTGGGGCATTAATCGGTCTGCTTTATAATCGACAAGTTAATAGTTTAGGTTCCCTGTTACTAGCGGCTAACATTCTATTATTATGGCAACCTCTCTGGATTTGGGATTTAGGATTTCAGTTAAGTTTTTTAGCGACTTTGGGATTAATTATTACTGTTCCTTTACTGAAAAATAAAATTGACTATTTACCTAATTTAATCACTGAACCTATAGCTATTAGTCTAGCTGCTAGTCTCTGGACTATGCCTTTATTAATGTTTACATTTAACTCGATCGCTCTTTATAATATCCCGATTAATATTATCACAACCCCCCTAGTTACCCTAATTAGTTTAGGAGGAGTTTTTACTGCTTTTTTAGGCTTAATTTATCCCCCTTTGGGCAGTATCGGCGCTAGTATTCTCTATTACCCTCTAGAGTTATTACTGCAAATTACCACCTTTTTTAGTCTGCTTCCTTTTAGTACCTACTCCACAGGTAAATTATCTTTAGGAGTGATGTTAATTATTTATATTTGCCTTACCTTAATCTGCTTTAATATCTGGTTTCGTCAACGGTGGCATTTAATCGGTTTATTTATTCTCGCTGTAATTTTAATCCCGATTATTTATCAGCATTTAACTTTAACTCAGGTGACAGTTTTAGCCACCAAATCGCAACCGGTAATCATTATTCAAAATCGAGGAAATACTCTCTTAATTAATGGAGAGGAACCCGCAACGGCCCGTTATACAGTTTTGCCCTTTTTGCGACAGGAGGGAATTAATCAAATACAAGGGGCAATAACCGTTAATAATTCGGCGCAATTCTCAACTATTACTGAGGACATACCGATCCAAAAAACTATTAATTTATCCCAGTTAGAAAAATTTAATCTCGGCGAAATTACTGGACAATTGATCGAGAAAAATTTATTTAAATTTCAGGTAAAAAATCAATCTTGGCTCTGGATTATCAACCCGAAAAATCCCGTTAATTTATCCCAAGAATTTAGCCCCCTAGTGTTATTATGGCAGGGAAGCAATCTAGATAAACAATGGTTAGAGTCCATTCGACCACAAACAGCGATCGCTATCACTAACAATCTCTCCCGTAATGTCAGAAATCAACTGAGAAAGGCCGGGATTAAGACTTACTGGACAGGAAGAGATGGAGCAATTCAATGGACAGAAAAAAATGGATTTCAACCCTTTCTAATTAACGAGTGATGTGTACCACCAAAACTGAACAGGGAGCATGATGTACCACATAATTACTGACACTACCTAAGATTAACTCAGATAAGCCCGATCGACCGTGACGACCCACAATAATTAAATCTACCCCCTCTTGCTGGGCAACTTGACAAATTTTCTGTCCCGGATCACCGATATAATAATCAGCCCGGGCTATGATATTATCCTCCTTAGCTCGATCGACTAAACTGTTTAACCAAGCTTGTAATTCCGCCTGCATTTCTTCGGTGATTTGTTGTTCTAAGGCGACCATATCGGAGGGATAACCGCCACCATAACCGATCAGATTACCATAAATAAAAGTTTCCGTGTAGGGAGTCAAAGGTTGAGACAGACTATAAACAATCCGCAACTCACTAGCGTAGGTTTTCGCTAAGAGAATAGCCGCATTTAATACCTCTGGAGTGACATCTTGATAATCCACAGCCACGAGAATTTTATTATAGAGTTTGTTGGTATCTCGATCGACTGAGAGTGTTTCCGTATTATTCATCGAATTAACCTCCTCGATAGCAGATAAAGTCAGGGTTGAAGTTAATCTTTTTTCCCACCGGCTGCCAGCAATACCCTGGGGAAATAGCCAAAAATTGCTGAAAGCTGATGATCGATCGCTGATGATCCCCTACCTCTAGTGTGACATTTTTCGGATAATGTAGCTAAATCCCCAAAAAAATTAACAATTTACCCCACTGTCACCCCTGTCCTCACTTATGGCAGTTATCTTAATGGTGAGGTATGAGGTTTTCGTTTTGGGGAGACTCCGAGACGATACCCGATCGGTTTATACTTCATCTTTATGAGAAACGCCCTATTTAAGTAGGTGGGTGGAATTAAATATAAGATGAACGTAGCGACTGTCTTGATTGTCAAGGGGTAACTCAAAAAACAATCAAGGAGTTGCTGTCGAACCTAAAATCTCAAGCCAGAAAAAAGCGCAGCAAAAACTAAGTCGCTCAGGTTAAACCAAAGCAAGCGCAACCCTTGATCAGAGATAACAAAAAGTGTGAATCTCTAGGAACAAGGTGGTAAATTGTCAGCAAGCTGCCAAGGCTGATTTTGGCGAACCATTGCATTAAGAATAACTAAGATTTTCCGCACACAAGCAGTCAGAGCCAGTTTTTTTGATTTACCGCGTCCGACTAGGCGTTCGTAAAAGGTTTTAATCACCGGATTATGACGCATAGCTACCACCGCTCCCATGTAAAGAGTCGCCCGAATCTGAGCGCGACCTCCCTGAATCATTCGCTTACCTTTATGTTGACCACTATCAGGATTAATCGGTGCGACACCGACTAAGCGAGAGATTTGTTTGGCGGTTAATTGACCGAGTTCTGGTAAGTCGGAGACGAGAGTAGTAGAAATTACTTGACCAATCCCCGGCACGGTTTTGAGTAAATTGACTTTCTCGAGCCATTGTTGGTTAGCTTGGGTCAATTCCTCAATTTCTTGATTGAGTTTTTCGAGGCAGTTATCGAGATACTCAAGATGGGCTTCGATATCGACCAAAGCTTTACCGCGAGCGCGTTCCCGTCGGTTTTTTTCGGCAGTCCGCATCTCGACAAGTTGCCGGCGACGACTAATTAAGTCGCCCAATTGACGAGATTCTTCCGACTCAACCGCTAATATTTGCGGTTGCATTGCTTCGCCAAAATGAGCTAAAATTTGAGCGTCAATGGCATCGGTTTTGGCTAATTTACCAGTGGCTTTAGCAAAGTCTCTTCCTTGACGGGGATTGATTAAGGCTACAGGTAAATCCGCTTCTTGTAATTGAATCACCAGTTCAGTTTCTAAACCTCCTGTTGCTTCCAGAACGATGAGGTTGACAGTGTAGGATTTTAGGGTTTCGACCAGTTTAGATATGTCCTCCTTTGTGTTAGCAACTTTCATCGCTTTACTGAGGGGACGAAGGTAAACATCTAGGGTCGCTTTACTAATGTCAATGCCTACCCATTGAGAGATATTTTCCATGATTAAACCTGAGAAATTGGCGGGATTAATGGTTCTTTTGGAGAGCATCCCCTTGATTTTACTCATCCTTGCCCGATACGGTCTCTTAGCTTAACAATTGATTGTTTTCGCCACGACCCCGGCGACTGTTCGAGTTTTGTCAGGGAGATTATGGTGGTGACCCTTGCTACGAAGCGGTCTTTTCCGACCAAGGTTGGGACGGTCTACCACCTCTCTCAATATACAAGGTTGGGTTGAAGCATGAAACCTAACGCCCCGATGGGTTACGCTACCGCTAACCCATCCTACAAATAATTGTGCCTCCCTACTTATAGTTTTAACCAATAAATTGCTTGATCGGTGTTGATAAGCTAAATTTTTTAGAAAAGTATTTATCTTGAGATATAATACGGTTGAGATTTTTTGCAGCAGAGGATCTAGTCGAATGAATGAAGATAGCAAAAATTATGAGATGCAAATTCTGGCAATGATGATCAATCAGTATTTGGATGATATGGTATCTCTGAGTGAAGAAAAATTAAACCAGCTAGAAGCAAACCGCGATCAGATTGTTTGGGATTTAGCCACAAGAATTTACAAGGAAAGTGGTCATAAAGTAGAATTTCATATAATACGAAACTTAATTAATTCTAGAATTGAAGTTATGAGATATCAGTTATTTTTCAGTCAATCCAGTCTATTGGAATCAAGGAGAATCAATGAAGAGAAAGCTATTAAAATAGCAGAACAAAAAGCTAATGCTGTTATTAACGATAAAAAAAATGATGATACCGAGAAAATAACGTCACAAGACAATGAACGAAAATTAGCAATTTTTATCAAAGTTCAAGAGATAATTAGTGATCAATTAGATGTGGAAAAGTCTGAGATACCTATTGATGATGAACTATTTTATTTAAAATCTAAGGAAAACGTCGGTAGTTATAGTTCTTATAGTTGTTATAGTTCTTCTAGCTTTTATAGTTCTTATAGTTCTTGTAGTAATGGTTTATTAGTCTCAAATTGGGGAGGAGATGAATTTGATACGATTGAATTAATCATGGCTTTAGAAGAAGAATTCGATCTTGAACTTTCAGAAGAAAAATGCCAAGAATTTACAACAGTGAAAAAGCTGGTTGATTATCTTGCTGAAAATTTAGGCAAGTAACAATCTTAATTTTTACCAAAATATCTCAAGTTATCAGCCAAATATAGCTATAATCCAATTAGAGCGAGTTCTAAACCAACAACTTATGATTAGTCGCTACATTGTCGCATGGCTCCCGATGATCGTAATAGGAATTAGTAACGGTATCCTCCGAGAAACCACCTACGGAAAATATCTCAATGAATTACGCGCTCATCAAATTTCTACCCTGACAGGAATCCTCTTTTTTAGTCTTTATATTGGCACTCTTGTCTATTTTTTGGGTCTAGAATCGTCCGGTCAAGCAATTACTATCGGTTTAATTTGGTTACTATTAACAGTGGGTTTTGAGTTTCTATTCGGCCATTTTATCGCCGGTCAATCTTGGGCAAGATTAGGTCAAGATTATAATCTTTTAGCGGGACGAGTTTGGATTTTTGTTCTCTTGGTCATTACCTTTGCTCCTTTGCTATTTTATCAACTTTTTTCTTAATTATGAAAGCTATTATCATTAATCGCTATGGCGATAGTAATGTTCTCCAATACACAGACATAGAAAAGCCAATTCCCCAAGGGAAAGAAGTCTTAATTAAGATTATGGCAGCGGGAATTAATCCGATTGATTGGAAGATTCGTCGGGGAATGCTCAAAATAGCCACAGGTAATAAATTTCCCCTGCAATTAGGTTTTGATTATGGGGGAATTATCGTTGAAAAAGGTAGTCAGGTGGAACAATTCCAGATCGGAGATGAGGTTTTTGGTTTTCTCAATCAATTACCGGGTAGAACCTATGCTGAATATGCAATTATTCCCGCTTCCCTATTAGTTAAAAAACCGCCTAATCAGAGTTTTATTGAAGCTGCCGCCACTCCTTTGGCTGCTTCTACCGCTTTGCAAGTCTTGCGCGATTTTGGCAATATTAAAGCAGGAAATCGGATTTTAGTTAATGGTGCATCGGGAGGAGTGGGTAGCTTTGCCGTGCAGATAGGAAAAATTTTCTCCGCACAAGTAGATGGAGTTTGTAGTAGCAAAAATATCGATTATGTCACCTCTTTAGGAGCCGATAAAGTTATCGATTATACCCAAGAAGATTGGAGAAAAACTGAGCAGAAATATGATATAATCTTCGATGCTGTGGCTAAGTCTTCTTTTTGGCACTGTCGTCAGCTTTTAAAACCCCAAGGCACCTATATAACCACCCTCCCAAATCCCGGAATTATCCTCTTAAATTATCTCGGTGCTTGGTTGCCCCAAAAAGGGAAACTGATATTTTTTGCTCAAGCACAAGCGTCCGACTGGCAATTTCTCAAAGAAGCGATCGAATCGGGAAAATTAACTGTTAGAATCGATCGCACCTATACTTTTTCCCAGGTGGTAGAAGCTCATAATTATAGTGAATCGGAAAGAGTGCGCGGAAAAATAGTCCTGATCCCCGATTAAGGATAAATAGTTAGGGTTTTTCCTGATTTTTTGGGGAACGAGTAAATAGTTTTAAGTAGGTAGAAACAGAGAATTCCTTAATTGGGAAGGTGATAAAAGTCAAGGGATTAATAGTAATAATAATGTTGCGGCTATCTCTTTGTACCGCCTTGATAATCTGTTTAGCCACCCAATCGGCGGACATAATACCCACAGGATTTAAATTACTCTTAAAAGGACCAAGAATTAGCTTTCTTACCACACAGGGGGCATCTAAACGACGCAGGGTAATCATATCACCGATCGCTCGTTTACTGAGTTCGTAGAGGGGACTAAAGGCAGGATTAACCTCCGCTTCCGAGGTATTCACCCAGACTTCCTTGCGGGCAATTTGCTCGTTAGTGCGGACAGTTTTGAAGAATAATTCCATTAAACGCCAGACGGAAAAAGTATTCACTTGGTAGGCTAATTCGATCGCTTCTGGGGTTCTTTGGCCGTGGACATTAACGCCATGATTTAAAATCAGTATATCTACAGACTTAAATAGGTCCTCAAGTTGCGTTTCTTCGCCGATTTGCCATTTCACGGTTTTTACAGGTACTGATTCGCCGTTAATTTCAATGGCGATCGCATTCTCCCCAGAAGTGAGCGCGATCACCTTGGCTCCCTTCAGTTGTAGGTACTTTAACAGCGATCGCCCTAAAGTTCCATTCGCCCCAGTAATGGCGATCGTTTTGCCCTTGAGAGAAAGTGCCGTCCCCATCAATTTATCCATAAAGGTGAAAGTTCCACAATAATAAGCCTTTTGGTTATCAAAATGGTGTCGCCAGTGGTAGGTACGATTAACGCGCCATTGAGCCGGTAAACTCTCAAATTGCCCCGGACGATGGGTTAAATCGGTTAATTCCTCCAGATTAGCGATCCCTAAACCTCGACCGATCGCCGTGCTGAGAAAAGCCAAAGTATAAAGGGAACCTAACCAACCTAACCAAGGGCGATCGAACCCCCAAGAGTAGGCCAGTAGTACAGGTAAAACACTGGCAGCCAACATCACCAAGGCCTCTGGTACATCATTGTACCAGTGGGCCCGACGATAAATTTCCTCGCTCATTACCGACAGATCGGGACGAAAAACCCGATGATGCCAGACGTGCAGACGATAAAGGGGCTGCCAATGGTGAGCTAGGGCATGATAGCAATCACGCACGATCTCCACCCAAATAATTGAGCCACAAATCAGTCCGACACAGAGGAGCAGGTTTGACATAGGGGATAAATGTTAAATTTTCTCAACGAATGTAAACAAAGCAATCTTAGCCGAAAAAGCGCATTTATGGGGAAAAAAAACCAATAGCTTGAAAAACTAGGGTTTCTTTGCCGAAAAAACTTAAGATTCTGTTAAAAATTTTAACAATTTTCGGTAAGATAAAGCAAGAAACAAGCGTCTACTTGAAAAGTTACTTAACCTGAGTCGATTATGGCAGAAAATTATTGGTCGCAAGAGGATGATAATGAAGAATTAGACCCGATTGGTTCCCTCCTATCTGACTGGTCCGATCCCGAAGACGAGGAGGACGAATTTAGAAGCGAAATTTTTCAAGGCCGATCGGGACGCAGACAGAAAGCAGCTTTTAGCCTCATGGCGGTCTGGACAATAATTATCGGACTTCATTGGCTTAGTTGGGGTTATTGGGCAATTATCGCCCTAACTATGGTACTATCGGGGCAAGCTTTGCGGCTGCTGTTCACCAAACCGGAAACGCCGCCAATTCCCTTACTGGATCAGGATTTAGCCTCTGTCCCCAGGGTTTCTCTCTTAGTAGCGGCCAAAAATGAAGAAACCGTAATCACGAAACTGGTTAATTATCTCTGTCATCTAGACTATCCCCAAGATAAGTTAGAAGTCTGGATCGTCGATGACTATAGCACCGACAACACGGGTGCGATTCTCGATCGCCTTGCTTTAGAATATCCCCAATTAAAAATTCTCCATCGTCCTGCTAATGCCGGAGGTGGCAAATCCGGCGCCTTGAATCAGGTTTTATCCCTGACTAACGGGGAAATTATTGGCGTATTCGATGCCGATGCGGGATTATCCTCCGATTTACTGCGTCATGTGGTGCCGATGTTCGACGATCGAGAAGTGGGTGCGGTACAGGTGCGAAAAGCGATCGCCAATGCTGCCGAAAACTTCTGGACAAAAGGACAAGCGGTAGAAATGATCTTTGATAGCTGTTTCCAACAGCAACGGATCGCGGTGGGAGGGATCGGAGAATTGCGCGGAAATGGTCAATTTGTCCGTCGTAGTGCCTTAAATCGTTGCGGGGGTTGGAATGAACAAACGATCACCGACGATCTTGATTTAACTATTCGTCTCCATATCGATAATTGGAAAATTAATATCTTAAATTTTCCCGCAGTAGCGGAAGAAGGGGTGACAACTGCGATCGCTTTATGGCATCAGCGCAATCGTTGGGCCGAAGGTGGTTTTCAGCGTTATCTCGACTATTGGAAAGCGATTTTAAAGTCTCCCATGCCTTGGCCGAAAAAGTTTGATTTAATTGCTTTTTTGCTCGTTCAATATATCTTACCTGCGGCCGCTATTCCCGATCTTTTAATCACAATTACCCAGCACCAAGCTCCGATTTTAACGCCTTTAACTGGTTTGGCTCTTTCCCTTTCTCTCTGGGGTATGGTGACAGGATTAATCCGAGTCAATACGGGTAGAAAATTCACTTTCGCTCTCGGTTTAGACATCCTTGCTCAAACCATTCGCGGCATGATTTATATGATGCACTGGTTTATTATTATTCCCAGTGTCAGCCTGCGGATGGCTTTGCGTCCTAAACGTTTAAAATGGGTGAAAACCGTTCATCTGGGTGAACATCTCAGCGCCGAGGTTTAATTTTCGAGGATAGACTCCAAAAACTTTGGCCTTATCAGGCTCGAAATCCCCTGTCAGTCAAGGTTACAGCCTTTGGAAACCCCTTTGGGAAAAATTTCCAATTTCCTTAATCATGCTTGCTGCCAATAATGTGTTAATTTAGATACAGAATTGAATTCCGTGACAGCACTGGGGTGGCGAAAAGCGCTCGCTCCAGTTTTTTTTCTCGAGAAAACGGGTTTCTTCAAGAAACCCGTTTTCTGTGGGGTTTTTTGCCGGAAGCATTCCCCTCTTTTCGTAGGTTAAGGGGGTGAGGTCATAACAATCCGTTGCCAAAACCGACTTTTCAGAATACAATACAGAAGAGTAGTCATTCATCACTCAGATTAGTTAAGATGATATTACATGACTAATAATATTGACCATGACCGCTTATTTAAGGAGTTAATCTCCACCTTTTTTGTCGAATTTATTGAGTTGTTTTTCCCTCAATTGATAGATTATTTAGATAGGGACTCGATTACTTTTTTAGACAAAGAAGTATTTACCGATGTCACCGAAGGAGAAAGGTATGAAAGCGATTTAGTCGCACAAGTTAAGTTTCGAGGAAAAGAATCTTTTTTTCTGATTCATGTGGAGGCGCAGGAAAGTTCCCGCCAGTGGTTTAATCGGCGAATGTTTACTTATTTTGCTCGCTTTCATGAGAAATTTGTCTTACCGATTTATCCGATTGTAATTTTTTCTTATTCAAAGCCAAAAAGAGAAGCGATTAGTCAATATGTAGTCGATTTTCCTGATTTAAAAGTCTTAGAATTTAACTATCAAGTAGTGCAGTTAAATCGATTAAATTGGCGAGATTTTCTCAATCAGTCGAATCCGGTTGCTTCAGCTTTGATGGCGAAGATGAACATTGCCGAGAAAGAGCGAGCCAAGGTAAAAGCGGAATGTCTGCGCTTGTTAATTACTTTAAGGTTAAATCCTGCGAAAATGCAATTAATTTCTGGATTTATTGATACTTATCTCAATCTAAATCCAGTGGAAGAGAGACAATTTCAAGAAGAGATTAGCACATTTAGTCAACCCGTACAGGAGGGAGTTATGCAAATTACCACCAGTTGGATGCGTCAAGGTATTGAACTAGGTATTGAACAAGGTATCGAACAAGGTATTGAACGCGGTATCGAACAAGGTATTGAACAAGGTATTGAACGCGGTATTGAACGCGGTATTGAACGCGGTATTGAACAAGGTATTGAACAAGGTATTGAACGCGAAAAGACATTGATTCTTCGTCAACTTAAACGAAAGTTAGGGGAGATTAATCCTTTATTAGAAACTAAAATCATGCAGTTAAGTATTGATGATGTCGAAGTATTAGGAGAAGCTTTATTCGACTTCTCTACGGTTGAAGATTTAATCAATTGGTTAAATACTTTAACTGCCTAGTTTATGTTAGCGATCGCATCTTGGCAACAAATGAGAAAACGGGTTTCTTTGAGAAACCCGTTTTCTTTGAGAAACCCGTTTTCTTGTCCTTTGAGAAACCCGTTTTCTTGCAATATTAATTTCTGTTACAGGGGTATTGAAAAATTGGCGATTGTTGGGCTAAAACTGTTAGCAATAAACTTTTGCAGTTAATGTCATGACTTCTACCCTGTTGCCGAGCCTTCCTGCTGTTGACGATGTTTTGTTCGATTTCTCTCAATCTGATGGATTTTGGGCGAATTTGGCAATAGCTGTAGGTTAAGGGGGTGAGGTCATAACAATCCGTTGCCAAAACCGACTTTTCAGAATACAATACAGAAGAGTAGTCATTCATCACTCAGATTAGTTAAGATGATATTACATGACTAATAATATTGACCATGACCGCTTATTTAAGGAGTTAATCTCCACCTTTTTTGTCGAATTTATTGAGTTATTTTTTCCTCAATTAATCGATTATTTAGATAGGGACTCGATTACTTTTTTAGACAAAGAAGTATTTACCGATGTCACGGAAGGAGAAAGACATGAAAGCGATTTAGTCGCACAGGTTAAGTTTCGCGGAAAAGAATCGTTTTTTCTGATTCATGTCGAGGCGCAGGAAAGTTCCCGCAAGTGGTTTAATCGGCGAATGTTTACTTATTTTGCTCGCTTTCATGAGAAATTTGTCTTACCGATTTATCCGATTGTAATTTTTTCTTATTCAAAGCCAAAAAGAGAAGCAATTAGTCAATATGTAGTCGATTTTCCCGATTTTAAGGTCTTAGAATTTAACTATCAAGTAGTGCAGTTAAATCGATTAAATTGGCGAGATTTTCTTAATCAACCGAATCCGGTTGCTTCAGCTTTGATGGCGAAGATGAACATTGCCGAGAAAGAGCGAGCAAAAGTTAAGGCGGAATGTCTGCGCTTGTTAATTACTTTAAAGTTAAATCCTGCAAAAATGCAATTAATTTCTGGATTTATTGATACTTATCTCAATCTAAATCCGGTCGAAGAGATACAATTTCAACAAGAGATTAGCACATTTAGTCAACCCGTACAGGAGGGAGTTATGCAAATTACCACCAGTTGGATGCGTCAAGGTATTGAACAAGGTATTGAACAAGGTATTGAACGCGAAAAGACATTGATTCTTCGTCAAATTAAACGCAAGTTAGGGGAGATTAATCCTTCATTGGAAACTAAAATCATGCAGTTAAGTATTGATAATGTCGAAGTATTAGGAGAAGCTTTATTCGACTTCTCTACGGTTGAAGATTTAATCAATTGGTTAAATACTTTAACTGCTTAGTTTATGTTAGTGATCACCTTTTGGCCATTTGTCAGAGAAAACGGGTTTCTTTGAGAAACTATTTAGAAAACCCGTTTTCTTTGAGAAACCCGTTTTCTTGTCCTTTGAGAAACCCGTTTTCTGTATAAATATTAATTTCTGTTACAGGGGTCTTGAAAGATTGGGGATTGTTAGGCTAAAACTGTTAGCAGTAAACCTTTGCAGTTAACGTCATGACTTCTTCACTGTTGCCGATTCTTCCTGCTGTTGACGATGTTTTGTTCAATTTCGCTCAATCTGATGGTTTTTGGGCGAATTTGGCTATCGCTTTTGGCACAAGTTATGATGTGGTTAAAGCGACGCAATTACAACAGCAGTGGCGAAGCCGAAATTTCAGTCAACTTCCTGAGATTGAGGTTGTTAGCAGCAGTGTTTTAGGTAGTGCAAATGGCGCTTATGGGATTAGCACCAATAAGATATATCTATCTGAAAGCTTTTTTGCTTCTGCTAGTTCAGATGCTTTGGTTGCGGTGATGTTGGAAGAAATTGGGCATTTTTTGGATGCTCAAATTAATAGGGTGGATACGGTGGGGGATGAGGGAGAATTATTTTCTCATCTGGTGAGAGGGGTTAATTTAACTGAGGCTGAGTTAACTTATATTCAAGCAGAAGATGATCGTACTGTTATTGATTTAGGGGGACAATTTATAGGGGTTGAACAAACAGCACCAATTACTTTAATTGTCAATACTACTATAGATGAGAATGATGGTAGTGCCACTATTGGGAGTGGTTTGTCTTTGCGGGATGCTGTTGCAATTGCTAATAAAAGTCCTAATACTCCCTATATTATTAAGCTGAAATCAGGAACGACTTATGCTTTAACTTATGTTAATAATACGACAACAGGCGATCGCAGTTTGAAGACACAAGGTACGATTACCATTGAAACTGATGGAACAGCACTAGCTTCTATTGTTAATAATGCTAGTCCTATCTCTGGGCAGAATGATAACAATTATATTATATACAACTCTAGTAAACTTGGAGTTACATTAAATAATCTCTATATCAGCAACAAAGCAGGAAGGGGAATTGACAACTACTACTGGGGAACATTAACATTAACCAACAGTACAATATCTGGTAATACGGCTACTAGTGGAGGGGGAATTTACAACAATAGCTGGGGAACATTAACATTAACCAACAGTACAATATCTGGTAATACGGCGGCTAGTTGGGGAGGGGGGATTTACAACTACTATGGAACATTAACAATAACCAACAGTACAATATCTGGTAATACGGCTGCTTATGACGGAGGGGGAATTGAAAACTCGGGAACATTAACATTAACCAACAGTACAATATCTGGTAATACGGCTACTCGCTATTCTGGAGGGGGAATTGAAAACTCGGGAACATTAACGTTAACCGACAGTACGGTATCTGGTAATACTGGAACGGGAATTGGCAACTCTCGGGGAACGTTAACAATAACCAACAGTACAATATCTGGTAATACGGGAAGGGGAATTTTTAGCGTTAGCGGGGGAAAATTAACAATAACCAACAGTACAATATCTGGTAATACGGGAGGGGGAATTTTTAGCGTTAGCGGGGGAAAATTAACATTAACCAACAGTACAATATCTGGTAATACTGCTCATCAGGGAGGGGGAATTTACAACGGTGGAACATTAACATTAACTGATAGTACAATATCTGGTAATACGGCTACTCATTCTGGAGGGGGAATTGAGAACTATGGAACATTAACATTAACTAACAATACAATATCTGGTAATACGTCTAATATTGTAGGAGGGGGAATTTACAACGACTACCGGGGAACATTAACATTAACGAATAACATTATTACTAGCAATAGTGCCTTTTACGGTGGCGGTATTTACAATCATGGTACATGGAGTTCAAATAGTATTATTAGTGGAAATACTTCGAGCAAAGTTTGGTATATAGATTCAAATGGAGATTCAACTACATCTGAATCCAGCTGGATTAATGGTAAATGGATAGCAAATCCAATAGATCCAAAATATCCAAATATATATGATAGTGGCACTTTTACCGCACTCCCACCCACACCTGATTCTCCACCTAAACCAACGATATCAGTCAGTAATGCGCGGTTTGATGCTCCCACAGGGAAGGTTATTTTCGAGGTTAAACTGTCCTCAGCTTATGATAAACCCATAACCGTTGATTACTATACCCTTGATGGAAGTGCCAATTCAATAGACCCTAACCAATTAAAAGATTTTAACAATGTTGTCAAACAAACCCTCTCCTTTTTCCCAGGACAAACCAGCAAACAAATAGAAATTACCGTTTTAGGAAGTGCGCCTCCTACCGACCAAACCTTTGAGATTTTTGCCAAAGACACTGCTTTTCGTGATATTTGGAAAGATACGGATAAAGGCAAAGAAGTAGATAAGATCTATGACTATAGTGACCTGGGTTACGAAGGCTATCGTATCAATAAAGTTTTCAAAGATTCTACCACAGGATTTGATGCTGTTGGTTTAACTTCTGATGAAAAATTCTTTCTGGTTTTAGCCAATCCCCTTAATGCCAATGAATTTACATCCAATAGCAATAACTTACTGCAAGATATTGCCAACACTTCAGGCGGTAACAATACCGCCGCCTATACTGCTGGACAGAATCTAATCAACCAACTCACCAGCGCCAATCAATCCTATACCTTTACTAATGGCACAATTTATGACCTCGCTAAACCTCCTGTTTTAGCTATTCGGGGTGGATTTAGCCAAGGAAAAGATCTATTAAGTGATTTGAATCCTAAAGGAATTGGCTATAATCAATTTACTAATAATAAAGACGCAATCAATCAATGGCTTTCAGAAGTAACTAATCCTGTAAGCGGATTGACTCTACGACCTAATATTACTGGATATAGTTTAGGCGGTGCATTAACTCAATGGGTAGGGGGTAGTTATACAGGACAACTCGGAAAGATTGTTACTTTCAATAGTCCGGGTATTTCCCAACAACCCGGCATTAATTTCAACGCTACTAATAACTTAGGTGTCACTCATTACATAACTTCGGCCGATGTGGTTAGCATGGCAGGTTCATCATACCTAAATGGAGTCTGGAACTTAGACAAATATTCAAAACTAACATCTGCAATTACCCTTGAAAAACATACAGTTCCCGTCTTAAATCAAGCTGTTACGATAACCAATAAGATACATACAAAACCGACAGATTTAACTCGGAAAGTTGCCAACGGAAATACTAATGATTTAAGTAGTTACTGGTTTACATATTTGCCTGATGCTGATTATTTTGCTCTTCAAGCAGCCGTTGCTGCAATACGTCCAATTCTGGGTGCTGCTTTAACTTATCGTGGAACCGTTGAACTGAATCGAAAAGCAATTGGAAGTGCCATTGATGGTCTTGGAAATATATCCGATGCAGTAACATCCGCTTACAACGCAGCTAAATCTTGGACTTCAGATGCGTGGAATGCGATTATTGGACAGTCTGACAAGAAACTTGGTTTATCTCCATCAACTGCAAATCAAAGCAATTCAACGCTAAAGCTTGCATCATCTTTTCTGGACACAAATAGCTATCAAATAGCAACAACAGCTACAGCATCACAGACAATTGATAACTTTTGGGATGCCATACCTGATTGGGGAAATAATGCTTGGCAAGCTACAACTAAATGGTCAGGAGATGCTTGGAAAAGTATTGATGAATGGACACCCCAAACTTGGCAAGCAACAACTACCTGGACAGCAGCCGATTGGGATAAACCATTCTTGACTATCTCAAATCCGACAATTGTAGAAAACAATTCAGGAACAAATAACCTGATATTTAAAGTTACATTGTCAACCACAAGTACCCAAACAATTACCGTAAATTATGGCACTGCTGATGACACAGCAACAGCAGGAAGTGACTATACAGCCAAAACAGGGACTCTCACCTTTACCCCCGGACAAATCAGCCAAGATATTATTATTTCCGTCAATGGTGATACTGCAATTGAACCGGATGAGACTTTCTTGATTAACCTTTCTAATCCTAGCAATGCGCTGATTACAGATAATCAAGGATTAGGAACAATTACCAATGATGATGGTGATAATACCAGTGTCACCCCAATCGAAGCTTTCGGTAACACCAAATTAGTCAAAGACACAACTAATAAACTCTACGCACAAATTGGCAATAACAATCCCATCGCCATTAAAATTGCTGCCACTCAGATTACCACAAATACCTACCCTGGTTGGCAAATCTTAGCCGCAGAAACCGTTAATGGAATTAACCAAGTCCTCTTGAAAAATACATCACAAAACCTTCTATATATATGGAATTTAGATAACAATTGGAATTGGCAATCTTCCCAGGGAGGGTGGGGATTAAACTCAACGCCAGCATTCAGCCAAGAAACCAACTTCCAACAAGACTTTAATGGTGATAATCAGATTGGTAATCCCTTCACCCCAATCGAAGCTTTCGGTAACACCAAATTAGTCAAAGATGCGACTAATAACCTCTATGCTCAAATTGGCAATAATAACCCCACTGTCATCAAAAATGGTGCCACTCAGATTACCACAAATACCTATCCTGGTTGGCAAATCTTAGCCGCAGAAACCGTTAATGGAATTAACCAAGTCCTCTTGAAAAATACATCACAAAACCTTCTATATATATGGAATTTAGATAGCAATTGGAATTGGCAATCTTCCCAGGGAGGGTGGGGATTAAACTCAACGCCAGCTTTCAGCCAAGAAACCAACTTCCAACAAGACTTTAACGGTGATAATCAGATTGGTAATCCCTTCACCCCAATCGAAGCTTTCGGTAACACCAAATTAGTCCAAGACACAACTAATAACCTCTATGCTCAAATTGGCAATAACAATCCCATCGCCATTAAAATTGGTGCCACTCAGATTACCACAAATACCTACCCTGGTTGGCAAATCTTAGCCGCAGAAACCGTTAATGGAATTAACCAAGTCCTCTTGAAAAATACATCACAAAACCTTCTATATATATGGAATTTAGATAACAATTGGAATTGGCAATCTTCCCAGGGAGGGTGGGGATTAAACTCAACCCAAGCTTTCAACCAAGAAACCAATTTCAAACAAGACTTTAATGGCGATGGATTCATCGGTCAACCCTTCACCCCAATCGAAACCTTCGGTAACACCAAATTAGTCCAAGATGCGACTAATAAACTCTATGCTCAAATTGGCAATAATAACCCCACTGTCATCAAAAATGGTGCCACTCAGATTACCACAAATACCTACCCTGGTTGGCAAACCTTAGCAGCAGAAAACGTTAATGGAATTAACCAAGTCCTTCTGAAAAATACCACACAAAACCTTCTATATATATGGAATTTAGATAACAATTGGAATTGGCAATCTTCCCAGGGAGGGTGGGGATTAAACTCAACCCAAGCTTTCAACCAAGAAACCAATTTCAAACAAGACTTTAATGGCGATGGATTCATCGGTCAACCCTTCACCCCAATCGAAACCTTCGGTAACACCAAATTAGTCCAAGATGCGACTAATAAACTCTATGCTCAAATTGGCAATAATAACCCCACTGTCATCAAAAATGGTGCCACTCAGATTACCACAAATACCTACCCTGGTTGGCAAACCTTAGCAGCAGAAAACGTTAATGGAATTAACCAAGTCCTTCTGAAAAATACATCACAAAATCTTCTATATATATGGAATTTAGATAACAATTGGAATTGGCAATCTTCCCAGGGAGGGTGGGGATTAAACTCAACCCAAGCTTTCAACCAAGAAACCAATTTCAAACAAGACTTTAATGGCGATGGATTCATCGGTCAACCCTTCACCCCAATCGAAACCTTCGGTAACACCAAATTAGTCCAAGATGCGACTAATAAACTCTATGCTCAAATTGGCAATAATAACCCCACTGTCATCAAAAATGGTGCCACTCAGATTACCACAAATACCTACCCTGGTTGGCAAACCTTAGCAGCAGAAAACGTTAATGGAATTAACCAAGTCCTTCTGAAAAATACCACACAAAACCTTCTATATATATGGAATTTAGATAACAATTGGAATTGGCAATCTTCCCAGGGAGGGTGGGGATTAAACTCAACCCAAGCTTTCAACCAAGAAACCAATTTCAAACAAGACTTTAATGGCGATGGATTCATCGGTCAACCCTTCACCCCAATCGAAACCTTCGGTAACACCAAATTAGTCCAAGATGCGACTAATAAACTCTATGCTCAAATTGGCAATAATAACCCCACTGTCATCAAAAATGGTGCCACTCAGATTACCACAAATACCTACCCTGGTTGGCAAACCTTAGCAGCAGAAAACGTTAATGGAATTAACCAAGTCCTCTTGAGGAATACATCACAAAATCTTCTATATATATGGAATTTAGATAGCAATTGGAATTGGCAATCTTCCCAGGGAGGGTGGGGATTAAACTCAACCCAAGCTTTCAACCAAGAAACCAATTTCAAACAAGACTTTAATGGTGATAATAAGATTGGTAATCCCTTACCCATTATCGGGTCATCAGAAAATAATATTCTCAGTGGTACTCTGGACAATGATATTCTAATTGGTGGCTTAGGTAATGATACTATAACAGGGGGTGCGGGTGGCGATCAATTCACCTTCAACAACCGCAATGAAGGGATTGACACAATTACTGATTTTCTCTCCAGTCAGGGGGATAAAATTGCTGTCTCTGCTGCGGGTTTTGGCGGTGGTTTAGCCGCAGGAGTTGCGATTACAGCCGCTCAATTTGTGTTAGGAACAACTGCATTAAATGGCAGCAATCGCTTTATTTATAATACAATCACTGGAGGATTATTCTTTGATGGGGACGGGACAGGTACACTAGCAGCTATTCAAATTGCAACTCTTAGTTCTAAACCCACTCTTACCGCATCTGATATACTTGTATTAGTTTAATCTTAATAC
Source organism: Microcystis sp. MC19 (assembly GCF_003019735.1). Taxonomy (NCBI): domain Bacteria; kingdom Bacillati; phylum Cyanobacteriota; class Cyanophyceae; order Chroococcales; family Microcystaceae; genus Microcystis; species Microcystis sp. MC19. The sequence goes on along the minus strand of NZ_CP020664.1, from coordinate 3,707,764 downwards.
AGCTTGTAGTGAATTGTTTCAGCTAAAATAGGGCAATAGATTTCGGCTTAAAGTCTTAGATTATACAATTTATAGCATTTTTCTAATACATCAAATTAGCTGAAACAGTCCAGTAGGGTGCGTTAGACGGCCAAAAATTGCTGCTTTGACTGGAAGGTGACAATCCGTAGTAACGCACCACCTATCATCGACTGTGATTGTGTGATGGACTATGATTGGAGTAACGCACCACCTATCATCGACTGTGATTGTGTGATGGACCATGATTGAAGTAACGCACTACCTATTATCAACTAAGTAGCTGGTTACAATTAAAGATAAAATACAAAGAATCAGAAGCCTGTCCCACTATCTAAGTGGGTAGAATTAAATATCAGATGAACGTAGGTTGGTTTGAAGCATGAAACCCAACGCCTGCTCATGTTAAGCTTTTCAAGACTACTTATAGTTAATCATGTATTTCTGGCAATTTCGTGTTTATCAGCGTCCTTTGCTGCGTCCCCTACAAACCCATCACGGACTCTGGCAAATTAGGGAAGGAATTATTATTCGCTTAGAAGCGGAAGATGGACGTATAGGATGGGGAGAAATTGCTCCTTTACCTGAATTTGGTTCAGAAACATTATCGGCAGCAATATTATTCTGTCAAAGTCTCGAAAATCCCCTATCAATAACTTCAATTTTTTCTATTCCCGAACAATTTCCCGCTTGTCAATTTGCCTTTGAATCAGCTTTAGAAGATTTAAGTATCGAGAATAAATCAAGAGAATTAGAACCGAGAAATTATAGTTATTTATTGCCCACTGGTGCGGCAGTATTTCCCTGTCTGGATGATATTTTAGCCGTCAATCAAACTAATACTTATAAATGGAAAATTGCAGTTAATTCTCTCAAGCAAGAGTTAACCTTATTTGAAAAATTAATTGACCGATTACCCAGGAACATTAAATTGCGTTTAGATGCCAATGGGGGATTAAGTATTGCTGAGAGTAAAATCTGGTTAAAAATTGCCGATGAATGTCAAATAATTGAATTTATTGAACAACCTTTACCCCCGTCTCAATGGTTAGAAATGTTGCAATTAAGTCAAGATTTTACCACAGGAATTGCTTTAGATGAATCCCTAGGCAATCTTCGACAAATAGAGGAATGTTATCAACGGGGATGGCGAGGAATTTTTGTGATTAAACCTGCTATTACCGGTTCAATCCAAGGGTTAAGACATCTCTGGGAAAAATATCCCTTAGATTTAGTGTTTTCCTCGGTTTTAGAAACTAATATCGGCAGAAAATCCGCTCTACGTCTAGCACAAGAATACCCCAAAAAGGAGCGAGCTTTAGGTTTTGGTGTGCAACAATGGTTTAATAATAGTGACCCCGATTGGTTAGAAAAACTGTGGACGACATCAGCGAACAATTAGCATATCTCAGTCAAAAAGATTGGTTATATGGATACAATAGCCAGAAATTTTATCAATTATATCAGTTCTATTCTCAGAAATTTATCGCCGCAGATAATCCTCGATTAACTATACTGCTTGCTGAAGGCAATCCCCTTAAATTCTTAGCGATATTCTTGGCTGCCGTCAGGTCAAAAAGTTGCCTATTTTTAGCTAATCCCGACTGGAAAACTAACGAATGGGAACAGGTTTTCTCTCTGATGCAACCCGATTATATTTTTGGCGAAAATATCAAGGTTTTTAACTATAATTCTCCTCCTGTCAATCCTTTGACTAATTCTCTGATGATACCCACAGGGGGAACCTCGGGAAAAATTCGCTTTGCTATCCATAACTGGTTAACTTTAACTGCTTCTGTTAAAGGTTTCTCTGAATATTTTCAAGTCAAGCAGGTTAACTCTTTTTGCCTACTGCCTTTATATCATGTTAGTGGTTTAATGCAGTTTCTCAGAAGTTTTTTAACAGAGGGAGATTTTGCTGTTATTCCTTACCATAAAATCAAAGAAAAGCGTGTAAATAATCTCAATCTTCAAGATTATTTTATCTCCTTAGTCCCCAGTCAATTACAATTTTTTCTAGAAAATGATCCTCGCTGGTTAGCCAATTTTAAAACAGTTTTACTAGGAGGTTCCCCTGCATGGCCATCTTTACTAGAAAAAGCTAGAGAATATAATATTTCTCTGTCTCCTACCTATGGAATGACGGAAACTGCCTCACAAATTGTCACCCTTAAACCAGAAGATTTTCGACGAGGCAATAATAGTAGTGGACAGCTATTACCCCATGCTCAGATAAAAATTAATCCCGATAACCAGAAAATTATTATTGAAGCGAAATCTTTATTTTTAGGCTATTATCCCCATCTTAATCAAGCAAGCTACTTCGAGACCGATGACTTAGGTTACTTGGATGAAAGTGGTTATTTATATATCATTGGTCGGGATAGTCAAAAAATAATTACCGGAGGAGAAAATGTTTATCCTCTTGAGGTAGAAACTGCCATTAGACAAACTAATTTAGTTAAAGATGTGGTGGTTTTAGGGTTGCCAGATGTCAAATGGGGACAGGTAATTGTCGCTTTTTATGTCCCCGTTAATTCTCAGATAGGCCAGACAATTATTCAATCTCAGATTAAAGATAAATTAGTCAATTATAAGCTGCCGAAACATTGGATAAAATTACCAGAGATACCAAAAAGTCCCCAGGGTAAGATTAATCGAACCAATTTAATTAAATTAGCTGAAACTTGTTTTGACACCGAGTCAAACCCCGGACGATAATTATAGCAGTTATCTTAATGGTGAGTTATGAGGTTTTCCTTTTGGGGAGACTCCGAGACGATATAATCGGGTAAAATGGCTATGGGTGCTAATCCCAGCAGATTTAAATTAGGTTTATTTTCCAAAATTAGAGTGACTGTTCCAACATCTGACCGTGTTCTTTAAGCCATTGCTTGGCCTTATCCATAGTAGCAATTTGCGACCTGATAATCTGCCAAAATCGTGGAGTGTGGTTCGATTCAATCAGATGCGCTAACTCATGAACTACCACATAATCAATTACGAACATCGGGGCTTTGATCAATCGCCAGTTAAAGTTAACATTGTCTTGGGGTGTACAAGAACCCCAGCGATATTTGCTGTCGGTAATTTTAGCCTGATTAAACCTGACACCAAGCTTTTTAGCATAAAGGTTGACACGAGGAAGTATCTTCTCTTTTGCCTTCTGAATATACCAATCTTGAAAAATCTCGCCACCATTCTCTGTTAGTGCCTTTGGTACTCGAAAGCGATTGTTAATAAACTTTATCTCTGTCTGATCATCAACCAATTCTAAACGATAGTAGCGCCCTAAATAAAGAAGCGACTCGCCATTAACCAGTTCCTTACCCGGAGGATGAAGTGGGACTCGATACTTTTGCTCGTGGTGAATTTTTTCATAGAGCCACTGCTTGCGTGACTCTACTATTTGCTGGATCTTATCGGGATGAGTACCAGTAGGCGCTCTGACCACGATCGAGCGATCACGTTCCACGGTAATGGTCAGGGTCTTACGACTGGAAGAATAAATGATTTTATAGTCAAGTTTCATATTAAAAGTCGCTCAATTTTACTCGATTCAGCCTAAAAAATTCGGTCGTTATTTTTCTCTGCTATTTCCATCACCCGCGAGATAATCTGTTCTCGATTGTCCATAAGATTGGGAATTTGGAAAAAGTCGGGAGAGAGTAACACTTTTTGAATCTCTGCCCTAAGTTTCTTGCGAGCGGGAATGCTCTCCCAAAAGCTAGTTAATTGTAACTCCTGCTCAACAACGGTAAATACCTGTTGAGTGAGAGCGACCATCTGAGAAACCATATCGTCAGTTAATGCCGCTTCTCCAAAACACTCCCGTTTGAACATCCGAAAGAAGGGCAGCTGCTTTTTCCTGTCCAGTCCGTAGGTAGGCTCATTTTTTGCTTCTCTCGCCTTCTGGCGTAGTTTTTCCAGTTCTTGGTAAATCTTGTCCCAATTGTCTTTAAACTCCTCGAAGATGGCTCTCAGTGCTTCAGAAAAGGAGGCTTGCAGTTCGGGATCGTCCACCAGATCGATCTCGATATAGTGGCGGAGAGCGTGTTCGATTGCGGCGGCCTTTGTTTTGACTCGCTGGTGTTTCTGGACATGACTCTCAAAGTCCTTATCCAAGATCGAGATCGGTTTAACTTTCTCGTCGATTCCCCTTGATTGCAGATACTGGTCGGTCAGGGCCCGCAGCTTGGGTGGGATTCCCTTCATACTCAGGCGCTCGTCGCGGAAGTGCTTCCCCGCTAGTATATTCACTGCGGTGAGAGATTGGTAGTCTCTCATATAGTTCAAGGCCTCCTTGGCGGGATAGACCAAGTTAAGGCTGCGGGTCAGCTTCTTGAAGGCCAGCATGAACTCGAATCGCACATCCTCGTCATAGAAGAGGTCGAAAAAGGCATCTTGATCGTTCAGGTCGGTGAGTCCATGTTGCTTCAAGAGTGCGAGGATTTTGCGGTGGTCATCCTCAAGCTGACGGATCTCGTCCTGGGGAAAACTTAAGGTTTCCTCGATTTCTTGCTGCTCTCGCTCGTCATAGTTATCAATAGCTCGCTTCAGGTGGTGGCCGATGCCTACATAGTCCACGACAAAGCCTTTATCCTTGTTCGCACCGCCGACTCGGTTGACACGGGCGGTCTCGCGTAGCGAGCGCGTTGCGACCGCCTGTAAGAGGTTGTGGGCCTGGATGACCCTATCGAGATACATCACCTGCTCTACTGGGGCATCAAAGCCAGTCAGTAGCATATTATTGACGATGACAATGCCCACATCTCCAGTAATCCCCTCATCCCTTGCGTCAAAGGGCAGTTTAAAGCTTTTAATAGTAGTATCGTGGCGGGTGGAGTTGCTGTATTGCTTGAGGTGGGGTAGGTCATTATGACTGCTGGAGATGACCACATCGGTCTTAAGTCGCTTCAGGCGATCGAGGTTAAGCCGGTGGGGATTCCCCTGCTCCAATTTGGCAATCTCCTCGGCCAGGGCAGCATCTAAATGCTCTTTGTACCGCACCGCCGCCTCCCGGGAAGTCGCCACCACCTGGGCCTTGTAGCCGTTGGGAAAGATGCACTGGAGATAGTGCTGCACCATATCCTTGGCTTTAGCGGCGATGGTGGGATGGGCTTCTAGGTAGGCATCCCGCGAACCATGGCCCAAAATCTGCAGCCGCTCTTGCAGGTTGTACTCACTGAAGACATCGGCAAAAGCCGCATCCATAGCTGTCTGATCAGACACCTCGGCGTTATGAGTGCGCCCGGTGTAAACAATTTCTAGGGTCACGCCGTCCTCGATGGACTGGCCCATGGTGTACTTGTCGATGTAGTCCCCGAAAACTTTCTCAGTTTTGTCGATGGGGGTGCCGGTGTAGCCAATACGGGAAGCGTAGGGGAGAGCTTTGTCGAGGTTTGTCCCCAGCAGGCTGTACTGAGAGCGGTGGGCCTCATCGGTCATCACCAGGATGTTGCTGCTCCGGTTTAGCTCCGGGAAGGTCTCCCGCAGTTCCCGCTCTTGGAATTTGTGGATCATGGCCATGACCAGATCCGAGGAGTCGCTGCGAAGTAGTTCCTTCAGTTTGGCGATGCTATTGGCGGGCTTAACGGTAAAGCCAACACTTTGACCGGTCTCGGCGAGTTGCTGCTCTAGTTGGGTGCGATCGCTGATAAATACCACTTTCCACTGGGAAAGGTTGTTATGGCGGTACATGGCCCGCACCATAAACATCATGGTAAGGGACTTACCCGACCCCTGGGTATGCCAGATGATGCCGCTGCGCTCCCGGGGGGTTTTGCCCTCTAGGAGACGCTCCACGGCTTTCTTGACGGCACGAAACTGCTGATAACGCCCGACGATTTTGATGGTTTCTCCCTTGTTGTTGATGGAGAAAAGGGTGAAGTTGCGAATAATCTCTAGGAGGTTATCGGGGGCAAACATTCCCGCCACCAGTCGCTGCTGGTCATTGGGGGAGCTAATGCCGTGTTCTAGTTCTTCTAGGGTGCGGGGATAGGGGTCAGCCCAACGGAAGAAGTATTTTTCGGTGTGGGTGGTAATAGTGCCAAATTTTGCCTGATTGCGGCAGGTAGCTACGACAAACTGGTTATAGAAGAAGAGGGGGACATTTCCCTCGCCCTTAGCGCCGCGCTGTTCGCTGTAGCGGAGGAGTTGCTCGATCGCCTCGGCAATGGGTTCTTTGACTTTGGGAGATTTACATTCAATGACCACCACTGGCAGCCCATTGAGGAAGAGGACAATATCGGGGATGATGTGGTTTTCTGTGCCTAGAATCCGCACCTTAAACTGGCAAACGGCGATGAAGCGGTTGTTAGTTGGGTGGTCAAAGTCGATAAACCTGACGGTGGGGCTTTTTTCGCCTGTTTTACGGTTCTCTGAGACGCTGGTATTCTCCTGAAGCAGTTTAAAGACGTGGCGGTTATTTTCCAGTAAGTTGGTGCTGGGGAAGTTGGCGGTGAGTTGTTTGATGGCTTCTTCTATTTGGTCGGTTTCTAGCCAGGGGTTGATGATTGTAAGCTGTTCTCGCAGCACTGGCAGCATCACCACCTCGGTAAAGCTTTCTCTAAAAGTATCCTGTGGTTTTTGTTTTGTCTCTAAATCCAATATTTCCCAATCTAAACCGTACAGTTGATCAAGTAAGGGCTTTTCGACCCCGTTGCGCTCATCGAGTTTGATAGGTTGAGGTGTTTTGTTCATGACCAGATAACCTTTATTTAACTGTATTTATGAGGTTTTTCGTCTAAATCTTCTTGAGGGAACAGGGAACAGGGTTAAATTGTACTTCTCTGATAAGTAGCTGGTTATAATTAAATTTAAAATGGATTTTAGGTTCGATCCCCCCTTCCCCCCTTGATCTGTCCTTTAGTCACATCTTTCTTAACATTTCAAACCTTTGTAGCACAAGGCTTTCAAGACTCGGTTAACAATCTGTAATATTCCTTGTTGACACCCTTACTGACAAGGAAAAAACTGAAATCAAGTCAGGATAAGGGTTGGAGTGCTTACTGAAAAAATTGTTAAGAAAGATCCCTATAAGGGATAGCCCCCTTGATAAGGGGGGTGCCGATCCCCCCTGCCCCCCTTGATAAGGGGGGTGCCGATAGGCGGGGGGATCCCCCTTAATAAGGGGGGCATCTGATGATTTTTAACACCTAGCCACTTATGAGAAACGCTATAATAGGTTATTATACATAAAAAATATTTAAGCATTAACGGATATGAACAACCAACTGGTTAAAACTTTAGCACAAATTATTATATCCCTTTCTGAAGAAGAAAAACAACAACTAGAAAGAGAATTAACATCTAATGGAGCAATAGAAGCAATAAAAGACTATCAAAAATTATCTTTTTGTCAAACGGCTACCCCTGAAGAATGGATAAAAGCTTTTGAAGAATGGGCAGAAAGTCATAGAGATAAGAATTTTTCCCAATTATCTGATCAAGATATTAGCCGAGAAAGTATCTATGGAGAACGGGGTTAAATGTCTTATACTAAATCCGTTGAGTAACGCACAGAAAACGGGTTTCTCCGAGAAACCCGTTTTCTACTCATCAAATGTCACGCTTCCTTTGAGGGGATTGATATCAGTGGTTTCGACGGGTAATATCTTCTCTGCATTATCCAACAAGATAACGCGGATCTGTTTACCTTCCCATTCAGAAGAATATTCGGCGGGAATGGTGACTATGCCGTTTTTTAGGATGGTTTTAAATTCGATCGCTTGCATGGTAAATCTATGGGCAAGGGAGTTATGTTTAGTTTAGCGAATCGTCTGATATCGAGATCATGGGATATAGATCGCCTGAGCAGTTTGGTGACTTGGCGAGGTCAATCAGGGCGTTACGATATTTTTTGATGCCACGCCGAGCGATTTCCATTTTTTTGGCAAAGTCTGGGTATATGTTTAAGTTTTTGTGATTTGTGGGTGTTTGCTCTGGTTGCATAGGTTTGACCGATGAATCAATTTGCTGCTGTTTTTTGGTTGAGGAGGTCGGTAACTCGAACTTTGCCAGTTAGTAGGTCTTGCATGAGTCCGGTTTTTAATATTTTCAATTTCTCTAAAGATAAAGTTTCTCTTTTAATTAATGATTGATGTTGATCTAAAGTTTTAGATATTTTAACTTGTTCATATAACATTGGCTTTGCAAAATTAAGAGATGCAATTTCACTTTGAAATAGATTAGGCTGTGCCGCTTGACGTTGACTAATTTGTATTTGTGTTTGAAGCAAATCAGATTGTAGAACCCATTCAGCAAATCGAGGCTGAATCTCGGACTTATTTAGTTTGACTAATGCTGCACTTCTCACCAATACGCACTTTAACCATGTGGGAACCTCACACACACGTCCAATAGTTCCTGAACAAGAAATGAGAATATCTCCTGATTCTGGATAGCATCGTCTAATCATTCTCTGATATTCATATTCAGGCACATAGTCAACATCTGACAGATCAATACTTCCATTTAAAACGTTCCTTGCACTTAATAGAAAAATGCCGTCAATACTTCGCTTAGGTGTGTGGTGATCACCATCTGTAATCTTGATCGAAATATCATTAATTGTTTTCACCTCCCACTCAACCGGAATCCTCCCAAGCGGTGAATCCTTAAATTCATGGGTTTCTTCACTGCGAATATTGCCATTTTCATCAATTCCTTTGGTGAGCAAGTCCTGCATTAGTCCCGTTTTGATGCGCTGCTGCTTGGCAATTAGGGCTTCGGTTTGCTCAATCGCGCGGTCTATTGTTGAGAGGATGGTGGCGATTTGGGTTTGTTCTTTAATTGGGGGCAAAGGAATGTGCATTTTTTGTAAATGCGTCGGTCCAACGTTAACTTGAGCACTTCCTTGTGTTTGAAGCTGATGCTGTATTTTGAAGTGAAAAGACTCCAGAAAAAATTTTATGTAATTATTTGCTAACCTTTTTTCGTCTTGAGTCCTAAATCGGATAGTTGAAGTATTAAGTAGCAAAGGTAAATCTTCATCAAAAATAAGGGCAATTTTTCCTATTGTTCCTGAACTTGAAAAAACCCAATCATTTACATCTAATTGAAAGTGTTTATACTCACCATTTCCCAATTTTTGAGATATAAATTGACATGAACTTCTATCAATTCGACCATTAACAAAACAACGAATATTAATGAATGGAATTCCTTCTTTTGTGAATTTATCACTTGTGATACCTGGACCTTCTTGAAAAAAGAGAACTTCAGGAAGTCTCAATAATTCCCAATCTGCTGGAAACTGCCCAGTAAGCTCATTCATAACAAATACCTCAACTTAATCAAAAAAACATTTAAAAACTTAAGAGTTCCTTATCTCACTTTGATATTCTAAAGGATCGATAGTTAGTTGAATGCTACCCGCATAAGCTGCGAGTGCTTTAAAAGACTCTGTACTATCTTCCTGTTCACCTTCCTGCAATAATGCCTCAATTTTTTGCCAATCTTGGTAATTAATAATTACCGCCACTGGCTTCAGATTTTCATCTGTGACAAATTGCTTTTTAATAGACTGCATAACCTGCTCCTAACTGACTTAAGTTATTCCCTATACCCTAGTTTAACCAAAAACTCATTTAATTCTCCTAAAGTCTGCTCTCGCTGGGCCTCCATTTCCTGACTTGATACCGCATACTTATCCCAAAGATTCTCAACCTTAGCGACAAGTCCCCGCTTTTCCCCATTCAAGTAACGAGTAAGCTGCTCCGATACCCAATCATAGAGCTTTTTTAGAATCAATTTTTTCGCTTCTTCATCCCTTAACTGTCCTCCTATTTCAGTCAGTAATCCCTCAGGATAAGATAATTTAATCTCCAAGGCTTTCTTATCCTTATTAAGCGCGTTAATCTTGGCCTTTTCTTCCTTTTTACTTGCATTTAACCCCATAAGCTGATTTTGTACCTGCTCAAGTAATTCAATAGTTTCAGCCTTAAATTCCTCATCCCCAACCCGTTTTAAGCGCAGCTTTAACTCAAGCTGACTCTGCTGTTCCTTAAGTGTATTCTTAAGTAACTTGATCCGGTTCTCAATGTCAGTAATAACATTGTATTCTTGTTGGTAATATTGGCGCTCTCTGGCTGCTGAATCGCCCTGGGATTGCTTCAGGTCATCTATCAACTCTTTAAGCCCTTTCTTAATCGATGCGGCGCTAACAGTTTCTTCCTCTTCCGGTTCATAATTCGCCACCTCCTGCGCTGATTCCACCGCTTCGCTTAACTCCCCTTGGACTGCACTAATCTTACTTTCTAGTTCCTCAATTGCCGCCTCTTCCGCCTGAAAAAATGCCGCTAATAAATACTGATCAGGGATAAGAGTATGATGCCAGCCAGTGTTAATAATAGTCTTTAGATCATAGCGAATCTGCTGCCACCAGTTAACAAACACCCCCGCCGATTTAAACTCATCTAAAACCCCCAAAGGAATCAGCTGCTGTTTAAGGCTGCTCAGTAATTGCTGCCGCACTTGGGGCATAATATTATTTCCCTCCAGTTTGGCAAAATCATCCCGCGCTTCTCGCCACCAATTTTTAAGCGTAGTATAGTGGTCGCTTATCCTTGCTTGTAAATCGGGATTAGCTTCCAGATTCTCTTTAATAGCGGCTTTCGTGGCAATTTCTGGGCAAAAATTAGCATAGCCGGGGCGTAGGGGTCTAAATAGGGTATTTGTGTTGATGCCAAACTTAGCAAAAGTATCCTGTTGTGCGGCAATTTCAGCCTGCGGAATACCCCCCATCAAGTGAGCTTTTACATCCTCCGGTTCCGGGTCTGGCGTATTATCCACATAGCGGCGAATATTAAGATTAAAGTCGTGTTTTTCGACAATTTCCGACTTATCTACCAAGCGGCTATATTTGGGATATTCTCGCTTGTGGGTAAAGACATAATCGATCTTTTCAATGTCTTCGGGGCGCAATTTATTCTGGTTCTTTCCCTCAGCATATTCTCGATCGGCATTAATAAAAAGGATTTTATCGCGTAATTCATCAGGTTTATTTTTATTCACCACCAACACACAGGCCGGGATACCCGTGCCATAAAATAACCCCGGGGGCAAACTAATAATCGCCTCAATCAGATCATCCTCAATTAAGATCTCTCGAATCAGCTTCTCTTTCCCCCCCCGAAATAGCACCCCATGGGGCATGATAGTGGCCATGTGGCCGTCGGGTTTAAGACTGGCAATCATGTGCTGGACAAACATCAGATCCGCCTTTTTCCCCTTTTCCGGGCAGAATTCGCGAAAGCGGTTGGTAAACTTGAGATTAGCCCGGCTGTAATCCTGGGAAAAGGGCGGATTAGCCAGAACTCGGTCAAACTTGCGAATCTGTCCGTTTTCTAAAATGAGCGGATCTTCGAGAGTATCCCCGTTTTCAATGGTGAAGCGGGTGATGTTGTGGAGGATCATATTCATATTACAAATTGACCAGACTGTACCGTTAGAATCCTGTCCATAGAGTGCTAGATTCTGGGGGTTTTGCCCCTGTTCCTCCACATATTGATAGGACTGGATAAGGAAACCGCCCGACCCCACGGTAGGGTCATAGATAGTATGGCCCGCTTGGGGTTTAACCAACTGTACCAACAGCCGCACCACCTCGGCCGGCGTGTAAAATTCTCCCCCTTTCTTCCCGGCACTATCGGCAAAGTATTTGATTAGGTACTCGTAGGCTGCACCCAATAGGTCGGGAAACTCAAAATTATCGTTGACCAGCACAAATTGGGGCTGATTGAAATGATCTAGTAAATCCTTCCATTTTTGGTCAGGTATCTTGGTTTTGCCCTTGGTGGCATTAAAATCGATGTTATTCTTCAGCACTCCCGCCAAGGCATCGTTAGCATCCTCTACCGCCGCTAATGCCTTATTGAGCATATTGCCGATGTCCTGCTTAAGGTGTTTGAGCGGCGGGACTTCCTGGCCGTTTTCGTCGCGCCAAGATTGATGCCAGCGAGCGCGAGGAGGTACGAAAAATGTTTCTCCATAGGAGGTTTCGCCTTCTAGGAGTTCGGCCAGCAGCGACGGGTCTGGGATGTGTGCATATTGTTTCTTGAGTTGCGCTTGCTTGCGCTCAAACTCGTCTGACAAGCGTTTGAGGAACAACATCCCAAAGATAAATTCTTTGAACTCGGAAGCGTCCATTTTGCCGCGAAGAATGTCCGCCGCCTTAAATAGAAAGCCTTCGAGTTGACTGAGAGTGATCTTTTCTTGTTTCATCGTTAGTTAAGTTAAGTAGGTAGGCACAATTATTTGTAGGATGGGTTAGCGGTAGCGTAACCCATGCGGGCGTTGGGTTTCATGCTTCAACCCAACCTACGTTCATTTTATATTTAATTCCACCCACCCACTTAAATGTTCACCAGTTTATATTGCTAAAGATTGACCGCTCAGGCAATAATGGGAAGGTTTATCATGCCCATTAAAGAATGCTCAACGCTTTTATTTGGCTACCGATTATAGGGGCGATACTGATTGCCTACACGCCTCTAGAGGCGAAAAAAGTGCGAGGATTAGCTCTAACTCTTGCTGTCGTTCTCTTACTGCTTAATATTCTCCTTGGCTGGCAATTTGACCCTAGTAACCCGCAAATGCAGTTCACGGTTAACCTGCCTTGGATTAATTTCCTCGGTTTCAATTATGCCCTCGGTGTTGATGGATTGTCATTCTCATTACTTTTTCTTAACAGCATCTTGACAATAATTGCTCTTTATGCTAGTGGTACAGAGGTTAACCGACCGAAATTTTACTATTCTCTGCTCTTGTTACTCAATGCCGGAGTAGCGGGGGCCTTTCTAGCGCAGGATTTACTGCTATTTTTCCTATTTTACGAATTAGAAATCGTCCCGCTTTACTTTCTCATTGCCATTTGGGGGGGTCAAAGACGCGGTTATGCGGGCATGAAATTTTTATTATACACGGCAATTTCAGGCTTTTTAGTGCTAATCTCTTTCCTCGGCTTAGTTTGGCTAACCGGTGCTAATAATTTCGCCTATAACCCCCTTTTATCGAACAATTTAGACGTTAAAACCCAATTACTGCTCCTCATCCCCCTTCTGATTGGATTAGCCATCAAAATCCCTATTTTTCCCTTTCATACTTGGCTACCGGATGCCCACGTCGAAGCATCTACCCCCGTTTCTGTGCTTTTAGCGGGAATATTACTCAAATTAGGAACCTATGGACTGCTGCGCTTTGGAGTCGGTTTATTTCTTGACGCTTGGGTGACTATCGCCCCTTGGTTAGCAACGATAGCAGCTATCAGCGCCCTCTACGGGGCCAGTTGCGCTATTGCCCAAAAGGATATGAAAAAAGTAGTCGCCTATTCTTCCATTTCCCACATGGCCTATATTTTACTAGCGGCGGCGGCCACCACCAGATTAAGCATCACCGCGGCGATTTTGCAGATGATTAGTCACGGTTTAATTTCCGCTTTGTTATTTTTGTTGGTGGGAGTAGTGTATAAAAAAACCGGCAGCCGGGATGTGGATTATCTACGCGGTTTATTAAATCCAGAAAGAGGTTTACCAATCACGGGAATGTTAATGATTTTAGCGGCCATGGCCAGCGCCGGCATCCCCGGAATGGTGGGATTTATCGCCGAATTTTTGGTCTTTCGTGGCAGTTTCCCGATTTTTCCGATACAAACGCTCTTATGTTTGGTCGCTAGTGGTTTAACCGCAGTATATTTTCTCCTGATGATTAATCGGGTTTTCTTTGGTCGTTTAACCCCTGAATTATCGCGCATTCCCCGCAGTACCTGGCCCGAAAGATTTCCCGAAATTGCTTTGGCTTTATTTATTATTGTTTTGGGATTACAACCGAGTTGGATGATTCACTGGAGTGAAAACCAAGCATCAATGTTATTAACTGGCACGGCAATCAGTCAAAGGCAATCATAGAAAGCTTTTCCGGAATTTTTCCAACCTAGACCGAAACTAACTTGTGGATAGGAGCCGAAACGTCAAAAATTTTTGGCCTTGCGGAGGGAATTAACCGTTAAAACCACCTGTTGCCCCACCAGTTCAATTTCTTCTAAAGTATTAAAACGACTCAACCCGAAGCGCAGGGAGGCATAAGCGAGAGATTCGGGGCGACCCAAGGCAGTTAAAACGTGAGAGGGGGCGGTATGGCTAGAAGAACAGGCAGAACCGGAGGAAAGCGCCACTATTGGCTGTAATCCTAACAATAACGCCGCACCGTCCACCCCTTCAATACTAATATTCAAATTTCCGGCTAATCTTTGGCTAGGATGACCATTGAGATAAATTCTGTCTAATTGACTGATAATCTCCCATAAACGGGCTTTTAACTGATTTAAGTGGCTATTATCTTGTTCTATCGCTTTGATGCCCAATTCTACCGCCTTGGCAAAACCGACAATTTGCGGTGTAAATAGTGTACCCGATCGCAGTCCTTTTTCCTGTCCTCCCCCTTGAATTTGAGCGGCGAGACGGACTCTAGGGTTTCGGCGCCGGACGTACAGCGCACCGATTCCCTTTGGTCCGTGGACTTTGTGGGCAGTTAAGGACATCATATCTATATTCATTTCCTCCACATCTAGGGGAATTTTGCCGATTGCTTGGGCCGCATCCGTATGAAAAAGCACCTGATACTGGCGACAAATCGCCCCAATTGCCGCTAAAGGTTGAATCACCCCAATCTCGTTATTAGCAGCCATAATTGACAGCAAAATCGTGTCAGGACGCAAAGATTTTTCTAGTAGTTCCAAGTCAATTAGTCCATCAGCACCGACGGGTAAAATTGTCACCTCAAAACCCAATTTTTCCAGATAATGACAGGGATCTAAAACGGCGCGATGTTCTGTCACCACCGTAACTATGTGCCGTCCCTTGGCGAAATAAGCTTCGGCAACCCCTTTGATAGCCAGGTTATTGGCCTCTGTTGCTCCACTGGTAAAAATAATTTCTTCGGGACTACTATTAATAGCAGCGGCGATTGTTTCTCTTGCCTGTTTAACCGCAGCCTCGGCTGTCCAACCATAGACATGATTAATACTACTGGCATTACCAAAGTGTTCGGTAAAATAGGGCAACATCGCCGCCAGAACTTGCGGCTCTAGCGGTGTCGTGGCGTGGCAATCTAGATAAATCGGCTTTTGAGACATATTTTTCCCTTGCGGGGGATTTGGGAAGGAGATATCCTCTGTTTTAAGAGAATCTCTGAAAGTGCATTGCTAATCTATGTTAACAAAAAAGTATCGGATAGCAGTCAACAGCTGACGACTCAGACCAGAACTTTAAGATTTAATAATGAGAGCGCAATCGCTCCCTGAGAGCAGTTACAATTCCCCTATTCCAATGTTGTTCAGCAACCCAACAGGATTAATAACACATATTTTCTGGCTCAATCATGGCTAAAAAATCGAAGGCATTTAGTGAACTGCTCAGGCTGCAGAAAATGTCCCAAGGATCCGAAAAACCCTTGAAAAGCTTTGAGAAGAAATTAAGAGAAAAGTCATCGGCTTTCAAGGAAATTGTCGTCTCTCCTTCTGGGGAAGTCACAATGTCGGAAGTTCTGGAGGATTTTATCGAGCCTTACCGCAAATCCAATGAAACGAAGGGATCTATGCGAACACTGCTGACCATAGGGATAATCGCTTGGAATCTGGCGTTGTCCCCCGAATCAAAGCGGCAAGAGATGATAGACCGAGTTTTTAATAAAGACCTTCTTAAAGGAGATAAAAGGCTCAAGGCGGATATTCAAGGGCTAATCGAGGAGCTAATCGCTAGGAAAAACCGTTATTTCTCGGAAAACAAGCGGATGATTGTGGATTTTGAGTTAAAAGAGCTAGGAAGCGAGTATCATCTCTCGGTTGCCTCCAGCTTGTCGCCCGAATTTTCCGAGTCAGAGTTTGCCTTCAAAGTCGGCGACTCGGTCATCGTCAAACAGGGTGTACTTGACCCAGATTTGGGGACTGACATCGGTGGTTGGCAAGGAAGAATTGTGACAATTGAGCGGCAGAGCAATCTCATCGGCATTGAATGGGATAGCATCACCCTGAAAAACATCCCCAGTTCGGTGATTGACCAGTGTGAACTGGAAAACTTAGACTGGACTCAAATGTGCCTCTTCTCAACGGATGTGGAATTAACCCAACCTCGAGATACAGAAGAAGATGTGGCCGCCATCATTGAGCAAATTGAGTCTAACATCGTTGAAGCTATTTAGCAGAAAAGAGAAAGGCGATTCAGGCGGTTGGCCGACCTTGACCCTGAGGAGAAAATGGCGGCTTTAGACGCTTGGAAAAAAAGACTTGATTCATTACCCTATTGACCATCGAGCAGCGATTTAGAGGAGAGAAATTTGAGATGGATGATTCCCAGAAATATGAGGCTGACTGTCAAAAGATAAGAAAAGTCAATCATGAATTACTAAAGGATTTCGAGAGTTGGCTAGAATCGTCAGGTTTGTCGGAAAAAACCATTAATAATCATATTTCAAATATAGATTTTTATATCAACGAATATTTACTCTATGAGGATGCAGTAGAAGCTAAAGACGGGGTAGATATGGTCGGTGACTTTTTGGGTTATTGGTTTATCAAAAAGGCCCTGTGGGCCAGTCAATCAAGCCTCAAGGCTAACGCAGGTAGTCTGAAAAAGTTCTACACTTTCTTACTGGAAAAAGGCCTAATAGATAAAGATGATTTGCGAGAACTTAAAGAAACCATCAAGGAAGAAATGAGTGAATGGCTGGAAACCCTAGAGTGATACGATGACCCATTGAGTGAAGATATGTGGGATGTTTGGTGATTTTAGCCGAGGGGCAATCCCCCAGCCTCTGGCTGAGAAGCTATAATATCATTGTCAGGACACAAGGAGAGCGAGACAATGGAAACATTAGAATTAGAAAGCTGCCAGTCGATTCTTAAAGCTGGTCAAACGACGACCGAAAGAGCGTTAGAATTATTTGACGCTCTCGAACCCGTGAGTTTAGACTTTATGCTCGGTGTTTGGCAAGGTTCTGGACTTCAGACAAATCACCCCATGGATGGTTTATTAGAAGCATCTAATTGGTATGGTAAAGAGTTTGTCGATACCGAGAATGTCCACCCCCTGTTATTTTTAGATGGTCAGGGAAAAATTTTTAAGGTAGCACCCAATCCCACGGCCATGAACTGGATTGTTAAGCTGCCGATACTGAAAAATAATTCTCTGAAACCTTTACTGATGCTGACCAACTCCTTGCTAAAAACAGAGACAAGTCAGGCTAGACTGCGAATGATGGAATATCGGGACAAAGTCAGCGCCACGATGATTTATGATTATTTGCCGATTAATGACTCTTTTCGGAAAGTAGATGATAATACGGTGCTGGGAATTATGGATTTTAAAAACTCTCCCCAGCCTTTCTTTTTTGTTCTCAAGCGATGTCAAAGACCTCTTAATTCTTCCGGTTCGATTTAAACCTTTCATTATTGACGATATAATAAGATTATTACCGTCCTTTTTCGGCTCGATTATCAATTGCAATGACTCGCCAAATTCACGACCAATTTGCTAAGGAGTATTTAGAGGAATTGTTAGCACCTCTAGGGACAATTAGAAAGAGCAAGAAAGTAAAAAGTGAGGTTCAAGAAATTGATGTCTGGTTTGAACCGGCCAGTTCACCATCAAGGAATAAACTCCCTTTAGGGTTACTCGGAAAAATGGCGGCGACTTCCTGCTTGTTTGAACCTTTCCGCAACTCTCCCTCAGAAATAGAGATTCGCAGTTGTATATCAAAGTTATATACTGTTCATAATGACCTCCTAAGGAAGGCGAAACGCTCAAACAAAGCTCTGACTGCAGCAGAATTGCCAGTTTTATGGATTTTAACGCCCACCTTTTCAGCTAGAATGATTCAAGGATTCAGGGCTGACAGCGATGAGAGTAATTGGTTGAAAGGGGTTTACTTTTTAGCTGACTTCCTCAAAACAGCCATAGTCGCCATCCATCAATTACCGGTGAATGAAGACACTTTATGGTTGAGGGTTTTAGGAAAAGGAGGAACTCAGAAACGAGCCGTAGAAGAGTTAGTTGAACTTCCCCAACCTAACCCTTTTCGAGAAAATTTACTAGAAATCTTGGCCAACTGGCGCAAGAATTTAGAGTTGAGGGATAATTTAAGTACAGAGGAACAGGAGGTCATTATGAACTTATCACCAGCTTATCTAAAGCAGCGAGAAGATTGGAAAGAAGAGGGAAAACAAGAAGGAAAACAAGAAGGCACTTTAGAAGAACGTCAATCGATGATAGCCAGTCTTCTGGAAGGAAGGTTCGGAACTCTAGATTCGGAATTATCCGCTCTGGTGGAACGAATTGCCCAACTTCCCATCTCGGAACGCACCGAGTTAATTCTTTCTCTGGCGAATTTATCCCGCTCCGCACTATTAGAAAGATTGA
Source organism: Microcystis sp. MC19 (assembly GCF_003019735.1). Lineage (NCBI taxonomy): Bacteria > Bacillati > Cyanobacteriota > Cyanophyceae > Chroococcales > Microcystaceae > Microcystis > Microcystis sp. MC19. Next base: position 3,689,333 of record NZ_CP020664.1, on the reverse strand, counting down.
GAGACAATTAAATTTTCAGTCCGCTTCAGCCTTAAATCCTGATGGTGGAGAGAGTCCTTAGTCTGACAGGGATTCCCATCATACTAAAAGGTTAGCAAAAATTTTTGAGTTTGTCAAGTCTTTTGCTAAAAAAAGGCTGAAATTTTTTGGCTCTCTTAGGTTTGGTGGGCAAAATGTATTCTAAGATACATTCTTCCTAGCGAGCGAGTGGAAGGAACCACAAAGACACAAAGGACACAAAGATTGATCGATCCTATATAAGTTAAACTTATCACACAGAACCTAGAAGAGCCATTTTTTCAGCCCGATAATTATCTGTATTGTCTCTTAGTTTAGTTTTTAGAGGAGACAATCGCCAATTCTTGCCGCCAAACTAGCAGGGATTTCTCCCAAGCTAGTTCCCATTTTTGCGCCAAAAAAGGTCGAGTATTTTTGCCCAAATTATAGGCGATGACAATCTCTTCCCAGAGAGAATGTAAGGAAAATGGAGAAGAAAATAAAGCTCCCAATAATCCCCCTAAAAGTATGACAATAGCTAGAGGGCGACGAGTTTGACTTAACTCAAAAGCTTTCAGTTGCAATTCTCCCATGCCATCGACACCAAAACCCGTTACTATATGCCAGATATCGTGAGTTTGCCGTAGGCGAAGCAGCAGATAATCTGTATCAGAATTTACCTGAATAGACCGATAAAAATTAGGATCAAAATTGAGACTAATTAGGTGAGTAGCATAATGATAACCCAGGGAATCTTCAGGGAGTTTTAGCAGGGTTTCTAAACAGGGACTAGCGGCTAGATATCTTTGGGCAATCATTTGGGCAGTAGCTCGATCGCTTTTAACATATTGCAAAGATAATCGCTGTAACCAACTCTCTTTTAAGCCATCTTCAATATCATATACAGACAGAATGTTACTGGGATTTTGTAAAAGAGAAATTATTCCTTTGGTGACACTGAGTAGATTAGTTGTGAATAGCATATAAACTCTCCTAAGTCAGAAAAAAGAGTGAAAATAATCGAAAAAACTGATAACCAATAACTGGGAAAAACTACTCCTTATAGGGATCGTACTGACTCAATATCCGTTCTAACTTTGCTTCGTCAATGCGATTAATTAAGCGTTTAGATTCTTCGACATCGCGGACAGTTTTTGATAAATTAATGGTCGAACCGACGCTAAATAGTAAACCCATGCCTAAATAACCTTTAATCCACGCATCTACTGGTAGATAAATAACTCCTAAAGAAGTGGCAGAAATAGAGACAATAAAAGATAACCAAGTTTGAAAAATCCACGCTTGAGTATGACTGGGAGCAGTACCGTATTTTTTATCGTTCATAATCGTCTCCTAAATGTTTCTACACCCATTTTGTCGGTTCTAGAGGTGCAACAACAATGAGCGCTATCTAGTAGGGGGAGGGTTGAGAACTGGGGTGAAGTGGGGTGAAGTGGGGTGAAGTATCAAGTATAATCGTTGTCAGAATCTAGGACCGAAAAGATGGAGAGCAAACACCTGAAAATTTGGTATTCTTGGGAAAAACAAGAACAAATGATCGAGCGCTTAGTGGGGAGAGTGGGATTAACCCGGGTGCGTGCCACTTGTTTTCTGCGTCTCTGGATTTATGCGATCGCCAAGGAGGCACAGGCAAAACCCCCTTTATCCCAGTTAATTTTTCCCACCACTGCCATTATATGTACCCATCGGCAAGCATCGGATTTATTTTATCAGGATCAGGACCAGGGCAGCGAACGCTCGGCGGGTATGATGTTAGATAAATTAGCGGCCCTTGGTTTAATTGAAAAAATTTTTGACGGCAACACAACCAGAATTAAAATCAAGCCAATTACGGGGATTTTAGAGCCTGATAGCTCGGAATCATCTGTAGAATTGCAATTAGATCAATTTAATCCCCGTTGTGATGCGATTCCTGTGGCTAACTTGCTGACACGCAATTATAACTGGATGAATCGCAATGCTGAAGCAATTCCCCATCGCATTTCTCGTCTGTTGCGGGGTTGGTCAAAAGATTACACCACAGGTATGCGAGTTTTGCGTCGGGTAGATAATCTTAATCCCGTCGGTTTTTATCTCCTCTATCCCACCGCAAACGAGTCGGAAGCGAATTTTTTTACCTCTCCTAACAAGAGTTTACATCTAAGTGCGATCAACGAACAGGATCCTTTTAAAATGGCATCTGTGGGAGATGAAAATTGTCTTTCGGTATTTATTCGCAGTTGGATGATTGATGCTAATTATTTAGAAAAATATCGTTTAATCTTCCTGCAAGATGCCCAAAAAACTCTCCAGAGAATGACCTTAGATTTTCCTAATCTCTGCGATTTACATACTTTGATTATTCATCCCGATTATGAGAAATTAGCCGCCGCCTTGGGATTTCAAAAAACTATTCAGGAATCCCCAAACTCTATTTATTGGATGTATTTAGGACTCGATCGCTTTTTATCCCTAGATATGAGTGCAATTCAATTTTAATCGGGAGTGGGGAAATTATGAATTATGAATTATGAATTATGAATTGGGGAGTGGGGAGTAGGGGGAAAAAATCCATAACTGGGTTTTTGAAGTTCGATCGAGAGTTAGTCGTAATATTAAAAGCGGATTCGGTATAACATCTTGTCAATAAGTATTGTTATAATAATGACATCAATTAAGCTATAGTCGCCTATGTCTGAACAATTGATCGCTAATCTTGCTAATGCCTTTAAACCAGTTCCTTTACCTGCTGGTAGTCCCTTTTATGTGGATCTAAAAGCAGTGAGAGCGGATGCTGATGTTTGTCAAGATTTAGGCATAAAAATTATTCGTTCGCTGCCAACAGACTACACCCATCAACTCTACACAGGACATCGAGGAGGGGGGAAATCCACGGAATTATTGCGGCTGAAAAAATATCTAGAGCAAAAAAATTGTTTTGTTGTTTATTTTGCGGCAGATGAAGACGATATCGATCCAGAAGATGCTCAATATACAGATATTCTCATTGCCTGTACGCGCCATTTGTTAGAACAACTAAAACAGGCTAATTCAACCCCCTTAAAAAACTGGATAAAATCCCGTTGGCAGGATTTAATTGATTTAGCTTTAACAGAGATTAAAGTGGAAGATGTCAAATTAGAAACGGGAGACTTGATTAAATATTTTGGTAAAATGTCTGCGGCGATTCGGGCAATTCCCAGTCAAAGACAAGAAATAAGAAATAAAATCAATCCTCATACTGTTACGCTGTTAACAGCACTAAATGAGTTTATTGATAATAGCAAAACTGTCTTAGATGATTCAACAAAATTAGTGGTAATTGTTGATAACTTAGATCGCATTGTACCGATATATCGGCGAGATCATAAAACTAATCATGATGAGATTTTTTTAGATCGAGCTAATCAATTAAAGGGGTTAAATTGTCATTTGATTTATACTATACCTATTTCAATGGCCTATTCTAATCGGGCCAATGATCTACGCGATATTTATGATAATGACCCGATGGTTTTACCGATGATTATGATCCGCAATCTTGATCGTACTATTAATCCTGATGGTATGGCAAAAATTAAGGCTATTATTGAGAAAAGAACGCAGCAATTTTTACCGAAGAAAAAGCTAGAAACAGATATTTTTGAAAGTCAAGAAGTTCTGGAGCGATTATGTTTAATGACTGGAGGTCATGTACGAAACCTAATTTTATTAATGCAAACCGCTTTAGATCATGTGGATGCTTTACCTATTACCGCAAAAGCTGCTCAAAGAGCAATAACTCAAGCTAGAGATGTCTATCAGAGAACAGTAGAACATGAGCAGTGGAAAATTCTGGCTAAGGTATATCGTACCAACGAAATTCAAAATGATGAAGCTCATCGTAAATTATTATTCAATCGTTGTATTTTACAATATGCTTATTTTGATGCAGATGCAGAGTTGAAAAGTTGGTATGATGTGCATCCTTTAATTACCAAAATTAAGGAGTTTAATGATGAATTATGAATTATGAATGATGAATTATGAATGATGAATGGGGAGCGGGAAACAGGGAACAGGTGAGAAAATTAGTGTACCTCATAAATCTGAATACAGCTATATATAATAATGACAAACCCAAAAGTAAAACCCTTAACTAACTCTCAGGAATCGGATTTTGAAGGATTGCGAGAAGAGCAACCCCTAACAGCAGCAGAATCCTATCAAGCATTACTGCGATCGCTGAGACGAAAAAATGGCTTTAATTTACTCTTTGTTCGCTGTTCTCCCGTGCAAGCTGATGAGATTATTCGGGGAATCAGTCAAGATTTACCTAATAAAAATATTCAAGTCCTGCAGCTTGATTCAGAAACCGATAATTTGTATGAGAAAATTGTCGATCTACCAAATCATACCAATCTAAACATTCTTTTCGTGCGCGGTTTAGAAAATGCACTACTGCGCTACGAAGAAGCGGAAAGTGAAGGCTATTTCTTATCGAGTCAAAGTCCAGTTTATGGGGGAACCTGGGCCGGAGTTCCTAAGATTTTAGGCTATTTAAACCTATCCCGTGAGCGATTTGAGCGGCAATTTCCCTTTACTTTAGTATTCTTATTGCCGGAATTTGCCTTGCGGTATTTTATTCGTCGTGCGTCGGATTTTTTTGATTGGTATTCGGGAGTTTATGAATTTCCGACGGATAAGGACATATTGGAAAGAGAAATTAGAAGACTGGTTTATTTAGACGGCGATCTCGATACCTATCAGCAATTTACTCCCCAACAACGACAGGAAAAGTTAGCCGAAATTAAGGCCTATTTAAGCGATTCCCCATCTCTCGATCCTGTTCGAGCATCTGAATTGTGGCATAAAAAAGGACTAATTCATGCAATGGGAAAAGAATACGAACAAGCGATCGCATCCTTCGATCGAGCTTTAGAAATTAAACCCGATAAGCATGAAGCTTGGAACAACCGAGGGGTTGCGTTAGATATTTTAGGCATATTTGAACAAGCGATCGCCTCTTACGACAAAGCTTTAGAAATTAAACCCGATGACCATGAAGCTTGGTACGGCCGAGGGTTTGCGTTAGGTAATTTAGGCAGATTTGCAGAAGCGATCGCATCTTACGACAAAGCTTTAGAAATTAAACCCGATGACCATGAAGCTTGGTACAACCGAGGGTTTGCGTTAGATGATTTAGGCAGATTTGCAGAAGCGATCGCATCTTACGACAAAGCTTTAGAAATTAAACCCGATGACCATGAAGCTTGGTACGGCCGAGGGTTTGCGTTAGGTAATTTAGGCAGATTTGCAGAAGCGATCGCATCTTACGACAAAGCTTTAGAAATTAAACCCGATGACCATGAAGCTTGGTACGGCCGAGGGTTTGCGTTAGGTAATTTAGGCAGATTTGCAGAAGCGATCGCCTCCTTCGATCAAGCTTTAGAAATTAAACCCGATTACCATCAAGCTTGGTACGGCCGAGGGTTTGCGTTAGGTAATTTAGGCAGATTAGAAGAAGCGATCGCCTCTTACGACAAAGCTTTAGAAATTAAACCCGATTACCATCAAGCTTGGTACGGCCGAGGGTTTGCGTTAGATGATTTAGGCAGATTTGCAGAAGCGATCGCATCCTACGATCGAGCTTTAGAAATTAAACCCGATTTGCATGAAGCTTGGAACAACCGAGGGATTGCGTTAAGGAATTTACGCAGATTTGAACAAGCGATCGCATCCTACGATCGAGCTTTAGAAATTAAACCCGATTTGCATGAAGCTTGGAACAACCGAGGGATTGCGTTAAGGAATTTACGCAGATTTGAACAAGCGATCGCATCCTACGATCGAGCTTTAGAAATTAATTCAAATTATGCTAATACTTACTACAATAAAGCTTGCTGTTATGGCTTACAAAATAATGTGGAATTAGCTATCGAAAACTTACAAAGCGCCATCAATCTTGATGTCAAATATCAGGATATGGCGAAAACAGATAAAGATTTTGAGCAGATTCGGGGAGATGAGCGGTTTCAGAGTTTCCTAAATCGAGTATAATAATATATATTTGTATTTTAGCTAAGGAGATATTCTATGACTAACACCTACACAGCTATCATTCAGCCAGACGGAGATTGGTGGATTGGTTGGATAGAAGAAATTCCGGGAGTTAACTGTCAAGAAGCATCTCGTGATCAGTTATTAGAAACCCTAAAAATTACTCTTAGCGAAGCATTAGAATTGAATAAACAGGAAGCAATTGCCGCTACAAAGGGAAACTACCAAGAAGAGAAAATTGTTGTATGAAACGCAAACAGTTTATCGATCACGTCCTGTAGGGGCGAAGCATTCGGATAGGAAATCTACGGTTTCAGCGATAAGTTATTGCCCGAATGCTTCGCCCGTACTTTTTCAGCAAGTCCTAGCCATTCTTGGTGGTTTAACCCCCAATTAAATAAAAGATCTGCGATTCCAAGACATACCGGAGTGATAATTATCACAATTGGGCAATTCAGCAATGGGAAAAAGTTGCCAACCCTTTATTAACTTGTGAGGCAGTTATCACTGAATCCTGTTTTATTTTGTGAAGTAAATAAAGAGAGAAAATTATTCATGTCAAACAAAACTATTGATCTCAATCAAGTACAGTTAACTTTACAAGAACTACTTGCCTTAATAAAGGTAGATACTGAAATTATTATAACCGAAGGAAACAAGCCTGTAGCTCGTCTAATTCCTTGGGGAGATACTGAAAAAACAACGTCTGAAACTCCTTCTCCTAAGTTACGACAACCAGGACTACACGCTGGAAAAATTGGGACTAGCGAAGATTTTGATGAGCCACTTCCTGAAGAATTTTGGACAGGTGAATCATGAAATTTCTTTTAGATACCCATACATTTATTTGGTGGGATAGCGAACCAGAAAAACTCTCTCAAAGAGCTTTAGAACTGTGTAGAGATCCTAGTAATACGCTATTACTTAGTATTACAAGTATTTGGGAAATGCAAATCAAACTACAACTAGGTAAACTATCACTCAAGATACCTTTAGCAGAAATGATTAATACTCAGCAGGAAACTAACCAAATTGGCCTTTTATCAATTACAGTCAGCCATGTTTTAGCTTTAAATACTTTACCTAACATCCATAAAGATCCATTTGACCGCTTGTTAGTTACTCAAGCTAATCTTGAAAATGCTAGACTGATTAGCCATGATTCAATATTAGCAAAATATCCTGTTCAGATAGATTGGTAGATAGTTTCAATATCTTCGAGATTCGAGAAGAGATAAGCTAAGACGCATTTAAACCGCTTATTTTTAAATTAGCCGAACCTCCCCCAATCCCTTTACTGTTGCCTTTTGCCTCGTCTCAACAAGCAATTTAAATTACGAACAGCTTACCTTTTTTCCTCTCATGGTGGCATAACGTCTGTTTCTGGGACTTTTTTGGCTAAAAAAGCGCAAAACCATTGTCTAGTAATGCTTCCAGTTATATTCAGCTAACCCTAATTAAATCTTCTAGCTTTTTGAGATCAATGCCGGTAGCGGTCGTTATCGGGGAACATCACCTAGTAATATTTTTGTATTACTAGGGCGCAGAATCTGCACCCTAGATACCTTACCATCTTAGCGGGTTAAGGCCGCGCCTCTTTCGTACAAAGTGCGGGCATAATCGGTCCAAGTACCCTGGCCCCAATAACGAAAACAACTGGTTTGCAGGAGCAAATTATAAAGCAGTGCCTCCAGATAATCCGGTCGTCGGGTGAAGCTAGAATCCGCCTGTACCAAAGGATCATATTTCTCGTGGAATTGAGCGCTTAATTGGTTCATCGGTTCCAGGACATTTTCGTAACCGCGCACCCAACTGAGATCATTTGTCCAAGATGCCCCATCCATGCTAAAACGGTGGTCGGTCTGTTTTAACTCAGCGATCGCCTGTTCCACTGCTTCCGGGGTAGCGGCATCGGGATTAACTCGCTGCCAGATTTTATGCTGGTGTACGGCTTGAATTGGCGGATAATCTTGGGGATTAACACCAGCGGCCTCGATTAACTCCAGATATTCCGTGCCGTTAAATCCTGCCACACTGGAACCTCCCCGCATTTCCCGCCAAGGAGTGGGAAAATCGCGAGGAAATTCATTCATCATCACGCCACCATTTTCACCGTCGGCAATCTGGGAACCAAGGGAAGGAACCCAAAGGCCGCCGATTTGCTGTTTACCGTGGGATTTGGCCTCGTGGTAGGGTTGCATTTGGGCGACCAATTTGGTGTCGGAACCCTGGGTTTTAATCAAAGCAGTAATCGCAATCACTTCACCGCGAGAATTACGGGCCACCAGGCGATTAGGAATATATTTTTGTTCCTGACTCAATCCCGAACCGTCGAGATTTTCCACCGAGTGTTCCTGTACCAATAACCAACGATAGCCGCATTCTTTCAGAGCTTTAATATACTCGTAGAGGGTATCAGGATGGTTAGGAAGGTGCATTTCCGGGGGAGAGAACCCTTTGACTCGTTTCAGAGCATCCGGGCCAAAAATCGAGGCAAAATAGGTTTGCCATGCTTGCATCTGTAATTTTAGATCAGGAATCGGTGTGGAAGGGGCTACCGCATGACTCCACATCGTCCCCAACCATTCCACATAGGGTTGATATTGACTGTTACAGGTGATTAATTTGAGTTTATCGAGGATATCCTGCCGTCCCATCTGTACCAAACCCCAGAGGAGATTGCCGGAATAATCGAGCATAATCCGGGGATTACAGCCTTCCGCCACCAATTCCGGGATAAAATCGCCCATGCGACTGTAACACCAGGCAAAAACGCTGGCATTATGGTTATCACCATCCCCTTGATGCTCGAACATATACTGGAGATTGCAGATTAATTCACCGTTAACACCCGCGGGGATGGTGGGTTGGTGCATATGCAAGGCACAGGCAAAACCAGCCTCAATATTGTCTAATTTGAGATTTGTCGTCGGTAAAAAGATCGGATCATCGTGATTGACAATCGCCGCGATTTCCTGTTCCCAACCGCAAATAGTCGGTAGTCCGGGGCGGATTTCCGTCATAGCGTTCGATTTCGATGATACGGGTGTAGCGATCATAATTTTTCAGGCGAATAGATTGAGATAGTTTGTCCCCACTCTCCCAGGGACAACTTTTTTTTACTGGCAACAGGTCACTCTTGACTGTTCACTGCTAACTGAGCTAAGAGCGCGAACTTTATCCTATCCCATTTATACTGGGAGTACCCCCCCTCCCGACACAAGCCTTCGTAACTCGTTAAAAATCAAGATGATTCTTTACTGAACTTAACCGATCCTCGCACTATGATCCAAACAACTATCCGCCCTTTTACCTGTAAATTCTAACCATGTTCTCGGCGACTACCGAAATTCTTGTTATCTTCTTCCTCATCCTCCTCAATGGAGTCTTTGCTCTCTCGGAAATTGCCATTGTCTCGGCCCGCAAAATCCGTTTGGAACAATTAGCCAGAGATGATCGACGGGCGGCGGTGGCCTTAAAATTGGCCAATGATCCCAATCAAATTTTATCGACGGTGCAGATTGGCATTACCCTCGTGGGAATCTTTGCCGGGGCCTACGGAGGAGCGAATTTGTCGGCAAGTGTGGCGAAATTATTAGCGCAAGTTCCTGTTTTAGCCCCCTACAATCAAGCTTTGGGATTAGGATTAGTGGTGTTAATTATTACCTATCTATCCCTGGTGGTGGGGGAATTAGTGCCGAAACGTTTAGGTTTAAGTAATCCCGAAAAAATCGCTATCCTTGTTGCAGGTCCTCTCGATCGCTTATCGAAAATTGTTTCGCCTGTTGTCCATCTTTTGAGTCAATCGACTAATCTGATTCTCGGTTTGTTGGGGATTAGCGGTAATAATAATGATTCCCCAATTACGGAGGAAGAATTGAAAATTATGCTTAAACAGGGAACCGAAGCGGGAACCTTTGAGGAAGCAGAACAGGATATGGTGGAAAGGGTGTTAGGATTGGGCGATCGCCGAGTCAGTCAGATTATGACCACGCGTCCGGATGTTGTTTGGCTAGATTTGGAAGATGGTGCCGAAATTAACCGCCAGAAGCTGATTGAGAGCAATCATACCCGTTTTCCCGTGTGTCAGGGCAGTTTAGATGAGGTTTTGGGGGTAATTGAAGTCACAGACTTATTAGCGGATTGTTTAACCGGTGAAAGTTTCGACCTAACGAAGGATTTACAGCAGCCGCTTTTTGTGCCGGAAAGCACTAGGGGTTTAAAGGTTTTAGAATTGGTGCAGCAAAGTGGTCATCATATTGCCTTGGTAGTGGATGAGTACGGGGTGATTCAAGGATTGGTGACGCGCAAGGATATTTTAGAGGCAATTGTCGGCGATTTACCCCAATTAGATAATATTGAAGATGCTCAGATCGTGCAGCGGGAAGATGGTTCTTGGTTGATCGATGGCACAGTGGCGATCGAAGATTTTAAAGAATTATTTGAAATCAGTGAATTACCCGGGGAAAAACAGGGCAATTATCACACTTTAGGGGGTTTTATTATTACCCATCTTGGCAGGATTCCGGGGGCTGCCGATCATTTTGAATGGCAAAGGTTGCGTTTGGAAGTGGTGGATATGGACGGTAATCGCGTCGATAAGGTGTTAGTTACGCTCTTGTTGGATGATTTGTAAGTAATTGTTAGTAAATATCTAGATTATTTTAAGCTTGTGAAGACCGATACAATTTTTTATCAACTCTTGCAAACTTTTCCTGGTTTAATTTTTGAATTACTGGGAGAATCAACCCAGAAAGCTGAAAATTATCAATTCTCCTCCCGAGAAATCAAAGAATTAGCTCGTCGTTTTGACGGTATTTTTTTACCGACCACAGCAGCACCGGAACTAATTATTTACTTTGTTGAAGTGCAATTTCAGGATAAAAGTGATTTTTATTGGCGGTTTTTAACAGAAATTGTCATCTATCTCAATCAGTATAAACCCGTTCAGGATTGGATGGCTGTAGCTTTATTTGCCTCCAGGGATCTCGATCATAATTTTCCCTATCAACTGCGGGGATTTGAGATAACGGGACAGATCAGACGTATTTATTTAGATGAATTAATCGATAGTCCAGATTTGTCTCTGGGTTTAGGAATTATTCAGTTAATCGTCGCTACACCCCAATTAGCACAGCAACGAGGAAAACCACTTTTAGAAAAAGCGATCGCTCAAATTGATGATCTAGTTTTCCAGCAAAAAGTTATAGAATTAATTGAAAGAACCTTAGCCTATAAATTTACTAATCTTAGTCGCACGGAGTTAGAAGCTATGTTCGGATTAGATGATCTCAGACAGACTCGACTTTATCAAGAAGCTAAAGAAGAAGGTCGTGAAGAAGCTAAAACTGAAGCGATCGCTGGTTTACTAGCTTTAGGTTTAAGTATAGAACAGATTGCCACTGCTTTGCAATTAGAATCTACCAAAGTACAAGAGACGGCAGCCAAATTATCCCCCCCAAATTAGAAGGATAAATTATCAAGTTTCTCCCTGATTTTACCCTATTCATTCATATTACGATAGGTAGCCACTGCCGAGGGAGAAATGCGATTGAGATAACGGAAAATCCAATATTTTAAGACTGTATCCAAGATAACGGGAAAAGTGGCGATAAAGAGAAAATTAAACTCGCGATTTTCCGGCAAACCGAAATGACGACTTAAACCTTCTAGGATCACTTCCCAACCGTGGGGAGAGTGGAAACCGACAAATATATCGGTAAAGAGAATAATTAAAAAAGCCTTAGCTGAATCGCTAAGATTGTAGAGAATGCCATCAAGAAAAGACTTGACAATCTCGATTTCCCGACGACTAAAAGCGATAACAAAACCAAAGGCAATCAGGGAACAAATATCGGCGAAAATATTAGCGATCGCATTTAAACCTCGTTGGCGAAATTCTTCACTTAGTACCGCCGCTTTTTTAGTAATTTCTCCCTCGATTTCTTCGTTAGATAATTTGGGTGCTAAACCAATCATACCTCGAAAATGTAAAGCTTCTTCAAATCTTCTCAATTCCGAAAAAGCTTCTTCTTCTAAATCCTGATTGATAAAAATAAACTGTTCATGCCGTTGGAAATATTTATTAACCAAGGGGGTAATCAGGAAAGTTTTGGTTAATTGTTGGGTTAATAAAGGAACAATAATTAACAGTAAAATAAACTTGAGAGAAATGGCTGTTTTATAACGAGAATTGCGAAATTTCTTTAAAACTGCCTCCTCGGATTCCTCCGCTTGCGGATCGATTTCCTGTTTAATGCGATTAAAAGTATTGACAAAAGAACGGGGTAAAACCCCCGGTTTTTCCGTAGCTTTTTGGGATTTATTACTTTTGATTATTTCCTCCTCTTCAGGACTACCGGCCGCTAAAAAAGAGCGATTTCTGGAAGTCTTATTTTTGTCTGTTTCCTGCTCAAAATTTCGGTTCTGGAGACTTTTGGGGACATCTTCAAGATCTTCTTGCCAATAATTACCTTGATATTTTCCGATAACACTATCGATAAACTGAAGTTTTTTCAGACAAACATCTGTGGTGACAGTAATCACCCCATTATTAATTGTCGGTTGATTGGGTCCGAAAGTATTAACGATCGAGCGACTAGCTTTAAACTCAGTCAATCTGACTTTAATTTTTTGCAGATAACCTTTAACTTCTGCGATAAAATAGGAATTAGTGGTAGTGCCATAATTCGAGAACCCATTGGCCACTTTTCGCCCTTGAAAATGCTTGTCTTCTATCTCCTTAATCTTCAAAGCTGCATGATACGCCTCATCTAAAGAACGTTCAGGAGTTTGTAATAACCATTGATTAACACCTTGCAAAATCCGATTAAGATTCATAGAAAACAATTACTTCCACAAGGAAAAAAGCTAGAGTACCGATCAGTCATCTTAACAAATACAATCGAGAAAAAACGATGTCAATCATACCAATTTGGATCGAAGGTGGCACGAGATCAGGAAAAACCACCGCTTTAGTCGGGGAATTTCGGCGCTGGGTGTCTCGCGAGCGCTCAAAATCATCCCCCCTTCCCCGATCGATCTTAGTTTTCGCTGCCAACGATGATAATAAACGGGAATTAGCCGATCAATTAGCCGTTGCCGTTAAGGGTAGCTATCCGATTCTCTGCAAAACCCCTTTAGGTTTTCTCACCGATGAAGTCATCCTGTTTTGGCCGTTAATTTTCGAGTTTTTGGGGCTAAAAGCGCAATTTCCCCGCCGATTACGCCCAGAAACGGAGCAGGAACTCGCCACCCGTCTCTGGCAACCAGCGATCGCTAAATTCTTCCAGCTTACTAGCATAAATGAATATCGTTTCGTCCGTCAAGTTCTCGATCTGTTACAATTAGCCGGCGCTAGTGGTGTTCCCGCAGAAAAGATACCGGAAAGATTAGCCGAGGGATTATCAGAAACAGATTTAAAACGAGTTTTAGCGATTAATGAGCAGGAAACACCAGAAAAAGTGGGAGAATTAATCATTCAATGGCGTGATTGGTCTCTAGAACGTGGTTTATTAAGTTATGGTATCATCTACGAACTCTATTGGCGCTATTTATTCCCTGATAGTCGTTATCAACAGCAACTATTAAAACGCTTCCGGGCAGTTTTTGCGGACGATGTGGACGATTATCCGGCTATTGCCAAGGATTTACTCAGTTTTTTCCTCGATCATGATTGTTTTAGCGTTTTTACCTACAATCCCCAGGGAAAAATCCGCTTAGGATTAACTGCCGATCCCGATTATCTACAAAAATTAGCAACACGCTGTCAAATTATGCCATTATCTACCACTAAGGGGTTAGCTGCTCAGTTTAGCGAGACGATTCTCTCCTTAGTCAGCGACGGTAACTATCTTGGCAATCTTCCCGATCAATTCATCTCCCTGCAAACCACCTCTCGCGCTGAATTGTTACGGAAGACAGCCACAGCTATTATTCAAGCAGTCAAGCAAGGAGCAGTAAAAGCCGAAGAAATCGCCGTTATTGCCCCCGGTTTAGACGAAATCGCCCGTTATAGCCTGATGGAAATTTTAACCGGTGCAGGGATAGCCGTTCAACCCCTCAACGAACAACGACCCCTGATCAGTTGTCCTCTGATTCGAGCATTATTGACCCTTCTCGCCCTTGTTTACCCAAATTTGGGGCGTTTAGCCCCCCAAGAGGCCCTAGCGGAAATGCTGGTGATTTTCAGCCGTTATCGCTGGGATGAAGAAGAGTTAATTCCCGATATCGATCCGGTCCGCGCTGGATTAATTGCCGATTATTGTTATCAAGTGCATCCGGAAAATCCCCGTTTATTAGTGAGCGAAACTTTTCCCCGTTGGGATCGCTTAGGACAAAAAGCTTGTACTGCCTACGAAAGAATTTGTCACTGGATCGAAGGGATGAAAAAACGGCAGCAAGAAGCGAAACTTTTCCCGATTTTTGTCTTAAATCAAGCGATCGAACAATTATTAAACGATGGGGAAAATTTGCCCTTCGATCACTTGGCAGCTTTGCGAGAATTAATGGAAACTGCCCAACATTTTTGGGAGATTGATCGCCGTTTGCGTGAGAGTGAACCCTCTTTTCAAAGTCCCAGCGACACTATTAGTCAGTTTATCCAACTTTTGCGCCGTGGTACAATTACCGCTAATCCCTATCCTGTGCGACAATTTATTAAATCTTCCTCGGCAGTTACCCTAGGCAATATCTTTCAATATCGTTCTTTTCGTTCTAGTCATCGTTGGCATTTTTGGCTAGATTGTTCCTCTCCACTCTGGGAACAAGGAGGTGCTGCTACTCTTTTTGCTGCGCCAATTTTTTGGCGAGAAAGTCCCTATCAACGCTGGACAACAGAAGCAGAATTAGAGGAAAATCAGTCCCGTTTACAGAGAGTTTTAAGGGATTTATTAGCAAGGGTAAGCGAAAAAGTTATACTCTGTCACAGTGATTTAGGAGTATCGGGAACCGATCAAACCGGACAACTTTTATCCTTAGTACAAGCGGCAAAAGAATATGATTAGGTACTAGAACAAAATTAACTTTTTGGTTAGGATAGGCACTCAGGCAATAGGCAAGAGGCAAAAGGGGAAATAAATAATCAGTTTTTAATAACTATATTTAATATAAGGCCTTTTTGGGTTGTAAATTAAAAGCTACCAACCCCAGACCACAAAAGGGTTCTATCCAGCGATAAAAGTTTAGCGAATCAGCAAAACTTTTGATCGATGATACCAGTTTAGTTTTCATACCTTAACATTTAATCGGTGGAACAATGACGATTGTTTTCATTGGCAGTTAATATCAACTTAAATGAATACACTGGGGGAAACATTGAAAATCTATCCTAAAATTTTACCTTAAGCTTTACTAATCTATCGCTTGCCATTAACAATTTCTGAAACCACACCCTTAGAACCAATTTTACCAACTAAATCAGCTTGTTTCCTGTTGTTAGCTGACATTAAGTGTAATAATACTTCCTGTGGTGAAGCTGGTTCGGGTTGAGGTTGTTTGACATCAAAATCCTGAATAATTGTCGCCATTAATTTAACCATCGCGGTTTCTTCTGGTAGTCGATCCTGTTTACTCATTAGATTAAGCAGAAGATGACGCGCTTGCTCATATTCTTCTTCATTTTCAATAATCTTGGGTTGAAATTTAGTCAACAGTTGATTATAAATATTGTCATCAAGTGCTAGAGTCATTTTTCTTTCGGTTAGACTGAACTTTTTGGGTGTGTTACTGCTTAACTTAAACCAGCGATTTTAACCAACTGTACCAAGCATCTAAACCTTCTCCTGTGGTAGCGGAAACTTGAAAAACTTTCAAATTGGGATTAACTTGATAGGCATAATCTAAACAGCGATCGAGGTTAAAATTAACGTAGGGTAGTAGGTCTATTTTTGTCAAGATCATGACTTGAGAAGCGTGGAACATATAGGGATATTTAATCGGTTTATCTTCTCCTTCGGTGACGGAAAGAATGACGACTTTGGCATTTTCTCCCAAATCAAATAAAGCAGGACAAACTAGATTACCGACATTTTCGATCATGACTAAAGAATTCATCGGTGGATCGAGTTCGATTAATCCTCTCTCTACCATTGATGCTTCTAAATGACAACCTGTTCCGGTGTTAATTTGGATAACCTGACAACCGGTTTCACTAATTTTTTGGGCATCATTGGCAGTTGCTTGATCTCCCTCAATCACACTGATAGGAATAGCGGTTTTTAAATCGGCAATTGTGCGAGTTAACAGGGTAGTTTTTCCCGAACCGGGAGAAGAAACCAGATTAAGAGCAACAGTTTTTCTCCCCTTCAACCAACCGCGATTTTGTGCCGCTAACAGATTATTTTTTGCCAGCAGATTTTGCTCAACTTGGAGAATGTTGCCATGAATTTGAGCGTGAATTTCCGCGGGATGATGGGGATGCTCATGATCGTGATCGTGATGGCTATGACTAATAACAGTACCATCGGCTAAAATATGTTCATGGGTTCCCGTTTGCGGATTAGTTACCGTCACTTCCGAGTTATCAGAACAACCACAGGTTACACACATAAGGATTCTGTCTCCAACGATTTGAGATTTAATTCTTGTCCCTGTAAAATGATTATATTGCGACTACCACATCGATCGCAGATTCCGTAGGGATATTCTAGTTCTAGCTCATTTCCGCAATCTTGGCACTGTCCTAAACCAGAAATTTCCAGAATCTCTAACATTGCCCCCTCTATATTAGTACCTTGACAACAGGTATCAAAACAAAAAGCGATCGATTCTGGCATAATTGCCGTTAGTTTACCAATCTCTAACACCACGCGCTTAACTTTCATTCCTCGGGAATGTTCTAAGGCAAGTTCGATAATATTTTGGGTGATTCCTAGTTCGTGCATTTTCAGTTATCAGTTATCAGTGATCAGTTATCAGTTATCAGTTATCAGTTATCAGTTATCAGTTATCAGTTATCAAGGAAATTTCAACTAAAACCCCAAAACCCCAACTATTTGAGGGTTCAAAACAGCAAAAATAAGGATTAAATTGCCTAAAATCTGTAAATAGACCATTTAATTGATTATTATTCATTTTTAATTCTCCTGACTACTGACTACTGACTACTGACTCCTGACTACTGACTACTGACTACTGACTACTGACTCCTGACTCCTGACTACTGACTACTGACTCCTGACTACTGACTCCTGACTACTGACTCCTGACTACTGACTCCTGACTTCTAACCCTAACAACAAACTTTTTCAGCAAACCCTAATTAACATATTCTCGGTAATTGTTCACCGACTAACATATCGAGAATCCTTTTAGTGCCGAAAGGGGTTTTTAAGTAAACTAAATTGGGGGGAGAAGCGACGACTTCCCCGATAGAAGCGGCATTTTTACCGTCAGGATGGGAACGCATCACTGCTAAAACGCGATTTTCCGCCTCCGGAGGCACGACAAGGACTAATTTGCCCTCATTTGCCAGATAAAGCGGTTCTAAGCCCAATAATTCGCACATTCCTCGCACTTCTTCCCGGATGGGGATCGCCGTTTCCTGTACCTGTATTCCCACCCCTGAACTTTGGGCAAATTCGTTTAAAACCGTGGCTAATCCGCCTCTAGTGGCATCCCGCATCGCTTTAACTTCCGGGCAAACGGCCAGAATTGCAGAAATTAAAGAATTCAGGGCTTGACAATCGCTTTCGATTGTGCATTGCAGGTCTAATTCGCCCCTAGCAATCAGAATGGCGGCTCCGTGATCCCCCAGAAAACCGTTCAGCAAAATGCGATCGCCAACTTGTAAATTATTCGCCCCGGAATTGATTCCAGCCGGAATTACTCCCACTCCAGAGGTATTAATAAATATTTGATCTCCTTGTCCCTTGGGAACGACTTTTGTATCCCCAGTGACGATTTTTACTGCTGCTTTTTCGGCGGCTATTTTCATGCTGGTAACGATGGTTTTTAGGGTGTCGATAGATAAACCTTCTTCGAGGATAAAACTACAACTGAGATAGAGAGGAATTGCCCCACCGACAGCCAAATCATTAACAGTTCCATTGACTGCTAAACTGCCAATATCACCCCCCGGAAAGAATAGGGGAGAAACCACATAGGAATCGGTGGTAAATGCCAAGCGATCGCCTATTCCAGCTAAATCTTTAATTTCAAATCGGGCTTGATCTTCAAGGGTTGCCAGTAGGTTATTATCAAAGTTATTAACGAATATCTCATTAATTAAATCCCGCATTGCGCTGCCACCGCTGCCATGGGAGAGAGTGATATTTGTGTCAGTAATTTTTGTTTTTTTTAATCTTAAAGAAGCTGAAGGAGTGCTAGTCATAGGTGAGGTAGGAAGTTTTCATTTTGGCGAGTCGCTGGTCGATAGCAAATTAGGTTAGACTTTATCTTGATCAGAAACGCTAGTGAAATTTAAAGACGATCAACGCGGCACAGATTCCAGTTTACCTTCTTTTCGTCTGAACATCTCCCCCTGGTCAGGGCGCTATAGCTGACAGTGAGTCGCTATAATAGAGTTCGCCGATCGCTAACTTCTCCCTCGGTAAAATCTCTATGACTGGAAGACTGAACAAGCTACAACAAGATTTAAAGAACATAGAAACGGAAGTGGCAAATTTAGCCGAAAAAATGCGAGAAAAATACCGAATTTATCTTGATTTACTCGGTGAATCTCTCTATAAACAGGAGATCGGGGCAGTGTATTATATCTGTACCCGTTACTATGGGGGGGAATTTCTGGCTCTCTCCCACAGCAATCGTCAGAAACTGCAAGAGGAGATCAAAACTCTAGGACAAGAGGCTAAAGCCAGTTTACAGCAATTGGGTGAGCGGAGCTTCGATCGAGGGGCATTTTCAGGGGTAGGATTGCCAAAAAGTCCAGCAGAGACAGTTAACACCCCAGATTTCTTGAAACTTTTTCTAAACAAACCGGAAAATCTAGCCGCAACTGGAGAGATTAATAACCCCGATATTTTACTCCATTGTTGTCGAGTGCTGGAAAAAAACTGTATCGAGATTCTCAATCATCTCTCTAAACAAATTAATCAGCAACTACAAAAAGCTTATATTCTTCCCCCTCATCTACCCAGTCAAATTATCGATATGGCAATTGAAGCGGGAGAAGAAAGACAGTCTCTAGGGGGAGGAAATAATATGTTAAACATTCTAGTGGAAGCTAAAAACCCTGAACCAGAGGAGGAAAAAGATGAAGATGAAAATGATGGGGATGATCAGGATTTTTCAAGCGGCAAAGTTACTAAAGTAACGGCAATTCATCTACGAATGGCTGAACTGGAATTTGCTGATGCTCGCTTAAGTGTCGAAAGAAATCAAATTCGCTCCCTTTGGGAACAATTAAATCGTCTAGGAGAACAATATCATCGTATTCGCAAAGAATATACTATCGCTCAAGCGGAAGCGGCGTGGCGCAGTAGTTGGTATGATTAATCAGTTATAATTAAACAGAGGTATTAGGGAAACATAATACTAGGAAATTTGGAGTCAAGAGGCAATTATGAAAGGGGAAATACCCGACTGGGTGAGATTACAAAAAGCCTTATCTGTGGAAGCGGAAAAAGGTTATCCAGATCTTCAGGGAAATCAATACCGTTTTAGCGAGTTTTTGTGTCTTAGTTTCGGGGATAATCCTCCCGTGGGAATTGCCACCAGTGAGAGAAATCGCTGGCGAGAATTAGCCCAAAAATTTGCCCAATATTCCCAATTTAATCCCAAACAAAGACAACAATTAGTCGTCGAAACTCGCAATTTTTTGCAACAATTACGGCAAACTTTAGAAGCAACCCCTACCCCAAAAGAACCAGCTGCGGCAAAAATTATTAATACCACTCCCATCACGGCAAAGGCTAATTCTCCACGGCAAGTTACCCTCGAACAACCCTTGAAATATCTAGCGGAAGTGGGAGAGAGAAAAGCCAGTCTTTTAGAAAGATTAAACCTCCACAAAGTTGAAGATTTATTATATTATTATCCCCGGGATCATGTGGATTACAGTCGTCAAGTCAATATCGCTAATTTAACCGAGGGGGAAACGGTAACTTTAGTGGGGAATGTCAAGCGCTCTAATTGTTTTACTAGCCCCAAAAATACCAAGTTAGCTATCTTTGAATTGCTCTTACAGGATCGCACTGGACAGATAAAATTAAACCGTTTTTATGCGGGAACTCGCTATACTAATCGTGCTTGGCAGGAAGGACAAAAAAAACTCTATCCCGTCGGTTCGGTGGTGGCGGTTAGTGGTTTAGTCAAAGCGGGAAAATATGGGTTAACTTTAGAAAATCCTGAATTTGAATTATTGGACAGTTCTGGGGCAAGTATTGAGTCCTTAAAAATCGGGCGTATTCTGCCGGTTTATCCCCTCACCGATGGAGTACCAGCCGACCTAATTAGGAAGGCTGTAGTCGCCGCTTTTGGGGCAGTAGAGGCGATAAAAGACCCCCTACCTTTCGGTCTAAGAAAACAATACGGATTAATCGATTTAAAAACAGCAATTACTAACATTCATTTTCCCAATAATTCCGAGAGCCTCAGTCAAGCGCGACGGCGATTAGTCTTTGATGAATTCTTCTTTTTACAATTGGGTTTTCTGCGGCGGCGGCAACAGTATCGTCAGACACAGAAAAGTGCCGTTTTTAGTGCTAGGGGTCAATTAATCGATCAATTTAATCAGATAATTCCCTTTCAATTAACCAATGCTCAAAAACGAGTTATTGAGGAAATTTTAGAGGACTTAGATTCTAGCACCCCGATGAATCGTCTGGTGCAGGGGGATGTGGGTTCTGGCAAAACAATTGTCGGAGTTTATGCTATTTTAGCGGCCCTACAATCCGGTTATCAAGCGGCATTAATGGCTCCCACGGAAGTTTTAGCGGAACAACATTATCGTAAGTTAGTTAGCTGGTTTAATCTCTTACATTTACCCGTAGAATTATTAACTGGTTCCACAAAAACCGCTAAACGGCGAGAAATTCACGCCCAATTAGAGACAGGAGAATTACCACTTTTAGTGGGAACTCATGCCCTAATTCAAGATGCAGTTAATTTCCGCAAATTAGGTTTAGTTGTTATTGATGAACAGCATCGCTTTGGGGTACAACAAAGGGCAAGATTATTAAGCAAAGGAGAGTCTCCCCACGTTTTAACCATGACAGCAACACCGATTCCCCGTACTTTAGCTTTAACCCTACATGGGGATTTAGATGTGAGTCAAATTGACGAATTACCCCCCGGCAGACAACCGATTCAAACCACCGCTTTAAATGGGAATCAAAGAAGGGCTGCCTATGATTTAATTCGCCGAGAAATTGCCCAAGGCAGACAAGCTTATGTGATTTTTCCCTTGATTGAAGAATCGGAAAAATTAGATGTGAGGGCTGCAGTGGAAGAATATCAAAATTTATCAGAAAAGATTTTTCCCAATTTTAATATCGGTTTACTCCATGGTCGCATGAGTTCCGCCGAAAAAGAGGAAATCTTAACAGCTTTTCGCGATAATATTCTGCAAATTATTGTCTCAACTACGGTTATCGAAGTGGGGGTGGATGTTCCCAATGCCACGGTGATGTTAATTGAAAATGCCGAACGTTTTGGCCTTTCACAATTACATCAATTACGGGGGCGCGTAGGCAGAGGTTCCCATCAATCCTATTGTTTACTTTTAAGTGGCACTAATAGTGCTAATTCTCGTCAAAGATTGACGGTTTTGGAACAATCCCAAGACGGCTTTTTTATCTCGGAAATGGATATGCGATTTCGCGGTCCGGGGGAAGTTTTAGGACAACGACAATCGGGTTTACCAGATTTTGCCCTCGCTAGTTTAGTCGAGGATCAAGAGGTGTTAGTTTTGGCAAGAGATGCCGCCGAAAAAATTATGTTAGATGATCCCCATTTAATCACTTTGCCCAATTTGAAACAAGCTTTAGAAGCCAAATATCAACGGATGTTAGGAGCGGATATTTTAACTTGATTTAGATGTTCAGTGATCAGTAATACTAAATCCAGTTATTAAAAACTGATTATTTATTCTCCGTTTTGCAGGAGTGCCTCTCTTGATATGTGGCCCATACTCAACGGATTTAGTATTACTTTCGATTTTATCACTCAATCCAAGCCTTTGGGGGGTTCTACCCCCCAAACCCCCCGCGCATTAGTTTTTCGGTGGGATGCTTACACGCAGCCGCTGACTCATCTGTAATAATTTAGGAGTCACTCCGCTTGCAGGAGTGCCTCTCCTGATCTGTAGCCTATACTCAGCAGATTTAGTATAATCAGTAAACAGTAATCAGCGAAAAGACAGCAGCAAACTGGCATTTGATCAGGCTCACCTAATACATACTGCTCATTCAAAACTTAAAACTCAAAACTTAAAACTCAAATCTTAAAACTCAAATCTTATAACTGATAACTGATAACTGATAACTGATAACTGATAACTGATAACTGATAACTGATAACTGATAACTGATAACTGATAACTGATAACTGATAACTGATAACTGATAACTGATAACTGATAACTGATAACTGATAACTGATAACTGATAACTGATAACTGATAACTGATAACTGATAACTGATAACTGATAACTGATAACTGATAACTGATAACTGATAACTGATAACTGATAACTGATAACTGATAACTGATAACTGATAACTGATTCAATTAACCAAATTTAATCATTTCTCGTCCTGCCATCACCGGTAATTCCCCTTTTAAAATCGGAATCAATGTCTCGCGAATTCTGTCCGCATCGGGG
Source organism: Microcystis sp. MC19 (assembly GCF_003019735.1). Lineage (NCBI taxonomy): Bacteria > Bacillati > Cyanobacteriota > Cyanophyceae > Chroococcales > Microcystaceae > Microcystis > Microcystis sp. MC19. The sequence continues at coordinate 3,666,513 of NZ_CP020664.1, read as the reverse complement.
GGACAACCCGGCATAAAAATATCGATGGGAATGACTTGATGGACGGGCAGCACTTGATCTAATAATTCGGGAACGATACCGGGTTCTTCTGGTAGTTGAGGTGTGTTATCTCCTAACTCTAAATAAGCTCTTTTTAGCACGGGATCGGCAGTTCCTAACATATTTCGCATAGCGGGAACGTTAGCAGTCACGGCGCAATCACCAAAAGAAACGACGGTTTTGGTATTTTGACGGACTAGATGAATTAGTTCTAAATTATCCTGATTAGCGATCGCTCCTTCCACTAAACAGACATCGACATTTTCCGGATAGGTTTTCAGATCGCAGCCGACAGGACTATAAACCACGTCAACTTTTTCGGCTAATTCTAACAGCCATTCATCCAAATCGAGGAAGGACATATGGCATCCCGAACAACCAGCTAACCAGACAGTAGCGAAGCGAATTTTAGACATAATTTTAATTCCTTGTTTGTTAGGTTTTGGCAATAGTGATTACTAGCTAATAGAAAAGCGGCTGTTTACCGAGGGGCGGGTTTTTGCCTGTCTCGACAAGTTCCTGATTATCTGCAATTAAAGAAAAAAGATCGATCCCCTTCCATTCTTGCAAAAATTCACAGATCAGCTGTGGTGTCCAATTTTCACCTCTAAAAAACTTAAAATTTTTCGTGTGGACATTGAGAAAAAAATGCAAGATATTACATTGATCCTGCGCCCCGAAAATAGTCCCCTTGACTGTCCAATTATCCACACTACTGGCGTAATCTTTGATCGCCCGATCTGCCGCCGCCACACGCTCTCGGTATTGATCACAGAATTGGCGAAGCATCTGGGGAAATCGCCCAACTTCGGCGAAAAGTTCGATCGCGGACCAAGCTAAATTGGTTGGTTGAGATTGATAATCCAGCAGGGATAGACAGCGATCCAAGGCTTGCAGAAAGATCTGTTCGAGATTTGTATCATTCATAACATTATTGATTCCCTTGACGCAGTAGGACAGACCAACCATATTGAGCTTGAGCGATTTCGTGAGCAGAAGGCTGATTCATACCCTGATTGATCACTAAATCCGATTCTAAGATTTCGTGTTCTAAAAAGACACGATCAATCGCCGTTCCCTGTCCTCGCGCCATCCTCAACCACGCCTTTGCCATATCAATACTAGGCCAAAATTCATACTGACTGACACCGCTACCGAAAGCGTAGTCCTTTGCTCGTTGAGTTTCCCGAGCAGAAATACCGCAGTAATCGGAAATCAAGCGAATATCTTCATTCATCCCCATAATCTCGTCATACAGAGCCATTTCCGCCCGCAGATACTTGGCATAAATACCTAGATGTCCCCAACGAGCGTTTTGAGAATCTACCATTTTTCGCTAACGCGTCCATTGGTGTTGAGTCCTGGCGTTAACTAAAAATTCCAACTTCGATCGATCTTCCTCTTTTTCAGAAACGGCGGAACCCTTGCGGAATATCGCCCCGGTTGGACAAGCGGCAACACATTTGCCGCAGGAAGTACAGGCAGAAACGCTGCCCCAAGGCTGATCCATTCCCGCAATAATTTTATCTTTTTCGCCGCGATAAGCCAGATCCCAAACGTGCGCCCCTTCAATTTCATCACAGACTCGCACACAACGGGTACAGAGAACACAACGATTGTGATCGATACCAAAAAGAGGATGGGAAATATCCACTTCTCGCTTGGGAAAACGGTAGGGAAAACGACTATGGTCCATACCCACTTCGATGGCTAAATCTTGTAATTCACAGTTACCATTAGCCACACAAACCGCACAAACGTGATTGCCTTCAGCGAATAATAATTCCACTGTCATGCGGCGATATTCTTTCAGTTTTGGGGTGTCGGTATGAACCACCATTCCTTCCGCCACCTCCGTTACACAGGCGGGTAATAATTTATTAATACCTTCAATTTCTACTAAACATAAGCGACAGGCGGCCACTTCGGAAACCCCATCGAGATGACAGAGAGCGGGAATTTTTATTCCTACCTGACTAGCTGCCGCCAGAACTCGCGAACCCGCTTCGATCGCTACATCTTTACCATCAATACTTAAAGTGATTACGGACATAAAAATTCTTCTCCTTGAGGATAATATCCCTCTCCTTCCATAGGCCACGGTTTGTGGCCAAGGGTAGGATTTTTACAGAAAGTTTTAACCTAGACAATCGGCTAAGTCTTTTGCGGGGGTAGTAATCGGCTGCAGGTGATAGGTATCGGCGAGGAATTTGAGGACGTTGGGGGAGATAAATGCCGGTAAAGTTGGTCCCAGACGGATATTTTGCATCCCTAGATGTAGCAGGGTGAGCAGTACAGCGATCGCTTTTTGTTCGTACCAAGAGATAATTAGGGAGAGGGGAATCTCATTGACGCTGACGTTAAAAGCGTTGGCTAATCCTAGGGCGATTTTGATGGCACTATAGGCATCGTTACATTGTCCCAGGTCCATTAGCCGGGGTAATCCTTCGATGCTACCTAATTGTTTGTCGAAAAAGCGGAATTTTCCACAGGCAAGGGTTAAAACGATGCAATCTTCGGGGACTTGTTCCACGAATTCGGTGTAGTAATTGCGATCGGGTTTTGCCCCATCGCAGCCCCCAACTAGGAAGAAGTGACGGATTTTACCCTGTTTAAGGGCATCAACCACCGTATCAGCGACACTGAGAACGGTATTGTGGGCAAATCCCACCATTACCTGCCGAGGTTCGCTTGTTTCAGTAAATCCGGGCAATGACTGCGCTTTAGCAATCACGGGACTAAAATCGATCGCACCGTCAACTGTTTCTAAGCGGTTAATATGGGCATAACCCACAGGTCCGAGGGTAAAGAGTTTACTTTCATAGTTTTCGTGGGGGGGCATGAGACAATTAGTAGTTAAAACTATTGCCCCCGGAAACTTAGCAAATTCTTTAGTTTGATTTTGCCAGGCGGTGCCATAATGACCGTAGAGATGGGGATATTTTTCTTTGAGTTTTGGATAACCGTGGGCGGGTAATAATTCTCCGTGGGTATAGACTGTTATCCCAGTATTGGCAGTTTGTGCCAGTAAAGCCGCTAATTGTTTAATATCATGGCCGGAGACTAAAATGGCTTTACCTAAACGCGGATTTAAGGGAACATTTGTCGGTATGGGATGACCGTAGGTTTCCGTATGACCTTGATCTAATAATTCCATGGCCCGCAGGTTTGCCGCCCCGACTTTTAGACAGATTGCCACCCAATCATTCAGGTTTAAATCCCCCCGATCAATTGCCGCTAAAGTCTCTTGGATAACCTGATAAACTGAGTCATCCTCTTGACCTAATTCCTGAGCGTGAAAAGTATAGGAAGCCAGACCTTTAACTCCGTAGATAGCGGTTAACTTTAGGGAAAAAATATCGAGGTCTTGCAATTTTTCAATTAGTTCTAAGGATACTTCTTGACCTTGGCTGACTAGACTCTCATTAAAATTAGGCTGATAGTTAGCAAGTGCAGACCAGTCCAGCGATCTCAATTGTGCTTTTAAATTTTCCCGCATCTCTAAACAACGCTGAATATAATCAGTAAAACGCCGTTGATCAAAGTTAACATTGGTCATGGTGGCGAAAAGGGCCTCACAGGTAAAAATATCAGCTTCGCGAGTAGATATCGCCGCTTCTTTGGCTTTTAAAACCACCGATGCTAATCCCCGCAGACAATAAACTAATAAGTCTTGAACGGCGTTGACTTCGGGACTTTTTCCACAGGCCCCCCACTGATGACAACCATTACCACTAGCGGTTTGTTCGCATTGTTCACAAAACATAAGGTTTCTCTCTTTTTTCAGTAGATTGACAGATTGTTGCGATTTTTTCTACTAAATTGAATGCCACTTTTTTGAAAGTTAGTTATCAGCCTTCAACGGGCAGTAATTATGGATTTTACGACGGGAAAGCTTGTCTTGACAGCCTCTACTCTCTGAACTATGTTTTTATTCTCTCACCCTTTTTGCCGGTTGGGTTATGATTTTAGATTTCCTCAAGAATTACCGATTAAACAATTATTTAGTTGTCTTAAGTCAATTAAGTATAAACCTCTTGCATAATTAATTTTTGAGGGTTCAAAAAAGGCAAAAACAAGGATTAAATTACATAAAATCTGTAAATATAGCGGCTCTTCTCGACTTTGTGTGATAATTTTTGCTTATGGAATCGTGAAATGCTTACTAGGCAACACTTTTAGGACTATTTTATGGAAAAACCCATCAGTATAGACCTCATTTCCACACAGAAACCAGAAGAGCCATATAGCGGTTCTCGCATCTGTGCGGCACACTCAAACCTTTGCTGATTAAGCTGTTCAGGATCGGGAATGTACCTCTTGTGAATCAGAAACGCTATAGACCGTTTAATTGATTATTATTCATTCTTAATTCTCCTGACTACTGACTCCTGACTCCTGACTCCTAACCCTAACAACAATTTTTGATTTTTACAAGAGGTCTTATTTTTGGTGATTTTTATGACTCGAATAAATCCCGATTAATCGGACAAAATAGGGCAATTTGCCCATTCAGAGTCCCTAGGAGAGAAAAATTGTCAGACAATCGGGAAAAAGTGACAGGGGAAAAATTTTTCCGAACCAGAGTAGCCAAAAAATCCCAGTCCGGGTAAAATTGATTATCGATCGATTGTGTGAGGAGTCCGACCCCCATGACCAATAAACACACAGCAAGGCTGCTGGGTAGTTACCTGCAGCGCCTGCCTGCTCATAGTTGGCTCGTCCTAGTTTTTTGGGCTTTGATTATCGCTCCAGTCCAAGCTGCTGTCGAATTACGCATTGCCATCAGTAAAGGTGTTAGTGCCGTCTCCGTGGGCAGTTCCACCGATGCTGTGGTGAAAGATGGGGCCGGCAGAGTCTTAGGAGAATTGACCGCCATGAATGCCCTCAATGCTAATCCCAGAGGAAAAGCGGTGGGTTTGGCCGATTGGCAGGCCAGTCAATTGATCATCGAACCGGAGAATGATGGTTACGTCTGGATTAATGATCGCTGGTATCGAGGACGCACAAGGATCATTCGGCAAGGTTCTGGGGTGACAGCCCTAAATTTAGTCGATTTAGAGGAATATCTCTATAGTGTCGTCGGTGCGGAGGCGATTCCCTCCTGGCCGCAAGAGGCCTTAAAAGCCCAATCTGTGGCGGCGCGCACCTATGCTCTCTACCAAATGAATACTTCTGGTAATCGCATCTACGATCTAGATACTACCACCCGCACCCAAGTTTATAAGGGTCTAGAAAGCGAGTTTACTAGCACCCACGAGGCAGTTAATGCCACCGCCGGACAAATTATGAGCTTCAACGGCAAACCGATTTTAGCGGTGTTTCACTCCTCCTCCGGGGGTCATACGGAAAATGTCGAGGATGTTTGGAATTCCCCCTTACCCTACCTGCGCGGTGTCGTCGATTACGATCAAGTCGCCCCAGTATTCCAATGGTCAAAAAACTTTAGCGCCGGGGAATTAGGCCGTTTAATCGGTGGTGTCGGTCGCGTGCGATCGCTATCTCCCGAAAGGATCACTCCCCACGGACGGGTGATTAGAATGCGTGTAGTGGGCGATCAAGGCTCTAAATTAATCTCTGATACCCAATTACGGCGATTCCTCGAGCTGCGTAGTACCCTATTCACGATTTCAGCTAATAACGGTACTTTTGCCATTAATGGTCGCGGTTTCGGTCATGGGATCGGTTTAAGTCAATGGGGCGCTTTTTCCCTCGCCGACCAAGGGGTGACCTATGACCGCATTCTCAGCCATTATTATCAAAATGCTCGTCTAACTGAAATGCCCAATTAAAAAGGCTGTCAGCCATTTCCAGTCAACAGTGAACAGTGAACTGATAACTGATAACAAGGATCGAATCTAAAACCTAATTGGTTAAGCTAAGTAGGGAGGCACAATTATTTGTAGGATGGGTTAGCGGTAGCGTAAACTATGCTGGCGTTGGGTTTCATGCTTCAACCCAACCTACGTTCATCTGATCAGTGATCACTGATAACTGATAACTGATAACTGATAACTGATTGTGAGATAATGTCTGATCTCACTTGTAATTTTTGACTTGCATGACCATCGTTACCGAAGCCTTAACCGAGTTGGAACCAGTCATAAAAACTACCTTCACCGTCGAGGAAATTCGCCAACTACTGCCCCATCGTTATCCCTTTGCCCTAGTCGATCGGATTATTGACTATGTACCAGGTAAAAAAGCCGTTGGCCTCAAAAATGTCACGATCAACGAGCCTTTTTTTCCCGGTCATATTCCCAGTCGTCCCTTGATGCCGGGGGTGTTAATTGTTGAATCTATGGCCCAAGTGGGGGGAGTGATTTTAACCCAATTACCCGGGATGAAAGGGAAATTTTTTGCCTTCGCAGGCATTGATAAAACCCGTTTTCGTCGTCCCGTGGTGCCGGGGGATCAATTGATCATGACGGTGGAATTATTATCCTTCAAGATGAATAAAATTGCTAAAATGCAAGGGGAAGCAAGAGTCGATGGGCAATTGGCCGCCCAGGGTGAAATGATGTTTTCTGTCTTTGATTGACCTATGAATTTTGATCGAGATCGTCTCCGACAAGAACTAAATTTATTTGCTATTCTAGGGGCTTTTATTACCAATATTTTCGCTAATATTTTCCCTCTCAAGGGCGAAAATATCGGGGCTATCTCGAATACAGTTTTTCAAGATGTCTTAATTGTTCCCGCTAATTATGCTTTTGCGATCTGGGGATTAATTTATCTGGGTTTAATTAGTCTGGGAATTTACCAAGCTTTGGCTTTCAATAAAACTGAACCGCGTTTGCGTCGGTTAGGCTACGAATTAGCCATCGCTAGTGCTTGTCAGATTCTCTGGGTAATTCTCTTTCAATTGCGTTTTTTTACCCTGTCTTTACTGGCAATGCTAGGCATTTTAATTCCTCTCATCCGGCTTTATCTCCGCTTAGAAATTAATCGCTTTATTGTCAATCGTAAACAGGGTTTATTAGTTAATGCTCCTATTAGTATCTATTTCGCTTGGATTACCGTGGCCACGATTGTTAACGTCGCTTCGCTGCTAGATTGGATCGACTGGCAGCGATGGGGTCTAACTGACCAAATCTGGACGGTAATAATTCTGGTTATCGGGGCAATAATCGCGATTTTAGTCGGTTTAAACCGAAAAGATCGGGCTTTTATCGGGGTGTTTATCTGGGCTTTCTTGGCGATCGCTGTTAAACAGATTTCTCTGCCTCTAATTGCGGTAACGGCGATTATATTAGCGATTACCCTAACTTTTCTGGTTTTTCGTGGCAATTTTCGTCCTCTGAGTCGTTAAGATGCAGGATCACAGCGAATTTCGACGATAAAGCCATCGGGATCATAGAAGTAAACCCCCCTGCCAGTGGGCCGGGTCACGGGTCCACTAGCAATAATAATTCCCTGACTTTGTAGCACTTCTAGGGCAAAATCGAAGCCTTCGGTGGCAATATCGAAGGCTAAATGGTTGGCACGGGTAAAAGCGATTTCAGGATTGTCGTCGGGAGGGTTTAAATCTGGTTCCCAAAATAGGTCAATTACTGTACCATCGGGGGTGATAAAATTGGCCACTTTTCCCTGGGCAACTAATTCTTTTAAGGTGGTGGGAATTTTTTCCCCCACTAATTCCTCTAAGCCTAATATTTCCCCATAAAAATGACGAGAAGCCTCCATATCTTTGACGTTGAAAGCGATATGATGGACTTTTCGTAGTTGACCGATTTTGAGTTTTTTTGTGGTTAGGGAAGGGCTAATAGTCATTTTAGTTAGGGTTTGCTGAAAAAGTTTGTTGGTGGGGTGTGGGGGAATTATGAATTATGAATTGGGATGTGGGGAGAACAAATAAAAATAATCTCCTGACGACGGATGACTTAAGAGTTAATTTTTTGCAATAATTGTCGAATGGATTCCGCATCTTGGGCGTTGGGTAGGAGAGCGAGATAGAAGCCTAAATCCTGTTGCGCTTGGCTGAGTTGTCCAATTTGATAGTAAACTAAACCTCGATCGCGTAGCTCTAGGGGATGATTAGGAATGAGCAAAAGTAGCAGATCTAGTGTCCGAATTGTCTGAGACCATTGTTGACGATTCAGGTAAATATATTTTAAATTAGTCAGCAAACGTAATAAAATTTGCTGATTGGTGGCAATATTGAGAAAATGTTCTTCTAATTTAACTGGCTGTTGATACACTTGACTTAATCTTTCTTGACAGTCCTGTTTAAATAAGATTTCACCACCGTGAAAGGGATCGACAAAGATTTCTACCTCCTCGAAATCGGGACGGATAATAAAATGCCCCGGCATACCAATTCCTACCATGGGAAAATCGATCTGTTTGGCAATCTCTAAATAGATAATCGAGAGAGTGAGCGGAATACCCGTGCGGCGATCGATTACGTCATTTAAGTAGCTATTGCGGGGGTCATAGTATTCTTGGGTATTACCGGTAAATTGTAAATCTTCAAACAAATATTGATTGATAACCTTGACTATTTTTAAAGGATATAATCTATCGGGTAAGCGTTTTTTTACCTCCTCAGCCATTAAGTTTATCCTATTTAAATAGTGATCAATCTTGAGGCGCGGATATTCAAAATTGGCTATTTGTAGAGCTGCCCGAGCTAGATTTATCTCAGGGTCAGGATGTTGAATTGTTTCGATGAAGGCCTGGTATAAGAGTTCAAGGGTCATTAGAAAAGGGTATTAATCAGATTATCAGCTATTTTAACCGATCCTTACGATTTTATTGCTTCTCTTTGCCGATCAACATTAAAGATTCAGCGATTTAGATGAGCTTTCCCTGGAGGAGTAACGAGAAATCTTGTCAATATCTAGATTAACCACTGCTTTTTTTAAAGGGATCGTGCGACAATTTTTATTTTGAGCCTGCACTTGATAAACTAATTGATTTGTCCAATCTAAAGCAGTTAACCAACCACTTTGCGGATGATAAACCCCAGTTTCAATGTCTAGCCAACCGCTGCCGCAAGCTAGTTGCCCTGGTTTGACACCTGGAAAGGTAAAGGTTAAAGTATGACCTGTGATAATTAGTTTATCCTTGAAATAGGGTTGGGTCATGGTATGAAACTCGTTTCTAATCCAACAAAACTCCTCGTTTGTTTGCTGTTCAAGGGGATATTCTGGGTGTACTCCCGCATGAACTAACCAAATATCTCCTAGGTCTAAATAAGCGGGTAGGGATTGGAACCAATTGATATGCTCGGCGGGTATATTGTTATTATAACTTAGTAGTGTCGCCGCCCCGCCACTCTCGATCCAACCGTTTAACCATCTTTCAGAAACTTCTTTTCCTGCCAGAGCTTTTAAGAGCATATATTCATGATTTCCTAGGAGACATTGGTAGTTATTTTTGATGACAAAATCCACCACTTCCAAGCTCTGCTCTCCTCGATCTATTAAATCCCCCAGAAAATAAACCTCATCCTCACTATCGGGGGCAACTCGGTTTAATAGTCGCAAAAGTGCCTGAAAACTGCCATGGACATCTCCGATAATAATACGACGCGGTTCTTGAGTCTGTTCCCCTATTTTTCTAAAAAACACACACCCCTCCCTCATCGCCGACAATACTGACATTGCTACTCTTTTATCCCTAAAAAGGTAGTTTTTATAAGGTCTTGATTTTATTATAGGACAAGCCTTTCCTTCTGACAGTCACTCCCCCCTAAGAACCGCCAGAGAAAGGCTGTAATTGTTTTGTAAAGTATTTTGGCAATCTCTGGGCAGGGAGCGGTCAGGTTATGGTATTATTTTTTTATGATCAGTTTTTATATAATCGGATGTAGGCACTTTTATCTAAACGCAAAGATTCCCATTATATAAAAAAGCATATCAAAAAAATGCCCCCTTGTCAAGCATCATGAAAAAAAAAGTTTTTTTTTGAGATTATAATAAAAAAAAATTAGATTTCTGCTGCTATGATAACCCTAATTAACGCTAGAATTCCCGCCCATCAGGAGCGACAACAAATAGAGATAAATGCTGCTGGAAAGATTGAGAGGATCACGGAGATGGGGGGAAAGACAAGAGGGGAAAAGATCATCGATATGGAAGGGGATTGGCTATCGTTGGGAGGAGTAGATTTACAGATCAACGGAGGGTTAGGATTAGCATTTCCCGACTTAGAAATAACAGATCTAGAAAAATTAGATAAGATTAGCGATTATCTGGGGAATCAAGGCATTGATGGTTATCTTCCCACCCTAGTCACCACCTCCGTGGAGAAATTTCAAAAATCCCTCTCAGTAATTGCCAAATATATCGAAAAACAGCAACAGGAAAATCGATCGAGCGCCCAGGTTTTGGGAGTACATTTAGAGGGACCATTTTTAAACTATGAAAAAAGGGGGGCGCATCCGGGACAATATCTTTTAAACCCAAGTATAGAAACAGTAGATAAACTCTTTGGGGACTACTTATCGATCGTAAAAATTATCACCCTAGCCCCGGAATTAGATAGTAGCGGTACGGTGATTAAATACCTAAGCGATCGAGGGATTACCATCAGCTTAGGACATTCGCAAGCGAATCAAGAAATAGCCAAAAAAGCCTTTTTACAGGGGGCAAAAATGGTTACTCATGCCTTTAACGCCATGCCTCCTTTACACCATCGTCAACCAGGGTTATTAGGGGAAGCAATTATCAATTGTGAGGTGTATTGTGGGTTAATTGCCGATGGTCAACACATCCATCCAACCATGATAGAATTATTACTAAAAGCCAGTAATTATGATCAAGGAATTTTCTTAGTTAGTGATGCTTTAGCGCCGATCGGTTTAGGGGATGGTGTCTATCCTTGGGACGAGAGAGAAATTGAAGTTAAACAGGGAACAGCAAGACTTTTTGACGGTACTTTAGCGGGAACAACGTTACCCTTATTACAAGGAGTAGCCAATTTAGTCAACTGGGGAATATGTGATTTAGAAACGGCGATTCTTCTAGGGACAGAATCCCCCAGAAAAGCGATCGGATTAGCGGGTTTATCGGTGGGACAACCTGCCAACTTTTTGCGCTGGCAATCGGCATCAAATTGGGAAAGATTGGATTTCCGCCAGCATTTTGGCCTCTAACTGTTGAATAAGGGTATCAAGATTGACTTCGAGGCGATCAAAACATTCAGGAGGGGAAAGATCGGGTTGAAAATAAATCAATTTTACCTGACCATCACCGATAGCGACTATAGCCACTTCTTCGCTGGGATTATAGCGATAGATAATCCCAAGCATCTCTTGAATTTTACAATTAACCTTGCGATTTAATTTCTCTAGAGCCTCCCTAGAACAACAGACAAAATGGGGCTGAGGTTTAAGATCAATGCCCAAGATTTCTTGAGCATCTTCTCCCCATTCCGAGAGTAACCCCCACATTAAACCGGCTAATTCTCTTTGATTTTCTTGCACAAATTGATCTAATTGATAGCGCCATTGATTAGCGGGATCATCGGGTATTGGTTGTTCAAATCTCATCATTAGCCTCTTTTCACTTATCAGTTATCAGTTATCAGTTATCAGTTATCAGTTATCAGTTATCAGTTATCAGTTATCAGTCCTTAACAAGGAGGGTGCCGATCCCCCCTTAGTCCCCCCTTAATAAGGGGGGAAAGCTGAGAATTTTTAACACCTACCTACTTATAGACAACTTGGTTCTTCCGAACTTACACTGTATAAAATTCCTCAAGCTCCCTCTCTGCCCAGCAATGCTCTAAAGTTGATAAATATCAATCTAACAAAAACTTAAAGTCTTAGTATACAAGCTTTACAAGCATGAGTTGTTGATAGTTTTACATGACAGTTTCGGTAGAGCCGACAACTTTTCCTCTAGATAGGGATTGAATAGGGATAGAACTATTCACCTTTTCAGTTAACGACGGTACTCATCACCGCAATCACCGATTAGCTGCAATAAATCCCGGGATTTTTGCAAGACATGATCAATTTTTTGATAGTCTTGGGGGGATAATTGAAAATCGAAAATACGGGCATTTTCTGCGATATGTTCGGCAACGCCCAAACGCGCCCCGATAATTGCCCCGGCTACTGCTTTTTGTTCGAGAACATAACGCACTGCCACATTAGGAATGGTGACGTGATAGGAATCAGCGATCGCTTTAAGAACGGTTAATAATTCTTGGAATAATTGCCAGTTTCCCCAAGCATCGATCATGTTTTTATATTTCCGTAAACTAGCGGTATTGAGACTCATGGCATTGGGTTCAGGATGACCGAGATATTTTGCCCCTAATAAGCCTCCTGCTAGAGTACCATAGGCGAGTAGATAGATGTTATGTTCTTGGCAAAATTGCGCCATTTTAACGAGGGGACGGCGATCAATCAGGGAAAACTGGACTTGATTGGAGACTATTTTAATCCCAGCGCTGAGAATAATTTTTAAATGTTCCGTGTCAAAATTAGTCAAGGCCAGGTGTTTAATTTTGCCTTCCTGTTGTAATTCTCCTAAAAAATATAAGGCATCTAGATAATTTTTATCGCAATAATCCCACCAGTGAAACTGCAATAAATCGAGACTATCCACATCCATGCGACGTAGGGAAATAGCGATATTTTTTTCGACTATTTCCTTAGTCATTTTACCCGGACGGGGAACCCATTTAGTGAAAGCTTGCAGATTATTTAAGGCATCAATGCCCCTTTGGGCGACTAATTGACGACGAAATTCACCGATAAAATCTTCGGCCGGACCGTAATGATCGGCCAGATCCCAAGTGGTGAAACCGGCATCTAGATAGGAGAACATACTAGAGATCGCTTTTTGGGGTGCGATCGAACCATGGGCGCCTGAAACCTGCCACATTCCGTTCAAAATACGGCAAATTTCCAGATCGGGGGTAAACTGTAAGCGACGAGATTCGGACATGGGAATTATGAATTATGAATTATGAATTGGGGAGGGGAGCATCTCACCTTTGTAACCCCTAAATCAGGTTTTTATGTCAAGCTATTTTGAAAGCCTTGCTAGAAAACAGTTTTAGGGATAAGTATAATTACTCACTTGCATAAATGAGATGCTCAATTGGGGAGTGGGGGGAGAGGGAAGTGGGGAGAAGGAAGTGGGGAGAATAAATAAAAATAATCTCCTGACTCCTAAATACTGACTCCTGACGGCTAAAAAGCCGATGAATCTACTTTCTTAAATTATCGCCCGATTTTACCCTGTTTCGTTGAACAGATCGATCGTACCTGTCCAGAAAAAAGCGGCAAAGGGGAAGACTTTCGGAAAAATCTCCCCCTTTTTGGGTTTTTACTTCTCAATTTTTGCTGGGTTAATATTCCACTTCCAATCGCGCTGCGGTGACAGCATCAAAAGCGAAAGCGAGAACTATAGGCATAGGACAAGCGAGGGTGATACAGAGAATTAAGGCTGTCACAGTCAATCCGATCGCCATTCCTAACCAAAGTTTTTCGGCAGGGGATAGACCTTTTTGGCGCTTAATTTTTTGTAACACTTTGGTGGGAATTGGTTCTGGCATCACGGCATTGGGAGGGAATGCCCAATAATTACTGTAGCGTTCGAGAAATAGCTCTGTCCAGCCGTTTTCTTGACACCATTCTTGAATCCATGGTTCGTGAAAGTGTTTCATTGCTTCCCTGTTGACTTTTTCCAGTGATTACTATAAACATCTCCTGATGTGAATTTCATCCTAGCAAAGCTATCTTAAGGGTCGATCGGATTCAATAAAACTTAATATATGAGTAGTCGGTGGGTAAAATGTATTCTAAGATACAGTGCCAGCGAACGACCAGAACGAACCACAAAGACACAAAGGACACAAAGATTGATCGCTCCCATATAAGTTAAACCGATCACACAAAAGGAAATAATTGTTAAGTAGCTGGTTATAATTAAATTAAAAATGGGTTTGAGGTTCGATCCCCCCTGCCCCCCTTGATAAGCTGTCCTTTAGTCACATCTTTCTTAACATTTCAAACCTTTGTAGCACAAGGCTTTCAAGACTCGGTTAACAATCTGTAATATTCCTTGTTGACACCCTTACTGACAAGGAAAAAACTGAAATCAAGTCAGGATAAGGGTTGGAGTGCTTACTGAAAAAATTGTTAAGAAAGATCCCTATAAGGGATAGCTTGATAAGGGGGGTGCCGATAGGCGGGGGGATCTGAAAGTTTTTAATACCTACCTACTTAAAAAATTTCGGTTCTCGATTCGGTACAGATTGCCTGTAATTTTTGGTCCCAAGTATCGACGGGAAGGGTATCGAGATAGGCAAAGTCAAAGACAATCCCGATCGAGGGGATAGCTTGCCATTCGGGGGAATGTAAGAGACGATCAAAATAACCTCCCCCGTAACCTAAGCGATAACCTTGGCGATCGCAAGCGACGGCGGGAATTAATAGTAAGTCCACTTCGGCTGGTAAAATGAGAGGAGCGATCGCTGTTGGTTCATAGATGCCATAACGATTTAATTCTAGGGGATCGTCGGCAGTCCAACAGTGCCAAGTCAGGCTATCTCCGTCACAACGAGGAAAACCCCAGCGATGGTGTTGGCAAAATAAGGAACTTAAATCCGGCTCTTGACGATAACTGAAGTAAGCGAGAATGGTTTTAGCGTGTTGAAAGAGGGGCAAAGATTGTAAATTTTTGCAAAGTTGCTGACTATTTTCTTGCCAAATATGCTTAGAAAGCGATCGTCTTTGGGCAATTAGTTGTTTGCGTAATCGGGCTTTTTTGGTAGCAGAATCCATAAAATAGAGATAAATATTTCTGTAGTCACAAGATGCTAAATCTATTTAACTCGCTTTTTGGGCGTTATAACGAGAATATCAAGGCCAATGTGGAAATTTACACTTGGGCAACTTGTCCCTACTGTATTCGGGCCAAATGGTTGCTGGGTTGGAAAGGGGTAAAATACACCGAATACAAGATTGATGGGGATGAAAGCGCTCGTCAAGCCATGGCCGAACGGTCCAACGGTAAACGCAGTGTACCACAGATTTTTATCAATAATGAACATATCGGTGGTTGTGATGATTTGTATGCTTTGGATGGTCAGAAAAAATTAGATAATTTACTGGCTAAATGTGGGACTATCTAAAGTCTATTGATGAAAAAGCCTATGAGAAACATCGGCAATGGATGCAGTTAGCTTTAAATTTAGCGGCAACTGCGGGGGATCGGGGTGATGTACCTGTGGGAGCGGTTATCGTGGATAAAGAGGGACATTTAATCGCTCAAGGGGCTAATTGCAAGGAAAAACACCATGATCCCACCGCTCACGCTGAAATTCTGGCGATTCGTGCCGCTAGTCAGGTTTTAGGCAATTGGCACTTAAATGATTGTACCCTCTACGTCACCCTCGAACCCTGTCCCATGTGTGCTGGGGCAATCATTCAGGCTAGATTAGGATTATTAGTGTACGGTGCTGACGATCCCAAAACAGGAGTTATCCGCACTGTGGCTAATTTTATTGATAGTCCTTTTTCTAACCATCGTTTACCGGTAATCGCGGGAATTTTAGCCAAGGAATCCGGGGAATTATTACAAACATGGTTTGAGAAAAAAAGAAATGTTTAAAGAAGTCAGGGAGATAGGAGTCAATAAGCTGTAATGCCTCTTAGCTTAAAACCCCACACCCGACACCGCACACCCTGCCTCTAGAAAAAACTTTTTCAGCAAACCCTAATCAAACAAATAGTTAAATCCTGATAAAAATCCTCCTGTTTTAACTCCACTTTTGATTGAGAAGCCAGTAAAAGTAAAGCCCAAAAAATCGCCACCTTTTCCTGTGTTGCCGAGTGACTAGAAGGCTTTTCCGCTTGCCATAAATCTAATAAATACTCAAACTCTATCTCATTTTTCTCTAATTGAAAAAACTTTCTCTGCAAAAAAAAGTCCAGTTCCGCTGCCAATTCCGTCAGGTTTTCTTGGTGGGCCAATTCCGTGATAATTTGTACCGCTTCCCGTCGGGATTGGGGCCGGGGTTTCGGGACAACTACAGGCAGTTTCGGTAAAGCTTCAATCTCTAGGGCAATCTGTTGTAATTGAGTGATTAACTCCTGCAAAGTTACCCGTCTTTTTCGCGGTGGTGGGGCGGCAGTACGACGGCGAATATGATTTTCTAGATAACGGGGTAAAGTTCTTAATTCCCGTTCTAACTCGCTAATTTCCTCATCAATCAGACTTTCTTCTTGCTGGTCCAAAGACAATCTTTCTAGGGTATCAGCCTTAAATAAAACTAACATGGAAGCCCATAAAAAAGCCTGTCCCGATTGGGGTAAATTAGCCTGGGCCATGGCTAAATCTAGATCATTTAATAACCCCAATTCTGCCAAAAAGCGATCGATCACATCGATAACCTGCACATCCCAGGGGTCAATTTCTCCCTGTTCCGCCATTTCTAAAAGAGAGGCGATCGCATCACTGGCCGAGGTGATAGTCATGATTGTAGAATCTTGTAGGATCTCAAAGGATAAAATTTAGCAAGCAAAACCATGGACATATCGATCGCTGACCTGCGCTTGGACTACAATCTCGAAGAATTGCTAGAGTCAGAAACATCTGCCGATCCTTTCATTGTATTTAAACAATGGCTAGAACGGGCGGTATCTTCGGGAAGATTGGAACCCAACGCTATGACTTTAGCCACTATTTCCCCGGAGGGTAAACCCCGGGCCCGCATGGTACTGTTAAAAGACTTCGATCCTCGCGGTTTTGTTCTCTTTACCAACTACCAAAGCGCCAAAGGACAGGAATTAATCGCCAATCCCAATGCAGCCCTAGTGTTTTGGTGGGGAGAATTGCAACGGCAAATTAGGATCGAGGGAACTGTAGAAAAAATCAGCGAGGAGGAATCGGATAATTACTTTTTTGTCCGTCCCTGGGAATCTCGTTTAGGGGCCTGGGCCTCCAATCAAAGTGAAGTGATTTCGGGGCGAGATATCCTCGAAAAACGCCTAGCAGAACTAAAAGAAGAATATGCGGGTCGTGAAGTTCCCCGTCCTCCTCATTGGGGCGGTTTTCGCCTAATTCCTAGTTTAATCGAGTTCTGGCAAGGTCGCCCCAGTCGTCTCCACGATCGTCTCTGTTATTATCGTCAAGAAGATGGCAGTTGGCAAAGGCAACGTTTAGCTCCTTAGTTTGATCTTGACACCTTGTATTGGCAAAATAGCTCGATACTAATTCAATTTGTCATTTTAGTCTTGAGATAATACTAGGTCGATTTCTTTTCCCAACCCGCGCTTACCTTAGCGATCGGGTTGGGCTATTATGTCATTTGAGAAAGGCAATCTCTCTGCCCTAAAGTTTCAGAAAAACGATAGAATTGAAAGGGTTTTTGTCTGCATCCTTCAAAAATAACTAGAGAATTATGGACATCAATAAAGTTGGACTTCGAGAAACCTTAGAAGCATTGCGGGTTGAACTGAGTAAATCTATTTTAGCCTCTGAGGGTGAGCAGATTCGCTTTGAAGTGGGTGAAATTGAATTAGAGTTTCAATTTGTGGTTGAGCAGTCGAAAGAAGGCAAAGGTGGGCTGAAATTTTGGGTAGTAGAAATGGGTGGGGGTGTCACCAATAAAGATACGATAACCCATAGAATTAAAATTCCCCTTAAACCCATTGGGAAAGATGGAGGACCTATCAAGACAGCAAGTGATGATATTCCCGATTAGAATTTTATACCCCTAGAAGCGCAATGTTTGCGCTCAAAGCAGTTAATTTGTAGGATGGGTTAGCGAAGCGTAACCCATCACCATCCCAGAAGAATAGGTTACATCAATCCGATAAGTTATGCCCCAATTCCAACCCGATCGCGCTTTAGAAATTGTTGCCCCTAAGTATGGCACTGCCTATCGAATTGGGGGACGTTTACTCTTGACTTGTCGGCATCTATTTGATAATAGTAACGACTGTAAGGTACGACTTAGATCAGCATCAAACTATTCTGATAAGCAAGATATAGACGCTAAAGTAATTTGGAAAGCTCCCGATAATATCGATATAGCTTTAGTTGAATTACCAGAAACTATCGAAACTTGTAATCCTGTAGTTTTTGGGGTGTTACCTGATGCTAATACCACAAAAAAAGTTAAATTTGACTGTTTGGGCTTTCCTTTATTTTTACGGTATGCTGAAGATGAGATAAAATACGCCACAGGGTTACATATTGAGGGAACTATTGATGTAGCTAATCGTGTTCCTCATCACCGTTTGTTATTAAATATTAAAGATAGTCAAGACATACAACCCACCGATGAACAATTAGAAAGATTAGCAGAAGATCAGTCACCTTGGCAAGGAACATCGGGATCAGCAATTGTTTGTTATGGGTTAGTGATTGGGGTACAATCTAAACAGCCAATTAGAGATCGTCCGGCATCTTTAGAAGCTGAATCTTTGGCCAGGGTTTATGATAATCCCGAATGGTGTGAGATATTAGAAAACCATGATATTGATCCTGAACCTAAACCCGTTATATCCGCTTCTTTAAAATCTTCTTCCTATCGCAATCAAGCTCCTCCTAAACCGAGTTATTTTGTCGAACGTCCAGAGGTTAGTATTGAGTTAAAAAAACTTTTATTGTCAGCAACAACGGAAAAAACTGGAACATTAGTTATTAGTGCGATTTATGGATTAGGAGGGATTGGTAAATCCACTTTAGCGGCGGCATTAGCACAAGAAAAAGAAGTCCAAGCTTTTTTTCCTGATGGCATTTTCTGGGCAACATTAGGACAACAACCAGATATTTTATCCTTTCTTCATGGCTGGATTCAAGCTTTAGGAGATTATGATTTTAAGCCGACGGGTATTGATGCGGCATCCTTACACTTGAGGACTTTATTGGCAGATAAAAAGGCTTTATTAGTGGTAGATGATCTCTGGAATGTAGAAGATATTGATCCTTTTAGAGTAGCAGTAAATCAATGTAAGTTATTAGTAACCACTAGGGAAGTTCCCGTTAAAGGGGCAATTCGTTATGATTTGGATGTGATGACGGAAACTCAATCTTTAGCCTTATTAACGGGTTATTTAAAGCATGAATTAAATTTAGCAGATCAGAAACAAGCCAAAATATTAGCCAAAATTGTCGGTTATTTACCCTTAGCATTGGAGTTAACGGCGGCACAAATTGAAGATGGGATTCCTTGGGCTGAATTAATCGAAGATTTACGAGCAGAAATCGCTCATTTAGAAATTTTAGATCGCTTGGAAGCTGGAGATACTGCCAATGAAGAAAAACGAAAACATTATAGTTTAATTGCTTGCTTTAATCTCAGTTTAAAGCGGTTAAATGGGCAAAGATTGAGACAATTTAGCTGGTTAGGGGTGTTACCCGATGATGTTACCATTACCGAAAAAATGGCGGCGACTTTATGGGATTGTCTGGTTAAAAAAGCGAGACAAACTTTAAGATATTTACGGAGTAAGGCTTTATTATTAACGGGGGTTTCTAGTGAACTATTAACGAGTTATCGGGTCCATGATTTGTTACATGATTTAGCCCGAAATCTGATCCTAGCGTCTCCTCATCCTGAAACGGATTATCAATTACCGGGGTTAGGTTTGTCGATTTCTGAAGCGCATGGGCAACTTTTACAACGGTATCAAAAACAGATTAAGAGATCCCCCCTAACCCCCCTTGAAAAGGGGGGAAAAGAGGTGGAAGTCCCCCTTGAAAAGGAGAGATCCCCCCTAACCCCCCTTGAAAAGGGGGGAAAAGAGGTGGAAGTCCCCCTTGAAAAGGAGAGATCCCCCCTAACCCCCCTTGAAAAGGGGGGAAAAGAGGTGGAAGTCCCCCTTATTAAGCTATCCATTAGTCAGATCTTTCTTAACAAAAAGAGAAGAAACTTAAAAAAAGGGGAAACGATTGATAGGTATAGTTTTGAAAGAAGGAATTAAGGTGGAGGTAAGCAAAAAAATGGAGAAATGGGCAGCCCAAGAATTACAGTATGCAGACCTAGGGGACACCAGAAGAAAGAAAAGGTTAATCAGTATCGTAGAAAACTTGGCCAGCCAACCTAGTACAAGTGTGCCACAAGCTTCGGGAAATCTAGCCGCCGCCAGTGCCACCTACGACTTTTGGAATTCCCCCTATTTTCACCCCTCAGATATAATTGCCGCCCAAGCTAAAAGTACAGTAGAAAGAATCAAAGAACATCCAATAGTTTTGGCAGTGCAAGACACAACAAGTTTAGACTTTACGACGCAAAAAGCCAAAAAAGGAATGGGTTATCTAGATTGTAAAACATCCTTTGGTCTCAAAGTTCATACCACCTTAGGAGTCTCAGCGCAAGGAGTACCTTTAGGACTGATTAATCAATATGTCTGGGCAAGAGAAGAAAAGAATTTAGGGATTGCCAAGCAAAGAAAAAAAAGAGAAACTCAAGAAAAAGAAAGTCAAAGATGGTTAGATTCTTTGTCAGAAACACAACAACAAATACCCGAAGAAATTCAAGTAGTAACAATCGGAGATTCTGAGGCAGACATATTTGATTTATTTGCCCAGTCAAGAAATCCTAACTCTCATTTATTAATTCGAGGAACTCATAACCGAAAAGTTAACTATCTCGAAGACAAGCAAAGGTCAGGGCATCCAGAGACTAAATATTTACATCAATCCATCAGAGAAATAAAAGCCTGTGGTAGCCTAGATGTGCAAGTAAAACGCAATCCTAATCACGAGGCTAGACTAGCTAAACTAACAGTTAGATTTGCCAGTTTTGAAATACAAGTACCTAAGCATCACTCGAAAGCGAACCCTCGTCAACCGGTCAAATTACAGGTAATTTTAGCTGAAGAAGAAAATCCGCGTCCTGGAGTTAATCCTATCAGTTGGCTCCTCTTAACTAGCCTAGACATTAGTAGCTTTGAATCAGCGATAACCTGTGTGCGCTGGTATAGTTATCGCTGGTTAATAGAACGCTATCATTTTGTTTTAAAAAGTGGTTGTGGATTAGAAAAACTGCAATTAGAAACGGGTCGGAGAATTGAGATGGCCTTAGCTACCTATTCAATTGTAGCTTGGAGATTACTTTGGTTAACCTATCAAGCACGCTTACACGGAGAGGAGAGTTGTGAAAGTTTTTTGGAAGAACATGAATGGCAATCTTTGTGTGCCACTATTCATAAAAAGAGTCCGCCACCTAAAAAGCCGCCCTCCTTTCGAGAAGCGGTCAGAATGATTGCTTCTCTTGGGGGGTTTTTAGGTAGAAAAGGTGACGGTGAACCAGGTGTTAAAACTATTTGGTTGGGACTGCGAAGGTTACATGATATCAGCGAGACTTGGAAACTGTCTCATCAAATTAGTTCCCCCATAGAACCCCCTTGAGCCATCTGGCACACTTTTCTCTTTTTGTCAAATTTTATGTTAAGAAAGATGTGACTAATGGATAGCTTATTAAGGGGGATTTAGGGGGATCAAACTGGCACAGTTTAGAGGATGATGGCTACATTTATAATCAATTGCTCTGGCATTTAGAAAAAGCGGGACAGATAGCCCAGATTCATCAATTACTGAGGGAAGAAACGGCAGAAGGTCATAATGGTTGGTATAGTCAGTGTGAAAGGGAAGGGAAAACAGCAGTTTTTATTAAGGATGTTTCCCGGGCGTGGCAATTGGCGGAGGAGCATTTTATTGAGAATCCCAGTGAGTCGATTGGGTTACAGGTTCGTTATACCTTAATAACTACTTCCCTCAATAGTTTGGCGGGCAATATTCCACCAGAATTAATTGCTTTACTGATTAAACATGAAATCTGGACACCTGCTCAGGGTTTGGCTTATGTACGGCAAAATCCAGATTCTGAGAAGCAAGCCGGAGGATTAACAGCAATTAGTCCCTATCTTACTCCTACTTTGTTACCCGAAGCCTTAGAAATTGCCAGAGGGATTGGGGATAAATCTGACCGTGCATGGGCATTGACTGAGTTAGTTCCTCATTTACCTGAAGTGTTACCCGAAGCCTTAGAAGTTGCCAGAGGGATAGGCAAGGAAACAGACCGTGCATGGGCATTGACAAGGTTCGTTTCCCGTTTACCTGAAGTGTTACCCGAAGCTTTAGCGGTTGCCAGAGGGATTGGGGATAAATCTGACCGTGCATGGGCATTGACTGAGTTAGTTCCTCATTTACCGGAAGTGTTACCCGAAGCCTTAGAAGTTGCCAGAGGGATAGGCAAGGAAACAGACCGTGCATGGGCATTGACAAGGTTCGTTTCCCGTTTACCTGAAGTGTTACCCGAAGCTTTAGCGGTTGCCAGAGGGATTGGGGATGAATTCGACCGTGCATCAGCATTGACAAGGTTCGTTTCCCGTTTACCGGAAGTGTTACCTGAAGCTTTAGCGGTTGCCAGAGGGATTGGGGATGAAGATAAACGTGCAAGGGCATTGACCGGGTTAGTTTCCCATTTACCGGAAGTGTTACCCGAAGCCTTAGAAGCTGCTAGAGGGATTGGGGATGAATACTATCGTGCATCAGCATTGACCAAGTTAGTTTCCCATTTGCCGGAAAGTTTGTTACCAGAAGCTTTAGCAATTGCCAGAGGGATTAGGGGTGAATACTATCGTGGATGGGCATTGACCGGGTTAGTTTCCCATTTACCGGAAGTGTTACCCGAAGCCTTAGAACCCACATTCCGCACCCTCAACTGTCACAGATCAAAAAAGCCATTAAAGTAGTACATAATAACTAAAATTAATTCAAAGGTTAAAAGGGTTAATGAGAATATATAGCATTAAAAGGGGTATGGAGCGAGAAAGAGAAAATTCAAGAGAAAAAAATAATTGTTCAGAAAACAAGAAATAATTGATTACAATAAGTAGTCGTGCAAAATTAATTTCCTAGTGAAGATAGGCAAGAGGCAAGAGCGGGGTTAGATATGTGTAATTAATTTTGCTTAGGTACTTAGAAGTAGTGGAGGAATCTGTTGTGAAATTAAAACCCCAAGAAATAGAAATTCAGAACATAGACCATCTAGGGATAGTGGCAGGAATAATAGACTCAATCGGAATAGTAGAAATAATAAACGAATTGATAGGAGTCGAAAAAGACGAAAAAGTAAATGCAGGTCAAGTAGTAAAAGCCATGATAATCAACGGGTTAGGATTTGTTTCCAAACCCTTATATATGTTTCCCGAATATTTTGAAACAATCGCCTGTGAACATCTAATAGGAACAGGAGTAAAACCAGAATATCTCAACGACGATAAATTGGGGAGAGTCATGGATAAACTATTTATAAAAGGATTAGATACAATATTTTTCATCATCGCAGTAAAAGCCGCCCAAAAATTTGGAGTATCACTATCAACATCACATCTAGACTCATCATCAATCCACGTACATGGGCAGTATAACACTAGCTTACCAGAAGTAATATTTGAGAATCAAAAAATAGGAAATAACCAAGAATTAGAAGAAATAGCAGTAAAATCACCAAAAGAAATAACCATCACTTATGGTTATTCTCGTGACCATCGGCCGGACTTAAAACAGTTCATCATAGAAATGATATGTTCAGGAGATGGAGACATCCCAATATTTTTGAAACTAGCATCAGGAAACCAAGCAGACTCATCATGTTTTGGTCAAATAGCAGTAGAATATCACAAACAATTAGAAGTTAATAGTCTCATGGTTGCTGACTCTGCCTTATATACAGAATCAAACCTGAAAATGATGTCAGATTTACAGTGGTTATGTCGAGTACCATTAAGCATAAAAGCAGCAAAATCATTAATATCAACAATACCAGAATCAGAATTTATTGATAGTACAATACCAGGATATAAATTAGTATCAAAAACCGAAAATTATGCAGGAATAGAACAAAGATGGTTAGTAGTACAAAGTCAAGAAAGAAGAGAATCAGACCTGCGTAAACTAACCCAAAAAATTACCAAAGCCGAATCAAAAGCGGTTCTTGATTTGAAAAAGTTATCACAAGAGAGATTTGCTTGTGAAGCAGATGCTATCAAGGCATTATCAAAATTATCAACCCAGTTCAAATATCACCAAATTAACGAAAGTAAGGTTACTCCAGCCAAATCTAATAAAAAAGATTCTCTAAATGAAATATCCTACCAAATATCAGCTACAGTCTGCCAGGATGAAAGTAAAATTAATACAGAATTGCTGAGTGCAGGATGTTTTATTATTGCTACGAATGTTTTAGATTCACAGGAACTTAGTGATGATTCTATGCTCAGGGAATATAAAGCTCAACAATCATGTGAACGGGGGTTTGGTTTTCTCAAAGACCCATTATTTTTTGCCGATAGTATTTTCCTTAAAAGTCCTGAGAGAATAGAGTCTATGGGAATGATTATGGGTTTATGTCTCTTGGTTTATACATTGGCTCAACGTCAAATTAGAAATGCTCTGAAAGAGTCTAAATCAACAATTAAAAATCAATTAGGTAAAGCAACTAATTCCCCTACTTTACGCTGGATTTTTCAATGCTTTCATTGTATTCATTTGATTACACTTAATCAGGAGGAACATATTTCTAATTGGAATAAGGACAGAGATTTTATCTTGCGTCTTTTACCAGATGATTGTTTACGTTACTATCAATTAGCCACCTAATTATTATCTCTATCAATTTAATTTCTATGAGTGAACATGAGCTAATATCTTTGATTTATAGCTCCACTTTACTATGTCTATAATTTAGTTTTTTACTTTAATTGATTAGTCTAAATTATGATTTATCTCTTGGATTTCTTCTTTTATTTATCTGTTGACTCCTCTAGGTGGTGTTAATTCTTATTGCTCCTTATTGAGAATAGGTTTTGATGCCATTTTTGGTGCTTTACTGTTTCTCAAATGCCTTTTTTCGCTCCTTATGTTTATTTTTATGCTCACTTTGATTTTTTCTCTCCGTAATTTCTCTCTGTGACAGCTTAGGGTGCGGAATGTGGGTTAGAAGCTGCTAGAGGGATTGGGGATGAATACTATCGTGCATCAGCATTGACCGAGTTAGTTTCCCATTTACCGGAAGTGTTACCCGAAGCTTTAGCAGTTGCCAGAGGGATTGGGGATGAATACTATCGTGCATCAGCATTGACCGAGTTAGTTTCCCATTTACCGGAAGTGTTACCAGAAGCTTTAGCAATTGCCAGAGGGATTAGGGATGAATCCGACCGTGCATCAGCATTGACCGAGTTAGTTTCCCATTTGCCGGAAAGTTTGTTACCAGAAGCTTTAGCAATTGCCAGAGGGATTAGGGATGAATCCGACCGTGCATCAGTATTGACCGAGTTAGTTTCCCATTTACCGGAAGTGTTACCCGGGAGCATCTCACCTTTGCAATAAGTAGAAATGCTTAATGAGATCAATAAAAAAGTTAAAAAAGGCAACCATTTAGATAAGCACAGCGATGACGAAGGACTTGCGGTACATTACAAGATTGCCAACTTGCACCAGTAATTTTAAGACGATGAGCAATTTGTTTAATTTTTGATTCGACGGAGCCAGAGCCAATGGAAATCCCCTCTGCCTGCAAATAACCATAATTGACAATTCGATGTTTATGCTTGTTTAAATAAGTAATAAAATTCTCAACTTGCGGCTCTGACCATCCTTCACAACAAGAGATAGCGGCGTCCACGTCCCCCTTCCATAGAAAACATTTTACCTCCTCAATTCGCTGGAATGACCCGCCAACTTTATAGAGGTTTTCGATTAAATGATACCAATCCAATATTTCAATTCTTTCCTGTTTCTCTCCGATCTCACGAAATAAATTCCAGATACCATCATGTCCATCTCCTAAACAAATTAAAGGCTTGGCCAAAACTTGAGAATTAACCAAATCTAATAAAGCTGAGTTATCTTGAAAAAAAGCCGCTACCCCCAGTTGATGAAAACTCACTGCTTTATAATCACGCCAAATTAAGGCTTTTCCCTTGGCAGTTCTTAGTCGTACCTTACCGCCATCTAGGCTCATTTCTTCCACTTCCACTTCTGGGTTAGACGGTAATTCTTCAAAAGCATATCGATGTACGAGGCGTTGTTGGGTACTGTGAGAAACAGCAATCCCTGTCAATGATTTGATTTTCTGCGCCGATTTTTCGTAGGATTCATCGCCACTTAATAGCAAACAGTTCTTCTCTAACATTGGACTCATCTGAGTCCGAGACTTTATTTCTAATTTTTTCGCTTGTTTTTCTGTAATTGGTAATTCCCCCAAAATACTTTTCACTTTTCTCGTCCGACCGGCAGTTTCTTCTGTGCTTGTTTTGACAAAAAAATACCGATTTCTGGGTTAACATAATGAATCATTAAATCTCTGACTGTCTCCTCTATCTCTCCCAAGTTATTAAATTTCTTAATTTGGGATTGCTCATAGAGACATTGCCCTAACTCTTGACATAACTCTTTAATTCTTTTTTCATTTTCTGATAACATTGAATTATTCCTCCCATCGAGAGCTATTCTGAATTGTAAGTTATAACTATTATAATCTCATTTCTCTTTGTGATCAAGTTGAAGATTTTCTAGTTTTTGACTGCTATAAGTATTAATACTCATTGCATAAGTGAGATGCTCCCGTGTTACCCGAAGCTTTAGAAGCTGCCAGAGGGATTGGGGATGAACAGGACCGTACAAGAGCATTGACAGAGTTAGCTCCCCATTTACCGGAAAGTTTGTTACCCGAAGCCTTAGAAGTTGCCAAAGAGATTAGGTCTGAATCCACCCGTGCATACGAATTGACCTTGTTAGCACCCCATTTACCAGAAAGTTTGTTACCCGAAGCCTTAGAAGTTGCCAAAGAGATTAGGTCTGAATCCACCCGTGCATGGGCATTGACCGAGTTAGTTTCCCATTTACCGGAAGTGTTACCGGAAGCTTTAGGAGTTGCCAGAGGGATTGGGGATGAAGATAAACGTGCATTGGCATTGACAAAATTAGCTCCCCATTTACCGGAAAGTTTGTTACCCGAAGCTTTAGCGGTTGCCAGAGGGATTAGGGATGAAGATAACCGTGCAAGAGCATTGACCAATTTAGTTCCCCATTTACCGGAAGTGTTACCCGAAGCTTTAGCGGTTGCCAGAGGGATTGGGGATGGAGATAGCCGTGCATTGGCATTGACCAGGTTAGCTCCCCATTTACCGGAAAGTTTGTTACCCGAAGCCTTAGAAGCGGCCAGAGGGATTGGGTCTGAATACCACCGTGCAGAGGCATTAAAAGCATTAACAGCCACCTTAACGCCTGCCAATGTTGACTTATCTTTCTGGGAAAATGCCCTTCATGCTTTGGGAACTCTCACTCGTTCTAATTTCCTCGAAACTATTCCCAACTTAGTCCCTTTAATCCTTCATTTTGGGGGAGAGGTCGCCTTAAGAGAAGTCCATCAAGGAATTAGGGATGTCAGTCGCTGGTGGAAGTGATTGCCCTGTCAATAATTGCTATAATAGCTAAAATGGTCATAATGGCTAGTTTCTATAAAGGTTAGTTATGAAAACATTAGGAGCCTCAGAAGCAAAAAATCGCTTTGGCGAACTGTTAGACTTGGCTCGAAGAGAACCAGTAAAGATAGCAAAAAAGGGACGTAATGTTGCAGTCGTGCTGTCAATCGAGGAATTTGAGAGATTTTCCGAGTTAGAAAATCAACTTTTGGCTTTACAGGCAGAAAAAGCTCATCAAGAAGGTTTTATCGGAACAACAGAAAGTGAGGCTTTACTGTCAGAAATTTTAAATGCTTAAGATTAACCTATCTCGACAGGCAACTAAACGCTTAAAAAAACTGCCAGATAAACACGCCAAACAAGTAGCCACAAAAATAACCGAACTGAGAACAAATCCCTATCCCCAAGATTCTCTAAAGTTAAAAGGATACTCTTATCATAGAGCCGATATTGGTGAATATCGAATCGTTTATCGTGTTGAGGAGCAAACACTAGAAATCTTGCTGATTGACAAACGAAACGATGATGAAATTTATAAACAACTAAAGAGAAAAATATAGAGAATCTTAATTATCAACCATCAATTAATTAGCGATATTATTCCTGCTAAAATCAAGAAAAACAAATTATTTTTAAACACTCATGAACATTAACGTAACATTTCCCGAAGAACTTCTCATTGCCGCCAGAGAAGAAAAAGAAGCCTTCTCTCGTAAAGTTATCATTTATACATTAGGGCATCTTTATCAAGAAGGAAAAATTTCAGCAGGAATCGGCGCACAAGTATTAGGCTGCGATAAATATACATTTTATACACTTCTCTCTGAGTATGGTTTTTCCATTATTGATTACACAGCAGAAGAATGGGAATCAGAAATACAAACCAGCCGTAAATTAGCCCAAAAAATCCAAGAGAATGAAGATAATTGTTAATTCTACACCGATCATCGCCTTATCTTTGATTAATCAATTAGATCTTCTTAATCAGCTATTTAATGAAGTGATTATTCCTTGGGCAGTTTATCAAGAAATTGTCATCGCTGGAGATAATAAACCGGGGGCAAAAGAACTCAAAAATGCCAATTGGATTCAAGTTCAAGAAGTTGCATCATCATCTCCTCTTGAACCGCTATTACTAGGATTAGATCGAGGAGAATTAGAAGTTATTCTCTTGGCAATTTCAATCAAACCAGACTGGGTAATTATAGATGAGAAATTAGCAAGAAGAGTTGCCAAAGCTATGGAATTAACCGTCAAAGGAACATTAGGAATTCTCTTGGTTGGTTTTTATGCAGGTTATCTATCTAAACAAGAAATTTTAGATTTATCACAACAGTTAGTTGATTATGTAATTCGTATTAGTTCTCCGATTCTTAATTGGCTAAAAACAGAATTAGACAATGATCATTAATACCAAATCAATACAAAATAAACTACCATGAAACAACTAATCGTACACATTCGTGACCAAGAAAAAGCAGAAACACTCTCTAAAATTTTAACTGCTTTAGATTTTGTTGACTCCGTAGAAATCATCGAAGATCAAACAACATTATCTGATAACGAGCAAGATTTTTTTGCCCTAGCAGGATTGTGGGAAGACAGGGATATTACCCCTAAATCTATCCGTGAAGCAGCATGGCGAGAAGAAAACCGATGATTTTATGTGACACCAATATCCTCATTTAATTCTATAAAAACAACCATAGAATTATCGAAGAGCTTCGCCATATTGGACTAAATCAACTAGCCATTAGTTCCATTACTCAAGCCGAATTATATTATGGAGCAATCAATAAAAATGAACTAAACAAAATCAAAATACATCTCGGATTGCTACATACCTTTCCTGTAGATGTCGCAATATCCAATCAATTTATTAACTTAATGGAAACCTACTCCCTCAGTCACAAACTCAACATCCCTGACGCTATCATTGCCTCAACAGCATTAGTGCAGAATATTAAGCTATATACATTGAATTTGAGAGATTTTTGTTTTATTAAAGGCTTAGAACTCTATGATCTGTCAAATGAATAACCCATCAACGTTAGCATTTTCCAGCGTTCAGCGAACCAGTCATGAATTAGTCAAAAAATCAAAGAGAATGAAGATAATTGTTAATTCTATTCCCAATTTAGTCCCTTTAATCCTTCATTTTGGGGGGAGGTTGCCTGAAGAGAAGTGTATCAAAGTATTAGGGATGTTAGTGGCTGGTGGCGGTGATTCTTGTCCCATTAATTAACAATGATTAATTATTAATTAATCGGCAAAATTCAGTAAAATAGTAATAGACCAAATTAGAGAGAAAAAATCATCTATGGCAACTACATCCGAAGACGTATGGAGACTCTTAGCCGAATTAGCGACTGCTCAAGCCGAATTGACTGCTGCTCAAAAAGAAACTGACAAACAACTCAAGGAAACTGACCTACTATTGAAGGAAGTCAGTCAACAACAGAAGGAAAACGCCCAACAAATCAAGGAAACTGACCGACAACAGCAGAAAACTGACAAACAACTCAAAGAATTAGGTCAGCAAATTGGGGGACTCGGGACAAAATTCGGCAGCTTTACCGAAGGACTTGCTCTCCCTTCAATGGAAACGATTCTCAGACAACGGTTTGGTATCAGCAATTCTCATTTTAAAAAGTAACAAGTGATACAGACAGAAACAAAGCTTTAAGCAAGCTACAAAATGCGCTCCCGCGAGTGCGACTGCATCGCAGAGAAGTGAGTATATAGAGTATTTATACTCAAAATATTTGAAAGATGGGAGAAATCTAGAACAAAAGTTCTCTACATCAGAAAGAGAACCAAATAAAAATTGATGATTGTTGTCTGTTGAGGTAAAATTATTAAGTTGGAAATATTAATTAATCAAACTGTTCTGCGATGACGAAAAAGGCTGTGACTTTAGAAATTCCTGAATTAATACAATTTTTAGTTCAAGAATTACATGACTTACCCGATGACAGAAAACCAGGAAACAATACCAAATATCAGGTAGAAGATGCAGTTAAGGCGGCTTTTTCGGTTTTTTTTACTCAGTCACCTTCTTTTTTAGAGCATCAACGTTTGATGAAAAGTAGTAAGGGAAAAGATAATGCTTCAAGTTTATTTGGTATCAAAAAAATACCTTGTGATAATCAAATCAGAAACCTGTTAGATCCTATCCCAGCTGCCACAATATTTGGCTCTTTTCAACAAGTCTATCAATGGTTAAAAAAACAGGGAGTTATTAAAAAATTTTTCTACTTAGATGAGGAAATTTTAATAGCTTTAGATGGTACGGAATATTTTTCTTCAAAGAAAATTAGTTGTCCCCATTGTAATTGCCGCAATGCTCGTAATGGAACGACAACTTATTTTCATGGTTGCGTCACGCCAATTGTGGTTTCTCCTGAGCAAAAACAAGTGATTAATTTAGAACCAGAATTTATTAAAAAACAAGATGGGCAGCAAAAACAAGATTGTGAAAATGCGGCTGTTAAAAGATGGTTAGATAAGAATCATCAAAAGAAGTATGGTTATCCTGTAACCCTGTTAGGAGATGACTTATACTCTCGCCAACCTATCTGTGAGTTAGCTCTAAAACAAGGTTATAATTTTATTTTTGTTTGTCTTGAAACTTCTCATAAAACCTTATATGAATGGCTAGAATTTTTAAAAAAAAGTGGAGAAGTTAAAGCCGTAGAAAAGAAACAATGGGATGGAGGAAAGAATCTCATTTATCGTTATCGTTATGTTTCTAGAGTTCCTCTGAGAGAGGTCGAGTCAAGTCTCGAAGTTAATTGGTGTGAAGTCACGGTCATTAATGAAAAAACACAGAAAATTATCTATCAAAATAATTGGATTACCAATCATGAAATTACTGAAAATAATGTTGAAAAAATTGTCAAAGCTGGACGCAGCAGATGGAAAGTTGAGAATGAAGGAAATAACGTTCTTAAAAATCACGGTTATAATTTAGAACATAATTTTGGTCATGGTCAAAGTCATTTATGCGAGTTCTTGTTGTCTTTAAATTTACTAGCTTTTTTATTTCATACCGTTTTAGATTTAGTTAATCATACTTATCAAAAGATTCGTGAGTTATTAGTTACTCGCACCAGTTTTTTTAATGATATTCGTACTTTATTAAAATATTTTTGGTTTAAGAATTGGTCAGAGTTTTTCTTGTTTATTCTTACCGAATATGTCCCGCTCAAAAAAATAAATTCTAGTTAAAAATGTCAATTTTTCGAGAGAAGGAAAGATTATTTTATTCATTGAAAAAAACCAGAAATTAGGTCAGAATTTCAGCTAAATTTATGAGTTGAGATAAGTTTTTTATGGGCAGATATTTTAAAACTGTCTCTTGAAGCTAATTATGATGATTATCTTGAAAAAAAATGATAATTAGACAGAAGTTCTCTTGTTCACATAGAGAACTTTATCTTCTTTTGTTTTCAAAATGAGAATTGCTGGTTTGGTATGGAAGTTATCAGTCCCAGTGTGCGAGTCAGTAAAGATGGACAACACCTAGAAATTGATCTCCTTGCCTATACCAATGGTGAGCTAAATACCGCCTATATCGTTGAGGTTAAAAGTCATGCCAGAGAAGAGTCTATTACACAATTAAAAAGTATTTTGCAACGGTTTCGCCGCTTTTTTCCTGAACACAAAGATAAAAAACTCTATGGCATACTAGCATCGGTTGACTTATCGAACGAATTACGCGAAAAAATTCTGCAAGAAGGGTTTTATGTGGCTCGGATTCATGACCAAGTATTTGAACTCGATATTCCCGATAATTTTCAACCTCAAACCTATTAAAACAGCAAAAGCGATCGCTTTTGATCTGAATCTTGTCCGGGATGACTTTTATCAAGAAAAACAATCACCTTCTTTTCTCAATCATCGATCGTTTTGACCTGTAAGGGTAAGTCAAAAATTTTTACCTACCCCCCACCTCCTACACCACGCACCCCGTCTCCTTTTCAGGCTCTCTGTCACCCCACGAGGGATCGGTATTTTGGGGAGGACGGGATTTAGTTAAATAATCTTTGCAGAAAAGTGCTTTGATCCCGCAGGAAAACCTGAGCGCAATTGCGCCCCGGCATCCCCGAAATTGAGCCGCCGGGGTGAGTTCCTGCCCCAGTTAAATAAAGGTTTTTAATGGGGGTTTTGTAGTTAGCTATTTCTGGCAAAGGACGCAGGAAAATCATCTGATCTAAGGTCATATCAAGATGATAGTAATTACCCTTATAGGAACCCAAACGATTAGCTAATTCGGCCGGACTTTCCACCCGACGAGCAATAATGGCGGATTTGAGATTCGGGGCATAATCGGCCAGTTTATCAAGAACTCGATCGGCCACGCGATTTTTTAATTCTTCCGTCCATCCCGTGCCGTTTAATCCCGTTCCCTCGGCCCCGGCAATCTGATAGGGGGCAAAAAATTCGATCCAGAGGGTATGCTTGCCTTGGGGAGCCATGGAGGGATCGAGAATAGTGGGGACATCTAGGTACATCGAGGGATTTTCGTCGGGAATCTGCCCCAAAATCGTTAAAGCGTGGGCCTGTTCAACGTGACGCACGGAATCGGCGATGAGAATCGTTCCCTGTAAATACTCCTCTTTGTGATCGTAAGCCTCAAACCTTGGCGCTTCGGCGAGGGCGCAATCAATTTTAAGAATTGTTTCATTGTTATTGACAATTCGCCGTTCTACCCTTTCTCGCAATTCCGGATCAGCGGCATCCACATCGGCGGGGGCGACTAACTGTAAAAAGACTCGTCTAGCGTCAATATTAGAGATAACAGCTGCTTTTGCCAGATATTCCTGTCCAGAGTCCACCCTAACCCCGATCGCTTGTCCTTCCTCAATTAGAATCTGTTTAACTTTCTGCTCGGTTAAAATTACCCCACCGAGACTGACAACACATTTCACCAGAGCCTCGGTTAGTGCGCCCGTACCACCACGAGGGCGAGCCACCCCGGGGGAGTGACGCATCGCCATCATCATCATCCCGGAGGTAATACCTTTTTGGGAGGGAGGAGCGCCAATTTCTGCCGCTAGACGAGCCAGGGGTGCTTTGACAAATTCGCTCTCAAACCACTCATTGAGGACATCTTCGGGGGAAGTAATCATCGTGCGGATGAAGTCGAGCAGTTTCTTTTTCGAGCCGATCGCTTTCCAGACACTAGCTAAGGCACTAGAGTTATAATTGCGGGCGATTCTGAGCAAATCTTGGGGCGGAGCGTTAAACCAAGGCCCGATCGCATTCATCAACTGTCCCCAATAGTCGATAAACTGAAGGTAACGATCGGCATCTCGCGGACAAAACTGGGCAATTGCGGCGTGAGTTTTTTCCAGAGAGCGATAGGAAAGAAAATATTGGCCGGAGGGATGGGGACAGAAAACGGTAGGATCGAAGAATAAATACTCTAATCCGTGGCGTTTTAGCTCCAATTCCTCAATTACCGGTCCCAAAAAAATAAATTCGTGATCGATCGCACAGAGATTAAACTTAAAATCGGGGGCTAGATCTGGGATAACCGCTTCTGTGGTAGCCGCTCCTCCCGGTACGCTACGCTGTTCCAGAAGGAGGACGCGATAACCGGCTTTGAGGAGATAGGCGGCACAAACTAAACCATTATGCCCCGCACCGATGAGGATGACATCGTAACTTTCCATGCAGTTTCAAAAATTCCTATTTTTAATTTTGCGCTTTTCTTGACCCTAATATGTTAAAAATAGTTAAAGATTCGCTGCCGTCAGCAGATTTCAGTGAGCAGTTATCAGTGAGCGGGTAGAAAACCTTTAATTTTTTCTTTTTTTTATGAGTTCTGCGATTAAAGTTATTCAACCATCGGGTATTTTAGATGGCAACCAAGCCAGCCAATTTCGCCAAGAAATTGCCGAAGCCGTGCAGGGAGGTTCAGAGGTTATTATCGTTGATTTCCAGAATGTCACCTTTATGG
The DNA here is from genome assembly GCF_003019735.1 of Microcystis sp. MC19. Lineage (NCBI taxonomy): Bacteria > Bacillati > Cyanobacteriota > Cyanophyceae > Chroococcales > Microcystaceae > Microcystis > Microcystis sp. MC19. The sequence continues at coordinate 3,632,098 of NZ_CP020664.1, read as the reverse complement.
ATAGTTCTGGTTTAGGGGCGCTAGTTTTATCCTTAAAAACTGTGCGTTCTGCGGGGGGTAAACTATTAATCTGCTCGATTAATGAGCAGATAAAAATGTTATTTGAATTGACTGATATGGATCGAGTTTTTGAAATTTTTAATAACCGAGAAGAATTAGAACAAAAAATCCTCGGAAGTTAATTAAGTAGTCGTGCAAAAATTAATTTATTGGTTGGGATAGGCAAAAGGCAAGAGGCAAAAGGCAAAAGCTTTATCGAAATGTGTAATTAATTTTACTTAGGTACTTAACGAAAATCCACCTGCATAATCGAAAGATCATCCCTAAAATTGCCATCAAATTGTAAAGCTTGAATTTTTTCAATAAAATTATCGAGATTTTTAGCATAATTACAATGATAATTTCGCAAAGATTGAATAAAGTTCTCCAGTCCCCACATCCTACCATCGGCACAATCGATCTCGTAAATTCCATCGCTAAAAAGATAAAGGCTACTGGGGAAATTCAGGCATTTAACCTGATTAATATATTCCGCTTCCGGAAACATCCCGATGGGAAAACCGGGGGCTTTCAGTCTGGTTTCAATCATCTGGCCAAAAGGTTTTTGAGTCAGGAGAACTGCTGGGGGATGACCGGCGCTGGCATAGGTTAACTGTTGTTGTTTCCGATCATAAATTCCGTACCAAATAGTAAAATATTTATCATTCTTAGGACTGATTTGATAAACTTGATTTAACCCTTGTAAAACCTGATTAGGTTGATAGTAATTCACCTGACTTAAACTGCGGGAACGGAGTAAATTAATCACCGAAAGGGAAGGTAAAGCCGCTCGCAAACCATGGCCAGCCACATCTAAAAGATATAACATCAAATGGTCCTTATCTAACCAATAATAATCAAAGCCATCGCCCCCCAATCGACGAGAAGGAAGGAAGCGAAAATCGATAGCAAGTTTTGGAGAAATGAAAGGTTCTGGTAACAGCGATCGCACATATTCCGCAGCCTCCGCTAACTCCATTTCTAGTAATTGTTTTTGCGCTTGCAGATCATGACTTAATTGATACAAACGTATTCCCGCCCGCACCCGCGCTCTTAACTCATTAATCTCGATCGGTTTACATAAAAAATCATCTGCCCCCGCATCCAATCCCCTCACCCGATCCTCCACCGATCCCAAAGAAGTTAAAAGGATAAAAAAAGTCGTTGACAGTTGGGGATTGAGCTTAATTTGCCGGCAAACTTCCAACCCATCGATCCCCGGCATCATCCAATCACAAATAATCATCGCCGGGTTCAGTTGCCCCGCTTGCTTTAATCCTTCTTCCCCATCACCGGCAATAAAAACCTCGTATTCCTTCTGCAACGCGCGGCTCAAAAACGTTTGAATTACTCCATCATCATCAATTACTAGAATTCGTACCATTTTTTTTGTGACTCGACTATCTCAATCTTACTGCCTACTCCTGACCCCCTGACAGATGACTTTGCTTGTCCCTCAACCAAAAATTAAATCCAGAATCGATCCAACACATCAGTCATAGTTGGGGAAAAATGGTATAACTTCTAGCGTAAGGCATTGCAGAGGTAAGCCGGGGGTGAAGATTTCTTTTCAGGTAGATAGCGATCTCAAGTCCTTAGATACCGTTTTAAAATATTTTGAGCAACTTGAACCGGCGGGCATTGCCCAAAAAGACTGGCTCCAGTGTCAGCTTGCTCTTGCCGAAGGTTTTACCAATGCTGTCCGTCACGCTCACCGACACCTACCTCCCGAAATCCCGATCGAGATCGAAATCGAGATTACCCGATCCCAGATGGAACTTCGCATCTGGGATCGGGGTTCCGTCTTCGATTTAGAGGGCTTTATCGAGAAAAATGCCCATCTTGACCATAGTTTCTCAGGTCATGGGCAAGGACTGCCGATCCTGCAAAAAATCGCCGATCAACTCAGTTATACTCACAATGAAGATCAGCGCAACTGTCTGTTAATTATTAAACAATTTTCCCGCCATGAATCCGATCGCGCCCCTCGTTTCTCCTAGTTGGTTAGTGAACAATCTCGATCGCCCCGATCTGATGGTTATTGACTGTCGTTTTCAATTAAACGATCCCGATCTCGGTTATCAAGAGTATTTAGCCAATCATATTGAAAATGCCTTCTATTTACACCTAGATCGCGATTTATCGGCTCCCGTTGCCCGTCATGGCGGACGTCATCCTTTACCGAATCCGCAGACAATAGCCGCTAAATTAAGCTCTTTAGGGGTGATTTCCGGTCAAACCCATGTGATCGCCTACGATGCCTCCCGTTTTGCCTTTGCCAGTCGTCTCTGGTGGTTATTACGTTATCTGGGCCATGAACGAGTCAGCATTCTCGATGGTGGTTGGCAAAATTGGTTAAATGCCGGTTATCCCGTCTCTAATCAGATACCTGTGCCAAAAACCGGCGCTTTTCTCCCCCAAGTTCAAGAGGATTGGGTAGTCACAATTGAGCAGCTAAAAAGGCAAAAAGAGCAAGCGGGAGTGGTGTTAATTGATGCTAGGGAAAGCGATCGCTATCGGGGCGAAAGGGAACCGATCGATCCGATCGCCGGCCACATTGAGGGGGCGCTTAATTATCCCTGGTTAGAAGTCACCGATAGTCAGGGTTTTTCCCAACCCCTGGCCGAGCAAAAACAACGTTGGCAAGAGCGGCAAGGCGATCGAGAAATTATCCTCTACTGTGGTTCGGGAGTGACAGCCTGTGTCAATATCCTTTCCCTTACCCTAGCCGGATACGACAATGTTAAGCTATATTCTGGAGGTTGGAGTGATTGGTGTTCCTACCTGATCTAACCGGCCCTATTGATACCCATCTATCGAGAAAGATTATCAAAATGACCTAATTACTGTACAATCCCTCTATTATCACTTTTAATTATTCCGAAACTATTATCTAGTTTGTCTCCTAAGTGGGTGGGTGGAATTAAATATAAGATAAACGTAGGTTGGGTTGAAGCATGAAACCCAACGCCCGCATGGGTTACGCTACCGCTAACCCATCCTACAAATAATTGTGTCTCCCTACTTAGACAAAAAAGCTAATTTTTATTTTAGTTGCTATCCTTTTGCTCTCAAATCACCGCTATTCCCCAAAGAATAGTCGTTTTCCCCCGTAAAATTACTAAAAGGTAATTTTATAGTTAAACTCTATAAAAAATTAGGTATGTATTTTGTATGACAGAAGCCGGTCTTTGTCATTGTAATGGTGGCACCCGTCCGAAAGATCGCCTTTCGATTTTTGTGGATGGCAATAATATGTTTTATGCTCAACAAAAAAATGGTTGGTTTTTTGACCCGCGCAAGGTGTTAAATTACTTCACCAACGACCCGAATATTATGTTAATTAATGCCTTTTGGTACACGGGTTTAAAAGATTCCCAAGATCAAAGAGGTTTTCGCGATGCTTTAATTAGTTTGGGTTATACGGTGAGAACGAAAATTTTGAAAGAATATTATGATGATAGTTCCGGTCGTTTTTCCCAGAAAGCTAATTTAGACATCGAAATTGTCGTCGATATGTTTAATACTGTCGATCAATACGATCGAGTGATTTTATTTAGCGGTGATGGCGATTTTGAACGAGCGATCGAACTATTGCGCTCTAAAAATACTCATATTACCGTAGTTTCTACGGAAGGGATGATCGCTAGGGAATTACGCAACGCCACCGATCGCTATATTGACCTGAATGATATTCGCAAAGATATCGAAAAAAGTGATTATTAACCGGCCGTTTTGTCTTTAAACCAGCTATTTATCCTATTTTTCTTTATTGGTAGTCCTCACCCCAACCCCTCTCCCAGAAGGGGATAGGTGAGGCAATTAACCATCTCTTGTTTATTTTTCCTTGAGTCGAAATAGTAAAAACTGATTGACCTGATTGGGATTAAAGTTATTATCACTGATTAAAATCAAAGAGCGACTACCATCTGGTAATCTTGGACCGAGAGTCATTCCTTCCAAATTATCTAAATCAATCCCCAAAGTCCCTAAATCTAGTAATAATTTTTTCCGCAAGGGTTGCACCTGTAAAGCTTCTAATTCCCCCGGTATTCTGGCGATTTTCGAGGTATCGGTGGCGCTTGCGTTAACTACCTGAAAGAGTTTCGCTCCAAAACCTTCTAAACCAAAAGTTCGCTCTAAACTGAGAAAATAACCCTCTTTTTCTAAAGCTAATAATTCCGTTAAACCGTAGTATCTCGCACCACTGGGTGGCTCATCTAACACATACAATTGTTCTGATACTAACACCGGCGCACCAATCGGATCAATAACATAATGAAGAAGTCGCACTCTGAGATTTTCTGCTCTTTTTCCCGTGGGACTATCTTGAATTAAAGCACTTTCTGTTGCAGTAAACAAACGAAAAGGATCATCTTTAAGAGTGCTGGTAATCCCTAAAGTTAAGGATTCAAAACCTAAATTATCCCCGATTCCTTTTTGATTGCTATCATCCGGTAAAAAGCGATTAGGAATTAACAAAGACTCCTTTAATTGTCCCTGCAAATCAAATTCAGCCACAAAAGGAGCAATTCCCTCTTTAACCGCACCTTCACTGGAAATAAACAAAGTTTGTCGGGGCGAAAAAGCGATACCTTCCGGGTCGATCGATCCCTTTTTAAACGTTTCTCCCTTGCCATCTTTTAGGAACGTAACCGCCTCTAAATTCACTTTTTCGATTTTTTCATCATTTATCTGCAAACTAGCCGTATAAAAGCGGGCCGGAGCTTTCTGAGAACGATCATCACTGAGGAGATAAAAGCGGTTATTGGCGCGATCATAGGTAATTGCCGATAATCCCCCCACCCTTGTCCCTTGATAATCTGCTTCTGGTAATTGATATTCTCCCAGAAACTCGACCGAGAGAGGTGGAAACATTCGTTGTTCTGCCAAAACTTGCGGGGAGACACCACAGGCAGCCAGACTAAAGGTTACAATCAAACTAGCAATTAAACCCAAAATTGGGAAACGGTAATTTTCGGCAGTCAGTCTCTTATAGAATCGATCGATCACAAAATATAACCCTCTACTACGCTCTTATCAATCTATTATGCTACGTTTTTCTCTCAGTTTATGGCTCTGTTTGATCGGTACTTCCCTTCCTCTCCTAGCACAAACAGAAACCCCTGCACCCAATCCCCTCGAAACTCCCCTAAAAAGTCCTTTATTACCCGCAATTGATCGCCCTTTAACTCCCTTGGAGCATCGTCAACTGTTATTATACATCGATCAACGCGATGCTGAAGCTCAAGCTAAATACGATGCGGGATTAAATGAGGAAGCTTTTCCCATCTGGTATGAAGTGATTAAATTAAATCGTTATTTAGGAGCAAAAGAAGAAGTAAAATCTTTGGGAAAAGTGGGGTTAGCAGCTTGGAATCGAGATCGAACTGAGGATGTTAAATTAATTACTGCTCGTTTAAAATCTTTGCAACAAACCGCAGAAACTAACCAGACAATGGAGGAGGAACTATTAGCATTATTAGGTACATCCTATCAACAGGTACGAGCTTTTAATGAGGCGATAATTATCTATGATAAAATCCTAGCTACTGCCAGAAAATCTGGGGATAATCTGGCAGTAGAAGCAAATTTAAATCAACTTGGTCAAATTCATTTATCCCGTTTTGATTATCAAAAAGCAGCCCCAGTCTATGAGGAATTATTAGCAGTAGCTAAAGCACGGAATGACTCGCTCAAGCAAGGAATTTATCTGCAAAGATTAGCAGAAATTTATCGAGAATCTCTACAACCAGCTAACGCAGTAAAAATTAAAGAAGAAATAGCTGAAACCCAGATCAGAAATCAGCAAATACAGTTAATCCCCGCTCTAAAAATTCAAATTGGTTTGGATTACCAAGCTTTAAAAGATGCAAATAAAGCCAGCCAAAACTTTCAAGAAGCCTATTCTCTCGCTTTGGCTTTACAACAGTACGGCACGGCAGGAGAAGCTTTAAATAAGTTGGCAGAACTTTATAAAAGTTATCAACAGGTAGATTATGCTTTACAAATCTATCAAGAATCAATTAAAGTCCATGAATTAGGCTATAATTACTACGGTTTAATGAATACCTACGATCAAATCGGTCAAATTTATCTAAAGAGAAAAAATTATCCCCAAGCTTTACTCGCTTTCCAAAAAGGTGCGGAATTAGCCCAAGCTATCCGTTATCGTGAACAATATTTTCAAACCCAAATCACCCAAATTAATCAAGCAATAAATAATCCTGAATAGTGATCTTTAAGTATTTGAATAGTTAACTATCAGATGGACAGGGAAATGGGGAAGTGGGGAATTTCAACTAAAACCCTAAAACCCTAAAACCCCAACACCCCAACCCACAACACCCTAAAACCCAACCCCCAATGGACAACTCCTATTCTCAATTAAGGGAAGACTTGCTGAAATTGCTGCAACGCTTGCCACAGTCGAAAGATAGTAAATGGATTCAAAGATCTCTGGAAGCAATAGTCAGAATTGCCGGGGAGGAAATCGATCGCCTCGATTGGAAAATTTTAACCTATGCGATCGAAGATCTAGAAAAGGGATTTCAGGTATTTTACCCCTACCGTCACATTCGTAAACTGACCATTTTTGGCTCGGCACGCATCAAACCTGACAGCAGTGAATACCGTCTGGCAGTAGAATTCGCGCGCTGTATCAGTCAATACGGTTTTATGGTGTTAACTGGCGCTGGGGGTGGCATCATGCAGGCAGGGAATGAAGGCGCCGGACGGGAAAATTCCTTCGGATTAAATATTCAGCTACCCTTTGAACAGGGGGCTAATCCCTATATCATAAATGATGCCAAATTAATCGATTTTAAATATTTCTTTACCAGAAAACTATTTTTTCTGCGGGAAAGTGACGCAGTAGCTTTATTCCCCGGCGGTTTCGGCACCCAAGATGAGGCCTTTGAGACGCTTACCCTCTGTCAAACGGGTAAATACGGACCTGCACCCCTAGTATTGATTGATGAGCCGGATGGGGACTACTGGCAAACTTGGCAAGAACAAATTAGTGAAAATCTGCAAAAAAGAGGACTGATATCCGCCGAAGATCGGAATTTTTATACAATTACCAACGATCTAGACTACGCTTGTCAAACAATTCGCCACTTCTATCGGGTGTATCACTCCAGCCGTTTTGTGGGAGAATCCTTTGTTATTCGTCTTAACCACGAACTAAGCGGGGAACAGATCGAACAAATTAACCAAAACTTCGGCGATATCCTAGTTAAGGGGAAAATCGAACCTAGTCAAATTCTAGAACGAGAGAGTCGGGATTCCAGCCACCATTTACCCCGTCTAGTTTTTTACTTTAACGGCAAGAGTTACGGACGCTTGTATCAGTTAATTGCTCACATCAACGATTTGAGTCCTGTAGTTGCTCTCGAAGAGCATCCCGAAAGAAAATAAACCCTAGGCCAGAGTTTCCGGACAGTATCCTAAACCCTTAGTAAATTGTTGCCGAAAAGCCTCTATATCTTGCTGATCCGGGGTACCATGGGACACGATCGCCACCTGGTAACGACGCATGACATCAATGGGGGATTGTCCCGTTTCCAAACTCCAAAAAACCATCTGGAGACGCATTTCCGGTTGATAGGGAATCCCTAACTCATTCATGTAGGCGCGAAAATCACCGTGTTGGCAAGGGGTGAGCATTTGATTAAACTTTATCTTGACCACCCAACCGTTAATCTGATGAATAACCGTCATGACGGAGGAGGGCAGATGAGTCATCGATCGCAGGTATTCGGTGACTCGTAGCGTTAAACTAGCATTAGCAAGAAAATAGAGATAGTCCATAGTGGCCGCCGGGCTATTGGCTAATAGTCACAATTAGTGTTATATCTCTAGTCTGACGATAGACCGTTCTCGATACCAAGGGGAGAAATCCCCGATTTAGTGAAGTTCGCCTGGGTAGGATTACCCAACTTTTGCGAAGATCTTTATGATGACAATGACGATGACCCCTGACCAACTACTCTCTAGCTACGATTATCACCTTCCTCCGGAGTTAATTGCCCAAAATCCCGCAGAACCCCGAGACAGTTCCCGTCTTTTGGTGGTAGATTCTCCCAATAGTCATAATTTGGCTATTTTTCGGGATTTACCCACTTGGTTAGAGTCGGGGGATTTGCTGGTTTTCAACGATACCCGGGTGATTCCGGCCCGTTTATTTGGCCGTAAAACCACGGGTGCCCCCGTAGAAATATTACTACTAGAAGAACAGGATGACCATCGTTGGTTATCCCTAGTCAAACCGGGAAAACGCTTTAAAGTCGGTTCAGAAGTCCTTTTTTATCCGAAAACAGGGCGAACGGAAGACGAAGCAAAATTATGGTTAGCGAAAATAATCGACCGAGATCTGAATACCGGTGGTCGTCTGCTGGAATTTCAACCTCATCCCGGGCGCAGTTTTTGGGATATGTTGGAAGAGTACGGTCATATTCCTTTCCCCCCCTACGTCACCGAATCGGAAGCAGAAGAAGACCGTTATCAAACAGTTTACGCTGATAAACAGGGTTCTGTGGCCGCTCCCACGGCCGGACTACATTTTACTCCCGAATTATTCCATAAGCTCGCCCAGAAGGCCATAGATACCGCCTATATCACCCTTCATGTGGGGGTGGGAACCTTTCGTCCCGTGGAAGTGGAAAATATTGCAGAACACATAATGCACCAAGAATTTTTGCAGATTTCCGCCGAAACTGCCCAAAAAATCGCCCAAACAAAGGCCAAAGGTGGCCGGGTTATTGCCGTGGGGACGACGGTGGCCCGCGCTTTGGAAGGGGCAATCAAAGAAACTAAGAGCCAGAAATTAACCGCTTTTCAGGGAAAAACCAATTTATTTGTCTATCCGGGTTATCAATGGCGAGTTATCGACGGCATGATCACTAATTTTCACCTACCCAAGTCTAGTTTGATGATGTTAGTTAGTGCCTTAGTCGGACGGGAAAGACTACTGGCATTGTATCAAGCAGCTATCCAAGAACGTTTCCGTTTCTATTCCTTCGGTGACGCTATGTTAATCCTACCCAGCGCTTGCAGCGGTAATCGGTAAGTAGTTGGACAAAATTACCTTCATACCCTAGAAAGAAGGAGGAGCAGAACTGCGGAAAGGGCAACAGGAAAGGGAAAAATATGTGTAAGCGGCCCGCGCATCTAAATTGGTCTAGGTCGATTATCGAAACACCTCTAGCCTGTTGTCTATCCTAACCAAGAAATGAAAAGAAAAGATGTTAAAATCGGTCGCCGCCATTTTGGCAAATCCTGGCAAATATTGGTGATTATTGCCTCAGTCGCCGCTGCTCCCTTTGCTATTTTTTATCTGATTGCCTTGGCTTATCTTTGGCAAGGCGATCGACTTTTGGCCGCGGGGGAGAAGGAATCGGCTCTGTCTGCTTACCGAACCGTTTTATCTTTCCACGAAAATTCAGTTCAAGCCCATATAAAAATCGCTCAGGTCTTGCAAAGTCAAAAACGCTATTCTGAAGCCTTAGAAGCATATAATCGTGGCTTTATCGTTAATGATAAACCACCGATGGAACCCTCCCAAAGTAATTATTTAGTGGCTTTGGGGGATATCTTCGCCCAAGAGGAAAAATGGTCAGAGGCGATCGATGCCTACCAAAAAGCAATTATGATTAAACCAACTTTTAAAGCGCAATTTCAGCTAGGAAAAGCCCTTTATAGTTTACAACGTTGGGATGAGGCGGCGAAAGCTCTGCAAGCAGCGGTTTTTCTCGATCCTAGTCAGGGAAAAGCCTATTTTTATCTGGGAAAGGCCTACAGTGAACAGCAACTCTGGCAAGAGGCCAGTTATGCCTATGAGCAAGCTCTAGAATTGATACCTAGTCAGGGTGAAATCTACAAAAAATTAGGAGAAGCCCTAGGAAAACAGGGAAAATGGCAGGAAGCAGAGCAAATATATCGACAGGCTTTAATTTACGCTCCTAAAGATGGGGATATTTATAATTATCTGGGCAAAGCTTTAGCGGAACAGGGAAAACTAGGGGCAGCCATGGCAGTTTTTCAACAGGCGCGGCAAATTAGCCCCAAGAATGCTAATATTTACGAAAATCTTTGTTATACCTATATCAATAGCGGTCAGATCGATGAGGGTCTAAATTGGTGTCGGCAGGCCGTAGAAATTGATCCCAATTTATCAGAAGCTAGATTTATTTTACAGGAAATTCAACGGGGGCGATTAATTCACGACAATCCCGAATTATTAAAAATGCCAGAGATAATTCCCAGTGTTAAGAGTGATCCTCTGGTGAATTTAAAACGCTCAATTGTTAAAATTGTCGTGCGCGGCAAAAATAAAAATGGTATCGGCACTGGTTGGTTATTAAAACGAGATCAAGATACAGCTTGGATCGTGACTAACCGCCATGTGGTGACGAATTACCGTCAAGAAATCGATGCAGGGTCCCGCATTTTTGTGGAGTATTATAGCCAACCACCCCAGGGAAAAATTCGCAAGCGTTCAAAAGCTAAAATTCTCCACACTACCCCCGCTGACGACTGGCTCGATTTAGCAGTATTGGAGGTAAAAAATCCCCCCCCAGATTTAAAACCTTTAGCTTTAGCACCCCTACCAATTGCCGCTAATCAACCAGTAATCTCGATCGGTAATCCTTTTAATCAAAAAGATTGGACTGTCAGCAAAGGCACGGTTAATGATAATAACGAAAAATCCTTAAGTTTATCCATGTTTGTCGTTTCTGGACAGTCGGGAAGTCCAGTTTTAAACGATAAAAATCAAGTGGTGGGAGTGATTTCCCAAGCGAGTTTATTTTGTGCCAATCCCTCTACTCCTAAACCCCTAGAAAATGCCGTTAGATTGGGCTGCGGTTTCGCGATTCCCATTGACAGAGTGCGAGAAAGGTTAAGGGAGTGGCAATTATGAATTATGAATTATGAATTATGAATTATAAATTATAAATTATGAATGATGAATTGGGGAGTGGGGAACTTTTTCAGTTATCAGTGAACAGTAATCAGTAATCAGCTTCTGAAGGCAAGAGGCAAAAGAAAGAATCTGGCAATTCTCCTACCTAACAAGAAGGTTATAAACTAAGTACATCAAAGCTTTTAGATTAACAAATTAGGTTTTAGTTTCGGCCTTTGTTATTAGTTATCAGTGGATAGTGATCCTAAATCCGGTTATTAAAAACTGATTATTTATTCCCCTTTGCATGAGTGCCTCTTGCATGACTGCCTCTCCGCATAACTAGCCTGTACTCAACGGATTTAGTATGATTTATCACTGTTTACTGTTTACTAAGTACCTAAGCAAAATTAATTACACATTTCGATAAAGCTTTTGCCTCTTGCCTATTGCCTCTTGCCTGTCTTCACTAGGAAATTTATTTTGCATGACTACTTAAGTAGCTGGTTATAATTAAATTAAAAATGGATTTTAGGTTCGATCCCCCCTTAGTCCTAGGGTTGATTCATAGTAGGGTTGATTCATAGTAGGGTTGATTCATGAATCAACCCTACCCTTAGTCCCCCCTTGATAACGGTGGTGTCTGATAATTTTTAACGCCTACCTACTTATTTACTGTTTACTGGTTACTGATAACTGTTTACTGGTCACTGATAACTGATAACTGATAACTGATAACTGGTCACTGATAACTGATAACTGCTATGCTACTCTAGGCAGAAAACCATTTGATCGAGAACACCGTGGCTAACCAAGAAGCAACTTCCCCCGCTATTCGTACCCCCTTATACGAGCTAATTGCCCAACAAACCAGCAAATTTACCCCTTTTGCGGGTTGGGAGATGCCGATACAGTTTAGCGGCCTAAAAACCGAACATAATGCTGTCCGCAGTGGTGTCGGGATGTTTGACATTTCCCACATGGGCAAATTTATCTTAACTGGCGATAATCTGGTTCAATCTCTCCAAACCCTAGTTCCCTCTAATTTAGCCCGTTTAAGGGCAGGAAAAGCACAATATAGCGTTTTACTCAACCCGGACGGTGGCATAATCGATGATATTATCTTTTACTACCAAAGCGAAAACCAAGGCGTATTAATTGTTAATGCCTCAACCACCGATAAAGATCGAGAATGGATTTTAGGCAATTTAGAGGGGTCGGGGGTCAAATTAAAAGATTTATCGCGAGAAAGGGTCTTAATCGCCCTGCAAGGACCCAAGGCGGCGACAATTTTACAGCCCTTGATCGGGGAAAAATTAAGCGATTTTGGCCTATTTAATCACTGGGAAAGCCAGCTTTTCGGGGAAAAAGTTTTTATCGCTAGGACCGGTTACACGGGAGAAGATGGCTTTGAAATTATGGCCTCCCCTGAAATCGGACAGCAACTTTGGACAGAATTCTTAAATTTAGGGGTGACTCCCTGCGGTTTAGGGGCCCGGGATACCCTGCGTTTAGAGGCAGCTTTAGCCCTTTATGGACAGGATATCGACGATAGCACGAGTCCCCTAGAGGCTGGCTTAAATTGGTTGGTTCATCTGCCAGAAAAAGGCGATTTTATCGGTCGTGATGTCCTTGAAGACCAAAAACTTAATGGTGTCAATCGCCTCTTGGTGGGATTGCAGATGTCCGGCAAACATATCGCTCGTCACGATTATCCGGTAGTATTTGCCGGGGAAGCGGTGGGTAAAGTTACCAGTGGCACTTTATCACCAACTTTAAACACAGCGATCGCTTTAGCCTATCTTCCCACACCTTTCGCCTCGATCGGACAGGCGATCGAAGTGGAAATCCGCGGCACCACCTACCCCGCTACCGTCGTTAAAAAACCCTTTTACAAAAGTAAAAAGTAGTGGTTTGTTTCAGCTAATTTGGTGTATTAGAAAAATGCTATAAATTCTATAATCTAAGACTTTAAGCCGAAATCTATTGCCCTATTTTAGCTGAAACAGTCCAGTAGGGTGCGTTAGCGCAGCGTAACGCACCAACCTAAAGCACCGAGAAAAAAGGAGCAATAATTTGGTGGGTTACGGCGAACACAAAATCAATACTAAACTGTAGCAGTTACCGTCGCCTAACCCACCCTACAGCTGATAACTGATAACTGAAAATGCAATCCGTAGACTTTACCACCCTCAGCGCCACTTGTGCCGAAATTGCAGCCACTTGGCTACCGGCGAGACTAGAACAAGTGTATCAAATTGATCGCCAAACGATCGCCCTCTATTTACGAACCTTTGATTGCAAGGGATGGTTAATTATTTCTTGGCATCCCCAAGGGGCGCGGCTGCATATTGGTGATCCGCCGCCGAAAATCCCCGATACCTTCACTTTTAGCGATCAATTGCGTCATCAACTCAATGGTTTTGCGCTGACGAAATTAGCATTTGTGGCCCCGTGGGAAAGAGTCATCGATCTGCAATTTGCCAAACGTCCCGATGATCCGGCGCTGTGGCATTTGTATATAGAAATTATCGGCAAATATAGCAATGTGATTTTAACTGCGGCTGACAATCAAATTGTCACCGTTGCCCATCAAGTCAATGCTACCCAGTCTAGTGTTCGCACCGTACAAACGGGACAAATCTATCAACTACCCCCCGTTTTATTGGCCACAGATCCCAGTTTAGAAGAATCCTTGAGCAGTTGGCAAGCCAGAGTTAGTTTAATCCCTAAAACTATCGAAAAACAGTTAGTTAGTACCTATCGTGGGGTTAGTCCAGTTATCGCTCGATCGCTGTTGCAAAAAGCCAAGATTAACCCGAAATTAAACACCGATCAGTTAGATACTAATGATTGGGAAAAGCTTTTTTCAGTCTGGCAAGAATGGTTAAAAATCCTTGAAAATAAAACCTTTCAACCCGGATGGACAAGCGAAGGTTATACAGTGATCGGTGGGGAGATGCTGGCAGCGGCTAAAAATGTCCAAGAATTATTAAACCGTTATTATAGCGACCAAATTAATCAAGAAAGCTTTCGACAACTACAGCAAAAATTAAATCAAAAAGTCATCTATTTACTGACTAAACTGCAAACCAAAGCGGCGGGATTTCAAACAAGACTAGCAGAATCCGCTCATGCCGATCGCTATAAAGAGCAAGGGGATTTATTAATGGCCAATCTCCAGCAAGTACAGCAGGGAATGACTAGCATTAGTTTGGCGGATTTTCAGACAGGAAAACCTGTTATTATTCCTCTCGATCCCGAAAGAAATCCCGTACAGAATGCCCAATATTTTTATAAACAACATCAGAAATTAAAAAGGGCGCGGTTAGCGGTGGAACCTTTATTAGAGGAAGTGGTCAGTGAAATTAATTATCTCGAACAAGTGCGATCAAGTGTAAGTCAACTAGAAAATTATAGCAGCGGCGAAGATTTACAGGCTCTAGACGAGATACAAGAAGAATTAATTCAACAGAAGTATCTAGAAAGCAATTACCAGCGTAATCGGACGAATAATAAAGAATCGGAACCTATGCGCTTTATTACTCCCTCTGGAATAGAATTATGGATTGGCAGAAATAACCGTCAAAATGATCGGCTAACTTTCCGTAGTGCCAGCGATTACGATATTTGGTTTCATAGTCAAGAAATCGCCGGTAGTCACGTTTTACTGCGTTTAAGCCCTGGTACAGTTCCAGAAGCCGCCGATCTGCAATTTGCCGCCGATTACGCCGCTTATTATAGCCGCGCTCGCCATAGTGAACAGGTTCCCGTCGTCTATACCCGTCCCAAATACGTCTATAAACCCAAGGGTGCCAAACCCGGTATGGTGGTTTACAAACAGGAAACGGTAATCTGGGGCTGTCCTCAGAGGGTTGAGGATTACCGCAAAAAATAATTTTTTACCAAATTGTTTACTTTTTTTTACACAAAATGGGTATTGTCTGTTACAATTTTTACTAGAGAGACAAATGCAGTTCAGGCGCTTGGGAACGCAAGAACTATATTTCCTCAGATTACAACAACAAACAACAGCAAACCAGTGGTAGCAGCCGATAGTCGGGGGAAAGACACAAGAAACCGACTATTCAGGTGATATTAAAGCAACCACTGGTATTTTATCGCCTCTACTTAGGGTTTGCGGCAAAAAGTTTGTTGGTGGGGTTAGGAGTCAGGAGTCGGTCGTCAGGAGTCGGTCGTTTCAGGCTTTGTTGCCCTCTTTTTTTGTACCAGTTTATGTACTATGAGGAGAATAATGCAAGGTTTTTGAATGTCCCAATCCTATTTTCTTGCACTAACATCAGATTTTAACAGGTCAAAAGCCTTATTTTCAAAGGGTTTTACCATTATTCAGCAAGTCCTACTTAACCCGAACTGGGGTTAAGTAGCCATTTTTCAGGAGAAAAGCGCTCAGGGCAGCGGGAAAGTCTGGATATTTGCCGAGCGCTGTACTTTCGCCATGGATATCGAGACCCCAATCGGAGTTTTTATCGTAATTAGCGAGGAGAAATTGCCAAGCTTCTTCGTATTCTCCTAGGAGAATTTTTTGGGCGACATAACCAGCAAAAATGCCGTTAACTTCGGCTTTTTCTTTTTTAGCTAACTGCAAGGCTTTCAACATTGCCGCTAAAGTTTTCCTTAATTCTTGGGGATATTTTCTAGTGACATCTGCTAATTTACCCTGTTGAAAAGTATAAATTCTCGAGGGAGGAAAAGAGGCAGCGTAGGAACTAAAAGCATATAAAAAAGCATTATCAACGGTAACAAATTCATAATTATTATCTCCATCTAAATCTTCAAAGGAACCTCCACTACCATCTAAAAACCCCGTTTCTTCTCTAATAAATTTAT
The DNA here is from genome assembly GCF_003019735.1 of Microcystis sp. MC19. NCBI lineage: Bacteria > Bacillati > Cyanobacteriota > Cyanophyceae > Chroococcales > Microcystaceae > Microcystis > Microcystis sp. MC19. The sequence goes on along the minus strand of NZ_CP020664.1, from coordinate 3,616,305 downwards.
CTTTTTGCCAAGTATAAATTACCAAGGATGTGCAGCAATGCGCGCCGCCGCTATAGGTAGAGACGATAATCTCATCAATGCCATTATTATCTAAATCTCTTAATTCAACATAGCCGGAACCAAAGGCACTATAACCGCTATTTTGCTGATAAATTTGCCCGTTATAAAAGATTTGATAAGAAACATTATTAATATCAGAATTATCATCAACTTTCTCGTTTAGGTCGATAGGTTGATAGCTAACTTGTACCTTAATTTTCCCCGATCTAACCACTTGATTTGTGAGGGGTTGACCGGCATCAAAATCGAGTTTAGTCACGGCTAAACTCGCGGCTGCATCGCCCAAGAATTGAGATAATAAGCAGAAAATAAAGCAAGTTTTGCTAATATTCATCGGCCGATTCACAGAGAGATTAATTTTAGTGTAAGTAGCTGGTTATAATTAAATTTAAAATGGCTTTTAGGTTCGATCCCCCCTTAGTCCCCCCTTAATAAGGGGGGCATCTGAAAGTTTTTAATACCCACCTACTTATCTTACTTATTTTTACCGACAATCAGCCGTTAACTTTTCGAGAAAAACTATCTATTGCAAAGTTTTAACGCTCAAAACTTGGGGGGGGGTGGCATCGGGGGGATAGAGAAAATCGAGATTAATGTCGCGTCGGGCGCCGGGGGGAAGTTCCACCTGTACTAAAGCTTCTCCCTGTTGTCCTTCCCGTTGAACGAGATGGAAAAAACGTTCCTCGGTACGTCCCAGGGCGTTACGATAGGTAACGCGTACCGCACCCCGGAAAAATACTGGTCCCTGGACAGGTTCAACAAATAACAAGCGATCGAGATAATTTTCTTCTTTAATTGGGGTTTGAATACTCAAAGCCACCAGCTGCGTTTTGCTAGTGTTGTTATATAGAGGTAAAGTCAGATAGTAGTGAACACCGTAATTACCGTGAGCTTTGAAAGCCGTATCGGGATAACGCACTAACATGGGGGCGCTTTGGATTTGTCTGGTTCCGAAAGTAGCTGCTGTCACCGTACTCAAAGGATAGGCGAAAGCTTGACCGGGTTGAGGAATGGTGAGATTAATTCCCCCTTTGGGATCAACAATGCGAGTTGCCCATTCCGAACCCACAGAAATTCCGGCCACGCGACCATAAAAATTTCTTCTTCCGGGGAACCATTGATCGGGGGGAGTGGGGGGAAAATCGCGAGGTGCGGCTAAATCACCTCTAACTAATAGGGTACGCCATTCCTCTAGGGTGGGGGGACGAAAGGTTTCTATTTCCCGATCTTCGATTTTGACTTTTTGGGGAACTTCGTAGAGGGCTAAATTGGCCATATAAACAGGGCCATCGCTGTAGAGACGCAGGAGAGTCGAGCGGGCGCTACTTCTGGGGATAACCAGATCGAAGAGCATCCGACTTTGGCCGGGGGGAATGACGATCTGGGTGGGAAATTGGGTATCATGGCGACGACGCATGATATCACTGGCTAAACGGGAACCGGGACCAGAAAAAACCCGGCCGTTGGGATCTTCCACCAGAGAGGGCAACTCGACAAAAGGGGCATCGGCCGAGGTGACGTAACTGACTCCTTGCAGGACGCGGATAACCAGGTTTCTGGAGGTGGGATTAGTAACGATCAGGCCCTGGTGTAAGTCGCGATCGGGATCGGTTTGACGAGCGATGTGGTGGGTGAAAACGTCAAAACGTCCTTGTAGGGGATGATTGAGATGGGCTACGGGATAACGTTTTCCTTTGCCGGGGAAAGTGGAGAGGAGAATTCCCTCTTTTTCTACGATTTCGGGACTATTGCTATTAAAAACTAGAACATCATTTAGTTGACCGGGCAACTGACGCACTTCCTGATATTGGGTGATTAATTTCCTCTCTATCTGGGGCAGAACCGAGGCGGACTGAGCTAAAAGAATAGTGGGTAAGAAAGAAAGCATAGAGATTCTATATTTATAGGATCTAATTAAGGGTGAGTCGATGGAGAGTTGACATCCTCACCGCCGTAAACGGACGGTGATTCCCAAACCTCACGATTTAGGTTTCTGCTTCTTTCCCTTGCGGGGTTCCGCACCTGCCTTAACAGATTTACTCTGTTCTGGTCTTATGGTCGCTCCACAGACTGACACCGCAAGCCCTGCGGCCAAAATATTTTTACTGGCGTTAATATCTCGGTCATGGTGTGTCCCACAGTTCGGACAGTCCCACTCTCGAACATTTAACGGCAGCTCTTTCACAATATACCCACAATTACTGCACCGTTTAGAACTGGGAAACCATCTATCTATTTCGATGTAATTTCTGCCGTACCAACGGCATTTATAGGCTAATTGTCGAGTGATTTCTCCCCAACTAACGTCAGATATTGCCTGAGATAATTTCGGGTTTTTGACCATATTCTTGACGGCTAAATTCTCAACCACAATCGTTTGGTTTTCACGAACTAATTGAGTGGTTAGCTTATGTAAATGGTCTTTTCTGCTATCGGTGATTTGAGCGTGAATCTTGGCTACTTTGATTCTTGCTTTTTCCCGATTTTTTGACCCTTTCTGTTTTCTAGAAAGATTTTTTTGTGCTTTTCGCAGTCTCCGATAATGCTTGTTAAAATGCTTAGGATTAGATACTTTATCGCCATTGCTGGTAATTACTAGGCTACTAATTCCTAAGTCAATTCCGATGGCTTTATCTGTTACTGGTAATGGCTTAATTGTTGGGTCATCAAATCTTATTGAGATATGCCAACGTCCAGAAGGATGTAATCTGACTGTTACTGTACTTGGTTCACATCCGTCTGGTATTTGTCTTGACCATCGAATAGGTAAAGGTTCTGTGCATTTAGCTAAATAGATTTGTCTGTCTTTAAATTTAAAAGCAGATTTGGTAAATTCGGCACTTCCTCCCTGATGTTTTTTCTTAAAGTTAGGATACTTAGTACGACCAGCAAAGAAGTTAGTGAAAGCTGTTTGTAAATGTCTTAACCCTTGTTGTAAGGGTACACAGCTTACTTCATTGAGAAAGTCTAATTCTTCTTGCTTTTTCCAATCGGTCAACATTGAAGAAGTTTGAGCGTAGCCTACTCTTTCTTGCTTTTCGTACCAAGCTTGTGTTCGTTCGTGGAGAGCTTTGTTGTAAACTAATCTTACACAGCCCAAAGTGCGCCGCAATAGCGACTCTTGTTCGGGTGTTGGGTAAAATCGGTAAGAATAGGCTTTTTCCATGTCTCACATTTTAGCATATATCGTGTAAATGCGCTAGTATTTAACAGTAAAGCCAACCTAGAACGGCGGGGTTTCAGACGCAAATTTTCGATGAAGTTATACAACAATATAGGTGAGTTTGTCCGGGCGATCGATAAAGAATCTTAATATATTTTTCAGGCCCGATCAAGTCATGTCAGGGGTGATGTGAGCTAGGGGCGGTTTTATCGGTTAGCAAGGGGTATTCTCCCTTGCTATTGCCGATTTTAGCCTTTAATTTGACAGGGACGGGTAACTGCTCACCCTAGCTTTAAATTTCGCCGCGAATTTCTTCGACGATGCCATCTCTAAGGACGAGTTCCACATTCATTTTGGCCACTAAGTTATCGCCTTTTTCGACCCGGAAAAAGCTTTCTAGTTGTGCTTGGGCGACTTCTTGATTGAGTTCCAAGAGTTGTACCTGTTGCAATTGTTGCAGATACTGGTTTTTTTGTTCGAGAAACTCACTTTTCTGTTGATTGACTTGGATTTGAATATTGTCAATCTGTTGGGCAGCCGCGGGGGGTAAGGGGATCAGACTCTGACGCTGAATTTCGGCGATCGCTCTTTGTCCTTGGCTTTCTAATTGTTGAATTTGTGCGTCAATTTGAACCATTTGTGCTTGTAATTGCTGTTGTGCTTCTTCTTTCCAGCGCGGGGTCACGATGACTTTAATTGTCACCGGGCGCTTCAGTAATAAACTGGTTTGTGCGTCATCCATGATTTGCTTATCCTAAAAAGGTCTTTTTGTCAAGGGGTTAGGGAATATTTGCCAGAAATATTTACTTGGCAAACATCTCGTTAATCATATCGCGATAGCGTTGCGTTACTACCGGTCGTTTAATCTTTAAAGTTTGGGTCATCATGCCGTTTTCTTGGGAAAAAGGCTCTAAAATTAACTCAAAGGTTTTAATCTGGTCATCGGCACGATAACCGGGCCGATTTCTTACCTCGCGCTTTAATTCTTGTTGGTAGAGAGCTAAGACTTTTTTGCTGTAGAGATCGCTAGAAAGAATCGTTGAGCGATCGCTGTGAAGATCGGGTAAATTTAAGGATATTTTCTGTTCTTGGGCCCAATTGGCCAGTATATCAAGATTAGGCACGATCAAAGCCCCCAAAGCTTTTTGATCCTGTCCCACTAGCATGATTTGGGAGATAAAGGGACTGCGTAAACAAGCATCTTCAATCGGTTGCGGTTCGATATTTTCACCATTGCTCAAAACAATTGTATCTTTGGCCCGTCCAGTTAAGACTAAATCCCCAGCAGCGGTTAACCAACCAATATCACCGCTATCAAACCAACCATCGGGAGAAATCGCTTTTTCGGTTGCTTCGGGTTTTTTATAGTATCCCTGCATCACCTGCGGACCGCGAATCAAGACTAAACCGTGTTTTTCTGTCGGTAAGACTTCTTTGCTGTGTAAATCGACAATACAGATTTCTGTCTGAAAGACGGGACGACCGGCAGACCCGCGCAGGTTATGATCGATACGACGGACGGTAGCGACGGGAGAAGTTTCTGTCAGTCCATAACCAACTAAAATCGGGATTCCGGCAATCTCATAGAAAGTATCTAGATGTCTGGCTAAGGAACCACCGCCACTAACCAAGATTTTAACTTTATTTCCCACTGCTTGGCGAATTTTGCCATAAACTAGCTTATCACCGATGGCATGGAGGGGATAGAGTAAGAGGGATTGAATTCTTGCTTTTAGTCTTTCTCCGGGGGAAGCGTGAAGATGATCTAGACTGAGATTATCGGCGATACGTTTAGCAATAACGTACTTTTCCGACTTTTCTAGCAAAAATCGCACTAATTTCTGTTTTGTGGCCGATTGTTCGCTAAATTGTTTTTGGATACCCTCGTAAAGAGATTCCCAAAGACGGGGAACTCCCACCATTAATTGCGGACTAAATTGCTTTAAATCCTGCTTAAAAGTGCGAATACTGGTATAAATCTGGGTGCAACCCTGAGCTAGACTGAAATACTCACAACTGCGCTCGTAGGAGTGCCATGAAGGTAGTATACTTAAAACTCGATCGCCAGGCTCCGGTTGAAAGATAGCATTTAAGTTGCGTACCTGATGCAGCAGATTACCATGACTTAACATCACCCCTTTGGGTTGTCCCGTCGTTCCCGATGTGTAGATGAGGGTAGCCAGATCATTTTCGCTCTTGGTGATGGGTTTAAGGGTGTTCTCAGCCCCGATCGCCATTAGTTGCTTGAAATTTAAGGTCTGCACGGAAATCGCCCCAGTAGCGGGGTCTTCGTCGGTGAGCAGCACGATTAATTTTAGGGGCAATTCAGGGATTTTCGCCAGCAATTTGCCTAAAGTTTTGTTATTTTCGACAATCAGCGTCTGACTGTCACTATCGGCCAGAATATAGGCTAATTCCTCTGCATCCGCTTGAGCAGATCGTACCGCGTTGGCGGCCCCGGCTGCCATGGAACCTTGGTCGGCAATAAACCACCGGGGACTATTATCGGCAAATAAAGCGACATTTTCGGTTTCTGTGACTCCTAATGCTTGTAAAGCGGCGGCAAATTGCTGAATTTGTTGATAAAGTTCCCGATAGGTGAGAATTACTTCCGGTTTACTGTGGGGATCGTGCAGGGCGATAATATTGGGGAAACGCTGGGCAACTATTGACCAAACTTCGGGTAAAGATTGAATATTTGAATAGTCAATTAGGGTTGTCATAGCAGTAGTTATAGAGAGTTACAAGGGTCATAGGATATAGATTAACCATTCTAGGCTCTTTTTGCTGGTTCTCCTAGACAGTATTTCAACAGGTATCTAGTGCTGCAAAGTTAATTTCCTAATCGAGACTCGGAGAGAGGAGACTTTTCGGTTATCGGTGAACAGTGAACAGTAATCAGGGAATGTTACTGTTACTTAATACTGCTTACTGATTACGGAAAAGGCTAACGGCTTAGATGTATAATTAATTTTGCTTAGGTACTGAAATATAGTTGTAACTAGCAGAAAAAACGATGATTGCTTTATCTAACTATAATAATCTCACTCCAGAAGAATATCTTCAGTTTGAAGAAACCAGTCCCATTAAACATGAATATATCGATGGACAAGTTTACGCCATGGCAGGAACGACGGATACTCATAATATTGTTTCGGGGAATATATACACAATTATTCGTAATCATTTGCGGGGTTCCGATTGTCGGGTTTATTTTGCCGATGTGAAAGTCAGATTAGAGAAGCGCAATCACTTTTATTATCCCGATATTATTGTCACCTGCGATGACAGAGATAGAGAAACCGCTACCTACAAAAGTTTTCCTAAATTGATTATTGAAGTTCTCTCCGATTCCACAGAAGCTTTTGACAGGGGGGATAAATTTAATGATTATCAAACTCTAGAAAGTTTAGAGGAATATGTCTTAGTGAATAGTAAACACCAACGAGTAGAAACTTTTCGACGGGGTGAACAGGGTTTATGGATTCTGCAAACCTATCAGCAAGAAAGTTTTAGTTTACAGAGTATTAATCTGACGGCATCTTTTCGGGATTTATACGAGGATGTCACCCTAGAAACGGTTAATGATACTCCCCAAATTCCTTAAAAACCATGATTGCTCTATCTAACTATAAGTACCTAAGCAAAATTAATTACACATATCTAACCCCGCTCTTGCCTATTGCCTTTTGCCTCTTGCCTATCTTCACTAGGAAATTAATTTTGCACGACTACTTAATAATCTCACTCCAGAAGAATATCTTCAGTTTGAAGAAACCAGTCCCATTAAACATGAATATATCGATGGACAAGTTTACGCCATGGCAGGAACGACGGATACTCATAATATTGTTTCGGGGAATATATACACAATTATTCGTAATCATTTGCGGGGTTCCGATTGTCGAGTTTATTTTGCCGATTTGAAAGTCAAATTAGAGAAACGCAATCACTTTTATTATCCTGATATTCTTGTCACCTGCGATGACAGAGATAAAGAAACTGCTACCTACAAAAGTTTTCCTAAATTGATTGTTGAAGTTCTCTCCGATTCTACAGAAGCTTTTGACAGGGGGGATAAATTTAATGATTATCAAACTCTAGAAAGTTTAGAGGAATATGTCTTAGTCAATAGTAAACACCAACGAGTGGAAACTTTTCGACGGGGTGAACAGGGTTTATGGATTCTGCAAACCTATCAGCAAGAAAGTTTTAGTTTACAGAGTATTAATCTGACGGCATCTTTTCGGGATTTATACGAGGATGTCACCCTATAGGGAATGAAAAATAATTAAGGTACAACCTCAAAAGGTTGATTTCCATACCGTCGGTAAATATAGAAATCGCTATCGAGAGTGAATATTTGTTTTTGATTAAGAACTTCAGCCATGGCTACTAAAGAAGCATCTGCTAAATCCATAGGAACATCTTGATATTGTATCATTAAGGTTTCCATTCTTTTTAGTTCATCTGAATTATGATGGTGTATTACCAGTATTTCATCTACCACATAACCCCATAATTCTTGTTGTGCGAACCAACCACCATATCGACGCAATAAATACATTGCTTCGGTAAAACAAGCGCAAGTCGTGACAAGGGGGTCCGATAGCGAAGATAAAATGTCAACACAACGCTGATGATTTTTATCAGCTTCATTAATTAAGGCAATAAGTGGAGAAGCGTCGCAAAGAGTCATTGATGTAATGCTGATTAGTCTTGAACATCTAAAATATTTGTAAAAACTTCTTCTACTCGCTCAGATAAATCTGATGGCTGAAAATAAACTCGTCCAACTCTTCCTTTTAATTTTTGGTCTAGGGTTTCTGGAGTGGAAGAATTGGAAGATTGATTAGGTAGAATGGTCAATCTCACTCGCTGACCTGCTAATTTAGCACTATGCTGTAAAATTTCTTCCCAAGTCCCCTCTAAAGTGTTTTGTTCCATAGATATTGATTTGAATTTCGTTCTTTCCTCAGTGTAACAAGCAAAAGATAAAAAAACAAATTTCTAGAATTTTTTTGTCTTATTGTTTTTTACCGGGGGGAATAAAACGGATTTCAATTCTGCGTCTGCTTGCATCTGCGTCACGATTAACCGCAGCTAATTTACCCGATGGGAGGTATAACTGTCCTGCGGAAAAAGCTCGAAATTTGACGTTTTTGAGTTTACCTGTGCTTTCGATTTCTTGCACTACTGCTAAAGCTCGCATTAATCCTAAATCAGTGTTAGAACCGGGTACTAGCATTTTAACAGATTGTTTTCTGCTGGCAACCGATTCGATATTTTTATCGAGATTACTTGTCTTCTGTATTCCTTGTCCGTCGGTGTGTCCAATTACTTGAATGAAGTCGATTTCTCTGTCTTTGGTAATGGTTTCGATAGCGGGAATAATGCGCTGACGAATATGGGTTTTTAAAGCAGGGTTTAATTCAGCACTTCCCGACTGAAATTTAAATTTTCCTGATTTTTCATCGATAACTATCGGGGTTGCTGTTTGCAGTTTTTGAAGTTTTCGATTTGCTTATTCGAGATACCTAATCAGTAGATATCTCCAAGAGTGATAAACCAATCACAGCTTGCTTTTATGCTGTGTACTAACAAAATAGTGCAACGGCTGAAATGTATGTCTTTCATTGCTAATTTAATTTTATAGAAAAACTATGGGGCAAATAAAATAATTTTTATTTAGCCCAACTCCTTTGCTGGAAACATTTTCAGTCTTAAAATAATATTATGGAGGTGTCTAATGGTCAACTGGCTATTTAATCGCTTACAGTTGAATAAATTGTCTAAATCTCTTCCTTAATTCCTTCTTAGAGGCGATAATGAAGATAAATTCGTTATGTCTGCTTGTCCTATTGAATAAATTTAATCACTTATTTTTGGTGTTCTCTCTTATATTTTTGCATAAATGGGATGCTCTCGATGCTCCCGTGTTTTGATTGATTGACAAACCCCTACTTTTTGTGGATAATAAAGCAAAGACGGCCAAGAGCAACATTTGGCTTATTTTCAATAATTCTAAAAGTCGTATCTCCTAGATTATATAAAAAGGGTTGTAAATTGTAAGTTCTATCTCCTGCAAAAATTTCGTTTTCGCCAAAACTCCAATCTTTCCACCAAGACGGGGCTTGATATGGTCTTGATGAGCCAGAAATTTTTTCGGGAAATACATCAAAAATTAAGCGATAAACGCCAATTCCTTGAGGATTATTGTCAAGATTTATTAAAGCATTAAATTCTAATTGACTATTCGTAGATTGCCAATTCGTTAGTTGAAGGGGAATCAGTGAACTTTGGGGATCTAATTTTTTAAATTCTTCTGTGTTGTTATTAAAGTCACTATCACCATTGAGTTGATAACTAGCAGAATTCCCTAGTGGCAAAGTATAGGGCAGAGGATTATAGTTGAGTCTATATTTTAAAGAAGTCTCTTTTGGACTATCATTGCTCGTTTGACTAGGAATAATAAGTCGTTCTACATTTTGAGGATTCTCCACGTTTTTGATCACTATTCTACCATCATTAATTACTTGTACTCGTCTAATTCCTGATTTCTGAGGATTATCTGATGTCGGAGAAGAAGATGAAGGGGTAGGTTGTTCATTGTCATTAATTTGCAGTAAAGCAGGTTTTTCAAAAATTTGAGTGGAGAAAATAACAAAATTTTCAGCAGGAAAATCAAGTCCTGTATTTTGACTTTCCGATTTGATTTTATCGAAATATTGTTTAACCTGAGAATAGCGACCTAACACTAAGATATAAAAGGGATGATTTGTTTTAACACTGGGATAACGAATATTATCTAATCCGACATCATAAATATCCCCCAAAAATTCACTTTTGACTGCGATAATACCGACGGCGTAGCCATCTTTGAGAAGATAACTATCTTTGAGTTGTGCTACTAAGTCTTCCCATTGGGCTTTTTCTTGATATAAATCCGTCACAATAACGTAGAGGGAATTGGGCGGATCAGTCTTTTGGGGTGCGATAATTTTATGAGTGGCCGCATCTCTTAATTCAGGTCTTCCCCCACTATAAAACCAGGCAGTTTCAGCCGATTGATGATTGATCGGCTCCTTGAGTCGCTGAGTCCCAAAAACATAAAAGGTAGGAGATGGCGTGACGGGAAAAGCTGTATTTGTCGCACTTCTTAATAATCTTAGGGTTCTAATGTAGCGACTATTGCGATCGCTGACAAACCCTTTCATAGACGGCGTACCATCAATTTGAATGATGATTTTTTCTGGTTTGTCAGGATTTGATGATATTTTGGCAGTGGAAGTCGGGGTTGATAGCTCAGGGCATGACCAATTTTCAGGCTTAGGACAGCCGACTAGGACTGTTCCAAGTAAAATTAGAAAGACAGGCAAGACAAGTTTCTTCATAAATGTAAAGAATTGTTGCGAAAAAGTAAAAAACTTATTAAGTAAATTTAATTATTGTGGACAAAAAATATTTCCCTTGCTAGGATAACATCAAAGCGGCGGGTTTAGATCATTTTATTTATCCCGATTTTTTCTTAGACTCATTAATCCCAGTTATTACAGTAATGAATGAGCAGAATTCGATTCCACCAGAAATTGCAGGTCTTGCGGCTGGCATCATGATCGGTGCGATGATAATGGTAATCGGTCGGATGCTATTTGGCAATGGCATCATTCCCACCTATACCAGCAATTGGATACAAAGTAATTATATGCCTGCCGTTCTCGTTGTGGGGGCGTTTTCTAGTGTGTTTGCTGTTATCTGGTATCTAATATCTCTTAAGTGGTGGCGAACGTTTACCGAGAAAGAATTCAGCCAAGCTCGAATTTCTTGGTGGCTGTTGTTTGTCTTGCCCTTTTTGAGTTTCATTATTTCTTTGTTTATCTGGGGAAAGGATGGTAACAATAATCTAGAAACCATAGCTTTGGTTTTTTTTAGCTTGATTTTACTATTAGGAATGTGTTCCAGTTACTGGCTATCTACCGCCCTTAGTACCCCTCCAAATATGCGTCGTGTTGTTCCCCTAGTTGGTTTGTTTCCTCGTTTTCGTTAGAAATTAGTTTAGAGGTTATTAAAACGTTATGTCAGTTTACGTTATTGCCATTGGTGGAACAGGGACAAAAATTGTTGAAGCAGTATGTCATCTAGCAGCAGCGGGTATTTACACTCAAGGTGAGCGTATTCCAAAAATAGAAATTCTCTTTGTTGATCCTGACAAAGGTAATGGCAATCTTAAAGAGGCCGATGGTGCGATTGCGACCTACCAAAATTGTACTAAAAATATCGATCAAGGAATTAATCCCACTCTTAATTGGTGGATGCAGACAAAACTCGAATTTTTAGGGTTGTGGACTCCCTTTCAAAAAGCAGATGAATTTCGTTTAAGAGATGTCTTTAAATACGATAACTACAATGGAAACAGGGAAGTTATTCGTCATTTATTCGATGTTCTTTACACTGAAAAAGAGCGAGATGTCTTGTTAAAAGATGGGTTTCTAGGCCGACCCGCTATTGGTTCAGCGATTATGACTCAACTTCGGCAAAATGTGGCCACTAATGAGAGTTGGAAGGAATTGATCGGCAAGATTGATAGCGATCTTAAAACAGAAGCAAATAACCCTCCGCAAGTTTTTCTTTGTGGCTCAATTTTTGGGGGAACAGGTGCATCGGGATTTCCTACATTGGGTCGTCTAATTGCTAAAGAATTGGATAATCCAGAGACAGGAAATCTCCTCAGAAAAGTAAAATTGGGTGGCTTATTAATGTTGCCTTATTTTCGCTTTCCCTCTAAGGAAGATAAAGAAGCCGTTTTTGCTCGTTCTGAGGAATTTATTCTGAAAACAGAGGCCGCCCTAAGATATTATGGGACACAAGATTTGAAGTTTGATACTATTTATCTGTTGGGAATGCCTACCATGACTAATGTAGAGAAGTTTAGTAAAGGGGGAAGTGACCAGAGAAATGATCCTCACGTTTTGGAATTATATGCAGGTTTAGCCCTAAGAGATTTTATTTTTACCCCAAAACCTAATGAAAGACAGGTTATTTTGCTGAGTCGTAACAAAGATAATGAGATCAGTTGGGAGGATGTACCTGATAAGGATGAAGTTCGTCGAAAGTTAACTAATGCCGTCCGATTTGCCTATATTTGGTTATCGAGAATTGTTCCAGGATTAGAACACGCTAAAACCAAATTAGGTGAGGTTGACTTTGCACTTAAATTTTATGATCGGGAAAGCATTAAAAAATCGGGCGAATGGGATCGAATTAATGCGATTAAAGTCTGGTGTGAAGCTTATCTCAAATGGCTGGGAATTCTTCATGCTAATGGTATCGGTTTAAGATGGTTTAATGTTACAGCTTTTTACAATCAAGGCAATTTGATCATAGACCGTTCCAACTTTCCCGATCTAGTAGAGAAAGGTCTGGATAAAGAAATTAACATTCGTATTAGAGATTTAAGCAAGAAGGACTTACAAGGAATTGACAACGGGACAACGGGACTGGCTAAAGCTCTGTATAAGGTTTTATCGGAAAAAAGTATTTAAAAGCATTAAGAGGAGATGGATTCAATGAGTAGCTCTTTTTTACCCCCCTTGAAATCACAAGCGCGTGTCAAACCAGGAGAAGCGGGAAAATGGCAACCCCAAGCAGGAATCGCTTATACAGAGGTTGCAGATAGTTTAACCCGCCCCGAGATTGGGACTAATACTCAAAGTATTAGTTCAATTCCCGATATGTGGGCAAGACCGTTACTTGTGGATATGGTGTTACGGGATCAAGAATATCCGCTTCATAGTGCCATTAAAGCCCAATGGAAGGGGATGTTAGCGGCGATCGCCCTAGCAGAGGTGAAACGGCTTAAACTACAAGCCCAACTACTAGATTTAGATACGCTCCAAGCCGATGCTTTGATCAAAGCATTAATCGCTCTATCACCTTCCAGTCAAAGAACGGTTTATCAGTCAACGGAAAGAATTAGGGGGGAAAATCGTAATCCTTGGCACAAAATCTATGTTTTTCTGCTGAATGGACAGTCTGTGGGCATGACTTCTCCCGCAACCTTAGTCTGTCCTGCCGAAGAGGGGAACTGGGAAGGTATTCCTTGGTATGCAGATGGACGCTTACATTCTCCCTTGGACTCCAGTGAATATTTAACAGAAGATGACAAAATTCAATTATGGTTGTGGTTAGATAACTTAAAAACTCAGCTTGACAGTCAAAGGGGGGTAGATTCTGCCAAACTTAAAGAACTTTTGAAAGAATATAAAAATGAACTGGCACAGGAGCTAACGATTGATCCTAGAGGGCAAACTTTTAGACCTAGTAGAAATGTTGCCTATTTTGGAGTACCGCTTACTTTAGGGGATTTAGATGCTCTCAATATTCCAATTCAAGCGAAAAGAAATCCTTCCAGTGTGAGTATTTTAGCTTTAGGGAAGTCAATGAATGAAGAGGTTATTTTCATTCCAGACCTTGAGCAATTGAAAAAACAATGGCCAACCAAACAATCTGTTGATATTTGGATCTATGATACGGTCAGTGCCGCTATTTTTGATAAAGCCGAGTTTACCAAACAATATAAAGGAAAAGTCAAGTTTCTCACAGAAGATGACATCTTTACAAAAACCTTTTTCTATTTGGAAGGAGAGGGAAACTTACCAGGGGCATTACTCCCTGAAGACACAAGGGAGATCACTTATACGGTTGATGAACAAGAACGTCATTTAACCCCTTTATTACCGCTAGAATCTGAAGTGCTTAATTATTTTAGCTCAGAAGAACTCATTAAGCGTCTTGCTTTTAATCCGACGACCATTGGCAACCAATCAGCCGTCAGAGTATCTTTAACTTTACCCTTATCTGGGGGAGACTTTACCATTCACAGAGAGTATCCTATTGAAGTTAACAATGCAATTACAGCGAAACCATTCTTAGAAATTTGGCCGAATTTTAAAGCCCCGAACTGGAAAGCGTATTATGCGCTATATTTCGACAACCGCACCGAAGCGACTAAACAAAATAAAATCTTTCGAGCCGTTTTTCCTGAAGCAAGAGAAATTCATCCCCTTGATCTTAAAGACTGCCAAATTACTCGTTTAGATAGTTTTCCCGATTATATTCTTTGTCAGGATGAAACAGGGATTTCTCAAGGGTTAATTTTGTTGAAAACACCTCCTAAAGTGGGGGATCAAAATCCCAATAAAACATGGACAGTGGGCGTTGATTTTGGTACATCTTTCACCAATGTCTATTATCACATTAATAATGTGCGCGAAGGTGTCACCTTAACGCCGCTGCATCTTCAAATCACTCAAGCTACTCAGATTGAGCGTTTCAGCATTTTGTATGACTACTTCATGTCGGGTGAAGCTGAAAAATTTCCCCTTTCATCCGTTCTGACCACTAAAGGGAGTAAAGAAGAGGAAAGACCTGTACTAGATGGACGGTTCTATATTCTGGAAGATGTCAGAGCGTTTGACCCCACTCAAGATGATATTAAAACCGATCTTAAATGGCACCCTCAGAATATTGCCTATACTCGCACCTTTCTAAAGCATTTAGCTCTTTTAATTACGGCTGAAGCGGCGAAAAATCATGTCAAAAAGATCAACTGGTCTATTTCCTATCCCTCGGCCTTTTCTCGCAGTGACAAAAATCTCTATAAAGTGACGTGGCAACGAATTATCGAGGATTTAGGCAAAACGACGGGAATTGACCATAAATGGTTAGACAGAGGCAACCCCTATCGTGCAGAAAGTTTAGCATTAGCCCATTATTTTGCCGATGAAGAAGGAAAAGACCTCCTTTATACCACCTGCATTGATATGGGAGGGGGAACGTCCGATATTTCTATCTGGGTTGGTAATCGTTTGATTCATCAATGTTCGGTACAGATAGCAGGAAGACTCCTCTTTTCCCAATTTTGGAAAAACCGACCTGATTTTCTTAATCAGCAATTTAATACAGATTTAAGTGATTTAAGCAGTAGTTTGCGGGATGAACCCTTTTTCGTGAAACTTGATGGCTTATTGGCGGCCGAAGGAAGCAAGTGGTTAGAACGCAATCGAACGCTGATGGACGACGATACTGATCTGCAAACGATTGTACAACTTTCTACACTAGGGATTTCAGGTTTGTATTACTATATCGGTCTTGTATTGCGTGCTTTAGACATTGAGGAAAAATACACTCGTAAGCTGAATACGCCAGTCTATATTGGGGGAAATGGCTCTCGGATTCTTAATTGGTTGGATTTAAGTGGAAGATTTAGTCCAGATTGTGAAACTTCTCTTCTTTTTAGCCGATTGCTCAGTAAAGCATCAGGATTTGAGAACAAAAAAGAACCCACTGTCCTCAGTTCTAAACCGAAAGCAGAAGTCGCTTGTGGCTTAGTTTTAGATCAAAATGTGACTCGTTTAACGGGATTACAAGATGATGATGAAGTGATTTTCGCAGGAGAAGATTGTGAGGTGAATGGGGTGGCTTTTGGCTGGCAAGATCGCCTTGATTTAACTCAATTTCAAAAAATTGAAAGCTTTAAGCTGGTTGGATCAGATGATGAGGAGGTAGGATTAGCCAATCTTCAGAAATTTCTAGAGGATTTTCAACAAGCTTTTAAGGAGTTAAAAATCACCAGTATTAAACCGCTCAGACAGTATGACGATGAGCAATGGCGCAATAGTCTCTGGACAAAGGTTAAGCGTTCGGTAGAATCCAATTTAACGAATTTAGAAGGTCGTAACTCAGAGGATGTCAGGGTTGAACCTCCCTTTATCTTAGGGTTAAAAGCCTTATTAAAAGAATTAAATAGCAGACTATAGGAGGAAAGGAACGATGAGGGTTAGAAAAACATTTCTGATACTTTATTTAGCAACGGGATTATCTGCGGGGTTGTTAAGTGGTTGTAATCTTTCTGGGCATCAAGCACAACACTCTTCTTCTTCATCAGCGACAGGAAGTTCAATGGGGCAATCAACAACAGTTGCAGACGATCAACAGACTGCCGCTATTAACAATTTAAAGGCACTGCGAGAAAAACGCGAGGCTCTGAATACTTTTGTTGCAAATATTCAAGTTACAGAAAATGAAGCAAAAGTAGAAAATCCTGTAGATTATGCTAAAGCAAAAAAAATTGTTGATGAACTTGCTACTGCTTACAAGACATTTAAAGATAGTTTATCTGATGATATTAAAACGAAAATCAGTTTTAATAATATTGATTCAAAGATTGAACCTATCCTAGAAGGAACTTCTCAACAGCGAAAAATTCTAGAAGATTTAGCAAGTAAACAACATAGACAAGCACAAATAAAATTACAGAATTTAGGATTCTATACGCAAACAGTTGATAGCACTGATCCAGGTCAAGATGGCGACAACCAACGAATTGCGACTAAAGAGCTATTAAAGCAAATTCTAAATGTAACCCAACCTCTCGCAACTTTAAAAATTGATAATTCATCAGAGCAACCTACTTTAACTACAGATGATTTAAAAACTCAATTAGAACAACTTAAGAAGGATATTAATCGTAATAATTGGGTATGGCCATTATTCAATACTCTTGCGTTACTTTCTGTTCCCATTAGTTTTATTTTTTTATGGAGCAGAATGACTGGCGTTCTTATCACTTATAAAACTAAGAAACCGACAGATTCATCTGATGAACAGCAAAAAATTTTAGTAGAATTGCCAAAAATCAAAAGCGTAATTGAAGGTTTGCAAGAAAAAGTTTCTTGGCTACAAATTCTACCATTTAATAAAAAACCACTTAGTAGTTCAGAAGTAAAAGAAATAGAAAAAAGCCTAGAAAACGTTAGGAAACAATTCAATGGACTATATGAGAAAATAATTATATCACAATCGATTCTTGTTGAAAGTGATAACGATAAGCAGGAGGAAGATACAAAAGCAGTTTATTTTCAAAATTGGCTAGTGGAACAACTTCAATCTATTAAAAAAGAGATAATCACTGATGTAAAATCAACTTCCCTAGATGAAACTACGCAAAATACACTGAAAGATTTAAGCGATAAAGTTAGTAATATTCAAGCAATAGTTGGTAGTTTAAGTATAGGTAAAGAGGGTGGGAGTATATCTCAACATAAAGAAAAAAATGAGCAATTAGAGATTAAAATTCAAGAATATGAGGATCAAAAAGAACGTCATTTGACAAGAATTGGAGAGCTAACTGACGAACGTAATCGACTATCGCAGAACTTAGCAAAACAACGTCAGCAAATCGAGCAGTTTAGTTCAGGAGAAGTGGAACATTTGCGTAAGGAAAATCAGAGACTTTCTAGTTCTTATCAAAACCTAGAAACACGATTGTACAATGTAAACATTGAAAAAGCACAACTAGAACAACAAGCTACAACTCTAAATAGCCAGGTAAACCAGTTACAGCAAGATAAAAAAGATTTAGAGTTAAAAGTTCAGACAAATGTCCAAGATATCGAAGCACTTAAAGAAGAGATTGAACGACTAAGAAAGCTGCTTAACAAAGAGGCAATTGAGACAGTAGATATTCCCTGGCAATGGCAAAACATAATCAATTCCTATAATCAGTCTCCAGATGCTATCCTTAATATTCATGGGGTGCAAAGACAGGGAGAAGTGGTCGAGGATGAAGATAAAGGAGCAGAAAGACGGAATAATTCTAGTAAGCCTGTGGTTTTGACATCTAATGTGTCCCCTGATGGATTTTATATCGTATTAGTAGGAAACGATTACTTACTCTTTCCGAAACAGCACGCTATTGCCGTTTCTCAAAAGTTTACAGTATCTGCTTTATTTGATGGCTATAAAAGCGGCAACACCAGTAAATTTACCTTAATTTCACCTGCACAAGTTACCCCGGTTGGTAGCAGTGGGATGTGGCAACTGAAACACAAAGGAAGATTAGAATACAATTAATGTAAGCTAACAAGCTCAAATATTTTAGATAACTTCCCGTATTTATCAATAATAAAGCGACGAATTCTCATTAACACATCTCGACCAGTACGACCTAATCTGAAATCCAAACTACCGACTGGGGTTTAATAGCTTGATTGGCAGTTAAACGACACTGATTTAAGCGTGCCAGTCGAGTATAAACGTGCCATTCTGCTCCCTGAATATCGGTATTTTTAGCACTTTGGCTAGATTGCCAAGGAATCGCCTTTAAAACCGCGTCTATATCTTCCCTTCCGCGAATTAAAATCGGTTCTGTAATCGGTTGGACATTATCAGCAAAGGGGAATAAATAAACGGAATCGTTATTTTTTAAACTATCGCGAATAATTTGACCGAGGCGCGTCCGTCCTTCATCATTAAAGTTAACACTACCGGTAAGATCGATCGCTAGGATAACATCTCGTCCCTGCCAACGAGCCACCAAATCTAATCCGAGTTTTTGCCAATCAGTAAGCGGTTCCCCGGGGGATACCGTTAAACATTCAGCACTTTTCATCTAACCTCGTTCAAGAGTGAAAAATTGAGCTTATCCCTATCCTTCCGCCATTGTACTAAAAAATTAATACTTCTTAAAAGTTTTTTTCGCTTTTATTCTCGATTTGCCCTAGGTCATTGTCAATAGTAACCATAGATTAAACTAAATTTTAAAGTTCAGCTGCCCGCGCATTTAAGTGGGTGAGTGGAATTAAATATAAGATGAACGTAGGTTGGGTTGAAGCATGAAACCCAACGCCAGCATGGGTTACGCTACCGCTAACCCATCCTACAAATAATTGTGCCTCCCTACTTAAATTGCTTGTTGAGATAAGGCAAGAGGCAACAGCAAAGGGGGGAGATTCAGAGGTTAAAATGGGTCCTAGCTTATCATCTAACCACCTAATCCTAATTCTCGTCTGAGCAATTGAATTGATTTATCCCCAATATAATTATCACTACAGATAATTTCTGGCAGACGAATTAAATCCGATCGCACTTCATTAATCATATTTTTAATTAAAGTATAACTCGCTTGATCACTGATAATTGTCTGGGAAGTTCGGGCTAAAACTTTTAACTTATCCGTTTCATGAATTTGGGCAGACATAACTAATAAATCATCGCCCCGTAAACTATGAATTAAAACTTCGGCCACCTTAATAATACCGGTGCTAATACTGACAATCCCCAAGCGGCTATCGGTGGGTAATTTTTTGATTAATGCCAATTCCTTGCTGTAATCGTAGATATCGATGGGAATGACTCGTAATTGAAAAGGAGCGGCAATTTCCTCCGCTACACTGATAAAATAGCGACTGGTGACAACAGTGGCAGATTTAGTATTGGCTAAAACTTGGGCTAAATCCTCCATTGCCACTAATTGGACGGGAATTTTGAGGGATTGCTCTAATTCTCTTAACATTAGTTCCCCTGCTCCCAAATCATGACGGGGAATGGTGACAAGAACTTGAGAACTACACTGCGATCGCCAATCGATTTCCGCCAGTAATAACTCGCGAATTTGCTCTAAAGTTAAACCTTGAGCGAGAAAACTGGCTAAACTCTGGCTAATTAGTCGGCCTATTTCTGGATTTTGTTCCAATAGGGGTGAACCCGATAAATTATCGTTTTCATGCCCGCGAGCCTTGACATAAATCCCCGAACCTGCTATGGATTCCACTAACCCATCGTCTTCCAGTTGTTGATAAATTTTACTTATCGTATTACGGTGTAATCCCGTGATCATAGCTAGTTGACGGGTACTAGGTAAACGATGGCCCGGGGGATACTGACGAGAGGCGATAGCGAAGCGAATTTGGTCAAATAATTGCTTAGAGGCGGGTATTTCACTGTCTGGCTGGATTTGGAACTGCATCGGATCACTTCACTCACAAACTACTTTCGCTGATGCCCATTCTATCATTAGACTTCCTGCAACAATCGGACATCTTCCCTGATCTGATGGGTTTCCGAGGCAGTATTCAGGAGCCAGAAGCAGCAAAAACCAAGATATTATTTATTTAAACTAGAAAAGCCACTTTTTTGTTTAAAAATAGTTAAAACAATCATTTTAATCCGTCCCCGAAATCCCACTCATGGGGTAGATAGTCATACCAAATCCGTTTTTAATAGTGTGATTAACTCTCAAGTTATGAATTGTTTCTCCCCACACCCCACTTCCCTATCACCCCATTTCCCCCCGCAACGCGCACGCAGTGACCCCCCCACTATCCTATACTTTTTGAACAGGATTTAGTATCAACAGCTGATTAAGGTGATTGATCCTCGTGGAGAAGTTTTAAGCGATCGCTCAAGGTTTGGGTTAAGCGGACAGTTTCCCGTTTTAGCGAATTTTGTTGATAATCAAGCACATTAATCCCTTGACCGATATTTACTGTTGCTTCGCTTCCCCATCCGGGGTAAGGCTGATTATAACTAATACTTACCGGCAAAATCTTGATATCTGCATCGGGTTTGATAGTCTTAACTTCCAACGCAATCCGCGCTACCCCCGGTTTAAGGGGATGAACCACTCGATCGCGACAGATACCCCCTTCTGGAAAAATCGCCACCATTTCCCCCGCGGCCAAAAGTTCGACACTATGGACTAGACTACCCATACCGGGGTGATCGGTGTTGACGGGAAAACCCCCCAAACGTCGGATAAACCAACCTTGCACCCCTTTGATCTCATTAGCGGAAACCATAAAGCGCAAATCCCGTCCACTAACTAAGCGTCCCACCGCATAGGGTAAAATCAGCGCATCCCAACGGGACCGATGGGTAGGTGCCAAGATGACACCTCCCGTTAGGGGAATATTTTCCTGGCCTGTCACCGTTATTTTGCTGAAAAAAGCTGGTAAAACCAGATAATTTCCCAGAAAATAACAAAAGCGAATTAAACAGGGATTAATTCGGGAATTGACAGCAGGACTTTTTCTAATGGTGGGGGACTCGTCAATGATAGTGCTTTGAGACATCCGAGTGTTAGGAAAGATCGAGACTTTCTGACCACTTCTACTTTAGAGTAGTTGTCTGGGGGTCGCCATCTTGTCCTGACCAGTTCGGTAATTGTCTTGTCAGATTAATAAACCTCTTGCATAATTAGGGTTTGCGGCAAAAAGTTCTTCCTGGTGGCAGGGTGTGGGGTGTGGGGTGTAGGGTGTAGGGAAGGAAACCTCTTTCATCTGTGGGGGTGAAAATTTTTTCATCGGGACTGACTACTGGCTACTGACTCCTAACCCTAACAACAATTTTTGATTTTTACAAGAGGTCTAATGGTTAGGATTGCGGTTCTACTCCCGATCCTACCGGTGCGATCGAGTTTAATTGCAAAGAGGGATGATCTTCTTTGACTTGCTGTAAATTCCACTCATTTTTGAATAATAAGACGGGACGACCCCAGTAATCTTTGACAGTTAGAGTATTAAAGAGTTTACCTGCTTTTTCTAAAGCGGCCCAACCCCCGGCGACCCAACGGGCTAAACTATAGGCTAGGGGTTCGAGGGTAGTTTCGACTCCGTACTCGCTTAAAAGACGGAATTGCACCACTTCAAACTGTAATTGACCGACGGCGGCTAAAATCGGGTCGCGTTTAAATTCATCGATCGAGGATAATATCTGTACGGCCCCTTCTTCCTGTAATTCCGAGACTCCTTTTTGAAACTGTTTGAACTTGGAAGGGTTAGGATTTCTGAGATAGGCGAATAATTCTGGAGAAAAACAGGGAATACCTTCGTATTCGAGCTTTTTACCCATATAAATGGTATCACCGATCGCAAAGACCCCGGGGTTATTCAATCCGATCACATCTCCGGGATAAGCTTCTTCAATAACTGCCCGATCTTGGGCAAAAAGCTTCTGAGGACGGGATAAACGGATAGTTTTACCGGTTCTAGCGTGGTTTACTACCATATCCTTCTCGAATTTCCCCGTACATACCCGCACAAAGGCCACCCGGTCGCGATGTTTGGGATCCATGTTTGCTTGCAGTTTGAAGACAAAACCGGTGAAATCGGGATAGGTGGGATCAAGGACTCCGAGGGAGGAATTGCGTCCTCTGGGTGGCAATCCATAGTCGAGGAAGGATTCTAGGAATAATTTCACCCCAAAATTGGTCATGGCGCTACCAAAAAAGATCGGGGTCATTTCTCCTGCGTGGACTGCTGGCAAATCCAATTCCGCACCCAATTCCGAGAGTAGTTCTATATCCTCTTTTAACTGGTAATACAGGTCTTTTTCGAGATAATCCTCAATTTTGGGGTCGCCAAGCTCGATCACGGTTTCCTGCGCCTCCTGAGAGCCGTGGGAGCGACGTTCAAACAGGTGTATGGTCTGGGTGGCTCGATCGAAGACTCCCCGAAAGCGATCGCCAATTCCGATCGGCCAATTGACGGGATAGGTCTGTAATCCTAATTCTCGCTCGATTTCGTCCAATAAATCCAGAGGTTCGCGGCCGGGGCGATCCATTTTGTTAACAAAGGTAAAGATGGGTAACTGCCGCAGTTTGCACACTTCAAAGAGTTTTCTCGTTTGGGGTTCCAAACCTTTGGCCGCGTCGATTAACATCACTGCATTATCGGCAGCGGCCAGGGTACGATAGGTATCTTCGCTAAAATCTTGGTGGCCGGGAGTATCGAGGAGATTAATCTGAAAATCACGATAATCGAACTGTAAAACCGTGGAAGTAATCGAAATTCCCCGTTGTTTTTCCATTTCCATCCAGTCGGAGGTGGCTTTGCGTTGGTCGCGTCTTGCTTTGACTGCACCCGCTTGATGGATTGCACCCCCGTATAGTAACAGTTTTTCGGTCAGGGTGGTCTTTCCCGCGTCAGGGTGGGAGATAATGGCAAAATTTCGCCGTTTTTCCAAGACAGCTTCGCTGGTTTCTAGTTCTTTTTCAATTTCGGTCGTCATTCTAATTTCGATCGCTTTCCTATCTTTCTATTCTAGTTTAGCTGGGGAGTTAATCCGCTCAAAAAATCGATCGCTCCGGGAAAAGTCATTAAAAAAAGTCTATGCTAGGATAATTTACAATCCACAACTGATAGTGTTATGAGTGATAATACCAAACAAATTTATAACTACACCGTTATTCTAGAAAAAGAGTCAGACGGTGGTTATCACGCTTTTTGTCCTGCGCTTCAAGGTTGTCATTCTCAAGGAGACACTTTTGAAGAAACGATTGTCAATATTACAGAAGCTATGGAATTGTACCTCGAAAGTTTGATAGCTGATCATCAACCCATTCCCAAAGAAGATTTGATTTTTAAGCCTTTAAATATTTTAATATGAGTCAGTATCCCGCAGTTAAAGTCAAGGAGTTTATTAAAGTTATTGAAAAATTGGGCTTTTATTTGGATCGTCAAAAAGGTAGCCATGCTATTTACAAAAATAGTGGTGGATGTAGGGTTGTGATCCCTATTCATTCAGGAAAAGATATTAAGCAAGGTACTCTCATGGGTATGATTCAAGATATTGGTCTTGATAAAGAAACATTTTTCGAGTTGTTACGAAAATAAGAGTTAAAAGATAGTCGAAGCGATAGCAGCAATTGTACGGGAGCATCCCAATTATGTAATGAGTATAAATGCTCAGAAGGGTAAGAAGGCTTTTGTAGTAACGATTCTGGTTCCAATCACACAATTTAGAGAACCGTTGAAAATCTATGAACTCCCGAAAAGGCTTGCCATATAAGTATTTCGCATCTAAGTACAATTGCTTATTGCAAAAGTGGGATGCTCCCCAATTGTACTTTAAGAGGAACGAAGCAATGTTTTAGACAAAATGTAAATTATAATCTGCAAAATGTGAATTATAATCTGTAGAAATGTCTCATACACTTTCTTGATAATTGATCTGTGGCACAAAAAGAATCCTTAGATATCAAACATCGTTTTGGTAAAGCTATCAGAAGACGCAGAAGGGAACTTGACTTATCTCAAGAAATCTTAGCTGAAAAAGCGGAACTGCACCGAACTTATATTTCCAGTATCGAACTTGGTAAGTGTAATGTATCTTTAGAAAATATCGAAAAGTTAGCCAAAGCACTTGATATATCTATTGCTGATCTATAAATTTGATTAATTGCAATTCAGTATGGATAATAACCAGTTAGTGATAGAAATTCAAAAGCTAATTAAAAACTCAATAGAAAACTATTTTAAAAAACCCAAACCTAGGAATCATCATATTTTAGATTATTTATTTCCAGAAGAGAGACAGATTAGTTCTGTGATGACTGGACTAACGACAAGCATGGGAACTACTTTCTGGGAAAAATTAGCAACCTTTTTAGCCAAAGATAATGGATTTCGTATTTTATATAAGCAGGATAAAAAACTTTTACAACCTAGTCCATTTCCTCAAGACTTAAGAAGTGAACTCGATAATTTAAAAAGTCTCAGAAAATCGAAAGAACAAAAAATATCCATGACAGAGTGCATTGAAAGACTTAGAGTAGTAGCTAAGAAAATAAATAGGAATAACCTCAATTATATCGATCCTCCTTCTGGTCATGGAGTAGATATTTATTTAATCAAAGACAATATTGAGTATGTGTTTGATTTAAAAGCTACACATCCTAATAGGGGAGATGGTTCTAGATTTAGCGACCAGTTGTTAGATTGGTATTGTTATCGGCTGTCCCGTGAACCTTTAGCAAGTATTCACACAAGAATTGTTATTCCTTTTAATCCTTTCTTACCTCAAACATGGTGGCAATCACAGGGAAATAAAATGTATCCTCTAGAGGAACATCATGATATATGGGTTGAAAATGAATTTTGGGATTTTTGTTCTGGTAAAATCAATACTTGGTCATTAATTAAAGAAGCTTTTATCGATCTTCAAAAAGATCAAGCATTTATCAACAAGTATAGACAAAAGTTTCGTAATTATCTAGATAATTAATTTGGTAAAATTATTTCCAGTAAATTTCTTGCTACTGCCTCCACCACTGGTACAGGAACAGCGTTTCCGAATTGTTTTTTAGCGATAGCTGACTGTGGATGATAGATAAAATTATCAGGGAATCCTTGTAATTTACGCGCATCTTGGGGAGTAATTTCTCGAAACTTTTTGGGTTTATAGATTTTCTTTAAAAACAATTGTTTGTATTCTTGGGGATGAGTAGCGGTAATTGAAATAGTAGCAATATAATCTTTAGCACCCGTAGCGGTTAGGGTAGGAATAATATCGGCCGTCGGTAAAATAATCCGATAAATGCCGTTAATTCCCGTCATATTTTTCGAGTTAATAAATTCATACTTACCTGCGGTCGTTTGCCAACAAATACCGAGAGAAACTAACTGATTTAGTTCCTCGATTTTTAGGTCGGGTATAATTTCCAAAAAAGTAGAAAAAGCCACGGGATGACCATCTTTTTCGCCATACTTTTTACTGCGTCTTAATTTCAGCAAAGCTAAACAGATACTTTTTTGTCGTTCCGTAGTTTTGATAATATCCCAAGAATGAATAGTTGTGTGGCCATTTCTTAAATCAGAAAAAATAAAGAAGTCATTTAATTCATCTTCTTTTTGGAAACGAGTTCTTGATGGGGGAACAAAACCATTAAATAAAGTATCCGCAGATAACTTAACTTTCTCGACGGGTTGAATATTTTTGATGTCTTCTAAAATATCTAAAACCTTCGGATGGATACCCAAAGGTAAAGGAAATTTAAACCGCTCATAGTTATCTATATTTTTTCTAATTCCTACGATAAAAACTCTCTCGCGATTCTGGGGTAAACCAAAATCGTAGGCATTTAATAACTGCCAGTAAACTTGATAACCACATCTAGTTAATTCATCGATAATTAACTCTAAATTCTCCCGATTGCGAGGACTAGCTAACCCACTGACATTCTCGAAAATAAAGCTTTTCGGTTGACTTTTCTGGACTAATTTAATCACATCAAACCAGAGTTTTCCCCGGGGATCTTCAAATCCCCGTAAACATCCCGCCACCGACCAAGGTTGACAGGGAACGCCGCCGACAATAAGATCAAGATTATCGGGTAAATTGCTGATTTTACTCACATCTCCGAAAGCAATTTCATCGCTGTTGAGATAGCTAATAAAATTCTGTTGATAAACTTGGATTGCCTGTTTATCGATTTCTGAATAGCCTAAACAACGTCCTCCCAATTTCTCCAAAGCGATTCTAAACCCACCGATTCCCGCGAATAAATCGACAAAACGATACTGGGGATGGGTAATAACTAGATGTAGGGGTAATTGGGGTTGTGTGCTGACTTTAACTGTGGTTTTCAAGGGTAAATAATTCCTTTTCACCGTCTGGGAAGATGCCTATATGTACTAACTATTTTAGTATAAATTAAGAGTTTTTTTCCAGAGACCTCTTGCAAATCTCCTGTCTCCTGACTTGAAAGAGGGTGTGGGGTGTAGGGTGTGGGGAAGTGGGGAAATTGAACTAAAACCCCAAAACCCCAAAACCCAAAACCTGTCTCCTATCTCCTGTCTCCTGAATCCTCACTAACCACGACAATTTTTGATTTTTGCAGGAGATCTATCGAGTCGAGGAATGCTCGTAGTCTTCGATAATATGGAGAAGTCGCATAGCTGAACTACAGGATTCTTCTAAAATTTCCTGTTTCTCCTGAGAATCATCGATTAAATCCTCAGATACCAGACGCAGAGAACCTAAAAGACTATTAAGACTGCTTCTCGCTTCGTAGGATAAATAAGCTTTTCTTTTTTGCTCATCTTCCCTCTTCTTAGAGTCGGCCTCTTTGCTATCACTAAATTGCAGAGCGTGTAAACGGGCATAATGACCACCTTGAGCTAATAATTCCTCGTGATTGCCGATTTCTGCCACTTTTCCCTTGTCCAGCACCACAATTTGATAGGCTTTTTGAACAGTGGAAAGACGGTGAGCGATCACAAGAGTAGTCCGCTCGCGACAGAGTTCGTCGATCGCTTCCTGTACTAAACGCTCAGAAATTGTATCCAAAGCACTGGTAGCTTCATCGAGAATGAGAAGATCTGGATCTCGCAGTAAGGCACGAGCGATCGCTAATCTTTGTTTTTGTCCCCCCGAAAGTCTCACTCCCCGATCACCAATTTCCGTATCCAGTCCTTCCGGCAGTTTGCAGATAAACTCGTAGGCATTCGCCCTTTTTGTCGCTGCTAAAATTTCTGCATCACTAACATCGCTTAATCCGTAGGCAATATTAAAACGCAGAGAATTATTAAAGAGAAAAGTGTCTTGACTGACTATTCCCATCGCTTTTCTCACAGATTTGATCTCATAATCCCTTAAATCTTGACCATCAAAAAGAATTCTTCCAGCTGTAGGATCATAAAAGCGTGGTAATAAATCAGCAATCGTCGATTTTCCCGCCCCCGAAGCACCAACAAGAGCGATCATTTTTCCTTTTGGAATCCAAAGATCAATGCCATTGAGAACTAATTCTTGATGACCAGGATAGGAAAATTGGACGTTATCAAAATGAATACCTGTCTCTAATCTTTGATAGGGAATAGAGCCATTGCTCATAAATGGTTTATTCTCTCGAATGAGAAAATCCGCTACCATTTCTACTGCGGAAACATCACCCAATAGACTACTCCTAGCACTGTTAATTTGACTAACTATCGGCAGGGCCCGGAAAAGTACATAGAGATAGGTTAATAAAATCGTCGCTAAAGCTTGCAGTTGTTCATTAAAAAGATAACGACCAGCAATGATAATTAAAGCAATAATAATTACCCCACCGATCTCATTAAGCGGTTCGATTACAGCCTTATTAGTCTGGGCATCTAAACCCGCTTTCTCCCTGGCTTCTATATCTTCGACAATAGATTCTAATTCGTATCTTTCATTACCTACCGCTTTAATTAGGCGAATTCCCGTTAACAGTTCCAACAGTTTATTAGTTTGCTGTTTAGCTGTTACGGTTATAATCTCTCCAAACTTTTTTGATCTCTTGACAAAGTATTGATTAAGCAGAGCTAAAAGGCCACCTAAAACACTAGAAAAAATAGTTAATTGCCAAGAAATTGATAATAAAATAGCTAAGTACATGAAAGCTGTGGCGATAATCTTAATTAGGTTTATGTAATTTCTAATTGATCCCACGGCTCGATTAATCTCCGACATGAAACGATTAAAAATATCTCCTATTTTACTTTTTACATAATAATCTATATCCACTTCTAGCAGCAGAATAACTGAATCAATTCGCATATCTCTTGCCATAATTAAAGACAAGTAAGTTCCTAGCCAATTACTGACAAAATTGGTAATATGCTTGAGGATTAAAATTAATAATATCGCCGCAAACATCCAGAAAAAACGAGTATCGACCGAGAAAATCTCAAAAACTGAGAGCAGCTCTTTGATAATTTGGGGGGCATTTTTTAAGAGATCATTTTCGGGATTAATAAAAGAAATTAGTAAGGGGATAACTAAAACAGTTCCTACCCCATTAAATATGGTACTGGCAAAGCCTATAATAATGCTGGAAACCACTAATATCCAGTGTTTCAGCGTATATTTAATCAGAATTTGATTAGGATTCATCGCAAGTAATAAAGTAAATAGTCAACGGTCAATTATCCTACTCGCTAGACTCTAATATTTCCCTTCCAGAGAAGTAATTATGCCAGAGAGAGTTGTCGCCATGGCGGTGGTACTATAGGAGGCGATACAGCGCTCTCTCGCTTTTAGTCCTCGTGCATTAGCCGAGTCGAGATGATTAAAAACTTCGCTAATCATAGCAGCTAGTTGCTCTGGCGATCGAGGTTCGACTAAATAGCCAATATCAGCTAAAATTTCTGGTATATCTGCCACTTTAGTGGAAATAATCGGTTTAGCCATCGCCATACCATCGGTGAGTTTAATCGGAAATTGGGCCTGAGCCGTAGCTTCATCCCTCTGGGGAACGATAATAGCATGGGCAGCGGCGATAACTTCCGGCATTCGATCGATCGGTTGAGCAGGCAAATGAATTAACCAAGGTTGACCTTTTTCTAACAAACTATCCAGATAGCCATCCCCGATTTGGCGACCCCCCACCACCACCAATTTAAAATCAGGATCACCAATTTGATCTAAAGCGATTAAGACATCTTCTAAACCTTTGTGGGGTCTAGCTGTACCAGGGAACATTAAGACTTTATAGGCAGATAAACCGTATTTTTGACGACAAGCAACGGGATCGTAGAGATTGGGATCGAAAAGTTGCGTATCCTTGCCATTCGGTAAATAAATCCCCCCATAACGCTTTTGCAAAAATTGATTATTAACCGTCACCGCATCGGCGCGGTTAATTAAATTTTCCAGCCAACGCAGATAAAGAGGGTGATTCGGATCCCTAAGCGCACCATTTTTTTTGAGGATATCCCTAGCTAATTGTCGAGGATGAGGACGATAGGACCATCGATCGCCACCAAACCAACTCATTTCCCAATCGTCAATATCAAGAATTAGGGGACGTGGGGAAAAAAAACGTTTCAGTAAACCGATGCCGAAACTGGTGGGACGGGGTTTAACCGCATAGATAATCTCTCCGGAGATGCGATCAAGTAAAGTCTTGATCTGGCCAAAAAACTGGGGATAATTATTGCCTTTGACCGATACCACGGGTAAATTCCCCGGTGGGGTGGGATAGACTTCCCGTCCAAAAATCGGTCCATAAACCGTCACCTGACAGTTTAGCTGTTGCAAGACTTGAGCAATCAAATAGACTCTTGTACCACCACCACCGGATAAATCTGGTGCTAAAACAGAGATTTTTTTGTTCACGATCGCCGATCAATCCAGATTATCTAGCACGAATAGGAGAATGTTAATCAATGTTAACGTTTTTGTCAATCTTAAACGGACTTAACATTAATCCCCCCAGAGATAGACTAGACAAAGAAAACTAACATATACATAGCCGAGACGACTAACTGAGTAAACATCACCGGTAAACCGTAGCGCAGAAAGGTATGAAAAGTAATTTTGCCCCCGTGTTGTTCGGCGATGCCAGCGGCGACAATATTAGAAGAAGCCCCCACTAAAGTACCATTACCCCCTAGGGTAGCTCCATACATCATCGCATAGAAAAGCGGTAAAACGGACGGGGGAAAAGAACCAGCATAATCGGGAGAAAGAACCTCTGTCCCGACTAAATTAACATTAACAAGGTACTGTTTCAGTAGTGGAACCATGGCCACCACTAGGGGAATATTCGGAACGACACTGGAAACAAGTCCGACAAAAAACAGCAAGACTAGAGAACCTAAAAAGATATTTTTGCCTAAAATTATCGCCAGAAGTCCCGATATACTATTAACCACCCCAGTTTTTTCTAAGCCGCCAATTAGGACAAAAATCGACATAAAAAATAATAGGGTACTCCAGTCCACATCTCGGAGAATATTATGCACCGTATCTATCTTCGATTGCTGGGCTAAAAGTAGGGCTAAAGCTGCCCCCATCAGAGCAACGGCAGCAGGAGCAAGGGGTACGGGAAAAGATTCACCGACGACGAATAAAAATAAGACTAAAAAGACGATAATTCCCCCCAGAGCTAAGACGCGAGGATGATTAATTTTCGGATGGGGTAAGTCTTCTAAATGCTCGAATTTTGTCCGCCAGATCTTGGGGAATAACCAAGGTAACATAACCAGAATGGTAATTACTGCCAGCGCACCACCTAAACTCAAACGCTGTAGGTATTCCATGAAGGTGATATTAATAGAATCACCGACGATATAAGTAGCAGGATCACCAACAATAGTTAATAATCCTGCACTGTTGGCCACGAAAACCATCAGGATTAAGAGCGGCACAAAATCCACACCTATATCTTGAGCTAAGGGTGGAATTAAAGGTGCTAATAACATCACCGTGGTAGCATTGGGCAATACCGCACAGATCGGGGTAGTAATGGCGACGATTCCTATTAGTAATAATTTGCCCTGCCCCTTGGCTAAAAGCACCATTTGTGCTGCTAAATAATCAAAAATTTTCGTTGGTTCAAAGGCTCTCACTAACACCATTACCCCAAAAAATAGGGCGAGAGTGGCATAACTGCGACTGATATAACCCACCGCCTCCTGGAGAGTCATGATATGGGTAAAAACTAATATTAAAGCTCCCAGTAAAGCCGCTACGGTAATATGAAGCCACTCGAACATAATCACCACAATGACTGCAATAAAAGTCATTGCAGCAATCCACATTGGTAAAGATTCCAGCATTTTTGATCCTGTTTTTACTCTCGGTTTCTCGATACGACTAAAAGTTTGCCCGAATGTACGGCAAACTTACAAAAAATATGGTTATCTACGGAAAATCTTAAAATTGTTGCGGTCGGTAATCTGGCATGAGAATCCCCATAGACAATGTCTCCTGTAAGTTATCACTATCAAGTAGTATCAGCAACATAACCGAACCGATCAAGACATTGCTAGGAATGTAGTGATGTTTCAGTCTTCCCCCCCACGCCGACGAAGTTAGCTGACGGGCTAGGATAGAGAGATATCCTTTTCTAGGCTAAAAAATCTAGAAATACGCCCCAAATATGGTTCCTCCGCTCCGAATTTGTCTAGCTAATATCTAGCATAGAAACTTGGATTAGGCTGACTTACTCTATTTAGTCATCCACCATAGCATACTAACCCCAAAAAAAACGATATAGCCTTATACTATACCTATCCTCCCGCTTATCCCCCGGGTTGCTAGGATAGAACAATGGTTAATATCAGCTAATAGCTCACGACTGACCGCCATAGCGGCCACATCAGCAATTTCTATGAATAGAAGACCTCGTTATACTCCTCCCCGATCGCGCGATCGGGATTATGACCGCTCCTATGGCGATGACTCCCGCGCTTCGGCCCCCGGTGGCCTATTGGCAAAATTGAACTATGCCATGATCGCCCTGATTGGCGGTATTTTTGTCCTAGGAGTGGGTCTCGGTCTGGTATTCAGTTCTACCGCTAATTTTAGCCCCGAAAACGTCGCTTCCCGGGAAGTAATCGATCGCAGCGCCCCCAATGCGGAATTATGCGTGCAGTTTGGGGCCAGTGCCATTGTCACCGATTTGCGGGTTTATGTCACTCTTAACCCCTTTAATGTTTTTGTTACCCAACCAGTCATGCAACCCGGTTGCGTTTTGCGACGCAATAACTGGTCAATTTTAGAACAACAAAAATTAGTCGATGGACAGCAGGTACAAAGCTGTAAAAACCGGATGAATACCTTTGGTTATACCGGACCCTTGGAAGGCAAACCGAAAATCGATTGTATCTTCCAAAATGAAGCCGGGGGTAATCTTTTTGTTAATCCCGCCGGCGCTGTTGGCCCCAGACCAGATACAGATAAATTCTAAACCAGAAAATATCTTTCTCCTGACTGCTGACTCCTAATCAACCGGAACAATTTTTGATTTTTACAAGAGGTCTAATGACTTAGCCATTGGGCCGTAGTTACCACAAAAATTCCGCCGGCTTTTTTTAAAAAAGGCTGAATTTTATCGATCAGACGACCAAGCTGTTCGTCACTATTACAAACGGTCATAATGTAGTTACCACTGTAATCACAATCCAAGTCATCACAGGATAAACCTCGATCACCTTTTCCCGAAGTATTGCCAAAGACGGTATAACCGGAAACTCCAACAACATCAAGAACGCTTAAGGTTTCTTCCAGAAGAGCATGACTAACAATTATATCTACTTTTTTGACAGTTTGTAGGGAAGGATGCGGGGATTCAAGCATGGTAGTTAAGTAAAAAAGGTACAAGTGAAAGAGAACAATTTTGACAGGAATTATTTAAAAACCGCCAGGACTTTTAGACTCCACAGCCAATGATTTTGATCATCTCTAGGTACAGGGGAATACCGATGATGATATTGAAGGGAAAAGTTAAAGCCAAGGCCATAGAAACGTATAAACTAGGATTAGCTTCAGGAACAGTCATTCTCATGGCCGCAGGAACAGCAATATAAGAGGCACTGGCACACAAAACAGCGAATAATAAAGCATTGCCCTGTTCAAATCCGAGAACCTTAGCGATGAGGATGCCCACCATAGCATTGATGACGGGAATGAATACCGAGAAACCAATGAGAAAAGCACCAGTTTTGCCTAATTCTCGGATTCTTTTCGCCGCCACTAATCCCATATCCAGGAGAAAGAAAGTTAAAGCACCATAAAAAATCTCTTGGGTGAAAGGTTCTAATTTTTCCCAGCCTTTTTCCCCCGTCAGCATACCAATAATAACACTACCGACTAAGAGAAATACCGAACCATTTAAAAAGGCTTCATGTAAAACTTTTGACCAAGAAAATGCTTCTTCTTCGCCATTTTTCTCTTTAAAGACTCGCACCAGGATTAAACCCACTACAATCGCCGGCGATTCCATTAAAGCTAAGGCCGCTACCATGTGACCGCCATAGGAAATATGCAGTTTTTCTAAAAAAGAACTGGCGGTGATGAAAGTAACGGCACTAATGGAACCATAGGCGGCTGCAATCGCCGCAGCATTGGCACTATCGAGTTTAATTTTCAGGATAAAGAAAGTGTAAATGGGAACGATGCAAGCCATAACCACAGAGGCAATCAAAGTTAAAGCGATTTGGCTATTGATGCCACTTTCCGCTAGTTCATAACCTCCCTTGAAACCAATCGCCATCAACAGATAGAGAGAAAAGAGTTTAGGCAGTGGTTGGGGAATCTCTAGGTCGGATTTAAAAAATACTGCCAGCATTCCCAAGAAAAAGAACAAAACCGGCGGATTGAGAATGTTGAACAGGATTAAGCTGCCATCCATAGGTTTGCGTACATTGAGTTATTCCAATCTATACTATTCGATTTTGAGAATACTGGGAAAATGTTAAGAACCGGATTAAAACGCTTAACGATGGCCGCCCAAAAAAATTAAGATGGACGATGTTTCAGTGATCGGTGATCAGTTATCTTGAAGTCGTCAGCTTTTCTCCCCTCTCCCCCTCTACAATAATTACTCGCAGCCAGAAATCACTTGGGTTCCTATCATACTTTGTGCTTTTTGTCAAAAAAACTTTTTTTTGCAATAAAACTACACAAAAAAAAGATCATCGTTGTGGGTGAAATTGACTGATTTAACCGTCTTAATTAGGATCACCTTCTAGGTGTGGCAAGGGTTTCAACCCTTGCTGGACAAAAAAGCACAAAACAACCCATTATGAAATTCAGTAAAATCGCTGTAACCATGATAACATCGTTGTTAAATAAAAATCTTTCTCAATTAATTCTTAAGAATTTATAAATATTGCGGAATGTTAATTTAAATATTCTCAAGTTTTTCCAGTCAATAAATAACTTTTGCTTATCTTTGTCGGAAAATAGGACTCCTGCAAAAATCCCACATCTACCATTGGATTCAGGAGACAGGATTCAGGAGACAGGAGACAGGTTTTAGGTGTTGGGGGTTGGGGTTTTGGGGTTTTGGGGTTTTAGTTGAATTTCCCGACTTCCCCACTTCCCCACTTCCCCAATTCATAATTCATAATTCCCACTCCCCCCACACCCCACACCCCACACCCTGCTCCCTTCCCCGATCAATGCCAAAAATACAGCTTAAAACCCCAAAATCAGAGCATCTTGCCGCCATGGTGTCCCTAGATCGCAGCAGTCTCGGCGGTATTTGGACCCTATCTGGTTATGAACGGGAATTAAACAGCCCCAACAGTGAATTATTAATTCTTAACCTCCACCAGAAGAACGAAACCCTAATCGGATTGGCTTGTTTTTGGGCAATTCTCGAAGAAGCACATATTACCCTCCTGGCAATTTATCCCGACTATCAAAGACAAGGATTAGGAAAACTGCTTCTCTACAAACTGCTTGAAAAGGCTGTACAAAGACAACTGGAAAGGGCTACGCTAGAGGTAAGGGTGTCGAACCAGTCAGCGATCGCACTCTACGAGCATTTTGGCTTCCGCGTCGCTGGAGAGCGTAAAAATTATTATTCGCAAACTGGCGAATCGGCCCTAATTTTCTGGCGCAACGATCTACAAACGGCCGCTTTTCAGGAACAATTAAACAAGTGGCGACAAGAAATCCTCTCCAGACTGGCGCGGGGAGAGTGGCAATTAGAGGAAGAAACCAGAGCCAAAATAGATACCATGGGGATGCAATGATTACTTACCAGCTTAAATCAGGTCGAGGTTAGGGAAAAATGAGGATTTTAGTGTTGGCGTGGGAATTTCCACCGCGATTAGTGGGCGGTATCGCCCGTCATGTCGCCGAACTCTATCCCGAAATCGTCAAACTCGGTCATGAAGTCCACTTAATCACGATCGAATTCGGTCAGGCCCCCAGTCACGAACTGGTGGAAGGTATTCACATCCACCGCGTCCCCGTACCCCCCGGCAATGACTTTTTCCATTGGGTGGTCAACATGAATAACAGCATGGGGCAACAGGGCGGCAAACTAATCGCAGAATACGGAAAATTTGACCTTGTTCATGCCCACGATTGGTTAGTAGGGGATGCGGCCATTGCCTTGAAACATCTCTTTAAAATACCCCTGATTGCCACTATTCACGCCACGGAATACGGACGTTATAACGGACTGCACACCGACACCCAACGCTATATCGCCGGCAAAGAGGGAACCCTCGTCTATAATGCTTGGCGCGTTATCGTCTGTACCGGCTATATGCGCCATGAAGTCCATCGGGCCTTGGGCGCACCCTGGGATAAAATCGATGTGGTTTATAACGGTATTCGGGCCGAGAAAAAGCAAAGAGACCCTAACTTTGATTACCGAGCTTTTCGTCGTCAATATGCCGAAGATCACGAAAAAATCGTCTATTACGTCGGGCGCATGACCTTTGAAAAGGGGGTTTCGGTGTTACTCAACGCTGCCCCAAAAGTCCTCGCTCAGACCGAGGCTAAAACTAAATTTGTCATTATCGGTGGCGGCAATACCGACAAACTCAAACAACAGGCCTGGCATCTCGGTATCTGGCATCATTGTTATTTTACGGGCTTTATGTCCGATGAAAACCTCGATCGCTTCCAAACTGTGGCCGATTGTGCCGTTTTTCCCAGTCTTTACGAACCTTTTGGTATTGTCGCCCTGGAAAGTTTCGCCGCTAGGGTTCCCGTGGTAGTTTCCGATACCTGCGGTTTTCCCGAAGTTGTCCGTCATGGCCAAACGGGAATTGTCACCCGCGTCAATAATCCTGATTCCCTCGCTTGGGGCATTTTAGAGGTTTTAAATAATCCCGAATACGCCCAAGAATTGGTTAATAACGCCTACCAAGACCTAGAAAAACGCTTTCATTGGGCGAATTTAGCCCGTCAAACCGAGACAGTATATGGTTTGGTCGTCCAAGAACGACAACTGGTAGAATGGCGTTAATCAGGGATCAGTTTTTTAGCCGTCAGCCGTCAGGCTCTTCTAGGTTCTGTGTGATAAGTTTAACTTACATAGGATCGATCAATCTTTGTGTCCTTTGTGTCTTTGTGGTTCGTTCCACCCCCTCGCTAGGAAGAATGTATCTTAGAATACATTTTACCCACCAAACCTAAGAGAGCCGCCGTCAGTATTAGGGGTCAGTTTATGTCTTAAAATAACAAAGGCACAACTTAACTTCTCCAAATATGACTATGAAAGCAGCTGAAATTATGACCACGGAGGTGGCCAAGATTAAAGGTTCTGAAACCGTTGCCAAAGCAGTACAATTGATGAGAGAAAAGAACATTAGAACTCTCATTGTTGATCGTCGTCACGATGAAGATGCCTACGGAATTATCACTGAAACCGATATTGTCTATAAAGTCGTCGCTTTCGGTCAAGATCCGCAAAAAGTGCGCGTCTATGAAGTGATGAGCAAACCCTGCATCGTGATTAATCCCGACCTCGGGGTTGAATATGTGGCCCGCTTATTTGCTAATACCGGTATTCGTTTCGCACCGGTAATTAAGGGCGGTTTACTCGGTGTTATCTCTGTTAGTGACATCCTCCATAAAGGTAACGCCGTCGAAAAGCCCCGCAGTCTTGATTTAGAAGCGGAGATTATCAAAGCTAGAGATATTGCCCGGGCAGTATGTGCTGAAAAAGGGGGAAATTCTCCCGATTGTGCTGCAGCTTGGGATATTGTTGAGGAATTACAGGCAGAATTGGCACACCAACGCGCTAAAAAACCGGAAAAAACCTATTTTGAGGAATACTGTCAAGAAAATCCCGATGCTTTTGAAGCGCGTATTTATGACACCTAATCCCCAGGGTTTTTCGGTATTCTCCGATACCTCAAACTTTTTAATCTGGCAAAAGTAGTGTATAAAGGTTTTATTTGCTAATAATCGAGGAAAAACCATGGCTGATCTATTTGTCATCGCCTATGAGGACGAATTTAAAGCAGAAGAAGTTCGTTTAACTTTGGCTAAACTGCAACGGGAACATCTGATCGAGTTAGAAGATGCTGCCGTAGTGGTTAAAAACAAAGAAGGCGAGATTAAACTCAAGCAAGCGGTCAATTTAACGGCAGCCGGAGCCGCTAGTGGCAGTTTCTGGGGATTATTAATCGGTACACTCTTTTTATCCCCTCTCTTGGGGGTTGTTCTCGGTGCTGCTGGTGGCGCTTTAGGTGGTGCTTTAAGTGATATCGGTGTGGATGACAATTTTATGCGGGAATTGGGAGAAACCCTGCAGCCTGGAACCTCTGCTCTCTTTGTTCTCGTCCAAAAAGTTACCCCCGATAAGGTCCTCGATGAAGTGGCTCCCTACGGGGGTAAAGTATTACGCACTTCTTTGACTAAAACCGACGAAGCTGAATTACAGAAAATTCTCGACCAAAGAGGTGTTAAACCCGAAGCGGTTTAGGATATGAGTCCATAAAAGCTAGAAAAAGGGAATATATTTCCCTTTTTGCTTTTTGAACAAGAATGGGTTTAGCATGACAACCACAGCAGCTATAAAATAAGAAACAATCAATAATTATTAATGAACTTTAAGCTTCGATCGAGAATAAAAGTGCTTCAGTGTCGTAGTATTTATTCGTTAATCCCATTGATTGCATTCCTAATCTTTCCGTGACACGAATTGAGCGATAATTATCGGGATTAACCACGGCGTAGATAATCGGCAATTGTCAGGTGATTAAGCCGTATTCTAGAATAACTCTAGCCGCTTCGGTGGGAGCATCTCACTTACGCGATAAGTAATTATACTTAGCCTAAAAGCCACTCTTAATCGTGTCTTGGAACGAAATAGAGGCTTTTAAAGACTGCGTACATGGAGAATTAAAACAAGAATTACCCTCGAAAAGCCTATTTTTCCACTAAGTATTTATGCTCATTGCAAAGGTGAGATGCTCCCGCTTCGGTTATATATCCTTGTCCCCAATAATCGCGCCGTAAATGCCAACCAATTTCGCTATCTGGCGTAGGATAACCGTAGTTATCGGGCAAATTCTGTAAAATTATCGAACCGATAATCTGATTATTTTTTTGATCGATCATTGCCCACCAATCGCTGCCATTACCCTGATTACGAATAGTTGCTAATCTTACAGAAAAATGGGCATTTAAACTCTCAATATCCGTGGCTAACTGACGAATTCTCGGTAAAAAATAAGTGACTTCGGAATTTTGATAGATCTGAAAAAAAGACTCTTTGTCTGCGGGTAGTTGCCAAGGACGGAGAATTAGGCGATCACTTTTCATTGTTTTAGTGAGCAAATTATAGCAATTCTTTTTCTGAGATTAGGGATTATTGTCGATAAAAAAACTTCTAAATCCTACGGCTAGTAAGGAACCACTTAGGACGGTTATCAATGTCCAAATTTGATTTTTTTGGGTTCCTTCGACTTTCTCTAAGCGTTTATTCATGTCATCAAATTTACTATCAAGAGTTTTAATATCACCTTTAACTTCCGTGAGTTCAATCTTTAAATCGGTAGTATCTTTTTGAACAGTTTTGACATCAGCTTTCATTTCCGCTTGTCCATTCTCGATCACCTTCAATCGATTGTCCACGTCAATCAGTCGAGTTTCCATGGTAGTGAGTCGAGTTTCCATGGTAGTGAGTCGATTGTCCATGGTAGTCAGTCGATTGTCGATTTCGTTGAATCGATGTTCGATTATCTTCTGTCCATTGAGGATTAAATCTTCTAGTCTTTTTAAATCATTATCGGTAGTAGTAGTGGTGGTCATTGATTAAACTCCTATAATTTCAATTCGCTCTTATCTTTATTATTACAGCCTTTCTTATAAACATGAAGTATGATCGGCTCTCTTGGGTTAGGTGGGTAAAATATATTATAGGATACATTCCTGCTGGCGGTCGCAACGCGCTCGCTACGCGAGACCAACTGGAACGAACCACAAAGACACAAAGGACACAAAGATTGATCGCTTCTAGATAATCTAAAATTATCACACAAAAAATTAAGAGAGCTTATGAGCTAATTTAGTATTGACAACCGACTCCCCACTTCCCCACTTCCCCTATACCTTTTAAACAGGATTTAGTATTAGTTATAGCTTTGGTGCTTGAGCAAATATGTTCACCGAGCATCACTCCCGTTAGAGTGAGATAAGATTAACTCTTATTCCTCACCCTAACTACTAGGAAAAACCGCCAATTAAATTAGGCACCTTGGCGTAATTTATCCAAAACCGATCGATCTTCTAGAGTAGAAGTATCACCAGAAATCTCTTGACCTGATGCTAAAGTTCGCAAGAGACGACGCATAATTTTACCCGATCGCGTTTTTGGCAGTACATCAGTAAAACGGATTTCTCCCGGTCGAGCAATAATGCCAATTTCCTTGACAACGTGGTCTTTTAATGCTTGCGCTAACTCCGGACTCGCTTCATAATGGCCCTCCAGAGTGACAAAAGCATAGACTTCTTCCCCTTTAATTTCATCCGGTCGTCCCACCACAGCCGCCTCCGCTACCGCGGGATGAGATACTAAAGCTGATTCGATCTCCATGGTCCCTAAACGGTGGCCAGAAACGCTCATCACGTCATCGACGCGCCCCATTACCCAGAAATAACCGTCTTCGTCCTGACGGCTACCATCCCCGGCAAAATAGAGATATTGGCCATCTTTGGGGGCGATCTGTTCCCAGTAGGTATTGCGGAAGCGATCGGGATTTTTATAGACTGTTCGCATCATACCGGGCCAGGGATGTTTGACCACCAGATAACCCCCCTCATTCGCGTGGGTGGGATTGCCCTCTAAGTCCACCACTTCGGCCATAATACCGGGGAAAGGCAGGGTTGCTGACCCCGGTTTGGTGGCAATTGCCCCGGGTAAGGGAGTAATCATAATTCCCCCGGTTTCCGTTTGCCACCAAGTATCGACAATCGGACATTTTTCCTTACCGATAACTCGGTGATACCACATCCAAGCTTCTGGGTTAATCGGTTCTCCCACGGTTCCCAGTAAGCGCAAAGAGGATAAATCCCGGCTATTGGGGATATCTTCCCCCATTTTGATAAAAGCGCGGATAGCAGTGGGGGCAGTATAAAAGATATTAACGCGATATTTCTCGATTACATCCCAAAAACAACCTAAATTAGAGGGACGGGGAACCCCTTCATACATTACCGTCGTTGCACCATTGGAAAGCGGTCCGTA
The DNA here is from genome assembly GCF_003019735.1 of Microcystis sp. MC19. Classification (NCBI taxonomy): domain Bacteria; kingdom Bacillati; phylum Cyanobacteriota; class Cyanophyceae; order Chroococcales; family Microcystaceae; genus Microcystis; species Microcystis sp. MC19. The sequence continues at coordinate 3,575,548 of NZ_CP020664.1, read as the reverse complement.
AACGATATAACTATGGCCGGTAATCCACCCCACATCGGCAGTACACCAGTAAACATCGGTGTCTTTCAGGTCAAAAATCCATTTGCAGGTGACATGGGTGTAGAGATTATAACCGCCGGTGGTGTGGACGACTCCTTTCGGTTTGCCGGTGGAACCACTGGTGTAGAGGATAAATAACATATCTTCGCTATCCATGGGTTCGGCCGGACAGTTAGCAGATACCTGTTTTTGTAGATCATGCCACCAGTAATCGCGATCGGCAACCATATTGATGGGTTCCTTGCTGCGTTGGACAACGAGAACTTTTTCCACACTGGGGGCGCTATTATCGGCTAGAGCCAGATCTACCTGTTCCTTGAGGGCAACTACTTTATCCTTGCGGAAACCACCATCGGCAGTGATTACCACCTTAGCAGCCGCATCATTAAGACGATCACGCAAAGCATCGGCACTAAATCCCCCAAAAACTACACTGTGGGGCGCGCCAATTCTGGCACAGGCTAACATAGCGATGGCCGCTTCGGGAATCATCGGCAGATAAATTCCGACCACATCGCCTTTTTTAACGCCTAATTCCTTTAAAGCGTTGGCAAATTGGCACACTTCTCGGTGTAGCTGTTCATAGGTAATGGTGCGGCTGTCTCCCGGTTCTCCTTCCCAGATGATGGCGGCTTTATTGCGTCTCCAGGTGGTGAGATGTCTGTCAATACAGTTGTAACAAATATTAATCTTGCCGTTGACGAACCATTTAGCAAAGGGGGGCTGCCAGTCAAGAACCTCTGACCATTTTTCAAACCAATGTAATTCTTTTTCGGCTAATTGGGCCCAAAAAGCCGGGGGATCGGCCTTGGCTTTGGCGTAGAGTTGCTGGTATTCTTCAAGGCTTTTAATGGTGGCATTCTGGGAAAATTCGGCACTGGGAGAAAACAGCCGATTTTCCTGTAGGATCGATTCGATCGCTATTTCTGTCATACTGGCAAACGAAATAAATTATCTTGCGATCCAGATTACCTTTTTCGGTTCCCCGCGTAACCCCGGCAAGCAATTCTTTAAGGCTATTTTAGGATTGCCCGATCCCTGACTAGCGATCGCCATTTGGCCCCAAGTGTTACAGAGTTTAAAGTTATGTCACCGATCGAGCGATGAACAGATCGCTGTAAGGTAAACTAACCGATAAACCCGAAATTTAACATGGAGAACACTCGGTAAGGAGTCATAATTCAATGTCTCATAGCGTTAAAATTTACGATACCTGTATCGGTTGCACCCAATGCGTTCGGGCTTGTCCCCTCGACGTGCTGGAAATGGTCCCCTGGGATGGCTGTAAAGCTGCCCAGATTGCCTCCTCTCCCCGCACGGAAGACTGTATTGGTTGTAAGCGTTGCGAAACCGCTTGTCCGACGGATTTCTTGAGCATTCGGGTTTATCTCGGAGCAGAAACCACCCGCAGTATGGGTCTAGCCTACTAGGCCTGGCAATCATTCTGTGTTTAACATTTAGCGAAAACTAATCTTGTTAAGAGGACTAACCAGTCCTCTTTTTTCGTTATACTCCCGTCGCTAGTGAAGATTTTAGTTAGGGTTTGCGGCAAAAAGTACGGGCGAAGCATTCGGATAGAAAATCTACGGTTTCACCGATAAGTTATTGCCCGAATGCTTCGCCCCTACAGGACGCAATCGCCGATCAAGATGCAAGGTTTTTGAGCCACTAGCTTTAAAATCTTGCACCTGCCTCGCCAAACAGGCCCCAAACCCCTTACCTCGTCTATATTTCACATTTATTCAGCAGACCCTAGTTAGGTAATTCCCCAAAAAGTTGACGATATTTTTGCAGTTTTGCCTCCATTTCTACTAACTGCTGATTAGCCTGTTCAGCCCGTTGGCGTTCATTTTCAGCCCGTTGTCGTTCATTTTCAGCCCGTTGCTTTTCCTGCTCCAGTAGTTGATTAATTTCGCTGTAGGACAAGAATTGAGTACCATCAGGACGATAAATTTTTAACTCGTCGGTTAAGTCGAAACGAATGCCTAAACGGGGACTCACCCAATTATTAACCTCACTAACACTGTCTAAACTGTCACCAATTCGCTGCCAAGCTTCTAGACTATTATCATCGGGATCATAGACGTAGTATTCTTGGACTCCATAGCGATCATAAAATAGCAATTTTTTGGCCATTTCGATGGAGGTGTTACTGGGAGAAAGAATCTCAAAGACGACTTGAGGAGCAAGATTATCTTCTTGCCATTGTTTGTAGGAACCTCGATCGCCTTTCGGTCTGCCAAATACTACCATCGTATCAGGAGCGGCAGCAATTTTCGGCTGGCCTTCCACGGGATACCATAACAGATCCCCCGCTACAAATACCTGGGGATCATCGATATATAACCAGTCGAGATTCTGCTTAATCGTTACTATCCAGTGAAATTGTTTAGTACTATCTGCCATCGGTTTACCGTCGCTCTCAGGATAGATAATCTCGGTTTTGTTAACTTGACTAACCATGGGGAATACCTGCCGAACTCATTGGGCTATTTTTATTATATAATAAGTTTGAACTAAGTAAGGAAAAGACCGATCTTGATTTTAGAACTACAGCAAGTAAATTTAGCTATCCGACGGGGTAGTGCTTATCTGTTAGAAGATATTACTTTTAGCATCAAGCAAGGAGAAAAGTTAGCTATTGTCGGAGCATCTGGGGCAGGAAAAACGACTCTTTTGCGATTGTTAAATCGTTTGCAAGAACCAAGCACGGGAAATATTTATTTTCAGGGTAAATCGATTCAGGAAATACCAGTTATTTCCCTGCGACAACAGATAGTTTTATTGCTACAAGAGTCGAAGTTATTAGGGATGACTGTTCGAGATGCTCTCGCTTATCCTCTGCAATTAAAAAAACTTAACCCTGCTGAAATTAATCAGAGAATTGACCATTGGACATCCCTATTAAAAATTCCTCAACAGTGGTTTGAGCGCGGGGAGTTAGAATTATCTTTAGGACAAAGACAATTAGTAGCAATTACCAGAGCTTTGCTGTTAGAACCGAGCATACTGTTATTAGATGAACCCACCTCTGCTTTAGATACAGGCACGGCCAGCAGGTTATTAGAAGTATTAAATAATCAAAGTTCAATGACGATAATTATGGTCAATCATCAACTAGATTTTTTAGAGGAATTTGCCGAGCGAGTCATTTATCTAGAAGCAGGAAAAATTGGATCAGATTGCCTTGCTAATCAATTAGATTGGTTAGGGCTAAAAACTCAGTTAATTGACTTAGAAAAATCTCGACAAAGTGACCACTGGTAAGATTAACTTAAAATTGGTGCGCCCTCCTGAAAAACTAATAATTCTCCTGCATTAATCGATGTCCAAACTTCATTATCGGTTAAGGGTGTAGTGGCAATAATTGCCACTTGATCGCCCGGACGAGCTAAAGCTTGAAAATCAACGCTCACATCTTCATCAATTAAATGAGCGGCGGCAAAAGGATACTGACGGATTATATAGCTTAATTTAGTGGAACAATGGGCAAAAAAATGTTCACCATCGGATAAAAGATAATTAAAAATTCCTTGACAAGCGATAGAGTTTGTGATAGTTTTTAGGACTTGATAAAGTTGTTCTAGGGAAGGTTTGCCCTGGGGAAAAGTCTCTCGCAGGGTATTAAGAATTAAACAAAAAGCTCTTTCGGAATCCGTCTCCCCAACCGGTTGATAAAAATCTCCCGCAGCCGGTGAGAAATTTTCTAAATTACCATTATGGGCAAAAACCCAATATTTTCCCCACAATTCCCGCCGAAAAGGATGACAGTTTTCTAGTTTAATTTCTCCTTGGGTAGCTTTGCGAATATGGGCGATAACATTGGTAGAATGGATGGGATAGTTTTTAATTAATTCCGCAATCGGAGAAGCGATCGAGGGTTTAACATCAATAAAAGTTCGACAACCTAAACCCTCAAAAAAAGCGATTCCCCAACCGTCTCGATGTTCGTCGGTTTTTCCTCCCCGCGCACAAAATCCCTCGAAGGAAAAACAGATATCCGTGGGGACATTACAATTCATGCCTAGAAGTTGACACATAGTTGCTTGAATTTGAACTGAACATCAGATGCTGGCAAAATTACTTACTGCCAGCAGTCGTGACAGGAGACAGGAGAATTTTTTTCAGCTGCCTCTTGCCTATCCTAGCTAAGAAATTAATCTGGCACTACTACTAATTAGGGTTTACTGAAAAAATTTGTTGGTTGGTGTGGGGTTTTACCGATTTTCAGAAGGTTTTTAGATTTATTCAGTAAATCCTAATTAAATCAACCTCTGAAAGACAAAAAGGGCAAAAATCAGATTTTTAGGGATAAAATGACAATTTTTTGCCTAAAAAGGTTATTTATTTGCTGTTATTGCCTTTTATCTCCCTGCATCTCTGTTTTAACTCCCATGAATCTGAATCGGGCGATCAAGATTAATTTTTTTGCCTGCTTATTGGATAAAATGGGAAATCAGGCCATCTAATCAAATCTGTATCCTTAAGGCTATGACAATTATTTCTCGATCGATCCCCCAATCACCCACTAAATCCTCGTCTATCGGCGGCTGGCGCGGTTTGATCGAAGAATATCGCCAATTTCTGCCCGTAAGCAGTACAACCCCTGTAATTACCCTCCTAGAAGGCAATACACCCCTGATCCCCGCCCCCTATCTCTCAGCACAAATCGGGCGCGATGTCAAGGTTTTTGTCAAATATGATGGTTTAAATCCCACCGGCAGCTTTAAAGACCGGGGCATGACCATGGCCATCTCGAAAGCCAAGGAAGAAGGGGCAAAAGCGGTGATTTGTGCCAGTACCGGGAACACCTCGGCGGCGGCGGCAGCCTATGCAAGAAGGGCCGGGATGCGGGCCTTTGTGATTATCCCCGATGGTTATGTGGCCTTAGGAAAATTGGCCCAGGCTTTATTGTATGGAGCGGAAGTCATCGCTATTAATGGCAACTTTGATGATGCCCTCAAGATTGTCCGCCAACTATCAGAAAATTATCCCGTAACTTTAGTCAATTCCGTCAATCCCTACCGTTTAGAGGGTCAAAAAACGGCGGCTTTCGAGATTGTCGATGTCTTGGGTAATGCCCCCGACTGGTTATGTATTCCCGTGGGTAATGCGGGCAATATTAGCGCCTATTGGATGGGATTCTGTCAGTATCACCAGATAGGTAAATGCGACCGGCTGCCGAAGATGATGGGTTTTCAGGCCGCCGGGGCCGCCCCTTTTATCTCTAAACAACCGGTTGACCATCCCGAAACCCTAGCCACGGCTATCCGTATCGGCAACCCCGCTAACTGGGAAAAAGCCTGGGCCGCTAGTCACGCTAGTCAAGGGCAATTTCATGCGGTCAGCGATGAGGAAATATTAGCAGCCTATCGGATTTTAGGGGGCCAAGAGGGGGTTTTCTGTGAACCAGCCAGCGCCGCTTCTGTGGCAGGATTATTAAAAGTGCATCAACAGGTTCCCGATGGGGCCACGGTAGTGTGTGTTTTAACGGGCAATGGACTAAAAGACCCAGATTCGGCGGTAAAATACAGCAATAACCAACTAAAATCTGGGATTGCTCCCGAATTAACGCAAGTGGCTCAAATTATGGGCTTCTAAGCTAACGTTAATTCGGTTAAGCAGTGCTTCTATAAAACTCCCTTAGAACTGGGAATTATACCGGCGCGACGGGGATCGATCGCTATGGCCATACTCATCGCCCGGGCAAAAGCTTTAAAAGTAGCCTCAATAAGATGATGGGAATTAATCCCGTCTAATTGACGAATATGTAGGGTCATTTGACTGTGATTGACCAAAGCAACAAAAAATTCCCGCACTAGCTGAGTATCGTAGGTTCCCACTCTTTGGGTGGGAATTTCTAGACCATAACTGAGGTGGGGGCGACCGGAAAAATCGAGGGCAACCTGCACTAAAGCTTCATCGAGAGGGGCGACAAAATGCCCGAAACGGACGATCCCCTTTTTGTCCCCCAAAGCTTGCAGTAAAGCTTGTCCGAGGGTGATTCCCACGTCTTCATTGGTGTGATGGTCATCAATTTCTAGATCTCCGGTGGCACGCACATCGAGATCGATCGCAGCGTGGGAGGCAATTTGCTGTAACATATGATCGAGAAAGGGAATTCCTGTCTGGGCGCGACAATTGCCGCTACCATCAAGATCGATCGTCACCTGTACATCGGTTTCTTTGGTAGTACGACTAACCGAGGCGCGACGGCAAGGTGAGACAAAAGAATCGGGTATCTGGGAAGTGGAAATCATTTAAGTAAAAATAAGTAGGTAGCCGTTAAAAATTATCAGATGCCCCCTTATCAAGCTATCCCTTATAGGGATCTTTCTTAACAATTTTTTCAGTAAGCACTCCAACCCTTATCCTGACTTGATTTCAGTTTTTTCCTTGTCAGTAAGGGTGTCAACAAGGAATATTACAGATTGTTAACCGAGTCTTGAAAGCCTTGTGCTACAAAGGTTTGAAATGTTAAGAAAGATGTGACTAAAGGACAGCTTATTAAGGGGGGACTAAGGGGGGATCGAATTATTGACTAGGAAGATGAGAGTTTTTTTCAGTAATCAGTGAACTTAAAACTCACATCTGATAACTGATAACTGATAACTGATAACTGATAACTGATAACTGATAACTGATAACTGAAAAGGCCTAACTTTCTGGTTCAGTTTTAGCTTCCGCCGGCGGACCGGGGGGCAAAGCTTCCTCGCCCAGGGGTTGAGGATTTTGGCTAGTGGGGGGACTAGCGGGGGAAACCTCCGTCTGATTGAGAGCGGGGGGGTGGGAAGAAGTTTCCGGGGCTTTTTGCTCGATTATCGCTTCTTTGGGCGGTTCTGGCTGGGTTTGGGGTGGATTTGGACCTGTGGTTTCGGGCGGCTTGACGTTATCCGGTTGGGGGCTAACGGCGGGTTGCGGGGTTTGATTGGGACGAAGCGGGGTTTCAATTGCCGGCGTTACGGGGGGGGAGTTACGGGTATTGAGGTTACTACCCTCTGGTTTTGGGGGATTAGCGATCGCACCTCGGCACACTTCCGGGTTAGGGGCAAAACTGACTCGCACCTGATAGATTCTCGACTCACCACTGGGATTATTAAAGCGAGTTAAGCGCACTTCCCTAGCCCCCTGTTGATTGAAAATCGGGAAGCCGGCACTTTTAATTAACTGGGGTTCACTGCTGAGGCGGCCTTGACCATCCACCGTCACGCCATAAACCGCCGTCCCCGCTAATTGACGGGAACAAGCCGTGGCGGGATAGTTACCAGTCAAATTGACGGTAGTTATGCCTCCGCTGCCCTGATTGGGCTGATTTAGTTCATTTAAGGCGTTAGGATTGGTTTTTTGGACTCTGGCCAGCCAATCCACCTGATTTCTCATGGCCTCCTCGTTACTGGTATTGCTTTTGTCCGCCTCTAGGGAGCGCAAACGTTCCCGCATTTCCCACATTAATTGTTGACGACGCTGTTCGTCGAGGGGCGATTGACCATTCGGCTCCGACGTGCGGGCCAAGGAATTGTTTAATTGTTGCTGCGCCTGTTGCGATGCACTAAGAGGCGAATTTCGCAATCTATCTAAAGTTAGATTATCTTGGTAGGGATCGAAGTCAGGCCGCACCTGCTGGTTATTAGTCTCCCTAGGTAGATTATTATTGTCCGGCAGGGGAGGAACAGCAGGAGGACCAGGTAAACTGGGGGTAGAAGTGGGAAAATTGCGAGGAATCGGTAATCTACCCGGGGAGGGGATAGATGCCACCGGAGGAGAATAGATATTGACAGAGGGTAAAGAGGAGAGGGGAGGTAAAGCAGGTAAGGAAGGTAAGGGGGGAAGGGAAGAAACCGCGGGTAAAGGAGGTAAGGTGCTGTTATGGATGCCGTCCATGGAGGGGAGAGGCGGCAAAGAGGAAGAGGAGGAATTAAGGTTAGGCAGTTCCGGTAAGCTGGACAGGGAGGGGTCAAGACTGGGAAGACGTGACTGCTCTAGAGGGTTCAATTCAATCAGATTGACGTTGCGTAATTCCTTTTTTGGCTCCTGCGCTGGATTATTGAGGAAATTAGGTAAGATAATCGCTAAAATTAGGCCATGAATACCAAGAGAAGCGGCGAACGAGAGATTATTAGAGTTAATTAGTTTATTTTCTTCGGTTTCTAGACCAAAATAGGAGGATGTCATAATGCTAGTTAATTGAGCAGAGCCTTGAGGGGAAAAGTTAACTCTATTCTAATCGTCAAGGCGATTTTTTTTTCTTGGGGCGGGGAATTAATTGCTGTCAGTACCCCACCACCCCACACCCCACACCCCACACCCTGCCCCTAGGAAAAACTTTTTCAGCCAACCCTACTTAGACTGGGAGCGAGCCACAGCTTTTAATTTGGGATATAATTCCGAAGGGTCTAACAAAGGGATAAACTCATCGATTACCGGCTTAAAATTAGCCGAAAAATTCTCCCTAGTTCCATGGCTGTTAGGCGATTTAGGCACTGATTCTAATTCAGGGAATTTGGGCGTTTCTGGGGTTAACTGCGAGAATAATTCCTCCACATCACTCATCCCTTTACGAGGATCATCAAAAAGAGAAGCTTCTAAGTTTAGTAAAGAATCTTTACCCGTGACTTCCGCTTGTGACTCTGGATAAGGCCGCTCAAGGGTGGGGGAAGGTATATTGACCTGTTCCTGTTTAGGGATAACTGCTGTTTTTTTGCCATTTAACTGGGAATCTGGCAAGTTTTTACAAACCAAGCGCTCGAATTCCCCCGTAAAATGAAAGGTAGGATGGCCGCGGCGCCGCCAAATTTTGAGGATTTCCTCCACCGAAATGACTTTGTAACGTCCCTGATAGAGTGCCTCTAAAATTGCCATGCGAATCCAATTTAGCGAATAGGTGGGCAACCAGCGCTCGATTAATTCTTGCGCTTTATATCCTCTCATTTCAAATCGATATTGGTTGAGTATAGTCGCTATCTGCATGAGGTTGATCTCTGGGTTAATCTCTGCCATGGAATTTACAAAAACAGTGAGCGCGATCGTTACAGCTACTAGGCACTACATATATTAAGATTCTATTCAGGTTTTTCCTAGTGGTTTTTACCTATTCTCCCCACACTCACTCTTTCTAGTATCTTCGCTCAAGGTTAGTTAACTCCCTAACGTCGGGTTCGCTTTTGGTGGCAATTTATCCCCCGCTAACCCCTACGCGGTTTAACGGCACTCCTCTGGCGGCCTTAAGATAGTTTTTGTCTTTCCCTTGATTGGGCGATCAAGCTTACACCTCTTTGCTACCATAATCTGAGTAATTTGTCAAGGAAAAAGCAAAATTTCGTCAATAAACCCAGATAAGGTAGAACTACAGCACTACCCTGACAGCCTACCCGATCGAGGTTTTCTGAGTCCCCAAAAATTTTTTGTTAAAATTTGCAACATAACTTAACAATGTGTTACACTTCTTAACATAAAGCATACAAAAGGAGCCTCCCCATGACTGCCCGCGGCTACACCACCGAAGAACAAGGAAGACTGAATAATTTTGCTGTCGAACCGAAAATGTACGTTGATAGTTCCAGCAGTCTCGGTTTTACCAAAAACGCTGAAAAATTGAATGGCAGACTAGCCATGATTGGCTTTGTCTCTCTTTTAGCCATTGAATTGTTAACCGGTAAAGGAATTATTGCTTGGATTACCAGTCTCTAAGAATCAACAATCCCGTCGCGCTGTTCGGGGAGTTCAGTCCCCGTCCTAGCGGGTTGGTTTAGACCAAGTAAATGCCCTCAAAAACAGCTTTAGCAGGACCTGTCATGTAAACCCGGTTATCGGTTTGCGACCAGTGAATCTGAAGACAACCACCGGGGAGTTCCACGGTACAACGGCGATCGCATTTGCCCGTTAATAGGGCAGCCACCACCACAGCACAAGCACCGGTACCGCAAGCGAGAGTAATTCCCGCTCCTCTTTCCCAGACACGCATCTTCATATAATCTGGCGCGATTACCTCCACAAACTCCACATTAGTCCGTTGGGGAAAAACCGGATGATGCTCAAATTTGGGTCCGATAGTTTCTAGGGGAATAGAGGCCAGATCATCCACAAAAGTGACACAGTGGGGATTACCCATACTAACGCAAGTAACTAACCAATCTTTGCCCTCCACCTCTAGGGGAACCGCGAGGATTTTTTCAGACCCCTCGACTAAAGTGGTGGGGATTTCACTGGCTAGTAATTGCGGCGGTCCCATATCAACCGTTACCTGTTCATTGGCTTCTAAACGAGGAATAATCGTTCCTGCTAGAGTATGAATACGATAGGTGCGGCCAATGGTGTTGTTAGCCTCTAAACGGGCGATAAATTGGGCTAGACAGCGAATACCGTTACCACACATTTCCGGTTCCGAACCATCAGAGTTGAAAATTCTCATGGTGTAGTCGGTTGCTGCTTGGCCGGGAAGCGCAAAAATCACGCCATCGGCACCGATGCCAAAATGTCGATCGCACATAGCCACGGCCATTTCTGGTGTGATCAGGGGTTCGGGACTGTGACGGTTATCTATCAAAATAAAATCATTGCCCAGGCCTTGATATTTGGTGAAGGGTATTTTCATCGTCAATAAAAGCTACTCAACAGGAATAATAGAGGATAAACACCTCATCGATAAACTCATTATGTCTCAATTCGATCCTGGTCTGCCGAGTATTAAACAAGTACAGAGCTATATTCAAGAGAAACGGGAAGTAGAAATTAAGTTAAGCACCGATGATCTCCTCGTTGGTCGCATCCTTTGGCAAGATGCTAACTGTCTATACCTAGTCGATCACTACGATAAACCCACTTTAATTTGGCAACAGTCTCTAGTTTATTTAAGACCTAAAGCCTAGGGGGAAATTGGCGATATTTGGCTGTGGGATGCGTCCCGGACGCATCAAAAATTCAGTGCCAAGCAGATAGCTTTTGAGCAAATGTAGCGTCAGTTCGGGTTAAGGAGATTTGGCCGTGAATTCTAGCAAATAATTAGGTGGGATGGCGAGGATAGCATCAGAATTTCAGTTGCTGGAAAATTTGGGTTAAATTGCCCAATAAAGAAGGTCAGAGAATCCAGCAGAGCGATCGCCATCTAATTTCAGATATGGATTGCCGCTCAGAGGAAAAAGAATAAGCAGATTGTCTGCTAACAATTTGGGACATTGCTGTACATAACCTGTTATACTCTTGGGCAAAACGAATCCACCGCGATTATTATGCTGGAAAATCAGGTCATGGCAGATGCCGCCTCTAAGGAGCAGATACCTACTTTAGAATTATCGATCGTCATGCCCTGTCTCAACGAGGCGGAAACCTTGGCCACCTGTATCGGCAAAGCACGAGATTATCTGGAACGACACAAAATTGCGGGAGAGGTGCTAATCGCCGATAATGGCAGTAGCGATGGTTCCCAGGAAATTGCCACTAATTCCGGGGCGCGGGTGGTTCCTATCCCGGAAAGGGGTTATGGTAGCGCCCTGCGGGGAGGTATCGCCGCCGCCAAAGGTCAATACATTATTATGGGGGATGCCGATGATAGCTATGACTTTACCAATCTCTCGCCTTTCCTAGAAAAATTGCGACAGGGTTACGATTTGGTGATGGGCAATCGTTTTCAGGGCGGAATTCAACCCGGGGCGATGCCAGTATTGCATAAGTATCTGGGCAATCCTGTCTTGACTTGGTTAGGACGGTTGTTTTTTGGCAGCCCCTGTGGTGATTTTCACTGTGGATTGCGCGGGTTTAGTAAACGGGCGATCGAACAATTGAACCTACGCACCACTGGCATGGAATTCGCCAGCGAGATGGTGGTGAAAGCATCCCTCTACGGTCTGAAAATTACCGAAGTACCAACCACTTTATCCCCTGACGGTCGTAGTCGTCCCCCCCACCTAAAAACTTGGCGCGATGGCTGGCGACATCTCCGATTTCTCTTAATGTATAGTCCTCGCTGGTTGTTTCTCTACCCCGGACTGGCTTTAATGTTTCTGGGGTTTGTGGCGACGATTTGGTTTATTCCTCAACCCAGAGTTCACACCCTTCTCTATTCAGCCACAGCTTTGATTATTGGCTTTCAAATCGTCAGTTTTGCCATCTTTACGAAAGCTTTTGCTATCAGCGAAGGTTTGTTACCAGAAGACCGGAAGTTAAGACGATTTTTGCGTTATATTAATCTAGAGGTGGGACTGATCATTGGCGTAATTTTATTTTTAGTAGGTATAGGCGGTTCGGTGTATGCTTTATATACTTGGAATGCACAACTTTATGGGGCTTTAGATCCAGCCGTGACCATGCGGATTGTCATTCCTTCCGTAACCGCTCTAGGGTTGGGAGTACAGGTGATTTTTTCCAGTTTCTTTTTAAGTGTTTTGGGACTGAAGAGACGATAGAGACTATAGAATTGTCAGACTAGAAATTAAGGGTGGATACGATGGAAGAAAAGTTAAGAGTTGCTTCAGTAGGGTTGGGATGGGTGACTACTAACCGTCATCTAGTAACCATGAGTAATAATCCAAAATATGAAATTGTTGGAGTTATCGATCGCCGTCCTAAAAGAGCAGAAACACTCGCCAGAGAACGAGGGTATCGCCACTTTTGTGAAACAGATAGCCTAGAAAATGTTCCTTGGCTGGATCGGGTTGATGCAGTTACTATAGGTTCTTGTCCTCCTTCCCATTATCCCCTCATTAAATCAGCTTTGAAGCTCGGCAAGCACGTTCTCACTGAAAAGCCGTTTACGCTGACGATAGCTGAAGGACAAGAACTTGTTGACTTGGCGCAAGAGAAGGGTTTGACTTTAGGAATCGTCCATAATTTTCAGTTTGCTTCATCGACTCAAAAATTGTTAAAAGATTTGCAAAGTGGCTGTTTTGGTAAAATTAAAGGTATCGTAGCGAGTCAGTTAAGCAATCCGCGCCGACGACTCCCTGTATGGTATGAAGCATTACCATTAGGCTTGTTTTATGATGAAAGTCCTCATTTCTTTTACTTAGTTACACGACTTTCTCCCGGTCCTTTACAGTTTCTTCGGGCTGACGTTCATCCTAGCACCTTGGGATTCGTGACTCCGGCGGTGATCGCTATTCAGTATCGCTGTGATAGTTCAGAACACGGTATAATTCCTGTAAGCATCAATATGAATTTTGAAGCAACTGTAAGTGAATGGCATTTAACGGTTTATGGGGAACATTATCTGGGTGATGTTGATATTTTCCGAGATATCTATATCCGTCTGCCTAACGATGGCTTGCACACGACTAAGACAGTCCTTCGTACTTCTGCTTTAGCTACTTGGCAACATTGGGCGCAACACTTTACCAGTGGAATTCAACACTTAACAGGTAAATTGCGATATGGTAATGAGGTAATTTTTGAGCGATTTGCTCGGTCAGTAGTCCAGGGTAGCAACCCTCAGGATATTGGACCAGAAGATGCTTTGCGCGTGCTGAAAATGCAGCATGAGGTCATTCAAAATCAAACTATACTTTACTAACAGTTATTATGAGTGTTAACCAAACTTTACTAAAACAATTTCTCCGTGATTATCCCTTCCAACCTGCCACGGGTTTTTGGAGAGCGGTTGAAATCGATCAGGTCATTTCTTGTCACTTTCCTGAGGGATTTGGTCTTGACTTGGGCTGCGGAGACGGAAAACTGACAAAGATTATTCTAGAGGGTGTAGGACATCGAGAATTGGTTGGGGTTGATATTGATCCTAAAGAAACTGAACAAGCTGCACAACTTAAAATTTATCAGCGTATTCATACAATCCCAGCCAACAAGATTCCAGAGCCAGATGAAACTTTTGATTTTGTCTTTTCAAACTCTGTTTTAGAGCATATCGATAATCTTGAAGATGTCCTCAGAGAAACAGCCCGTTTACTAAAACCCGGAGGTGTATTTTTGTTTACAGTTCCTGGAGATAAGTTTCATCAGTGTCTTCGCGGCTCTCTGTTGCCTTGGGTATCTCGACAAGCATATCTAAATGAAATAGATTCTCGATGCGCTCACCTAAGATATTGGAGTGTTGAAGATTGGAGACAGCACCTTTTAGAGAATCGTTTAGAAATTGAGCAAGTTACGGAATATTTGAATCAATCGGAAGTTCAACGATGGGAAACTCTATCTCGTTTTACCGCAGGAGTTTTATATAGCTTGTTTGGCAAAAAGAAACATCCTATTGAGATTCAAAGAACTCTAGGAATACGAAAAGTAAAAACTAAACTGCCGACTTTTTTAGCTAGTTTATTCACTCATTTATTTACTCTTAATCTAAAGACTTTCAAATCTCAACGAGGGGAGCCTAAAGGATGTTTGATGATCCAAGCGAAAAAATGTTAGGCCAATTTTAAGCCAAGTTAATGAACTATTTGTGAAAATTTATGAGGTAAAATTGAGTAGAAAAAAATCCAAAAAATTTCAGTATAAGTTCAGAAGCATACAACTTCTGAGAGACATTATCGACAGTAAATTTATTAAGTTTGCTTTTATTGGTGCGTTTTGTACTGCTCTCAATCTAGGACTTTTGTATCTATTAACAAGCATCGCAAAATTAAATTATATAATTTCGACTTTAATTGCATTAATAGCTATTAATTTCATTGGTTTTTATCTCAATAAGTATTATACATTTAGAACAGATCAAAAAAGATTTTTGCCAGAACTCTGGAAATACTATAGCGTCATGTTATCGAGTTTTATATTAAATTTATTTTTCATGTTTGTTTTAGTTCAATTATTTAATATGTGGTATATATATGCAAGTTTAACAATTACTCTAGGATTTCTTTTTTACAATTTTTTCATGCACAAAAATTGGAGTTTTAAGTAATTCGTGTAGAATAATGATTTATCTAAAAAAATCTCAACCAATAACAATTTTACTTGTCACCCACTACTACCCAATGCACAGAGGCGGGATAGAAATTGTTGCTGGCAAACTTGCAGAATCTCTCTCTAAAATAGGGAATATAGAAATTAACTGGATGGCGAGTAATGTTGATCCACATCCAATAGATATACCTAGACTGCAATGCTTGCCCATGAAGGCTTCTAATATTATAGAAGAAAAGCTCCATCTTCCCTATCCTTTTTGGAGTTTGCCTTCCCTAGTAAAACTCTGGAGAGCAGTTCAATGGGCAGATGTTATTCATCTCCATGATTACTTGTATATGAGCAATATTTTTGCTTTCCTATTTGCTAAAATTCAGCATAAACCGCTCGTAATTACTCAGCATATAGGTTTCATTCCCTACAAAAGTGCTTTCCTTAAAAAATTGCTTTCTTTTCTTAACGAAACAATAGGAATAGAAATGCTAAAACGAGCTAATCAAACCATATTCATCAGTGAAGTTGTTCAGAAATATTTCACGGATAAAGCCTGCTTTCGTTGCCCAACTCTCATGATTCCCAATGGAGTAGATACTGAAATATTTATCCCAGTTAAAGAAGAACAGCGGCAACAAATTCGCCAAGAGTTAGGATTAAGTTTAGAATTACCTATCTTGCTTTTCGTCGGACGCTTTGTAGAAAAAAAAGGATTGCCCATCATACAACAGTTAGCCGAGCGATTACCGCTTATTCAATTTATATTTGCGGGTTGGGGATCAATCAATCCAGAAACTTGGAATTTGCCAAATGTGAAAGTTTTTAGTAATCGCCGAGATTCCACATTGACTCCACTATATCAGGCAGCAGATTTATTAATCTTACCGAGTACAGGAGAAGGGTTTCCCTTGGTCGTGCAAGAAGCGATGGCTTGTGGAACGCCTGTTTTGGTTAATTCAGAAACAGTTCAAGCTAACAGTGCAGCTCAGTATCTCATGTTTTCAGAAGACTTAGAGGTGGGAGATATCATTGAGAAATGGATAGCAAAAATTGAGAATTTGCTTGAAGATTCTCAGATGTTAACATCCATAAGACCGGAAGTAGCTAATTTTGCCCAAAAGCATTGGTCTTGGTCAGCTTGTGCCGAAGAATATTATCAAATTTTTCAAGACTTAGCTGAAAAATAAGAGTGAATGTATAACTTGGTCACACTTTTCAAAATCTTCACATTCAACACTTCCGATTGTGGGATATAACGACAATAATTATTAAATGTAAAATACTTGTATAAAACGTAAAGGTAATTATGCAGACAAAGAACTCGTATTTTTTAGATTTAACTCCTCTAAGAGAATTGATGCTTTCCAGAACCTTCTGGTTCAGTCTCAGCATCGTATTCTCCATTTTGTACAGTATCCTATTCTTACAAATCGCTTTCGGTAGCGAGTACAGTATTCAGGATGACGGACGCCGTAGTATCGTTTGGATGATGCGCTTCTCCGATTCAGGGCTTTTTCCCGATGATTTCCTGATGAACTATTATCAATGGGCGACTCCTTCGGCCTTAGCAAGTCTTTATAAATTGATGTCAGTGGTGGGGATAAACGCCATAGTTTTTAATAAGCTCCTACCGATCGCCCTAGGTTTAATATCTACCATTTATTGCTATCGAGTCTCCCTACAAATTCTGCCCGTACCTTTGGCTGGATTTATCTCTACACTATTTCTCAATCAAAATCTGTGGTTAAAAGATGATTTAGGTTCCGGTACTCCGAGGGGCTTTTTAAACCCTCTTTTCTGGCCTTTATCTATTACTTACTTCGCTCTTTCACGATTCCTTGTTTACTCTCTTTAATTTTACTGGCTTTCGAGACTGCTTAGAACCCTATAACTTGTTATTCTATGAAAAACTTCGCCAAAGATATATCGACTTGATCGAGGCCCAATATAGTCCCGATCTGACTGCCGTGCAGAAATTTATCCAGAAAAATAACATTCGTTGAAGGTACCTGGAAGGATGAATTGGGTAGTTATCCAGTAGGCAGTTGGCTAAGATACCCCCCCAATTGCCCCTACAGTCCTTCCTCAACAACAGGTTGTCTCATTTACGTTAAAACCTATCCTGTTACTGATACAACCGCCAGATTTGTGGTCGGTGATGATTTCCAATATCCTCAAGCAATCTGAAGCAACCATCTATGGGATTGAGGGTAGGACGTAGAGCCAAAAAAGACAGGCAGAGAGCCTGTCTAGAAAACCAAACAAATTACCTATCAGTTGGCCAAAAATAGGGAGTTTTTTGCGTCAAATTTCCAAGCAATACCATCGGGATCTCTGATGCGACTCCAATCGGCGAATTCTGTTTCGGATTTATTTTTCTTGTTTCTACCCAAAACGGCTGGGGTAACTCCTAAACGTTTAGCCAAATCCGCCAAACTCATCGATGAGATGGTTTCAGATACAGAGGTTAGTGATTCTTCCCTAACTTCTGCTTCTGACTGGAACAAAGAACTGGCAGAACTGTTCAAACTAGGATTAATTATCTCCTCCGGTTCTTGAATTACCGTTTCTTGAACAGCGATTGCTGCGGTATTTTCTTCCTCTTTTTCCTCAAATAATTTACCTAAATTAGTCAGAGGTTGGGAGGAGGAAATAACAGGAACCTCCGGGACAGAATTTTCGCTTTTCTCGGCCACAATCAGGGGGGATTTAGCCTCCTGCGATGGCTCTAAATTGGTCAGAGGGGATCTCGAGGCAGTAATCGCAGGAACTTGTTTTTCCTCTATTTCTTCTAAAGAGGGGTCACTCTCATCAAAAATACTACCCAGGGTACTGGCGGTGATAAAGTAATAGGCCATACCCTTATCGCCTACCGCTTTTTTTTGCGCTCCAAATTCCTCAGCTTTTCTGTCTAAAAATTGTCTGGCTAATTTGGCCGTGAGATTGGCTTTTGCCGATAGGTCAATCGGGGTGAGACAACCTTGATTGTCCTGTAAAAGTTGATTGAAATAGGGGTTAATCACCGTCGATAATTTTGACCAGCGATAGTCTTGCCACACCTTGACTGCCAGAGTTAAGAGGAAGACAAGTAGGATCAATGGCCAAGCGGTAAAAACAAGGATGATTAGCACCGCTAGGGGGATGATGATGACGAGAAACCCCGCCGTTTGACGATCGATAATTTTTCCAGTCATAATTTCATAAGCTGCCAGAATTAAAATTCTTAATGGCTAGTTTGACTATCTCCTGCCATAAGTGTATATGACCAGTTTAGGCTTTATTGGTCACGCCGGTTAGTTCTAGTCGTTCAAACATGGCAAATCTTGCTTTCAGGGCCAGAGAATCATCAAGTTTTGTTAAAAAAATCGGTTTTTGATACTTTTGTTCTAAAGCTTTTTGGATTAACCAATCGGCTAAAAAGGGATTTTTGGGTAGTAGGGGACCGTGGGCATAGGTAGCGATCGCATTGTGGTAAAATGCTCCTTCATAACCGTCCTCTCCGTTATTTCCGTAGCCAGTAATCACCTTTCCTAAAGGAGAAACGGTCTGTAAATAGGTACGACCCCCGTGATTTTCAAAGCCAATTACTAGCGGTTTTTCCCCTGTCATAGCTTTAATTTCCTCCGCTAAGGGAGAGGCAGTAATTTCAAAAACCACGTTACCGATACAGCGTTTTGCATTGGGACCAGGATGTTTACTTACTAGGTCTAATAATCCTAATCCTTCGATTCTTTGACCGAAAGCTGGTTCGTAATAATGCCCTAATAATTGTGGGGAACCACAGGTAAAAACCCCCGGTATTCCTGCCGATAATTGTTCTTTCATCGCCGCCGCTTTTTTCCCCTGTAAATCCCGCATAACGATCTCCTGTTGCCGATCCTGCGCCCCACCCCCAACAATTATATCTACTTGATAAAATGTCTCGGCTTCTGTTTGAGCATCTAGGGGAATAATTGTCACAGCAATATCACGCCATTGACATCTTCTTTGGATAGTAATAACATTACCTCGATCGCCGTAGGTACTCATTAAGGTCGGATATAACCAGCCGATTTTTAGTTCTAGTTCTTGCATAATTTTTTAGTGGATTAGGAAATGGGGGAATGGGGAAATGGGGAATGGGGGAATGGGGGAATGGGGGAATGGGGGAATGGGGAAATGGGGGAATGGGGAAATGGGGGAATTCAACTAACACCCTAACACCCCAACACCTAACACTAATCTTCACTCTTTTCTAATTTCTACAAAATCTTTCGACCTGTGAGAATCTCTCTTACTTCTAACATAGCAGAATAGGTGGGTAAAATATGTAAAGTTTCCTCATTTTTGGTGTTCTTAAGGGCAATTTGGATCGCTTTTTTCAGATCGGATTCAACAACTAAATTAACGGGATAAGCGAGACTATCCTGACTATATTGTAAGCGCAAAGCCATGTCATAAAGTCGATCACCTGTTACCACTAAAGTTGTTCCCAAACGGGTTAATTTTTCCGTATCCACATCCCAAATCCAAGAAACATCCGTCCCGTCGGGGATGCGATCATTGAGAACTAAGAGAGTAGTAGAAGACTTTTCTTTCTGTAAAATATCAGCCACTGCGCGAATTGTTTCATTCATACCCACGGGATTTTTGGACAGTAAAATTCTAACTTTTTTACCCTCAATTTCTAATTCTTCCGCTCGACCAAAAGCCGCTTTAAAACCCTGAACTGTCTCAAAAATTTCTCGATCTTTAATCCCCAATTCCTGGGCTACTAAACCCGCCGCCAAAGTATTATATTTATTATAAACACCGATTAATATCTGCGGCCAATCGTGACTATGAAAAGCAGGACTACTCTTTTTAAAGCCACAACTAGGACAACTAAAATCCCCTAAATGGGAGAGATAAACCCCGCGATAATCCAAAGAAGCACCACATTTAGGACAGTAAATAGAATCGACAGCGTGGGGAATTTCTTCTAGATATAATTCTGGCTCACTTAAGCCAAAATATACAACTCTTTGGGGCAGTTGTTGACCCAAATGGGAAAGAGTCGGATCATCAGCATTGAGAATCACTAAAGTATCGGTGGGCAGGGGAGATATAGCCCCTTGCCAACGGCGACTAATCGTATCCACTTCCCCATAGCGATCGAGTTGATCGCGAAACAAATTAAGAGCTAAAATAGCGCGAGGACGACAATCTTTTAAAACCAAAGGGAGAATATTTTCATCTACTTCTAAAATGGCATAATCAGCCTTTAAAGTGCCGAATAAATTGGCATCGGCTAATAAAGCAGTGATTAAACCATTAATTAAATTTGCCCCAGTGGTATTATGGGTGACTTTTGCCCCCTGACGCTCTAGAATAGTTCTTAGGAGTAGGGAAGTGGTAGTTTTTCCATTCGTGCCAACCACCAAGATTACCCCCCCTCGGACTTGCCCACAAAGTAGCGGCAACAAACGGGGATGGAGACGACGGGCAATTTCCCCCGGCAAGACGCTGGCAGCCCCTAAACGGAGTCCTTTAACCACAGCAGTAACGGTTTTAGCCACCGCTACGGCTATCCCTAAACGGATACGATCAAACAATTGCATGAAGTGAGATTCTTATAGCTGTTTCGTGATTTTACCCCTAAAAGAAGACCCGTAAACGGGGTAAGTTCCCATTGATTCTTTCCTACTGACAAAAAAGACAGCCTATAATATAGGTAAGTTTGGGGCCGATTCTACCGCACACCACATTTTAGGGCTAGAGCTTATGGGTTTATTGACAAGATTGGGGATTTCACTGGGATTACTCGCCCTAGGTGGTACTGTGGGTGTGCTAGGAAATCAGTATTTAAGCAGAAAAGCACCCCTAGAGGTAAATAAACCGCCGGCAATCCTCCCCGCTTCCCTCTCTCTCCCTGTTATTCCCCAAAACGACGGCAATGTTAATTTTATCGCCCAGGCCGTGCAGAAAGTCGGGCCGGCGGTGGTGCGGATTGACTCAGCCCGGGAAGTGGCCGACCAAATTCCCGAAGAATTTAAACAGCCCTTTTTTCGGCGCTTTTTTGGTAATGAAGTGCCGATTCCCAAGGAGCATTTGGAACGAGGAACCGGTTCCGGGTTTATTGTTAGTACAGATGGACTGCTTTTAACTAATGCCCATGTGGTGGAAGGGACAACCCAAGTAAAAGTGACTTTGAAAAACGGTCAAATCTATCAGGGTAAAGTTCTGGGGGTTGACAATATGACCGATGTGGCCTTGGTGAAAATTGAGGCGGAAAATTTACCGACGGTGACTTTTGGCAAGGCCGAAACTTTAATCCCAGGGGAGTGGGCGATCGCAATTGGCAATCCCCTAGGCTTAGATAATACGGTGACAGTGGGCATTATTAGCGCCCTAGGACGCACTAGCAGCGAAGTGGGGGTTCCCGATAAACGGGTTCGTTTTATCCAAACCGATGCCGCTATTAACCCCGGCAATTCCGGCGGCCCGTTGCTAAACGCCAAGGGGGAAGTTATCGGCATTAATACGGCAATTCGGGCCGATGCCCAGGGTTTAGGGTTTGCCATTCCCATCGAAACCGCCCAAAAAGTGGCGGGACAGCTATCTAGCAAGGGTAAAGCGGAACATCCCTACATCGGTATCCACATGGTGACGCTAACCCCAGAATTACGGCAGCAATTGAACGAAACTAAAGAATTAAACTTTAATATTGACCAAAATGAAGGGGTAATCGTCCTGCGAGTGGTGGAAAATTCCCCCGCCCAAAAAGCCGGGATGCAAGCGGGTGATATTATCGAAACTGTGGCAGGAAACCCCGTTAAAACCGCCGCCGATGTGCAGCAAGGTGTAGAAACCAGTGCGATCGGTGGTAATCTGGAAATCGAGATTAACCGCAGGGGTAAACAACAAACTCTCACCGTTCAACCGGGGGTTTTTCCCAGCAAAACTAGCGATTAAAGCAAATACCAGACCATCCTGGCAACTGGGGCAAAAAGTATTAAGTGTACGGTAGAAGGTGGACAGACTTGCGAGCAAGATGTGAGTCAGCATCGTTTCAGTATATAACCATGAGCAGGATGGAAAGGTTGACAAAGCTTTGTCCTAGTGAAACGTCAAGGCAAACGGGAGGGAAAGAACTTTGAGGAGAAGACTTATTTCATCAGTAGTGAAAGATTGTCTGCGAAAGCCTTTTTGAAGGCAATTCAGGGGCATTGGAGTATTGAAAATCAGTTAAACTGGGTGAAAGATGTCACCTTGAAGGAGGATAAACCGCCTCGGTGGGGGTCATTCTCCCGTTAACTGGGCGATTTTATTTAGTTAGTTGATTTCCTTAGTTTGCCGTGGAAGGTTTCGGACGGTTCCCTAAGCTCGGCGTTTATGGGCTAATCAAATTGAGACAATTTTTACCACTTTTACCAAAGACAAAACGATTGCAGGAGCAAATCAAATCATGAAAGCATCAGAAACCAGTCTTCGTAATTTACTTGAAGGTACTAAACAATTTCAGATCCCTCTATTTCAAAGACCTTATTCTTGGGACAAGCAAAAATGGGATACTTTATGGGAAGATCTAATGAGTCTCTATGATAAGGAGCAAGAACCTCATTTTCTCGGTTCTATTGTCACCCAGTCAATTCCTGGAACAGCCGAAGGTATATCTCCGTATGTCGTAATAGATGGACAACAACGTCTTACTACTCTTGCCATCATCATAGCGGCTTTGCGAAATTATTTACAAGAGAAAAACCATACAGAGTTGGCGGAAGAATTATATGAATACTATCTGATAAATAAGTTTAAAAAAGATGATGATTTTTATAAAATCTTGCCAACTCAAGGTGATCGTGAAGCTTACAAAAGTATCATAAAAAACCAAAATAGCAGAGAATTTGATAACAAAATAATATATAAGGCATATCAATACTTTAAGGAACGTCTTAAAAAGAAGAATTTTGCAGAGGGAGAACATAAACTCTTCAAAAATATTCTTTTATAGCGTTTAATTTTAGTCAATATTACTTCTGATAGCGAAGAAAATCCTTATCTTATTTTTGAAAGTCTCAATACAAAAGGACAAGAACTTACCCAAGCCGATTTAGTCCGCAACTATGTTTTTATGAAGTTACCTAGTGAACAACGAGAAGATATATACAAACAAAAGTGGCAACCTCTTGAAGCATCTTTTAAAAGACTAGCTACTACAGAGCCAATAAAAAAAGAGGAAAAATATGCTGAATTATTGACTAATTCTTTTTGGTTCTATCTTCGCAAAGACGGTGAATCAATTAGTCAAAAATAAGTTTATAAAGAAATTAAAAAACGCCTAGACAAAAATGCGGAAAACAATAGTTTTAACATTAAAGATAAACTAGATGAGTTGATTAACTTTGCTGAATATTATCAGTGTCTTGTTTTTCCCCAAGAAAGTGAAAACAAAGACGAACTAAAAGATCGGTTTATTCGATTAAATCGCCTAGATTTTGGTACTTGTCATATTTTTCTTCTCAATATCTATAAAGATTTTCAAGACAAGCATTTATCTATTCAGGATTTCCTTCAAATTGTTGATTGTTTAGAATCATACTTTGTTCGACGCTTCTTTGTCAATAAATCTACAAGAATTTTAGGGAAAATTTTTGAAAATTTATATAAAGAAATAAAACAACAATCTAAGTCTAATAATACACTGTTTAATCTCAAAAAAGTTCTGAGAGATTATCAAGGAGAAAAGTCATGGCCATCAGACGATGAATTTCGTGAAGGACTAATCAAAAAAGACATCTATGGTAAAAATGCCAAAACAAATGATAGAGTTAAGCTTATTCTGGAAACCATAGAACGCCGCATGACCAAAGAGATGGTTGATACTGATAACCTAACAATAGAGCATATAATGCCCCAGAAATTAACACCGAACTGGCAAGATATGCTTGGTGATAATCACGAACAAATACATAAAACTTGGCTACATACTTTAGGTAATCTGACTTTGACGGCCTACAATTCAGACTTATCTAATAAACAGTTTTTAGATAAAGTTAGTTTGTTTAATAAAAAAACTAATGTTTCTTTGAACAAATACTTTTATGACAAAAATGTCTGGAATAAGGAAGAAATTGAAAAGCGAGCTAATTATCTAGCTGATCTGGCTATTGAAATTTGGTCAAGATAAAATAACTAAAGATGTGCGAAACGTTTAGGCATCAAATAAGGCTGAAATGCCTGAAATAATTGCCTAGTCAGGTCTTCAGTGATCAAACGGCAGCCAATGGAAACCTAGAATCATCCGTAGTTAACTTGACCTTGAGTCAACTACAATGATATATAGACAGCCAATGAATGTCAGGCTGTATCCTTAACAAGGGAACAGTCAAACGAGGAGCCGTATGAGGTAAAACTCTCATGTACGGTTCTGGATGGGAGGGGATGGAGGCGACTCTATTCTCGACCCCTAATAAAATAGCAGCGGAGCGATCGAAATTGAGGCAGCGGTTACACTTAAAACTATCAATTGGGCGCGGGGCTGCCCTCCTCATCGGTTTGCTGGGATTAACGGCCTGTCAACCCCCCGATCCGCCGACAATTTCGCCGACAGAATCGCCTAAAATCGAGGAAACTGGCCGCTTAATTCTCAATAATGCCACCTTAGAACAGGCTAACCCCTCGGGACAACCCCTCTGGAAAATTCAAGTCAAAAAAGCTACCTACACCCAAGACCAAAAAATTGCCCGTCTGGAAAATATCAAGGGTAATATCTATCAAGAGGGGAAAGTAGTTTTACAGGTTAGTGCTGACCGCGGTGAAGTTTACAAGGAAGGCCAGGAAATTCTCCTCAAAGATAATATTGTGGCTGTAGATCCCCGCAATAAGGCCATTATTAACGCGCCGGAATTGCGTTGGCTACCCAAGGAAGGTATTTTAATCTCCCCCAAAGGGATCAAAGGTAGTCATCTACAACTAGAAGCTAAGGCCCGCCAAGGACGCTACGACACGCGCCAAGAAAAACTAGAATTACAAGGTCAAGTGGTGGCTACCGCCAAGGAATCCCGTGTCGTCCTGCAAACCGAGCGCCTGTACTGGGAAATTCCGCAACAGGTCATTAGTACCGATCAAAAAGTCGCTTTTGATCGCTATATTAATAAAACTATTATCGATCGCCTTACTGCTATCGGCGGTCGTTGGGAAAGAAAAAATAATCAGGTTATCCTGCAAGAAAACCTCGAATATCGCTCTTTAGAACCACCTTTACAGATTTCTGGTTCTCAGGCAATTTGGAACTATCAAAATCGTACCCTAACGTCCGATCGCCCCACGGAAATTTTTCAATATCAAGATCAAATCACTATTACTGGTAATCGTGTGGTGGTGGAATTAGGCAATCGTATCGCTTATCTCAAGGATGGGGTTAAGGGAATTAATCAGAAAACTGGGGCGCAATTGTATAGTCAGATATTAACTTGGAAAATGTCGGAAAAAATTGTCGAGGCCGAGGGGAATATTATCTATGAACAACAGGAACCAAAATTTAATCTCACCGGCGATAAAGCGATCGGCACTTTAGAAGATAATAACATTGTTGTTACCAGTAGCTCCCCCGATCGAGTTGTCACTGAGATTTATCCTCGTTAACAGGGAAAAATTAACCAAAAAAAACTCTCCCCAAAAAAGGGAGAGAGGGGGGTAAATATTTAAAACCTTACCATTTGAGCAGGTTAAACTGTTCCATATCGATCGTGTCGCGGTTACGATAGATAGTCAGGATAATCGCTAAACCCACGGCTGCCTCGGCTGCCGCTACGGTAATCACGAAAATAGTAAAAATTTGGCCTCGGATATTAGCGGGGTCAAGATAGTTGGAAAAACCCATTAAGTTAATGTTAACAGAATTGAGCATCAATTCGATCGACATTAAAACCCGGACAGCATTGCGACTGGTGACTAAACCGTAAATTCCGATACAAAATAAAGCCGCCGCTAATAACAAATAATACTCTAACTGAATCTGCATGATACCTCTTTCTTTTGTCCTATTTAGGGGCGGTTAATTCTCTAGGTCGTTCGGGTAATGTTAAGGCTGTGGCCGTAGGTTCTTCAGCTTTTAGGGTAGGGATAAGGTCGCGACGAGCTAAAATAATTGCTCCGACCATGGCCATTAATAATAGCACGGAAGCTAATTCAAAGGGTAGCAGGAAATCACTAAAGAAATGCTTACCGATTTCTACTAAAGTATTAGTCACAACGGCGGGAGAAGTGGTAGAAATTGACCAAGGTGTGATTAAAACCATGGTCGATAACAGTACAAATAAACCCACACAAACTAAAGCAGTAGATGCCTGACGGATCCAACGTTTAGGAATATCAGAAAAGTCCTCTTGCTTGTTAACAAGCATAATAGCAAAGAGAATTAAAACGTTAATCGCACCCACATAAATTAGAATTTGTGCCGCCGCTACAAAATCAGCATTTAGTAAGAGATATAAACCGGAAATGCTGATAAAAACACCGCCCAATAAAAAGGCGGAATAAACGATATTAGATAATAGTACCACGCCTAAAGCTGTCCCGATTACTAGGGCTGCTAAAATGCCAAAAGATACTATTTGAACGCCCTCGGCTAAATTCACAGTAGTTTCATCTCCTTTTATGTTTGAGAGTTATTAATTATTAGTTATCAGCTTCTGAAGGCAAGAGGCAACAGGCAAGAGGCAAAAGACAGAATCTGGCAATTCTCCTACCTAAAAACCGTGACGGCTGATAGCTAACTGCTAATTAATCGGTAATTTCTTCCGGACGTTTACCGGCGCGTTGACTACCGGCGGGTAAATCGTGGGGTTCGATAACACCTTTAGGCAGATAACCTAATTCCCTCAGAGGTGTTACCATCGGGTCTTGGGTGACTTTGTAGGGTAAACGGCCTAGGGCGACGTTATCATAGTTTAATTCATGACGATCATAGGTCGCTAGTTCGTATTCTTCGGTCATGGACAAACAATTAGTCGGACAGTATTCCACACAATTGCCACAGAAAATACAGACCCCAAAATCGATACTGTAGTGTTTGAGTTCTTTCTTTTTAATTTCCTTGTTAAAAGTCCAATCCACTACCGGTAAATTAATCGGACAAACTCGCACACAAACTTCACAAGCGATACATTTATCGAACTCAAAGTGAATTCTACCCCGATAACGTTCCGAGGGAATTAACTTTTCGTAGGGATACTGAACGGTAATCGGACGACGACGCATATGGTCGAAGGTAACGGATAAACCTTCGCCGATGTATTTCGCCGCTTGAATGCTACCTTTGGCGTAATCGCTGACTTGTTTGAGGATGTTAAACATGATGGTCAGAGGTATAGTAGGTTAACAGGGCAAAAATGGGAATTAACCGCCAAAAGCAAAGGGAAAAGCTAGTTTTAGGGCGGCGGTAAGTAGTAGGTTAACTAAAGATACCGGTAAGAGGAATTTCCAGCCTAAATCGAGTAATTGGTCAATGCGAACCCGGGGTACAGTCCAACGCAAGAGAATAGCGATGAAGATGAGAAAATAGGCTTTTAATACCGTCATCGTAATCCCGAGGGAAGCGGTGATAATTTGTAGCCAGGGATTGGTTTCACTAACTCCCAACCAGCCGGCTAAAGCATTGACGGGGATAGGAAATTCCCAACCACCAAGATAGAGGACGGCGAAAACTAGGGCCGACAGCACCAGGTTAACGTAGGAACCCACATAAAAGAGAGCGAATTTCATCCCCGCGTATTCGGTTTGATAACCGGCGACTAATTCCTCCTCCGCTTCTGGTAAATCGAAAGGCAGACGTTCACACTCAGCTAAAGCGGCAATCCAGAAAATCAGAAAACCCACCGGTTGGCGCCAGATATTCCAGCCTAAAATGCCATAACCGGATTGTTGTTCGACAATATCAATGGTACTGAGACTATTAGACATCATCGCAATCGCTAATACCGATAAAGCCAAGGGAATTTCATAACTAATCGATTGCGCCGCCGCCCGCAGGCCTCCCAGCAAGGAATACTTATTATTTGAGGCATAACCCGCCATTAATAAACCAATGGGGGCAATACTGGACAAGGAAATCCATAAAAAGATCCCTACGTTTAGGTCAGTAATCAGCAGATTTTGACCGAAGGGGACGATGAGGTAGGAGACAAACACTGGCATCACCACCAAAATCGGCCCAAAGAGGAATAACCAGGGGTCAGCCTTAGCGGGGACGACATCTTCTTTAAAGACTAATTTCAGACCGTCGGCGACCGGTTGTAAAACGCCCAAGGGTCCTGCGTATTCCGGTCCAATACGCTGTTGGACGGCGGCGGAAATTTTCCTTTCTAACCAGACGCAGACTAAAACCCCCACTGTGGCGGCTATAATCATCAGGAACATGGGTAAAGGCATCCAAATCGCTTTAGCCAGTCCTCCACTTAATCCCAAGTCTGTTAGGGATTTAATGAAACTTTCTTGTAAATCTATGCCTTGATTCATATTTGGCGATCGCTGTACTGTCGATAGTTCGGCATGGTTTGAAGATTTTTAAGCAAATCTTATAGCCTAGTATACAGTTAGTCGGTCTGAGGGTTATCAGAAAGTGATAAAGGCTTCAATTCTTAGAGCCAAAGAGAGCCAAGGCATCTTGAGTCCCCGTGCGAGAATAGCTATTAGTCAATAGCTAGACTCTGAATCTATCAATGTTACTAGCTGTTTCTTCGGGACGAAAACCTCGGCTAGTTACCAAATTATTCACAGGAAAAAAATCTAGTTAAGTAGCTGGTTATAATTAAATTTAAAATGGATTTTAGGTTCGATCCCCCCTGCCCCCCTTGATAAGGGGGGTTTCTGATAATTTTTAACGCCTACCTACTTAACTTATCGTTTAGGCAATGAAGGCAGCCCGCTTGAATCTGTCTTCCTCTTTGTGTTCTTTGTGCCTTTGTGGTTTATCCCCAGAGCCAATCCGACTGTTAAAACCCAGTTATCGAGCGTTTCTGGCCACTCACCGCTATTGATTATGATAAGCCGCCTGTAGATCCTGAATCGAAAACAAAGCTTGAAACTTTATTCCCTGAGATTGGTAAAATTCCGCCCCTCCTTGCTCTCTATCCACCAAAGCAATGATTAAATCTACTTGATAACCCGCATCCCGTAATCTTTCTACCGCTACCATGGCACTTTTCCCCGTTGTCACCACGTCTTCGAGGACAACCACCGCGGCACCGGGGTTTAAAGTCGGCCCCTCGATATAAGCCATAGTGCCGTGACCTTTTGCCTCTTTGCGGACGATTAAAGCTGGAATCGGGCGATTTTCGTAGGCAGATACCACACTAACGGCGCTGACAATCGGATCCGCCCCTAGGGTTAATCCTGCCACCGCTTGGGTATCTGGAGGCAGTAGAGACAGCAATAAACGCCCCACGGCTAAAGCTCCCTCCGCAGTGAGGGTAACTTGTTTGCCGTTGATATAGTAGCTGCTTTTTTGTCCTGAAGACAGGGTGAAATCCCCCTCTCGATAGGCAAGACGGACAAGAGCATCGAGGAGAAATTGACGCAGGGAAGCAGTGTCGAGATTCGCTACCGAGGAATTAGCCATATTTTCAGGATTGGGAGCCTGACTGACTCCAAAATTTCGGTTACAATTGAGCCAAAAGTCATTATATATTGACTCGATCGCTAGTATTAATTTCTTTCTCATCCCATTGACGCGATTTTTAAATTAACCCTATCCCTGTGAGGAGATTTTTACCCATGCGCGCTAAGTTTTTACTTCCTTCCCTGTTTTGTTTAACCGGTTTAGTCTGGTTGAGTTCGCCTACTGCGATCGCCGAAACTCCACCCGCCACCAATCCCCCACCGGTAAAAACCCAACAATTGCAAATTGTCCCCTCTCCCGATACGGCGGTAGGATTTAATAATATCCCTGGTTTGTTTAACCGCGCTGTTAATAACAATACGGGTCGTTTCTACGACTACACCAGCATTTTAGGACAGTTCAACTCTCTTTTTGGTTGGCGTACTTTTATGCAAGGTTCCTATTTCGATAATATGATTACCCGGGATGCCAAATTAACTGAAACTTTATACTATGATGTCATGCAACAGCAACAGTCTGGCCCCTTAATTCGCACCCAAGATTTGGCCAATCCCTTCGATACTTCCCTACAGGAAAATCCCAGTTATTTAAGTCCAGGCGGCTTTTAATTGGTCAATTTAACTCGGAATTGGCGAACAATGTAATGGGTCGAGAATCTTCTTTGAAGGTTCCCGAACTGCGGCAATATATCTTTTTAAGTTCAATCGAAGCTCCCTGAGAAGCTAAACTCTCACCCATTGGGCAATATCAAGGGTTTTGTCATAACGATAGATCATGCCATCATTGGCAACAATTATTTGACCTCGACTGGCTTTATTTTTGATCGTACTTAGGCTCTTCTAGGTTCTGTGTGATAAGTTTAACTTACATAGGATCGATCTTTGTGTCCTTTGTGTCTTTGTGGTTCGTTCCACCCCCTCGCTCTTGAGAAATGTATCTTAGAATACATTTTACCCACCAAAGCTGGGAGAGCCCGTACTTAAGCTATAGTTGGTCAGTTTTTGCATTTCTTGATGGGTAAAATTGTCTTGATTGTTCATTTCAGAGACAATTCCTATCGTTTCATCAACGGTTTTGGCATTGTTAGAATGAGTTGCAATCGCTGCTGATGGATGATAGTCTTCCATTCTCATTAATCGCCAAGTAGAATCCTCGGAAAGTTCCAAAACCTTTTGATGATAGTTAAACAAACTTTCTCGATGTCCGACACTAATAAAAGTCTTGCCAGTTTGTTGTAACTGTTTATATAAATGATCTTCATTTTTTAAATCTAAAGCACTGGTGGCTTCATCTAAAATCACAAAATCTGGCTGATTAACGAATAGTCGCACAAAGGCTAGACGCTGTTGTTCTTTTAAAGATAAAATATTTTCCCAATCCACTTCCTCATCAAAATTTTTGATGCGATTAAGAACATCTTGCAGGTTAACTTCTTGTAAGATTTCTTTTAATTGGGATTCACTCATCTCCGTTGTCGTTTGAGGATAAATTAGCTGTTTGCGCAAGTTTCCTAAAATGATATAACCCACATTCCGCAGGTTGAAAAACACAAAGGGAAGGACAGAGAAAGTTGAGCAAACCACTAAGTATAAATACTCGGAAAGCTCTTGAGATAGCTAAGTATAAATATTCAAACACCTGAGACGAAAAAGATGAGATAATAATTAAAGTGAACCGCTCATACCTAGAGAAAAAAAATGAACCAGGAAATCAAGGTAAAAAACTTAGATCACTTAGGGATAGTTGCGGGAATTATTGATGAATTAGGAATCGAAGATTTAGTCAATGAAGCATTAGGAATAGACAAGAGAGAGAAAATTAGTGCTGGCACAATCGTGAAAGCCATCATCCTAAATGGTTTGGGATTTGTTAGTAAACCTTTATATTTGTTCCCCAAGTTTTTTGAAGATAAACCGATAGAACACTTATTAGGAAAAGGAATAAAATCCGAAGAGATAAATGACGATAAAATCGGCAGAGTTATGGATTATCTACATAAATAGGGTCTAGAAAAAACTTGGACAAGTTTAGCGATAAATACGATCAATAAGTACGAAATAAATACTAAATACAGTCATCTAGATTCGAGCTTCGGTGTCCGTTCATGGAGAATACAAGCTCAAAGAAGAAGAGGAAGAAAATCAGCAAGAAAACTCAGAAAATGTTATCGAAATTACTTATGGATATTCGCAAGATGAAAGACCTGACTTAAAACAGTTTATGCTAGAGCTGATGGTAAGTAGTGATGGGGATGTTCCTTTGCTAATGAGAACAGGTTCAGGGAACGAGTCGGACAAAAATATTTTTCCGTTAATCATAAAAGCTTATCAAAAAAACCTGAATCTGGAGACAATATAGGTAGCAGATAGTGCCTTATACACCGCCAAAAATCTTCAGATTTTAGGAGAAATAAAATGATTAACCAGAGTACCTTTTAGCTTAAAAAAGGCGAAAGAAATTGTAGAAAAAGCTAAGGAAGCTGAGTTTCATTTAAGTCAAAAAAAAGGCTATAAATACCAAGAAAAGCCAGTAAATTATCACGGAATTAGGCAAAGATGGCTTATCGTAGAGAGTGCAGCTAGAAAAGATTCAAACTTGGAAAAATTGTCTGATAAGTTAAGGAAGGAGAAAGAAAAAATTGAAAAACAATTAAAGAATTGGCAGCACAGAAAAAAGCCTAACCTGACTGAATTGAAACTCGAAGTAAAGAAATTTAATAAAACTTTAAAATATCATGAGTTAGGAGAATTAGAATATCAAGAAACCCTCAATAACAAGAAGAAGAAAGTCTATAGCTGTCAAGGAGTAATTGAAAAAAAGCTGAAATTATTAAAGCCGAAACAGAAAGAGCAGGAAGATTTATTATCGCCACTAATGTTCTCGACAAGGAAAACCTATCGGCGGAAGAAATGCTTGATGAATATAAAGCACAACAATCTTGTGAACGAGGATTTAGATTCATTAAAGACCCCTTATTTCTAGCAGATAGTGTCTTTGTGAAAAACCCAAAAAGGATAGAAACAATGGTTTTTTTAATGGGAATATGCTTATTAGTATATAGTCTGGGACAAAGAATGTTAAGTAGTCATGCAAAATTAATTACCCAAATAAAAAATTAAGAAGTATAATACATGAAAAAACCAAGCAGCAGGAAAATACAATGAGATTGATTAGAGACCTAAACCCCGAGAGCCAGAAAATGCTAGAGAGAATTTATCGAGCTAGTAAACATCATCAAGTAAGAGAGCGAGCGAAATGTATACTCTTAAGTTTTCAGGGAACCACGATAGAAGAATTGAGCGGAATATTTGGAGTTACGAGAAAGACCATCTATAATTGGTTGACGGCCTGGGAAGATAGAAAACTAATTGGTTTTTATAATCGTCTAGGAAGAGGGAGAAAACCTAAATTGATAGAAGCACAAGGTCAACAAGTTGAAGAACCGAAAAGCTTAAAAAAATCCAGATAAAAATTGTAGAAGAATGGAAATTAACCGTAAGCAAAGACACGATAAAAAGACTCATAAAAAAAATCAACATGAGGTGGAAAAGGGTGAGAAAAGGGGTCGCCAAAACGTCTGATGAGTGGGAGATTGAGGTCAAACTACCTATTTTAGAAGAACTCAAAAAACAGGAAAAAAGAGGAGAGATTGAGATAGGATATTTGGATGAAATGGGATGGGATTCAAAGCCTTGTATTCCTTACGCTTGGCAAGAAGAAAAAACCACGATTAAGTTGCCACCAATTGAAGGTAAAAGACTAAATATTTTAGGAATAATGAAACGAGATAATCAATTATTTTATGAGATACAGGTCGGAACGGTTACTAGCGAAATTTAATTGAAATATTATGGAGATTTTTAAAATATGAATGGATTGAATTTAGCACCTATAAAGACCGAAAGAGCCTCCTCGCTTACGTTAAAAAAGTGCTGGACAATTTTGGAGGCGAGTATGTAATTAATTTTGCCTAGGTACTTACTTACTTTTTTAAAAGGTTGTTTTCAGTTTTTGCGGCGAGTCTCACTCTCATACTAAATCCTGTTTAAAAAGTATAGGAAAGTGGGAAGTGGGGAGTGGATTTTTAAAGTTCGATTGGGAGTTAATCACACTATTAAGCTGTTCGTAATTTAAATTGCCTGTTGAGATGAGGCAAGAGGCAAGAGGCAACAGTAAAGGGATTTGGGGAGATTCGGCTAATCTAAGAATAAGCGATTTAAATACGTCTTAGCCTAAAAACCGATTTAGTATCAGCTTGTGCTATACCTTTGTAGATAGCATCCGCAGGAACTCTGATTCCTTCTTAATACTTGCTCAGGTGGTGCTTTGATGACATAGGATCAAGACGGCTATTTGTCGTTGAGATAAATTTTCCTCTTGACTAAGTTGGTAGAGCAACTTTCTTGGTTCTAAGTAGGTGGGTGGAATTAAATATAAAATAAACGTAGGTTGGGTTGAAGCATGAAACCCAACGCCCGCATGGGTTACGCTACCGCTAACCCATCCTACAAATAATTGTGCCTACCTACTTATGTTAAGATATTGAGGGCTTCGTTTTTGGGTCTGATTTGTTGTTGTATTGATCAGACTATACCTGATGAGCCTTTCCTAGTAAAGCCTCTAGGCTGATGCTTTTCCTTTTTGAATTGGCGTTTTTGTTGGTAACGAAGCTGATAAGCGGTAGGGTGAATAAAAAATGACAGAACAAGCTTGGTGGGTACAAAAATGGTTAGAACTCCTCGATTCCTATCGCTTTAAAAAACGCTTGGAACGAGCCAGACTGTACGCAAGAGAAGGCAATGTTTTAAGTATTGACTTTGAAGACTCGCAAGTTATTGCCAGAGTACAAGGCAGTGAACCAGCGCCTTATATAGTGGATTTATCCCTAGCGGCCTTTAGTGATGAAGAATGGGACTATATTATTAAGCTTCTCTCCAAAAAAGCCATTTATTCTGCTCAATTACTCACCGGACAAATGCCCGATCATATCGAGCGTATTTTTATCGACAGTGGGGTGAATTTATTTCCCTTTTCCCTGGCCGATATTCGCTCCCGTTGCACCTGTCCCGATCAAGCCAACCCCTGCAAACATATAGGAGCAGTATATTATCAATTGGGCGATCGTTTTAGCGTCGATCCCTTCCTGCTGTTGCAACTGCGCGGCCGAACCAAAAGCCAAATTCTGGAAGCTTTACGGGAAAAACGCTCCTATTCCTCTGATAATCAACCTTTAGCAGTCAGTCAACCCTCCGCAGTAGTCGAAAAAACTGCCCCCGAAAGTGCTATCGATCGCTTTTGGCAGTACGATGAAGAGCTAGATCCCTCCCTAGTCGTAATTACGCCGGGGAATGAAAATCAAACCATTCTCGACATTTTAGGCAATTTTCCCCTGGCTGCTCCCGAATCCGATGCCATAGAACAATTTTTAAAACCAATTTACCGGCAAATTCCCCAAGAAGCGATGGCGATTGCTTTACAGTAGGGGAATTTGAGGTATAAGTAGCTGGTTATAATTAAATTAAAAATGGATTTTACGTTCGATCCCCCCTGCCCCACTTGATAAGGTAGGGTTGATTCATGAATCAACCCTACCCTTGATAAGGGTGGTGTCTGATAATTTTTAACGCCTACCTACTTAGGATCAGCCTAGTCAAAGTGGTGCAGAGGACAAAAAAGCCAACCGGATTTGTCGCCGCGTCGGGGTGAGGAATTAACCATGGAGAAAATTGCCTCACCACTAACTGCTAAACCTTCTTACTTTTGCTGGTTTTACTACCCGGAGAAGTAGTTTTTTTGGTGGTGCTAGAAGTAGTTTTCTTGGTGGTGGTTTTCTTGGCAGTAGTTGCCTTGGCCGCTAGGGCCGACAAAGCTTGTTCTAGGGTGAGGGTTTCGGCGGTTTCGCCTTCGGGAATTTTGGCGTTGGTCTTAGCGTGTTTGATATAAACTCCGTAGGGACCCTCGTACAATGCCACCAATTCCCCGTCGTCGGGATGTTTGCCCAATTCTTTTAGGGGTGGTTTGCCCGAACCGCGGGTGCTGCGAGCTTTTTTCGGTTCGGCTAATAGGGCCAAGGCGCGATCGAGGGTGATGGTTAGGATATCATCGCCGGCTTTGAGGGAACGATATTCTTTTTCTTTGCCTTCTTCGCGAA
This sequence comes from Microcystis sp. MC19, assembly GCF_003019735.1. NCBI lineage: Bacteria > Bacillati > Cyanobacteriota > Cyanophyceae > Chroococcales > Microcystaceae > Microcystis > Microcystis sp. MC19. The sequence goes on along the minus strand of NZ_CP020664.1, from coordinate 3,539,942 downwards.
CTATATAGGGACCGAAGCGTCCTAAACTGGCTTTGATTTTGCCTCCGGTGAGGGGATCGGTTCCCAGCAGTCGCGGCAGTGCTAATAAACCCACCGCTTGTTCGAGGGTGATATCGTCGGGTTTGACTCCTTTGGGTAGGGAGGCGCGTTTGGGTTTGGGATTGTCGTCGCTGACATCTCCTAACTGGACGTAGGGACCATAACTACCGACGAGCAGATAAATGGGTTCTCCGGTGTCGGGATCAAGACCGATTTTATCGGGACCTGCGGTTTTTTGTCGCAGCAGGGTTTCTACCTGTTCGGGGTTGAGGTCGGCGGGGGTTAAATCGGCGGGGATGGAAGCGGTGAGGATTTGATCGTCTCGGGAGACTTCCAGATAGGGACCGTATTTGCCGATCTTGATAGTTGCCTGTAAATCCTCTAAAATCACCGATTTGGCGGTGCTAGAGTTAATTTGACTCTCGCGCTCTTTTACTTGGCTTTCTAGCCCCTTTTCGCCGCGATAGAAGCGATCGAGATAGGGCAACCATTGAGCGGAACCGGTGGCGATATCGTCGAGGGTTTCTTCCATTTTTGAGGTAAATTTGGGATCTACCAGGTCGGGGAAATGATTTTCTAACAAACTAACCACGGCAAAAGCGGTGAAGGTGGGAATGAGGGTTTTATTCCGCATTTGGGCATAACCGCGATCGATAATGGTGCCGAGAATGGTGGCGTAGGTGCTGGGTCGCCCGATTCCTTCACTTTCGAGGGTTTTTACGAGTGAGGCTTCGCTATAACGGGCGGGGGGTTGGGTATCGTGGCTAATGGCTTCTAGTTTGCGACAATTGGGGGTATCACCGACGCTGAGGGGGGGTAGGATGATTTCTTGGTCGTCGATGGCGGCTTCGGGATCGTCGGAACCTTCCACATAGGCGCGGAAAAAGCCGGGGAAGTCGATTCTTTTGCCGGAGGAGCGAAATCCGGCATCTTCCACCTGAATATTGACGGCGATCTGGGTAATACGGGCATCGGCCATCTGTGAGGCGACGGTGCGTTTCCAGATTAGGTCATAGAGGGCGAATTCTAGTCCGCTCAGACCAGTTTCCCGGGGTAGGCGAAAGCTACTGCCGGCGGGCCGGATGGCTTCGTGGGCCTCCTGCGCTCCTTTGCTTTTGGTGGTGTATTGCCGGGGTTGGGGACTGAGATAGTTTTTGCCGTACATTTGTTCTACACAATTGCGGGCGGCGGTGATGGCCTGATCGGAAAGATGGACGGAATCAGTCCGCATATAGGTGATGTAGCCCTGTTCGTAGAGATTTTGGGCGATTCGCATGGTGTCCCTGGCGGATATGCCTAGTTTCCGGTTAGCTTCTTGCTGTAGGGTGGAAGTAGTGAAGGGGGGGGATGGTTTGCGAGTGGTGGGTTTTTCTTCGGTGTGGCTAACGCGCCAGATTTTGTCTTGGATGCGTTCTTTTAAGGCCGCCGCCGTCGCTTGATCTAAGAGTGTCACCTGGCGACCGGGGAGCAGTCTGCCGGTGTCGGCATCGAAATCGCTCCCATTTGCCACTTTTTGACCGTTTAAGGTGACTAATTTCGAGTCGAATTGATTTTTGTCCTTTTCTAAAGTCGCTTTCAGGTCCCAATAATTGGCGGTTTTAAAGGCCCGTCGTTCCCGTTCCCGTTGCACGAGCAGACGCACGGCTACGGATTGCACCCGGCCGGCGGATAACCCTTTAGAGATTTTTTTCCAGAGTAGGGGGGAGAGGGTATAACCGTAGAGGCGATCGAGTATGCGGCGGGTTTCTTGGGCGTGAACTAAATTTTCGTCGATGGAGCGACAATTTTTCAGGGCGGTTTGGATCGCTTCTTTGGTGATTTCGTGAAATACCATCCTTTTGGTGGGTATTTTCGGGTTGAGTACCTGCAAGAGATGCCAACTGATGCTTTCCCCTTCCCGATCTTCGTCGGTGGCAAGGATCAGTTCGCTGGCCCCTTTGAGGGCTTCTTTTAATTCTTTGACGATTTTACTTTTGGTTTTGGGGACGACGTAGAGAGGATCGAAATCGTTCTCCACATCCACGCCTAAGTTAGCCCAGGATTTGTCTTTCTGGGCGGGGGGAATTTCTTCGGCGGAGGCGGGCAGATCGCGGATGTGGCCCATGGAGGCTTGGACTCGATAGCCGCTAGGCAGATAATTACTGATCGTCCGAGCTTTGGTGGGGGATTCGACAATAACCAGGGTTGACATAGGAATTGATCACGAGGGCATGGCCACAGCGACTGTTTTAGTTAGACTGACCATCTTTGTTTGATGATGGGCAAAAGTTACTATTTATCTTGACCGGCTTGATTCCAGTCAAAAGCCACTTACTACGATAATAGAGATTAAAGCTGGTGTTTTGTCACTAACTTCTTAATAAAACTTAATATTTTTCCAGAGCAGCGATCGGACTCAAGGCACTGCCAAGGGTAATATAATCTGTTTGAGGAGTGGTAATTATGAATTATGAATTGAAGAGAAGGGAGAAGGGAGAAAAAAGCTGATCACTGATCTAGGTTACGCTTCATCTTTAGGAGAAACGCTGTAGTTATACTAAATCCTGTTATTAAAAACTGATTATTTATTCCCCCTTTTGCCTCTCCTCATAACTAGCCTGTACTCAAAGGATTTAGTATTATGTCTGATTTACGTCAATACGCTCCAGCAACAGAACGCAATCGTCAGCCGATTTTGGAAGTTCTCAGCCAATTTTTACCGAAGACTGGCAATATCTTAGAAATATCTAGCGGCACGGGTGAACACGCTGTTTTTTTTGCCCCTCGTCTTGCTCCTTGTCGTTGGATTCCCTCGGATTGTAACCCTCTGGCTCTAGATAGTATTCGCAGTTGGTGCGATTATTATCCTAGTTCTAATCTCGATCGCCCCCTATTTATCGATGTTCATCAGTCAGTTTGGGCGGTAGAGAAGGAAAATATCGTTATTAATGCCATTGTTAATATTAATATGATTCATATCGCCCCCTGGTCCGCTTGTTTAGCTTTAATGGCAGGAGCGAGTCGCATTCTCAGTTCGGGGGAAATTCTCTATCTTTATGGTCCCTATAAACGACAGGGAAAACATACTTCTCCTAGTAATGAAAGCTTTGATCTTTCTCTCCGTTCTCAAAACTCTGCTTGGGGAGTTAGGAATTTAGAAGATGTGGTGCAAGCAGCGAGCGATCGAGGTTTACAATTGTTAGAAGTAATTCCTATGCCCGCTAATAATCTCTCGGTTTTATTTGCCTTAACATAGCAATTATCAGTGAACAGTAATCGGTAATTAGCTTCTAAAGGCAAAAGGCAAAAGGCAAAAAAAAGAATCTGGCAATTCTCCTACCTAAAAAGAAGGTTATAAACTAAGTACATCCAAGCTTTTAGCTTAACCAATTAAGTAGGGAGGCACAATTATTTGTAGGATGGGTTAGCGGTAGCGTAACATAATCGGGCGTTGGGTTTCATGCTTCAACCCAACCTACGTTCTGATCACTGAAAAAAGCTCCCCACTTCCCACTGATAACTGATAACTGATAACTGATAACTGATAACTGATAACTTACTTCCAACCAGCGCGATTCATTACCTGTACTGCTTTGGCTAAATTAGGACCATAATTAGCCACACTAACGGTATCTTCTTTCCCGCGTCCGAGTTTTGCCAGAACAGGATCTAAAGCAACGCCTCGAACGACGGGATATTCTTGATTACCCTTAGCAAAAAAGTTCTGTGCTTCATTGCTAGAAAGATACTCTAAAAATTTAATTGCCGATTCTCGATTGGGGGCAGTTTTAATTAAACCACCACCGCTAATATTAACGTGAGCGCCGCGCCCTGTTTGGTCGGGGAAAATTACGCCTACTTGGTCATAAATTGCCCGTTTAGCGGGGTCTTTTTCTTCGGCATACCCAGCTAAGTAATAGGTGTTAGCTAGGGCTAAATCGGCAATTCCTGCGGCTACAGCTTCGATTTGTGCCTTATCATTTCCCTGGGGTGAACGAGCAAAATTAGCCACTAATCCTCGACACCATTTTTCTGCGGCCGCTTCCCCTTGGATGTCGATTAACCAAGCGGTAAAAGATTGACTATAGATGTTACTAGATGACCGGGTGACGACTTTTCCTTTCCATTTGGGATTGGTTAAATCTGCATAGGAATCGATTTCTCTGGGGTTAACTCTGTCTTTGTTGTACATAATTACCCGCAAGCGTTTACTAAACCCGAACCAGTGACCTTTGGGGTGACGCAAATTAGCGGGAATTCTTTGGGTGAGAATGCGGGAATTGACCGGGGCAAAAATTCCCTGTTGGTCGGCCCGCCATAATCTCCCCGCATCTACCGTCAGGAGTATATCAGCAGGACTATTGCGGCCTTCGCTTTTGATTCGTTCGATTAATGGGTCCGCTTCCCCTTCCACGAGGTTAATTTTTATTCCCGTTTGTCGGGTGAAGTTGTCATACAATCGTCGGTCGGTGTTGTAGTGACGGGAGGAATAGAGGTTTAATTGGTTAGTTTGGGCAGAAACCTCGTTTATTTTCCCTAATTGACCCACCGCTAGGGCTAAGGTGGCTGTTCCTGCGCCTAGAAAGACTCTACGAGTTATTTTATCGTTCATTGCTCGATTCTTGGTAAAGTTGTCTTTTCCTATTGTACAGCTATTGAGAATAATTCTTATCTGTGCGAAAAATTATTTGTTGGGCTAGGGCGGTAGATCGGGTAAAATCTAGCTAAAATCAGGGTTTTTGGTTTTGATGGGGCTAATAAATCCTCGAATCTATCGCTAGTTAAGTTCAATAAGCCCAAAATGTTACCCTAAGCTCGATCGAGGGTATTGTGGAATGAGAGCATCTCAAAAGCTATTGACAATTAGCCAATTTTGTGGTCAGTTTGTTTCTGGGTAAGCAACCCACATAAAGTTCATTTTGTCAAGGATTGTTAAGATGCTCTTAACATGGGTCAGAGAAGAGAAATTGACCACTTAACACTGTCTATTAAAAACTATCGATAGATGGCAAAATAGAAACTATACAATCAGCATTGTCTGTAAATAAGAACAACCTATGGATATTGAATCAACTAAAGTTACTGCTGAAGAAATTGCCCAGTTTCGCGCTGAATTGGCAGAGGATTCTAACGCATTAGGAGATATTGACTTAATTGAGCAGTGTGATGGCGATTTGAAGTATGCTGCTATGAGATTAGCAAGGCGTTCAAATATTGATACAGTGAGAGCAGATGAAGATAATTTTTGGCAACAAGCTATCACCCAAGCACGTCAATTAATATGTCATGACCGAGTTAAAGATGATTTAGCACCTAATATATTAGGTGGATTAGTTGGTTTACTTGCTACTTCTGGTAATCCAGTTTTGGTAGTGGTAGCAACTCCTCTCGCTATTCACGTTTTTAGGGAAACATTAGACAATTTTTGTGATTAGTTTAGATACCTGATGCGGTAAAAGCAGCCCAATAAAAAGGGTTATTGAACAGCTTATAATTAAGTTCAAACCCTTTTATTCTAATTTGTTCATCTTCAATCATATCCATCAATCGATTAAATTCTTTTGATGTTAATTTTTGTTGCATTGACTTGACAATTTTTAGGCAACTATCCAACTGATTAAAGTATTCTTGTACGGTTAAATTCTGTAACCAATTTTGTGCAGTTTTTAAAGCAACTGGTACAGAAACTTGCTGATTCTCATCAAATAAAATCTCATATAATTTAATCATCAAGAAGGAGGTTGATAGGTCATTAACTGTCCATAAACTACTGACAACACTGGGACTTCCCGCAAACAGAAAACCACTGGGTAAACCGATATATTCATCACTGATAGAGTTTAAATCAATTAAGCCAGTTTCGCAGGCAGAAAGGGTGACAAGGCGACATTTATTCAAGCGCAGTTCAAAGATTTCGCCTAATGTTAAGGATTTTTTATTGGCTAAGAATAAGGCGGATTCAAGGGGATTAGCTGGGTTAAAGCTTCCATGACAGGAGAAGTGATAACAGTGGTTATCTGAGGATTTAAGATGGGGAAGAACAGCGTTTTTAGTGGCGTTATCTTTAGCGATAACTTGAGGTTCAGTAAAGAAAGTTGAGAGGATATTAACTTCTAAGTCAGTGTAAAATAAGTCTTTGGTGGGGTTTTGAATAGCGAACAGTTTATTAAAGTCTGAATGGTGAAAAGTTTGGGAGATTTTTTGCAAGATTTGACAACTAGGTGCATATTGTACGCCTTTGGGGAATAAATCTTGTAATTCTGATCTCCCCGTTGCCGACTCCCCACTTTTTAAGGGGGGTTGGGGGGGATCAACAGGTAAGGCGTGTAAGGGTAAAATATGCAGAAACCAATGGGGGATAATAATTAAGCGTTGACAAGTATCGGGAATGAGGGCAAGAATATCATTAATATGCAGAATATCAGCAAAAGTCTGTAGGAGGTTAGACAGTTGATTTCTCCATTCTTGCTTCCCATTTCCTGAGTAGTAAAGCTGTAGATAATTATTGAATGTATCAAATAATTGATTTTTATCATCCTCGGAAGATTGCCAAACTTTAACCTCTCCCTCAGCAGACACCACAAAAGCGAGTATTTTCTCCCCTGTAATGTACCATTGCAGCAGACAAGTTTCAGCATCAGTTAAAGCCTGAATCTCTGTAAATGGGATCGGCTCAACTTTTTCAGTGAGGCTAAAGAGAGTATCTTTAATTTCTCTTGCAATAAAATTATCTAAGTCTTGTTGATATTCTTTCAGATAACTGTGATCTTGAACGTAGGGAGTTAGGTTATCACGACCCATTAAATTCTGGTTAATACTTTGATGTTGTAAGCGAATTTGTTCATTAACCACTCTTTGCTTTAATTCATTTAATTGGGCGATAATTTCTTGGCTAACCCCTTGGGGTTGTAGATTTTTCTGGGTGATTAATTCCACCAGATTACGCCCTTTACTGCGTTCAATATATTCTAAAGCTTTCTCAGGCTGATTGAGATTAAGATATGCTTGCACAATGCGATGGAAAACACCAATAGCATTGGATAAAACCTCTTGGCGACTGTGGGGGTTTAATGCTTCTAAGCGGGCATTTTCTACCGCTTCAATGGCGATATGATAGGCTTCTGTGGCAGGTTGCCATTGTTCTTCGCTGTAGTGTAGAGAGCCTAAATTGCGGGCAGTTTGTAAACAATTAAAGGGATCAGATTCTTTTGTGCGGATTGTTAAAGCATTCTGATAGGATGTGATCGCCCTTTCTAAATTCTCAGCTTTCTCCCCTCTGATTCTGTTTGAGTAAGCTAAGGCGAGATTATTCTGTATCAATGCCCATTGTTGGGGAAATGCCTTAAAAGTATAAACTTTCAAGGCTTCCTGACAAGCGGCGATCGCCCTTTCTAAATTCTCAGCTTTCTCCCCTCTGATTCTGTCCCTGTAAGCAGCAGCGAGATTATTCTGTGTCGCTGCCCAATCTTGGGGAAATGCGTCAAAAGTAAACACTTTCAAGGCTTCCTGGTAAACGATGATCGCCCTTTCTAAATTGTCAGCTTTATCCCCTCTGATTCTGTCCCTGTAAGCAATAGCGAGATTATTCTGTGTCGCTGCCCAATCTTGAGGAAATGCGTCAAAAGTCCTCACTTTCAAGGCTTCCTGGCAAGCGGCGATCGCCCTTTCTAAATTCTCGGCTTTCTCCCCTCTGATTCTGTTTGAGTAAGCTAAGGCGAGATTATTCTGTATCAATGCCCATTGTTGAGGAAATGCGTCAAAAGTCCTCACTTTCAAGGCTTCCTGGCAAGCGGCGATCGCCCTTTCTAAATTCTCGGCTTTCTCCCCTCTGATTCTGTTTGAGTAAGCTAAGGCGAGATTATTCTGTATCAATGCCCATTGTTGGGGAAATGCCTCAAAAGTCCTCACTTTCAAGGCTTCCTGGTAAACGATGATCGCCCTTTCTAAATTGTCAGCTTTCTCCCCTCTGATTCTGTCACTGTAAGCAGCAGCAAGATTATTCTGGGTCGTTGCCCAATCTTGGGGAAATGCGTCAAAAGTCCTCACTTTCAAGGCTTCCTGGTAAGCGGCGATCGCCCTTTCTAAATTCTCAGCTTTCTCCCCTCTGATTCTGTGACGGTAAGCAGCAGCGAGATTATTCTGTGTCATTGCCCAATCTTGGGGAAATGCGTCAAAAGTCCTCACTTTCAAGGCTTCCTGGTAAGCGGCGATCGCCCTTTCTAAATTCTCAGCTTTCTCCCCTCTGATTCTGTCACTGTAAGCAATAGCGAGATTATTCTGTGTCATTGCCCATTGTTGGGGAAATGCCTCAAAAGTATAAACTTTCAAAGCTTCTTGGTAAGCGGCGATCGCCCTTTCTAAATTCTCAGCTTTCTCCCCTCTGATTCTGTCACTGTAAGCAATAGCGAGATTATTCTGTGTCATTGCCCAATCTTGGGGAAATGCGTCAAAAGTAAACACTTTCAAGGCTTCCTGGTAAGCGGTGATCGCCCTTTCTAAATTGTCAGCTTTATCCCCTCTGATTCTGTCCCTGTAAGCAATAGCGAGATTATTCTGTGTCGCTGCCCAATCTTGAGGAAATGCGTCAAAAGTCCTCACTTTCAAGGCTTCCTGGCAAGCGGCGATCGCCCTTTCTAAATTCTCAGCTTTCTCCCCTCTGATTCTGTCCCTGTAAGCAATAGCGAGATTATTCTGTGTCTCTGCCCAATTTTGGGGAAATGCGTCAAAAGTGAAGATAGTTAAGGCTATTTCATAACCCGTGATGGCAATTTCTTGGTTGACAGCGATGTCACCGAGAGGAAATTGTTGGATTAAGGCACTGAAATAGAAAATAACAATAGCGATAAAATAGGCTTGTTCTGGCGTGGCTTGCGTTAGTCTCTCTCTCGCCCAACTGTCTAGAATTTGCGCTAAATTATAATCTAACTTATCAAGATTCTGCGCCCAGAAGGGATAAATAACTTGAGGATTAGGATTTTCAGAGATTTTTTGTAATGTCTCCATTAAAAAATTGAGATAATCTTGTTGGTTAGGTATTTCAATGTCAAGAGTTACTCCTGGTGAAGATTGATCTACAAAAGTATTTTGCTGATTTATCGTTTGATTTTCAGAAGGAGGAATTCTATTTGTTCCTTGCGCTACAAATTCCCAATCATCACCTGAGTTCTTACAAAACAATAAAATCGCCTCAGCTTCTATTGCTTCAACACTCGGTACAGGAAAATTCTGCTCCCCTAATCGTCGTGCGAAAGTAGCCGCATCTTCTTGAGTCTCAAATATTAATATTGTATCCTTATTGCCTGTGCTTATAGTATGAATACCCTCATCATCTGCTCCCACATTGTAAAGCAGAACATAAACAGTTTGAGGTAACTGATTAGAGGGTTGCTGCTGAAAATACTGAGTCAAAGAAACAGTTAAATCTTTTAGATTAACCTGTAAATTTTGTAAAATTATCGCTGTACTTTCCCGTTGTTGAAAAATCCCAATCAGTAAATGCTCTGTATCAATAGATTCACTCCCTAATTTATCAGCAAATGATAATGCACTGTTTAAAACGAGTTTTGCCGACTCTGTAAAAGGAATATCTACAGGATTCATTTCTGGACTAATTCCTGAACCCCTTCCTAGAATTTTTTCAACTTCAATCCGAGCATTTTTTAGCGTTATTCCCTGCTGTCTTAAAACTTGGGACGCAATTCCTGTCGCTTCACCGATTAACCCTAAAAATATAAATTCCGCTCCTACAAAATTATGCCCCAAGCGACGCGCTTCCTCCTGCGCTAACATAATTACCTTAATCGCTTTCTCTGTAAACCGTTCAAACATAATTTAGACTCCTTATCACTTCTAAACCACGAAACTTATCAGAACTACAACACCTTGATTCGCCATTCCGTAAAAAATTGGACATAATTGAATGAGGACGATGATAATTGATTAATGAGGTTTAGGTATGTTTGGGTGCGTTGTTCATTCATAGCGTGGCAGATGGTGGCGGTTAATTCAGTGATAAGCGATTCATCGGCAATCATCAAGAGTTGGGGATTGGTGGTAAGATTGTCAGAAAGGCGATCGCGCTGAATCAAGGCTGAATAATGAGGGGCTATGATAATAGGTCGTGGTTAGAATTTTTAAAACAGTCTATCAAATCCTCATAACAATCATCGAGTAATCCAAGCACTCAGAAATTCAACCTGATCGATCATTTCTTCGGCTGATTTAGTGGCAATTAGCTGTAAAATCCCTCGCATAATTTCCCCCATTGAATATCTTTGTTGTTGGACTAGAATGATTCCTGCATGATTTCTTTTTTGTTGTAAGAAAAGTGTATGTAAATAATAAAAATCTCTAACATTAGAACTATAAAGACTACACCCCTGAGAAGTTGCCCAGATTAATTGTTCTTCATCAGAGTATCCCAATCTATTAGCTTCTAAAGCAGTAATCACATCAACACCTCTACTTTTCAAAATAAAAGCAAGCGATCGCAATGTAGAATCCTCATCCATATATAAGCTAATTCTACTCATAAGAAGAAGAATAATGTAATGCTTCAATGCGATCTGCTTCGGCGGCTTCGGCTATAATTTCTGCTTCTATTGTTTCTTTGTTAGTATGATAGTAAGTTAGAGCGGCATAAACTTGTGCCAAAGAAAGATGAGGGATTTCATCGGCAATTTCTTCAGGACTATATCCTAACTTATACCAGATCACTATTCTTCGCACAGTAACAGCAGTTCCCGCGATAATAGGACAACCTCCATGAATTTTGGGATCGCTTTTTATGAAAGTGCCAATATTGATCTCTGTTAACATAACTTTCTTCGATTTAGTTTCAACTAATTAAACTACATAGGATTCTATGCTTTTATCACCATTCTAGCATAGCCCAAGCATTGGTCGGGGTAGGGGATTGAATGGGGAGATTATCAGAATTCTATCACAGGGACGATAGCCGAAAAAAATCCTAGTCAATCAAACAATCAAAAAAAATCATAGTTTAGACGGTATTGGGTGCGTTGTTCATTCATAGCGTGGTAAATTCAGTTATAAGCGATTCATCGGCAATCATCAAGAGTTGGGGATTGGTGGTAAGATTGTCAGAAAAGCGATCGCACTGTATAATCTTGATTAATATATAAGCTAATTCTACTCACTTGAACTAAATCATCATGAATCAAAAACCGTACCAAGTAGAAGCATTTTGGGATCGAGAGGCGCAAGTTTGGGTAGCAGAGAGTGAAGATATTCCTGGATTAGTCACCGAAGCTGATACCATCGAAGCTTTAACAGCTAAATTACGACAGATGATTCCAGAATTATTACAACTCAATCATCTAATTACTCTTGAACCTCAAGCACCGATAACTTTTGAACTAATTAGTCATCGTCAAGAATCAATTGAGTGCGCTGTTTAGATGGCTACTTCTTTAACACCTGCATTAAAAAAACTGCTCTCAGCAGCTGGATGTTATTTTGAACGTCAAGGTAAAGGAGATCATGAAATTTGGTATAGTCCTCTGACAGAAAGAAGATTTGTAGTTGATAATACTATTAAATCACGCCATACTGCCAATGCAGTTTTGAAACAAGCCGGATTATCTAAATCATTTTGAACGCTGTAGAATCCTCATCCATATATAAGCCAATTCTACTCATAAGAAGAAGAATAATGTAATGCTTCAATGCGATCTGCTTCGGCGGCTTCGGCTATAATTTCTGCTTCTATTGTTTCTTTGTTAGTATGATAGTAGGTCAAAGCATCATAAACCTGTGCCAAAGAAAGATGAGGGATTTCATCGGCAATCTCTTCCAGGCTATATCCTAATTTATACCAGATCACTATTCTTCGTACAGTAACAGCAGTTCCCGCAATAATAGGACAACCCCCATGAATTTTGGGATCGCTTTTTATAAAAGTCCCAATATTGATCTCTGTTAACATAACTTTCTCTGATTAGAAAATCTAGGATTTCAGCGATAGGTTATTGTTCAGGGGTAGGGGCGAAGCATTCGGATAAAAAATCTAGGGTTTCAGCGATAGGTGATGCCCAAATAGATAGTCAACAGTTTAGTTGAAACCCGATTAAATTTTCGATCGCTTTGAGCAAATCTTGATTAGTCCAATTCTGGTACAGATAAGCGGCGATCGCACATCCCCCCGCACCGACTCCTTCCTTGACGAAACCTTGTTCATAAGCCTGCAAAACCGGGTATTTAGAGGCGGAAAAGTTTAATTGTGTGGCTAATAAAGGCACTTTTCCGATCATTCGGGCTAATCCCACCGTATCCCCCGTTTTATCTTCCGCTACCCAGCGAGTTGTGCCGACGATGATATTTTCCCAGTTAACGGGATAGGCATATTTAGCCACCAGAGCTTTAATTAGGGCAGAAACGGCTAACATTTGGGTTCCTCCGGCGAGGAGTACCCCACCCTGCCCACTGGCGGCGATCGCCATGCCAGCGACGAAAATCTGCTGAGGATCGCCTAGGGCGGCGATTACCTCAAAAGGATCAAAAATTTCTTTTCGGGCTAATCCCTGCTCAACTATTGCCCATTTCTGAGCATGATTGCACTGGGGATGGCTGCTGTTAACTTTGCCGTTGGCTCGATAACCCAATCCGGTGAGGATGGCGAGGGCGGTGGTGGTGCCACCGACCACACACTCGCCGATAATTAGATAACTAGACTCGCGGGCTAGTTTTTCTCCCCAGGTTAGTCCTTGGGCGAACAGGTGTTTTACTATGTCGAAATCTAGGGCGCGGCCGGTGGAGAGACAACAGGCCGGTTGTCCCCCCAGTTCGATATAATCGACGGCCGGGGGCAAGGGTAAACCGGCGTTAAAAACCCGGACGGGAATGGCTAATTTTTCCACCACGGCGCGGGTAATATAGGCAGGGGAGGCTCCCACCGTTAGGGGGGGTAAGGGATAACGGGGATGGGGTGAAACTCCTTTAACGATAAATTCGGCATCGGCGATCGCAGTGTATTTTCTATCTTCCGGGGTAGCACCGGCGGTGGAGATTCCGGGGATTAATCCCGTCTCGGTAAACCCCAAAACTAGGGCAAATATCGGAGAAGATTTTTGATGGCGCTCTAACCAATTTTGCCCCCCTTCGATTTCCGTGTAAATTTTAATCATCTGTTGATTTTGTCCTCTTACTTATCACTATTTCCCTCTCTCCATGAGATGATCTTTGATTTCAACATATTTAGAAAATAAGTTATCAATACTAGCCAGTTTTGCCCCGTATGCTAGGGCTGTAGCCATAATAATACGGTCAAAAGGATCTTTGTGAATGGGAGATAAATTAACGGCTCTAATGGCAATTTCGGGGGTAATTGAAAATATATCTATTTTAGCTACTGTTAAAGCTTGTTGAATCCACTCTTGAAGGGGATAACTTAATTCTAATCTCCCCCGTTGGTTAGCAAGGGCTATTTCATAGCAAGAAATGGGGGAAACTCCGAGAGATTCTGCTAACTCAAATTTTTCTAGCCAATGCTCGGGAAATCTGTCAAAATTGCCATTTATTAACCACAACCAAATATGAGTATCAAGCACAATTACTTCAGACATTCCCAATCTTCTTCATCTACAATAGGACTGACCATATCACCTAGTATTTTAGCTTTACCCACCATATTCTCAACTGGAAAATGACGTTTGAATAAGGATGGTTTTTCTTCTAATAAGTTGTTTTTGCTGGCGGTGAAATTTTTAATTAATTGATAAAGTTCATCTAGTTGTTCTTCAGGTAAATTATCAATTGCTGTTTGAATAAGTTCTTTAACAGTCATAGTTTTACTCTCTATTTTCTGAACTTGAGTTATACTATAACACAACGGTTCCTTCAATAAAGGGACTCATCTTGAGATTTTACCTAAAATACAGCAGACTAAAAAGACTCATTTAAACCGTTTATTCTTAGATTAGCGGAATCTCCCCTAATGCAAGAGTGCCTCGTCTCAAAAAGTAATTTAAACACTTAACAGCTTATGTCTCCCCTGTCTTCTGCAATTATCGATACTTGGCGACGTTTTTACCGAGATCCCCTGGCAACAATAGGAGCGATCGCATTAATTATAATTATTCTTGCCGTCCTATTCGGTCCGATTTTTTATCGGGTCCCCATCGATACCATCGATTTTAGTCAAACCACTGCTCCCCCTAGTTTAAAACATCTTTTCGGCACTAATGATCTGGGCCAGGATCAATTGGCGAGGATTTTGGTGGGGGGTCGAATTTCCCTAGCGGTGGGGATTGCTGCTATGATAGTTGCGATTATTCTAGGGACAGCGATCGGGGCTATTTCCGGGTTTTACGGGGGCGCAATCGATGGCTTATTGATGCGATTAACGGATTTATTCCTATCTTTGCCCCAATTGCCCCTACTTTTACTGATTGTCTATCTATTTCGCGATAGCATCAAAAAAATCGCCGGACCGGAAACGGGTATTTTTATCCTCGTGGTTTTAGTAATCGGGGGTTTAAATTGGATGTCGGTGGCCCGATTGGTGCGGGGAAATTTTTTAAAATTACGAGAGATGGAGTTTGTCTCGGCTGCGATTGCTTTGGGGGCCACTCCTTTCCGTTTAATCTGGGTGCATTTATTGCCTAATGTTTTGGGAATGATCATCGTGGCGGCTACTTTAGCGGTGGGTAATGCGATTATTACCGAGTCAACCCTGAGTTTTTTGGGTTTGGGTTTCCCCCCCGATGTGCCGACTTGGGGACAAATGTTATTTAAAGCTAAAGATTACTTGACAACTGCCCCCCACTTGGTCATTTTTCCGGCTCTGGCTATCGTGATCACAGTGTTAAGTATTAATTTTATCGGTGATGGTTTACGCGATGTCTTCGATCCTCATGTTTGAGGAATTGTGGAAGTGGATAATTGCCGAAAATTACCCAGAACCCCTATGATGATCAGTAACGATGGTGAGGAAATAAATACTGTGAGTAGCGTAACTGTCATTAGCGATCAGAAGTTTGACCAAGAGGTTTTTGAGGTCGAAAAACCCGTTTTAGTCTATTTTTGGGCGAGTTGGTGCGGTCCGTGTCGTTTGGTATCCCCCTCGATCGATTGGGTGGCCAACACCTACGGCGAACGGCTAAAAGTAGTTAAACTAGAGGTGGACCCTAACCCCAACTCGGTGGCTAAATGTGATGTGAAAGGTGTTCCTGCTTTACGCATCTTTAAAGATAACGAAATTATTGCCACTCATGAAGGGGCGATCGGCAAACAACAATTACAATCTTTTATCGATACCTATGTCAGCTAATTAGGTATCTGTGGTTATGAATAACTTAACCCTAGCACACCGCTTACAGGCACTCCAATCCAACGTTTTTGCCGATATGGATCGGGCAAAAGCTGCCAGTAGAGAAGCGGGTAATATCATTATCGATCTTTCGCTCGGTTCCTCCGATCTTGGGGCTGCTCCCCACGTTGTCGATGCTATAGAGCGATCTCTCCACGATCCTCACACCCACGGCTATTTACTCCATAATGGGACCAGAGACTTCCGAATAACTGCCGCTAACTGGTATAGCGATCGCTTTGGTGTTCCCATCGATCCAGAAACGGAGGTTTTACCCCTAATTGGTTCTCAGGAAGGCACGGCCCATCTACCTTTGGCCCTTCTCAACCCCGGGGATTTTGCCCTGCTTCTCGATCCGGGTTATCCCTCCCATTTGGGCGGTGTTGCCCTTGCTGGCGGTCAAATCTACGGAATGCCAATTTTGGCAAAAAATGACTTTCTGCCGGTTTTAGAGGACATTCCTGAGGCAGTGCTGGCACAATCGAAGCTGATGGTCTTGAGTTATCCCCATAATCCCACTACAGCGATCGCACCTTTGGCATTTTTCCAAAAAGCGGTTGATTTTTGCCGTCAGCATAATTTAGTTTTAATCCACGATTTTCCCTATCTAGACATCTTTTTTGCGGGAACATCGCCCCCCCCGTCAATTTTACAGGCCGATCGAGCTAAAACTAATTCGATCGAGTTTTTTACCTTTTCCAAGTCGTATAATATGGGCGGTTTTCGCATCGGTTTCGCCATTGGCAACCCGCAGTTAATTATGGCTTTGCGACAGATTAAAGCCATGGTTGATTTTAATCAGTATTTGGGCATACTCAACGGTGCAATTGCCGCTTTAACTGGTAATCAAGATTCGGTCAAGGAAACCGTCGCTATCTTCCAAAAACGCCGGGATGTGTTTATTAATGCCCTAAATCGCATCGGTTGGCCAGTTGCCACTCCGGCCGCCACTATGTACGTTTGGGCGAAAATTCCCCCCAGTTGGCCGGGTAATTCCGTTGATTTTTGTCGGCAATTGGTGGCCCAAACCGGTGTCGCTGTTTCCCCCGGTTCCGGTTTTGGTAAGGGTGGTGAGGGTTATGTGCGTTTTGCCTTAGTTCACGATCCCGATATTCTAGAGGCTGCCGTGGAGAAAATTGGGGCTTTTTTGGGATAAAACCGATATTCTCAGCAGTGGTTATGCTGCAATCGATAACTTTCGCCTTGTTGCTGCTGATATTCCGGGTGATATTGGTAATGTGTCCACTCCCAAACTTTCTAGTATTATCGGACTAGGCATACTAGGGAGCGGTTTAGTGGTGTGTCGCCTCGCTAAACGTCGTTAACCGCGCTTGGGGTGGGGGGATGAGCCAAAATTTTGCCAATTCGCCACCCTTTGCGGTTAAAAGCTTTAATTGTGCTGCTGTCTTTGTAATTCCTCGATCACGTCGGGGGATAAATCGGTAAATCGGGCGATTTCTGAGATAGGAACCCCAGCAGATAGCATTTTCAGGGCAATTTGTCGAGCTTTTTCCTCTTTACCCGCTTGCAAGCCTTTTTTTAGTCCTTTTTCCTCGCCTTCCTCTAAAATATCTTGATAGATGACAGATTCTCTCATAATGTCACTCCGAAGGATTTTTTTAATCGTCTCTCGATTTAATACTAACCCGGCGAGAATACTGGTAGCGGCAGCGAGATTGCTTTGCACCTGTTTTTCGGGGATAGTTTCTAGAGAACGGGACACCAGACTTAACACCTGTTCGGGATCATCGGTATTGCTGAGGATGGCAAAGGGTAATAAACCGGGATGATGAAAAAATTGTGGTGTATTTTCTTCCCAAAGACGGATGACTTGAAAGGAATGAAAGGTTTCCCCCAGACGGAAAGTATTTTCTTGCACTAGGGGGGAATCACTGCGTCGCAGATAAATTACCACTTGACGCATTTGTTTTTGGGGATGACGACGATATACGCGAATGCGATAATCAAGCATTCGGAAAGGAATTTTGGCGTCGGGGTCGGTTTGAAACTCGGTATGAAGAATTAATTCCTCTGACTGCAAAAAAATCAGAGAATCGGCACGAATGGGGTCTAATTGTAATTCCGTCGGGTCGAGGACGGTTAAGGGGAGGGGAGAACCCAATAACCAAGTGGCTAGATCATCGGAGAAGTTTTCGGCAATAAATTTACAAATATTATCAAACATCGTGAGCGTTTTGTCTTTGTAATTGCTCGATAGTTGCGGGGGATAAATCGGTAAATCGGGCGATTTCTGGGACAGGAAAGCCAGCAGATAGCATTTTTAGGGCAATTTGTCGAGCTTTTTCGTCTTTGCCTTCCTCTTTACCTTCTTCTTTGCCTTCCTCTCGGCCTTCCTCTAAAGCTTCTTGATAGACTTTAGTTTCTCTTAAATCACTTAAACTAAACATTTTTTCTATCTCCTTACGGTTTAATTTGGGCAATTTATAAATGATAATTGTCTCAATTAATTCTAGAATGTCCTCTCTTTTTAAAGACTCCTGGAATTGTTGTCTAACCTGTTGAATCAGTTCTTTTCCTTGCCCTAAGGTATTTTGTTCCGATTCTACAATTAATTGTAACACTTTTACCCCCAGAGAATCCCCCTCCTCTAACTGATTCAGATAATAACAGTTAACCCGGCCTGACTCAAAGAATTCTTGATAACGAGATTTGGGACTATTTTCAATTTCCCGATGGGGATAAATGATCACCCCTTGCCAATTGTTAAGTAGGTGGGTGGAATTAAATATAAAATAAACGTAGGTTGGGTTGAAGCATGAAACCCAACGCCCGCATGGGTTACGCTACCGCTAACCCATCCTACAAATAATTGTGCCTACCTACTTACTAATCTCACTTTGATGAAAATAGAGAAATATTTCACTAAAAAAGCGTGAGTAAAACCGTTCATCTTTTTGAAATTGTACCTCGACAAAGTAAATCGGATCATTCAGGTTATCGGGAATAAAAACCCCATCTAAACGAAAAGCGAGTTGTTTAACTTCTAGGGAGGAAAATTGATAATGATTGACGGTTTCTGGGGGAAGATTGAGCAAATCAAAGAAACTTTCGGGAAAAGTCTCAAAGAAACGATAGAAAATACTGTCCGTTTTCACTCAATTTTGTCCCTCATTGACTTCTGGTACTTGTTCAATTTCTAAGTCTAAAGCTTGAGCAATTTGTTCTAGACTTAATCCTATTAAGTTAACCATTGCTGCAAATCTTCTAAATCCGAAAACCCCAACAACGCAAGAGCTAAATTATCCAGTTGATTAGGATTTAATTGTTTAATTTTTTGTTCTAGCTTTAAAGGAATAGAACCGAGTTTTAAGTTTAGCTGACGCAAAATCAGGCTTTTTTTAGCGGATAATTCCCCTTCCTCTCGGCCTTCCTCTCGGCCTTCCTCTAAAGCTTCTTGATAGACTTTAGTTTCTCTTAAATCACTTAAGCTAAACATTTTTTCAATCTCCTTACGGTTTAATTTGGGCAATTTATAAATGAGAATTGTCTCAATTAATTCCAGAATGTCCTCTCTTTTTAAAGACTCCTGGAATTGTTGTCTAACCTGTTGAATCAGTTCTTTTCCTTGCCCTAAGGTATTTTGTTCCGATTCTACAATTAATTGTAACACTTTTACCCCCAGAGAATCCCCCTCCTCTAACTGATTCAGATAATAACAGTTAACCCGGCCTGACTCAAAGAATTCTTGATAACGAGATTTGGGACTATTTTCAATTTCCCGATGGGGATAAATGATCACCCCTTGCCAGTTGTTACTAATCTCACTTTGATGAAAATAGAGAAATATTTCACTAAAAAAGCGTGAGTAAAACCGTTCATCTTTTTGAAATTGTACCTCGACAAAGTAAATCGGATCATTGAGGTTATCGGGAAGAAAAACCCCATCTAAGCGAAAAGCGAGTTGTTTAACTTCTAGGGAGGAAAATTGATAATGATTGACGGTTTCTGGGGGAAGATTGAGCAAATCAAAGAAACTTTCGGGAAAAGTCTCAAAGAGACGATAGAAAATACTGTCCGTTTTCACTCAATTTTGTCCCTCAATGACTTGTTTTACTTGTTCAATTTCTAAGTCTAAAGCTTGGGCAATTTGTTCTCTAGTTAATCCTAAGACCGATAAACGGGGAATAGAGTTTAATTTAGCGGATAATTCCCCTTCCTCTCGGCCTTCTTCTCGGCCTTCCTCTCTGCCTTCTTCTCGGCCTTCCTCTAAAGCTTCTTGATAGACTTTAGTTTCCCTTAAATCACTTAAACTAAACATTTTTTCAATCTCCTTACGGTTTAATTTGGGCAATTTATAAATGATAATTGTCTCAATTAATTCCAGAATGTCCTCTCTTTTTAAAGACTCCTGGAATTGTTGTCTAACCTGTTGAATCAGTTCTTTTCCTTGCCCTAAGGTATTTTGTTCCGATTCTACAATTAATTGTAACACTTTTACCCCCAGAGAATCCCCCTCCTCTAACTGATTCAGATAATAACAGTTAACCCGGCCTGACTCAAAGAATTCTTGATAACGAGATTTGGGACTATTTTCAATTTCCCGATGGGGATAAATGATCACCCCTTGCCAATTGTTACTAATCTCACTTTGATGAAAATAGAGAAATATTTCACTAAAAAAGCGCGAGTAAAACCGTTCATCTTTTTGAAATTGTACCTCGACAAAGTAAATCGGATCATTCAGGTTATCGGGAATAAAAACCCCATCTAAACGAAAAGCGAGTTGTTTAACTTCTAGGGAGGAAAATTGATAATGATTGACGGTTTCTGGGGGAAGATTGAGCAAATCAAAGAAACTTTCGGGAAAAGTCTCAAAGAGACGATAGAAAATACTGTCCGTTTTCACTCAATTTTGTCCCTCATTGACTTCTGGTACTTGTTCAATTTCTAAGTCTAAAGCTTGAGCAATTTGTTCTAGACTTAATCTTATTAATTTAACCATTGCTGCAAATCTTCTAAATCCGAAAACCCCAACAACGCAAGAGCTAAATTATCCAGTTGATTAGGATTTAATTGTTTAATTTTTTGTTCTAGCTTTAAAGGAATAGAACCGAGTTTTAAGTTTAGCTGACGCAAAATCAGGCTTTTTTTAGCGGATAATTCCCCTTCCTCTCGGCCTTCCTCTCGGCCTTCCTCTCGGCCTTCCTCTCGGCCTTCCTCTAAAGCTTCTTGATAGACTTTAGTTTCTCTTAAATCACTTAAGCTAAACATTTTTTCAATCTCCTTACGGTTTAATTTGGGCAATTTATAAATGAGAATTGTCTCAATTAATTCCAGAATGTCCTCTCTTTTTAAAGACTCCTGGAATTGTTGTCTAACCTGTTGAATCAGTTCTTTGCCTTGAGCTAAGGTGTTGGCTTCCGATTCTACAATTAATTGTAACACTTTTACCCCCAGAGAATCTCCCTCATCTAACTGATTCAGATAATAACAGTTAACCCGACCTGACTCAAAGAATTCTTGATAACGAGATTTGGGACTATTTTCAATTTCCCGATGGGGATAAATGATCACCCCTTGCCAGTTGTTACTAATCTCACTTTGATGAAAATAGAGAAATATTTCACTAAAAAAGCGCGAGTAAAACCGTTCATCTTTTTGAAATTGTACCTCGACAAAGTAAATCGGATCATTCAGGTTATCGGGAATAAAAACCCCATCTAAACGAAAAGCGAGTTGTTTAACTTCTAGGGAGGAAAATTGATAATGATTGACGGTTTCTGGGGGAAGATTGAGCAAATCAAAGAAACTTTCGGGAAAAGTCTCAAAGAGACGATAGAAAATACTGTCCGTTTTCACTCAATTTTGTCCCTCATTGACTTCTGGTACTTGTTCAATTTCTAAGTCTAAGTCTAAAGCTTGAGCAATTTGTTCTACACTTAATCCTAAGGCTGATAAACGGGGAATAGAGTTTAATTTAGAGGTTAATGCTCCTTCCTCTCTGCCTTCCTCTAAAATATCTTGATAGATGACGGATTCTCTCATAATGTCACTCCGAAGAATATTTTTAATCGTCTCCCGATTGTAATTCCTCGATAGTTGCGGGGGATAAATCGGTAAATCGGGCGATTTCTGGGATAGAAAAGCCAGCAGATAGCATTTTTAGGGCAATTTGTCGGGCTTTTTCTTCTTTACCTTCTTGTCGTCCTTCTTGCAGTCCTTCTTGTCGTCCTTTTTCCTCGCCTTCCTCTAAAATATCTTGATAGATGACGGATTCTCTCATAATGTCACTCCGAAGAATATTTTTAATCGTCTCTCGATTTAATACTAACCCGGCGAGAATACTGGTAGCGGCAGCGAGATTGCTTTGCACCTGTTTTTCGGGGATAGTTTCTAGAGAACGGGACACCAGACTTAACACCTGTTCGGGATCATCGGTATTGCTGAGGATGGCAAAGGGTAATAAACCGGGATGATGAAAAAATTGTGGTGTATTTTCTTCCCAAAGACGGATGACTTGAAAGGAATGAAAGGTTTCCCCCAGACGGAAGGTATTTTCTTGCACTAGGGGAGAATCACTGCGTCGCAGATAAATTACCACTTGACGCATTTGTTTTTGGGGATGACGACGATAGACGCGAATGCGATAATCGAGCATTCGGAAGGGAATTTTGGAGTCGGGGTCGGTTTGAAACTCGGTATGAAGAATTAATTCCTCTGACTGCAAAAAAATCAGAGAATCGGCACGAATGGGGTCTAATTGTAATTCCGTCGGGTCGAGGACGGTTAAGGGGAGGGGAGAACCCAATAACCAAGTGGCTAGATCATCGGAGAAGTTTTCGGCAATAAATTTACAAATATTATCAAACATCGTCAGGGATTACTTTCCGTTTCTCCTAGGATACCCTCGGTCGCCGGTGTTGACATCCTGTATTGGCCGTAACTGTTGCCGAAGAGAATCGTAGCGCGGAATACATTATAGGCAAAAATCAATTCTAACTATGGACTAATCCCCTAGATATGGGTAAATTTGTCACATTTTAACCAGAAATTTCTTGACAATTGCTAGAGGAAGGGAGTAGATTACAATCACATCAATTTTATGAAGCTTTATGTTATTAGTCAAGCTTATCAACCATGGGGGGGGGGAGAAGCAT
This sequence comes from Microcystis sp. MC19, assembly GCF_003019735.1. Taxonomy (NCBI): domain Bacteria; kingdom Bacillati; phylum Cyanobacteriota; class Cyanophyceae; order Chroococcales; family Microcystaceae; genus Microcystis; species Microcystis sp. MC19. Next base: position 3,517,478 of record NZ_CP020664.1, on the reverse strand, counting down.
AGCTTATCAAAGGCTCTGCTGAAATCCTTTTCCCTAGCCACGGTTTTTACCACTACCCTTGTGCTGAGTTCGGTATCTTCCGCCGAAGCTTTCACTACTTTCACTAATCGCACCGCTTGGCAAGCTGCCGTCGATGCCATCGCTGGCAGTGTCACCACCACCGATACTTTTAGCAACAACATCGCCTCTGCTAAAACAATAACACTGGATTCGGGCATCGTCTCGGCGAATTCCTTTCCACCCGCAGCAGTTAACTTTGGGGATAATGGCGTTAGTGGAGGACTTTTCCGCAATACCACTGATGGAGGTGCGGTTTTCTCTTCCGAAACTATCACTTGGACTTTTCCCTCACCTGTGTTTGCCTTCGGAGCGGATTTTAAAGGTACTGCGGCTGACAGGCTAAACCTAACGGGAAATTTCGATGGTACAGGAAACCAAACTCTGCTTGTGAATAACAGTATCGGCGGAGCAGACGGCTTTCTGGGCATTATTGGTAACGCAAACTTTAGCTCGATCGTCTTTGGGAATAATACTACAAATGCCGATTCCTTCGAGATCGCTATCGCTTCTTTTGCCTCTGTTGCCTCTGTTCCCGTCGCAGTTCCTGAACCTGGTATGATCACAGGACTGGTGTTCTTAGGGAGTGGTTTAGTGGTGCGTCGCCTCGCTAAACGTCGTTAACCGCGCTTGGGGTGGGGAGATGAGCCAAATTTTGCTAATTCGCCACCCTTTGCGGTTAAAAGCTTTAATTGTGCTGCTGTCTTTGTAATTGCTCGATCGCGTCGGGGGATAAATCGGTAAATTGGGCGATTTCTGCGATAGGAAAGCCAGCAGATAGCATTTTTAGGGCAATTTGTCGAGCTTTTTCTTCTTTGCCTTTTTGTAGTCCCTTTTCCTCGCCTTCCTCTCTGCCTTCCTCTAAAATATCTTGATAGATGACGGATTCTCTCATAATGTCACTCCGAAGGATTTTTTTAATCGTCTCTCGATTTAATACTAACCCGGCGAGAATACTGGTAGCGGCAGCGAGATTGCTTTGCACCTGTTTTTCGGGGATAGTTTCTAGAGAACGGGACACCAGACTTAACACCTGTTCGGGATCATCGGTATTGCTGAGGATGGCAAAGGGTAATAAACCGGGATGATGGAAAAATTGTGGTGTATTTTCTTCCCAAAGACGGATGACTTGGAAGGAATGAAAGGTTTCCCCCAGACGGAAAGTATTTTCTTGCACTAGGGGGGAATCACTGCGTCGCAGATAAATTACCACTTGACGCATTTGTTTTTGGGGATGACGACGATAGACGCGAATGCGATAATCGAGCATTCGGAAGGGAATCTTGGAGTCGGGGTCGGTTTGAAACTCGGTATGGAGAATCAATTCCTCTGACTGCAAAAAAATCAGGGAATCGGCACGAATGGGGTCTAATTGTAATTCCGTCGGGTCGAGGACGGTTAAGGGGAGGGGAGAACCCAATAACCAAGTGGCTAGATCATCGGAGAAGTTTTCGGCGATAAATTTACAAATATTATCAAACATCGTCAGGGATTACTTTCCGTTTCTCCTAGGATACCCTCGGTCGCCGGTGTTGACATCCTGTATTGGCCGTAACTGTTGCCGAAGAGAATCGTAGCGCGGAATAAATTATAGGCAAAATTCAATTCTAACCATAGACTTATCCCATAGATATTGGCAAATTTGTCACATCTTCCCAGAAATTTCTTGACAATTGCGAGAGGAAAGGGTATATTAGGGGCAGATATTCTGAAGTTTTATGTCCCTATCTAAAGTTATCAATCATGGGGGGCGGGAGAAGCGTAGCTTATCAAAGGCTCTGCGGAAATCCTTTTCCCTAGTCACGGCCACTGCGATCGGATGTATTAGTATTGCCACCAGTGCCACCGCAGCCGATTTTAAATTCGCTTTCGGTAGCAATGGTAAAGTGGACGGTCAGTTCAATAACCCCTTCGGTATCGCCGTCGGTAGCGGTGGTAAGATCTATGTAGCCGATACTGCCAACAACCGCATACAGGTGTTCGACTCCAATGGAGGCTTCCTGTCCACTTTCGGTAGCTCCGGTGCGGGGGACGGTCAGTTCGATTCACCCAGTGGTATCGCTGTCGATGGCGTTGGTAATATCTATGTGGCCGATACCTACAACAACCGCGTACAGGTGTTCGACTCCAGTGGAGTCTTCCAGTCCACTGTCGGGGTCGGTGGGTTGAGTGTCCCCTACGGCATCGCTGTCGGTAGCGGTGGTAATATCTATGTGGCCGATACTCTCAACAGTCGCGTACAGGTGTTCGACTCCAGTGGAGTCTTCCAGTCCACTGTCGGGGAGGCTGATTTGAATTTCCCCCAAGGTATCGCCGTCGGTAGCAGTGGTAAGATCTATGTAGCCGATACTGCCAACGATCTCGTACAGGTGTTCGACTCTAGTGGTACCTTGCTGTCCACTTTCGGTAGCTCCGGTACGGGGAACGGTCAGTTCATGTCACCCGGTGGTGTCGCTGTCGATGGCGATGGTAAGATCTATGTGGCCGATACGAACAACCACCGCGTACAGGTGTTTAACTCCGGTGGTGTCTTCCAGTACGCTTTCGGTAGCTCCGGTACGGGGAACGGTCAGTTCAATACACCCTACGGTATCGCTGTCGGTGGCGGTGGTAACATCTATGTGGCCGATACGTTCAACAATCGCATACAGGTATTCAAAACGCCCGAACCTTCTGGTATTATCGGATTAGGCATACTAGGGGGCGGTTTAGTGGTGCGTCGCCTCGCTAAACGTGGTTAATTGCGCTTGGGGTGGGGAGATGAGCCAAAATTTTGCCAATTCGCCACCCTTTGCGGTTAAAAGCTTTAATTGTGCTGCTGTCTTTGTAATTGCTCGATCGCATCGGGGGATAAATCAGTAAACTGGGCGATTTCTGGGATAGGAAAGCCAGCAGATAGCATTTTTAGGGCAATTTGTCGAGCTTTTTCTTCTTTACCCTCCTCTTTGCCTTCCTCTCTGCCTTCCTCTCTGCCTTCCTCTCTGCCTTCCTCTCTGCCTTCCTCTCTGCCTTCCTCTAAAATATCTTGATAGATGACGGATTCTCTCATAATGTCACTCCGAAGGATTTTTTTAATCGTCTCTCGATTTAATACTAACCCGGCGAGAATACTGGTAGCGGCAGCGAGATTGCTTTGCACCTGTTTTTCGGGGATAGTTTCTAGAGAACGGGACACCAGACTTAACACCTGTTCGGGATCATCGGTATTGCTGAGGATGGCAAAGGGTAATAAACCGGGATGATGGAAAAATTGTGGTGTATTTTCTTCCCAAAGACGGATGACTTGGAAGGAATGAAAGGTTTCCCCCAGACGGAAAGTATTTTCTTGCACTAGGGGGGAATCACTGCGTCGCAGATAAATTACCACTTGACGCATTTGTTTTTGGGGATGACGACGATAGACGCGAATGCGATAATCGAGCATTCGGAAGGGAATCTTGGAGTCGGGGTCGGTTTGAAACTCGGTATGGAGAATCAATTCCTCTGACTGCAAAAAAATCAGGGAATCGGCACGAATGGGGTCTAATTGTAATTCCGTCGGGTCGAGGACGGTTAAGGGGAGGGGAGAACCCAATAACCAAGTGGCTAGATCATCGGAGAAGTTTTCGGCGATAAATTTACAAATATTATCAAACATTGCGAGCGTTCTGCCTTTGTAATTACTACCATCCACATCAATAAATTCAAGATTACTTGCTATCAATTCCTAAACAATTAAGCTAAATAAACCCCCGATCATTAGTAAAAGTCTTTGATTTCATGGTAATCTTTGACCCAAGCTTACGAAATATTATATCACCGATTAAGATAGATCATGATTTAATCTTGTTTTAAGTTCACAAACATAATTAACGGTAGCATAATCTGTCTTAATAATTAACTTTACTTCAGCCAGTAATTGACCAGATATATAGGGTTTATCTTCAATATTTTCCTGAAAATTAGGTAAGGATTCCAGACAGTTCAAATATTTATGAAATAGGGAATATTTGGGATACATAAGCAATAAAAATTTACCTTTTTTCTAAGATTAGTAAATATTCAGATTTCATGCCATCAGGATTTTTATTCTTGCGAGATTTGAATAATTGTCTGGTTTTAATTCTATCCTCAAAGACGGTATCAAAAATAAAGCCATTTTCCTGAAAATATTCCCCTAATATTCGCCAAGTTTCTACTTCCACCCCATCCACTTTCGGATTACCCACAAAAATGCAAGCTTTCCCAGCTTGTTTTAATTTTCTGGTGGCATTTTCTAAAGCGTTGATGGTGTGACAAAAATAGGAATCGAGTATTTTATGTAAATTCTCTTTCTCTAAACTTGATCTCACTTGATTTAAGGTTTCGGTTTCGATTAATCTGGTAGCCTGTCGGTAGGGAATTTCTAGCTTAGAGATTTTTTGCACTTCTTTTTCTGTATATCCTAACCAATATAAATCTAGTTTTGCTGTTCTGATATATTCCTGTGCTTGCAGATAGGGGGGGGAACTAATTAAACAATCTAACTCTAGATTTTGCTCAATCTCAAAAGTGGCACTATCTACTCCTCCATAAAAAAGCACCTGATTATAATTGCGCCAAGTTACGGTAATATATTGATTGACGCTGGTTAAAGTTTCAAAACTCATCTCTTTAATCGTTCGTTTTAATTCCTCTTGCCAATCTCTTTGTAATAGTTCTTGTATATCTGATTTTTTGTATTTCGATTGAAATAATTTAGGTTTGGTATGTTCTGCATAGGAAAACTGTTTACTAACTTTCACTAAAACCGCTTGAATGATCTGGGAATACAAATCAAGTTTTAGACTTTTTTGACCTGCCCAAAGTTTCTGTAAAACTGCTAAAATCTCCTCTGGATACCAATAGTTTAAATTTGACCACTGAGGGATAAATTTATCCTTGCTGGCAAAAACTTCTAAGATTTTTTTATCTAACTCCGAGTAACTCAATGGTTCTTGGTGTTCTGTAATCTTAATCGGTATAATATGGTTTAAAAGATAATTCAGGTCAGTTAAAACCGCATTTCTTTGACAAAGTTTAGCCTCTAAACCCACCGTACCCGAACCAGCAAAAGGATCGATAATCCAATCATCCTTTTTGGTGTAATTATCAAGACAGAATCTCACCACTTGGGGAATAAATTTGGCAGGATAATAATAGATGCTGTGGGTTAGATAACTGGTGCTGGTGATTTCTGGTACTAAATCTCGAAAGGAAACTAATCGCGGTGTCCCCCGATTAAATTCTTCTAAATTATTAAAATTGAAAAGTTCTAACTGCATGATTCGGCTATCAATTCTTCTTAGGGTAGGTCAGCCAATTAAAATAAAGATTAAAACCGTAGCTGATCAATATTCTAACTTATCCTCCCTTAACCTAACCGAGAACTCAACTTTTTTACTTTTTACTTTTTACTTTTTACTTAACGTGATATACTGCCAGAGGAAAAAATGACGTTTTAATTAGTCTGCGTGAATAGCCAATCCTCGACGATCATAGAACAGGTTAGAGTCCTTGACCCCCTGACACAAACCGATCGCATTGCCGATGTCTGGATTGAGGAGGGGGTAATTAAAGCGATCGAATCTCAGCTTCCCCCAAGAGAAAACAGTAACTATATTTCCGGTCAAAACTGTATTTTTGCTCCAGGATTAGTCGATCTCTACAGTCATTCCGGGGAACCCGGCCACGAGGATCGAGAAACCCTCGCATCTTTGCTCAAAGCGGCCACGGCCGGAGGCTGCACCCGGGTGGCAATTCTCCCCAATACTCTCCCTCCCCTCGATCACCCCGCACTGATTAGCACATTACAACAAAAAAGTCAAGGGTTTTTTGACTCAAAATCGACCCGTCTGCATTTTTGGGCAAGTCTCACCCTAGGCAGGCAAGGGCAAAAAATGACGGAATTGGCTGATTTAATGCCTGTAGCGGTGGGTTTTACCGATAATCGCAGTCTGGAAGATTTGGGACTGTTGCGGCGCTTATTGGAATACCTAAAACCCCTCGGTAAAAATATCGCCCTTTCCCCCGTAAATCAGCAATTAAAGGGTAATGGAGTCATGCGTGAGGGGGAAACCTCGATTCGCTTCGGTTTACCCGGGGATCCTGCTATTTCCGAAACCACTGCTTTAGCCACAATTTTAGAAATCGTCGGCGAAATTAATACACCTGTTCACCTAATGCGAATTTCCACCCGTCGAGGAGTGGAATTAATTCGCGAGGCAAAAATGCGGGGATTGCCGATAACCGCTAGTGTGACGTGGTTGCATCTCCTCTTAAATACAGGATCGATCGCCACCTATCATCCTAGTTTACACCTCGCTCCCCCCTTGGGCAACGAAAGCGATCGCAAGGCGTTAATTGCGGCAATTAAGGAGGGAATTATCGATGCAATCGCGATCGATCATCGTCCCTATACCTACGAAGAAAAAACCGTCTCTTTTGCAGAAGCACCCCCCGGCGCAATCGGGTTAGAATTAGCTTTACCGCTGCTCTGGGAAAAATTAGTAATAACCGGGCAATTATCAGCTTTACAATTATGGCAAGCGCTTAGTCTCAATCCCTGTCATTGTTTACAACAAAAACCGGCATCTCTCAACCCCGGTAATCCCGCAGAAGCAATTCTTTTTCATCCCCAAGCAAGCTGGAAAGTAACAGCAAATAATCTTCACTCCCTCAGTCATAATACTTTCTGGTTAAATCAAACAGTTACGGGAAAAGTGTTAGCAATGTGGAATTTTTAAAAGGTGGCCAATTTCTATCTTGAGACTCTCCTAGTTTTTTGGATAATGATCAGCTAGAATTATAGAGAGAACTAGAGTAATGTCATGGAAAAAGAACTGGTATCGGACAAGCGCGGTTATCTGCTTCGCACGGTGGCAGAAGCTAAAGAAATTGTCCTTAATTGGTTGCGAGAAATAAATTTAGTTAATGCGATTAAATTAGGTTTACCAGAAGTGGATGACAGGCATCATATTTGGCGAATTCCTTTATGTAATGACCAGAAAAAAACCGTTGGGGAAGTGGTGATCGATGCCTACACTACCGAGATTTTGTTAGATAAAACAACTCGGACTGAAATTATTATCGCTCGTCTGTTAAAACAGGATGAATCTAAATTAGAAACCCGCAAGAAAACCAAAAAAGAATACAAGCTTTCTTCTCTGAGAAATACGATCGGATTTGGTGATTGTGGCGAACTTTTGGAGGAAATGCCCGCAGAAAGTGTTGATTTAATCTTTACCTCACCACCCTATTTTAATGCTCGCCCGGAATATTCGGAATTTGAAGAATACGAAACCTATCTATTGAAGCTGCGACAGGTGATCAGAAAATGCCATCGAGTTTTGAGTGAAGGACGTTTTTTTGTCATTAATATTTCTCCCGTGCTGTTGCGTCGTGCTTCCCGTAATGAAGCTTCTAAACGTATTGCTGTCCCCTTTGATTTGCATCGAATTTTTATTGAGGAAGGTTACGACTTTATTGATGATATTATTTGGCTAAAACCAGAGGGATCAGGGTGGGCAACTGGTAGAGGACGCAGATTTGCCGCTGATAGAAATCCTCTCCAATACAAAACTGTGCCGGTGACTGAATACGTTTTAGTCTATCGTAAACACACGGATTTACTCATCGATTGGCATATTCGCAATCATCCCGATCAAGAAGTAGTAAAAGCCTCAAAAATTGCCGATGGTTATGAACGCACTAATGTCTGGAAAATTAACCCAGTCACTAACTCAAAACATCCCGCCGCTTTTCCCGTAGAATTGGCAGAAAAAGTGATTAATTATTACTCTTTTAAAGGTGATGTGGTTTTAGATCCTTTTGCTGGTTCAGGAACCGTGGGACTAGCGGCCGCTTCTTTATATAGACGTTTTGTTTTATTCGAGAGTAATTTTAATTATATTGAACTGATACGAAAGCTAATTACTGAAGGCAATAAGACTGATTTAGACTCAGTTATTTTGCTTAATTGTCCGTTAGAAAACTAACAATGAGCGAGGTAAACACCATGACAGCCGGTAAAAGTCACGCTTATTTTACTCCAAAAGACTATCTGGAAATAGAGAAAATTAGTCCCATTAAACAGGGAGCATCTCACCTTTGCAATGAGCATAAATACTTAGTGGAAAAATAGGCTTTTCGAGGGTAATTCTTGTTTTAATTCTCCATGTACGCAGTCTTTAAAAGCCTCTATTTCGTTCCAAGACACGATTAAGAGTGGCTTTTAGGCTAAGTATAATTACTTATCGCGTAAGTGAGATGCTCCCCATTAAACATGAATATATGCAAGGGCAAATCTTGGCGATGGCCGGGGCCAGTAAAGCCCATGTTATCATCACAGGTAATCTTTCGGCTCAATTAATTAATCATTTACGGGGTAGTGGTTGTCTTGCCTACGCTACCGATATGAAAGTGCGTCTCCCTAGCTTAAATATCTTCTATTATCCCGATTTTGCCATTACTTGTGACCAACGGGATCGAGTTTCCCAGGAAGATTTTATCCTGCATCCGCGAGTGATTATCGAAGTTTTATCCGACTCCACGGCAGCCTTTGATAGAGGCGATAAATTTGCCGATTATCAAACTATCCCCGAATTAGAGGAATATCTACTTATCGAGCAAAAACAAGTCCTAATTGAACAATATCAACGTCAATCTAATAACCTCTGGATTCCCCATATTTATCAAGCGGGAGATTTAATCACTATTAACTGTATTAACTTTTCTTGTCCGATAGAAACTCTTTATCAAAACCTAGAAATTCTTAGCTAGAATCTTCACCGTAAAAATAAATAGTAAAATGGGGTCAGGTATTAGGATAAATTTCCCCTATTTCCTAACCCCCCAACAACTTAGATAATTAACCCCGTTGTCGAGTATTGATCACCTCACCGGCTGCATTAACTAACTCTAGCTGTAGCGGCATTTGTCCCATAGCGTGAGTGGAACAACTTAAACAGGGATCATAGCAACGAATACCCGCTTCCACCCGGTTTAACATCGCTTCGGGAATTTCGCCACCATGGATATAATGTTGGGCGATTTGTTTCACCGTTTGATTCATGGCCAAATTATTATTACCCGTGGCAATAATCAAATTCACCGTTTCAATCAAACCATTTTCATCCACTTTATAATCATGGAATAAAGTACCCCGGGGCGCTTCACTAACTCCCACCCCTTGCAGATTATTAATTCCCGCTTCGGCCCGGCAGCGTGGAGAAACTATATCGGGATCGTCGATTAAAAGTTCGATACGCTCCAAACAGCCTAAAATCTCCACTAAACGAGCATAATGATAGTAAAAAGAAGAGGTTGCTACACCACCGACCCGATGGCGATATTCCCGTAACTCCATATCCGCTCCCTCCGTGCCAAAATGGGAACAAACATTTAACCGTGCCAACGGACCCACTCGATAGATACCATTGGGATAACCGAGGGGTTTATAGTAGGGAAACTTTAAATAAGACCATTTTTCTACTGATTCGCCGATATAATCGCGATAATTGTCTTCGCTGAGGTTATCGGCCACGATATTGCCTTGACTATCGGTAAAACGAATATGACCACCGTAGTGTTCCCACTCGTCCCGTTTACCGACCAATCCCATAAATAGGGAAGGGAAATTACCAAAAGCGGCGATTTCTGTGGTTAAATTGTCCAGAAGTCCTTTAAACAGGTTTAAAGCCGTGTAAAGAGTCGCTTTAGACTCCGGCAGTCGTTCTTTAATCCATTGTCGCCCTTCTTCGCTCAAAGGGGAACGCACACCCCCCGGGACAGACCAAGCGGGGTGAATTTTTTTTGCTCCCAAAAGTTCAATAACTTTCTGTCCAAATTGACGTAAACGGATGCCTGCTCGCGCTAGGTCGGGATCGGCGGCGATTAAACCGAAAATATTCCGTTTGGCGGGGTCACTTTCCCAACCAAGCAGAAAATCGGGACTGCTAAGATGAAAAAAGCTTAAAGCATGGGATTGGGTTAATTGTCCTAAATTCATCAAGCGCCGCAGTTTTTCCCCCGCAGGGGGGATTTGCACCGCTAGAATTTTATCGCCAGTTTTGGCGGCACAAAGTAGGTGACTAACGGGACAAATCCCGCAAATTCGGGCAGTAATTCCCGCCATCTCCCACATCGGCCGTCCTTCGCAGAATTTCTCGAAACCGCGATACTCGACCACATGAAAACGCACGTCATCCACTTCCCCCCCATCGTCAAGGAAAATCGAGATCTTGGCATGGCCTTCGATCCGGGTGACGGGATCGATAACGACGGTTTTAGTCATAGTAAGTCCTCATTGTTCAGGAGTTCCACAGAACGGTATTGTGGAGAGTGCGATCGAGCTTGGTTTAAACGATAATTTATCCCGATCCCCGCCCTGCTGTCTCTATGATAGTTATTACCCCCCTGGCAATCCTAATTTTTATAACAATTTTTCCCGATTCTCTATCGGGGCTAATTTAGCATTTTGTAGCAAATACTACAGAAAATAGTTCGGAAATCCGCAATGATTACATCTCCCTTTGCTGGTGTTGATCGGTCATTATATATATAGAAGTCGGTTCTCGGCTGTCAGTTTTCAGCTTGGTTCTGCTTGGCTCTCAAGGCTGAGGGCGAAAGAGTCGGAAGTCGGCCGGATTGTTGACGACTAATCGGGAAAATCACCTTTTGGTCTTGTAGTCTTACCTAACAGTATCAGCAGCACTGCCGAGGATTCAGGAAAAAGCGACCCAAAAACAAGCGATTGTAGTTGATAGTCCTAAACTATAATACTGTTGTTCTGGATGTTGAGAAAAAAGGATAAACCTAACATCATACCAAAGAATGAATTAACTCTGAACCTTTAGGGGATTGTCTGCGTCTAAAAGCGCAGGATACAATCAGGGAAATTCCAACGAACTCATACCGACTTCAGATAAGCCAGACTCACCCGCGAGTCGGAATAGTAACAGACTTTTTCTGTGTCAAGGAGTCACCACCAAACCAATGCCCACCGCAAAAACCAACCAAACTCAACCACTGCCCACCCTTAATGCCGATATGGTGCGTACCTATCTGCACGAAATTGGGCGAGTTCCCCTCCTAACTCACGAACAAGAAATTATTTACGGCAAACAAGTCCAACGGATGATGAGCCTGTTAGAAGCGAAAGAAGCACTATCGAAGCAATTAGGACGGGAACCAGATCGCTTGGATTGGGCGGATTCGGTGAATTTAAGCGAAAATGAACTGGATCGGGCCTTGAAAACCGGCGATCGAGCTAAACGGAAAATGATTGAAGCTAACCTCCGCTTGGTAGTTGCGATCGCAAAGAAATATCAAAAGCGGAACATGGAATTCCTAGATCTAATTCAAGAGGGTAGTCTGGGATTAGAAAGGGGTGTAGAGAAATTTGATCCCACCAAAGGTTATAAATTTTCTACCTATGCCTACTGGTGGATTCGACAAGCGATTACCCGTGCGATCGCTCAACAGGCCCGCACCATTCGTTTACCGATCCATATCACCGAAAAACTGAACAAAATCAAAAGAACCCAGCGCGAACTCGCCCAAAAACTGGGCAGAAGTGCCACTCCTGCCGAGATTGCCCTGGAATTAGAGCTAGAACCCGCTCAAATCCGCGAATATCTCAGTATGGCTCGTCAACCCATCTCCCTTGATGTGCGTGTCGGCGATAACCAGGATACGGAATTGTCGGAATTATTAGAAGATAGCGGAGTTTCTCCCGATACCTTCATCACCCAAGAGTTATTACGGCAAGACTTAGCCAATCTCCTGGCCGAATTAACTCCCCAACAACGGGAAGTAATTACTCTCCGTTTCGGTTTAACCGATGGCAAAGAGTTATCCCTAGCCAAAATCGGTCAGAGAATGAACATCAGTCGGGAACGAGTGCGACAATTAGAACACCAGGCCCTGGCCCATTTACGCCGTCGCCGGGCCAACGTCAAGGAATATATTGTCGCTAGTTAGTAAAATTAGCAAATAACCAAGAAGGAGAGCTGGCGCTCTCCTTTTTTTTCGGTTTATTTTTGCTAAAGATTTGTAACTAATCTCAACAAAAAAAAGGTGGGAATTCTTCAAGTTTCGTTAACTGCAAGATCGATAAAATGTTAATTTTTATGTCCATTTGAACCTGTCTTAACAAAATTTTTAAAAATATGTCCAACTTTGTAGAAAAAATCTGAGTAGCTTTGTTAACTTTTGTCCATTTTGTTTCATAAAATATCTCTAAAAAAAGATTTATATTTAAGCCAAAATAGATGAATATGCTTGACTTTCAAAATTCAATTATCTATACTTAAGGTAAGTCGAGTGAAAAATATTTAAGGAATAAATTGAGTCCTTAAATCTCTTTATTTCAACGGTCAAATAAAGGGATGACTGGCGTATAAACCAGACTCAACTCTTTGCAGGTTTCGACATCTTCTCCGTAAGCGATTTCGCTTTAATTGGACACAAAAATCATTAGGGAGATAGTTATGATAAATGAAAAATATGACTCTTCGGGGCGAGTGAGTCACTCAATCAAGATCGCTCTAGGTTTTGCTCTAGCGGGTGCCGTTGCTTTCCCGGCAGCAACGCAAGCGGCAACTAATACCCAAAAACAAGCGGCGATCGATTCTGGCTTGGCCTGGCTGGCAACCCAACAGCAAGCTAATGGGAAGTGGATTTACGACAACGTGAACAGTGCAGATGTTGCCGCGACTGGTGCTGCCCTGCTGGCATTTATCGAGGAGGGAAACACCCCGACATCAGGGACTTATAGTACCAATGTGACTAACGGACTGAATTACCTGTTCAGCAACGCCCAAAGTGCGGGTGTGGGGCTGAGGTTCGGTCCCAACGATAACAATCAGGTTTACAACACGGGGTTAGTCCTGCCTGCCATTATTAAGGCTGCTCCCCTGAGTACGGTGATTAGCTCGACAAACTCCCTCGTCAACGGCAAAACCTATGGCCAGGTGGTTCAGTCGGCGATCGATTACCTGGCTGATGCACAGAATGACACTGGCACTGGGGGTTACGCTGGCGGCTGGCGCTATACCCCCAACTTTGGCAGTTCCGATAACTCGGTCTCCCAATGGCCGGCCCTCGCGGGATTGTATGCTCAAGGGGCAGGTATTACCTGGCCTACCAGTGTGAAGAATCTGCAACTGAACTGGATCGACTACAGCCAGAATGACACGACGGGCGGCTTGGGCTATACTGATCCTAACAGTACAACTCCCCTGCGGACTGGATCGGGACTGGTACAGATGTCCGCTGCTGGCCTAGCTACTAGCAGTTCCCGCGTCCAGAATGCCCTAACCTATATCAACAATAATTGGCAAACCTCCGGACCTAGTGGTACTTTTGGCGACTACTACGGTATGTGGGCAGTCTATAAGGGTTTAGAAAGCACTATCGGCCTGGACGATACGACCAGGATCACTAACCTTGTTGGTCAGGGAACGAATCCCCTCGATCCGGGGAGTACCTGGAACTGGTGGGAGGAATTTTCCCAGTATCTTGTTGACCACCAAAACGGTTCTGATTATTGGTCTGGCGGCTCCTATGGCACTGCGCCTATGCAAACAGCCTGGGCAATTAATATGCTGCAAGCAACCCAGATCCCAGGACCTGAAAAAGTTCCCGAACCTGCGTCAGTCTTAGGCTTACTTGCCATCGGTGCTTTGGGTGCAGGTTCGGCTTTGACGCGCAAATTATTAAAGTAGGAATCTGACTCAGAAAATCACTACTTATACCATTTTTCATAAGTAATGGCAGAGATGGTTAATCGCCCTCACCCCTAACCCCCCACCCCCCGACGTCGGGGGGGGCAAGGGGGGGTAAGATACCTGCCAAGAATAAAGAAAAATGGTATTAAAGATCGATAACTAAAAGCGATCGCGCTGGATTGATTAAGTGCGATCTTTTTGAACGTCATTCCTCAGCCTTGAGAGACTTTGTACCTCACCGATATGAGAATTGCTACAATATAGAATCCCGATTAGTTTTCACCTGTGGCAGTTCCGTCATGACTAGATCGACAGAAACAGCGACCCCAACACTATACGAAGAAGATTTTTATCTCTGGCTAAAAACCACGGCAGAACAATTAAAAAAAGGCCAGTTTGCCGAGGTGGATTTAGACAACTTAATTGAGGAGATTGAATCGATAGGGAGAAGTGAAAGACACGCGCTCAAAAGTCTTTTAACTCGTCTCCTAGAACATTTAGTCAAATTAACTTAAGTAGTCGTGCAAAATTAATTTCCTAGTGAAGATAGGCAAGAGGCAAGAGACAAGAAGCAAGAGGTGGTTAGATATGTGTAATTAATTTTGCTTAGGTACTTACTGGCAATCGGAAAGAGACCGGAATGGCAATCATGGTCATGGAGAAATCAATAATTTTCGGGCAGAAATTCAAGATTTACTGAAGGATAGTCCTAGTTTAAAGCCCTATCTTCGGGAGATTTTTGAGCCATCCTACCATACAGCTTTAGAGGCCGTCCGAAAAAAAATGGGTTTATCCCCCGGCGGTTTACCGAGTCAGATAATTTTTAATCTCGAACAGGTTTTAGATCACCAATGGCTGCCGATCGATTGGGAATAAACTATTGACTATCTAATACTAAATCTGGTTATTAAAGACTGATTATTTATTCCCCCTTTTGCCTCTTGCCTCTTGCCCTTTGCCTGTCCTGATAAGTAGCCTATATTCAACGGATTTAGTATCATCTATCTGAGAAAGTCCGTAATTTAACCTTGTAACAAATCTTAACTAAAAACAGTTGACGAAAACTAGATAATCCTCTAGTATCGGGGAGTATGATTGCCACGCGCAATTAGCATTATTCAGCCAGCAAACATATTAGCAGACTGCCTTTTGCCTTGGGCGTAGCACTTATACGAGCTTTGGAAGCCGAATAAAAAAATATCTTAGGAGGCAAAAATGCGTTCACAATTTACTGACATACTTGGTTCACATAAAAACTGGTTAATATCAGGAATCGCAACTTCCTTAATGTTGGCAACTGTTCCGGTGCAAGCGGCAATAATTAAAGCAGAAGTTGATTGGAAGCTTGCGGGAATTACGCGACCAGGTTCTCCCGATATTGACGGACCAGCAACCAGTGGTTATGTAGATGTCTTGGCTGGGGACAATGATGTCCCTGGTAACGGTGTCTTTTATCACACCTACGGTGATGTCACTGGCAATTTTGGGTCACGGGTTTCCGGTGATGGCAACTATGACATTACTGGATTGTTTACTTATAAAGATACCTTTGTCAACCCAAATCCTTTCCCTTCTCCGGCTACTTTTACCTTTACGATCATTCCGGGAGAACTGAGCGCTTATATTTCTCCCAGCTATACACCCACAAGCGGACAGGGGTTATTCGCTCGCTACGAAATTGACATTCGACTCAATGGGACATCCATCTGGGACAGTAGTGCCGAGCTTCAATACAACGGTGGGACTAATAGTTACTAATTCTGTACGCAAATATTGCATCTAGAATTAGCTTTGTACGCTTTGACCCGTACTGGGTTAACTACGAACCTCTCTATCGGATTCCCGCTAAAGGCGGCCTCTCCGACTACCTTTCTTCCAATATTTAAGGAACCATTAATATCTGCTCCATAGAAATAACCCGACGAGCTTCTGAATAGTCCTCTTTTAATTCTCTTGCCTAAATAGCTTTTTTGCTTTTGAATAGACTCTAAGTCTAAGAAACTACATTTAGAGGTATAGCTTTCATTAGTTGTTTTGACCTCTATTCCTACTAAATTTGCTTTATAGGTAAGTTGTTCGATCAACCTTGAATGAGGAATATTTACGAATGACTGGTTATTTCTATCTCCAATATTAATGTTTTGTTTCCAGCCTTGATTATGACCAATAACTAAAAGGTTAATTTGATGAGCTAGTAATTTATCAATAATATATTTACTAGCGGTGTGGAGGTAATAATCCACCTGGCAATTACGCTTTAAAGTTAAACCTTGTATTCTTTTACTGGTCTTCTGTAGACTGGGTAATTCCGATTTGAGTTTAGCTAGTGTCTTGTTGTACTTTTGATTGCAGGATTTTAAGGCTTTTCCACATACTAAAGTTGGCTGAAATTCGGGAATATTAGAGGTAACAGCAGCTAGGTTATTTAAGCCTAAATCGATAAAAGCATATCTTTCTCCCTCTTGACTTGATGAGGATGGTTGTTCATAGACAATCTCTAAACAATAAGCACCCAATTTAGGAATAATCCTGACCTCTAAAACTTCCTTTAAATTAGTTTTAAATTCTAAATTAGTCCCTGATAGCTTGATTAAACCTTGCTTCAACGCTTTTTTAGAAATGGCTTGATAGTTATAAGTTAAAACGTTTCTACCTTTTTCCTTGTCTTTGTATCTTGGCAACTTAGGCTCTCCTGTAAATTTATCTGGCGATTTTTTGTATTGTTCTTTCGCTTTTTGGTAGGATTTAAAGGTTTTTTCTACTTGCTTTAATACTAACTGACTTACTTTGGCGGGTAAGGCTTGATAATCTGGACTCATTTTTAAGGCATGATGTAACTCAGTCATTGTTAAAAATGGTTGATGTGAAAAGAAAACTTGACGGTTTAAATAAACAGCACAATTATACAGATTCTTCGATAAAAATCCTAATTTATCAATTACTGAATAATTTTTGTGATTAAATTTAATTAGATGTTTTTGAACTAATTTCATCATTCTCCTCAAGGCATTTAATTAAACATTCTGTCTTTCTATTTCGTCGTCTTAATGAGTATAATCGAGCGCAAAATGAGGTAATTATGCTCACGAAGTCTTCCATTAAATCGTCTTTTCTTTCTTCTGCTAGATTAACGACCTCTAGATCTCTATTTGTTTGAGTTAAAAGAACTTTCAGATAATTAAACCCTACTCTGCTTAAACGATCTTTATGTTCTACGACAATCAAATTATAATCAGTTTGTTCTAGAAGTTTTAATAATAGCTTTC
The DNA here is from genome assembly GCF_003019735.1 of Microcystis sp. MC19. Taxonomy (NCBI): domain Bacteria; kingdom Bacillati; phylum Cyanobacteriota; class Cyanophyceae; order Chroococcales; family Microcystaceae; genus Microcystis; species Microcystis sp. MC19. The sequence continues at coordinate 3,500,428 of NZ_CP020664.1, read as the reverse complement.
GATGATCATTGACTCCACTTCCTACTTCTTTAACTACTCGAACAATTTGATAGCCTTTCGCAATACAATAAGCTTCCAATCTTTTTGCCTGAGTCTCTAAGTTAGATTGATTTTCTGAACTAGAAACTCGCGCATAAATAGCTACTTTATTTTCACCGCAAGAACGGTCATCTTCAAAAATAATAATTGTTCCTGTAGGAAGACGTTCTCCTTGTAACTGCCCTCGATTCCACATTCTCCAAGCAGTGTCATAACTGATCCCTTTTTTCTTAGCATAATCTGATAGTTTCATGTGAACTGCAATGTAAACTTGCACTAACCATATTAGCAGTTGTTTGCAGTCATTTGCATATATTTTTTACAAAACTTTACAATACCTTTTCTTTTGCCGATACAGGTACTACCTCTTTATTAGGTACTCTTAATACTACTACTACTTCCTACTCCTACTTTTTTGGCCCTGTCACCACGACTATTTATTTCTCTAGGTACTTTTGCGCCGGGGGAAACAAAACTGTTCGAGTACGATCTAAAAACCATCGCAACGGGCAATTTACCTACTACTTGTACAGGTAGTCCTAATGGTGGAAATCATCCTAACGAGCCTAATGGACAAGTCGGTAATTTTGCCACCGGTCCGAATAATGGAACCGGACAACAGGAAGCACCGTGTGGTGGCTCTATTGCTCGTAGTGGTGATCCTTTTCATCCTAACTTCCCTAGTGGCAGCCCCCCTGGAACGATTACAGTTACAGGAGTACAGTCAACAGCGATACCAGAACCCAGCAATCTTTTATCACTTTTGGTATTAGGAGGGGGAATTGGCGGAAGTTCAATCCGGCGTTGGTATCGCCGCAAAAATAGCAATTCTTAGAAGAATATTTGGGGCTGGCACGGGGGGCAAATCGGTGTCAACTCAAGAAAAAATGATGATTTTTTCTTGAGTTGCGAGGGGGGAAACTCTTGATAAATCTTGTAACCCACATTCCGCACCCTCAATGAGAAGCTGATAACTGATCTGGTTTTACTCAACCAACTTCTTCAGCAGGGCATCCACTTCCTCCAGGCCAGATTGATTATTTTTCAGCACATAAACCGCTCGCGCTTGCTTAAAAGCTTCCTCCGCCTCTGTTTTTCGTCCCCGGCCCGCGTAGGCCCGACCGAGATTAAGATAGACATCGGCGTTATTGGGGGCGATTTCGGCCAAATCTTGATAGGCGATAATTGCTGCAAGATAATCTTTTCTGGCCAGATGGATGCGACCGATTCCCGCTTGTGCTTCCAACGATTGGGGCTGCAGGAAAACAGCGCGACGATAAAAGGGGAGAGCCTCGTCAAAACGCTCTTGTTTTTCGAGTAAAATACCTATTTTTAGCTGAATTAAAAAATTTCCTGCATTTTGTCGTTCTATTTCTTTTAAAATCTGGGTTCCGCCATTTAAATCGCCCTGTTTGAGCAAAAGGCTGGCCAGTTGCAATCTTAATTCACTATTGTTAGGGAATCTTTGTAGGGATTTTTGGAGAAAATCGAGGGCTTCGGTGCTTTTATTCTGTTCGATCAAAGCTTTACCCATGATTTCATGGGCTTGCTGATTATTGGGGTCGAGAGCTAAAACCCATTGGTAAACTTCGCCCGCTTTTGCATAGTTTTTTTGCCGTAATAATACCACCCCTAAACCGAGGTAGTGTTGGACGTTTTTCGGTTCTATTTGAATAGCGTAGTAGTAAGCGGTGGCTGCATTGTCATAATCACCGATATTAGCCAAACTATAACCGAGAGCATGGAAAAAGTCGGGATTACTCGGATCGAGACTTAAAGCTTTTTGGTATGCTTGGGCGGCGGCGTTATAATCCCCTTGCCGCGTTTGTAAAAAGCCGATCCCAGAGAAAATTTTGGCATTATTGCCATCAAGGGCGGCAGCCCGCTCGTAAACGGCTATAGCTTCCCCATAATTGCCATTTCTGACCAATTGCCGCGCTTGACGCAGTAGTTCGTTAACCTGTGAATTCCTGCTCACGATTGCCCCCCCCGGATTATCGGCGATCGCAATTGAGGGAAAGAAACAGCCCCCCGCGAGGAGACTGACGAGCAAGATTAAACGGGTAAATTGTTTCATCGCTTTACCTTTGTTAACGATTCTTAATTAAAGTTTATTGTAAATGGTATTGACAAAAATCAACTATTCTGTATCACCCTTGAACAAGATTATTGCGGGCCTCTTGGGCGACTTGGGCGCTTTTGTCGCTAGTTAACTGGGTCAAAACAGCGATCGCATCTTCCCCCCCTAAACGACCTAAAGCTTGAGCGAGACGATAGCGCAGTTGCCAATCATCATCACTAGCCAAGGGAACAAGTAAAGAGACGGCGCGAGGGTCGCCTAGTTCCCCAAAAGCGCTAACGGCGGCCGTTTTTACCAATTCATTATCGGAGTTTAGGGCGATTTCCAGCAGTTCAAAGCCCCGGGGTTCCCCCAATTCGCCCAAAGCTGCCACAATGCTAAATTGAATTAACCAGTCGGAGGATTGTTGATAGACGGCCACCAGATCATCGTAGGCTGCCGTTAATTTTAACCCCCCGATCGCATCGGCCGCGGCTGCTTTCACGTCTGCTTCGGGATCATTTAACAAACGATCGCGTAGAATAGTTAAGGCCAGATCAGGATTCTGACGACCGAGGATATCTAGCTGACTTACCGCCGAATAACGCACCCTAGCGTTACTATCGTTAATTACAGGCTGTAACATCTCGAAGGCGATTTCTGGGGCTAAATAACGCAGTTGATTAACTCCCGATAAGCGATCGCCATAATCATCGGAATCGAGCAGTCGTTGCACGGATTCAGGGGAATAATTCATAATTTGATGACACCCTTAACAATTGGACTGGTATTAATTGTCCCATGAATAGTTATCGACTCCTGACTATCTCGATCATCTTTAGTTCCCCGGTTTTTTGGGGCTGTAGTCCTCCCTCTCCCCTGACAAAAGAACCGACAGCCGAGATGCTCGTTTCTCCTTCTCCCAGTCCGATTATTTCGCCATCGGACATTAAATCGGCTAATCGTTATCGTCAATTGGGATTACAGTATCGTCAACAGGGAGATTTTATCAAAAGTATTGAGGCTTTAAAAAAATCGCTACAGTTAAACCCCAATCATCTAGACGGGAGAGTAATTTTAGGTTGGACACAACATCTAGCTAAACAACCTTTAGCGGCACGAACAACCCTCGAAGAAACGATAAAAATTGCCCCCGATCATCTGGCTGCCTATAATGCTTTGGGAATTGTTTATCTAGTGGCTGGTGATCTTGAAAAAGCCGTAGTCACTCATACTAAAGCCGCTAATTTAAAACCCGATAATGAAATCGCCTACTATAATTTATCCCTTGCCTATCATCGTTTAAAAGATTTTAATTCCGCTATTACTAACGCAGAAAAAGCAGTTAAATTAGAGCCAAATAATCCCCATCCTCTTGTAGCTTTGGCAATAATTTATTTAGATCAAGGTAATAGTAAAAAGGCGCAGGATACCTACAAAAAGGCTAGGGATTTAGACGGTCGTTATCGAGAAAAATGGTTTCTGGCACACCTGAAAGAAGCGGGTTTTAGTCAGGAGCAAATTAAATTAGTCGAAAAGTTACTATCCGAGATTTAAAAGTTAATATTTACCCTTAGGATGCCTGTCGATGTCCCAGTTTTAGGAAAATAGTTTCTAAATCTTCGCGGCAAGTATAAAACTCGCTTAAGGTCAGGCCAGAAACTACTAAAGATTTCAACAATTCGGCACTATCTTCTAGGGTTCCCGTAAATCTAACCCGGAGAGTATTAGTATTAATAATTCTTTGCCAACTTTCCACAAAAATACATTGTTTAAGAGCAGTTTCTAAGGTTTCTAAATTACCTAGAGTCGTAATCTGCAAGTATTGGCTGGCTAGACGTTGATTTAATTCCTCTAAAGAGGTACTTTCCACTAGATAACCTAATTCCATGATGCCCACAGAACTACAAAGTTCCGCTAAATCACTAAGGACATGGGAGGAAATTAAAATAGTCATACCTGCCGATTGTAAGACTTTAATAATCTCACGAAATTGTAGGCGAGCGATCGGGTCTAATCCAGAAACTGGTTCATCGAGAAGTAAAATTAAAGGTTCATGGATAATCGTTCGAGCTAAACTTAAACGTTGTTTCATTCCCCGGGACAAAGTAGCGATCAAATTATGGCTTTTATTGGTTAATTGTACCAGTTCTAGAACCTCATAAATGCGGCGATGACGTTGGGAGCGAGGGATATGATAAAGACGGGCAAAATAATCCAGATAATTCCAGACATTTAGGTCATCGTAGAGGGGAAAATTATCGGGTAGATAACCTAAATTTCTTTTCAGACGGGGATTACTCTCATCTCTGAAAAGACGTTCTCCGTGCAGATATATTTCTCCGGTTGTCGGTTCTTCCGCTGCCGCTAACATCCTAATTAAAGTGGTTTTTCCTGCTCCATTTGGACCGATTAACCCATAAACTTCCCCCGCTTCAATCTGCAAATCCACTTGATTAACGGCCCCATGGCGGTCAAATTGTTTGGTTAAACCAAAGGTAGCAATGGCTAATTCTGGTGCGTTCATAAAGTTTTATTAGTGGGATTGCTGACAAACTGGCCACCACATTCTTAACATTAATGTTTGGGGTTCCCATTATCAATAGAACCATTCTTGATGGTATGGTGAGAACCACCACTAGGACAAGGCAATACAGGCGAAGAGGTGATTTTGTTCTGTGTTATAGTTACTAATTCTGTACGCAAATATTGCATCTAGAATTAGCTTTGTACGCTTTGACCCGTACTGGGTTAACTACGAACCTCTCTATCGGATTCCCGCTAAAGGCGGCCTCTCCGACTACCTTTCTTCCAATATTTAAGGAACCATTAATATCTGCTCCATAGAAATAACCCGACGAGCTTCTGAATAGTCCTCTTTTAATTCTCTTGCCTAAATAGCTTTTTTGCTTTTGAATAGACTCTAAGTCTAAGAAACTACATTTAGAGGTATAGCTTTCATTAGTTGTTTTGACCTCTATTCCTACTAAATTTGCTTTATAGGTAAGTTGTTCGATCAACCTTGAATGAGGAATATTTACGAATGACTGGTTATTTCTATCTCCAATATTAATGTTTTGTTTCCAGCCTTGATTATGACCAATAACTAAAAGGTTAATTTGATGAGCTAGTAATTTATCAATAATATATTTACTAGCGGTGTGGAGGTAATAATCCACCTGGCAATTACGCTTTAAAGTTAAACCTTGTATTCTTTTACTGGTCTTCTGTAGACTGGGTAATTCCGATTTGAGTTTAGCTAGTGTCTTGTTGTACTTTTGATTGCAGGATTTTAAGGCTTTTCCACATACTAAAGTTGGCTGAAATTCGGGAATATTAGAGGTAACAGCAGCTAGGTTATTTAAGCCTAAATCGATAAAAGCATATCTTTCTCCCTCTTGACTTGATGAGGATGGTTGTTCATAGACAATCTCTAAACAATAAGCACCCAATTTAGGAATAATCCTGACCTCTAAAACTTCCTTTAAATTAGTTTTAAATTCTAAATTAGTCCCTGATAGCTTGATTAAACCTTGCTTCAACGCTTTTTTAGAAATGGCTTGATAGTTATAAGTTAAAACGTTTCTACCTTTTTCCTTGTCTTTGTATCTTGGCAACTTAGGCTCTCCTGTAAATTTATCTGGCGATTTTTTGTATTGTTCTTTCGCTTTTTGGTAGGATTTAAAGGTTTTTTCTACTTGCTTTAATACTAACTGACTTACTTTGGCGGGTAAGGCTTGATAATCTGGACTCATTTTTAAGGCATGATGTAACTCAGTCATTGTTAAAAATGGTTGATGTGAAAAGAAAACTTGACGGTTTAAATAAACAGCACAATTATACAGATTCTTCGATAAAAATCCTAATTTATCAATTACTGAATAATTTTTGTGATTAAATTTAATTAGATGTTTTTGAACTAATTTCATCATTCTCCTCAAGGCATTTAATTAAACATTCTGTCTTTCTATTTCGTCGTCTTAATGAGTATAATCGAGCGCAAAATGAGGTAATTATGCTCACGAAGTCTTCCATTAAATCGTCTTTTCTTTCTTCTGCTAGATTAACGACCTCTAGATCTCTATTTGTTTGAGTTAAAAGAACTTTCAGATAATTAAACCCTACTCTGCTTAAACGATCTTTATGTTCTACGACAATCAAATTATAATCAGTTTGTTCTAGAAGTTTTAATAATAGCTTTCGATGATCATTGACTCCACTTCCTACTTCTTTAACTACTCGAACAATTTGATAGCCTTTCGCAATACAATAAGCTTCCAATCTTTTTGCCTGAGTCTCTAAGTTAGATTGATTTTCTGAACTAGAAACTCGCGCATAAATAGCTACTTTATTTTCACCGCAAGAACGGTCATCTTCAAAAATAATAATTGTTCCTGTAGGAAGACGTTCTCCTTGTAACTGCCCTCGATTCCACATTCTCCAAGCAGTGTCATAACTGATCCCTTTTTTCTTAGCATAATCTGATAGTTTCATGTGAACTGCAATGTAAACTTGCACTAACCATATTAGCAGTTGTTTGCAGTCATTTGCATATACTTTTTACAAAACTTTACAATACTGATATTTGAGTAAGCCAGACACGAACCACAAAAAGATATTGATCGGAAAACTCATCATCAAGCTAGAGGTTTAAAGACCGATGTGATCCGATGATTTTTATTAATGAATATTTTACACAGTTCATACCAGATAAGCAAGAGGGCTACGCCACTACCACCAAATCCTTATCCTACGCTATTGTACCCCCGAAGGGGAATTAGTTCCCGCTCCTCTAGAAGCGGCACAACAGGCAGAAAGCCGCAAAATTAACGGCTAAACTGGGGGAATTGGGCATAAATCCCCGATAAAATTGCTAATTATCCGATGATTTCTGGATTTAATCCCATGTATAGACGAGAATTACTGCAATTTATTGGCTCTCAGGCTCTTTTTGGGGCTATTAATCCAGAATTTGCTTGGAATTATCAAAATATTGACCATTGGGGCGAATTATCAAGGAATTATCGCCTCTGCACCACGGGAAAGCAACAAACACCGATCGATCTGAGTATAGTGACTGAAAAAGAGCTATACCACCCCACCTTTAATTATCGTCCTGTACCCCTAAAAATTCGCCATAACGGTCGTACAATCTTAGTTAAGACCGAAAAATGTGGAAATATGAGTTTTCACGGCGAAAACTGGGATTTGTTGCAGTTCCATTTTCATCACCCCAGCGAACATCAGATTAAAGGTCAGTCTTTCCCTCTAGAAATTCATCTAGTGCATCGAAATGGGAGGGGAAATTTAGCAGTTGTGGGCATCTTAGCCGAAATTGGCGCACATAATCCCTATTTACAAACCATTTGGGCTTATTTGCCCCAAGAACCTTCTCCTGAAATGATTATCCCCGATACTTGGGTCAATGCCAGGCTTTTGCTGCCAGAAAATAGGGATTTTTATGAATATCGGGGGTCTTTGTCCACTCCCCCCTGTAGCGAGGATGTTCTCTGGTTAGTCTGGCAAAATGCGATCAAAATTTCTCCCCAACAACTGCAACAATTGGCCGCAATTTTGCCCCGTAATGCGAGGAATATTCAACCCTTAAACGGGCGATCTATCCTGCATTCCTAGGCGAAATTGTCGGCATTTTGGCTAATTTAGATAATTTTATTGACTTTTAGACCAAAAATGGTAAATAACTCAGGAATACGCTCAATAACTAAAGCTTCGGTGGCTGTCCAGTCACTTTCCTTCGTGGCTAAAACCCCTAGAACACTCAGAGGAACCTGTAAAAATAGGTGACTTAAGAGGAGAGCGATCGCAGCGATGACTAAACCTAAAAGCCGCCATTGGGGGAGATAGGCGGCCACGGCAGCCGCTAGAGGGGCAAAATTATAGATAGGCCAAGCGATGAGAATTAGGAGGACGACTCCCAAAAGAGTCAGAAGACGATGGCGAGGACGTTTAAAAAGAGAGAGAATTTTTAACTGTTCGGGGGTGAGTTGACTAGGTTTTAGGGCAACCAACAAAAGACTAAATATATCAAAAGGTTTTGTCCACTGCATCCAAAAGACGGGGACGATGGCGATCGCTCCCAGAAATAGCCATTCTAGCCAAAGAAAAGGCAAGGGATCACCCACAGCTAAACCAATCCAAGCGATTTGTAAAAAGATTGGCAAAGCCGCTAACCCTGCCAGATGAATCCACAAAAAAGGTTCTGATTTCATAGAGGGAAATGATAATTATAAATTATGAATTATGAATTATGAAGTGGGGAGATGGGGGAGTGGGGGAGTGGGGGAATTATGAATTATGAATTATGAAGTGGGGAGGTGGGGGAGTGGGGGAATTATGACTGATAACTGATAACTGATAACTGATAACTGACTCCTGACGGTGACCGTCTAATTAACTGGATAAAGTGCGGCGTTTCATGACCATTTCGTAGGCTTCGATAATGTCGCCTTCTTTCCAGTCATTGAATTTAGAAACACCGACACCGCACTCGAAACCGGTGGCCACTTCCCGGGCATCTTCCTTCATCCGTTTGAGGGAATCAAGAACCCCCTGATAAACAATTTCCTTGCCGCGACGCACGCGCAGGAAGCGGTTCCGCACCAGTTTACCGGATTGGACATAACAGCCCGCCACGGCCCCACGACCGACGGTGAAGACGGCCCGCACTTCGGCGAAACCGAGGTGTTCTTCCACTTCTTCGGGGTCGAGAAGACCTTCCATCGCCCCTTGAATATCATCGAGGAGCTTGTAGATGATATTGTAATCGCGGATATCGACCCCTTCCCGATCGGCGGCAGCCCTGGCCCCACTGGCCAGGGTGGTATTAAAGCCCACCACCACCGCACCACTAGCGGCGGCCAGATCCACATCGGTTTCGGTGATTTCCCCCGGAGAGGCGAGGAGAACGCGAATCTGCACTTCGTTTTGGGGTAACTGTTTAAGCGCACCGAGGATGGCCTCGACGGAACCTTGCACATCTGCCTTAAGGATGAGATTAAGTTCCTTGAGTTGTCCTTCTTGAGCTTGGATAGAGAGGGTGCTAAGGCTAACGCGACGGGAGGAGAGGGCCTGTTGTAAACGGGTGTTGCGTCGTTCGATCGCCCGTTGATCAGCGATCGCCCGGGCCTCTTTTTCACTTTCATAGACATCGAATTCATCGCCAGCGGCCGGGACATCACTAAGACCGAGGATTTCCACGGCGAAGGAGGGGGTGGCCGCTTCGACTTTTTGACCGCGATCATCGATCATCGCCCGAATTTTGCCGAAAACGGAACCAGCGACGATGCTATCGCCCACCCGGAGAGTGCCATTCTGGACGAGCAGGGTAGCCACGGGCCCTTTGGTGCGATCGAGGTTAGCTTCGATGACGGTTCCCTTAGCCAAGCGATCGGGGTTAGCGACCAATTCTTCTACTTCTGCCACCAAGAGGATCATTTCCAGCAGATTATCGAGATTTTCACCCCGCAGGGCGCTAACGGGAACCATGATCGTCTCACCGCCCCAATCTTCAGCCACCAGTCCCTGTTCGGTCAATTCCTGTTTAATCCGGTCGGGGTTAGCCGAGGGTTTATCGACTTTGTTAATGGCCACCACGATGGGGACTTCGGCGGCCCTAGCGTGACTAATTGCCTCTTTCGTTTGCGGTTGTACGCCATCATCGGCGGCTACCACCAGCACCGCTATATCGGTGACTCTCGCCCCGCGGGCGCGCATGGCGGTAAAAGCTTCGTGGCCGGGGGTATCCAAAAAGACAATCTGTTCTGGTTTGCCGTTATGTTCCACATCGACGTGGTAAGCACCGATATGCTGGGTGATGCCGCCGGCTTCTCCTTGGGCGACTTTGGTTTTGCGGATCGAGTCGAGGAGGGTGGTTTTACCGTGGTCAACGTGACCCATAATGGTGACGACGGGAGGACGACGCTGGAGACTTTCCCAGTCGGAGACATCGATCATTTCCGTGGTTTTGATTGCCGCCGACTGGGTGCTGGGGGTTTCCACGGCCATCTCGAAGTCCCTGGCGATCATTTCGATGGTGTCCACGTCGAGAGTTTGGGTGATATTAACCGCCATCCCTTTAAAAAATAGGGTTCTGATGATCTCGGTTTCGGGGACTTTCATCAATTCCGAGAGGTCGCGCACAGTGAGACTGCCGGTGATGATGATGCTTTCCGGGCGTTTTTCCTCTTGGGGTTCTTGGCGCTCGCTTTTCGGACTGCTGGTATGGGCGCCTGGTTTACTAGGCCGCTTAACTTTGACTGCTGTTGGAGTGCCGGGGGTGGTTGCTTTCGCGCTGGGCGGTTTGGGGGGACGAGCGGTGGAAAGGGTAAAACTGGGGGTGTTGATTAACCCGGATAGTTCCGATTCTAGATCATCGTCATCTTCAAAGAGAGCCTGGGTGCGGCGTTTGTTTTTGCCGGCAGTTTTGGCGGTTTTGGCCGCTTTTTTCTCTTCTTCTTCTTCTTCTTCCCAGCTAGATTTTTTGGCCATGCGAGGGGGCATGGTGGGTCGTTTGAGTTTTTTCAGCCCGTCTGCTCCCAGCAATCCGGTATCTGTATCGATTTCTGTGCCATCAACACCAGATTTCTTGGTGGTATCGGTTTCTTCCTCGCCGGTAGCCGAGATTTTGGCGGGCAAACCGGGGCGAACTGGGCGCTTCAATTCCACCGTCTCCCGCACTTCTCTGGCTGGTTCCCCCAGTTTCGGGCTTTTTCCGTCGGTTTTGCGGTTGAGAGTCGGTTTTTCGGGTTTAGCCAAGCCAGCCCTGCGCTCAGGACTAGGGGCGTTTTCGCTCTCGCCGCGCTCGCGTTTTTCTCCCCGGGGCCTGTCGTTACTGCCGGGGGCATTTTTGGATCGGGGTTCTGGCCGGCTCGAGGCGGTTTCAGGGCGTGGTTTCTGGGTGAGGGAGGGTCGATTGGGTGGGGCGATCAAGGTGGGGGCTGCTTCTGGGACTAGCGGGGTTTCGGTCGGGGTTTCTTTAACACTGGGGGTTTGAGACAGCATCTCTGCTGCAGTGGCGGTGGCTGCATTCTTCTCCTCCGTAGGGGGAGTTTTTTCGGCCGCCTCGTCGCTCCCCCAGGGAGCGACGAGGGGTTTCACCGGGGGACGGGGGGGACTGATTAAAGTCGGTTTGGCCGAGGAACTGCCGGAACCGGGATAGTTTAGCCCCTCTTCGCCGGTTTCGGGGCGGTTGTGTTTATGCAGGGCTAAAATCTTTTGTTTTTTTTCTTCGGCAGGACTAGCCGATTCTCGCTGACCCATGCTAGTTTTCCCGGTACTCGAGGCCACTCCCTTGGCCGCAATCGCTTTGATGCGTTGGGCATCCTCTTCGCTGATCGTGCTACTGTGGCTCTTGTACTCGATGTTTAACTGGTCACAGATGTCCAAAATGTCTTTGTTGTCTAGATTCAATTCTTTTGATAAATCGTAAATTCTGACTTTCGCGTTACTCATCCATTATCCCCCGGCTAAATTGTTAGTGATCCTATAAGTTGGCTGATTTTTTGATCCTGTCAGGAGCCCCATTTCTATGCTAACGATTTTGTGGCTATGATCGTCAATTTTAATCCTGATTTGCTCGACCTTGCTCGCCAGGCCCGAGTCGCTCTTGCAAGGAGTCATAGAGCGTTTCGGGAATATTGGCTTTTAGGGCGCGTCCGAGACGATTTTTTTGCCTGGCTAGTTGCAGGCAGTGGGACTGCGGACAGATATAGGCGGCTCTTCCCATGCCTTGATCTAATTGTATCTGTCCGGACGGGTGTAGTCGGACAATTCGCCAAAAGGATTCTTTCGGGGCGAAGAGACGACAGCTAATACAGCGTCGATAATTGACGAAGGGATTCATTCTTCTTCTAAATCCTGCAATTCTAGGTCTTTTTCAGCGTTTTTTAGCTCTTGTTCGCCTTTATAGAGGGCGATATCCTTAATATCGATTTTCCAGCCCGTCAGACGGGCGGCTAAACGCACGTTCTGCCCTTCTTTGCCAATCGCTAAACTTAATTGATCCTGGGCGACCAGTACCAATGCTTGTCTTTCTTCGGCATTAGTGAACAAAACTTGGTCGATACGGGCGGGACTAAGGGCATTGGCGATGTAGGTGGCCGGATCCGGAGACCAACGAATCACGTCGATTTTTTCCCCCCGCAATTCGTTAACCACGGCTTGAATCCGCGAACCTCTGGCCCCAATACAGGCCCCAACCGGATCCACGTCTCTTTCTAGGGTATCGACGGCGATTTTTGTCCGCGAACCAACGTGACGGGAGGGGGGATTGGCTTCCCGGGCGACGGCGACAATACGCACGATTTCCTCCTCGATTTCGGGAACTTCGTTGGCGAACAGATATACTACTAAACCCGCCGCCGCTCTGGAAACGATTAATTGCGGGCCCCGGTGAGAACCTTCTAGGACTTTTTTGAGCAGCACTTTAAAGGTGGCGTTGGCCCGATAGTTATCGTTGGGCAGCTGTTCCCGTTTGGGTAGTTCTGCTTCCACTTCCGGTTGACCGTAGGTGCTTTGTACCATGACAATAGCGGCCTGTCTTTCAAAACGGACGACCCGGGCCTGTAAAACCGTTCCTTCTAGATCTTGGAACTCCTCTTGAATCAGTTTGCGTTGGTTATCCCGCAGTTTTTGCAGTAAAACCTGTTTAGTTTGAATCGCCGCCATGCGACCAAATTCTCTTTGGTCGGGGGTGACATCCAGAACTACTTCATCCCCTAATTGGGCCTCATCGGCCACTTCTTGCACTTCTTTGAGACCGATGTGATGGTCGGGATTAGTCACTTCTTCGACAATAGTTTTAGTAGAAAGGATGCGAAAGCCTTCTTCTTCTACGTCTAATTCCACATCAAAGTTATTGAAATAATCTTCATGAAATTGAGCTGCTTTTTCTAAACTTTGGGCGCGGCGATAACGTTCGTACCCCTTGATAAGGGCTTCACGCAAGGCTTCCTGTACGGCATTTTTGGGCAGATTATGTCGTTGGCTAATTTCTTCGATCATCATTTTTAACCCAGGCAAATTAACAGTGGCCATAATTATTTTTTCTCCTTACTTTTGAGTTATTAGTTTTTTATCCGTCAGCCTTGTATCAGTTATCAGTTATCAGTTATCAGATGTAAGTTATCAGATGTAAGTTTTAAGTTAATCAGTTAGTGAGTTATTTATCTTCATCCTTATCCCTGATCACTGTTTACTGATTACTGTTTACTGATCACTGATTATTGCGCTGCTCATCTAAACGGACGCTGATGACGGTAGTGCGATCGATGGTCAGGGAGCGACCTTTTTGGTTAAGATAAATAGATTGCTCATCTCTACCTTGCAGTTTTCCGCGCCATTCTTGTGGTTTTCCCTGGCCATCCTGGCCGGTAACGATGACGGGAAAACCTTTAAAAGACTGAAATTCGCGCTCGCTGCTCAGTTGTCGAGAAATGCCGGGGCTAGATATTTCTAAAACGTAGGTCCCGGGTAAGACTTCTTGACTGTCGAGGGCGGTTTCTAGGGCCCGACTCATCTGCTCACAGTCCTCTAAACCAGTATCTCCCGTAAGATTGCGAATATCGACGCGCAGGACGGGAGGCCTTTTATTGGTTTGGAAAACGATATCGACCACTTCTAGCCCCAAGTTTTCAGCGATAGGGGTGGCTAGGTGCAGCAGGTCGGGAATGAGCGGATGGGTCATGATTTGGACAATAAAAAAAGCGGGCGAAACCCACTTCCCTAAACTGTTAGTGATTGGGATAGGCAGTGGTTAGACCACCTAGCTAAATATAGTATAGCAAAAAACCGTCATCACTATTTCCCCTCAGGGTCGTGCCTGGGGGAAAACAGAACAGTGGTCACGATCGAGTCGATCTGTCACAATGAATACAGGGTAACTAGATATAGAGTCAATTATGGATCAAAAATCTCCGCTCACCGTAGTTAGAGCCAACTCAGCTAAGAATCGTGGTAATCGGCAAGTATGGAAAGGGATTGTCAGCACTTGGATGATTCTGCAAACCTTTGGCCATGTCACTCCTGCTTGGAGTCAAAAAAACCCAAATACCCTCACCTACGGTGAATTGTTAGAGAAGATTGACCAAGGCAAGGTAAAAAAGGTGGAAATCAATCCTTCTTTGCAGCAGGCAGCAGTTACCCTCGTCGGTCAAACGGATAAGGATCCCCCAAAAGAAGTCAATTTATTTGACCAAAATCCCGAATTAATCAAGAAACTCGATGCTGAAAAAATTGAGTACGGCATTCTCCCCAGCACTGACAATTCGGCCTTGATCAATGTTCTCACTAACCTGTTAGTTATTATTCTCGTCTTGGGATTATTGGTGTTTATTATCCGTCGTTCTGCCAATGCTTCCGGCCAAGCGATGAACTTCGGTAAATCAAGGGCGCGGTTTCAGATGGAGGCGAAAACCGGCATAGAATTTAATGATGTGGCGGGGGTGGATGAGGCCAAGGAAGATTTACAGGAAGTGGTGACATTCCTCAAACAACCGGAAAAATTTACGGCTATTGGCGCAAAAATCCCGAAAGGAGTCCTGTTAATCGGGCCACCTGGGACGGGGAAAACTTTACTGGCTAAAGCGATCGCAGGAGAGGCGGGAGTGCCTTTTTTCAGCATCTCCGGGTCGGAATTCGTGGAGATGTTCGTCGGGGTTGGTGCGTCGCGAGTGCGAGATCTGTTCCGAAAAGCCCAGGAAAATGCCCCTTGTTTGGTGTTTATCGATGAAATTGATGCCGTTGGTCGTCAAAGGGGGATCGGTTATGGGGGAGGTAATGATGAACGGGAACAAACCCTGAACCAATTATTGACGGAAATGGACGGTTTTGAGGGAAATACTGGCATTATCGTCATTGCCGCCACCAACAGGCCTGATGTTTTGGATTCGGCCTTGCTGCGTCCGGGTCGTTTTGACCGACAGGTGGTGGTGGATTATCCAGATTCTAAGGGACGTTTGGCCATTTTAGAGGTCCATTCTCGCGATAAAAAGGTGGCTGCCGATGTGGCGTTGGCGGCGATCGCCCGTCGCACCCCCGGTTTTACCGGGGCAGATTTGGCTAATATGCTCAACGAAGCGGCGATTTTTACCGCTAGAAGGCGCAAAGAGGCCATTACCATGGAGGAAGTCAACGATGCCATCGACCGGATTGTGGCCGGTATGGAAGGGCGCGCTTTAGTCGATAGTAAAGCCAAGCGTTTGATCGCCTATCACGAAGTCGGCCATGCGATTGTCGCTAGTCTCTGTCCCGGCCACGATCAGGTGGAAAAAGTCACCCTGATTCCCCGGGGTCAAGCGCAGGGGTTAACTTGGTTCACTCCCGATGAAGAACAGGGTTTAACCAGTCGTTCCCAGTTATTAGCCCGAATTGCGGGATTATTAGGGGGAAGAGTGGCGGAGGAATGTATCTTCGGTGAGGATGAAGTGACCACCGGTGCCAGTAGTGATATTGAAAAAATTACCTATCTGGCCCGACAGATGGTAACGCGTCTGGGAATGTCGGAATTGGGATTAATTGCCCTAGAGGAGGAGGGCAATTCCTATCTCGGTGCTGCTGGTGCCGGTTATCATGCCGACCATTCTTTTGCGATGATGGCGAAAATTGATGCACAAGTAAGGGAAATTGTCAAGCAATGCCACGATTTAGCAACAAAAATTATCCTTGACAATCGTGGGGCGATTGATCGCTTGGTGGATATACTGATTGAACAGGAAACCATTGACGGCGACGAATTTCGGCGTTTATTGACGGAATTTCAGCGACAAGCGGATCGGTCAATGGTGACTACGGTTTAACTGGCCCTTCGTCTCCTCGCTTCGATTCAGTGGTTAGGAGACGATTTCCGCCAAAAATCTGCTCATTGGTCGGACAAAGCCAAAATTAACGACTAACATTGTGAGCGGGAATTTTACTCATGGAATGACCGTTATGATTGCCTTTGGTGGGGGCAATAATATTAGCTTCTAAAGCTGAATTGATCTCGGCCAACATTTCTAGATTGAAACGATAGCCGACGTTGCGGACGGTTTGAATTAAATTAGGTTGTCTGGGATCAGTTTCGATTTTTTTCCGCAAAGACAGAACATGAGTATCAATTGTCCGGGGATTATCGATTTCCTCGGGCCAGGCGCGACGCAGTAAATCAGCTCTTGATAGGGGTGTTCCCTCCGCTTGGGCTAAAACGTAGAGTAGGCTAAACTCTTGGGGCGTTAATTCGATATACTCCCCGCGAAATTGTACCCGTCGTTGGGCTAAATCTATTTTTAATTCCCCATAATCCAAGTGTAGGGGAGCTGCCCCACCGCGTAAACGACGGGTTAACACTTCCACCCTAGCCATAAATTCTTGCATTCCAAAGGGCTTTCTCAGGTAGTCGTCGGCCCCGGCTTTTAAACCATTGACCACATCTTTTTCGCTATTACGGGCCGAGAGAATCAGGATTAAAGACTGTTTTTGTTGATCAAGCCAACGGCAGAGTTCGATTCCATCCCCATCTGGCAAGTCGGAATCGATAATTGCTAAGGTTGGTTGACGATGAAGGAAAGCTTGACGCGCACTTTGCAGGGTTGCCGATTGGTTAACAAAATAACCGGCCTGTTGCAGATGCCAAGCTAATAGTGATCGCAAGTGCGGGTTGCCCTCAACAATAGAAATATAGATCGATACCACCTGAGTTTCTGCCCCATTACTGCACAGATTGACACATTGTCAGGGTATCAGAATTAATGTCAAGATGTTGTAACAATCGTAACATTCGTTAGCCGTCAGACTTCGGCGTGAGCTTTTGTCGAACGCTTTTTTCTCCCTGCTCGCATCTCCCGTCTCCCCTTCTCCGCTTCTCCCCTTCTCCCCTTCTCCCCACTTCATCATTCATTCATCATTCATAAGTAAGTAGGTGGGTGGAATTAAATATAAAATGAACGTAGGTTGGGTTGAAGCATGAAACCCAACACCCGCATGGGTTACGCTACCGCTAACCCATCCTACAAATAATTGTGCCTACCTACTTAGCTGGTTATAATTAAATTAAAAATGGATTTGAGGTTCGATACCCCCTTGATCCTAGGGCTGTTTCATTCTCCCATCAGAATATCAAAAGTAAAAGCGATCACTATCTTTGTAAAATGAGAAGTGACCGCCAACCTTTCAAATATATGTTGAGCTTAATAGAAAAACTGAAACAAGTCAAGGACTTTCGGAAAGATCAAGGAAAAAGACACCCTTTATGGATAGTATTAGTAGTAATAATACTGGGAACAATGCTAGGATACTCAGGTTATAGAGAGCTAGGAGAGTTTGCTAAAAATAACTTGCCCTGAGCCAAGTCGAAGGGTCGGCATAGGCTCAGTCAAGAATTTAACATAATTCCAGAAAGAGTCCCATCTTATTCAACAATTAGAAGGGTAATGATGGGAGTTGAGTGGCAGATTTTGTTAAAAATGTTTAATGAATGGGCATTAGAAGAATATGGACAAAGAGATGATATAAATTGGCTAGGCATAGATGGAAAAAGTCTCAAAAACACCCTAAAGAATCCTAATGATGAACAACAAAATTTTATTATGTTTGTCTCATTGTTTAGTCAAGAAAGTGGCTTAGTATTACACTTAAAAAGAATCGAAAACAAAAAAGGGTCTGAAATCGAGGAACGTCAAGCTATAATCAAGCATTGCTCTCTCCAAAATAAAGTTTTTACTGGCGATGCTTTACATTGTCAGAAAAAAACAATCAGCTTAATAGCCAAGAGTAAAAATGATTATGTTATCACCGTTAAAGGAAATCAGAAAAATCTTTATCAGCGAATACAAGACCTGAGTAATTCCTCAAAGCCAGAAAGGTGCTTTCTCGAACAAGATAATAGTCATGGACGAAAAATATCAAGAAAAATAGAAGTTTTTAAAGTGAGTAAAAATGAAAGACAAGGGTTTGAAAATCTACGAAGAGTTATTAAAGTAGAAAGAAGGGGTAGTCGCGGGGATAAAACGTATGAAGAAACAGCTTACTATATCAGTAGCCTAACTGAATCCGCTCAAGTATTTGCTAAAATTATTCGAGGACACTGGAAAATAGAAAATCAGTTACATTGGGTAAAAGATGTAATTTTTGAGGAAGATAAAAGCGAGATAAGTGATTTTCAAGCGGCCAGCAATTGGTCAATTCTCACAACCATAGGATTGAATCTTTTCAGAGGTTTGGGTTTTCTCTCAATAACAGAGGGACAGAGGTGGTTAGCTGAACGTTGGGAAAAACTGATAGTTTTATCGACGTAAGAAGCAGAAAAATTAGCTAAATTAACAGGATGTACTCTCAGACAATTTCAAGAGAGATAAGCTTTTAGTGTCTTGGGAACAAGCTTTATCACTTTATTCATAATAAATATTGGCAGAGGATTAAAGATTAGTTATTGTGACTAATTCTTTTGGTTAGAAAAAGATAAACTTGAGAATCTTCAGTCAAATTTATTGACTTAAAATCAGCTGTACTTAATTTAAATGAAACAGCCCTACCCTTGATAAGGGGGGTGCCGATAGGCGGGTGGATCTGATAATTTTTAACGCCTACCTACTTAATTCATCATTCCCTCTCCCATCACCCCTTCTCCCCACTTGATAATTCATAATTCATAATTCATAATTCATAATTCATAATTCATAATTCATAATTCATAATTCATAATTCATAATTCATAATTCATAATTCATAATTCATAATTCCTAATTCCTAATTCCTAATTCCTAATTCCTAATTCCTAATTCCTAATTCCTAATTCCTAATTCCTAATTCCTAATTCCTAATTCCTAATTCCTAATTCATAATTCCTAATTCCTAATTCCTAATTCCTAATTCCTAATTCCTAATTCCTAATTCCTAATTCCTAATTCCTAATTCCTAATTCCTAATTCCTAATTCCTAATTCCTAATTCCTAATTCCTAATTCCTAATTCCTAATTCCTAATTCCTAATTCCTAATTCCTAATTCCTAATTCCTAATTCCTAATTCCTAATTCCTAATTCCTAATTCCTAATTCATAATTCATAATTCATAATTCATAATTCATAATTCATAATTCATAATTCATAATTCATAATTCATAATTCATAATTCATAATTCATAATTCATAATTCATAATTCATAATTCATAATTCATAATTCATAATTCATAATTCATAATTCATAATTCATAATTCATAATTCATAATTCATAATTCATAATTCATAATTCATAATTCATAATTCATAATTCATAATTCATAATTCATAATTCATAATTCATAATTCATAATTCATAATTCATAATTCATAATTCATAATTCATAATTCATAATTCATAATTCATAATTCATAATTCATAATTCATAATTCATAATTCATAATTCATAATTCATAATTCATAATTCATAATTCATAATTCATAATTCATAATTCATAATTCATAATTCATAATTCATAATTCATAATTCATAATTCATAATTCATAATTCATAATTCATAATTCCTAATTCCTAATTCCTAATTCCTAATTCCTAATTCATAATTCATAATTCCTAATTCCTAATTCCTAATTCCTAATTCCTAATTCCTAATTCCTAATTCCTAATTCCTAATTCCTAATTCCTAATTCCTAATTCCTAATTCCTAATTCCTAATTCCTAATTCCTAATTCATAATTCCTAATTCCTAATTCCTAATTCCTAATTCCTAATTCCTAATTCCTAATTCCTAATTCCTAATTCCTAATTCCTAATTCCTAATTCCTAATTCCTAATTCCTAATTCCTAATTCCTAATTCCTAATTCCTAATTCCTAATTCCTAATTCCTAATTCCTAATTCCTAATTCCTAATTCATAATTCATAATTCATAATTCATAATTCATAATTCATAATTCCTAATTCCTAATTCCTAATTCATAATTCATAATTCCTAATTCCTAATTCATAATTCATAATTCATAATTCCTAATTCCTAATTCCTAATTCCTAATTCCTAATTCCTAATTCCTAATTCCTAATTCATAATTCATAATTCATAATTCCTAATTCATAATTCATAATTCCTAATTCATAATTCATAATTCCCCGAAACCGTCTTGACTATCGAACCTCATTCAAGGTATTCTGGGGAATAAGATCAGAAGGTGATGGAATTCAGATTTGAATTGGCGTGCAAACTAGGATCGGACAGTAATGCAATTCAGATGTGAATTGGCCTACTTTTTTGGAGACTTACCCAAAAGCTGACAAATGTTGTCTGTCTGATCAGAGCTTCTTGATGGTTCTCGCCACCATTTAACCATTAAAAAACGACCAGAACACCATGATAGATAACTTTACCGCCAACGACCTCTATAACTGTATAGATAGTCTAGATTACTCAGATTTTCAGAAATTCCTAGCGGGGAATAAGTCATCAATTTTTCCCAGCATAGCCACTAATCGAGCCACATCTCTTTTCAAAGAAGAAGTAGCGAGCTTTAATCTTACTGCCTTAGATAACGCCGGCAATACCTTAGAAATGGCCTGTGATATCACCATTGGAGCAACTGCCACCAGCTACAGTGATTTCGCTGGTTCTGCAGACACCAATGATTATTATCATTTTAGTTTAGGAACCAGTAGCAACTTTAGCCTCAATTTAACGGGATTAAGTGCCGATGCCGATGTGTCCTTGTTAAATAGTAGTGGCGGTGTGATTACTAGCTCCACTAATCGCGGTAACAGCAGTGAGAGTATTACTCGTCAGCTGAATGGGGGTACTTACTATATCCGGGTTTATCCCCACAGTGGCAGCACCAACTATAACTTAACCCTGTCTGCGACCACAGCCCCAGTTGTACCCGGATATAGTGCCACTTCAGGATACGGTTTAGTTAATGCTGCGAGAGCCGTCGCTGGAGCCTTGAATGAAAGTCCTTTTGCCAATGTTCCCACTTTTGGTGGTGCTAATGACTGGGGGGTTAACTTAGTTAATGCACCCGAAGCTTGGGCAAGAGGTTATACAGGACAGGGAATCGTCGTTGCTGTACTAGATACAGGAGTTGACCGCAATCATGCCGACTTAGCGGCCAATATTTGGACGAATGCGGGCGAAATTGCCAATGATGGTCTTGATAACGATGGCAACGGTTACGTTGATGACGTTTATGGCTGGAACTTTGCCAATGGTAATAATAACACTTTAGATGGCAACCGCCATGGTACTCATGTGGCGGGAACCATTGCTGCTGCTAATAATGGTTTCGGAGCCACTGGTGTGGCCTACAATTCCAGAATTATGCCGGTGAAAGTTTTGAGCGATTCTGGTAGTGGCAGCTCTAGTGGCGTTGCCCAAGGAATTCGCTACGCCGTGGACAACGGTGCTGATGTGATTAATATGAGTTTGGGCGGTGGTAGCACTAACAGTCAGATTCAAGCAGCCCTCCAGTATGCCAGCAGTCGCGGTGTGATCGTGGTTATGGCCGCCGGTAATGCGGGGGCAGCTCAACCCAGTTATCCCGCTTCCAATGCTACCTCTTGGGGTCTTGCCGTAGGTGCCGTTAACAGTTCTAACCAGATGGCTTCCTTCTCCAATCGTGCTGGCTCCAATTCTTCGATGAGCTATGTCACCGCTCCAGGCGTACAAGTGTATTCTACTCTCCCTAATGGTGGCTATGGTTTCTTGAGTGGAACCTCCATGGCAGCACCCCATGTGGCCGGAGTGGTGACCTTAATGTTGAGTGCCAATCCGAATCTGACCGATGCTCAAGTACGTCAAATTATTACTGCCACAGCAGGTAATGTCGCCTAAAACTTGGCTGTTTTTTGGCCTCAGATAGCTGATTCTTGGCTCTCAGACAAAAAAAAACTCGTTTACTTTTCTGTAAACGAGTTCACTTTCCATGATACTATTAATAGTCCTGTGAATTATTTGGCAACTGCTACCGATGCTTTGACGGGCTGGGGCTGCAGGTCGCGCAAACTTGGGAAGAGGAAGTGGTTTTCCTCCACATATTGCGCTCCAAACAGTCCTTTTTCAGCCCAGAAATAGCGATCGGTTGTATGCTCGTTACGCTTAACAATCAATAAAGCTGGTGGGCTAATGCCTATAGCTTGAATATACTTACGCGCCGCAGTTACGGGTTTATCTTCGCCACTTTCAATACTATACTGGGGTACAAGTTCAAGTATCTTACGTCCTTCTTGACGACGGCGACTTTTACGTTTCCGTTTTCTGGCCAACCCAATTACCTCCTGTTTTGGCTAATCGTTGTAATGATAGTTACAAAAGCCGTAGCGATTATATCCGTTCTAGACCGAGAAATCAAGTGTCTCTCACAAACCCAATTACAAACAAGTTTGACTAGAAGCTAGACTGGGACTGTGTTTAAGTTTGTGTCACAAAAACACTGCCCCCAATCCCGATACAAAACTTATTATTCTTAAACTTTTTTTAATATATACCCTGAGCCACCCCTAAAATAGTGATCAAACCCTTGCCCTAATTGCTTTTTACTGGCTGCACCCCACCCAAGAGGATGGCCATTGTCTCCCCTGTCAACTGGGAAATAAAACTCGCAACCCTAGCTTGATCAAGGTTTTCTGATTTTTTACTTTTTACTTTCTTAGTATGCCCTTCTCCTCCCCCTCCCGGACTCCCCTGAGTGATGATTTTATTGCCCTCTGTCAGGCACAGATGGAACTTTTGCGGGAGCAAATGGAAGCAGACAGAAGTGCGGTTTATTTAACTGAACCTTTATCGAGTAATTTAATCCCAGTTGTTGTTTATCCGCCTTTTAATTCCCCTTCTCCCCAAAAAAAGCGGCTTTCCTTGCAACCAGGCCCATCGGCGGCAGACCTGTTAACTGCGGTTAAGTTAGAAGATTTATCCCACCTCTGGAGTAATCAGGAGACCGTCAGCGGTCATCGCTTGTTTTTACCCTTAATGTATGAAGAGGGCATGATCGGATTATTGGTGACAACCAGAGAAAAACGACCTTGGCAAAGTTGGGAATTAACCCAGATGGAAAAAATCACCCAAACCCTCGCTTTAGCCTGTGTACTCGATCGCCAATTAGGAGAAGAACGTTATTATCGAC
Organism: Microcystis sp. MC19; assembly: GCF_003019735.1. Taxonomy (NCBI): domain Bacteria; kingdom Bacillati; phylum Cyanobacteriota; class Cyanophyceae; order Chroococcales; family Microcystaceae; genus Microcystis; species Microcystis sp. MC19. Next base: position 3,477,235 of record NZ_CP020664.1, on the reverse strand, counting down.
AATGGCAACGTCAGCGCCTCGATACCTTTCTCCATCAAATCCGCAATCCCCTCACCGCTTTAAAAACCTTTGGTAAACTTCTGCTCAAAAGGCTTTTGGCCGAAGAAGGTAACGATCCCGCCATTACCGGTATGCTGAGGGAAAGCGATCGAGTTCGGGACTTAATCGCCGGATTTGAGGCCCAAATTCAGCAAGAAAGCGAAAATTACCCCACCGTCGATATTCCTCTCCTGCAAGCGCAATCTTCCCCCACCACCTTTCTCTTGCCTGCTGGCAGCACTCAGCTAACTCCGATCGATCTCCATGAGCTTCTCGATCCGTTGCTCCTTTCGGCCCAGGCCGTAGCTAAAGAGAGAAATCTCAGTCTAGAAAGGATTCACGGGGAAGATATACCACTTATTCGTGCCAATATCCCCAGTTTGCGGGAAGTATTCAGCAATTTAATTGATAATGCCCTCAAATATACTCCTGCCGGCGGAAAAGTCACCGTCGAGGTCAAAAATGTTAAGAATAGTGTAGAAATTGTTTTTAAAGACACGGGTTATGGTATTCCGAGGAGCGATCAAGAAAGAATTTTTCAACGTCACTACCGGGGAGTGCAAGCGGGGGGAGATATACCCGGTACGGGGTTGGGTTTAGCGATCGCCAAAGAATTAATGACTGGCATGGGGGGGACGATTGAATTTATCAGTCCCAATCCCGAGCCAACAAGTTCTCCCTACCCCGGGACGGTTTTTCGGGTTCGTCTGCCGGTTATGGCCAATGATAACCTCAGTATAGAGGGGTGATCTGGCCCGTAAATTTTGCCTATGTTCCCGCTCGGGAGATTCCGGGGGCGATCGGTTAAAATAGATGGAAAATATCAGTGTTACTGGTAACGTAGCTAGAGACAATTAATTACACACATCTAACTACCTCTTGCCTTTTGCCCCTTGCATGAGTGCCGATCCTAACCAAGAAGTTAATTTTGTCCTATTACTTAAATTATGCCAACTATCGAACAATTAGAACCCGCTAATAAGGCTGATGTGGTAGTATATATGCCCTACTATGCCAAGGACAAACATAGTATCCTGCCCTATGCGATCGCTTTGTATCAAGCTGGCTCTTTAGAAGGTCGTCGTCACATAGAAAGCGGTCAAGGGATTCCCTTTGTGGCCTCTTGGTATGTATCAAAATTGCCCTCGGAATTGACCCGTTGTCGTTTACAATTTGAAGGACAGGCCGACCTAAGCTATGAGATGACAATTATTAACGCCGAGTTGGTGGAATATCTGATCGATGCGATTAAAACCTTTAAGCAGCTAGGTTCGGCCGACTTTTCGCAGGGATTTTATCGGAAACTCCTGCGATTTGAGGAATGAAAGTCGGGATTTTACGGGTTAAAAGGAGCAAATCGTGGCGAAATCAGCCAAATCTATACTTATCTCTTCCCTGGAACCCCTCAGTGGTAAATCGGGAACTGTCGTCGGTTTAGCGCATCTCTTGCGACAAAAAGGACTAGAGATAAGTTATGGCAAACCAGTGGGCAATTGTCCGGGCTACGTCGATGGGCAATTGGTCGATGAGGATGTAGAATTTATTCGGCAATTACTAGAATTATCCCCCGAACAGCTGCGTTTACCGGTGATTTACACAGATGTGGATTCCGTTGCTAAACGCCTACAGGGTGCAGATAAACAGGACTACGGCAATGTTCTTGCCGGCTATCTCGATCGAGTTAACAGTGATATTACCCTCCTCGAAGGGCCAGGGACTCTCTGGGAAGGCAGTATTTTTCAGTTATCCATGGGGGAGATGGCCAAAATTCTCCAGACTCCGATCCTATTGGTGGCTCGCTATAGTTCTCCCCTGATGGCCGAGAGTCTGCTGAAAGCAAGAGAGGAATTAAATAATCGGCTGCTGGGGGTGGTCATTAGTGATATCCCTGCGGATGATTGGGAGGAAGTACAATCTCTCCTGAAACCCTATCTGATCAGCCAAGGTGTGGAGGTTTTAGGACTGTTACCCGCTAGTAAACTAATGCGTAGTATTAGTGTTCGGGAAATTGTCCATCTTTTGGGGGCTAAAGTATTATGTCGGCCCGATCGTTTAGATTGGATGGTAGAAAGTCTAGCGATCGGGGCAATGAATGTCAACGCCGCTTTAGAATATTTTCGTAAGGGGGAAAATATGGCCGTGATTACGGGCGGCGATCGCACAGATCTACAGTTAGCTGCCCTAGAAACTTCTACCACCTGTTTAATCTTAACCGGTTCCATCTCTCCGGATCCCCTGATTCTAGGCCGGGCCGAGGATTTAGAAGTACCGATTCTCTCGGTAAATTTAGATACTCTCACCACCGTGGAAATCGTCGATCGGGCCTTCGGGAAGATTCGCTTACAGGAACAGGTAAAGGTCGCTTGTATTCGAGAATTAATGGAGGAACATTTCCAGATTGATCGCCTGTTAGAAAAGTTAACAATAGGGGCGTAATTTCTCCCCGGCTGCCGAGAATTTCATGGGAAATCCCTTCATGACTCCATCATCCCCGCCTGTGTCCCCTCCGGTCAAAGAAAATGACTGGAGATTATTATTGAAACTACTTCCCTACGCAAAAAAGCAAAAAGCTCTGCTATTTTGGTCATTAATACTTCTTTTTCCCCTATCTCTCACGGGGGCGATTCAACCCTTAATTATCGGTCAAGCGGTCTCCCTTTTGCAAAAGGAACAAACTTGGAATTTTTTGGCTCAAATGCCCTTAACCGCAGCCATTAATACCCTAATTATTATCCTCTCGGCTGCGATTACTTTACGGCTGATTTTAGGGACAATACAAGGTTATCTGGTGCAGAAAGTCGGTCAGTCAATTACCGCTAATGTCCGGGAAGATTTATTTAGCCATGTTACTTCCCTTTCCTCTAGTTTTTTTGATCGCTCTCCCGTGGGACGTTTAGTCACCCGTTTAACCAGCGATGTGGAAGCATTAGGAGAAGTTTTTGCCAGTGGTGCGATCGGAGTTGTCAGTGATTTAGTCTATATTTTAGTTATCATCATCACCATGTTTACCCTGCAATGGCAATTAGCTCTATTGTTGGTGTTGATGTTATTTCCCGTCACCGCTCTAATTATCTTTTTTCAAAAACAATACCGCAGTGCTAACTATCAAGTACGCGAGCAATTATCAAAACTTAATGCCCAATTACAGGAAAATGTAGTCGGAGTTAATATTGTTCAATTATTTCGCCGGGAACGCTTTAATGCTGAAATATTTCGCTCTACCAATACTCACTATCGGCAATCCCTAGATAAAACAATTTTTTATGATTCGGCCGTCTCAGCTACTTTGGAATGGATCGGATTAATTGCCGTGGCAGGAGTATTATGGTTAGGCGGTATTTTTATTCTCCAGAAAACCATTGATTTTGGGGTTTTATCAGCTTTTATTTTATTCTCCCAGCGTCTCTTTAATCCTCTGCGTCAGTTTGCGGAAAAATTTACCATGTTTCAAGCGGGTTTTACTGCTATTGAACGCATTGGTGAATTAATTAGTATTCCCATTGAAATCAAAGATTATAAAAATTATCAGGAGATTTCCTTCCTAGAAAAACGTCAGACTGGTGAGATTATTTTTGAAAATGTTTGGTTTGGTTATAAACCGGATGAATATATTATCAAAGGTCTCAATTTTACCATTCATCCGGGGGAAAAAGTCGCCTTAGTCGGTCCCACCGGTGCAGGAAAAAGTTCGATTATTCGTCTTCTCTGTCGTCTCTATGAACCAAGTAAGGGCAGAATTCTAGTGGATGGTATCGATATCCGTTATCTTCCCCAAGCAGAATTAAGACGTTATATCGGTGTCATTCTCCAAGAAACTTTTCTCTTTGCCGGAGATGTGACTCGCAATATTACCCTAGGGGAAAATTATGATTTTGAGCAAGTTAAGGCAGCGGCTAAATCAACTAATATCGCTCACTTTATCGAGGAGTTACCCAATGGTTATCATACCCTTTTACGAGAACGGGGCGCAAATTTGTCGGGAGGACAAAAACAATTACTCGCTTTTGCGAGAGTCGCTATTCGTAACCCCGAAATTTTAGTTTTAGATGAAGCTACCGCTAGTTTAGACGTGGGGACAGAAGTATTAATTCAAGAAGCTTTAGAACAGATTTTAGTCGATCGTACCGCTATTATTATCGCCCATCGTCTCTCCACTATTCGCGATGTCGATCGAATTCTTGTGCTGAAACGCGGGGAATTAGTCGAATCGGGAACCCATGAAGATTTATTAACCAAAGACGGCCTCTACGCTAGTTTATATAAACTGCAAATGTTAGGCACAGATAGTTAACAGTGATCAGAATTCAGGAGACTCCGAGACAGGAGATTATTTTTATTTATTCTTCCCACTTCATAATTCATAATTCATAATTCATAATTCCCACAATGCCTTCGCCAGAATCCGCTCCGTTGGTAGCACAACTGCAAAAAAAAGTCAATAGTTTAGATGTACCATTTTATGCGCCAGGGCATAAGCAGGGGGAAGGAATCGGGGAAGATTTAAGTAATTTACTGGGAAAAAGCGTCTTTAAAGCCGATTTACCCGAATTACCCGACCTTGATAATTTGTTTGCTCCGACGGGAGTGATTAAAGAAGCGCAAATTTTAGCAGCCGAGACATTTGGAGCAGATAAAAGCTGGTTTTTGGTCAATGGCTCCAGTTGTGGCATTATTGCGGCGATTTTAGCCACTTGCGGCGAGGGAGATAAAATTATTTTAGCGAGAAATATTCATAAATCGGCAATTTCTGGCTTAATTCTCTCCGGAGCGCAGCCCATCTTTATCAATCCCGAATATAATCCCACTATCGATCTAAATTTAAATATAACCCCCCAATCCCTCGCAAATGCCCTCAAACTCCATCCCGATGCCAAAGCGGTAATGGTAGTCTCTCCCACCTATCAAGGGGTTTGCTGTGACTTAGAAACTATCGCCCAGATTACCAATCATTATTCTATCCCGCTGCTCGTTGATGAGGCTCACGGGTCCCATTTTGCCTTTCATCCCGATTTACCTCCGGCTGCCCTCTCTCTCGGCGCCGATATGGCTATTCAGTCCACCCATAAGGTTTTAGGGGCCTTAACTCAAGCATCGATGTTACACTTAAAAGGCGATCGCATTAGTTCCGAAAAAGTCGATCGAGCCTTACAATTAGTTCAAACCACTAGCCCTAGTTATTTGCTTCTCGCTTCCCTTGATAGTGCTAGAAAGCAAATGGCGACGCAAGGCCTAGATTTACTGAGCAAAACCCTCGATTTAGCCGCTACAGCCCGAAAAGAACTCGATAAAATTCCTAATATCTCTGTTTTAGACTTTCCCCATTCTATCCCGGGTTGTCACTGGTTTGATCGCACTCGTTTAACGGTAATCGTCAAAGATTTTGGCTTAACTGGTTACGAAATAGACGATATTTTGCGAGAAAAATACGCTGTCACGGCAGAATTACCGACTTTCAGCCAACTTACTTTTATTATCTCCATCGGCAATCATCGCGAACACATTAATCGCCTAATTACTGCTTTTCAATCTCTTCAATCCCCTTGCTCTACCAGTTTACCCCCCACTCCTCCTCCAGTCACGGGAAATTTGGCTATTTCTCCTAGAAAGGCTTTTTTTGCCCCTACAGAGATAGTATCCCAGAAAAATGCCCTTGATCGTCTTAGTGCTGATGTTATCTGTCCCTATCCCCCCGGTATTCCCGTTTTGATGCCGGGAGAGTTAATTTCTCAGGAAATCCTCGACTATCTGCAAACTATTTTAGACCTCGGTGGCACGATTACTGGCGGTGGTGATGATAATTTTGAAACTTTCAGGGTTTTAAAATAATCGCAAAATTATCTGATATATTAACCGGAAAAGGGCAGTAATAGCAATGGCTCCGATGGCTGCCATCACGGCAATGATAGCAATTTCAGGAAAATTTAGGCTTCCTTGCAGTTGCGAAAGAAAGAAGATGAAGGTGAGGGTAATTGCTGCTAGAATCGGTAAATCTCTCCCTTCAATCACTTTTTTAAATAATGCCCAAACTAAGCCACCTAAGATGATAAAGGCGATGACAATTCCTGCCGAGGGGACTAAACTATTTAAGGCAATTACCAATAATGTCCCCTCAAACCCTGTAAAGGCAGCATTAGTCAAAGTTTCCCCAAGAGAAAAGCGGGAACTTTTTCTCATCACTGGAGAAGCTGGAGGAGATGGAGGAATCGGGGAAGCTGGAGGAGATGGAGAAGGTGGATTTAAAGTGGTTAAAACTTCTTCACAGGATTGAAATCGATCTCGCGGATTTGCTAGTAACATTTTATTGAATACCCTTGCTAAATCTGCACTGATTTTGGGGACATAATTTTGCCAATTCCAGACCTGTTTTTGCGGATCGTATAGATCATCAGGATCGCGATTAGTTAAGAGCATAACACAGGTAGCTGCTAGGGCATATAAATCCGTGGCTGCCGATACCTGATTGCCTAATTGTTGTTCGGGAGGAGCAAATCCGGCTGAGTAAATTGTTGTGGATTTCTCTTGTGTATTATTGGGATTATTGGTAGCCTGTTTTACTGCCCCAAAATCGAGTAAATAGAGGCGACCATTTTTGGCTCGCATGATGTTAGATGGTTTTATATCCCGGTGAATGGAACCATTTTCATGGATAAATTTGAGGATAATAAGTAATTCTTGGAGAAGGTTTTTAACTTCACTTTCTTGAAAGGGTTTTTGTTGCTCTTGGAGAATTTCTTCTAGGTTTTTACCGTCGATATATTCCTGGGCCAGATAGAAAAATTGCTCTTCTTCTCCCGTTAATTGATTCTTGACTTTTAAAGGGAAAAAAGCATAGAGATCGGGGATTTGGGGATGTTCTCTTCCTAAATCTTCTAAAACCCGCGCTTCTTGAAAAAATAAGTTTTTCGCTTTTTCTAAAGCTTGCGGACTTAAATTACCGGAAGGTTGAAATTGTTTGATTACACATTTAGCTTTTTTGGGACTATAACGATCTACTGCTAAAAATGCCGCCCCAAATCCTCCTTTTCCCAATAGACGTTCCGGCAAATAACGTCCCCCTAAAATTAATGGCATCCCGCAAGCAGTACAATATTTCTGCTCGATCGAGGTTAAAAGATTGCTATCGTCTAGGTCTAGGCACTGATTACGCGGTCTCGGACAGTGGGGACGCGTACAAATAACTTCCATAGTCACCGTTTCCCGTGGTACTGCTCTTAGTTTAGCTACTACCAGCAATTCGGGTTAAAATTTTTGTTCTTGAGAAAGGGTTAAAAAGAGCGTTCGTAGGCCGACACAGATCCCCATTATACTACAAGGTTAGCAGAAATTTTGGAGTTTGTCAAGTCTTTGGCTGAAAAAAATCCAGCCAGATAAGGGCGATTATCGAAAAAATCGGGTCACGCATATCAGCCAAGGCCAGGGTTCTGGCCACGACTTGAGCGAAACGGTCTTGAACCATCCACTCCCGTGTCACCTCGTTTTCAGGCTCTTGAAAATATTGCTTTTTTTTCCCAAAGACAGTAAACTCAAATGTATTGTAAATGTATTTCAGATGAATTATGACTCTATATCTAGTAGAGGATGATCAACAAGAAAGGACAAAAGAAGAGGTGAGCGAGATATTGGAGCGCATTGCCACACTGGCATCAAAATCCCAGGGAGAGTTAATCGAAGCCCTAATCGGTGAAACAGAGGGGCGGTTATTCCTGATTATCAAAGCGATTGATCGCGCCTCCCTCGAACAAGTACTAGAAAACGCTGGGCTAGGTTGGCAACTAATCAAGGAAATGCGCTTGATTGGGCAGGACTTAGCCACTGTGCGAGAGCGCAAAGACAAAGCCAACTATCTAGTACAGTGGAATTTACCCCCGGGGCTAACCATGGAAACTTACCTGCAACGAAAAGCGGAGAAAACCCCCCTTTATGCTCAAGTGCCTGAAGTCAGTTTCGAGCGTACCTATGTTTGCGAAGACTTGAGTAAATGTCTCTGTTTCTACGATAGTCCCGATGAAGCGGCGGTAAAAAGAGCCAGAGAAGTGGTCGGCGCACCTATAGATAGTTTGACCTCGATTGAAAATATTCACCCCTAGGAGAGAACAATGATGCTAGATCGAGGCTCCGAAATCAGTTCTTTTCTGGAAGAAAGAGCCACTGACCTCAACAACGGTACAGCTAATCTCAACGTCGGTTGGGCCCTAACCAAGCTAGGAGAATCGGGCTGGTTCGGCTATGCTATACCTGAAAGCTTAGGAGGCCGGGGTGGCTCCTTATTACAGGCAGTAGAGGCGATCTCCGCTGTGTCCCAATGCTGCCTGACCACCGGTTTTGTTTTCTGGTGTCAGCGCGTCTTCATTCAATATCTGGCCGCCAGTAATAACACTTACCTACAAAACAAAATTCTACCTGCTGTTCTCAAGGGAGAGATAGCCGGAGCGACAGGACTCTCCAACGCCATGAAGTACCTCGGCGGGATCGAGGAGCTGCGTTTACAAGCAAAGATCGAGGGAGAAAACGTCACTGTTAATGGCTTCCTGCCCTGGGCCTCTAACCTCGACTCTAAGGGAGAATTTATAGTGGCCGTTGCCGCTCAAACTACATCGGGAGAAACTCTTATCCTCGCCCTTCCCTCCTTCGCAGAGGGGTTAAAACGGGGTGAAGACCTACAATTATTGGGTTTACAGGCTTCCCGCACCAGTACCCTTGAATTCGAGCGAGTTCAGTTATCTCACGACTGGATTATCAGCTTGGAAGCAGCAAAATTTTTACCCTCAGTCCGCCCCTGTTTCTTGCTGTTACAATGCGGACTGGCCCTTGGCATTACGCGTAAATCCCTTGGGGAGACAGAGAAAAGTTTAGGGGGAAAGGCAGCGGTAGCCAGCGATCGTTATTTCTGCGCCCGGGAGCGTCTGACTCGTCTAGAAAAGACAATCGAGCAATTCAGCACCCTAGAAAGCTTCGATCTCGGACGAACACGCCAACTATTCACCCTCAGAGTGGACATTACCCGGTTAGCGGTGGAATCCGTATGGTTAGAAGCGGAAATTAAGGGAGGAAAAGGCTATTTCCGGAATAGCGACACGGCCCGACGGCTGCGCGAGGTCGCCTTTTTACCGGTGTTAACTCCGAGCCTGATTCAACTGGAAAGAGAGTTACAACGTCAGTCCTCTACCGATAAAATTCTCCCTGGCGAACTCGAGCGAGCGGGGGTGAGGGAATGAGTATCGCCACTGATTACCCCGTCCTCAGCCTAAAAAATCTCCATAAACGCTATAAAACCCGCCATGGCTACCGTACCGTTTTTGAGGATATTAACCTACAGGTGCGCTCCGGTGAGGTGGTTTGTTTGCTTGGGGCCAGTGGTTGCGGTAAATCTACCCTCCTTGCTACCGCCGCTGGTTTGCAAAGTGCCGATGGCGGAGAAATACAATTGCACTCACGACCCCTACAAGCCCCAGACATCCGCAGCTCGATCGTCTTTCAATCCCCCGCCCTTTTACCTTGGTTAACCGTTTGGCAAAACGTGGCTTTTGGTTTGAAATTAAAGCGGATGCCCCGCCTCGATCATCAGCAATTACGCGAAAGGGTTCACACCGCCGTTAAAAGCGTCAAACTAGAGGGCTTCGAGCGTGCCTATCCTCATCAACTATCCGGCGGTATGGCTCAGAGAGTTTCTCTAGCCCGCGTCCTCGCCCGCCGCCCCTCTCTCCTGCTCCTGGATGAGCCGTTTAGCGCCCTCGACGCGATCACCCGTTTCGAGATGCAAAAACTCCTCCTAGAAGTCATAGCTCTCTATAACAGCACGGTTCTCCTCGTTACCCACGACATCGACGAGGCCCTGTTAGTGGCCGATCGAGTTCTTCTCATGGGCCGTCATCCGGTGGGCATCCGCCGAGAATGGACCATCTCGATGGCGAAACCCCGTTTCGAGTCAGCCAAGCTTTTGAGTGATCTACGCCGGTCAATTTTTCAAGAATTAGCCCTTGTCATGACACTGTAAATCTATGAACCTACACGATAATTGTGCTTGTTGCGGCATGAGCCGTCGAGATTTTCTGAAACTTTCGGCACTGTTTACCAGTTCCTTCGGGGCAGCGATCGCCGCCGATAATTGGAATCTCCCCGTTCACGCCAATGCCAAAGATCAGCCTGTGAAAATCGGTTATCTACCGATTACGGATGCCGCCCCCCTATTGGTGGCCCACTCGCGAAAACTTTATCAAGCGGAAGGTTTAACTGCCGAACAACCGCGCCTATTCCGCTCTTGGGCGCAGATTGTTGAGGCCTTTCTCGCTCGGCAGGTGAACGTTATTCACGTTCTTTTTCCCACCTCGATCTGGATTCGTTACGGGCGCAATTTCCCCGCTAAAATCGTCGCTTGGAACCATACCAATGGTTCAGCCCTCACCGTCCTTCCCGATATTGAAAATCCCAGGGAATTGGGAGGTAAAACGATCGCGGTTCCTTTCTGGTATTCGATTCATAATTTGGTCTTGCAACAACTCTTACAACGTAACGGGCTGAAAATAGTTCGCAAAGCCAAGGACGCGCCGATCGCTTCTAACGAGGTTAATCTAGTGGTTCTCCCGCCCCCGGATATGGTATCAGCCCTCGCCAATAAGAGCATCGGCGGTTATATCGTTGCTGAACCTTTCAACGCGGCGGCGGAAAATCTCAAAACCGGTAGGGTTCTCCGTTTCACCGGCGATGTCTGGAAGAATCACGCCTGTTGCGTTGTCTTTGTTCACGAGGAGGATATTAGGCAACGGAAACAATGGACGCAGAGGGTGGTAAACGCCCTCGTTAAAGCCCAACTCTGGTCCCGGAGCAATCGCTCGGAAGTGGCCCGGATTCTCTCTAAAGATGGTGGAAAATATACGCCTCACCCGCTGCCGGTATTGCAACGGGCGCTTACTTACTACGATCGCAATTTCTATAAAAAAGACGGGGCGATCGAGAATCCAGACTGGCAAGTCAACCGGATCGATTTCCAGCCCTATCCTTTCCCTTCCTATACCGAGGAACTGGTACGCTTGCTCAAAACCACTCAGGTGGAAGGAAATACGGATTTTCTCCAAAAACTGCAACCCCGACAGGTGGCCCGGGATCTGGTGGATGACTCTTTTGTCCGTAATGCCTTGCAACAGGTGGGCGGACCGAAAGCTTTCGGCTTACCGAATAATCTCTCCCGCATCGAGACGATCAAATTTTAAAGGTCTGAACCTATGAAGTCACAATCTTTGACCTCCCCGCCAATATCTTTACTACCCTTATGGGGTATCGGTTTTGGATTATTGCTCTGGTGGCTATTTACCAGTCCTCTATGGCACTCAAACCCGATTTTAAATGATTTTTCCCCTGAGCGATCTTTTGTCGCTTTATTACAGCTTTTTGTTGGGGGGGAGATTATGCCCCATATCCTCACCAGTTGCCGCCGGGTTCTTGTGGGCTTGGTTCTCGCTAGTGCCATCGGTGTGCCGTTGGGGGTATTAATCGGGTTGTATCGCTCCCTTGAATCGGCTTTGTCGGCTGTATTTCAATTTCTACGCATGATCTCGCCCCTTTCTTGGATGCCTTTAGCGGTGATGGTTTTGGGAATTGGTGATCTACCGGTGTATTTTTTGCTGACGGTGGCGGCTATCTGGCCGATCCTTCTCAATACGGCTGCCGGGGTTAATGCGGTTGATCGCTCTTGGTTGACTTTAGCCCGCAGTCTCTGTGCTACCCGAGGGGAAACGGTTTTCCAGATTATTCTGCCTGCGATCCTCTCCCATCTCCTAACTGGTTTCCGTTTGGCTATAGGTATTATCTGGATCGTTCTTGTCCCGGCGGAAATGCTGGGGGTTAGTGCGGGTTTGGGTTATTATATTCTCGATACACGCGATCGACTCGCTTATTCAGAGTTGATGGCGGTGATTCTCGTTATTGGCGCGATTGGTTATCTGCTCGATTGGGGTTTGCGTCTGGCTCATCGCTCTTGGACGCATCAAGATTAGCCTATTGGTTCAACTATGGGGGAAGTGGGAAGTGGGAAGTCTTGGCGCTTTTCCTTAGTTGAAAGAGCGGGCCAGACGACTAACCCCAGTATGTAATAACTGTTCCAAACTTTGGCGATCGCTGATGGCTTGAAGATTGATCACAAAACAGGTTAAACCCAGTCCAAAGAGGATAAAAGTGGGGGCCATAACCACACCAATCATCAACCAGGTGGCGACGTGGAGAAACATGGTGACAGCGAACAACAAAGCTAGGGAAGCAATGGGGAAGATTTGACGGGTAGGACGACCGAAATAGAGAAAAAGAACGGTTAAAAGGGTGGTTACTAAGTTAGCGGGTACTAAAAAGGCACAAATCGAGACGCAATAGTTGCGGGAAAATTCAGCGAGGGTATTAAAATCTATCATTAATATTACTTTACAATTGCCTGAGTCTTAGTACTCTCGATTGTAGCGGAAAATTTACATGATCGGGATGAAGGTGACTAAAGGCTGTGGTGCAATAGATTTTCGAGAGGGAGCTAAAACGAGGATCGGGGTTAACCACAGAAACCAAAAACCTACCTAAAGCTTTTTAAAGCTACTCATTTCTGTAGCTAGATAGCTAAAATAAGTAACTTTGGCCACCGATAGATTTTAAGAACGTTATCAGGTATAATCAAGATATGAAGCTAGTTGAACGTCATATTATCAGTCAAAACCATCGGGAGCATCTCATTTATGCAAGTGAGTAATTATACTTATCTATAAAACTGGTTTCTAGCAAGGCTTTCAAAATAGCTTGACATAAAAACCTGATTTAGGGGTTACAAAGGTGAGATGCTCCCAAACCATCCCTTATGGTCAGAAATCGACCATTATGCCTTCTTGTCAAAAAATTTGTTCAATCTAGCTAACTACCATTATCGCCAATATTTCTTTGAAAACTCCCAAAAACTGAGTTTTAATCAACTCTATCATCTGGTATCTAAAACCTCAGATTATTTAGCTTTACCCACGAAACCGAAGCACGCAGATAATCAGAAGATTAGATCAGGCTTGGATTAGTTATTTTGCCGCTTTTAGAGCTTGGAAAAAACACCCTGAAAAATTTTTAGGAAAACCTAAAATTATTAAGTATAAGGACAAAACCAAAGGAAGAAACCTGCTAATATATTCTCAGGAATCAATTTATAAAAAACCTTTAAAAGAAGACCCCCCCAACCCCCCCGACGTCGGGGGGGCAAGGGGGGGTTGTCACTTGTCTATGAGCGACGTAAAATTGACCACTTCCCGAAGAGAAATAATTGAAGTGAGAATTGTCCCCAAAAGTAGCTGTTATGTCATTGAAATAGTCTATGAAAGACGGTCGGAAACCACAGATAAACAAGAGATAGCTGGGATAGATTTAGGAGTTAATAACTTAATGGCTGTAACTACAAATCAAACAGGTGTAGCACCTCTTTTGGTAAATGGCAGACCGTTAAAAGCAATTAACACCTTCTACAACAAACAACGTTCCCGCTTACAATCTCAACTGAAAACCAGAAATAATCAACCCTCATCTAAGAGATTGATATTCCTAACCCATAAACGAAACTGTCGAGTAGAAAATTATCTACACACAGCCAGTAAAAGAGTAATAGATTGGTGTATTATTCATCAAATAGGGACATTAATAATTGGGCATAATGAGCGGATAAAACAATGTCTTAATCTAGGAAAAAGGAATAATCAACAATTTGTTAATATTCCCCATTATAGATTAATAGAAATGTTAACCTACAAAGCTCAATTAAAAGGGATAAAAGTCATAATAACTGAAGAATCCTATACCTCACAATCCAGTGCTTTAGATAGGGATGAGTTACCTAAATATGGTGAAGAAAAACCATTATTTAAGGGAAAAAGGTTAGCTAGGGGACTGTATAAAATGGGAACAAATCAGTTGTTAAATGCCGATGTCAATGGGTCATTTAACATCATTAGAAAAGTAATTCCTGATGTCATTGACCAGGGAATAAAGGGTTTGCCGTTTAATCCTGTAGTGCTTGACCCACTACGAATGACTAAGCTTTCAGGCTTTTAAGTAAGTTTGAGTAAGTTTAGTTGAGCGGTATAGATCCTCCGGTTATAATGAAATCTGGGAAAATGACACCGCCCCATCCCGAAAACTCTCACCCCTTGCTAGGTATAATCGATCGCAGGAAGAATTTTATGAGTAAATTTGTCTTTGTCACCGGGGGAGTTGTCTCCAGTATTGGGAAAGGAATTGTCGCCGCTAGTTTGGGAAGATTGTTGAAAAGTCGGGATTATTCCGTCTCAATTCTGAAATTAGACCCCTATATCAACGTGGATCCGGGTACGATGAGTCCTTTTCAACACGGAGAGGTATTTGTCACCGATGATGGGGCCGAAACCGACCTCGACCTTGGCCACTACGAACGTTTTACCGATACGGAACTCTCCCGTCTCAATAGCGTGACTACTGGCTCGATTTATCAAGCGGTATTGAATAAAGAGCGCCGTGGTGCTTATATGGGGGGAACCGTGCAGGTAATTCCCCATATTACCAACGAAATCAAGGAAAGGATTCTCCGGGTGGCCAAGGATACCAACCCCGATATTGTCATTACAGAAATTGGTGGTACGGTGGGAGATATCGAATCCCTGCCTTTTTTAGAAGCAATTAGGCAATTTAGGAAGGATGTAGGTCGAAATAACGTGGTTTATATGCACGTTACCCTAATTCCTTGGATTCCGGCGGCCAAGGAGATGAAAACGAAACCGACGCAACACTCGGTCAAGGAATTAAGATCGATCGGTATTCAACCGGATGTGTTAGTCTGTCGTTGTCATCTACCCCTACAACCGGGGTTAAAAGAAAAACTCTCAGCTTTCTGTGATGTGCCGGTGGAATCGGTGATTACTGCTCAGGATGCCAGCAGTATCTATGAAGTTCCTCTCAATCTGGAAAAAGAGGGATTAGCGCAACAAACCCTAGAATTATTCAACCTCAGTCCCCGATACCCCCATCTGGAGGAGTGGGAAAATCTCATCCGACAGATGCAATCCCCCAGTCAAAAATTAGAGATAGCTATCGTCGGGAAATATGTGCAGTTGGGGGATGCTTATCTCTCGGTGGTGGAGGCCCTCAAACACGCCGCTATTGCCCTTAATAGCGAGATAGAATTGCGTTGGGTAAGTGCCGAAGATGTGGATAACGATTCGGCCGAAGCTCATTTAAGCGGTGTTGACGGTATTGTTGTACCCGGTGGTTTTGGTATTAGGGGTGTGGATGGCAAAATTAAGGCGATCGAGTATGCTAGGGTCAATAATATTCCTTTCTTGGGTCTCTGTTTAGGGATGCAGTGTTCGATTATCGAATGGGGTCGCAATGTGGCCCGATTGGAAAGGGCCAATAGTTCCGAATTTGAAGAAGATACACCCAATCCAGTGATTAATTTACTGCCAGAACAGGCAGATGTGGTGGATTTAGGGGGAACAATGCGCTTAGGTCTCTATCCCTGCCGTTTAAATCCCGATAGTCTGGCTTTCTCCCTCTACGGTCAAGAGGTTATCTATGAGCGCCATCGTCACCGTTACGAGTTCAATAATGCCTATCGTAGTCTCTTTTTCGAGACTGGTTATCTGGTGAGTGGCACTTCTCCCGATGGTCGTTTGGTGGAAATTATCGAACTACCAAAACATCCTTTCTTTATTGCTACCCAATTTCACCCCGAATTTCGCTCTCGTCCCAATAAAGCTCATCCTCTCTTTTATGGTTTCATGAAAGCAGCCCTCAAGAGTGCAGAGCAAAAGTTCTCCCTTATTAGTCAGCATTCAGCTATTAGTTAGGGTTTGCCGGTTCTATTGGCTCAAAATCTGTTTTTTTGGGGGGAAACCCCCGAAAATTTGTCATCTTAACCCCAGTCTGGCCTAGGGTTTTCCGAATTGACGTTGATAAACTACTTCTTCCTTGCCAGATTCCAGTTTAATATCCGAGCGAGGATAGGCCACACATAACAAAGCATAGCCTTCTTTTTGCAGGTCGGGGGATAATCCCATGCCCTCACCTTGTTCAACGCTACCCTGGGAAAGTTGAGCGGCGCAGGTAGTACATACGCCCGCATTGCAAGAACTGGGTAAGTCAATCCCCGCATCGTAGGCCGCTTGTAGTATAGTTTGATCTTTCCTAACTTCGATCGTTTGTGTGGTTCCTAAATGGGAAATTTCTACTTTGTAGGTTGTGGTCATAGCTAATGAATGATGCTTTTAACATCACCTATTTTATCATTCTAGATTGCGGATATAGGAGAGAGGGGGGAAATCTTTACCTAATCAGATTTTCACTGGTCAGGATATGATTGATTGTCATAAAAGCTGATAAGTAGGTAGGCGTTAAAAATTATCAGACACCACCCTTATCAACGGGGGACTAAGGGTAGGGTTGATTCATGAATCAACCCTACTATGAATCAACCCTAGTACTAAGGGGGTATCGAACCTAAAAACTATTTTTAATTTAATTATAACCAGCTACTTAAAGTCCTCAAAAGTAGTAACTTTTTCTGGCAATTTGTCCTGTAGTTAAAACAAACAAAAGAGAGAAATAAATTCTCTCTTCTGCAACCGAGGGGAAGTTATTCTATTTGTAATTGGCTCTCGTGTCTTTAACCGCCGCCCAAAAAAATAGGGCTGTTAATGGTATGCTTGCCGCTAGAATTAAGCCAGTGGTGGTATTGCCTAAATCCGGTTCTCCCGAACTAATTTCAAAGACACAACCCACAGCAGCGATTGCTGCAATACAGGATAATAACAATAAAACGCCGCTTTTCGGGGTCATCTTCACTCCTCGCCTAAATTAACTAATGCCTTTATTTTGTCACTTTCTCGACGGGTTTCACCGCTTGCACGGAAAAACCGTGTTTTTTTAATTCTTCATTGAGTGCCAAATCGTTATCTACTCTGTCCACGAACATGACACCATTAAGATGATCCATTTCGTGTTGAATTACCCGCGCTAGTAAACCGTCAGCTTGCAGTTTTCGCGGTTTCCCCTGTTCATCTTTATAACTCACTTCGATCGCTTGGGGACGGATGACATCTAAAAACACATCGGGAATACTCAAACAACCCTCTTCCGCCTTGCACAATTCCCGACTATAACCGATAATTTGGGGATTGATCAGAATTAAGGGCGGATTTTCTGGTTTATCGGGTTCACAATCGATGACAATCAATTGTTTATTGACTGCCACTTGGGGAGCCGCTAAACCGATACCATTGGAACTATACATAGTTTGCAGCATTTCTCTGGCTAATTGGCGAATGCTGTCATCGACCTTAGTAATCCGCTTGGCCGGTTGACGCAGGACTCGATCGCCGAGATAATGCAGTTCTAAAGGGGGTTTTTCTAATTTGCGTTTTTCTACGGTAATAGTGGCGCTCATAAACTTAATTATCGATGGGATGCACAATTTTGATTTTAGTCACTGGCGCTGGGGCATTTCTCAGGAAAAGGGAGAAAAAAGCCCAGACTCTTCATAAAATTTTACACTGATCACAGACAGTTCGTCTATATCAGGGGATGGGAAGTGGGGAGAGGGGAGAGGGAAGATGGGGGAGAGAAAATTATGAATTATGAATTATGAATTAGGAGGTGGGAAGTGGGGAATTGGGGAGATTTTTCAGTTATCAGTAAGCAGTAATCAGTGGGGGAGAGGGGAGAGGGGAGAGGGGAGAGGGGAGAAAAAAGCTGATTTTAACCAGCTACTTATTAGTAATTGGTATTCCTAACCATTGGCTCAATTCCGCTGCTAACCATTCAATTTCGGGTTGACTCAGATATTCTTTTGTCTTACTGCTAATAGTATATTCTTTAGTCCCCGCCCAAATAGTTAAAGCCATCGGCACATAAACTCGATCGCCATCACCATCTTTGGTATGATAACTATCAGCTTTCACCAGTTTATTAATATGTTCCCGTGCCATTTTCTTTTTGCCCGGAAGTTTCAAACCACAAATTCGCTGAATGGCCACAATTTCTTCCCTATCAATAGTGATAATTTCCTCCCCTTTGAGGCAATAAATAATCCCGCCAAGCATTCCTAAACCCACAAACCAAAAAGGCAAAGAAAAGAGCAGAAAAAACCAACTCATCCACAGAGGAATAGAAATTGCTCCTCCTGTCCATACTAATAAAAAAGCGTTCCAAGCGATGGCAAAAGCTCCAAGAAAAATTAATTTAGGGGTAAAACCTTCGGGAGGTAAAGATATTTTAATTTTCTCCTCATTTTTTTGCAACTGTACCCGACTCCCTGCGGGTTTTTCAAGGTTCGAGGAAGTTAATTGCATTTCGTGGAGAGTATGTAAAGCTTGATTTGCTGCCTGTGCTGAAATAAACCTTTTTTCGAGACTAGGTTCAATTAACCGTCCTAACCAATGAACAAAAGCAGGGCTTAAATTGGCTAAATTATTTAATTGAATTTTGCCATCTTTTTGGGGTAAATCGGCGGGATGAATTCCTGTAGCTAGATAGATTAAAGTGGCCCCTAAACTGTATAAATCAGAAGCGGCAACGGTGCGACCACCGAATTGTTCAGGGGGCATATAACCGTAGGTTCCGACGATAGTTAAAGTGGCTTGTTCCTGTTGGGCAACAGTCTGGACAGAACCAAAATCAATTAAATAAACATTACCGATACTATGACCTGATCGATCTTTTAGTAAGATATTACTAGGTTTCAAATCTCGGTGGATAATTGGCGGGCTAATTCCATGAAGATAAATTAAAATCCCTAGGATAGATTTGGCTAATTCTTGCAGGTCTGCCTCACTAAATTTGCGACCATTTTCTAGCTGTTCCTTGAGAGATTTCGCCTCGATATAACTCTGAACAAGGGCGAAACCTTGATAGGTATCGGTGCGAACTTCAAAATAGTCGATATATTCGGGAATCGAGCGACAATCTAGATGTTTAAGAGTTTCGGCCTCCCGTTCAAAAAGTTTTAAATCTGTCCATTCAAAATCGGTACTAAAGATTAATAATTTGACAACAACAGTAGCGCCCGTTTTTATATCTTGGGCGAGAAAAGTGCGTCTTCCGGTTTGTTTACCTAACTGACTTTGAATTTGGTATCGATCGCCTAAAATTTGCCCTGGCAGCATAAAATATATTACTAGGATAACCCTAATTATAGGCTAATCGAGAAATTTCCCAACCGCAAGCTAAGAAAACGGAAGTTTGACCGAATCATCAAAACTTTAGCATCTCCCAGGATAACTGCGGTGAAATTCAATTGTATCGCCTGTTTTTTGCTAATCTCTGGACTGAGGGAGGTATTTTTTCAGGTTAAAAGAGAAAATAGGCATCAGAAAAGAGAATTG
This sequence comes from Microcystis sp. MC19, assembly GCF_003019735.1. Taxonomy (NCBI): domain Bacteria; kingdom Bacillati; phylum Cyanobacteriota; class Cyanophyceae; order Chroococcales; family Microcystaceae; genus Microcystis; species Microcystis sp. MC19. Next base: position 3,457,838 of record NZ_CP020664.1, on the reverse strand, counting down.
GACTTTCTCCGTCTGGAAAAATTTAGTACAAATGTTCAGAAGGTCAACTGCGGAGCTGCCATGCAGTCTGAAGGGGTAATTTAGATACTCAACAGCTTAGGGTACAAGGGAGCAGTCAGTTTAATTCCCATTGAGGGGGAGTTTCCTGATATAGTTTTAGAAGCAGTCGGTTCAAGACAAAAAGACATGGTTACTAGGGGCGAACGAGGAGTAGAAGTGAGGAAAAACAAGAACTTTTCCCTGGCTTCCTATCTGGAGGAAAAGCGGTTGATTGTCGAGTCAGCTTTAGATAGCTCTTTAGTTATCGGCAATCCTGCCAAAATCTACGAGGCGATGCGCTATTCTCTCCTTGCTGGGGGCAAACGTCTGCGACCGATTTTATGTCTGGCTACCTGTGAACTGATGGGGGGTTCCCTAGAGATGGCTTTACCCACCGCTTGCGCCCTAGAAATGATACACACTATGTCATTAATTCATGACGATTTACCCGCCATGGATAACGATGATTACCGACGCGGGAAATTAACCAATCATAAGGTTTTCGGCGAAGATATAGCTATTTTAGCCGGGGATGGTCTCCTGGCCTACGCTTTCGAGTATGTGGCTACTCAGACTCGTAATGTACCTCCCCTACAGATTTTAGAGGTAATTGCCCGTTTAGGTCGCACTGTCGGGGCAGCGGGTTTGGTGGGGGGTCAGGTTTTAGACTTGGAATCTGCGGGAAAACCCGATATTTCGGCAGAAACTCTCGGTTTTATCCACACTCACAAAACGGGATCCCTGTTGGAGACTTCTGTGGTGTCGGGGGCAGTTTTAGCGGGGGCAAAAGGGGAAGATATAGCTAAATTAGCCCGTTATGCCCAAAATATTGGCTTGGCTTTCCAAATTATCGATGATGTTCTTGATATCACGGCGACAAACGAGGAATTAGGCAAAACCGCCGGTAAAGACCTACAGGCACAAAAAGCTACCTATCCTAGTCTCTGGGGGATAGAAGGGTCCCGCCAGCAAGCTCAACAGTTAATAGATAGTGCCATCGGTGAATTGAGTGGCTACGATGAGGCCGCTGAACCTTTACGGGCCATCGCCGAGTATATTGTTAATCGTAAAAATTAAATTAAACGAATGAGATTATGCAGGACTTCGAGCAGGTGTTACACAATCAAATACTGCTAGTCTCTCTTTTAGCTTGTTTCACCGCCCAGGGACTAAAAGCGCTGATTGAGCTAATCCGCGATGGTAAGGTTAGTCTGCGCTATCTAGTCTCGTCGGGGGGAATGCCTAGCGCTCACTCGGCGTTGGTGGGAGCTTTGGCTACTGGGGTAGGATTACAGATGGGTTGGTCTAGTTCCGAATTTGCCATCGCTGCGCTTTTTGCGGTTATTGTTATGTATGATGCGGCTGGAGTGCGTCAGGCAGCGGGAAAACAGGCCCGGATTCTCAATCAAATTATCGATGAAATGTTCCAGGGAGGCAAGGAATTTAATGAGGAACGTTTAAAGGAATTAATTGGTCATACTCCTTTTCAAGTGCTGGTGGGTTTAAGTTTAGGTATCGGTATCGCCATGGTGCTGCTCTGTCATTAATTGAGGTATTTTCTGGGGTTGAGATAAACTAGATTTAATAATGGGCCAATGCAAATTTGAAACGCATCAGCAGCAATGTTTGAGATAGAGGCAAAAAGGAATCGACTCGACAAAGTGCTGATAACTGGGTAAATGGCAAAAGCATCACTCCAGTATTCAGCTACACGGTCTAAATAATAGGACTTGAAGTTTCTGTAATGAACACTATGAAAAGCGATTAAAATCGTCATAATTTCCCACAGACATAAGCTTCTTTTTTGTTATCGAGTCTTCAGTCCATAAGCAAGTAAGCTTTTTGAGCATTGAGGTGCAAATTGTTGGCAAAAATCATCGACATGACAGAATAAAGCATCTATACTAACCCTAGGGCAAGGTGGCTGAATGGTTTTCTGTTTTTCAGCAGATCACTTCTCCCTTTTCTTATCCCGAACTCAGGTTATATATAAGGAGAATAATTGACCATGACCGAAAATAGAGGCCCGATTCCCGTGGTTGTCAACGGTGCAGCTGGTAAAATGGGACGGGAAGTCGTTAAAGCCGTTGCTCGTGCCGACGATATGATCTTAGTGGGTGCAGTGGATCGAAATCCAGCTTTTCGAGGCCAGGATGTAGGGGAAGTGGCCGGTTGTGAACCCCTAGAAGTGCCGATTCTCGACGATTTACAGAGTGTTTTAGTCCTGGCAACTCAGGAACAAGTGCAAGGGGTGATGGTGGATTTTACCCATCCCGACGGTGTTTATGACAATACCCGCAGTGCGATCGCCTATGGAGTGCGTCCCGTGGTGGGAACTACGGGATTATCGGCGGCACAACTGCAAGATTTAGCCGAATTTGCCGAAAAAGCCAGCACCGGCTGTTTAGTTATCCCCAATTTTTCCCTTGGCATGGTTTTACTACAACAGGCTGCCCTGCAAGCATCCCGCTACTTTGATCATGTGGAAATTATCGAACTGCATCACAATCAAAAAGCAGACGCACCCAGTGGAACGGCGATCAAAACCGCCGAATTACTGGCAGAATTAGGTAAAACCTTTAATCCTGCCCAAGTTTCCGAAAAAGAAACCATCCCCGGCGCTAGAGGTGGTTTAACTGCTGAGAACATCCGTATTCATAGCGTGCGTTTACCCGGTTTAATTGCTCACCAAGAAGTCATTTTCGGTTCCCCAGGGGAAATCTATACCCTTCGTCATGATACCAGCGATCGCTCCTGTTATATGCCGGGGGTTCTCCTCTCTATCCGCAAAGTTACTCAGCTGCAATCCCTCGTTTACGGTTTAGAAAAAATCCTCTAAATCAAGATAGGTAGTGATTTTATTGTAGTGGTGATAGCTCAAACCTTGACTAATTGGGCATTGTCGTTATCAATAAAGTAGCAAACTGTTCGACACCCCCCTGATCAAGGTTAGGGGGGATCGAAGGCAAAATCTATCTTCTATTTAATTAGAACCGCTTACCTAAACTCAATGGTAAAATAAGCCCATGAGCGCTTTTCCTACCCCAGAACTCGATAAAATCCTCAAAGAAAAAGATATTCAAGGAGAACAGCAAAGACAAACCCTGCTGGCGAAAACTCAACAATGGCTTCATGAAAATGCTGTAAAATACGGAATTAATCGAGCTTATATCTTTGGCTCCGTGACTCGTCCCTATAAATTTCACCCCGGTTCTGATGTGGATATTGCCGTCGAAAATATCAATCCCGAACTGCACTTTGAGGCTATTAGTATTCTTTCCTATTATCTGGGGAGAGAGGTGGATATTATTCTGCTGAAAAACTGTCATTTTGCCCACCGAATTCGGGAAGAAGGAATTTTATGGACAACCGACAAATAATCCTGTTGAAAGCTGATATAAATGCTCAATTACAGTTAATCAAAGCGATCGATGGTAAACTAGCTGTTAGAGCCGAAGGTGTTAATCCCGATGATGTCATTCGCCTAGAAAGCATTGCCTATCAAATCCACAATTTATACAGTGCCACTGAGGATTTACTTAAAATAGTGGCTACCTGTTTTGAAAATCATATTGCCGATACTCGGCAATGGCATACAGCCTTATTAAACAGAATGACTGTCCCTATCCCCGGAATTCGTCCTGCTTTTATTTCTTCAGAAACCGCCGCTTTGTTAAATAGTTTGCGAGGATTTCGGCACTTTTTTCGTCATGCCTACGGCACAAATATTGATTATGAGCAATTGAAAGTTAATTTAGACAGGGCAAGAAAAATCTACAGAAACTTAGAAAAAGATATTCAAATTTTCTTTGAACAATGGGCGGAAATTTAAACTAAATCCTCGATACTATAATGATTATGTCGGTCAATAATCCCTATCTTGAATACTGGCAAAAATGCCAAAAAAAACAGCAGGAATATAATCAAAAATTAGCTCAAGAGGCTAGGAAAAATCTTCCGCCAGTTATTGATTATTTAAAAGAAAATTTCCCAATTACAAAAATTATCCTGTTTGGTTCTCTAGTTAAAGGTAAATTTCAGGAAACCTCTGATATTGATCTAGCCGTGGCTGGCATACCCCCAGAAAGTTTTTTTCAAGCTTTAGGAAAAGTTAATTTAATTAGCGACCGCTGGATTGATTTAAAGCCTATAGAAGACTTAGAACCTCATTTTCTTAACAGAGTTTTGCAAACAGGAGAATGTCTTTATGCGTCCGATGAGTGCCAGTGAATTACAAGAAATCGCCCTTGATATTGCCACTGAAGTTAATAGATTAAATCGGCTAGAAAGCCAGATGCGTTTAGTTCAAGCGGAAATGCTAACCAACCCGGCACTAGCCGATATTTGTGCCGAAAGTTTAGCCCTAAAACTCCATAACTTCTATACAGGATGTGAACGAATTTTTCAAATTATCGCTTCTGAGTTAAATGGTGGCTTACCATCTAGTTATGACTGGCATAGAAGGCTATTAAATCGTATGAGCAACCCTCAAGATTATCGTCCTGCTGTATTACGAGAAGATACAGTACATAAACTTAATGAATACCTAAGCTTTCGGCACGTTGTTCGCAATATCTACGGGTTTGAATTGGAAAAACAAAAACTAGAAAATCTGGTTAATAACTATTATAATACATGGCTACAAGTTCAAGAAGATATTAATAGTTTTATCCTCTGGTTAAAAACCACAGCAGACAGTCTTAATTAGGGTTTGCTGAATAAATCTAAAAACCTTGTTGGATAAGGCTTTTAGACCTTTTTGAAATCAAAAAGTGCCAGACATTGGGGTGATCGGGGGGGAAATTTAGGCACTTTTTCCCTGAAAATGGGTAAAACCCTACACCCCACACCCTGCGCCCACGAAAAACTTTTTCAGCAGACCCGATTTAACTTACTTCCGATGATTGCTGTACTTTCTGACCTATTTTTGGTTCCGTCCCTGCCAACAATCTTTTAATATTACCCTGATGACGAACAATCACATAGATTCCCCCCATCAAACTAAATAAAATATAGGGGAGAGGTTGACCTAAAATAACCATTAAAATATTCACCACCAGCGCCCCGATAATCGAACCTAAAGAAACAATCCGGAAAAGTGCGAGCATAACCAAAAAACTCGCCAAAGTTCCGCAAGCCACTAAGGGATTCATCACCAATAAAACCCCTAAACCGGTGGCGACGGATTTACCCCCGCTAAAATTCAAGAAAATCGATTTACTATGACCGATGACTGCCCCCAATGCTGCCCCGATAATTAACCAATAATACCAACTTTCTGGGAGAGGATTGACATCAATAAAATATAGTCCTCGTGCTAAGGCCACCGCCGCCATTCCTTTTAACATATCAATTAATAATACCGTCGCCCCGGCAGTTTTTCCCAGAGTTCTCAGCACATTGGTGGCCCCAGTGGAACCAGAACCATAGTCACGAATATCGATACCTTTGCTGTATTTACCGATTAAATAACCCGTGGGAATCGAACCGAGCAGATAGGATAAAAGTAAGATAGTAAGACTGATAAGAATCGGAATAAGCATAAATTAACCCCAATTTTTAGCAAGAGCGAGCGCCGTTATCAGTGTATCAGCCCGAAGACAAAAACCACTCACAGGGAACCATAGACGGGAATTGCCGCCCCGCGCAAGTCTTTCGCTCCTTCCCCTGCCAGAAAACAGATCACCTCGGCTAGAGATTGGGGACTTACCCAGTCCTTGGCACTTGCCTCTCCCATCGCTTCCCGGTTGCTGGGAGTATCGATAACACTTGGCAAAACCACGTTAGCAGTAATATTAGTCTGTTTGGTTTCTTCTGCGATCGCTTGGGTTAAAGCCACTACCGCCGCTTTCGAGGCACAATAGGCGGCCAAATTTGCCCCCGGTTGTACGGCACCACGAGAACCGATAGTGACGATACGACCATAATTATGAAGTTTCATCGAGCGTAAACAGTGTTTACACAGTAAAAAAGTGCTATGGAGGTTTAAATCAAACATTTTTAGCCAATCTTCATAGCTAAACTCCTCCGTCGCCCCCATGGTAAAACCCCCGACTAGATGAATTAAAACATCGACCCGACCGAGATCATCAATTAATCTAGCCACGGCAGTTTCTTGGGTTAAATCCACCTTGACAAAGCGAATACGCTCAAATTCCGCCGCACTCAGCCGAGATTTCAGACGACCTACCTCCCTTTCCTCCCGATAGGTCATGGTCAGATGACCGCCATGGTGTAAAACCGCCGGAGTGACTTCTAAACCCAGTCCCCCCGTACCGCCGGTCAGCAATACCCGTTTATCTTTCATATTGATTGATAGATAGTCGATCGCTCCAATTATAGAGGATTTAACGGGACAATTAGGCAATACTACAGCCTTACTCGCCGGACTAGGATTCCTTCATCGCTTGTTTTTTCTCCGCCTTCAGGTCGCGACTGCTGGCGGCGGCAATTTCCGCATCCATCAGGGTGCGTCCGGTAGCTGCTAGATAGACATCATCGAGACTAGGACGGGATTGGGCCATGCTAAACACCGGTAATCCCGATTCGGCTAGGGTTTGTTCAATTTTGCTTAAAGGATTGCTATTGGCCGTGACGATGAGATTCAGGGAGTTACCCTGGGCGGTATTAACGATTACTTCCTCGACAAAAGGCAGACGGGATAATAATTCTTTCGCTTTTAGGGCCTCTTCCTCTGGGGAAAATTCTCGCACTTTTAGGGTAATGCGATCGCCGCCCAGTTGCTCCTTCAGTTGTGAGGGGGTACCGCGAGCGATGACGATACCATTGTCGATAATTGCTAAGTTATCGGCCAAAGCGTCGATTTCTTCGAGATAATGGCTGGTAATTAATACACTGGTTCCAGCTGCCCGCAATTGTCGCAGAAAATCCCAGACAATCAAACGACTTTCGATATCGAGGCCCACAGTCGGTTCATCCAGCACCAAAACTTCCGGCTGATGCAGTAATCCCGCCGCTAAATCCAGCCGTTTTTTGATGCCGCCGGAATAGGTCCCCGTTTTTTTGTCGGCGTATTCCTCTAATCCTAAAAGATTTATTAATTCTTTGATGCGCTCTCTTGACTTTTGAGCAGGAATGTGATATAGAGCCGCTTGTAGTTGCAACAGTTCCCGGCCCGTGAGCATTTTATCGAGGGCGACTTCTTGGGCAACGTAACCTAGGCGTTTACGAGCGGATTTGGGGTTATTCAGGGCATCGACACCCCCCACCTCGATTTTGCCGCCATCGGGTTTAGCAAGGGTGCAAAGACAGCGAATCGTGGTGGTTTTTCCCGCACCATTGGGACCGAGTAAACCGAAGATTTCTGCCGCTGCCACGGTAAAGGAGATATCTTTAACCGCTGCTGTCTGACCGTAGGATTTTTTTAAGTTTTTGATCGCCACCGCAAGGGTCATAAGCTGATTTTCGCCCACTTGAGCGAGACAATTTTTTTGTTAACTTTCTCGGTCTATTTTAACCCAGATTCCCCACTGCAAAACCTAACACAGCCTTGTTGATCTTTTCCGATCAAGATAAACTTTGACGGGATTTGGCCTCATCCCCAGAGAACCGGCTGCTGTTCCAGCGTTGCCTGTTCCTTGATCCACCTCGACCCCTTTAGATGCCCGGGCAACTTATTGGGACAGCATTGTTCACGTTAACTTAAATTAACTTTTTTGGCAAAAGTCAATCGCAACAAGGGTTTTTCGCTAAAGTGATAATGATTATCATTCCAATTAATGAGAGAAATCATGGTTCTACAGGTCTCTAGGGTAGGATTAGTTTGTGCTGGCAATAAAATAAGAGAAAAAAGCCCAAAATCTCCATTTATCGCCGTTAGCTTCATTTTATCGCTTTCTTTCGCCCTGGTAACGGTGGCTAAGGCTGAAGAGCCTGCCATTGGTCAGAGTTTGCCCGAATTTTATATCGGGGTGGATAATCAAATCACCTTAACTCGGGGCATCTATGAGGGATTAGCCAATCCTAACTATAACCGGTTAAGTCTTCTGGTTGCTCACCGAGAGGGAAACCCTCATTTTCACGGTATCGGCACTTACAGTTATTCCGGCCCGTCTGGTAATCCGGTAGTTAATCCCACTAACAGCAATAATCGCATTCCTGAGACTTCTACAGGATTGCCTCCTCTCTCCTTAATTGCAGGAAAAGGAATTTTTCAGAATAGTTTTGTTAGTGCTGCCACTGGGGAGGAATATAGCAATCTACTGATGCAATCAGTGGCAACTATTAATAATTCCTCTGACTTGGGAGAACAAGCTCTTTTTAACAGTTCTGGGGGACGGTGGAATCGGTCTTTAGGTAATGCCAACATATCCTTACAACTGTTAGAGATTAGTGATGGATTAACAGTAGCTAACTCTTTAGGACAGACAATTTTAGCTAATGCTGGCGATATCTATGCGATCAGTACCGGTGATAACTTCTCCTTTTTACCGAAGTTTCTTGCCTCTCGACCGGGAAAATATTCAGCCAGTTTTAAGCTGGTAGATCTTAGCCTTTCGTGGGGAGAGTCAGGAATTTTTAACCTAGATTTTCAAACAGTTCCCGAACCATCAACTTTGATCTCCTTAATACTGTTTGGGTCAATTTTATTAACTCGATCGAGCAGTAAAAACTAAAACCAATCGGTTTTGGAGAGATCAAAATTATCTCCAAAACCGCGCTAGATCGAGATCGGCTTTGTTGAAATGGGAAACAGGGATTATTCCCTAAAAAACTAGCAACTTTTTTGACTATAATAACGACAAGATTATCGGTATAGTTCTAGACTGTTAGACCATCCTATCATCAGCCCTATCTCGATCGCAGTATATATTTATGAAATTTAGTGAAATTGCCCAAAAATTAAGCCCTTTAGTCTCTGCTCACAGTTTAACTGCCTATCCCGACAGAAATCCCCAAATTAAAGCCATAACTCCCATCGAAAGCGCCCTAGTCGATACCATTAGCTATATCGAAGGGGGAAAATTTGCTTCCTTTGTCGCCAAAACTGAGGCTACTGCCCTAATTCTGCCCCTGGATACCAATTTACAACAACAGGCCGACGAACGCGGCATCGCTTGGTTAGCTAGTGCCAATCCCCGACTTTTATTCGCCCACGCCATCAAATTATTCTATCAACCCTTTCAGCCCCAACCCTACATTCACGCCACCGCCGTGGTGCATCCATCGGCTAAAATCGGCCATAAAGTCGCCATCGGGGCCCATGCCGTGGTGGAAGCCAATGTCACCCTCGGTGATGGCGTGTGCATTCATCCTAACGCCGTTGTTTACCCCGGGGTGCATATTGGTGATCGCACAATTCTCCACGCTAACTGTACTATCCATGAACGGGTACAAATCGGCAATGATTGCGTTATCCACAGTGGTGCTGTTATCGGTGCTGAGGGCTTCGGTTTTGTGCCGGTTCCCGAAGGCTGGTTTAAGATGGAACAATCCGGTATCGTGGTCTTAGAAGATGGGGTGGAAATTGGCTGTAATAGCGCCGTGGATCGCCCGGCAGTGGGAGAAACCCGCATCGGTAGCCAGACTAAGATCGATAATCTCGTCCATATTGCCCATAATTGCCAAATTGGCCAAGCCTGCGCCCTAGCAGGACAGGTAGGCATGGCAGGAGGCGTAAAAGTGGGCAATCGCGTTATTTTAGCGGGACAGGTGGGCATTGCCAATCAAGCAGTAATCGGGGATGGTGCGATCGCAACAGCCCAAGCTGGCATTCACAACGATATTGGAGCAGGAGAAGTGGTTTCCGGCTCTCCTGCTATGCCTCATAAACTATTCCTCAAGGCAGCAGCCGCTTACAAGCGTTTACCCGAAATCTATCAAGCGGTTAAGCAGTTGCAAAAATAGCCCTATTCGGGGGACAGGAGACGGTCGGCAGGAGGCAGCTTTTTTCTCCCCACTTCCCCACTTGCCAATTCATAATTCATAATTGATAATTCATAATTTCCACTAACCACTGATAACTGTTTACTGTTTACTGATAACTGAATCATCGTGACTGGCAAAAGCAAGGGCGCTATCGCCGCAGGACATCCAAAAACTGCCGAAGCTGGACAATTAATCTTAGAAATGGGCGGCAATGCCTTCGATGGGATTGTTGGCTCGATTTTAGCGGCTTTCGTGGTCGAATTCACCCTCGCTTCGGCGGGGGGCGGCGGTTTTTTACTAGCACATACCAAGGAAAAAGTCAATACCCTTTTTGATTTTTTTTGTCAAACTCCCAAATCTAAAAAACCCTTGACAAAGATCGACTTTTACCCAGTGGCGATCGATTTTGGGGGTGCTAGTCAAGATTTTCACATTGGCCGAGGTGCGATCGCTACGACCGGGGCATTACGGGGACTGGAAACAGTACAGAAAAAACTGGGAAAATTGCCCTTTGCCGTGGTAGCAGAACCAGCGATCGAATATGCTCGACAAGGCTACATTTTGAGCAAATATAACGGCTTTTGCCTGGGTTTACTCGCTTCGATCCTGCTCAAAGATCGAGAGGGTTTAAAAGTCTATGCTCCCCAAGGAAAACTCCTCCAAGCTGGCGATCGCTGTGTGATGAGGGATTTGGCCAACACCTTAGAGGAATTAAGCAAAAAAGGCGTAAAAGACTTTTATGAGGGAGAAATCGCCCACCAAATCGCCAAGGATATGCAGGAGGGAGGTTATCTTACCCTAGAGGATTTAAGTCATTACCAAGTCCTTGAGAGAAAACCCCTAAAAACCCAATATCGCGGGTACGAAATACTGACCAATCCGCCTCCTAGTTCTGGAGGAATTCTCCTGGCTTTTGCGCTAAAATTACTGGAAACAGTCAATTTATCGGCTTTAGAGCCTCTAGGAGCCAAACATCTGCAAATTTTAACGGAAGTGATGGCCTTAACCAATCAAGCGCGGGTTCAAGGCTACGATGATTTTATCCATCAGGAGGGAATCGCAGAGCAGTTCCTCTCGCCGCAATTTTTAGGCAAATATGCCAATAAATGGGGCAGTACCACCCATATTAGCATTATCGATGGGGAAGGTAATGCCGCCAGTGCCACCTTTTCCAACGGCGAAGGATCAGCTTATACCGTGCCGGGGACGGGAATTATGCTCAATAATATGATCGGGGAAGCGGACTTAAATCCCTTTGGTTTTCACAATTGGCCCGTTGATCGTCGTTTATCCTCAATGATGTCGCCGACGATGATTTTAGAGGAAGGAAAGCCGCGATTTGTTCTCGGTTCTGGGGGTTCCAATCGCATTCGCACCGCTATTTTGCAGGTTATTAGTAATTTAATCGATTTTCGGCAATCTTTAGCCGATGCGATCGGGGCCTCGCGCATACATTGGGAAAATCAACAATTAGGAATTGAACCCCTAGAAGATCGGGAAAATCTGCTCGAAAATCTGGTTTTACCCGCAAATACTCAAGTATCCCGGTGGCAAGAACAAAATATGTTTTTTGGGGGTGTGCATGGGGTGGCAGTGAATGATTGGGGGGAGTTAACCGCTACGGGCGATCCGCGTCGGGAGGGGGTAGGATTAGTGATGGGGCATTTTTAGATAGGGTTTGCTGAATAATGGTAAAACCCTTTTAAAATAAGGCTTTTGACCTGTTAAAGTCCGATGTTCATGCTGCGAAAATCGGATTGGGACTCTCAAAAACCTTGCATTATCCCTCTTATAGTACATAAAGTGGTAAAAAAAGAGAGGGCAACAAAGCCTGAAACTCCCGACGACCGGTTACTGACTCCTGACTCCTGACTTCTGACTTCTGACTGCTTAACCCCACCAACAAACTTTTTCAGCACACCCTAGATAATGGGTACAACTTGCAGGCGTAACCCAAGTGCTTGCAAAACCTTAAGAACTGTAGCAAACTCACCGATTACCCCGATTCGACAAAGATTTATAAAGACTCTCCCGTCCCAAACCCGTCTGGTGAGCAATATGAGTCATCCCTTGAGAACGAGCAATATCGCCTAATGCTGCCACTACTAAGCTAGGATCGCCATCTTCGAGGGCAGCTTCCAGATAAGCAGCGATATCTTCTTTTGTTTTCAAATGATCTGCTGCATCCCAAGGATAAGTCTGAATTGTAGCCATAGAGAAACTCCTATAAGTATTGGGCTAAATCTAATGCTGTTTTGATGTCCCGTTCAAAATCAATCGAATCTCATTTTAGCTGGTGCTTAAAAGACGGTGGCTTTCATGCTCCCGTGTTACTATCGGTAATTAGTAATCGGCCAACATAGTGGTGTGAGCTTGTTTACTTCTTATCGTTTACTGTTTACTTTCGAGATACTCATGTTGCTCTTGCGTTATGGTATTACCGTGAGTGCGGTGCTTGGGTTGGTTTTCTTGGCTGAATCCTCGGTTAAGGCACAAACTCAGTCCGCTGCCGATTTATTGAAGAAACCCCAACCTGCTGCCAATCCAGTTTCTCAATTACCCGGTCCATCGGCGGCACCGGCAACCACGGAAGCGGATCCCAAGGCCCCTAATTATCTTAATCCTAGTGGCAATCCCCTGATTTTTCCCACCAAACCGGATGAGGTGAATATTAGGGTAGTACAACCGATCACCTTAAATCAAGCGATCGAATTAGCTTTAAAAAATAATCAGACCTTACAGACAGCCCGGGTCGATTTAGAAATCGCTCGCGCCCAATTAAAGGAACAACAGGCGGCCTTATTACCCACGGCCCAAGCGGAAACCAGTCTCAGTCAAGATCAATCGGCAGCTGCCCAAAGACAGAATGAGTTAGCTCGTCAACAGGGAATCCCAGCAGTTACACCCGAAGATAGTACCAACTTTCAGGGTAGTGTTCGCATCGTCTATGGGGTTTATACAGGGGGTGAACGGGCAGCCCAGATCAAAAGGGCCCAAAAAGTCATCCGGCAACAGGAATTAGAGGTGGAACGAGTCTCGGAACAAACTCGTTTTGATGCCACCGATGCCTATTATGAATTGCAGAGGGGTGATGCCCAAGTTGCGATCGCCCAAGCCTCGATCGAAGATGCTAGTCAAAGTTTACGCGATGCACAATTATTGGAGCAAGCTGGACTAGGAACCCGATTTGCTGTCCTACAGGCGGAAGTTGACCTGGCCAACGCTAACCAAGACTTAACCCGGGCGATTTCTAACCAGCGTATTTCCCGACGGCGACTGGCACAGGTATTGAGTGTCGGTCAGCACATCGAGTTAACCGCTGCCGATGAGATTCGCGAGGCGGGAACTTGGGGCTTAAGTCTTGATGATAGTATTGTTTTAGCCTATAAAAATCGTGCGGAATTAGAACAACAACTCTTACAGAGGGAAATTAGCGCAGAAGACCGCTCGATCGCTATTTCGGCGGTGATTCCTCAAGTGGACCTTTTGGGCGAGTATAATGTCCTCAACGATCTCAGCGATGCTGCTGGTTTTGGCGATGGTTTTAGCGTCGGCGGCCGGATTCGTTGGACTTTCTTTGATGGTGGTCGTGCTTTTGCTCGCGCCCGTCAAGCGGAAAGAAATATTGATCGCGCCGATACGGAATTCTCCCTCCGTCGCAATGAAATCCGCCTTCAGGTGGAGGAATCCTACTATAGTTTGATTTCTAACCAAGAAAACATCAAAACCTCGCAAAAAAGCATTGAATCGGCCACGGAAAGTCTGCGATTAGCCCGGTTACGCTTTCAGGCGGGTGTGGGAACCCAAACGGATGTGATCAACTCCCAACGGGATTTAACCGATGCCAGAAGCCGTTATCTACAGGCGATCGTCGATTACAATAGATCCTTGAATAGTCTCCAGCGAGCGATTAGTAATTTACCGGATAATCGTTTGTTTGAAGTGCGTTAATTGTGGGATTTATCGAGGTGTGGTGTGGGGGGAGATAGCCAAATCTCCCCTATTTTAACGGGTTTCGATGATTCTAATTTGTTGTTCCCGCAATTGCTGCAGGGTGGGAGTTTCCTGTAGCTCTTGCACCTGCGGACGCAGATTATGACAACGAGAGGCATTAATGCTACCGCATTGATTGTCGATCGTGTTCAGTCGGCGCTGCTCGATTTGGGGACTGGTGCGAAAGTCTAATTGCTGATTGTATTGGGGATATTTTTGGTAAGCGCAGGATTCAGCCTCAGCTAAACAACGCTCGCTGATAGGCAATTGGGCTGCGACTAGGTTGCCGCTAACGCAAACCCAACCCAGACCCAGAAACAAACCTGATAATAAAGAATTTTTAGTGATCATCGCCAATATACCTCGCTGATCAAAAAATGTAGTCTCAGCATTGGCGGCCATGACGGTAATTGCCCGGCAGATTCTCAGTCATGATTCCACCTCTTTTATTCTAGTCAATTTTGCTGGCCATGCCCACGATAGCTGAAAACAGCCCATTCCTAGCTTAATCGGTTAGGCGATCGTTCCCGTCAGGGGGGAACTAGGACTAGCAGAGGACTTAATCGGCATTCTTCCCGCTAAATAGGCTAAACGTCCCGCTTTTGCCGCCATTGCCATGGCTTGCGCCATCATAACCGGATTGGCCGCCATAGCGATCGCACTGTTAATTAATAAAGCATCGGCCCCCATTTCCATGGCCCGGGCTGCTTCTGAGGGTGTACCGATCCCGGCATCTACCACCACGGGAATTTTGGCCGATTCGATGATAATTGCGATATTTGCCTCATTTTTCAGCCCCTGTCCCGACCCGATCGGCGATCCTAGGGGCATAACCGTGGCGCAGCCAGCCTCCTCTAAACGTTTGGCCAAGAGAGGATCGGCGTTAATATAGGGCAGTACGGCAAAACCTTCTTTAACTAATTGTTCAGCCGCTTGCAAAGTTCCGATCGGATCGGGTAATAAATATTTAGGATCGGGAATAACTTCGAGTTTAATAAAGTTATTGTCTTCCTGTCCCAATAATTTGGCCATTTCTCGCCCTAAACGGGCCACCCGAACCGCTTCTTCGGCCGTTTGACAACCGGCAGTGTTGGGTAACATCCAGATTTTCGACCAATCAATCGCTTCTGCTAATCCCTCATGACCGGGTGCGTTCGTTTGTACTCGTCTAACGGCAACTGTGACAATCTGACATTCACTGGCACTAATACTTTCCTGCATAGTGGTCAGATTGGCATATTTGCCAGTCCCAGTCATCAAGCGGGAGTGAAAGGTTTTCCCGGCAATGGTGAGGCGATCATTCTGGGGCGATAAAAGCGCTTGCGGTTTATTCTCAATAATAGTTAAGGACATAGGTGGAATAGTAACGGGTGATGGTTGATTAAAGCGATCGCAGCGAAAATGGGTCAAAATGGGATTAACTTTGTCATTAATCACCAGGTCGGCAATCAAGGAAGCCGTGACAGGAGCGAGTAAAATGCCATTACGATAGTGACCGGTGGCTAAAATCAGGTTATCACAGCTACTGCGGCCTAAAATGGGCAATTCATCCGCTGTACCCGGACGGAATCCCCACCAAATTTCCTCGATTTCCCAGTCAGCTAAAGGGGGATAGAGACGGGTAGCACGCGCAAAAAGGGTTTGCAGTCCTTGGGGTGTATTACCCGTTTGCCAGGCCACTGTTTCGGAAGTGGCCCCGATAATTAAACGACCATGGCGACGGGGAACCAGATAGGTTTGGGGACCGAATAAAACCCTAGTTAAGGTCTGGTTAGGGGGCATTTTTACCGCGGCCATTTGACCTTTGACGGGATGGATAGGGAGGGGTAAAAGTTGACTAGCCCAGGATCCCGTCGCTAAAATGTAAATTTTTGCTTCTAATTCCCCAATTGAAGTATAAATACTCTTGACTTTTCCCTGCTTTTGTTGTATGGCGTGGACTTCTACGCCTTGGCGAATTTCTACCCCTAAATTTTCGGCCGCTTGTTGCAGCGCAGTCACTAGCTGCCGGTTGTCCACTTGTCCATCGTCGGGATACCACCAACCACCGATCACATCTTTACCTAGTCCGGGTTGGTAGAGATGAACTGCATTGCTGTCTAACCAAATTTTATTCACTTCCTCGGTAGTAACGGGCTGCTCTAGCTCGTAAACGGGAGCAAGAATACCACAGGGATAGTAACCGGTGTTTATCCCCGTTAAATCCTCGATTTTGCGAGTCCATTCTGGATATAGCCAGCGCGATTGCAGGCAAAGATCGAGAAACGGACTCGGGGGAATTCCTTCCGCATGGGGGGCTAACATTCCCGCAGCCGCACGACTAGCGGCCTGAGCTATATCTCGAACTAGGAGGGTAACTTTTGCCCCGCGCAATTGCAAATCGACAGCGATCGCTAATCCGATGATACCACCGCCCACGATCAAAATTTCGCTAGTTGAGTTCATAAAAGTCTCTGGCACCAAAGAGAATTACTGAAATGACAAGGAATTAGAAGTTAAAACAAGAAAGACGCAGTAAAATAACATATATATTTTTTTATCGCAATTAATCATAATTTTTAGCTTGATTGACTACTAAACTCGCAATTAGTCAGCCGAGAGGGGGAAGAAGTGGGGCTACTGGCATAATTTAAGCTTAAGATGATTTGTAGTCGATCTTTTCTAAGCTTCCCTTTTTCTTTAGAGCATAATGACTTCCCCTGCTGTCGATCGAGTTTATCAAGGTCAATTCGGAGAGTTTACGATTACGGATAGCGATCGCCTAGGCGTGCGTCTCTACCGTCTGGGGTTAAATTTAGCGGCTTTTAGTTTCGCTGTCGCTACAATTATAGTTCTCACTCGACCGCAATTATTGCCCCTGACTAACCTTTTATACATTGGTTTTTGTCTGGGGTTAGGCATCAGTTTATTGACTATTCATATATATTTAATTCCCCTCCATCGTCTCCTGCAAGTTTTTTGGCTAATCGGGGCGATTACTTCCCTAATTTTCAGTCTCTATTCTCACCTTTCTCCCCTAGAATTTGTCTATAACCATCCGGTGAGTTTATTGGGTGTGGGCTTTATTTTTGCTAGTCTCACGGGGATTTATTTCAAAGAAGCTTTTTGTTTTAATCGTCTAGAAACCAAGTTTTTAACCCCTCTAGTTCCCACCCTTTTACTCGGTCATCTTTTGGGGATATTGCCCTTAAATTGGGAAAAGGGGCTATTAATTCTCTGGGCGACTTTATTCGTTATCTTTGCCCTGGGAAAGTTAAGCCAACCTCTCCCCAACGATATCGGTGATAAATCGGTCTTTGAACATCTTAACCATTCCTGAACTCTCCAGAGATTAATCGGAAAATATTCGGGAAATTAAGTCAGCTGCCCGCGTATCTAATCGTCGAATTGACATACTCCCACCGTCAAGCTACCCTGTGACGGGGAATTCTTGACCTATCACTATCGGAAATTCTTTGTTCAACGAGACACCTTAGATTCTCAATGTCTCCATTAAGAATCCAGAGACCGGACTCTCCCCCCCCTGCCCCCCTAGGGCTGTTTCATTCTCCCATCAGAATATCAAAAGTAAAAGCGATCACAGTCAGGTAAAATGAGGAGTGACCGCCAACTTTTGAAATATATGTTGAGCTTAATAGAAAAACTGAAACAAGTCAAGGACTTTAGGAAAGATCAAGGAAAAAGACACCCTTTATGGATAGTATTAGTAGTAATAATACTGGGAACAATGCTAGGATACTCAGGTTATAGAGAGCTAGGAGAGTTTGCTAAAAATAATCGGCACAGGCTCAGTCAAGAATTTAACATAATTCCAGAAAGAGTCCCATCCTATTCAACAATTAGAAGGGTAATGATGGGAGTTGAGTGGCAGATTTTGTTAAAAATGTTTAATGAATGGGCATTAGAAGAATATGGACAAAGAGATGATATAAATTGGCTAGGCATAGATGGAAAAAGTCTCAAAAACACCCTAAAGAATCCTAATGATGAACAACAAAATTTTATTATGTTTGTTTCATTGTTTAGTCAAGAAAGTGGCTTAGTATTACACTTAAAAAGAATCGAAAACAAAAAAGGGTCTGAAATCGAGGAAGGTCAAGCTATAATTGAAGATTGCTCTCTCCAAAATAAAGTTTTTACTGGCGATGCTTTACATTGTCAGAAAAAAACAATCAGCTTAATAGCCAAGAGTAAAAATGATTATGTTATCACCGTTAAAGGAAATCAGAAAAATCTTTATCAGCGAATACAAGACCTGAGTAATTCCTCAAAGCCAGAAAGTTGCTTTCTCGAACAAGATAATAGTCATGGACGAAAAATATCAAGAAAAATAGAAGTTTTTAAAGTGAGTAAAAATGAAAGACAAGGGTTTGAAAATCTACGAAGAGTTATTAAAGTAGAAAGAAGGGGTAGTCGCGGGGATAAAACGTATGAAGAAACAGCTTACTATATCAGTAGCCTAACTGAATCCGCTCAAGTATTTGCTAAAATTATTCGAGGACACTGGAAAATAGAAAATCAGTTACATTGGGTAAAAGATGTAATTTTTGAGGAAGATAAAAGCGAGATAAGTGATTTTCAAGCGGCCAGCAATTGGTCAATTCTCACAACCATAGGATTGAATCTTTTCAGAGGTTTGGGTTTTCTCTCAATAACAGAGGGACAGAGGTGGTTAGCTGAACGTTGGGAAAAACTGATAGTTTTATCGACGTAAGAAGCAGAAAAATTAGCTAAATTAACAGGATGTACTCTCAGACAATTTCAAGAGAGATAAGCTTTTAGTGTCTTGGGAACAAGCTTTATCACTTTATTCATAATAAATATTGGCAGAGGATTAAAGATTAGTTATTGTGACTAATTCTTTTGGTTAGAAAAAGATAAACTTGAGAATCTTCAGTCAAATTTATTGACTTAAAATCAGCTGTACTTAATTTAAATGAAACAGCCCTAGGGGCAGGGGGGCCGCACCCTGCCCCCACCAACAAACTTTTTGCCGCAAACCCTAAGTAGTCGTGCAAAATTAATTTCTTAGTCGAGATAGGAGACGGGAGATGGGAGATGGGAGACAGGCATCAGGGATCAGATTTGAGTTTTCAGTTCATTGTTTACTGGTGACTGAAAAAGCGTTCGGCTGACGGCTTAGATGTGTAATTAGGGCTTGCTGAATAATGGTAAAACCCTTTTAAAATAAGGCTTTTGACCTGTTAAAGTCCGATGTTCATGCTGCGAAAATAGGATTGGGACTTTCAAAAACCTGGCATTATCCTTCTTGTGGTACATCGCTTGGTACAAAAAACAAGGGCAACAAAGCCTGAAACGACCGGCTACTGACGACCGGCTACTGACTCCTACCCCCAGGAAAAACTTTTTGCCGCAAACCCTACTTAATTAAAATTACTAGACAAATTTGTTGGCAATTGTTCTGGTATAATTAGGGGTAGAATTGAGGGTAATATTATGGTTGAGCCAGCAGTTATTGCAGAGGATATGGGCAAAATCTACACCACCATTACAGTTATCAATCGCGCCGATCAAATTCGTGCGGAGGATGGTATGATCGCACCGGAACAAATTCGCTCTCTTACCCTAGAAAATGTCTTGGTAGATACGGGAGCAACTACTGTTTGTCTGGTGCCAGAAGTAATCTCCCGCTTGGGTTTACAGCTTTTAAAGGAAGTAGATGTGGCTACGGCTAAAGGCATAGGAAAAGCGAGAATTTTTCGCGATGCTACCTTGATTATTGCGGGACGGGAAGGGACTTTTGAATGTTTGGAATTACCCGGAGGTCAAAATAATTTATTAGGAGTAATTCCCTTAGAAGCTTTGGGATTAGAACCAGATCTTCGCAGCCAAAAATTGCGAGTTTTACCCACAGAATACAAGGATACTTATTTAACAATTTTATCGAACAAAATAGCTCTATAAAATTACTTTTTGTCTGACTGTTCCTGCTCTTTCAGCTATAGCGATAATCTCGATTTCTTGACCAGAAACTCCCTTAATCACCCATTCCACCGTACGGCGATAATCTAAACCGTGAGCCAGACTACTATATACTTTATTTGATCGCCCTTCTAAGTGACCGATTTCCTGCTCTAATTTTCCCACTATTAAACTCACCTCATCGGCTAAATTTAACTTGACTTGAATGGGACGAACTATCTTTCTTTCCAGTGCCTTTTTACTGGTATAAGTGGGTAAGAATCCCTGATTTTCTAACTGTAAAACCAGATGATAAATACCATTTCCCTCCGACTTAAGATCGAGACGAGAGATAGCCAAAAGAGGTGACATTAAAGCATGGGCAATAGTAAACTGACATTGTTTCTCACATAAATCCGGTAAATACTTTTCTGGAGCATTTTGCCAGACATTTTTAAAGTCCCAACCACCAATTTCCACCTCTCCCAATTGGGGATGATCAAAACTTTGCCAATTAATAAAACCCTTTCCCGCTAAATTCTCATCATTCCAACGCTGTAATTTCAATTCATCTTCCAAAGGATGCCAGCGAAACCATTGAATATAATCATCTTTTTTCACTCCTGCTTGGGTAGGTGCATCCCATAACTCCACCGTAAAACCATACCAACCAAAATGATCATAACCGTAATCATCCATGGCACCGTTAGTCACTTCTTTGGGATGATAACGAAAATCGTGATAGACAGAAACGCATTCATAACCAGTCATTGCCTTTCCCTTATCAGCAATATACTTATACATTTCTAAGTCTTCCACGGGGAAATATTCGTCGGGATGGGTGCTATAGGGACGCAACATGACTGCCGAATAGGTATGATAGGTAACGAAGCCATTAATATTAGTGTTATTTGCCCAAAATTCTGCTTCTGCACGGGTTTCTGGCTCAGAAAAAGGAAAATCTCCGGCTCCCTGTTGTTCCCCTTCAGGAACCCAATAAACGGGGTAATTGCGGTTAAAATCCAGACCCTCTAGGGTGGGGGCAGTGGTAAAATTATAGCCATCGTAATCGCGGATTAAACCTTCCGTGAGCAAAGTGTAAAAAGTTCCCTCAAATTCCTCTGGTTCGCGACGCACCATCAGGCGAGGATCTTGTTCAGAAATTTTCCAAGCGCCACAGCTATCTTTTTGGCGCATTTGTAAGATTAAACCATCGCCGTTAATATCTTCAGGATATAGCCCCGGTTTCTCGTCCCTGTGGGGATAGGGACGAATACTTGATCGTAACATATAGGGAGTGGTGAGATATTTTTCCGCTCCATCCACGGCCAATCGCGGCAAAATATAGACAGTGTAATGGTCAAGAAGTCTGGTAATTGAGGAATTATGACCGTATTGGCGCAAAAGATGAGAGATAGTGTAGAGAGCGACGGCAGAGCCTGTTACTTCCCCCGCATGGGTGTTAGCATCGATCCAATAGGCAGGTTTTTCTAAATAGGGGCCTGTGGCTTGATTTGTGAGGATGGTTAACCAGATGTCTCGATTTTCGTAGCTTTTACCGATCGAGGTGAGGCTAATTAAATTAGGATAGGATGAAGCTAGGTTTTTCAGGAAAGAAACTAATTCTTGGTAGGGGTAATAGTGGCTAAAATCAAACATAATCTTCTGCAACTAAAAAAAGGGATCTCGGGTTAATTTGAGAAAATATAGGATAATAACAGTAAAAACTATGGATAGTCAAGATATAGCTCGCTATATTGAAGAAACCAACGGGATTTCCAAGCCTTGGCTGTTGGTGCAATTGCGTCTCAAAAAACTGCAAGAACGTCGGGCCAGTCTTTCCCAACAGGAATACATCCAAGAATTGGATGATATTCAGCAAGACTTAATGAAATTGGGCGAATGGTGGCGAGGGATCGAGTCAGAAGTCTTTAAACCCTAAGCGGTGGCGATAATCTGTAATACTCGCGGTAAATCCTCAAATTCGCCGATGATGCGTTTCACTGGTTGCGGCCAAACCCGGACTAAAGTGGGAATAGCAGAGACATGATTGGATTCCGCTTGTTCTGGATGCTTAGAGATATCGATCACTTTCAGGGTATAGGGATGGTGTAATTCTCGTTCTAGAAGCTGATGGATCGATTCTAGGGTGTGTTTAGTATTGGCATTATTACCGGAGACAAATAACCGCAAAACATAACCCTTGGGACTAGGGTTAGTGTAGTCAGAGTCAGCAGCAATCGCCGAATTCGCAGCGGGGCACTCCTGATAACGGAGAATCAGATCGTGGGATTGCCAAAGTTGGGGAAACTGCTGACGATAGGTTTCTAAGATAGTGGGATTAGAGGATTGTTCCTGCCAGGGTACAGTAAACCAAGCTCGATCGTCCGTGGCGAAAATAGCATTTAATAAAGGCTGATAGCGACGGACAAGGGGATAGACTTCGGCTCTAGTATGAATGCGGTGACTGTAGGGATCTCGCCAGCGATCAATGGTAGCGGTAAAACCAGGAACTAAAAAATGGGGGGGTTCTGGCAACCCTAAAGCGGACTGGAGAGCAGCGCAGAGATTCAGATGCCAATGAGTTTGTTTATCAGGATCGATACAGTAAATCAGGTCGCCCCCGGGGGTAAACAGGGCGATGCCTTTAAAAATATCGGGCAACACAATTGCGGAAGTTGTCACTGGAGGGTTTCCCCTAGGGGATCAATAGGAGCTTCTATTTTTCTAGACTACTAAACTCTTGACCCCTCAAGGATTTCCTTCAGGGTTTTTCTAGATTCTACCCCGCAGCATCATCGCCATTTCATTGGGAACCGGGGACATTTCCAAGGCCACCTCCTCAGTAATCCGGCCCTCTTGATAGAGATTAAACAGAGATTGATTAGTGGTAATCATGCCATGGTATTCGCCATCTCTCATTAGTTCAATAATTTCGTCATTTTTGCCGCTGCAGATGTAATCTTTGACGGTTTCTGTGTTGACGAGAATATCGTGAAAAGCTGTCCGTTTGCTGTCGCTGGTACGACATAAACCCTGGGAAATAATACAAACCAGGGATTCTGCGATCGCCACCCGCATGGATTCCCGTTCCTCGGCGGTATAAAGAGTTAAAATCCGCTCTAGGGTTTTAACGGCGCTGTTGGTGTGCAGGGTTCCCATAACTAAGTGACCGGTTTGGGCAGCTTTCAGGGCCGTATTAACGGTGGATTTGTCGCGCATCTCCCCCACCAGAATAATATCCGGATCTTCCCGCAAAGAGGCTTTTAGGGCATTATCGAACTCGTGGGTGTGTATTCCCACTTCCCTTTGTTTGATCAAACTGCGACGACTTTGATGGACAAATTCGATCGGGTCTTCGATGGTGATAATATGTTTGGCTTTTTCTTTATTGATGTAATCGATCATTGCCGCTAGGGTGGTGGATTTTCCCGAACCCGTCGGACCGGTGATTAAAATCAATCCCTTATGCACATTGCACACATCCTGGAAGACCGCCGGTAAGCGCAATTGTTCCATAGTGGGGATTTTCATGGGAATCAGACGCAAAACCATCCCCGGACCGCGCAGACTTTCAAAGATATTAATCCGCACCCTAGCGAATTCGTACTGAGTGGCACCGTCAAATTCTAGGTCTTTTTTAAAGCGAAGGATTTCTTCTTCCCCTAGGATTTCCCGTAACCAACTATAAAAAGTGTTGATGTCAATTTCAGGATAGTCGAGAATAATCATTTCACCACGATCGCGCATCCGGGTTTTTTCTCCAACTCCCAGGTGAACGTCCGAATAACCCCGATCAAAGGCCATCCGGAGCAAATGTTCTAAGGTGGGTTGATTGGGAGCGCGACCGGGCCGGGGTGGGGTTTGGGGAGAAGCAGCCTGACTGGGAGTACGATTTTGGGGAGGACGTGGGGCGGAAATTTGACCATTTTGGGCCATATTAGCGACGTTTTTGTTCGGTGTCGCCACCTGTTGGCTTATTTCTTGAGTTATCCCCGTGCTAGTTCCCGTGATTAACTCTGAGGAAGGCATCGGCAGGGAGGGAACCGGCAGCGGCTGCAGTGGTCGCGAGGAAGAATTGGGATTTTGACTCATGAGCAATAGGGGGTTTTTCCTTTACTATTCCCTGATTGTACTAACATCCTATCAAATCATCCCCAATTTCTCAATTCCTCACAGACCCTAGATTGAGGAGTACGGAGTCAGTAGTCTCCGAGTCAGGAGACAGGAGACAGGAGACAGGAGACAGGAGACAGGAGACAGGAGACAGGAGACAGGAGACAGGAGACAGGAGACAGGAGACAGGAGATTATTTTTATTTATTCTTCCCACTTCCCCACTTCATAATTCATAATTCATAATTCATAATTCATAATTCATAATTCCCCCTCTCCTATACCTTTTAAACAGGATTTAGACCCCAAAATTGTTACAATGGAGGTTTAGGGCTAATGATTTTGACTACTCAAGTTTGAGCGAGTTTGACTTGAAATATAAAAACAAAAATTACAAGGATAATTTTAGTTTTTCGTAACGTTTAAAAATATCGTTAGTAATTTTAATGGCTTTTTCATTGTGACTGGCCAAGCACAAAGCATATAAAGCGGCATTCTTAGAATTTTTCATGATAACTGGGTTGCTAACGCAGGGAAAAAGTGTTTTTAATCTTTCTGTATATAAATCTGCTAATCTATCGGCAGAGATTTTGTTACGACTGGCATTAGGTTCTTGATTATCAAACAAATTTAATTGAATATTTTGTGGTGGTTGATAAATTTGCTCTAGCCAATCTACGTTACCCATTACTTTATTCAAACGTTCTAATGCCTCTGCTTCTGGTTCTTTATCCTTTGGCAAAAGCCGAGTAACTCCCATCAACGAAAAGTTAATAAAAATATCGCAAGCTTTAGTTTTTGCTAATTTGATAATAGTTTCCCAATCTACTTGTAATCCATAGGGATCTAAAAAAACAAAGGCTCGTTGAGTAAATTTTTTCTTGAGCAATAAATTGGGTATAATATCGTTACATAAAATCTCATTACAGTTACCGCAACAGACATGAATTTCACGGTCAGAAAACTCCTCACATAAACGTTCTAAACGTTCCGTGCGTTGAGGGGAAGTATCAATAAACCAGTAACTATCAAATGGTGGTTCTGTTCGCAAAGCACGCAGGGGAGAACCTTCAATATATCGTTGTTCATCTTCCTTCGCTGTTGGTCTCACGGAACCAGCAAAAGCGTCTATATAGTAATAAGCTTTAAGCCAAGGTTTTTTTCTGGGATTCTTGGGAGTTTTTTGATTATTCATGATCACAGAATAAGCGTTGAGATACTGAGCGAGTAAATCTAACTTATCCTCAGACCATTTACCAATAATATCTTCGCCTTCTTGCCCTCGTTGACTCATATCGATAACTTTGTTTAGGTCAATGTTAATAAATTATTTTGTTCTTTATTTTTTGAGAGTTTTTTTAGGGAGGAACCTGCTCTGATTGTCCATTTAGCATTGTGTTCGTTCCAAGCAGCAGGCATTTCATCCCAAATACGCTCATCAAGCATTCTACCACCAGCTTTGGAATAGTTACCACCCCATTGCTTAAAGAAAAAAGCGACTTTAGATTCTCTGGTTTGAGCCAAAATTTCCCTAACCCAATCTGGCTCTATGGGACGATGTTGATAGCCTGATTCACCGCCAACAATAACCCAATCAATCAGCGATAAATCCAGATTTAGTGGTCCTAAAAGAGGTTCACAGGAAAGAAAACGTACTTTGGCTGGTACTGTTTTTAAAGCCTCAATTCTATGGGTATATTGCTGACTTTCTACAGAGACACCCATCCAGATATTTTCCGACCATTCCAGTTTATCTGCTAAAGTTGCTAGTTTTTGAGGGCGCTTAGTCAAAATTTGATAAATATGCCAAGGAGTGTCTCGCATCACCGCAAAGATTTCCTGTAAATAGCCAAAGTCTAAATCTTCATGAAAAAGATCACTCATCGAATTGACGAAAATTCGACTCGGTGTGCGCCATTTTTTCGGCTGTTCTAGTCTTTCTCGATGAATAGTAAAATTAAAACCTGTGGGAAAACTTCCCGGAAAACGCATTGTTATTGCTTCTGCATAGCAATGACGACACCCCGGACTCACCTTTGTACAACCAGTGGTGGGATTCCAAGTTTTGTCCGTCCATTCAATACCAGTTTTACTACTTGACATTTTTTTACCAGATACTTCAATATGAGGTTAAACTTTTAACAAAGTATTATAGTACAAATTATCTAAGTAGGATCAAAGGCTGACAAAAATTAATGCTACTGCCAGATCTCTCCCGATCTCCCTCAGAGGCTATAGTAACTATAATCACCCTTTCAGACCCCAAAATTGTTACAATGGAGGTTTAGGGCTAATGATTTTGACTACTCATTTCTGTTTGATCGTCAGTTTTAGGAGAGGTAAATACGATGAATAGTCTGCAAACTTCAGTCGAACGGGAAAATTTAGGACAATTTTTGTTAGAAAATCTGCAAGATATTACAGATAAACTCGATCAAATTGTCACCGATTCTGATCGGATAATACTGGATAATTTACTACAAGAAACTCAGATTTTACTTGAGCAAGTTAAGGATAACTCTAAAACTTATCAAGCAAGAGCCGATATATTTTGTCAAATTAATCAACTATGGTTTCAGGTATGGAAACAATATAAGAATGAGGTTTCGGCACGGGAATTAATCCAATATATAGACCAATTTACTAATCAAATTACTGCCTATAGTCAATTATTTATCGGTCTTGCTCAGATCAATGAGGGAAAGACTGGTGAGGAAAAAGCCGATTTAATCAGAGTGGTGGAAGGTTCACGCATTCTCTCGGAAACCATAGATGTGTTTATTGATATGTTTGCCGATTCAGAACTAGAGCAAATTGACAAGGGATCTAAAAATACTCTATCGGTTTCTAATCGTACTATAACCGAATATTTCCAAGATACTGAAACATCCCATTTAGTCACACAACTGAGAGCCTATAGTAGTTTAATAATTTTCAGAATTCAAGAGGGATTTAATTCTAGGAATGTATCCTCAGAAAATACCTCTCATTCCCTAACAGATAATTTCAATGATATTGATGCCTCTAGACAAAATTTAACAGATTTGGTCAATTTGGAAACTGAAAAATCTTCGTCTGAAAACTGGTTAGATAATCTTTCTGGATCAATTTCTAATGAGGAGGCTTTTGAGAAAGCATTAGAATATGGGCGTGTTTTTCGTCAAAATGTATCCTCAGAAACTACCTCTCATTCCCTAACAGATGATTTAAGCGATCTTGATCCTTGGACAAGAGACTTAGTGGGGGTTGTTGATTTAGGATCAGAAGACCCAAAAGAATCGTATATTGATTATTTAGTGGATAAGTATCGGTGAAACGAGTCCTATTCGATAGTGATGTATTGCTAGATGTTTTGGGTAAGCGTGAACAATATTTTCCCGCATCTGTACAAGCATTAAATACAGTTAAGACAGGTAAAACTCAAGGATATATTTCTGGTCATGCCGTCACTAATATTTATTATATTTTGTCTAAACAAAACGGAAGGGAAAGCTCAAGAAAATTGGTGATAAGTCTTCTAGAGAATTTACAAGTTGCTAGAGTGACAGACGCAATAATTAGGCAAGCATTGGCAAGTCAGATGAAAGATTTTGAAGATGCCGTTACCAGTGCCGTTGCTGAATCGGAAAAGCTAGAGATAATCATAACGCGAAACTTAAGAGATTTTGCCGCTTCCCCCGTTCCCGCAATGCTACCAGCCGATTTTTTATCGATTCTTTAACTAATGCTTCGGTAAACGTAAACCATCCGATCGCATGGGGATTAAAATCTGAGTTAAACTGCGTAATTGTTCGGCCGTTCCCATACAAATTAACAGATCCCCGGCCATTAATTCCGTATCGCCAGTGGGTCCCCCGATTAGCGTACCATCGGCGCGACGTATAGCCAAAACTAAGGCCCCCGATCGAGATCTTAAATGTGCTTGACTAAGACTTAAACCCACACAGGGACAAGTCCTCGGATCGATTAAAAATTCCTCCATATAAAACGATCGATCGGTTCCGGTTAGAATACCATCAACAAAATCCATCACCTGGGGTCGTAGGGCTGCGGCCGCTAATCTTCTACCGCCGGTAATATAGGGAGATACTACCGCATCGGCCCCGGCCCGTTGTAATTTTTGTACTGCTTCCTCGGTACTGGCCCTAGCAATGGCACGAATTTTCGGATTAAGAGTTTTAGCGGACAAAACTGTATATAAATTCTCCGCATCGGAAGTTAAAGCGGCCACAATACAAATAGCGCGTTCGATTCCTGCCATTTGTAAAGATTTATCTAAGGTGGCATCTCCTTGAACAACAATATAATTTAATTCTTTGGCCCGATTTACCTGTAGGGGGTCCGTATCAATGACTACAAAAGGAATATTTTCGGCGTAAAATTCGATCGCCACCTGTCTCCCCGTGCGACCCAAACCACAGATGATATAGTGTTCCGATAGTCGATCGATCAAGCGTTTCTCCTGTCTCTGTTTGAGTCCCTCTTGAAAATAGCCTTGAATTAAAGCTTCGGTTAAGCGATTAACAATATAACCGATGCTGACTACTCCCATGATAATCAAAACCATTGTAAACAATCGTCCCCGTTCACCTAGGGGATTAATTTCGCCAAAACCGACGGTAGCGAGGGTACTAATCGTCATATAGGCCGAATCTAGCCAACTCCAACCCTCGATCAGATGATACCAAAGCGTACCCAGCAAAAATACCACAATCAGGGCAAAAATTCCCCCGATTAATTCCTGACGCAGACGACGATATTTATCTTCACTGATAGACAAGCAAAATTCACCCCTAAGACTGTCTAGTAAATTACAATGAAATCAGTTTTTAATCTAAATAACCCGTCCTTCTCAGACGGATTTGATTATAATTTCCCCTATGTCTAATCGCGCAGGAGTTCCCCAGTGAGTCCAGAAACCCTTTTAGAACCAACCCTAGTTGATCCCACTTCCAATTTAAACCCGAATCAACCCTTTGATCGAGATAGTTTTAACAGCTATGTGATGAATACTTATGGTCGTTTTCCCATTGCGATCGCCAAAGGGTTAGGCTGTCTTCTCTGGGATACTTCCGGTAAACAATACCTTGATTTTGTCGCAGGAATTGCCACCTGTACCCTCGGTCACGCGCACCCTGCTTTAATTGAAGTGGTTAGCCAGCAAATCCAAAAACTCCATCATGTCTCGAATTTATACTATATTCCCGAACAAGGGGAACTAGCTAAATGGATTGTCGATCATTCCTGCGCTGATAAAGTCTTTTTCTGTAATTCTGGTGCGGAAGCGAACGAAGCGGCGATTAAATTAGTACGAAAATATGCCCATACGGTGCTAGATTTCCTGGAACAGCCGGTTATTTTAACCGCTCACGCTAGTTTTCACGGTCGCACTTTAGCTACCATCACCGCAACTGGTCAACCGAAGTACCAAAAAGACTTTGAACCCCTGATGCCGGGGTTTGCCTATATTCCCTATAATGATATCGAAGCGGTGGAAAATGCGATCGCTGATCTCGATGAGGGTAATCGTCGGGTGGCTGCGATTATGTTGGAACCGCTGCAGGGTGAAGGGGGAGTACGTCCGGGAGCTATCGAATATTTCCAACGTTTACGGCAAATTTGCGACGAAAATAACATTTTGCTTGTCTTTGATGAAGTACAGGTGGGAGTGGGAAGAACTGGTAAACTCTGGGGTTATGAGAATTTGGGGGTAGAACCGGATATTTTCACTTCTGCTAAGGGTTTAGCGGGGGGTATTCCCATCGGTGCGATGATGTGCAGAAAGTTCTGTGATGTGTTTGAACCGGGTAGTCATGCGAGTACCTTTGGGGGTAATCCGTTCGCTTGTGCCTCAGCTTTAACAGTATTACAAACCATTGAACGGGATCACATTCTCGAAAATGTCCAGCACCGAGGGGAACAATTACGCAGCCGTTTACGCGCAATTGCTTCTCAATATCCCCATCTATTTGTCGATGTGCGCGGTTGGGGTTTAATTAATGGTCTGGAAATTAATTCAGAAAGTGAGTTGGTTTCATCTACTATTGTTAATGCAGCCTTGGCCGAGGGTTTATTAATTGCTCCCGCAGGTCCGAAAGTTCTCCGTTTTGTACCGCCTTTAATCGTCTCGGAAACAGAAGTAGATGAGGCTATGGATAAGCTAGAAGCAGCCATCGCTAAAGTGGTTTAATTTCAGTTATCAGTTATCAGTTATCAGATGTAAGTTTTAAGTTGACAGTTTCCAGTGGGTGGGTGGAATTAAATATATAGCGTTTCCCAATCTCATGAGGTACACCAAAATCTTAACTCCTGACTCCTCAAAACTTAAGACTCTGTACCTCACAACTATGAAAATTGCTATAAGATGAACGTAGAATTGTAAAATCCTTAAGCCAGAGGAGGTAGAAAGAGCCGTAAACTTGATTAACAATCGTCCTCGAAAATGTCTTGACTATCGTATCCCGAATGAGGTATTCTATGAAGGTAGATTAGACAGTGATGCAATTCAGACTTGAATTGGCCTACTAAAGATAGGGGACTTGCGGAGGAAGGAATAATATCCCAGCCAGACAATCGCTCTGTAGAAGAATCAGACAATCCCTAAATGTACATGATCAAAGCTCAAGTCGCTAGAGCAAGAAATTAAGGAGTTAGAATGTTTTCAAAGAGAGGAATATATACGTTAGCTAATGATAACTTATACGATCAGCTAATTGCCCTTATTAATAGCATCAGGACTAATTATGACAAAAATATTCCAATCTGCATAATTCCTTATGACGATAGGGTTGACAAAATTAAATCTCTCAAGATAGATAATGTTTTTCTTTTTGACAATCAATCATCAATTGAAAAATGGTCTAATTTTGCATCAGAAGTATGGAGCGATCAGAGGTTTCTATCTCGAAAGAAATCTGCTTGGTATCATGGGTCAAACACCATAAGAAAACTATGTTCATTTGATGGTCAATTTGAATACTTTGTCTATATTGATAGTGATGAGCTAGTAATGTCTTCATTAGAGGATTGCTTCAATAAACTAACAGAGTATGATTGTGTTTTTGACGACTGGGAACATAATAAAGAAGACTGTTTTCTAGATACCAAAATGATTATAAGAAAATATCCATCTCGTGCTATTCAAGACATAAAATCTTGTTGTCATTGCTCTGATTTTTTCGCAGCTAAATCAAGCTTGTTAAATTCCGACACTTTAGCGCAAATTAAACTTGCACTACTGCATGAAGCGGAAGTGAACTTTATCAATGAGCGAGGTTGGTGGGATGAGGTCTACCTTTTTAGCTATATTACGTTTAAACTTAACTGGAAATTTTTCAACTATACGTTGAGTGAAAAATCTGAAGAGAGAACTGGAAATATTGCCGGTGTAAATCCTTTTGTGGAGAAGGATTATGTGCTTTACAACAAGCAAGGATTAAAGCCAGTTCACAGAATTCATTATATGGGTTATGGCTCAGATAGATTCAAGAGGTTATGTGGCGGAGAAGATATTGATATACCGCATCGAGACGTTTTTCTGTATTACAGATTTTTGGAAGAACCTGAAGCAAAACCGAAGCGCCTCAAGAAAGCAAATTTTTTAATAAAAGCTATGCATTCACTTGAGAAAAACTTAAAAAAGTTAAAAAAGAAGGTAGCCAATTTGTTTTGATGGACATGATCAACTACTTTACTGTGTCTGCATCTTGTCCAACGCATCTTAAAGAACACATAACAGTTTTACTAATACACCATTCTAGCTCAATACCAAGACTTCCCCCATACAGTCCTTACTGCCTGGAGCTTCTCAGAAAAAATTGACAAGCGATTACTGGGTACATTTTCCCCTTGAAAATGGCTGTACTGTTTACTGTATCTAGAGTAGAGCGATTCCACGGTTAAGTTCAGATATATTAAACTTGACCCCGATAGTCGAGGGATAATTTACTCGCAGGTTTTCCCCGATCTTTGGTTAGATGTTAATGCTTTATTAGGGGGTAACTTGGGACAAGTTTTGACAGTTTTACAGCAAGGTTTAGCCAGTCAAGAACATCAAGATTTTCTAAAAATATTATCTCAAAAAACTGATAACTGATTTATGTGGCATCCTGACGCTTATCAAGCTTTAATTGCCGAGAATTATCGCCAAGTTGCGGCAATCTACGAGGAACTAATCGATAACAATCCCGAAAATATTTCTGACTATTGGTACTTGGGAGTTGCCTATCTTCTGCAAAATTTAGAAGCAGAAGCGCAGGTAATGTGGCAAAATGTTTTAAGGGAAGGTAATCTGGAAGAAGTTAAGCAATGGCAAGCAGAATTAGAAGCGGTTTTAGACGCAGAAGCGCGACGACAACAAAGAAAAGGTGATCTGGCAGCCGTAGAATATTTTCGCTATCATCTACAGGAAATTGTTCCCAAGTCAATTAATAATTTATTAGCTTTATTCGACTTAGCTTTAGATTTAGAAATATTCGCTCCAGGAGAACTACTTAATTATCCTATTCAAGAGAATCTCAGATCTAATCCTGATCGAGAATTGCTTTTAAATGTAGTTCTCAAAAGTCTTTTATATCCCCACGAATTAACTTTAGATTTAGCTCAAGCAAGTTTACCTTACTTAGGGGAATTAGCTGATAGTTTTATCCCGCAAGCTTTTCAGATAGCAGCACGAGTCACCAAGGAGCAACAAAGTCCCGCTTTTGGAGTAGAAATTATTAAACTTTGTCTGCAATTAAGACCAAATGATCTGAGTCTTTTGGAACAGTTAGTTAACCTCTATATTTTAGCAGAAGACTTTGATAATTCTTTGATAACTGCCTATCAGTTGCGAGAAATTTGTCTAACCCCAACCCTAAAGTTATACAGTAATTATCTAATTTTATTAATACTTTTGCGCTGGGGAGTTTGGCAAGAAATTGATCATATCTATCAAGAATATCAGAATTTATTACAGGAATTAACCCGTCGGAAAAATATTACTCTAGAACCGATTATTAAAACTAGCTTCCTCAATGTTTCTAGTCCCCTACCCTACCTAGGCGATCGAGCCTTAGCCAATCGACAATTAACTAATCGCATCGCCGAAATTTTCCTTGATAATAATAGTTTAAAAACTCCTTTTATTACTATAAAAAAAGCTCCAGAAAAACTAACGATTGGTTATCTTGCCAGTACCTTAAAACATCATTCTGTCGGTTGGTTAAGTCGTTGGTTAATTCACCATCACGATCGAGAAAAATTTCAAATAGCCATCTATACTATTAACCAAGAAGAAGATGAAATTACCCGTCAATGGTTCCGGGATAGCCGAGATATTATCCGTCATTTTCCCTACGCTCAAAATCCCCTAGAAGTTGCCCAACAAATTCAACAAGATCGGATAGATATTCTGGTAGATTTAGACAGTTTAACTCATAATCTCACCAATCAGATTATCGCCCTGAAACCCGCAGCAAAACAAGTGACTTGGTTAGGTTGGGATGCTTCTGGATTAGCAACTATTGATTATTATATCGCCGATCCCTACGTTTTACCCCAGCAAGCGAAGGAATATTATCGAGAAAAAATCTATCGTTTACCAGAGACATATTTAGCAGTGGATGGTTTTGAAATCGGCACTCCCAATCTCCGTCGAGAAGATTTAGAAATTCCCCCCGATGCTACCATCTATTTTTCCGTACAAAGTGGCATGAAACGCCATCCTGATACTATTAAACTTCAGATGAAAATTATCGCACAAGTCCCTAATAGTTATTTTCTGATTAAGGGAGTCGGTAAGACTGAAAAAATTCAAGAATTATTTACTGAAATAGCGATTCGCGAGGGAGTTAATCCCCAAAGATTGCGGTTTTTACCGAGAGATATAGATGAATATACCCATCGCGCTAATTTACAGATTGCCGATGTGGTATTAGATACCTATCCCTACAATGGCGCTACCACCACCTTAGAAGTTTTATGGCAAGGAATCCCTTTAGTTACATTGGTAGGAGAACAATTTTCCGCCCGCAATAGTTATACTTTTATGATTAATGCTGGGATTGAAGCCGGAATTGGCTGGAATGAGGCAGAATATATCGACTGGGGAGTAAAATTAGGACTCGATCGCTCCCTTCGTCAAGACATCAGCCATCAACTGTTAGGAAATCGTGACACAGCCCCCCTCTGGCAAGGGAAAAAATTCGCCCAAAATATGGAAAATGCCTATTTAAAAATCTGGCAGGGAAATTGATAATGAGAAAGTTATCCGCAATCAATAAAGTATCGAATCTGGGCAAGAAAAATTCAACTAAATAGGAGTTTAACTGATGACAGCCGCAACTGAAAAAGATTTAAAAAGACTAGAGGATTTAATCATCGGTATTGCCAACGGACAAAAGGCGATCGAAAACCGACTAACCAGCATGGAAAACCGACTAACCACCCTGGAAAACGGACAGAAGAATTTAGAGTTAGGGCAGTCGGAAATTAAAGGCGATATCCGAACCCTAGACGCGAAGATAGAGGGTTTAAGCGATCGAGTTAAAGTTATAGAGAACGCGGCGGGAAAAACCACCGATCTCGCCGAAAAAGTCGGAGAATTGAAAAACTGGAAACAGATCGGAGTAGTGGTGATCACCGCTTCGCTCAGTTCGATCCTCAGTGGTGTTACGGGTGGGGTAATCGGTTGGCTAATCCGAGCGGCGAAAGTTAATCCCTAATGGTGTTGCTGAATCAAGAATATGAATGCTGATTTTGCACCCGTCCACCAGTCAACCTAGTCCTAGGTTTTAAAAATTGCCCAAGAAGACAGGTGATAATTATCGCCAAAATACTCTAGGCAGTAACCTAAATAACCAACCTCAAAAAAACTCTCTGCTACACTTGAGTCAGTAGATGCACCCTGATGAAAAAGGAGAGCTTTCTTTGACTCTCCTTTTTTTTTGTTGAGAAAGCAATCCGAGGGGATTTAGCCGCGGTTAGCAGGTAGTTTCGCCTTGCGTGCCATGTCTTTGAAACCATTCAAACTTGGACCAGGGCGACGGCGAGACATACTAGGAGTAATCAAGTATTTTGTCGCAAATTCCACTTCTTGCGGCTCTACTTTACCGTTAGTAGCGGCTACGGGTGCCGGTGCGCTCACAGGAGCGGCGGGAGTTTCTTTTACTTGCTTTTCTTTCTTAATAGAAGTTTTTTGGTTTTTTTTCTCGGCTACAGGGGCGGCAGCAGATTCCACAACAGGTGCGGGCGCTTCCACAATAGGTGCGGCTGCTGCCGTGGTTGCTGTTGCTTGTTGTTCACCATCGGTTTCTTTTAGTTCTAGGTAAAAGTCAGATTTTTTGCCACCAAAGAGATTTTTTAACATCGGGGATCACTCCGAGAGTTGGGAAAATGTAAAAGACTAGGTATTTAAAAATTTATCATTGACCGGGATCAGGCAGCAAACAAGATTATTCTCTTGACAATTTCTCTGCTTCATCTATTTTTCTTTGGATAATCCCTAACAGAAAAAGTTTTTAAAAACAAGTTAAATTTACAAAAATTAACAAAAATCAAGAACGAGAAACCCCGACGCAAACAAGGGCAAAAACTGCTAGAGACGTTGCTGACAACGTCTCTAGATTATTTATTGGAGATTTGGTCGGATTTAGCTGGCTGCGGGTACACGGCTGCCGCTAACTCCGGGGACAGGACCACGACGAATGTTGGTTTCCGCTTCGATGGGAACGAATTCAATATGATTGAGGAGGGTAGTAACGAAAGCAAAGAGTAAAAAAGGCAAAGAGAGGACGACGACTAACCCCACGGTAGCGAGGGCAAAAATTTGTCTAGTGCTACTCCAAAGAGCTAGAGTGGAAGCCAGAGTAAGAAAAATAACGATTAACCAAACGATTATTTGTCCGTAAATATCTCCGAAGGTGAGGGTGCAAACCATGCGATAGTTACGAAAATCCTTATCCATAACAGTAAACCCGTAGATAGTCAGTTATTGTTTCAGGGTAAGTCTAGAATCGTCACCTTGGTCAATATTTAAAGGTTTTTATAAACACTTGTTGATAAATCTTTACAATTCTGCGCCGAGCGGGTGGCCAAATCTAGAAGTAAGAGCGGTATTGTTTGGTTGCCCTTCTGGAAAACTAAGTTGCTCTCCTAAGAATTGATAAGAATTGCTAAGAATTAGCAAAAAACTGGCCAAAACTTTGGCGAACGCTCTTTACAATTAAGTTAGAAGGGCAAGGAGGAGCAAGCCTAATGAAAACTTTTGTTGAGCGTTATCGGTCTTGGTTTAATTGGACAACCCTAGCCATGGTTGTTCTCGGTTTCTGGTTAAGTGCCAGTTTCGTCATCGATTTAATCATTCTCCCCAGCTTATCCGTAGCTGGCATGATGACACAAAATGGCTTTGCCAGTGCCGGTTACTTGCTATTTGGCATTTTTAACCATCTGGAATTAGTTTGTGCGGCGATTGTGCTGTGTAGCTTTGTTGTCTTCCACCGCTATCATACCTTAATCCATCTCCCCGAACATCGATCGCTTCTATTTGCCGGTGTTCTCTTCGTAATCACCCTAATTTACACCTATTTTCTCACTCCCAATCTGAGTGCGATGGGTTTACTGGCTCCCGTTACCGCGTCGGGAATGTCGGGAGAAATGATGTCCTTGCAGATTGGTTACTGGTTTCTAGAAGTAGTTAAAGGTTTAATCGCTTTTACCCTGTTGCGCTGGTGTTGGCGAGATGCCTTTAAATTAGCTTAGTTGTTGATTACAAGCGGGGTTCAACCCGCTTTTTTTAGTTCTAGCAATATAATCCGCTTATTTGACTCGTGAACGGAGTGGCACCACAACTGGCGAAGCCAAGAATAGAGGTCGTAAATATTTTACATTTCATTTAGGCAGACTAGGGACAAAAAGAATCAAGGAAATTTTTAAACCATACTTTCAGTGAGGACAAGGATTTTCTTCAGTAATGCCGATGGGGTAGGCGAATTGACAATTCCAGACACTGGCAAAGGAAAGATGGTTCTTCTCGTTTCTGTAGGGATAATTTTCTTTCCAGAAAGATAGTCTTCAAAGCCTTGCCTAGCAAGACTCCTACCAATGATAAGGGACCTGCGCTTTGATAATGTACCTTTTGGGCGAACGCAGTTCGCCCCTACATTGTGGACAAAATCCGTTACTGTAGGGGCGCAAAGCTTGCGCCCTCCGATCAATTGGGATATTATTCCCACGCAAGTCCCTAAGCAATGATTATCATACAGAGAACGCAACTTTGATAACTTGCTATCTAAGAATAAATCAGTTACAATTCTGGCAAATTAACTTCGTCTGTGAGGAAAGCTGGAAGTGTTGTTAAAAAAAGCCAAAAGAAACAGCCAGATGAGACACATATTTTCTGGAGGAATTTTCATTACCTCCTGTTTGGGTACAGCCATACTGTGCGATGGGGTGAAAGCCATTCCTTCCCCCTTAGACATTGACGCTGCTTCTATTCGGGTATCCCAAGAAAAAATTACCATTAATTCCCCCGTGGAATTAGAGAGGACGGACAGAATTCTGACCACCAATTCCTTCTCGACAACAGAGGGATTAGCCGACAGTAATCTGCCCTCATCCTTAGAAAATAAGCCAGAGAAATCTTCCCTCGATACTTTAGCAACAGAAAAGACCGGGACAATTTCAACCCTAGAAGAATGGAAGGCGAATCTAGGGACAACGCGAGCGAGTCAGCTTTTACCAGCAGGGGATAATAACTCTCCAGAAGTCGAAAAATGGCAAGCGCAAGCATCTACCCCCGTTGATACCAATGTTTCCCCCGAATTGCAGCGTTTACGTCAAGAGTTTCTGATTGAGGAACCGCAATTAAGGCAACAAACCCTTTCTGCGAAACTGGCGGAATTTGTGGTTACTCCTAGTGGCAGTATCTCTACTCCCAGCGCTTTTGGAGCGACTTTTGGGCAGATTTTCGGTGGTTTCGGTTTCCAGTCGAGAACCCGTTTTACCAATCAAGCAGATGGTGGGTTAGCCCTAGGGGGTGGTTTGGGAGACCCCCAGAAAATTGTCGGTTTAGATGTAACTCTGGCGATTTTGAGCCTTTTTGATGATAATGCTGGACGGGGTAGTTTTAGCTTTAAAATTCACCGTTCTCTGCCAGAAAGTTTTGCTGTGGCCCTAGGATTTGAAAACGCTATTAACTGGGGTGGGACAGATGGCGGTAGCAGTATCTACGGGGTGGTGAGCAAATTTTTTCAGTTAACAAAAACAACGAAAGAACCCTTTAGCCAATTGACGCTCTCTTTGGGTGTTGGTGGTGGTCGTTTTCGCTCGGAAGGAGCCATCGAAGATGGGGTAAACTCGCTCGGTGTCTTTGCTAGTGCGGGTTTACGAATAGTTGAACCGGTCTCGGCCATTGTCGAATGGTCGGGTCAAGATTTAAACGCAGGTATTTCTCTGATTCCTTTCCCGAAAATCCCCTTGACGGTTAACCTTGCGGGTGCTGATTTAACGGGGAATGCCGGGGACGGCGCTCGCTTCGTCATGAGTATCGGCTACAATTACTTTTTCCCCCGTTAGTCGGTTTTTATATTGTGTAACTTAGTTTTTTGAATGAGGATTAAGACCATGTTGATGAAATGGTTGACTAATTGGCAAGTTTCCCTAGTGGCGGCGGTTTTGCTGACCAATTCCCTAGTCTCTCCCGTTATGGCGCAAACCGGCAACCAATCCGATATCACCGGACCAATTCTTTCCACCAGTGATTTTGCCGGTCAAACTATATCACTCCCCATCACCACCACGGTGACGGGATTGGGATTTCAGGGGGGAGAACCGGCTCAAATATCTGTTAATCAGACGGCCGCTTCTGTGAATACTCAGTTAGCTGATAATAATTTAACCTCCCCCACAGGTATCCCGATTCCCCCAACCGTTCAGCAACCGATACTGAGCATCTTAACAGCAGATGCACAGGCGGGTAATAATATCACTGCTGTCACTGCCGCTCTTACCACTGTACCAGGCGCACCGCCTTTAAGTGTTATTCAAAACTTATTGGACGGCTTAAACGGATTAACCTCTGGTGGTGCGGTTAATCCAGCTAACTTGTTGGCGGCGGTGCAGACCTATAATGAGATGATTTTAGCCAGTAACGAAGCGTTTCTGGCAAGTCCTCCCGCAGAACTACGGGCAATTCAAGCATCCTTAGCTGCATTGGTGGAAGCCGCTCGCTAACCCGCATTTTCCCTGCTGACTTCACCATAGTCTCCTCGGATTAGAGGGCTGTGGTGAAGGCTCCACGGTGGGCGCGGTGGTTGGCTGTGAGGGGGTTAGAGAAGGGGTATTTCCTCCCCCTAAAGATTCTTGGAGCTTGTCTCGCAGTTTTTTGGCGGTATCGGAGTCAGGATTAATTTTGAGAGCTTGTTCGTAGGCAGCTAGCGCCTCTTGGTGGCGTTTCCAGTAGGTCAAGAGCAGACCTTTCCCGTACCAAGCTTGATAGAGTTGAGCATCGAGTTGCAAGGCTTTTTCATAGGCGGCATAGGCGAGGGCTAATTGTCCTAACCGCCACATTTTATTGCCTTGATTAAGCCAGTTTAGGGGATTAGTATCGTTATTATTGGGAACTTCAAAAGCCTTGTATAATTCATCACCAATTTCTCGCAAAGATAAGGCATTGGGAGGCGAACTTTCGACATTTATCTGCCCTTGAATGCCAGACTGGGGTGCTAATTTCAAAAAAGTAGTGATGGGAATAGCGAGACTAAAGCCAATTGGCACGGGAACCTTTTCGATTTTTTCGGCTTCATTTTGTCCGTGAACCGCGATGACTCGTCCATTGATATCTAACACTGGACCGCCACTCATGCCCCCATAGGTGACACTGGTATAAACTATCTCATACCCCAACTCCGGAGGAAATATTTTCAGCAAGGGTGTAATGTCCTTGGGTAGCACTTTCCCCAGATTGAACAATCGTTTCCGCTTGCCGATAAATTTCGGGTCGGGCCATCCAGAAGCAAAAATAAATTGTTCGTCAGCTACTTGATAGTTACCCAAGGTCGCCAATTGATAATTTTGGTCGCTCTGAAACTGCACGAGAGCTAGATCTACTCCTGGTAATTTTTTGATGCTATTGTAATCGAGCGGATATTGCTTGCCATCCCAGGTAATAATTTTTAGTTGATCGTAATAGAACTTGCAGGCATCTCTAGCATCTTTACAGATTACATGACTAGCAGTAAGAACAGTATAAACTCTTCCTTCTTTGGCAATAATCGATCCGGAGCCATTAGAAGTAATTTTCCCATTCGCCCCCTCTTCTTCTGAGGGGATTAAAACGGTAATCTTTTCAGCAATTTTTTCTATCTCCTCAGTTGTTGATGCCTTAGCAATCTGAGGAGAAACCACAAACACCGCTATACTAACTAGGGCGGCGGAAATTTTCAAGAAATTGTTGCTCATTCTGGTTTAAAAATACAGTTGAGTGGAATTTACCAGAGTGGTGTGGGAGCGGGATTCTTTTCTCTTGGGGTTGACGAGGATGGAGAAGGAAAATCTTCCCAGAAAGTGGGTTCTCTATGGGTGGGAAGCGGTGGGGGTGACACTGCGGGCCGTTGCCGACTGGAAGCAGATGGAGAAGATGACCCCGATTTTAAAAAAGTCCCGATAGGAATCGCCCAACTTAATCGACTCATTTGTTCCCACAGTGCTGGTGAAGTCACTGTTCCATCAGCAAAAACGTAGGATTTACCCCAGAGAGGATAAGCATGAATCCCGTTAATACCAATAACTTTACCTTGCCGATTCAGCAGCGGTCCGCCACTCATGCCATTTTTAATCTTATTGGTGTAGCCGATTTGGTAGCCCCCCGAAAAGGATTTATCACTCAAAAGCGACACTTTACCAACGGTGAAGGTAAAATCAAAGGGATAGCCGGCGGCGAAAACTTCATCTCCGATAGTGAGATCATCGACATTAGCCAAATCAGCAATAGAATAAACTTGGCTACTGCGAAAAGAAACTAAGCCTAAATCATAATCATTCAAGCGAACTGTTCTGACCAACTCACCCCGATGTATCTTGCCGTCAGGGGTTTGTATTTGCCAAACCCGAGAGCGATACCGCCCTAAAACATGGTCATTCGTGAGGACTTTGTAGGAAGAACCCTGCTTTTCAACTAAAATGCCCGAACCCCAGCCTTGCCCTGATAACACCTTAACAGTAATTGCTCTGGCTGACTGACGCAGCTGTTGTTCTGAAAGTTGCTGAGAGCTATGGGCATTGGCCTGGTTAGGTTCCAGAGCAGGAGCATAGCTTTGGACAGCAAGCAAAGGTGTGGACAGTCCCAATAATAAACTGCCCGCACCAGCCAAAATTCTTTTTATAGGCCGACTCACTTGATTACTATGCTCCTTCTAAGAAACTAGAAAAGTTTACCAAACAGCGGGCGTTGGGTTTCCTTGCGTCAACCCAACCTACCTTATCTATAGAACTAGAAAAGTTTACCAAACAGAACCGCCTGATGGTTTTTGGGGGGGTTGTTCGGGAGAAGTCCCAGGCGCCGGAGAAGAGGACGAACCGGTGGCAGGATTTGTTTCCACGGGAACGCTTTCTAGGAATTTTTTGAAATAGACAGTGGCAGAATCCGATGAGCTTTCAAACAAAGGACTGCTGCTGGCTCCCGCCCGGATGTCAAATAGCTGTGCGATTTTCTGGGTTGCGTTTTCCCCTCTCTTGAGGGTGAATAATAGGTTACTGCTATTTGCCCGTTCTCGTCCATCACTAGGGGAATAGATAACCGGCAGACCATTGAGATAGCCAGTGGTAATAATATCAATTCCGCCTGGTCGAGTGGAAAGGGTATTGAATCTTCCGGTCACTTCTTGACAACGTTGCATGGGAGTATAACCGGCACCACTGAAATAACGAGAAAACCAATGAATCACGGGCTTATATTCATTAGGTCCGACTTGGGCAGCGGTTGTGGGAACTCCTACATAGGGGCCTGTCAGTGGTACAAGACACTCGAATCTGGTTTGAGCTTGGCTCGGTGATTGTAAGGTCAAGGCAGCTCCTACACCAATCAGAGCAATAGTCACAGTTTTTGTCAAAGTTTGTAGTTTCATTGTCCTTATTCTAATCCTGTAAAGGGACTCTGTTACACACTTCAAAGGTAGCTTTTGTTTTTCCGTTAAATAAAAGAAAGCAAGGCTTTTGCAACAATTCTTATTTTTTGGATTAGCTTTTCTTCAAACTCCTGTTAAGATAGCAATCAGATGAGTTCGTTTACCCCAAAGCAGACCAAACTTCTAACTTACTGACCACGCGACGAATCACCTCATCGGTAAACTCACTCATGGTCATTTGGCCCCCTAAATCGGGGGTTTTTTTGCCCTCGTGAATAGTTTCAAAGACACTTTCATAAATTGCCCGAGAAGCTTTGCGCGCTTCGTTAGTTTCGATATAACCTAACAAAGCTGCCGAGGCTAAAATCATCGCCATGGGATTAGCGATATTTTTGCCCTCTAAAGCGGGGGCAGTGCCGTGGGGAGCTTCTGCCATAATAGTTTTAACCGCTAATGTCTCCTCATCAAATCCCAAAACCAAACTTTCGGCCCCGGCAATACTGCCATAGAGTTGCAAGACAAAATCAGATAATAAATCGCCATCGCGATTAAGTGCCGGAATCACCAAAGCTTCGCCGTCGGTTTGTAAAAGTAGGGCAAAAGTTGCATCAATTAACAGGGGTTGATAACGCACTTCTGGATGTCTTTGGGCCGCCGCGTCTAATTCCTCTTTAAACATCCCTTCGTAGGTGGCACTAACGGTGAATTTTGGGCCGCCAAATACCCGCGCCCCGGTTTTTTTGGCGTGTTGAAAGGTAAACTCGGCCACAGCGCGACTGGTAGCCCTAGAAATGCGCGAGGTGCGATAGGCAATTTCATCGCCGGTGGCAGTGGTTTCTCGCCATTCTTTGGCCCCATAGGCATCATCAACGGCCATGCGGACAATGGCAATGGGAGAATAAACGCCCCCAATCGGACGAATACCGGGGATACGGCGACCGATGCGGAGAATTACCTGAGAATTCATTGCTTCTCTTAAAATAGCGTTAGGACTGCCCACATCTCCTTTAATTTCTGGGGTAATGGTGGCAGCTTTGAGAGCTAATCCGGTTTTTAGAGTCGCTTCAGCGGCCTCGTGAACCACTTGATTGTTACTCTGGCGACGTTGGGCTAAACTAAGATCAAAATCGGCAAAGTTAAGCGGTTGACGAATTATCGAGGGTTGCAATACTCTCAGGGCTTCTAGTAATAGTTCTTCTCCAGTTTGGTCGCCGTGCATGACCACAATGGTGGGGATATTTTCCGTCATAATTTTTGAGTTTTAATAAAAATTTTCGAGTATATGTTAATGTTTAATTGGCTGGTTAATTGGCTAAAAAAGATACTTTTTACCTTAATTAATTCTGTAATTTTATCGATCTTGCAGAAAAAAATATATAATTAATATTATGCCCGATCGCTAATTAAATTAGCAATCGGGCGGTGGTGAGAATTAATTAAACCAAGATTTAGAAAGCTTGTTCAACTTCGGCAATTTCTGGAATCATTTCCCGGAGACGACGTTCGATGCCCATTTTTAGGGTCATGGTGGAACTGGGACAGGAACCGCAAGCGCCTTGAAGACGCACTTTGACGACTGGCCCGTCGATTTCGACTAATTCCACGTTACCACCATCGGACATCAGGTAGGGGCGCATTTCATCTAAGACTTTTTCGACGTTATCGGGAGTCAGTGTTAAAGACATAATCAGCTTCTGGTCAGAGATTTATTAGAGTGTAGTTACTTCAATCC
Organism: Microcystis sp. MC19; assembly: GCF_003019735.1. Classification (NCBI taxonomy): domain Bacteria; kingdom Bacillati; phylum Cyanobacteriota; class Cyanophyceae; order Chroococcales; family Microcystaceae; genus Microcystis; species Microcystis sp. MC19. The sequence continues at coordinate 3,414,048 of NZ_CP020664.1, read as the reverse complement.
TAACGCTTTTTGGGCGGGGATAACCCTTAAGATTCTAAAAGCTGTAGATTGATAAAAGTAAATTCTGTGGTGGATTTTTCGCCACCGACATCGATTGCGTTAATCACTTGACAGGAGGGTAAATAATAATTACCGATTTTTTCGTAGGTTTCCTTAAAGTCACGTTTTCCCTTTAATTCATCGGTTTTAGCATTGCGGAAAATGGCATTATAGCGAATAGAAATATAACCTTCTCCCGTATCGAGACTTTCCTCGGTATTAATAGTAAAAGCCATCGGTCCCATGACTCGACTGACTTGACAGATTTCCTGACCGCGGACCTTATAATTAGATCCCATCGCATCGCCGGTGACAAGAATTTCTACTGCACCGGTGGGATCATCTTGCCCGAAATTAAACTGGTTTTTGCCGTGGGAAGCCTCAAAATTGCCTCTTTTACGGTGAGTAACGATGTCGCGCATTTGATTATAGATACTTTCTTGCACTTTCTCGTCATCAATGCCCGTTACTTCCACACTATAATCGGCATTAACTTGAATTTTGCCCGTATGGACTTCCTCCCCTTGGGTGAGGATAATATCAGCAGTGTAACCGGGGAATCGTTCATCCCAAGTGTAACGGTTTTCGTAGGCGGAGCGGAAAATATCTCGGGCGTTCGTCGTGGCTACAGTCATAATCGCTTTACTTGTGTTGATAACTCCATTTATATCATTGTCGCTGATTTTTTCGCCTCTGGCCGAGATTTCTAGAAAACTAGATGAATTTGACAACTTAGGGAAAAGTCGGCTCTCCCAGCTTTGGTGGGTAAAATGTATTCTAAGATACATTTCTCAAGAGCGAGGGGGTGGAACGAACCACAAAGACACAAAGGACACAAAGATCGATCGATCCTATGTCAATTAAACTTATCACACAGAACCTAGAAGAGCCAAAAGTCAATTAGAATGGGTCAATGACCCGTCCCTTGCTCGATTGCCATAAATCTAAATAAGCAAAAAATAAACATGAGCAATTATGACAAAATTAAGTCCAAAAGTTACCGCAATTATTCGTTCTGGTGAACAACAAGGATATGTAGGTGAATGCGTGGAAATTTCGATTGTCACCCAGGGAAATACCTTAGATGAGGTGGTTAATAATCTCCAAGAAGCCATTTTACTGCATTTAGAGGGAGAAGACCCCAGGGAGTTCGGTCTAGTTGCCAAACCTTCTCTACAGATTATATTTGAGTTACAGCCAGAATATGCCTAAGCTGAAACAACTATCCGGCAAAGACATTATCAAAATTCTTGATCGATTTGGTTTTACTATTCACAGTCAACGAGGAAGTCACATAAAATTGCGTCGTGTCATCTCGGAGAGAAAGGAGACTTTAACTATTCCCAATCATCGGCAACTTGATCCCGGAACCTGTTACGCTATTTTTAGGCAAGCAAGTCAATATATTCCAGAATCAGAGCTTTATCCTTACTTCTATGACTTATAGAAAAGGTTAGGTAGTTGCTCGGGGCGTATCCCGATAGTATTTGATCATCAAAAAATCGGGCTAAAATAGAAAAAACTCACCCTCAGCGATCACGGCGATGGCAGAAGAAACGGCGAAAATCAAGCTTTATCGGAAAACCTATCAACTTCCCCAACTAAATCGCCCCGATTTATTGGTTTTGCAGGATCAGATTCAAGAAAGACAGCAACTGATGAAAACCGGAAAACGGGTTCGCAATACATGGTTAGGATTGAGTAAAAAAGAAGAACCCCTCAATTTCGAGGAAACTTTTCAAGAATTGGAAAGATTAGTCGGGGACTATAACCAGTTAATCGGATTTCTCACCGACCATAAGGATGAATACCGGCGGTTTTTCCTGTCACTGACCGAGGAAATCAAGGAGGCAGTGGCGGTTAAATGCCATAAATTGGCAGAAACAGAGCGAAAACGCCAATCTTTGGAGAATAGCATCGGCTCGGCTGAACTGCGAGATACCCTGAGACTACAGAAACAGCAGATTTTCCGCACCGTGATTCTTGTTGGTCGCGCCAGCTTGCTTATGCTCAAGAAAATCGACTTAATCAGCGAAAGTATCCAGAAATTAGCTGAAGATCAGGATACACAAAAACAGGTTTTCTCGAAAATGATCGGCGAGTTGAACGGGTACAAACAAGTGTATCAGTTGCAGCTGGAGTTAGATAGTCTGGAAAAAGAAGCGATCGAAATGGTCAAAGTAGCCATTAATCTAGAACAATACCTAAAACCAATTATCGGGCAGTTTCAAGGCTTAATCGATCGAGTAGTGACCATTGACGGGGAACTTTCCCGCAGTGTCAGCGAAGTGGAATCCCTCGTCCAAAACATTCTCAGTTCCGAATCGGCCGTATCTTTCCGCAAAAACGAGAATCTATCGGCTAGTTTGCTCAATTTCCTCGTCACCAGCGAAGAAAAGCGCGGCCGTTTAGCGATCGCATTAGAGCGAGCCGAGCAGGAAGGATGGCAATGGACAGACGTGGAAATCCCCGACGAGGAAATCGAACTGGAAACCGCCATTCAACGCATCAACAACCATGTAATCGAGAGAGTCGGGAATTTTACCACCTCTACCGAAAACCTACCCAATGGGATAACACTGAAGATGGTGAGCTTACCAGCAGGTCAATTTCTCATGGGATCTCCTGACAGTGATCCCGATGCTCGCGATAATGAAAAGCCTCCACACCAAGTTCAAGTCAACGGTTTTGCGATTGGGAAATATCCGGTGACTCAGGCACAATATGAAGCGGTAATGGGAACCAATCCCTCTCGGTTTCAAAATAATCCCCAAAATCCGGTAGAAAAGGTTAGTTGGGAGGACGCTCAAGCCTTTTGCCAAAAATTGAGTCAAATAACAGGGAAAACCTATCGCCTCCCCACAGAAGCGGAATGGGAATATGCCTGTCGTGGGGGGACAACCACTCGCTATTATTTCGGTGATGATGCTAATCAGTTAGGAGATTATGCTTGGTATAACGGAAATTCTCAGGATAAAACTCATCCTGTGGGTCAGAAAAAGCCCAATGCTTGGGGACTCCATGACATGAGTGGCAATGTTTGGGAGTGGTGCGAAGACGATTGGCACGATAACTATATCGGAGCACCGACGGATGGCAGTGCTTGGATAACAAATAATAATGATAATGATTATGATTATCGCATACCGCGGGGCGGTTCTTGGTTCACCGATCCAAATCTCTGCCGTTCCGCTTGCCGCAACTACAACTACCGCCGCGCCTACGTCAGCAGCGCTTACGGCGGTTTTCGGGTGGTGTGCGGTGCTGGGAGGACTCTGTAACCCTTTTACCCTTTTTACCCTTTTTCTCTTTTTCTCTTTTTCCCGCCTAGCGGCGGGTCGATTTTTTTTTGAGAAAATTGGTTCTTCGGTTTGTGTTATGTAATGGACGGGGGTTATAAGAGATGGAACCCTTATAGAGAAAGACATTGGACGATTTTTGTCAATTGTTTTTGATCTAGAGCGAGCTAATCAGTTAAATCTTTTGCCAGATAAGGATTTAGTCGATTTATGCCCCCCTATCGAACCATAACAAGTAACGAAGAGCCGCACTGATTATCACACAAAGTCGAGGAGAGCCAAAACTCAAATCCGATCCCCGATAGCTGTCTCGGAGTCTCCTGTCTCGACTAGGAAATTAATTTTCCACTACTACTTATCTGGGGGCCTCTATGGTGGCCGGATTAGTAGTATTGGCAGTCTTGCTGGTGAACATTTGTATTAGACTAAAACCAACAAAAGCGAGTAAGGCTATGCCACCAATAGTAGTAACAATTTTACCCACGAGATTTTCTGTTGGGGGTTGTTCGGGGGCATCCTCATTGGGGTCTTCCGAATGGGCAAAACGATTGTAGAGGAAATCGAGAGCTTCATTGCGGAGTTCGTAGTAACGGGGATCCTCGGTAATTTGGGAACGAACCCGGGGACGAGCAAAAGGCATCTTTAACACCTCACCGATTTTAGCGCTCGGGCCATTGGTCATCATCACCAAGCGATCGCACAAGAACAAAGCCTCATCGATATCGTGGGTAATCATCAACACGGTTAACTGGTGTTCTTGCCAGATTTTCAGCAATTCTTCCTGTAATTCCTCTTTAGTAATCGCATCTAGGGCCCCGAAAGGTTCATCGAGGATGAGGACTTGGGGACGAATGGCCAGGGCGCGGGCGATCGCTACCCGTTGTTTCATGCCTCCCGATAATTGGGGGGGTTTTTTCTGGGCTGCTTCTGTCAATCCCACTAAGGATAGATTTTCTTCCACGATCTTCACCTTCTCAGCCTGAGATTTTTCGGGATAAACGGAATTAACCCCGATATAAACGTTCTCAAAGGCAGTTTTCCAGGGCAGAAGCGAATAATTTTGGAATACCATCATCCGGTCCGGTCCTGGTTCCTTAACCTCTTTATCCTGTAGCAGCACTTGCCCACGACTAGGAGAAGAAAACCCCGCCACCATATTTAAAAGGGTCGATTTACCGCAGCCGGAGTGACCGATAATGCAGACAAATTCCCCCTCATTGACTTGCAGCTCCACACCGTCTAAAACGGTGTAAACCCCTTCGGGGGAGGGGTATTCTTTGGCAACATTACTAACTAACAAAAAAGGCTGGGTGGTGGTGCTGGAATTCACGGTCTTATCGGTAAAAGTTTGCATAATTCGTCCTAGATTTATTTTAAGGTGGGCAAAGCCCACCACAACCATTAATTAGTCACGGGATCATCGAGGAGAACTTCTGAGACGCGATAATCGCGACGGATCGAGAAACGTTCCAGATAGCCGATCGGATCGTCGGGATTGAAAATAAGATGATCAAAGAGGGCAAAACTGTGGCGATCGGGTTCCAAATCGGGAAGGCCCAGAGACCGGCAAGCTTCGCCAAACAGATCGGGACGACGGACGCGTTCAATCACTTCTACCCAGTTGCGGGGGAAAGGCGCGTAACCCCAACGGGCCAGCTGAGTTAGGGTCCATAGGGCCTCACTGCGGCCCGGACAGTTAGCTTGATCGACGTAAAACTGATTAAATCGGAATAGGGGTTCGGGGGCAGTTCCTAAACCGCGATCATAACCATCGAGGAAACCGGGGCGGATAATTGCCCTATCCACGCCCACATACTGGGGCTGACTGAGAATATTGACTATTTCTTCTCGATTACGCCGATCATCGCAGTATTCACAGGCTTTAATTAAAGCTTTCACCATGGCGATATGGGTTTCGGGATGTTTCGCCGCCCAAGTTTCCCTGACCCCGAGGACTTTTTCCTGGTGTCCGGGCCAAATATCAAGATCGGTGGCGATAACGTAGCCTAATTTTTCGTGAACGGCGTAGGAGTTCCAGGGTTCCCCCACACAATAACCGTCGATATTACCCGCTTTTAGCAAGGAAACCATTTGAGGCGGCGGAATTACGGCTAAATTTACATCACTATCGGGATCGATGCCGCCACTAGCTAACCAGTAGCGTAACAGCAGATTGTGCATGGAGGCGGGGTGAACCATGCCGAAAGTGGCGATTTTATCGGGACTTTGCAGGAGGGCCCCCTTTAAGTCCTCCAGTTTTTCTACCCCCAATTCCCTGTATTTATTGCTGAGGGTGATGGCGTTACCGTTGCGACTGAGTACCAAAGCGCTAATCACGGGGACAGAGGGCTTATTGCCAGCCCCAATGGTCATGCTGAGGGGCATTCCCGCCACCATCTGGGCCGCATCGAGACGACCGGTAGCTACCCCTTGGGCGAGCGCTTTCCAGTTGGGTTCCCTTTGCAGGACAACATTCTCTAATCCTTCCTCAGCGAAGAAACCTTTCTCTTTGGCGATAATAATCGGGGCGCAATCGGTGAGGGGGATAAAACCGATGGTGGGATTGGTTTTCAGTCCGGTAGCTTGGCCGATCAGCGTCACCGCTCCGGTGGGTTGACCGACTTTCTTCGCTCGCTTCTGTTGGTTGAGGAAATAAACGATCTCGTTACGGAGGGAGTAGTAACTGGGATGGTTAACTACTTCTAAACGATGCCGGGGCCTGGGAATAGGAACATCGAGAATCTGACCGATATGGGCCTCCGGACCGGTGGTTAACATCACCACTCGATCGGATAGTAATAGGGCCTCATCCACATCGTGCGTGACCATGATACAGGTAACGTGGCTTTCCTCGACGATTTCCATCAAACGTTCCTGTAAATTGCCTCTGGTTAACGCATCCAGCGCCCCAAAGGGTTCATCAAGTAGCAGGACTTTTGGCCGTAGAGCTAAAGCACGGGCGATCGCAACCCGTTGTTTCATGCCTCCCGATAATTCTCCCGGTCGTTTGTTGGCGGCATGGCGCAGGTGTACCATATCGATACTATGTTCGATGACACTTTTGCGTTCAGCAGCCGGTAGATGACGCAGCACGCGGTTAACTCCTAGGGCGATATTTTCCCGGACGGTTAACCAAGGCAGCAGCGAATAATTCTGGAACACCACCATGCGATCGGGTCCAGGATCTTTAATTTCTCTTCCCTCTAAAATCACCCCCCCCACCGTCGGGCGATCGAGTCCGGCGACCATATTTAAGAGGGTGGATTTCCCGCAACCGGAGTGACCGATTAAAGAGATAAATTCCCCTTTAGTAACGCTGAGATCGATATTTTTCAGGGCGATATATTGACGGCCATCGGGCAGAGGGAAAACCTTATCAATGTGATCGACTTCAATAAATGCAGACATTTTCAGTTATCAGTTATCAGTTATCAGTTATCAGTTATCAGTTATCAGTTATCAGTTATCAGATGTGAGTTTTTAGTTTACTGTTTACTGTTTACTTAAAAAGCTCCCCACACCCCACACCCCACACCCCACACCCTGCCCCCACCGAAAAACTTTTTGCCGCAAACCCTATTTATTTTCTTCGGGTACAACTAATTTAGCGATGTAGGCCATGAGGCGATCGAGTAAGAAACCAACAATACCCACATAAATCAGAGCGAGGATAATTTCACTGATCATGGAACTATTCCAAGCATCCCAGATAAAGAAGCCAATTCCCACGCCACCGATCAGCATTTCCGCCGCTACAATCGCCAACCAAGATAAACCGATACCGATTCTTAATCCCGTGAAAACGTAGGGAACGGTGGCGGGAAAAAGAATATTGAAAAAGTATTCAACTTTGGATAATTTTAGCACTCTAGAGACGTTTTTATAGTCTTGGGGAACCTGTTGTACTCCCACGGCTGTGTTAATAATAATTGGCCAAATTGCTGTAATAAAAATTACAAATATGGCACTAGGTTCGTTATTACGAAAAGCCGCGAGGGAGATGGGTAGCCAAGCTAGGGGGGGAACGGTACGCAGGATTTGGAAAATTGGATCGATCGCATCATAAATTAGGGCGCTACTACCGATTAAAATTCCCACGGCGATGCCGACAATAGCGGCAAGGGTAAAACCGACAGCCACCCGTTGTAAACTGGCGAAAATTTGCCAGAATAACCCCACATCCGTGCCACCATTATTGAAGAAGGGATTAATAATTAATTCCCAGGTATCGCTAACCACTTTGGTGGGACTAGGGAGGGGGGCATCGGGACTAAAACAGATTATTTGCCAGAGGAGGAGGAAAATTAATAAAGCAATCGCCGAAGTTGCTAGTTTGGATAATTTTTTTTTCAGGTCTTTTACCCATTTTGTACCTTGAGAACGACGAGAAATAGAAACAGCCATAATCAGTTATCAGTTATCAGTTATCAGTTATCAGTTATCAGTGGTTGAGTGGTTCAGTTATCAGTTATTGATTACCAGTTATCAGAAAATCATCTTTAACTGTTGACGGGTTACTGATCACTGAACACTGATTTAAACCTTTTTAATCTTGAGAGATTTCAGGTAAGCGGTGGGATTTTCGGGATCAAATTTCACGCCATCAAAGAAAGTTTCCACACCGCGAGAGGTAGAGGTGGGAATTTGATCAGCCGGAACATTGAGGGCTGTGGCGGCTTCTCTCCAGATATCTTCCCGGTTAACCTTATCAACTAAAGCTTTGATGTCCGTATCGGCGGGAATATAGCCCCAACGGATGTCTTCAGTCACAAACCAAGTATCATGACTCTTGTAGGGATAGGAAGCGTTATCAGCCCAGAATTTCATGGCTACGGGGCTATTTTCGATTTTGCGACCATCACCGAAATCGATATTACCTTGCATTCTGCCCAAGATATCGGCGGGGTCAATTTTCAGCCATTCCCGTCCTGAAATAATCTCGCACATTTCCTTAACATTAGCGGGATCGTTGCACCATTGCTGCGCTTCCAGAACAGCCATAGTTAAAGCTTTTGCCGCTTTGGGATTTTTATCCACCCAATCGGCGCGTAAAGCGAAAGCTTTTTCGGGGTGATCCTTCCACAGTTCCCCAGTAATCAAGGCCGAATAACCGAGTTTTTTGTTAACTAATTGGGCGTTCCAAGGTTCCCCCACACAGAAAGCTTGCATCGTGCCGACTTTCATGTTAGCCACCATTTGTGCCGGAGGAACAACAATTAGGGATAGATCTTTATTCGGATCGATGCCGCTGGCGGCTAACCAATAGCGCATCCAGAGATCGTGAGTACCACCGGGGAAAGTGACGGCGGCTTTAACTTCTTTGCCGGCAGATTTAGCTTTAGCGAAGGATTCTTTCAGTACACCGCTATCGAGGGCAACTTTTAGATCCATGTATTCGTTAGCCACAGAAATCGCTTGACCGTTGGTATTCAAACGCGCCAGAATATACATTGGTACGGGCTGTTTGGTGATTTTGCCCAAGGTCATTAGGTAGGGCATGGGGGATAAAATATGCGCCCCATCGATACCGTTACCCGCCGAACCGAGTTCGAGGTTATCGCGGGTTGCAGCCCAAGAAGCTTGTTTCATCACTTGCACATCGGGCATCCCGTGTTTAGCGAATAAACCTTTTTCTTTGGCGATAATTAAAGGTGCCGAGTCAGTGAGAGCAATAAAACCTAGTTTGGCGGTGGTGACTTCGGGAGTTTCTCCACCGGCAGCGGGGGAAGCAGCAGGACTGCCGGCCGGGGAGGGACTGGTCGCGGTATTATTGGGAGTGGCGCAACCGTGGAGAATTGCTGTTCCTACGGCAGTTGCCCCGGCAGTGAAGATAAATCTACGTCTAGAAAGTTTACTCATGGACTAAAAAATCGTGATTAGAAACTAAACAAAGGTGATGAAACGGTGAAAAATTCTCATTATTTCCCCTAACTGACTGCGGTGATAACCGAGAAAATTTCTTGAAAGTAACTGTTGATTCAGTAAGGAGGCTTTGACTATTTTTATCTCTCGATCGCTTTTGCTTCTCCATCTGGGGAGATTTAGCAGTAGTTTTTGTCTAAGAGATTTTTTCTAGAAGCATAACAGTTTTGAGGAGTGGATAGATAGATAGGGGCGGTTTTTGGTCATCTGGGCTAGAAAGATCAGTTTATTTTAGGGTTATCACCGAAGTAATTAACTTAAATTTACAGTCTTCAACGGGAAAGATAGTATAGATTGTTACAAAATATTGTCAGCCATGTAATAAAAGCATAAAAATTTGTCTGAAACGCATGGTAGGGCGATGGGGTTTTTTTAGCTATCTTGAATCAGTTATCATACTAAATCCAGTTATTAAAGACTGATTATCTATTCCTCCTCTTGCCGCTTGCCTCTTGCCTCTTGCCTATCCTGATAAGTAGCCTATACTCAACGGATTTAGTATCAGATTTGAGTTTGCCCTTGACTGATTACCGGTTAATGTTTACCGATAACTGAAAAATCGCCGCAAGTATTAGCGACGAGACTAGCTTGAGACAATCTCTGTTATGCGTTGGCACTTGCCAAGGGCAAAAGCATATTATGATCGATGTTTCCCCTTGATTAGATGCTTAGGGATATCGTCAATAGTGGGAGTTATAGTTACTAATTCTGTACGCAAATATTGCATCTAGAATTAGCTTTGTACGCTTTGACCCGTACTGGGTTAACTACGAACCTCTCTATCGGATTCCCGCTAAAGGCGGCCTCTCCGACTACCTTTCTTCCAATATTTAAGGAACCATTAATATCTGCTCCATAGAAATAACCCGACGAGCTTCTGAATAGTCCTCTTTTAATTCTCTTGCCTAAATAGCTTTTTTGCTTTTGAATAGACTCTAAGTCTAAGAAACTACATTTAGAGGTATAGCTTTCATTAGTTGTTTTGACCTCTATTCCTACTAAATTTGCTTTATAGGTAAGTTGTTCGATCAACCTTGAATGAGGAATATTTACGAATGACTGGTTATTTCTATCTCCAATATTAATGTTTTGTTTCCAGCCTTGATTATGACCAATAACTAAAAGGTTAATTTGATGAGCTAGTAATTTATCAATAATATATTTACTAGCGGTGTGGAGGTAATAATCCACCTGGCAATTACGCTTTAAAGTTAAACCTTGTATTCTTTTACTGGTCTTCTGTAGACTGGGTAATTCCGATTTGAGTTTAGCTAGTGTCTTGTTGTACTTTTGATTGCAGGATTTTAAGGCTTTTCCACATACTAAAGTTGGCTGAAATTCGGGAATATTAGAGGTAACAGCAGCTAGGTTATTTAAGCCTAAATCGATAAAAGCATATCTTTCTCCCTCTTGACTTGATGAGGATGGTTGTTCATAGACAATCTCTAAACAATAAGCACCCAATTTAGGAATAATCCTGACCTCTAAAACTTCCTTTAAATTAGTTTTAAATTCTAAATTAGTCCCTGATAGCTTGATTAAACCTTGCTTCAACGCTTTTTTAGAAATGGCTTGATAGTTATAAGTTAAAACGTTTCTACCTTTTTCCTTGTCTTTGTATCTTGGCAACTTAGGCTCTCCTGTAAATTTATCTGGCGATTTTTTGTATTGTTCTTTCGCTTTTTGGTAGGATTTAAAGGTTTTTTCTACTTGCTTTAATACTAACTGACTTACTTTGGCGGGTAAGGCTTGATAATCTGGACTCATTTTTAAGGCATGATGTAACTCAGTCATTGTTAAAAATGGTTGATGTGAAAAGAAAACTTGACGGTTTAAATAAACAGCACAATTATACAGATTCTTCGATAAAAATCCTAATTTATCAATTACTGAATAATTTTTGTGATTAAATTTAATTAGATGTTTTTGAACTAATTTCATCATTCTCCTCAAGGCATTTAATTAAACATTCTCTCTTTCTATTTCGTCGTCTTAATGAGTATAATCGAGCGCAAAATGAGGTAATTATGCTCACGAAGTCTTCCATTAAATCGTCTTTTCTTTCTTCTGCTAGATTAACGACCTCTAGATCTCTATTTGTTTGAGTTAAAAGAACTTTCAGATAATTAAACCCTACTCTGCTTAAACGATCTTTATGTTCTACGACAATCAAATTATAATCAGTTTGTTCTAGAAGTTTTAATAATAGCTTTCGATGATCATTGACTCCACTTCCTACTTCTTTAACTACTCGAACAATTTGATAGCCTTTCGCAATACAATAAGCTTCCAATCTTTTTGCCTGAGTCTCTAAGTTAGATTGATTTTCTGAACTAGAAACTCGCGCATAAATAGCTACTTTATTTTCACCGCAAGAACGGTCATCTTCAAAAATAATAATTGTTCCTGTAGGAAGACGTTCTCCTTGTAACTGCCCTCGATTCCACATTCTCCAAGCAGTGTCATAACTGATCCCTTTTTTCTTAGCATAATCTGATAGTTTCATGTGAACTGCAATGTAAACTTGCACTAACCATATTAGCAGTTGTTTGCAGTCATTTGCATATACTTTTTACAAAACTTTACAATACTAAATCTGGTTATTAAAAACTGATTATTTATTCTCCGTTTTGCCTGAGTGCCTCTTGCATGAGTGCCTCTCTTGATATGTAGCCGATACTCAACGGATTGAGTATTAGAACGGTTTCATGACTTTGATTGTTGACGATATTTGCTCTGTCTTTGGGATGACTTTTGCTGGTCTTCTGCCGAGATTGACAGAAGAGAGGTAAAATCGACTCTGTGGGGATGCTTTAATCGGCATCTCTGCTTTTTAACAGGGAAAGATTTAACCGCCCCGACAATCGATGGCTCTTCTAGGTTCTGTGTGATAAGTTTAATTGACATAGGATCGATCGATCTTTGTGTCCTTTGTGTCTTTGTGGTTCGTTCCACCCCCTCGCTCTTGAGAAATGTATCTTAGAATACATTTTACCCACCAAAGCTGGGAGAGCCAATCGATCGAGTGTTAAACCTAAGCCGCTAAACTGAAAATAGCTGCTTGTCCTTGGCTCTCATTGCCCAGATTGTAAAATAATGCAAATTTATCTTGACTATAGTGCCACTACCCCCACTCATCCCCAAGTAATCGAGCGGGTTGCCACTATTCTCCAGCATCATTGGGGCAATCCCTCCAGTTTACACACTTGGGGCCAGGATACGGCGACAGTCATCGAAATGGCCAGAGAACAGGTAGCAGGGTTAATTAATGCCAATCCAGACCAGATTATCTTCACTTCTGGCGGCACGGAAGCCGATAATTTAGCGATTATCGGGGTTGCTCAACAGTATAACCGCCCCCGTCATATAATTATTTCTAGTGTGGAACATTCGGCGATCGCTGAACCCTGTAAACAATTAGAGCAGCAAGGTTGGCAAATTACTCGTCTTCCCGTCAATCGTCAAGGTAGGGTTAATCCTTTAGACTTAAAAGCCGCAATTCAAAGCGATACGGTCTTAATTTCCATTATTTACGGACAAAGTGAGGTGGGAACCCTACAACCGATTGAAGAATTGGGCAGCATTGCCAGAGAAAGGGGAGTGCTTTTTCACACCGATGCGGTGCAGGTGGCGGCAAGATGCGATATTGATGTGCGGAAACTGCCCGTAGATTTATTATCTCTTTCTAGCCATAAAATTTATGGAATGCAAGGATCGGGAGCTTTATACATCAGAGCCGGCGTCGATATTTTACCATTACTGCGGGGCGGTGGCCAGGAAAAAGGTCTGCGATCGGGAACCCCAGCCGTACCAGTGATCGCATCTTTCGGTTTAGCGGCTGAATTAGCCCAAAAAGACTTAATTAGCGAAAAAATGCGTTTAATCGCCCTGCGAGATCGATTATTTGACCTCTTAGCCGATTATCCTTATCTGCTGCCCACGGGGGACCGATTCTATCGTTTACCCCACCACGTCAGCTTTATTGTCCGTCCCGACGATGACAGTCGAATCACGGGAAAACAGCTAGTTCGTCAGCTTAATTTAGCAGGAATCGGCATTAGTTCCGGATCCGCCTGTCATAGTGGCAAACTTTCCCCCAGTCCAATTTTAAAAGCTATGGGCTACAGCGATCAAGAGGCACTAGCGGGAATTCGTTTAACCCTGGGAAGGGACACCAGCGCCGCCGATATCGATTGGACGGCTCTAGTATTAAAACAAGTGATCGATCGCTGTTTATCTGCCTTAATTGTTAGCAAGAGTTAGTTTATCCCTCAAATTGTCCTTCGATCAAGATAATTTCGCCAAAATCGGGAATCCATGCCACCCAACGGCCCTGATCCTGTTCACAGAGTAGTAGCGCTTCATCAAAGCTGTATGGAGAGGGGAGCATTCTGAGTTGTACCCATGTGTTTGCTTGGGGGCGAGTAACAACGGCAGTAGTGCGAGATTGTAGTAAAGACATACACAGATCACCCTGATAATTCTGTATCTAAATTTACAAAAAAACCGATGACTGTGGGTAACTTTGTTTGAAATCTTTACATCTTTACCAGAGAATTGCTATAATTAATTTTTGAGAGGGCAAAAATGAGAAAAACAAGCATAAAATTGCATAAAATCACTAAATAGAGCATTTAATTGATTAATGCTCATTCTTAATTCTCCTGACTACTGACTACTGGCTCCTGACTCCTCACCTAAAGGAAGATTTTTGATTTTTGCAAGAGGTCTATTTATTCGGCCAATCCTAGTTATGATCGTTACTGGTACATGATAGTTGATAACTGGTAATGGTAAGTTCTTTCCCTCGCACCTATAAAATCGCCGTCATCGGTGACATTCACGACCAATGGGAAATAGAAGATAATTTAGCTCTAGAAGCTTTACAAGTGGATTTAGCCCTATTTGTGGGGGATTTTGGCAATGAATCCCTAGAAATTGTCGGTCGGATTGCCAGTTTGTCCTTACCAAAAGCCGTTATTCTCGGTAATCATGACGCTTGGTATAGTGCCACCCCCTGGGGACGAAAGCAATGTCCCTACGATCGCGATAAAGAAGATCGTGTCACCGCTCAGTTAGAATTATTAGGGGTTGCTCATGTGGGTTACTCAAAACTAGACCTACCCAGTTTAGAGCTTTCGATTGTTGGGGGTCGTCCCTTTACTTGGGGAGGTTCCGAGTGGAAAAATGGAGAATTTTTTCAAGAACGCTATAATATCAGCAGTTTTGCCGAATCTACTGCCAAAATTATCGCTAATATTCAAGATACTGCCTATAATAACCTGATTTTTTTAGGTCACAATGGTCCGGCCGGACTGGGAAAGGAAGCGGAAGCTATCTGTGGTCGCGATTGGCAACCCTTGGGAGGGGACCACGGGGATCCGGATTTAGCAGCGGCCATCGAACAAGCACAGCTATTAGGAAAACAGGTTCCTCTCGTCAGTTTCGGTCATATGCACCACCGTCTCCGTCATACTACTTCCCGTTTACGCAATCCCGTGGTCACTTCCGAGATGGGAACTGTTTATCTGAATGCTGCCAGTGTCCCTCGCATTCTCCACTCCGATACGGGTAAATCTCGCAATTTTTCCCTAGTCACTCTTGAAGAAGGTCTAGTCACAGAAGCATCTTTAATCTGGTTGAACGATAATTTTGAGATTATCAGTAATAGAAAACTTTATCACTCCGGGTCATCAATCGATCGCCTATCTCCCCAATCTTGTTATTCTTAAGTTTTGAAAATAGACCTTTTCTTAATCTTATGCGGTACAACCACTAATATCAGTTATCAGATGTCAGGTTTCAGTTAACTGTTTACTGATAACTGAAAAAAAGCTCCCCAATTCATAATTTATAATTCATAATTTATAATTCATAATTTATAATTCATAATTTATAATTCATAATTCATAATTCCCTATAGATAGTTAAGTTTTTGAGCGAGTAGAGGTAAAGCAAGAGCGATAGCAACACTAACAATCATACCGATAAAAGCTTTCAAGGCATCCCCGAAAACCAGTTTACCTGTGGCGGCTAAATTAGGGGTTTCTCTGGTTAAAGTCAGAGAAATTTCTCGACCTCCTAATAAACCTAAAAATACCCAAGTGGTACTCATGGGAATATGATTATAGCCAACAAAAAACAGTAAAATTAAGCCATAAATTAAGTTAATAATTGTTGCAGAACGCGGATCATGGGCGTTAGTTTTGCTAGTGACAATTTTCTCGATTTGACCCCCATAATTAATAAAAATGATGGTTTGCAGGAGTAGCATAACTGTTAGAGATAAAACTAACCATGTTGCCGCTAACTTTCTGGGAAGATAGGCGAAAATATTAGCGAAATCTTGTATTAACCATTGACTCCAGAGAAACCCGGTGGATAACCACTGTAAAACTACCCAGATTTTTTCAGGTTCTTTATTAACTGTTTCTAGGAAAAAGTTTTCTAATCGATAAATAATTCGATAGATGACTAACCCCACTATAACAGCAAGAGCATAACCCCAAGCGGATTTAATTAACATTTCATCTAGAGATTGGGGAGCAAAAACTGTTAAAACCAAAAAGGTTGTACTCACGGGTATTCCCCAAGTGGTGAGAATTAAAATTGCCAGGGGAGGAACGATATAAATCCAAGTAAAATTTTCCGGGAAGGGAATCATTTCTAGTCGATTATAGGCCACATCTCCCTGATTAATGTACCAACCAGCGATAAAAATCGAAGCTAAGATTATGCTGGAATACAGCCATAAAATCCACCAGGGACGTTCTTCATTGGCACTTAAAAAAGTACCTAAAGTTTGTAGGGAATCGTTAGCAACGATTGCATAAGCTGATAGAATAAAGCCAGCAATCATAAAAAAATTACTCATAGACAGTGGGAATTATAAATTATGAATTATGAATTATGAATTATGAATTGTCAATTATGAATTATGAATTATGAATTATGAATTGGGGAGAATAAATAAAAATAATCTCCTGACAACTGGCTCCCTATTAATATAACTGCTATAACTCCTTAATTTTGCTTTAAAAAATCCCTCGCTAGATAGAAAGCAGCTAAACTACCAGAGACAGTAATTTCTTGGGGATTAATTTCCTGTAAAGGTCGAAGAATAACTTCAATTTCCTCGGTAACATCTAACTTTTGTTGACTGGTGGGAGTAGCATTAAGAGCCAAAAAAATATGAATTCTGTTAGTATCTTTAACAGGATTATCATACAAAACAGCTAGAGGGATTAGAGAATCACTTTGATAACCAGTTTCCTCCTCGAATTCTCGACGCGCTGCCGCAGTAATATTATCTTCACCCGCATCTACTGCTCCGGCAGGAAATTCCAATAAAATTTCCTTAACCCCGTGACGATATTGACGAACAAAAACTAATTGATTATCCCCAGTAACTGGAACAACTAACACAATTTCAGGACGAATATTAACAAAATAATCATCGATAACTTGTCCAGAGGATAACTTCACCGCATCTTGACGGAGTTGACACCAACGATTATGAAAAACTAGCTCAGATTTAATAATTTGCCATTTTTTTAAATTAGTCATCGACAATCCTGTTATAATTGCAGTGAAATTACTAAACTCTTTCTCAGATAATTATAGCTATCTAGGGACTATTTCTGATAAGATCTAATTTTATACTCCCATCTCCCATGTCGTTAATTCAATGGTATCCCGGTCATATTGCCAAAGCGGAAAGAAAACTCAAGGAACATCTTAAACTCGTGGATGTGGTTCTAGAAGTGCGCGATGCTCGCATTCCCTTGGCTTCCCATCATCCCCAGGTGGACGATTGGATTGGCAATAAACCGCGCTTATTAATCTTAAATCGTCTCGATATGATTCCCGAATCTGCCCAGCAACAATGGGTAACATGGTTTAAAAGTCAAGGAGAAACCGTCTATTTTACTAACGCTAAACAGGGAGAAAGAGTTAAAGCAATTATCAAAGCGGCGGAAAAAATTGGCGATGCAATTAACCAAAAACGCCAACTAAGAGGAATGTTACCCCGTCCAGTGCGCGCCGTGGTGATTGGGTTTCCCAATGTGGGTAAATCTGCCCTAATTAACCGCTTATTAGGGCGAAAAGTCGTTGCCAGCGCCCGCAGGGCCGGAGTAACGCGACAATTACAATGGGTAAGAATTTCCGACACCTTAGAATTATTAGACGCGCCGGGGGTGATCCCTTCCCGTTTAGATAATCAAAAGGATGCGGTGAAATTAGCTATCTGTGAGGATATTGGGGATGCTGGTTATGATAACCAAAGGATAGGGGCGGCTTTTGTCGATTTATTAGTAGAATTAAACTATGAAGGACTTTTACAATCTCGTTATGGGTTGAATACCCTAGACATGACCGGGGAGGATTTTATCGAAAAATTGGCCAATCTCAAATATCAAGAAGATAAAGAAAGGGCAGCCATGCAGTTACTCAATGATTTTCGGAAGGGAATAATCGGGGCTATCCCCTTAGAATTGCCCCCTTCCTCTTGAAATAGCCTGTTTTTAACTCAATTAGGTCAATAGTCGCCGCTAATAGACCGGTTAATTCCCGAATTGGTCAAAATTACCGCCTGTTAGTCCACTGAGTTTCAGATAAGATTAAAGAAATCGGTAAAGTTGCGAGGATCGATCGAACTGTGAAGGAAGATAGGGAATAAACGACAGAGATAACAAAGACTATGGGCAAACCGACTGGCTTTATCGAATTCCTGCGTGAACTTCCTTCCGAACTTACCCCCCTCGATCGCCTTCATAATTGGGATGAGTTTCATCTTCCCATGCCAGAAGATAAACTCCGCAATCAGGCCGCCCGTTGTATGGATTGTGGTACACCATTTTGTCACACGGGAACCCTAATTAGTGGCATGGCCAGTGGTTGCCCGATTAATAACCTGATTCCCGAATGGAATGATTTAATCTATCGAGGATTGTGGCGAGAAGCCCTCGATCGCCTCCATAAAACCAATAATTTCCCCGAATTTACCGGTAGAGTCTGCCCCGCCCCCTGTGAGGGTTCCTGTGTTCTCGGTATTCATAATCCCCCCGTTACGATCAAAAATATTGAATGTTCGATTATTGACAAAGGCTGGGAATCTGGGTGGATTACTGCCAATCCCCCCGCCATCCGTACCGGCAAAAAAGTGGCCGTGATCGGTTCTGGACCTGCTGGATTAGCAGCCGCCGACCAGTTAAATAAAGCCGGTCACTGGGTGACAGTTTATGAACGGGCCGATCGCCCCGGCGGCCTGTTGATGTACGGCATCCCCAACATGAAGTTAGATAAGGAAGAAGTGGTTCTGCGTCGTCTCCAGATGCTGGAACAGGAAGGGGTAAAAATGGTCTGTAACACGGAAGTGGGCAAGGATATCAGCAGCCAAGACCTATTAAACGAATACGATGCCGTGGTTATCTGTACCGGGGCCACCAAACCCCGGGATTTAAACATCGAAGGTCGCCAATTAAAGGGCATTCACTTCGCCATGGAGTTTCTCACCGCTAATACAAAGGCACTACTAGACGGACAGCCGGGGGAGGATTTTATCTCGGCCGCGGGTAAAGACGTGGTAATTATCGGTGGTGGTGACACGGGAACCGACTGTGTGGGGACTTCCCTGCGTCATAACTGCCGTAGCGTCACTCAATTAGAGATTATGCCGCAACCGCCCCGGGAACGGGCCGCCGATAATCCCTGGCCCGAATGGCCGAAAATCTACCGTCTGGACTATGGACAAGAGGAAGCGGCCGCACGTTTTGGCGATGACCCCCGGGTTTAT
Source organism: Microcystis sp. MC19 (assembly GCF_003019735.1). Taxonomy (NCBI): domain Bacteria; kingdom Bacillati; phylum Cyanobacteriota; class Cyanophyceae; order Chroococcales; family Microcystaceae; genus Microcystis; species Microcystis sp. MC19. The sequence goes on along the minus strand of NZ_CP020664.1, from coordinate 3,394,992 downwards.
ACCACCACAGCGACTAAATTCGAGGGGGATAGCGAGGGCAACGTGACGGGGATTCACACGGTACAGGTGGAATGGCAACGCAACGAAAAAGGGCAGTTTATCCCCCAACCGGTGGCAGGAACAGAAAAAGTCATCCCGACGCAGTTAGTTCTATTGGCCATGGGATTTTTGGGACCAGAACAGCCTTTACTCGATGATTTAGGCTTAGAAAAGGATGCCCGCAGCAATATCAAGGCCGAACACGGTCAATTTGCCACTAGCTTACCGAAAGTCTTTGCAGCGGGGGATTGTCGTCGTGGTCAAAGTTTGGTGGTTTGGGCGATTAATGAAGGCCGCGGGGCTGCCAGGGAATGCGATCGCTTTTTGATGGGGGCGACGGATTTACCTTAAACCAGTAGTTAGGGTTTGCGGCAAAAAGTTTTTTGTGGGGGCAGGGTGTGGGGTGTGGGGTGTGGGGTGTAGGGTTTTACCTAATTTTCAGGGAAAAAGTCCCTGAATTTTCCCCCCAATCCCCGCAATGGCTGGCACTTTTTGAGGGGAAAAAAGTCTAAAAGTCTTATTCAACAAGGTTTTTAGATTTATTCAGCCAACCCTAACTAACATAAGAGAAGAGGAGGAGGAGGGAGGAAACAATTGTCCCTATTGCCTATTTAGACAATTGCTCCCTGTTTAAACTGTTGCCGCCGATGAATCAAGCACCACCTGTTCATTGGTGGGTAACTCCAGACAATAACCCGCACCGTAAACGGTTTTAATATAGCGAGGATGACGGGGATCCGGTTCTAGTTTCGTTCTCAGATGGCGAATATGAACCCGAATAGTCTCGATATCGTCATCGGGATCGTATCCCCAGACTTCCTTGAGAATATCACTGGGGGAAACGGTTTGACCGTGACGTTGGAGAAGACAGTGGAGTAACTCGAATTCTAGATGGGTTAACTTGACCACACCTTCAAACCAGACCGCCTCAAAACGTTCGGGAACCAGGGTTAAAGGTCCAAAACTGAGTATTTCTGAGTGTTTAGCGGCTTGGGGAATGCGATCGGTGCGTCTGAGCAGGGCGCGCACCCTAGCTAACATTTCCTCCACCTCGAAAGGTTTGGTCAGGTAATCATCGGCACCGGCGTTAAAACCTTCCACTTTATCTTGGGTTTGTCCCAAGGCTGTGAGCATCAAAATCGGGATGTCTGCTGTGCGTTCATCTCGTCGCAAACGCTGACAGACGGTAAAACCATCGACTTTGGGCAACATTAAATCCAGCATGATTAAATCGGGTTGTAACTGGACGGCCAAGGCCTGGCCTTTAATCCCGTCCTCTGCGGGATTAACGTCATAACCCGCCATCTCCAAGTTGATGGAGACTAATTCCGCGATTGCAGGATCATCATCGATTACAAGTATTCGGGGCATTACCAGAGTGTTATGACTAAGGGTTTGGGTAGGGGGTTGCTAAATGTGTTCTCGCTGACATCGCAACTATGGCTTTGTCTCTCAAGGGGTTGAGTTTGGCGAAACATAAAGAATCCTGTACTGATTATAAGCATGATTGCTAAATTCGGTTTTAATTTGTGAAATTTTGCTGATATAAGTCTCCTGAATGTTAAGAATTTCTAAGAAGTGTGAAGAATGTTGGGCGAGAATTGATATTGGTGCTAAATTATGCGCTCTCTCGCCCCAAGCTCACCTAGGCAGCCGTTTTTCACTAATCTTTACAATTGCGCCATCTGGCTCGATAGCGGTTTCAAGCGGCGGCAAAGTCCTTCTAGACCTAACTTTTCCCCCTCAGCTCCCCTGGCGGCACTGTAAAAATTCTTAATAAAATTACCGTTCGATTCAGTTTAATCTACCAAAATAGGCGGTTTTAGTAAGCATCTGTAACGAACCCGATCCATTCCACTCATCCAAACAGGTGATCATAATATGAGCGTTAATTTATCAACTCAACTGCGGGAAGGCACGAAAAAATCCCACACCATGGCAGAAAACGTCGGTTTTGTCAAGTGTTTTCTCAAGGGGGTGGTAGAAAAAACTTCCTATCGCAAACTGGTGGCTAACCTCTACTTCGTCTATTCGGCCATGGAGGAGGAGATGGAAAAACTTCGTAGTCATCCCGTCGTTTCTAAAATCTGTTTTACCGAACTCAATCGCAAAAATGCGCTAGAACAGGATTTATATTTTTATTATGGTCCAAATTGGCGCAACGAGATCGCTTTATCTCCCGCAGGTCAGGCCTACGTTGACCGGATTCGGGAAATCGCCACAACAGAACCCGAATTATTAGTCGCTCATTCCTATACCCGTTATCTCGGCGATCTGTCCGGGGGGCAAATCTTGAAAAAAATCGCCGAAAAAGCGATGAATCTGGAAACTGGTGGCACAGCTTTCTATGATTTTAAAGATATTCCCGACGAAAAAGCCTATAAAAACCACTATCGTCAAACCCTCGACGAGTTACCAGTAGATCAAGCCATGGCTGATCGCATTGTCACCGAAGCTAACGCCGCTTTTGGCATGAACATGAAAATGTTCCAAGAGTTGGAAGGTAATCTGATCAAAGCGATCGGAATTATGCTCTTTAATACTCTCACCCGTCGTCGCGGCACCGGCAGCACCGAAACCGGATTGGCCACCGCCGAATAGTAGTCAAGAAAACCTAAAAAAAACGGAAATTCTGGAATTGGGGTAATGGTTAGCCTTGACATCCTCGCCGCCCTAAAAGTGCGGCGATTCCTAAACCTCACGATTTAAGTTTCTGCTTCCACCACCGTCGCATACCACAGTTAAAAAACCATGTACTGTCTTACACAGAGTCCACAGACTTTCGCCCCATTTCAGAAGCCCGATTCCGTGTGTCCCACGGTACGTTGACCGCCTATAGCTTCTTGTACTTGTTGCGCGCGACTTTTTACCCGGCCAAGCTTTTCTGGTCGGAACCCCCTAAGCCGAGTTTTCAAGGTGCTGCGCCGTCCACTTGGTTTTCGAGACTGGCCTTTTAATTCTAACGTAAAGCCAACCTAGAACGGCGGGGTTTCAGACCCAAAATTTCCGATGATTATTATCTGAATTTCGGAGTTATCCGTTATATTTTGGCTTTTTATTCAGGAGATAGGAGTCAGGGTGATAGGGTTTTGGGGTGATAGGGATTTAGGGGTTTAGGGAAATTTCATCCAAATGCTCCACTACCCCACTACCCCACTTCCCCACTTCCCCACTTCCCCACTTCCCCACCTCCCCAATTCATAATTCATAATTCCCACACCCCACTTCCCCACTTCCCCACCTCCCCAATTCATAATTCATAATTCATAATTCATAATTCCCACACCCCACTTCCCCACTTCCCCGATGATCGCGAAAAAACTTCATCAAGAGGGGAACAACTTCCAGTAAGATGAAAAATGGTCAGTGAAAAAGCTAACCGAAATTTATTGTCGGAAATGGCAACACCGCCCCATTTCCCCAGACCCTAGAGGCTAGAGTCAGGTAAACCAGCGGATAAAAATTGACATCCATGAGTACAGAAATTTTCGATCGAGTTAAAAAAATTGTTGTGGAACAATTAGAAGTAGAGGATCTGGGTACAGTTACCCCCGAAGCAAGCTTTGCTAATGATCTGAAAGCTGATTCCCTTGATGTGGTCGAGTTAGTGATGGCTTTAGAGGAAGAATTTGATATTGAAATTCCCGACGACGCAGCCGAACAAATTGACACTGTAGGCAAAGCTGTCGATTATATTAGCGAGAAAGTAGGAGCAACCGCCTAGTTATTGCGGGAAAATTGACAATTAGAATTAAATATCTGGGGCAAAATCTGCCCTTATTTTTGAACAAACATGACAGAATTGCCATTAAAAAGGGTTGTCATAACGGGGATGGGTGCGATCACTCCCCTCGGCAATAATCTAGCAGACTATTGGACAGGCTTAATCAACGGCAAAAGTGGCATTGGTTTAATTACCCACTTTGATGCCTCCCGTCACGCTTGTCGCATTGCTGGGGAAGTGCGGGGTTTTGACCCCCACGACTATGTGGATCGCAAAGAGGCAAAGCGCATGGACCGTTTCGCTCAATTTGCCGTCGCCGCTAGTTTGCAAGCGCTGCAAGATTCTCGATTAGTTATCGACGCTCTCAATGCCGATGATATAGGCGTACTAATCGGTACGGGCGTAGGCGGCATCAAAGTGCTGGAGGATCAACAGGAAATTTACTTGACAAAAGGTCCGAGCCGGTGTAGTCCCTTCATGATCCCGATGATGATTGCCAATATGGCCGCTGGTTTAACCGCCATCCACACGGGGGCCAAAGGACCGAGTAACTGCACCGTGACCGCTTGCGCTGCCGGTTCCAACGCCATCGGCGATGCTTTTCGTCTAGTACAAAGGGGTTTAGCCAAAGGGATGATCTGCGGTGGGACGGAAGCCGCCGTTACCCCCCTAGGATTGGCCGGTTTTGCCTCCGCTAAGGCCCTGTCCACCCGCAACGATGACCCCACCCGGGCCAGTCGTCCCTTTGACAAGGATCGGGATGGTTTTGTTATGGGGGAAGGGGCAGGAATTTTGATTATAGAGGAATTAGAAACGGCCTTAGCCCGTGGGGCGCGGATTTACGCCGAAATGATCGGTTATGGTCTGACTTGCGATGCCTATCACATGACCGCACCGGTTCCAGATGGTCGTGGAGCCACCAGAGCGATCGAATTAGCGATCAAAGATGCCGGTTTGACTCCGGCGGCAATTAGCTATATCAACGCCCACGGAACCAGTACAGGGGCCAATGATCCCACGGAAACCAAGGCGATTAAAAAAGCTTTAGGAGAATCGGCCTACCAAATCCCCATCAGTTCCACCAAATCGATGACAGGCCACCTTTTAGGCGGTTCTGGCGGTATTGAAGCCGTGGCCACGGTCATGGCGATCGCTAATGATCGGATTCCCCCGACGCTCAATCTGGACAATCCTGACCCCGATTGTGATCTTGATTACGTCCCCTACGAAAGTCGTCAGCAGATAGTTAACGCTGCCCTCTCCAACTCCTTTGGATTTGGTGGCCATAACGTCACCTTAGCTTTTAGAAAATATGCTTGAGTCGATGCCCCTGAAAGAGTAATCTGTGAGTGGCTCCCTCTTTAACCTGGTCTTATTTTTGTAGTTCATTCTAAAAAACATTATGGTTGTCGCCTCCCAATCCCTCGAAGAACTTTGTATTAATGCGGTGCGTTTTTTAGCGGTGGATGCCGTAGAAAAAGCTAAATCCGGACACCCCGGACTGCCCATGGGAGCCGCTCCCATGGCCTTTGTTCTCTGGGATCAATTCCTGCGTTTTAACCCGAAAAACCCCCAATGGGTCAATCGCGATCGTTTTGTTCTCTCCGCCGGTCACGGTTGTATGCTGCAGTACGCTTTGATGTACCTGACCGGATACGATAGCGTTCCCCTAGAGGAAATTAAACAATTCCGGCAGTGGAAATCGAAAACCCCCGGCCACCCCGAAAATTTCGTCACGGAAGGGGTGGAAGTGACCACCGGTCCCCTGGGTCAAGGGATTGCCAATGGTGTGGGTTTGGCCCTAGCAGAAGCCCATTTAGCAGCCCGTTTCAACAAACCGGATGCCAAAATTATCGACCATTACACCTATGTCATTTTGGGTGATGGTTGCAATATGGAGGGAATTTCCGGGGAAGCTTGTTCTTTAGCCGGTCACTGGGGTTTAGGCAAGTTAATCGCTCTCTACGATGATAACCATATCTCGATCGATGGTTCCACCGATATCGCTTTCACCGAAGACGTGAGCAAGCGTTTTGAAGCCTACGGTTGGCACGTTCAGCACGTCGAGAATGGTAACACCGATTTAGATGCCATTGCCAATGCGATCGCTGCTGCCAAAGCTGTCACCGATAAACCCTCGATGATTAAAATCACCACCACTATCGGTTATGGTTCCCCCAATAAGTCTAATACCGCCGATGTTCACGGGGCAGCTTTAGGAGCAACGGAAATCGAGTTAACCCGGAAAGCATTAGGTTGGGAATACGAGCCGTTTGTGGTTCCCGATGAGGTGTTAAATCGTTTCCGGCAAGCAGTGGACAAGGGAGCGACGGCAGAAACGGACTGGAATAAGTTATTTAACGAATATCAGGCCAAATATCCCGCAGAAGCGGCTTTATTTGAACAGTTAACCACCGGTCAACTGCCGGAAGGTTGGGAGCAAGCTTTACCGGTTTATAAACCCGAAGATAAGGCGCTGGCTAGTCGTAAACACTCGGAAATCTGCTTAAATGCCCTTGCGGGGGTTTTACCCGGTTTAATCGGTGGTTCGGCGGATTTAACCCACTCTAACTACACGGAATTAGAGCATTTTGGTAATTTCCAAAAAGGCAGTTATCAGGAGCGTAACGTCCATTTTGGCGTAAGGGAACACGCGATGGGGGCGATTTGTAACGGTATTGCTCTCCATAACACGGGATTGATTCCCTACGGGGCGACTTTCCTGATTTTCACCGACTATATGCGGAATTCTATCCGTTTATCGGCCTTGTCAGAAACTCGCGTCATCTGGGTAATGACTCACGATTCCATTGCCCTAGGGGAAGATGGACCGACTCACCAACCCGTGGAACACGTTGCTTCTCTGCGCGCTATTCCTAACCTCTTAGTCATGCGTCCGGGAGATGGTACGGAAACTTCCGGTGCTTATAAAGTAGCGGTGAGCGAAAAGAAACGCCCGACTTTATTGGCTCTCTCCCGTCAAAATCTGCCCAATTTAGCGGGAACTTCCCTCGAGGGTGTGGCTAAAGGTGCTTATGTTATCACCGATTGTGAAGGTACTCCCGATGTCATTCTCATCGGTACGGGTGGCGAGTTGTATCTCTGCGATAAAGCGGCTGCGGTGTTGAAAGAAGCAGGAATTAAAGCTCGCGTCGTTTCTATGCCCTGTTGGGAGCTATTCGAGGAACAATCGGCAGAATACAAAGAATCGGTACTGCCGAAAGCAGTGAAAAAACGTCTCGCGGTGGAAGCCGGTTCAACCATGGGTTGGCATCGCTACATCACCGATGAGGGGGATGTGTTGGGGGTTGATACCTTCGGCGCTTCTGCTCCGGGGGGTGTGATTCTAGAGAAGTTCGGTTTTACCGTGGATAACGTGGTAGCGAAGGCAAAAGCGTTGTTAGGTTAATTAAACTTTGATTTTGTGGAAAAAGCCCGCGCAAGCGGGTTTTTTTGTGGTTATAGGTCAACCTAGTTTAGGCTTTAGGGTTAGTTCATGTAAAAATGTAAAGTAGGAAGCTTTAGTAGTTAGCCAAAACCTTTACACTTGAGATAATTATCACGATTCCTAGAGCCATGACTAAAGGGGAAAGCCCTATATCGAAGGAAACAATCAAGAGCCTAACACTAGATATAGAAGGCTCACTGTTGTCTTTTGATAAATTTATCAAGGCTCAAGAACAATTAGCAATACTACTCCATGAAGTAGATAAAACCCTTGCTAACAAAAATCGCCCCCTGATAAATTGGAGAATCTCTCAAATTCATAGTGGCAGCATTCATCTTACTTTAGAAGGAATGCCTCAAGATCAGATTACACCTAGTCAAATTTCTGAAGTTATTAAGACTGTAGAAAGGGGAATAGTAACAATTTTAGAACATCCGATTCGCCCTAAGTATTTTTCTGATCGAGCTTTAGAAAGTGCGCGATCATTAGCAATATTGAAAGAAAGAGATGAGTTTATGGTGCAATTGGGCTTTGATTCGAGGTGTATCGACTTGAATCAAGCTTTGATTGCTAATGTTGATGAAATTATCGGGGGAAAATATCAAAGTTTTGGTACTGTAGAAGGTGTGCTTAAAGCTATTGATGTAAGTCGTCAACCTATTTTTAGAGTTTACAATTTATTGACTAATAAGGGTGTTAAATGTTACTTTGAACCAAATTTACTTGATAATATCAAAGAATATCTAGAAAAAAGAGTCTCTGTATCGGGGATAGTTACCTCTAGAGAAGATGGGGAAAAAATCGGTATTAAAGTTGAGTCAATTAATCTTTTTCCTCAGGAAAAAGATTTACCTAGCATTGAGGAAATGATCGGAATTTTGGGAGGAAGTAATTGATTCGTCCAACAAAAAAGCTACACTACTGGGATTCTTGTGTTTTTTTAGCTTTCCTGAAAAATGAAAAGGATAAAATTAATGATTGTATTTCTGTTCTCAAAGCAGCTGAAAATGGTCAGGTAATAATTGTGACTTCTGCTCTTACTTTTATTGAAGTGGTGAAATTAGAAAAAGGACAGCCAAAATTACCTAAAGAAAGTGAGGAAAAAATCAGAGATTTTTTCCGACATGAGTGGATTTATATTTATGATGTGGACAGAAAAGTTGGCGAACTAGCCAGAGAATTGATGTGGCAATATCAGGCACTAAAACCTCAAGATGCCACTCATGTGGCGACTTCAATTAAAGCCAGAGTGGATGTTTTAGATACTTTTGATGACTACTTGCTGAAACTCTCTGGAGAAATCGGTGATCCTCCTTTAATAATTAGAAAACCTTTTTTTGAAGTTCAACTTGATCTTTTTTAAAAAAATACCCATTCTCGCGCAGGAAAATTACAAATCGAATTACCGAACACAAAAGGTCTAAATTGATAGGAATACCTTCAACAAGCATCAATATTCACAAAGATCAATATATTGAAACAGATTTTGATTTAGTGATTACATCTCTTGCCAATGCTTTTTTTTAGACCAATTTAGAAACGGGACTATTTGTTGGGAAGCCCACACCAAAAGAGCAAATATTTTTAAGCAAAATTAATATTAATAATCAAGAAGAAGCCCTTTTAAAAATGTACGTTGCCAGAAGTAAAGATTTAACAGCAAATCAAACCAATCATATCAATTGTTCTCGCCAGAAATGCCACGATAACAACTGTAATTTCATCCCTAATTATCCCAAAATTTTCTTTGATGTTAATACGGCTGAACCTCTACAACCATGGCTCCCGATCGAAAAAATAGAGGATTTACTTGATTAAAATTAGGAATCAAGATACATCGAATAAACTTAATTGTAGAGGTGTAAATCTTGCAGGTTTCTGAAGATCATAATTAGCAATAAATACCTCCTTGCCCTTGCGTTTTTCACTCTGATAACCATGTTCTAATTTTAAACCATTTTTTTGATTATCAGTTCGATTAATAGTGTAATTCCATTCATTATCGGCTCTTCGGGAATTGTTATGCAAATAATTAACTTAAAATAAAATTCGATGAGAGTACTTAATCTCAAAAGTAGCTGAAATCCATACGGGGAAGGACTTAAGGCACAAACAGGTTAATGCCAAAAGATAGACAATTGAGTTAAGATTTGATATAATAGCCAAAAACCAGAGTATTTTAATTATGATACTTGACAAATTTTTGAACCTAAAAGGAACCTCTATTCAAGGCTATCGACATCTAGAAAATATCGGTATAGTCTTCCGAATTGAATCGAAAAATCAAAAAGTAATCTGTCCTCGTTGTGGGTTAGAGAGCGATAAACTACACCAAAATCATCGACATTTAGTCAAAGATTTACCAATCTCAGGACAACCAGTGTACCTACAAGTTAATCGTCGTCAATTTAAGTGCGATAATTGTCGAAAACCCTTTAGTGAAGAGTTAGATTTTGTCGCCAGTAAACGAACCTATACGAAAAGACTAGCCGAGAATATACTCGAACAATTAAAAGAAGGAGATATTTTAAATATTAGTCGAAGAAATGACGTAACGGAAGAAGAGATTCAAAGAATTCTAGAGGACATTGCCGAAGAAATTACAGAGCCAGACCTATCGGAATTAAAAAGACTAGGAATTGATGAAATCGCTCTAGTCAAAGGGCAAAAAAATTACTGTGCGGTTTTAGTAAATTTAGATACGGGAAAACTAATAGCTATTCTAGAGAAGCGAACACAAGAGGAGTTGAGAAAAACGCTTACAGGCTGGGGAAAAGAGGTGTTAGAGCAAATTGAAGAAGTAAGCATAGATCTTTGGTTGTCCTATAAAAATCTGGTAAAAGAATTGATGCCGTCGGCCGAGGTAGTCGCTGATAGATTCCATGTAATGAAACAAATTAATCAAGAGTTAGACGAACAGAGAAGAGCGGAAAAAAGAGCCGTAGAAGCGCGGAAAAATAAAAAACAGAAAGCGAAAAAAGAAGCAAAGCTAGAAGTTTTAAAGCGAAGTAAATATAGCCTGTTAAAAAATGAAGAAGATTTAACGGAACCCCAAAAAATTAAACTAGAAGCTATCAAAGAAAATTGGCCAAATTTGAAAAAGATGCAGGAAGTAAAGGAAGAATTCAGAAAGATTTATGAAACCTCAGAGAATCCGACAGAAGGACTGCTATCTATCTCGGAATGGTTGGCAAAATCCTCCAGTGTTTTTACCAAGAGTTGTCAAACAATCCGAAACTGGTTTGGAGAAATCATTAGTTATTTCGAGCGAAGAACAACGAATGGGGTAGTCGAGGGAATCAACAATAAACTTAAACTAATAAAACGGCGAGGCTATGGCTTTAGAAACTTTCGGAATTTTTGGGTTAGAAGTATGTTATCTTGGCATCTTGTCTGTTGATTTAGCATAAATAGTAACGAAGAGCCTACAACAAATCTATAGCTCTATTATCGCCTACCTAATTTTACAATTAATTGATATTGCGGAAGATTTTGAAAAAAGCTTATTAGATAAACTTCGCTATTTACAGAGTTTTATATGTCAACATATCAGCTATGTACACTGGTTTAGGAAAATTGTCTATTCAATTTGAAAAATGGCGTTTTGGGGTTGTTATGTTCTTAAATGTAAAGTTTTGTACGAGATTCAACGTTTCTGATTAAGACAGTATTGCAGGGTAAGCGCATCTTAACAATCCTTGACAAAATGAACTTTATGTAAGTTGCTTACCCAGAGAGCGATTCAGGCATATTTGAGGAGAATTTGCCCTCTGGGTAAGCAAAAATCGACCAAATTATGAAGATTTCGTAACTATTCTGATTGACTGGTATCACTTGAATTGCCCACGCGGATCACAAAATTGGCCAATTGTTAATAGCGTTTGAGATGCTATCACCCTGGACAGTATTGACATCTGGAAAAATGCTACAATGTTTTTATTAAAAATTTAAGCCGTTCAACCCCAGTAAGAAAGAGAGAAAAAGGCTTATCTGTTCCCAATTTATCTAGAACACTAAATCGCCATGAGTAATCTGATAGACTATAGTACGATTCAACAAACTATCGTGAGCAATTCTACTCAGCGATTAGCTCTTACGACAAATGGGCAATATTACTACTGGGATAATGCCACTCAAAATTATAGTTTAATGGATACGTCTAGCATTCCAGCACCAAGTCAGATTGTTGGTATAGATTCTGACAATGCGGGTAATTTTTATTTTTTACTTTACAGGAATATTTCAGGACAAGCGGGTTATTATCTAACGTCTTGGAATAGCACTTCTCAGATATGGGCAGCTCCAATTCTAGTGCAATCAGCCACCAATACAGACTTTTTTGCTTCTTTTTCTGCTATTAATGATAATGAGATTTGGACAATTATCAAGTTCGATCTGTCTAATCGCATTCAACAATATGTCTGGAATACAACGACACAACAATTTGACGCAGGTTTTGGTACTGGTCTGAGTGGTGTTACTCAGATTACAACAGGAAAAGAGGATGGCTCGGTTTGGGCATTAGATAATCAAGGTGGTCTTTACAGTTGGGATGGAACGAATTTTAATCTATTTAATGGGGGTAATAATCCAGCCTTTAAACAAATAGTTTCACTCAATAGTCAAACCCTATTAGGCTTAGACAATAACGGAAACATTTATGCTTGGTCAAGTGCTGCTAGTACCTTTATTGAGTTAGATAATGTCATTCCCAATTTACCCGTTTTTAGTCAAATTCAAATTGATGAAACAGGAATTTTATACGGAATAACAAATCAAAGTATTCCTTATCAGGTTGGCAATATTAGCGCAATTTTAGGCTTAAACAACACCAGTGGCCAACCCTTTGGTATGACGACTGTTACAGACAGTAATGGAGTTACCCATGCCTTATGGAATCAAGATGGTCAAATTTATTACGGTTATCAACCCTCTGGTACTAATGGTCAATATGTCGGGGTGACACCGCTTAATAGTGGGATTGGAACCCAAAGTCAAGGAAGCGCCGCCAATTTAACCTTAACTAAGACACAAAATGGAGGAGTTGTTGCTTCTTGGATAGGGGGAAGTGGCAATAATGCAGAAGTTTATACATCGTCTTTGAGTCCCTCGATTTATGGCGGCTATCAATGGAGTTCTCCAACACAACTTACCAACGACGAAATAGCAGATACAAACTTACAGGTTGTCGCTTTAAACAATAACAATATTTTAGTAACAACTCAAAAAAATAATCAAACAGTGAGTCAAGTAGTTGATGTTAGTCAACTGCCGGTAACAGGTACTTCCGCCAATCAATTAACCTTTAAACCCAAAGGAACAGAATTTACCTACTCAATTGTTCCAGGTGCTTTGGATGGAGCCTCGGGAATTATCACTCTCCCTTCTGATACTTCACTTAGTTTCGAGACAGGTAACTTCGCTAAACTACTGAAAAAACTGCGCGGTCTTTCTTTAAATATCAGTGCCGAAATTGATACTACTACTCAAAAATTTAGCAGTCAGTCTCCCGTCGCGGCTAATAGCTTAAGACTTAGTTTAACTGTCGGTACAGAAGCAGGAGGAGCTCAAAGTACGGCAACTTCTAATAGTCTTGCTGCTGGTCTATTCAAAGGCTATGTTTCTTTGGATTTGTCGGCTTATGCTCAAGGTAGTGGGGAATGGGAAGAAATTAGTAGCTATCCTTCTAGTGTTAAAGCCAAAGCAGGGGGTGAATTTGAATTAGAAGTAAATGCTATTCAATTTATCCTAGACTTGCTTTTTACAACAGCGGCGGGTGAAGCATTAGATGAACTTAGTGAAGCTGGAGTTTTGAGTCTTAGTGGCGGGCCAGTAGTTCAAATAGATATAGCGGCGGCGGCGGATATTGAATTTGACAGTAATACAACCAAATTAGGAAGCATACAAGCCAGTGATTACTTTTTTGAATTGGTTGATGAAAACGGTAATCCTCCCACAGAAGAAACTCCTAATTCTGATCTCAAATGGCATCTAGATACAACTAAATTTTTTAGCTTTTTAGACGATGCTTTAAGTGATAATAGAACTATTAATGTTGGAATAGGTACCGGTCTTTATCTTAAGGCTAGTGTGCTTAAGGGATTTATTGACGTATCCGTCAAAGGCGTTCAAACAGAAGAATTTAATGCCAGTGGTTTTGAAGAAGCGGTTTATACTAATAAAGTGAAGGCCGAATTTAACTTCTTTTTGTTTTCTATTTCTTATGGTTCTTATATCCGAATTCTTGATAAAGGCTCAAGCGGGGAAAGCACTGTCACTCAAAATAACCGAGGATTACCTGTCAGTGTTTCATTAGAACCAAATTCCACAATTTATCTAACTCAACCCGGTTACGCTACATTATTAGGAGAAGATGTCAACGATTTAATCGATAGTAGTAATATATCCTACATTATTGCCCCTGATGGCACAACAGTTTACGGCACATTTACAGGCAGTGTGGATGATAATTCAGCTAATCTTTCCTACTTATACTTTTTGAATGGAACATTAGGAAGTAATGGTGTTAACTGGAATGCCAGCAGTTTACAAGCTATCTCAAATACAGCCGGAGCAAATCAAAGCCCAAATATTGCCCTAGATACTAATGGTAATGTTGTCATTACTTGGCAATATGAATCAATTGATAATCCTACCGTACAGCAAATTGCCACCACACCCCCCGGACAAGTTTATGTAGTATATGGACAAACAGAAAATAATCAGGTTGATTTAGGGACTTTCTCAGAAAATCCTGCCAATGCTAACGCTGCGGGTTTTTATTGGACTTTAGACAATGAATACTTTGCCAGTTTTGGACAAGCCGTAACCGCTTTAGGAGATGTTAATAGCGGTGGTAAAGCTGATTTTGCCATGACTGCACCAGATCTTGATGATGAACAAGGCGGAGTTTATGTGGTGTTTGCAGAAGACTATAACCAAGTTAATGACCTCAATAATTTGGGTAGTAATGGCTTGCTGTTAACAGGACAAGCGTTGAGTGAATTGGGTTATAGTATTGCCAATGCAGGAGATGTCAATGGCGATGGCAAGAGTGATTTGATTATTGGTGCGCCTGGTTTAAATAATAATCAAGGAGGTGCTTATTTAATCTATGGAGGAACCTTATTTGAGACTCCTCAAAGCCTCACTGATATTGATACTTTACTCAGCAATAATCCTGCTTACGGACAACAAATTACTAACCCCAATGGACAAGCTGGTGACCGCTTTGGTGAAGTAGTAACAGGAGGTTACGACTTTAATGGAGATAGTCAAGCAGATTATGCTATCAGCGCTCCTAACGCTAATCAAGAAGCCGGGGAAATTACGCTAATTCTATCCCAAAAAATTGCCAATGAGTTATTTACTCTGAGCCTCGACAATAGCGGTAATTTAGTCTTATTTAATCAAACGACTAATACTGAGGTATGGAATAGCAATACGGCTAATCAAGTCCCAGAACCTGACTACGCAAGTTACTATCAAGCTGCGATGGAATCAAACGGCAACTTTGTCCTCTATGAATGGGCGGGTTTAGCTCCACTCCCTTACTGGTCAACTAATACAGCGGGAAATCAGGGGGCTTATCTTGCTTTGGGCGAAGATGGGGGGCTGTATATTCGCAATCAGCAAGGAGATAATATTTATACTCTCCATAATGGCGCAAATCCGAATACTTCAGTTGTTAGTCGCTTAAACCAAGGCGATAGTATTGTCTCTAACGACCCCAATTCTAATTTGACCACTCAAAGTTATCTAGGCGGGACAATTACCCTGACTAACAGTACCTCAGCAATTAATGGAGAAACCCTGCTAGATATAACTAGCACGGCTCTAATTCCAGACATTAATCAGGATGGCAAAGCGGATTTACTCATTGGTGGAACAGGAGCCGCAGTTATACTATTTGGTGCGAATTTATCCACTCAAACCCTAGACTTAGGAACCATTAACCCGGGTCAAGGCTTCGTTATTTTTAATGATTTAGACAACCCTGCACCATTACAAGTCAGTAGCGCAGGTGATGTTAACGACGACGGTATTAACGATGTCATTGTTGGCTATCCCGCCACTGAAGATGCTAATGGAAATTATATTGCGGGAAATAGCTACATTCTTTTTGGTAGTTCCAGTCTTTCTACAAGCCAAAATAACAGTATCGGTTTCTCTGGAATCAATGGAACAAATGGCTTTACTATTATCGGTGCTGGAACCGAAGTTACCGGTGCTGGCGACTTAAACGGTGATGGTGTAGGAGATTTACTGATTGCTGAACCCAATGGTGGTAATAATCAAGCCGGTGTAAGTTACGTCATCTACGGAGGAAGCAGTAACAATATTGGCACTGTTGCTAGTATTAATGTTAGTAACATCGGCACAACTGTTCAGGGTTATATAATCGGTCAAGGAGGCGCAAATCAACTCAGTGGGTCTTCTGTTAGCGCCGTAGGAGACTTAAATAATGATGGTAAAGCTGATTTATTAATAGGAGCACCGAATACAGTTTCTAGTGATGCTCTCAATCAATTACAACAAACCATCACCTCCAACTATGTCATCGGACAGGTAAATAATGGGAACTTCAACACGAATAATTCAAATCCTACCGCTATCCCTTGGTTACAACCCGGTCAATCTGTACAAAGCTTAACCTCAACTCCCTATGGTGTTCTAGCTTTATGGACAACCAGCACAGGTTCGGAAGAAACGGCTCAAACTAGCTTATCTGTCGCCTTTTGGGTACCTAGTGGAACAACAGGAAGTTGGAAAAACTATCAATCTAGCGTTGCTACACTTTCCGGCTCTAATTTGAGTTTTTCTAGCATCAATGTTAACAATGCCGCTAACAATGCCGTCACCTTAAATTGGGTAGTTCTTGATTCTCAAACAGGAACTTCTAGCCTTGGTCAAAGTATTTATAACGGAAATAACTGGAGTACGGCTAATTCTATCCAAACAGATTCTAATCCGGCACCACCGGATCAGATTGATAATGTCATTAGTAATCCCACCACCGGTAGCACCAGTAACAGTGTCTTCTCAGTGAGTCATAAAACCGTCAAAGAAAATGAAGGAAAAGTGACTTTTACCATCACTCGAACAGGTGACATCAATACTAGCAAAACCCTAAATTATCACACAGTAGATATTAGCGCCACCGCCGGAGCCGATTACGAACATAAAGCTGGAACCCTCACCTTTGCTCCCAGTGAAACCAGCAAAACCATTGAGGTGAAGATTTTTGACGATAACTTATTAGAACATCTCAAGGAGAAATTTAAGTTAATCCTCCAAGATGGTCAACAAACCACTTTAACCGCTTACGCCACTTTACAGGATACTAACCAAACGATTAACTTATTGGCTATAGATAGTGGGTTTTCCATGATTGGTCCAATCAATGATCAATTAGGTCAGGCTTTAGGTAGTGCGGGAAATGTTAACGGTGATACCAACAGTAATAATAAAAATGCACCCCTTGATGATTTCTGGATTTCAGCACCAGGAGCTAATAATAGTGACGGTAGTGTATATTTGGTTTTTGGGTCTGCTAGTGTGCAAGTTTCAGACCAAGGACTTGATTTAGATAATCCTCAATCAACACAAAAAGTAGTTAAAATTACTGGGGGAACACCTTCTACATCCGCCTCTCCCCAAAGTGGTAGCAGTCTTAGTTCTTGGGTTAGTTCTTCTAATACTTGGTATGGGATATCTGCTCCCAATTTAACTAACGGCGGGGGAACGAACGATAGTAATATTTATATCTTCGATAAGACAGTAATTCCCAACACCAGTAGCACCGTAGCTCTTAATACTCTAGCCGCATCACCACTCACAGGAAATAGTAGCGATGGGTTTGGAGAAACGATCCTTTTAGCAGATTTAAATGGAGATGGAACACCTGAATTAATAGTGGGTTCTCCTTTAAGTAATCAGGTGAAAGTCTATCAATTATCTGGGTCGGGTAACAACATTACCACCAGTCTTCTTGCTACCATTAACGCACCCAGTGCGGGTCAAGGTTTAGGGTCAGCTGTACAGGTTTTAGATTTGAATGAAGATGGTAAACTTGATTTAGCCATCGGAGCACCTGTCGTTAATCCAGTAAGTGATCCCAGCAATCCTCAAGATATTCGCGGTTATGGCGGTGCAATTTATGTATTATCAGGAACCCAATTTAATTGGTCAAATACCAACGCATCTATCAACTTAACCAGCACTTCTAGCACAACTAACTGGGTTTTTGATGGCATAACCAGCTTTACCAGTGGAAAAATTAACGGTAAACTGAATCCAAGTACAGGTAAACCCAGTAGTGATCCTGCTACAAACTACGGTTTTTATGATGGAATTGGTAATGCGATAACCAGCCTAGATTTGAATGGAGATGGTCATTTAGATTTAGTAATAGGCGCACCTAATGCTGCGGTTGGTGGTACTACTAATCTCGGCAAAGTTTATGTAATATTTGGAAACTCTGGTTCATTACCTTCAAGTTTAGCCTCTATTGGCGCGGGTCAAGGAGTGACATTTGAAGGGAATTTAGCTTTAGGACAAGCGGGGTGGGCTGTTGCTAATGGAGGTGATATTAACAACGACAAAATTAGTGATTTACTCATCGGCGCACCTTTTAGCTATGGTAATGCTGGTAGTGCCTATATAGTCTTTGGTAGTACAAATGCCTTCTCATCGGGTGGCGCAATTTATCTCGATCCCAATCTGACAGATTCTCGTGTTTTCCAATACCAAGGGGTGGCTAACCCATTAAGTAATAGTAATCCTTCTAATGCAGGTAATGTGGGTCAGAATCTTAATGGGATTGGTGATATTAATGGCGATTACGGTTCTATTACTGGGGGAGATGATATTATTTTGGGTGCTCCTAGTAGTAACGATGGTGATGGTAATAGTGAGGCTTATGTGGCGATTGGACATCCTTGGTTACAAGGTGGTCTTTCCCTGAATGTTAATGATCTTCGCAGTGATAATGGTTTTATTGTAGTTAATCCCTATCCTGGGGTTTCGGTGGGAGATGTTAATGGGGATGGTTTTGATGATTTTGTTAATGTTAGTTCTTCTATCAACCCATCAGAAAATCAACTGACTTTTGGAGCAAGCACCCTAACAAATGTCAGCGGACAAAGGACTTATACTCTCACCGCCAATGATAGTAATTTACCCGCTACCAATTTAATCACCTCTCCTAGCACAAATTTGATTGCTCATGGCGATTTTAATGCCGATGGTTACGAGGATATAGCATCTGCGAGTATCAATAAAACAAATGGTAATACCACAGAACTGCTTGTGAATATGGGTAATAGTATCACGAGCAATATTATTGCAGGTCAGACTTTATACTCTTTCGATATCCCTGATACTGTTACTACTCCTATTATTCAAACCTGTGCAGGAGATATTAATGGCGATGGTTATGATGACTTAATCGTTTTAACTGAATTTATGTTAGATTATCAAATTAAATATTTCTTGGGTTCAGCGAGTGGGCTGAGTTCCCAATTCCAGAGTTATAGTCTTGGTACATTAGGCTATGCTCCGGGGATTGGAGTAGCGGATATTAACGCCGATGGAGTCAAGGAAATAATCACCCTTGAATATGCGTTTAATGGCTATCAGTCCGAGGTAGAACTCCAAACACAGGTTAGTGTTTACCAATTCAATAATGACATTCATCTACCCCTTTCTGAGCTATCCTTGAGTTTTCTGAACTCTCCTTGGACTGATAGCGGTACTTGGAATGGGAATGGGTTCGAGATTACAGACACGGTGGCTATAAATTCATCCATTAGTTCTGGTGACTTTAACTCTGACAATATTGAAGACACATTAATATCTATCGCTCAAACATCTTGGTCAATTATAGATGGTCAACAAGCTTATCCTATTATGCACTCTACCATCTTATATGGTACAGGGACAACCAACAATTTTGGACAATTTCAAACAAATATTAATTATAACCAAGACTCTTGGAATCTATACAAACCTGGTAATCTTCCTTCTCCTGCTGTTGCCGTTGGCGACACAAATGCTGACGGTTTTGACGATATTCTTTTTGACCAGGGGACTGCTTTTACTCAAAGTTACATCCAATTAGGATCAACCGAAATTACACCTTATACACCCACAACACCTCCCAATACCAGCCTGAATAGTAACACCATTGTTCTCGGTAACGGGCAAAATCAGATTCCTATTCAAGGCTTGCCTAATCGAACCCTACCTTATCAAACCAATACGGGTGGGGATGTCAATGGTGACGGTTATCAGGACATCATCATTACTGATACGAGCGATTATGACTTAACCTATGTAGTTTATGGTCAAGATTGGTTAACAGCAGACGAACAAAATAGTGGCGCTGAAACCTTTACCTTTTTTGATGGAACTAATGGTAATGATGTTTTTACCATTCCCTCCAATGCTACTACTCCTAAGATTGTGTTGCGGGGTCAAAATGGCGATGACTTTATGTTAATTCCCACCGCTAACACTTCTCAGATTTATGCTTTTGGTGGTGAAGGAGATGATCAAATTGGCTTAGGAGGTGAATACGGAACTGATAGTAAAACTATCGGTAAAATTGATGGAGGTGGTGGTTTTGACACTATCTTTATTCCCCAAACAGTCGGCCAACAAACTCGGCTTTATCTAGATGCTAATACTGGTCATCTGTTTAATATTGAAGCTGTTGATATTGGCTACAATAATTCCGTTCAATTTAATAAGTCTAGCTTGCTGCAAATGCTCGACGGCAATAAAAAGCTGTTGATTAACGGTGTTGCTTCAAGTGCTTATTACTCCGATCCTTCCACTGTACCTTGGGCAAAATTAGGCTCTGATGCCTATGAGGGAGCAGTTTATGAAATTTATGGTATTACAAATACTGCCATTGAGGTCTGGATTCAACAGGGAATTAACTTTACTCCCCTAAATAATACTGTACCAATTATCCAAAATCCCATCGCCGCTCAAACCGTCATAGAAGATATCCCCTTCAACTTCCAAATTTCTGATAATACCTTTTTTGATCCTGATCTAAACGATAGCCTGACTTATTCAGCTACCGTCAGTAACGGTGATGCTTTACCCAGTTGGTTAAACTTTAGCCCAACAACCCGAACTTTCAGTGGAACTCCTGCTTACAAAGATGTTGGTAATCTGAATCTAAAAGTAACTGCAACTGATCAGCTGGGAGCAAATATTAGTGCAAATTTCACCCTACAAGTGTTCCACCCAGTATTAGTTCCCCCCGGCGGCGGTATAATTCAAGGAACCTCAATAAATGATCGCATCGATGCTTTGGGTAAACCCGGTACTTACCGTCTAGAAGGTGGTGCTGGTGATGACTTGTTAATCGGTTCCAACCAACGAGATGTTCTCAAAGGTGGAATTGGTAATGACAGTCTCTATGGTGAGGGAAATATAGATAAACTCTATGGAGAAGAAGGAGATGATCTACTTGATGGTGGTTTAGGTTTAGACTTCCTCTATGGCGGTTCGGGTGCTGATAGCTTCGTTCTCAAGTCAGGAAATGGTAGCGACTACATTCTTGATTTCAACTCTGCTGAAGGCGATAAATTGGCTCTCAGTGGACTCAATTTCGGACAGTTAAGCTTTAACAGCAATCAAGTTATTTGGGGAACTGAAGTGTTAGCTTATGTCACTGACAATCTCGGTAATTCCCTCACGGGATTGAACAATCATCCTGAATGGTTTGTCTCTCTTTAATGACTCACCAATAACCAAAACTTAACTTCGGATAAACAAGATGAAAATCAACCGACCCAACTTGCTCTTAGCTGCTACAACAACCCTACTTGTTAGTAACTTATCGACCGCTATACCAGTTCAAGCACTGACTTGGACAATGAATAATGGTTCTCTGGCGGGAACTAATCCGATTACCGGTAGTTTCACCATCGACAAGGAAAATAGTGCAAATCCTAGTCTTACTTTTAGTAACATTATAATTGGCCCTCTCAATTTCACGAAAGCTGACTTAGTTAAGATTAGTTTAGCCAATCCTATTGGCAGTGGTATAGAATCTATTGATTGGGTTAATGGCTCTAATAGTCTATCTCTAGTTTTTAACTCTCCCTTTTTAACTACAGCAGGAGGGACAGTTACATTAAATAATTTTGTTAGTGATTTTAATGGTGATATCGTCAGTGGTTCTGTTACAGGTGCATCAAATCCCCCAACTACCGTCCCCGAACCTAACTTGAGCTTGGGACTGATTGCTTTTGGTACACTGCTAGTGGTCAGATCAAGATTTAATTAGGGTTTGCTGAAAAAGGCCTAGGCTGGGGTAAGTATGCGGCAGCCTAAAAAGATTGTATTGTGCACCAACAAGGACAAGATTAACTGACTCTAGTGCAGTCAAAGCCGATCGCCTGAAGCGCTCAAAACTATCCAGGGTGCAGGAGTTGAACCTGCCTAGCACGAATTATGAGTTCGTTGCCTCAACCGCTCGGCCAACCCTGGGTTATACTATTAACTCATTATAGATCGGTAATTACTCTGAACGTGAAAATTCAGCCCCACCAAGATGAAAAAATTTGCAATCAGCACCTCCTTGCAGTTAGGACTCCTTTTGATGGTAGCCATGTTAGCCGCCGGCTTCGGTAGCGGTTGGGTAGCCTATCAATTGGGACTCGCCTCCCTGAAGGGAGTCAGTCAACCGGATATCAACCCCGCTAAAAAGTTTACCAACGATCGCACCAGTTATGGTCGCAATCAAACTTTTATCCCCGTGAAGGAAGAAGAGGTGCTGAAAAGAGTGAGAGTTTATATGCAACAACAGAAAAACAAACCGCAATCAAAGAACGAAACCAAAGGATAGGCTTTAAAAAAGGCGAGTTTTGCCTTTTCGCTATGGATAATCAGGATTTATTGACTCGTTTAATTTTAGTCTTTTTACTAATCGTCCTCAATGCTTTTTTCGTAGCGGCGGAATTTTCGCTTGTGTCTGTCCGTCGTACCCGCATCAGTCAGCTAGTGGCTGCGGGAGATGTGCCAGCGCAGACGGTCCAATCTCTACAAAGAAGTCTCGATCGCTTACTTTCCACTACTCAATTAGGCATCACCCTTTCTAGTTTAGCTTTAGGTTGGATCGGGGAGAGTACCATGACCGTTTTTGTGAGGAAATTACTAAGTTTTTTACCCTTTTCTTTAAACTGGCAAAATCTTCTCTCCCATGGTTTCTCTCTTTGTCTAGCTTTTTTAATCGTGGCCTATCTCCAGATAGTTTTTGGGGAACTTTATCCCAAATCCCTAGCTTTAATTTATGCCGAACCGATGGCGCGATTATTAGCAGCACCTATTGGGGTTATTTCCAGGATTTTTAAGCCTTTTATCGGTATTCTTAATCAATCAACTCGTTTTTTATTGGTTTTAACCCGTATCCCCGAAGTGGATCTACAGCGTTCTAGTCGGGTAACTTCCGAGGAATTACAATTAATTATCAGCATGGAAGGGGAATTAACGGGATTAGAAGCAGCGGAAAGGAAAATTTTAAATAATGTTTTCCAGTTTAGCGAAATCACTGCCGCGGAAATCATGGTTCCCCATAACCGTTTAATAGCTATTCCCTCGACCGCCACTTTTCAGGAATTATTGCTACAAGTAGTTAATAGCGGCTATTCTTGTTATCCTGTGGCAGGAGATTCCGGTGATGATATCCGTGGTCTGATCGATTTTAAAGATTTAGCTTTACCCCTTGCCGAAGGTCAGTTAAATTTAACAACCCCGATTAAACCTTGGTTAAAACCTGCGCGTTTTTTCCCTGAAACCACTGCTTTAAATGAATTACTAACAGTAATGCGGGAATCATCCTTAAAGATGGTTATCATTGTCGATGAATTTGGCAGAACAGCCGGTTTATTAACCCTAAAAGATTTAATTGGTGAGATTCTGGGAACTTTTTCTTCTAGGGATCAATCGGAAACAGTAAAATATCAACTCCTCGATGAATCAACTTTTCTCGTACAAGCACAAATGAATTTAGAGGAGGTGAACAAAGCATTAAATTTAAGTTTACCCTTGGCCGATGAATACCAAACCCTAGCCGGTTTTGTTCTCCATCATTGGCAAAAAATACCGAGGGTGGGAGAACAATTATATTACCAAAATTTAGAATTTACCATCATTTCTAAGGTCGGACCTCGCTTGGAACAAATTAAGATTTATCGTCAACAACCATCCTAAGTATATAAACAAGAAATAACTTTTCCCATTTATCCTTCTTGATTGTTAACCGAGTCAATAGCTGCCCACTCCTATCACCATGAAACACCTTTTGACACTCCTCCCCCTCAGCTTGGGATTAATTGCCCTCACCCCAGCAAATTTGCCCCTAGAACGTTTTGAAATCTCACAATTGGCAACATCTACGGGATACGATGAACGACTGCCAACGGACAAAAAAACCCTACTACAAGCGATCGATCATAGTTTACGTTATCTGAATAGCTCGGCGGCGATCCGCGCCTATCAAAATTATCCTATTCCTGAAATAACTCGTCAGCGAGTGCAGCGTTCCTTAGTACGTTTTCGTCAATTAGTGCAGAATTCTCCCACTCCCGCAGCTCTACAAAAGGCAGTTAAAAAAGAATTTATTTGGTATCGTTCTTTAGGTAAGGATAGCCAGGGAAATGTTAAATTTACTGGTTATTTTGAGCCAATTTATCAAGCAAGTCGGCAAAAAACCGCCGAGTATAAATATCCTCTCTATCGCCGACCTTCTAACTTTTCTCGCTGGTCTAAACCCCATCCAGCTAGGGTAGAATTAGAGGGAAAAGATGGTTTACTGGGGGAAAATAGCCGTCTAGCGGGATACGAGTTAGTCTGGTTAAAAGATCGCTTAGAAGCTTATTTAGTTCATGTGCAAGGTTCGGCGAAATTACGTTTACCTAATGGTCAAATTATGAGCATTGGTTTTGATGGCAATACCGAGCATCCCTACACAAGTCTGGGAAAAGAAATGATTGCCGATGGTATTTTTCCCGCCGAGGGTTTAACCTTACCAATGGTTTTGGATTTTCTCAGAAGTAATCCTGAGCAATTAAAGAATTATATCCCCCGCAATAATCGGTTTATTTTCTTTCGAGAAACCCACGGTGCGCCTCCCACTGGTAGTATTGGAGTTCCGGTTTTACCCGAAAGATCGATCGCTACAGATAAAAGTATTTTTCCCCCCGGTGCTTTAGCGGTAATTGAGACAGAAATTCCCCAGGGAAATCTTAATAAAAAATTAGTGAGTCGCTATGTTCTCGATCAAGATACTGGCAGCGCAATTAAAGGTACTGGGAGGGTAGATATTTTTATGGGAACAGGAAAAAATGCGGGTGAGCGAGCCGGTTTAATTAATACTCCGGGTCAATTATATTATTTATTATTGAGGGAATAGGAAATATAGCGTTTCCTAAGCTAGTGAGGTACACCTATTTTTCTTGCCTTTTGCCTCTTGCCTTTTGCCTAAAATCCATAACTTTTGTACCTCAGCAGACTGAAAAATGCTCTACTATAGGTAAAATTAAGATAGACTCCCCAGAATCAGTTATCATAACTTAAGTGAGAACTTAAACAATAGAATCATGAAAAAAACCATAAATATAGATTGGTCGGATTGTGGTCCAATTACTTTAGTAGTCGTGCAACCCACCTCTTTTTGTAATCTCAATTGTGATTACTGTTATTTACCCGATCGCCATTTAAAAAATACCCTATCCTTAGATTTAATCGAGCCGATTTTTCAGAGGGTTTTTAGTAGTCGTTTTCTCCAAGATAATTTTACCATTTGCTGGCACGCCGGCGAACCCTTAGCAGTTCCCATCAGTTTTTATGAAAGTGCCTTTGCTAAAATTGCGGAAGTTAGCGAGAAATATAATCAGCAGGGTTACTGTTTTCGTCATTCAGTACAAACTAACGCCACTTATATTAACGATGCTTGGTGTCAATTATTTAAAAAGCATGATGTTTATGTGGGAGTCAGTCTTGATGGACCAGCTTTTATTCACGATATCCACCGGCAAAACCGCAAGGGAACTGGCAGTCATGCTGCTACAATGCGGGGGATTTCTTTCTTGCAAAAACATGAAATTGATGTGAGTATCATCGCTGTTTTAACAGAAGATTCTCTCGACTATCCCGACGAAATTTTTAACTTTTTTTGGGATCATGGTCTTACCGATGTGGCTTTTAATATGGAAGAAACCGAGGGGATTCATTCACAATCTTCCTTAGATAAATTAGGTATTGAACAACGTTATCGCCAGTTTATCGCCAGATTTTGGGAGTTAGTCACGGTCAAACAAGGAGAATTTAAGCTGCGGGAATTTGAATCGATCTGTAGTTTGATTTATGCCGATGAACGCTTAGAAAATACTGATATGAATCGACCTTTTATGATTGTCAATTTTGATAATCAAGGTAATTTTTCCACCTTTGATCCGGAATTACTATCGATTAAAACTCAACCCTACGGCGATTTTATTTTTGGTAATGTTTTGACCGATTCCCTAGAATCTATCTGTGAAACTGAGAAATTTCAACAAATTTACGCTGATATGCGCGCTGGAGTCGATTTATGTCGGCAAAACTGCGATTATTTTGGGGTTTGTGGGGGTGGTGCTGGTAGTAACAAATACTGGGAAAATGGCACTTTCAACTCCACAGATACTAAAGCCTGTTTATACCGGATTAAGTGTATCACCGATATCGTTCTCGATCGCCTAGAAAATTTATTAGAAGTTTAAAGATTTTTTTAGCTATCAGTAAACAGTTATCAGTTATCAGTTATCAGTTAAGTAGCTGGTTATAATTAAATTAAAAATGGATTTTAGGTTCGATCCCCCCTGCCCCCCTTGATAAGGGGGGTGCCGATAGGCGGGGGGATCCCCCCTTAATAAGGGGGGCATCTGATAATTTTTAACGCCTACCTACTTATCAGTTATCAGTTCACTGATTATTGTTTACTAATAACCTATGAAAAAACTTAATCTAAATACCATTTTTCCAAAGTAATGGCATGGTATTATTCTTCTTCTAAGGTTAATCCTAACGCCTGTAAGCGTTCCGCTAGTCGATCCGCACGTTTTTTTTCTTTATCGGCACGTTTCTTTTCTTTATCAGCGCGTTTCTTTTCTTTATCAGCGCGTTTCTTTTCTTGACGCATTTGAGACTCTAACTCAACAGTTGTTAAAAATTTCTCTCCATCGGGACGGTACAATTCTAAACTAGATTTATCCCAGATAAAACGCATACCTAAGCGGGGACTTATCCAGTCATTGATGGGGATAATTTCTCTTAAATTTTCTCCCTGTCTTTGCCAACCTTGTAAACGACAGCGCATCGGGTTATATAAATAGTATTCTTCTACACTATAGGTGTCATAAAACTCTAATTTTCGACTCATTTCTGCTTTTGTATTCTTCGGTGATAGAATTTCAAAAACCACTTGAGGAGCGATATTTTCCTCCTGCCATTGACGATAGGAACCCCTTCGTCCTTTGGGACGGCCAAAAGCTACCATCACATCGGGAGCAACCGGTGAAACCAAAGTAGAACGCAGAGGATACCAGAGTAAATCTCCAGCAATAAACACCCTAGGGTCATCGGCAAAGATAATTTCTAAATTCTCCTTAATTTTAACAATCCACTCATATTGTTCGGTATTATCTGCCATCGGTTGACCATCACTATCGGGGAAAAGAAGATCGTCGTCAATATCAAGATAACTAACCATTGTCTTTTAATTTTAATAGATGGTTGTTTTCTGATTGTAGCAAGATAATTATGAATGATGAATTATGAATTATGAATTGGGGAGTGGGGAGAATGGGGTAATGGGGGAGTGGGGGAGATGGGGTAATGGGGGAGTGCGGGAGTGTGGGAGTGGAGAGGAGGGGAGGAGGGAGAAAAAAGCTGACAGCTACAAAAGGTCTTAAGCTGCGGTTATATCTAGTAGAGTCTATATTTATCAAAAAGTTAATTGACTAGAATCTATAAAGACGTTAGGATTGATGGTGACAAATAGTTGTTATTGAGAAGAGGATAAGAACTTGATACAGGCAACCCTGCACCAGTTAAGGGTTTTTGAGGCTACCGCTCGACACAGTAGCTTTACCAAGGCGGCCGAGGAGTTATTTATCACTCAACCTACCGTCTCAACCCAAGTCAAACAACTCACAAAAGCTGTGGGTTTACCGCTATTCGAGCAAATTGGCAAACGTTTATTTTTAACCGAAGCGGGTCAGGAATTACTGTTCACCTGTCAAGAGATTTTTGATAAATTGGACAACTTTCAAATGAAAGTGGCCGATATTAAGGGAACTAGACAGGGAAAGCTGACTTTAGGCGTAATTACTACCGCTAAATACTTTGTACCGCGATTATTGGGGGCATTCTGTCAACAGTATCCCGGTATTGACATCGCCCTGCAAGTGACTAATCATCAGAAACTGCAAGAGCGAATGTTAAACAACGAGGATGACCTCTATATTCTCAGTCAACCGCCGGAAGAAGTGGAACTTTGTTCTCAGTCTTTCCTCGAAAATCCCCTAGTGGTGGTGGCGCGACGAGATCATCCTTTGGTGGGCCAGAAAAATCTGCCCCTTGAGTGCCTCAACCATCAACCTTTTATTATGCGCGAATCGGGATCTGGAACCCGCCAAGCGGTACAAAAATTATTTAATCTCCACGATATTAAAGTTAGGGTGCGCTTGGAATTAGGCAGTAACGAGGCCATCAAACAGGCTATTTCTGGCGGTTTGGGAATATCGGTACTATCTAAGCACACTCTCATCTCGGAAGGAGAAAACGGCGAATTAGCCATCCTCGACGTGGAACAGTTTCCAATTCAGCGCAATTGGTACGTTTGTTACCTGGCCGGAAAACAACTTTCCGTGATTGCCGATGCTTTTTTCAAATACCTGCTGGAAGCTAGTCAAACCATCCCCATTCATGCCCCGTTAAAAAATGATCACAGCTTATTAGTGACCCATTAAACCTTAAACTTTAATTCAGGATCATTTTTCTTCTTGAGGTGGTTATATGTTCGAGTCCTTCAGCCAGACTATCTGGTTGGTACCTCTTTATGCCCTTGCGGGCGCACTTCTCGCTCTACCCTGGTCTCCCGGTATTATCCGGCAAACCGGCCCGCGACCGGCCGGTTATCTGAACTTGATCATGACCTGCTGGGCTTTTTTGCATAGTCTTTTTGCTTTGCTCGCCGTTTGGGGTCGTCCGCCGCA
The DNA here is from genome assembly GCF_003019735.1 of Microcystis sp. MC19. Lineage (NCBI taxonomy): Bacteria > Bacillati > Cyanobacteriota > Cyanophyceae > Chroococcales > Microcystaceae > Microcystis > Microcystis sp. MC19. The sequence continues at coordinate 3,366,503 of NZ_CP020664.1, read as the reverse complement.
ATCTATAGCATTTAATTGGCTAAATGCCGCAGATTTAAGCATATCTTTAGATGTGCAGATTTCGGCCGTTAATATCGGGGCTTTACTGCTAATTACCGGCTTAAACCTCGCCGCTCAGGTATATGCGATCGCCTATCTAGAAATGGATTGGGGTTGGGCAAGGTTTTATTCTCTCGTCGCCCTCTTTGAAGGGGGTATGTGCGCCCTAGTTATCTGTAATTCGCTATTTTTCAGCTATTGTGTGCTAGAAGTTCTCACCCTCGGCACTTATCTACTGATTGGTTTCTGGTTCAATCAATCTCTGGTGGTAACGGGGGCGCGGGATGCTTTTCTAACCAAACGGATTGGCGATTTAATCCTGTTGATGGGAGTGGTGGCCCTTTTACCCCTGGCGGGAACCTGGAACTTTGACCAATTGGCAGAATGGGCGGCTACAGCCAATTTAAACCCCAATGTGGCTAATTTACTCTGTTTAGCCCTGATTGCAGGTCCAATGGGCAAATGCGCTCAATTTCCCCTGCATTTATGGCTAGATGAGGCCATGGAAGGACCGATGCCAGCGACAATTCTGCGGAATACCGTCGTCGTTTCCACTGGCGCTTGGTTATTGGTGAAATTAGAGCCGGTGCTACAATTATCGCCCTTAACCTTACAGGTGATGATCATTGTTGGCTCTGTTACTGCTATCGGTGCGGGGTTAATTGCGATCGCCCAGATCGATGTCAAGCGCTCCCTTTCCTATTCCGTCAGTGCCTACATGGGACTGATTTTTATCGCTGTGGCCACCGGACAAACGGAAACCGCTTTAGTGTTACTCTTTACTTATGCGATCGCTATGTCCCTGTTAGTCATGGTGGTGGGTAACATCGTTTGGAATAATATCAGCCAAGATTTAAGCCAATACGGCGGTTTATGGTCTCGTCGTCCCGTTTCTGGCATTTGTTATCTCGTCGGTGCCGCTAGTTTAGTCGCACTGCCTCCCTTTGGTGGTTTTTGGTCCTTAGCCCGCATGGGCGATCGCCTCGCAGAAATCAGTGGTTTACTGTTATTAGTGCTATTGTTGGTCAATGCCTTAACTGCCTTTAGTGTCACTAGAGAATTTTGCGTTTTCTTTGGCGGTAAAATCAAACCGATGACCCTGCGCTCTCCGGAAGCTCTTTGGCCCTTAGTTATCCCCATGACTGTGACCATGGGTTTCGCCCTTCATTTGCCGATTTTATTAGCGCAATGGCATTTATTACCAAGTAACTTAAATCTGGGAGTGGCTTTTCTCTTGGTGCTTTCCACTGCTGCGGGCGTAATTCCGGCAGCCTATATTTATCTGAATGAAAATATCTCCAAACCGATCGTTTTTCAACCGAAAGCCCTTCAAGATTTCTTTGCCAACGACCTTTATACCGCCCAATTGTATAAAGTCACCATCGTTTTTGTCATCGGATTAATCTCGCAAATTATTAACTGGATCGATACCTTTCTGGTGGATGGCATCGTTAATTTGGTGGGATTAGCCACGGTTTTTGGTGGTCAGAGTTTGAAATATAACGTCTCGGGACAGACCCAATTTTACTTTCTGTCGATTATTTTGGGGGTGGCTTTGATTGGTATTATCATCTGCTGGCCCCTACTAGCACAAATTTCTCTAGTTTTCAGTTAAAGATTTGATAACTTAGGCTTTTCTTTAGCATCCCCGGCCTTGACAATAGGATTTGTCCTGATTAATGGAAACAATTACCTATGTTCAATACCTCTCGTCGCCAATTAATCCGTTATGGGGGTGGTTTTTTGGGAACCAGTCTAGCCGCCTCTGTTTTGGGTTCTCAGTTGTCCAAAACTAACGCCCAAACTGCTGTTAATTCCCAGCCATGGCTAACGGCTCAAAATCAAGGATTGAACCCAGACCAGGCCTTAACTATGCTCATGGAAGGCAATCAACGTTTCTGGGAACGAAGAAAAAAAAGTCCTAACCGCGATCAAACTCGGCTCACAGAAGTGGCCGAAAGTCAAGCCCCTTTTGCGGCAATTTTGGGCTGTGCCGATTCTCGCGTACCGGCAGAAATCGTTTTTGATCGCGGATTAGGAGATCTATTTGTTTGTCGGGTAGCGGGAAATTTAGCCACTTCCGAAGAAATTGGTAGCCTCGAATTCGGCACGTTGGTATTAGGAGCCAAGGTAATTGTTGTCCTTGGTCATTCTCGTTGTGGAGCGGTAAAAGCCACCATTGAAGGGGGTCGTTTCCCCGGTCAAATCGGTCGTTTGATCGATGGCCTACAGGTGGGAGTTGATCGGGCTGAAAAACAACCCGGTTCTAACAAACTTGAGCGAGCAATTAAATCCAATGTTATCTATCAAGTAGAGAAATTAGGCAAGTCCCCAGTCATGGGTGATTTAGTAGATAAGAAACAATTAAAAATTGTTGGAGCCTACTACGATCTCGATACCGGCAAAGTGAGTTTAATTTAGTCAATTCTAGATTAGTCATCGTGTCGTTTGGCTAATCCTTTTCTCATCCCAGTCATTATAAATTCGATCGATACCAATATGCTCAGTACCCTGCTTTGGTTGCCAATAATTGGAGCAATTATCGTCGGTCTTTTCCCCGATAAATTTGCCCCAGCAAAATTACGTCAAATTACCCTCTTTTTTGTTGCCGCCGTCCTCCTTTGGTCTTTATATCTGCTGACCCAATATAACTTAACCAGTAATGGCTTTCAATTTTCTGAATACCGCGAATGGGCAAAACCAATCGGTTTAAGTTATAACCTCGGAGTCGATGGTTTGTCCTTACCGTTAATTATTTTAAACTGTTTCTTGACAGGAATAGCTATCTATAGTACCGAAGAAAAAGTAGAGCGTCCCCGACTTTATTACATCCTAATCCTCCTGATTAACGCCGGGGTTTCTGGGGCATTAATGGCCAAAAACCTGCTGCTGTTCATCGTTTTCTATGAACTAGAATTAATCCCCTTTTATCTGATGATTGCTATCTGGGGAGGCGAAAAACGTGGCTATGCTTCGATTAAATTCCTTCTCTATACTGCTGTCTCTGGGTTATTAGTCCTAGCGGCATTTTTAGGGATAGGTTTCCTCAACGGTGGTACTTTTGACTATTCCTCCCTCTCCACCGCCGATTTCTCCCAAAAAACCCAATTACTGCTCTTAACTCTGCTGTTAGTGGGATTTGGCATCAAAATCCCCCTCGTACCTCTCCATACTTGGCTACCGGATGCCTATACGGAAGCTTCCCCCGCTACAGCAATTTTATTAGGTGGTATCCTCGCTAAACTCGGTACTTATGGCTTAGTTCGCTTTGGTCTGCAATTATTCCCGGAAACTTGGTCTTTAATCGCCCCCGGACTGGCAATTATCGGCGTTATTAGCGTTATTTACGGGGCCTTGAGCGCTATTGCCCAAAAAGACATTAAACGCATGGTGGCCTACAGTTCGATCGGTCACATGGGCTATATACTGGTAGCAGCCGCCGCCGGCACGGGTTTAAGCGTCCTTGGTGCCGTCGCGCAAATGATTAGCCATGGTCTCATTCTCGCCCTCTTATTCTATCTGGTGGGCATCGTCGAACGCAAAGCCGGAACTAGAGATTTAGACGTTTTAAACGGTTTAATGAACCCAATTCGCGGTTTACCCCTGGTTAGCGCCCTATTAATTCTCGCCGGTATGGCCAGCGCTGGGATCCCCGGATTAGTGGGATTTGTGGCGGAATTTATCGTTTTTCAGGGTAGTTTCTCCCGTTTTCCCGTGCAGACGGTTCTCTGTATCATCGCTTCCGGTTTAACGGCGGTTTACTTTGTTATCCTGCTTAATCGCACCTGTTTTGGTAAATTGGATAATAAACTTGCCTACTATCCCAAAGTCCTGAAATCGGAAACTATACCCGCTTTTGTCCTAATGGTATTAATCGTCTTTTTAGGTATTCAACCCAATTATTTAGTCCGTTGGATTGAACCCACCACTAACTCGATGGTTGCCAGCTTATCGGGAGAAGCAAAACCTAGTTTTGTCTTCAAAAAATCTCCGCAAAAGTCCTCAAAAACCAACTGGTTGAATCGGGGTAAATTTTTGAGTAATAGTTAGTTATCCCTTGCTGTTTCCGAATTATTGTAACCGCTGCTAATTACTTTACCTAAAACTATGACTGGGACATTAATCAAAGCCAAAATTCCCCCTTCTACTCACGAATTCGCCGACATTATCCACCGTTTAGAAGCGGGTGGATCCATGTTGCCGGATACTCCCGAAAACCTGATGCAAATTATCGGCATTTATAAAGCTTATGCCGTGCCGATGGATTTTTATTGGCGAGATCTGCTCTATATTGCCGAACGAGTTTTCCTCGATCCTTTGCCCTTTTTTAAATATTTTCTGCCCCAAGAATACCTAGACCTACAAAATCATTACGCTGGCGATAATGCCGATTTACGCATCTGGCGCGGTACGGGTTCCGCTCACCCTGAATTGTTAGAATTCATGGATAAAGGTAAAACCAGAAAAATGCCCAGATTAATCCATCATCTCTGGCATGACCGCGTTAATATGGAATTTGCTGAAGCTTGTATGCAAGCCATGTTATGGCATGGCCGCGATATGGGTTGGGGTTTATTTGATGCCTATCTTGATTCAGAAGAATATCGCCAAAATGCCGACCGCGCTATTAAGGCCTATTTCAAGAAAAATCCCGTGATGATGAAACTTTATGACCTGTTCCCCGATATGTTTTTGGAACAGGTGCGGATGATGTCCTACTACTCTAATTTAGGACTATTCTGGGAAGTGATGGCCCCGGTATTTTTCGAGATGTCCGATATCTACGATGAAGGCGGGTTTAAAGGTGTTCCTGATGCCATGAATTTCCTCGTTAATGGCATTTTTGCCATCGCTGGCCGGCCGATTTATCATCACGTTTATATTGATGGTCAATGCTACGAAATTATCCCCAAATCAAAGGCTTTTACTTGGCTTTATGAAGCGGCTTTACCCTATGTGGAAGCGGTCTTTTATCGTACTGCTCCCTTCCGGGGTACAAAGTCCTATAATGCCCAAGCAAAACAGGTTCCTGACGAACAAAAAGACTTTCACTATGGCATTCTTTATGCGGATGTTTTCCCCGTGGGTACTGCGGGAATTCCTCCCACTTTGTTAATGGATGATATGTATCATTTTTTACCCCAATATCTAATTGATTACTATCAGCAAAACTGCCGGGGGGAAGACGATATTTTGATTCAATTGGGTATTAGTTTCCAGCGCTCGATGTATAATGTTACTTCAGCAGTTATTCAAGCTCTACGCACTGCTTTACTTTATCCCCTCGACGATCCTAATCCCAAACATTTACTGAAAAATCGTCAATTCTTTGAGGCACAAATGGACAGATTTAAACGTCCCGAAGCGCGTCTTAGAGATATCCAAAGTCCTAATTATCGTTAAGGTTTTTGGGTTATTTTTCTGGTGGGTTTATCGCCCACCTTTTTTGATTATGAGATAACCGAAACCCAATGTCATACTAATACTAAATCCGTTGAGTAACCCACAGAAAACGGGTTTCTCGGAAAAACCCGTTTTCTACTCGAGGGAATAAATAAGTAGGTAGGCACAATTATTTGTAGGATGGGTTAGCGGTAGCGTAACCCATGCGGGCGTTGGGTTTCATGCTTCAACCCAACCTACGTTCATTTTATATTTAATTCCACCCACCTACTTAATCAGTATTTAATAGTCAGATTTAGTATTAAGTACCTAAGCAAAATTAATTACACATTTCGATAAAGCTTTTGCCTCTTGCCTTCGTTAAAACCACCCACTTAATAGGATAGTTACAGAACGTAAAAATTGGCTAATTCAGGAGTTATTATTATGCTAGACCAAATGATGAAGATGTTAGAAGGGCAACAAATAGGCCCCTATCGTCTTAATAAATTTCTCGGTGCGGGTGGTTTTGGGGGTGTATTTCATGCTAGTGAAATGGTCAGAAATACATCGGTCAAAGAAGTTGCCATTAAAGTTATCCCCGAAAGTAGCGATGATAAATTAATTGAGTTAACAAATTCCAGAAAGTTAGAACATCCTAATTTAATTAAGAGTTATGCGGTGGGGGAATTTACTTTTCTCAAGACAGAGATGCTTTATTTAGTGATGGAATTGGCACAGGGTAGCCTAGAAAATCACATTGCCAAAGGCAGTTTGTCAGCGGATGAGATTACAAATATTACTGCTCAAGTCGCTCAGGGCTTAAATTATCTTCATCGACAAAATAAAGTGCATCGAGATTTAAAACCGGGTAATATCCTCAAGGTTAATCAACAATACAAGTTAGCAGATTTTGGCTTAATTAGAACCTTAAATAACAAAAGCCACACTCAAACAGTCCACAATACCGGTACAATTATTTATATGCCTCCCGAAGCCTTTAGGGGTGATATTTCCTCAGCTTGGGATCTGTGGTCATTAGGTATTATGTTAATCCAAATGACGACTAATCAATTTCCCTATAAGTTCAATAATGACAATAATCAATTAATGGTAAAGGTGATAAATTGTGAGCTACAAATCCCTAGTTTACCGAAAGAGTTTAAACCGATTATTGAAGGGTGTTTGCAAAAAGATAGAAGACAAAGATGGACTGCACAACAGGTTTTAAATGCCTTACAAGCACTCAAAAAGCCTGTTTCACCAATACCCCTAATTGCTTCACCCACTCCATTTACCGAAAACCTACCCAATCGAGTCACACTAGAGATGGTGAGCTTACCAGCAGGTGAGTTTCTCATGGGATCTCCTGACAGTGATCCCAATGCTTTGGATGATGAAAAGCCTCAACACCAAGTTAAAGTCAACAGTTTTGCGATTGGTAAATATCCTGTGACTCAGGCACAATATCAAGCAGTAATGGGAACCAATCCCTCTCGGTTTAAAAATTGGTTTAAAAATAATCCCCAAAATCCAGTAGAAAATGTTAACTGGAACGATGCTCAAGCCTTTTGTCAGAAATTGAGTCAAATAACCGGCAAAAGCTATCGCCTCCCCACAGAAGCGGAATGGGAATATGCTTGTCGTGCGGGGACTACTACTCGCTTTTATTTCGGTGATGATGCTAATCAGTTAGGAGATTACGCTTGGTATGACGGAAATTCTCAGAAGACAACTCATCCTGTGGGCCAGAAAAGGCCCAATGCTTGGGGACTCTATGACATGAGTGGCAATGTTTGGGAATGGTGCGAAGACGATTGGCATAGTAGCTATATCGGAGCGCCGACGGATGGCAGTGCTTGGTTAATAAATGATAATGATAATGATTATCGCATACGGCGGGGCGGTTCTTGGTGCCTCAATCCAAATGTCTGCCGTTCCGCTTGCCGCAACGTCAGCCGCCGCCGCGACAGCCACCTCAGCTTCGGTTTTCGGGTGGTGTGCGGTGCTGGGAGGACTCTGTAACCCTTTTTCCCTTTTTTTCCCTTTTTACCCTTTTTCTCTTTTTCCCGCCGCTAGGCGGGTCGATTTTTTTTTTGAGCCGTAGCGACTGTCTTGATTGTCAAGGGGTAACTCAAAAAACAATCAAGGAGTTGCTGTCGAACCTAAAATCTCAAGCCAGAAAAAAGCGCAGCAAAAACTAAGTCGCTCAGGTTAAACCAAAGCAAGCGCAACCCTTGATCAGAGATAACAAAAAGTGTGAATCTCTAGGAACAAGGTGGTAAATTGTCAGCAAGCTGCCAAGGCTGATTTTGGCGAACCATTGCATTAAGAATAACTAAGATTTTCCGCACACAAGCAGTCAGAGCCAGTTTTTTTGATTTACCGCGTCCGACTAGGCGTTCGTAAAAGGTTTTAATCACCGGATTATGACGCATAGCTACCACCGCTCCCATGTAAAGAGTCGCCCGAATCTGAGCGCGACCTCCCTGAATCATTCGCTTACCTTTATGTTGACCACTATCAGGATTAATCGGTGCGACACCGACTAAGCGAGAGATTTGTTTGGCGGTTAATTGACCGAGTTCTGGTAAGTCGGAGACGAGAGTAGTAGAAATTACTTGACCAATCCCCGGCACGGTTTTGAGTAAATTGACTTTCTCGAGCCATTGTTGGTTAGCTTGGGTCAATTCCTCAATTTCTTGATTGAGTTTTTCGAGGCAGTTATCGAGATACTCAAGATGGGCTTCGATATCGACCAAAGCTTTACCGCGAGCGCGTTCCCGTCGGTTTTTTTCGGCAGTCCGCATCTCGACAAGTTGCCGGCGACGACTAATTAAGTCGCCCAATTGACGAGATTCTTCCGACTCAACCGCTAATATTTGCGGTTGCATTGCTTCGCCAAAATGAGCTAAAATTTGAGCGTCAATGGCATCGGTTTTGGCTAATTTACCAGTGGCTTTAGCAAAGTCTCTTCCTTGACGGGGATTGATTAAGGCTACAGGTAAATCCGCTTCTTGTAATTGAATCACCAGTTCAGTTTCTAAACCTCCTGTTGCTTCCAGAACGATGAGGTTGACAGTGTAGGATTTTAGGGTTTCGACCAGTTTAGATATGTCCTCCTTTGTGTTAGCAACTTTCATCGCTTTACTGAGGGGACGAAGGTAAACATCTAGGGTCGCTTTACTAATGTCAATGCCTACCCATTGAGAGATATTTTCCATGATTAAACCTGAGAAATTGGCGGGATTAATGGTTCTTTTGGAGAGCATCCCCTTGATTTTACTCATCCTTGCCCGATACGGTCTCTTAGCTTAACAATTGATTGTTTTCGCCACGACCCCGGCGACTGTTCGAGTTTTGTCAGGGAGATTATGGTGGTGACCCTTGCTACGAAGCGGTCTTTTCCGACCAAGGTTGGGACGGTCTACCACCTCTCTCAATATACAAGGTTGGGTTGAGGAACGAAACCCAACCCAATTATTTAAAAGTGTTGGGTTTCACTATCGTTCAACCCAACCTACGATCTGAAATTAAATAATATTGTGGCGCTCCTAACGCACCCTACCTACTCATTCCCCCGTACTTTTTGCCGCAAACCCTATTTAGAGCCGTTTTTTTCAGTGAAAATAGGGAAATTTTCCGTAAATTCCCCCACCCCTAACACCTGATACTCAATCCAGTTATTAAAGACTGATTATTTATTCCCCCTTTTGCCTCTTGTCTGACTGGGAGTCACAAGTCTAAGCTAAGAATAGCTTGCCAACCCGTCCCGACCACCGGATAACTGATAGAATGAATGATTCTAACGCTAATTCTCCCGCTCAATCCTCAGAAGAGACAATAGATGAAACCAATTGGGTAGATCTGGGGGAAGAGGAGAAACCCCTAGATAAACCCACAACCAAACCTATCCAACCATCTCCTCTCAAGTCTATCGCTACCCTGATCACGGTGGAAACGGCTTTTTTGGCCAGTGCTACCAGTTTAATCTGGTTAATTGATTATTATTTTCCCCTCGGACCGTTATTAAGGGTTTTCTTCCCGATTCCTATCGCTTTGGCCTATTTACGTTGGGGCGCTCGTTGTGCTTGGATGACAGCATTAGTTTCTAGTTTACTTTTGTCGGTGTTAATGGGACCGACTCGCAGTATTGTCTTTTTGATTCCCCACGGCCTGATGGGGTTACAATTGGGGCTATGCTGGCGCCGGGGTGCGCGCTGGGAATTTTCTATCTTGACCGGGGGACTGTTGGGGGCTTTTGGTTTATTCTTTCGTTTTTGGCTGTTTTCAATTCTTTTAGGCGAAAATCTCTGGTTATATGTGATTACCCAAGCGACTAATTTTATCGATTGGATTTTCACCTGGTTAGGGATTCTCGCTAAACCGACGCTGCTGCAAGTGCAATCGGTAGCAGTTGTGGGCATATTTGTCAATAGTTTATTATACTTATTTGCCGTGCATTTAGTGGCGTTATTAGTTCTTGATCGCCTCGGTAATCCGATTTCTCGTCCGCCCAAATGGGTGCAGTCCATACTAGATTATGAGTGATTATTTAGCGCTTTATTCTCTACGAAAATATTGCCGGTAATCAAGGCAGTAATTTGGCCGCAGCCCGATGGTTAGAGGGGAAAGGTTATCGACTATACCGTTATCGTCCCTACCGGCAAGAATTGCTAGAAATCGAGTCAGAAGCCGATTTACAGGAAATTTTGAACGTTATCGCCTTGCCGGAACAGGAATTAAGGGATTAAGGAAACCGTCAATCTGGTCATCTCGTCGATAATACTAGGGGTACTGGCGGGTTAATTAATTCTTAAAGAAAGCCAAAAGGGGATAAAAAGGTAATTTTAGCCTGAAAAGTCGGCTAGATAGCTTTTTAGGTCTATTTTATTGCCTATCATTGCTCCTGACTCCTTTCTTGCCCCGAAAAATTTATCTTGGTCAGGGGATCATCGTCTTGTCAGAGAGTGACCCAGTGAGTTATAGTCGTCTATAAGACTCGATTAAAGCATTTCTTAAAAGAATCGTGGTTTTTGGAAAATTGAAAAGTGCGCTATTTTTCCCGTCCACAGAAACCCGTTGCCGAGGGGAGTAACTCAAAAACTCCTTTTTTCCTAGATTCTGATAGACAGAACCGGCGGAAACGGATAAAAAATGCTGTTATCGAGCAAGACTCAGGGATTAATTGAAAATCTCGTCTCCTGGCTGTGCTTACCTAATTGTGGGTCAAGCCGGCACTTGCCAAACAGACTTAACAACTGAAACCAAGACTCAGTTCCCACGTCTGGGGGGCAGATGAATATCAAGATGAGGCTTTAACGATGCGGACTCATCTTCTTAGAACTTTCTTAACAAGACCAGATTTCCAGAAGTAGCCTCAAAGCATAGACAAATAGCCCATGGTCAGTCGCTTTTGAAACCGAAAGATTGAGGAAATTGAATGCCAAAACAAATAATCATAGCCGAACAACACCATATAGCGGCTGTTTTTTGGGAAGATCAAATTCAGGAATTAGTTGTAGCCACAGGTAATCAGCAGGTGGCCGACATCTATCTAGGATTAGTAGAAAACGTCATCCCCGGGATAGATGCAGCCTTCGTCAATATTGGCGATGCGGAACGCAATGGCTTTATCCATGTCACCGACCTGGGCCCCTTAAGACTGAAAAAAACCGCCGGTGCTATCACCGAATTACTGGCCCCGCAGCAAAAAGTGCTGGTACAGGTAATGAAAGAACCCACCGGCAACAAAGGACCGCGGCTAACGGGAAATGTCACTCTCCCCGGTCGTTATTTGGTATTGATGCCCAATGGTCGCGGGGTGAATCTTTCCCGTCGCATCCGCAGTGAAGACGAGCGCTCCCGTTTACGAGCTTTAGGGATTTTGGTCAAACCGGCGGGGATGGGTTTGCTGGTACGCACCGAGGCCGAAGGCAAAGCGGAAGAAGCGATTATCGAGGATTTGGAATTTCTGCAAAAACAGTGGGAGAGCATCCAACAGATGGCCGTCAGCAGCCGGGCCCCGGCCTTGCTGAACCGCGATGATGACTTTATTCAAAGGGTTTTGCGGGATATGTACAGTGCCGATGTCAATCGCATTGTTGTGGATAACCCGGTGGCGGTAAAACGAGTTAAACAGCAATTGACGAACTGGGGCGGCGGCAAAGCTCTCGAAGGGGTTTATATCGACTCCCATCGGGAAACCCAGCCAATTCTCGACTATTTCCGGGTTAACGCCGCCATTCGCGAGGCCCTGAAACCCCGGGTTGATTTACCCTCCGGCGGCTACATTATCATCGAACCGACGGAAGCTTTAACGGTAATTGATGTTAACTCCGGTTCCTTTACCCGTTCGGCCACGGCCCGGGAAACCGTACTCTGGACTAATAGCGAGGCCGCCACGGAAATCGCCCGACAACTGCGCTTGAGAAATATCGGCGGTGTGGTGGTGGTGGACTTCATCGATATGGATTCCCGTCGCGACCAGTTGAAACTGCTGGAATTGTTTAATAAGGCCTTGAAAAGCGATAAGGCCCGGCCCCAGATTGCCCAATTATCGGAATTGGGGTTAGTGGAATTAACTCGTAAGCGTCAGGGGAAAAACATTTATGAATTATTCGGCAAAACCTGCAGCCATTGCGGCGGACTAGGTCATTTAGCCCATCTACCAGGAGAAGGCAACGCCATCGCCCTAGAAACCCCCACCCTTAGCCGCGCGGAAAAAGAAACCTTTGTCGTCGCCCCGACTAATACAAAAGTTCTGCCCGATAAGAGCGCTCCTAGCGTTGCCGCTGCCGAACCCTATCTAGAAGTTTTCTCCGAATTTGAGGCCGAAGAAAACGCCCAAGGGATGGATATTTCCTTCCATCCCAACTATCAAGAACAGGTTAATAATTCTCGCCGCCGTCGTCGTCGTCGGCCCTCGGAACTGTTACTAAAAGAGGAACGGGGCGAAAAAGCCTCTACTAACGGTATTAACAACGAAATCGAGCCAGAATCAGAACCACAACGCTTTGAGGAAAAACGAGAACGCCCGGCCCGTCTCTCGAAACGGGGAGAAGATGCCAGCGCCGGCAAAAATATCCCCGTCAGCGAACGAGAGCGGGTTTCCGTGGAAATGACCCCCGTAGAACAGGAAGTTTATTCTTTAATGGGTATTTCTCCCCTGATTCTCGTGGATAAGGAGTTTAAAGACCCGAAATCGGTGCTTGTTTCCGTGAAACTGCCGGGGGAAAGAGAAGCGGAAAACCCAGAAACGTCTGCCACTCCTGAAATATCCTTGACTCCTACCCTAGAAGCCGAGGTCGCACCGGTCGAAGGGATGGAAACCGGCGAGGAAGTGAGCGAAATGAGCGAAAATCGTCCCTTGGTGCGCCGTCGTCGTCGTCCCACCACTAGCGAAGTTAGTCAGGAAATCAGCCAAGAAGCGAGTCCGCCAGTGACTTTTACTCCCGAACCGATTGCGTCCGAAACTCCAGTTTTTCTGGGCGAAGTCATTCCTTTAGAGACCCCAGTGAGTGCCGAGGGGACGGAGGAGCGACAAATAGAGGCTGAAACCACGGTGCTGCGTCGTCGTCGTCGTCGTTCCTCCGCCACTGCCGATGAGTCATGAGCGCAGAACCCTTAATTGCTGGTGTCGATGAAGTGGGGCGCGGGGCCTTATTTGGCCCCGTGGTGGCGGCGGTAGTGGTCACTGTCCCCTCTGGTTTTGCACGGCTGTGGGAGTTGGGGGTGAAGGATAGTAAGCAACTTAGCCCCCAAAAACGGCAAAAATTGAGCCAGCAAATACAACGGGATTTTCTTTGTCGCATCGGTTATGCTACGGTGGAAGAGATCGATCGCTTGAATATTCTTCAGGCCTCCCTACTGGCAATGAGCAGAGCTATCGGGAAATTACCCCTTTCCCCCAATCTCTGCTTGATCGATGGCAAGCACATTATTAAAGATTTGTCAATCCCCCAAAAGGCGGTAATTCAGGGAGATCAACAATCGCCGGTAATTGCGGCGGCCAGTATCGTGGCCAAAGTCTGGCGCGATGACTTAATTACTCGTTGGCACAGACGCTATCCCGATTATGGACTCTCTCGTCACAAGGGTTATGGCACTGCTCAACACCTAGAAGCGATTGGCAACCATGGAGTTACTTCTCAGCACCGGCTCTCTTTTAGTCCCTGTCAACCGAGGTTGGGTCCATGACTGCCGAACAATTTGCCCAAGGGTTATCGAAAATTTGGGTTAAAACCCCGTCCTTTTAGGACGGCTTTAAGCTACAATGGAAAAAGCGATAACCAAGCTAAAAACTGAACCTTGACAACAGATAGTAGGGGGTTTTGTTCAGAAAAGACTTCAAATTCGGCCTTGAACGAGTAAAACTTTCTAGGAAATAAGGTTGAACATTAGATTTTTTCGACTTGTTCAAAGTGGCCGGAGGGCATTCGGACACTCAAAACGGACGTGGAGAAAGAGTCAGACTTAAGCAATTAAGCGTTTTTCGATATCTGCGTCAACCCCATTCAGCGACCACCCTAAAAAAGTGGCGTGGTGAGGAATCGCCGTCCGTTTTACGGCGGCGAGGATGTCAACGAAAATTCTTGACCGATAGCCAAAAAATTCCCCTTTTTACCAGAAATAAAAAGGGGAGAAGATATTAGATAGCCTTACAGTCCGGCCATCCATTCCGTATGGAAAAACTCACCTCTGGGTTTATCGGTACGTTCATAGGTATGAGCGCCAAAATAATCCCGTTGTGCTTGGGTGAGATTTTGCGGTAAATTAGCCCGACGATAACTATCAAAATAGTCCAAAGAAGAACTAAAAGCCGGGACAGGAATTCCCAACTTATTAGCTAAGACTAACACCTCACGCCAAGCTTCTTGGCGATCGAGGATACTTTGCTTAAATTCCGGCGCTAACAACAAATTCGGCAGGCCCGGATTTTCCGCAAAAGCTTTGCGAATTTTATCCAAGAAACTGGCCCGAATAATACAGCCACCCTTCCAAATCCGGGCTGATTCCGGCAGACTGATATTATAGTTAAACTCCTGAGAAGCTTTAGCGATTAAAGCCATACCCTGGGCATAGGAACACATTTTCGAGCAGTAAAGAGCATCACGCACCTTATCCACAAATAGTGCCGCATCCCCCGGATAGGTTTCCCCGGGTCCGGGTAACTCTTTGGCGGCTGCCACCCGTTCCTCCTTATAAGCGGACATCACGCGAGCATTAACCGCAGCATAAATGGTCGGAATTGGCACCCCCAACTCCAAGGAACTTAACACAGTCCAGCGTCCGGTTCCCTTCTGTCCCGCCGAATCCAAGATTAAATCCACCAGATGATGACCAGTTTCTGGGTCAACACACTTAAAGATATCGGCGGTAATTTCAATTAAATAAGAATTAAGCTCATCGGTGCGGTTCCACTCGGCGAAAGTTTCCTGTAACTGCTGATTGCTTAGTCCTAGACCATTTTTCAGCACATCGTAGGCTTCCGCAATTAACTGCATATCGCCGTACTCGATGCCATTGTGAACCATTTTCACATAATGGCCCGCCCCCCCGGACCCCACATAGGTGACACAGGGACCATCATCGACTTGGGCGGCAATTTTGGTTAAAATCGGCTCTAATTCCCGATAGGCGAACTCTGTACCCCCCGGCATCAGGGAAGGACCGTGCAGAGCGCCTTCTTCGCCACCACTGACCCCCATGCCGACAAAACCCAGTTTAGTGGTCGATTCTAAGTCCCGGGTGCGTCTTTCCGTGTCCTCATAGAGGGAGTTACCGCCATCGATAATCATATCTCCTTCTTCGAGAAGGGGTTTTAATTGTTCAATCACGGCATCCACCGGCGGGCCAGCTTTGACCATGACCAGGATTTTGCGGGGACGCTCTAAAATTTGGACGAATTCTTCTAAACTATAGGCCGCCTTGACATCTTTGCCGACGGCGCGAGTTTCCATAAATTCTTGAGTTTTGCTGGCGGTGCGATTGTAAACAGCGATGGGAAAACCCCGACTCTCCACATTGAGAGCGAGATTTTCTCCCATGACAGCTAGTCCGATAACACCGAAGGTACGTTTAGTCATAGAAATTCAGTCTCGGCTGATGCGTTCTTCCTCCCCTTTTAGCGCCTACTTTCCCTAGGATAGCTAAACTTTCCCTATTTCTTAAGCCTTGACTAATCAGTGATCAGTAATCAGTAATCAGTGATCAGATTTGGGTTTTCAGTGACCGGCATTGAGTGAGGAGTGTGACAGCGTTTCTCCTCAAGATGAAGTGTAACCTAATTTGGTATCATCCCCAGACGACTGGCTACTGTTGCCCGTTCCCTAAAACCAGAGACTTCCTACCTCACCATTAAGATAACTGCTATAAATGGCATTCACTGATGACTGAAAAACCCCCAAGCGCAGAAAAGTTAATGCTAATGTTAAATTAAATTAAGAAAATCCCCATTATTCCTCGGCTTATATGCAGTTAACTTGGCTTGATAGTAATTCTTGGTTAATCGAAATCGGGGGAAAACGCCTGCTTCTCGACCCTTGGTTGGTAGGTTCCCTGACGTTTGGTAATTTAACTTGGCTATTTGAGGGCAAAAAAACCTCTAATCATGCCATTCCCCAAAATATCGATCTGATTCTTCTCTCCCAAGGTTTGGAAGATCACGCCCATCCTCCTACTTTACAGGTACTCGATCGCCAAATTCCCGTGGTGGCTTCTCCTAATGCCGAAAAAGTCGTTCGAGCGCTTAATTATACCCATCTCATCCCTTTAACCCACGGCTCTAGTTATATCTTTGACAATGCGATCGAAATTACTGCCGTCCCCGGTTCTCCAGTCGGGCCGACTCTGGTGGAAAATGGTTATGTTATCAAGGAATTAGCGACAAATCAGAGTATCTACTACGAACCCCACGGTTATCATTCTCCTAGCCTCGATTCTCTCGGTAAAATTGATGTTATTATCACTCCTTTGATTGATTTAAAAATACCTTTCCTCGGACCGGTAATCAAAGGACAAGAAAGCGCCTTAGCAGTTTGTCAACGCTTGCAGCCCGAATATATTATTTCTACGGCTGCCGGTGGTGATATCGAGTTTAAAGGTTTATTGATGGCGGTGTTAAGTGCTGAGGGTAGTCCCGAATCTTTTCAAGAATTATTAACATCCCATGCCTTACCGACAAAGGTAATTGATCCTCGTCCTTGGCAACCTTTTACAGTGGAATTAGGCGAGTGCGTTTCTGGTTTGAGCTAATCTGAGTTAAGGGAAGAATAGAAAAAAGTTAAAACTTTCTTCCCGATTTTTATCTAAAAAAGTAGAATTTTTTAATTGTTTTAAAAAACTGGCTCTCTTGAATATTGGATGTAAAATGGGTAAAACCCCACACCCCACCTGCCCCCCCGATGTCGGGGGGGTTGGGGGGCCACACCCTGCCCCCAGGAAAAACTTTTTGCCGCAAACCCTAATTAAAAGTAGCTATTCTCTGCTAAATTGTCTATGAATCAGTTGCCCTTATTTTCTCAATCAAAATCAGTGCGAGACTTTTATCAACCTGATGCCGAAATAATTCTTTATCAAGGAGATAGCAATAATTTTATCAAGACTATACCAGATAATTCTGTGAGCTTGATTATTACTTCTCCTCCCTACAATTTAGGAAAAGACTACGAAAAAAAAATCTCTTTGGATACTTATCTGGAAACCCAAACCAAAATTATGCGAGAATTCTCTAGAATCTTGCAAGATAATGGCAGTATTTGCTGGCAGGTGGGAAATTTCGTTCAAGAGGGAGAAGTTTATCCTTTAGATATTTTTTATTATCAGCTATTTAAACAAATGGGTTTCTTTTTAAGAAATAGAATTGTCTGGCATTTTGGCCATGGATTACATACCTCTAAAAGATTTTCTGGCAGGTATGAAACTATTTTGTGGCTGACAAAAACCGATAAATATATCTTTAATCTTGATCCGGTGAGAATCCCCGCTAAATACCCTGGTAAGCGCCATTTTAAAGGTAAAAATATCGGTAAACCCTCTGGTAATCCTTTAGGGAAAAATCCCAGCGATGTTTGGGAGTTTTTAGCACAAGAATGGGATGAGTTACTTTGGGATATTCCTAACGTTAAATCTAATCATCCAGAGAAAACTATCCATCCTTGTCAATATCCAATCGAATTAGTAGAAAGATGTGTTTTAGCCTTGACAAATGAGGGGGATTGGGTTTTTGATCCCTTTGCCGGGGTTGGAACTTCTCTGATTGCTAGTATTATGCACAATCGTCGAGTGATGGGGAGTGAAAAAGAAGCAGAATATGTGAAAATTGCCAGGGAAAGAATCGCCGCTTATTTGCAAGGAAATCTCAAAATTCGTCCTTTAGGAAAACCTATTCATCAGCCTACTGGCCAAGAAAAAGTCGCTCAAATTCCCGAAGAATGGCATAGTAATATATAGGAAGTCATCCTAAATTTCCCCCCCAGGTAGATGGATTCATGAATCCATCTACTATGCTTTGATACTAAATCTGGTTATTAAAAACTGATTATTTATTCCCCCTGTTGCCTTTTGCATGAGTAGAAAACGGGTTTCTCGGAGAAACCCGTTTTCTGTGCGTTACTCAACGGATTTAGTATAACTCATCCTAAAATGATTGATAAATTTTTTTATCACCATTTTTAGAGAAAACTTTCCAGAATTGTGGCGGTTTCTTGACCAGTTTTTTCCCAACTAAAAAGCTCGGCGCGTTGACGACTGAGGGACTTTAATTTTACGCGTAATTGTTCATCCGTGGCGATTTGCTGCATTGCCTCTCTCATCTCATCAATACTATAGGGATTAATTAAAATTGCCGCCTCTCCTGTAACTTCCGGGAGAGAGGAAAGATTAGAAGTAATTACAGGAGTTCCACAGGCGATCGCTTCTAGTACAGGTAATCCGAAACCTTCCCAAAGGGAGGGATAAACTAAAGCAGTTGCTTGGTTTAAAAGTTGCGGCAATTCTTCATAGGAAACATAGTTTAAAAATTGCACCCGTTGAGAGATTGATAATGCTTCTACCTGTTGCTGTAGAGCCGGCGTAAAACGGGGGTCAAATTGACCGACAATTAATAATTGATATTCGGAATCGATTTGGGAAAAAGCAGTAATTAAACGACCGAGATTTTTATGAGGATCATAACGACCAAGATAGAGAAAATAGGGACGAGTCGCCAGATTTAGCGGACGAAAATTATCAGAATCATATCCAGAAAGAATCACGGTTATTTTGTCAAGAGGTATCTTAAAAAACTTATTAATATCGGCGGCAGTTGCTTGGGAAACAGCGATAATATGTGTGGCTTTTTTCAGGACTTGGGGTAAATAGTATTTATTATAAAAAGTTAGGGGAGAAAATTTTGGGAATCGCAGGGGAATTAAATCATGGACTGTGACAATATAGCGACAATTTTCATAAATAGGTGCTTCGGGAATGGGGGTAAATAGCAGGGAAGACTGCAATTGTTGATAGGTTTGATAGAGTTGGGTTTCTGTCCAAATTAAGCGCCTAATATTGCCTTTGGTTCCCTGCTCTTGGGTGAGGTTTGCCGACACAGGATAGGTGTTAAAATCTGGGTAACTATTAGAAGTGATTAGGGTAGGATTTAAGTTGGCTAATTGAGGAATGAGATTTTTAGTATAGGTAGTCAGTCCAGTATATTTAGGACCGAGAAAAGCGAGATTGATTAATAATTGATTATTCCTATTCATAGATATTAGCTAGTTAAGTAGGTAGGTGTTAAAAGTTGTCAGACACCCCCCTTATCAAGGGGGGATTAAGGGGTGATCAGCACCCCCCTTATCAAGGGGGGATCAAGGGGGGATCAACACCCCCCTTATCAAGGGGGGATTAAGGGGGGATCCATCTTCAATTTAATTATAAATACTTACTTATTATAAAAGAGAACGATAAGCTTTTATAGTAGCTTGTGCGGTTTTTTGCCAAGAGAATTTTGCCGCTTGTTTTTTTCCTTTAGTGATTAATTCTTGACGGAGAGAGGTATCACTAATCACCTGATAGATTGCTGCCGCAATTTCTAGGGGATTATCGGGATTAATTAATATTGCCGATTCTCCCGTGACTTCGGGTAAGGATGCAGTATTAGCAGTTACCACGGGACAACCTAAAGTCATCGCTTCTAAAACTGGTAATCCAAAACCTTCATAAAAGGAAGGATAGACAAAAACATCAGCTTTTTGATAATAATCCGCAACTAAGTCATCAGCAAGATAATCAAGATGTTGAATACTATCTCGAAAGGGAGACTGAGATATTTTATCGAAAATTGGTTGATACTTCCATCCTTTTTTGCCAATCAGAATCAGATTATGGTCTAATTTATACCTGTCCTTGAGATAGTTAAAAGCAGTGATAAGATTAATAATATTTTTTCGTGGTTCTAGGGTACTAACAAAGAGTAAATAGGGTTTAGTGATGGTTAGAGATGAGGGATAATTGGGGAGAGAAGAATAACGACTTGCGAGGGGAGTAACAAAAATTTTCTCTGGGTTCACATCTAAATATTCAATAATATCTCGTTTGGTACTTGCGGAGTTAGCAATGACTAAATCTGTCCATTGTAGAGATTTTTTAATGCGTTGGGTGTAGGTTTTGACAATCCCCGTGACAAACTGAGGATATTTCATAAAAGTAACATCATGAATAGTCATAACTTTACGACTCTGACGACAAGGATAGACCACATGATCCAATCCGTGGAGAATATCGGGAGAATCAAGAAAGTTTTCTAGATAGGGAATTAGAGGATTAGGAAATCTGGTTAAGATATTGCTAAGACTGACGGGAATTGGTAAACATTTAACTTCTGGATAGGATTGCAGTTTTTCGGGAATAGAAAGATTACCCCGCAGCCAGTTTTTTACCGATGGTTGAAAACAGAGGGACAGGGAAAAGTTTTCTTGGTTTTGTAATTTAGCTAATTCGGCAATCAGGTGATAAGCATATAATCCAATTCCACTAGGATTTTGTCTTATCGGTGTACCATCAACTAAAATTTTAAGCATTTGTGGTTAGATGAGATTGACGGGATAGATATTTTTAAAATTACAGATTCAATTGTCAATTTTGCTCGCTTAGGACAAGATTAAAATCGGCAATAAACTCCACCCTAATAGTTAATCTTACCCTATAACGTCCCTAAATAGCGGCCTTTTTTGGCTAGGTTACAGCCAATACTTAATTTATCGGGCAATTTTTTCGATTATTGTCCCCTCACCCACCCTACTACTATGATTGTCAACGGGTACTTATAAGCTAAGACCTATTTTAATCGCCTATCCTTAGATTAGCTGCATCTCCTTGACGATAAACGCTGTAATTAGTTATAATCACGGAACAATAGCTTCCCCGTACTTGTGGTGAGCGGAGATTTCTGAAAAGTTATCTCAGGGATGGCTTAGTCCCCTACAGAACCACTAACATCGGGTAATGCCGAAAAATACTGATTAACTAATGTTTTCACTATGTTTAATCGCTTAGTATCTTTTAAATCCTTAGAAGGCCATGAAGGTGAGGTTAAATGTCTAACTTTTTCCCAAGATGGTAAACTTTTGGCTAGTGCTGGAGATGATAGTAATATTCTAATCTGGGAATGGAGAAAAAATCAGAAGTTTTCTTTAACTAAAAAAATTGATCAAGTTTTTGAAGATGATATCAATAAAATGTTTGGAGATCTAGAGGAGGGGATTGGCAATATATTTGGAAATAAGGGTGGAATCGCTATACCTAAAATTAATGATATATTCTCAAAACCTCCTCAAGTAAAGGTTTCGGAGATTGATGATATATTTTCAAGACATAGACATAAAAGAATCAATTCTGTTGCTTTTAGTCCCTGTCAAGGATTTTTGGTTAGTGGAGGCGATGATCAAACTGTAAGAATTTGGTCACTAGAAACTAAAAAATTAATCTCTACCTTAACGGGACACCAAGACAAAGTTACAGCAGTAGCTGTTCATCCCGATGGGGAAATTATTGCTAGTGGCAGTGAAGATAAAACGGTGAAAATATGGTCAGTAAAAACTGGAGAAATTCTTTCCACTTTACAAGGTCATAGCGATAAAGTCCTAACAGTTAAATTTAGTCAAAATGGTCAACTTTTAGCCAGTGGTGGCGGCGAAAATGACAAAACGGTAATTATTTGGAATCTGGGAGAAAAGAGCAGTATTACCTTAAAAGGTCATTCCGATTGGTTTGGAGGTATTTTATCGGTAGATTTCGGCAGTAATAACAAATTTTTAGCCAGTGGCAGCAAAGACAAAACTATTAAAATCTGGGATATTAAAAGAGGGACAGAGGTAAAAACTCTCAGCGAACATAGTGATCATATCAATTCAGTTAGTGTTAGTCCTAATAATCAACTATTAGCCAGTGGTGGTGATGATAAAAGCTTAAAATTATGGGATTTAAAAGCAGGAAAAGCCATTATTTCTATTCCCCATCCCCAGAAAATCTATGCGGTTTGTTTTAGTCCCGATGGTAATTATATCGCCACGGCCTGCCAAGACAAAATCGTGAGAGTTTATGGCACTTCCGAACTACAATCTTTAGCAAGTTGAGCAATCTTTGAGCGCACCGGATGCTTATCGGTGTCTAATTATCCACTAGAGATCGCTGCCAGTTTGTTCTTCTCGGAAGTAAAGCTGATATAATTGACAGCTAGGCTGGGCTAGGTCGCCTTTTAACTGAATTAAACCCATACTTTCCAGTTTATAGGCAGTAATCGGTTCTAATCGCACTCCCTTATCGGAAGAATTAACCACTTCCCCCATCGCTGTCAATAATTCCGGCTGTTTTTGCAGATTATCCCAGTGATGACGCAGGTGTGCCGCATAAATTCCCCCTTGAGTAGCAGCATTAGGGAGAATATTTTTTTCCCCACGCACCCGCGCTTCCAGGGCCAAACGGCTAAGATAGGGATGACCAGCGACTAGAGCAATTAAATCGCCAAGAAAACGCTGATTATCGTCATTTTTAGGCAATCCGTAGCTACTAGCCAAGTTTTCCAGTTGTTCGAGGTTAAAACCGGGTAATTTAATCGCACGGCCGACATTAAAGGGAGATTGATTAGCGTCCAATTGAATATAGATTTCCGTGGAATTAGCAATCGCTAACCGCAAATTCTGCCAGATTTCTAAATTATTAGCCTCTTCGTGCCAACAGCGCAAAAGCGGCAGAAAATCCCTAGCGATGTCGGGATACTCGAAAATTCTGTCTAAATTATCTAGGGCCAAAAAGAGCGGCCCGTTAATCTGTTCCAAAAGATAGGACTGAAAATAGGTTTGACAACTGATTAAACTGCCAAATAGTTCCTCATCCCAATATTCATCTAATTGAGGCTTTAAACCCAATTCTCGGCTAACATTGGCCGAAAACCAGCGACAAAATCGGTCTAAACTGGCAAACATCGCCTTTTCTGCCACTTGACAATTAATATAAACTGTGCTGTGTCCCCAACTATCTGCTTGAGCGAGCAGATGTTTAAGCAGAGAAGTTTTACCGGTCTTTTCGGGGGATTTAATGCGAATCAGTGACCCTGGGCGATTAATTTCTTGATAACAGTCGCTTTCGACGGGAGGGCGGCTAATATAACTATCTATAACCGATTTTTCTGCTAGTATCGGGGCGGGTTGATTTCTCCATTCAGGATATTTGATATCTTTGAACCATTCCCGGAGGATTTGGAACTTACCCGGCCCTTTACTACCTAATTCTAGTTCGGGACAGCCATTATCTTTATCTGCCGAGAAATAGCTATATATTTTAGTCATTTGTTTTTTATAGGTTTCATGGCTGGCGGCCTCGGCCATTTCCCAAATTTCCTCATCCGGTTTGCGCCAATTTTCGTAGGCAAAACGAACTAAAAAAATCTCCTTTAATTTACCCTGAACACCGTATTCTCTAGCTAGATGTTTAAGAAACTCGTCCCATCCCTGTGGTTTCATCCGGTTCTACTTTATTCTACTTATATTCCCTTTTTTTCCATGTTAACCCCTTTTTCCCTCTTGGCAATGGGACTGACATCCGAGCGGGAAGGCCCTATGGTAAAAACAGGTCAATTACCTGATGGTGTCTAAGGGAGTAAAACCATGAAAATCTCGTTAACCTTGTTTGTTGTGGTCTCCTTGCTGTTAGGTTCAATTCCTCACACTTTAGCGGTTAATAGTCAAGATAACCATTTTGACCGTTCCTCTTCGCCGCTAATTTTACAAAACCGTGACTGTAAGGGTGATAAGGACGATAATTGCAATTAGTCCTGATTATCTCGGTTAAGGTTGTTAGTCTATATCCCCCACCGATAACAAAATCGTGGTCGGGATTTTTTTTATCTCATCGGCTGCAGATAGCTTTTATCAAGATAATTTCTAGATTCAAGACCAATTATCTCAAGAAGTCGCCTGTAATTCCTCTAAACGTGCTAAAACTTCGGCGCTGTGAATGGCAGGATTTACCCCTAAATAAATCTCTTTTAAAATCCCATCGGGATCGATAAGATAGGTATGACGCAGGGAAACATAACCCATCCAAGAACCATAGGCTTTACTAACATCTCCGGTAGTATCTGCCAGTAAGGGAAATTTTAACCCCTCCGAGTCACAAAATTCCGCATGAGAATCGACATCATCGGCACTTACCCCTAAAACTTGCGTATTTTTAGCCATATATTTCGGCAAATCCTGCTGAAAACGCCGCGCTTCTAGGGTACAGCCGGGGGTAAAATCCTTGGGATAAAAATACAAAACTACCCACTTACCCCGATAATCCGATAGGGAAATATTCCCTTCTCCCGTGTTAGTCGGTAGGGTAAAATCGGGTGCCGGTTGATTTAAAGGGGGTTGGGGGCCACCTAAAGCGTTAGCATCGGGAATCAAGGCAAAAAATGCCAAAATTACTGCAATTAAAAAACTCAACAGTTGACGACGAGACATAAATTTAAGTTGTCGGGTGGGTTAGATGAGGCGACTTGCCTCTATGGTTTTGTTTCATCTAAACTTGCGAGGGAAATTCTAACACGAGCCTTGATTCCCTGCCAGTCACGCTCTGATAAATGTCCAATCACAGCTAAATTTGCAGATGGTGGCAAAGTTACGATAAAACAACGAAATATCGAAGCGACCCGTAACCCGGCCGAGACCCAATCCTGAAGCGCATAATCAGTAATTCCTAGAACTTTTGACTGAGTTGTGATCAGTCCAACTATTACATCAGGTCGAAGAGAGTGGTAAGTCTCTGATGACAAAACCACAGCAGGACGGCGCTTAATTCCTGTCACACCGGGAAAATCAACTGTCACCACATCTCTAGGGGAAAACGTCACCAATTAACCCCCCTCCACATCAGAGAAAGTTTTGGCCGCATAGTTTAGGGAAAAATTGACAAGATCGATCTGATCCTCCTCAGTCCAGGTATCACTTTGATCGAGCGATGGTTGTTGTTGTCCGACAAGTTCATTGAGAATGATTGTGGCCAATCGTAAACGTTCTCCTGATGATAAGTGACAAACCACTTGATTATAAACTTCTTGGGCAGTAGTGGGCATAACAAAAAACTGATGACCGAATGCTTCTAGCTTAATATTCTTTACATAACTTGACAAGGAAAGGGCGAGGTAAAGGGGGAAAATAGATCGACACTTGCGAGGGATCAACTATAATGAATCTTATCATAACTATACGATGACTGGTAGTGGAGTATGGCTAAGAGAAGATTGGGCTTACTGAAGATTAACGGTGGGTGCGATGACTCTAATCGTAGGGGAGATATTATCTTCGTTCATGGACTAGGGGATCATCCCATTACAGCTTGGTATCCCAACCCAGAAGAAATAAGAGACAAAGTTGATACAGAGCAATTTTGGAATCAAGAGTTACAAGAACTCAACTTTTGGTTAAATTGGCTTGGTAAACATAGACCAGATTTAGGGATTTGGTCTTATGGATATGAAGCCATGCCTTTTAAAGAAAGTAGTGGTTTATCAAGAGTACCAATAGTCAAAGGTAAAATAGAGAGTTATACGGGAAAGGCTTCTCCCATCATAGATCAAGCCAGTGAACTGCTTGCACTTTTGACACAAAGAGATTTTTTGATCCGGCCCAAAATTTTTGTTACTCATAGTTTAGGCGGTTTAATTGTCAAAGAGACACTTTATTTAGCTCATGATGATCTTAATAGTAATGACGAAATGAGGGAAATTATTGGACAAACCAAAGGAGTTGTTTTTTGTGCTACCCCTCATCAAGGTTCAGATTTGGCCAATTTCAAGGAATTATTAGCTCAAGTTGCAAAAACATTTCGTCTTCTTGACGAAAATGTGATTATTAGTGAACTTAGCTCAGAGAATACTAACACCCAGTTATATAAATCAGGTAAATGGTATAGCGGTAATACAAAAACTTATGACATTCAAACAAAAGCCTTTTATGAAACCGAAGAAACAGAAATTCCTGCGATAGGAAAACGCCTAGTGGTGGATCGCTTCAGTAGTGATCCAAATGTTACAGGCGTTAGACCAACTGCCGTCAATGGAGCAGATCATTTTGCTATTGTTAAACCTCAAAGTGAGAATGATACTATTTATATAGGGGTGAGAGAATTTATAGATAAATATTTACCTCGTCAAAATTCTGGGGGAGGATTTAATCCTAATCAAGTTACTTTTGAAGAAGAGGAAAAAGACGGTTTTTTTTTGAGGAATTAGCGAAAATTCCAACTCCAAACTATCTAGAACTTTTAGGACGTGAACAAGAAATTAACAGAATCAAAGATGCTCTCAGTGACTCAAAAGGTAAACGTCTAGTGGGAATTACTGGACTGGGAGGAAATGGCAAAACCTCTGTAGCTATTGAAGTTGCTAGAGCTTTCCGCGAAATGGGTTTTCGATATGTTGTCTGGCAAACCGCCTCAACAAAGTTCAATTCCACTCGTATGACTTTTGATTCAATTCTTGAAGATATTCCCAAGCAATTATTACCCTCACTTAAATACAATAATAGAACAAATGATAGAACAAATGATAGAACAATAGATTCTCTTCGTGATTTGATAGGTTTACAAGGTGAGAGACGAGAAATCGAAACTAGAAAGTTATTATCTAGTCAGAGAGTTCTTTTAATTTTGGACAATATGGAAACTTCGGAATCTCAGAATGCAATTGCGGCGAGGCTTTATTCAGTTTTAGGAAATAGTAAAGTTCTGTTTACCAGCCGAAATAGATTTGATACTTTAGAGGTAGATGTTTGGGATTTTTATTTACAAGGTCTGCAAGAAGAAGCATCAATCAAATTAATGGAGCAAGTTGCACAGGAAAGAGACATTACTTGTTTTGATCCTGATGCTTCTATAGAATTACTAAAATTTACTGGCAACAATAAAACTGGCTATTTACCCTTAGCATTAAAATTAGTAACAGGTCAACTAAAAAACAAAACTACCGCAGAAATTGAACAAAGTTTATTTAATGTTCGCCTAACAGAAGATGATGTTCAAGAAGACGATATGAACGTCTTTAAAAGATTTTGGTGGCGTATATTTTTTCAAGCTTTGAGAATGTTTTCTGATTCAGACCTAAAGTTAATGTCGCTTTTAGCTGGTTTACAAGAGCAAGAAGGGACTACCTACAGTCTGATTCGAGATATGAACAATAAAAAAATCAAATTGACTGAGCCACAATTAGAACAGGCAATTATGAACACTTGGCGTTCTTGTTTGTTAGAAAGAGAAGAATATGATAAAAAACGCTATTATCTGCATATTTTAACTACTAAGTTTTTTAAGGCAATTCTAGGCATTGGAGGAGGACAAATTAATGATTAATAATCATGAAACTGATTTTTTAAAAGACTTAGAAGGGGAGAAAGAACATTTTACTCTTCTTAGAAATCTCTACACTGACTTATTCAGTGAAGAAGAAAAAGAATTGATTAAACAAGAATTTCAAGAAACATTCTCTCCTGAAGAATTACAGGACATTAAGGAAAAATTCGAGAAAATATATAGATATTATTATGATTTGGCGAGACCGGCAATTATTGAGACATATACTGAACTCGCTTTTGAGAATAATAACTATCTTGATCCGAAATTTTATCGAAATTCCCCTGAGTTTTCTGCTAAAGATCAACACAATCTTGAAAATAAAGCTCTAGATTTCTTCCAAACAGAGTTAAATAACATTAAACTAGCGATAAGCTATGCTAAGGAAGATGGACAATGGCAACGAATTGTTAAAATTTGTCAAAGTTTGCAAAGATTTCTGAAAATTCGGACTTATTGGGAAGATTTAGATGATATACTGAGAGAGGCAATTTATGCCGCAAATAAATCGGGCGAGCATTTAACAGAAGCTCATTTACTTAATCAATTTGCTGAGTTACAACGTTTATTAGGAAGAGCCAAAGAGGGCTTAGATAAATGTGAAGAAAGTTTACATATCTTTCAAGAATTAAAAGATGAATATGGCGAAGCTAAGGCTTTATATACTTTAGGTTTTCTTAATCGTTCAATGGGAAATTGGGAAAAGTCTGCTGAAGCCTTGGAAAATTCAGTAAAACTTTTTAGAAGGATACATGAGAGTCAAAATTTTGACATTGATGTAGAAGAAGATATTGCAGAAGCCCTTGATGGTTTAGGATTAATTTATCCCATATTTGGAAAATTAGAGAGTGCAGAAGAAGTTTTACGAGAGAGTCTTGAGCTTAAAGAAAAACTTAATAATCGCTTTGCATTAAGTAAAACAACCAATATTTTAGGCAAAGTTTATATCGAGCTTTATAATAGCCAGAAACAAATTGAGTTTTTACAAGAAGCACAAAAATTAATGGAATCTAGTTTGGAGATTAAAAAAGAGTTAAATGATCTTCAAGGACAAGGGGTTTGTTTCAATGAACTCGGTAAAATTCAGCGTCTAATGGGAAATTATGAGCAAGCACATGATTATTATCTTAAAAGTTTAAATTTTAAAAAGAAAGTATCATCAACGGGTGGTGGTGCTTCCGATAGACACGGAGAAGGACTAACATATATGGAAATGGCGTTTTGCTTTCGAGATCAAGGAAAAAAAGAAGAAGCACAAAAAACTTTTCATAAAGCTCTTGATTATTTAAACGTTTATTCACCCCAACATGAGGAGGTGTCTAAAATTCTTCAAGACAATCATTAGTCTGTAACTTTATTCTGATCTATCCAAATTTGAGGTTATTAAATGCAGCAAAAAAAATTAATGGTTATTGTTGATTCTATTGGTTTTAGTCTTCGCAGTATGCGTTCACAAAAAGACTATTTAGATTATCTTATTAATGATCAAAAACAAGACATTACAGTAGTTGTACTCGCTGATTCAGCTTTTAAAGAAGTAGCTATAGAAACTTTCTCTCGAACAGGTGCTAAAGTTTATTTTGAAGATTATAACGATAGTATTTTAAACGATGAAATGATTAATAAAATTGCCAATAAATACAATATTTTAATTTACAATATTGTTACCGAGCGTCATGCTGTAGATTTTTTGCGTCATAATTTAGGAGATAATTACCCAACTGTCAAAGACAACAAAGGGATAGCCCATCCTGTTCCTAATAAATCTTGTCTTTTCGCTTCAGAAAAAACGATTGAAAAAGTTACGAAAAAACTTTTTTATGTTGCTCACTTAGCCAGAGATAATAGAGATTATCAGGATGCTAAAGTTATCTTTTTGCCCTTTTCAGGTTTAAAAACTTTTGGGACAGAGTATGGTGCAAATGATAGAGAACAACAGAAAATTTCCGAATATATGTCTTTCCCTTTTGAAGATAGTATCCCTGCCATTGGTAAGATTCAAAAAGAATTAAAAGAACATAATATCATTGTTATTCCTATTATTATCCAATACGGAAATCTTGAAGAAATCCATCGGAAAGTTATTGAAATTAGCAAACAACATAATTTAAATCCTCTCCCTACATCTTTAGATATTGATTGGAATAGAGATTTTGCCTCACAAGCTGGCTTTTTTAATGCAATTAATCAATGGTCAGAAAAAACAGGTTTGCCAAATATAGCCATTGTGCATGGAAGTAGTTCTCTTCATTTAGTAGAAGAATGTGCAGATCCTCAAAGAATAATCGCTTTTTATGCAACTCACACAGAAAAACTGAACATAGAGGACGATGGCAGAATCTATCATTTAGCAGTAGCAGAAGCTAGTGGAGGTTGGTTAAGGGCTGTTCAACCTTTAACCCCCTATTCTCATAACTATAAACAAGTAGCTCAACAAATTACTGAACAGGCCTTACTACTTATTCAATCCTGGATTGACGGATAAATTTGCTTGAGCTTGATTCGAGCCTCCTTTGCGCTAAATAAATCGCCAATCTACCCAAGTAATGATTGTGGCCAATCGTAAACGTTCCCCGGATGATAAGTGACAAACCACTTGATTATAAACTTCTTGGGCAGTAGTGGGCATAACAAAAAACTGATGACCGAATGCTTCTAGCTTAATATTCTTTACATAACTTGACAAGGAAAGGGCGAGGTAAAGGGGGAAAATAGATCGAGCTTGTCTTCATCTGCCTAACGATCATGTCTATTGTCACCCTTAACCCCCTTCAATCCCATCAAGATTTAGTCATCGATCCAGCCAAAATCACGGGATTACGGGGAAAAATCACCATCCCCGGCGATAAATCTATATCCCATCGTTCCCTGATGTTAGGAGCGATCGCCGAAGGGGAAACCGTTATTCATGGGTTATTATTGGGCGAAGATCCCCGCAGTACCGCTAGTTGTTTTCGTGCCATGGGTGTGGAAATTTCCCAACTCAACAGCGAGAAAGTGATCGTCAAAGGTAGGGGTTTAGGCAATCTTCAGGAACCCTTAGAAATCCTCGACGCGGGCAATTCCGGCACGACGATCCGCTTAATGTTAGGATTATTGGCCGGTCATCGGGACCGTTTTTTTGTCGTCACCGGTGATGCTTCCCTGCGATCGCGTCCCATGTCCAGGGTGGTGAAACCCCTCAAGGAAATGGGGGCGCAAATTTGGGGCAGAAAAGCCAATTCTTTGGCTCCTTTAGCCGTTTCTGGGGAATCTCTGCAACCGATCCACTACTATTCTCCCGTTGCTTCTGCACAGGTAAAATCCTGTCTTCTCCTCGCTGGACTGTTAACCGAGGGAAAAACTACGATCACGGAACCTGCTTTATCTCGCGATCACAGTGAACGGATGCTGCGCGCTTTTGGGGCAAATATTGAGGTGGATGGGGAGACTAATAGCGTCACGGTGACGGGTTATCCCACTTTAACTGGACAAACGGTGATTGTACCGGGAGATATCAGTTCGGCAGCTTTTTGGTTGGTAGCGGGGGCAATAGTGCCTAATTCCGAGTTATTAATCGAAAATGTGGGAATAAACCCGACTAGAACTGGAGTTTTACAGGTTTTACAGGCAATGGGAGCAGATATCACCCTCGAAAATCAACGGGTGGTGACGGGAGAACCGGTGGCGGATCTGCGGGTGAAATCCAGTCCACTACAGGCAACCACGATCGCTGGTGAGATTATACCCCGTCTGATCGATGAAATTCCCATTCTGGCAGTAGCGGCGGTTTTTGCCCAAGGAACGACAATTATCAAGGATGCCGAGGAATTACGGGTGAAGGAAAGCGATCGCCTGACGGTGATGGCCACCCAACTCGATCGCCTAGGGGCAAAAGTAAGGGAATTACCCGATGGTTTAGAGATTACCGGCGGTACAGGCCTATTAGGCGCGGAAGTGGACAGTTTTACCGATCATCGCATTGCCATGAGTCTAGCGATCGCTGCCCTCAATTCCCGTCAACCCACCACTATCCATCGCGCTGAAGCGGCCGGCATTTCCTACCCCGATTTTTTTAGCACCTTAAAGCAAATTTGTCAAGAGTGAAAATATTAAGTTTTTCTGCGAACGGGCGAGGGGTAACTGGTATAATTGCGGGATAAATCACAGAGTAGTAGGCCACCTGTGTGATAATCGAGTTCATCGATCGAAATAGCGGAAAATAGAAGCGTCCCTAACTCGCATTTCCCTGAAAAATATCTCCCCATCTACCCCACTCCCGTCTTCTATTCCCCACCGATAATGGAAATCATCGCCCAATTAGAGAAAGTTTCCTATATTTATCCCGAATCCTCCAATCTAGTGCTTAAAAATATCTCTTTAGCAATTCATCGAGGAGAATTTTTAGGTATTATCGGGCCCACAGGTGCGGGAAAAACTACTCTCTGTTTAACTCTTAACGGTATTGTCCCCCAATTCTACGGAGGGCGTTTTTTTGGTTATGCAACAGTAGCCGGTTTAGATACTTTAACCCATCCCGTTAGCACCTTGGCCCGCTATGTGGGGGCAGTATTTGAAGATCCCGAAACGCAACTTTTAGCCACTTCGATAGAAAATGAAATCGCTTTTACCTTAGAAAATTTACGGCTACCGCGAGAGGAAATTAAAGCGCGTATTCCCAAAGTTTTAGCGGCAGTCCGGTTAGAGGGAATGGAAAAAAAATCGCCGGGGGAACTATCGGGAGGACAAAAACAACGATTAGCGATCGCCGCTGCCCTCGCAGTTCAGCCCGCTTTGTTAATTCTCGATGAACCCACCTCCCAACTGGATCCGGTGGGATCCCAGGAAGTTTTCGCCACCATTAAGGAGTTAAATCGCCATCTCGGTGTCACTATTGTGATGGTCTCCCACGCAGCCGAGGAAATGGCCGAATATGCCGATCGCCTTGTACTATTAAGGGAAGGTGCGATCGAAGCCATGGGAACCCCAGCAGAGATCTACTCCCAAGTACAACTTTTACAGGAAAATGCCCTGCGTCCTCCGCAAGTGGCCACTACTTTTGCCTTGATCAATCAAAAAATAGGGGCGGTCGCAACGCGCTCGCTACGCGAGATCGATTCCATTCCTGTCACCCTAGACCGCGGTTTTGCCCGTTTAAACGAGCTTAAATCCTTTTACCATCATAGAACCCCAACCCCTCCCTTATCGTCGGTTTCTGACCCCTTAAACCCCATACTGAGGGTAAAAAATCTCTGCCATACCTATCCCGATGGTACTACCGCTTTGCGGGATGTGTCCCTCGATATTGCCGAAGGGGAATATCTGCTGATTATCGGTCAAAATGGCGCAGGAAAAAGCACTTTAGTCAAGCATTTTCTCAATCTTCTCTCGGCAACCACCGGTCAAGTTATGATTGACGGACGTTCGATCGCTAGCTTTTCTGTCAGTGATTTAGCTCGATCGATCGGTTATGTAGCCCAAAATCCCGATAATCAGATTTTTAACACCACTGTGGAGAAAGAAGTATCATTTGCCCTGACTAATCTCGGTTATTCTCCAGAAATCATTATCCAACGCACGGAAGCAAGTCTAGAAGCCATGGGATTGCTAGAATATCGCTCCTATCATCCTCTCTCCTTGCCGAAAGGCGATCGAGCGCGGGTAGTGATTGCGGCAATTTTAGCCATGGAACCGCGTATAGTTGTTTTCGATGAACCCACCACCGGCCAAGATTACCAAGGGGCTAAGGCAATTTTAGAGGTCAGTCGTCAATTACACCAGATGGGCAAAACGGTGATTGTGATCACCCATCACCTCTATTTAATGCCAGAATACGCCGAAAGAGTAATTATCATGGGCCAAGGAACTATCCTTTTAGATGCCCCAATCCGGCAAGCTTATCATCAAACCGATCTCTTAGCCAAAACCTATCTAACTCCACCCCAAGCAGTTTTATTGGCACAAAAATTAGGACAACTTTCTGGTT
The DNA here is from genome assembly GCF_003019735.1 of Microcystis sp. MC19. Lineage (NCBI taxonomy): Bacteria > Bacillati > Cyanobacteriota > Cyanophyceae > Chroococcales > Microcystaceae > Microcystis > Microcystis sp. MC19. The sequence goes on along the minus strand of NZ_CP020664.1, from coordinate 3,333,250 downwards.
ATCCTAATTCTCTTTTAACTCCCCAGGAAATTGCCGATTGTTTTCAGAGGATTTAGCCTTGAGGCTATTTAGGGTTTGCGGCAAAAAGTTATTCGTGGGGACAGGGTGTGGGGTGTGGGGTGTGGGGTGTAGGGTTTTACCGATTTTCACCTGGTCAATTACCTAATTTTCAGGGAAAAAGTCCCTGAATTTTCCCCCCGATCACTCCCATCTCTGGTACTTTTTGATTGATAAAAAGTCTAAAAGTCTTACCCAGCAAGGTTTTTAGATTTATTCAGCAACCCCTATTTAACTGTTTCTAAGATCAACTTCGATCGCTTAACATTATCAGGTACAGGAATCGGATAATCGCCATTAAAACAGGCAGTACAGAAGGTTTTCGGATCTTCTTTCGTTGCTGTTAACATTCCATCTTGACTGAGATAAGCTAAACTATCCACCCCGATTTGTGCCTGAATTTGCGCCACCGATTTAGTTGCCGCAATTAATTGCTCTTGGTTGTCCGTATCAATGCCATAAAAACAGGGATGAGTCACCGGAGGTGAAGATATTCTCATGTGAACTTCTCTTGCTCCAGCATCGCGTAAAGCTTTAACTAATTTCCGGCTAGTGGTTCCCCGCACGATCGAATCATCAACAATAATAACTCTTTTTCCCTGTAAAACATCCTTTAAAGGATTCAATTTCATCTTAATCCCCGACTCTCTCATGTGTTGGGTTGGTTGAATAAAAGTCCGTCCCACATAACGATTTTTAATCAATCCTTCCGCGTAGGGAATATCAGAAATGCGCGAAAATCCGATCGCAGCCGGAATACCCGAATCGGGAACTCCCATCACCATATCTGCTTCTACCGGCGACTCTTTGGCTAATTGTTCCCCCAAACGTACCCGATAAGTATATAAAGATTCCTCGTGAACAATGCTATCGGGACGAGCAAAATAAATCATCTCGAAAACGCATAATTTTTTCTCCGGTTTAATGGCCCAATCCACCGAAGATAAGCCATCTTCACTAATCCAAACTAATTCCCCCGGCTGCACATCCCGCAGATAATCGGCCCCGATAATATCTAATCCGCAGGTTTCCGAAGCCAAAACATAACGGGAGGGATTACCTTCTTCTTGCAAAACCCCAATTACTAAGGGTCTGACACCATTGGGATCCCGCGCCCCGATAATTCCCGTCGGTGTGCCGATAACAAGGCTATAAGCCCCGCTACAATAGCTAAAGGCATCGATCGCCGCTTCTATCCAATCCTTGCCACTATCCACCTCCTGACCGATAGCGACGGCGATCATTTCCGAGTCGGTGGTGGTGCCGAAATCACAACCGCGCTTTTCTAATACATTTCTTAACTCAAAAGTATTGACTAAATTGCCGTTATGTGCTAAGGAAAGTTTACCCAAACGGGTTTCGATCACAGCAGGTTGGGCATTGGCGCGACGGCTAGAACCAGTGGTAGAGTAACGAGTATGACCGACGGCGTGAGTACCGGGCAAGGTTTTAAGGACAGTTTCGTTAAAAACTTGGGAAACTAAGCCCATTTCCTTGTAACAATGCACCGTTTCCCCGTCGTAGGTGGCAATACCTGCCGATTCCTGTCCTCGGTGTTGCAGGGCATAGAGTCCGAAATAGGTCAGTTTTGCTACTTCTTCCTCGGGGGCATAGAGTCCAAAAACTCCACAGGCTTCTTCAGGCTTATCGACACTGGCAAAAGATACAGATGAGTCGGGATGGCTAGACATGGGAGGGTTGGGGCTGCAGAATACTTTGGTAACAAAATCTTAACCGATCTTAATCTTCTTTTAACGATTTATTTATCAGCTATCAGCCTTTATTTACCGATATAATCGGCCATCTTATCTAGCTGACGGCCTCAAGATTACAGCCTTCTTTCGATCGCTTTTGACCAAACTTGCTGTATAGTTTCTAGACTAACATCGATCACTGGTTGTTTATTCTGGTCAAAAATCCGAAGATTCTCGCTTTTTTCGCTAACTTTGCCAGTTATTTGCCAATAGTCTCCCAATTGTATCTTTAGGTATTCTTCCCAATCTTGCCGATTTTCGGGGGAAACGGAGACAATAATGCAACTAGCTAATTCCCCGAATAACACCGCGTCAAAACGTCCCTGATGCTGCCAAGAAAGGTCAATTTCTGCCCCTAATTGGCCACTAATACAGCATTCTGCCAGAGCAGTGGCTAAACCCCCCTCCGCGCAATCGTGGGCAGATTTCACCCAACCGGCGCGAATTCCCCGACGACAGGCCGCTTGTACCTTTCTTTCTAACTCAAAATCAATTACCGGCGGTTTTCCCGTCACCAAACCGTGAATAACGGCTAAATACTCCGATGCGCCGATAGTTGGCAAGGAAAAACCCAAAATATAGATTAAATCCCCCGCTTTTTGCCAACCTTGGCCGCAAATTTGCCCGATATCCGGCACTAATCCCACCATACCAATCACGGGAGTCGGATAAATAGACTGGGGGCTGCCAGCTGCATCAACGGTTTCGTTGTACAAAGAGACATTACCCCCAGTTACTGGTGTATTCATTTCCCGACAAGCTTCGGCAATACCCTGACAAGCAGTGGCTAATTGCCAATAACCGATTGAATTCTCTGGACTTCCGAAATTGAGATTATCCGTGACAGCAATGGGGTCAGCCCCAACACAACTAAGGTTTCTGGCCGCTTCCGCCACGGCCAACTTAGCTCCGTTATAGGGATCAAGATAAACATATCGCGGATTACAATCTGTAGTCGCCGCTACACCTCGCCGAGAATTGGCGGGATTAGCACCCAGAGGACGCACGCGAATCACGGCCGCATCGGCCCCCCCGGGGAGAATAACGGTGTTATTCTGGACTTGATGATCATATTGACGATAAACCCAGCGTTTTGAGGCAATCGAGGGACTATCCAGCAGTTTTAATAAAATCTCGTTATGGGATTCGGGAATAGGAATCGTGCTATCTTGCCATAATTGAGCTTTTTGGGCGTATTCCGGCGGTTCTGTTAGTAATTCCCGATGATAAATCGGAGTATTATCGGCCAGGGCCGTGGCAGGAATTTCGGCGGCAATTTCCCCTTTAAATAATATACGGACGATCGGTTCTGCAATTACCTGGCCAGCGACCACAGCCTGAAGTCCCCAACGATGGAAAATCTCGATTAATTCGCCTTCTCGTCCCGATTCCGCCACAAATAGCATTCTTTCTTGGGATTCCGATAGCAGATATTCGTAGGGAACCATCCCGGTTTCCCGGACGGGGATTTTATCCAGGTCTAATTCAATTCCCACCCCTCCCTTGGCCGCCATCTCGGAGGTAGAACAGGTGATCCCAGCGGCCCCCATATCCTGGGCCGCCACCACCGCGCCGGTCTTAAATGCCTCTAAACAAGCTTCTATCAGGGATTTTTCCAGAAAAGGGTCGCCCACTTGCACCGCGGGCCGGTCATCCATAGATTTATCGGTTAATTCGGCACTGGCAAAACTCGCCCCTCCCATACCGTCGCGGCCGGTGGTAGAACCAACGTATAAAACCGGGTTTCCTAGGCCTTTTGCCCCAGATTTAACGATTTCCTGGGTTTCCATTAGCCCTAAAGCCATGGCATTAACGAGGGGATTGCCATTGTAGGCATTATCAAAGTATATCTCACCGCCCACCGTGGGAACGCCCACACTATTGCCATAATGACTTATTCCTTCCACGACTCCGGCAAAAATGCGCCGATTGCGGGCATCTTGCAAGTTACCAAAACGGAGGGAGTTGAGGATAGCAATGGGACGGGCCCCCATGGTAAAAATATCCCGCAGGATGCCTCCGACTCCGGTAGCGGCACCTTGTAAGGGTTCCACGGCCGAAGGGTGATTATGGGACTCGATTTTAAAGGCTAATCGCAATCCATCGCCTAAATCCACTACTCCGGCATTTTCTCCCGGTCCAACGAGAATTTTTTCGCCGGTGGTGGGGAATTGTTTGAGCAGCGGCCGGGAGTTTTTATAACAGCAGTGTTCCGACCACATCACGCCAAACATTCCTAATTCGGCTTTGTTGGGGTGTCTTCCCAGTCTCTTGACTATTTCTTCGTATTCTTCGGGTTTGATGCCTTCTGAGGCAATTTCTGCGGCAGTGAAGGGGGTAGTCATGGGAAAATGCGATCGAGGGACAAGATTTATTGTATAACGTCTGATGAGATCGAGTTACAATGCCTAGTAAAGGACAAAAAAGTTACAAGGGTTTGCGCTAGTAAAGTTAAGCTAAAGACATAGTTTTATGATCAGTTGGAACGAAACTATGGCAGTAGAAACAGCTTTATCAATGAAAGCCTTATACGATCAGGATTTTGTTCTCTGGGCTTCAAAAACCGCCCAACTTTTAAAGCTAAAAAAGTTTGATGAGGTGGACTGGGAAAATCTGATCGAGGAAGTGGAGTGCATGGGGGAAAAGTGACAGACAGGCCGTAGAGAGTTTATTAACCCAGCTTATCGAACACTTTCTTAAGTTAGCCTATCACAAATCAGAACAGGAGCGAGAAGGAAACGTCTGTCACTGGGTAGGAGAAATCGCCAGTTTCCGAACTCAACTAGGAGAGTGGCTAGAAACCGCTACTCTCAGCAACCATGCGCGGGATTATTTTCAAAAAGCCTACTCGAACGCTCGGAAAACTTTAATACAAGCGAAAGCTGTCACTGGCGACGCAATTCCTTCCTGTAGAGCCTCATTTCTCCCTCGAACAGGTATTAGATGGGGAGTGGTTCCAGGTTGATATCGATCATTACCTTAAATGTCGGATGAATGCCCCCGCTAAATTTTTCGACAAGACATCAACCTTTGCGGGGGATGAAAGCCGACCAGGATATTGACTGCGAAGCACGATTTTAATTCTATCATTTGTAGGTAAACTGTATTATACTTAATTTATCCAGGGTCGAGGATTAATCAATGCTAGTCGTAGAAGCGAAGTTAAAAAACGGGACACCAGAACAATACCAAAGACTAGATGAAGCTATCAGAACTTCTCAGTTTGTGCCTAACTCTTGTGTTCGTTAAACGACTAAAAAAAGCACAACGACGGTTATCCAAAAAGTTTCGTAAAGGGAAAAAACAGTCTAATAACTATCACAAGCAACGGACAAAGGTTGCCAAGCTTCACCTTAAAGTATCAAGACAACGTAAAGACAAAGCAATTAAAGACGCTTTGGCGTTAGTCCAGTCTAATATTCAGCAACCCCTACTTATTAATCCGGCCATCGGGCATAGTTGCACCACGGAGGTTAACTCCCATTAGATTAGCACTCATTAACTCGGCACGAGTTAGATTCGCATTACTTAAATCGGCACCGGTGAGATTGGCTCTGGCAAAGAAAGCATCAACTAAATCCGCTTCGCTGAAATTAACTCCTGAAAGATTAGCCCTTCTTAAGTCAGCATGATTCATTCTTGCCCCTTGAAAATTAGCTTGACTAAGATTAGCTCGATCGAGTTTTATTTGAGTCATAATTGCACTATGGAAATTTGCACCCATTGCCTCCGTATCGCTCATTTTTGAGCGCACTAAATTGACTCCTGCTAGATTTGCCCCCACTAAACAAGCCCCGATTAAATTAGCATCAGCAAGTAAAGCATCTTGGAGATTAGCATTAGTTAAATCCGCTTTTCTGAGGTCAACATTGCACAAATTAGCTTCCTTTAAATTGGCTCCTACTAGATTAGCTCGCACCAGATCAACTCCTTTCATATTAGCCCCTTGCAGGTCGGTGCGGTAGAAATTAGCACCTTGTAAATTAGTGTTATGATTCTTCTTTTCCTGACGCATATTTGTTCCCCGCAAACAAGCACCAGTCAGGTTAGCACCACTTAAATCAGCCCCCCGTAAATCCGCACCGATTAAGTTAGCATCAAGTAAAGTCGCTAGGGTTATATCGCTATCACGAAGATTAGCCCCTTGTAGCAGCGCTCCGTGTAAATTGGCACTGCGTAAATCTGCCCCATTTAAGTCAGCTTGGTTGAGACTAGCACCGCTTAAATTAGCTGCCACCAGATTAGCTTGAGCGAGATTAGCCCGGTTAAGATAGGTAAAGAGAAGATTGGCTCCGTGTAGATCTGCTTCATTTAAAACAATGCCAATTAAGTCAGCACCAACTAAATTAACTCCTGGTAATCTTAAGCCACTAAATTGAGTTTCTCCTGCGGCATAACGGGCAATTAATTCGGTGGGTTTCATAGGTGGAATATCCAGAGAAATTTGGGTAAAAAATTAAAGAATTTTTTGTAAAGCTTGCACCAGAATACTGGCGGTCTGAACGTAAGCATCCCTATCCATTTGGTTTTGAGCAATATTGTATAGTTCAATTTCGATATCCTTGAGAGATTTGCTGCTTTGGATCAGTTGTTGTAGTAAATCTTCTAGGGTATAACTTCGCAGGATTGACCAATCTTGACCGCTCCGGTCCCAAGGATGAAATAGGAGCGAGAAAATCAATATTTTGGCTCGTAAAGGATTAGCATACTGGAAAATTTCTAAACGAATTTCAAAGGGGTCGTAGGCAGGAATTTGTGGGAAATTCCTGGGGTTTTTATTTAAGAAAGCTGGCTCGGCAAAATGCAATTCCATGGCTAATTGCGGTTCATTTATATCGATGACCCCAGCGGCAAAATCCACAGGTTCACTTCTAGATGGGGAGAAAGATGCGGTTTTAGTCGCAGAATCAGAATCATTATTTAGATGAACTAGCTGAGGGTTCAAGATTTGACTTTTTGACTCATTATTCTCCTCCTCTTCTTCCTCATCCTTATTAGTGTCGTAAAGAGGCTCTAGCTGGGTAAGAATAATATCGGCTAGTCCTAGGTAGAGAGCTTTTTTATTAATATTTTCGGCAATTTGGTTGAGAGTTTGTCCCAAGCTGAGGAAATTGGGATTGTTTCGCTGCAGTTCTAAAATAATATTGGTTAAGCCATAACTATTAATCACCGCTTGATCGTTTTCCCAACGATTTTTACAAGCGGCAAACATTAGTTTTTGAATTCTCGCCTTCTCTCGATGATTTTCTAGGCTACTAACCACCTGTCTTAATAAATTGTCTTCCTGGTTGTTGACATCATTATTAACGGTGCTAAAGCTAGGGTTAACTTCGAGTTCTACTGGTAATAATTGAGTGTCATGGGTGGCATCAATATTACTATATAATTGACTGATTTGCTCGATAATAACCGTGGCTACGCTCCGATAAACTTGAGGACGATTGAGGGTTTTAACTAATTTATAAACAGAAAAAGTTAATTGTTCTTTACTGGTTTGGAGCCGCACTAACTCCTTCACCAAGTCTTCCATAGCCACAGGGTTTAAAATATTAGGATCATTTTCCCAATATTTTTTACAGATACAAAAGATTAATTTTTTGATCCGTAATTTTTCTTCGTGGCTGTCGAGATAGTGAACTACGTCATTAAAAACGTCGATGGATAATTGCATAGTAACCTCTGATCCGAGAAAGGAGCCAGCTCTCGCACACCTCTACTATAGCGGTATGCTATTGGTCTCTCGCTAGTCCGCTTGCCAGAATATATAAGTTATTCTTAGCCTTTAGTGCCTGAAAATATCCTAGCCTAAAAGCGTGGCACTATTTAGTTCAGGTTGCTGGATCTAGTCTATCTTCTCTAAGAGTACCAAGCCTAATTCCTAAAATTAGCAAAAGATTATTTTTTCGTCTGGCTCGTTTTTAGTACAAGTGTTCGGATAAAATCGGAGTAAAGTCTTTAAGTTTAGGCAATTGATGCCCGATAGGGTTAGAGTAATCGGGGAGAAACTGATTTATCGAGAGGCCATATCATCCCATGCTAGAACTCTACCAATTTGAATTATCTGCCTATTGTGAGAAAGTCCGTCTCATTCTCGACTATAAGGGACTTGCCTATAAAAAAAAGGACGTGGTGCCAGGGGTGGGACAATTGGAATTATTCCGTCTTTCCGGACAGCGCCAGGTCCCCGTCCTCAAGGATGGTGATACCTATATCGCTGACTCGACGGAGATTGCTTTTTATCTCGATCGCAAGTATCCCGAAAAACCAATTATCCCCACAGACCCCCTACAACGGGGTCAATGTTTATTAATCGAAGAATGGGCCGATGAATCCCTCGGATTAAAGGGAAGAACCGCTTTTCTCGGCGCTTTTGCCCAAAATAAAAACTTTCGTACCGCTTTTTTACCCCAGGAAACTCCCGATTTGATGCGCTTGTTGCTGGGTTCTATGCCGGGGGAATTAATTGATATTTTGGGAACGGGTGTAGGTCTGGGAAAAGATGCTATCAATACCGCAAAAAAGGGGCTACAACAGGATTTAGAGGCTTTGAACCTCATTTTAACCAATCGTCCCTATTTAGTCGGGGATCAGCCCAGTTTAGCCGATTTGGCCGTGGCGGGATTAAGTGTACTGCTTCAGTTTCCCCAGGGTTCCTATCTCCACTTACCCAGGGAATTGCAAGGCAAGGGGATTCCAGGGTTAGCCGATAATAGCGCCTACGAGGGCTTTTTTGCTTGGCGCGATCGTCTTTATCGTCAATACCGTCAAACTATCACCCCGGGGGGTTCCACCCCTCCTCTAGATTCCCCCAACTCCATCGAGATCGAATAGCAGAACTTGACTAGGGTGGCGGGGTCTGGGGTGTGGGGTTTGGGGTGTAGGGTGTGGGGTGTGGGGTGTAGGGTGTGGGGTGTAGGGTGTGGGGTGTGGGGAGATTAAATAAAAGCAATCTACTGATCACTGATCACTGATCACTGATTACTGATTACTGTTAAGATTCCCGTAAAACGTAGCCCACACCACGCACGGTATGAATGAGGCGTTTTTGACCACCAGCCTCCATCTTCAGGCGTAAATAGCGAATATACACCTCAATAACGTTTGATTCTCCTTGAAATTCGTCTCCCCAGACATTTTCGAGAATTTGCTCCCTTGATAATACTTCCTTCGGGTGAATCATTAGGTAGCGCAGCAGTTCAAATTCTTTCATCGTCAACTCAATATTTTTGTTTTTATAGGAGAGACGACGACTGGCTAAATCTAATACTAAGTCACCGAAGCGCAATTGTTCGGGGATAGTTTCCAGAGGCTGCAGATAAAAACGGATTAATTTGACAAAAGATTGCGAATTATAGGGTTTGAGAAAATAATCGTCGGCTCCCGCTTCCAAACAGGCGAGACGTTCTTCTAGGGTTTCTTGAGATACTAACAAAATAATATAAACTCGACTCCCCTGGGAACGGAGATGACGACAAAAAGTTACACCCGCTTCCCCCGCTAGGAAGCGATCGAGTATAATCATCGCTGGCTGCCAGCTTTCCACTTCTGGGAAAGCGCTATCAATGCTAGGCACGATCAGGGGGCGATAACCTGCTTCTTTCAAGTCCGCACTGGCTAGTTTAGCGATATTCTCCTCAATTCCCACCAAGAGAATCGAAGAACTCGGGACGGATGTACTCATGAGCGGAAGGGGTAAAGAAATAGAGAAGATAGGGAGGCGACTAGCTAATTATACTTAATTGATTCTTGCCCAACCGATTTGATAAAAAAGTTAACGCTGTGGTGCGTTGGACAAAATTACCATTGATAGACCAACCGGTTACTTGATCGGGGGACGACCAGAGGCTAAGATGATCCACCGGCGGATCCGCATAAAAATTTTCTCCACCGCTACCCAGTAAACAGGAACTCCAATGGGTAAAATAATCGTGACTCAGGCGATAAATGGGAAAATTACCGATTAATGGCACTCCCCACCCGTCCAGAGCTATTAAAGCTGCAATTTTTGCCCCTTGAGCTTGCCAATAATGGGCTAAAGCGATCGCATTTACCACCCCCGCACTAAACCCAATTAAGGTTAGGTCTTCTCCCGGTGAAAAAGCTTCATTTAAGCAAGCAAAAGGCGAAATAATAATATAGCGACTTAATTTGACCGATTGGCTCCCCAGATGTCCTAAAAAATTCTCGGTCAATCTAGAATCATGAAAACCTGTACAAATTACCAAAGACATAAAGTTAAGTAAAAATCTATGAGGGGTCAGTTATCAGTTATCAGTAATCAGTAATCAGTTATCAGTCATCAGTCATCAGTTTTTTCTCCCTGCTCCCCTACTCCGTCTCCCCACACCCCACACCCTACACCCTACACCCCACACCCCACACCCCACACCCCACTTCCTCACTTCCCCACTTCCCCACACCCCACTTCCCCACTTCCCCACTCTGCCATAACTACTCCTGCATACTTTGTGCTTTTTGTCAAAAAAACTTTTTTTTTGCAATAAAACTACACAAAAAAAAGATCATCGTTGTGGGTGAAATTGACCGATTTACCTGTCGTAATTGGGATCACCCTCTAGGTGTGGCAAGGGTTTCAATCATTGCTGCCCAAAAAAGCACAAAATAACCCATTATGAAATTCAGTAAAATCGCTGTAACCATGATAACATCGTTGTTAAATAAAAATCTTTCTCAATTAATTCTTAAGAATTTGTAAATATTGCGGAATGTTAATTTAAATATTCTCAAGTCTTTGGAGTCAATAAATAATTTTTACTTATCTTTGTCGAACATTGGGTGAGAAGGCAGGAAGCAGCTTTTTTCTCCCTGCTCCCTGCTCTCTGCTCCCTGCTCCCTTCTTCCCAATTCATAATTCATAATTCATAATTCATAATTACCCAATGGCCAATCAAGGTTGGATTTATCGAGATAAAATTAGCAGAAATCAGGCAGGATTAAGCCTATTAGCCTACTATACGGGCAAATATCCCCATTCTAGCCCAGAAGAATGGCTCGATCGCATTTTATCAGCAGCAATTCTCGTCAACGGTCGTCCCGCTTGCCCCGATACAATCTTGGAAATCGGGCAGCAATTGACCTATCAGCGCCCGCCCTGGACAGAACCGGATGTACCGCTCCTTTTTGAGGTACTCTACGAGGATGCCGAGGTGTTAGTGGTGGCGAAACCTTCGGGATTACCCGTGTTAGCGGGGGGTGGATTTCTCGAACATACTCTTATCCATTTGGTACATCAGCATTATGCCGAGGTCACTCCCTATCCGATTCATCGTCTTGGTCGCGGCACTTCGGGCATAGTCTTAATGGCGAAATCAAAGCCCGCCAGAGCTAAATTGAGTCAACAGATGCGGGAGGGGAAAATTACCAAAATATATCGAGCTTTAGTTGGTCAGGGCGACATACCAGATAATTTTACTATTAATCAAGCGATCGGGAAAATCGCCCATCCCATTTTAGGCTACGTTTACGGTGCGCTCACAGATGGGTTATCGGCCCGCAGTGATGGTCGAGTCTTAAAAAAACATCCCGATAGTACCCTATTAGAAGTAGAAATTTTTACGGGCAGACCCCATCAAATTCGCATTCATCTGGCCTTTTTTGGCTATCCTTTAATCGGTGATCCCTTGTATGGCGTGGGAGGATTACCGCGACCGGATGCAGTGCCGGGAGATTGTGGTTATTATCTCCATGCCAATCAAATCCTTTTCAATCATCCCAGTACAGGGGAAAGAATCTCTATTTCCTGTCAGCCGCCACCAGAATTAGTCAATAGACTTCTTGCAGAAGTCAGGCAACAGAAAGAAGAATAGATGCTTTCAGCATCAGGATTGATTACTTTTTGACTTTTGCAAGAGGTTTAATAGCGCAAATCTCCAAATCTAGCAATATTTAGGGTTGGCTGAACAAATCTAAAAACCTTGTGGGATAATATCTTTAGGCTTTTTTGATCTCAAAAAGTGCCAGTCGAGAGTGATCGGGGCGAAAATTGAGGGACTTTTTCCCTGAAAATTGGGTAATTGACCGTCTGAAAATGGGTAAAACCCCACACCCCACACCCCACACCCTACACCCCACACCCTACACCCTACACCCTACACCCCACACCCTGCACCCAGGAAAAACTTTTTGCCGCAGACCCTATTTAAACCCCCCCAAGCCGGATGACAAGCGATCACTAAAAGACCACTTCGGTAATCACACCCTCAATCGCTCCGAAGCGAGAGCGAGAACCTAAGACAATTCGATACAATATTGTCAACAAGCATTAAGCGATTTAAACTATCGATCGAAGGTAAAAGTCCCGAAGTTATCGAAATCTAGGGGGAGACAAAAACAAGCATGGGTAGAGTAGTAGGCATTGATCTAGGGACAACTAACTCCGTCGTCGCCGTGATGGAAGGCGGAAAGCCGGTGGTCATCGCCAACTCGGAGGGCATGAGAACCACCCCTTCTGTGGTCGGTTTTAATAAAGATGGGGAGTTAGTGGTCGGTCAAATGGCCCGGCGACAAGGGGTACTCAATCCCCAGAACACCTACTATGGAGTCAAACGCTACATAGGTCGTCGCTACTCGGAATTAAACCCCGAATCGAAGCGCGTCCCCTACACCATCCGCCGGGATGAGATGGGCAATATCAAAATTAAATGCCCCCGTCTGCAAAAAGAATTCGCCCCTGAAGAAATTTCCGCCCTAGTTTTACGCCGATTAGCCGAAGAAGCCAGCCGTTATCTAGGGGAAGAAGTCACCGGGGCCGTAATCACTGTCCCCGCCTATTTTAATGACTCCCAACGTCAAGCCACCCGGGATGCGGGCCGAATCGCCGGGTTAGAAGTGCTGCGGATTCTCAACGAACCCACCGCCGCTGCCCTTGCCTACGGTCTCGATGAACAGGAAAGCAAGAAAATCCTCGTTTTTGACCTGGGGGGCGGTACTTTTGATGTTTCTATCCTGGAAGTGGGTGACGGCGTTTTTGAGGTGAAAGCCACCAGTGGCGACACCCAATTAGGCGGTAATGATTTCGATAAAAGAATCGTCGATTGGTTAGCCAATCAATTTTTGGAACAGGAAGGCGTGGAGCTGCGCCAAGACCGGCAAGCACTACAAAGACTGACAGAAGCGGCAGAAAAAGCCAAAATTGAACTGTCTGGGGTCAGTGTCACCGATATTAATCTACCCTTTATCATCGCCACGGAAGACGGGCCCAAACACATCGAAACTCGCCTGAGTCGGGCCCAATTTGAGGAATTATGTGGCGATTTAATCAGTCGTCTCCGTCGTCCTCTCAAACGGGCCCTTTCTGATGCCGGTTTGTCCCCCGTCCAACTAGACGAAGTGGTACTGGTGGGCGGCGGCACGCGGATGCCGGTGGTGAAGGATTTGGTGCGGAGTTTTATCGATAGGGAACCCAATCAAAATGTTAACCCTGATGAGGTTGTAGCGGTCGGGGCGGCTATTCAAGCGGGAATTTTGGGCGGCGAGGTCAAAGACGTGCTGCTCCTCGATGTGACCCCTTTATCCTTGGGTTTAGAAACCATCGGCGGTGTGATGAAAAAGTTAATCCCCCGCAATACCACTATTCCCGTCCGCAGATCTGACCTTTTTTCCACTTCCGAAAATAATCAAACTGTGGTGGAAATTCACGTTTTGCAGGGGGAAAGGGAAATGGCCAGCGATAATAAATCCCTGGGACGTTTTAAATTAACCGGTATCCCCCCCGCACCCCGGGGTATTCCCCAAGTGCAGGTGTCCCTCGATATCGATGCTAACGGCATTCTACAAGTCACCGCTAGGGATAAAATGACCGGACGGGAGCAAAGTGTCACCATTCAAGGAGCTTCTACCCTCAGCGAAGGGGAAATTAACCGCATGATCGGCGATGCTGCCCGATTTGCCGAAGCAGATCGTACCCGTCGCGAAAAGGTGGATAAACGCAATCGCGCCCGCTCTCTGGTGGATCAAGCCCAACGACGCTTAAAAGATGTTACTCTCGATTTTGGTAATGAGTTCACCCGTTCCTATCGTCGTCAAATTGAGTCTTTGAGTACGGAAATTATCGACGCTTTGGAGAAAAATGATGACCGTCGCCTCGATCGCGCCCAGGCGGACCTACAGGATGTTATCTATGAATTAAATCGCGAGGTACGGCTACAATACGACGAGGAAGACGAGGGCTTTTTTAGCGCTATTCGCAAGACTTTTACTGGAGATAAGGAAGATGATCTTCCCTCCGAACCGCGTCGCGATCGTTATCGTCAGGATTATCGTCCCACTACACCGGGTTATCAAAGTGATTATCGACCCAATTATTCGGCTAATCAAGATAGTTATCGCCCCCGCAATCAGGACAATTACTACAATGGCCGCGATAGCGATTGGCAAAGTCCCCCCCGTTCGGAGGAAAAAAGTTATAACAATAGTAAAAGTAACCGCAGCAGCGGCAATCGTTCCCGCAATATCCCCACCCAAAATAACTGGGATGATGACGATGATGATTGGTTTTAATCAGTGATCAGGGAACAGTAATCAGTAAACAGTAATCAGTAAAAAAACAGTGGGAAACTACTATTTAATACTGCTCGCTTAATACATACTGCTCACTTAGAACTCAAATCTGATAACTGATAACTGATGACTGATGACTGATAACTGATGACTGATAACTGATAACTGATAACTGAATATATGCCACAATTAGTTAATTATTATGATGTTTTAGGAGTATCTCGCACGGCTACCAGTGACGAGATAAAAAAGGCTTTTCGACGACTGGCGCGCCAATATCATCCCGATGTCAATCCGGGGGATAAATCGGCCGAAGAAAAGTTTAAAGATATTAATGAAGCTTACGATGTTCTCTCCGATGAAGAAAAACGGGTTGAGTATAATCGTTCCTTGACGGGGATTAAGCGCCGCGGGATACGTCCGGGGGAAAAAGCCAATAGTAACGGGAATGGAAAAATACCCCGTACAGAACAGGATTTATGGAAGTTTAGAGATTTTAATAACCTTAATACTAAGCGCGCTAAAATTGCCTCCTCTCCCCGTTTAACTCGTCGAGATGTGGAGGCAAAATTGACTTTACCTTTGGAGAAAGCCTATCAAGGTGGCCGACAAAGAATTCGTCTGGAAGATGGTAGATCAATAGAGGTTGATATGCCAGCAGCTATGATCGATGGGCAGAAAATTCGTCTCAAAGGTCAGGGGATTGAAGGGGGCGATTTATATTTAAAAATAACTATCGCTAGGCATCCTTTTTTTAGGATTCAAGGTTCTGATATTGTCTGTCAAGTACCAATTACTCCTAGCGAGGCAATTGTGGGCGGTTTTGTAGAAATTCCTACCATTGACGGGTTAGTTAAAATGATGATTCCTAAGGGAGTTAAAAGCGGTCAAAGATTACGTTTAGCTAATAAAGGTTATCCCACTTCCCAAGGAGAAAGAGGCGATCAATTAGTGGAAATTATCTTAGTTAATCCTCCCAATCCTAGCCCTGAAGAATTAGAACTTTATCAAAAAATACGGGCGATCGAAACTTTTAATCCTCGCCAAGGTTTATAAAGATTATGCTAGGTGGGTTACGGCAAATTTGAAATTTTTTGTCAAAAACATAACTTGTCCTTGCCTAACCCACCCTACACCTTAATCCCGCTTGATTATGACCAATATAATTGATACGATTAAACCTTTTTATCCTCTAGCTTTCAAGGCTATTCGGGGCAATTTAGAGGGAACACAAAAACAATTATTAAATACTCTGCAAAAAATCGATCGCTCGCGGGGGGGATTTTGGGGACAATGGTTAATCTCACAATTATCAGAATCCCTGAGTTTTAGCGATTCTCGCCTATCTCAAAGCCTCTGGGGGTTAAATTTCCCCAATCCCGTCGGATTAGCGGCAGGATTCGATAAAGACGGTTTAGGGGCAGGACTTTGGCATAATTTCGGCTTTGGTTTTGCCGAGGTGGGTGCTGTCACCCTAGAAGGGCAACCGGGCAACCCAAAACCGAGATTATTTCGTTTACCGAAAGATTTGGCGGGATTAAACCGTATGGGGGCAAATAACCTCGGTGCGCCGGTTCTAGCGGCAACTCTCCAGCAATCTTGGCAACGACAACCCCGACAGATTCCCATCGGTATTAACCTCTGTAAATCGAAAAATACGCCCCTAGAAAAGGCCCCAGAGGACTATTTAGGCAGTTTTCGCTATTTATTCCCCCATGCTGATTATTTTGTCGTTAATGTTAGTTCTCCCAATACTCCCGGTTTGCGTTCCCTGCAAAGTGGGGAACAACTCGATAAAATCCTCGACATTTTACAAACAGAAAATCAAGGCAGAAAACCACTATTAGTGAAAATTTCTCCCGATTTGGAATGGGAAGATATCACAATGATTATTGAGTTAGCTTTCTCCTATCAATTAGCCGGAATTGTCGCTACTAATACCACCACTAAACGCACGGGATTAAAAACTACAATTCTGCCTGAAACTGGTAAACCAATCACTGAAGAAGCCGGGGGAATTAGTGGGCAACCTTTGCGGGAACGTTCCACAGAAGTGATCCGTTTTATCTATCAGCAAACCCAAGGCAATTTACCAATAATTGGAGTGGGAGGTATTTTTTCTCTCGATGATGCTTGGGAAAAAATTACGGCTGGTGCGAGTTTATTACAGATTTATACCGGTTGGTTATACCGAGGACCCTGGCTAGTATCAAATATTTTACAAGGATTAACAGAAAAATTAGAGGCTAATGGGTTGACTAATATTAATCAAGCAGTGGGTTGGCAAGCTAACCAAGAATGAGCCAATTTTCTCTGGTAATTAGCAATAATTTCGGAAAAATTAGCTGAAATGTTGTCTGTCACCTTTGGGGATAAGATAAGATAATTAGGATAACTACAATAGGACTACTCTAGAGACTACAACCGCAGACAAATCGATCGCCAAGTATGGAACTTTTTAACCAAACCACAATTCTATGTCAAAAAAATCATTTTTACCCGGTTGTTTAGTCGTCCTAGGACTAACAGCAGTAACCGCAGGAGGTGTCTATCTTTATCTACGAGGACAACTACCTTGGCAAAGATTCACCCCCTTGCAATCGGCAAAAGTTATCCCAGAAACTGCCTTTGCTAGTAGTTTTGTCTCCACGGATGCAAAAGCTTGGTCAGTGTTAGCTAAATATGGTACACCAGAATCGCGAACTGCGGTTAGTCAAGGACTAGAAGAATTACAGAAAAATATCTTCACCGATAAGATTGATTATCAACGGGATATCGAACCTTGGATCGGTAGTATTAGCTTTGCTTTCCTTCCCGCAACTACCCCCGGACAATCGGAATTATTAACGGTTATCGGTATCAAAGATAAAATTAAAGCATCGGAATTCCAGAAAAAACTAGGACAAGAAGTTAATCGCAAAACTAGCACCAGTGACTACAAAGGTATTAAAATTACTGCTATAGATTGGCAGGATAACACCACTATTTATACTGCTGTTACTGGCGATTTTTTGTTGATATCCTACGATAAAAAGGTGTTAGAAGCGGCGATCAATACCTATCAAGGACAGCCATCTTTTAGCAGTAAACCGGAAGTGAGAAAACTGCTTTCCCAATCCCTCAACCTACCCAATACCCTAGCAACAATTTATATTGATGATTATGCCGCAATCTTGGGACCAGATGCCAATTTATCCCCCCAAAGTCGGCAAGAATTAGCAAAAATTCAGGATATTGTTGCGGGAGTGGGTGTCACCGATACGGGATTACAATTACAAATGGTGGCTAAACTGGCCCCTGAAACTATTTCTAACCTACCTTCCCCTAGCAAAAATAAAGTTTTAAATTATTTCCCTGGAGATACCATCGCACTCTGGAGCGGTAATAATCTTAAACAGGGATGGGAAGAAGCAGAAAAACAGTCCCAAACCAACCCAGAATTACAAGCTTATCTCCGTCAGATCCGTGAGAATTTTCAGATGGCAACCCTTGACGCGGATAAAGAAGTTTTTAACTGGATGGATCGAGAATTTGCCTTCGGAATTATCCCCAACCAGCAAGCAGTGGGAGGGTTAGGTTTTGGGGGAATGATGATCTGGCAAACCGGCGATCAGAAAGCGGCAAAAATTACCCTCGATAAGTTAAATGAATTGGTGAAAACTGTTCCCTTTATCACCATAAAAAACAGTCAAATTTCTGGCCAAGATGTGACTGAATGGAAAGCGGAAGAACAAGCACTTTTAACCTATGCTTGGGCTAATAATGATACCCTAAAAATGACCGTCGGAATTCCCTATCAACCGCAACCGAATCAACCGATTAGCAAAAGTGAGAATTTCCAAGCATCGATCGCAAATTTGCCTAAAAATAATCTCGGTTATTTCTTCATCGATGTGGAGCAAATTATCGCTAAAGCAGGGGGAATTAATAATCTTCCTGCCACGGAATTAACCCCGGAAACAAAAGCGTTTTTAGAATCGGTACGCGGGATCGGAATTACTGCCACTATGCCTGATAAAACCACCAGTAAAATTGATGTTTTATTTTCCCTGAAACAAACTCCCTAAAAAGTAACCAACTAAATAAAGCGATCCACAGAGAATTATCTGACTATCGGCAGATTCTTGGATGGCTTTTTTTAGTCCTAAAAATACATCAGAACAAGTCTCTAGGTGAGATAATTCTGTACAAATTGAAGCCGCTAATTCCGCTAAGGTTTCAGGATTAGCACTGCTATGATCAGGAACAGGAACTAAATATAAACTATCGCCTTTTCTTAATAAAGCTTGGAATATTTCTCGATGATCTTTAGTCGATAAAATTCCCATCACCCAGATAATTTTTGGAGCCTTTAAACTATCTACATACTGCCTTAAACCAATCGCAGCAGCAGGATTATGAGCGCCATCTATTAAAATTTCTCGCTGACACCAATTAACGGTTTGTAAACGTCCTAACCAGCGAGTTTTTGCCATTCCTTCCTGCACGACTTCATCGCTAATTTGCCAACCTTGCTGACGCAAAATATTAACAACAGCGATCGCTATAGCCGAATTAGTTAATTGAAAATCTCCCGCTAAGGATAAAGGGTATTCTAAACCTTGATATTTAGCCCGATTATCGGCAATTTTTTCGGCAGCTTCTACCCATACCGTTGGACAATTTAACAGCTTGATTCTCTCCCTAACTACTCCCTGCGCTGATTCTGGTAATTGTCCGATAACTGCGGGACAATTCGCTTTTAATATCCCCGCTTTCTCCCCGGCAATATCGGCAACCGTGGGACCTAAATTTTGCCAATGTTCCCGACTGATAGAAGTGATGACAGTAACTAAAGGTTGAGCGCAAACATTAGTCGCATCCAATCTTCCTCCTAAACCCACTTCCATCACGGCAATATCCACCTTTTCCTGAGCAAAATACAGCCAAGCAGCGGCAGTAATTACCTCAAATTGAGTAGGACTTTCCTGCTGGGGATCGATAAGCGATTGTATATATTTAAGCAGGTTTTCTAAAGTCGCGGTTTCAATATTTTCGCCATTAATAGAGATTCTTTCTGTCCAATCAATTAAATGGGGAGAAATATAACGTCCGACTTTGTAACCGGCGGTACTGAGAATAGAGGATAGATAGGCACAAACTGAACCTTTGCCATTAGTTCCCGTGACATGAATAATCGGAATTTTATCTTGGGGATTGCCTAAAATCTCCAGCAGATTTTTTATTCTTTCTAAACCGAGATTGACACCAAAACGCTGAAAAGGTTGCAGTAAAGAATCGATAGTCATGGTTGGCAAACTATAAATAAAGGAATCCGGGTAGGATCGATACTCCTACCTGCACTGATGACCCTTTCTCTGGGTGATAATGTCTAAAGTTTGACTAAAATGCTCGGTTCTTTTTGGATCGGTAAAACATCAAGAGAGTCAATATTAGCGCAGTATTTTAAATCTTCTTGACAGTGGAGACGCAAGAGGCGCTGACCATGACTACAACTGTGGAACATTCCTAAAAGATCATTTTGCCATTGACGATAAAGAGCGATCGAGGCGATAACCTCATCATTACCGATCGCCATTTGCCCCGATTGTTCTTGTAGCGCATCGGCGATCGCTCCAGCACAGGCCGTATCTTCCAAAGAATAACCCCCTTCCCAACCAGAGCCAACAATCCAGACGGTATCGGGCTGCCTATCCAATAAGTAATTAACGGCAGCTTGCCGATTGATCATGGCCGCAGTGATCACGATTGGGGATTCTTCCACTCTTTGCAGAGCGCGAGTGCCGTTAGTGGTACTGATAAACAGACGACGACCTTTCATTAAATCAGGGGTACAATCGAGGGGAGAATTGCCCAGATCGCAGCCTTCCACTTTCGCGCCGCCTCTTTCTCCTGCCCGGAGACGTTTTTCTGGTTGCCAGGTATCGCTCACCTGCATCAGGGTTTTCAGATCGCTGAAGGTTTGCACTGCTTCCGCACCAGCATTGAGGGCAGTGGCGATCGTGGTTGTCGCTCTTAAAACATCGATAACGACGGCGCAATCGGGTAGAGTATGGACGGGGGTAAGTTCGGGAGTATGATAAATGAAAACCTGCACGAGTTATACCAAGTAAAAAGTAAAAGGGGAAATAAGCTCAACATACCGCCGCTCGGCGTTGCGCTGGCAGAAGAAAGACAAGGCCGATTTTATCACGATGGATGTCAGCTAGTTAAGCTGTTCTTAATTCAAATTGCTTGTTTAGATCGGGCAAGAGGCAATACCCCCCCGATGTCGGGGGGGCAGGGGGGGTGGGGGGTTGGGGGGCTAATCTAAGAATAAGCGGTTTAAATACGTCTTAGCTCATCATTTGAAATGCCCACGCGGATCACAAAATTGGCTAATTGTCAATAGGTTTTGAGATGTTCTCACCCCGGATCGCTCATCATGACTAAATGTTATAATTAATAATTATTATGCCTGCTAACTTCAAGATTCATGTCTGCTAAAGATCGTTTTCATGGTGCAGTGAGAAAAGGATTAGAAAAAGAGGGTTGGATCATTACGGATGACCCTTTAAGGATTGAAGTGGGTGATGTAGAAATGTATGTCGATTTAGGAGCAGAGCAACTGATAGCCGCAGAAAAAGATAATGAAAAGATAGCCGTTGAAATTAAAAGTTTTATCGGTAAATCCAGCATTTCAGAATTTCATACTGCCATTGGACAATTCTTTAATTATCGTGTTGCTTTAGAAGAAAAAGAACCTAAAAGACAGTTATATTTAGCTGTTCCCTTAGATATTTATTATAGTTTTTTTGAATTGCGATTTATTCAAACTGTCGTTAAACGATTTCAAATTTACCTGATTATTTATGATCCGATTGGGGAGGTAATTGTCGAATGGAAAAATTAGAACAATATCGTCACTATGTCAAGCAAGTCATTACTGAATATTCTCAGATAGGTTCATCTAAAGAGCCGATTGAACAACAATTGATTTTTGATACAGTTGGCGATCACTATCAATTGATGTATGTTGGCTGGAAAAATAGACGAAGATATCATGGTTGTGTTTTGCATCTCGATATTAAAAAGGGTAAAATCTGGATACAACATGATGGCACTGAGGTGGGAATTGCCAATGAATTGGTTAATTTAGGCGTTCCTAAAGAAGATATTGTTTTAGCCTTTCATGAACCCCTAGTCAGAGAATATACAGGGTTTGCGGTGGGTTAATCTTAATCAGAGAAAGTTGACAACATTATTGTCATAAAATAGGTTCAACAGGAGAAAAATTTAGAAAGATTATCGAAAACAATTGACAAAAATCCCAGCAATGTCTGTCCGACGGCAATTGTTGAAACCACGGAAGTTAGCACTAACAATTAGTCAAAGCGCCAAATTCGCCTAACCTAATCATAAGTAGGTGGGTGGAATTAAATATAAAATGAACGTAGGTTGGGTTGAAGCATGAAACCCAACGCCCGCATGGGTTACGCTACCGCTAACCCATCCTACAAATAATTGTGCCTACCTACTTAGCTTAGGCGACAACCAAGATCAGCAAGAGACTTCGATTTTTTTACCTTGCTGATCTCTGTATTTCTTTGTTAACAAAACTTAACAATTATCGGCAAAATTTTGCTTGCTTTTATCGGCAGATTTTGCGATAATATTTTTAAAAGATTTTATTCATAATGGAAATCTGTGGGTCTAAAAAATTTTTGCACGGATTCCGATTATAAAAAAAGCATAGCGCAAGTCGCCGGCAAAGTCAAGTCCTTTCCCATTAATTATGGGTGGGAATTTCCCGGAATCAAAAAAGGGGTTTAGTGGGGAGTCAGACCAAATATAGGTTACACTTCAACTTTAAATGAGAAACGCTGTCATTCTTTGTAGGGAATATGACTAGACAAACCGCTAATCTCGGACAAACAGGAATTGCCGTCAGTGCTTTGGGAATCGGGACTTGGGCATGGGGAGATAAACTATTCTGGAACTATGGCAAGGAATACGGAGCTAGTCAGGTAGAGGAGGCCTTTAAAGCGGCAGTAGAGGCAGGAATCACCTTTTTTGACACTGCCGAAGTCTATGGCCTGGGGGAATCGGAACGACTCTTAGGAAAATTTACCCAACAGACCGATATTCCCATCGATATTGCCAGCAAATTTGCCCCCGTACCGTGGCGATTGGGGGCGAGTGCGGTGCATAATGCCATTACCGAGAGCTTAAACCGTCTAAAAACCGATAAAATTGCCCTTTACCAAGTACATTGGCCCTTCACCTTCCTAATTAGCCAAGAAACCCTAATCAATGCCCTAGGGGAAGAAGTAAAAAGCGGCCGCATTGGTTCCGTGGGTGTAAGTAATTATTCCGCCGAGCAAATGCGTCAAGCAAGCCAGATTTTGGCGAAAAAAGAGGTTCCCTTAGCGGTCAATCAGGTGCAGTATTCGCTTTTGTATCGCAAAATAGAAACTAAGGCAATTTTAGCCACGGCCAAGGAATTAGGTGTCACCATCCTCGCCTACAGCCCCCTCGCTCAAGGACTACTGACGGGTAAATATAGCCCAGAAAGCCAGAATTTGCCCGATGGAGCCAGAAAAGTTGACTCACGGTTCAAAAAAGAAGGTTTGGAGAAAATAGCCCCAATTTTAAGGGTACTGCAAGAATTGGGCGCAAAATACCAAAAAACCCCCGCACAAGTCGCCCTCAATTGGTTAATCGCCCAAGGGGATGTAATTCCCATTCCGGGGGCAAAAACTGCCGCCCAAGCGATCGAAAATGCCGGGGCCCTAGGATGGAGTTTAGAAGCGCGAGAGGTGACGCAATTAGAACAGATGAGCCGGCCTTGGCTGTAAAAATCAAAACTTTTGATTTTTGATCACCATTCTGGAAAAAGTCTCTAACTTTTTGGTGATCAAGATTAAAACAGGCTACAATCTTTGCATACTGCTGTACTACTTAAGAAAACTGGGACAAAATTAATGGCGACAATGACAAATAACTCCGATCGAGATAAAGCCTTAGGCTTAGTCTTAAATCAAATCGAGCGCAACTTTGGCAAAGGTTCGATCATGCGTTTAGGAGATGCCACCCGGATGCGGGTGGAAACCGTGCCTAGCGGTGCTTTAACCCTAGATATGGCTTTGGGTGGCGGTTTACCGAAAGGCCGCATCGTCGAAATTTACGGGCCGGAAAGTTCTGGAAAAACCACCTTAGCCCTCCATGCGATCGCAGAAGTGCAGAAAGCCGGGGGAGTGGCGGCCTTTGTCGATGCGGAACACGCGTTAGATCCCACCTATTCGGATGTTTTAGGGGTAGATATCAATAATTTACTGGTGGCACAACCGGACACGGGGGAGGCAGCCTTAGAAATAGTTGACCAGTTAGTGCGTTCTTCGGCCGTGGATATCGTTGTCATCGACTCGGTGGCCGCTTTAGTGCCGCGGGCGGAAATTGAGGGGGAAATGGGGGATAATCAGGTGGGTTTGCAGGCCCGTTTGATGAGTAAAGCCCTGCGAAAAATTGCTGGTAATATTGGTAAATCCGGTTGTGTGGTGATTTTCCTCAACCAACTGCGGCAAAAAATCGGTGTCACCTACGGCAATCCTGAAGTGACCACCGGAGGAACGGCCTTAAAATTCTATGCCTCGGTGCGTTTAGATATCCGTCGCATTCAAACTTTGAAAAAAGGCACGGAAGGGGAATACGGAATTCGGGCTAAAGTTAAGGTGGCTAAAAATAAAGTCGCGCCTCCTTTCCGGATTGCTGAATTTGATATTATCTTCGGTAAAGGCATTTCCCAGGTGGGTTGTATGCTCGATATCGCCGAACAAACTAACGTAGTTACTCGTAAAGGGGCATGGTATAGCTATAATGGCGAAAATATTGCCCAGGGTCGCGATAATGCCGTTAAATATCTTGAAGAAAAGCCAGAAGTAGCGGCGGAAATTGAGAAGTTATTGCGGGATAAATTAGATATGGGTTCGGTTCCTTTCCCCACGGAACCGGCCGATGAGGACGAGGAGGACGATCTGGAACCAGAAATCTAAAAGAAGAGGGTTTGAGGTCTTGATTATCCCCCAGTTTCGGGGGATTTTTTAGCTTCAGAATCGATGGATTTAGCGGCTTCTAACCATGATTGTAAACCTTTTTTAGTTGGTGTTCCTTTAGCGGTAAAAGTCCATAGATCTCGTTTATGTTGGGGTCCGTAGCTGATATGAATCGGGCGATTAATTCCGTAAAAATAGAGAGAGTCAAAGGGTAATTTTTGGTTTAAAATCCAATCTATCAGGCGATCGCTCGTTAAATCGATAATCCGAAAATCACAGGCTGCCCCCAATCGCTGACAATAATATTGACCTTTTTGATTAATTTCGTGGGCGCAATGTTGATCACGACTGGGATCGATTCTACCGTTTTTTAAGCCGGTGATTGGGTCTTTTTTTTGGAGAAATTTTCTCAGATCATTAGAACAAAATCCATAGGTTAATTGGAATCTTTCTCGACCAAAATTATCAATAATTGGATCGATAATAAAGTGAGCGAGATTTTGCCAAGCGGTGATCGTTGCAGGATTTTTGGGATAGGGGTCGATTTGTGCTGCATACTTTTGATAGGTTTGGGAACAGGTAGATAATTCCTCTAGGGTTAAATATTTACCAATTAACATAATCATTTATCAGTTTTTAGCTAGATCCTATCACCCGATTTAGCTATTTTGCCAAAGCTGCTTTTTTGCGACCATAATAAACAGCGATAAAAGCGCTGACATACATCCATAAACTATAGACCATTGCGGGAATGGCCAGATCGGGATTCTTTAATAAACCGGCAGTGATAGCAATAGCTAAAGTGCCGCTTTGAATACCCACTTCAATTGCAATACAAATTCTTTGGGGAATAGTTAATTGAAATAAAAGACCACTGAAAAAACCAATTAGGGAAGCAATCGTGTTTAAAATGATTACTGCGAGGCCAGTTTGAGCGATAAATAAAGGTAAACGTTGCCATTCTCTCAGGATTAATAAGCAGATAATAAGTGCTAGAAAAATCACGGCCAAACGATTAGTTATCGGTTCCAGACTTTTGGCCAGTAAAGGGAAGTAATGGCGGATAGTCATACCCATAACCAGGGGGAAAACTATAATCAAAAATATCTGCGCCATAGTAGGACCAATGGGTAGGGAGATGGCGGCACTTTCCTCCATAAAATGCTGGAGAATGAAACTAGCTAAAAAAGGTATTGTGAAAATGGTGATGATGCTGCTAAAAGCGGTTAAAGTAACAGAAAGGGCCACATCTCCCTTAGCTAAATAGGTTAAAACATTGGAGGAAGGCCCGCTGGGACAAATGGCGACAATCATTAAACCGACGGCAATTTCTGGCTGGAGAGGCAAAAGAGAAACAATAATAAAGCCGACGATCGGTAGAATAATAATTTGATTGACTAAACCGATCAGGACTGCTTTGGGATAACGGGTGATACGCTGAAAATCGGCGGGAATTAATCCTAATCCCATGCCTAACATTAAAACGCCTAGGGCAACGGGTAAGAGGATATTAGTAAAAAAGTCGGCCTGCATCGGATAAAATCGGAAAAGACGGGCTTATTTTACCATAAATTGACTAATTTATTCGTGTCCCTAGTTACCGATTTTGCCGACCAAAAAACCCCGGTGTGCAGGGGAGGTTAAATTGTAGGAGAAACAGGGGCTCTTCTAGGTTCTGTGTGATAAGTTTAATTGACATAGGATCGATCGATCTTTGTGTCCTTTGTGTCTTTGTGGTTCGTTCCACCCCCTCGCTCTTGAGAAATGTATCTTAGAATACATTTTACCCACCAAAGCTGGGAGAGCCAAACAGGGTAAGCGCATATAAAAATGTAGCAAATTATACAGACATCTAAGACAAGTAATGATAGAAAATCCGTTGAGTATAGGCTACTTAGGAGGATAGGCAAAAGGCAAAAGGCAAAAGGGAATAAATAGGGTCTGCTGAAAAAGTTTTTCCTGGGGGTAGGAGTCAGGAGTCAGGAGTCAGTAGCCGGTCGTTTCAGGCTTTGTTGCCCTTGTTTTTTGTACCAAGCGATGTACCACAAGAAGGATAATGCAAGGTTTTTGAAAGTCCCAATCCTATTTTCGCAGCACTAACATCGGACTTTAACAGGTCAAAAGCCTTATTTTAAAAGGGTTTTACCATTATTCAGCAAGCCCTAAATAATCAGTTTTTAATAACCAGATTTAGTATAAGGTGTAGGCAAGAGGCATGACAATTTGTCAGCTTTCCTTCCCTGGAGAGGACTTTTAGAGGATGATAGTTGTTGTCCCACTGATTCGCGACCCTCTCATGTCCCAAGGATTTGCTCCCACGCTGACTCAAGGAAAGAACCGTCGGAAAACTCTGGAAGCGAGCGCTCTGAGTCAGCGTCTGAAGGACTGTTTTGCCGCAATTAAAGACCCTCGGATAGAACGGACTCCCTTGCACCAACTGGGGGATATTTTAACCATTGCGATTCTTGCGGTGCTGGCAGGGGGAAATGGCTGGGAAGACATGGAAGTTGACGGACTGAGCAAATAGGAGTGGTTATCGACGTTTTTATACCAATTCTCTAAATGCCAACTACAGATAGAGCATCCAGGATATAACCTCGTCCAACAATTGAAGCAATTACCTCTTTATTCATTTCTTCGAGTCGTTGACCAATTAGCAAACGTAATTCCTCTAAGTCTCTAGGTAATTTCCATACAACTATGGGAATTGCTATATATTTAATTCCACCCCGCCACTTAAGTAGGTAGGCACAATTATTTGTAGGATGGGTTAGCGATAGCGTAACCCATGCGGGCGTTGGGTTTCATGCTTCAACCCAACCTACGTTCATTTTATATTTAATTCCACCCCGCCACTTATCAAGGTTGCTTACAGAAATTATAACCTTTCTAAGGCTTTTCTCTCTTTTTCAGTCACTTCTCGCCATTGACCAGGTTGTAATCCTGTTAAGCATAATTTATTGTTTTTGTCAATAGTAATGGCTGTTCTAATTAATCTTAAAGTGGGATAACCAACGGCAGCCGTCATCCTTCTTACCTGACGATTTCTTCCCTCAGTTAAGGTAATTTCTAACCAAGCGGTGGGAACAGATTTTCGATAACGAATCGGTGGCTCTCTGGGGGGTAAATCCGGTTCAAAATCTAGTAAGCTAACTATTGCCGGTCGAGTGCGATAATCCTGTATAGGAAGACCTTGACGCAATTTTTCTAAAGCGTTTAGGTCTGGAATTCTTTCGACTTGTACCCAATAGGTGCGCGGATGTGCAAATTGACGATGACCCAAACGATGCTGTAATTGACCGTTATCTGTGAGTAATAATAATCCCTCGCTGTCCCTATCTAAACGACCGACAGAATAGATGTTTGGGATAGGAATATAATCTTTTAAAGTCGAGCGCCCATTTTCATTAGTAAACTGACATAATACATCGTAGGGTTTATAAAAAAGGATATATTTATTCAAGGGAAAAAGGAGTCAGGAGATAGGAGTCAGGAGCTTTTTACTTTTATCAGTAAAAATTAAACAGTAATCCGTGAAAAGAAAGCTCTGAACTTGCCACTTAATACTGTTCACCGAATACTTAAATCTGATAACTGATTACTGATAACTGATAACTGATTCAATCCCGTTGATGGGAGAATTGATAAGCACCGACGATTGAGAGAAGAATAGCGACGATTAATAAAATGGGGATAGCGAACCAAGGAAATTGATTAATATCGTAGGCTGCGGCTCTTAATCCCAGACTAGCATAGGTGAGGGGTAAAGAATAAACAATAATTTTTAATGGCCATGGTAAGGTTTGGGGATCGAAAAAAGTTGCTCCTAAAAAAGACATCGGCACGATTAAAAAGTTATTATACAGACCGACACTTTCGAGGGATGTAACTCGCAATCCGACAATTGCCCCTAAACTGGCAAAGACGGCACAATTTAAGATTAAAACTAATAAAAAGAGGGGATTGAGAAAACTGACAAATTTTCCTGTAAATAAGATAGCGACGAGAATCACTGATGCAGAAGTCATTACACCGCGCAAAATTCCCGCGAAAACTTTGCCTAAAAATAATGAGAGGGGATGGACGGGAAGTAATAATAATTCCTCGAAGGTTTTACTAAATAAGCGATCGCCACATATCGAAAAGGTGGTTCCCCCGAAACTGATCGCCATTGAGGACAGGGCCACCATTCCGGGTAAAATAAATTCTAGATAAGAATCGCCGAGCGAGGGTTTCATCGAGCGATCGAGGGCGCTTCCCAACCCCAACCCGAAACCGATAATATAGATTAGGGGAGAAACTAAACCTGTGGCGGCGATCTGAAGGACTCTCGCGCGTAAATCTAGCCATTCTCCCCAAAATACGGTTAAAGTGTCTGTTAATATCGTCTGAGCTTGAGCTAGTTTCACTGGTATTTTGGTTAATTAGTAAATATACTTTTAATAATAATTAATAATTGTCCCCTTTTTCAAGGGCGAGCTTTTCGCACCAGAAAAATAATCATCGTCTAAGGATAGGCAAGAGGCAACAGTAAAGGGATTGGGGGAGATTCAGCTAATTTAAGGATAGGCAAGAGACAAGAGGCAAGAGTCAAGGGATTGGGAGAGATTTAGCTAATTTAAGGATAGGCGGTTAAAATCCGTTTTAGCTTACTTATGATAAAATGCTGTCAAGGTCAGGGAGGGAAAACTTGCAATTATTAGACCTCTTGCAAAAGTCTTAAGTCGATCCTTGTACAGCAACATTTTTGAAGATTATCAACTACTAATAAATAATTAACTGAAAGTCCCTCCCATTGTTGTTTCTATCGTTTGTTTTCGGATTTATGCAAGAGGTCTAATCAGATTTTCATGCTTTAGGACGAACTTTTGTGCATTTATTAACCGGAAAACATCCTTGGGAAAAGAATTGCGTACCCTTACCGGTCCTTCTAGTGGGGTTTACTCAGTAGTATATAGTCCCGATGGCCGCTATTTAGCTAGTGGGAGTGGTGACAAAACTATCAAAATTTGGCGGGTGGGACAGTAAACTTGTGTTGGGGGTGACAGCAATAACTTTTGTCTATCAAAAATGAGCGACACTTGCGGGAAACTGCACCGATGTCTTTAAAAATGTTGGGTTTCGCTCAAATTATTGAATCGAGCAGTTTTCTCCTAAATATTAAAGCGCTCAACTCAACCAAAAAGCTAGAGGGGATCGTATCTACATCAACAAACTATAATCTACATTAAAGAAATGTCCTAATAATTTCGCCTGTTCTTGGGTAATTGACCCTTTTCCTTCAATTAAACTAGAGGCAATTTTGTCAGAGCCAAGGATTCTGGCTATGTCTTTCTTATTAACGCCTTGCTGTTCCATCAAAAACAATAACATAGAATGAGGTGTGGTTGATTCCTGTAGATAAAAGCTTTTTTCAAAATTCCCAATTAAAAAAATTAGAAGCTCATAAAGTTCATCTTCTTCGGGAGTTCGCTGCTGACGGTGCATTAATTCTTCCACAATAGCCAAAGCTTTTTCATTTTCTGCCTCTGTTTTAATAACTTTAGGTAAATGGCGAGCTAGTAATTCTTTGTATTTTTCTGGATTAAAAGTAAGGGTCATTTTTCCATTGCTCCTTATCGTATTCAGCGTGAGTTAAAACATACTTGATATAAATTAGCCGCTTCTGATAATCGATACTGGTTATGAGACGATAACTATTCCCTTTAATGTTAAAAACAGTAAAGTTACCAACTGCTTCTGCTTTAGGAAATACTGTTTGAACCTCAACTAAATTATACCAAATCGCTTTACTGGCAATTTTATACCAATTCTCTAAAGCTATTCGGGAATCAGCGTGTTTATTCGTAAATTCTCGTAGTCTTCGATAGCTGATGACGTGCATTTATAAAAACAAACATAAATTATCTTTGGGGGTGATTCGCTGCCAAAGTTGTTTTTCTCTGGGTAATTCAGTTGCCTGTAATCGTCCAATCTTCTGCTCTTAAACCGGCAATTTGCCCAAAATCTGAGAGATTTCTCGTCAGCAGGATAGCCGGATTAACCATTGAGATAGCAGCAATCTTCAAATCCATCGAACCCAAACGAGGGTAAGTTACCCGAAGTTCTTGAAAAACTTGACCTGCCTTTTCATCAAAGCCGACAATGGGAATCGTGCGATAATTAGCGAGGTGCTTTTCTAGCCTTCGATAGGCAACAACTTGAGCTTCAATCGAATTTGCCTTGGCTATGTAACTGAGCCATCCCCGCATTTGTTCTTCGTAGGTGATAATTGTGGTGGCAACTTCGCTGCTTGTAATAGCAGCCAGTTTTTTCAGCAATTGTTGTGCCGGTTGTCCCCCGCGATCAAGAATACTAATATGATCGGTGTCAAGGAGATACATTTCAGGGTTCGGATGCTTCCTCGGCTAATGGTTTTAGAGACTGGCGGTACTCTTGACCAAACTGCATTGCCTCTTCGTAAACCGGATCGTCAGCAAAAGTGCCGACAATTTTTTCCCACCAGGGAGTTTCGCTGACAGTAGGTAGCAAACGCTTAAGCAGTGCTACTTCAGCTTCTAAAGTTGCTAGTCTTATCTCTAGATCAGTGCTTAACATGGTTGACATATCCTCCTAATTCTGCTCTTGCTCGAAGGTTAGCTCTAAAACAAAATTTGTTTCAACGCCAGAAGCCATAAGATGAACTGATGAAACGTTTTCCATCGGTAATTCAGTTGTTTGTCATCGTCAGTTAGTGAAACTCCCGTCCGTTACTTTGTCCTTAGCTGCTATATTAACTGGTTAAACCGTGTTTTAGGGCAAAACGTACCAATTCCGTGCGACTATTAGTACCAGTCTTGCTAAATAAGCGACTGACGTATTTTTCTACGTTTCTGACACTGGTTTCTAGACGACTGGCAATTTCTTTATTCATCAATCCCTCCGCCACTAAATCTAAAACACTTTGTTCCCGGGGGGTAAGGTCAATTTTAATCGGGGGGGGAGTAGTAGTAAAAGTGTTCTGTTGTCCCACCTGCTGTTTTAATTCCCGGATATCTCGGGCAATTTCTTCTAATCTAGCGTTTTCGCTGGTGGCTTGCAAGGATTGACGACGGCGCTCGATTAAAGACTTGATTAATGCTTCTAATTCTTCGGGATCGAAAGGCTTGGATAAATAAGCATCACAACCGGCATTATAACCCTGAATGCGATCGCTTGTCATCCCCCTAGCAGTGAGAAAAACCACGGGAATTGTCTGAAAACGAGCATCTTCGCGCAATTTCTTCAGAAACTGATAGCCATCCACCTGCGGCATCATAATATCGGAGATGACTAATTCCGGAATTTCTTGATTGAGTAAATCCCAGGCTTCGTTAGCATTACTAGCAGTTCTTACCTCGAAGTCATCCCCGTACTGTAGATATGCTTGCACAGATTCACGAACCCCCGGTTCGTCATCCACTAACAAAACTTTCGCAGGTGTGTCCATGAATTTCTCGCAGCGATCGAATATTGTCCGAATCCTATCTTATCAGCTATCAGCAGCCGGTCGTCAGTAGTCAGGAGATAGGAGTCAGTAGTCAGGAGATAGGAGTCAGGAGATTGCTTTTATTATTCTCCCATCTCCCCAATTCATAATTCATAATTCATACATTCATAATTCCCACTCCCCAGATCATCCTCAAGATGGTGACGGTGAGTTAAACTAGCAGATAGAACTAAAAAGTTACAAAAATCACACAATGATTTTATAATCCTTTCACCATTCTTAATAAATCCCGTGACCATTCTCTGCTGGCTCGATCGCATTAGTGCTTCTGATCGCCCCCTGGTGGGGGAAAAAGCTTTTATTGCCAGTGAATTACATCAGCGAGGATACCCAATTATCGGGGGATTTGCCATTTTTAACCGCATTTTTGCGGAATTTTTGGAAACTATCGACAATGGTGACTCGTTTCTGACTGATTTTCCCCAATCTTCCCTCTATTTAGACGTAGATAACGCCAAAGCTCTGCAATTAGTGGCGCGCGAGAGTCGGCGGGCCATTTTACAAGCGCCAATTCCTCCTTTCTGGTTAGAAGAACTAGAGGCAGCCGTGGCACAATTATCGATGGCTACCCTAGTATGGCGCTTTTCCCTACCAGCTAATCTGGCTCGGCGAACTCTCGGTTTATTTTCTGCCCCCATCAGTGGAATTAAAGCAGATAATCTAGAAAATGCCCTAAAACAAGCTTGGGCGGAGTTATTCAACGCCAAAAGTCTATTTTATTGGCGAAAAATGGGAATTGGTTTAGAAAAAATTCAATTATCTTTACTGGTACAACCGTTATTACCAGCTAATTGTGCGGGAAATGTGCTGATTAATGAGGATAACTGGGAAATTCAGGCGGTTTGGGGGTTAGGACACAGTTTAGTTAATGGAGAAGTGGCACCGGATACCTACATTATCGATCGCTCCGGTCAATTACACAGTCGGCAATTAGGCAATAAATCCCGCGCTTATTATCTCAATAGTGACAGTAATCTGCTTGTACCACAATTATTAGCACCCAGTTTACAGGAAAGCTACTGTTTAGATAATTTCGCCCTCGATCGCCTTTGTCAACTGGTTCAATCTCTACTGGCGGAAAAACCGACGTTAACCAGCATAGAATGGCTGATGATGCTGGATGGTCAAATTTATATTCTCAACTGTCACAGTCAGGAAATCACCCCCACTACATCCCATTATCCCTTAAGAGGATTAGGGGCATCCCCGGGGTTGGCATCGGGAGTGGCAAAAGTGATCAGCAATTTCGACTCCCCAGAGGCAAATTTTCAGGATTGCATTCTGGTTACTACTAATTTACCTCCGAAAAAACTGCCCCATTTACGCCAAATTCGAGCAATGATCACGGAACAGGGGGGATTAACTAGCCATGGAGCCATTTTAGCCCGGGAATTAGCCATTCCTGCCGTTGTCGGGGTGAAAAATGCCACAGAAATTATCCGCTCAGGCGAGATAATTTTAGTAGATGGTACAAGGGGAATTATTTCTCTAGCATCTCAGGAACAGATTTCCTTGCCCCCTCCACCCCCCAGAGAAACCGACGGCACGGCAATTGCTACCCGTTTGATGGTTAATCTCAGTCAAACTGAAAGTATTGCCGGAATCCGAGAACTGCCTATTGATGGGATCGGTTTATTGCGCTCAGAATGGATGATTTTAGACTTACTTTCTCAGCGTAATCTAGAAGAATGGTTAACGCCAGAGCATCAAGAAGCATTGATCGAGAGATTAAGTGATTTAATCGCACAATTTGCCCTTAGTATCCAGCCTAAGCCTTTATTTTACCGTTCTTTTGATGCTCAAGATTCGGCTAAAGACAGTCGGGGAACCCATGGTTATATATTAGATCCGACTCTATTCGATCTGGAATTGCAAGCTTTACGACGGGTACAAACCACCAGCGCCACCAATATTAATTTACTGCTTCCCTTTGTCCGCGGGGTTGAGGAATTTATTTTCTGCCGGCAACGGGTACAATCGGCTTTACTCACTCAAGTCCCTTCTTTCCAATTGGGGATAATGGTGGAAGTACCGGGGGTAATCTTTCAATTAGCGGATTATGTGCAAGCGGGCGTACAATTGCTCGCTATTGGTACTAATGATTTAACTCAATTACTTTTAGGTAGCGATCGAGAACATTTCTCAGAATATTTTAACGCCCGTCATCCCGCAGTCAGAGCGGCTTTAAAACAAATTATCACTCAGGCAAAAGTTTTACAGATTCCCTGTTCCGTTTGCGGCATGGCTATCGTCCAGTATCCTGAACTTATCGATGATCTGATTGCTTGGGGTGTGACTTCTCTTTCGGTGGATAGGGAAGCAGTTTTAGCCACTAGAGAGGCAATTGTTCGGGCCGAAAGAAGGTTTTTATTGGAAAATAGCAGATAACTTCCGAACTACCCCACTTCCCCACTACCCCACTTCCCCACTACCCCACTCCATACTTTGTGCTTTTTGTCAAAAAAACTTTTTTTTTGCAATAAAACTACACAAAAAAAAGATCATCGTTGTGGGTGAAATTGACTCATTTACCTGTCTTAATGAGGATTACCTTCTAGGTGTGGCAAGGGTTTCAACCTTTGCTGCCCAAAAAAGCATAGAATACCCCACTATGAAATTCAGTAAAATCGCTGTAACCATTGTAACATCGTTGTTAAATAAAAATCTTTCTCAATTAATTTTTAAGAATTTATAAATATTGCGGAATGTTAATTTAAATATTCTCAAGTTTGTGGAGTCAATAGATAATTTTTGCTTATATTTGACCAACATTGCGTTAGGAGTCAGTTATCAGTTATCAGTTATCAGTTATCAGTTATCAGTTAACTGAGAAAACTCCCCACACCCTACACCCTACACCCTACACCCTACACCCTGTCCCCAGGAAAAACTTTTTGCCGCAAACCCTAGATAGGGAAAAGCTTGTCCCCTAATGCCTAGAGAATTTCAATAATTCCTTGAGTGCCATCGAGACGAATTAATTGACCATCTTTTAACAATTTCATGGCATTATGCACATCCATAACCGCCGGAATTCCGTATTCTCTGGCAATAATAGCACCATGGGATAATTGTCCCCCCACCTCGGCAATAATGCCCACGGCCCGGGATAATAAAGGCGACCATCCTGAGTCAGTATAGGGAATAACGAGAATAGTATTAGGGGCAATTTCTAGATTTTGTAAGGTTGGCATAATTTTGACTCGTCCCTCCACTGTCCCCCCACTAGCGGCAATTCCCTGTAAGCGTTTTTTGGCAGTTAAATTTGAAACTAAAAATTCTCTTTTCGGGGGTTGTCCATAAACGATATAGGGAATATCGGTTAATTGAGAGTTTTCTTGGAATTGTTGGCGACGCTGACGGATAATCTGCTTAAGATTGGCGATTTTATTATTCTGACCTAACTGGGTAACTTCTGAGTAATTTAGATAAAATATATCTCCAGTCTCCGATAATATTTGCTGCTGTAACCAGAGGGTTTCCAAAGCGAGAAAATGCCAGCGTAGGTGAGCTAAAAGACGGGAGTAAATTTCAGTTACCTGGTTTTTGATATTTAATCTTTTTTGGACATTGTGGGAAGATTTGACTTTTTTATGGCTATTATTGACCGGAATATCTAAGGGTAGTTGTAGCAGATATGGGGGATTTTCTCGCCATCTCGGTATCGAAATATCGGTCCCCACTTCGCTTAAATAACCGTAGGTTTCTAACCAGAGGGAAAAAGCTGAGTCAAAATCTCGATCGAGCGTATTTTTTCTCAGTTCGGATAGCGATCGCATTGAGGCTATTTCTGGTGCTTGGGAGTTATCCAATCTCTCAAAAGGTACTTGCGAAATACTGCGACGCAAAGCGAAGCTAAGAGGGGCAAGAATACTATAATAGGTTGCTTTTTTTAAGACGGTTAGAATCTCCTCAATTTGCTCTAAAATCTCCCCTGAAGATAAAGCTTCTGGGGAAGTAGCGTTAATTTTTTCGAGCGTCGGAATAAAATAGGTTTTTTGATCTTGGCTAAAGTCTTTTTCTAACTGTAATTCCCGTCCTAAAAGTTTTAATAAACCGGGGGAATTAGCCAAGGTTACCGTTAAAGGTGGTTTGGTAAACTTTGCCCCTTTGGTCAGGAATTCTAAGCTTTCTGGAGGTAATCCCATGCGACGAAAAATTGTGCCTAATAAAGAAGCATTAAAATAGGCTCTTTGATAGTGTAAAGTCGCTGTTTCATTGAAGTCCAAATCGAGGGCTTTTTTGCCTAAAACTAAACTGAAAATATCTCCCCAAACTCCACAGGTTAAGGGGCGATTAATTGACCAAGGCAAGGGACGAATTACCCCGGGGATAACTTCAGCTGCGATTTTTCTTGTCCAAATTGGCTGTAAATTAGTGATAGGACGGCACTGTAATAACCATAATTTGTGTCCGTCATGAGTCCATTCTATATCTTGAGGAATGCCATGATCAAGGTTTTCTAATTGCCGACAAAGATTAGCTACCTGTTGAATAATAGCTGGGGGAATATCTCCCGCTCCGATGATGATATTTTCTTCTAAATTAACTCGATAACTTTCGGGGGTGATTCTTCCCGATACAACTCTGGTGGCATCTCCGGGTAAAGCTTCAATAACTACATCTAAACTGAGAGGATTAATCGGATCACGACTGAAGGCAACTCCTGAAAAAACTCCTCGAATTTGTTCTTGGATTAACACAGCCATGGCCGTGTTTTCTTGTCCTCGATCGAGTCGATAATTAACAGCATTAGGACTATTATAGGAGGTTTGGCAACTTAAAATCGCCGCCGCTAAATTTTCTCGATTGATGACGTTAAGAATTGTGGTATATTGTCCCGCAGATGAAGCGGTTTCACTATCTTCTCCAATAGCGGAAGATCGCACGACTAAGGGATGATTAATATCAGGATTAAGAGATTCTATTAACGGTTGTGGATCATCTCCTGGTGGTAAAACCCAACCCCTAGGAATGGGATAACCGGCACGCTTAAGATCGGCTAAAGTGGCGGCCTTTTGTCCCACTTTTGAAGCTGCCAGATTGTCATCAAGAGTTTGGATCGATCGATCTCCACGAAAAAAACGAAACATAGTTTTTGATTCATTGTTAACACTTGCTTCAGGTAAGTCTAAATCGTCGGCGATTTTTTGAAAAATTGCCCCTAATAAACAGGCTAAAGCAATGGCACTTATAATATAACCTGAATCGTGGGGACGGCGCAAGGTGAGAATCAAAGCTAATAAAAATAATCCTACCAATCTACCCGTAGATTTTTCTCGAAAAATAGTAAAGCTAATCCCACTGATAATTGAGGTGAGAAAAACGGCGGCAAAATCGTGAACGATTAATCCCCAGAAAACATTAGTAGTTCCTGCACCTTTTCCTAACCAATAGCGCCCCATGACTAAGGCAATTAAAGCTAATAATTCCCACGTGGAGCCGGTGGGAAAAAATAAACGGGTTAGGAAAATAACGATAATTCCCTTGGCTGCTTCCGAAATTACCGCCAAAATTCCCACTAATTTACCCCCATGGTAAAAAGCGGCAGTTACACCGATATTACCAGTACCTAATTGGGATAATTTACGTCCAGTTACGAGATAATTTATCCAATCGATCAGAGGCAATCCCCCGATGATAGGACAGACTAAAAAAATAAATAGGGATCCCCAAATTTCTGTCATTATATTTTCTGGCTCTAAAAAATAGTTACTTCTCGGTGGAGTCCCGTCAGGTATCGTGATTAGAATAATTCCGTCCACACTCCCTTAACTCTTATATAGTATTTTAGCTCTACCAACCCACGACATTATTTATTTTAAATTTTACTTTATAAATACTTACAGCCTTTCTCGGACAGATGAGGTATAATGACAACAGTGATTGCAGCAATTACGGGTGTCTTTCTTGGAGACTGCCTTAAAAGCTTCTTCGAGAGCCTTGTCTAAGTCTCGATAATTTTTCGTTTGTAATTTTACCAAGATAGACTTGGCTTTTGGGCAAAAGTTTTCAAGAGTTTTCAATCGAGGTAAAGTCGAGAGAGTAAGGATGTAAATAAACTATCTTAGACTCCTTCTTCTTCCACAGCTTGACGGACTTCTTCGCTGACATGAATTTTATCACTCACCGTTGGCTCGTTTCTGGAACCGAAAATTTGATCAATTGTCTCAAATGTAGTCTAGCAAACGCATTGAGCGTTCTACTCGAATATTTGTTAGTACAAAAAGACCATTTTGAGGTTAAGGAATTGATTAGGGTTTGAGCGAGCCAATTGGCGATTGCACTCTCGGCACTGTAAGGTTACGGCAATTTTAAAACCCTTACCTTAAAAAATTAAGCCAACAATGAGTTATAATTGATAGCAATTACAGAAAATTATTATCTTGGAAATAAAATAAGACTAGGTTTATGCTGCTCGATCCTTTGGCAATGTCTTCAGTAGAACTAGATAATTTAAATCAACTTCCTGATTGTTCGGCTATATATTTTGCTATCGATTCTCAAAGTAGAATTCTTTATATTGGTCAAGCAGTTAATCTTTTAAATCGCTGGAAAAATCATCATCGTATATATCAATTACAAGAAATTAATCAAGATTATCCTGTAAGAATAGCTTGGCAAGCTTGCAATAATGAAGAATTAAATGAAATTGAACTATATCTAATTAAACATTTTCAACCTTTGCTAAATAAAACAGAAGTTAAATCTCCACAAGTTGTACCATCAGAGTTAGTCTTCCGAGATTTTCTCGGGGAATTTTCTCGACGATTAATCA
This sequence comes from Microcystis sp. MC19, assembly GCF_003019735.1. NCBI lineage: Bacteria > Bacillati > Cyanobacteriota > Cyanophyceae > Chroococcales > Microcystaceae > Microcystis > Microcystis sp. MC19. The sequence goes on along the minus strand of NZ_CP020664.1, from coordinate 3,294,583 downwards.
TTATTGGGTTTAAACCACAAACTTCTCAAGAGCTACCACATATTCATTTGAAATATGACTGGACAGATTGTTCTCCGAAAGGGACAGCCGCAAAGATTAAAAATTTTATTCAAGAAAATAATAATATAAATACCAGTTTTAAGATTAGAAGAAAACCTTGGGGAAGAATCAGGGGGCCAGAAGATTTTCAAATAGGCAGTCGCGCACAAAAAGCCCTAGCTCGTCAGAATCGTTCCTATAATAATCATTGGGAAATGGCCTGTAATGGAGTGATAATCTCTATCACCCCTACCGATAATTATAAACAGATTAAATCAATAACAAATTTTCAAAAACTTGCTGGGGTAAAAATGAGAACAATCCCAGAACATGATTTTAAGAGAATGTCTAATCAATATCCTGATGATTTTGCGGATTTATCATACTTTGTCGATGATTTAGTTCCGTTACTTTGGATTGAAGGGTAATCTTGAATGGGTGCATCTCAATTTTGTAGAAATATCTATATTACATTTTGGGCGCAAGCGTTCATTGCTGTCAACTTAAGGGAATAGCCCGCCAAATTTGTTGAGAGAGAGCCTCCCTTTTCCTGTTCCCTGTTCCCTTGCCTAAATAACCAATCTAAATGTTCTACAGCTGACAATGAGTCAAAGCGATAAAATAAATTGAGCTTAATGGCTTAAAAACCCAAGCAGATGGAGCAAATAAAGGCAATAATTGCCGATTTTAAGTGGCAAAATCAACCCCTCAAACTGAAGAAAAAAGCGAAAAGAGTAAGGTGGACGATACACACCCTACAGACTTAAGAAAATCTGATTGACAGTGAGATTTAATTCCGTGAAAGTCTGGGAAATTAGGCGATCGCTGTCTCGAAATTGCCGAATTTGATATTCTTCCTCAACTAAGCGACAAACAGAGATGGTCGGTTGTTTAGGAGTGCCGAGAAAATTACGTCCACCCAAGACTGCATAATCGACAATCCAATATTCAGGAATACCCATTTCTTCATAATCAGCAAATTTTAAGTAGTAATCATCACGCCAGTTAGTCGATACCACTTCAATAATCAGAGGGATAGATGCACCCTCACTAATAATTGATTCTTTTTTCCATAATTTTTCCTGAGCGAGCTTGGTTCGATTTAGCACTAATACATCGGGAAAATAACCAGAATTTTTACCAGCAGGTCTGACAATCGCTTGGTTAGGAATTAAATAAGGAAGCCCTAGTCTATCAATTATTCCACTGAGTTTAACAGTTAAAAATCCTTTGATTTCCTCGTGTTCTCCTGCGGGTTGTGCCATTTCAATAATATTTCCCTTGTGTAGCTCATAACGCACTCCCGAATTTTCAGGCAGCCAAGGGACAAATTCCTCGAAATTAACAGTTTTAGGTAAAGTTTGGCTCATAGCTGGCAAAATAGCATTCTCTCTCTACTAACTTTCTTGACTCCATTTTACCTTGAATGTAGGGCGGGCAATGCTCATCCTACAGAATCTCTACACAATCTGCTATCGCACTATCGCTGCCAAATTTGGCAATATTACACCCTGATAAAATTCTTTACCACTGGAGCCGCCTAGTAAGTTTATAAAGAGGTCTCCAGCCCATCCACCAGAAAACGGGTTTCTTAAAGAAACCCGTTTTCTAGACAGGCGGCTTAGATGTGTAGTTGATTTTGCTTAGGTACTTAATCGCTCATAATTGATCATCATTTATCGCAGTAATATCATTAGTAATAGTAACGATAATTCTTCGCAGCTTCGCACCTTGAAACTCATAAGGAATCTCGTGTTTATATTGAGTTAGAAAGTTAGGAGTATGATTTGAGAAAGTTCTGATAATATCGACATTTTGTTCAATGTTATTAATATACAGTTTCATCTTATCTATTGTGCTGTCATCCAACTTTTCATCGGAAGGAGCGATGAGCTTTGTTTTGGTAAATTCAACTTTGAGTGTCATCTCGCCACTAAGACGGGGAAGTTCACAAGTGATCTTCTGTTGTTGCCCTAACCAGTTATAGACATAACATAGTTTTCCCTGATAGATGTAGAAACTATGTCCACCAAAACAGCCGCCGTGCGCCATCAGAACAGCTTGTAAGTCCCCTTTAGCTTTGGAGAAATCAATAGTTGCTTGGATGGCATAGAAACGAGTGCTAATATTGGGAGTGACGGCGGCGGAAATTTCTGATCCCCCCAGATAACGGTTCTTCGGTAGGTAGTATGCTAGGGACTCTTTGCTTATCCTGAAAACCTTATGGGTCAAGTCCGGTATTTTTGATTGCATAACAAGTACCGAAGAATCTGGATAATAGGTATAGCTAAATGTGGTATATTTTGAGTCATCAGAAAATGCCGGGGGACGTAATTGAGGAATTTCTCCACCCAATACCCCACACCCAGAGCAATCTTCAAGTGGCATATATTGTTCAGCCATTGAAATCCCCTTGGTAATCGATAACGAAAAAAAGTGAGAGATTTAACCTGGATGACACTGATGGAAAAAATTAACAAATCAACTTTGCTGTAATTCATACTACTCAGTCCTCTATGCTAAGATGATCCAAAAAACGCAAGTTTTTAAATTGACGGGCAAAAAAGCTTTATTTTACTCAATAACCAAGTAGTTATATATAGATGTTTATTTTTGACAATAAGACCAATATTTTAATTGATTCTCAGAAATTAACCTTTAAAAGTGAATATTTTTGTGACTTTTCTCGCTATTTTCAGAATCGAGAATTTGTCAACTTAGATGCTTTACAACTCAGTGGCGATAATTTTGAAGGGTATCTTTCAAGGATTATCATCGATGAAGTGATGTTAGAATTATCGCAACGTAATTGTTTAACGAATGTTGCGGGAGTAATCCATTCTAAAATGTGGGTTTTTGCGATTCCTGTTCAGGTAAATTCTGTCTTCTTCCAAAATTTGTATCCATTAGAAAATAACTATCTGGGGATTATCCCTCCTCAATCAGAAATTTCCGTTTTTCAACATCCTTTTTCCAATCGTTTTCAGCTTTACGTTCATGATAATTATCTGCAACAATTGTGCCAAACTTTAGAGTTACCAGAAGCGAAAAAGTTTTTAAATTCTGCTGCTTCTTCTATTGTGATTTGCCCAGCGGAAAAAATTCGTCATCTCCAACAATCTTGTCATCAACTTTATCAAATGCTATTTAATTTAGATCACCAACAAATATCTGAACAAAGAAAAGCATTAAGATTGAATTTTGTCCGTCAAAAATTAAAAGAAGAAATTGTCAAAGATTTTCTTTTGACTTTAGCAGTAACCAAAGATATTAAAACCGCTAAAAACACTATCAGACGCACCTATATCCTCAAAAAAGCCGAAGAAATGATGAGAAAAAATCTGCGTTCTGATCTGACTATTCCAACGATTTGTCAAGAATTAAAAGTAAGTCAACGCACCTTAGAATATATATTTAAAGACTTCTATCAAATGTCTCCTTACAGTTATTTTAAATTGCTTCGTCTTAATGCTTTACATCAATCTCTTCACCAAAATAATCAGACAAAATTAATTCATGAAATTGCCGAAGAATTAGGTTTTTTTCACCGAGGATATCTGGCCTCTGATTATAAAAAACTCTTTGGTTACTTCCCCTCGGAAACCTAAAAAAATAGTGGGGGTAGGAATTAGGATTATTGTTAGATTTATTTTGAGAACTCAATTCCTAACTCCTCTTTCAATTGAGCGGCTCTCTGGCACTTGTTTGGCAGGGGCGTATATTGTACGCCCTTTCTTCGATCTCATAACCTCAAGAGAGCCATTAATAATTAGCCCCATCGAGATTAATTTACTTAATTCCCACTAAAAAAGTTGTACCGATCGCCATAATTGCCAATCCGATGAACTTACTAATTAGAGTCGCTTGCTTGGCTAATTTTTCCTTGATGACACCGCCAAGGAAAAAAGCCCCAGCTGCGATCGCTAATTGGATGACGGTAAAACCGATTAAATAGGCAACTAAAGCGGCAACTTGCGCCCCGATAATTGATTCTCCGTAGGCATAACCGTGAAAAATTCCCGCGATCATTGCCAAAGTGGACAGAGCGATCGTATAGAGATTAGAAGGATTTTGTAAACCTTTTTTTAGGGTTAAAATCACGCCAAAAATCACCACAGAAAGGGCAACAATCCCCTCAGGAAAAAGTAAACTTATTCCCTGTAAATGAATACCCGTCCCGATTAAAGTAGCAATTGCAAAAGCGATCGGAATTAATAAACCCTGTTCCATCCCCACAGCAATTAAACCACTAGCCACCACAAAAGCTAAATGATCTAAACCGATAACTGGGTGAGCTAAACCCGATAAAAATCCGTTCAAAAAATTATCGGGAGTTTGCCCTGCCATGGCATGATGGGCGAGGGTTTTGCCGGCAAAAATTAACAAGAATAGGGGGACAATAGTTAATATCCTTGTCCAGCTTTGACGAAAAATTATCTTCATTGATTACCTCAAAATTATGATTCGGAAACCCGCGCAACAATCGCCCGGTGTCGGGGACTGGTGGGGGTAATGATCGGTGCTTGAAACCCCGCTTCAACTAATGCCTGTTCGATATCGAGAGTAAAATATTGATCGAGATAGGGTTCGGTACTCTTGAGTAAGGTTAGGACATAAGGGGGCATTTTTCGATAAATTTCCGAGCGCGGATTCATATCCATCAGCGTCAAATAACCTCCCGATCGCAATAAACGACGCGCTTCGGCGAAAATTTCTCTAGTAGCCTGTTGGGGTAGTTCGTGGAACATTAAAAACGAAGATACCAGATCGTAGGACTGACTGGGTAATTGAGTTTTTTCCGCCGCCGCGTGTTGCCATTGAATCGTCTTTTGTTTTTGTTGAGCTTGGTATTGGGCAACGGCTAAATAGTAGGGAGAGAGATCTAACCCAGTTACCCGCGCTTGAGGATAAGTATCTTGCAGCGCAAAGCTGCTCATGCCGACACTACAGCCTAAATCGACAATATCGTTAATTTCTGCCCTGATTTGCTCCTTCAATATCCGGTGATATTCCCGCCGCAATCGCGGATCGCCGTCAATCCCCGCCCCGGGCCAGATGGTAGAATGGACAGCATAGGCGGCAGATTCTACCTCAAAAGCTGGCAACCAGTCTAAATTGCCCTTTTCGTAAGCGTGGAAAGAACAAACGTAGTATTCGGGATAGACGATATCGGGATTTTCTACCGCTTGCAGTTCCCGACTCCAATCCCGTTGCTGCCATTGTTTGACGGTTTCCCGCCAAGGTACGCCTAGTTTTTCGGCTCTTTTAATCATCATATTGCGCGCCTGATAGCGAGCGATGTCAAAAAGCGGTTTTATGGCGAGAATACGGTTAACTAGACCAGAAACAGGATTAAAGGAGGCCGGAACGGGTGTAACTGTCATAGAAAAGCTTCGATCGTAAATTTTCCCTTTCTCATCTTATAACAGTGATCAGTGATCAGTAATCAGTAATCAGTGATCAGTAATCAGTAATCAGTAATCAGTGATCAGTAATCAGTAATCGGTGAAAAGACAGCACTGTTATGGCCATTTAATACTACTCAGTTAATTAATACCACTGACTGAAAACTCAAATCTGATTACTGTTTACTGACAACAGCAAAAAGCTCCCTAACCCCCCATCTTGCCAATTTTTAAGTAGGTAGGTGTTGAAAACTTTCAGATGCCCCCCTTATTAAGGGGGGATTAAGGGGGGATCCATCTTCAATTTAATTATAACCAGCTACTTATCATGAGAACAATCGCTGAAATCAACGACAAAATTGCTAAAAAAACAGCTGTAGTCTGGACAGTAGAGGAATTAAAAAGCCGCGTTAACGAGATGGGAATTAAGGAGGTTTTTTCCCAAGTAGATGTGGTTTGTACGGGAACCTTTGAACCGATGGAATCTTCGGGGGCAATTATTAATTTAGGTCAGACAGATCCGCCGATAAAAATTCGTCAATGTTGGTTAGATGGCATTCCTGCTTATGCTGGTTTTGGGGCGGTGGATTTATACTTAGGGGCCAGTGCTATTAGTGATATAGCGGCCAAAAATGAGAATTTAGAGGGAGAAAATCCCGAAAGGGGTGGCGGACATATTATTGAGGATTTAATCGCTGGAAAATCGCTGCCATTGCGCGCTGTGGGCCAGGCCACCGATTGTTATCCTCGCGCTTCTTTTGAAACGATTATTTCTAAGGAGACTATCAATCAATTTTATCTTTTTAATCCTCGCAATCTCTACCAGAATTTTATCGTCGGAGTCAATGGGGGAGAGCGGACTTTATATACTTATTTGGGACCACTACAGCCGCGATTAGGTAATGCGGTTTATTCTAACCCCGGGGCAATTTCTCCCCTGTTAAATGACCCCGATTTAGAGGCTATCGGCATCGGTACGCGCATTTTTTTGGGAGGAGGAATCGGTTATATTGCCTGGGAAGGAACCCAACATTTTCCCCTGCAAAAACGCCTACAAAATCGCACTCCTATTGGACCGGCTTCTACCTTAGCCTTAATTGGGGATGCTAAACAAATGAATGCTCGTTGGGTGCGGGGTTGTTATTTCAAAAATTATGGGGCTTCTTTAATGTTAGGGGTAGCAGTACCGATTCCAATTTTAAACGAGGAAATTGTTCGACATTGTGCGGTAAAAGATGAGGAAATTGTCGCTCCAGTGGTGGATTTTTCCATTCCCCGGCGAGTCCGTCCTACCTTTGGTTTAATCACCTACGCTAAACTAAAAAGCGGTCGGATTATGATCGAGGGAAAAAGTGTTAGGGTGGCTCCTTTGGCCAGTATTTCCCTGTCCCGGGAAGCCGCTTTAGAATTAAAAGCACTGATCGAATCGGGAGAATTTACCCTCACAGAACCCGTGGCAAAAATTAATCTAGAGCGGACTTTTATCCCCCAGGATCGTTGGGGCGGAAAATTATCAATTGAGTGAGGAGTTAAGGGATTGCGTGCAGGTGGCACAACTACAATTAGGGTTTGCTGAAAAACTTTTTCGTGGGGGCAGGGTGTGGCCCCCCAACCCCCCCGACATCGGCTATCCATTAGTCACATCTTTCTTAACATAAAATTTGACAAAAAGAGAAAAGTGTGCCAGATGGCTCAAGGGGGTTCTATGGGGGAACTAATTTGATGAGATAGTTTCCAAGTCTGGCTGATATCATGTAACCTTCGCAGTCCCAACCAAATAGTTTTAACACCTGGTTCACCGTCACCTTTTCTACCTAAAAACCCCCCAAGAGAAGCAATCATTCTGACCGCTTCTCGAAAGGAGGGCGGCTTTTCAGGTGGCGGACTCTTTTTATGAATAGTGGCACACAAAGATTGCCATTCATGTTCTTCCAAAAAACTTTCACAACTCTCCTCTCCGTGTAAGCGTGCTTGATAGGTTAACCAAAGTAATCTCCAAGCTACAATTGAATAGGTAGCTAAGGCCATCTCAATTCTCCGACCCGTTTCTAATTGCAGTTTTTCTAATCCACAACCACTTTTTAAAACAAAATGATAGCGTTCTATTAACCAGCGATAACTATACCAGCGCACACAGGTTATCGCTGATTCAAAGCTACTAATGTCTAGGCTAGTTAAGAGGAGCCAACTGATAGGATTAACTCCAGGACGCGGATTTTCTTCTTCAGCTAAAATGGCTCTTCGTTACTCTTTATGCTAAATCAACAGACAAGATGCCAAGACAACATACTTCTAACCCAAAAATTCCGAAAGTTTCTAAAGCCATAGCCTCTCCGTTTTATTAGTTTAAGTTTATTGTTGATTCCCTCGACCACCCCATTCGTTGTCCTTCGCTCAAAATAACTAATTATTTCTCCAAACCAGTTTCGGATTGTTTGACAACTCTTGGTAAAAACACTGGAGGATTTTGCCAACCATTCCGAGATGGATAGCATTCCCTCTGTCGGATTCTCTGAGGTTTCATAAATCTTTCTAAATTCTTCCTTTAATTCCTGCATCTTTTTCAAATTTGGAAAAGTTTCTTTGATAGCTTCTAGTTTGATTTTTTGGGGTTCCGTTAAATCTTTTTCATTTTTTAACAAGCTATATTTACTTCGCTTTAAAACTTCTAGCTTCGCTTCTTTTTCCGCTTTCTGTTTTTTATTTTTCTGCGCTTCTACCGCTCTTTTTTCTGCTCTTCTCTGTTCGTCTAACTCTTGATTAATTTGTTTCATTACATGGAATCTATCAGCGACTACCTCGGCCGATGGCATCAATTCTTTCACCAGATTTTTATAGGGCAACCAAAGGTCTATGCTCACTTCTTCAATTTGCTCTAACACCTCTTTTCCCCACCCCGTAAGCGTTTCCCTCAACTCTTCTTGTGTTCGCTTCTCTAGAATAGCTATTAGTTTTCCCGTATCTAAATTTACTAAAACTGCACAGTAATTTTTTTGCCCTTTGACTAGAGCGATTTCATCAATTCCTAGTCTTTTTAATTCCGATAGGTCTGGCTCTGTAATTTCTTCGGCGATGTCCTCTATCATTCTTTGAATCTCTTCTTCCGTTACGTCATTTCTTCGGCTAACATTTAAAATATCTCCTTCTTTTAATTGTTCGAGTATATTCTCGGCTAGTCTTTTCGTATAGGTTCGTTTCTTGGCGACAAAATCTAACTCTTCACTAAAGGGTTTTCGACAATTATCGCACTTAAATTGACGACGATTAACCTGTAGGTACACTGGTTGTCCTGAGATTGGTAAATCTTTGACTAAATGTCGATGATTTTGGTGGAGTTTATCGCTCTCTAACCCACAATGAGGACAGGTTGCTTTTTGATTTTTCGATTCGATTCGGCAAACTATACCGATATTTTCTAGGTGTAGATAGCCTTGAATAGACGTTCCTTTTAGGTTCAAAAATTTGTCAAGTATCATAAGTAAAATACTCTGGTTTTTGGCTATTATATCAAATCTTAACTCAATTGTCTATCTTTTGGCATTAACCTGTTTGTGCCTTAAGTCCTTCCCCGTATGGATTTCAGCTACTTTTGAGCTTAAGTACTCTCATCGAATTTTATTTTAAGTTAATTATTTGCATAACAATTCCCGAAGAGCCGCTAAAATTACCTGTAATTTGACCGGTTGACGAGGGTTCGCTTTCGAGTGATGCTTAGGTACTTGTATTTCAAAACTGGCAAATCTAACTGTTAGTTTAGCTAGTCTAGCCTCGTGATTAGGATTGCGTTTTACTTGCACATCTAGGCTACCACAGGCTTTTATTTCTCTGATGGATTGATGTAAATATTTAGTCTCTGGATGCCCTGACCTTTGCTTGTCTTCGAGATAGTTAACTTTTCGGTTATGAGTTCCTCGAATTAATAAATGAGAGTTAGGATTTCTTGACTGGGCAAATAAATCAAATATGTCTGCCTCAGAATCTCCGATTGTTACGACTTGAATTTCTTCGGGTATTTGTTGTTGTGTTTCTGACAAAGAATCTAACCATCTTTGACTTTCTTTTTCTTGAGTTTCTCTTTTTTTTCTTTGCTTGGCAATCCCTAAATTCTTTTCTTCTCTTGCCCAGACATATTGATTAATCAGTCCTAAAGGTACTCCTTGCGCTGAGACTCCTAAGGTGGTATGAACTTTGAGACCAAAGGATGTTTTACAATCTAGATAACCCATTCCTTTTTTGGCTTTTTGCGTCGTAAAGTCTAAACTTGTTGTGTCTTGCACTGCCAAAACTATTGGATGTTCTTTGATTCTTTCTACTGTACTTTTAGCTTGGGCGGCAATTATATCTGAGGGGTGAAAATAGGGGGAATTCCAAAAGTCGTAGGTGGCACTGGCGGCGGCTAGATTTCCCGAAGCTTGTGGCACACTTGTACTAGGTTGGCTGGCCAAGTTTTCTACGATACTGATTAACCTTTTCTTTCTTCTGGTGTCCCCTAGGTCTGCATACTGTAATTCTTGGGCTGCCCATTTCTCCATTTTTTTGCTTACCTCCACCTTAATTCCTTCTTTCAAAACTATACCTATCAATCGTTTCCCCTTTTTTTAAGTTTCTTCTCTTTTTGTTAAGAAAGATCTGACTAATGGATAGCCGACATCGGGGGGGCAGGTGGGGTGTGGGGTTTTACTGGTTTTGAGGCGGCCAACTACCTAATTTTCAGGGAAAAAGAGCCTAAATTTCCCCCCCGATCACGCCAAGGGCTGCCACTTTTTGATTTCAAAAAAGCCTAAAGATATTATCCAACAAGGTTTTTAGATTTATTCAGCAAACCCTAATTATTCATACTAAATCCGTTGAGTATAAGCTACATATCAGGAGAGGCACTCTTGCAAGTGGAGTGACTCTGAAATTATTACCAATGTATTAGCAGCTGCGTGTAAGCATCTCACCGAAAAACTAATGCGCGGGGGGTTTGGGGGCGGCGCCACGCCCCCAACGGGGGGTTTGGGGGGTAGAACCCCCCAAAAGCTTGGATTGAGTGATCAAGTGGAAAGTAATACTAAATCCGTTGAGTATAGGATACATATCAGGAGAGGCACTGACTTGAAAATAGAGGCTGAAATAACGCCAATTCGTCAATCAGAATATTCTCATGCTTGGCGGTGCCAACTTTGACATCAGGACTGCCGACTGCCTTCGTTAACGACCTAAAAGATTGGCAATATCAGCACATCCCCCCGGAATGGTTGCGCGGGACTTTTCCCCGCACCAACGACAACAATAGTGACGTTGTTCCTCGCTCATGTTTTTCACCCCGGTAAAATTGACATTTTCTACCACTGCTCCCGTGTGTTCTCCTCTGTCATAATTGGGGGGAACGCTGCGACTGCGGGGGGTAGCATTTTCTGGGGAACCATAAAATAAACGCATCCCCTTGATATCGGCCCCTCTTAAATTAGCTTCGTAGAGAATTGTCCGCGATACATTTGCTTTTACCAAATCGCTATAACTTAAATCGGCCCGCACCATATTCGCTTCGCTTAAATCGGTCCAGCGCAGATCCTGCCCGGAAATGTCGGACCCCGCTAACATTACCCCCAGTTGTACTACTCTTGTACCGAACTCTCGATCCTCCGCGTAACCCCCTTCCCCGTCTAGAATCGGTCGGCCTAGATAACGATCGCGTTTAATCGGTGATAATAGCCGCGATTGACTCAAAAAACGCAGTATTTTCGCTTTTCCAGAGGCATCGACACTGCTGAGGATGGAAGCGGTGCGACCTTCTGCGATCGCTCTTTCCTGGGGCCAATCTTCTAAAAATCCCTCCTCATCCAAGGCTAGATCGGAAATCCCCTGAAAATAGGAATCGATCGTCTGTTGTTGGGTAATGCGATTTTGCTGTATGGTTAAATCCTTAGAAATAACGTACTGTTCCCAGGCCACATAGACGGCTAACACGGCGATCATAATCTGTCCCAAGGCCCCCACCCACTCGGCCCAGGAACCGAACTCATCGTATTTAAAACTGTCTAACCATCGCAATATGCGCTCGTAAACTCCTAAATATTTCCCTAATCCGGCCAGAGCAGCTATAAAAACTATAAAAGCGAAAACCGTCTGACGTTCAGAGGGAGTGAGATAATGGGCGATCCACTGGCGAATAGAGGGCAAAATCACCTGTAAAGATATTAATATCGCTACTATCGCCCCAGAAAAGCCTAACCAGTCCCAGCTAAAGACCAGGCCGATGGTCATCAGCATCAGGGGGGCCAGTAGTAACCCCGCGTTACCCGGTCGAAGATCTTTTAATACTAGGATGCGCTGACGCACGGGATTACGCGAAGATAAAGAGGAGACGTATTCGGAGGCATCGGGGGCCGATAAACTGGTTTTACCGTTATTTTCGGGGTTATCAGCCCTATTTTCCACGGTGAGTTTTTCTGGGTCTTTGCGATCGCTCATATTAATCCTTGTCAAGAGAAAATAATTCCACACCGAAAACTGAAGCGAAAACCCTCGATAAATCTTGCTGTACTTGCATAAGACTAATATTAGGCAGAAACTGCTCTAAACTGCCCACGGGTTTATTAGCAATCCCACAGGGAATAATCTCGGCAAACCCGCTTAAATCCGGACAAACATTGATGGCAAAACCATGATAGGTAATCCAACGACTAACTTTAATACCGATCGCCGCTATTTTATACCCTTCTACCCATACCCCTGTCAAGCCCCCGATTCTTGCCCCCGACAATCCATAAATAGCTATAGTTTGCAGGATGACTTCTTCTAATTGTCGCAAATACCAGTGTAAATCCTGCTGATAATAGCGCAAATTGAGGATTGGATAGCCCACTAACTGCCCCGGACAGTGATAGGTGACTTCCCCTCCTCGCTCGATTCGGTACACTTCTTTGTCGGTTTTGTCAAGATTAAATTTAATAAACTTAATATCTGAACCAGTACCAAGGGTGTAAACGGGGGGATGTTCCAGCAGCAGCAGCACATCGGGTAAGTCGGGATCGGCAATTCTCGCCGCCACCAGCGATCGCTGTTGCGCCCAGGCCAGAGAATAGGGAGTAATTGCCTGAATTTTCAGCCCACAGAGACGAGGTATTTTTTGAGCATTCATTGCGAGATTTGTCAAAATATTTAAGAAATGTAAAAGAGCGCAAAGGAAGATTAAAAGAAGGGAAGATATATATGTCGGGGAGAATACTAAGTGCTAATCTAAGGATATCCCATCTATTCGGATGTTAACCGTCGCACAGGAGAAACAATCACCGGATTCCCTAGCTGGCGGCCAAAATCGGTTTCTTTAAATAAAAGTTAACAGAACTTCGCACTTCTGTTAAGAGAAGCTTTGCAGAAACTTGTTAGAATAGAGGTAGATAAATCCAGTTGCAAATAGGCGCTCGACCCGATGAATTTTCCGCACGATCCGACAAAAAAAAGAGAAAGAGAACACCGACAATATCTAGACTGTGACCTCTAACAACAGTGCGATCGAGCAGATTTTTGAGGATTAAATTCCTAGCATCAACATCCCTTAAAAATAGTTGATGTGGACGGTCTATAGCAAAATTTTTAGATGGAGTAGTGAGTATGAAGCTATTGATTCAGGGCAATAATATCGCTGTCACCGAAGCTATTCATGATTATGTGGAACAAAAGCTGGAGAAAGCGGTGAAACATTTTAACGGCATGACCACAAAAGTGGATGTTCACCTCTCCGTGGAAAAGAATGCACGCATTCCTGATCGCCACAAAGCGGAAGTAACGGTTTATGCTAATGGAACAGTGATTCGCGCTCAAGAAGGAAGCGAAAATTTGTACGCGAGTATTGATTTAGTTTCTGATAAAATCGCTCGTCAACTCCGCAAGTATAAAGAAAGATTGGTGGATCATCGCACCAACGCCACCGTTAAAACTAGCGAGGTGGTGCAAGAGAAACCCTTAGAGGATAGCCTAATTGGTGATCGCACTCCCGAATTACCTGCGGAAGTAGTGCGGATGAAATACTTTGCCATGCCACCGATGACTATTGAGGAAGCACTAACACAATTGCAATTAGTCGATCACGATTTCTTTATGTTCTGCAACAAAGACACGAACGAAATCAACGTTATCTATCAACGCAATCACGGCGGTTTTGGTGTTATTCAGCCTCGTCCCGTTAACGTAAATGGCAAAGAACCCCATTAACAGTTAGCGACTACAAATAAAACCAAAGACTGGAGAAATTCTCCAGTCTTTTTCTCATCTAACCAAGATTAACTTTCACCACTTTATTTTTTTCTGCCACCGCTTTCGGGAGGGTGAGAGAAAGAATACCGTCTTGATAGTTAGCGGTAACTTGGCTATTTTGCACCTCCACTGGCAGGGTAATCAAGCGACTAAATTTACCATAATAAAATTCGCTGTTTTCCACCTCGGCAGGGCGTTGACGTTGCCCATTAATAGCCACCATTTGTTTGCTAACCTCCACATCGATATCTTTAATATCCACACCGGGTAATTCGATTTTTAATTCCACGGAATCCTCATTAACAGAGATTTCCACCGGGGGACGAGATACCGATGAATTTGTCGGTAATACTTCTTGAAAAAGTTGATCGATTTGACGTTGGACAGAATTAATTTCTAGGAAGGGAGAATAAAGAGTGAAAGCCATAGTAATAATTTCCTTGAGAGGTTTTCTCTGACTGCGATTGTCTCTATCTTAAGCAACTAACTGGGCTTACACAAGGCGGTTTTCAGGAAATAAAAAGTCGCAATAACCGATACAGTTATCAGTTATCAGTTATCAGTTATCAGTTATCAGTTATCAGTTATCAGTGGGAAGTTGTGGGGTGTGGGGTGTGGGGTGTGGGGTGTGGGGTGTGGGGTGTGGGGTGTGGGGTGTGGGGTGTGGGGTGTGGGGTGTGGGGTGTGGGGAAGTGGGGAAGTGGGGTGTGGGAAGAATAAATAAAAATAATCTCCTATCTCCTATCTCCTATCTCCTATCTCCTGTCTCCTGAATACTGACTCCCGACTCCTGCCTTCGTTATAACCATTGTTGTAATTCCGGCCAGCCCAAACCCTGACGCACAATCTCCGGTTGATCGCTGGTAAAGTCAACAATGGTTGACACTTCCGAACCGGGAGCCGAACCATCTTCGATAATTAAATCAACCACATGATCGAGGGCATCGAATAACCTAGGGGTTTCTAATCCCTTGGTGGGAAAATCTCCCTCCTCATCGGGAAGATGGGCAGAACTAGAGATAATGGGATTTTCTAGGGTTTCGATAATAGTGCGACAGATAACGTGATCGGGAACCCGGATACCGGTGGTTTTCCGCTTCGGATTCATCACCACTTTCGGCACTAATTTAGTCGCCGGTAAGAGAAAAGTGTAGGGACCGGGTATAACTCGTCGCATAATCTTATAGGCATAATCGCTGACCACTGCGTACTCGGAAATATTCGACAAAGAAGAACAGAGAAACGTCAAGGGTTTATCATTAGATAGTTGCTTGATTTGGCGAACTCGTTCGACGGCGGATTTCACATTGAGATCGCAACCGATCGCATAGACGGTATCGGTAGGATAAAGCATAATTGCCCCATTTTTCAGGGCATGACAGATTTCTTGGATAGAACGTTGTTGGGGATTTTCCGGATGGAGAGAGTAAATAGTAGCCATGATAGCAAAATCGTCGCCTATTGGGATTGTCCCACGGGAATTGCCGGGGATATGTGTTTAGGGGCGTTAGTAGATTTAGGAGTCCCCTTAGAATACCTGATTGCACAACTAAAAACTTTAGGAATTGAGGATGAATATCAGTTAAGGGCCGAAAAAGTGCATCGTCGCGGTCAAATTGCTACTAAGGTTCACGTCGATGTCACTGCCGAGAAGTCCGCCGATCATCACCACCATCATCATCATACCCCCGCTCGTCATTTACCGGAGATTGAAAATTTAATTAAACAGGCAAATTTACCCCAGAAAGTCCAAGAATGGAGTTTAGCGGTTTTTCAACAACTTGCGATCGCAGAAGGATCTGTTCACGGGATCGCGCCGGAAAAAGTGCATTTTCACGAAGTTGGGGCAACCGATGCCATTATTGATATCGTCGGGACTTGTTTGGGTTTGGACTGGCTATCGGTGAGTGAATTATACTGTTCTTCTCTACCCACCGGCGGCGGTACAGTTCAGGCCGCCCATGGTCGTTTACCAGTTCCCGTGCCAGCAGTAGTACAATTGTTTAGTCAGCGACAAGTCACAATTTATAGTAATGGCATCGAAGCGGAGTTGGTAACACCCACGGGGGCAGCTATTGTGACAACTTTAGCTAAAAGTTTCGGTAAACCCCCGAAAATGCAGTTAGAAAAGGTCGGTTTAGGGGCAGGTACAAAAGATTTACCGATTCCCAATCTTGTCCGGCTTTGGTTAGGGAAAAAAACACCAGAAAAGCTAGATGAAATTGAAACCGTGGCAGTTTTAGAAACTCAAATTGATGACTTAAATCCGCAAGCGATCGCCTACTTAAGCGAGGCTTTATTACAAGCAGGTGTCTTGGATGTATTTAGTCAAGCAATTACTATGAAAAAATCCCGTTTGGGAATACTTTTGACAGTAATTTGTGCCTTGGATAAAATTGCTATTTGTGAAAATATGATCTTTCAGGAAACCACAACTTTAGGCATTAGAAGGACAATTCAAGAGCGATCAATCTTAAAAAGAGAGATACAATCGATCGATACTGTCTATGGACAAATTCGGCTAAAAGTTGCCTATAAAGAGTCAATTAATCAACCGATTACCGTACAACCAGAATACGAAGATTGTGCCGCTATTGCCCGTCAGCATCATCTACCTTGGCGATTTGTTCATCAAATGGCCTTAGCTATTTGGCAAGAAAAAAATTAGTCTTGACAGCAGGGCGATTTTCTCCTAAAACTGCCATATCCATTGTTTGAAAGCTATTTTCAGGACAATAATCCCAATTTAAAACCTGTTCTTGGCTAAAAGGACAATCAACTGGAAAAGTTTCTTTTGGTAAATTAGTTTCATTTACCGTCCCTCGCACTGCTTTCTGATAACATTCTGCGAAAATATCGGCTAAATAGGGTTTTAAGCTAGGACTATCCCTTAAAATAAGCTCTAATTGTTCTCTTTGCTCATCAATGGTATTTATCGAGTTATTAGTCCGTTTTTCTGGTTGATATTGCCATTTAAGTAAGTGCATCAAGAGAACTTTTAAACGGCCGAATACCTCCCGTCTATTATTACGTCCTATATCGGATATTTCTTCGATTAAGTTATCTAAATCAAGGGCTTGTAAATTGCCCTTTTTTAAGTGATTTACGGTTTGCTCAAGCCACAAATTAAAATCAGTTTCATAAAGTTGATAATATCCCATTTAAGTAGGTAGGCACAATTATTTGTAGGATGGGTTAGCGGTAGCGTAACCCATGCGGGCGTTGGGTTTTATGCTTCAACCCAACCTATGTTCATTTTATATTTAATTCCACCCACCTACTTAGAAGTGGGTGGTAACGCACCACTCTCTTAACTATAACCGTTCAGGGGAGGTATCAAGCAGCCAGTGATATTGACTCTGTGGAATTGATTGATACCCAATTTTTGCAGGTGATGGAAAACTATACAACAAGGTTAGAAGAACAAGGAAATAACAATCCTGTTGCTTGGTTACGGAACATAGCGCAATAGTTGGGGCAGTTTCTCAACCCTCAAGCGAGAAGTATAGAGGAATATCAGGGGTTTTTATTAGAGGTATTACAAGCAAAAGCAGAGATTAATGATGGCCGTGCTATAATAACTGACAACGATTATTATTATAAAAATATGCAGTATAAAGTCAGTCTTAAGAAAACAGAAGAAGGATATGCTGTTTGGTGTCCCGGTTTACCAGGCTGTGCTTCTCAAGGTACAACAAAAGAAGAAGCTCTCAATAATATTCAAGATGCTATTGTGTCTTATTTAGAAGTTGCCGAGGAATTGAATCAAGGTGTAGAATCTTGTTATGTGGAAGTTGAATTAAATCATGCCTAGTCTTCCCGGAATTAATCATCAACGAGCCATTAAAGCCTTTGAAAAAGCAGGATTTAGGATCGTTCGACAGGGTAAACATATTACAATGACTGATGGAGAGCATATCTTAACAATTCCCAGAGCTAATCCAATTAATGCTTATACAATGGGAACAATTATTAAAGGTGCTGGAATGTCTATTGAAGAATTTTAAAAACTTTTGTAAAAGCATCGGATTAAGGTTATGGACGAAAAACGCCCCCAAGCTTATGTTAATTTAATTGAATAGTTGCTCGCTTGTACTGATGATGAGGAACGAACTAATATTCTGCAAGCTAATATGGAATTGATTGACCCTCAATTTTTGCAGGTGATGGAAAACTATGCAACAGGGTTAAAATAATAAGGATACAATAATAACCATGCAGATTGATTTAACACAAAACTTTGGGCAATATCTCAACCCTCAAGCGAGAAATATAGAAGAATATGAGGTGTTTTTAACTGTTGGGGACATTGACAATAGGCTAAGGTGTTGTTAGTATATCCAACATGAAGGCTACCGCGCTCATTCGTCGTCGCGTCATCTTGGCCCCAGACGCATTCGCAGAAGTCCCTGTCTGGCCTGTTCCCCAACCAGTTCTGCCATCGGATCATCCTTACGTCATATACTTAAAAGTAGGATAAGAAATTGTTTAGAGAGTGATCCAAAACTTTAAAGATAAAGAAGCTCAAAAAGTTTTTGAACGTAAACATTCGCGTAAATTGCCATTAGATATCCAACAAGTGGCATTGCGAAAATTGCGGATGCTTAATCGTGCGGAAACCCTGCAAGATCTTCGTGTCCCACCAGCAAATCGATTGGAACGTCTGGTTGGTGACAGGGAAGGTCAATATAGCATTCGGGTTAACGATCAATGGCGAATTTGCTTTGTCTGGCAAAACGGTGATGCTCTAGACGTAGAAATCGTTGATTATCATTGAGGTAAAATAATGAATGAAGATAAACTAATGCCAATTCATCCCGGTGAGGTTCTTTTAGAGGAATTTATCAAGCCAATGAACCTTAGTCAGAATCAAATAGCTCTGGCTCTTGGAGTTCCTGAACAATGTATTAACGAAATCGTTCACGGAAAGCGGTGTATCACGGCGGATATAGCTCTTCGGTTAGCTCGTTATTTTGATATGTCACCGCGATTTTGGCTGGGATTACAAATGGATTACGATCTGGACGTTGTTGAAGATGAAATAGGAGATCAATTGGACAAAGAAGTTGCTGTAATGACAGTTATTTGTGCAGAAAAGTAATTTGTTTGATATGTTCTAAGGCAGAAACTTGGAATATATCAAACAAATTTGGCAGCGACCCCCCTTGACAATCACGAATATTTATTGTATCACGTTAAATCATAAGGTTGGTCTCTCTCAAAAAAAATCACAGTTCATCACATAATCACATCAATCACAGTACAGACAATGATGGAAGACTATGCAACAGGGTTAGAAGAACAAAGAAATAATACTCCTGTTGCTTGGTTACGGGATATAAAGTATAGAATCTTGTTATGTAGAAGTCTAAAGCATGATCTATATGATTATTTAATTGACTGTCATTCTAGCCTGACCTATAATCATGGAAAGCTCAATCAGGAAAGTGAAAATGAGACAGGTACTTACAGCGAGAATTTTTCAAGAAGATAATTGGTTTGTTGCCCAATGTTTAGAGGTTGATGTTGCTAGTCAAGGGGAAACAGAAACCGAGGCGTTAAACAATCTCCAAGAGGCTTTAGAATTACATTTTGAACCGCCTTGTGCAACAGTTATTCCCCGATTACAGAAGATAGAGGTAGAAATCAATGCCGCTTAAGCCTTTATCTTATCGTGAGATTAAACGCAAGTTGGAAGCGGCAGGGTTTGAAGTTATTAGTCAAAAGGGGAGTCATGTTAAGTTTGCCAAGGATACTCCCGAAGGAAAAATGACAACGATTGTTCCCTGTTATAAGGAGGTAACAATCGGTACAATTAGCAGTATTTTAAGGCAAGCGGGATTAAGGGTTGATGAGTTTGAGCGTTTATAGTTAATATCCTCTATAGCATTCTGTGTCATAATCGCCCTATATCAAGGGGACTCATCCTATCATAGAGTCATCCGCCAAAAAACATCATAGTCCCTCATTCAATCATTCTAATCACAGTACAGACAATGAATGAACAAGGCGGCCAAGCTTATATTAATTTAATTGAACAGTTGCTCGCTTGTGCTGAGGGTGAGGAACTCAATAATATTCTGCAAGCAAATCAGGAATTGATTGATCCCGAATTTTTGCAGGTGATGGAAAACTATGCAACAAGCTTAGAAGAACAAGGAAATAATAATCATGCGGCTTGGTTACGGGATATGGCGCAACAGTTGGGGCAGTTTCTCAACCCTCAAGCGAGAAGTATAGAGGAATATCAGGGGTTTTTATTAGAAGTATTACAAGCAGAATACGAGAGTGATAGCGATCCTGCGGTGGTTTATCCTATCCTACAACGCCGTCAACATCTGTTAGATGATACTTTTGCCCAACTGTTGCAACAATTCGCTAGAAAATGTTTTTCTAAAAGGAATATCGAAGATGTAGCAGATATTGTGGGGGTTATTGAAAACTTACGCAATAAACTTCAAGATGCTGGAGTAATTGGAAATTTATGTCACATAATTCAAGATTTTCCCTTGGGAAGTCGGGCTAATAATCTGGAAATTGCCATTACAGGCTATCAGACCCTTTTTGAAGTATATACTCGTGAAGCTTTTCCTGAATATTGGGCAATATTAAAAAATAATCTGGGAATAGCTTATAGTCAACGCATCAGAGGGGAAAAGGCAGATAATCTAGAGTTAGCGATCGTTTCTTTAAACCAGTCTTTAGAAGTCCGTACCCCTGAAGCCTTTCCTTATGAATGGGCGAGCACACAAAACAATCTGGGAGAAGCGTATAGAAATCGTATCCGAGGGGAAAGGGCTAATAATTTAGAGTTAGCGATTACCGCTTATAACCTGTCTTTAGAAGTATTAACCCGTGAAGCCTTTCCTTATGAATGGGCGAGTACACAAAACAATCTGGGAATAGCTTATGGAAATCGCATCAGAGGGGAAAAAGCAGATAATCTAGAGTTAGCGATCATTTCTTTAAACCAGTCTTTAGAAGTCCGTACCCGTGAAGCCTTTCCTTATGAATGGGCAACGGCACAAAATAATCTTGGTACTGTTTATAGAGATCGCATCAAAGGGGAAAGAGCCGATAATCTAGAGTTAGCGATAGCGGCTTATAACCTATCTTTAGAAGTATTAACTCGTGAAGCCTTTTCTTATGAATGGGCGAGTACACAAAACAATCTGGGAATAGCTTATGGAGATCGCATCAGAAGAGAAAGATCCGATAATCTAGAGTTAGCGATTGCTTCTTTAAACCAGTCTTTAGAAGTCCGTACCCGTGAAGCCTTTCCTTATGAATGGGCGAGTACACAAAACAATCTGGGAGAAGCGTATAGAAATCGTATCAGAGGGGAAAGGGCTAATAATTTAGAGTTAGCGATCACCGCTTATAACCTGTCTTTAGAAGTAGTAACCCGTGATAGCTTTCCTTATGAATGGGCAATGACACAAAATAATCTAGGGATAGCTTATGGAGATCGTATCCGAGGAGAAAGGGCTAATAATTTAGAGTTAGCGATTACCGCTTATAACCTGTCATTAGAAGTATTAACCCGTGATAGCTTTCCTTATGAATGGGCAAGGTCACAAAATAATCTGGGGAATGCTTATCTAGATCGTATCAGAGGGGAAAGGGCAGATAATCTAGAGTTAGCGATTACCGCTTATAACCTGTCATTAGAAGTCCATACCCATGAAGCCTTTCCTTGTGAATGGGCAAGGTCACAAAATAATCTAGGGAATGCTTATCTAGATCGCATCAGAGGGGAAAGGGCAGATAATTTAGAGTTAGCGATTACCGCTTATAATCTGTCATTAGAAGTATTAACCCGTGAAGCCTTTCCTTGTGAATGGGCAAGGTCACAAAATAATCTAGGGAATGCTTATCTAGATCGTATCAGAGGGGAAAGGGCAGATAATTTAGAGTTAACGTTCGCCACTTATAACCTGTCTTTAGAAATATATACCCGTGAATCCTTTCCTTATGAATGGGCAACGACACAAAATAATCTGGGATTAGTTTATCTATATCGTATCAGAGGGGAAAGGGCAGATAATTTAGAGTTAGCAATCACCGCTTTAAACTTAACATTAGAAGTCCGTACCCGTGAAGCCTTTCCTGAACATTGGGCAAGTACACAAAATAATCTGGGGTTAGTTTATAGAAATCGCATTAAAGAGGAAAGGACAGATAATCTAGAGTTAGCGATCGCTGCTTTTAACCTTTCTTTAGAAATAAGAACCCCGACTGCTTTTCCTATAGACTGTTTAAGAACAGGACGAAACTTAGGAGATACTGCTAACCTGATCGAAGACTGGGAAACCGCCATCAAAGGCTACAACTTAGCTATCGAAGCAGTAGAAAATACCCGACTCGAAGCCTTAAACCCCCAACGACAACAAGAAATTCTCTCCGAGGCAATGGATGTTTATCATGGCATTGTTCAATCCTATCTCAACCTCAATCAAAAAGATCGCGCGTTGGAATACGTTGAACGTAGCAAAACCCGCTATCTAGTCCAATTGCTTACGGAACGAGATATCTATCCTAAAGGTAATATCCCCCAAACTATTATTACCGAATTAGATCGCCTCCGTCGTGCCATTATTGGGGAAGAACAACGGTTAGCCATCCAAGAACAAACCCGCAATCGGGGAGAAATTTTAACCCTAGATCAACAAAGACAACCCATCTTAAATGACTATACTCACCTCAATCAATTAAAACAAGAATTAAATCAATTTATTGACCGTGAAATAACTCCCATAGACCACACTTTTAGCTTAACTCAAAAGGTTGAAAGCATTCCTCTAAGTGACATTCAATCCTTAATTGATCAAGATACTGCCATCTTAGAATGGTATATTTCAGGGGATAGTATTATGGCGTTTATTGTTACTAATGAGGGTTTGATCCCCCCTAATCCTGCTTCAAAAGGTTTGATCCCCCCTAACCCCCCTTCAAAAGGTTTGATCCCCCCTAACCCCCCTTCAAAAGGTTTGATCTCCCCTAACCCCCCTTCAAAAGGGGGGAATAGTGAGGTAAAAGGGGTTAAAGTTTGGCAATCTTCAGCAGAAGATCGAGGAAAATTGATTGATTTTATTAAAGATTATCGTGACGCTTATGAAAATAATAAAACCGAGTGGATTAAAAATCTTAATTCTTGTTTAAATCAACTGTCAGAAATTCTCCACATTGATGAACTTTTAGAACTGATTCCTAAATCCTGCGATCGTCTCATCCTAATTCCCCATTGGTTTTTACATATTATTCCCCTTCATTGTTTACCCCTAAAAAATGGACAATTTCTCTATCAACGCTTTTCTAATGGTGTAGGATACGTTCCCAGTTGCCAACTTTTAAAACTGGTAAAATTATCACAGCGAGAAAACTTTACTCGTCTTTTTGCTATTAAAAATCCCACCAGAAAAGACCTAAAACCTCTCTTAGGTGCAAATCTAGAAATCGAGAGAATTAGTCAAGGATTTGCTACTGAAAAAACCATTATTATTGGGGAATTAGAAGCATCAGAACAAACCCTAGAAAACCGTCGTCAAGAATTACAAGCATCCCATTGTCTTCACTTTTCCTGTCATGGTAAATTTAATAATGAATCCCCTAGAGATTCCGCTTTAATGTTAGCAGATCCAGACGGTAACTTAGGAGAATTAGCTAACCTAACCCTAGCAGAAGTATTTGAAAAATTTGACTTAAGAGAATGTCGTTTAGTCACTTTTTCTGCTTGTGAAAGTGGTATAATCGAAAGTAAAGCTGATAGTATTAGTGATGAATATGTGGGTTTACCGAGTGGTTTTCTATTTGCAGGAAGTTCTAGTGTTGTTAGCACCCTTTGGACAGTAGATCCCCTAGCAACCACGTTATTTATGGCTAAATTTTATCACGATCTTAAACGGATTTCTATCCAAGATCAAGGGAGTATTGCCATTGTTTTAAATAATACACAAACATGGTTAAGAACATTGAACAGTAAAAAATTAGCCAGAATTAAAGATAGTCAAAAATTCCAGCAATTACTCGATCGAGTCTTTGAGAGTAAACGGGATAGAAGAAAATTCCAAGACTTATTAGAAGCTGCGGTTAAACGTGAACCCTATCCCTTTGCCAATCCCTATTATTGGACGGCATTTATCGCAACAGGGATTTAACTCAGATCTTGCAGCATTATCCAAAAGTCCAAAAAAACCGATTTTTTCTGCCTCTAAAAATCGGGTTTTTAATATCAGGGGTAAGATCTGAGTTTAAGAATCAGGATAATTTTGACAAAATTTATCCAGTCCTTGATCCTGAATATAAACAGCAACTATAGCAGATAAAATTCCCGCGACTTGCGGAGGACACATCAAATATCCTACAATAATACCTGTTAAAGTAGGGATAAGTGCGGGTAAATATTTTTCTCGCAACTTCGGTTGACAAATAGAATCACGACATTTATTAAGAACAATAACAAACCAACGAAAATCAGCATTATCTTCTACCCCTTCAATCCCGTTACGAGTGGCAATAGACTCAGCAGCATCTGCTAAATCTCCCTCCCATTCCTCAATAACATCAAGTGCAATTAAAACGTTCTCATTGTCCGCAAATTGAATACGGTACTGAGCAATTTTTTCCAGTGTTAACTGCGTTGTGTCTGACATAATACCATCCTTAAAGCTAAAACCAATTTTTTCCCATTATCTCACCTTATAATCGTCTCGTCGCTAAAGGTTTTGACTTTACCGATGGCAAGTTAATCCAGTCAAGATTAGCTTAGAAGACTAAGAATAAGCGAATTTTTTGGGGTGAGAATTTACTTTTGTCAAAAATTATTACATATTCGCAACAAAATACACTTTTTTGAGCAAACTAATATACCATACTTAGACAAGGCGATCGATTATTTTGTCCCAAGAATTACGCGCTAAACTTATCTCCTGTTATCCCGAAAGTCAGGAAAAAGAGGAAGTCTTAATGAAGATGATTTCTGAACATTAATCAATTGAGGATAGGGAGAGGTTGCTAACGGTCAATATTGCAACCTGAATCGCTTTTTCAATGGCCTGTTGTTTGCTTTCTAAACTAATCCCTTCCTCTTTGTTTCTTTGGGCAATCACAGCACAAATACAAGCGGCAGTAAATCCATAAACCCCCGCCATTTTAAATAAAGTTCCCGCTTCCATTTCATAATTGAGAATATTTAAACGTCGATATTCTTCCGTAATTCCCTCTAAGTGACGCTGAAGATAAGGGTTAGCAGAAGACAGGATTCTTTCTTGTCCTTCATAAAAACTATCCACAGAAGCGGTAATACCTACATGATAATTTACTCCCAAAAATTGAGCGGATTTGACTAGAGCAACTGTCAAAAAAGGATCCGCCACTGCGGGATATTCCGGAGGAGCAATATCATTAGCTGCACCTTGCCTACATAAAGCCGCTTGCGAGATAATAATATCACCAATTTTTATTCTATTTTGAATTGCGCCACAAGTACCGATACGAATAATAGTTTTAATTCCCACCTGTATTAATTCATTAACCACAATACTCAAAGATGGCGCACCCATGCCACTGGTAGCCAGAAGAATTGGGGTAGAATTATCTAGATAGCCAAGATAACTATTTAATCCGCGATAATCCGATAGTAAACGTGCATTTTGTAAATAAGTTTCGGCAATATAGCGCGAGCGTTCTGGTTCCCCCGATAATAGGGTGATAGTCGGTTTTGCCGTGCCTAAATCCTCACTGCTAAAGTTGAGATGATAGGGTTTTTGGTGAGATAAGTTATTGGACATTTAAATCAAATTAAGAGCAGTTACTTTGGTTAAATAGCAGGGTAAGAGCATCTCAATTAGGCTTGACAAAAGGCTTTCAGCACAGCCATCATATAGTTATTATCCATGGCCGCCCGTTTACTTTTTTGTGCCAGACTACGTCGGTAAGTGGATTCCTGGTTAAGAGCGTTAAGTGCTACTCGTCTCAAGAAGGCAAAATTACGAGGGCTGTGACCAGAGCGAATCCGACATTGATCCTCATTAAAAGTAACATCTAAAATCCAATGAGCCTGATTTTCAATGCCCCAATGTTTACGAATAGCATTACCTATTTTTTGAGCATCAGCAGGGAGAGAACTGAGATAAAATTGGACTTCACAAGTGGTTTTATTCCAAAGATGACGAACTCGTTTAACCATGATAATACTTTGAAGTCCTTGCCATTGAGCCTGTTGATAAAGACCGCCGAAAGCTTCTAAAGGTACAGCCCAACACCAACGTTTTTCGAGGCGATGATGACCTTTTTCCAGACGGTAATCATAACTAAATTGAATACCATCAAATTGATGTGCTTGAGCTTGCTCAAACCAGTTTTTGACCTGAGTATAAAGAGTCGGATGATTAGCTTTAAGGGCGACAACGTAGTCAGCTTTTTTGGCTTGAATATGATTAATAATCGCCGTTTGAGTTCCCATAGCATCTAGGGTGATAATTGCCCCTTGAAGGTCTAACAGTTCTAGTAAAGCGGGAATAGCAGTAATCTCATTGGATTTATCTTCCACCTTGACTTGTCCTAAAACTAATTTCTGCTCCCCCGCCCAAGCCGTCACTAAATGCAAGGCTTTAATTCCTTGATTACGGTCGTAAGAACCTCTGAGACTTTTCCCGTCTATGGGAACTATTTCCCCCGAAAGAGAACCGATTAAATGGGGCAGCCATTGAGACAAAACTTTGTCCAAAACTTCCGGGTTAATCCGTTCAAAAACCCGCCGAAAAGTGTCATCAGAAGGAATGCCATTAGGTAATTCTAAAAACTCAGATAACCAAGACTGCTTACTGAGTCCATAATTTTCCATGTCTTCCCAACCTTTGGCTCCTGCTATAACTGCTAAAACAGCAATGACTAAAATATCAGTTAATAAATGTTTTTGGGTTCGGGACGCTCTTGGGTCAGGAATATCTTGAAGATAAGTCAATAAACTAGCTTGAATTTCATTTATTGATGTTAAAGGAAGCTCAGGTTTTAGTTGAGCTTTATTTCCGGTGGGGAGAACGGGAGCAAAACCTTTACCCATGAGCTATTTCCTCATTAATTTTCATCAACAACAGTGAGACTAAGGCTAATTATAAATTATACAGAGGTAGCAGCGGCTAAGTCTGGGTACTGGCAGTGCGGGACGGTGCTATGGCGATTTGATTACCCTATTCAGAAATCTTTGTCAAGTACAATTTATACCAAATTAGATGAGCTTACCCTGGGTTAAATAGGCTTTTAGTTATTATAACAACTTTAGGTTTTAATTAAAATTAAATATTTAATTATTGACAAAAGAGAATCAAGCTTAAGGACGACTATTGATATTAAGTTCTTGCACTAATTCGTGTACTGTGGTTGAGGGATTGGCATCAAAAGGATGTTTTTTGGCTTCATCTCTATCTTGAATAAGTTTTGCTGCATTAGTGATTGCTGTTGTCTGGTATGGCTTTAATTTTTCGTACATATCCTCTCGATTTTTTGCATATTGTTCTTTTTCGTTTAATAATTTACACTTTTTCATCTGAGTATTTAAAATTTTTGGGTATTCACTTCGGGATGTGGCAATATCCAGATATTGAAAGTGTAAAATAAACCAAATTTCAAAAGCTTCATTAGAATAGGCAATCTTGATATTTTGTTCTTTAGCCAGTCCTTCTGCTTGATTAAATTGCTCTTTAGAACAGTTATCTTTATCAAAAACACACCAGATTTGATCGAATGAGTCATCTTGTTTTAGATTATCTATAATCTGAATAGCTTTGTTGACTAAACTCAAGCTATTTTTACCTTCACCTTTCACCCTAACTTCAATTTTCTTAGGAACAGTAAAAGCCTTAAAATAGTTAACTTCAGTTTTTTCTCCCTCGCAAATAATTAAAAATCTTTTTCTTGTTTCTCTAGTCTTAGTTTGGCGACGCAAATAATCGGAAGTATTCCTGTTGTTACTCATACTAATTACCAATAATTGTACTTAAATCACCAATAAAAGGTATTGCTCCATAACGACCTTGAATATAATCTTTTTCAAATGTATTATTATTATTAATATCAGCAAATTCCACCAAAGAATATAAATCTGTTGCTCCTTGATGATTTTTTTCGGTAAACCAAATTTGATCCCTCCTCAAAAATTTATGACTAAGTAAATTAATATCGTGAGTAGTAAAAATAAGTTGAGCATTTTTGGGATTAGTTTTCTGAGAATTAAATAATTCGATTATACTTCTAGTCATTAAAGGATGAAGTCTGGCATCCAATTCATCAATTACTAAAACTTCCCCTCTTTGCAAAGTGTCTAAAATCGGTGCTGACAGAGCCAAAATCTTTTTAGTTCCATCAGATTCATGTTTGTCCATATCAAAAATTTCTAACTCAATCATTTTACCTGTTGAGTCATACTTTGGATGATAGGTTTTTATGGTAGCGGACTTTATTTCACCGCTAGAGTGACTGATTATATTTCTGACAACATCCGGTAAATCTTGCGGGAGACTGTCTAAGGAAATTTTTCTGGTTTCTGTTTCTAGGTTGAGATTGTCAATACTTAAATCTAATTTTTTAATTAACTTAGTCACATCATCAATCAAATCTTGTCTATTAGAAAGATGCTCAAGCGTAATCGCTTTTAATAATTCCACATCTAACCCTGACACAACACCTAAGTGACTAAACCAAGAGACAATTTCCACCGCTAGAGAATTATTAAATTGAGCCGCTAGTGATAAAAACAGAGTATTTTTTTTGGTCAATCCTCTTAGTATATTACCTTGTTCAATATTTTTGCTATATTCTATTTTATCGCCTTGCCGATTAAAGATTTTAGTTTCACGACTTCTGGGTGTACAAAATAACCATTCGGAAACTACTCGCTTTTGAGTTACTTCAAATCCATATCTATAAGTTTTATTTTTTAGCTGAAAAACTATTTCAAAAAAGGATGGTTTATCAACAGTTTCGGTACTTAATCTAAAGGGTTCCACATCTATTTTGTCAGTGATTTGTAATTTTGCAGAATTCATGACAAACCGTCGCATAAAATTGAATGCCAGAATTAAATTACTCTTACCACTGGCATTTGCTCCATAAATAGCGGCACTTTTAAGTAAACTAAATTGTTGATTAACCTTAAAAACATTATTTTTATCAAGCTCATCATTACCGTTGGCATCCTCTGCAGCTACCATACTGAGAGTTACTACATCTTTAAAAGAGCGATAATTGCCGACACTAAATCCGATGAGCATTGCATATTAACCCTAAAAGTCTCTAAGGAATAAAGGAGACGATACTTTTAAGTAGGTAGGCACAATTATTTGTAGGATGGGTTAGCGGTAGCGTAACCCATGCGGGCGTTGGGTTTCATGCTTCAACCCAACCTACGTTTATTTTATATTTAATTCCACCCACCTACTTATTTTATGCACTTGTTGAGCATTTGAACAAGAATTGTCCTCAGAATCGGCAAACAATCACAGAAAAAAGGTAAGGAATTAATTTTCCTTACCTGATGATTGTAGCCTTTTGAAAACAAATTTACACTTTTGCTGACTCTTTAACTAACTTGTCCCAACCCAATTCCTTGAGGTTATTGTTGCGACGCAGGGGACGAGTAGCTAATTCTAAAATATCTCGCGCATTGGTAAAACCATGAATTTGAGCAAAAGTAAATTCTACTGACCATTTAGTGTTAATTCCCCGCGCTTCTAAGGGATTTGCATGGGCCATTCCTGTAATCACTAAATCGGGTTTTAACTCGTAAATGCGCTGAATCTGATTGTAGTTATCAGGTTTTTCGATGATTTTCGGGATGGGAACACCCATATCATTACAGGTTTTTTCTAGTAATGCTAATTCGGCTGCTTGGTAGCGTTTATCCATGTAGGGAATACCGATTTCATCACAAGTCATCCCGCAACGAATTAGGAAACGTGCCAGAGAAATTTCTAGTAAATTATCCCCCATAAAGAAGACCGATTTACCGCGCACAAGTTGCAGATAATCCTCTAAACTTTCCCAAATTTTTGCCTCTCTTTCTTCTAATCCCTGCGGTTGTACTCCCAAAACAGAACAGATTTTTTCTATCCAAGCGCGGGTTCCATCCGGACCGATGGGAAAGGGTGCGCCAATTAATTTACACTTACGACGACGCATTAAAGTGGTGGCAGTTCGTGATAGAAAAGGATTGACACCAGCGACATAATAACCTTCTTCAATTACTGGTAATTCAGTAAACCGTTTGGCCGGCAACCAACCATCAATTTTAACTCCTTGTTTTTTCAATTCTAGGGTTAAATTGGTCACAATTGGGTCGGGAACGGAACCAAATAAAACTAAAGGAGGATGGTCTTTATATTCCGATTCTTCCTGTTTAATTTCTTCTTTTTTACGTCCAAAAGTTAGGAGTTTCTGGATGGCATTCCGTTCTTCTTTTTCATCTTCGTGCTTAACTTTTTCGGGACATTTATGCACCATGGAAGCGAGGACGGTATCTTCCCCTTGGGTAAAGGCATAATCTAAACCATTAGCGCGTGCTGTCACGATAGGAATACCGATTTCTGACTCTAGTTTCGGCGCTAATCCTTCCAAGTCCATTTTGATGATTTCGGTGGTACAAGTACCGATAAAAACGATAACGCTAGGGTTTCTATCTCGTTTAATTTGTAAGCAGAGGCGTTTTAATTCTTCGTAGTCTTTTAGTTGAGCGGAAATATCCCCTTCTTCTAATTCAGCCATGGCATAACGTGGTTCAGCAAAAATCATCACCCCCATGGCATTTTGCAGGAAGTAACCACAGGTTTTTGTGCCGATAACAAGGAAGAAACTATCTTCGATTTTTTGGTATAACCAAGCAACACAGCTAATCGGACAAAAGGTGTGATAGTTGCCGGTTTCACAATCAAATTGTAAAGCGCTCGGTTCTTGAGTGGCAGTCATGTTTTTAGGTTCTCCTTTAAATTGGTTTATTTACAGCCTTTCTCGTTGTAACTCTTGGCGGATTTTTTGCAGTACAGGATCCTCAGTAGGATATAAAGAATTACTTAATTCTCTTTCTTTTTTTTCTAGTTGTTTCTTCTCAGGATCAAAATTTAATCCTAAAACTTCTAGCAGTTTGTTCCCATCGGAATTAAGCTGACAAAAGGGATACATCCACACTGATAATTGAGATTCTAAAACGGTCATTGCACCTATAATGATGTCAGCACTAGGACGTTTACCACCGTCGGGAGTTTTTCGCCACGAATCTTTAGAATCCATTAAAGACTTAATCCACGGTTGATTATTTTGGTAGTAATCTAACCATTTATCTGGTAAGATTTCTTGCAATTCCTCGAAAATAATTACTTTGTTTTTTTCGACTGATAATTGTTTTTCTCGGAATCCGTTGAGATATTCAGTGTGCGAATTAGACATCAGTAATTCTTTTTCCGATTTTTCCAACTCCTTTTTTTCAGAATCAAAATTTAGTCCTAAGACTTCTACCAGTTTGTCCCCATCGGAACTAAGTTGACAAAAGGGATACATCCACACTGATAACTTAGGTTCTAAGGCTGTTGCTGCCGCTATAATTATGTCAGCACTGGGACGTTTACCACCGTCGGGAGTTTTTCGCCACCAGCCTCTGGAATTCATTAAACACTTAATCCAAGCTTGATTATTTTGGTAGTAATCTAACCATTGCCTCGGTAAGGTGGCTTTTAATTCCTAAAAGTTGCTCATTTTGTCCCATAAGTTAGGCTATTAACTAATAAGTGGGTAGGGTGGGTTAGGCGACGATAAGTTAGGCTATTAACTAATAAGTTAATTATTCGCCGTAACCCACCCAGTGGGTAGGGTGGGTTAGGCGACGATAAGTTAGGCTATTAACTAATAAGTTAATTATTCGCCGTAACCCACCCAGAAAAAGAGTTTATTGGTGATTATTGGTGGTTATTGGTGGGTTACGCTGTAGCTAACCCACCCGACAAAATAATCTAAACCATCATTAGATCTAATTCCGCCTCGGCGTTAACTTTGGGTTTATCGGCATTAAGATAGAAATCCGATAATAAAGTGAATAACTCCCGGTCGGCAGATTCTTTGGGAATAACTCCTTCTGGTTTGGCTAAAATCTGATCGGCAATGTTGAGATAATAGTCACAAACGTAACTTAACATCGGATCCTTGTCGGCCATTTCAAAGAGAGTTTGACCTTTAACTCTGGAGACGCGAATATCTTCAATTAAGGGTAAAACTTCTAACACTGGCATGGGAACATGGTCCACATATTTATTAATTAAATCCCGTTTTGAGGTGCGATTGCCAATTAATCCGGCTAGTCGCAGGGGATGAGTGCGCGCTTTTTCGCGGACGGAAGCAGCGATGCGATTGGCGGCAAAAAGAGCATCAAAGCCGTTATCTGTGACAATTATGCAGTAATCGGCGTAATTTAAGGGTGCGGCAAATCCTCCACAGACCACATCCCCCAAAACATCGAACAAAATCACGTCAAATTCATCAAAAGCGTTCAATTCTTTTAATAATTTTACCGTTTCCCCGACGACGTAACCGCCACAACCGGCACCGGCCGGAGGGCCCCCCGCTTCCACGCATTTGACTCCACCGTAACCGTCATAGATAACGTCCTCGGGCCAGATGTCTTCGTAGTGAAAATCTTTTTCTTGCAGGGTATCGATGATTGTGGGAATAAGAAAGCCGGTGAGAGTGAAAGTGCTATCATGCTTGGGGTCACAGCCTATTTGTAGGACTTTTTTGCCTCTTTTGGCTAAAGCGGCCGAAATATTACAGCTTGTTGTCGATTTACCGATGCCACCTTTTCCGTAGACTGCGAGTGTTAAAGGCATGGAAGTTCTCCTAAATGTGCGCTTGAATGGTGAGTTTGTTTATCAGTGCTTTGATTGCAATTATTGACCATCTCCCCACTCCTTGGAAAGAGGCTCAATTTTTATCTGCTATAGCTAGAGTGAGATTTAAAGCTTAAAAATTAGCTTAATAATTTTTTAGAGCTTATAGAGTCTCTGAAATTGATAAAAACTTATAAAAACAGCTTTGTTTATACATTTACTTTAAATACAAACAATAAGCAAAAAACCACCAAAGCTTTACAAAAACTCGATAAACAGGGTTTTACCGTGGCAAACCGGGACAAAAAAGGTCAAGATAGAGGCAGTCTAGAGACCGATGGCAGATTTTCGTGAATAATCATTACAATTTTCCTGGTCAGCAGATTAAATAAATCAATCCCCAGAAGGATACCGAAAGGCTGTAGTAGAATTACAGGAAAGTACCTCTAGGGTTTCCCATGCGAGTTAAGCAAAAAACGCTGACTACACTCTTATTAGAGAATAAGGCTCCTAAATATCGTCCTTTTCTCGGTTTTTTTCTGGCTGGGGTTCCTTTGCTGTTTTTAGCCTATGTGGTTTCTTTCCAGCGCGCTTATCTTGACTGCATTAGGTTAGGCACAAAAAGGATAGATTGTCAATATGTCCAAGAGTATAATTTTCCTGTTTCTAGTCGGGAAAATTTTTCTTTAACTCACATTAAAGCTACGGCTGTCTATCAAGAAGTTTTTATCAGTGTTGAGCAGAAAAAAACTGTTAATAACACGGTTTTATTGGTCGGAAGAAATAACTATCTCTACATCGAGAATTTTCGAGATGTGCAGTCAGCTAGTGATTTTAAAACTCAATTTGAGAGTTTTGTGAATAGATATCAAACTCAGGAAATTATTGCCAAAAGTCCCCTAGATACCTTTTCAGCACTGCTAGAACACCACCATAATTATCGCTATTATCTTTGGGGTATGTTATGCTTATTGTCTGGTATGTTGTTACTTTATGATGCCAGCTATCGGGAGAGTTATGTCTTTAATCAAGCCAAGGCTACCCTAACCCGTAGGCGACAACATTTAATTTTTAGAAGCGAAAGTGATTATCTTCTAGAGAGAATTGTTGAAGCAAAGGTAGAAGATTACAAAGGCTTTTTAGGGTCTAGTTACCGACGGATTATTTTAACCTTATCCAACGGGGAAGAAATTATTCTCAATGGCCGTTTACTGGAATCTATCAGTAACGGAAAAAGGGAAGAAAAAATCCTGGCAATGATTGCCGAAAAGTTAAACTTAACTCAAGAGGAAGTGTTAATCTAAGTAAATGCGCTCAAATTCTAGCTATTTAAAGTATCTTTTTCTCGGTTTCCTATTAGTGACCGTGTTAGTTTATATATTGCGCGGCATGGGAATATTATCTTTTTTACCAGGAGGATTAATTTTGTTATTAATTCTCTCTTCCGTGGTGACGGGTTTTATCTACGGAATCGATAAAACCCGCCGTTTTTAGGAAAATATTGGACCTTACTTCCAGACAGAAACGAGAAGGCTACATCTCATTTTTGTAAATCCACTAAGTTGGGATTTTTAAGGGGAAACTTTCTGCTAAAGTCGGGCGTTACTTTCGATTTTATCACTCAATCCAAGCTTTTGGGGGGTTCTACCCCCCAAACCCCCCGTTGGGGACGCAAGCGCCGTCCCCAAACCCCTCGCGCATTAGTTTTTCGGTGGGATGCTTACAGACGGCTGCTGATATATCTGTGATAATTTAAAAGTCACTGATAATTGCTGATAGTCGGTATTTCTGCAAATGTGAGATACACCCAACGAGAAGAGCCGAACGGTTCTACTGATAATGATTAACCCAAAGGTCAATTTGTCAGCAATCCCACGGATAAAAATAACTGATGGTGAGCCATAGATATTTCTCCAAAATTGAGATGCAGCCATTGCCAAAGGCTAACACACCTAGGCTAATTAACCGGGGACTAAAGAAGATTTGAGCGCAAAAATTTTCTCGATTACCTCTTCTACCACCTTATCGGGAGTGGAAGCGCCAGAAGTAACTCCGATGGCAATTTTTCCCTCATTTAACCAGTTATCGGTGATGATTAAATCACCCCCTAAAGGTTTATGTTCGATGCGATTACCGGGGAGAATGCGCTCGGCACTATCGATATGATAGGAGGGAATGGCACGCTCGATCGCTATTTCCTGTAGGTGAGTGGTATTAGAGGAATTATAACCGCCAATTACCACCATTAAAGAAACCGGTTCTTTCACCAGTTCAAACATGGCATCTTGACGCTCTTGAGTGGCATCACAGATGGTATTAAAACTCATGAAATGATCTTTAAAATCGATCGGTCCGTACTTTCTCAACATAGTATGCTCGAAGAGTTTGCCAATTTCCTCCGTTTCACTTTTAAGCATCGTGGTTTGATTGGCAATACCGATATAATCTAGATCGCGATCGGGATCGAAACCCTGGGAATGAGCATTTTTAAACTTCTCTAAAAACTCGTTTTTATCGCCACCGTGGAGAATATAATTAGCGACATAATTAGCTTGAGCCAAATTTAAAACGATCAGATAAGTGCCGGCAAAAGAGCTAGTGGCGATCGTTTCTTCGTGATTATATTTGCCGTGAATAATCGAAGTGTGGTCCTTTTTTTTGTGCTTTTCCACGGAATTCCACACCTTAGAAACCCAGGGACAAGTGGTATCCACAATCATGCAACCCTTATCGTTAAGTATTTGCATTTCCGAAATACTAGCCCCAAAAGCGGGTAAAATCACCACATCCCCCGATTCCACCACACTAAAGTCTTTTTGGCCATTTTCGACGGGAATAAAACCCACGGCCATGGCCCGCAGACGCTGATTGACCGAGGGATTGTGAATAATTTCGTTAGTAATCCAGAGACGTTCCTGGGGAAAATGCTGACGAGTTTCATAGGCCATGGCGACCGCGCGTTCTACCCCCCAACAAAAACCAAAAGCTTGAGCGAGATAGATCGTCACGTCACCCCGTTGTAAACGATAATTATTTGCACGAATTTTTTGGATCAGGTCGCTTTGATACTGATTGGTCATCGCATCCATTACTTCCTCTTTGTGACCGAATCCCTTGCGGTTATAGTTATCCGATTGCTGTAGGGTACGTTTAAAGGATTTTGTATCCATGATTCTCTGATAGGGGTATTGGTGGCGCTAAATTGGTCGAGACAGTAGCTTGTCATATATTAAAGATACCTTATCTAGTCAGCCCAGGAAGCTTTTAGAGACTAGAGAGAAATTCCTCGTCGATATCGTAACCAAACTGTTGAGCGAAAAATTTTAAGCGAGATAAAGCAGGAATTTGCTGACTTTTCAGCCAATCAGACAAAATAAAGAGTTTTTGCATCACAAAAATCTCCAAAGCTTCGGGATTATATTGAATTCCTTCCCCACGATGGAATTGATGGGGAACCAACATAGCAGCATAACGGGCGATTTCTCCCTGTTTTGGGTCAAGAATAAAGATTAACCAGGGATAAACTGCATCCAAACGCAAAAACCACAGCCTGACTTCCGGTATCTCCGATAATTCCCGCATATCACCCTCCGCGCGAGGATAATCTATCTCTAATTGTAGAGTTTGTTCCAGTTCGGCGATCGCTGATCGGGACTGATAATCTTGAATAATAGTCTCTAAAGATGAGAGATCGAGATTTTGGATTTGATTGGGTTTAAGAGCGATTTTGACAGTCATAGGGGCAAATAAAAGGTTACATCGGGCAAAATTACTGTTTTTTATCCCTAGATCGACAATGATCTATCTCAGAAAATACTCTCAATCGGGACAAAAAAACTAAGTTTGACTATTCTCTCACTCCGGAGCGAGAGAGGAAAACCAGACTAAAATCCCCAGGGTTGGATTTCTCCTACCAGGGTAAGCGCATCTCATACTAAATCCGTTGAGTATAGGCTACTTATAGAGGGGAGGCAAAAAGCAACAGGCACTCATGCAAAAGGGGAAATAAATAATCAGTTTTTAATAACCAGATTTAGTATCAAAGCCTATTGACAGCTAGATTGTAGCTCCTGAGTGGAAGCAGGTAAGGCGGCCCAGGGTAAGCATATAATCATTAGACTTCTTGCAGAAGTCAGGCAACAGGCAAAAGGCAAAAGGCAACAGAAAGAAGAATAGATGCTTTCAGCATCAGGATTGATTACTTTTTGACTTTTGCAAGAGGTTTATTATCCATCCCTTAGGCTGAAGGTCGGGGTAAAGTACCCAGCCGGCGGTCTTAAAGAAGTCCTCTACTTGCTCAAACAGGGTGGGATGATTAGTGGAATGCCTGAACCCGATCGAGTGATTGTGATCAAGCTAGATGAGTTTTTTTACTGGTGATAAAGGTGAGTGTAAGCGTGCAGATTTTATAATTATCGCTAATACCACTAATGAAAAAGTTATCCTTTGTTTAGAAATGAAGAAAAGCAGAGATTCTAATTCATCGATAAGTAGGTGGGTGGAATTAAATATAAAATAAACGTAGGTTGGGTTGAAGCATGAAACCCAACGCCCGCATGGGTTACGCTACCGCTAACCCATCCTACAAATAATTGTGCCTACCTACTTAATTAAACAATTAACAGGAGCCAAATGCTTTGTCTCCTATTGTCGTGAAATCGGACGCTTATTTTGGAATCAACCCGATTTTCTTCAGGACTATCAATATCGCTTTGTTAGCATTAAAAATATCAGTATTTCTAAAACAACTACGAGCAGCAGTAAACCTTCTCAAAAAAGTGAGATTCACGATCAACCAGAAAAAATGTTAAAAATTTCTGCTCAAGCGAAGCACTTTCAAGAATTAATTTATACTAAATCCAGTTATCAAAGACTGATTATCTATTTCTCTTTTGCCTTTTGCCTGTCCTGATATGTAGCCTATAGTCAACGGATTTAGTATTAGTCCTATAGCTTGACATTATGACCGATTTAATCTCGATCGAATAACGATCTTTTGCCGAGAGTGCCGAAAGAGCCTTATCGATGCTCATTTTTAAAAACTTCAAACACCTGCCGGCTGAAATATTTTAACTTATCAGCCACCTTAGCAGAAGGTTGATAATTGCCGACTAATTGCCAATTTTCCACCGTAGATAGTCGCCAAGCGGTTCCTTGATGGTTAAAAGCCTGCATTTCTAAGCCAATCAAACGCTGATGCTGATCCTCGCTATCGAGATGAAAACGAATTTGTACCAGAATACTGCGCCCTTGAATTCTGGGACTCCAACCGGGAAAATGGAAAGCGATATCGATCGAGTCGGGATCCGTTAACTCCCTTGTGTGGGGATCGTTGCGCCAAGGTTTCAGATCTGCCTTTGCATCGGGGAATTGTTGTTTAAACAGGTTGACGAGTGTGGCGATCTTCGCCGTTAATTCTAATCCTTTTGCCTGTTCCGACGCATTCATGCTCACCTCTGATAATTGCTTATAAAGTAACTATTTATACAGTTTAGCCCTGCTTTTTGCGACTATTGGAACAATTATAACGATATTTTCTCGATCGAGTCCAAAATGCCGCGCCTGTCAATCCAGATAGCCGCTGCCAAAAAGACACAATCAAAACTAAACTAGAAAAGAGGACAATCGACAGGAACAGTATTTTCTATGAATCCCCAAGAGTCTCTATTGCAATCGATCGAAAAATTAGGCTATCGGGTTACGGTGGGTGATGTGGCGGCAAAATCGGGTTTAGAGATTAACGCTGCACAACAGGGATTATTAGTTTTAGCTGCGGAAGCGGGGGGACATTTACAGGTAGCAGACACGGGGGAGATTATCTATCTTTTTCCCGAAAATTTTCGCTCGATTCTTCTGAATAAATATTGGCAATTGCAGTTAAAAGCTTTCGCCAGTAAAATCTGGAGAGTAGTTTTTTATATTATCCGCATTTCCTTTGGCATTGTTTTAATTATTTCGATTTTAATCCTGTTGCTGGCTATCCTAGCGATCCTGATCGGCTTAATGTTTAAAGATAATGACTCGGATAACAATTCTGGAGATAGCAAAATTAATATTAACTTCTTTCCCACGGACTTTTTCTGGATTTTTTATCCCGATTTTGGTAATAACTACTACGAAAGAAGAGATCGGGAAGTTAAGGCAGACAAACCCCCTAGTAAGATGAATTTTCTCGAGGCAGTTTTTTCTTTTCTTTTTGGCGATGGCGATCCTAATTTTAATTTAGAGGAGAGACGCTGGCAAACTATCGGTAAAGTAATTCAAAATAATCGTGGCTCGATTATTGCTCCACAAATTTCCCCCTATCTCGATAGTATTACCCCTAGTCATGAGGAGACAGAAGACTATATACTCCCAGTTTTAACTCGCTTTAATGGGTTGCCGCAAGTGTCCGATCGAGGTGATATTATCTATTATTTTCCCGATCTACAGGTGACAACCAAAGAGAGAAAATTACAAACAGTTTCGCCCTATCTAAAGGAAAAACGCTGGAAGTTTAGCGAAGCGGATAGCGGTCAAATTATCTTAGCTTTAGGTTTAGGGGCGGTTAACTTTATCCTCGCTTTAGTTTTAGGATATTTGCTCAACAGTGATAGTGTCGATTTGAGCGGTTCTCTGGGGTCGATAGTCACAGGGATCTACGGTTTTCTCCTCAGTTATGCCGCTGCTTTTTTGGGGATTCCCCTCGGTCGTTATTTCTTTTTGCAGTGGAGAAATGAGCGGGTTAATCAACGCAATCAACAGCGAGAAAAAAGAGCAGATCTATTAGCCCAAAATAATCCTGAATTAGAGCAAAAACTGGCCTACTCTCGTCAATTCGCTGACCAAAAAGTGATTAGGGATGCTGATATTAGTTATTCTACCGATCAAGACTATCTCGAACAAGAGATCGAGCGCTCGGATAAAATCGATCAAGAATGGCAAAAACGCTTAGAATCCCCCGATTCCTGACTCCTGACTTGAAAGAGGGTGTAGGGTGTAGGGTGTGGGGTGTGGGGTGTGGGAATTATGAATTATGAATTATGAATTATGAAGTGGGGAAATGGGGAAGTGGGGAATGGGGAAGTAGGGAAGTAGGGAAGTGGGGAAGTAGGGAAGTAGGGAAGTGGGGAAGTAGGGAAGTGGGGAAGCTGTCTCATCACCCTATCACCCCAAAACCCTACCACCCTATCACCCTATTTCCTGACGACCGACTCCTGCTTTGGCTCTCCCAGCTTTGGTGGGTAAAATGTATTCTAAGATACATTTCTCAAGAGCGAGGGGGTGGAACGAACCACAAAGACACAAAGGACACAAAGATCGATCGATCCTATGTCAATTAAACTTATCACACAGAACCTAGAAGAGCCCTGCTTTCTGACTCCTATCTCCTGAATACTGTCTCCTGTCTCCTGAATACTGCCTCCTGAATCCTGAATCCTGACGACCGACTCCTAACCCCACCAACAAACTTTTTGCCGCAA
Source organism: Microcystis sp. MC19 (assembly GCF_003019735.1). Lineage (NCBI taxonomy): Bacteria > Bacillati > Cyanobacteriota > Cyanophyceae > Chroococcales > Microcystaceae > Microcystis > Microcystis sp. MC19. Next base: position 3,254,569 of record NZ_CP020664.1, on the reverse strand, counting down.
ACCCTAACTTAAACGATCAAGAGTGCGATACTGAATTGCTTCGGCAACGTGGGAACTTTTCAGCATTTCACTATCTCCTAAATCGGCAATGGTGCGGGCAACTTTGAGAATGCGATCCATTGCTCGGGCCGATAAACCCAATTTTCGGATTGCCCCTTCTAAAATATGGCGACTGCTATGATCAAGAGCGCAAAAACGCCGCAAATGCTCGGAATTCATCTCCGCATTAGAGCGAATCCCCGTATTCTGAAAGCGATCGCTGGCCTTTTGTCGGGCCCCTTCTACCCGTTGCCGCACCTGCTCAGAAGCTTCTCCCCGACTCTCTTGGGTCATTTCTTCTGGTTTCAGGCGATTTACCGTCACTTGTAGGTCAATACGGTCTAAAAGCGGTCCCGATAATTTCGCCCAATACTGTTCCCGTTGTCGCGGTGAACAGCTGCAGGGTTGCACCGAATCACCGTAATAACCACAGGGACAGGGATTGGTACTGGCCACCAAGGTAAAACGGGCCGGAAAAGCGACGGAAAGACGAGTGCGAGAAATGCTCACATAACCATCCTCTAGGGGTTGTCGGAGATATTCCAAGACACTGCGCTTAAATTCCGTTAATTCGTCCAAAAATAAAATACCACGGTGGGAAAGGGAGATTTCCCCCGGTCGGGGATAAGTGCCACCTCCCACCAGCGCCGCTCCGGAAGCGGAGTGATGGGGACTGCGAAAAGGACGCTCGCGCACCAGAGAACCTCGATCTTTTAGTAATCCAGCGACGGAATGAATCTGGGAGACTTCTAGGGATTCGGCAAAGGTAAGCTGGGGCAGAATTCCGGGTAAACGTCGCGCTAACATGGTTTTACCGCTACCCGGTGGCCCGACAAAAATTAGGTTATGACCTCCAGCTGCGGCAATTTCCAGGGCCCGACGGCCAATTGCTTGACCTTTAACATCCTTGAGATCGGGAAGATTTACCCGCGATCGCCCAAATTCTTCGGCAGCGTTAAAAGTCATCGGTGAATAGCGATCGGGTTCATTTAAGAAATTTACCACTTCCGATAGATGACGAAACCCATACACTTGTACGCCTTTGACCACGGCTGCTTCTTTGGCATTATCGGCGGGAACCACTAAACCCTTGATCCCCATTTTTTCGGCGGCGGCAGCAATCGGTAAAACCCCCGCCACGGGACGCAAACTACCATCGAGGGATAATTCACCTAAAAAGAGAAAATCCCCCAATAAATCGGCTTCTACCTGTTCGGAGGCTCCTAAAATGCCGATACTAATCGGTAAATCATAAATCGGCCCCTCTTTGCGGATATCGGCGGGACTTAAATTGATGACAATTTTGCGGATGGGAAAGGCAAATCCGGCATTTTTTAGGGAAGCTTTTACCCTTTCTTTCGACTCCTGCACGGCGGTATCGGGTAAACCCACCACGGCAATTCCGGGTAATCCCCCCGATACATCCACCTCTACCCCGATTTTAATGGCATCGATGCCGATAATTGCCGCACTCCAAACCCTTGCTAACATTTTGGCTCAAGTAAAAATAAAGTGAGTTCTTAGGAAAATGAAACAGGATGTTAGGCTAGTTTTCCGCATAAAAATGATTTTATCTGGGAATTTAACCTGAAAATCAGCCTATTTCTGGGGATAACCTAACCAGAAAAGCTGAGAGCTTAATGGTATAGTTAAAAAAAAAGCAATTTGTCTATGAGCGAGACTATTTTTAGCAAAATTATCCGGAAAGAAATTCCTGCCTCGATCGTCTATGAAGATGATCTAGTTCTCGCTTTTCGAGATGTTAATCCCCAAGCACCCACCCATATCCTCATTATCCCCAAAAAACCGATTCCGAAACTAGAGGAAGCCAGCGACAGCGATCGCGATTTATTGGGACATTTGTTACTAACTGTTAAAAAAGTGGCCGCCGAAGCTAAATTAAGTCAAGGTTATCGAGTAGTGATCAATAATGGGGAACATGGAGGTCAAACCGTCGATCATCTTCATGTCCATCTTTTAGGCGATCGCTCAATGTCTTGGCCTCCGGGTTAAACTCCTGTTATTTTCCCCCATTTTTGGGGAATTTTAGAGCTAGAAGCGTTCTTTTCCGAGTCAGTCTTCTCGATTTAGTTATTTTTTGCTTCTGTTGAACCCATGAATAGGTCTATTTCTGCGATCGCATTGTCCAGCACCCTGCTGTTATTTCCCTTCACCCCTACGACTCTCGCTCAATCGGAATGCTTTCTCCAAAGAGCAGATGGACAACACATAGATCTTAGCCGTCTCTGTGGCGGTTCATCCAGAAATAGGAAAAATTCCCCGCAAGTTTATCAGCTACCGATTCAACGCCGGGTTAACGGCATTCCCACGGTGATGGTAGTTTTTAATAACCGTCACTATTATGAAATGCTTTTTGATACGGGAGCTAGTGGTATCGTCCTCACCGATGCCATGGCGAAAGCGATGAAAGTCAAACGGGAAAAGGAAGTACTCGCTCATACCGCCGGCGGTGTCGTTACTGTGTATCTTGGTCGCATTAATTCTGTTAAAGTGGGCGAGGTGGCTTTATCTAATCAGATTGTTGGTATTTCTCCCCAAATGGAAGGGTTAGGACTCTTGGGACAAACTTTTTTTGGTTCCTATGATGTCACGATCAAAAAAGATGTGATTGAATTACGTTATCGTTCATAGTCTCATGGGAAAAATTATCGCTTTTCTGACTCTAATCTAAAGTTCCTCTCTGTATTTGTTCCCGTTCGATCGCTTCAAATAAAGCCCGGAAGTTGCCTTCTCCAAAACCTCTAGCGGCATGACGTCGCTCGATTAATTCAAAAAAGAAAGTCGGCTGGGAAAAAATTGGTTTAGTGAAAATTTGCAGTAAAGTCGGCTTTTCTGGGAGGGAATGACTATTTTGTTCAAAATCGATGAGAATTTCCTGTTTTTTAATTTCTGACCATTCCCAATCAGCAATATTAAAATCTTTTTTTTGATAGTTAATTTGTTGATAATAACTGTCGGGAACTGATAAAAACTCTATCTTTTTTTCTCTTAATTTTTGAGTTAAGTTCACAATATTTTCGGTTTTTAAAGCAATGTGTTGAATGCCAGATTTTTGATTAATATCTAAAAATTCTTGTATTTGAGAACTGTTACTATCTGGCTCATTAATCGGTAATTTTAATTCAGTTTTCGGGTAAACAAGTACCTGAGAATAAAGACCAGAACGCTCCGTCTTAATAGTAAAAGTTTGCCTTTTTTTAAAGCCTAAATTTTCCTCATACCAATTGGCTGTTAACTCTAAATTCCCTTGAAAAACATTTAAAACTAAGTGATCAATTGCCAGAATATCCTGATTATATTGTTGCTGACTATCGTATTGAATCAGATGAGGATCGGCTAAAATTGGCGTGATTCCCTGCCTTTCAATTAACGTATGTTTGAGATCAGCAATGCTAGAGATTTGACAGCTTTTTATCTTACCCCTAGCCAAAACAGTTTCCTCAATAAAAATATCCTGTTTAATTCTCCTAGCTAAAGTGTCTAAATCCTCCACTTGAAAAGCTACATCCGCCACCCCTTCAGGATATTTACCTAAAAATTCCGCCACGGGACTAAGGGAATTTAAGGGAGAAGATAAGATAAAAATAATCTGTTTAGTTTTATCTTTTTGGATGCCATTGCCGACTATTTCCGTGTGTGTGTGGAGATTAACTAAACTTGCGATCGCCTGAAAATCCATCACCCGCACAAACCAATCTCGCCATTTTTTGGACGATTCTACATAAAAATGAATATGATCAACAAACATAGATAAAGTCAAAAAAAGGTTTTTTTCAGTGAGCAGTAAACATTGAAAATAAAACTCCGAACTTGCCACTTAATGCTATTGACTGACAACTCAAATCTGAACACTGATAACTGATAACTGATAACTGATAACTGACTCCTGACTCCTGACTCCTGAGGATTAAAAAAAGAGATGACTATCGGGTTGAATATTAATTTCCATGGGGACGGCTTGGGGTTCAGCATTCATGGCAAAATAGATAGCATCGGCGGCGGTTTGAGCGGTTAACATTTTAGTGCGATCAACTTTTAAGCTCACCTGATCCCAAAAAGGAGTATCGACACCACCAAAATAGAATAAAGTCATTTTAATACCATAGCGTTTTAACTCATCGGCCAAACATTTACTAAAACCGACCACCCCGTACTTAGAAGCACAATAAGCGGCAGCCATAGCCATAGAATGCTTACCTAAAATTCCCACCACATTACAGATATGACCAGCTTTATTTTCCTTCATCACATTAGCGGCAGCCTGACAGGTATAAAAACTCCCCTTTAGATTGAGGTCGAGCATTTTATCTAAATCTTCCGGCGTGATTTTATTATATTGTTTCATCACACCGGCTCCGGCCGCATTAACCAACACATCCAACCGGCCGTAATGGGAGACAATTTTTGCCATCAAAGTTTCCACCTGAGTGGGATTGGTGATATCCGTCGGCACAATTAACGAGGGACAAGACAACTCACCAGCTAAATTAGATAAATTATCGGCATTTCTGGCCACTAATACGAGTTTATGACCATTAACAGCTAGTTTACGGGCTAAAGTGGCACCGATCCCCCCCGTAGCACCGACAATCAGGACAACTTTTTCGCTCATAATTATTGATAATTCTTTACAAATCTTATTGTAAACTGTTCCAACGGGAAAATCATCGCCGGACCCAACCCCTTGATTAAGGGTTAACCAACTTCTGATAGGATAAACCGTGACAATGTAAAGAAATTTTTATGACTGTACTGACCGAAGGAATCGCGCCCCACGGTGGGCAATTAATTAATCGTATTGCTACCGCTGCCGAAAAAGCCGAATTTCTGGCCCTAGCTGAAAAACTACCGCGAGTTTCCTTAGATGAACGAGCGCTCTCGGATTTAGTTATGATTGCTATCGGTGGTTTCAGTCCCCTCAAAGGCTTTATGGAACAGGACGACTACGAAAAAGTCGTCGATGATATGCGTCTAATCAATGGTTTACCCTGGGCAATTCCCGTGACTCTTTCCGTTAGCGAAGAAGTGGCGGATCCCCTCAAAGAAGGCAACTGGATTCGTTTAGATGACAGCGAAGGCAACTTTGTCGGAGTCCTAGAACTAACCCAAAAATACCGTTATAATAAAGCCCACGAAGCAGTTAACGTCTATCGTACCGACGACCAGAAACACCCCGGGGTAAAAGTCCTCTACGAACAGGGAGAAATTAACCTCGCAGGTCCGATTTGGTTACTTCAGCGCGATCCTCATCCTCAGTTTCCCAAATATCAGATCGATCCTCTGCAATCGCGCAAAATGTTCCACGAAAAAGCTTGGAAAACGATTGTCGGTTTCCAAACCCGTAATCCCATCCACCGGGCCCACGAATACATTCAAAAATGCGCCCTAGAAGTGGTAGATGGTTTATTCTTGCATCCTCTTGTCGGCGCTACCAAAAGCGATGATGTGCCGGCCGATGTGCGGATGCGTTGCTATGAGATCATGATGGATAAATACTTTCCCCAAGATCGCGTTATTCTAGCTATCAACCCCTCAGCTATGCGTTACGCTGGCCCCCGGGAAGCAATTTTCCACGCTATTATCCGTAAAAACTACGGTTGTACCCATTTTATCGTCGGTCGTGACCATGCCGGAGTCGGTGACTACTACGGAACCTACGATGCTCAGTATATCTTTGATGAGTTCGAGCCGGGGGAATTGGGAATCGTGCCAATGAAGTTTGAACACGCTTTCTACTGTACCCGCACTTCGGGAATGGCAACCACCAAAACTAGCCCCAGTTTACCGGAAGAAAGAATCCACCTTTCGGGAACGAAAGTCCGGGAACTGCTGCGCAAAGGAGAATTACCACCTCCGGAATTCTCCCGTCCAGAAGTGGCTGCCGAATTAATCCGGGCTATGCAAGGATCATGAACATAACTAGGCGAGAATTGATCCAGCAGACAGGTTGGGGGTTGCTGACTTTGGCGATTAGTCAAGGAACCCTTAACCGTCATTTGGCCGCTCTCGCCGCCCCTAATCCCCGAAAATTGGCTCTTTTAGTCGGTATTGACCAGTATGGGGCGAATACTCCGCCGCTGCCCGGCTGTCTTACCGATGTGGAGTTACAAAAAGACCTTCTCCGTTATCGTTTTGGCTTTCAGGATGCTGATATAGTAACTTTAACGGGACAAAAAGCCAGTGGAGAAGCGATCAAAGCGGCTTTTTTAGAACACCTGATCGCCCAAGCCAAGGCAGGCGATGTGGTCATTTTTCACTTTAGCGGTTATGGCAGTCTTGGGGCCGGAAAAGAGGTTTTTATTGCTGCTGATGGGGCAGAAAATGCTTTAATCAAGGAAAATATCCTGCTGATGGCTCGCTGTCTAGCTACGGATAAGTTTAGCTTGGTTTTTGATAGTAGTCATCTCCCCCAACCTCAGCCCTATCTCGGTAATCTCCGCGTTCGTTCCTATCCCGAAACCCTTACTGATCTTAACCCCGCCGAATTAACTTTCGCTACCGATATTAAAACCCGTTTTAACCTCAAAAATAAGCCTAGTAACGGCGTTATGCTCGCTGCCGCTAAACCAGAGCAAATCGCCCTGGAATTGAGCGGTAATAGCCCTAATGCTGGCTTATTCACCTATGATCTCACCCAGTATCTCTGGCAAGCTTGCCCCAGTCCGACAATTGCGATCGCTTTTCCCCGTCTCCGTCATCTCGTCGCTAGTCACAGCAGTCAACAACAGCAACCGGCAATCCTGACCGGTAATCAAAATAATTCTGCGCCGCCATATCATATACAGCCAGAAAAGTCAAGGGGTGGAGCGGCAATTGTTACAAATCTTATTGATGAACGCACCCTAGAAGTCAATCTGGTCGGCCTGCCCTTAGAAATCCTAGAAAATTACGGGATTAACTCCTGTTTGAGCTTTATTGAGGCGACTGGGCAGGAAATCAGCCTAAAAATTCTCTCCCGTCAGGGTTTAAAAGCCAAAGCCCAGTTATTATCAGCAACCGCCTCCCTAGAAATAGGACAGATTCTAGAGGAAAAATTGCGGGTTTTTCCCAGTCAAATCGGCTTAATCGTCGGTTTGGATAGTAACTTAACCCGGATTGAACGGGTAGATGCCACCAGTACCTTTGCCAGTTTGCCCGATGTGGCCGCCGTGGTTAACATTGGTGAACAAACGGTAGATTGTCTCTTAAGTCGAGTTGGTAGCGAAGAAACTGGCAATTATCAACTATTATCTCCCAATGGCTCCCTAATTATCGGTAGTTTAGGGGCGGCCAACGAAGCAATTAAATCGGGAATCAAACGACTGCAATCGCAACTAGAAACCCTGCTGGCCTGCAAATTGTGGCACTTGTTGATCAATCAAGAATCCTCCGGTTTAGCCGTCATCGTCACCCTGGAAAGCCTCGATCAAACCTATATCTCCACGCTACAAACCCAAAAAATCGCGGGTAGCAGGGGGAATAATACCGCTAAAAATGACTTAATTCTGCCCGTCGGTACGGAAATTCGCTATCAAATCGAGAATCAAGAAGAACAACCCCTCTACGCACTGATCCTTGTCCTCGACAGCGATCGCCAACCGCTTTTATACTGTTCCCGTCCGGAAAACCCAGATAATTTCAGCAATTCCAGCCCATTAGCCCCCTTTGTCGTGGCGGCCAAAACCAAGGCCACCATCCCCAATGACCGCCAAGAACATTGGAAAATTAGTCAAGCCAAGGGCATCAGAGAACATCTCCTGATCTTCAGTCGCCATCCTTTCCCCAACACCTTAACCCTTCTCAATGCCACTCAAAGCCTCAAGGGAGAAGCAACCCAACTGCTCACCCTGACTAACCCCCTAGAAATAGCCAGAGCTTTCTGGAGCGATCTAAAATTAGATTTAGGTCTAAAAATGGATAGTTCTGGCAGTGTCATTGATGAATACGCCTTTGATCTGGGAACTTGGTCAGGTTTCCGGTTTATTTATCAAGTTATCGACTAAATCGATAGAATGATTCTATGGAATCCTTGAAAAGAAAAGGTTAAAATCCTAACACAGCTACCCCTAAATTTCCCGATGAATCTTCTGCCCCGGACGACCCAAAGCCGCCTCAAAAAAATCCCACAAATTCCCAGCGTTTGGGAAGGAGATCGTCGTGCTTTATCCTTATCCGAGAGGATGCCCCGGGCTACCCTAGAACCAAATCAAGAAAGCGGTGGCGAGTGCGTGATCTGGGTGGATGGCAGCGAGGGCTGTGTACGCGCTATGGAAGTAGTTTCCCCCGAAACCGGGCCCGAGGCCATGGTGAGAACCTTAATCCGCGCCATCGAAACACCCCAAAACCCCGCCCGGCCAGCCAGACCGAAAAAAATTATCGTCCGCGATCGAGAAACACAGTTTTTTCTGCGCGGGGTACTGCAAGATCTCGATATCACCATCGATTATGTCCCCAATTTGCCCCTGATCGATGATCTCTTTCGCGGATTCGAGGAATTCCAAAATAACCGCCCCCCGGCAATTCCCCTCGCTTGGCAGTCCGCTTTAGTGAAAACCGCTCACGAAATTTGGAAAGCTGAACCCTGGTCCTGTTTAGCTGATTACGATATTTTGCAAATTAAGCTCGATCGCCCCGATTTCCCGAATCTTTACGCCTGTGTCATGGGAATGCTCGGTCGGGAATACGGAGTCATTCTCTATCGTTCCCTGGAATCCCTCAAACAATTCCGGCAGGCCGCTTTAGAAGAAAAATCGATGGAAAGACTAGAAAAAGCCTTTCTTTCCCAAGATTGCTGGTTTTTAAGCTACGAATTGGCCGATGATGACGAGGACGATGATGAGGATGACTACGATCTGGCCTCGGTCGCCCCTTCCCAAATCCATCCAGTTTTCGGCAGCGTGCATCCCTACGAAGGTATTCGCCCCTATTTGGATGAAGAAGAAGCAATCACGGTATATTTAGCTTTAATGGCTCTGTTGCGCTTTTTTAAAGGCAATCAATCCGCTTTATCCGAAGAACCGATCGGAGAATTACAGCGTCGTTTTCGCATTCCCCTCGATCCCGAACAGGCAAAAGGGGAAACTGTGGCGGTGACGGTGGCCACGATGCCCGATCTATGTGCGGAATTTATGCAACTCTTAGAGGAGGACGACGACGATGAGGATGATGATGAGGATGATGATGAGGAAGAATCCGTACTCAAGGAGAATCTCGTCCCTGATAATGCACATCTGAGTCTGGGAATGGTTCCCTGGCAATTATTGGATAAAATTCGCAATCGGCCGAAGATTCATTATCAACCCCAATCCGTACCGACAAAAGGAGAGGGTTTCCCCGTGGTGATGATCCAGACCTCCCGACCGAAAGCCAAGGAACTGATCGAAAAAATCCAACAAGCTGGCGGTTTGGAGGCCATTGGTTTTAACCCCGGCGAAGATCCCCTCGAAGATACCCGTTATGATCTCGGCATTCTGAAAATGGCTAATGGTGATCTCTATCTGTTTGGGGAATTCGAGCAAGATGATCCCGACCACCGTAATGCTCGCCGCAATTGGCAAAAACGCATCAAAAATACCGAGGGTTATTGTGGTTTGATTGTTGCCATGGGGGTAACTGGTTCCTCCTGCGGTAATCCCCAATTAAACGATATGTTAGCCCTCTACGAGGCAAAATCGATCGATAGTAAAGATTTAGACTTGGGAGTTTTAACTCTTATGCCTCACTTTGGTTAATTTGAACCGGCAGCGACGGAGCTTTTTTCAGTGAACAGTGACCAGTAATCAGTTTGTTTAGCCAATTCATTGACATACTCCCACCGTCAAGCTGCGCTATGAAGTGTAGAAATATACCCATGACGAATCGATTTTTACCGCCGCGCATGGGCAGAAATTCCCTTAACGGGTAAGTCAACTTTGATCAGTCGTTTAGGGTAGGTCATCATGGTTAAAATTCTACAATCTCGTTAAAAAATCCCACTCATTAAACCAAGTCGAGCGATCAACAAGATTGAGTAATGAAATAAAATCTTGCTCAATATTGAACTCTATATTATGAGGGCTGATCACCTGATTGATAATTGCTTGAACGTCATCTTTTTTGGCATACTTGTAAAAATCCCGTGTATTCAAAATTTGATTGAAATAGTTGCGATAAGCAGTTGATAATTGAACATCATTTTCTGGAATTGACCTATCATTTGTACCCAACATATCATCACTCTTAAGCTTATCCCGAATAGAGCGGCATTGATAGATGATTTGTTCAAATGCCTCATCATCATTGAGTAATTGCTGTAATTTGGGATTCATATAGTTCAGATAGGCTTGTTTAAGACCTTGAGCAAGACTTCCGGCATCCACTGAAATCGAATTTTGCTGGTGACTTAACCACAGAAAAAGTAACCTACCTAATTTATCAAAATCTGTAAATAAAATAGATTCAAACGTATATGCACTTGGGATATAAGTTGGCAAATTAAACCGATTATCTAAATTATTTATAATTAGATTTTTATGGTCGTCATTTAAGAAATCTCTATCAAAAATTAACACAGATTTTTGCCATAAATTCTGCTGATTTTTAATTAACTGAAAAATCTTTTTATAACTAGGTAAATCCTTAAAAATTTGAGAGACTCCACCCATCACCCAGAAAGAATATTTTTTTGTATTTATACCAATAGTATTCTTTTGTAATAACGTATAAATTGCTTTTGCATCATCCTGACCTTCGACAAAAATGATTTTATCCGCTTCAACGGCATTAATAAAATCTAAACCATTACTATTCCCTAAAGAACTAATAATAGGATTTAGCGCAGAGGGATAAATTCCTTTAAAGCGTGGCTCTACGGGAAGTTCTTGTCGAGATAAAGCATTATAATTATATTGAGGTCTATTTTCCAGATGAAATAATTGATGTAAAGAAACCTGTCGAATTAAACTTTCATTATGAGTTGTTAAAAAAATTTGTGTTGTCTCAGAGAATCTAAGCAGTGTATTGATTAGCCGACTCTGTATGTCACGATGAATATGACTATCAGGCTCATCAAAAAGAATCAAATTGAGATCATTTCTTTGCCCAAAAGAATATAAATTTAATAAAATTACAATAATCTGTATTGTCCCACTTCCCAGTAAAGAAATATCTTTTTCTATATCACGATTATCAATTTTGTAATTAATAATAACTTTGACATCATCCCGAAAATCACTAGAAGTAAAAAAGCTAACCTCTGCACTAGGGCTATCAAAGAGAATATACGACAAATCGCGCTTAAATCTCTCATACAATTGAGGATCTGCTTGATCACTATGAAGAGTGTATAGACGATTACGAATGACTTCAACCGATTCTCGCTTTTGAATTGCTTCTAGTACCTGCGGAGTAGTTAAAAATCTTTCGTCTGCTCTAATCGTTGCAACAGGAGAAGCAAAAGAACAGCCAATTGCTTTAGGAAAATTATGAAATAGTTGGTTAAACTGAAAAAAATCAAAATCTTGACGATTTAAAAATTCTAGCTTGTAGCTGTTGCCATGGGAATTTGTAATTGAAAAACCAATCTTTAATAATGGGTTTGGTCTTTGCTCAGAATATATGTCTTGAAAGATAAAAATTAATTCAATTTTTTGACTTTTATCGCACTGATAAAATAAGTCATCAATATTAGAACTACGAACCGTTTTTACATCTGTGTAAAGTAAATACTGAGTATCTTTAAAAACATAATGCCCCGCTCGATAACGTTCAGGTTTAGCACGAATTGCTTGGTATAACAAGAAGTTAAAACACTCATGCCAAAGAGCGATCGCCTCTAGCAAATTGGTTTTTCCTGAATTATTAACCCCAGTAAAGACATTAAAATCAGGATCTAAATCTACGGTAACATCTTGAAAAGACTTAAAATTTTTAATCTGAATTTTGCTGATCTTCATTCCCGTTCATCCTGCCGTAGAATTGCCTCTAGTCCAAGCTGATAATGTTCAATGCTTGTAACAGGTTGCCGTCCTAGCGTAACCGCATCTCGAATGACATAAACTTCCGACATCATCCCACAGTTAAACACCACATAGAGCCAATAGTCCCGCTTTAATCGTTCGGCTGTTTTATACTTATCTCTGATGCTAACACAATTGGGAAGTAGGTTAGCCCAATTAAATCTAATTAGGGAGCAGTCTCATAGGTTGGTTTGAGCGAAACAATACTTGGGGGAAAACGTATTAATTCAATTGAAAAAGCGAAACCCAACAACCTTAACGCTTACTGCTTAACTCTCAAAGTAATTGGCTGATAGCATTTTTCTTTATTCGTGGCAGGCATCCTACTCGCCTCTTCCCTTCGCCGGAGCGGGGTTGGGGGGAAGGGAAATTAACCATCTCTGCCATTACTTTAGAAAAATGGTATCAGTAGATTGACAAAAATTGATCTGCAGCCTCGGTTCTGATCACCGATCACTGAAATCGCCAAAATTAAGCGACAATGTAAAGTAAGGTAAAACTTTCTGGACAAATTCTTAATTATGGTGTTATTCGGATTCGGAAAAAAAGTAACTTTGCCCACAGCAAGGGAAGCACTACCCGGGCGATCGGAAAAAATGCCCGTACCTAGCGGCCACTACGTTAACGGTCATCCTTTGCAGCCCCCCTTCCCTGGCGGTATGGAAAGTGCAATGTTCGGTTTAGGCTGTTTTTGGGGAGCAGAGCGCAAATTTTGGCAATTAGAAGGTGTTTACACCACGGCCGTGGGTTATGCGGCTGGTATCACCCCTAATCCCACCTATCAGGAAGTGTGTAGCGGCATGACTGGGCATAATGAAGTGGTCTTAGTGGTCTATGATCCCAGTGTGATTTCCTACGAACAACTGTTAAAGGTTTTCTGGGAAAGTCATAATCCCACCCAAGGAATGCGTCAGGGTAATGATACGGGAACTCAGTATCGATCGGGTATCTATACCTATAGTCCCCAGCAAAAGCAATTAGCGGAAAAATCTCGATCGATCTATCAAGAAGCTCTCAATAAAGCGAACTACGGTCAGATTACCACGGAAATTCTCGACGCACCTGAATTTTATTATGCTGAAGTTTATCATCAGCAATATTTAGCGAAAAACCCCGGCGGTTACTGCGGTTTAGGGGGAACGAAAGTGGAATGTCCGATCGCTCTTGATCTGAAGTTAAATTAAGTAGGGTTAGGAGTCAGTGATCAGTGATCAGTTATCAGTTATCAGTTATCATTCATAATTCATCATTCATAATTCATCATTCATAATTCATAATTCATAATTCATAATTCATAATTCATCATTCATAATTCATAATTCATAATTCATAATTCATAATTCATCATTCATAATTCATAATTCATAATTCATAATTCATCATTCATCATTCATAATTCATAATTCATAATTCATAATTCATAATTCATCATTCATAATTCATAATTCATAATTCATAATTCATCATTCATCATTCATAATTCATCATTCATCATTCATCATTCATCATTCATCATTCATCATTCATAATTCATCATTCATAATTCATCATTCATCATTCATAATTCATAATTTAGATCATAAAATATCTTTTCTTTTTTGCCACCAATAGGTAAGGAGAAAATAAATAAGAGAATGAAGAATTAATACTCCCCAATTCAATAACAAATTATTGATAGATAATTGATAAACTTGATTGGCATCCTCAAAGGGTAAAGGGAAATTAAAACTATTTTGTTCTTTCGCTTCTGCAATCATAGCTTCCACCTCTACTAATACACCGTAGGCAGCAATTGACCAGCGACTAATCATCAACCATGATAGATATTTTCCCAGATATTCTAAGTTAAATAATACCCCAGCAAAGATAATCTGAGGGATTAAAATTAAAGGTAAGGCACTATTTGCTTGGGTGATATTACTAACGCCAGCAGAAATTAATAAACCGAGATTAATTGCCGCAAATATAGTTAAAAATGTGGTAATAAAACAGCCAATTAACCAAGTCATTAATTCCGGTTGCGGGTCAGTAAATCCCCAAAATATCACGCAGGTAATGACAATTGTTTGCAGAAAAGCTAAGGCTGCTAAAACCAGACTTTTTGACAATAAATAGGGTAATAATCCCAGATTAACTAATCTTTCTCGCCGATAAATTGGCGATTCTTTGACAATTTCCTGTAGGGAACAGGCAAAACCTACCCACAATTGCGCGCAGGTAAAAACAAAGAGAGTTTTTAAGGCTAAAGGTGCGGATTGGATAGCCTGCTCAAAACTGGGATTATCCCCCAAAAATAAAGGATTTTCGTCCCCTAAAACCATGGCCATTAATAAAATTCCGATCGGGGCGGTTAATAGGGATAAAATTAAACTAACCTGATCGCGGATAATTAATTGGCTATAGCGTTGACATAAAACCTGTAGTTGTAGCCAAAAAGACTGTTGAACCTGTTGCGGTTTACTCTTATTTTGCTGAAATACTTTACCTATTCTTGCTTCAATATTATTTTTGTAGTAGTTGGATTGTTGGAAACGTTGGCATTCTTGCTCAACTTTTTCGCTAGTTTCCAGATGAATATAAATATCGGCAAAATCCCCCTGAGGTAAAGAGAAAAAATTTAAGGCCTCCCCCGGAGAACCAAAATAACATAAATTGCCCCCTTGACCGAGAAAAACTAATCGATCGCAGAGATTGATATTATTAGTAGCATGGGTGACTAGGAGAATTGTTCTGCCTTCTTTGGCCAATTTTGCCAGCAATTCCATCATCTTTTTATCTAAACCGGGGTCTAATCCCGAGGTGGGTTCATCTAAAAAGAATAATTTGGGATTGGCTAATAATTCTACCGCAATACTCACCCTTTTTAACTGACCACCACTTAAGTCTCTGACTAAAGTATTTCTTCTTGCTAACAATTCCACCTGCTGCAGGGTTTTCTCGATCACTTCTTGGCAATTAATATCCGGAGGTAGCCTTAATTTAGAGGCATAATATAACACTTCTCCCACAGTTAAATCCCTGTGAACAATATCGTATTGGGGAACATAACCGATTTGGGTGCGATAGATATTAAAATTCTGGCGCAGCTCTTCCCCATTCAGATAAACTGTCCCGGAGGTGGTGGGTTCAATTCCTAATAAAGTCTTTAATAAAGTCGATTTTCCCGCACCACTTCCCCCGACAATCGCCACTAATTGACTCGGTTCGATCGGTAAGGAGATATGATTGAGAATTATCAAGGGTTGTTTCTTTTTATCCCGCACCATCCTGACGATATTTTCGGCATCTAGACGGATATTATCCCCCGTATCTAATAAAACTAATTCATCTCCCTGCAAACAAAAACTATAGGGGCCGATTCTCACCGTACAACCGTTGGTTAAAATGGCACTACCCGATACTTTTTGTCCGTCGATAAAGACTCCATTGGTGCTTTGGTCGTGGAGAATATAACGATTTTGGTTATCGCTGTCGATAATCGCGTGTTGTCGGGAAATTGTCGGCGCGTCTAAAACCACAGTCGCAGCATTATCTCGTCCTAAAACTACACTGCGATGGCCTAGGGAAACCGATTTAAAAGCTAAAGGGGGGCTTTTTACCAGTTGGTTAGGATGATAATAGGTAATCTTGACCGAATTTTTGGCATCTTGACCGATATTAATCTCATCCCCATTTTGTAAAAGATGGCCCTCTTTGGGGGTAATGACGCGATTGTTGATAAAAAGTTGATTGGAACTAGGATTAGTTCCGTCTCCATCGTAGATATAGTAATCATCTCCCTGACGACGAAAACAAGCTTGGACTCGACTCACCACCGTCCAGTGTGGGGGAACAACTAAATCCACCTGTTGATCATCCCGTCCCAATTTATAATTAGGACGACTCAGATTAATAGAAGGGAGAATTTCTCCCTGATTGTTAAGAATAATGTAGGGTTCTTGACTAATAACCGTTTTAATGTTGGGAGAATTGGTCATAAAAATTCGATCGGTAGATGGCGTTCGCGGGGGACGGTAAGAAGCTAAGATAGAATTAAGGTCTCGATCGCTACTGTTAACCTCAGAGTCTGGAACGAACTCTAGAGATCATCTTAGTAAAACTTCTTAGGATCGATCGAGCTTGTCTAAATTCCTATTCCTAAGACCTATCCACAGGTTATCGTGCTGTTAGACGATGGTTACAACTCCTATTTCTCCTACCGCCAAGGTTTCTAAAGTCGAAGGTATCAAAGAACGCAGTAATTATCTACGAGAACCTTTGGCCAGTGAACTCCTCGAAGATACAACTCATTTTACCGATGCGGCGGTGCAGATCCTCAAGTTTCACGGTTCCTATCAACAGCATAATCGCGACAATAGAACCAAAGGTCAAGAAAAAGACTATCAAATGATGTTGCGTACCCGCAGTCCGGGGGGGTTTATTCCCGCGCAACTATATCTTACCCTCGATAGTTTGTCCGATCGCTATGGTAACGGCACTTTACGGGTGACAACCCGCCAAGGCTTCCAATTACACGGCATTTTAAAGAAAAATCTCAAAGCTACCCTCGGGGAAATTATTCGCAGTATGGGATCCACTTTAGCGGCCTGTGGTGATGTTAACCGCAATGTCACCGCACCGCCAGCCCCCTACAAAAATCGCCCCGAATACGGCTATGCTTGGGAATATGCCAATAATATCGCCGATTTGCTCAGTCCCCAAACTGGAGCCTACTACGAAATTTGGCTCGATGGCGAAAAAGTTATCAGTGCAGAAGAAGCCCCAGAAGTCAAGGCATCGAGACAAAAAGATACAAATGGCATTAACAAAAACGATCCGATCGAACCGATCTACGGTCAACATTATATGCCCCGTAAGTTCAAGATCGGTGTCACCGTACCCGGAGACAACTCCATCGATATCTACACCAATGACCTCGGTTTGGTGGTGATTACCGATGCAAACGGGGAATTGCGAGGTTTTAACATCCTTGCGGGGGGTGGACTGGGAAGGACCCACAATAAGGAGGAAACTTTCCCCAGAATGGCCGATCCGATCGGTTATGTGGACAAAGAAGAGGTGTACGATCTGGTAAAAGCGATCGTGGCAACCCAAAGGGATTACGGTAATCGCGGCGAGCGTCGTCATGCGAGAATGAAATATATCCTCGAAGAATGGGGAGTAGAAAAATTCCGCAGCACTGTTGAGGGTTATTTCGGTCAAAAAATTGCCCCCTACCAACCCCTCCCCGACTGGAAATATCAAGACTTTTTGGGATGGAATGAACAGGGAGACGGAAAATTATTTTTTGGTCTTTCTGTGGAGAATGGCCGGGTCAAAAATGAAGGCAGTTTTCAGCTAAAAACCGCCTTAAAAGTGATTATCGAGCGTTTTCAGTTACCCATGCGCTTGACGGCTAACCACAATATCATTCTCTACGACATCGAACCCCAGGATCAACAAGCGATCGAGGCGATCCTGAAAGAACACGGAATTGTCACCGATCCCGCCGAAATTGACCCTTTAACCCGTTATGCCATGGCCTGTCCCGCTTGGCCTACCTGTGGATTAGCGATTACTGAGTCAGAAAGAATTTTACCCAGCGTGATTGAACGCATTCGCGCCCTGCTTAATCGCTTAGGATTAAGCAAAGAAGAATTTGTCATCCGCATGACAGGATGTCCTAATGGCTGCGCGCGTCCCTATATGGCAGAATTAGGATTTGTGGGTAGCGCTCCCAATTCCTACCAACTCTGGTTAGGGGGAACAGCCGATCAAACTCGACTAGCGCGCCCCTATTTGGATAAAATGGCGATCGATGATCTAGAAAAGGTCTTAGAACCGATTTTTGTTTACTTCCAACAGGATCAACAAAATAACGAAACCTTCGGAGAATTCTGTCATCGAGTCAATTTCCCTGCTTTACAAGCATTTTCAGCCACCTACACACCTAAAATGACCGAAACTACTACCACTGAATCAAAACCCAAACGCGTGCGTAAAAATCAAAACCGTGTCAGCGTCCCCGATGATATGTTTGTCCGTCTCAAGGAAGCTTCGGAAACGGAAAAACGGCCGATGAATCAAATCATCAATGAGGCGCTAGAGGCCTATTTCAGCCAAAAATCCTAAGTTATCAAGGTGGGACTTAACCCACCTTTTTTTAATTAGTATATTCATAGGGTCGGTCTGTCGAAAAAATCATAGTCCATCACATCATCTTGGTTACGCGATATGGTGCAACACTTGGGGCAGTTTCTCAACCCTCAAGGGGGAAGTATAGAGGAATATCAGAAGTTTTTATCAGAAGTCTTACAAGCAGAATATGACAGTAATAGCGATCCTACGGTGGTTTATCCTATCCTACAACGCGGTCAACATCTGTTAGATGATATCTTTGCCCAACTGTTGCAACAATGGGCTAGATATAGGTTTTCTCAAGGGAAACCAGAAGAAGTGGCGGGTATTGTCGGGGTGATTCAGAATTTATGTGTTGATATTCAAAATTTTCCCTTGGGAAGTCGGGCTAATAATCCAGAAATCGCTATTACAGGCTATCAAACGGTTTTAGAAGTCTGTACCCGTGATGCTTTTCCTTATGAATGGGCAAGCGTACAAAATAATCTGGGGAATGCTTATAATAAGCGCATCAGAGGGGAAAGGGCAGAAAATTTAGAGTTAGCTATTGTTGCTTATAACCTGTCTTTAGAAGTCTATACCCGTGATGCTTTTCCTTATGAATGGGCAAGGATACAAAATAATCTGGGTGCTGCTTATAGTCAACGCATCAGAGGGGAAAGGGCAGAAAATTTAGAGTTAGCTATTGTTGCTTATAACCTGTCTTTAGAAGTCTATACCCGTGATGCTTTTCCTTATGAATGGGCAAGGACACAAAATAATCTGGGTGCTGCTTATAGTCAACGCATCAGAGGGGAAAGGGCAGAAAATTTAGAGTTAGCTATTGTTGCTTATAACCTGTCTTTAGAAGTCTATACCCGTGATGCTTTTCCTTATGAATGGGCAAGGACACAAAATAATCTGGGTGCTGCTTATAGTCAACGCATCAGAGAGGAAAGGGCAGAAAATCTAGAGTTAGCTATTGTTGCTTACAACCAGTCTTTAGAAGTGTTGACCCGTGATGCTTTTCCTGAAGATTGGGCAGTAACACAAAATAATCTGGGGTCTGCTTATAGTCAACGCATCAGAGGGGAAAGGGCAGAAAATTTAGAGTTAGCTATTGTTGCTTATAACCTGTCTTTAGAAGTCTATACCCGTGATGCTTTTCCTTATGAATGGGCAAGGACACAAAATAATCTGGGGAATGCTTATAGACATCGCATCAAAGGGGAAAGAGCAGATAATCTAGAGTTAGCTATTGTTGCTTACAACCAGTCTTTAGAAGTGTTGACCCGTGATGCTTTTCCTCAAGATTGGGCAGTAACACAAAATAATCTAGGGACTGCTTACATAAACAGAATCCAAGGAGACATAGTAGAGAATATAGAAACCGCAATTTTCTGTTATCAAGAAGCCTTAAAAATTCGTACTTTTGATGCCTTTCCTCTTGACTGGGCAACTACTCAAAATAATTTAGCCAATACTCTCAGAGAACGATTTAAACTTCTTGGTAAAGTGGCAGACATTCAACAAGCAATTAACTCTTATAAACAAGCTGGAGAAATTATTGAAAAAACCGAAGACAAAACCTTATATTTTAACTATTCCTATCAATTAGGAAAAGCTTTATTTGAGGGTGGATATTATACAGAAGCTATTGAACACTTAGAAAGCTGTCAGCAACTTTATCAAAAACAAAAGGATATTAGTAGTTTGGCTCCAATTTTATTGGAACTTGCCCGTCTCTATCATCGCACTGGTAGGCTCGAACAGGCAAGACTTTATTTTAAAGATTCTTTACGTCTATTCCGTCGTTTGGGTGATCAAGATAATGTGGCTTCTGTGACAACTGCACTGGGCAATCTAGAAATACAAATTGGCAAGATTTCCCAAGCTTGTAGTCATTTAAAAGAAGCACAAACATATTATCAAGAAAACAATGATAAGGAACGACTAGAGGAAATTAATCATCTACTAAAAATTCTACAATCTGCTTAAAATGACAAGACTCAGCCGTTATCAATCAACTCTCAAAAAATGGGGACTGATAGAAAATCCTTTTCGACCAACTCCCCCCGATGATCGCAAAAAATTAGCAAAGATTTTTTATGGACGAGATCAAGTTTTAGATATAGTTATTCCGACCCTAAGTAGGTAGGCACAATTATTTGTAGGATGGGTTAGCGGTAGCGTAACCCATGCGGGCGTTGGGTTTCATGCTTCAACCCAACCTTGTATATTGAGAGAGGTGGTAGACCGTCCCAACCTTGGTCGGAAAAGACCGCTTCGTAGCAAGGGTCACCACCATAATCTCCCTGACAAAACTCGAACAGTCGCCGGGGTCGTGGCGAAAACAATCAATTGTTAAGCTAAGAGACCGTATCGGGCAAGGATGAGTAAAATCAAGGGGATGCTCTCCAAAAGAACCATTAATCCCGCCAATTTCTCAGGTTTAATCATGGAAAATATCTCTCAATGGGTAGGCATTGACATTAGTAAAGCGACCCTAGATGTTTACCTTCGTCCCCTCAGTAAAGCGATGAAAGTTGCTAACACAAAGGAGGACATATCTAAACTGGTCGAAACCCTAAAATCCTACACTGTCAACCTCATCGTTCTGGAAGCAACAGGAGGTTTAGAAACTGAACTGGTGATTCAATTACAAGAAGCGGATTTACCTGTAGCCTTAATCAATCCCCGTCAAGGAAGAGACTTTGCTAAAGCCACTGGTAAATTAGCCAAAACCGATGCCATTGACGCTCAAATTTTAGCTCATTTTGGCGAAGCAATGCAACCGCAAATATTAGCGGTTGAGTCGGAAGAATCTCGTCAATTGGGCGACTTAATTAGTCGTCGCCGGCAACTTGTCGAGATGCGGACTGCCGAAAAAAACCGACGGGAACGCGCTCGCGGTAAAGCTTTGGTCGATATCGAAGCCCATCTTGAGTATCTCGATAACTGCCTCGAAAAACTCAATCAAGAAATTGAGGAATTGACCCAAGCTAACCAACAATGGCTCGAGAAAGTCAATTTACTCAAAACCGTGCCGGGGATTGGTCAAGTAATTTCTACTACTCTCGTCTCCGACTTACCAGAACTCGGTCAATTAACCGCCAAACAAATCTCTCGCTTAGTCGGTGTCGCACCGATTAATCATGATAGTGGTCAACATAAAGGTAAGCGAATGATTCAGGGAGGTCGCGCTCAGATTCGGGCGACTCTTTACATGGGAGCGGTGGTAGCTATGCGTCATAATCCGGTGATTAAAACCTTTTACGAACGCCTAGTCGGACGCGGTAAATCAAAAAAACTGGCTCTGACTGCTTGTGTGCGGAAAATCTTAGTTATTCTTAATGCAATGGTTCGCCAAAATCAGCCTTGGCAGCTTGCTGACAATTTACCACCTTGTTCCTAGAGATTCACACTTTTTGTTATCTCTGATCAAGGGTTGCGCTTGCTTTGGTTTAACCTGAGCGACTTAGTTTTTGCTGCGCTTTTTTCTGGCTTGAGATTTTAGGTTCGACAGCAACTCCTTGATTGTTTTTTGAGTTACCCCTTGACAATCAAGACAGTCGCTACGTTCATTTTATATTTAATTCCACCCACCTACTTATATGAAGGACGTAATATCCTAGTTAGGGGAGCTTGGGGTATTGGTAAAACCGCCTTAATTTTTAATTTAATTAACCAGTTACAACAGGAAGTTAACCAATTAAATGAAAAAATGTTATTGCTTTATATTAGCAGTATTCCTGGGGAAAGTTCCACGGAATTTTATCGTGCTTTATTATTAGCTGTAGCCGATAGTTTAGCGGATAGTGATCAAGAATCAAGAGACATTGCTAATACGCTTTTAGGGTATTCTATCCAACGCAATAAAACCACTATCGAAGGGCAAGTTAAATTAGGCTTTTTATCCTTTGGAAGACGACAAGAAGTTCCTGCAAATTCAGTCACTCCCACAGATAAAATTGATCCCTATCCTTTACTCATTCGTTTATTAAATAGAGCCGAAGAAATTTATTCTCGTATTGTTATTGCCATTGATGATTTTGACAAAAAAGACCCCATTGTTGTCCAAACAATTTTAGAAAGTAGTTTAGATTTATTTCGGATGGGAAAACATCGAGGATTTATCATGACAGGAAGAGGCTTTACCGAGCTTCAAGAAGCAACCTTAAAAGCCCTTGGTATCTTTTCTGAAGATATTCCCCTTGAACCCATGAGTCAAGATGATTTACGTCACATTGCTATTAATTATCTTAATAGTGCCAGAAACGAACAGCGA
This sequence comes from Microcystis sp. MC19, assembly GCF_003019735.1. Classification (NCBI taxonomy): domain Bacteria; kingdom Bacillati; phylum Cyanobacteriota; class Cyanophyceae; order Chroococcales; family Microcystaceae; genus Microcystis; species Microcystis sp. MC19. The sequence continues at coordinate 3,232,150 of NZ_CP020664.1, read as the reverse complement.
AATGATACCTATCCTTTCACAGAGGAAGTCATCAATTTAATTACGGGTTACGCTCAAGGAATTCCTCGAGAACTGAATACTATCTGTGAAAAAGTATTACGGCAAGCTGCTTCAGCAGGATATGAAACTATTGATGAAACTGCTTTTTATTCAATTTGGCAAATCCTTCAAGAAAAATTTATTTATCGCTTAAGTCCTGAGTTTCGTCATTTATTATACGTTGCTCATCAAGCCGGTGGCATTAGTGAGAATATTTCTGATCAAACTTTGGATAAACTTGATGCTATAACCTTTGTTGCTCTCTTGCCCCAACTTAAATCGATGGAAGAACAAGGATTATTAATTCGTCAAGAAGATCAAAGCGGTTTTCGTTTTGTTCCTTCCCAATTATTTCAACCTAAGTTACTCCCTGAGTCTCAGTCTGAGTAAATAATAAATAGCTCCTTCGATGTACAGGGTGAGCGCATCTCAAACGCTATTAAGTAGGTAGGCGTTAAAAGTTGTCAGATCCCCCCGCCTATCGGCACCCCCCTTATCAAGGGGGCTATCCATTAGTCACATCTTTCTTAACATAAAATTTGACAAAAAGAGAAAAGTGTGCCAGATGGCTCAAGGGGGTTCTATGGGGGAACTAATTTGATGAGACAGTTTCCAAGTCTCGCTGATATCATGTAACCTTCGCAGTCCCAACCAAATAGTTTTAACACCTGGTTCACCGTCACCTTTTCTACCTAAAAACCCCCCAAGAGAAGCAATCATTCTGACCGCTTCTCGAAAGGAGGGCGGCTTTTTAGGTGGCGGACTCTTTTTATGAATAGTGGCACACAAAGATTGCCATTCATGTTCTTCCAAAAAACTTTCACAACTCTCCTCTCCGTGTAAGCGTGCTTGATAGGTTAACCAAAGTAATCTCCAAGCTACAATTGAATAGGTAGCTAAGGCCATCTCAATTCTCCGACCCGTTTCTAATTGCAGTTTTTCTAATCCACAACCACTTTTTAAAACAAAATGATAGCGTTCTATTAACCAGCGATAACTATACCAGCGCACACAGGTTATCGCTGATTCAAAGCTACTAATGTCTAGGCTAGTTAAGAGGAGCCAACTGATAGGATTAACTCCAGGACGCGGATTTTCTTCTTCAGCTAAAATTACCTGTAATTTGACCGGTTGACGAGGGTTCGCTTTCGAGTGATGCTTAGGTACTTGTATTTCAAAACTGGCAAATCTAACTGTTAGTTTAGCTAGTCTAGCCTCGTGATTAGGATTGCGTTTTACTTGCACATCTAGGCTACCACAGGCTTTTATTTCTCTGATGGATTGATGTAAATATTTAGTCTCTGGATGCCCTGACCTTTGCTTGTCTTCGAGATAGTTAACTTTTCGGTTATGAGTTCCTCGAATTAATAAATGAGAGTTAGGATTTCTTGACTGGGCAAATAAATCAAATATGTCTGCCTCAGAATCTCCGATTGTTACTACTTGAATTTCTTCGGGTATTTGTTGTTGTGTTTCTGACAAAGAATCTAACCATCTTTGACTTTCTTTTTCTTGAGTTTCTCTTTTTTTTCTTTGCTTGGCAATCCCTAAATTCTTTTCTTCTCTTGCCCAGACATATTGATTAATCAGTCCTAAAGGTACTCCTTGCGCTGAGACTCCTAAGGTGGTATGAACTTTGAGACCAAAGGATGTTTTACAATCTAGATAACCCATTCCTTTTTTGGCTTTTTGCGTCGTAAAGTCTAAACTTGTTGTGTCTTGCACTGCCAAAACTATTGGATGTTCTTTGATTCTTTCTACTGTACTTTTAGCTTGGGCGGCAATTATATCTGAGGGGTGAAAATAGGGGGAATTCCAAAAGTCGTAGGTGGCACTGGCGGCGGCTAGATTTCCCGAAGCTTGTGGCACACTTGTACTAGGTTGGCTGGCCAAGTTTTCTACGATACTGATTAACCTTTTCTTTCTTCTGGTGTCCCCTAGGTCTGCATACTGTAATTCTTGGGCTGCCCATTTCTCCATTTTTTTGCTTACCTCCACCTTAATTCCTTCTTTCAAAACTATACCTATCAATCGTTTCCCCTTTTTTTAAGTTTCTTCTCTTTTTGTTAAGAAAGATCTGACTAATGGATAGATCAAGGGGGGCAGGGGGGATCGAACCTAAAATCCATTTTTAATTTAATTATAACCAGCTACTTAACAATTGAGATGGCAAATTCTCCTCAAATATGCCTGAATCGCTCTCTGGGTAAGCAACTCACATAAAGTTCATTTTGTCAAGGATCCTTAAGATGCGCTTACCCTGAAGTAGCTATAAGCTCACAGCCATTTTTTATTTAGGGTTGGCTGAATAAATGTGAAATATAGACGAGGTAAGGGGTTTGGGGGACTGTTTGGCCAAGCAGCTGCAAGATTTTCCAGCTAGTGGCTCAAAAACCTGGCATCTTGAGCGGCGATCGCGTCCTGTCGGGGCGAAGCATTTGGCATAACCTATCGCTGAAACCGTAGATTTTCTATCCGAATGCTTCGCCCCTACTTTTTCAGCAAACCCTATCTATCGGCCAACGGAATCAAGTGGCGAGCGATGGCCCATGACTTGCCAAGATGACAGAGCGTCTATAGCTATTTTTCGGGGTTGGAAAGGGGACGGTACTGATAAGTAGTCGTGCAAAATTAATTTCCTAGTGAAGATAGGCAAGAGGCAAAAAGCAGGAGGCAAGAGGTGGTTAGATATGTGTAATTAATTTTGCTTAGGTACTTAGCATTTTTCAAAAGTAATGGCAGATATGGTTAATTGCCCTCACCCCCCAACTCCCCCTACCCTACCGATGTGGGGGGTTGGAGGGGCGCGAGAGGGGTGTAGAATGCCTGCCATGAATAAAGAAAAATGGGATAACCTCATCCCTAAACCTTATTGCCGATTCCATCCAGGAATACTGTTAGGAAGTGAAAATTTATGTCACAATGACTCTATAAGGGCGATTTTTTAGTGATCGCCGAGGCCGTCTATTAATCGAATCGATGTCTTTGAAGAACGTAGCCCCAAACCGGAAACCTGACTTTCCTTTCCCATTCTTGCCACTGATAGCGGAATTTTTCTCCCTTTTGTGTTATCCGCGGGAATTTTTGAGCTATTGCTGAGATTGGCATTTTGTCACTTCCCGTTAGTTGAATTCAACAAAAGAAGCTGTTTAGGAGCAATTTATGTTACACCGCAAGATTTATCAATTCTGTATGGATGGTCAGGAAGTCTGCATTTTCTTGCGCGATCAGCAAAGATGGATTGATAATGCTCGTATTATCGATCTAGAAAGCGATCTCGTCACCATTCGCTACGAAACAGAGGAAGAAGACGAAATTAGTTCTTGGGAAGAAATGGTGCGTTTAGAAAGTATCGGTGCGGTGAGCAGAAAACTGGCATCGGTGTCGCGGACGAATCCTGATATTAATGTCTCGGAAGATTGTCCGGAAGCAGAACAACTTTATCCCCATTCTCCCGATAGCTTAGATTAATTTTGTCGATTTAAATTACAGTGGCTAGAAGTCCCGAGGTTTGAACAGTAGCCAAGGGACTTTTAGGGAATGGAAGGGAAGAGAGCCAGTAATAATCACCACTTGTTCTAAAATTATCGTCAAAGCCCCCAGATTTTCTCTATTATAAGCTGCAGGAGCAAAATGAATTCTAATCCCTACTTCGCTGGCAAGGATATCTATCAAAAATTTGTGGCAGTAGTAATAGTTTTAATTAGTTGTTGGTTCGTAACTTTTCCCGCCTTGGCTGGCTCTGCCCCTCTAGAAGTTAAAATTAGTCTAGGCTCCGGGCAAGGAGAATTAAAATTCTTTCCTAGTCAACTAGACTTTATTGCTGGACAAAAATACAAATTAATCCTCGATAATCCCAGTCCCACTAAACATTATTTTACCGCTAAAGACTTCGCCGATGCTAGTTGGACGCAGAAAGTTGAAGCGGGAAAAGTGGAGATTAAAGGGGCAATTCACGAACTAGAATTAAAACCTAATGCACAGGCAGAATGGGTAATAGTTCCACTCAAAACCGGTAAGTATAAATTAATCTGTACTATTCCGGGTCATGCCGAAGCGGGAATGGTGGGAGAAATTGCCATTAATAACCCATGAATTTAAGAAAAATTGTCTCCTTTGCTTTCCTATTATTTATTCCCCTATCGGTGGTCGCTAGTCGTCTTAATTGGGGAGATCAAGCTATTTTTATCACTGCCGCTTTATCGATTATTCCCCTGTCAATTTGGTTAAGTACGTCTGTGGAAAGAGTTGCCGTAGTCACTGGGCCAACTTTGGGAGGATTAGTTAATGCTATCTTTGGCAATACTACCACTTTAGTTATTGCCTTAATTGCCCTAAAAAAAGGCTTGGTGGACATCGTACAAGCCAGTATTACCGGTAGTATTCTCAGCGATTTATTATTATTTATGGGCATGGGAATGCTCACGGGAGGAATTCGCTACAAAGAGCAGGAATTTAAACCGATTTTAGCGCGGGTAAATGGTTCTTCTATGACTTTAGCAGTAATAGCGATCGCTTTACCAACTTTAGTAATATATACTTCTAACGTGGTGGAAGTTGCCGATATTCTCAGCCTTTCCCTAGTCACCGCCACGGTTTTATTAATAGTTTACGGGTTAACCTTATTATTTTCCCTGAAAACCCATAGCTATCTCTACGAAGTGGGATTAAGTAACGAAAATACCCCCGACAATCAGGTTAGTGAGGAAGAAAAAGCTCAAGTCTGGATTTGGTTACTTGTGCTGCTTACTTCCACTGTAGCTGTAGCCTATGAGTCGGATTTATTTGTTGATGTAGTGGAATCGGTGATGGAAGGATTTAATCTCACTCCTCTCTTTATCGGGGTAATTTTTATTCCTTTAATTAGCGATGTTTCTGGAATAGTTACCGTCACTCAATTAGCCCTAAAAAATCAGATGGATTTAACGGTTTCCGTGGCTATGGGTGATAGTTTATTGGTGGCTTTATTCGTGGCACCTTTATTAGTTTTTATCGGTCAATTTTGGCAGCAACCGATGGATTTAAATTTTAATCCCTTTAACGTGGTGGCTTTAATTGTGGCGGTGGTTGTCACTAATTTAATCAGCTTTACTGGTCGTTCCAATTGGTTAGATGGAACCCTATTACTAGCTACCTATTTAATCTTGGCAGTGGCTTTTTATTACCATCCCACCTAGCCAAAAAAGAGATTTCGGTATTTTATGAGATTTCTGTCTTAAAATGGATCGATAGCACCTTACTGCCGCAGGATTGCTGATGATGAAAAGAGGGTTTTGGTTTGTCGTCGGGTTAGTAGTAACGATAATTCTGCTTCCTTCCCTAGTTCTTTCTAATTCCATCGGTGAACAGGGAATTTATGCTGATCGCCTGCGGGCGGAACCCTATAATTTATTAGGGCGAAAAATTGCCATCGGTCAAGTGGAAATCGGCCGACCGGCTCAGTTCGGTTATGATAAAGTGGCAGCTTGGCAGCCTCCCTATAAATTAGCCGGTGTTTTTTTTCGCGATCAAATTGCCAAACCCAACACCTATCTAGATAATCACGCCGCTATGGTGGCAACGGTGATGGTCAGTGATGATAAAAAAATCCCCGGAGTGGCCCCAAAAGCGAGATTATATTCGGGGGCGGTGGGTTCTTTGCGACGCGGTGGACAACCGGAAGAATGTCTTACTAGCCAAAATATTGCCCGACAAAATAGCGGTGATGTGCGAGCGATTAACTTTAGTTTTGGGGAATCTTTGCAAAGAGATCAACGACAGGAACCAAAATTAGATGGTCAAGCTTTATTAACTCAATGTGTTGATTGGTCATCGCGAGTTGAGGATGTTCTTTATGTAATTGCTGGTAATCAAGGTAAGGGAGGAATTCCCATTCCCACCGATCATTTTAACGGCATTACTACCGCTTATACAGCCAAAAGAGAAGGAAAATTTACTAAAGTTGATTTTGCTAATATTAGTGCTTTGCCAGTGGGTATTGGTCGCAGTTTAATTAAACGGGAAATTAATGATGGTTCGCGGCGGTCAATTAATTTAGTTGCCCCCGGCAATAAAATAGAGCTTTATGACCTCAAAGGTAAATTAAATACTGTTAGTGGCACCAGTTTCGCCGCCCCTCATATTACAGCATCCGTGGCACTTTTACAAGAATACGGCGATCAACAAATTAATCAAAAAAATCCCCATTGGAGTCTCGATTCTCGTCATCATCAAGTGATGAAGGCAGTGATGCTTAATGCTGCCGACAAAATTAAAGATACGGGCGATGGGTTACGGTTGGGTATGAGACGGACGGTCTTAACTAAAGACCAAAAAACTTGGTTAGAGTCCGATGCTTATAAAGACCCGAAAATTCCTTTAGATATGCAGATGGGGACGGGACATCTTAACACTTTTCGCGCCTACCAACAGTTTAGTAATGGTCAATGGTCGGCCGCAGAATCTATTCCTGCCATTGGTTGGGATTACAATACAGTTACCGCTAATAGTTATCAAGATTATGCCCTAGAGAAGCCCTTAAAAGCTAACAGTTTTGTTTCGATAACTTTAGCTTGGGATCGTTTGGTAGAACTAATCGATACTAATCGCAATAACCTCTATGATCTCGATGAAAGTTTCCGGGATCGCAGCCTGAATAATTTAGATGTTTATCTTTTACCTGCCCAGGAGGATAATAATACTAAATACACCTGTGCTTCCCTGAGTGATAGTGATAGTTTAGAGCATATTTTTTGTCCTGTACCTATCTCTGGAAACTATAAAATTCGGGTTCAATATCGTCAACAAGTTAACGAAAAAGAACAGGCTTTTGCTCTTGCTTGGTGGACGGTTCCCGAATAATAAAAATGATAGTAAGTAGGTAGGTGTTAAAAGTTGTCAGATACCCCCCTTATCAAGGGGGGCAGGGGGGATCGAAGGCAAAATCTATCTTCTATTTAATTAAAACCACTTACTTAAATCCTGTTTAAAAAGTATAGGGGAGTGAGAAGATGGTAGCGAGTTTTTCAAGTTCGATTGGCAGTTAATTGTACTATCTCTGAGAGACACCTCGTTTTCTTTTCGGGATAACATCGTCAGAGATTCCCCAATAGTTTGATGCCTGAGACATATTATATAGCAATAAGTCTTCGGGCATTTTTTCTAAAATAACTCGGTTGAGATTAGCGGTATTGATATTCATTGCTCCCATCACAGAAGAGCCAAGTTCTTTCGATAATAGCGGAATAACTGCATTACCAATCTCACGAAAACCATGCCATATTGTGCGGTGAAACTGGAACCAATCGGGGAATGTATGTAATCTGGCGGCTTCTCGTACAGTAATACAACGAGGAATAGAATAGTGAATGGGTCTAGGAGCAGTATAGGCCCCTTTGTCACTATTAGTTCCGGCCCGGAGAGTATTGCATAAACCAGTGGGAGAAAGCTTTAAAAAGCGACTTTTTGGTTCCACTGTACCCGGTTCGGTTACGATAAATCTATCAATTGATGCTTGGGTATGAACTGAGCCTATATGTCCATAGATTTTTGTATCTACTGTTCTTTGATGGCAAAGTTTAAAAATATCCCCTGGCTGCACTGAATATTTTTTCCTCTTACCACTATAATCTAATTTTGATGCAGGTATGCCTAAATCAGTATCGATAAAGGCCGGTATTAATTCTAAATCTGAAATCGCATCATAGACGCTGGTAAAAGCTGATTTTTTGGCCGAGTTCACATCGACGGTCTTTGCCAAGGGATATTTAGCCATCGTCACGTCTTTTCGACTACCAATTAAGATTAATCTTCTGCGCTTTTGTGGTGCGCCGTATTCACTGGCATCAAGGATTTTAATTGGCTGATTAATTGTATAGCCAATAGCTTCAAATTCAGAGATTAACTCCTCTAAAAATTGTTTATGTTTACCCGTAGCCATGCCGGGGACATTTTCAAAGATAAAATACTTGGGTTTAATTTCTGCTACAATCCGCAGATATTCAAATACAAGAGAATTTCTAGGATCATCTATTTGTCGTTTACCAATCAATGAAAAACCTTGGCAGGGGGGACCGCCGGCAATTAAACTAACATCGGTGGCATAGCCTTTTAGTTTTAATAATTCCCATATTTCTCTACTTGTTACTTTGGCTATATCCCGGCAAATAGTTTGACAATAGGGAAAGTTAAAATGATGAACCAAAGAATGGACTGCATCAAACTCCACCGCTACAGCAATATCAAATCCCGCCGCTTCTAGACCAAGAGACATCCCACCGCAGCCAGCAAATAAATCGATCGCAATTGGTCTATGTTTCACCTTGATGATTAGCTCTCTATTGTCTGCCTTTCATTATACTATATTTCTGATATAATTAACACTTTAAGTTTTATTAAGAGTGCAATTCCTTGAGCAAGTTAGTAATCAATTGATCGACTTTCTCTAATTCTTGAATAATTTGTTTAACTCTCTCTAATTCGTCGGCAGGGTTAGGCGTTTTTTTCGTTTTTATTGCTGAAGAATGAGCGATTTCACCGCGTTCTTCTCCAAAAGTATCCATATTTAGTAACCAAACTTTATCTAAGTCATCACTATCGATGCCGATTGGTAAGAGTAATTTTAATAGGTTAGTTTCTTTAATCCCATGATTTTGATCGATAACTGATTTAAAACATCTAATCGCTATGTCAATTTTTTTAGTGATTTTTAGTTTATCTTCAGGCAGATTTTTCTTACCTTTAAGAGGAGTAAGGGTGTCGGGAGGAGCTTCCATTTCTTGACCAGAAAAAGCGATTACACATAACAAAACTCCACTAGCTTTACCTTGATTATCCCAGATTTTTTTTGCTGTCAGTACGGTATCCCAAACTCGATCTTCAAGATAAGATTCAATCTCAGCATGAGCAAAAACTCGATAGGCAAAAGTTAAAGCTAATTGTCTTTCAGAATATTCATTTATCTCGCTAAATTTACGACGTAGTAATTGTTTTTTTAGTCGATTCAATTCTTTGGTTAGTTGTCTAAATCTCAGAGATTTCGGCATAGTAAAAAAACTAACTATCTTAACCCCTTAAAAATAATACGATTGTCTTCCATCTGAGGAATATTGAAGTTAATATCTAATACTTTTGATAAAGCTTGACCCCATAAATTAAAACGATTGTAAGTTGCTCTAATACTTTTAGTAGTTTTTTCTACTGAGTTCCTAAATTCATTGTCAGGGTTAGATAATAATCCTTTAAAAGCATTTTCTATCTGTTCTTTGTTTTTCTCGGCAGCTGCTCTAATTAGATCATCGCAAAAGTAAAAAACCATCACATCTAAAATTGCTCGATTGAACTGACTTCGATACTTTCCTTCTTTATATAACCAGAGACGAGAAAAGTTTTTCTCTCCAAAAATATTAATTGTTGTTTGGACAGCTTTTTCAAATTGATCAACAACATTGATAATTTCATCTGAGCGTTTTTCCCATTCTTGATTGAAATTTTGACAGGTTTTATCTAGAAGTATCTTAACATCACCGCGATAATCGGATAAATAATAATGAAAAGCTACATAACGCAATAGTATATCAGTGTCGCGCATCCGGAAATCGGGATAGGAAGATTTAAATATTTTCTTTAATGCTTGACTTTCGATCGCTCGATCATCTAAAAAATTAATAAAACCCCCTGGGTGTAATGCTTGTCTTAATTCTTGAGAAGACAAAGGGGTATTTTCCACATTGAGACGCAGAAAAATTTTATGGAGGAAACTCTCCGTTTTCCAATTACGGATAACAATCGTGCGGATAGTTTGATTATCCAGTTGGTCTAAGAAATCATTTAAATTGAAGTCATTTTCTAGATCCTGATATTGGCAGCCATTGAGATTATCTAGAAATTCTAAATCTTTTAAAGTAAAACTATTATTAGGTGTGGCACTGTCACCATAAAACTGTAAAATTGTTAGTAGGCGTTGTTTGCCATCAAGAACGATAAATTTACCTTTTTCCTTATTATTAGTAGCTAAGACAATCAGTGGGACTGGAAACCCTAGAATTAGGGATTCAATAAATCGACTTTTACGAGTAATATTCCAAGCATCTCGTCTTTGAAAGCGCGGATTGAGTTGAATATTTTCTCGAATTAATTGATCGCGGATCGTTGCGGTAGTCCAATCACTTCCAGCAACAACAGTCTCGGAGATTTCTTTGAGTTGTAGCTTTTTTTGGTTTGCTGATTCTCCTTCAATATCTTCTTCTTCTTCCGCAAAATCCACCGCTTCTATTTCTTCTAAAATCTCTAACTGTGTCATGGTAGTAATTAATCTCCTCAATTGTCTATTCTGCAAAAATCCCGCCCCAATATTTGGACGGGACTAACAATCAATCAATAATTCAATACTACTCCCATTCTATAGTTCCGGGGGGCTTAGAAGTAATATCATAAACCACGCGGTTAACTCCCTTAACTTCATTGACAATGCGATTAGAAATTGTCTCCAATAAATCATAGGGAACCCGCGACCAATCGGCAGTCATTCCGTCTTCACTGCTGACTAAACGTAGGACAATGGGATAAGCGTAGGTACGTTGATCTCCCATCACTCCCACACTGCGGACAGGCAATAAAACCGCGAAAGCTTGCCAGAAATCGTGATACATTCCCTGCTTATTAATCTCGTCGCGCACCACCCAATCTGCATCGCGCAAAATATTTAATTTATCTGCGGTCACTTCCCCTAAAATGCGAATCGCTAAACCAGGGCCGGGGAAAGGTTGACGACGAACAATTTCTTCCGGAAGACCGATCGATCGACCTAATTTTCTCACCTCATCCTTAAATAATTTTCGCAGGGGTTCGACTAATTTAAACCGGAGATTTTTCGGCAGTCCACCAACGTTATGATGACTTTTAATTTTAACCGCGACTCTTTCCCCGGTTTTGGGATCCACATTACTATCGGCCGATTCAATCACATCGGGATATAAAGTTCCTTGGGCCAGATAATCAAAGGGTCCCAAACGATTTGATTCTTCTTCAAACACCTGAATAAATTCATGGCCGATACGACGGCGCTTTTCTTCGGGATCCGTGACACCGGCCACTTGCGCTAAAAATCGCTTTCTAGCGTTGACATACTCGACTCTAATATGGAATTGCTCGTTAAATATCTGCATTAATCGTTCTGGTTCACCCTTACGCATGAATCCCTGATCGATAAACATACAGGTTAGTTGATCACCGATCGCTCGATGCAACAAGAATGCTAAGGTAGAGGAGTCCACACCGCCAGATAAAGCCAATAAAACTCGCTTATCGCCCACTTTTGCCCTAATTTCTCGGATCGATTCCTCGACAAAAGCTTCCGTGGTCCAAGTGGGTTCGCATTTGCAGATATGATAGACGAAATTCCGAATTAAGGCGATTCCTCCTACAGAATGGACAACTTCCGGGTGAAACTGCACTCCAAAGAGTTTTTTCCTGTGATCGGCAATGGCCGCACAATCGGTATTATCGGTATGAGCGAGAATTTCAAAACCCGATGGCAATTCCACGCAGGAATCTCCGTGACTCATCCAAGCGGTGGAACCGTCCTCGACATTGGTTAATAAATCGGTAGGATCGTTGATAAATAGGGATGCTTTGCCGTATTCGGCCCGTTTTGCCCGTTCTACCCTGCCCCCTAACTGCTGTACCATCAATTGCATCCCGTAGCAAACTCCGAGGACGGGTACACCTAAATTCCAAATTTCGGGATCACAGTGGGGCGCTCCAGGATCATAGACGGAATTGGGACCGCCCGAAAGAATTATTCCTTTCGGGTTGATTTGGACCAACTGTTCGGCGCTGGTACGATAGGAGAGAACTTCCGAGTAAACATTGGTTTCCCGGATTCTGCGGGCGATTAATTCAGAATACTGGGAGCCAAAGTCAAGAATGATGATTATTTGACGATTAAGGCTATTAGTGAAGGACTCTGAGGGCAAAGTCTCTTGAGGGGTAGGAAGGGGGGTTTGAGTTGTCACTGCGATCAAAAAAAGAAACTGGCAGGAAAAGGTTAAAGATTTGTAAACTAAATCGGCTATTGTTCTGGAAATAAGCTACAATAGTATGGCCTTATTAGTTTCATTTTTTAAGACTAAATATTCCCACGATCATAGCACGGTCACTGGGGAGTGACTTGTAGATTTTGCAAAAATTTAAGGCCATTTTCGCTTTTGCTGATCAAAGAACGAGAGCGATCGAATAAAATACAACCGACCCCAAGATGACCGTTACTGTGGTTATAAACGTATTCTTGGCAACGGCGATCAATCGTATTAGCCATTTCTCCATAGATGCGTTCCACCCAATTATCGCCCGTTTGCCGGTCTAATTGACGCAGATATTCCAGACCGTTTTCGCTGGTGCTACTGTCAAAAATTTGCCGGAGATGGGGGGTAGCTAAACCCATTTTAGCGGCGTAGGCGGTGAGAATTTCCCGACGACCATCGGCCAGATGATGGTGAGTCTGAAAGATTCCCCCGGCAAGTTTAATTAATTTACCGTGATAACCAAACAAAAGAATTTCAGAGATTCCCTGTAATTGTGCCTCTAATAACATCGGCCCGATCCAATTGGCTGTTTTTACCAAAATATCAGGATTAATACCCATTTGAGGGGCTAAATCTAAGCCATTTTCCCCGATACAAAACACCAAGCGATCAAAACGAAGGGATAAATTTTTTAATTGCTCGCGAAAGATTTCCAACTGTCCGGGAGCGCTCAGGGGTTGGGAAATGCCAGTGGTACCCAACAAAGATAATCCCTCTACCACGCCAAAAGCGGCGTTAGAAGTCCTTGTGGCCAGTTTTTTGCCTTCTGGCAGGATAATCGTCACTTTGATGCTTTGTTGGGGCAGTAACAGGGGTCTGAGGTTTTCTTGCAGCAGACGCTGGGCATAACTATAAATAGCTGATTTTCCACCATTATCAACCTGTAGGCCGATTCCTTCGCCGCCTTGAATCTCTATCTCTTGATTACCCGTTTTTCTTTCTACTAACGCCCATATAGGGGTATTTCTAGTTAAATCTAAATTATCCCCCGGATCGCTGCGGGTGATGGCTAGGGCAGCATCGGGGTTGAGTCGGGCAACTTGTTCGATGGCAATTGTAACGGCTTCTGGCGGTTCTAAAAGATTAAAAGTAACGGAATTTAGCTCATTTTCGCCGTGGAGATGCTGGAGAGATGCGATCGCACTGGCACAGGCAAAAACTGGTAAAGTGTAACCGGAACGGGGTGGGGAGATAGACATGAATAGGGTCGATAGCCAATCAAATTAGCCGTGATCCAGCAATTCTCATTTTAAGGTTTCATGACATAAAAAGCCTTATAACAAGAGGGTTGTACAATTCTTAACAATTTTAGTGATCGCTGAAACGGCGCAAAATCGTTCTGAATTTATTTTTGCTGGCCGTGATCTGATTATAGAACTAGGGGGCAACCGCTGCTATTTTTGATCATTCTTTGACATCCTCACCACGCTATCTTTTTAAGGATAGTGGCTGAATGGGTTTGATGCTTGACCCAAAAAATGCCTAATCGCTTAGATATTACCTCCATGTTGTCAACTGATTTTAATTATTTTCATTAGCAATAATTTGCTGAATTTGTTGTTTTAATTTAGGTAAATTATCTTTAATAACTCCCCAAACTTCATCTACATTGATTCCCGTGTAGCTATGGATTAAAATATCTCGAAACCCTGCAATTTTACGCCAAGTAATTTCAGGATATTTTTTTCTAATCTCAGGAGAGAGTTGTTTAACAGCTTCTCCAATGACTTCAAAACAGCGAATCACAGCATCTTGAATTAATAAGGATTGATAGAATCTGTCTTTTCCCTCCTGTGTATAAGATTCGATTCGTTCAATTCTGTCTAAAATATCACCTAAATAAATTAAGTCATCATTCATAAAGGAATCACCTCTTTCATGATTCTTTCCCGAAAACAATCTCGTAAACTGTTAATAGTAGCCACATCAACCTTACAGCCTAAATAATCTTCTAAGTCTTGAATTAAACCAATTCTATCTAATAAGTTGCGCCCTTGTTCCATTTCTACTAAAAAGTCAATATCACTGTCATTGCTGTCTTCTCCTCTGGCAACTGATCCAAATATTAGAATATTAAATGCTCCATGTTTTCGAGCAATTTTTATAATATTTTCTCGTCTTTCTTTAAGAAGTTGATAGCGTTTCATTTTCATAATTTCCCGAATCACTCAATACTTTTTTGGGCAAGCAATATTAGTTTTTCCTACAATAATTATAGCATTTTACCCGTACATAACCAATATAAGGGTTCAATTAGTCCAAAAGGTTGCCATTCTTGAGGATTTCTAATCACGGCCGATGTTCCCTCTTTACTTTTTGATTGAATAATTGAATTTGGTTCGCAATATTTACCAAATACTCCGAAGGATGAAGTGGTAAAATATTCAACTTTTCCCTTGTCCTCCTGAGTCCAATTTTCTAGGATTGCATACATTTTAGGAAAGCGTCTTTGTACCAGACCACGAGGATCATCTCGATTAACCCAAAGTTCTGATAAATCACATTTCGTGACAGCAAAAGCGATACGACAACCTTGCGGGTTACGCTGTGTTAAATCTGTAGTAAATTTTTCTAAAGACTTAGCATATACCTCATCTTCTCGATGAAATGTTCCATCTATTGGTAAGAAATATCCACCTATATCACTAAATAAATCATCATAATATTCTGTGAAGTTATTAGATGATGAAAACTCTTTAATATCTCTCAAGAGAGTATCTGGCATATCGTAGATATCAAATGAAACTTCTTCTGTATTTTTAGCCCAAAATAATCCTTTTATTTCCAGAGTAATAGTAAAACGATATAAAGGATGATCGCAAAAGCTACGGTTAAATTCTGTTGGGTTTAACATCACTTGCTCTTTTAAAATGTTTTCTGCCTTATAACTCAATTCTTTTGCAAACGGATAACTCGGTGTTACTTGACAAGATAAGACCTTTTTAGATTTTACCTGATGTTTTTGATGATAAGCTAAAGTCGCAAGATAAGTGCTTAATCCTGCTGCATAAGAACCTATACCGATGATAATAGTCATAACATTTACCTCACAGAAATAATGTGTTAAAAAAGGTTGAATAACTGGACTATTAACCCCACCTACAAACCCATCAAAGACCAATTCAAGAAAAAGAAACTTAGCTGACATTGAGCAGTTAATGGCGGTGGTAGCCTCGCTTTCTTGGCTGAGTAAAAGGCAGTATAAATGAACTTCCCCGTTGACAAAAGGCCATAACATCTGCTGTAGGAGGGATTAAGAGTATTCAAACCAATCGTCCCCAAGTCCTCCAATAAAGTCCGAAAACTAGGCCCGGGAAAGTTCTCTTAATTCCTTTTTTTCTTTATAGGGGTATTTCTAGTTAAATCTAAATTATCCCCCGGATCGCTGCGGGTGATGGCTAGGGCAGCATCGGGGTTCAGTCGGGCAACTTGTTCGATGGCAATTGTAACGGCTTCTGGCGGTTCTAAAAGATTAAAAGTAACGGAATTTAGCTCATTTTCGCCGTGGAGATGCTGGAGATATGCGATCGCACTGGCACAGGCAAAAACTGGTAAAGTGTAACCGGAACGGGGTGGGGAGATAGACATGAATAGGGACTATAGCCAATCAAATTAGCCGTGATCTGATTATAGAACTAGGGGGCAACCGCTGCTATTTTTCTCAAAACCCTGCAATTTTACGCCAAGTAATTTCAGGATATTTTTTTCTAATCTCAGGAGAGCGTTGTTTAACAGCTTCTCCAATGACTTCAAAACAGCGAATCACAGCATCTTGAATTAATAAGGATTGATAGAATCTGTCTTTTCCCTCCTGTGTATAAGATTCGATTGGTTCAATTCTGTCTAAAATATCACCTAAATAAATTAAGTCATCCTTCATAAAGGAATCACCTCTTTCATGATTCTTTCCCGAAAATAATCTCGCAAAATGTTAATAGCATCTACATCAACCTTACAGCCTAAATAATCTTCTAAGTCTTGAATTAAACCAATTCTATCTAATGAGTTGCGCCCTTGTTCCATTTCTACTAAAAAGTCAATATCATTGTTATTGCTGTCTTATCCTCTGGCAACTGCTCCAAATATTAGAATATTAAATGCTCGAAAAAATCGAGCAATTTTTATAAAATTATCTTGTTTTTCTTGAAGAAGTTGATAGCGTTTGATTTTTATAATTATCTCTTTGACTAAAGCCTTGTTATACTCATTTTCTGAGTCTGTTATTTTTCCATTTTTCGGTTTTTTTTCGGTGTATAACTATTACTAGGGTATGGAAGCTCTTCCCTGATAACCACTGTATTCTCTGCTGGTAGTTAAAGGATGAAAACGAATTTGACTTTTTTTAAATAAACTCAAATAAGTAGTCGTGCCAAATTAATTTCCTAGTCGAGACAGGAGACAGGAGACAGGAGACGGGAGACAGCTATTAGGGATCGGATTTGAGTTTTCAGTTCACTGTTTCCTCACACCAGAAGTCTGACGGAGTAGTGGCTTAGATGTGTAATTAATTTTGCTTAGGTACTTAATGATCTATTGTCTTAAGCGATCGCTTTTCTTTTCTGGTGCATTAACAAACTATAGTAGGTCTGACAGCATTTCTCATCATTGAAACTGCCTGGGGGAAATTTTAGTACAAATGCTCGGACTGGTAACTCCGGCGCTCCCGTGCCATCTTAACGGGTAATCTGGATAGTCAATAGCTGATTACGGCCAATTCTTTGTCACCCCGTCAGAGCAAGAGCAAAGCAGGAACAGAAGCAAAGCTCAACCCAATGATTAGCTAATGGTATCGATAAACATCTTCAATGCTGCTTTTGAGAAGGAGACGGGTTGCTAAAGCCTCTATAATAAGTAGCCATAGAGATGCCGACAACTTCCCCTGTCGATAGCGAATAAGGAGAAAAAAAACCCAGTGTTTGTCCTCAAAGGTTACGAGTATTTTCTAGGATTTCTGCTCGCTTGCAGTTTAGTACCAATCCTATCCCTAACTGCCTCCAAAGTCCTGCGGCCTAGTGGTGGCGGTCCAGAAAGACGCACCACCTATGAATCGGGGATGGAACCGATCGGCGGTGCTTGGATTCAGTTTAACATTCGTTATTATATGTTTGCCCTTGTTTTCGTGGTTTTTGACGTGGAAACCGTCTTTCTCTACCCTTGGGCGGTAGCTTTCAATCAATTGGGCCTATTAGCTTTTGTAGAAGCACTGATCTTTATTGCTATCCTTGTGGTTGCTCTCGTCTATGCTTGGCGAAAAGGAGCCTTAGAATGGTCATAATGGCCATAATTTTCCTTATTTTTGACTTTTCATGAGAGGATAACCCGATGAGTCCCAACCCTACCAGCGAATTTAAGCAAATTATCGCACAACAAAGCGAAAAAATCCTCAATCCCATCGAACGTACGAAAGTTACCCAGGATTTATCGGAAAATGTCATCCTGACTACCGTTGATGACCTGTATAACTGGGCGCGTTTGTCAAGTCTTTGGCCGATGCTCTACGGTACAGCTTGCTGTTTTATCGAGTTCGCGGCCTTGATTGGTTCCCGTTTTGATTTCGATCGCTTTGGTTTAGTTCCCCGTTCTAGTCCCCGGCAAGCCGATTTAATCATCACTGCCGGTACAATCACCATGAAAATGGCCCCCGCTTTGGTGCGTCTGTATGAAGAAATGCCGGAACCTAAATACGTTATCGCCATGGGTGCCTGTACGATTACGGGGGGAATGTTCAGCAGTGACTCCACCACCGCAGTTAGAGGGGTAGATAAACTTATCCCCGTGGATGTCTATATACCCGGTTGTCCCCCCCGTCCGGAAGCGATTATCGACGCGATTATTAAACTGCGGAAAAAAGTCGCTAACGAATCTATTCAAGAACGGGGGACTGTCCTCCAGCAAACCAATCGTTATTACAGCACCACCCACAAAATGCAGCCCACGGAACCGATTCTTACGGGTAAATATCTACAATCGGCCACCCGTCAAGCACCTCCGAAAGAGTTACTAGAAGCCACCGGTATGCCTGTTCCCCCCGCTCTTTTGACCACGAAACAAAAGGAAGAAATTTAAATGACTGAAGAAACCACAGCTATTGTGCAAGCTGGCCCCACTTCGATTTGGTTAAGCGAAAATGGTTTTGATCATCAAGCTTTAGAAGCTGACCATAGTGGTGTGGAATTGATTAAAGTAGAAGCAGACTTTTTAATTCCTCTGGCCACTGCTTTATACGCTTATGGCTTTAATTATCTCCAATGTCAGGGTGCTTACGATTTGGGACCAGGGAAAGAATTAGTTAGTTTCTATCATCTGGTCAAAGTAACCGATAATGTCGATAGTCCCGTGGAAGTGCGCTTAAAAGTCTTTCTTCCCAGAGATAATCCCCGGGTTCCCTCGGTTTACTGGATTTGGAAAGCCGCTGACTGGCAAGAACGAGAAAGTTATGATATGTTCGGCATTATTTATGAAGGACATCCCAACCTGAAACGGATTTTAATGCCGGAAGATTGGGTCGGTTGGCCCCTACGCAAAGATTACGTTTCTCCCGAATTCTACGAACTACAGGACGCTTACTAAGTCGAGAAACTAATCACTAATATCGGGTTAGAAGATATTTCTACCCCGATTTTTGCTATTGACTATTTAGTCGGTTAAATCTACATTTCGTAGCCAAATTTATTGGCATCTACTTCTTGTAAATTAATATCGATTAAACCGTATTCTGACCAGCGTTGGGAAACCTTGACCGCCATGGCCGGATCCGACTCCAAAGGTTCCCCCCACTCGTGGTCTGTTTCAGGATACATTTTAGTGGTGGCATCAATTCCCATTCTCCCCCCCAAACCGACCTTTTCGCTGGCAAAATCGAGGCTATCAAAGGGGGTTTCCGGGAGAATAAACACATCGCGAACCGGATCCACTTTAGAACTAATTGCCCAAACCACTTGCCGGGGGTCGCGAATATTAATCTCCTTATCGACGACGATGACAAATTTAGTATAGGTGAACTGGGGTAAGGCACTCCAAAAAGCTAAGGCCGCTCGTCGCGCTTGTCCGGGATAGGCTTTATCAATGGAGATAATCGCCGCTTTATAGCTTAAAGCTTCCATCGGCAGGAAAAAATCCCTGATTTCCGACACCTGTTGCCGTAAAATCGGCGTATAAATACGATTAAGAGCGATCGCCATCATCGCTTCTTCCTTGGGAGGACGACCGCTAAAAGTGGTTAAATAAATGGGGTCGCGACGATGGGTCATGCAGTGGAAATGAATCAGGGGTGAATCTTCCACACCGCCATAGTAACCCATGTGATCACCAAAGGGTCCATCTGGCAATACCTCTCCGGGGGTAATTGTTCCTTCGAGGACGATTTCTGAGTCGGCCGGCACTTCCAAATCAAGGGTTTTACACTTGGCTAACTGTACCCCAGAACCGCCGTACAATCCCGCAAACAGCCATTCTGAGAGATCTACGGGGATAGGAGTGGCAGCGGCCATGATAATTAGAGGATCAACCCCCAAAGCGATGGCTATTTCTAGTTTTTTGCCCATTTGTGCCGCTTTTCGCAGGTGACGCGCCCCACCGCGCACGGATAACCAGTGGACGGTCATGGTATTGTGAGACTGTAGCTGTAAGCGATAGACACCGACGTTAGGGGTTCCCGTTTCGCAATCTTTAGTAATTACTAGCCCTAGGGTGATAATCTGGCCTGCATCGCCAGAATAGGGGCGAATCATCGGGATTTTCTTTAAATCTACTTCATCCCCTTCTAAAATCACCTGTTGACAGGCAGGAAAAAAGTTACGGTTGGGTTTGGCTTTCAGGACATCAAACAACACTTTACCAAAATCGATCGCTTGGGAGAGTTTTTTCGGCGGTTTCGGTTGCTGCAAGAGGGCGAGTTTTTTGCCTAAATCTTCCAATTCTTCGGGTTTATTCAGGTTCATCGCCCAACAGATGCGTTCTACCGTTCCCATCAGGTTAATAGCGACGGGAAACTCGGCCCCTTGCACGTTTTCAAACAGTAGGGCCGGTCCCCCCACCTGCAGCATCCGATTAGCGATCTCGGCAATTTCTAAATCGGCAGAGACCGATGCACTAATGCGGCGTAATTGCCCACGCTCTTCTAAAAGCTTAATAAATCCTCGTAAGTCTCTAGCCATGATGAAGAAATGTAAATAAATCCCTGTCTCTATTATCTCTTAGGGCGGCAGTTTCCGTCGGGGATAGTCACCGTTTTGAGAGTTTGAGGCGATTCTCGTCTAGAATTAAGGAAAAAAATCCCCATCTTGCCAGGGTCATTCCTAACCCTAAATTTATGCTTATCCAGCCAGGAGGTCAACATGATTAAGGATATTGAAATTAGTAATTTTAGATGTTTTGAGCATACCAAAATTGAAGGCTTTGAGCGAGTTAATTTAATTGGTGGTAAAAACAATTCAGGGAAAACTGCCCTGTTAGAGGCTTTAATTGTTGCTGACAAGCCTGAAAATATTTTATTTTTAAGATACTTGATAAGAGAACCAATAAAAATTCATCAGGCATTACCAAAACAGACTTTTGAAAATTTATTTTTTAGGCAAAATCAGCCGCAAGAAATGTTGATTAAAACCCAAAACGAGAATAAACAAGAAACGGAAAATAGAATTATATTCTCTGAAAACATTTCAGAAGAGTTATCAAGAAGCACCAAAATATTTGGGTTATTTGGTGGATTAGATTTGTTATGGGATTTTATAGAAGGAGAATCGTATTTTCCAAAAGGTATAATACCTACTTTGCGATTTAATATAATCGATAAATTCTCAGAAAAGAGTGAGGAATTTATTATAATTGCCACACCCAAAAATTATTTAAATATTAGCTTGAATGGACAATACATAAAACCATTCGACTATAGCTCAGAAAGTGTCAAGAATATGCCAATAATCACAACATCAATGGGAGAAATTAATGCCGATCTAGTCGAAGATTATGAACTTATTGTTTTTCAAGGCAAAAAAAATGAAGTGCTAAATTCTATTCGCATTCTCGATCCATGTATTGAAAATGTTGAGAGTTTTTATCTTGGTTCACCTAGTTTATATCTGACTAGAAAAGGAGAAAATCGTTTACCAATATCACTATTTGGAGATGCTATCAATCGCTTAGTTCAGATAATAATGAAATTAAAGGAAAGTTCTATTTTATTAATTGATGAAATTGAAAACGGTATACATTACACTAATCAAAGAGAGTTTTGGAAAACTTTATTCCGATTAGCTATCGAACTAGATAGCCAAATTTTTGCCACAACTCATAGTTTAGAGATGATCCAAGCTTTTGCCGATGTGGGGTTAGAATATTATCCAGAAGAGGGGGCCTATTTTGAACTAGCAAGGAGTCCCAGAACTGATAAAATTATCGGTATTAAAAGTGAATTAGATATCTTAGATTACGCGCTCAAGCATAATGATCGAATCAGAGGTGAGACGGAATAGAACGAGAAAATTATCGTAGCCTTGAACAACGACTGAAACGACTTAATAACACCCTGCTTAAAGATGATATTCAAAAGATAGGTATTGTTTTAGATTTAGATGAACAAACCAGACAAGAAAGACTTGCTGTGGTTAGTCAATGTATTCAAAGAGTTTTTAGAGAAGCAGTCAGGATAGATGATACCCAAAAGCTATTTCAATTAAATGCTTCTACGAATACTCAAATAGGTTGTCATTTTCTTCATGTTAATGAACAGGGGGAACTAGAGACAGTGTTGAGAGAAATTAAAACCCAAGATTCTCCCCATGCTGATTGTGTAGAAGCTTGGCGATCCTGTCTTGCACAAAAAAATATTGATATAAATCGTAAAAAAATTGATAAATTGTGGATTCAAAACTATATCAGGGAAGATACACCATCACAGAATGAAAAAAGAGCGGCTAAGAAATATTGTAATTTATCCCATGCTTTAACCAAAAAAGACATTTGGAACTTTGAGCATGAGGTATTAAATGAACTCAAAGAATTTTTACAACTATTTGCTATCTAATCAAAAATCCCCCTAGAAATCTAGAGGTATCGAGGGATATATGGAGGGCAAGTTAATCGAGAATCACGTTGGCAAGGTTTGAGCTATCACCACTACAATAAAATCACTACCTGACATTGTAACCCAACCGCCGGAATAGGGACGCTATCCTATCGAGGCCGGTTAAACTCCTTATCGCTCTTCTGGAACTCTGGCAAAAATCTTACAGTCTCTCAACTCTGGCTCTCTTATGGGGTAAGCCTTCAAGCGAGTGCTAACTAACAGAAACCCGAAATTTGAGTTTTTATTAGCAAAAAAGTTAGCGTTCGCTTGTCAAGCAAGGGTTCCAGAATCTAGATTCGGTCAGGGATTTCCGAAAGTCCCAGAAAAGCCATAGGCAGTCCGAGCATTTGTACTAAAATTTCCCCTACGCAGTTTAAATTCAGTAGAGCTTACAACCTTCCCAACACCCAACTAACGGCCAACTACTCAAAATCGTTATGACTATGATATATTTGTTAAGGAATGTAAAAATAGTTGCATTTTCCCAGAAACTAGATTAAGGAGATTAAAAGTATGACCGCCGAAGGTTGCTTAAGAGTCGGACAAGCGGCGCCGGATTTCACCGCGACCGCCGTTTTCGATCAAGAGTTCAAAACCATCAAATTGTCGGATTATCGGGGTAAATACGTCGTTTTATTCTTCTATCCCCTCGATTTTACCTTTGTTTGCCCCACGGAAATTACCGCTTTCAGCGATCGAGTTAGCGAATTTAGCAGTATCAACACCGAGATTTTAGGGGTGTCCGTCGATAGCGAATTTGCTCACCTAGCATGGATTCAAACCGAGAGAAAATCCGGCGGTGTCGGTGATGTGGCCTATCCTTTGGTGTCGGATCTAAAAAAAGAAATCAGCACCGCTTACAATGTTCTTGACCCAGATGCGGGGGTATCCCTGCGCGGTCTCTTTATCATCGATAAAGAAGGTGTTATCCAACACGCTACTATTAATAATCTTTCCTTCGGTCGCAGTGTCGATGAAACCCTCCGCACTCTGAAAGCGATTCAATACGTCCAATCCCATCCGGATGAAGTTTGTCCCGCCGGTTGGCAAGAAGGCGATGCTACCATGGTTCCCGATCCTGTGAAGTCAAAAGTTTACTTCGCGGCAGTTTAGTTAAAAGTCCTCAGCAGTCCCTCAGCTATAGATGGAAGGACACTTTTACGGGGGTGAATTATTTCACCCCTCATTTTAATCGGAAAATTTTCTGGAAAATTTGGCCCATTAGCCATGACCTCATCTAGAATACTGGTCAGCAAGTCTAGAAAGAGTTACGGCGATCTATGACTACCAGTAATTATGATTCCGAGTTGACAGTTTTGGGATTACCCGCAGCCAAAGGTAGATGGTTATTAATACCTCTAGGAATGGGCGTTTTACTCTGTTTAGGGACGGTGTACTCTTGGAGTATCTTTAGAAAACCCCTAGAAACAGAATTAAATCTCAGTGCCACGGAAAGCCTATTACCCTACACTGTCGCCCTAGTATTTTATGCCGCTTCTATGCCGATTGCCGGTTTTTATATCCCCCGGGTAGGTACTCGCCGGATGACCGCTATCGGCGGAATTATCGTCGGTTTGGGCTATATTCTCGCTAGTTTTGCCGCTCAGATCCAGACAATTATTCTGACCTACGGAGT
The DNA here is from genome assembly GCF_003019735.1 of Microcystis sp. MC19. Classification (NCBI taxonomy): domain Bacteria; kingdom Bacillati; phylum Cyanobacteriota; class Cyanophyceae; order Chroococcales; family Microcystaceae; genus Microcystis; species Microcystis sp. MC19. Next base: position 3,208,347 of record NZ_CP020664.1, on the reverse strand, counting down.
CATTGCTGGCACGGGAGTCGGCATCGCTTACGGTGTTCCTATGGCAGTGGTGGCGCGCTGGTTTCCCGACAAAAAAGGTTTAGCGGTGGGTTTAACCATTATCGGATTTGGCCTTTCTCCCCTGATTACCGCACCTTTAGCCAATCGATTGATCAATGAATATAGCGTTAGACCAAGTTTAAGATTTTTGGGGATTATCTTTACAATAATTATTGTGATTATTGCCCTCACCCTGAAATTACCCCCCCAGGACTGGCAACCTCCCGCCAATTTAGCTAATCGAACATCGGACTTTCAGGCCAATTATCCGGTGAATATGCTGAAAAGTCGCTCATTTTATGGCTTATGGCTTTGCTATGCCATTGGTGCTTTAATTGGCTTGAGTGCTATCGGTATTTCTAGTCCCGTCGCCGAGGAAATTATCCAGATTGAGCCGGGGTTAGCCGCTAGTAGTGTGGCTTTATTTGCTTTGTTTAATGGTATTAGTCGTCCTTTGTTCGGTTGGTTAAGCGATCGCTGGAAACCCCATTATCTAGCGATCGGAGCCTATACACTCATTTTGATCGGTTGCCTGTTGATGGTCAAGGCCGAAAAAGGGGCGGTTACTAGCTATCTAGTGGCTTTTTGTCTATTTTGGTTTTGTTTAGGGGGATGGTTAGCCCTAGCTCCCGCTACCACTCTCCACTTCTTTAATCCTGACCACTACGCCCAAAATTACGGTCTTGTTTTTACTGCCTACGGTGTCGGCGCTTTGATCGGCACTTTAGTAACTGGTAGAATTCGCGATTGGTTCGGTACTTACACTTATGCTTTTTATGCTATGGCTGTATTGGCAATACTGGGCATTTTTCTGGCTAGTGCCTTACTGAAAAGAGAGCGAGCGCAGCTAATCAATCCTAGCTAGGGGAGTTTTACGTTTTACTCACATCCTGATTAGCCAGTTAATCTTAGCCTGGAGTAGATACTGCTACCATTTTATCTCAATTAACAGTAAAAGTTGGCTACAGATAACTAGGATTACCATGATTCAGCCAACCCTATTTAGGTAGCGATCGCCGTCATTGGAGGGCTTCAGTTTGCGTTTGAGGGTAAAAGTTGCGCCGATTGTGCCGAGGGCGAGGAGGCTGAGGATAGAGGATGGTTCGGGGACTGACATAGGTCCCTCACCCGGACCATACTGATTCAGGCGGAAGTTATTGAGATGGGGACTGGTAGCGAGCCAGTTAGGACTTTCTTCAGTTGGTATGGTTCTGTCAGGCAGCACGTTGGTGATGTGATAGGTATTCATGATGTTTAGGTAATCTGGCAGGGTCGTACTTGATGTCCATGACCATTCCAGAACAGTTGAAAAGTCGGCAGCACTAGCTGTTGCCATCCCTCCTAAAGTCGCTACAGTACCGCCTCCAGCAAGTGCAATATTGAATAACTGGCTCTTCTAGGTTCTGTGTGATAAGTTTAACTTATATAGGATCGATCAATCTTTGTGTCCTTTGTGTCTTTGTGGTTCCTTCCACTCGCTCGCTAGGAAGAATGTATCTTAGAATACATTTTGCCCACCAAACCTAAGAGAGCCAATAACTTTCTCGCCTAATTCAAAATCATGTTAATGCTACTCCGCTAAATTAAATGAATTAAAATGATCTCGCCCCCCTCGCAGCTTGGGTCAAGCAACAACCCCACCCAACGCCAATGGCAGACGGCTAAACGATAAATACTGTCTATTCTTAGTAAATCTATCTTTAGAATAATCTGAAAAACTCCAAAGGAAGAAAACCAAAGAATACACAACCCGTAAAAATATCAACCCGACATTCCGCACATTTTCATATACTTTTATATTTTTTTACATCCCCCAAGATGTTCTGAAGAAAAACGGCTCTTCTGATTTCTGTGTGGAAACGAGTTTTATACTGATAGTTTCTTCCCCACAATAGTCCTAAAAGTTATGCCCGATAAGCACTTCAGGATTCCCTAAGCAAAAATTATCACACAAATTCGAGAAGAGCCGAAAAACCTTCATTGTAGAAACTACTATTGAGAACATTTTCAATAATTGATTTTTTCTGAGAAAAAAATATAATTCTTCACCTTGATAAAAATTAATCATTGTAGCTATAGTCCTTACTGGCAACAGGTTTTAAGCAATATATTAGTAAAAATTATCAATTGAATGTTAAGAATTGCGGAAAGTGGGATCAAAAGCTACAATTTTACAAATCTTTGCATTCGTGGTCTAGATTGCGCTCGCCATCGGGGCATAATCTGAGAATAAGCGATTTAAATCCGTCTTAGCTTACAAGGACGTTAGACGGCAGTGACCATTCAGGACATTCTCAACGAATTTAGAGAGGCGCCAACATCTAAACGGGACATGGGCGACAAGTTCGAGTGTTTGGTGTTGGCCTATCTGAAAAATGCCCGATGTTTGAAGGTTTTTCTATTCATCCTTTCCGTCTAAACTGATAGGGTGAATAGGGTCAACTTCTACATTCCGCTCGCTGCTCCCCGCTCCCATTCAGTCTTAACCGGTAATTTAGAGACACCAACAGCTTATCCGCCTAAAATAGCAATGCCTACGCCGATTAACAGAATTAATCCGCCATAAATGACTTCTTGGGCTGGTATTTCACCAAAAATGAACACTCCTAACAGACTAGCGGCAATTGGCTCTAATAAAATTACCATGGTTACTATTGTCGGTGCTACCCATCGCAAAGCCCAGTTAAAGCTAGTATGACCGATTAATTGCGGAAAAATCGCCATCATTAACACATAAACATACACGGATAGGGGATAGCTTTCGTAATCTTGACCAAATAAAAAAACAGAAGGTAATAAGGCTAATCCTGCGGTAGTGTAGGCTACAGTTATATAATTCTTAATATTTAAGCCCTTTCTTTGTGCTTCCCGTCCGAGGAGAATATAACCACTCACGAGAATTGCCCCCATTAAAGCCAAGCTATTGCCCAATAAAGGGTTAGGATAAGAACTACTGACATCTCGATCGGCTAAAACAATCAATAATCCCCCCGTTAGAGCCACAAAAATGCCTATAAAGGTTAATTTGCTCGGTTTTTCTCGAAACCACCACCAACCCAACAGGGAAACCCAGAGGGGATTAGTAGTGACTAAAGTGGTAGAAGCGGCGATCGAGGTGTAGGATAGAGAACTAATCCAAGTAGCAAAATGGAGAGCTAAACAAAATCCTGCCCCCACTGCGTAATAATAGGCTTGAATGGGGACTTTTTGGCGTGATAAGGTAAACCAGTTCGGAATTAGGACAACGGAAGCCAAGATCAGACGAGAAGTCGCTAAAAATAAACTAAATGCGATCGTAGCATTACCTACCGCTTCGATCGCTAACCGGATAAAAATTGCCGATGCAGAAACCGACACCACACCGATAGTTAAAATAAAAATAATTTTGGCGTTAGAAGGAGGCAAAATAGGCTACGCTTACGCGATGATCAATGATGTTGTTCACCAGTTATTTTAACCGCAGGCAGGAGTCGGTCGTCAGGAGATAGGGTGATAGGGTTTTGGGGTGATAGGGTGATGAGACAGCTTCCCCACTTCCCCACTTCCCCACTTCCCCACTTCCCCACTTCCCCACTTCCCCACTTCCCCACTTCCCCACTTCCCTACTTCCCCACTTCCCCACTTCCCCACTTCCCCACTTCCCCACTTCCCACTCCCCACTCCCCCACTTCCCATCTGCTATTGACTTGATCTATGGAACTACCAGAATTAAATATAGAAACAATTTTGGCGATTATTAACGATGAAATTGACGACGAAACCGTTAATAGATTGGTCTGGCAAAGTTTAGGTTATCGCTACGATGAAAGTCAAGGAAAATGGGATAATAGTCAAGTAGAGGAAGGTTGGCGCCGTGAATATCCCGAACCCCCGGATTTTATTGCCAATCGTCCCCCAACAGTAAAATTAACTCGATCGATCTTGCCAGAAAATAAACAATTATTAAAAGATAAATTGGGGTTTACCGGTTATAAAATTGGCGAATTCAATCCCCGCATGACTCGCCGTGCCACCGCCGCCAATTGGTTGTGCTTTTATGCGTTAAAATAGATGAGGAAAGTTATTTTATCAAGCTTCTAGCATGGTCACTATCCCTGTCAAGTCCTCCTCTCATCCCCTAGCATCCTATATTGATCGTCTCACGGCTGGGGAAGCATTGTTAAAAGATACTCCCCAGAATTTGATCGAGGTAGTGGGTATCCTGAAAAGTTACGGAGTGGTGTTAGATGCTTATTCCAAAAATTTAATTTATATTGCGGAAAATCAGTTTTTGGTTTTTTTCCCTTTCTTTAAATATTTTAATGGTCAAGTATCTTGGCAGAAATTACTACAACACTGGTGGCACGATCGCATTAATTTTGAGTATGCTGAATACTGTATGAAAGCCATGTTTTGGCATGGTGGGGGTGGTTTAGATAGTTATGCAGATAGTGGTGCTTTTCGGGAAGTGACAGCCAAGGTTATTCAAGCTAAATTTAGGAATAATCCCCTAGTGTTAATTTTAAATAAAGCCTTTCCTGAATTTTTGCCAGAACAAATGCGAATGATGGCCTACTATAGTGGTTTAGGTCAATTTTGGCGAATTATGGCCGATACCTTTTTAAGTTTATCCGATCTCTACGATGCCGGAAAAATTACTAATATTCCCGAAGTGGTGGCACACATTAAGAAAAATTTAGTCGATAATGCTAGTAACCCAATTGTCTATCAGGTAAAAATCAAAGGACAAACCTATGATTTGATCCCCAAATCGGCAGGATTAACCTTTCTTGCGGATACGGCAATCCCCTACGTTGAGGCGGTTTTCTTTCGCGGAACACCTTTCCCCGGTACAATTTCCTATAATGCCCAAGCCTATCAAATTCCCTACGATCAAGGAATGTTTGCCTATGGTGCTTTGTATGCGGATCCTTTACCCATAGGGGGTGCAGGAATTCCTCCCACGCTATTAATGCAGGATATGCGTCACTTTTTACCAGATTATCTGCACGACATTTATAAAAAGAGTTTTCGTCAGGAGGAGGATTTATTAGTCCAGATCTGCGAAACTTTTCAGAAGTCGATGTTTTGTGTGACAACGGCAGCCATTCAAGGATTAGCACCTTACCCTTTAACTACCACAGATTTAAAAGAAAAAAAAGCCAATCGCATCTATCTAGAAGCATGGATGAATCGCTTTGTTAAGTCGCGATTAGAAGCGGTAAATCAATGATTATTTTGCCGATAAATCGGTAATTTTTGTAGTCAACAAACCCCTTAGATTTATGTCAGATATTAACCCCCAACTTCAGGATATTTTAGCTCAATTGCAATCTTTGAGCGAACGGGTTGCCCTCATCGAAGCGCGGCAGATGTTAGTACCGGACATCGAGCGCTATGGTAAATTACAGCAATTCCTGGCTGAGGGGAACTTTAGGGAGGCAGACGCAGAAACCCTCCGAGTTATCCTCGAAGCTGCCGGCAGAACCCGCGATACTTTAACCCCAGAGGATATGATGCGGTTTCCCGTTAATGTGATTCGCGTACTCGATCGCCTTTGGAAAAATTATAGCGGCGATCATTTCGGTTTTAGCGCTCAGGTGAAGTTATATTTTGCCGCTGGGGGTGATATTAACACCCTGCGAACCCAAGATGCGGAAACGATTAAAAAATTTGGAGAATTGGTGGGATGGCGCAACAAAGATCAGTGGCGTATCGATGATTATGATCACTGGGATTTTAGTCTCGCAGCTCCGGAAGGCTGTTTTCCCGCTCTCTGGTGGAAGTCTCCCTACGGGTTAAAAATGGTGACTTTTTGTTTTACTCGCCTGATAGAGTGCGATTTATAGGCAATGAAAGGGATTATCGGCTATTTTCGGGCTTTATTATCCCCCCAATTTGCCCCCACCGGGATAAAAGTGTCTGTAGTAGTGGGGACAATTTTATTGACAATTAACCACAGTTATGCTATGATGTGCGGGCGGATAACAAGCGATCGCTAGGCTGATTGACCAGATGAAAATCGGTAAAACCCCACACCCTGCCCCCACCAACAAACTTTTTGCCGCAAACCCTAGATAACCCTTCAGCTTCTCGATGGTTTCGCCTTGTTTGACTACTAACTCCTGTGATTTCAGTACCATCTTCACCAGTTGTTCTGGGGTCAGGTTTTTCAGGCTGTCTCTGTCTAGTAGCTCTCAATCTAGACTTTTTTCGGTTTTTGTCAATCCCCTGACCTGAATCCTTAGGAAAAATGAAAGTCCCGCCAGGAATCCACCTTCGGCACTTCTTAACATTCAATTGATAATTTTTAGTAATACATTGCTTACAACCCTTTGCCAGTAAAGATTGTAGCTACAATGATCGATTTTCATCAAGGGGAAGAATTGTAATAAGTAGTCGTGCAAAATTAATTTCCTAGTGAAGATAGGCAAAAGGCAAGAGGCTCTTCTAGGTTCTGTGTGATCAGTTTAACTTATATAGGATCGATCGATCTTTGTGTCCTCTGTGTCCGGAGTGGTTCCTTCCACTCCCTCGCTCTTGAGGAATGTATCTTAGAATACATTTTACCCACCAAACCTGGGAGAGCCGGCAAGAGGCAAGAGGCAAGAGGCAAGAGGCGGTTAGATATGTATAATTAATTTTGCTTAGGTACTTACCATTTCTCTAAATGAAAACTACACATCGAATTTAAGTCCCCCTTAAAAAGGGGGATTTAGGGGGATTAAACTTCTGTAGTCAGACTTTGGAGAATTGGTATAATTTGTTTTCTCAGAAAAAATCAATTATTGAAAATGTTCTCAATAGTAGTTTCTACAATGAAGCTTTTTCGTCAAAACATCTTGGGGAATGTGGGTATAAAGGTATATGAAGATGTGCGGAATGTCGGCAGGAAAGAGCCACTGAATGAGGATCAAAATCTTCGGCCCCACTGCCTACTTCCCAAACCAAAGGCGAGGGGAAGGGGATTAATCGGCAAAAATGCTGACTTGCTGCCTACAATTTCAGGTGATTAAGGGCTAAATTCCGTTGTTGGAGAGCGAATTGATGGCTAGGCTGTAGTCGTAGGGTTTGGTTAAAGGAAACCACCGCTTCCGAGAAACATTTTAACTTGTAGAGACAACAACCCCGTTGATACCATGCCTCAGCGTCTTGCGATTGTAACTGTAAAGCCTTATTATAAGCGGCGACCGCTTCACTGAGTCGTTCTAATTCCCGTAAAGCTTCGCCTTTACTAAACCAGACATTAGCATCGGATTTAATCGCCAGGGCTTGATTATAAGCCGCTAGACCTTCCGTGTAATGTTGCATCCGACATAAAATCATGCCCTTGTAATGCCATGCTTCCAGATAATCTGGCTGCAGTTGAATTGCCTTATCCCAAGATGCGATCGCATCGCTGATTTGTCGTAAATTGGCCAAAGCGATGCCGCGATAAAACCAAGCCCGAGCATTATTAGTCTCTAATTGAATTACCTGATTAAAAGACCCTAAAGCTTCAGGAAAACGCCCCAATCGTTGCAGGGCCAGACCGCGATTATACCAAGCATTGACAAAATTGGGCTTTTTCCGCAGGGACTGCTGATACAGTTGAACTGCTTCGCGATACTGCCTCAAATCGAGATGGGCGTTACCGCGATAAAACAAATCCTCTGCTGAAATTTGCTGCACTAAAGCTTGTTGTTGACGCAATTGCAGCAACTCTTTTATGGCATCTAAAACTTCTACTGCCGAGGGAAAGCGTTGGCGCCAGTCATAACGGGTCATTTTATCGATAATAACCGCTAGATCATCGCTAACATCGGCCTGATTGCGCCAAGCGATTTCTCCGGTTTCGGCATCTTCGGGAAATTGCGTCGGTTTGAGACCGGTTAAGGCTTGAATAGCGATGATTCCCACGGCATAGACATCGCTAGACAATCGCGGTTTATTTTGCGCCTGTTCACTAGGCATATAACCGGGGGTGCCAATCCCAATCGAAACACTGGTCTGTTTGGCTTTTAGCCATTGAGTCCCCACTTGTTTGACTCCACCAAAGTCGATTAAAACTAGCTTCCCCTCTTGGCGACGGATAATATTATGGGGTTTGATATCTCGGTGAATAATGTTATTTTGATGGACAAAAGCGAGAACTTCCAAGATATCTTTTAATAACTGAATTACCTGACTCTCTTCTAAACGCTTACCCTTAGAGATTTCTTGACTAAGATCGTGACCATCGATAAATTCTTGAACAATATAAAAGGAATTATTTTCCTGAAAACTGGCGAAAAATTGCGGTATTTGAGGATGATGGCCGAGTTTTTCTAAAGCTCTGGCCTCACTCTCAAATAATGCTATAGTAACTTCGTTAACCACTTGCGGGATTAACTGTTTGACCACACATTGAGGACAGCCCTGGCGATAGTTATCTTGGGCTAGAAAAGTTTGACCGAAAGCCCCTTGACTTAGGGGTTTAATAACTTGGTAACGTCCCCCGATAATTAGTTTCATGGTAGCGATAGGATTATCTTTACCCTAGGACGGCTTGACGGGACGGTTAACAGCCAAAGGGGTTAACTTGTTCATGCCCATCTTACCAGCTAATTGATATATTACATCAATTGTCCTCAGAAGCGGGTAACGCGACTCGAACGCGCGACATTCACCTTGGGAAGGTGACGTTCTACCACTGAACTATACCCGCAAAATTCTCCCTAATCATAGCATTGACCCCCCAGCCAGAGCAACTGCCCTAGGCTGTTTTCCATCACCGCGCCGGTTTGTCCAGAAACGCTAAACTGCAAAGCTTCCCGATAGACTCGCCCCGCCGGATGATCAAAAATATTTGCCGCCCCACCGGAGGCAATCACTGCCCCTTGAGCGCATTGTAGAGCCAAATTAATCGCCCGACCGCGCCAGTGCAGTTGGTCGGCAAAACTGGCCTGGTGGGAATTTAACATTTTTTCTTGACAGGACAGTAGGGCCTTTTCTAGCTGTTGATGGGCATTTTTTAGGCTTTCTAGCCCCTTTTGTCGATAAACACCCAAAATGACATCTAAGCCCGCCCAAGCACAGCCAAGGGCATGAAAACCGTGATGGAGAACATTTTTTTGATCGCTGGCCTCGATCGCCGCCGCTGGTTGTAAACTAACAATAAAATCCCTTGACAAAAAGTAGTCTTGTATGGTAAGGCTCACCGTATTAGTCCCACTCATCGATAATAATTTCATCGGGGGACTGCATTGCAGACCAGGGAGAGCCTGCAGCGGTAGAAGACCGTACAGAGATCGCCCGTCCGGGAGGGTCGCGCCGATGATAAAATCTTCAAAAAAGCCCCATCCCGTCACCCAGGGGACCTGTCCGCGGAGTTGATAGCCGCCGGTCATGGGAAACGCTTTCATCATTGGTTCCCCCGGACGACGTAGTTGCGAAAACCCCACCCCCACTAGCTTTTCGCCCCAGGCCATTTTGGGGAGATAAAACTTTTTCAGGTCTTGGTTACTGCTGGTGGCTAATTGATTAGCGGCGCTTTGGTGTTGGGTTTGCAGAAAAGTTAAAGCGCCAGAATAACGAGCGCCGAGGATTTGGAATTGTCGATAGGTGCCTTCCTCCCATCCCGCACCCCCCCATTCTTTGGGAACACGCAAAGCTAACAAACAGTGATCGCCCATACCCTGTAAAGCTAATTGTAGGGCGATCGGGTCGCGATCAATCTGGGCCGCTTGCGGGGCGATCCTATTCTGAAAATAATCCCTAGCCATCTCCAGTAAACCATCGCTCATAGCTGACTAGCGCAGGAAACTGCCCCCATCAGTCCCACTTCGGCATTAAGGACGATATGAACGGGAATATTGCTTAATAGCTCCCTCATCCGACCTTTAGCCCGAAAAGCCTTCATAAAGCTACCCTCGGTCATTAGGGGAAGATTTTTGGCCGCAATCCCTCCCGCGATGTATAATCCTCCGTAGGGAAGCAACTTGAGGGCTAAATTGCCCGCTTCCGCACCGTAGGCCTCGACAAAGATTTTCATGGTTTGATCACAGAGATAATCCGAGTCATCTTGGGCAAAACTGGCAATTTTAGCCGCTAAATCGACGGTTTTTTGCGGTTTACCCATTTCTGCTAACCAAGTACGGTAAATTTCCGCCATGGCCGGTGACGACTGACTATAGTTACTATCGTGGAGAAATCGATAGATAGAAGTGATTCCAGGGCCAGAAACCACTCGCTCCACCGAAATTCGCTCGATATTATAGAGTTCCAAGAGATAATTTAATAGTTGATATTCTAAACTCGATCGAGGGGCAAAATCGGCGTGGGAACCCTCACTACCAAACACCCGATATGTACCCTTCGAGACAGGGATCAAAAAACCCTCTCCTAACCCAGTTCCCGCACCGATAACCGCAATCGGGGCCTCTGGTACTGCGGGGGCCGACTGTAGATTGTGCAGCTCCTCTGGGGCTAATCCTAACACCCCATAACCGATCGCCGCAAAATCATTAATTAATTTTACTCGCTCAATCTGCAGCTCGCGGCTTAGGCGAGCGCCAGTTAGGGACCAACTTAAATTAGTCAATTCGGAACTATTGTTAACCACCGGACCGGCAATACCGAAACAAGCTTTTGCCACTGGGGGAATAGTGGTTTGTCGGGCCAAAAACTGCTGGACGATCGGCACCAGATCGGGGTATTCTTTACTAGGATAAATTTCTTGATCGAGAGTAGTTAGCAGGGGTTGGGGACTATCCGGTGAGTTTTGGCAATCCACTAAACGCAGGATTGTTTTAGTTCCCCCGATATCTCCCCCTAAAAGAATCGTCATGCTGGTTGTCCCTCAGTTTTTCCCCATAATTATAGTTTTTTACCCCTTCCCCCAGGCAAATTTAAAGGCCGTCAATTCTATACTATAGTGAAAGATGGTAATGCCTAAGCCCTAATTAAGGATTGATTAATCGTCGCTCCGGGGTTGGAATGGGGATTTGCTAGAGGACAGAAACGGCACTTAAAGACATTTTAGGTCTAACTGTCGCCTCAAGGCGCTCGATAGGGCGGCAGAACCTATAGCTGTCCCCATAACTTTTAAGATAGACCAGAGAGGGAGAAATTAGCTTGGGTGTAGAACTTCGCAGTTACGTTTATCTTGACAATTTACAGCTTCAACACGCCGCTTACATCGGTACAGTCGCCCAAGGATTTTTACCCTTACCCGGGGATGCTTCCCTCTGGATTGAAATTTCCCCCGGCATCGAGATTAATCGCATCACCGATATTGCCCTCAAATCCGCCGTGGTTCGTCCGGGGGTTCTATTCGTAGAACGACTCTATGGACTCTTAGAACTCCATTCTAGCAGTCAGGGAGAGGTAAGGGCGGCCGGTCAGGCAATTTTGCAGTATTTAGGCGTTAGTCAGCGCGATTGTCTGAAACCGCAAATTGTCTCTAGTCAAATTATTCGCAACATTGACGCTTACCAAGCCCAATTAATTAACCGTAGTTCTCGGGGTATGATGTTAATGGCAGGACAGACTTTATACGTTTTAGAAGTGCAACCGGCCGCCTACGCTTCCCTCGCTGCTAATCAGGCCGAAAAAGCTGCTTTAATTAATATCCTACACGTTACTTCCGTGGGCAGTTTTGGCCGCTTATATTTAGGGGGAGAAGAACGAGATATTATCGCCGGTTCCAGGGCGGCAGTTTCAGCTTTAGAAAATATTCAAGGTCGAGCTTTTCCGGGTAGCGACAAAAAAGAATAAGCTAACAAAGGCAAAAGGTAAAAGGCAAGAGGTGTTTAGATATGTATAATTAGGGCTTGCTGAATAAATGTGAAATGTAGGCAACGTAAGAGTTTTATGGCTTTTCTCGCGAAACAGGTGCAAGATTTTGAGAGAATCGTCGTTAAAAACCTTGCGTCTTCATCAGCCCGAGTCCTGTAGGGGCGAAGCATTCGGGCAATAACCTATCGGTGAAACCGGAGATTTTCTATCCGAATGCTTCGCCCGTACTTTTTGCCGCAAACCCTAATTAATTGTGTCTAGCTACTTACTAAATCCCGTTTAAAAGGTATAGGATAGTTGGGAGTGGGAAGAAGGGAAAGAAAGTTTGAGCATTAGTACTAAATAGCTAAAAAAGGAATTTCCACCTATTGGGGAGATTCAAAAATTAGTTCGCTATTATTCAGTTTTTCAACGACTAACTTGCGATAGAGTGTCACCTGACGAAGGATTTGGTCGGGATTATTTTTCTTGTTAGAAAACATGATCATTTTAATCGATTCAAATTCTATTCTTGTGATCACACCATCTTCGATCGCTCGTTCAATTGTAACTCGTAAATATTCTAATTCTTGGCTTTCCTCTGGGGTAATTTCTAGACTTTTAGGATGTTCTATTTTCATGATCGATTGTTCTTATCTGCTAACTGATAACTGGATAATCACGGCTATTTTTTCACACTTTTATGATCGCGCAGAGAGAGTTTCCGTCTGGTTAGAAACGGCCAGATTATTATTTTGGCTGTGATTTTGCGGCAATTGTCCCGAGGCTAAATTCTGCCCCTCTCCCGTAATCAAACGAGCGCCACGACCGCGGGTAAAATAATTCCAACCCCATTGCACCATCACCACTAATTTATTATCAAATTCGATCAGATAGTAAATATGGGCCCAAACCCAGACTAACCAAGCGATGAACCCGGAAAACTTGACAAATCCCAAATCAACCACGGCCGCATTTTGGCCGATAACTGCCAGACTACCTCGATCGATATAATGAAAAGGTTGAATAGTTTGCCCTTTTAGGCGAGAAATTAATAAATTGGCCAGATATTCCCCCTCCTGCATGGCCACGGGGGCAATTCCGGGTAAAGGTTTATCTCCCTGATGGGCAAAATTAGCCAAATCCCCGATCACAAAAATATTGGCATAACCAGCGATACTTAAATCGGGTTCGACGATTACCCGGCCGACGCGATCGAGATTTACCCCGGTTCTTTCGGCCAAAATTCGCCCCATTCTCGATGCTTTGACCCCCGCTGCCCATAAAATTGTCTCGGCGGCGATTTCTGTCGTCTTTTCTCCCTGACGGACCGTGACACAACCTTCAACAATATTGGTAACGATGCTGTTAGTTTGCACTGTCACCCCTAATTTTATGAGAGAAGCGGCAGCTTTAGCGGATAAATCGGGCGCATAGGGGGGTAATACTCGATCCATCCCTTCTAAGAGCAAAATTTTCGCTTCTGTGGGGTTAATCTGGTGGAAATCAGACCTAAGCGCACCGTGGGCAATTTCAGCGATCGCTCCTGCTAATTCTACCCCCGTCGGTCCGCCACCGACAATTACAAAAGTTAATAAAGCTTGCCGCTTTTCGGCATCGATTTCTTTCTCGGCCTTCTCGAAAGCGAGATAGATGCGACGACGCATTTCTACTGCGTCTTCAATGGTTTTTAACCCAGGAGCGTAGGGCTGCCATTGATCATTGCCAAAATAGTGATGACTGACTCCCGTGGCAATAACTAATTGATCGTAGGCGATCGGTGGGTGATCTTCCAAGATCACTTCTCCCTTGACTGGATCTATATCTATGGCATGATCGAGGAGAATATCTGTATTGTCATGACCCCGTAGGATTAAGCGCAAAGGTGAGGAGATATCGGCCGGAGATAGCGCCCCAGTAGCAACTTGATAGAGGAGGGGCTGAAAAAGATGGAAATTTCGCTTATCGATGAGGGTAACATGAACGGGGGCGTTTTTTAGGGCTTTGGCCGTGTATAAACCCGCAAACCCGCCGCCTATGACAACAACTCTTGGCTGTTTTTCAGTCATTGCTTAACAATAATTCATAAATTTCTCCCTAGTGTAGTCCGGATTGTCACAATTTAGCGGTGACAAGCGTTACCGAAAACAGTAGTCTTTAATCTAGAAAAAAATATAGATACTGGCTTTTTTGACCAACCAAGAGGGCAAAACCAACGAAGTACAGGGACTCTGATCTGCTCGAAAAACTTAAAAAGACCGCTACGCCGTTTTACCTAAGTTTATGACCTGGGTTAACCAGGTGGGAACTTATATTCCGCGTTTCTGTTTCCGAGTACAAGCTCGGTTTACTACCACACGGATTGGTTACTTGCTCCCTTATCACAATCAAGCATAGATCAAAAAACTTGAAAGGCAGTCACCAACGTAGAAGCCCGATTTAGTTTGATCATAGCATTTTTTTTTCTCAGAGGCAAGAGGAGAATTATGAATTATGAAGTGGGGAGGTGGGGAAGTGGGGAGGTGGGGAGGTGGGGGGATGGGGAATTATGAATTATGAATTATGAAGTGGGGAGGTGGGGAGGTGGGGAGGTGGGGAGGTGGGGAGGTGGGGAATTATGAATTATAAATTATGAATTATGAATTGGGGAAGTGAGGAGATGGGAGAATAAAGCGGCCCATTGCCTATTGCCTATTGCCCATTGCCTCCTGAATCCTAACACCTAACACCTGATCTTGTTGGCTCTGTGAAAGTCTGGGACTACAATAGAGAAAAGTGACAATTTTTGCCAGAGTGATTACCGAGGACTAATAAAGAATGACGGCTATCCTAGGGAAACCTGCCACGCTTAACACTCCGATTCTGCACCGTCTTGCCAATGGTTTAACGATTATTGCCGAAAGTCAACCGGTAGAAGCGGTTAATCTCAATGTCTGGCTGCAGGTCGGCTCGGCCTTAGAATCGGATCAGATCAATGGCATGGCTCATTTTCTCGAACACATGGTTTTTAAGGGAACCCCTAACTTAGACAGTGGCGAATTTGAACGGGCGATCGAATCGAGGGGAGCGGTGACTAATGCCGCTACTAGCCAAGAATACACCCATTATTACATTACCACTGCCCCGCAGGACTTCGCCCATCTGGCCCCGCTGCAGCTAGAAGTGGTTTTAGAAGCTTTAATCCCCGATGAAGCTTTTGAGCGAGAAAGACAGGTTATTTTAGAAGAAATTCGTCGTTCTCAGGATAATCCCCGTCGTCGCACTTTTTATCGCACCATGGAGACTTGTTTTCAAGTTTTACCCTATCGTCGTCCGGTGTTGGGTCCGATGGCAGTGATTGAAAATCTTACTGCTCAACAAATGCGAGATTTTCATCGGACTTGGTATCGTCCCGAATGGATGACGGTGGCGGTGGTGGGTAATTTGCCTGTAGATGATTTAATGGCTATTGTGAGCGATTCTTTAGATACTTTAGGCAGTAAGAGCGATTCTGGGCTTATTTCCCATCCGATCGCTAATCTACAGCCCGAAGCTCCTTTTAACGAGATTATCCGTCAAGAATACGAGGATGAAAATTTGCAGCAGGCCCGCTTAATCCTATTTTGGAAAGTGCCGGGGTTGAGAGACTTAGAAAAAACCTATCCTCTCGATGTTTTAGCGGCTATTCTTGGTCAGGGCAAGGTATCGCGATTATTTCAGTCTCTGCGCCAAGAAAAGGCCTTAGTTTCCCAAATAACTGCCAGTAATATGTCCCAAGCAGTGCAAGGGGTGTTTTCCGTGTCGGCTCAATTAGCCTCGGAAAATATCGAGCAAGTGGAGAGGGAGGTCTTAGCACAGATTGAACAAATTCAACAGCAAGCTGTGACAGTTTCTGAACTGGAACGAGTTAAAACCCAAGTGGCCAATCGGTTTATTTTTAGCAATGAAAGACCGAGCGATCGGGCTAACCTTTACGGTTATTATCATACTCAGATCGGTGATTTACAACCGGCTTTTTGTTATCCCCAACACATTGAAGCCCTCACTTTAGAGGATATTCAAAATGCCTGTCAAGAGTATTTAAATCCTAACGCTTACGGTGTGGTGGTGGTAAGACCAATTCAGTAAACAGGGAACAGTAATCAGTAATCAGTGAACAGTAATCAGTGAACAGTAATCAGGGATAAAGATGAAGATAAATAAATAAATCAATAACTAATTAACTTAAAACTTACAACTGATAAACTTACATCTGATAACTAAATAACTAAATAACTAATTAACTTAAAACTGATAACTGATAACTGATAACTGATAACTGATAACTGATAACTGATAACTGATAACTGATAACTGATAACTGATAACCTATGTGGACTCAAATTGCTCGACATATTGCCCAAACCACGGAAAAACCCTTTGAAATTGAGAAAAGTCGTCCCGTTAGTGGTGGCTGTATCAATCAGGGTTATGCCGTTAGTGGCAATGGTTTAATTTATTTCGTTAAGATTAACCAAGCGAACCAAGAGGCCATGTTTGCAGCCGAAGCTTTAGGATTAAAGCAAATTCACGCTACCAAGACTATCAGGGTTCCAGAGCCAATTTGTTGGGGAATTGCCGAGAAATCTAGTTATTTAGTGCTAGAGTGGCTAGAATTCGGCGGTGGCAATAGCCAAAGCTGGGAAAAAATGGGGCAAAATTTAGCCAGTTTACATCAAGTTTCCCTATCCGATCGCTTTGGTTGGCAGTGTAATAATACCATTGGTTCTACTCCCCAGATTAATACCGTTAGTAACAATTGGGCGGATTTTTTCGCTCATCAGCGCATTGGCTATCAATTAAGACTTGCGAAGGATCGCGGCGGCAATTTTCCCGACGAGGAGCAAGTTATTCCCGCTATTAGCGAGATTTTGAGTCAGCATCAACCCCATCCCTCCCTCGTCCATGGTGATTTGTGGTCGGGAAATGCGGCCATTACCGTCGATGGGGAACCAGTAATTTTAGACCCGGCCACCTATTGGGGAGACCGGGAGGTAGATTTAGCCATGACGGAACTTTTTGGCGGTTTTCCGGCGGCTTTTTATCGGGGTTATAACGATGTTTTCCCCCTTGATGCCGGTTATCAACAGCGCAAAACTCTTTACAATCTCTACCACATTCTCAATCACTTTAATTTATTTGGTGGTGGTTACGCCTCCCAGGCCAATCGGATGTTACAGGAAATTCTTTAAGGGTTTTACTTGTGAATATTTACCGAGGATAAATTATGTCTATTCGAGAAACTACTGTGATTAAAACTCCAGAGACAAAAATATGGACTGATGCAGAATTTATGGCGTTACCTGACGATGGTAATCGTTACGAATTGGTCAAGGGAGAGTTAATTAATATGGGCAATTCTGGAGCTTTACACGGTTATATTGCCATTCTTTTAAGTGCTGCTTTATTCGGTTTAGTAACATCTCGAAAACTAGGTGTATTATTGGACTCCAGCACTGCTTTTACCATGAAAAATGGCAATAAACGTTCTCCTGATATAGCCTTTTTTGCCAAGGAACGTCTGCAAGGATTGGAAGAATTGCCGACGGGTTTTTTAGAAGGTGGGCCAGATTTAGTGGTAGAAATTCTCTCTCCAGGGAATACAGTGGCAGAAATCGAGGACAAAATTGCCGAGTATTTTGCCAATGGTACTCGTTTGCTCTGGGTTATCAGTCCAGGTCAACACTATGTTTTAGTTTATCGTTCCGGGTACGAACCGCAGGGATTATTAACATCAGGAGATTTTTTGGAGGGGGAAGAGGTGGTTCCGGGGTTCACTTTTCCCGTGGCTGATTTGTTTCAAAAACTATCTTTTTGACTCTTTCTTCTCAACAAATCGGCTAATAAATCGGCACTGTCACTAATGGCTAGATGAGAAGCTTGTTGAGCCATGGCGGCCAATTTTTCGGGATTAGACCATAAATCGAGGACTAATTCGCTTAAAAACTGAGCAGTTAACTCATTTTGACGATAAAGATAAGCGGCTTGAGCTTCGGCGAAAACTTTGGCATTATAAAACTGATGGTCTTCGGCAGCAAAAGGATAGGGAATTAAAATCGAAGGCGTACAAGTGATCGCTAATTCTGTTAAAGTGCCGGCACCGGAGCGACTGATAGCTAGATTAGCTCTTTGCCATAGTCCCGCCATGTTGTTGTAAAAAGGCCGGGAAAAATAGTTAGAATGGCGCAAACTATCCGCTTCGGGGTCGTTTTCTCCCGTGAGATGCACGATATAAATGCCTTTTTCTAACCATTGGGGAGCGCTTTGTCGCACAAGTTGATTAAGAGCCACGGCCCCTTGAGAACCACCGGCAACGACAATTAAAAAAGCAGTCTCTGGAATCGGTAAATCTAGGGACTGGGGAATGAGAAACTGCTCCCGTACTGGTGTACTAACCCAAGTGGTGCGAGTGCCGGGTAAATAGCTGGCGGTTCCCTGAAAACCGAGGGCAACCGTATCGCACCAGCGACCGAGAACTTTCGTGACTTTGCCCGGTATGTAGTTAGATTCGTGTAGGATGACGGGAATATTGGCTAAACGAGCCGCTAAAATGGTCGGGCCTGCGATATAACCCCCGGTGGTAAAAACTGCCGCTATCTGACGTTTTTTGATTAAACTACGCACTTGCCAAATAGCCCACAGTTGACCGAACAGAATCTTGAGAGTTTTTAACCCCAAACGGGTTTGAAACCCCTCAATGGGAATAGTGTGCAGGGGATAGGTTTTTGGAACTAAGGACTGTTCGAGACGGTCTGGAACTCCTAACCATTCAATCTCATAATCTGGCAAGCGCTCGGCCACAGCCAAGGCGGGAAATAAATGACCACCAGTACCACTAGCGGCAATCAATAGACGGGTTGGAGTGGGTGCCATAATTCGAGAGAGGGTAAATTCAGCCCTAGAATGAAATAATCTACCATAGTTATTGATCCATCCTTACACAAACTATCACTAATGCGTAACTTGAACACGATTCCCGATAAATTTTTTCGTCAATCTCTTAATTTTTCCCTGTCGTTGCTGTTAGGGTTGGGATTAACTTTCACCCTTGCCACCGGTCTGCGGGCCGAAAAGCCAGAAACTGCCCCAGCTAATTTAAAAACCCTTATCTCTAAAATCGAAACGGCAGCTAACGAGCGAAATCTCAAGCAGTTAATGGAGTTTTATAGTCCGAAATTTACTAACTCCGATGGCCTGACCTACGAAAAAACTAAAAAGGCTTTAACTCATTTTTGGGAACGTTATAACAATCTACAATATACCACGACGCTCGAATCTTGGAGTCGTTCCGGGGACAAGTTAACGGCCAATACAATTACTAAAATTACTGGGACGGGAAAGGTGCAGGGACGAGTGGTGAGAATGAATGCTACTATTCGTTCTCGTCAACAATTTCAAGGTAATAAACTGGTTTATCAGGAGATTTTAAGCGAGAGAGTTGAGTTAAGCACCGGCAAAAATCCCCCCAGTATTCAAGTGAGAATTCCGGAAAGGGTGAAAGTGGGTGAAGAATTTGATTTTGATGTGATTGTCCGCGAACCTTTGGGGGATGATTTATTGGCCGGAGCGGCGATCGATGAGAAAGTGGATATTGAGCGCTATATTAATACAAAGCCTCTAGAATTGGAATTATTACAGTCCGGCGGTTTATTTAAGCGTGTAAAAGCACCGGCAACACCGGAAAATCGTTGGTTATCGGCGATTTTAATTCAAGGAGATGGGATTGTTGTCGTTAGTCAACGGGTGAAGGTAGAAAAATAATTTTTATCTGGGGTTTGCTGAAAAATCTTTTTGGTGGGGTGTGGGGTGTTATTACTGTTGCCTCTCGCCTCATTTCAACAAAATTTAGATGCGCGGGCAGCCTACCCTAATTAAGCCTAGAGGCGAGAAACATCGCTCGTCCATACTTTAAATTTTGTTAGATTTACTTGACCAAAAGAAGTTGTTAGGGCAGCATCGACGGCATCTAAGCCACGAGTCATTAAAATTCGCCCGATTCTGGGGGTGTTATGACGAGCATCGAAAGTGTACCATTGATGGTCTAAATAAACTTCAAACCAAGCACTAAAATCCATCGGTAGGGGTTGGGGAGAAATACCGATATCTCCGAGATAGCCAGAGGCATAACGGGCGGGAATATTGAGGCAACGGCAAAAAGTCAAAGCTAGATGGTTAAAATCGCGACAAACCCCCTTTCTTTCCCGATAGACATCATAGGCGGTTTTTGTCACCTGCGCGTATTCATAACCAAAACTAATGTGACTATGAACCCAATCACAAACCGCTTGTACCCTTGCCCAACCGGGGGGAGTTTGTCCGAAAAGTTCCCAGGCAATTTCCGCAAGCAAATCCACTTCACAATAACGGCTACTCATTAGGTAGGGAAAAACTTGGGTTGGTAACTCTGCTAAGGGAATTTCTTGGGCATTCCAATTAACGATGTCGGGTTTCCATTCATTCTCGATAACTGCTTCATTGTGAAGGCGAATCTGTCCGGCGGGTAAAATTAGACGACTGGTTCGATTGCCGAAACTATCTAAAAATTCTTCTATTTTTGTTGCTGGTTCCACCTGCAATTTTTCCGATTGTCTAACTTGATTTAAAATTGAGGGGTGTAGATAAAGTTTTAACAACATAACCACGGGGAAGGGGGCATCAAAGCCAAATTCATAACCAACACGGATTAACATTAGGACTCCTATCTAAATGAAATTTTGTCAGGATTGGTAGAGATGAAACACCAATAATCGCCAGACTGAAAAAAGTTAGGCCCGACTACTTAGTTAAAAGTTTGAGGAGAAAGTAATAGCCAAGCTGAAAACCGATAAGCTTAATACAGAGTTAATTTTATTGTAAACTGCTTCAACTAAAAGCTTTGTAACTTTGAACACAAGCCATCGGCAGGATTAGCTCTATCGAAAAGAGTCCGGGGTGGATTGTTCCTCTAATGGACGGATTTCAATGGGAATGTAGGCCAGTTTAGCAAAAATCTTTTGTTGATAACTGACAGGCCACCATTCGTAAAGAAAGATTTCTAAAGGTCGCCAGAGGGCCACCCAACCACTAATTAATAATCCTTCTTCTAAGAAGTGAATAAATGTATCACTGCCAAAACGACTAATTAATTCGCTGAGACTCAAACAAACAAAAAGAAAGGAGAGACCAATTAGCAAAGATATGCGTCCCTGTCGCCAAATTGTCCGTAATTTTCTTTGTTCTACCTGTTGGCGATAGTCAAAATAATTATGTAAAGCTGATGGTAACAGATGTCGGGCGGTATTCTGTTCGTTACTGGGAAGATAAAAGACTAATTTAAGGGGGGTATTGAGGGGGAATTCATCAACAGAGTTAATAATATAATTTTCGGCGTTATCGTCTAAATCTCTATCTAAGAATGGCGAAGGATCGAGAGAATTAAAGACTTGCTGTAACTGATTAAGTTTAATTTCAATTAAGTAAGTTCCTTCCTCCTGTCGATAATAGGATTGTAATTTATTTAGCAGTCTAGACATTAGTTATTAAGGTTAAGCACATGGGTTGAACTGATACAACTGAAATCTACCAATAGAAGTTAATTCATCTTGCCCATGCAGGCTGAGGATTTTACTATCTATGAGAATATTTTAGCTGTATCAGTCCCAGATCATTAATTTAATTTAGCGACCAAAACCAGCGTACCAAAAATAAGTGACCATGGGGATTACTGTAGCTAAAACCAGTAAAACTATCACCCAAATCGTGGCATTTTTATCGTCAGTTTCTTCTGCGGTAGTAAAGGTACTTTCGATATTAATTGTCGCTACTTCCGGCGGTCCGGGATCCGCTTCTCCAGAAAGTACCGCCGTTAGACGACGACTAGCATCGAGTAAAGCTTGATTATATTTTCCCCCATCTTTGAGGGGAACTGCCATAGTTTCCGAGAGGATACTATCAGCAATAGCATCGGTTAATAGGGGTTTTGCCTCCTCCCCAAATCGAATAGCAGTTTTATTGGTTAAAGTATCAAGGACGATGATAGTTTGATTAGTCCGATCTTCAGGATTAGGATACCATTCTCTCAGGATATCATCGGCTAAATTGTCAATTTTTTGACCGTAATCCAAGCGCCGGACTACTACCATTCTCACTTCCTGGCCGGTTTTTTCGGCGAGATTTTTCAGGTCTTTATTTAATTTTCCCTCGTTAGCGGCACTAATGGCCGCAACGGGATCGACTACATAAGTGGGCGCTCCGGGGCTTAAAATAGGGAGGTCATAGACTCCCATGGCAGCAGCCGGTGACAGGGAAACACCCAAGGCTATACAGCAGGAGAGAAGGAGAGAAGCTAATAATTTGAGCATATTGATTCGGTAAAATTCCTATAGAACATAATAGGGGAAAAGTTTCCTGTTTTTTGATTAGGAAGACAGGAGACAGCAGATGGGAAGCTTTTTTTAGTGAAACTGATAACTGATAACTGATAACTGATAACTGATAACTGATAACTGATAACTGATAACTGATAACTGATTATGAGTGATTTTGAGGAACTAGAGCCTAAAAAACGGGAAAAAGCCCTAGAAATGCAGGCACATCGCGATAATTTGCTCTCACGGGTGACAAGATTACTAATTTCTCAAGATATCCACTTGGCGATCGATCATACCCTGGAACTGCTCTGTCAATTTACCCAGAGCGCTCACTGTTACATTATTCAATATTCCAGCTGTCGTCAGCAGTGGAGTATGGTTTATGAATACTGTCACCCCGACTATCCGCAGGTTATCCCGATTCGGGAACAATCACAAAATCTCTCGACGGAAAGCTTTCCTTGGTTTTCCAAACAATTATTAAACGGTATTCCAGTTAAACTGAACTCTTTAGACGATTTACCCCCCACTGCTATCCCTGAAAGAACTATTCTCGCTCATAGTCCTACTCCCTGCCTCTTAATCGTTCCCATGTGGGATAGTTCCGGGGTAACGGTGGGTTATCTGGGATTGGATGCCAGTGCAGAAAAGCAATGGACGAAGGAAGATGTCACCTTTGTGCGGTTGGTGGGAGAATTAATTGCGATTGCACAAAGTAGATATGAAGCGGAAAAAGAATTAAAAGAGGCTAAAGAAGCGGCGGTTAAAGCAAATAAAGCTAAAAGTGAGTTTCTAGCTAACATGAGCCACGAATTACGCACTCCTCTTAATGCTATCTTGGGTTTTACTCGCTTAATATCCCGGGATAGCAGCCTCAGCAGTGAATATCGCCAATATTTGGAAATTGTCAATCGTAGCGGGGAACATTTATTAGAGTTAATCAACGATATTCTAGAAATGTCGAAGATAGAAGCGGGAAGAACGGTTTTTAATCCCAGTAATTTCGATTTATACGCTCTTTTAGATAATATTGCCGAAATGCTACGTCCACAAGCGCAGGCAAAAGCTTTGAGCTTAATTTTTGAGCGCAGCTCCGCTCTTCCTCAATATATATGTACTGATGAAAGTAAATTGCGACAGGTGTTCATCAATCTCTTGGGTAACGGATTAAAGTTTACCGAGTCGGGAGGGGTGACTCTCCGGGTAAAAGTAGGGGATAAAACAGGAGATTATCAGCGATTGCTCTGGGAAATTGAAGATACAGGCGCAGGAATCGCCCCAGAGGAGATTTATAAGCTATTTCAACCCTTTAATCAAACGGAAACGGGACGAAAATCTCAACAGGGGACAGGATTGGGTTTACCTATCAGTAAAAAATTTGTTGAGTTGATGGGGGGTGCGATCGGAGTTAGTAGTATTCTGGGTCAAGGAAGTGTTTTTAGTTTTGATATTCAGGTGGGTTTGGTGGGGGAAAATGAGATTAAAACCGAAACCCATAGGGCAAAAGTCATCGCTTTAGCGGAAAATCAGCCTAAATATCGCATATTAGTCGTCGATGATCGACCGGAAAGCCGTTTACTGTTGCTGAAACTCCTGACTAGCCTAGGATTATCCGTGCAAGAGGCCGCTAATGGTCAAGAAGCGATCGCAATTTGGCAAGCATGGCAACCTCATCTTATCTGGATGGACATGAGAATGCCAGTGAAGGACGGTTACGAAGCAACTAGGGAAATTCGGCAGTTAGAGGCTGATAATCGCGGAAAAACGGTGATAATTGCCCTAACTGCCAGCGCTTTTGAAGAGGATCGCGCTCTGGTTATTGCCGCCGGTTGTGATGATTTCGTGCGTAAACCTTTCCGAGAGGAAGTTATCTGGCAAAAAATGGGCGAATATCTAGGATTAAAATATATTTATGCCGATAATGAGCCAAATCAGCCCAATTATTCGCCAGTTTTCCTCGATTCCCTGCAATCCCTATTAAAATTAATCAGTCCCGCTTGGATTGGACAATTGCAACAAGCGGCGCGAGAATGTGATGATGAAAAAATTATCGCCCTAACCGCAGAAATTCCCCCCGATTATGCTACCCTTGCCCAAGGTTTACAACAGTTAGCCGGAGAATTTTCCTTTGATGCGATCGAAACCATAATTAGAGATTTAAACATATCTTAAGAGAGTATTTTATCTAGCTCTCAAAAACGTGATATTCTAAAGGCATAAATCCCTAAATATGGCAATTTTAAAGGATGAAACTGTTAAAAATGCTCATCGGTACTTGGTTAATACTACCGATTTTTTCCGTTCATGCTCAAGTCCCCTCGCTTCCCCCAATCAAGCAAAATTCCCCCAATCTTGGTGATCTACCGAATGATCCCACCCAGCAGAAAAATTGGGTTTGTAACCAAGGGGATCGACGCATTGCCGTGGCTGCCAAAGAAGTGCAAGGTTGGCAAGAATTAATTGAAAAACAAGGTTGGCAATGTGGTGAAGGAAATGCCGATATACCCGCTCAAACTCTCGGCTTTTCCTGTGAACCAGAACAAACCCTCGGCCTCTTGACAGTTTACTGGTTAAATGGTAGTAATGGTCAACAACAATTAAGCCAATGGCGAGATCAATTAGCAGCACAACAGGGGATGGTTTGTACCATTAATAACGTGCAGTTATTCGATACTCAAGAAAATATACCCAACCCATCAAAACCATGATTAAATTAGCAATTTTGCCTCAATCTATTCTCCTGGGTATCAGTTTACTATTAAATAATTCTCTGCCCTTACTTGCCCAATCTACACCCCTGAGCGTGGATAATTTAAGGAATACCGTCTATAACATTCCCAATCGGGGTTCCGTAATTGTCAGCGATGGTATTTTTCAATCCAATGAGGGACAAATTTTAGGAGTGCAAGTCAGTCGAGAAGCTTTGATGGGGGACTATAATAATGATCAAAGGACTGATGGTATTGTCGTCTTAAGAGTGATTACTAGAGATCAACAGCAATTACATTATTTAGCCCTAGTGATTGATAATAATGGTACTGCCACTAACACCGATACTGTCCTGTTAGCCGATCGAGTAATTGTCGATAATCTTAGCACTAAAGATGGTATGATCACCGTCAACATGAGAAGATTTCTCTCCCGGGATCCTTCCTGTTGTCCGTCGGGAGTCATTACCCAACAATTTGCAATCAATCCTAGTATTAATCAATTGACTTTACTGAGTACCAACGAAAGTCAACCCACCACCCCAAATGTGCAGGTAATACCTGGTTCTCCCCTGAGAATTAATAATAATAATCTCCCCTTTCAACCTCCTGCTGGGGCCATCCAAATCCGCTTTTAACCTTGTTTTTGGTGCGTTACGCTGCCCTAACGCACCCTACCTTTTTGTTTGATAAAAAATGACCTACAAATATCCCATCCAACGCTGGTATATTGCCGCAACTAATCCCGAAAAAATCGCGGGGTTAGCGCGGGAAATGGGACTATCATCGTTATTAGCAACTATCTTAATTAATCGCGGTATTGATACCCCGGAATTAGCTAAAACTTATATAGATCCTGAAGTGGATACCTTACCCTCTCCCCTGGGGGAATTTCCCGACTTAGAAAAAAGTGTCAATTTATTAGTAAAAGCGATCGCTAGGGGCGATAAAATTGCTATCTGTGGGGACTACGATGCCGATGGCATGACCAGTACATCTTTACTGTTAAGAGCCTTGAGACATCTCGGTGCTAGGGTAAATCATGCCATACCCAGTCGCATGAAAGAGGGATACGGAATTAATCAGCGCATTGTCGAAGAATTTGCCGAGTCGGGAGTCGGATTGATTCTCACCGTTGATAATGGCATTTCCGCTCACGAACCGATCGCCCTAGCGATAGAATTAGGATTAAAAGTTATTATCACCGATCATCACGATCTGCCGCCAATTTTACCAAATGCCTCCGCTATTCTCAACCCAAAATTATTAACCCCTAACTCTCCCTATCAGGGATTAGCGGGGGTGGGAGTCGCCTACATTTTAGCGGTGACAACTGCCCAAAAAATGGGCAAATTACAGGGATTAACCGAGTCATTATTAGCATTATTTACCCTAGGCACTATAGCAGATTTAGCCCCATTAATCGGGGTAAATCGTCGCTGGTTAAAACGGGGTTTAAGAAAATTACCCAAATCTCAATTAGTCGGGATTCAATCCCTCATGCAAATAGCGGGAATTAGCGAGGAACAAAAGCAATTACAACCGGATGATATTGGCTTTAAATTGGGACCGAGAATTAATGCCATTGGCAGAATTGGCGATCCCCAGATAGTTATTGAATTATTAACCACCGATGAGGCGGGAATTGCCTTAGAAAGAGCGATGCAGTGCGAACAAATTAATCGTACCCGTCAAGAATTGTGCGAAAAAATTGAAGAAGAAGCGATTAAATTAGTGGAAGAAACGCCGATTCTTTGGCAACAAGATCGAGTTTTAGTCTTAGTGGAAAAAGATTGGCATCATGGGGTAATTGGTATTGTGGCATCCCGTTTAGTGGAACGCTACGGAGTGCCAGTTTTTATCGGTACTTACGAGGAAGAAGAGCCAGGTAAAATTCGCGGATCTGCCAGAGGAATTGAAGAATTTCACGTTTTTGAAGCCCTGCAATTTTGCCAAGATTTACTAGGAAAATTTGGCGGTCATAAAATGGCGGGGGGGTTTAGTTTACCCACAGCTAATTTACTAGCATTTAAACAAAGATTAAGTCAATTTTCTCACAAAATTTTACAAATAGAACAATTAAAACCTTTAATCAAAATTGATACTATCATTGATTTTAAACAAATAAACCTGCAACTTTTTCAGCAAATTGATAGTTTGCAACCCTGGGGAATTGGGAATGAATTACCCGTTTTTTGGACTCCTAACGTGCGAATAGTAGAACAGAAAACTATCGGAAAAAATCATTTAAAATTATTGCTGGCTCAAAGGGATGATACCAGAATTCAAGCCCTAGCTTGGCGTTGGGGCGAATATTGTCCTTTACCAACTCGTTTAGATATTGCCTATAAACTCAAAGAAAATACTTGGAATGGTAATACAACCATAGAAATTGAATTAGTGGGAGTGCGATTACCCCAAGAAAATGATAATATTAAAAAAGCAATTTTTATGCACGCAGATAAAATGTATCAATGTAGTTTTTGGGGTGATTTAAACGAGATTCGCATCAAAAATGAACAGGGCGATATTTTAGTCGTGCAGAAAGGGCAGCGCATTGGTTTATTAGGCAAAAATCGACAACAAGCGAGAGAAGTCAACGTGACTGAACCCCGTTTTTATACTTTAATTAAAGTTGCCATCAAAGCTTTGGCTATCTAGCAACACCTCCCCAAAAGCGCCTTGACGATGAACCAAACCATAGTGATCAAAATCGGTACCTCTAGTTTGACCGATAATGAAACCGGCCAATTATCCCTATCCACGATCGCCGCTTTAGTGGAAATCCTCACCCGGTTGCGCGCCGCCGGTCATCGGGTGGTATTAGTATCTTCTGGGGCCGTGGGGGTGGGCTGCCGTCGTCTGGGAATACAGGAAAGACCGAAAAAAATCGCCCTCAAACAAGCGATCGCCGCCGTCGGACAAGGTCGTCTGATGCGGATCTATGATGACCTCTTTACCAGTCTTGGTCAACCGATCGCCCAAATTTTGCTGACCCGTCCCGAATTGATGGAACGCACCTGTTATGTCAACGCCTATAATACCTTTCAGGCTTTGTTTGAATTAGGGGTAATTGCCATTGTCAACGAAAATGACACGGTGGCGATCGATGAGTTAAAATTCGGCGATAATGACACTTTATCAGCCCTTGTAGCCAGTTTAATCGAGGCTGACTGGTTATTTATCCTCACCGATGTGGATCGCCTCTACAGTGCCGATCCGCGGCTATTTCCCGAAGCGGCGGCTATTGCCCGAGTTACTCCTGCGGAATTAGCGCAACTATCGATCGATGCCGGTAGTAGTGGCAGTCAGTGGGGGACCGGGGGTATGGCGACTAAATTGGCCGCGGCCCGGATTGCCACCAGCGCCGGGGTGGAAATGGCGATTACTAGGGGACGGCAGCCCGGCAATATCTTAAAAATTATGGCAGGAGAGGCGATCGGAACCCGTTTTGAAGCACAAAAACGCAGTGATAACGCCCGCAAACGCTGGATCGCCTACGGACTAATGCCCATGGGTCAAATCTATCTCGATGCGGGGGCGATTCAAGCCATTTGTCAGGGGGGAAAATCTCTGCTCGCGGCCGGGATTACCAAAGTGGAGGGGGAATTTAGCGCCTCGGAATCGGTGCAATTGTGCGATCAAGAGGGCCGGGAAGTGGCCCGGGGAATTGTTAATTATAGTAGTGAGGAGATCGATCGAGTTAAAGGTCAACATTCCGAGCGTATTGCCAGTTTATTAGGTTATATGGCCGCAGAAACCATTATTCATCGGGATAATCTCGTCATTTTGAGTGCCTCGTCCACCACCTCGACTAATCAGGGATAATTCCGCCACCCAGAGGCGGTCCAGCCAATGCCTTAAATGTAAAGAAATGTCTCAAAAAAACAACAAATTGTTAGACAAGCAAGAGAGTTAGACTAGGGATGTCCCCCGAAGTTCAACCCTGTGAGATTATAAATAAAGCGAAACTCAAAAATGTCTTTATTGCTGTTGGGAGAAACTTAATAATGCGAGACGCGGTAACTAGCCTGATTAGAAAATACGATGTCACCGGACGTTATCTCGATCGAGATGCGATCGATAATCTTAAACAATATTTTGCCTCGGGAACTGCCCGTCTAGCTGCCGCCGCCCTCATTAACGCTAATTCGGCGGCGCTCGTGCGTGGGGCGGCGATTCGTCTATTTGAAGAAGTTCCCGAATTGATCCGCGCCGGGGGTAATGCCTACACCACCCGTCGTTATTCTGCCTGTCTGCGGGATATGGATTACTATCTCCGCTATGCCAGTTATGCCCTAGTAGCTGCCGATACTAATGTTCTAGACGAGCGGGTACTGCAAGGACTGCGGGAAACCTATAATTCCCTCGGTGTTCCCATCGGTCCGACGGTGCGCGGTATCCAAATCATGAGCGAAATGATTCAAACCATGGCTACTGAGGCGGGTATTGCCGACACCTCTTTGATCGCTGAACCCTTTGATCATCTCACTCGCGAATTAAGCGAAGTGTCTATATAATGCAGTTGTCAGTTATCGCTTATCGGTTTTGTCCGTTCAATTTTTGATGGAACTAACCCGCATCAGTACCCACTCTCAGCCTAGGGGAGTGGGGAAGGTGCAGCAAGGGGAACAGTTGATTAAAACATTGTCCAGCTTTCTTTGACCCATGACTCTCCCCTCGGATTTTCCCCTAGAACCACCGGCTACCAATAAAGATCCCCATCGTGATTATCGCGGACTCGATCGCGATAAACTCACCCCCATGTACCAGCATTATGTGGAGGTAAAAGAAACCTATCCCAATGCTCTTTTACTCTATCGTGTGGGCGATTTTTTCGAGTGTTTCTTTCAGGATGCGGTGATTATCTCCAGAGAATTAGAATTAGTTCTCACCAGCAAAGAGGGAGGTAAAGGGATTGGGAGAGTCGCCATGACCGGGGTTCCCCACCACGCCCTAGAGCGCTATAGTCGTTTATTGGTGGAAAAAGGCTATGCGGTGGCGATTTGTGACCAGGTAGAGGATTCAACGGAAGCAGCCGCCGAAAAACGACTCGTAGAACGCGCTATCACCAAGCTGCTCACCCCCGGAACCCTCACCGATGAGGGAATGTTAAACGCAAAAAAGAATAATTTTCTGGCCGCTGTGGTGATTACCGGAGAAAATTGGGGATTAGCATATTCAGACATCTCCACCGGAGAATTTTACACCACCCAAGCCAGTGATTTAACGGCTTTAAGCCTAGAATTAAGCCGTTTACAGCCCTCAGAAATCCTTTTTCCCATCAATGCCCCCGATTTAAACCGTATTTTGCGCCCCGGGGAAAAATCCGACCATCTCCCCCCCTGTTTACCCGATAGTTTTTGTTATTCTCTCCGTCCCCAAAATATCTTTACTCTCACAGAGGCGAAAAATCGTCTCCTAATCACCTATAAAATGCGTTCCCTAGAGGGGATGGGCTGCGAACATTTACCCCTTGCTATTCGCGCCGCCGGAGGCCTATTAGAATACATTGAAGATACCCAAAAAGCCAATCAAGTCCCCCTACAACCTTTAAAAACCTACTCTATCTCCGAATTTTTGATTTTAGATGGGCAAACCCGTCGCAACCTTGAAATTACCCAAACGGTGCGCGATGGTAGCTTCTATGGTTCTCTATTATGGGCGATCGATCGCACTTGTACAGCCATGGGTAGTCGCGCTTTACGTCGTTGGTTACTGCAACCGCTCTTAGATTCTCGCGGTATTCGCGCCCGTCAAGATACTATCCAAGAGTTAAAGGATAATCCCTCCTTGCGCCAAGATATTCGGCAAAAATTAAGGGAAATATACGATATAGAACGTTTAAGCGGTCGCGTTGGCGCAGGAACTGCTAACGCCCGCGATTTACTTTCCCTAGCGGCATCTTTAGTCAAATTAGCCGATTTAGCGGCTTTGGTTGCTTCGGGAAATTCGCCCTATTTGAAAGCTTTACAGCAAATTCCCGCCGATTTAGAAAAATTAGGCCAGCAGGTGATAGCGCATCTGGTGGAATCTCCTCCGCTGCATCTGAAGGAAGGGGGGGTGATTCGTGAGGGAATTGATGCCCAATTGGATGCCCTCCGGCGCGACTATCAGGAAGTAATCGATTGGTTTAAGAATCTGGAGACGACAGAGAAAGAAAGAACGGGTATTAGTAATCTTAAGGTTAGTTATAACAAAACTTTTGGTTATTATATCAGTTTACCCCGCAGTAAAGCTGATTTCGCCCCAAAAGAGTATGTGCGTAAGCAAACTTTAGTCAATGAAGAACGTTATATCACCACCGAGTTAAAGGAGAAAGAAAATATAATTCTGACGGCAGTAGATGAATTAAATAAATTAGAATACGAGATTTTTAGCGATTTACGCCGTCAAGTGGCCGAATTTTCCCCAGAAATCCGGGAAGTAGCCACAAAAGTCGCCGCTTTAGATGTGTTGGCAGCATTGGCAGAAATCGCCGTTTATCAGGGATATTGTCGCCCAGAAATCGCCGATGGTCGTCTTATCGATATTAAAGATGGTCGTCATCCCGTGGTGGAACAATCCCTTGGTGCTGGCTTTTTTGTGCCAAATTCGATTAATTTGGGCAATCAGGAAGGTTTAGAATACCCCGACTTGATTATTCTCACCGGTCCCAATGCTAGTGGCAAAAGTTGTTATCTGCGACAGGTGGGATTAATTCAATTGTTGGCCCAAACCGGCAGTTTTGTCCCGGCAAAGTCGGCCAAAATCTCCATCTGCGATCGCATTTTCACCCGGGTGGGGGCTGTGGATGACCTCGCTACTGGCCAATCCACCTTTATGGTGGAAATGAACGAAACTGCCAATATTCTCAATCACGCCACGGAGAGATCATTAGTATTATTAGACGAAATTGGCCGGGGGACAGCCACCTTTGACGGTTTATCCATAGCTTGGTCTGTGGCCGAGTATTTAGCCACGGTACTGCAATCGCGAACGATTTTCGCCACTCACTACCACGAACTGAACGAATTAGCTTCAATTTTAGAGAATGTGGCTAATTATCAGGTAACGGTCAAAGAATTACCCCATGAGATAGTATTTTTGCACCAAGTACGACCGGGAGGTGCGGATAAATCCTATGGTATCGAAGCGGGGAGATTAGCCGGTTTACCAGCTTCTGTGATCGATCGTGCCATGCAGGTGATGGGTCAAATCGAAAAACATAGTAAAATTGCGATCGGTTTGCGTCAGGGAATTAAGAAAATTAAACCAGTTAAGTCGGATAATTCCCCCTCTCTGCAGCAGTTAGATATTTTTGATGACAGTAAGTAGTCGTGGAAAACTCAACTTTGTGTCCTTTGTGGTTAACGAAAAGGCTGCATCTCGATTTTGCAGAAACACCGATAATCAGCAATTATCAGTGACTCTTAAACTGGTACAAATATATGAACAATCGCGTGTAAGCATCCCACCGAAAAACTAATGCGCTCCGGGGTTTGGGGGCGGCGCCACGCCCCCAACGGGGGGTTTGGGGGGTAGAACCCCCCAAAAGCTTGGATTGAGGGAAAAAATCGAAAGTAACGCCCGATTTTAGAAGAGAGTTTTCCCCTTAAAAATCTTCCTTTTTCAACACTATTAAAACTGTAAAAACTTTTTAACTTGTGTCCAAAGATTGGTAAAAGACTCTTTCATTTCCTCCTTAATTTTCCAGCGTTTAAATGCCTCTTCGTAGGCAATTCCTTGATTTTGAAAAGTTTTCCAAGCCGAGAGAGAAAGAGGTAAACCCATCAGCAAAAAGATATAAATTGCCCAAGAAATTGTTCCCGCACTAATTAAATTAATGATAATAAAAAAACTATTAATAATCAGATAGCGAACGGTTTTATGTTTTAGCTCCTCGCGACGAAAGCGATCGAATTCTTGCCGCTTATAACTGAGCATTTTTGACTCTTGCCAGTCCTTTTCCGCCGCTTCTAAGTCTTTAATTTCAATGGCTAAATCGTCGGCAATTTCTAACAACTGTTGACGGGTAATTTCTCCCTTATCCCCTTGACGGGAGATAGCCAAATAGAGAATTTCCTGCACATCCTCTTGACTGTAGGATTGGGGAGGGAAAAAATCGGGGTTTGGCATAGCGATAGAGAAAGAAATAGGTTCCTTCTCTATTATGGGCGATCGATTTAGCGATTGACAGTTAGACGAGACAGGGAGTTTTTAGCTGATTTATCCATGCTTCTAAATCCTGCAAAGAGCGCTCGGCATATTGACCGTAACGTTCCCGTTTATTGCGGATTTTTCTGGTAAAATTCGGCAAAATGCCAAAATTTGGCGGCATCGGTTGAAAATGTTTCGGTTCGGCACTGCTGATAAACTCAAATAATGACCCCATCATCGTTGTGGTTGGCAATGTCACCGTTTCTAATCCTAAAGCTAAACGAGCGGCATTAGTTCCCGCTAACCATCCCCCAGCAGCCGCAGCCGTATAGCCTTCCGTGCCGATTAACTGTCCTGCCGCTAATAGCGTCGGTCGCGATTTAAACTGGAGACTGGAGGATAATAACTGGGGAGAATTGATAAAGGTGTTTTTGTGCATCACCCCCATGCGGACAAATTCGGCCTTTTCTAACCCCGGAATCAGACGGAAAACCCGTGTTTGTTCACCCCATTTTAAATTAGTTTGAAATCCCACCATATTCCACAATTGCCCCGCTTTATCTTCCATTCGCAACTGTATAACTGCGTAGGGACGTTGATCCGGATATCTGGGATCCGCTAATCCCACCGGTTTCAGGGGACCAAAACGCATGGTATCCTCTCCCCGACTGGCTAATTCTTCGATTGGCAGACAAGCCTCGAAAAATTTGGCATTTTCTCGCTCAAAATCCTTCAATTCTGCCTGTTCTGCCTGTTTTAACTCTTGCCAGAAATGCAGGTATTGTTCCCGATCCATGGGACAATTGAGATAGGCGGCCTCACCTTTATCGTAACGGGAGGCCAGAAAAGCGATCGATCGATCGATCGATTCCCCTAGAATAATCGGACTAGCGGCATCAAAAAAGCTCAGATAGTCCAGACCGGCAAAATTTTGCAGATCTGCGGCTAAAGCAGCACTGGTTAACGGTCCAGTGGTTAAAACGACGATACCATCCCGGGGAATTTCCGTGATCTCCTGACGTTTTAAGGTGACTAGAGGGTGGTTAGCCAAGATTTCCGTCAAATTTCGACTAAAGACCCCTCGATCGACCGCTAAAGCCCCTCCTGCGGGGACACTGTGCTGATCGGCCTGAGCAATAACTAGAGAATTTAAGCGTCGTAATTCTTCATGGAGTAACCCGGTGGCGCGATCCACTGCCATGGCACCAAAGGAGTTACTACAGACTAATTCGGCTAAAAATTGGCTATGGTGGGCGGGACTAGAGCGAATTGGGCGCATTTCGTACAGGATCACGGGAATACCTGCTTGGGCTATCTGCCACGCCGCCTCAGTCCCCGCTAATCCTCCACCAATTACATGAATAGGGCGATCGATCATAGTTGGGAGAAAATGGCTAGAGTAGGATTATTTTAGCGTTAGTTCCGAGTCACCAAAAAATAGGGCCAGCCTAGGGCGATCGCATAAAGATTGGGGCTGATCACAAACTCAGGTTATAATCAAGGAAGGGATAGAATATTATATTTTATCTCGTCACGGTTTTTGCTTTCGAGAAGGTGGCAACACCGCCCCACTTTCTCACCATCTCCATCCAGATGGGTTAGTTAGCGGTTTGACTTCTATGAACACCAATTATCTTGAGGAATACCAAAAATACCTAGCCGAATGGCAGAAAATGCTTCTGTCCGCTTGGGGTAATGGTCTTCCCACGACTACACCAGTGTTTGAGTTTCCGGAAACTTTGGTTAAATCCCTCGAATATCAACAAGAATGGGTGAAATCCTACCTAACCGCCCAAGAAACCGCCACCAAAGTTGCCCTCGATAGTCAGAAACAATTCTGGGATAGTTATTTCGGTTTTGCTCGTCAGTCCATGGCTGTAATCAATAAACCAGCTTAATTAGGTATCAATTGGCTAGATAGTTCGATTGGTGACTTAACTTCCCTTAAAAAATAAAATACCTCAAATACAATCCCCTCTGGCTCTGTATTTGAGGCTTTTTTGGGTTTTATTACCTTTAGGCAATTAGGGAATTTTGGGGTTTAGCAAAAATCATCCGTCCGGCCGAGGTTTGCAGTGCAGATGTCACCACTACCCGCAATTCTCCCCCCAGATAATCTTTTCCTTCCTCTACCACTACCATCGTGCCATCTTCTAGATAACCAATGCCTTGGGTGGGTTCTTTTCCTGCTTTGAGAATTTTCAGATCCAAAGTATCCCCGGGCAAGTAGATCGGGCGTACTGCTTGGGCGAGATCGTTGACATTCAAGATGGTGACTTTTTGCAGATTGGCCACTTTACTGAGATTATAATCGTTAGTGAGCAAGGTGGCGTTAATTTCTTGGGCAAGATGGACCAATTTAGCATCTACGGTGCTAATATCTTCATAATCGGCCGGATGAATGATAATGCGATCGGGGAATTCTTGCTGCATCCGGTTTAAGATGTCTAATCCTCGTCTTCCTCTGACTCGTTTTTGGTCGTTACTGCCATCCGCTAACTGTTGCAATTCCTGAAGGATAAATTGGGGAATGAGTATCTGTCCCTCGATAAATCCCGTGTCTAACAATTGTTCGATACGACCATCGATAATACAACTGGTGTCCACAACTTTGGTGGCGGCCGCTTGCAGGGTTCCTTCTGCCACTAAAATTGATTCCATACTATTGGGGTTAATCAGACGCAAAAAAGTGCGACCGTGGGTATCAGCTAAACTAACCCCCAGATAGGAAAACATAACACTGCCTAAAATGGCGATTATCGGCTTAACAAACGAGAATTCTCTGGGAATCGGTAGGAAGAAAATCGGAGCTAAGATCAGATTCGCAATTAACAAACCGATAACTAGACCGACGGAACGGGTTAAAATAACTTCGATCGGAGTTTGTCGTACTTGGGTTTCTAGACGACGATAGGTAGTTTGGGCAACTAAACCAAGGGCTAAACCAATAATTGAGGCAAAACCCGCCGATAACCAGCGTAAAGCTTCAATATTGCTGATTTGCGACTGGACAGTAACCGGCAGCAAGTCCACACCACTATAACCAATACTGGCAATAGCGAAGACGAATAGTAAAATTATGACTGCATCAAGCATGGGGATAATACCAGAGGGGATAGAGGGGAATGACGGTAGAAAATAATGAGTATGGATACTTTTACATTATATCCGTGGGACTCTCCTAATTTGTGTCGGGAAAGTTGCCTCCATTCTAGGAGATGTTCTCCCCAGCCATAATACATCTTAACGAAGATAAAGGAAATTACAGTAGGAGACTCCGAGACAGGAGATTATTTTTCTTTATTACAACTATTTCAAATTAATTATATGTTATAATGCGGGGCTAACTAATTTTTCCCAAAAAATTAGTTATTGAGTACATTAGTGCTAAATAAAAACTTGCAGTTTAACTTTTAACTCAAAACTCTGGAGATATGCTTTAATTTGTGGTAGTGATTTTATTGTCGTGTTGATAGCTCAAACCTTGTCTAATTGGGCATTGTCGTCATGGATAAAGTACCAAAGGGCTCCCCAACGTGATTTTCCATTTTTTTAGAGAACGATAGACTCTCTCTCAGCAACCGAGCAATCCGTTGACGGTAATGATTGGGTAGTAGTGGCGTAGCCCTCTTGCTTACCTGGTATGAATTGTGTAAAATATTTATTAATAAAAATAATTGGAACCCGATCAATCTTTAAACCTCTAGCTTGATCGGTTCTTCGGTTTGTCTTATGCAATGTCTGTCTCTATAAGGGGTTCATTCCTTATAGAGACAGACATTGCCACAATTTTTGTCAATTGTTTGCGATCCAGAGCGAACTAATCAATTAAATCTCTTGCCAGATAAGGATTTAGTCGATTTATGCCCCCCCTATCGAACCATACCAAGTAACGAAGAGCCAAAATTACCAGCCACTGGAAATTATGAAATAATTGTAGGGGGAACTCGCGGCAATGCCACCTATAAATTAAATGTTAAAATTCAATAAATAGCGGTAGGGGTTGCCGGGTAAAAGCATCTCAATTATGCTTGACAAAAGGCTCTCAGCACAGCCATCCTCTAGTTATTATACAAATTAGATCAGCTTACCCTACCCTCTCCGGCGCTCCCCCCGCCAGCATTTTTGGGGATTAATCCCCTTCCTCTAGCCATTTTTGCCAGAGATCCGGACGACGTTCCTTAGTGCGATCGAGTTGTTGTTGATAGCGCCAATCGGCGATATCCTGATGATTACCTGAGCGCAAAACCGGCGGTACTTGCCAACCGCGAAAGACCGGGGGCCGGGTATATTGGGGATAATCCAATAAACCCGCCTCAAAACTCTCCAATTTCAACGATTCTGCCTTACCTACCGTCCCGGGTAACAACCGCGTCACCCCGTTAATAATGGCCAAAGCAGGGATTTCCCCACAAGTTAGGACAAAATCCCCTAAAGATACCTCTCTAGTCACCAAATGCTCACAAACCCGCTCATCTACCCCTTCATAATGCCCACAGATGAGAATTAACTGCCGATAACTACCGGCCCAAGTTTTCAGTAAAGCTTGATTGAGCGGTTCCCCCTGGGGAGTCATCAGCACGATCTCCCGGGGTGGTAAAATTGCTAAGGACTCGATCGCCTCAAAAATTGGCTCTGGTTTTAATAACATTCCCACACCACCACCGTAGGGTTCATCATCGACGCGACGGTGTTTATCGTGGGCAAAATCCCGGAGATTGACCAAATTTACCCTAGCGATGTCGCGTTCGAGAGCTTTTGCCAACAACCCCGACTGCAGCGGTGAGGTAAAAAAATCGGGAAAGAGAGTAATGATGTCAAACTGCACGGGGAAAATTCAGGCCTAGACTGGAATAGTGTTAAATGTATCATTTTGTCACGGATCGAGCGGTTAAAATCTTGCTAATTTTGCGCTAGTCTATCTCGATAACATGATAGACTATGCTGTACTGTCTAGGGGTTTTTCTGGCTCTAGCTTGAGTGATCGAAGTCTAGCCTAGACTTAAAGTTAACTAACAGTCCGTCATTGCCAGTGGATCGAAGAAAATTGCTAAAATCGCCTCTACTATTGCTTGATGTCCCCAAAAATATTCCTAAACCGCATTTTTTTCCGTCAACCGTTCAGGGAAAATAACATCAAGATACCTGTCCATCTTCCCGAAAAACCTTCCATCCCTAAAAATGTCTATTCGTTCAGTGACATGATCATCGAGCTAGAAACCCAACACCACCAAAATCCTACCCCCGTATCTCTCAAAACGGCGATTTTAGTCATTGGAGGTGCCGAGGATAAAGTCCACGGTAAAGAGATACTGCACACCTTTTGGAATCGCGCCGGGGGTAGCGAAGCAGTGATCGCTATTGTTCCCTCCGCTTCCAGAGAACCGGTGTTAATCGGCGATCGCTATCAGAAGATTTTCGAGGAAATGGGGGCAAAATACGTCAAAGTTATCGATATTCGCGATCGGGTGCAGGGAGAAGACCCCCAATTTCAAGCCTACATCGAAGAATGTACGGGTGTATTTATGACCGGAGGCGACCAGCTGCGTTTATGCGGTTTGCTCTCCGATACCCCCCTGATGGAAAGGATCAGACAAAGAGTGCAACAGGGAGAACTGACCCTGGCCGGAACTAGCGCCGGGGCTGCCGTTATGGGTCATCACATGATTGCTGGGGGCAGCAGCGGGGAAGCACCCAATCGGGCCCTAGTGGATATGGCCATGGGATTAGGTCTCATTCCTGAAGTCATTGTCGATCAACACTTCCACAATCGCAACCGCATGGCTCGGTTAATGAGCGCTATCTCCGGTTATCCCGAACGTTTAGGAATTGGCATCGATGAGGATACCTGCGCTATGTTTGAACGAGATGGCACGATGACGGTAATCGGCTGCGGTACAGTGACGGTAATTGATGCCAGGGAAATGTCTCACACCAACCACCATCACGTCACCGCTAACGAACCCCTGAGTCTGCATAATCTGCGGGTGCATATTCTCTCCTACGGTGATGGCTATCATCTCAAAAAACACCAAGTGATCGCTAAATTAGGGTAAAAAAACTCCTGAAAAACTGTTCATAGTGAACAGTTTACCCATCTCGGAAAACCAGACAATAAACAACGGCTTCTTTGTGCTTCTCAACAGCGAACATCAGCTATATCGTCACTAACCCCGCCCTAAAAGGGACGGGGCTTGCCTAGACCAATTTAGGCGACGCAAGTAGAGACTACCGCATCGAGACACAATCTGGCCCAGACTTCCGAATACTTCCCTAGTTCGGATTTCCTCTAAGCTCTATTGGTAAAGCGTTGTTAGACAAGACATCTTGATTGTGTTGCGGAAAGGGACATTAACTTCACTCTTAAGGATTATCTCCATGGCAAGAGTTCCTGTTATCTCAAAAGACGGAAAACCGTTGATGCCCACTAAACCCAGTCGGGCCAGGCGGTGGATTAAAGAAGGAAAAGCTATCGGTAAATTCAACGACTTAGATATTTTCTATGTCCAGCTAACCGATGAACCTTCCGATAACAAAACCCAACCGATTGCTATTGGTATTGACCGGGGTAAATTATTCTCTGGAATTGGCGTTCAATCCTCCCTTTTTACTCTTTGGAAGGCTCACTTAGAACTTCCTTTTAAGCGAGTAAGAGAGCGCCTGGACAATAGACGGTTAATGCGAAAAGGACGTAGAAAAAGACGGATTAACCGCCAACTTCCTTTTAATCTAAGAGCGCATCGACAAAAACGATTCTCAAATAGAAGACAAGGAAAATTAGCTCCCTCAATCAGAGCTAATCGTCAACTTGAACTTCGAGTCGTTTCCGAACTAACCAAAATCTATCCAATTACCGATATTTATTTTGAGTACATCAAAGCCGATATTGATCTAACTTCCGGTAGAAAAGGAGCTAAGTCTGGAAAAGGTTTCTCGCCGGTTATGGTTGGACAAAAATGGGCTATTGAGCAACTGTCTCAATTGGCAACAGTCCATACTCGCTTTGGTTGGCAAACCTCTAATCTCAGAAAACATTTGCGACTAGAAAAGTCTAAAAATAAAGCAGAACAATCACCAGAAAGTCATGCTAACGATGGAATTGCTCTTGCCTGTTTTCAATTTTTAGATTATTTGCCATTCCATACTTCTAATGGACATGGATATGATTGGAAGGGTTATGTTAAAGTAACAAACGCTCCCTTTGCTGTCATCAAACGTCCTCCTATTAGTCGTCGTCAACTTCACCTGATGGTTTTTTCTAAGGGTGGTAAACGACGTAAATATGGTGGCTCTATTACAAGACATGGGTTCCGTAAAGGAGATTTAGTTTCTTCTCCCAAAGGAATTGGTTATGTCAGTGGAGATACCGAAAAACAGCTATCTGTAAGCGATACCAATGGTCAACGATTGGGACAGATAGCTGTTAGCAAGATTCAGTTAATTCGTCGTTCTAACGGTTTAATTGTTTCTCACTAACTTGTATAAAGCCGCCCTCCGCTATCGCTAAAGGGCGGGGTTTCAGACCCATTTTTTCGATGAAAATTCTCAGAACCCAAACCCTGCGCGGTCCCAACTACTGGAGTATTCGTCGCGACAAGCTCATTGTTATGCGTCTAGATCTCGAAGATCTCGCAGAAAAGCCATCGAATGAAATTCCTGGCTTTTACGAGGGATTAATCGACGTTCTCCCCAGTTTAGTCGAACATTACTGCTCCCCCGGTTATCGCGGCGGTTTCTTTGAACGAGTCCGCACCGGGACCTATATGGGCCACATTATCGAACACATCGCCCTAGAATTGCAGGAATTGGCAGGAACTCCCGTCGGTTTTGGTCGCACTAGAAGCACCTCCACCCCAGGAGTCTATAACGTCGTCTTTGAGTACGTTGACGAGCAAGCGGGACGTTATGCGGGTCGGGCTGCCGTGCGTTTGTGTCAATCGATTGTCGACACGGGAACCTATTCTAAGGAAGAATTGGCCCAAGATTTAGCCGATTTACGCGATTTATGCAATAATGCCTCCCTCGGTCCGAGTACCGAAACCATCGTTAAAGAAGCACAGGCTAGAAATATCCCTTGGTTACTCCTGAGCGCTCGTTCCATGGTGCAATTGGGCTATGGTGTTCACCAAAAGCGCATTCAAGCCACTTTAAGCAGTTTTTCGGGGATTTTAGCCGTTGAGTTGGCCTGTGACAAGGAAGGCACGAAAACTATCCTCAAGGATGCCGGCATTCCCGTCCCCCGGGGTACGGTGATTCAATACTTGGATGAGTTGCCCGAGGCAATCGAGGAAGTGGGAGGGTTTCCCATCGTGATTAAACCCCTCGATGGCAACCACGGCCGGGGCATCAGCATCGATGTGAAAAATCAACAGGAAGCAGAGGAAGCCTATGATCTGGCCAGTGCCGCCTCAAAAACCCGCAGCGTGATCGTAGAAAGATACTATAAAGGCAGTGATCACCGAATTTTAGTCATAAATGGCAAAGTCGCCGCCGTGTCCGAACGGATCCCCGCTCACGTCGTCGGTGATGGGCGCTCAACTATAGAAGAATTAATCGAGATTACTAATCGGGATCCCAACCGGGGCGAGGGTCACGCCAACGTTTTAACTAAAATAACTATTGACAAAACCGCCCTTAATGTGCTAGGGAAACAGGGCTATGAATTAACCAGCATTTTAGCCCACGGAGAGATCGCCTATCTGCGGGCCACGGCTAATTTAAGCACCGGCGGCATCGCCGTGGATCGTACCGACGAAATTCACCCCGAAAACGTCTGGATCGCCCAAAGAGTGGCAAAATTAATCGGTTTAGACATTGCCGGGATCGATGTGGTGACAGAGGATATCCGCAAACCCCTGCGAGAAGTAGATGGGGTGATCGTAGAAGTCAACGCTGCCCCCGGTTTTCGGATGCACGTCGCCCCTAGTCGCGGTTTACCCCGCAATATCGCCGCCCCGGTTATCGATATGTTATTCCCCCCTGGGACTCCCAGCCGCGTGCCGATTCTGGCAATTACGGGAACTAACGGCAAAACCACCACTAGCCGCTTAATTTCTCATATTTGCCGACAAACGGGGAAAGTAGTCGGATTTACCACGACGGACGGCGTATATATCGATGATTATCTGGTAGAAAAGGGCGATAACACCGGTCCCTACAGTGCCAGTATGATTTTGAAGGATCCCACAGTAGAGATTGCTGTATTAGAAACGGCCCGGGGTGGTATCCTGCGATCGGGTTTAGCCTTTAATCAGTGCGATGTGGGAGTGGTGTTAAATGTGGCCGCCGACCATTTGGGTATCGGTGATATCGACACCATCGAACAAATGGCGAAGGTAAAGAGCGTTGTGGCCGAGGTGGTTAGCGCCGAGGGTTACGCGGTTTTAAATGCCGATGACCCCTTGACCGCTAGTATGGCCGAAAAAGTCAAGGGAAGAGTGGCTTATTTTTCCATGAGTCCCGATAACCCGATTATTCACGACCATATCCGTCGCGGTGGCATGGCCGCCATCTATGAGAATGGCTATCTGTCGATTCTAGAGGGAGAATGGACGCTGAGAATCGAGGAAGCGGTTAATATTCCCGTGACTATGCAGGGAATGGCTCCTTTTATGATTGCTAACGCCCTGGCCGCCTGTTTAGCCACTTTTGTGCAGGGGATCGATATCGAGTTAATTCGCCAAGGGGTGCGGACTTTTAAACCTTCCGTCGCCCAGACCCCCGGCAGGATGAACCTGTTTGACTTGGGACACCATCACGCTTTAATCGATTATGCCCATAATCCAGCCGGATACGAAGCCGTCGGCGGTTTTGTCGGCAATTGGTCCGGGGAAAAAGTCGGCGTGGTCGGCGGACCTGGCGATCGACGCGATGATGATTTAATTTTATTAGGGAAATTATCGGCGCTTATGTTCGATCGGATTATTGTTAAGGAAGATAACGATACTCGCGGTCGCCGCCGGGGAGAAGTGGCCGATTTAATTCTCCGGGGAATTAGCCAAGAAAATGCCAGTTTGCGTCCAGAAGTTATTCTCGATGAAACGGAAGCTTTAGAGAAGGCTTTAAGCACGGTTTCCGAGGGTGGTTTAGTGGTAATTTTCCCGGAAAGTGTCACCCAGGCGATCGATTTGATCGAGAAACATCGACCCCTGACCGATAACCAGGGTTAGAAGTTGGGATATTCTGCCTATAGAGTCATTTCTGGCCCGATGGCCTGTTCCCCTCTCTAGGCAATCGTTGATCTACAATGATTATTGTAGGCTTTCATCGAAGGAATAATAATATTGATGCAGTTATTCACCATCGGTCACTCTAATCATGAAATTGCCTCATTTATGCTTCTACTTAAGAAGCATAATATAACTGCCCTTGCTGATGTTCGTTCTCATCCTTATAGCCGATTTCTCAAGCATTTTAATCAGTCAATATTGTCAAATGCTTTAAAAAGTGAAGGCATTTACTATGTGTTTTTGGGCAAGGAATTAGGAGCCAGACCGAGCAGCGAAGAATGTTATGTCAATGGTAAGGCTTTATACGAAAAAATTGCGAAAACATCAGCTTTTAATCATGGAATTGAACGAATTTTACAGGGAGTGAAAAAACATCGAATTGCCCTTATGTGTGCGGAGAAAGACCCGATTGAATGTCATAGAGCGATTCTGGTTTGTCAACATCTACGTCATTGCGATTTAGATATTTATCATATTCTCAAAAATGGTGACTTGGAATCTCATGACCATCTGGAAGAAAGAATGCTGTTTAAACATAGTTTGACAGATTTTTCAGCAAGTAGTCAAAAAGAAATTCAGCTTTCTTTATTTGTCGAGCCAAATAGCAATATTCTCACAAAAGCAGAATGTTTGGAGAAAGCTTATAAGCTTCAGGGTGATGCAATTGCTTATATAGAAACAAGTGGTAATTATGATGAACAGGACAATCAATCTCTTTACAATCGGCTTTACTCAAAAGACTGCACAGAAGTTCTTTGATGACTTACAAAAAGCTGGTGTTAAGAGAGTTATAGATACTCGTTTAAATAATGTTTCCCAGTTAGCAGGATTTAGTAAAAAAGCTGACCTGGAATATTTTTTAAAAGTCATCGGTGGCATTGACTATGTTCATGTTTTAGACTTAGCTCCAACTCAAGATATTCTTGATGAATATAAAAAGAAAAAAGTTGATTGGACAATATACGAACAAAAATTTAGACAACTTATTAGTAGCCGGAGGATTGAAACAAAAGTTTCTCCAGATGTAATTAATAACGCTTGTTTACTCTGTAGTGAGGCAAAACCTCATAATTGTCACCGTCGTTTAGTGGCGGAATATTTAAAGGATAAATGGGGGAATGTCAATATATGTCATCTCTGAAAAAAATTGTCTGTCTTGCTAATTCATGGAAATTAAATGAACGCTGTATCGCTGGAATTGATATTGGTTCAGGAAATTGGGTTCGTCCTGTGTGTGATTCTCTTTATCCAGAAGATGGCAGGGTTCCACGAGCAGTTAGACTAATTTCTGGTAAAGAACCAAAAGTTTTAGATATTCTCGAAATTCCCCTTGCTGATACTGGCAATGATTTTGGGTTTGAATCGGAAAATCTTTCCGTTTTACCCGGTGAGTGGAAATGTGTAGGTAGATTCAATATCAATAATTTGGGAAAGTATTGTAGAACCCCAACAAAAATACTGCACAATTCAATTAAATATGTTAATCCTTCTTATTTGAAAAACCTTAATTTCAATCAACGTTATACTCTCCAGTTGATTCAAGTGCAGAGTTTTAGAGTATATCAAAAAGAAAATTCAAAAGGAAATTTTGAGTGGCGTGGCACAATTACAACAGCGAATGGTAACAGTTTGACAGAAGCAAAGATAACTGATCCCGTATTTGTCGAGAAATTAAATACAGGCTATCAACCTCAGCAAA
This sequence comes from Microcystis sp. MC19, assembly GCF_003019735.1. Lineage (NCBI taxonomy): Bacteria > Bacillati > Cyanobacteriota > Cyanophyceae > Chroococcales > Microcystaceae > Microcystis > Microcystis sp. MC19. The sequence goes on along the minus strand of NZ_CP020664.1, from coordinate 3,163,451 downwards.
ACTGTTTTGTTACCGTCAGTCTTAGTCTGCCTTGGATCTCTTCGGCAAATTGGGAAGGAGAAGCTCCCTGCTGGAAATTAATAGCAGCTGTGATTGAATTATAGGAATTACGGCTAGACAACTTTTTTATAGGTTGTTGGCTCGAAAAAATCTCTGTTCGTGAAATTTTCAGAGCTATGAACAGTTGAGTTGAACAGACTGAAGTGGGCGAGGTAAATTTAGCATAAATGCTGGAGCGATCAAGCGAAAATAAGGCTCTTCTCAACTTTGTGTGATAAGTTTAACTTATATAGTAGCGATCGATCTTTGTGTCCTCTGTGTCTCTGTGGTTCCTTCCACTCCCTCGCCCGCAAGACTGTATCTTAGAATACATTTTACCCACCAAATCCAAAAGAACCCCATTTCCCTATCCTTGTCAATTGTGGATCAAAGCAGCTTGACATCCATATCTTGATAAAGTTATCAAAGTTACTCTGATTTGAGACTATCTAAAATTAATTGTATATCTAAATCAAGAGCCTGAGCAATTTGTTCGATCGTTAATCCTAATCCTATTAGTTTGGGAACAGTTTCTAGTTTTGCTTTAATAACATTGTTTTCAGTTTTATAAATATGATAATTTTCTATTTCTCGATTATTAGAAGGGTTATGACAAAAAGTAACCTGATCAATTTTTACAGATTTATTACCCAAATTATTAATACTATTGCTGACAATTAACCTTTCAATTGCTGATCGAACAGTTGATTTATTTAATTCTTCCCCTAACACTTCCGAAAGAATGCGCCAAAGTTCATAGGCTTTATCTCTGGCATGACCTTCAGAACAATTATATTTTTCTGCTATTTTTGCATATTTCTGACCATCAAAAACGTTCTTTAAAATCCCTAATTGCAATGTATCGAGATGCTTTCCCGTGTGGTCAAAAACCAGATTATCAATAAGTGAGAAGACTTCTTGGGTATCCATGGGAGTAATGTTAAGATTTGGAGACACAATACCGTCATTATCCGTTATTTTCCGATATTTGTAAACATAGTTAACAAAACTTCCGACAATATCCGTTTTTTTCCGTCTTGACAATGTTTAAACTTATTAGTTAGGATTCTGCTTATTATGGTTGTTTTTGCAGTAACTACTCACTATGAGAGCCATTAAAATCCTCTGTATGTTCATTGGTGTGGGATTAATTAATTCTGCTCCCATACAAGCAAACAATATGAGTAATGATATTTTAATTAGCCAATCTCGTCGTCAGTATCAGTGTAAAACAGGACCTATGTTTTTTAATGAAAGACAAAGAGTTGAACCTAATATATCTGGTGCTTCAGTTAGCGGTGATTATTGTTATGTTCCTGTGTCAGCTGGAAAATGTATAGCGATGGCTCCTTTTTTCAATTTTGGTGGTGGTAGTGGTCCATCGGGAATGAGCAAATGTAATCCTAATAGTATTACTGTCACAGATGACGCAACTGGTATCAAATATTATCTATTTAATGGAGGAGATAGCTTTGTTCTTCAATAATTGATATTTTATCATCTCATCGAGTGCGATCACCAATTTTGTAGGCTGCATTAACGCAGTGTAATGCAGCATTGCCTTAATATCTTAGCCCAGACTCTTGAAAAATGGCTTAAATTCATTTTAAATAGGTTGTTATAAACTTACTACTGTTGCTGTTCCTTTTGTTACTGTTGCCAAAACTTCTAAAACTTTAGGGACCAAACGATTTGATTGTGATTGTAAAATAATAATAGCTAGATTAAACTGCGGTAAATTTTGCTCAAACGGCAAATTCTTATCCACTGTAATAAAAATATCAAATTCTTGTGAAGCTAAACCTAACAGTTGACCATTCTTGATCCCAGTCCATCCCATTTGTGGAACAGTTTTGATATTATAACCTGTAAACTCCCTCATTAATCTTCGGTCAATACATTCATCTAAAAAAAGCCTCATTTCACGCTACCCTATCAATAAGCTCTTTTTCAAATTCTGCAAGTAAGCTAATAACTCGTTCTCTTGTTACCGTCGGAAAACCCTCTAAAAAATCATCAATTGATTCTCCTGCTTTAAGATAATCAAAAAGTGTTTGTATCGGAACTCTAGTACCTGAAAAAACAGGAACACCACTCATAGTTTCAGGAGATACATGGATAAGAGGCGAATATTTAGCCATTTTGATTACCTTCTTAGCTTCTACAGAGTAGATTAACCCAGAGCAATGCGTCTTGTCTTCATATTCTAGCCTAGATTCTTGAAAAATGGGTTAAACTGATGCTAAATAGGGTTTGCTGACAAAGTACGGGCGAAGCATTCGGGCAATAACCTATCGGTGAAACCGTAGATTTTTTATCCGAATGCTTCGCCCCTACAGGACGCGGGCCGATGAAGACGCAAGGTTTTGAAGCACGATTCTCTCAAAATCTTGCACCTGTTTCGCGAGAAAAGCCACAAAACCCTTACCTTGCCTACATTTCACCTTTATTCAGCAAACCCTAAATAGGTTAGGGAAGTGACTTTCAGTTAATGATGCTAAAAATGAACAATAATCTAAAATCAAGCCGATAATGACTAAATGCAACCGACGGAAGCCCAACTTAGACAACTCTATCACCTAATTTCAATAAAGTCCGAAAACTATGCACGGGTAGGTTCTTTATGGGAGGGGATGGGGGTGATGACCTTCTCGACCCCTAACTATCAGTTAACGATTTTTAAAAGCTTCGATCGCCGCCGGCAAAGTATAGCTATCTCACCATTGAGATAACTGCTGTAGCTACAGGTCGATCGCTAACTGTTTACTCTCATCTTAACCAAATTCTTAAATCTTACTGAAATCGTCTAAAACTGACTGAAAGTGTCGGCTAGTTTATCAGCAATTCCCTCGATCCAAATTTCATCTTGTTTAGTGTAACTGCGCGGTGCATTTGCCGCCAAAATTAACACCCCTTCCTTACCGATGGGTTGACAGATTAAGCCTTGGGTGTTTTCTGGCAAATAGTCAAACTCGATTTTAGCGGGATATAAATTTAAATTAACTAAATAAACGGCTTTACCAGTTTCTAAAACTCTTTTGATAATATTACTAACTTTAACTTCAGAATTCTGGCTTAAGATACCGCGACGTAATAAAACTTCTCCCCGATAATAAACGATCAGAGATTTTGTCACGGTGTTAGTTAAAAGTAAATGGGAGGCCCAAGCAAGCTCAATTTTAACCGGTTCTGGCAAATCTGGGGCAAATTCCAGGCCTTCGCGCCCGATTAATTCCACAGCATCCGGTAAGCGAGGTTGAACTCTTTGCCAGATTAAACCCACCAAAATTAAAACCCCACTCAAAATCACTCCCATCACATCGGAACGCGCTTGCGATGGGGTTAAATCGGCAGTGGCAAAACGATTAAACATTAATACCGTACCCCCGACGATGCCGGCGAACAGGGGTAACAGTCTTAAAATACGATTGGGATCAGCTGGTGCCATAGCTGAGAACTATTCCTCGTCTAGTTCTAAAATCCGCTGGAAAAGATAGCCTGTACCTCTAGCGGTGAGAATTAACTCAGGATTGCTGGGATCATCCTCTAATTTGGCTCGTAAACGGGAAATATGCACATCTACCACCCGCGTATCCACATGACGTTCGGGGGTATAACCCCAAACTTCCTGAAGGATTTCCGAGCGGGAAAAAGCTTCTCCCGATCGACTAACCAATAATTCCAGTAAACTAAATTCCATACCAGTCAGACGGATGCGTTCATCCCCCTTATAAACTTGGCGTTTATTGGTATCGATTTTAATTGAACCGATATGAATCACACCGGAACTAGGAATCCCTGGAGCGCCATTTTTCTCTACCCGACGCAACACCGAACGAATCCGCGCCTCGAGTTCTTTGGGAGAAAAGGGTTTAACCACATAGTCATCGGCACCCAATTCTAGTCCGGTAATTCGATCGGCCACATCCCCCAAAGCGGTTAACATAATGATAGGAATATCCGATTCTTTGCGGAGTTCCTGACAGACACCGTAACCGTCTAATTTCGGCATCATCACATCCAAAACCACTAAATCGGGTTCGGCAGTGCGGAAGGTTTCTAAAGCTTCCTCGCCGTCGGCGGCGGTGACGACTTCATAACCAATCATCGACAAACGAGTCTCTAAGATACGACGGATGCTGGCTTCATCATCAACAACGAGAATTTTTTCCTTCTGGTTCTCCAACTGAATTAACACTCCTTAGTTAAATAGTGTGATGAATTTTAAAGTTAAATAACGAGCGTTCCTGTTTATAGAATATCCTTTGGCCGTTATCATTAAGCCTGAATTTCCTATTTTATTTCTTTTATGGCAATTATCAATAACTTTATTGTCCCCCTCCCCCCATATCATACTTAACTAAATTTGACAAGAGAATTGATCCTCAAACCGCTTTTCTTTAACTTTTCTTAAAAAACATGGCGAAATCGCGAACAATATATATCTGTAGTGCTTGTGGGGCGGAATCTCCCCAATGGTTGGGAAAATGCCCCAGTTGTGACACCTACGGGACTTTAGAAGAACAAGTGGTAGCTGGTGGCAATAATCAGGCGGTAAATCGCCCAGGATGGCAAAATAGTCGCCCAAATAACGGCAAAGGACAACGCAACCCGCAGCCGCGCATCTCGGTGCGCTTCTCGGAAATTACCCAGTATGAACAGGAACGTTTTCCCTCTGGGTACGGGGAATTTGATCGCGTTCTCGGTGGTGGCATTGTCCCCGGTTCTCTTGTACTAATTGGCGGCGATCCGGGTATCGGCAAATCGACGCTTTTACTGCAAGTTACCAACCAACTCGCCCAAAGATTACCGCGCATCCTCTACGTTTCCGCCGAGGAATCGGGACAACAGATTAAACTGCGGGCTGCCCGTTTGGGGGTGGGAGTGGTTGCCGTGGAGTCGGAAAATAACGGCAATGGCAAGGAGAAAAAAGCCTCCGAATCAACCGCAGAACTCGATAATCATCTCTACGTTTTGCCAGAAACCGATTTAGAGGAAATTTTGCGAGAATTAGAATCTCTACGCCCACAAGTGGCGGTAATTGACAGTATTCAAACTCTTTATTTTGGGGCCTTAACTTCCGCGCCGGGATCCGTCGCCCAAGTTCGCGAATGTACCTCCGCCTTGATGCAGGTGGCAAAACGGGAGAATATTACTTTATTAATTGTCGGTCATGTTACCAAAGAAGGGGCGATCGCTGGTCCGCGAGTTTTGGAACATTTGGTCGATACAGTGTTATATTTTGAAGGCGATCGCTATGCCTCCCATCGTCTCTTAAGATCCGTGAAAAACCGTTTTGGGGCAACCCATGAGATCGGTATTTTCGAGATGGTGGATCACGGTTTGGTGGAAGTGGAAAACCCCTCAGAATTGTTTTTAGGCAATCGCGACGAATTTTCCCCGGGTACGGCGACGGTGGTAGCCTGTGAAGGTACACGCCCGATTGTGGTGGAGTTACAGGCATTGGTTAGCCCTACCAGCTATGCTTCCCCGCGAAGATCGACTACTGGCATAGAATACAACCGATTACAGCAAATTCTCGCCGTTTTAGAAAAGCGCGTCGGCATTCCTTTATCGAAATTAGATGCCTATGTTGCCTCCGCAGGAGGGTTGGGAGTGGAAGAACCGGCGGCGGATCTGGGAGTTGCGATCGCTGTTGTCGCCAGTTTTCGCGATCGAGTCGTGGATCCGCGCACAGTTTTAATCGGGGAAGTGGGATTAGGCGGACAAGTCCGCTTAGTGTCGCAAATGGAACTAAGATTAAAAGAAGCGGCGAAATTGGGCTTTAAACGGGCGATTGTCCCCAGAGGTCAAGTTTATCCCGAAGATGTGGGCTTAGAAATTGTTCCAGTCGGCAAGGTAATCGAGGCAATTGTCGCCGCAATTCCCCCCCAGCAGCGCTTTGGGGAAGATCCGGAAGACGAGGAAGGGGAAGGGCAAGAATAACGGTACAATGCTAAAAAAGATTAAATTACTTGGGAGATTTTCACCATGTCTGTGTTAGCTGTTGCTGCTTTAGCGGGTTATCTGATCGTTTTTACCGGAATTGCCCTCGGTCTCTTTTTCGGTCTGCGCGCCGCTAAAATTATCTAGTATATAAACAGTAAAAAAGCTCTAGTGATCGATTTAACCGGTCACTATTGCCTATTGTAGGGGAGATAAAAAATGACTGTTATTCCCGACTTTAAAACTCTCTACGAAATTGATGATTCTCTCTGGTTAGAAGAAACCATCGAACTCTTGAAAGCGAAAAAATTTGACGCTTTAGATTTAGAGAATTTAATCGAGGAGTTAGAAGATTTGGGTAACGAAAAAAAGTTTCGTGTTGCTAGTTTTTTACAGCAAATTATTAGACATTGTTTATTATTACAATTTTGGCCAAGGGAAAGAGAATATAATCAAAGTCATTGGCAAGCAGAACTGGTAAATTTTCAAGATCAATTAAATACCTACCTAACGGCAAGTTTACGGAAATATTTAGAACAAGAATTTGATAATATTTATCAGAAGGCACTCCGTTATGTGAGAAAAAAGACCAACAATCAAGTCAACTTTCCCAATACTTGTCCCTACAGTTTAGAAGAAATTCTCGATCCTAATTGGCTACCACCTTACGAATAAAGGAGATAAAAAATGACTGTTATTCCCGACTTAAAAACTCTCTACAAAATTGATGATTCCCTCTGGTTAGAAGAAACCATTGAACTGCTCAAGGCGAAAAAATTTGACGCTTTAGATTTAGAAAACTTGATCGAGGAGTTAGAAGACTTGGGAAACGAGAAAAAGTTTCGTGTTGCTAGTTTTTTACAGCAAATTATCAGACATTGTTTATTATTACAATTTTGGACAAGGGAAAGAGAATATAATCAGGCTCATTGGCAAGCAGAGATAATAAGTTTTCAATATCAGTTAAAGCGCTATTTAACCACAAATCTTCGCAAATATCTAGAACAGGAATTTGAGCAAATTTACTTTGAGTCCCTGCAATACGTTCGTAAAAAAACTGATAATAAAGTCAACTTTCCTGATATTTGTCCCTACAGTTTAGAAGAACTTCTCGATCCTAATTGGCTACCACCTTACGAATAAAGGAGATTAACAATGACTGTTATTCCCGACTTAAAAACTCTCTACGAAATTGATGATTCTCTCTGGTTAGAAGAAACTATAGAACTGCTCAAGGCTAAAAAATTTGACGCTTTAGACTTAGAAAATTTAATCGAGGAGTTAGAAGATTTGGGAAACGAAAAAAAGTTTCGTGTTGCTAGTTTATTAGAGCAAATTATTAGACATTTTTTACTCCTACAGTTTTGGACAAAGGAAAGAGCATATAATCAGGATCACTGGGAGTTAGAAATAGTCAACTTTCAAATTCAGCTAAAAAGACGCTTAACCACTAATCTCCGTAATTATTTACAAAATGAATTAACTAACATTTATGAAGATGCAGTTTTCTTTGTGCGGAAAAAGACAAAGAATAAAGTTACTTTCCCCGATACTTGTCCCTACAGTTTAGAAGAACTTCTCGATCCCAATTGGCTACCACCATACGAATAAAGGAGATGATAATGACTGTTATTCCCGACTTAAAAACTCTCTGCGAAATTGATGATTCTCTCTGGTTAGAAGAAACTATAGAGCTGCTCAAGGCTAAAAATTTTGACGCTTTAGATTTAGACAATTTAATCGAGGAGTTAGAAGATTTGGAAAACGAAAAAAAGTTTCGTGTTGCTAGTTTGTTAGAGCAAATTATTAGACATTTTTTACTGCTACAATTTTGGCAAGATGAAAGAACATATAATCGTTCTCATTGGCGCTCAGAAATTGTCAATTTCAAAAACCAGATCGATACTTATTTAACTAATAATCTCCGTAATTATCTCAGTCAAGAATTACCTCGTATTTACCAGAAAGCCTTAAATTATGTTAGAGAAAAAACCGATAATCAAGTTAGTTTTCCTGGAGAATGTCCCTACAGTTTAGAAAATCTGCTCGCTCTCGATTGGTTGCCTCCAGAAAATGAATAAAGGAAAAAACGAAATGCTGAAAAAGTTTCTACGTTGGCTAATTATTGGGGGAACCTTATTTTTCGTTCTCAGTAACCTTAAAAATAACTGGGATAACGTCACCTCAGTTAGAATTGAAAATCATGGCTGGTTATTTCTTTTCTTGGCACTTGTAACCACGGTTATTGCTCAAATTTGGGCAGGATGGGTGTGGACATGGATACTCAAAAGCTATCAACAACCGATTAAAACCTCCGCAGGAATTGGCATCTATATGATTACCAATTTAGGAAAATATCTACCCGGTAATATCGGTCATTTTTATGCTCGCATCGTGGCAATTAATAAAGCAGGAAGTGATTGGGGAACAGCTAGTTTAAGCGTTTTATTAGAACTTTTATTACTGGTATGTGCGGCCTTAGCCATAGCAGTAATTGGTAGTGGTTTAGGTTGGATGAAATCTAGCTCAAGTCTAGGGATACAGATATTAGTTTTAGGATTAATTTTAATCGGCATTCATCCCAAATTTTTAAATTATCCTCTCAAAATCCTTAGCCAAAAGAAAAAGATTGCTCAAGAACCTGTTTATCTAACTAAATATCCTCTCGTCCCTCTCCTGGGTGAAACTGGATTTTTATTGTGGCGCGGTGCGGGTTTTATTTTGGCTGGAATGGTGTTAAAAATGATTGCCCCCGCTCAGATTTTACCCCTCTTAGGAACCTTTAGTTTTGCTTGGTTATTGGGGTTAGTTGTCCCCGGAGCGCCGGGGGGATTAGGAGTTTTTGAAGCCACAGTGATCGCACTTTTAGACGCAGAAAACTTTCCCGCCGCTAACGTACTTGTCACCGTTGCTATCTATCGTTTAATTAGCATTCTCTCCGAAGTCATTGCCGCCGGAATCGGGACAAAATTAGTTAAAGATAAAGCCAAGTTTTTTGGTTAGCTTAGGGATATTAGTCGGGCCTGTTAGCCCAATGTAACCCATCCAGAAGAAAAGTTTTGATCATTGTTAAGCCAAGATAATTTTCTCAACTCCTAAAATCTATCTCCTCACTCCTAAATTCTGATGTAACATAGGATCAATAATCAGCAAAAATCTGGACACTCCCACCTAGAGAGGCCGAAAAAATGACGATTGCCAAAAGCGACGAAACTGCCACCTCTCCGGCACCGATAGAAGAAGATTTCGAGGACTTTTGGGAACCACCCCCACCCCCCACAGACTTAATTTTTGATGATGGTGAACCCTTGGAAAGCAACCGACACCGCATTGCCATGAATGTCTTGATTCGCTCCCTACAGCAGGGTTACGGCGAGCGAGACGACTTCTACACCGGTGGCAATATGTTTATTTATTTCAGCCGCGAACAGGTGAAAAATCGCGATTTTCGCGGGCCAGATTTCTTCGCCGTCCTCAATGTCGATGGCAAGAGAGAGCGACAGGGTTGGGTAATTTGGGAAGAAGAGGGACGTTATCCCGACGTTATTGTGGAATTAACCTCTCCTAGTACCGCCAAAACCGATAAAGTCCGAAAAAAAGCCATTTATGAGGGAACCTTCCGCACGCCAGATTATTTCATCTACGATCCTTTTGATGGCAATTCTTTACAAGGATGGCATTTAGGGGCCGACCAACGCTACCATTCTTTAGAACGAAACGAGCGCGGCTGGTTATGGTGCGAAAGCTTAGGCTATTGGTTGGGAACTTGGCAGGGGACTATTGACCGAGAAACGGCAATTTGGGCGAGATTTTATGACCCAGAAGGCAATTTAATCCCCTTGCCAGAAGAAGCGGCACAGGAGCAAGCAGCCGCGGCACAGGAGCAAGCAGCCGCGGCACAGGAGCAAGCAGCCGCGGCACAGGAGCAATTAAATGCTACTCAGCAAGCTCTGGAAGCGGAGAGACAGCGTTCTCAACAGCTGGCGGCTCGTTTGCGAGAAATGGGGATAGAGCTATAGTATAGCTGTATTTGTTTAGGTGAGGAGGTAAACTGCTCCTGTTCCTCCTCGTTCAAAGTCGGTTAATTTCTCCTTTCACGGTTGAGGGAGCCTGCAATCCCAGTGTATTTGAAATCTAGCTCGACACCTGTTTGCTGCTGTGATTACCTTTTGGACAGTGGGTAATTATTGATCAGAGTTTTCTTTTATTCTTCCTTAAACAGTAAACAGTGAACTGAAAACTGAAATCTGATAACTGATAACTGATAACTGATAACTGTCTCAACTAGGAAATTTATTTGGCACGACTACTTATATGTCTAATCTATCTTTAGGCGCGCAACCCCCCCTCGAATTTATCCCCCCTGACCTTAATCCCTTGCTTTTAAGGGGATGTCAAATCTTTTTACCTCTCTGGTTACAAACTCAAACCAATTTAAGGGAAATTTCCGCCGCCAATCTAGAAACTTTAATCACATTTTATCAAAAAAGTCAAGAGAAAAAAGTCCGTTTACTGCTTGCTTTTCGTCATCCCAGTATTAACGACCCCTACTGTATGGCCTATCTTTTGTGGAAATTAGTACCCAAAAAAGCCAAAGAGTTAGGAATAAAATTACCAGCACCGATTCACGCTCATTTTATGTACGATCGAGGGATTCCTTTATGGGCTGGAGAAAGGGTAGGATGGTTATATTCTAAGTTAGGTGGCACACCAATTCAACGGGGAAAAGCCGATTTAATCGGATTGCGTTCGGCTCGTCGTTTATTATTAGAAGGAGATTATCCTTTAGCCGCCGCTCCAGAAGGGGCAACTAACGGACATAATGAGCTTGTTAGTGCTATTGAGCCGGGTATTTCTCAATTGGCTTTTTGGGGTGTGGATGATGTCAGAAAGGCTAAACAACAGCAAGAAGTAATTATTTTACCTATTGGTATTCAGTATTTTTATCTAACTCCAGTGTGGCAAGAGATCGAGCAAATTTTAACTAATTTAGAAACCGATAGCGGTTTAGAACCAATTCCGAATTCATCCCCAAAAGAAAAGGTTTTATACGAGCGTCTTTTTCGGTTAGGAGAAAGATTATTATCCTTAATGGAGGATTTTTATCGAGATTTCTATTATCAATCTTTGCCAGTAGTGCCTGCCAATGGTGATGATCCAAATGAAACTCTAGCCAAACGTTTAGCCAATTTATTAGATGTGGCCCTACAAACCGTACAAAAGTATTTCAATGTTTCTTCTAATGGTAATGTGATCGATCGCTGTCGTCGTTTGGAACAAGCAGGATGGGAACGCATTTATCGGGAAGAATTAAAACCCACTCATTCTATTTCTCCCCTTGAATTAGGATTAGCTGATCGCCTGGCCGATGAAGCTAATTTAAAAATGTGGCACATGAGAATTGTGGAAAGTTTTGTGTCAGTAACTGGTTATTATGTCAAAGAAAAACCCACTGTAGAAAGATTCGCAGAGACAATTTTATTACTCTGGGATTTAGTGACAAGAATTAAAGGAGGTAATCCCTTTTTCCGTCCCCAAATTGGTCAACAAAAAGCGATAATAACTATTGGTAAACCTATTTCCGTATCCGAGCGCTATGGCGATTATAAAAGCGATCGACGCTCGGCCGTAGCACAATTAACCCAAGATTTACAAACCAGTTTAGAAAGTTTAATTATTCATCAGTAGATAATTAATATCAAAATGTTTTAATTTTTTATCCTATCTATGAGTAAATATAAAACTTTGCATATCAAAGAATCTATCTCTCTTTTAAAAGTCTATCTGCTAGAGGCAGAAAAAACTCAGCCGATACAAGCATTGATTGATTTTAAAACATCTCAGTCTGATAATATTAGACAGTTTGCTCAATTTTCAGATTATAGCTATAGCACATTATACAAATGGTTTAGGCGTTATCGTCAGCAAGGAATTAGAGAATTTATCAAAATTAATCCTCTAGAATCAACCATTGGAGAAACATTAATTAATCGAGACGGTGAAGTTATTTTTTACCAAGAAATATTCAATGATAAACAAAGTGAATATTTGCTAAATATTTTGCAAAATGAGATAGCTTGGCGACAGGATTATATAAAAATGATGGGGCAAACCTTACCTCTACCTCGATTAACTGCTTGGTATGGCGATTCAGATAAATCCTATACTTATTCAGGAATTAATATGAATCCTCTTGCTTGGACAGATACCTTATTATATATTAAAGAGAGAGCGGAAACTCTAGCAGGTACGAAATTTAATAGCGTGCTTCTGAATTTTTATCGAGATGGTCGAGATAGCGTCGCTTGGCATAGTGATGATGAACCAGAATTAGGCAAAAATCCAGTTATTGCATCGGTTAGTTTTGGCAGCACAAGAAAATTTTCACTTAAACATAAACAGGAGGAAGATATTATCAATCTTGAGCTAACATCAGGTAGTTTGCTAATCATGCGCGGAGCAACTCAACACCACTGGTTACATCAATTACCCAAAACTAATCACAATATTTCTGCGAGAATTAATCTTACTTTTAGGGATATTATCTAACCATGAACGAACTTAACAATTTATACCACTTAATTATCGAAAATTTAATTGATCTGAATAGACTACAGGGAAAAAGTCTTAGTATTAAATCTTACTTACAATCTTTGCAACCTGATGTTAAACGACTAAGAAGTAGTTTTCATACTAATCATGTAAGTGTAGATTATTCTAATTATAACACTCAGGCTGCTTACTTACTGGCTTACTATCCTCATTATGTAGAAATGACTTATAGAGTTTTGGAAAGCTTGCAAGAAAAAGACCCCAGCTTGATGCAGCTAGTTTTTGATAAAAAACATCTCAAAGTTTGTTTATTTTGCGCGGGTGCTGCACCTGAAGCTCTTGGTTTATTAAGTTTTTTACGACAATTTTACCCAGAAGTAAAATCGATAGTTATCTATTCCTACGACCTATATTCTGATACTTGGCGAATCAGTCAAGACATCACTAAAAATATAATCAACAATTGCTTTAAAGACTATCATTTTGCTCTCCTCAGTCATCATTTAGATATAAATCAAATTGATTCTTTTTTTTCAATAGTTAGTAATATAAAAGACAGCAATATTTTCATGTTTCAAAACTGTTTAAATGAATTTGGAGAAAATGATAAAGATTTAAAAACAATACTTGAAAACATGAAATTCTTATCAGAAAATATGCCTAGCCATAGCTTTATGTTTATAAACGATTTGAGATTATACACTCAAGTTAACAGAATTATAGATAGTATTATTAGTATAATTAATGATTTAAATAAAACGAACTTTGATGATTACAATGAACAAGCATTTTTGATCAATAAGAGTATGGAAGAAACTTTCAAATCATCAATCGCCATTTCTGATAATGTAACGAAATATTTATTAACGGGTGCGAACAACTTAATTCCCAGAAAAATAATTAATTATAATTATCTTAGCGTTTACAAAATTTTCAGGAAAGAAAGCAAGCTATTTGAACAAAGTATTGATAATAAATATATCGATTTATTAGAACAAGTTAACCGACTACAAACTAAGTTTAATAGTTTTGATGTTAAGCTAGAACAGTTATTAGCTGTTGAAAGTAATTATTTAAAAATTTCTGAGATTGTAGAATCCTATGATCAAAAATTAGAGGAATTTCAGACAACCTTGCAAAAGCAAAAAGATACAATACAAGCTGATTTAGAAACTTTTAAATCTCATCTGCAAAATCTTGAGACTAAGAACTCGAAACAAAAAATTAAGTTAGAGGAAATTGAGCGCAGACTGAATCGTTTTCAGGAAGAACGAAAAAACTTAACACGCCAACTAGAGAGAAATCGCAAAGCCGTTATATTCGCCATCTTAATTGGCTTGCTAGGGGTTATTTTAGGAGTTATTGCTCTATTTCGATGAAAATAATAGACAACAATTAGGGTTTGCTGAAAAAGTTTGTTGTTGGAGTCAGTTATCAGTTATCAGTTATCAGTTATCAGTCATCAGTTATCAGTTATCAGTTCACTGAGAAAACACCCCACACCCCACACCCCACACCCCACACCAGGAAAAACTTTTTCAGCAGACCCTAGTATAGGAGATAGTACGGGAATCTGGAAAAACTCAATACCGAAAACCCTACCCCAGTCAGGGAATCTTTTATCTATCCTAAAAGTGTAGAGATAAACCAACATCTCTAGCCTTAAGAAAACTTCGGAGGTGACTTATATGGCACTTATACGTTGGGAACCTTTCAGAGAAGTAGAAAGCCTACAAAAAGAAATGAACCGCTTGTTTGACCGTATCGTGCCGACTGATGTAGGCAATGGCGAAAAAATGGGGTTGTCCTTCATCCCAGCGGCGGAAATTACCGAAACGCCAGAGGCAGTTCAGCTTAAACTGGAAATACCTGGTATGGAAGCCAAAGACCTCAACGTGGAAGTAACAGCCGATAGTCTGACCATTAATGGTGAAAGAAAATCGGAAATTAAAACCGAAGAAGAAGGATTTACCCGCACTGAGTTCCGTTATGGTAAATTCCATCGGGTTATTCCTCTACCAGTTCAGGTTGATAACACTAACGTGACGGCTGAATACAAAGATGGCATTCTCAATCTCACCCTCCCGAAAGCGGAAGAAGAAAAAAATAAAGTGGTGAAAGTGTCCATCAATCCTGCCATTGCTCAATGATGTAGCTCTCATTGTCCGGTCTTGAGCGAAAGAGTTAACCTAGTCTGATTAAACCAAAGCGGGAGTATTAAATCATACTTCCGCTTTTAGCTTCCTAACCTTTTAACTTAAAACTTCTAACACTGCTTGGGGTGATAATTTATCTTTAAACCAGATAACCTGAGCGGGTAGATTTTGAAATTTAACTCCAGCTTTTTCTAGATTTAACCGTTCCGATACGGCTAAAATTAAATTATTTGCTTGGGCCGATTTGACCTGCAAGAATTTTTTTTGTAGGTATTCTGGTCGCCAATAACCAACAATTTCGAGGAGAAAAACGCGACCATCGGGATGCACTAAACGGAAATCGGGAATCATCACTCCTCCGGGTAAAGGCACTAAATCCACTTCCCTTTCTAGTTGCCATTCAGTTTTTAACTGTAACCAACGTTTAGCGAAAGATTCCTCTAACATACTATCGTAGGGTTTACCCGGGGAATAGTGGGAGACCAGACCACAGTTATCCTCTAAATTGAACTGTTGTTTTTTAATAGTTCCTGTATAGGAATCTTTATACTGTAATTGTGCCTTCAAATTCCAGTGAGTCACATGGAGTAAGGCAGGAATTAATTTAGCGATTTCAATGCCATAACGACTATTAGCTTTAAATAAACTGGTGGGACCATCGATAGTAATAGTAAATCCCGTGTCGGCATCCCCTTCGATATAAGTCATTAAACGAAATAGTTTTAGATAGCGAAAGAGATATTTATATTCCCCCGGATCGTTGCGGTGGACATTGATGATTAAATAACTGGCCCGATAAAAAATACCTTGAATTTGCGAGAGGTTAAAACGATGAATTAAGTTTTCGGGGGTGGGAGCATCAAATTGAGTGAGAATTTTATTCTCTGCTAAATCAGCATAGAGTCCTTTTTCTAGAGCTACTGGAAAAATTTCTTGATTTAATTCTTGGCTGAGTTGCTGGGCAATTTTTCCCAGAATTAGCGATCGATTTTGGGGAATAGGAACAAAGTTAGCCGCTTGTTCAAAAACTCTTTTTCTTAATTCCTGCGGTTCTAAGGGACTAATAATCTCAAAGGTGGCAAAATGATTGGTTAATAGGTGAGCAAATCCCCGTTTAATTTTATAATCGGGACTGTCTCCCTCTAAGATTAGGAGTTTTTGGCTTAATTCTCCTTTCGTTTCACCGATACTTTCCTGAAAACAGGTGATTTGTTCTTTGGCGATCGCCAGATAATCGGCAGCGAGCGGTAAGCGTTTAGGAATAATTGTCTCGCCATTTTGACGGGAAATCAATAAATCGGTCGGTAACATGGCAAGCTAGAGAAGAATAATCAGATGGGGAGAGGTGGGACGACAAGGAAAGTCGAAACCCCAAAAATCCCCCGCTTCTAACTATTTTGGTCGAGATAACGCTCTAAATCTTCGATCACACGGGTTAATTCTGCTTCTGTGGTTAAGCGTAGGCGATCGTCACGAACCGTTAACAAAACTTTAGCCGAAAAAGGACTCGGATAAATATTGGGATTACAAAACACTTCCAGAAATACATCACCAGTGTGCTGATATTCCAGCGGTTTTTGGGGTTGGGGTTTACCCCCACTAGCGGCATTACTGGCGATCGCTTTCAGTCGATCGAGTAAAATGTTAATTTCCCTTTGCAAATCCAGAGCAGCACTGGGACTGAAACGAAAAGTAACGGAACCTTGCAAGAGATTAAGAGTTAAAGGAATCATGGAAAAAATCAGGTTAAGAGAAAGCCTGAAGTTAATTATATTAATTTGGGGAAATTTGGGGAAATTGGGTTTTGGCGGATTGTTCAGTCATCAGTAAACAGTAAACAGTAATCAGTAATCATACTAAATCCTGTTTAAAAAGTATAGGATAGTGGGGTGTGGGGTGTAGGGTGTAGGGTGTGGGGTGTGGGGAGAAACAATTCATAACTTGAGAGTTAATCACACTATTAAAAACGGATTTGGTACCAGTGAGGTTCTTCGTTACTTGGTCTGGTTCGATCGGGGGGCTTAAATCGACCAAATCTTTATCTGGTAAGATACTTAATTGATGCGTTCGTTCTTGAGCGAAAACAATTGACAAAAATCGCAGCAATGTCTTTCTCTACTGATAACTGATAACTGATAACTGATAACTGAAGTTACCGACGCGGAACGAGATTAATCCGGCCCTCGTCCATTTCATCCATGAGTAACTCTAGGGCCTCATAATCCACATCGGAAACGTAACCAAGACGAGCGAGGAGTTCATTAATTCCGTTCTCGATTTCTGGCGTGATTTGACGATAATATAGGGCTTGTTCCACTAATTGGCGGATAGTCGGCTTGGTATCCACGATTTTCTTACTCTAGTTCGATAAATCTAATTTCCGTATCCTGCTTTACTTTATTTCAGCAAAAACACCAGTAGGATATTGGGTCATCATCAGTAATTCGGGATTAGAGCTTAAACCTAACGACTTTCCCCTGATGTTTACCCCAGTAAGTCCTGATCACTGTTCCCTTTTACCCCCAGATACCAAGGTTAACCCAGAACTGGTTCTTTGCCACAGGGTCGAAGATTAAAAAAAGATTAATCTTTTCAGGAGAGAGAAAATTGATCCAGACCGGGGTTGCAAAATCAGAAAGTTAGGACATAATAGCGGTATCTGATTTCCAGTTAAAAGGTTCATTTATGAATTTCAAAGCCCAGCCATGAAAAGCCCTGTAAAAGTCCCAGAAATTGCTCTATTTGAGCCAAAAGGCTATATTACCGCCGCCAACGTCCTAGAATTTCAAGAGCAGCTCACCAATCTGGTGAACCAGAATAGCTGTATCACTTTTCTCGTGGATATGAGTAGGGTGGAATTCCTCGACAGCGCTGGATTAATGGCTTTAGTTACCGCCTTTCGTCTGGCTCAAAGTCAAGAAAAATCCTTCAATATTTGTTCTATTCCACCTTCAGTCAAGATTATCTTTGAATTAACCCAACTCGATCGGGTTCTCTCGATTTTCCCTAGCCGTGCTGACTTTGATGCTGTTATCACCCTCCCCCAAGCGGCGTAAGCAGACAAAATAGCGTTTCTCGTCGCAATTTCTCGGCTAAATTCTGAATTTACCTGGGAATCACCCCTTGGCTGGCTATCTTCCCATTTATCCAACCGACTCCTCAGGACAACAATTTTTCTCAAGGAGAGCCATTATACTGTTGAGATGGCTCTCCTCCTTTTTGGATATTATTTCTAGGGGCAAACTACCATGGACTTGTTGGGAGCAGCTCACAAAAGACTGTCTATTAAGAAATTCCATGACTTTAGTGATGACAGAGGGGAAGGAGGGCAAGATGGTAGATAGGTAATGAGTAGTAATTTCCTAGAATCCATGACAGTCAAAAATCTCCAGTATGCTTATTTTCCCGGTTGTGTCGCCCAAGGTGCCTGTCGGGAACTATATTTATCCACGGCAGCCCTGACGGAAGCTTTGGGGATTAATTTAGTCGAACTCAAAAAAGCTGCCTGTTGTGGTTCGGGAACCTATAAGGAAGATTCGCAACTGTTGGAAGATGCCGTCAATGCGCGTAATATTGCCCTAGCGGAAGCCCTCAATTTACCCCTGTTGACTCACTGTAGCACCTGTCAAGGAGTGATCGGTCATGTGGATGAGCGCTTGAAGGAAGCAAAGCATAATAATCCCAATTATGTTGAGGAAGTTAATAATTATTTACAGAAAGAACATTGTTCCCCCTACCAAGGTACGACGACGGTTAAGCACCTACTCTGGGCAATTGTGGGCGATTATGGCTTAGATAATCTGGCGGCCAAGGTGGTTCGTCCCTTATCAGGCTTAAATTGTGCTGGTTTTTATGGTTGTTATCTCCTGCGGGCCCAGGATACTCTCCCCTACGATAATCCTTTTCAGCCGGAATCTCTAGAAAACGTCTTTCGGACCTTGGGGGCCAATCCGATTTATTATCAAGGACGCACTCAATGCTGTGGTTGGCCCCTGTCCAGTTATGCCACCACCCAATCGTTCCAAATGGCAGGAAAACACATTTTAGAAGCCATGGCAGCCGGGGCCGATTGTTTAGTCACCCCTTGTCCTTTATGCCATCTTAATCTTGATTCCCGACAACCGGAAGTGGCAAAAGTGATCGGTCGAAGTTTAGGTTTACCTGTATTACATTTTTCCCAATTAGTCGCTTTAGCGGTGGGAGTCAGTCCCGATCGTTTAGGATTAGATCGACACATCGTTTCCACCAAATCCCTCTTAAAGAAATTGGGGTTTTAGAACTCAATCAGGAGTGTTAGCAATGGATTGGTTAAAAAGAATTTTTGGCTTAGATAAACCGGTCAATGCCGCTAGTGCGATCGCAGGGAAGGCCGCTGCTGCCGGTATTCCCCCCGAAAGAGTCGGATTAGACGGAAAATACGACGAAAGCGGCCTAGCTAAACGAGTAGTTTTAGCTTTTGACGAGACACCGGATTTAGCTGATGAGGACAAATTGTGGGTCGCTCAAACTGGCAGTAAAGTTGTACTAAAAGGCAGGGTTTCCCATCAGGCGACTTTAAATAAAATGGTAGCAATTGCCAGTAAAGTCCCTGGGGCAACCAGCGTCGATAGCAGTCAAGTAACTATTGGGTGAAGTCGAACGGCTGTTAACCTCTTGTAAAAATCAAGGCTCTTCGGTTTGTGTTATGCAATGGACGGGGGTTATAAGGGATGGAACCCTTATAGAGAAAGGCATTTAGCGATTTTTGTCAATTGTTTTTGCTCTAGAGCGAACTAATCAATTAAGTCTCTTGCCAGATAAGGATTTAGTCGATTTATGCCCCCCTATCGAACCATACCAAGTAACGAAGAGCCAAAATCAAAAATTGTTGTTAGGGTTAGGAGTCAGTCCTGATGCAACAAGTTACACCGCCAAACATGAAAATATTCTGATCCTAAATCTGGTTATTAAAAACGGATTATTTATTCCCCCTTTTGCATGAGTGCCTCTCCTGATATGTAGCCTAGACTCAAGGGATTTAGTATTACTTCCGACTTTATCGCTCAATCCAAGCTTTTGGGGGGTTCTACCCCCCAAACCCCCCGTTGGGGGCGTGGCGCCGCCCCCAAACCCCCCGCGCATTAGTTTTTCGGTGGGATGCTTACACGCAGCTGCTGACACATCTGTAATAATTTAAGAGTCACTCCACTTGCAGGAGTACCTCTCCTGATATGTAGCTTATACTCAACGGATTTAGTAAGCTGTTAAGCATTTAAATTGCTTGTTGAGACGAGGCAAGAGGCAAGAGGCAAGAGGCAACAGTAAAGGGATTGGGGGAGATTCGGCTAATCTTAAGAATAAGTGCTTTAAATGCGTCTTAGCTTATGATCGACGAATTGGCGTTATTTCAGCTTCTATTTTCTAGTCAGTAGCCAGTAGTCAGTAGTCAGGAGAATTAAGAATGAAATAATAATCAGTTAAATGGTCTATTTACAGATTTTATGCGATTTAATCCTTATTTTTGACGTTTTTGAACCCTCACAAGTTAATTATGCAAGAGGTTTAATATTCCCCGTGCAAATTAACCACTAAAACCGAGAGGGTTTTTGCTAGGGTGGATAGCCCCAAGACTGGCAATCGCCCCCAGCCGGCTGCTGTAAAATAGGAAGGATAGATAAAACTCAGGAGAAAAGACCCCAGTGCCGTACAACCCCGCAGAAATCGAACAGAAATGGCAGAAGATTTGGCAGCAAATGGGATTGGACAAAACCCCAGAAAACGCCGATAAACCGAAATTTTACGCCCTCTCCATGTTCCCCTATCCATCGGGCAACCTGCACATGGGTCACGTTCGCAACTATACTATTACCGATGTGATTGCCCGTCTGAAAAGAATGCAGGGTTATCGCGTGCTGCATCCCATGGGGTGGGATGCTTTCGGATTACCCGCAGAAAATGCCGCTATTGAAAGGGGAGTTCCTCCGGCAAAATGGACAGACCAAAATATTGCCCAGATGAAACGGCAATTACAACAGTTAGGATTATCTATCGATTGGGAAAGAGAAGTTGCCACCTGTTCCCCGGAATATTATCGTTGGACCCAATGGCTATTTTTACAGTTTTTTGAATCAGGATTAGCCTACCAAAAAGAAGCGGCAGTGAATTGGGATCCTATCGATCAAACTGTCTTGGCCAATGAACAGGTAGATAGTGAAGGAAAATCTTGGCGATCGGGTGCTAAAGTAGAAAGAAAATTACTCCGGCAATGGTTCCTAAAAATCACCGATTATGCCGAACAATTACTCACTGATTTAGATAAGCTTACCGGTTGGCCAGAACGGGTTAAAACCATGCAGGCCAACTGGATTGGTAAATCGGTAGGTGCTTATTTAGAATTTCCTCTTGTTAACTCCACAGAAAAAATTGCCGTTTTTACCACTCGTCCCGATACGGTTTATGGAGTGACTTATGTAGTACTTGCTCCCGAACATCCCTTAACTTTACAAGTTACCACTCCCGAACAAAAATCGGCCGTAGAAACTTTTATTCAAGAGATAGCCAGCGAAAGCGAATTAGAAAGAACTGCCGAAGATAAACCCAAACGCGGTATTAAAACCGGAGGACTGGCAATTAATCCTTTTACTGGTGAAGAAATTCCGATTTTAATTGCTGATTATGTCCTCTACGAATACGGTACTGGTGCAGTAATGGGAGTCCCGGCTCACGACAGTCGCGATTTTAAATTTGCTCGGGAAAATAACCTGCCAATTAAGATAGTTATTACTCCAGAAAGTGGCGAAATTGAGTTAAAAGATGCTTACACAGAAGCGGGAATTATGATTAATTCCGCTCAATTTAATGGTCTGCATTCTACAGCAGGAAAAACCGCTATTATTGATTATGCCACTGCCCAAGGTTACGGCAAAGCTAGAATACAATATCGTCTCCGGGATTGGTTAATTTCCCGTCAAAGATATTGGGGTTGTCCGATTCCAGTTATCCACTGTCCTAACTGTGGAACCGTACCAGTACCTATCGATAATTTACCCGTTACTTTACCGGAAAATGTCGAATTTAGCGGTCGAGGTGCTTCTCCTTTAGCTAAGTTAGAAGACTGGGTAAATGTGGATTGTCCTCGCTGTGGAACTCCCGCAAAACGGGAAACAGACACCATGGATACTTTCATCGATTCTAGTTGGTATTTCCTCCGTTATACCGATGCTAAAAATGAAGATATACCCTTTCAATTCGAGAAGGTTAATGATTGGATGCCCGTGGATCAATACGTCGGAGGAATCGAACACGCTATCCTACATTTACTCTATTCTCGTTTCTTTACCAAAGTTTTAAGGGACCGAGGTTTAGTTAATGTCGATGAACCTTTTAACCGTCTGTTAACCCAGGGAATGGTACAGGGATTAACCTACAAAAATCCCGAAACTGGCAAATATGTCCCCGCAGAAAATGTTATCTATAAAGAGGATAAATATTGCGATAAAGACACGGGAGAAGTTCTATCTTTCTTCTTTGAAAAAATGTCTAAGTCGAAATATAACGGCGTTGATCCTCTGAAAGTTCTCGAAAAATATGGGGCTGATACTGCCCGAATGTTTATACTTTTTACTGCACCCCCAGAAAAAGATTTACAGTGGGATGATGCGGGGGTAGAAGGACAATTTCGCTTTCTTAATCGGGTGTGGCGTTTAGTCAGCGAATATATTGAAAATAAACCCAAGCAAGTCAAAAAAATAGAAACTTTCTCGAAAACTGACAAAGATTTAAGACGGGCAATTCACACCGCTATTAAAGAAATCTCCGAGGATTTAGAAGGAGATTATCAATTTAATACCGCCATTTCCGAATTGATGAAACTCAGTAACGCTTTAGGGGATAATAAGTGTTTTGCATCCCCCATTTATCGGGAAGGAATCGAAACCCTATTAATCTTACTTTCCCTCTTTGCTCCCCATCTTAGCGAAGAATTATGGCAAGCTTTAGGCCATAGCCAATCAATTCACCTGCAACCCTGGCCAAAAGTTGATCCTACTGCCCTTATTGTGGACGAGATTACCCTTGTCATCCAAATTTTGGGAAAAACCAGAGGCACGATACAAGTTCCCGCTAGTGCCGATAAAAGCACCCTAGAAACCCTCGCCCTGGAATCAGAAATCGCCCAACGTTATTTAGAGGGTAAGGAAATCAAAAAAGTGATTGTTGTCCCGGGCAAATTAGTTAATTTTGTCGTGGTTTAAATGACAGCAATTATCACAATGGTAGGGAATTAAGAACCTTTTCAGTTATCAGTGACCAGTTAGATTAACACTTTAGATGGCAAAATAGAAACTATACAATCAGTATTGTCTGTAAATAAGAACAACCTATGGAGATTGAATCAACTAAAGTTACTCCCGAAGAAATTGCCCAGTTTCGCGCTGAATTGGCAGATAATCTAAGTGCGATCGCTGCTTTAGATGGCGACGATATGCCGATTTATTTTTGCGTTTCTTGAGAAGGTAATAATAATGGAGTTAAGGCAAATTCTATAGCTTGGTCATTAGGCAATCTTCTAATTAAATCTAATTCTACTAATTTGTCAATAATTGGAAGTAATTCACTAAATTCTTGAACTTGCAACTTTTGTAAATCTTCTAAAGTAATATTTTCATCTGATAATTTATCCCTTTCTAGAATTAAATCTATCAACATAAAATCTGCTGGGGTTAATCCTGGCAGACCTCGCATTTGTTGGTCAGCATAAATAAATCCTTCTTCTAAGATTTGAGGTGTAATAGTTTCGGCATTTAATTCAGATGCTTTCTGTAAAATATAGCTACCTAAACGATTTAAATAACGCGGAACACCATTAGATCTCTCACACAACATCTTAGCTGTATCTGGTGTAAAAGGTTTAACTGCTTGGGGATCTTTTACCGAATATTGACAATCTTGAGAACGTACACTGTTAAGGTAATTAACCAGCATTTCATACATAACAGATTGTTCAAGAGGTTCTAATTTAATCGCAAAATCAAATAATCCTCTTTCACTAATTAAAATATCTCTGGTTAAACCCGAAGGATGACCGGTCAAAATAAACCATGCTCCTGATTTTAGCATTCCTTGAGCGTTTAAAAGTAATTGTTTTACAGTTGCAGGATCTTGTTTATCTAAGTCATCAACAGCAATAATCACTCGCTCATATTTTTTTAATGCTCTTTTTAATAAGTCTTCAAAACTAAGTTCAGGAAAGAGTGGTTTATTAATATCAATACTTTTTTCTTTTAATTCTGCACCAATTCCTGCAATTCCAAATTTAGCTGTATTCTCTCGTTGTCTTAAAGGTTGGGCTGAAATTAATCCCATTTGATTTAAGAATTGTTGCGCCCATTCATCTTCTTTCATTTCACGAGCTAAAGCAATTAATGCAATCGTAGCTAAATCTGTATTAGCTGGCAAACTGATATAGGCAGTTAAAGTCTTAGTTGCTTTACGTTTTAGAACATCTAAAATTTCTAAAATAAATGCCGTTTTCCCAATACCAATCAAACCGTAAACTAACAATCTTTTACGCTCTTTTCCTTTTAATAAGCTGAAAACTGGTTTTAATTCTTGACTTCTCCCAGTAAAAACTTTTCTTAACTGCGATTCCCTCAATGTTGAAGCACTTTCAGAAAAAGGAATTTCTGTTATTCCCCATTGAGAATAGATATTATCTAATTCATCCCAAATGCGATCTGCTTCATTCATACAGCTTGTTTCTCCTTAATTTTGGCAAGGCAATTCAGAACTTCTGCTATTTTAGCAATTTCTTGTTCATTATTCAGTTCTTTAAAAATAAAAGTAGCCTTCTTTAATAATTCTTCAGCTTTTTCGACAAAACCAATTTGCAACATGAGTCTTCCTAAACTTGCTTGACAAAAGGCAACACCTCTATCATGTTTTAGATATTCATAAAAGCGCAAAGCATCCCGATAATAAATAGAGGCTTTTTCATGGTTTCCAATTAGGTGATGGGTATGAGCAATTTGATAAATGGTATCAGCACGACTTTTGAGATCGTCAAATTGACGATAAATTTTAAGACTTTTTTCTAAATAAGCTAATCCTTGATACCATTCTCCTCGATCTACTTTAATTTTACCTAATGTTAACCCCATCTCTGCGGCATTCAGGAAATCTCCTGCGGTTTCATATCCTTGTAAAGCGTTTTGATAACACATGACTGCTTGTTTTATATTCTCAGCTTTGTCCCCTCTGATTCTGTTACTGTAAGCTAAGGCAAGATTATTCTGTGTCATTGCCCAATCTTGGGGAAATGCGTCAAAAGTATAAACTTTCAAGGCTTCATTTAAAGTGGCGATCGCCTTTTCTAAATTCTCAGCTTTGTCCCCTCTGATTCTGTTACTGTAAGCTAAGGCAAGATTATTCTGTGTCGCTGCCCATTCTTGGGGAAATGCGTCAAAAGTATAAACTTTCAAGGCTTCATTTAAAGTGGCGATCGCCTTTTCTAAATTGTCGGCTTTCTCCCCTCTGATTCTGGAATAGTAAACAGCAGCGAGATTATTCTGTGTCGCTGCCCATTCTTGAGGAAATGCGTCAAAAGTGAACATAGTTAAGGCTATTTCATAACCCGTGATGGCAATTTCTTTGTGGGTGGCGATGTTACCGAGGGGAAATTGTGCAATTAAGTTACTGAAATTGGCAATAATAAAAGCGATAGAATGGGCTTGTTCTGGCGTGACTTGCGTTAATATCTCTCTCACCCGACTGTCTAGAATTTGCGCTAAATTATCATCCAATTTATCAAGATTTTGCGCCCAGAAGGGATAAATTAATTGAGGATTAGGATTTTCAGAGATTTTTTGTAATGTCTCGATTAAGAAATTGAAGTAGTTAGTTTCTGTATTTATAGAGGAAGAAGAATAGCTTTGTAGCAAATTTCCTGCAATATTCATTAACCGATTCGCATTATTGAGATCGCTTCTTACCCTTAGATTATCCGCTACTTTTAATAATTCTGTCACCAAACTCTGATCCAATAGTTCCCGATTTTCCTGTAATATTCGGGGTTCATCGCCATCATTGCAGGATAATAGCTGATTAATCAGGTTTAGGTAGGCTTGGCTACTTTCTTCGTTCATTGTCTTAATTATGATTGAGGAAAAGGGAGAATAATATAGCGAATCACTGTTCCTATTAAAGCTGTTCCCAAGATGCCGATTAACGTCCAAATCTGGGCTTTCTGAGAGCCTTTTAATTCTTTTGTATCTTCTTTTACCCCTTCAATATCTTTTTCTAAACTATCGACTTTTTCCTCTAATCTTGCCTGTACTATTTTAATATCCATAACATCTTTTTGTAGATTATCCAACTTCTGATTAATTGAACCTAAAATTTCCTTGAGGTCTTGTTCAATAGTAACTGACATCTAATGATTCTCCTAATAATGATAGTTATCAGCATTGTTGTCTATCTTATCTTAAGTGTTTGCCCAACCGAAGCGCCTCATTTTCCCTTGCTGCCTTCCCTCATTGTTGCCCTCCCCCTACCATTATCTCCACTAATCCCCGCTGGGATAATTCTTTATTGTCCTGTAAGATTCGGGTTTCATCGCCTTAATCTAGCTGAAGGCTGACTTAACCCTAACAACAATTTAAGCCAATCCTTTCTCAGCCAACCATTGAGGATTATATAAACGAGATTGATAACGGGACCCACCATCACAAAGAACAGTAACTATGGTGTGGCCCGGTCCCATTTGTTTAGCTAAAGCTACGGCAGCACCGACATTAATACCCACAGAACCCCCCATAAATAAACCATCTTTTTGTAATAGTTGATAAACAACTTTAATGGCAGTGGGATCATCAATTTGAATGGCATCATCTATGGGTGCGCCTTCCATATTAGCCGTAATACGACTATTACCAATTCCTTCAGTAATTGAACTACCTTCCAGGGTAATTGTCCCGGTTTTCACATAACTATATAAACCGCTACCCATCGGATCCGCCACCACACAACGCACCTGGGGATTTTGGTCTTTTAAAAACATCGCCACCCCCGCGTAGGTTCCCCCAGTTCCCGTGGCAGCCACCCAAGCGTCAATTTTACCGTCGGTTTGTTCCCAGATTTCCCGGCCGGTGGTTTCGTAGTGAGCGCGACGATTAGCCAGATTATCGAATTGATTAGCCCAGATAGCATTTTCCATCTCACTGGCCAATCTCCCCGATAATTTAACGTAATTATTGGCATCTCGGTAGGGAACGGCGGGAACAGTACGCACTTCTGCACCAAGGGTTCTCAATAGGTCGATTTTCTCTTGGGATTGGGTATCGGGAATGATAATCAGGCATTTATAACCTTTAGCATTGCAGATATGGGCCAAACCGATGCCAGTATTGCCGGCGGTTCCTTCGACAACGGTTCCCCCCGGTTGGAGAGTACCGGCTTTTTCCGCTTCTTGAATAATATATAAAGCGGCCCGATCCTTGACCGAACCACCGGGGTTAAGAAATTCGGCCTTACCGAGAATCTCGCAGCCGGTTTCCTCGCTAAAACTATTGAGACGAATTAGGGGAGTATTACCCACCGCATCGACGAAACCATTTTTAATATCCATAATCTGTTATTTTTCGTGCTGTTCCTAGGCTGAGACGATTTTTTGTACTAGGGGATGACGCACCACATCGGCCCGCGATAGGTAAGAAAAAGCGATCCCTTCTACTGATTTTAGGATTTTTTGAGCGGCAATTAACCCCGATTCTTGTTGTTGCGGTAAATCGGTTTGGGTGACATCTCCGGTTACTACCATGCGCAAACCGAATCCCAAGCGAGTTAAGACCATCAATGCGATCGCACTTTCTCCACTGGGGAATTGAATCGTTGGTCAATTTCTACCACTTTAGCAAAATTGTTGTCTTAGCTGGAAATATTGATTAAATTGGAAGTTTTTAGCTGTTATTAGTTACTTAACCTAATATAGTGGTGGCATTCTGTAAGGAGTCCCACCGTGACTAACAATTCCCTCGATCCTTTGAATATTGGCAATACGATTAATACTGCCCTCCGTCTTTATCGTGATCGCTTCCCAACTTATGTATTCTTTGCTGTCCGCGCCTGTTTGTGGTCGCTTCTTCCCTTAGTTTTGCAATTAATTCTCAGTCAATTACTTTATCAAACAATTACCCCCGAACAAGGCAGCGATATGGGTTTACGTTTATTTATTTTCCCGATACAAATTTTCTCGGCTGCTAAGTATCTTTTCAATAATGCGGTTATCTCACGATTAGCTTTTCAAGACATCATTTATCAGCCAGAAACTGCCGGACAAGCGGAAAAAAAAGTTAAGCCTAAAATGTGGCGCTTGTGGTGGATGCAGGTTTTGATCGGTTTGTTAGGAGCGGCAATAATCTTGCCGATAATGCTGCCTCTGATGCTAGTCAGTTTTATCCCCATCCTTGGTGTATTGCTTATTTTACTGGCTTCTTTCTGTCTTCCTTTTTTCTTCCTTTGGTTATCTGCTCGCATTTGCATTGCCGAATTGCCCTTAATAATTGAAGATAATTTAGGCAGTTGGCAAGCAATCAAGAGAGCTTGGCATTTAACTAAAAACTCGGCGTGGAGAATTGTGGGAGTGATATTTATTGCCAGTTTATTAATTATTCCAGTTTATCTTCTGTCAGTAGCTTTGGCTTCAATTCCCCTTTGGGTTAATTTTTCCTCTTTTTATAGTAGTTTGGAATCGGTAGAGGACTGGCAAACGCTCACGGAAAATCCTCTTTTTTTCCGACAAATGGCGATGTTTTCCTATGGTATGATTACTGTTTTTGTACTTCTGAATATTTTATTAGTTCCTTTTTGGCAATCTCTCAAAAGTGTGATCTATAATCATCTTTTAGACCAGAAAAAAAATGATGGGGGAGAATACTAATAACTGAGCGGCTGTTGGTGTATCTAAATTACTTGTTAAGACTGTCTATGAGCAGGGGGTGGGGTAGTGGGGAGAGGGGAGAAAAAAGCTGACTCCTGAATTCTGTCTCCTCAATAATGACTTCTAACCCAATGGTAGATGTGGGACTATCTCAACAATCGGTTATTTTTCGTGCTGTTCGTAGGCTGAGACGATTTTTTGTACTAGGGGATGACGCACCACATCGGCCCGGGATAGGTAACAAAAAGCAATCCCTTCTACTGATTTGAGGATTTTTTGAGCGGCAATTAACCCCGATTCCTGTTGTTGGGGTAAATCGGTTTGGGTGACATCTCCAGTTACTACCATGCGCGAACCGAATCCCAAGCGAGTTAAGACCATTTTTAACTGTGCTGGGGTGGTATTTTGGGCCTCATCAACGATAACAAAAGCATTAGCTAGGGTTCGTCCCCGCATATAAGCTAAGGGTGCGATTTCGATTTTACCCCGTTCCATCAGGTCGGGAATTTTGGCCGCTTCGATAAATTCGTATAAAGCATCGTAGAGGGGACGCAAAAAAGGATCGACTTTTTGCTGTAAATCCCCCGGGAGAAAGCCTAATTTTTCCCCCGCTTCCACGGCTGGCCGGGTGAGGATAATCCGTTCTACTTTATCTTCTAATAAAGCCTGTACGGCCAAAACGGCGGCTAAAAAGGTTTTCCCCGTGCCGGCAGGTCCAATACAAAAGGTGATATCGTGACTTTGAATCGCTTGAATATATTGACGCTGACGGAAGGTTTTCGCCCGAATTAGCTCCCCGCGACGGGTACGGGCGAGAATATCCTGCTGTAGTTCTTTATACTCGCTAGAACGCCCCGTATCGAGGGCATGGATAGCGGTCATAATATCGGCTTCGGCGATTAACTTGGCCTCTTGCCATAAAATACTTAAGGAGCGCACAATCGCTGTGGCACGCTCCACCGGGGTTGGTTGTCCCGCAATCCGCAATTCCATGCCTCTGAGGACTAAATTCGCCCCAGTTTGCCTGGCTATCAATTTGAGGTTAGCTTCTTGATGACCCGCTAAAGCGATCGCACTTTCTGAACTGGGGAATTGAATCGTTTGCCAAGTTTCCGTCATGCTCGGGGCTAAATTATCCTTTGGCTGTTTCTACCACTTTAGCAAAAGCGACGGGATCGAGGACGGCTAATTGGGCTAACATTTTCCGATTGAGGAGGATATTAGCTTTCTTTAATTGTCCGGTTAGTTGGCTGTAACTGATGCCCTGTTGACGAGCAGCCGCGTTAATGCGGGTAATCCAAAGACGACGAAAATCGCGTTTACGTTTGCGACGGTCTCTATAGGCATTCCGCAAGGCCTTCATTACCTGTTGGTTAGCGGTACGGAATAAGCGCGAGTGGGAACCGCGAAAACCTTTGGCTAATTTGAGAACTTTTTTGCGTCGCTTGCGGGCGACATTCCCCCGTTTTACTCTAGACATGATAATCCTTTAGACAATTTTTCTGGAAAATTTACAAATAGGGCAACATTAAGCGCACTTCCTTCTCGTCGCGCTCGTCCACTAGGGTAATCTGGGACAAACGACGGCGCTTGCGTTCGGCACTCTTATGATCGAGTAGATGATTTTTGAAGGCTTTGCGACGTTTGATTTTTTTGCCGCTTCCCGTGGCCTCAAATCGTTTGGCCGCCGCCTTTCGCGTTTTTAGCTTGGGCATAAACTCCCTTTTATTAAATCGACACAATCACTAATAATATCACAAATAGAGGACTTTGGGCAAGAAGTGGCCCCAAGATTGCTGCGCTTATCCCCACTTTGGCCTGGTTCATGCTTGGGAATTAAATCAATCGGGAATTTTCCCCTTCCTTTCGATCGAATCGCTAAGATCCAGATAATGTCTCGCGTTAACACGCATCTGGAGAAGTTATGGCTAAAACCCTACTAGAACAATTACGCCAATTTACAGTGGTTGTTGCCGATACCGGCGATATCCAAGCGATCGAAGCTTTTACCCCCCAGGATACCACCACTAACCCCTCCCTGATTACGGCCGCGGCCCAAATGCCCCCATATCGGCCGATTGTCGATCAAACCCTGCAAGCGGCCAGAAAAGAATTGGGAAAGCAGGCCACCCCGGAAGATGTGGCCACATTAGCTTTTGATCGCCTAGCCATCGGTTTTGGTCTGCAAATCCTGCAAATCGTCCCCGGCCGCGTCTCCACCGAAGTAGATGCCCGTCTTTCCTACGATACCCAAGCTACCATCGACAAGGCCCGTTATCTCATTTCCCAGTATGAACAAGCGGGTATCTCTAGAGAAAGAGTCTTAATTAAGATTGCCTCGACTTGGGAAGGGATTAAAGCCGCAGAAGTCCTCGAAAAAGAGGGAATTCACTGTAATTTAACCCTATTATTCGGTTTTCATCAGGCGATTGCCTGTGCGGAAGCGGGAGTAACCTTAATTTCTCCCTTTGTCGGTCGGATTCTCGATTGGTATAAAAAAGAAACTGGTAAAGACTACGTTGGCGCTGAAGATCCAGGAGTCCAATCCGTTACCCAGATCTATAACTACTATAAAAAGTTTGGCTATAAAACCGAAGTTATGGGGGCAAGTTTCCGCAATATCGGCGAAATTTGCGAGTTAGCCGGTTGTGATCTTTTAACCATTTCCCCGAAACTTCTCGAACAATTGCAAGGGACAGAAGCCGATTTACCCCGTAAGCTCGATCCAGACCAGGCCGCAACCCTTGATCTGGTCAAAATTGCCATGGATCAAGCGACTTTTGCGAAAATGCACGCCGAAGATGCCATGGCTTCCGAAAAACTAACGGAAGGTATTCAAGGTTTTACCAAAGCTTTAGAATTATTGGAACAATTGCTGATTCAACGTTTAACCCAGTTGGAAGGTCAGTCAACCCTCGAACACGCCGCCGAAGATATTTTCCGAGTCTATGATCATGATGGGGATGGTTTCATCACCCGGGAAGAATGGGCGGGAACCGATGCGGTATTCGATGCGATCGATATTAACCATGATGGCAGAATTTCTCCCGATGAGATCGCTGTCGGTTTGGGTGCGGCTTTTCGTTTAGTGGAAGCTTGACTCTCCCCCGCTAAACCGCGCGAGCGGTTTAGCGTGGGATTCTTGGTTCATCTGCTCTTGACTAGATCAAACAGGTTTAACTGAACGACCCCCAACCGACCGCCTACGCGAGCGTTTTCTAACACGGTCAGTCCGACCGCGTTTTTTCCTCGGTTCTCGATTACCTTTGCTGATGCCGTATCTCTCGGTTCAATGTGGCCGCAAGAATCACACCGGTGAACTCTTTCCGATAACGCTTTTTTGCCAGTAATTGCGCCACAATTCGGACACTCCTGGGAAGTTCCGTTTTTATCGACTTTAAGATAATATTTTCCCCGTTTCCAAGCGACAAACGGTAGTATCTCGTTAATAAAACTACCGATGCCCGAATCCAGAGATTGTTTTCTAACGATCCCTCTAGACCAGGAAATGAAGTTAATATCTTCGACAAAGATATTATCAGCAAGATCACCAAGATCATGAGCTAGTTTAAAGTGCCAATCTCTGCGAGTATTAGACACTTTTTCGTGTAATCTTGCTATCTTCTCTTGGAGTTTTAACCAATTGTTTGAGCCTTTGACTTGATGTTTCAAGCGTCTTTGTAGCAATTTAAGCTGACTCTGTACTTTTAACAAAAATCGAGGGGCTTTGATTAAATCTCCCCGTGAAGTAGCGACAAAACTCTCAATCCCCGCGTCAATTCCTAAACAGGTTTTCCCAACTGTCATATCGGGAACTAATTCCGTAGATTGGAAGGAAACCGAAACGTAAAATCCCGACGCTTTTTGGATAATTCGAGCTTGTTTAGGCTCGAACCAGGGCGGGTACTTTCTGGATTTCCTAATCCGAATTTTTCCCAATTGTGGAAAATTTAAGTATTCGTCACCTAGAAAGCTTTTTGAGAGCGCGGGGAAAACAAAACTTCGCATCTTTTTCTTAAATCTAGGAAAGCCGAAGCCTTTCGATTTTATCTGGTCAAAAGCTTTATCTACAGTTTTTAAGACTTGCTGTAAGACTTGAGCGTTAATCGTCTTTAATATCGGGTAAACTTTTTTAGCTTCCGTTATATTTTTAGCTTGAACGAAGTAATTTGGATAGGGTTCATCCGCAGGAATTATGTACTCGGAAACTAACGAACAGCGATCCGCAAGACACTTTCGAGAGTTTAACCAATCTTTCCGTTCTGAAAGAGCGTAATTATAAACGCTTTTGCAAACATCAAGAATGTGGATTATCTCCCGTTCCTGTTGTCTGTTTACCTTTAGTTTGTACTGGTAGGTAAGCGTTATCACTGTCTTTCGTGAGCGTGATGTATAGTTAAATGGCTCTTCTAGGTTCTGTGTGATCAGTTTAACTTACATAGGATCGATCTTTGTGTCCTCTGTGTCTCTGTGGTTCCTTCCACTCCCTCGCTAGAAGGAATGTATCTTAGAATACATTTTACCCACCAAACCTGGGAGAGCCGTTAAATTATAACACTTACTGCCTAGGATATCAACTATAGCGGTTCTCACACCTGTGTGGCACAGTTTAACCTTTGCTAATTAAGCTTTTCACCATCGATAATGTATCTCTTGCGAACAGGAAACGCTATAATTACAATCATGGACTAAACTAATCGCTAACCTTAAAACAGTTAGTAGTCGCTTAATTAGACAAGAATTTCCGTATTTGGCGGCCGAGTATTTCGACAACAAACCCTATTTTTGGACGGGAGCTTATTTCGTGGCTAGTTGTGGCGGCGTTACCGTCGAACAACTAAAAAAATACGTCGAGAACCAAAACTCCCGGAAAGTGGAGACCCTACCGCGTTAGTTTCATTCTGGTGGCGATTCATATCCAGTTAACCGCGTAGCGGTTTAACGGGAGTCCTCTCGCGACCTTGAGACAGGGAACTGCTTCTGAATCACCGGGGATTTTTCTAAAATTACTATTTCTAGTGTAGGGGGTCTAAGTGGGTTTTAGCCTAACTGCCCAATCAAACAACAATCTTAAGCTTTATCTCCTCAGTCCTCAACAGTGGTACAATTGCCGTCATAGCTAGGGGTGTCTGGGATAATCAGGCTGAGAAAGACCCTTAGAACCTGAGACTGGGTAATTCCAGCGTAGGGAAGCTGTTTACAGAGGAAATAAAATTATGAGACAAGAATGGGTTGCCCCCCGGCGCGGACAGGCAAATGTATCGCAAATGCACTACGCCCGTCAGGGGATAATTACCGAAGAGATGGCTTATGTGGCAAAACGGGAAAATCTCTCTCCCGAATTGATTCGCAGCGAAATCGCCCGAGGAAGACTGATTATTCCCGCTAATATCAATCACCTCAACCTCGAACCCATGGCGATCGGTATTGCTTCTAAGTGTAAAGTTAATGCTAATATCGGGGCTTCCCCTAACTCCTCGAATATTAACGAAGAACTGGAAAAATTACACCTAGCGGTCAAATACGGCGCGGATACGGTGATGGATCTTTCCACTGGTGGCGGTAATTTGGACGAAATTCGCACCGCGATTATCAATGCTTCTCCCGTCCCCATCGGTACTGTACCCATCTATCAAGCGGTGGAAAGTGTTCACGGCAATATTGAAAAACTCACCGCCGAAGATTTCCTCCACATTATCGAAAAACACGCCCAGCAAGGGGTGGATTACATGACGATTCACGCGGGAATCCTCATCGAACATCTGCCTTTAGTCAAAACTCGTCTGACTGGGATTGTCTCCCGGGGTGGTGGTATTATTGCCAAGTGGATGCTGCACCACCACAAGCAAAATCCTCTCTACACCCATTTCGATGAAATTATCGAGATTTTCAAGCGTTATGACGTTTCTTTTAGTCTTGGTGACTCCCTGCGTCCCGGTTGTACCCACGATGCTTCCGATGCGGCCCAATTAGCGGAATTGAAAACCCTCGGGCAACTGACGCGCCGCGCTTGGGAACACGATGTACAGGTGATGGTGGAAGGACCTGGCCATGTTCCCATGGATCAAATTGAGTTTAATGTGAAAAAACAAATGGAGGAGTGTAGCGAAGCACCTTTCTATGTTCTCGGTCCCCTTGTCACTGATATTGCCCCAGGATACGATCATATCACTTCGGCGATCGGGGCGGCTCTGGCGGGTTGGTACGGGACGGCGATGTTATGTTATGTCACCCCGAAAGAACATCTCGGTTTACCCAACGCTGAAGATGTGCGAAATGGCTTAATTGCCTACAAAATAGCGGCTCATGCGGCAGATATCGCCCGTCATCGTCCCGGGGCGCGCGATCGTGATGACGAACTCTCCATTGCTCGTTATAATTTTGATTGGAATCGTCAATTTCAGTTATCTTTGGATCCCGATCGCGCTAAGGAATACCACGATGAGACTTTACCCGCAGATATCTATAAGACTGCGGAGTTTTGTTCGATGTGTGGACCGAAATTCTGTCCGATGCAAACTAAGGTCGATGCCGATGCAATTACGGAATTAGAGAAGTTTCTCGCTAGTCAGAATCAGGACAATTTAACCCCAGTTTAAAGGGGAGTTATTGGAAGGGCTGACTTGATTTCAGCCCTATTCCTAGGATAAAAGTCAAAATTATGGGAATAGCCGCCATTTTTTTGATTAATTGACCCGTTTTTCTAGATATTGACCGATCATCAATTCTTGACCGGCGCGAGAGATAATCGTTTGTCGGGTGCGATATTGTTGACCGATGAGTTTAATTTCTTCTTCAAAGACAGAACCGGCGTATTCTGTTCTCAGACAGAGAGTAGAGGGGTTAGGAAAGGTATAAATGGCACTAACGGGTTTATCCGTCGCAAATCCCCGATCGCGATAGAGAATATTATCTAAAATACCGAATATAGTGGAACCGTTGGAGGGTTTTTTACTCTGGGGACGGAGATAATTACTTTGCCAAGTCACTTCCGTGCCACCTAATAAGGTTGTATCTTCCAGATTATGTAAACGGGCCAGTTGAATTAATGGTTCGCTGCCTTGGGGTAAATATTTAATCTCGATGGCACTGATAACTTCTTGGGGTTCCGTTTCTTGGGTGAGGGTGTAATAACGTCTCTGGGATTGCCAGCGTCCTTCTGTCTGCTTAAAAAAGGCTAAAGCCAAAGTTTCTAGCGATAATTGGGCGGTTTGAATTAATGTCATAGAAATAAAACCTTTCCTGTTTTTTGGGAGAGCAGATTTGTTATCCTTTGTCAAGAGCTTGCCAGAGAATTGTTACACATCTTAATAGAATTATAAGCTGTTAAGTATTTAAATAGCCAGTTGAGATGAGGCACTCTTGCAAGAGGCAAGAGGCAGGAGATAGGGTGGTCACTGCGTGCGCGTTGCGGGGGGTTTTGGGGTTTTAGGGTTTTAGTTGAAATTCCCCCACTTCCCCACTTCCCACTTCCCCATTTCCCCATTTCCCATTTCCCCATTTCCCACTTCCCCATTTCCCCACTTCCCCAACCCCCTTTTTACCTGTTACTTTTTACCCGATCTGCCCGGTCTTGCTATTGTTAAAAATATAGAACCGCCGAACAAGGTCTCAACTCCGTGCAGTTAAAACAAGTCATCATCGCTCACAAGGCCAACCATCCCCAAAGTAAAGCATGGGCGGAAAAATGCGCTAAACAGTTAGAAGCCCGTCAGTGTAAAGTTTTAATGGGACCCAGTGGCTTTAAAGATAATCCCTATCCGGTATTTTTAGCCTCAGCATCGGGAAAAATCGACCTTGCCATCGTTTTGGGCGGAGATGGAACCATTTTGGCCGCCGCTCGCTATTTAGCTCAGGAAGACATTCCGATTTTAGCGGTGAATGTCGGCGGCCATCTGGGATTTTTAACGGAACCTTTTGAGGTTTTCCAAGATACAGAGACGGTCTGGGAGCGTTTACAATCGGACCACTATGCGGTACAACAACGGATGATGTTAACGGCCAGAATCTATGAAGGGGATAAAAGAAACCCGCAGGCAGTGAGCGAGGCATTTTATGCCCTGAATGAGATGTGTGTGAAACCCGCTAGTATCGATAGGATGCCCACCTCGATCCTGGAAATCGAGGTGGACGGGGAAATAGTAGATCAGTACCAAGGAGACGGTTTATTAGTGGCTACTCCCACGGGGTCCACCTGTTACACCGCTTCCGCTAATGGCCCGATTATACACCCCGGCATGGAAGCGATTGCTGTCACCCCGATTTGTCCCTTGAGTCTCTCCAGTCGGCCGATTGTCATTCCCCCGGCATCCCTGGTCAGTATTTGGCCTCTGGGAGACTACGAATTAAATACTAAACTCTGGATGGATGGCGCTTTGGCCACTTCCATTTGGCCTGGGCAATGGGTGGGAGTTACCAAAGCTGAAAAATTCGCCCAATTTATTATCCTGCGGGAAAGCTATTCTTTTTATCAGACTCTACAGGAAAAATTGCAATGGGCCGGGGCGAGAATTCATTATGATGGCAATCGTCATAATTAGGGTTTGCGGCAAAAAGTTTTTCGTGGGGACAGGGTGTGGCCCCCCCAACCCCCCCGACATCGGGGGGGCAAGTGGGGTGTAGGGTTTTACCGATTTTGAGGGGGTCAATTACCTAATTTTCAGGGAAAAAGTCCCTGAATTTTCCCCCCGATCACTCCAATGGCTGGCACTTTTTGATTTACAAAAACTCTAAAAGTCTTAACCAACAAGGGTTTTACCATTATTCAGCCAGCCCTACTTATAATTACCGAGATGCCAGTAGGGATCGTTAAAGGTTGAGCGGGGTGCAAGGAGCAAAAAGCCCCTTGCACCCCAGCGAATAGAGGGTCAAAAGTTGTCAAAATATTTGACAAAATTGCCACTTTATGGTAAGAAATTGGGTTATTCTTGTCCCGTAAATTTTAAATTTCATCCCATCCAGTTAAGCCAGAAGACATAACATAACTGGTAACGGTTGCTTCAAAAAAGTTCGCTTTGGTGTGGCCTTCTTTTTTGGTATCGGAGAAGCGTTCCAGATGGGTATAGGGACTTTTTTTATACTTTTCTTCCCTGTATAAAGGCTCAAGTCCGATCGCTTTTAGTCGAATATTAGCGAGGTATTTGGTGTACTGTTCGGTACTGTATTCGGTAATACCTAAAATGTCGTTGCCAACAATGTGATTAGTCCAGCGACATTCGTGTTTAACGGCACTATCGAACATCTCATAAATCTGTTCAACGGAATGGGGAAAAATTGCCATGGCTTCGGGAATAAGTTTTTGATACAAACGGACGTGACTTAATTCGTCCCGGTTGATCATTTTGAAAACGTCAGCACTACCGGACATTAGCTGTCGAGAAGCAAGATTATAGAAAAAGATAAAGCCGTTATAAAAATACAAACTCTCCAGTAAATAGTCGGCAAGAAGGGCGATAAAATAGCTTTCAGTAGTTTGTTTGTCGATGTATTGCTGGTAGAGACTAGCAATAAATTCACAGCGATCCCTGAGAACTTTATCGGTGCGCCAAAAGTCATAAACTTCACCTCTGCGATCCGAGGGAATAATGGTTTCAATTAAGTATTGATAACTTTGATTGTGCATGGCTTCTTGGGAAA
Source organism: Microcystis sp. MC19 (assembly GCF_003019735.1). Lineage (NCBI taxonomy): Bacteria > Bacillati > Cyanobacteriota > Cyanophyceae > Chroococcales > Microcystaceae > Microcystis > Microcystis sp. MC19. The sequence goes on along the minus strand of NZ_CP020664.1, from coordinate 3,125,210 downwards.
TTTGTTCCGCCATACAAAGACTAATTTCTGGCGCAGTGACGCTACCTTTTAGGTGGGGAATATTACAGGTTTGTACGGAATCAAGAAAAGTTAGATAGGACAAAATACCATCATAAGCATATCTTTCTTCATCGGTAAGATGCCCGTATTCAGTCACGTCTTGAGTGATATCTAAGCGTTGCGGAATCCAGAAATTTTCGCGCATTTGTTGATATAAACCCACCGCCCAGGTGTAGCGGACATCGTTTAATTGCATCAGGTTAGTGGTGTTACCAAACCAGATCGAACGGTTTTCGATCGCATCATCTCCGGCCGGATTGAAGATGGGGGAAATGGGCATCGAATGGCAAGAATTAACTAAATGTAAGGACATGATTACTTGGATATTATGGCACTTTTAGGTTATAGTAGGTTTTCGGTAAAAAGTCAAATGGTTTGATTAGGAATAAATTCAAAATCTAGGGCTTCTGCCAAAGTAAATGGGCAGTCCTTCGGGAATTTATCGAGGTTTATCCCTGTTTCAATAGCGGCTTTTTTTCTGGCTTTGTTATAGCATTTTTTTAAATTTTCTTCTGTTAAAAAAATCTTAAGACTAGGGCTAGTTTCTAAATCTTCTTCGATTCTTTCGCGATGCTCAAAAAGGGTTAATTCCCCGCTTCTGGTTTGTTTTTCTGGCTCTTGTAAGTATTTTAGTAAATGCCATAAAATCACGGTCAGATTGCTTTTTAATGCTTTCTGTTGACTGATAGACATAGATTTGATTTCTTCAATTAAATTCTCTAAATCTAAATCGGAAAACTGGCGATTTTCCAGTAAATTAATTGTTTTCTCTAACCAGAGATAGTAGTCCTTTTCGTATAATTTCTTTTCCATAATTACCCACTTCACTTGCTTTTATACTCTGTCAATATTATTTTGAGATTTCAGGAAACCAATCCTCATTTAAAGCCTGTTCTATAGTGCAAATTGGAGCTAAACTGACCAAATTTTCAGCCATTCCAGATAATTCGATCAAAGAAATACGAGCTTCTTGAAAAGAGTTGTTAAAAATTTCAATTAGATAAGGCTGTAAACTAGGACTATCGGCAATAATTCTTTTTATGGCACGACGGAAATTCCTAATTTCATTTTTCCATCCTCTTTGATTATATTCTAATTCCGACTGCCAGTAAGCTAGTTTCAGCAAATGTTCTAATAACCGAGTTAAATAACTTTCTAAACTTCGTTTCTCACTTTTCCCCATACTACTAATTTCATCAATTAAATTTTCTAAATCCAACTCAGAAAATTGACGATTTTCTAGTAAAGATATGGTTTTATCTAACCAGAGATAGTAATCTTTTTCGTATAAATCACTCTTCATTGCTTAATCCTCTCCGAGAAACTCAGGAAACCAATTTTCATCTAAAATTTGGTCGATTGATCCAATAGGTGTAGCACTTAAAAGTCTTTTATCGATGCCAGAACCTTCGACAAATAGATGGCAAGCATCCTCATAACATGGCTCAAGAATCTCGGTGAGGTAAGATGCTAAGTTTGTATTATAAGTTCCATCCTTTTTGTTGCTAATAATTCTTTTTATTTGAATGCGAAAATTTAAAATCTCACGTCGCCACTTGTTTTTATTGTAATCGCGCTTAGATTGCCAATAAGTTAATTTAAGTAAATGCTCCAAGAGTTTAGTTAGTAAACTCTCTAACTTCTGACGTTCTCTTCTGGACATATCTTTTATTTCATCAATTAAATTTTCTAAATCCAACTCAGAAAACTGGCGATTTTCTAGCAAAGATATGGTTTTATCTAACCAGAGATAGTAATCCTGTTCGTATAAAGTCTTATCCATAGCTGTGATTATATTGATGAATAAGACTTATCTTAACCTTAATTAGCGCAACTAGAACAACTATCATCAGACTCTCGAAAATTGTCCTTTTGTACGGTGCGGACATAATAAATCGCTTTACACCCCAATTCCCACGCCATGATTAGAGTATCAAAGATATCTTTAGCAGTGAGACAACGGTTAGGTTCTGCGGGGAAATAAACCCCTTCATTGAGGTTGAATAATAACTCCATAGAAATCCCCGTATCGATCCATTCTTGCATAGTGGCGATCGCTTTCACCACTTGCTGCTGTTCGAGGTTTTTATTCTCCGGATAAAACCAGAAAGCTTCTTCAATAAAAGGTGGCGCGATGGGAACGGTTCCCTTTGCCCATTTATCGTAGAAAAAGCGACTATAAACCGGCAAAACACTAGCGGTACATCCCTGTACCAAACTAGAGGAGGTATTAGGAGCAATGGCGGTAATATGGGAGTTACGGATGCCAAATCGTTGAATATCTGCGGCTAATTGTTGCCATCTTTGTGGTTGCACTGCGTTATTTAAAAACCATGCCACTGGTTTGGCACCGATTAATTTACCTTGACTCCATTCGCTACCCAAGAAAGCTTGATAAGCGCCGCGTTCTTTGGCTAATTCCATCGAGGAATAGGTACACCAATAGCCAATTTCTTCAAATAAATTACTAATTTCTGACAGGTTATTGTAGGATAACTTCCGTTTCGCTAACCAGTCAGCCAATCCCATCGCTCCTACCCCAATAGTGCGATATTTATCGTTGTGGTTTTTAGCATTATCAAAGGGAGGATTAGTGATATCGATAGTATTGTCGAGAATCCTGACAGCGATTTGACAATTAGACTCGATTTCTTCCCCGTCGATATTGGCTAAATTAAGGCTAACTAAATTACAGCAATGGGCAGTTTTATCGGGGGTGACATTCGAGAAACTCTCCGTGCATAAATTTACACCGGGGATATAGCCATCGTGTTTATTAGGATTAGCGCGATTGATGGTATCTTTGAAGGCAATGTAGGGCATTCCTGTTTCCACTTGGGAACGCATGATACTTTTAAATAAGTCCCGGGCATTGATTTTTTTATAGAGGACAATCTCTCTATCTAAATTAGCCTCTACTAAACGATAAGCCTCTTCAAATGCTTCCCCCCATAGTTCCGCTAATTCTATACCTAATTTATTGCGAACTTCGTAGGGATCTACTAATGTCCACTCGGCTTTATTTATCACCCGACGCATGAATTCATCGGTGATAACTAATTGGGGAAAAACATCATAAGCTTTGCGTCTTTGATCACCGTTTTCTGTCTGCATTTCCAGAAATTCTGGCACATCTAAATGCCAGATGTCAACACCGATGGTAACAGCCCCGGCCCGTCTTCCCCCCTGATTTACTGCAATAGCTGTATCGTTAAGTAACTTAATCCAAGGAATAATCCCACCGGAAGCATTAGCTTTCCCCATTACCCAGCTACCAGTGGCGCGAATCCTACTCACATTCACCCCGACACCGCCACCATTTTTTGAGATGCGGGCAGCATTAGTAATCTCGCCGAAAATGCTTTCTAAACTGTCGTCAATGGAGAGGATAAAACAACTGGTTAGGGAACCTTTGGGCGTGCGTAAATTGGCTAAAATTGGGGTGGCAAGAGAGATTTTTCTTTGGGCAATCGCCTGATAAAATTTCTTCGCCCAGGGGAGTCTATTAGCCGGTTCTTCCACAATGGCAAGCAGTAGGGAACAGGTTAATAATGCCTCTTGGGGTAACTCATTTTTGAGTAAATAACGGCTAGTGATTAACAAGGCCCCAGCGTAGTCATAATCGATATCCCAATCGGGATTAATCCAAGAACCGGCTTCTTTTAATTCTGCCTCGGAATAGATGAGAATCCTTTCGTCGTACAGGCGATTTTTAACTTGAGTTTTGACGGTTTTCTCGTAATTTCCGTACTGATAACCCCGCACTACCAAGGTATCTTTCCAAAGACTCCAAATATGCAATCTTCCCGCCACATAGCGCCAATCCGGTTCCTCGGGACTACACATTTCTAGAGCGCAATTGATTAAATTATCCTGTATTTCCCTAGTGGTAATCCCATCCCGCAGGCGTGTGGTTAAACCCGCTTCTAAGGCAATAGAATTGACTTTTTTGCCCTCACAAGCCCACTCTACCACGTCGCGAATTTTGCCGATATTTAAGCTTGTGGTGGAACCATCGCGCCGAATCACTCTAATTGCATGGCTGCCCATATTCGCTAAAGGGGTAGAACGAAAGGGTATTACTTCGTTATTTTTGTGAATGGAAACGGCAGTAGTCAAGGGCTTCGATTGCATAATTAGGAAGTTGCGGCGTTAAAAAATTTGACAAATTAATCTATTTGTACTAGAGTATTCTATCAGATTTTCTAGGAAAACACAACATCTAGCGTCTTAAATAATCCTATCACTCTATATATGGTATAGCGAGGATTATTTTGTTCCCCAAAACAGTGTTTTAGGTGACATTTTCTGGCAAAAATTCTGGATTTTTCCTAGAAAAAATAGTTCTTTTGTATGCTTGACAAAAAGCTTTTTCTTTGATAGAAAAACAGACTGACTGCTGAGGAGGTTGTGGTGAGATTTTATTTGTTCTTAACTTTTCGATAATTTAAGACAAGAGTGGATTAAAAGTCAAATTTCCTCGGAGAACCTCTGAGAGAGTAAAATTTCTCTTTTCGCTATTTAGTGTCTTACCGCTAGAATAATAGGACAAAAACGCTATATATAGCGTCTAGCCAGCAGAGGACAAGGATGAAATATTTAGAAGAATGGCGTGATAGCGGGGTGGATGCGGAGTTAATCGCTCTCAATGTCACCGGTTTAGCGGGGCTATCTCCCAGTGAATACCTACTCTACTCCCAAGAATTACCGCGACGCAATGATGGCAGGGTTAGGGATAGTATTCTCAAGCGTTATGAACATACCAGTCAAGGCGGTTGGTGGTGTTCAGGAATTGACCTATTAACGGGTAATTATGACCTTTGGGGCTGTTTTAAGCCCGATTTTCCCCGTTTAAGCTTCGATAAGGCTAAACCGATTAAGTACGAACATCCCCCCCAAACCCCTACGGGAGTCTTTGCTTTGCGGGTTCCCCAGAAAATTTGGCAAAGGATATCCCAGTCTATCAGTGTTAATATTTTAACTGAAGAAGTGGATAATAAGCAAGAGGATCTCGGTTTTTGGTCTTGGGTAATCAAACATCCAGAGATACCTATTTGTATTACGGAAGGGGCGAAAAAAGCGGGAGCATTACTAACAGCAGGTTATGTGACAATTGCCTTACCTGGAATTCACAATGGTTATCGAACTCCTAAGAACGAATTAGGCAGGAGAATCGGCAAATCTCATCTAATTCCGCAGCTAGAAAAATTAGCTAATTCGGGACGAAAGATTTATCTAGTTTTTGATCAAGAAACTAAACCAAAAACCCAACAAGCGGTTAATTTAGCTTTACAGAGAATGGGTTATCTATTCAGTCAGGCTAACTGTGAGGTAAAGGTAGTTACTTGGGATGCTGCTGACGGTAAAGGGGTGGATGATTTACTAATCAATCGAGGAGAAGACTACTTTCAACAAGTCTATCAAAAAGCCACCTCTTGGGAAATTTGGAAGGCAGCGAGTTTAAATAGGTTAACCCTCTCACCTCATCTAGAGTTAAATAGCCGTTACTTGCCAGATATGTCTATCCCGACATCAGCGCAGTTAATGGCGATTAAATCAGCTAAAGGTACGGGAAAAACTGAGTTTTTAGCCAAGATAGTTAAACAGGCTATTGCCAATCAACAAAAAGTTTTGGTTATCGGTCATCGAGTCAAACTGGTGGAGGAGTTGTGTCAACGCTTTGGTTTAAACTATATCAGTCAAGTTAGGGACAATCCTTCGGCACAAATTTACGGTTATGGTTTATGTATTGACTCTCTCCATCCCCAATCACAAGCTAAATTTAAAGCGGAAGATTGGCAAGGAGCTATTATTATTATCGATGAGATCGAACAGGTTCTATGGCATGGGTTAAATGGGGATACTTGTAAAACTAATCGTGTGGCAATTTTAAAATCCCTAAAGTCCCTGCTGCAAACTGTGGTCAGCAGTGGGGGAAAAATCCTAGTTGCCGATGCTGATTTAAGTGATATTTCCCTAGAATACTTAACTTCTCTAGCGGCGATTGAAATAGAAACTTTCTTGATTAATAACGAGTGGAAACCCAGTTATCAGGAAGCTTGGCGAGTTTATAACTACTCTGATAATACTCCCCAACAGCTAGTTAAGGATTTAGTTAAACATATTAAAGATGGAGGAAAACCCTTTGTTTGTCTATCAGCACAAAAATTAACCAGCAAATGGGGAACAATTACCCTAGAATCCTATCTAAAAAAGCAATTTCCTCAAAAGAAAATTCTGCGGATAGATTCAGAGTCATTGCAGGATTCTAGTCACGCTGCTTATCAGGCGATTGGCAATTTAAATCAGTTGTTAATTAACTATGATATAGTTCTAGCTAGTCCTGCGATCGAAACGGGAATTAGTATTGATATTCAGCAACACTTTACCTCAGTTTGGTGTTTAGCACAGGGGATTCAGACTCCCACCTCTATCGCTCAATTTTTAGGGAGAATTAGAGAGAATATTCCTCGTTATATTTGGTCAGCAGCCTACGGATTTAATCAGGTGGGCAATGGTTCCACTTCTATCCCCAAACTTCTCACCTCTGGACACCGATTAACCGAGGTGAATATTCGCTTACTACACCAATCAGATTTAGAATCTCTGGAGGATTTAGATACAAGTTTTCAAGCGGAATCTCTCCTCTGCTGGGCTAAAATGGCCGTGCGAGTCAATGCTTATATGCTTAACTATCGTCAGTCAATTCTAGGAATTTTACAAGCAGAAGGTCATAGAATTAAAGAACGGAATCAGGAAGAAGAAATAGAAACAACTAATCAGTTAACGGCAGCAATTGAGGAAATTAGGGAACATAATTATCGTTCTGAATGCGAGTCCATTGCCAGCGCAGCCGAGATCACGGAATCAGAATATCGTTGGCTAAAAAAACAGTTAATTAAGTCAGTGAAAGAAAGGCGAATTCTCAGGAAATATGACCTATACAAACGCTATGGAATTCCCGTCACTCCGCAATTAGTGATTAAAGATGATCGGGGATGGTATCAAGAACTACGCTTACATTACTTTTTGACAATTGGGCGACAATTTTTGTGTGATCGAGATGCTTTAATTGCGCGTAAACTGATAGAATCAGGTCACGGAAGTTTATTTATTCCCGATTTTAATGGTAGTCAATTAGGAGTGATTATCGGGACGTTAGAAGTGTTAGGAATTGCCGTATTATTAGCTAATCCTGAAAGAGAATTAAATAATCATGATGCCGATTTACAAAAAATGGCCGCCATCGCCATTAAAAACCGCAACGAGATTAAAACTATCACCAAGATTAATCTCTCTGATACTTCCCGTCCTCTGACGATTATTCGTAATTGTTTAAACTTGTTAGGTTATGAATTAACCAGCAAGGGCAGCCAGAGAATTGCTAAAAAATCTCTAAAAGTTTATCAGATTGTTGCCCCCCAGGATGGTAGAGAACAAGTGTTTCAGCAATGGTTGTTTAGAGATGAAAAATGTGCGGGAAGTTCTGAGATTTGGTATGAAGACTATCTCTTTTCTCTCCCCCAGAAACCATCTCTAGGCGAACCGGAAAATGCTTATATTCAATTAAGTCTAGAATTATAGTCTAGCTATGGGGAGAATTGCCTATTTCAGCGATTTTTTTGCCTAAAATGACCACATCAGCCAGAAAATCTTCTAGATCGGCGATTTGAGGTAAATAACCCCATCGTTGAAAGCCGAATTTTTCAAAGAGACGAATACTGGCTTGATTGTGGGCAAAAATAATACAGATAAGATTAGATATACCCAGTTTGGGACAGCGCTCCAAGGCATATTCTACTAATAATTTACCGATTCCACGACCTTGATAATCGGAGGCAATGTATAAACTAACCTCTGCGGTTTTTTGGTAAGCGACACGACCATAAAACATCTGTAAACTCAGCCAGCCCACCACCCGACCTTCGAGTGCTATTACCCAGATGGGATACTGTTCAGGATCGTGCTTTTTAAACCATTCTCGCCGACTTTCGAGGGAAATAGGCTTTAAATCTGCGGTTGCCTTGCGAGTGGGAACAGCAGCATTATAGATCTCGATAATTGTTAGTAAATCTGTCTCTTTAGCCTCGCGAATAATCATGGAAGGTCAAGTAAAAAGGAAAAAAATAATATTGCTTATTTTCTATCTATCTATCTATCTATCGTGTTGATTCTCAGGATCAAGTATAATCCAATTTTGCCGCTTTATCCAGGCATATTACTTTAAAATTGAGTTTGATAGCGGACGGTAAACTCATTCAAATTGTAATCGTAGGAAAAGCGGATAAAAGACTGGGAATTGACTCGATAGACGGTTTCCAAATTGGGAAGAATATTAAAATCCGTTGCCCCGATCGCATTACTAACCGCATTCTCCACATCATACACGACTCCTTGGGCCAAGAGGGGAATCGCTAACTGAACCACTCCAAATTGAATTAATTGTTCTGTATTTTTCCCCTGTAAACCATTAAAAACTGACAGCAATTGTTCCCCCAAAAGTCGCACGATTTCCCCTTGGCTGCGGGGGGGAGTGCTGGTTAATTTAACTAGAGGAGTATTAAGCAATCCCTCATCTTCACCCCCAGCAAAAGCTACGGCTTGCAGACAATTAGCAGCTTTTTGTAATTCTGTATCTGTATAGTTTTCCTCTAGGGGAAAAGGGGGACTATCGGGACGAATTTGGCACACTTCATTGATATTACGTCCTAAATTTGGTAGCAAGCGGTTTAATTCCCCTTCAACGCTGAGGGTGACATCGATCCTTTGAATGCGATTGAGGCTATCATCGGGAATTTCATTGCTAGGAAAATCCCCCCCCGGACGGGAGATAGCAAAATCGCGAGATTGAGAAAATTCGCTGAGAATTGTTCGCAGTTGAATATCAACAAAGGGATTAAAAAGTCCCAACCCGCGACTAGAATCGAAAACAATAACATTTTGATTGCGTCGGTTAAGAAGAAAACGAGTATCGATGTAACTAACCCGTCCTCGCTCGAGATTAATCACTCCATTGGTTTGTAATTTCTCCAGTGAAGTGAGCGAACCGTTCAAGGTTAAAGCACCACTAAAATCAAATTGATACAAAGGTTCTTGTTCGATGGATAATCCCGCTAAGGACACTTGGAAATTATTTAAAACTGGAGTAATATTTGTCGTCTGAGGAATGTTGAGAGGCTGCAGCCAGCGACTCACTGGTTTATCGGTTTCTTGGTTAATTTCTGCGGTGCGAGGAAGAAAAACTTTCCCCCTAGAAAGACGCACATTCCCCCCGATAATTGGCTGCTGAATTGTTCCCGTTACCATGGCATTCCCAGCAATTAATCCCCGATAAAGACCATTAATTGCTATATCTCCCTCTTGAATATTAACTGTTAAGGGATTAGGATTATTTGTGATGGCTTGAAAGAAAGGTAAAACTCCCACCACAGAAATTTGTCTGTCAGCGATCGAGCCTTGTAATTCCTGTACTGTTAAGCTTTCAGGGGTTAAACCAATGCGGCCATTTACGGTTAAAATCTCTGGAAAAGCAACACTGCGGATAGCGGCATTATCGAGAGTAACTATACCATTTGCTTCTAAATCTTTGATTTTTAAACCCTCTTTTATATCTAATCTTCCCGTCGCTGAAAGAACTACCTCTCCCTCACCGTTAACCCATTCGATGGCGTTTTGACTGATAGCTTCAATTAATTTGATTGCATCGGTTCCCAATTTTGCTTGGATTTTTAATTGATCATTACCCGGTAAGGGAGGATAGGGAATGCTGGCATAGATTTGGATTGATTCGGAGGAGGTTGTCCGCAAATCAAAACGATACTGATTATAGGTAAATAAACCAATTATATCCTGATTAATATTTTGGGCATTAATTGCACCGTCAATAAAGGCAAAATTACCCTGAATACGAGGATTTAATAAGGTTCCTGCAATTTGTCCTTGAGTTTTTAGACTACCGGATACATCCAAGGGAAACTGGATAAAATTTCTCAAGAGATCGAGAGAAAGATTTTCCACGGAAAAACTTCCCTCTACTTTTTTTAGGGAAAAATCACCCGCTAAAAATACGGAAGAATCTCGTGATTTTAATCTAATCGGTTCTATCCTGAGCAACTGACGATTTAAGTTAAGATTAATTGTTACTTCATCAATCGGAATTAATTGGGTATCAGTGGTGACAATTCCGAGAGGGTTAACAATATTTACTGTCGGTCTTTGGGGTCGCCATTCCCATCTATTGCCCTGAAATTGTAAGCTAAGATCGGGATTTTTTAAAGTCCCAGTTAAGGCTATATTCGCTTGATAACGGCCGCGAAAATCTAGTTCGGAAGGTATCCCGACCACCCCTCTTTCCCGTGCTAATTGCTGGATTATTTCTTCAATTTTTGCCCGCAAATTTACCTGTTGTGCTAGGGAAGCTTCGGGATTACCTACTCCTAGGGGACTAAGTTGAATAGCCTGGTTATCCTCGGAGGAGAAAAGGGTGATTAAACTGGTTAAATCATAGATACTAGCAACTGATAATAAATCTTGAATATAACCTTGATCTACCCTGAGTTTAGCTTCTATTGCTTGAGTTTGCAAATTAAATAAACCTTGCAGATTATATTGACTTGCACCCGCTTGTAAACTCCCCGCTTGCAGTTGAACTATGGAATCCCGATAAATTAACTCTGCCGTTAATTTTTCCCCGATTAAGTTACCTAAACTAGGTTGATTAATCTCTAGTTGTCCCTTTCCCTGTAAGTTAAATAAATTGATGTCTAGATTAGCATTCACCTGTCCGGCAATCATCCCCGGAACATTGTAGGCTGCCGCGGGAGATATTTTCAAGATTTCTAGGGGAAAATCGGCAATCTGAACATTTAAATTTTCTCCGTTTCGTTTAGCTGTTGCTAGAAAGGGAGTTTTATTCCCAAAAGCTTGGCGAATATTTATCCCTAAGGGAAGATAGGGCAGCAGACAATTATTTTGTTGACACGGATCGAAAGTTAGGTCAATAATGTCCTGATTTCCCCGCAGATTTAAACTAATATTTTGACCGATTCCTGCTTGCATACTGCCTTGTAAGACAGGTTCAAAGAGTCGCTCATTAATGCTAAAGTTAGCTAAATTTATATCTCCTTTGATTTTTATATTCCCCACTTTTTGCCAAGCAGTTAGGAGATTTTTTGCCGTGATTTGTCCTTGAAATTGTCCAATCCCAGCTAGAGTCGATTCTCTTGGTTTCAAACGAGGATTGATCGGTAAAAGCGATATAATCTCAGCTAAGGGTACAGTAGCAAGGTCAGTTGCTGCCCGCAGATTTAAGTTAACCTCAGCGATATCAGGTTGACTGGTAAGATTAGCTAAAAGAATATTTCCGCGCACATCAAAGCTATTTTCTCCCCACTGTGCCGAAAGATTATTAACCTGAATCGGTGTTACTCCCTGCCAAATTTCTTGAATGTTTCCCGCTAAATTGGCCTTAAAATCTAAGTGAGGAATCGAGATTGATTTTATTCCTGGTAATTGTCCTAGTACGGCAGCGGGATTAAGATTAGCGGCAATAATATCACTTTGCCATAAATTATTATTCAGTTGTGCCTTAGCTTTAATTTCTCCTTTAGCCACATTAATACGAGAGTTAAAAACTGCTTTAATACTGCTTAAGTTGAGTCGTTTTTCTAGCAGGGAGTCGAAAATAGTTTGGGCATTTCCAGTTGCTTGAAAATTGGTTTGATCAATATTCAAAGCTAGGGGAATATTAGTCTGAAAACGCTCTAAGCTACCGAAAATATTAAAAATCCCTTTGTTTAATTGAATAGCCGTATTAATCGGATTATTATCTACTAATAAGCGAGCATTGCCTCTAATGTTGACGGTGGACAAATTAGGGATTTTTCCCGCTAGTAAATTATTGATTGCACCAGTGAAATTGACTTGGGTTTTTCCTAGACTAACAGGAATATTTATATTGGGTAAAAATGGATTTAAGTTAATGCCAGCCGTATTAACTATACCACTTAAAATACCTTGTTCTAGTTGTGCTGTCGTTCTTAGAGATTGACTATTGACAAATAACTGTATATCCCCTTGTCCGCGCCAAGTTTGTAAATCCGTTAAAGTACCGCTAATCAGAGAATTTATTCTACCAGCAAAGTTAATTTTTGCCCTGCCTAAACTGACGGGAACTGTTAAATTTTCCACTAGAGGATTGAGACTAATTCCCCCAGTGTTGACTGTTCCTGTCAGGAAACCTCGATTCAGTTTAGCTGTGGCAGTTAAGGGATTATTATCTACTAATAACTGCATATTACCGTCACCTTGCCAACTGGTGAAAATATTATTTTTATTATTTAGTAATTCCCCTAAATAACCTTGTAAATTAATCTGTGATCGCAGTAATTTAACCTGAGTTGGTAAGTTAGGCAATAGGGAATTAATCGGCAATCCCGCTAAGAAAGCTTTAGCCTGAAGATTTCCTTGCAATACTTGACTATTGACGAAAATCGTGCCTTGTTTACCGCTAATTCCTAAGTTAGCAATTCCGTTTAAAGTATTAACATTAAGTTGGTCAATTTTGCCACTAAATTGAATATTAGCTCTCTCTAAATTTAAGGGTTCTAAGGTTTCTAGGTAGGGGCAAATACTATCTACATATTGACAAACGATAGGCAGAAAAGGAGTCAATAAAAAGTTATTGCCCGTGATTTTTGCCTGGACTAATTTGCTGGTAAAATCACCATTACCATTAACCTGTAGTCTGCCGCCATTTGTTTTAATGATCGTATCGGTTACATTTATTTTGTTGCCCCCTAAAAATACTTTGCCCTCCCCAGCAACATTGATTAATCCTGACCGATTAACCCTGGGTATTTGCCAATTCATTAATAATTGCGGCAGTCCCAAACTACCTCTAGCTTTAATATTAGCTTGCAGATCGCCTATATTAATTTGAGCGGGAATTGTTGCCAATTGAGATAATATTTTTCTCGTGGGAAAATTGGCTTGTAAATTCAAATTAATCGGCATTTTTGTCCCGTCAAGAGGTTGATTTTTTTGCAGGGATTGCAGAATATTTAACTGCAATTTTCCTTCCCCTTTAATTTCTCCACCTGCGACGGGTTTAATTTTAATTTTATCTAAACTAAGACGATTGAGATTTGTTTGAAAATTACTGGTTATTGATTGAATAGGAATTTGCTCAAAAATAATCGGTTTGCTGTTGCTAACGGTTCCTTTAATTAGAGGTTGATCTAGTTTTCCCGTCACTTGAAAAGTAGAGCGTGCTTCTCCCCGTAAATCTAGAGGTGATTGCAGATAAATAATTCTTAAAAGTTGTTGTAAATCTACCGATTCTAGAGCGACCTTGAGATGATAACCGGTTTGCCAATTTACTTCTCCCTTCACCTCAGTTTTAATCTTGCCAATACTTGCAATCGCCTGTTCAACTAATACTTTATCTCCCTGTAAATTTAACTTAGTTGTTAGCTTAATTGGATACTGGAAGGGTTGGAATTTTCCCGCTACATCTGTCACCTGAAAATTGCCATTACCTTCCGTTTGATTTAGCTTTGCCCAACTGGGAATATTGAGAGCAATATTAGCATTTACTTGTCCCCGATTTAATTGGAAATTGCGGTCGGGAATTAAAGTTAATAGTTCACTTAAGTTTAAACGGTCTATTTGAAGATTAGTTTGACTTTCGCCCGTTTTTAACGCCGTTTTTCCTTGAATTTTTACTTGACTTTTGAGGATTTCTGCGCTCAAATCGTAGCTGAGAGGTTGCTCTTGATTATCGATAAATCTTCCCTGACCATCGGCCTTAATTTCTATCGGTTTTTTCAGGGCATAGGGTTGAATAGTAATATCTCCCTTCTCCACCTGAAAACCCAGATTTAACCTGATGGGGGTCTCCCGGTCTAAGTTACTAGATATTTGAGCTAAATTATCGAGCCATTGACCATTTTCATCCTGATCGAGATAAATACTGGGATTAATTAACTTCAGATCAACTGGTAGCGGCAGACCTAAAAGTAAGGGCAGCGGATTTAATGCCAATTCGATCGCATCAATAGATAAACTATCGGCAGAATTGGCCGTAGCTGGAATTGCCGATTTACCGATACGAATGCGATTAAAATAAAAGCCCTCTATCTTACCTACCCTGACGGGTCTATGCAGCATTTCACTGAAGATATTATCTAAAATTGGGGTGAGACGTTCATAAACTAAATAACGAGTCGTAAAATAGCCAAGGGAAGTAATTCCCAGGAGAGTAATTCCCCCGACAATTAAAGTAGAAGGCCGGCGTAAAAATCGACCAATACTCAGAAAAAAATGAGGACGAGGAGAAGGATCGCCAGGGGAGTTACTCATAATTGTTGACCTCACACACACCAAAGAAAGGGCAATGGCTCACCAGAGCTAATGAACTATGATAATTCACCGCGGCACTGATAGCCTCAAATCGATTAATTGCCATTTTTTAGGCAATTATTGGGCTTAAATCCTGTGAGGAAGTCAAGGGCTGCGGCCAATTAAAAGCCTCTCCCCCCATCTTAACCTAAGACTCGAATGGCTGGCTAAAATTTTCGACAATCCGCCAAAATCTCGCCAGTTTCAACAGCCAACCGAATCAATATTGATCCCCCCACCAGTTCAAGCAGAATATTGTCAGGATAAATAGGTTCGGAAATTGAAGATTGAGAGAAAACTTGTGCAGACAGACAAGAATCCGGCGCAGTCTGGAACAACAACCAGAAGTATTCAGTCTTAGAATATTGGGACTAGCACGTCTATTTTTACTGCAAAAATCGTCTTATAGATAAAGATCATGAAAGCCAGATTATCGATCGCCCTAACCGCCCTAATGACCTTGGGCATAACTGCCACACCAGCGGCCAACTTTGACGAACAGGAGATCGAGCAGAGCCAGATAGTAGCGATCGCTCGTCCCTACGGAGGTAATAAATTTGACCTGCTAGTATTGGAACAAATCCAGGGAAAACAGAAGTGTTGGAGCGAAAACGGCTCAAATCCCGTCATGATCGACCCGCTGCTCCTCAACTTTGACTTTACCGGCATTTGTCGCCGCGCCACCGATAGTAATGGTTATTCTATCCGTCTCGATGGCCGGGATTTTGGGCTAGATTACATCCTGCGTATTGTGGAACGCAATGGCGAATTATACTTAGTGGGAACTCCCCGGGATGCTCGCAGACCGGAATTAGTGGTGGGAAGAACCCGAGGAATGCAAACGGGATTTATGAAAATTATCCTCGAACCGGGTTGGAGATTTAGCCGTCGTACTTTCCAAGGCAAAAGTTTAGGCCACTTCTACTTTAGCGGCAAAGAAGCGGAAGTTCTCGCAGCCGCCGGGAGACCGCCCATCAGCGAAACCACTCCCCCCCCCAGTTCTGGGGCCAGTTTTCGGGATATTAGCGGCGATATCTATAAAACTGAGATCGAAAAAGCGATCGCACTTGGGGTAGTGGCTGGTTTTAAAGAAGATAACAGCTTCCGCCCCGAAAATCCCGTTACCAGAGAACAATTCATCTCGATGATTATTGAGGGGATGGGAACTGTCACCAAAATTAACCTAGAAGAGATTCCCCCCGGCAGCGGCAGTTTTAACGACGTAGAAGCGACGCGCTGGAGTGCAAAAAAAATCCAATGGGCCCGGGCTAATGGTATTGTTGCCGGCAAAGCTAACGGCGAATTCCGTCCTGGCGACCCCATCACCCGGGCCGAATTGATGGCGATTCTCAAACAGGCCGCCACCTACCTGAAAACTCAGCAGAAACAAGCCCCCGATTTAGCCCAAACTAAAACCCCCGTCAATTTTTCCGATACTTCCGGTCATTGGGCCGCCAGTTTAATTACCCAGATGTCGGGATTTTGCGGTGTGGCCTCTCCCTTGAACGAACAGGGTAGTGCTTTTGTACCAAACGATCCTGCCCGTCGTAACTACGCAGCAGCCGCCATCGTCCGTACCCTCGATTGTGTTAAAACCGCCAAAAAATAAGTAGGGTTTGCGGCAAAAAGTTTTTCCTAGGGGTAGGGTGTGGGGTTTCAGCCATTTTTAGGGGGTCAATTACCTAATTTTCAGGGCAAAAGTCCCCCAATTTTCCCCCCGCTGACTCCCAGTCCCGGAACTTTCAGTCTTTAATACAGCCTTTCTCGTAAAGGTGAAGCACAGAGTAATCCTTGCTCATTAAGTATTTTAGACGCAAGAACGAACCTCATCTATCTGAGAAACGCTGTAACCAGATTTAGTATGATTACTGATTACTGATCACTGATTACTGATTACTGATTGTGGTTGTTAATTTTTACTTTAGGTATGCCGTCGAGTATTCCCGCTAGACTAGGAAATAATGCACCTCGGCTAGACAAAATCCTATGGTAAAGCTGCTCGAAAATCCTCTCCGAGTGGGATTGCGACAAGAAAGAACCCCAGAACCCTTAATCTTAGTCATTTTTGGGGCATCGGGAGACTTAACCCAAAGAAAACTGGTTCCTGCCCTCTATCAACTGAAACGGGAAAGACGACTGCCGGCCGAATTAACCATCGTCGGTACAGCGCGCCGAGAGTGGAGTCATGATTATTTTCGCCAACAGATGCGCCAAGGCATCGAAGAATTTTCCGACGGGATTGGTAGTGAGGAATATTGGCAAGACTTCGCCCAAGGGTTGTACTATTTCCCCGGCAACATGGACGACCCAGAAAGTTACGCCAAAATGAAAGTCTTTCTGGAAGAACTAGACGGAATCCGGGGAACTCGCGGCAATCGAGTCTTTTATCTAGCCGTCTCTCCTAATTTCTTTCCCCCCGGTCTTAAAAACCTCGGCGCGGCCGGAATGCTGAAAGACCCGATTAAACACCGCTTAGTGATCGAAAAACCCTTTGGCAAAGACCTCAGTTCTGCCCAAGTTCTCAATCGAGTCGTACAAGAGGTTTGTCAGGAGAACCAAGTTTATCGCATTGACCACTATTTAGGCAAGGAAACCGTCCAAAACTTGCTGGTGTTCCGATTTGCTAACGCTATCTTTGAACCCCTCTGGAATCGTCAATTTATCGATCACGTCCAGATTACCGTGGCCGAAACCGTGGGAGTGGAGGAGCGGGCCGGATATTACGAAAAATCGGGAGCTTTGCGCGATATGGTGCAAAATCACCTGATGCAGTTATTCTGCTTGACGGCCATGGAAGCACCCAACGCTATTAACGCTGATAGTGTCCGCGGCGAAAAAGTCAAAGTCCTACAAGCGACTCACCTGGCCGATATTAATAACCTGGAAAAATCCGCCATCCGCGGCCAGTATAAAGCCGGTTGGATGAAAGGAAAACCCATTCCGGGCTATCGGGAAGAACCGGGGGTTAATCCGGAATCGACCACTCCCACCTACGTGGCCATGAAATTAATCGTCGATAACTGGCGTTGGCAGGGTGTCCCTTTCTATCTGCGTACTGGTAAACGTCTGCCCAAAAAAGTTTCCGAGATTGCCATCCAATTCCGCCATGTACCGTTATTAATCTTCCAATCGGCAGCCCAACAAACTAATGCAAATGTACTGAGTATGCGGATTCAGCCTAACGAAGGTATTGCCCTCCGTTTTGAGGCGAAAATGCCGGGGTCGGAATTACGCACGCGCACGGTAGAAATGGACTTTAGTTATGGTTCCTCCTTCGGTGTCACCAGTGCCGATGCCTATAATCGCCTACTTTTAGACGCTATGCTAGGAGATCAAACCCTATTTACCCGTTCTGATGAGGTAGAAGAAGCATGGCGCATCGTTACTCCCGCTCTCGCCGCTTGGGACGCTCCCGCCGATCCCGCCTCCGTACCCCAATACGAAGCGGGTACCTGGGAACCCACAGAAGCGGAATTTCTCCTTAACCGCGATGGCCGTCGTTGGCGACGACTCTAATACAGTGAACAGTAATCAGTAATCAGTAAACAGTAAACTAAAAACTCACATCTGATAACAAGGGACGAATCTAAGACCTAATTGGTTAAGCTAAAAGCTTTGATGAGCTTAGTTTCTAACCTTCTTTTTAGGTAGGAGAATTGTCAGATTCTGTCTTTTGCCTCTTGCCTGTTGCCTCTTGCCTTCAGAAGCTGATAACTGATAACTGATAACTGATAACTGATAACTGATAACTGATAACTGATAACTGATAACTGACATGACCACCCAAAGCCCCCCCATTGTCTCCCTGCAAGCACCGAAAGATGTTTCCATCGATGTGATCGAGCAGGAACTGCGCGATATCTGGCAATCCTATAATAATAATGAGGATGGTATGGCCGCCACCCGGGCCACCACCTTTAGCTTTATTGTCTATGAACCCGACGCGGTACAGGAATTGTTAACCCTTCTCGGCTATTACACCGGCCCGATTGATGGTATTGCCGGTCCGCGGACCCACGCCGCCATCAAAGTCGCCCAGAAAGACCTAGAACTAGAAGTAACTGGGCTTTCTAGCGATGAATTTGTCGCCAGGTTAAGGGCGGCCTGGGAAGCGGAAAAAAACGCCGAGGATGGGGCTAATCATCGTCAATACGCCGCCGATTTAGATGCGATTGGAGTGGCAGATGCGATCGCTGCCTCCAATCCCTGTCGCATTATTACCCTCTGTCCCACCGCCGAGGCCGATGAAGGGGTAAAAGCCTCCGTTTCTGCCTATTGTCCCGTTAACAAACGTAGTCAGAACACTTTAGTTTGCTGTGAATACGTCACTTTAAGCGGTACAGCGGAAGCCTTGGAACGAATTGGCGGCATTATTTCCGAGTTAACTATTCCCAGTTTGCCCAAATTTCTCTGGTGGAAAGCCAGTCCCGATGGCGAATATGGACTATTTAAACGTCTGGCCAGTCAATGTGATACGATTATCGTCGATTCCAGCACTTTTCGGGAACCGGAAACGGAACTGCTGCAAGTGGGAGATTTATTAGCAACAGATGTACCATTAGCTGACCTGAACTGGAGTCGTCTCGCTCCTTGGCAAGAACTAACCGCCGAGGCTTTCGATCCCCCGGAGCGCCGGGATGCTATTCTGGAAGTCGATCGCATCACTATTGATTACGAAAAGGGCAATCCTTGCCAAGCTTTTATGTTCCTCGGTTGGATGGCCAGCCGGTTACAATGGCGACCGGTGGGATATAGTCACCGGTCGGGAGATTACGCTATTCATCGGATTAGCTTCCTCGGTCAAGACCAGCGTTTAATTGAGGCAGAATTAGCCGGTGTTCCCGTGGCCGATTGGGGTGAGATACAAGGGGATCTGATTAGTATTAAACTCAGTTCTACTAATCTTCAGGCCGATTGTTGTACGGTAATTTGTTCGGGAACTACCGGCTGTATGCGGATGGAAGCTTCGGGAGGGGCCCAATCTTGCCGCGTTGAACAAGTGTCCCATCTGGAAGACCAAAAAACAGAAACTCTGCTAGGTAAACAGTTACAGCGTTGGGGCCAGGACGTGCTTTATCAAGAAAGCATGAAAGTCACTAGCGCTATCCTCAAATTATCCCAACCGGATTAGGAAATTAGCAACAATAATCCCGCCAACTTTCAAGAGACCTTGTTAACAAGGTCTCTCAATATTTATACGGCAGTCAGCACTTAATTAAAACCGATAATTGTAAGTAGGTAGGCGTTAAAAATCATCAGACACCCCCCTTATCAAGTAGGGCAGGGGGGATCTAACCTAAAATCCATTTTTAATTTAATTATAACCAGCTACTTACCTTTTCAGAAAACAGGTTATCATAAAGACAGAGCTTTGCTTTCAAGGGGGCAATATGGTCGCAACCACTGAGAAACGCTACACAGTCGCAGAATACTTTCAACTAGAGGAAACTGCCACCGACAGACACGAGTATCGAGATGGAGAAATTATTATTATGACTGGGGGAACTCCTAACCATAATCGCATTGCCTTGAATTTCTGTAGAAAATTTCCCTTAACTATCCAGAATCAAGCCTATGATATATTTATCAACGATCTACGCTTGGCCATACCCGCCTATAATATGTACACCTATCCCGATATTATGATCGTTAAGGGGGAACCAATTCTCGAAAGAGGACGCACCGATACGATTACCAATCCACAGGTGATTATCGAGGTTTTATCAAAATCTACTCAAGACTATAATCGGGGTGATAAGTTTAAGTTTTATCGCTCTCTTGATAGTTTTGAAGAATATATTTTAATCGATCAATATGGTTATTATATAGAACAGTTTCATAAAAGAGGCGATCATTGGGCATTTCGGGATTATCACGCTCAAGAAGCGATTTTAACTTTGTTTTCTCTAGATTTTCAAATATCCCTGACAGATTTATATCAGCGAGTGGATTTTACTGCGATTGAAGTATCCTAATGATACTAAATCCGTTGAGTATAGGCTACATATCAGGACAGGCAATAGGTAATAGAGGCTATAGATAATCAGTCTTTAATAACCAGATTTGGTATTATAGTTAATAATTTATAATTCATAATTCATAATTCATAATTCATAAAAAAAGGCGGGCCAGGACCCACCTTGTTTAAACCTGAGATATTAGAGATAATTAGGCCTCATCGAGAGCGGCAATACCGGGTAAAACCTTCCCTTCGAGTAATTCCAAACTAGCGCCACCACCGGTGGAAATATGGCTCATTTTTTCCGCCACTCCCACTTTTTCCACCGCCGCTACCGAGTCACCACCACCGATAATGGTAGTTGTACCTGTAGCAGTTAAATCGGCTAAAGTGTGAGCGATCGCATCTGTACCCGCCGCAAATTTATCGAACTCGAACACCCCCATGGGGCCATTCCAGAGGACAGATTTACAGCTAGATAAAGCTTTTTGGAAAACTTTCACCGAATCCGGACCGATATCCAATCCCATCCAACCATCGGGAATATTTTCGACCTTGACGATTTGGGACTTGGCATCTTTATCGAATTTATCCGCTAAGACCACATCGGTAGGAAGGAGGAATTCCACCCCTTTTTCTTTAGCTTTTGCCTCTAGGGATTTAGCTAATTCCAGTTTGTCTTCTTCCACCAAAGACCCCCCCACATTCAAACCGCGGGCCTTGTAGAAAGTAAAGATCATACCGCCACCGATGAGCAGTTTATCGCACTTTTCCAATAAAGTTTCAATCACGCCAATTTTACTAGAAACCTTAGAACCGCCGATAATCGCCGCTAGGGGACGTTGGGGAGTTTCAATAGCTGCTTGTAGGTAGTTTAACTCTTTTTCAATCAAATAACCCGCCACCGAGGGGCTGAGATAGTGGGTAACGCCTTCCGTAGAAGCGTGGGCGCGGTGGGCGGTACCAAAAGCATCATTAACGTATAAATCGGCATTAGCGGCTAATTTTTTGGCAAAATCGGGATCATTTGCCTCCTCTTCACCGTGGAAACGCAGATTTTCTAAAAGGGCCACTTGACCGTTAGACATTTGGCTAATCGCTGCCGTAACTCCCTCACCAATACAATCGGGACACATGACTACTTCTTGGCCCAGTAATTCCGAGAGACGTTTAGCCACAGGAGTCAGACGCAAATTTTCTTTAACTTGACCGTCGGGACGACCCATGTGGCTGCATAAAATAACCTTAGCCCCTTTTTTGATTAAATCCTCAATCGTTGGTAGTGCTGCCCGAATGCGGGTATCATCGCTGATTGCCCCGGTGGCTTTGTCCATGGGAACGTTAAAATCGACCCGGACTAAGACCCGTTTGCCCGCTAAATCGGCTTCTGTCAAATTCGCTACTGTTTTTTTTGGCACAGCCCATAACCTCCTAGATTGCTTACCGTACAATAAAGATTAAATCAGGGTATCGCTACTTGCGGCAATTACTTTGACAAAGATTATTTCAGATTTGGGGATCAGTTTTGCAGTTCCAAGACTGATTTGCCCAGAAAAATTTGATTGGAGAGACTTGCTAATTATGTTTGAGACGATTTTATTTCCCATTGACCACAGCCGCGAAAGTCGTGACGCGACCAGTAGTGTGATCGAATTAGTCAAAATCTTTGACAGTCGTTTGGTCCTATTGTCGGTGGTGGAAACGACAGCCACCGGAGAAATTGCCCCCGACGATAAGATGAGTTCGATCGAAGCGGTGGATCGATTGTTACAATCGGCGCAGGCCGTTTTCGCCCAAGCTGGCATCAAGGCGGAAATGATTGAAAGGGAGGGAATGCCTTCTTTTGTCATCTGTGATGTGGCCGATGAAGTTAATGCCGACCTGATCGTTATGGGTTGTCGCGGTTTAGGATTAACCAGCGAAGGCGTGTCCGAAAGCGTCACCACCAAAGTTATTAACCTTGCCCCCTGTCCGGTGTTGATTATCCCTTAAATCAGTGATCAGTGATCAGTGAGCAGTTATCAGATGTGAGTTGTCAGTTCACTGTTTACTGGACGGCTACGCCGTGCCTTTGGCAACACTGAAACAAAGCTCCCCATCTCCCCCACTCCCCACTCCCTAATTCATAATTCATAATTCATAATTCCCACTCCCCACTCCTGTCTTCTGAGAGAAATGTAACGAATTGTGAGAGTTTCAGCCGTCAACCCTTGAAAACTCGATCGATGGGGTTGCTTGAAGTAATTCTTAGGCCTAAAGTGTAATCTTAAAGTTTTATGATCAATTTTCCTGTTGATCGGAAAAAGGAGAACTCAAACACAATGGCTGAAACTGGATACAAACAGGTGGTGACACCCTACAATGATGATCCGTTCATTGGTCATCTAGCTACCCCCATTTCCGCTTCTGGTTTTACCAAAGCTTTTATTGGTAACTTACCTGCCTATCGTCCCGGTCTAGCTCCGATTCTGCGCGGTCTAGAAGTGGGTATGGCCCACGGTTATTTCCTCGGTGGTCCCTGGGTTGTCCTGGGTCCCCTGAGAGACTCGGAATACGCTAATCTCGGCGGCTTAATCCCCGCTTTGGCCATGGTTCTCTTGGCTACGGGTTGTTTAGCTAGTTATGGTCTTGTCTCTTTCCAAGGTAAGGCCGCTAGTGGTGATCCTCTGCAATCCTCCGAGGGTTGGAGTCAATTCGCCGCTGGTTTCTTTATTGGTGGTATGGGTGGTGCTTTTGTGGCCTATTTCCTCCTAGAAAATCTTGGTGTCGTTGATGGCATCATGCGCGGGGTTTTTAATCAATAATTAACCCTTGTTTTCCCTGTTATCATTTCCTTATTTTTTTACTAGGAGCGTTTGACATGACTGGTGACTACGCAGCTTCTTATCTGCCTTGGATTTTAATCCCGATCGTCTGTTGGTTAATGCCAGCCGTGGTTATGGGGTTGTTATTTATCTATATCGAGAGTGAATCCTAATTTAGCTCTAGGATTCCTACAATTAAGAGCTTGAAAATTAGCTATTTAATAGTTAGTTTTCAAGCTCTATTTTCTGAGGAAAAAGGAAAAAATTGACCAGATGAAAATGGGTAAAACCCTACACCCCACACCCTGGGGCCAGGGTGCATCCCACATTTGCAGAAATACCGACAATCAGCAATTATACTAAATCCGTTGAGTATAGGCTACTTATGAAGATAGGCAAAAGGCACTCATGCAAAAGGCAAAAGGGGGGATAAATAATCAGTCTTTAATAACCGGATTTAGAATTATCAGTGACTCTTAAATTAGTACAAAAATATGAACAATCGCGTGTAAGCATCTCACAGTTAACCTAATGCGCGGGGGGTTTGGGGGGTTCTACCCCCCAAAAGCTTGGATTGAGTGATAAAACCGAAAGTAACGCCCAATTTTAGGAGAAAGTTTCCCCTGAAAAATCCCAAATTAGTAGATTTACAAAAATGATACCAAATCCCTTTTTAATAGTGTGATTAACTCTCAAGTTATGAATTGTTTCTCCCCACACCCCACACCCCACACCCCACACCCACGAAAAACTTTTTGCCGCAAACCCTACTTATAAAGCGGTTAGATAGCGGATTTTTTCCAACAAGAGGGAGGGTTGAATGGGTTTGAGGAGATAGTCGTCAATGCCATGACGACCGAGGAAATTAACGCTGATTTCGGGGGTATCATTCAAGATTAGCACTTTACTGGCTTGAGTTTGGCTGGATTTTTTTAAGAGATGACAGAGATGATATATATCGGGCATTTTTCGATCAACAATTATAATACTTGGCTGCACGATCTCAATTTTTTTGATAGCGGAGACACTATCAATTAACCAAATAACTTGATAATGTGCCACCATCAATAACTCACAAATAAGATTGGCAATTTCTTCGTCACTTTCAATCAAAACTATCGTGGGATGGTGGTGATTAAAATGGGGATTATGATCCGAGGGTTGGGGTTGGGATTTAGGTGGCTTTTGTTGAGGTAAACGGACGGTAAAGATGGAACCTTTATCTAAGCAAGATTCTACCTCGATCGTGCCGCGATGCAGTTCCACTAATTGTTTAGTTAAAGCCAATCCTAATCCCATACCACCATAACGACGTTTGCGGGAGCCATCCAATTGGGTAAATTTTTCAAACAGAAGCGGTATTTTTTGAGCAGGAATGCCGATGCCCGTGTCCTCTACTTGAAAAATGACCTGGCTGCCTTCTTTCCACAGTCTCAGGGTGACAGCACCCTGTTCGGGGGTAAATTTCAGGGCATTTTTTAACAAGTACAAAAGTATCTGCTGAACTCGATCATAATCGGCGTAAAAATAATGCTCTTTTTCGGTGATTTTCATCTCTAAAATCAGGTTAATTTCTTTAGTTTCTGCCTCCATTTTAATAATGTCTAAAACGTGATTACAGAGGTATTTTAGCGAAAATTGTTTAATATCTAAAACGGCTTTTCCTGCCGAAACTTGCGAGAAATTAAGCAAGTCATTGATTAATTCTAATAGTTTATTGCCGTTATTATGAATAACTTTTAGATAGTTTTTTTGTTTGTCGGGGGGTAAAAAATTATTGGCTGCTGAGCATTTTTGCAGGGTACTGGACAAACCGATAATACAAGTTAGGGGAGTTAATAACTCATGACTCATATTATTTAAAAATTCACTTTTGCAGAGGTTAGCGGCTTCTGCGGCCATTAAAGTATCTTGTAATTCTTGGGTTCTTTCTATTACCCGGCGCTCAAAAATATCTTTTTGTTCCTGTACTTGAGAATATAATTGCGCTTGGTAGATAGCGATAGCGAGATGTTCTCCAATCTGACCTAAAAATTTCTTTTCTTGCGGCAACCATCGGCGTTTTTCTCCACATTGATGGGCAATTAATAAACCCCACAATTCTTCTTGTACCACAATCGGGGCGATTAATTTTGATCGCACTTGGTGTTGTCGCAAAAATTCGGACAAACAGAAGGAAGAAGAATAGTTAACATCCACATCATCCACGGCCAGAATTAATCCTTGACGATACTTTTCCTTGTATTGGGGAATATAGGAAAAACAATCGTCTTCGGGGGTTAAATTTAACACGGAATTTATCTGGTCGGAAATGCGCGACTCGGAAGTTATTTTTCCCTTTCCCTCACCGATACCGGGGAAAAATTGATAAATTAACAATCGGTCCACTTGCAAAAATTCCCGCGCTTCCCTGACCACGGTTTCCAGAATCACCGGTAACTCCAGACTCTGACGCATTTGGGTGATGACTTGGTTTAATAATCTTTCCTGTTCGATTTGTTGGGATAGGGCAGCTTCTACCGGTTGACAAACGGAGAAGATGCGGGGACAACCCACCTCAGCAGCCGGAGAAGAAATTATCGAGAGAATTTTGACTAAAATTTTATTTTGAAAACTGCTGACATTATTGGACAGAGGCAGATTTAAAATTTGATAACCCTGCTCAATTTTCGGGTGGTGGAGAGACTTGGCGGCCAGTCCTTGCAGAAAATTTTTAATCGTGTTCGCTTCAAAACTAATGCGGACTTCGTACTCAAAACCATGCTCTTGGGGACTGGCTAACAATAAAGCTTGTAGGTCGGTGGAAAGCAAGAGTTGATAGATTTCCCCCGTCTTTAGGGGCAGCTCTCTTTCACTGAGACTAATCCTCGGCACTGTCACCTGTAGCGTCAACTGTCCCCACCAAGAACGAATTTGTTCGAGGTGAGTAGATGATAACACTTGACAGCAAACATAAGCGGGAGAAGCATTCATTTATCAGTTATCAGTTATCAGTTATCAGTCATCAGTTATCAGTTATCAGTTATCAGTTATCAGTTATCAGTTACCAGTTATCAGTTATCAGTTATCAGTTATCAGTTATCAGTTATCAGTTATCAGAAGGCAGGAGGCAGGAGGCAGGAGGCAGGAGGCAGGAGGCAGGAGGCAGGAGATAGGGTGGTGGGGTGTTGGGGTTTTAGGGTTTTAGGGTTTTAGGGTTTTAGGGTTTTAGGGTTTTAGTTGAAATTCCCCCACTTCCCCACTTCGCTACACCCCAGTCATCAGTAAGGTGTTGGGGTTTTAGGGTGTTGGGGTTTTAGTGAAGATTTTTCTTAATCCCTATCCCCTAACACCTATTCCCTGTTCTTTAAATTGCCGCAGACAGATATAATCATCTCTATCTACCCAACAATGATCCCTCGATCGAGACCCCGATTCCCGAAACCTAATCATTATTTAACCTGACTCTCAAAACTTATGCACCGAATCGCTCCCCAAGCGGGTGGTTGGACAGCAGATACCGAAGGGGTGATTGTTATTGACCAAAATCCGGCCCCGATTGTTCTCCTCACCATGGCTGATACCGATATTCAAACTCTAGCGGCAGCTATCGACCATCTACCGGATAATTTTCCCGCAATTCGCGCCCTCAATTTATCCCAGTTACAACAGCAATACAGTATCGATAACTATGGGGACAAGGTACTATCCCAAGCAAGGGTGATTATTCTTCGCTTATTGGGGGGACGGGGGAGTTGGTCCTACGGGTTGGAAGTAGTTAAGGAAATTGTCGAGGAAACTGGTGCGACTTTATTTGTCCTCCCGGGAGAGGATAAACCGGATTTAGAGTTGATGAGTCATTCCACTGCTTCCCTGACTACTGTTAACCAGTTATGGTGCTATTTCACGGAAGCAGGGATAGATAACTGGATTAATGCTGCTAAATTTATCGCGCATACCTGTCTCCATCTCGACTATCTTCCCTCTCCTCCTGGGGTTGTCCCTAGGTTGGGAATCTATTCCCAGACAACCCTATCCCAACCCCAAGCACGGACTTGGATACTTTTCTATCGTTCCCATTATCTCGCGGGTAATACCAAAGCTATCGATGCTTTAATCAGTGCTTTCACCCAAAGAAACATTGAAACTGTCCCCATCTTTCTCTCCTCTCTCCGGGAAATCGAAGTGCAAGAGGAACTATTAACCCTCTTTTCCCACCATCCCCCAGACCTAATTCTCGACACCACTAGCTTCTCTATCCAGCGACCGGAAGACAAACAAAATCATCACTTCTGGCAGTCCCTCAATAAACCCATCTTCCAAGTTATCCTCAGCAGCAGCAGTTTAGAAGCTTATCAACAGGGTTATCAAGGTCTTTCCCCCCGGGATGTGGCTATGAATATCGCTTTACCGGAAATGGATGGCAAAATTATCACCCGTGCTATTTCCTTTAAATCTGTCCTCACCCGACATCCGAAACTAGAAACGGAAATAGTTATCTATCAACCCCTCCCCCACCGGGTTGATTTTGTCGCTGATTTAACCGCAAACTATTGTCAACTCTCCTCCCTTCCCAACTCCCAGAAAAAAATTGCTCTCATTTTCCCCAACTATCCCAATAAGGATGGTCGTATCGCTAACGGAGTCGGTTTAGATACTCCCGCTAGTGGTTTGGAAATTCTTCGCGCATTACAAACCCAAGGTTATACCCTCACCGACCTCCCCGACCATAGCGATGAATTAATGCGATTGCTGATTTCCGGTATCACTAATGACCTGGAGACAAGGGAATTAAAACCTATCTATCAATCTCTCTCCCTAGAAGCATATCTAGATTATTTCTCCTCCCTTCCCCCCGATAATCAAAGCGCTCTGCTTGACCGTTGGGGACATCCGGATGGGGATTTTCCTATCCCCGGCATCCAGTTAGGTAATGTCTTTATCGGTATTCAACCTTCTCGCGGTTATGACCTTGACCCGACTCTTAATTATCATTCCCCCGACCTGGAACCTACCCACAGCTATCTCGCTTTTTACCATTGGTTACGACAGGAATTCCAAGTCACTGCTGTGATTAATCTCGGTAAACACGGCAATTTAGAATGGCTACCGGGGAAAAGTCTCGCTCTTTCTCCCCATTGTTATCCCGAAATTGCTTTCTCGTCGCTGCCGAATTTTTATCCTTTTATTGTCAATGACCCCGGAGAAGGGTCCAGCGCTAAAAGACGTTCCCAAGCTGTTATCATCGACCATCTCACCCCCCCAATGACGCGAGCGGAATTGTATGGGGATTGGGAAAAGTTAGAGTCCCTCATCGATGAATATTATCAGGCAGAATCTCTTGATCCTTCTCGTTTAGCTCTGATTCGCGAGCGGATTAACGATCTGGTGGCGAAAACTAATCTCGATCGAGAGCTAGGCACGATCTCGCGTAGCGAGCGCGTTGCGACCAGCGCCTCCTTTAGTCAATTTCTCACCCTCGTGGATGGTTATCTCTGTGAACTCAAGGAAGCACAAATCCGCGACGGTTTACACATCTTCGGTCAATGTCCCCAGGGTCAGCAGTTAATTGATTTAATTCAATCGATTGCCCGTTCTCCCAGTCCCGACCGCCCCGGTTTAACCCGTTCGATCGCCCTTGACCTCCATCTCGACTGCGACCCCCTGACGGAATATAACGATACTACTACTTATCTGGAAGGTCTCGCTCAGGATTTAATTAGCCGGAAAATTGAACCTGTAGGCGAAAATACGGCAAAAGAATTGGTTTGGCTAGAAAATCAGTTAATTCCTGCTTTAAAACAAACCCCCGATGAACTTATCTATCTCTTAAAAGGTCTCGCTGGCGAATACGTCCCCAGTGGTGCTTCTGGCGCTCCTACCCGCGGCCGTCCCGATGTTCTCCCCACCGGCAGAAATTTCTATTCTGTCGATACCCGCGCAATCCCCACAGAAACCGCGTGGGAAGTGGGAAGAAAGGCTGCAGAGGCACTAATTGAACGTTATACCCAAGAAAATGGCGAATATCCCCGCACTTTGGCGATTTCTATCTGGGGAACTTCGACGATGAGAAATAGTGGCGAAGATGTGGCCGAAGCCATGGCTTTACTGGGAATTCGTCCCCTTTGGGATGGTTTTTTCCGTCGGGTGGTCGGGTTTGAAATCCTTACCCCGTCTAGCTTAGGCCGTCCTCGTATTGATGTGACTGTTCGGGTATCGGGCTTTTTTAGGGACAGTTTCCCCAGCATACTACATCTTCTTAATTCTTGCATAAATGCGGTAGCTTGTCAAGAGGAAGAGGAAAAAATTAATCCTTTAGCGGCGAAAGTGAAGACAGAGAGGGAGTTTTGGCTAAGTCAGGGCTTAGGAGAAAAAGAGGCGAAACTGAGAGCTACTGCCAGAATCTTTGGCTGCAAACCTGGTGCTTACGGGGCCGGTTTACAGGGGTTAATCGAGTCACAAAACTGGCAAAATGATCAAGACTTAGCTAATGCTTATATTAACTGGAGTTGTTATGCCTATGATAGCCAAGGAACTGCCCATTCTTTACCGGAAGTATTGAGAAATAGACTGCAAGAATTAGAGATAGTGCTGCACAATCAGGACAATCGGGAACACGATATTTTCGACTCCGATGACTACTATCAGTTTCAAGGCGGCTTAACTGCCAGTGTCCGGGCTTTAACCGGCAAAAATCCCGTCACCTATTTTGGTGATCATTCCCGTCCGGAAAATCCCCGCATCAGAAGCCTAGAGGAAGAAATTCGCCGCGTTTACCGCTCGCGAGTGGTTAATCCCAAATGGATAGCGGGAGTGATGCGACACGGCTATAAAGGCGCTTTCGAGATGGCTGCGACCGTAGATTATATTTTTGCCTACTCTGCCACTACTCATCTGGTGGAGGATTTTATCTATCAGGGAGTAGCCGAAGCTTATTTATTTGACGACAAGGTACAACAATTTATTCAGGAGAAAAACCCCTGGGCATTGCGAGATATGGCCGAAAGATTATTAGAAGCTCAACAACGGGGATTATGGACCCAGGTGGACCAGAAAACTTTAGATCGATTGAGGGCAATTGTCCATGAGGCCGAAGGAGCGATCGAATCGGGTCAGTAATTGATAACTGGTCTAGAATCAATCTATCAAGAAATTGCTCAAATTACTTTAGTAATGAGAAACGGGACTAAATAATGGCCGGAATTGAGGGATTGAGGATTAAAAATTATCGAGCGCTCAAGGATATAACCCTGGGCAAGTTATGGAATACTCAAAATCGAGATTCTCTGACACCGATGACGGCCGTTATCGGCAAAAATGGTGTGGGAAAAAGCACACTTTTTGATGCCTTCGGTTTTTTATCTGATTGTCTTAAAGGAGGAGTAGAAGAAGCTTGTGATGCGCGAGGTCGGGGCGGGTTTGAGCGTCTTCGTTCCCAGGGTCAGGAAGGAAGCATTGAATTTCAGATTTATTACAAAGAAGATTACAATTCCCGACCAATTACCTATGAATTAGCTATTGATCTAGATACGGATAATAGACCTTATGTAAAAAAAGAAAGACTCAGACAGAGAAGAAAAGGTCAAAAGACCGGATGGCCTTTTTCATTTTTACTCCTCGATGAGGGGAAAGGAATCGTCTGGAAAGGAGAAGAAGAAGGAAAACAAGTAGAAGAAGGTCAAGACCATTTTGATTTACTTAAGTTAATAGAAAAAATTCAACAAGAAGCTGATGAGGAAAGCAAGGAAACCGAGTTAGTGGAACTGAATGATAAGCGCAAACTAGGAATTGCTACTTTAGGTTCTCTCAAACAGCATTCGAGAATTTCCCTATTTCGGAGATTTATTGAGGGATGGTATCTCAGCTATTTTACTCCCGATGCGGCCAGAAGTTTGCCCCTAGCCGGACCACAGAAACATTTGAATATCCATGGAGATAATCTCGGTAATGTGGTGCAGTTTATGGAAAGAGAGCATTCCAAGAAATTTCAGAATATACTTAATAGTATTTCTCGTAAGATACCGGGTATAGAAAAAATTAGCACCGAAAAAAGTCCCGATAATCGACTATTATTAAAATTTAATGATCGGGGATTCCAAGACCCATTTTATGTACAGCAAATGTCCGATGGTACTTTAAAAGTATTCGCCTATCTCTTACTGTTAGAAGACCCTTCTCCACCGCCATTTATCTGTATTGAAGAGCCAGAAAACGGCTTATACCATAAACTATTAGAAACCTTGGCTCAAGAATTTAGAAAACACGCCACAGGACAGAGAGGACGTTCTCAAATTTTTATCACCACTCATCAACCTTATTTTGTTGATGCTCTCCAGCCAGAAGAAGTTTGGATTCTGGAAAAGGGTGATGATGGTTTTTCTCGGATTAAACGGGCCAGTGACAATCCCTTAATCAAGAATCTCGTCTCAGAAGGATTGACCCTTGGTAGTCTTTGGTATAGTGATTACTTAGATGAGAGATAAGGTCATGCACTTTGAAATTTTGGTCGAGGATTTGTCGGGAAAAAAAGCACTTGATATTCTAATTCCTAAGATTATTGACATGAATGCAGGTCATACATTTAGGGTTCATTCCTATAAAGGCAGTGGTCATATTCCCAGAGACTTACAGTCTGTTTCCGATCCTAGCAAACGGATTCTTCTTGAGCGACTACCTAAACTGATTCAAGGATATGATAAAACTTTTTCTAGTTACCCTGATAATTATGCTGCTGTGCTGATTGTGGTTGGCGATCTGGATAATCGATGTTTTCGAGAATTTCGACAAGAATTAAGCAATTGTCTGGAAAAATCTGCTATCCAATCCCAAATTTACTTCTGTATTGCTATTGAAGAGGGAGAAGCTTGGTATTTAGGTGATATTAATGCCATAAAAATTGCTTATCCCCAGGCCAAAAGTGCTGTCTTGGATTCCTATATTAATGATAGTATCTGTGGTACTTGGGAAAAACTGGCAGATGCTGTATATAAAGGTGGAGCGAAACAATTATCTAAGTTAGGTGGAGCTTCTGTGGGTCAAGAGAAAACAGTCTGGGCAGAAAATATTTCTCCTCAGATGAGTGTGGATATTAATCGATCGCCCAGCTTTGGCTATTTTCGAGATAAACTACGTCATCTCAGTCAGGAAGAATCAAGATAAAGAGGGCGAATGCAATTCGCCCCTACAATAAATAATATTATGGCGACAATGGTAGGGGCGCACCGCGTGCGCCCAAAATGTCATTTAGATATTTCTCCAAAAATAACGGAGCAAAAAATCTAGAGACATTGGGGCGTACTGTAAACAAGCCTAGGGATCGGGTTTGTTTCAGCTTAGTCTCTGGGACGACTTAGGGCCAGAGAAAACCTCAACCTCAACCGGTTTTTATCTGCGATCGCCTGTTCGTTCCTTATCAAGGCTTGACATAAAAAGCGCAATAATGTTATAATAAGGAACTGGCTTAAGCCAAAGACAGCAGGGGCGAAACAGCTTAAATACCCTGCCGAGGTCAAAGCGAGAAAACAGCGGCCAAAAAGACTAAAGAGAGAGATATTTTCTGTCTTGGTCGTGCCTGAACTGAATTCTCTCCACTCAACCCCGGCGCTACAAGGGGTTATTTTTGCGCCTCTGGAACCAGTCCCCCGCGTACAGGAGGTGAACAAGGGATGGGGAGAAGCAGAGAAAGCAAGGGAGTAATTCTAGAAGAATTAAAAACCTCCCTTAGCGAAGCTCAATTAACGATGGTCATCGACTATCAAGGTTTAACCGTCGCTGAAATCAGCAATCTACGCCGCAAATTGCGCCCCACAGGAACGATTTGTAAAGTCACCAAAAACACTTTGATGGGATTGGCAATTGCTGAAGATAGTGGCTGGGAACCGATGAAAAGCCTTTTATCGGGAACATCCGCCTTTCTGCTGGTAAAAGAAGATATTGGTGGAGCTTTCAAGGCCTATCAAGAGTTCAAAAAAGAAAGCAAAAAAACCGAATTGCGCGGCGGTGTCCTCAAAGAAGGGACAAAAGGTCAACTGTTGACAGAAGAGCAGCTCAAGGCGATCGCTGACTTACCGTCAAAAGAACAGTTAATCGCTCAGGTCGCCGGGGCAATCAACGCCATTGCCACCAAACTGGCCCGCAGCATCAACGAAGTTCCCGCATCTTTGGCCCGTGCCGTCGATGCCGTGGCCCGTCAAGAAGAAAAAGAAGCGGCTTAAGACCGCGCCAATCGCTCACTTAAAACAATTAGGAGTCTAACCCATGTCTGCTGTAGCTGAAATCTTAGAAAAACTGAAAACCCTGACCCTCTTAGAAGCTGCGGAATTAGTCAAAGGCATCGAAGAAACCTTCGGAGTTAGCGCCGCTGCTCCGGCCGGTGGCATAATTATGGCTGCCCCCGGGGCTGCTCCCGCGGCCGCCGCTGAAGCTGTGGAAGAACAAACCGAATTTAACGTTGTTCTCGAAGAAGTTCCCGCCGACAAGAAAATTGCTATCCTCAAGGTAGTGCGCGAATTGACCGGTTTAGGACTCAAAGAAGCGAAAGACCTAGTAGAAGCCGCTCCCAAAGCGGTTAAAGAAGGCACCAACAAAGATGATGCCGCCGCCATCAAGAAAAAACTGGAAGATGCCGGCGCAAAAGTTAGCGTTAAATAGATCGCCACTGATTCTGGGGATGTAATCTAGATCCCCAGACGAGCCGAAAAGCTCGTTTCCTGATACTATAGGATTGTTATAGCAGTCTTGTAGGATGTCCAACCATGGAAAGCGTCGCTTACATTTTAGTTTTAACTATGGCTTTGTCGGTAATTTTCTTCGCCATCGCCTTCCGGGAACCTCCCCGGATTCAAAAGTAAATTTCTTAACTCCGTTTAGGTTAATAATTTTTTTCCCGAGCCGCCCGCTTGTCAAAAGCAGGTTAGCGGCTCTGGTTTTCGTATTTAAAGGCTTAAATTAAAGGTTCCCCTCACCGAGCGCCTCCTATGCAATGCCCTAATTGTCAGCATACCGATAGTCGCGTTTTAGAGTCTCGTTCCTCGGAAAACGGTCAGAGCATTCGTCGTCGTCGTGAATGCTTACAATGTAAACATCGCTTCACTACCTACGAGCGCATCGAATTCGTGGCGATCACAGTGATTAAAAAAGATGGTAAACGGGAATCTTTTGATCGCTGCAAACTGCTGCGCGGTATCGTCCGGGCCTGTGAAAAAACTGGCATTCCCCCCTCAAGATTAGAGGCGATCGTCAATGATATCGAATCCCGTCTGCAGCAAGACTCAAAACGGGAAGTAACCAGTCAGGAGATCGGTCAATTAGCCCTAGAATACCTCCGGCAAGAATCGGAAGTTGCCTATGTGCGCTTTGCTTCGGTTTACGGCAATTTTCAGGGAATTAGAGACTTTATCGCCGCTTTAGCGCTGCTGCAATCCTCCGAAATCGAACGCGCTCATCCTTCTTGGTCTCCAGTGGAAGAAGCCAGCGTGATCACCTCGTCTTAAATAGTTCCCGATTCAGTTATAATTAGGATCCCTTGTGCTGTTTAAAGCCCAAGCTCTGGTTAGATTCTTAAAAGTCATTCTTGAGGCAGATTGCCAGCAAGAAAGCTGGATGCGGCAGTTCATCCCCTAGGCCCTGCCTAGAAACTAAATGGGGAGGCATCTCCTTTATTTAGAAACTGTACATCACATAGGAGGAAAAACCTACGGAAATTCCGAGGCCCAAACAACGTACATGACCACCCAAAAAACCGCAAACAAAAACATAGGCTTTACCCATGAAGATTTTGCCGCCCTTCTAGACAAATACGATTATCATTTCAGTCCGGGAGATGTTGTCGCCGGGACTGTTTTCAGCATGGAACCCCGGGGAGCGCTCATCGATATCGGTGCTAAAACCGCCGCTTTTATCCCCGTGCAGGAAATGTCGATCAACCGCGTCGATAATCCTGAAGAAGTTTTACAACCCAACGAAACCAGGGAATTTTTCATTCTTACCGACGAGAATGAAGATGGACAGCTAACCCTATCGATCCGTCGCATTGAATATATGCGCGCTTGGGAACGGGTGCGTCAATTGCAAAAAGAAGATGCTACCGTGCGCTCGAATGTTTTCGCCACTAACCGTGGTGGGGCATTAGTCAGGATTGAAGGTCTCCGCGGCTTTATCCCCGGTTCTCACATTAGCACCAGAGAGGCGAAAGAGGATTTAGTCGGTCAGGAATTGCCCTTAAAGTTTTTAGAAGTGGATGAGGATCGCAACCGTCTGGTTTTAAGTCATCGTCGCGCTTTAGTGGAACGGAAGATGAACGGTTTAGCCGTGGGACAGGTGGTAATCGGTTCCGTGCGCGGAATTAAGCCCTACGGTGCTTTCATCGATATCGGTGGAGTCAGTGGTTTACTGCATATTTCCGAAATCTCTCACGATCACATTGACACCCCCCACACGGTTTTCAATGTCAATGATGAGTTAAAAGTGATGATTATCGATCTCGATGCCGAAAGAGGTCGCATTTCCCTCTCGACTAAACAATTAGAACCAGAACCGGGAGATATGCTCAAAAATCGCCCGTTAGTGTTTGAAAAAGCCGAAGAAATGGCGATTAAATACCGAGAAAAACGTCTAGCGGAAGCGGAAGGACGGACTGTTTCGGAAGTAGTGGCAGAAATTGAAGTTCCCCCCGCCTTGGAGGAGGAAGATTTAGTTCTCGCTGCCACCGAGGAATAGGTCAGTTATCAGTTATCAGTCGTCAGTTATCAGTTATCAGATTTGAGTTTTAAGTGTACAGTATTAAATAGAAGTTTCCTACTGTCTTTTCACTGATCACTGATCGCTGAAACGTCTGCCAACCACCCGTTCACTTTCAATCTTCAAAACCGACACGGCTGGCAACTCCTGTAATTCCAGTCATCTCCTCACTACTGTTGGCATCGAGGAAACGATCCAAGTTATCAAAAGTGGTTCCGTAGGTAATAGTGTTATCGTCGTATCCTTTCAGATTGACGGTATGTTGATCGAAAGCTTGGTGGAGATAGGGTAAGCCGGTGAGATAGCTGTAGGTAGTTGCTCCGATAGCTAAATCCCTAGCTATTTCTTTAGTAGCTGACTCTAAACGGAAAGCGGCGTTAACTGTATCGCCAATCGCCGTATAATCTGGATGTTCACCGCTGCCAGTATTGCCCACCATGGCATAACCGGTATTCACTGCCGCACCGATGCGTAATTGGAAGGGTAAGGGATATTCTTGACTTAAAGTGCGGGTCATGTTGCATAGTTGCGTAATTGCTTGGAAAATTTGCAGGATATCCTCTTGATTGACTTCCTGTTGGCCGTGAAACCAGATGGCCATGATCGCATCACCAATATATTTATCTACCCAACTGCCGGAACTGCGGATAATATTCCCGGCATGGCGGAACCAACTTCCAATCAGAGAAGAAAGCACTTTTTCGTCTAATTGCCTCGTTAAAGCCGTAAAATTCCGCATATCCACCACCATCACCGATGTTAAGCGCCGTTCATGAACGGGGGAGGTGAGGGTATCCCATTCTAAATTGCGCGGTTGCTTGCCCCTGTTACTGGGAGTAGGACAATAGAACTGCACTTCGGTTTTGCCAAAGGTGATCCGATCTTGGTCATGGATAGTCACGGGAATAGATACCCTTCGGCCATTGACAAAGGTTCCATTGCGACTACCGAGATCGATCAGATAAAAATCTCCTGTTTCCGTGGACTGCAAAATAGCATGACTACGAGAGATACAGTTATCTTTTATCACGATAGCGTTGTCTTTGCTCCGTCCGATTGTCCAGTAAGCTCTACTCACGAGAGGGAAAAAACGTTGTCCCTTCTCGGTATGGAGTAGTAGATAGGGGTTTTGTCCTAGTATATCCACGGGTACATAAGCGGCAATAATATAGGTGGGGGTAACTACATATTCTATAGCGAACATTCCGCAGATATGTATGTACTTTTATCTATTGTTACATTTCTCCAGGATGTTTTTCCGAAAAACCTTGATTATTGAGAACATTTTCAAGAATTGATTTTTTCTGAGAGAAGCAATTACAATTCTTAACCCTAATAAAAATCGCTCATTCCAGCTACAACCGTTACCTGGAATGGGTTGGGGGCAATCTATCAGCAAAATTTATCCAGTGAGTGAATGTTAAGAAGTTTAGCTAAGAAAACCCTTAGGCCAGAGAAGCGGTAATCCAAAATAAACCATCGACTAAAATTGTACTTAATACGGCCCCGCTAAATGCCCACCAATGGCAGACCCGTTTTTGCAAAGGATAGATACCGATCGCCAGGAGCAGGTTGAGCAGCACGATCGCCCAACTGATACCCCAGGGGGTCTGAATTTGGGCCAAGGCGTTATGAAATATCGGCGCTACTAGGTTGGGGTCTAGTTCCACGGTCATTAGTTGTCGCCAGTAGGGAATTAGTCCCGTTAGATAGAAATATACATCGGTGATGGCGGTTCCTAACAAAGAACCCAGATAGAAAAGATTACCGACTTTGCCGCGACCTTTGTATAATCCCCAGAGAGCAAAGGGCAGCCCGATCGCTTCCATGGGAAGATGGATCAAAGGTTGCCAACGCCACCAACCCCAGTACAGAGAACCTGCTAACCAACTCCAACTAAAGCCCAAAAGTAAATCTCCCCAAAGACTGATTTTTGCTTGTTTGAGCAGCCAAATCCCTAACCCCACCCAGAAAACGGTTAAACCTAGACTAATTTCGGGATAGTAGCGCACTAGGGGTGCTTGCAGGAACACGGGGACTGATACCAGAAATGCTGCTGTCCAAAAGACGGATTGACATTTTTCCCAGTTAGGGACTAGGGGTTTCAGGCGATCGGGATTGGCGGGGACTAGGGTAGAGTTGAGCAAAGGATTTCAGAATTGTTACAAAACTTTACTTATATCAAGATACATCATTCTCTCTCTACTATATCCCCCCTAGGGGGATTTTGGTAAATTAAAAAATTGTTTTTGGCAATGCGCTATCCTGTTAGAATCGAAACGACAGCAGCGATCGAGGAGTGAAAAAAATATGGCGGCGGGCGATCAAGAAAATCCCAGAATGCCCCTAGATAAAGTGATTTTTGTCATTGCTTGCGTCTATCTAGGTTGGGTGGTGGCATGGCTAATCAGTCAAAAAAACGCCCCTATCTCTCAAAATGGCACGATTTACCGGGAAGATCAAAAATTTATCGCCTATCTGCAATCATCCCTTGCTATTATTGATCGCCAAGGTCAAACTTCCTCCCCCGATCCTGATCCTGATCCCCAAAATAACCCTTCTCCGGTAGCCACAGTTCCACCACCACCCCCCGCTAATTTACCGGTGAATAATAGTCCTAGGATAATAGAAAGAATTTACGTTCCCGTTCATCCCCAAACCCCTGAAACGGCTGCCAAAATTGCCCCACTTACCCCCGCAAATCCCGACATTTCCGCGCCACCATTGCCAGCTGCCCCGCAAGTGCATCGGCAGACAGCCGCGGTTATTCCTACCAATAATCAGGTGAAAAATACCCTAGTGGGGGTGATGGATTTAGGCGATCAATCTTCAGCTTTATTTGATAATCAGGGGATAACGAAGCGTATTTCTCCCGGGGAATTTATCAACGGTTGGACTTTAGTGGAAGTTGGTAGTCAACAGGTTATTTTGTCTCGCAACGGCCAAACGAAAGTCTTAGAAGTGGGACAATCTTTTTAGGATGAACTAGCCGCTGGGTGGGATTATCGGGTCTTCTGAACTCAAGCTGAAGATAGAGACAATTAGAACAGACTTTAGAACTAGGAAAAAATCTATCAATCTCCATCAATAAAACACCTTATTAACCAACACTTTATTAACGAAGCCAATAAAATATAGCGATAATAATACTCAGAATTACCACGGTCTGACGCAGATAACTAGGAGAGATAATTCTAGCTAGTTTTCCCCCCAATAAACCCCCGATTAAAGAGCCAATTGCTACCACTATCGCCGCCGACCAATACACCTGATTAGAAAAGAGGAAAAACCCAGCCGCCGCCACGTTAACCACCAAAGAAAGCACCTGTTTTAAAGCATTTAATCTCGTGAGATTGTCCTTGAGAAATAAGCCCAAAATTGCCAACTCGATCACACCTAAGCCCGCTCCAAAATAACCACCATAAATTGAAGCGAGAGCGATGGGTAAAACCGCTAAAATTTCTGGTATATGACCATTCTTGTCCCCCTGTCGCCGCTGCAACCAAGAGCGTAAAGTATCTTGAAAAGCCAATAAAGCCGCCGCTAAAAGAATCAGAAAAGGAATCAGGCGATCAAATACTTGATCACTGCTATTTAACAGCAAAATACCACCGATAATGCCGCCAATAACTGCCGATGGTAGTAATAACCGAATCCGTTTTTGTTGCCCGTGCAGGTCTTTTTTTTGGGCGAGGGTTGCCCCCAGATAACCAGGGCATAAAGCGACGGTATTAGTCACATTTGCCATTACCGGTGGGATTCCCACCGCCATCAGCGTCGGAAAAGTAATCAGACTACCGCCACCGGCAAGAGCATTAATTAAGCCGGCAGCCACCGCAGCGATTGCCAAGAAGCCATACTGAATAGGCGTGAGCATTTAGGCGTTAGGGACAGTAATTAGGGCTAAATCAATTTTTTCCTCGTCAACTTGCTTAATTTCGGCTCTAATTCCTGGGCCAAAGTATCTTTCGATTTTCTCCTGTTTTGCCAGCCACTTTTCTAGGGGTAAAAGGGGCGATTCAAATTCTAGGGTGAGACAATAGGCGGAATCAACAGCAGTTTCACGAATTGCCACTAAAGTGGGTCTTTCCTCGTCCGTGGGGCTTAATCCCAGCTTTTCTAGAGCTTCATCCAGATGCACTTCCTGTCCGTAGCGATAGCGGGTGACATCGTTGCGAAGTTTGGTTTGGGTGACGGTAGCCTGTTGTTGGCGCAATTGCAAGATTTCGGGGCTAGTGGGTTGACTAAAGGGGATAGGTTGGATTTCTGAAGCTTTTAGGGCTAAACCTCCCAATAATAACGGTAATCCGTAGAAAAACCCCGCTAAATTGACCGTGGCGTTACCTTGGGCATAACCGATAATCCCGATAACCGTTAAAATACTGCCTAAAATTAAGCCAAAGTATGATAGTCTAATTTTTCTGAGCATGAAATAATTTTTTTCTTGAGTACGCTAATCCTTTAGAGATTATACAACTCAAAAGAATCTTTTTGGCAGAGGGGCAGTGGGGAGATTTTTCAGTTATCAGTAAACAGTCATCAGTCATCAGTGAAAAGAAAGCGGCGAACTTGCCACTTAATAAGTAAGTAATCTGAATTAATTGTTAGATAGTGGCACAGGCTTCTGGTTCTTTGTATTTTAGCTACTTAGTTGATGATAAGTAGGTGGGTGGAATTAAATATAAAATAAACGTAGGTTGGGTTGAAGCATGAAACCCAACGCCCGCATGGGTTACGCTACCGCTAACCCATCCTACAAATAATTGTGCCTACCTACTTAGGTGGTGCGTCAGGAATTTTTGCCGTCTAACGCACCCTAAGTTTTACTATTGCCTATTGCCGATGTACTCGCAATTTCTCAATTAATTGAGATAATTTCTGGTCAGAAGCGGCAGTGATAAAGTCTAATTTAAACTTTTGTCCCTGACTGAGATATTCTGCATAACTAGACAGAAGAAAAGGACGAAATTTCTCATTATCGGCAATATAAACTTCAAAAAAAGCCACCAATAAAGCCCCCGCATAATCCTCGATTAAATTTTGATCGGGTAAAGTGATATTGACCACAGACTCCAGGGTTTTTTGCATTCCTGCATCCAATTCTGTAAAATTTACATGAGCTTGTCCCTCGACCATGGCCAGATATTTATCCGGGGTTTTTAACCAAGTAAAAGGAATGGCCTGTTCAAAAATCGGATTAGCTGCTGGGTCATAACTTCCGGAACCCAAGAGGACAGGAATCGAGATTTTACTTAAACCTTTTTCTCCAAAAATACTGCGGTTAACGGGATTAGCTGCAAAGACAGCCGTGACTCGTTCATCGCGAAAATTATAGACCTGTCTAGGCAATTCCAGGGCGCGACATTCCAGTAA
Source organism: Microcystis sp. MC19 (assembly GCF_003019735.1). Lineage (NCBI taxonomy): Bacteria > Bacillati > Cyanobacteriota > Cyanophyceae > Chroococcales > Microcystaceae > Microcystis > Microcystis sp. MC19. Next base: position 3,083,897 of record NZ_CP020664.1, on the reverse strand, counting down.
AATAGCGATATTAATCCCGGAGTAAGGACGATTACAATCTTGGGCGAGATTATCAAAATCAATTTGTGCGCCGGCAACAGCTAGAGATGTATAACCTCCAAAGGAATGACCCGCTACTCCCACATTAGTGAGGTCAAGTTTACCTTGAAATTGACTAGCATTTCGTCTGGCTAATTCATCGATGACAAAGCTAATATCTTTGGGTCGATTAATAAACTCATTGCCATCAAAAATATTGCGATAATACCCCCCTAACATTCCTTGTAGGTATTGGGTATCACTGCCGGGGTGTTGCGGTGCCGCTACTAAAAATCCGTAGGAAGCTAGATGTTCAATTGCTTGGGCATAATCTTCCGGTCGTGAGGCTAATCCGTGGGAAAAAATAATTACAGGTGTTTTGCCTTCTCGGAAAGTTTGCGGGATATAAACATCCACATATAAACTGCGATTGCGACTGCTATCGGTTAGGTTCCAAACTTCTTTTTTTACCTGAAAGCTACCGCGCTGACGCAGATCGGGTAAACTGGTATAATTAATCGGTGGTTTAACGACAGCGGCTTCCTCAGCCGTCCAGAGGCGCATATCTTTAATAAATAGTTCCGCCACATAAACCGCATAATCGATGGTTTTAGCTAATCCGAGGATTTCTTCCCCCTGTAACTGAATATTATTGGGGAATTTTTTCAGCACATTTAAAAGGGTTAATCCTCCCGGCTCGAAAGCGGCACTAACAATCGCACCCCGCAGGGCATATTTACCATTAATTCCCCCTTCAATGGTGATGCCTTTACCCAAACGAGAGAGCATATCAGCACCCATCACACTATTAAAAAAACGGGATAGTAAAACAGGATTGATGTCAATCTTTGTTAATAAAGCCTCACGAAATTTGTCTCTTGCTTCGGGAGTTGCTCTGGCCAGAAATCTTTTTAAATTAGCATCGATTTTTCCTTCTTTAGCAAAGGTTTCTAGGGATGCTACCGATACGGAAAAGACGAGGGGAGTATAGACAAATTCAATTTCTTCGGCGGCTTTTAGGGGTAAAGCGGTCATACCCGCAGCGAAAAGACCTAGGAGGAAAGCGCGCAGCCGACGGCTGGGATTATTTCTAGGAAAACGATTTTGTAACTGGGAGATAATCATGGGATGTTGAGTTAGGTTAGATGACAACAATTAAAAGAAAAAAGTGGTAAAGTGAGTGATTTCTATAGCCAACAAACATTTATAAATTGCTAGGTAAATTAGAATAAAAAATCATGAGTAAAACCTCGATATTTTCCTGTTAAAAGCATAGAATAATCTGGAAGATTTTGGTTCTAGATTATTGGGGATTTGTCAATATACTATCTAGGACTGATTGTAAATTAAAATTGTTTTTATGTCAAGATGTAAACCATTAAAAAATAATCATAAGTACAGTAATTTAATAAGTGAAAGTGATATATTTTGAGATGAAAATAATCAGATAGGTTTTTTGACTGGGATAAATTGCTAATTATTGCGAATGTGAATATCTTGCTGCGGGAAGGGAATCTCGATACCCTGTTGAGTAAACCTATCAAGAATAACACAATTAACATCACTAATTACTCGCTTTTTCCTGTTAACATCATCCAACCAGAACTTTAATTCAAAGTTTAAACTAGAATGATCAAAATTAAGAAAAAAAGCTACTGGTTGCGGGTTTTTAAGTATGTGAGGATGTTGATCGGCAATGTCTAGCAATAAACTCATCACCTGTGGTGCGTTGGAATTATAACCAACTCCGATAACAATTGAACAATAAATCAAGTTATCACTACCCGTATAGGTGGTGACATCCTCAGTAAAAAACTTTTGATTGGGAATAATTTTTTCGGAATTGTCTGTAAGGATTTGCACTGTTGTGGCTCGAATACCTAACTTTTTTACCTGAGAAGTCTGTCCTTCAATATTAATTATATCACCGGGTTTGAGAACTTTTTCAAATAATAGTAAAATACCGCTAATAAAATTACTGACCACTTGCTGCATACCGAAACCAATACCCACCGATAAACCGCCAGTAATTGCCGCTATTGCTGTTGCATTAACTCCCACATAACCCAAGATGAGAATAAAACCTAAGACAATGAAAAAATAACGTCCTAACAGTAAAGTTGCTTCAATTTCACCGCGACTAGCTTGCTGATTTAAATTAGTAATACTCAGAATTATACTCTCTATAAGAATAACAATAATTACCAGAAAATAGGGAGCTATTATCAAAATAAATATGCTTCTCAATGTGATCGGACTATTAAATAAATTAAAGGGAGATACTTGAGCAATTTCCTTAATATTATTGTAGAAACTAATAATCGTTTTCAGGAGGAATAATACCAATAAAGGTGCTAAAAGCCGCCAATGATAATATTTAATTGTCTTGACGGAGAACCTGGCGTATAATCCAGCTAATAAACCACGATAAACTAAATAAAACCACATTAATTTTATGGATAAACTAATCATTCCTCTTGTCCAGTTTTGACCGAAAAAAATCAGATAATTTAGGTTAAGTAAAATCAGGCTAATAACTGGAAAATTAAGAAACTGTATCAGGATAGCAAAATATTGACGGAGGGTTAACTTTTCCTTACTATGGATCAAACTGGTAACGTGAGGAAATCTTTTTTCTAAGTAAGACCATAACCATTTTGATAATAACCAAGCAACAATTAAGGAAAGAAAAATAGTCGTTAATTGATTTTGAACATTTCTGCGTCCTAAAAATAATAATTGATTAGCAATTATTTCCGAAAGAGAGGGGATATTATTGTTCATATTAATTTGTTTTCCCGACTTCTTGATCAAGCTCTGATTGAATATAAAGTGTCAGTTTTTCGGCCGCTGCTGAGGAAGATATTTCACCAGCAATCGCTCTTTCATACCAAAATTCTCCTTCTTCTAAAATTTGATTCGATTTTTCCCAATCATCCAGAGGAACTGCCACAACATTTTGAGATTGTTGTAATAATACCGATTCGATCGGTAGTAATTTTCCTTCGATCTGCACCCGTCGATTAGTGGGAATAAAACTTTCGGTTTGGATGATTGCTTGTAATTGTTGTTCGGGATTAGTGAGAAATTTTCCTAGAGCCAATCCCAAACGATTTTCATTATCACTATTATTGCGATTAAATACCATCACCCGTGTATAGAGAATTGGTGCTGCTTTACCTTGAGTTTCTTGGGGAAGTAAAGCGACTCTGAGATCATCTTGGAGGCTATTTTTTAAATCGGCAATTTCAATAGAATTACACACATAATAGGTTAAGCGGCCTCCAGCAAAGGCATCATGGAGTAATTCCCGTTGACGATTGAGGATAAAATTAGGCTGTGACGAGGCAAATTTTAGCCATTCTAGCCATTTTGCCCAACCATCCAAGCGAGGTTGCAGCCTACCCTGATCATCCCACAAATAGCCGCCAAAAATTGCCATTCCCCAAAAAGTATCTTCAAAAGAGGAAACTATCCCCACAGAATAGCCTTTGCGCGCACGTTCCACTAATCCCTCCAAACTGGTGGGAGGTTGCTTCAGCAGCGGATCGGTACTAACTTGTAATTTTTTTTGATTGTAACACAGTACATTAGTACGAGAACCTAAAGGAATGCCATAGATTTTTCCTTGATAGCTAACTTGTTTCACGGTCGGGGGATAATAAATAGATAAATCTAGATTTTTCTGGTCAATTTCCTCCAGTATCCCTTCGGATACTAATCTGGGTATATTTCTCGAAAAAATTAGAATAACACTAGCACCTAATCCGCTTTGAGATTGTTTAAAAAAACGTTCGGGTATCTCATCGATAGGAATAGCTTGTTCGAGAATTGTCACTTGCGGATTTAATTTTTCAAACTCTTGCAAACCCAGACCTAGTATTTCAGTTAAATTTCCCTCTTCTGGATACCAAACCGAGAGAGTTCCTTGCAGTTGCTCCGATGATTGATTAGGGAGATCACTAAAACAGGCATAAAGAAAAATTGGCATCAGGATAAAAAGCAATAGGAGCGATATAATTCTCCTTATTTTTTTACTTCTCCAAACAGTTTTAACTCTGAGCCTTAGAAATTGCATCGCTCGTGATCCTTCAAAAATCTTGCCATATATTCATGATACATGAAAAGGTGAATAATAATCCTCATCAGAAAAATAATTAACATGATTTTTTGTCAAGAGCCACCAGTCTAGCAACAACCCCAGTTACTATCGGCTGCCATAATAGAATTAGTCCAAAACGCCCTGCAATAACTATAAAATCTAGACGAGGAAAACACCCCATGACCCATCACTACAGCATCACCATTCAATGGTCAGATGAAGACCCAAAATTTATCGCCCATCTCCCTGAGTTTAGACCCTATACTCCTACCGATGGTGAAACCTACAATGCAGCCCTACAAAATGCCCTTGAAGTTCTAGATCTCCTTATCGAAGACTACACTACACGGGGCAAATCTCTCCCACATCCCCAGGCTATTTCCCCATAGCTCAAATATCCTCTATTACATTTCAGTCAGAACCGACAACCCCGAAATAAATGATGAAAACGTCAGCCAATAAGTAATTTTTGCTTTATTATGAGAGTAATCCCCTAAACCGTTAGAGGCGTAAGGCTTACGTCTAAAACTTACTAGCAAGGAGTTGTATCATGGAATCTTTTTTGATGTCATTGGCTACAGGAGTCACGATTATTTTAGGGGGAGCGTTGGCCCGTGTGGGGGAGCTTGTCTTAGATGGTTCCCTTGAAAAACTGAAAAATTTAATCGTAGCGAAGTCTCCTGATACTTTAAAAAAGTTGGAATCGGCCAATCAAAATCCTGCTTTGTTACCTGAAACGATTGAGGTAATGGCGACTTGACTAGAAGATCCAGAAATACAAAAAGTTGCAGAACAAGTGGTTAAAGAAAATCAATCTAATCCTTACGTTATTAATCAGTTTACTGACTTAGAAAAAATTCTTAACTTTGCTAATCGGGATATTAATATTGATAAACAAATTAATAATTTTTGACTACAGCCGCCTGTAGGGGAGCAGGTTAAACAAAACCCTGCTAACTTAGATACAACGAGTGAGAGTTCCAAGTCTATTTCGACTTCTCTTTCTAATCTTGATTACGGCATTGAAAGTCTATGTAAATTGAAAGCAATTTTCTACAAACTTAAGGGAGATGCACGTCAACAGGAGGGGAAAGTTAATATAACAGTTAAACAATTATCAGAATGGATTCAGGAAATTCAATCCGCAGAATCACAATTTGATCAAGTTTTAAATTTATTGGAGGATGATGATGATTCAGATTCATAAAAATCAAACTAATTCGGCTCAGGCTAGTAATTCTGAAACAGAGTTAAATTCTGAGAATTTTGATCAGATTGCGCCCAAAAAACATAATCCTAAAATCTATCAAAAGCTTTTTAAAAAAGCTCAAGATATTGGTGATAAACAATCTGAGGTTTTTGCTCTTGGCCGGTTAGCAATGATTTATCAATCTTGGGGTCAATATAGAGAAGCAGTACAATATCTTCAGCAACAATTAGTAATTATTAGAGAAACTAATGATCGGTATTCGCTGGCGAATACTTTAGGTAATTTGGGAGCGGCTTATCAGTCTTTAGGGCAGTATCAAGAAGCAATTACACATCTTCAAGAACAATTAGCAATTGCTCAGGATATCGGCGATATTCTTGCCCTAGCAAATGCTTGCGGAAATCTGGGGATTACTTATCAATCTTTAGGACAATATCAGCAAGCAATTGAATATTTTAAAAAACAATTAGAAATTGCCCAACAAATTGGCGATAAAAAATCAGAAGCAAATGCTCTGAGCAATTTAGGTATTTCTTATAAATATCAAGGCGATTTTGCTCAAGCAGAATCTCTATTTTTCCAAGGATTAAAAATCCATGAAGAGTTATTTGGTGGCAATAATCCTAGTGTTGCTTCTAATCTCAACAATCTGGCGAGTCTTTATCAAGATCAGGGGAAATATGCAGAAGCAGAACCTCTTTATCAAAGAGTGCTGGAGATTCGGGAAAAGCAATTAGGAAAAGAGCATCCTGATGTGGCGACCAGTCTCAACAATCTGGCGGCTCTTTATCACGTTCAGGGGAAATATACAGAAGCAGAACCGCTCTATGAGCGATCGCTGGGGATGATGGAACAGCTATTAGGAGCCGAGCATCCTCATCTAGCAACCAGTCTCAACAATCTGGCGGAACTTTATCTCGCTCAAGGGAAATACACAGAAGCAGAACCTCTCTTTTTACAATCGCTGGGGATGATGGAAAAGCTATTAGGAGCAGAGCATCCTCATGTGGCAACCGTTCTCAATGGTCTGGCGGAACTTTATGCCTCTCAAGGGAAATATGCAGAAGCAGAACCTCTTTATCAAAGAGCGCTGGCGATTCGGGAAAAGCAATTAGGAGCAGAGCATCCTCATGTGGCCAACAGTCTCAACAGTCTGGCGATTCTTTATCAGTCTCAAGGGAAATACGCAGAAGCCGAACCTCTCTATCAAAGAGCGATTGCTATTTTGATAGCTACACTAGGCGAAAATCACCCTAACACTGAAAAAGCAAAAAATAATTATAATCTGATGCTATCCCAACTTCCTGATGAGGAATTAAGCCAACGCTTTTCCCCCGAAACGGTCGAAATTCTGCGTGACCTAAGACAAAATTAGCCACTTTTTTGAAGCATAAAAAACATGAACATCAAACAGCAACTACTTAAAGAAAATGAAACTCAAACCATGAATAGTGCTTGGAAAAATTGGGTTAAAGAAGTGCAATAACTATCGCCTTCCTCTCAGTCAGAACCGACAACTTATCAAAAACACCTACTAGAAAAATATCGCAAGCAAGGCTGAGAATTATGATTTTATGCGATACAAGTATATCCCCCTCGCCATGGCACGCTATAATCGTCATCTCAGGAAAATATTGCTTCGAGGGTTTTTTGGTTTAGACATAAATGATTTCAGCGACTCAATTTGAATTTCCCTTATCTAAGGCTAACTATCTGCTCAACCACACCACTAAAGCAGGCGTTGGTGGAGATAAACGTAAGTTTTGGCGTGAAGTTATCGGATTTGATAATCCTGAAGCGATTCGAGAAGCTATACTAGAGACAGTATCTCTCGAAATATTACAAAAACAAGATACAACAGAGTATGGTGAGCGCTATCGTGCTTATGTTAAAATCAGGGGATATTCCGGTAAATTACATCAAATTCGTACTGTTTGGATTATCCTGGCAGGAGAAGATGTGGTGAGATTTGTCACAGCAGTACCTTCTAGTTTCAATCAATAAAAGTTTAGAGTAATAAAAATGAGTAAGTTTAAATTATTTGATGATATTCAACTAACGGAAGATATTCCCTTAACCGATGGTGGAATTGCGCCTATCGGTACAGTTGGAGCAATTGTAGAAGTTCTGAAAAATGGGGAGGCTTATCTAGTAGAATTATTTGGGAATTGGGTTAAATATGATGAACAAGGAAATTTTGTCTCAGCCACTCAAGCAGAAAAAGAAGCATTTATGGAGACAATTGGCGTAGAAATTGTTTATCCTAATCAATTAGTGTTAGCTGTTCCCGCTAAAGAGATTATGCAAGTTACGGCTTAGATCATTACTAAAGTTGTCATATCGCCTTCTTCTCGATCAGAACTGAAAAGCCCAAAATAAATAATGAAAACGTCAGCCAACAAGCAATTTTTGCTTTATTATAAGACTAATCCCCACAAACCGTAAGCGATTTATGTATCAAGTTACCGTTGATTACGCCAAAGCCAACCTAGAAGAACTCTGCGATCGCACTGAAAAAGAACCCGATGGAGTAGTGATCGTTCGTGAAAATCGCAGTTATATTCTCATTACTCAAGAAGAATGGGAATCCTTAGCTGAAACCTCCGAACTCATGCAAGATCCCAAACTATTACAACATATTGCATCAGCACGACGAGAATATGCCGCAGGAGAAACCCTCACAATGGAACAAGTATTTGGATGACAACCTACACAATTGTCTTTTCTAAACAAGCGCGAAAAGATACCGACGAACTCACCCAAAAACAGAAAGTAAAACTTCAAGAAATTTTAACTAACATAATTGCAATTAATCCCTATATTGGCAAATCCTTAAGTAGGTGGGTGGAATTAAATATAAAATGAACGTAGGTTGGGTTGAAGCATGAAACCCAACGCCCGCATGGGTTACGCTACCGCTAACCCATCCTACAAATAATTGTGCCTACCTACTTAAAAGGCGATTTAGAAGGCTTGTATTCCTATCGCCTAAATCGAAAAGATCGTCTGCTTTATGAAATTTATGAAGACGATAAAACTATTCTGATTATTCGTACCAAAACACACTATGGAGATTAGGTAATAGCGGTCATAACCACTGAATTCATCCCCGTTTATAATATAGCTTGATCCTGTTAGGCAAAAATAGTAGTGATGCCGATCACTACCAAGAAAAAGACGGAAGAAATGCACTTCAGGAACTAGCCAAATTCAATCAAGGAGACAACCCATGAATTATCACTATAGTATTTTTATTCAATGGTCAGAAGAAGACAACAAATTTATCGCCCACCTCCCTGAATTTGGCCCCTATGCTCATACTCATGGTGAAACCTACCATGCAGCTCTACAAAATGCCCTTGAAGTTCTAGATCTCCTTATCGAAGACTACACTGCACGAGGCAAATCTCTCCCACCTCTCCGGGCTATTTCCGCATAGCCCAAATATTCTCAGTTCAGTAATATCTCCTAGTATTTAACCGTTCATAGAACATTTTATACCATGATCTCGGAAAAGCCAAAATAAACTTCAAAAGAACCCGATGGAGTAGTGATCGTTCGTGAAAATCGCAGTTATATTCTCATCACTCAAGAAGAATGGGAATCCTTAGCTGAAACCAGCGAACTCATGCAAGAACCCAAACTATTACAACACATTAGACCTCTTGCATAAATCCGAAAACAAACGATAGAAAAAATAATGGGAGGGACTTTCAGTTAATTATTTATTAGTAGTTGATAATCTTCAAAAATGTTGCTGTACAAGGATCGACTTAAGACTTTTGCCAGAGGTCTATTCAACGGATTTAGTATTACAACTATTTGCTGTCCAATCAAAAATCCCCCTAGAAATCTAGAGGGATCGAGGGATATATGGAGGGCAATTTAGAAGTAAATTGTCCCACCCCAACGCTCGTCTAGACGGGGAGCAACCAACAGATAAGCGGCGACGTTATACACATCATCTTCCGTCAGATTGCGTAATTCTGGGAAGATTTCCGGACGGCTAACATTGGGATGGAACTCGCTTAGATCATCTTCGCCATCGTAGCTGGTGGGATGTTCTAGATAATCAATCAATGCTAACAGATTATCTCTGGGGGGTTCCGCTTTTGCCAGATCGGCCAGACCCAAACTGACATTATTATTGGTTTTGGTTTTACCTTGCAGGTGGCACTTAGTACAATTGGCGATAAAAAGTTTCTGTCCTTCCGTCGCTTGTTCCGAAGTCAAAGTCACCGATTCCCCGGCATCATTGAGGGTGATGGTGAGGGTTTCTTCATCGAGTTCTAAGGCACTAGCGCCGTTAAGATTGAATTGTAATACAAAAAAGACTACAGCGATCGCTGCCACAATCAAACGTTTGATCATTGTTCTCCTACTCGCAATTGTTCCAAGAGGGGGGATTTTAAGGTGACTAAAAAATTTTCTCCGATGGGAGGGTGTCGATCGATTCTAAGTGATCACGGACACCGAGAAGATCCCAGTTGGGAATAAAGTCAAGGGGACGTTTCCGTTTTCGAGGCGGTTACTCCCGATCGTTTGGATAAAATCAGTGAGATAATTGCTTTAGCATCTTCTAGGGCGAGATTAGTCTGCCGATCTTTATAGGAGATGCCTAATTGGTCGCAAAGTGACAACACAGATTCATCGGCCAGATCGTACTCTGCCGCAATATCAGCGATCGATAGATCAGCAAAACCCATAGTCTGACGCACCCACCAAGGATAGAGAATACTTATTAGTTACCATAATTATCATGCCATTGCCGGGGACATTCTTAACAGTGATCAGTTATCAGTGATCAGTTATCAGTGATCAGATGTGAGTTTTCAGTTCACTGATTACTGATTACTGTTTACTGTTTACTGGACGGCTACGCCGTGCCTTTGGCAACACTGAAAAAAGCTCCCATCACCCCACACCCCACACCCCACACCCCACACCCCACTTCCCCATCACCCTACACCCCACACCCTACATCCCACTTCCCCATCACCCCAAACCCCCAAAATTCCCTAATTTGACCGACTTTCGCCTTTTTATTCCCTAAGATAGAGACTCGTGTAAACAAATTTAATTAAAATCGCAAAAAACCTGAAAAAATACTAAAATGTGATTAAGAATGTTATTTTTAGCCTTGTAAGGCTAAATCTTTCTCGATAACATTGTAATCATACCTCCACACTCTTTTGTACAAAGGACTACACCTTTGTTAACTTATGGATATACAACTGATCAACATCGGCTTCGGTAATATTGTTTCCGCTAATCGGGTTATCGCCATCGTTAGCCCAGAATCGGCTCCGATCAAACGCATCATCAGTGATGCTCGGGATAAAGGCTGTTTAATCGATGCTACCTACGGAAGACGGACTCGTGCGGTGATCATCACCGATTCTAGTCATGTGGTGCTGTCGGCCATTCAACCAGAAACCGTGGCTCACCGTTTCGTGGTCAACAAGGAAGCCCCTGTTAATAGTAGCAACTAGGTTATTAACCCCATGCAACCCGGTCAATTAATTGTCATTACCGGCCCTAGCGGTGTGGGCAAGGGTACGCTAGTCCGGCATTTACTAACTCGTTTCCCTAACCTCTACCTGTCCGTATCCGCCACTACGCGCCCACCTCGACCGGGTGAAATTGAGGGCCAAGATTACTATTTTCTCGACCGTCCCAGTTTCGAGGAGAAAATGGCGGCTGGAGAATTTCTAGAATCGGCCGAATACGCGGGCAACTACTATGGGACACCCCAATCAGCGATCGCCGCTCAATTAGCGGCGGGCCAGACCGTCATTCTAGAAATCGAATTGGAGGGAGCCAGACAGGTCTGTGAAAGCTTCCCCGAAGCGAGGAGAATCTTTATCCTACCCCCTAGTTTCGAGGAATTAGAACGTCGTTTGCGCGGCCGGGGCAAAGATGCCGAAACAGCGATCGCCCGTCGTCTGGAGCGCGCCCAAGAAGAATTAGCCGCCAGCGAGGAATTCCCCGATCAAATCGTCAACGATGACCTAGAAACCGCCCTAGATGCCATCGAGAAGATTATTTTTAGCCGTTAGCTGTTGGGGTTTAGGTGTTAGGTTTTGGGGTTTTAGGGTTTTAGTTGAAATTCCCCACTTCCCCACTTCCCCTAATCCTTATCCCCCATTCCCTAAGTTACCTAAAATATCGGATGAATACCCCCGCTACATTTTTCGATAAGATACTCACCTTTGCGGGGGATGAAATCCGACCAGAATATCAATGACCCTGAGCGAAGTCGAAGGGTCAGCAACGGAGCATCGGTTTAATTCCACCATCTGTGGACAAACTGTGTTATAATCTACTTAACCAATGGTCGAGAATTGTTAGATGCTAGTCGTAGAAGCAAAGCTAAAAAACGGGACACTAGAGCAATATCACCGGCTTGATGAAGCTATCAAAACTTCTCAGTTTGTGCGTAACTCTTGTGTTCGTTATTGGATGGATCATAAGGGTACAACCCGCAATGATCTCCAAAAACTTTGCTCGGTACTAGCTAACAATAAAGAGACACCTTGGGTTAATAAATTAAACTCACAAGCACGTCAATCGGCTTCTGATAGAGCCTGGCAATCAATTAATCGGTTTTACCAGAATTGTCATGCCAAGATACCGGGAAAAAAGGGGTTTCCTCGGTTCAAAAAGCATAGCCGTTCCGTTGAGTATAAACTAACGGGCTACAAACTATCTGATAATCGACGTAAAATCAGATTTACCGATGGCTTTAAAGCAGGAGAATTTGATTTATGGTGTAGTCAAAAAACCTTAGTTTATTATTCAGAACAACAGATTAGACGGGTAAGAGTTGTTAGACGTGCTAACGGTTATTATTGCCAGTTTCTGATTGACGTAGAACGGCAAGAATACCATAAACCGACGGGACAAATAACAGGAATTGACTTAGGGTTAAAGGAATTTTATACCGATGCTCAAGGTAATACTGTAGAGAATCCACGTTATTTAAGAAAGTCAGAAAAACGACTTCAAAAAGCACAACGACGATTATCTAAGAAATTCCGTAAAGGAAAGAAACAGTCTAAAAACTATCATAAGCAACGGGTAAAGGTAGCCAAGCTTCATCTTAAAGTATCAAGACAACGTAAAGACAAAGCAATTAAAGACGCTTTGGCGTTAGTCCAGTCTAATGATCTGGTAGTCTATGAAGCTTTAAAGGTAAGAAACTTAGTCAAAAACCGTAAGCTTGCCAAGTCGATTTCCGATGCTTCTTGGTATCAATTCACTGAATGGTTGAATTATTTTGCTAAGATTTATCGGATTGTTTGTGTTGCTGTACCACCGCATTTCACTTCTCAAGATTGTTCAGTTTGTGGGACGAGAGTTCAAAAAACCTTAAGCACTAGAACTCATCAATGTCCTAATTGTCAAACAGTCTTAGATAGGGATCATAATGCAGCAATAAATATTCTTAAAAAAGGGTTGAAATATTTGGGAAATCATCTCAACGGTACTGTTGGGCAAACAGAAACCGACCCAAACCCCCCCGATGTCGGGGGGGCAAGGGGGGGGGAGAGTCCGGCCTCTGGATTTTCAGTGGAGACATTGAGAATCTAAGCTGTCTCGTTGAACAAGGAATTTCCGATAGTGATCTGGAAAGAATCCCCCGTCACAGCGTAGCTTGACGGTGGGAGTATGTCAAAATCAAAAAACTAACCGCAGCAGCAAGACAAGAAAGCGCAATGATTCCTACCGTTATTGAAACCACAGGCCGGGGCGAACGCGCCTTCGATATCTACTCCCGACTACTCCGGGAAAGAATCGTTTTTTTGGGACAAGAAGTAACCAGCGACCTAGCTAACCTAATCGTCGCCCAATTACTCTTTCTAGAAGCAGAAGACCCCGAAAAAGATATTTACCTGTATATCAACTCCCCCGGGGGTTCCGTTTCGGCCGGATTAGGGATTTTTGACACCATGAATCAAATCCGTCCCGATGTCAGCACCATTTGTATTGGTTTAGCTGCCAGTATGGGGGCTTTTCTCCTCAGCGCCGGCAAACCGGGCAAAAGAATGAGCCTACCCAACTCGCGGATCATGATTCACCAACCCCTCGGCGGCGCCCAAGGTCAGGCCACCGATATCGAAATTCAGGCCAGAGAAATTCTCTATCTCAAACAATTACTCAATCAACACCTAGCTAGTCATACGGGTAAACCTCTCGACCTCATCGCCGAGGATACGGAAAGGGATTTCTTTATGTCCGCCGAAGAGGCCTTGGACTATGGTTTAATCGATCAAGTCATCGATCGCAGTCCTTCCGCTTCTAACCCTCCCAGTAAATAATCATGATCGGGTAGGCCCTGTCTACCCAGATTTTTGTAAATATTTAGTAAACAGAAATTAATCATCGATCATCGTTATTAATCCTAAGTAACAGTGAAAAGTTCTAGCGGATTGGGTTAAGATCGAGACGTAACCCGAAAAAAATTGCAACAGGAATCGGTAGAAACACCCGGTGGGTTATTAACGGAAATTTTTTTACTGGCAATCCCTATGAACTATCATCCGCCCTCACAGCCCCTGCCCGCCCCCTGTATTATTGACTCTGGCGTGGTCATCGCTAAAGAAGATATGCGTCGTCTCCTCGATGATATCGGACGAGTTCGCTACATCCATAGTCTCGAAGGGGTGATTCAGAGTGAAGGGGAGGGATGGATAGTGGAAGTTTTCGCCGATTATCAGCAAAGCACCCTAGTTGCTAACTACAGTCTTTATCTGAATACCTATAGCTTCGATTATCTGCGTTTAACCCGCTCTCCTGACGGTGAAACCTATTTTGATCTGATCCAAGACAATCGGCAATTACGGCTGATTCCCCTGAGTAATCCACTGCAAGACCCCGATATGAAAGCCCGTCTCAATGCCGATACCCTCGAAGCTATGGTTACTCAGGTACTTTCTGCTAAGTGGGATGTGCAGTTTGAAGACGAAGACGACAACGATTGCCCCTTTTAGGCAGCGAGCAGAAATACTGATAACTGGTTACTGATAACTGGTTACTGATAACTGATAACTGATAACTGATAACTGAAACAGTGGGATTTTCCTTTGAATTAATCGCCAGGTGTCCCCAAACCGGTGCGCGGGTTGGGGTTTGGCATACTCCCCACGGACCGGTAGAAACACCCCGTTTTATGCCCGTGGGAACTTTGGCCACGGTGAAAGGTTTGACCCCCGCTCAAATCGCCAGCACGGGGGCGCAAATGATTCTCGCTAATACCTATCACCTGCATCTGCAGCCCGGAGAAAGTATTATCGAGAAAGCCGGAGGTTTACACGATTTCATGGCGTGGAATCAGCCAATATTAACAGATTCGGGTGGATTTCAGGTATTTAGCCTTAGTCAACTGCGGCAAATTAAAGAGTCGGGAGTCACCTTTCGATCGCCCCGGGACGGTAGAATAATCGAAATTACGCCAGAAAAATCGATTCAGATTCAAAATGCCCTCGGTGCTGATGTGATTATGGCCTTCGATGAATGTCCCCCCACAGGAGTCAGTCATGAGACCATGAAAGCATCCATAGAACGCACCTATCGCTGGTTAGAGCGCTGTCTGGGGGCCCATCAACGACCCCAAGAACAGGCCTTATTCGCCATAGTCCAGGGGGGAATTTATGAGGATTTACGGGCAGCGGCGGCGGAATCTTTAGTAAAACTCGATTTACCCGGTTACGCTATCGGTGGCGTGAGTGTGGGGGAAGAAACGAGCCTAATTCATCGCATTGTCCAGATAACTGCCCCTTTACTCCCCGAAAATAAACCCCGTTACCTGATGGGAGTGGGAACCTATGGAGAAATGGCTAAGGCGATCGCTAGTGGCATAGATCTGTTTGATTGCGTCATTCCCACCCGTTTTGGTCGCCATGGCACGGCTTTAGTGCGAGGAGAGCGTTGGAACCTCAAAAATGCCCGTTTTAAGGAGGATTTCGCCCCTTTAGACGAGACTTGTCCCTGTTACACCTGTCAACACTTTAGCCGTGCCTATCTCAATCATTTAATTAAATCGGGGGAGATGTTGGGTTATATTCTCTTATCTCTGCACAATATCGCCGAATTAATCAGATTTACCCGTGAAATTCGTCAATCTATCCTCGGGGGGACTTTTGCCCAAGATTTTGCCCCTTGGCTTGAGGATGCCGCAGATGTTACCCCAACGTGATAAAATTTCAGGAAACGTTGAAAAATTTTCTTGTCAAGGTAGATAGAGAGATGGAAACTGCACTTTTGTTGGCCAAATTGCCGGAAGCATACCAAATTTTCGACCCCTTAGTCGATGTCTTGCCCCTGATTCCCCTATTTTTCCTCTTGCTGGCCTTTGTTTGGCAAGCATCCGTCGGTTTTAAATAAATCGACTCTCAATTATCAGTTATCAGTGATCAGTTATCAGTTATCAGATTTGAGTTTTAAGTGAGTGGTATTAAGTGAGGAGTACGAAATGACATTAACACTGCTGTCTTTTCACTGATTACTGTTTACTGTTTACTGTTTACTGTTTACTGATCACTGTTTACTGAAAAAGCTTCCCAGATTAAAACAAAGTCCCGGTTAAATCAGCATCAGTCAAGTCCACATCTTCTAAAATTGCCCCGCGCAAATCGGCATAACTGAGATCCGCACCCCGGAAACTGGCCCCGGTGAGATCGGTAATAAATCCGTCTCTTTCGGGACTGGCACGAAAATTAACCCGGCAAAGTCGGCAATCGGCGAAATTAGCTCGATATAACAGGGAACCGCTCAGATTAGCATAGTTGAGATCGGCTCCGCGAAAGTTAGTTTTGCCTAAGTCCGTGCGTTGGTCGGAAGTGGAGCGAAAATCCGCATCTATTAATAGGGCCTGCTGGAGATTAGCACTGTTGAGATTAACACCGTTTAAGACGGCTTTGGTTAAATAAGCGGCTTCTAAATTGGCTTCGATCAGATTAGCCCCGCTTAAGTCCGCATCGCGTAAACAAGCTCGATAAAAGTCCACCTGACTTAAATCTGCTCCCCAGAGAATCGCCTCACTTAAATCTGCTTCTCTTAGCAGCGATCGCGCAAGGCGTATTTTTCCTAACCGCGCCTGTCGCAGATCAGCACGGCAAAAATTGACTCCTGGGAGGATAATATTAGTTAAGTCGCCTTCCCGCAAATTAATCCCCTGAAAATCTCTTTCTCCCTCCCGATAGCGTTGACAAAGTTCTTCTAGGAGCATGGAATTTTTTTCACTATCATAATTGACGCAAAATGTCAACAGAAAATTATAGCCAAAAAAAAACCGACTTTAAAAACCAACGATGTTCTTGTGGCGGGAACGTTGGGGGGAAAAAGGCGTTAAATATCTGCGAGTGGTAATGTCTTTTCTGTGGGACTTTCCATAATCAAGACATCAACGCCGTGGTAAATATCAAGGTCGCCGGTGGGCAATCGGAGACTTTAAACGGACTTGGGGGACAGCATCAGAATACCCCTAAGGTAGCGGCATCCCCCGAAGTGTCAACCGGTCGGAAGCAACCCACAAACAGCTAATTGAAGCTGCTTCGTTTAACCCCGGCGGCGAGTCTTGCTGATTAAGCCTCCCAGTCCCAGCAGTCCCAGACCCAACAGGGCAGAGGGTTCGGGGACTAGTTTTGGGGTTTGTGTGAAGGTGTTAGTGAACGAGGAGAACTGTGCAGTAGCACTCGTGTATGTGACGGTGTCGAGGATGAACAACTCCGTTATTCCAGCGGGGACAGGAAGCGGTCCAGCCGTGGAGCCGTCGATTGACGTTAGTGTAGAGAGAAGCACCGACCCCGGTCCTGACCAGTCGCCAGTAAAGATATCCTTCGTCACTGTAATCCCAGCAGTTCCCGCAGGCACGTCCGAACCCAAGGATATATCTTTGAACGTCGCACCGCTACCAGGCGCAATTGAGACTTTGTACGCCAGAACATAGGGAGCGCCAGCAGATACCAAGGGGCCAAACCGATTGTAGGCAAATCGGTGCACGTCTCCCGCTGGATTCGGCATAAAATCGATGCCCAAGGCCCCCAGGTCACGAAAATCAGCGGCACTTGTGGTTAGGGTCGAATTACCTACATATATCTTATCCCCGTCTTGACAGCCATTAGGGAGGGCAAGGAATGCACTAAGAAACTGGCCAGGAGCACAGGCTGTTACCGCTTGGGCTTGGGCGGGGGCAGTGGCGACTACTAGGGAACCGGCGATCATTCCTAGTGCTCCGGCGGTGCAGGAGGCTAGGCTTAAAGCGGATTTGAAATTCATTAGTTTTGTTGTGTCTTAATGGTACATATCGGTCTTCAAAAGCATCCCATTTTGTGGCCTTCAAAGGATGACACATACCCCTTACTCGAAAAAGAGTGGCTACAGTGTTTGGCTGTTTATATTTTGAATCCCTTAGAGATTATAACGTCAACTATTTAAAAATGTCAATCTTCATAATCACTTAGCCTGCATTATTCATGAGAGCAGGGTAAAAAACCCAGGGGAGCATCTCACCTTTGTAACCCCTAAATCAGGTATTATGTCAAACTATTTTGAAAGCCTTACTAGAAACCAGTTTTAGGGACAAGCATAAGTAGGTGGGTGGAATTAAATATAAAATGAACCTAGGTTGGGTTGAAGCATGAAACCCAACGCCCGATTATGTTACGCTACCGCTAACCCATCCTACAAATAATTGTGCCTACCTACTTAATTACTCACTTGCCCAAATGAGATGCTCCCAAAACCCAGTTTTCTTGATTCGTGTCCCTTACCCCGGCCCCTCTCCCTTTCTGGGCTATCCCTTATAGGGATATTTCTTAACAATTTTTTCAGGAAGCAATCCAAGCCTTATTCTGACTTGATTTCAGTTTTTTCTTTTCGCTGAAACCCTGGATTTCCTATTCGAATGCTTCGCCCGTACTTTTTCAGCTTTAGAAAAATGGTATGACAATCCAAAATCCAAAATTATTAAATCATCGCCTAATTCGGCACGCCCCCCGGCTGACCAACGACTCCTAACCCCAGCAACAAACTTTTTGCCGCAAACCCTATTTAGGGAGGTGGAAAGCTGGCAGACTCTCGAATTCTCTGGCCCGTTGACGCATTTGCTGACTAATACGATCGCAAACCACCTGACAGAGATCATAGATCACAGGGTCGGTAATTTGATAGTAAACGCTGACTCCTTGGGGTTGCCGCGAGATAATTCCCGCTTGGGTTAAAGCTTTCAGGTGTTTGGAGAGATTGGCCTGGCCTAGTCCGGTCGCTTCAGCGATTTCTTTACCATTCATCGCGCCTAATTGCAAGCAACTGAGAATCTGTAGGCGACTGACTTCTGACAGGACTTTGAAATAGTCCGCCACCGAAGCGAGGACGAGGCTAGAGGTTTGGGGGGAGAAACTGTCTAACATAGGTAAGTAATAAAGTGACCGGTTAAAAAGGCTGACAATAGGTGATCGTTTAAAACTTTATAACTATTGACTACTATAGTTTAACTGGAGAGGTCACTAGAGTCTAGTGGGCAAACTCGATCGAGATTGGGTCATTCAGGAATCTACTGCTGCAAGAGTGCCTCCTAACTCCACCAACAGACTTTTTATCGCAAACCCTAACTATCAGCGAGCATGGTAGTGATTAACTGCCGGACCGTAGTGCTAGGATGGTTCTCTAAATTGCTTGGTAAAGCCCATTCTGAGTCAAGATAGGACATCTTCAGTAAATCTCTCACTTGTTTTGATTTAGCTTGTCCTGTACTTTGAGCAACCCCAAAAGCCTGATAAAGTTCTGTGGCCGAAATGTGGGGATTTTGAGTAGGATCGAAGAGAAAATTGACCATTCCTAGGGCGTGAGTAATGCCGGCAGCCCAGGAATTGGCTTTACCTTTTTCTAGGGGAGAGGGACGCTTACGAGCTAAAGTTGCGGTTAATTGGCGAATAAGTTGGGCGTATTCTTCATTAAGATATTGAGCGGCAAATTTATCAGTAATAGTGGTAATTTCTTGATATTTGGCCTGCATTGCCTTGGGAACATTTTCCGATTTAGGAACAGCTGGGGGCGTTTTTTTCGATGTTGCTGCCGCTTGCTGTTTGGCGTGCTGTTCAGCATTATATTTTTCTTGAAAAGCTGTTAAACCCTCCTGACTGGTGATATCAAAACCCTGCTGATGCGCTTGTAACAGGAGATTTTTCATAAAACCGCCACTGTTGGGATCGTTCATCAGTTGACTAAAGCGATCGCCTAATTGCTCTAAATATTTAATAATAGCCTTAGCCTGAGTTAATTTATATTCTCGTCCCAAAAATTGCCAAAAACTAATTAATTCAGGGATAGCGTCCTCGGTTTCCGTCGGATCGAGGATAGTAATTTTGCGTGGTAAAATCTTCTCCATTAAGATCTGCACATCAGCCTTAGTCATGGTAGCAAGGGTATAACCTTCATAGAGATAGCCCAACTCGATAAAGCTGGCAATCCAACCACCACCTTCTTCTTTTTCTTGATAATAGGCCTCTCCCTCTGGCGAATTGATATATTCCTCGATCGCTCCAGTAATATAATCTTCTAATAAGGGTTCGGCTTCATCGTAGTCTAAATTATCTAATTGTCGGATATTAAAAGTCATAACTCTAGTTTTCCTGCGAGGCTTCCCTTTAATTTTAGGGGATTAGCTGACCGACGACCAAACTGACGCTAAAATAGTCTTTGCTGTCTGGGGTTGTTGCTTGCTCCTGACGGTGGTTGTAACCGGTAACTGAACATGACTTCGATTCGTCAACTGCATCAACAACTCGTTAATAAAGAAAAAACAGCCGTCGAAATCGCCACAGAATTTCTCGCTCGCATCGAAGCGCTCGAACCACAAGTAAAAAGCTTTCTCCATTTAACCCCAGATTTAGCCCTCGCACAAGCCCGAAAAGTGGACGAGAAAATAGCTAGAGGTGAATCTCTGCATCTGTTGGCAGGTATTCCCATTGCGCTAAAAGATAATCTCTGCACCAAGGGTATCCCCACCACCTGCGCTTCCCGGATTTTAGAGAATTTTGTCCCCCCCTACGAGTCCACCGTTACCCAAAAATTACGGGATTTAGGGGCAGTTATCGTCGGTAAAACCAATTTAGACGAGTTTGCCATGGGGAGTTCCACCGAAAACTCCGGTTATCACGTTACTGCTAATCCTTGGGACTTATCCCGGGTGCCTGGAGGCTCTTCGGGGGGTTCGGCTGCGGCTGTGGCAGCTCAAGAATGTGTGGTGGCCCTAGGCTCGGATACCGGTGGCTCAATTCGTCAACCGGCTTCATTTTGTGGCGTTGTCGGGCTAAAACCGACCTATGGCTTGGTTTCTCGCTTTGGTTTGGTGGCTTACGCTTCTTCTCTTGATCAGATCGGTCCCTTTGGTCGTACCGTAGAAGATGCGGCGATTTTATTACAAGCGATCGCAGGTTACGATCCCCAAGATTCTACCAGTCTCAATCTGCCGATTCCCGACTATAGCCAATTCCTGAAAACCAGTTTAAAAGGGCTAAAAATTGGCGTAATTAAGGAAACTTTCGGGGAAGGTTTGGATCAGGTGGTTGCTGAGGCAGTTAATCAAGCTTTAGCGCAGTTAAAGGCCCTCGGTGCCACAATTAAAGAGATTTCCTGTCCCCGTTTCCGTTACGGATTGCCCACCTACTACATTATCGCCCCCTCGGAAGCATCAGCGAATTTAGCCCGTTACGATGGGGTTAAATACGGTATTCGGGAAGATGCCGATAGTTTGATTGATATGTACACCAAGACTCGCGCCAAGGGTTTTGGTGCGGAAGTTAAGCGCCGGATTATGTTGGGAACCTATACCCTCTCGGCGGGTTATTATGATGCTTATTACCTGAAAGCACAAAAAGTCAGGACTTTGATCAAAGAGGATTTCGATCGAGCTTTTCAATCGGTAGATGTGTTAGTTTCTCCCACTTCACCGACCACAGCTTTTAAAGCTGGGGAAAAAACCGCGGACCCTCTGAGTATGTATTTATCGGATTTAATGACAATTCCCGTCAATTTAGCCGGTTTACCCGGGTTAAGTCTTCCCTGCGGTTTTGATGGGCAAGGTTTGCCAATTGGTTTACAATTAGTCGGTAATGTGCTGCGCGAAGATCAATTATTTCACGTCGCCCACGCCTACGAACAGGCCACCGATTGGCACAAACGTCAACCATCTTTTACAAATTGATACAATTGCCGGTGGCTATCTCTTAATTGGGGACAAGTTACCGAAAAAGCTGTTACTTCGTCATCCCAATTGCTCAAAAACAGGAGCTTCCTGAAGAACACAATAAAAAACTGCTGCTAAACTGGAGGCCTCTTTTTGAGTTTAATTGCGTGAAAACTGACAGTATTTTCTATCAACTCTTACAAAGATTTCCCGCTTGTTTCTTTGATTTGTTGAACCTTCCCCCCGAAACCGCCAATTCTTATCAATTCTCCTCGGTGGAAGTTAAACAATTATCCTTTCGTCTCGATGGAGTCTTTTTGCCTGATACACCCAATCAGCCTATCTATTTCCTAGAAGTACAATTTCAGAAAGATAATAGGTTTTATTCCCGTTTCTTTAGTGAGATATTCCTCTATCTCCACCAAACGGACTTAAGCAACAACTGGCAGGGAGTAGTTATTTATCCTCGGCGTTCAGTGGAAAGCGTAGAGACGGCTCGTTATGGGGAGTTAATCAACTCAGGCAGGATTTTACGTTTTTATCTCGAGGAATTAAGGGAAGTGGAATCCCTGGGAATATCGATGTTACAGTTAATTATAGCACCAACCGCCAGAGCGATCGAGCAGGGAAAACAATTAATTCCACGGATTAGAGAAGAATTGCCTAATCTCAAACAACAGCAAGAACTTTTAGAATTGATAGAGACAATCCTGGTTTATAAGTTACCCCAAGTCAGTATAAAGGAGATAGAAGCGATGTTTAGTTTAAGTGATTTAAAACAAACTAAAGTGTATCAGGAAGCTTTAGAGGAAGGTAGAGAGGAAGGTAGAGAGGAAGGCCGACAAGAAGGCGAATTAGCGGCAAAATTAGCCTCTATTCCTCGTTTATTGGCCTTAGGATTAAACTTTGAACAGATAGCACAAGCTTTAGAATTAGAGATCGAACAGGTTAGACAAGCAACTCAAAGGGAATAGGAAAAGTTCAAACTTTGATAAATTAATATAATTGCTGGTGGCTATCTTTTCCCGGTAGCCATCAAGTAAATCGAAGAATAAAGTAGGTTGGGCCGAACGATAGTGAAACCCAACACTTAAGTAATTGGGTTGGGTTTAGTCAAATAAATTCCTGTAAAATAGCTTCGATTTGTCCTTTTAGAGGAGGAATATCATTGTCAACAATATCCCAAATAATCTCTAGATTAATACGAAAATATTCATGAATAGTTAAGTTTCTTAGATCGCCAGCATCTCGCCAAGGAACTGCGGGATATCTTGCTTTAAATTCTTGAGAAGTTGCTCTAGCTGCTTCACCAATAATTTGTAAATGATAGACAATCCAAGTTTGAATTAATTCTTGTTGTTCAAACACGGTTTTTCCCTGTCGAGCATACTTTTCTACACGCTCAATTGCTTCTAAAATATCCCGCAAGCGTTCGCTATCATCTCTCATAGTGGTATTGCTTCTTTAAGTACCCGCTCTCTGATTCTATCTTTAAGTCCCTGTTCGGTAACAATATCAACTTTGCAGCCTAACAAGTCTTCCAGTTCTCGAATTAACGGCAAAGGAAACCAGGGACTCCGACGTTCGCTACAATAATCAATTAATAAATCAATATCGCTTTTTTCGTCAGCTTCTCCCCGTGCAACAGAACCAAAAATTCGCACGTTATTTGCGCCGTGTTTAGCGGCAATAGCAATGATTTTTTCCCGTTTGTTTTTGAGTAATTCGTCAATTTTCATGATCTACTTAGTTGGCGGTAAATTTTGTCGAAAAAAGCTTCCTTGTACCGATTCTTGGGGTGGGGGTTTAGTTTGTTTCTCACTCTTTATCTAGGGTTGGCTGAATAATCGACCCGCCTAGCGGCGGGAAAAAGAGAAAAAGGGTAAAAAGGGAAAAAAAGGGAAAAAGGGTTACAGAGTCCTCCCGAATACGCAGACTACCCGAAAACCGTTACGGAAGTCGCGGTTGACGCGGCGGGAGTTGTCGTAGCGAACCGCGGAACGGCAGCCATAAGGATCGTTGCACCAGGAACCGCCGCGCAGACACTTGGGATGAGAACGATTATCATTATTGATAGTCCACGCAGATCCATCCTTTGGCGCTCCGATATAGTTATCGTGCCAATCGTCTTCGCACCATTCCGAAACATTGCCAATCATGTCATACAGTCCCCAAGCATTGGGTTTTTTCTGTCCCACAGGATGAGTTTTACTCTGAGAATTTGCGCTATACCAAGCGTAATCTCCTAATTGATTAGCATCATCACCGAAATAATAGCGAGTAGTAGTCCCCGCACGACAAGCATATTCCCATTCCGCTTCTGTGGGGAGGCGATAGGTTTTCCCGGTTATTTGACTCAATTTCTGGCAAAAAGCTTGAGCATCGTTCCAACTAACCTTTTCTACCGGATTTTGCGGATTATTTTGAAACAAAGAGGGATTGATTCCCATTACTGCTTCATATTGCGCCTGAGTAATTGGATATTTCCCGATCGCAAAACTGTTTAATTTAACTTGGTGTGGAGGCTTTTCATAACTTCGAGCATCAGAATCACTGTCAGCAGATCCCATGATAAATTCACCTGCTGGTAAGCTCACCATCTCCAGTGTTACTCCGTTGGATATTTTTTCGGTAAATGGAGTGGGTGAAGCAATTAGGGGTATTGGTGAAACAGGCTTTTTGACTGCTGCCGGTGCTGGTGGAGGTGAAGGGGGAGAATTCCATCCCACAGGTTGTAAGGCATTTAAAACCTGTTGTGCTGTCCATCTTTGTTTTCTATCTTTTTGCAAACACCCTTCAATAATCGGTTTAAACTCTTTCGGTAAACTGGGGATTTGTAAATCACAATTCATCACCTTTGCCATTAACTGGTGAATATCATTATTAAACTTATAGGGAAGTTGATTAGTGGTCATTTCGATTAACATAATACCCAATGACCACAGATCCCAAGCTGAGGAAATATCCCCCCTAAAGGCTTCGGGAGGCATATAAATAATTGTACCGCTATTGTGGACGGTTTGAGTGTGGCTTTTGTTATTTAAAGTTCTAATTAAGCCAAAATCTGCTAACTTGTATTGTTGATTAACCTTGAGGATATTACCCGGTTTTAAATCTCGATGGACTTTATTTTGTCCATGAAGATAATTTAAGCCCTGGGCGATTTGAGCAGTAATATTTTTAATCTCATCCGCTGACAAACCGCCTTTGGCAATGTGATTTTCTAGGCTACCCTGTGCCAATTCCATCACTAAATAAAGCATCTCTGTATTGAGAAAACGAAATTCCCCCACTGAATGAGCCTTAATTAAATTAGAATGTTCTAACTTTCTGGCATTTGTTAATTCAATTAATTTATCATCGCTACTTTCGGGGATAACTTTAATAGCAACTTCTTGGACTGATGTATTTCTGACCATTTCACTAGCATGAAATACACCCCCAAAACCACCCGCACCGAGAAAATTATTAAGACGATAAGGCCCTATTTGTTGCCCTTCTAACATCCTCATCATTTGGTCTAGCATAATAATAACTCCTGAATTAGCCAATTTTTACGTTGTGTAACTATCCTATTAAGTGAGTGGTTTTAACGAAGGCAAAGGGCAAATGGCAAAAGGAGCAATAGATAATCAGTTTTTAATAACCAGATTTAGTCTCACCCATCAGTTAACGATTTTTAAAAGCTTCGATCGCTGCTGGCAAAGTATAGTAAATTCTCTCCTCGCTGATTTTATCTAACAAGCGAGAGCGTTGCAATTGTAAGTACAGATCGTGTTTAACCCTAGCGAGGACAAAAACTATACCCTGTCTTGATAATTCTGCCCCTAGTTCCTCAAGAATCTCCACGGCTGTACTATCCAATTCCCCAAGGGCCTCCGTATTCAAGACAAACCATTCTACCGGTTTTGTCTCCCGGGCAATGGCGCTGAGGGCGCGACGTTTAAAGTCGGCCGCATTAGCAAAAAATAAGGGGGCATCGTAACGATAGATAACTAACCCCGGTATTGTTTGCGCTTCCGGCCAATCCTGAAGCGCGTGTAAACCCATCACGCCCGGTACTCTACCCAAAACGGCATCATCGGGTCGAGTAATGCGGGCCAATAAATCGATAACCGAGAGACCGATAGCGATAGCAACCCCGCTTAAAATCCCCGTGGTTAGCACCCCCACCATGGTCAGGACAGCGAGATTAAACTCACTATTGCGAAAGCTTTTTAGTCGTTTAGCACCGGCAATATCCACCAGTTTACAGGCCGCATAAATCACCAGCGCACCCAAAGCGGCCTTGGGAAAGAGTGCCAGTATCGGACCGAGCAGGAAAATGACCGCCACCACCACCACTGCCACCACCAGGGAGTAAAGCTGACTTTGACTGCCCACGGAATCGCCCACCGCGGTGCGACTGGCGCTGCTGCTGATGGGAAATCCCTGACAAAAACCCGCCGCCAGATTCCCCAGTCCTAGGGCTAAAAATTCTTGATTGGCATCGATTTCTTGGTTATGGTGTCTGGCGAAGGCTCTGGCGGTCAAGACGTTATCGGAATAGCCCACCAGGGCAATGCCGACGGCTGCGGTTACTAGGGGTAGTAATTGGGAAAAATCTAGGGTTGGTAAGCCAAAATTAGGCAAAGTTTTGCTAATTTTCCCCACTACTGCCACCCCCTCTTGATCGAGATGGAGGGTGGCGACGGCGAGGGTTCCCAGTAAAACCGCCAGCAATGGTCCCGGTGCTTTGGGAAAATATTTTTGGATGACAAATAGAAATAGTAGCAGCAATAGAGCGAGGCTAAGGGTTGGCCAGTGCCATTGGTTTATTCCCCGAAAAAAAGCGAAAATTTCTTTAAAAACCGTATTTTCACCGATTGACAAACCACTAATTTTACCCAGTTGTCCTGCAATCATGATCACCGCCACTCCCGCCATATAACCGATTAGGATCGGTTTGGAGAGTAAATTAGCTAGAAATCCCAAGCGGGCGATATAACCAACTAAACAGATTAAACCGACCATTAGGGCTAAAAAAGCCGCTAAACTGCCGTAATTTTCTCCTTGAAGGCTCACCATAGGTGCGATCGCTGCCGCCGTCATCACTGCCGTGGTCGATTCTGGCCCGAGGGATAGTTGCGATGAGGAGCCGAAAAGGGCGTAAACTAGGGCGGCCGGCACGAGAGTCCACAATCCCACCACGGGATCGACCCCGGCCAGGTCGCCGTAAGCCATGCACTGGGGAATAGCGTAGGCCGCCACGGTGACACCGGCGAGTATATCTCGGCCCAGCCACTGCCATTGATAGGATCGCAGGTTTTTTAGCCCGGGTAAATCAGGAAAATCGACTCGTCGGGAGTTTTTACTCATAGTTTTTCTCTCTTAACGGCGACTTCACCTAATTTTAACGGAGGAATTAGCTAGGGTCTGCTGAAAAAGTTTGTTGGTGGGGGCAGGGTGTGGGGTGTGGGGTGTGGGGTGTAGGGTTTTACCGATTTTGAGGTAGTCAGTTACCTAATTTTCAGGGAAAAAGTCCCAGAATTTTACCCCCGATCACTCCAATGGTCAGCACTTTTTGAGGGGAAAAAAGTCTAAAAGCCTTATCCAACAAGGTTTTTAGATTTATTCAGCCAGGCCTGGCTAGGAAAAGCCTTGAGGCTGAGATATTTTTTGTCAGCAGGATAATTATACCATTTTAGCCGCAATTTTAGTTAAACTGGCTAAATATACTCGGAAATATCCTCTTGACAATCATCAGCTAAGTATGATAGAGCGCGGAAGCGTAAACCGACTAATTGCTCGTAGAGAGGATTTAACTTGCACAGGGGCGGAATATGCACTAATTTATGACCAAACAGCACGATATCGCGTTCAAAAGGACATTGAGGTGGGACCATTTTGCAGATAAACCGGGCCAAACGCGGATCGTGCATTTCTACCCCATCTAACCAGTCTTTGAGGGGATGCAGCAGATCCGGGTGGGGATGTTCGGCACTGATAAACTCGGATTTATTCGCTTCTGTGGTAATTTCGGGAATTTCACAGATAGTATGTTCTAAAGCTGACAGGGCCTCGATTTCTAACCCGAAAGCATCCCGATAACTACGCAGTAATGCCGCTTCTGCGGGGGAATAAATGCCATCGGCGATCGCTACCATGACCGCCGTGCGGAGGAAGTTTTCTGATATTTTGGGGTCATGACCGAAACTTGCGGCCAATTCTTCGGGACTAATCGACTGATAGAGAACGTGGTTGTCATCTAATTCTAATTCGTGAGCGAAACGGGCGATCGATTCCTGTTCGCTGGTGCTATAATCCCCATCAGACCAGGCAATTGTCAGTAATCCCCGTAACCAGTCCCTAACTTGTTCGTTAGTGTAGCGGTATTGAACAGAGCTAACCATAGGTATGTATGTATTGCTAAAACTGATTTCTAGTTTCTCAATTCCATTCTACCGATCGCTTCTGGATTCTAGTGGCTCCTGTTCACATCATGTAACTATAGCCAATAACCCCATGGTCAACTAGGAAGTTTTCGGTTTTCAGCGGGCATAATCGGGCAATTTTCGCCTCCAGGAGCAGGGGTAAGGGTTGCTGCTTCTTGCTCCTTCCCCACCCGCATCAGTCCTGATAAAAAGGCGGATTGCTGGGATTAACGGCCAATCCCCAGGTAACGGAAACCGGCTGCTGTCACCACCGCAGGATCGAGGAAATTGCGACCATCAATTAACACGGGTTCGCGCATGGTTTTAACCATTTTGCCGTAGTCGAGACGGAGGAATTCTTGCCATTCCGTCACCACCACCAAAGCGTCACAACCATCGGCCAATCTTTCTGGATCTGATTCGATAATCACACCGGTTAAACCGTGACTTAAACCACTTTGGGAAACGATCGGATCATAGGCTTTTACCTTAGCACCTAAACGATTTAACTGTTCGATCATAGTTAAAGCCGGAGCATCGCGCATATCATCGGTATCGGGTTTAAAAGTTAATCCCAACAAACCGACGGTTTTACCCTTGAGGATTTTTAATTCCTGTTGCAGTTTTTCGATCGCGATTGTCCGTTGACGTTTGTTAACATTGATAGCGGCGTTAAGTAATTCCGTTTCGTAACCGTAGTCTTCCGCGGTATGTACCAAAGCCGACACATCTTTGGGGAAACAGGACCCCCCCCAACCGATCCCGGCCGAGAGGAACTTGCTACCGATACGGGAATCTAAACCGATACCTTTAGCCACTTGGGTGACATCGGCCCCGACGCGATCGCAGATGTTAGCTACTTCGTTAATAAAGCTAATTTTGGTGGCTAGGAAGGCATTAGCGGCGTATTTAATCATTTCTGCCGAACTGAGATCCGTGACCACTACGGGAACGGGAGGCAAGGAGGGATCTTCAGAGAATTGACGTTCAACCAAAGGCGCATACAATTCCTTCATCATTTCGATGGCTTTCGGGTTATTACTACCTAAAACAATGCGATCGGGGTTAAAAGTATCATAAACCGCCGAACCTTCCCGTAAAAATTCGGGATTGCTGACCACATCGAAATCCGCTTCGATGCGTTCTAGTGTACTAATACCGCCACCAGCGGCCACGAGATTTTTTTGTCTCTCGGCCACACCATCGAGGACGATCATCCGTACCCAATCGCCGGAACCGATGGGAACGGTAGATTTATTGACGATTACTTTATAACCACCGTTGAGATGGGCCCCAATACCCCGGGCCACCGCTTCCACATAACGGGTGTCACTTTCTCCGTTGGGTAGTGCGGGTGTACCAACAGCGATAAAGAGGATTTCGCCGTGTTTAACTCCCGCTTCTAGGTCCGTGGAAAATTCCAGATTGCCGGAGGCTGCCGAAGACTGCATTAATTCCGATAACCCCGGTTCATAGATGGGAGATTGTCCCGATTTCATTAATTTGACTTTTTCTTCATTGTTATCAATACAGATAACATGATGGCCGATATGTGCTAGACAAACCCCCGTGACTAAACCCACATAACCCGTTCCGATAACACAAACACGCATGATAATTACTCCGATGACAATTAAGTTAAATTTATTGATTAGGGATTAGCTGAGACGAGAACGGAAATCCTCGATCGTCATTTTTAAACCCTGGTGTAGAGGAATAGTGGGACTCCAATCCAAATAGGTTTTAGCACGGGTGATATCCGGTTGTCGCTGCTTGGGATCATCTTCTGGCAGTGGTTTATAGACCAATTCGGCCTCGGGATTAATCATGCCTTGGATCACTTGCGCTAATTCCAAAATTGTGTATTCGTCGGGATTGCCGAGATTAACCGGCCCGATAAAGTCTCCATTCATCAAACGCATTAACCCTTCCACCAGGTCAGAAACATAGCAAAAACTGCGGGTTTGGGAACCTTGACCATAAACCGTTAGGGGTTCACCGCGCAAAGCTTGCACCACGAAATTACTCACCACTCGACCATCGTTTTCCAACATTCGCGGGCCGTAGGTGTTGAAAATCCGGGCCACCCGGATATCGACTTTATGCTCCCGATAATACTCAAAAGCCAGGGTTTCCGCCACCCGTTTACCCTCGTCATAACAGGAACGCGGTCCGATGCAGTTGACATTACCTCGATATTCTTCCGTTTGCGGATGCACATCGGGATCACCATAGACTTCTGAGGTAGAAGCGAGCAAAAATCGCGCTTTTACCCTTTTAGCTAGGCCCAGCATATACATAGTCCCTAAAACATTGGTTTTAATCGTTTTGACGGGATTATATTGATAGTGGATCGGGGAAGCAGGACAGGCCAGGTGATAGATCTGATCCACCTCTAAACGGATCGGCTCGGTGATATCGTGACGAATTAGCTCAAAATAAGGATTTCCTAGCCATTTAACGATATTTCGGCGCACCCCCGTGTAGAAGTTATCCAGACAGATCACTTCATGACCCTGTTCCATCAAGCGATCGATTAGATGGGAACCAATAAAACCTGCACCGCCTGTAACTAGGATTCTCATGTAATCGCAAACTACTCATATAAAATTATTCTTAAAATACCCTTACGCTGGCTTTTTGGCAAATATTTTTTTGACGAGGTGTTATCAGCGATCGCCGATGCCAGGCTAATGGCTGAATAATGGCTGGGTAATCCTTAAAAAATGTAACAATTTTCGTAGTCATCCCTACAGAGTTCTATATTGTCCAATCTTGTAGGCGTAAATTAGGGATTTGAGAGAAATCACGATAATTGCGTGTTACTAAAATACTGTTTTCTGATAAACTAATCGCTGCAATTCTTAAATCTTGTGTTCCTATAGGAATTTTTTGCTCCCGTAATTCTCTGAAATGATAATGAGCTTCTAAAGTATAGTTCAAAATTTTAAATTTGCTCAGATAATTAACTATATCTCTCAAACCTTGATAGCCTTTGATTAACTTTTCATATTGATTGCTTTGAGAGTATTTTCTGATCACGCTGAACCATCCTCTTACTTGTTCTTCTAAAGTAATAATTGTTATAGCCGTATCATCAGGATCGATAGACGCTACTCTCCGAACTAAGTTCGGATGTAGTTTTTGCAGTAGGGTTATATGATCGGTATCTAATATATATTGAGTCACGGTGTTTCAACTTGTTGACTGTCTTCTTGGTCAACTTTTTGACGATAGGTTTCCATACTCTCTATGACTTCATCTAAGAGGGGATTATAGGTTAGTGTAACTGGTATATTGAGCAGTGGATGCTCTTGTTGTTGTTTTTTCTGCGCTAATTTTTCAAATAATTGGTTTTGTTCTTCTAAAGAAAGTTTATCGATAGATTCTATAATCTGGCTAAGAGAAAGATGAGGAGTCATAAATTACAAGCCTTTTTGACTAGATATTGATGCTAGTGTAGCATAATTCCCTTCGCTAACAGCTTTAAAACAGATTCTACAGTAATCCGCATTTTTCTGATAGTTCCCTAGTGGTACAAACAGGATGCCTGTAAATGACATTGATGCAATTGGTAGCACAGGCATCCGCCGCCTGTAAAGAGATAGAAAGATTTAAGGTTAGAACAAGGCCAGCATCTGTTATAGTTTAATACAGAAGAAACTCCCTTGTCAAATTTAGGCAAATTCGGGCAAAATAGGGGATGTAAATTTTATACACTATTTAGTATTATTTTGATAGGACTAAAGAGGCTAGATTATGACCAGTGCCGAGCAAAATAAGCTATTTATCCTGATCGATGGGCATTCTTTGGCTTTTCGTGCCTATTATGCCTTTGCTAAGTCTCGTTCGGGACCTCTGCGTACTTCTAGCGGCATTCCCACCAGTGTTTGTTTTGGGTTTTTAAATTCTCTGCTGCAGTTACTAGAAACTCAAAAACCCACTTATTTAGCAGTGGCTTTTGATTTAGCAGTCCCTTCTTTTCGCCATGAAGCTGATGTCAATTATAAGGCGAATCGGCAAGAAACTCCCGAAGAATTTCGCCCCGATTTAACTAATCTGCAAAGTCTCTTGGCAGCGATGAATATTCCTATTGTGACTTCCCCAGGTTATGAAGCAGATGATGTTTTAGGAACTTTGGCAAAACAAGCCGGCGATAATGGTTATACTGTTAAGATTTTAACAGGCGATCGAGATTTATTCCAATTGGTAGATGAGGAGAAAAAAACCACGGTTCTCTATCTGGATATTAATGCGGTCAAAAGTACATCGGGACAGGGTTATACAGAATTTAATTCCCAAGCTGTCACGGAAAAGTTAGGGGTGACACCAAAACAGGTAGTAGATTTTAAAGCTCTTTGCGGTGACAAGTCTGATAATATCCCCGGGGTGCGCGGAATTGGCGAAAAAACAGCGATAGATTTATTAAAAAAATACGATAACTTAGAGGATATATATACCAATCTGG
Source organism: Microcystis sp. MC19 (assembly GCF_003019735.1). Classification (NCBI taxonomy): domain Bacteria; kingdom Bacillati; phylum Cyanobacteriota; class Cyanophyceae; order Chroococcales; family Microcystaceae; genus Microcystis; species Microcystis sp. MC19. Next base: position 3,051,497 of record NZ_CP020664.1, on the reverse strand, counting down.
AATCGATTAAGGGAATGGTAAAAACTAAATTATTAGAGGGTAAAACCGCTGCCGAAAGTTCTCGCTATTTGGCCAAAATTGCCCTTGATGCCCCCGTTAGCCTCGAAGAGGAGAAATTTCGCCTCCGAGGTTTTGATCGGCGTTTAGTTAAAGCTTTATTGGAAAGATTAGAATTAAAGAAAATTCTCCAGAAACTCGATCAAATTCAACAGCATCTAGGTGGCACTACTACCCTAGAATTAACTAGCGATGCTGATTCTAATCAATTGTCTCTGTTTGATTTACCCCCTATTTCTCCACCAGTTCTAATTGCTCCCGACATTATTGATACTATTCCTAAGTTAGATGCTTTACTGGCAAAATTAACAACTTTCACTAATCCACATTTTCCCGTCGCTTGGGACACCGAAACCACGGATTTAAATCCTCGTGTAGCCAAATTAGTCGGCATCGGTTGCTGTTGGGGAAAAGAATTAAATTCTCTGGCCTATATTCCCATCGGCCACCAGAGCGGTGATAATTTAAATCTAGAGATAGTTCTCGAAAAATTACGCCCAATTTTAGCCAGTGATAATTATCCGAAAGTCTTCCAGAATGCGAAATTTGATATTGATGTTTTTTATCATCAAGGAATTACCGTTAAAGGTCTAGTTTTTGATACTATGGTGGCTAGTTATGTCCTCCATCCCGAACTAACTCATAATCTCGAAGATTTATGCGATCGCTATTTGGACGGTATCACTTCCCTTAGTTATAAAAGTCTCGGTATTCCTGCGGGAAAAACCATCGCTGATTTAGATATTGCCACTACTGCTACCTACTGCGGATTAGATGCCTATGCTACCTATTTACTTCAAGAAAAATTACAGGCAGAATTAACTAAAATCACCCCTTTGTATCAATTATTCTCAGAGGTAGAATCTCCCTTAGTCATGGTGCTGTGGCAGATGGAAAATTATGGTATAAAAATTAATATCAATTATCTAAAAAACTTGTCCCAGCAGCTAGAAAGAGACCTAGCAGACATAGAAAAAAATGCCTACGAATCTATCGGAGAAACTTTTAATCTTAGCTCTCCTAAACAGTTAAGTGAAATCCTTTTTGATCGATTGGCACTCAACCGCAAAAAATCCAGAAAAACTAAAACAGGTTACTCCACCGATCAAAGTGTTTTAGAGAAACTACAAGGCGATCATCCCTTAATTGATTATATCCTTGAACATCGCACCTTATCTAAATTAAAATCAACCTATGTGGATGCTTTACCGAAATTAGCCGAACCAAAAACCGCAAGAGTACATACAGATTTTAATCAAACCATCACCAGCACCGGACGCTTATCATCCTCCAATCCTAACCTACAAAATATCCCCATTCGCAGTGAATTTTCCAGGCGAATTCGTCAAGCTTTTATCCCCGAAGATGGTTACTTATTGGTGTCAGCAGACTACTCACAAATCGAGTTAAGAATTCTCGCTCATCTCAGTCAAGAACCAGTTTTATTAGAAGCTTATCGTAGTAACCAAGATGTTCATAAAGTCACCGCTCAATTGCTCTTTGATAAAAAGGAAATTACCCCCGAAGAACGCAGTTTAGGAAAAACAATTAACTTCGGGGTTATTTATGGCATGGGAGCGCAAAAATTCGCCCGTGAATCGAAATTAACCGTAGAACAGGGCAGAAAATTTATTGAAAAATATCATCAACGTTATGCCCAAGTATTTGAGTATTTAGAGAATAGCAAAAAACAAGCAATTGCTCAGGGATATGTGGAAACAATTTTGGGCAGAAGACGTTATTTTAACTTCGATAATCCCCTCTTAAAAAGACTGCGGGGACTGTCCTTACATGACATCGATTTAGATAGCCTCAAACTCAACAACGAGGAAGCACAATTATTAAGATCGGCTGCTAATGCGCCCATTCAGGGTTCCAGTGCTGATATTATTAAAGTAGCGATGGTAAAATTAGCCGAGGTACTGCAAAATTATCGAGCGAGATTACTGCTGCAAGTCCATGATGAATTAGTCTTGGAAGTACCGAGGGAAGAATGGCCATCCCTAGAGTCAAAAATCAAGACGACTATGGAAGAAGCTGTCTCCTTGACGATCCCTCTCTTGGTAGAAATAAAAGCCGGTGACAATTGGATGGAAACCAAATAAAACTATGATAGAAAACAGACAATTTTTAACCCCAGAAGAATCCGCAGATGTGGACGCTGCCCTCTTAACTTCTCCAGAAAAATTCCTGACTCGTTTAACGATTTCTTCCCTACGCTTACTAAAAATCATCGCCGAGGATACGGGAGTAACCCTAGAAGAACTAACCCATAAACAGGTCATTCAATGGCTAGAAAAAGATAGTCAACTGCGTCGGGAACAGGGGATCGAAGCGGCAGCGCTGAAATGGTAAATAAACTCTTAAAAAATCAGCTACCCCTGACAATTTATGCTAGTTTTTAGCTATAAAGTTACTGGAGTTACAACAATGACAATTACCCTAAAAGTGCCTAGTATTGCCTGTGAAGGTTGCGCTAATACCATTACTAAAGCGATTAATAATCAGCAACCAGCAGCCCAAATATCGGTGGATGTAGCCAATAAAATCGTCACGGTAGAAACCACCGCATCCCCCGCAGAAATTGCCCAATGGATCAGCGAAGTCGGCCATACTGTTGAGTCTAGCAGTGAGGGTTGACATCCTCCCCCGTTAAAAATATACCTCTGGTAAAAATCAAAAATTGTCGTGATTATTGTTGAATGTCATCTCGAATACTTCTCGACTGACACCTTCTACAAAGCTAAGTGCTTTATTTGCTGTGTCAATCATGTGTTCAACATACACTTGATTATCTTTCTGCGACATAACACACCTCTGCTGTTGCTAAAACACGCTCACGAATATGATGATTAAGAGATTTGATGGTAACGAGATCAATAGTACGTCCATCAAATAATTGAGATAATTCTTCTTGAATTTGATGAAGTTTGAAAAAACTGGGGGTAAAACCAAGTTCAAACTCAACGAGCAGATCAATATCACTATCTGCGGTGAAATCATCTCGTAAAACTGAACCAAATAAGGAAAGTTTATGAATATGCCAATGTTGGCAAAGTTGTGAGAGTTTTTCTTGAGGAATTTTCATATTTTTGTGTTCATCAGATTAGGTTTACTCCCAAGCTTTCTAGTTGTTGGTTTATCCAAGCGGTTGCCGTTTCTTCATCGGTTTCTATCGCTTTTTCTACTCCTATTTTAGCAATTTCTAAGAGTTGTTTGGATTTTGCTTTTAAAGCACTCTTAGAGTAAGGGTGTGATCGCTTTTAAAAGTTCTGTTAATTTATTTTCAACTATGTCCCATACCACATCCAAATCAAGCTGATCGTATTTATGAACAATGACATCTCGCATTCCAGCCATTTCTCGCCAAGGAATTTCTGGATGTTGTTGACGGAAGATTACAGAAAGACGTTTAGTCGCTTCACCAATAATGGTAATTTGGTAGAGGATGGCAGACAATTTTTCATCATTGTTTTCCAATTCTGATTTACCGATACCATCGGTATAGCGCAAAATACGTCTAATAGCATTTACAATGAGGCATATATAATCTGTGCTGATTCTAAAATGTTTTTACATCTTAGCCAGTTATCACTCCGTTTGAGTGCTGCTTTCACAATTAAATCTACTTTTCGATCAAAAATTGCTTGCAGTTCATCGCGCATTTGTAGGGTTTCGGTTAAACCTCGTTTAGCAGTTGGGGAAAAGGTAATTAAAATATCAATATCGCTATCTGAACGGAAATCTTCGCGTAAAACTGAACCAAATAATGCCAATTCGGTGACTTGCCACTTTTGACAAAAAGCTTTAATTTGTTCCATTGGTAGTTCTATTTTTGTGTTCATCAGATTAGTTTTACTCCCAAGCTTTCTAGTTGTTGGTTTATCCAAGCGGTGGCCGTTTCTTCATCGGTTTCTGTTGAATTTCCGTCTATTGACATGGTTTTCAAGTGCTTGAATAAAGATTTAATAGGGGAGCATTCTAACTTGAAAAGTTCACCAATTTCGCTCTAATAAATGTTCCTTTACAGCGTTTCTTCGATAGATGAGGTACGTTCTTGCGACTGAAATCCTTATTTACAAGTGTGAGTTGCTGATAGTTTTACATGACAGGTTCGGAAGAACCTATTTTATATATTTATTGCGTATTGTTAAGAAGCGTGTGAGATTGCCCTGGTCATGAGAAAATTTTTCTTTACACCTATCCCATCCTTAAATTATAAGTAAGAAAAAACATTTTTGGAGGACAATTGCAATGATCAACCCATCAAAAAAACTTATCCATTGTGGGGGGGGAGATAAAAACAACCTATCGTTTCTCTCTCGTGAAAAACTTGTTCTAGGGAGCGCGATTATCGGCGGTATTTTCTGCCTAGCTACAACCGCATCGGCGGCTACCTTCGAGACTACACCTTTTCAAATCCTGACGGTAAATTCCGAAACCCCAGCTGCGATTAATAAAGTTTTTTCTAGCATCCTTGTTAGTGGAGTTCTCTACAAGGCCGAGGTGTCTGGAGTGTTTACACCCGACTTCGCCTTCGGTCAGAGAGGCGAATTTTGGGATGTGGACGCTCGCTTCGTAAGCCGAGATAATTTCGCAACTGTTAACGATACTGATCCGAATTTCTTTAATTTCGATTTTGGTTTGTTCTCGACAGCTTTAGGCGGCGATGACGATGATTTCTGGGGAACTTATCAAGCTTCTGGCGTTTATTCCTACGAGTTTTTCGGTACGGGAAGTGCTATAGATTTCTACGTGAATGATATAGGCGCAGCCAGTGGCTTTGACAACCAGGGGACTTTTACGGTAAGACTCTTTCGCGAAGCGGTGGGTACACCGGAGCCATCTGGAGCGATCGGTTTAAGCCTATTAGGACTTGGTTTCGTCGCCGCTCGCTGGAAGCGGAAGTAACGAACCAAAGGACGGATTAGTATTATTCAATCCATCTCGGCTCGACTTAAGCGATCGCACTAGGACACTCGATCGATCTGCACATATACTAACCCATCCCGCACCTGCACCGGGTACGCTGGCAAAGGCAGATCGGCAACGGTCAAACATTCCCCCGTATCGAGACGGTACTGAAAATGATGGTGAGAACAAGTAGGGATATTATGGGTAAACGTTCCTGTAACCAGGGTTTGACTAATTCGTGATAGCGGAGAAGTCCGTAGATCACTTCGTCAGTCAGGGTGCTTTTTAAGGCAGGTAGGGCTTGACGATTTGAAATGACAGATTAACCTCGTTAGCGCCTCGCGATGGGGGGATTCGATCACTCTTTTGATTCCGATCGCCACTAACTGATGATGATCTTCCCAAGTTGAGAGATGCAGCCATGCTCGCTCCTTAGCAACGACTGATTAGCTCAATACCAATTAGCAAAGCGTGCAAGTCAGCCATAATCGTTTACTCTCCTAAATTGGCAACTTCAAAAAGTTCGTGGACGGTGCAAAAACTCTGATTGTATCTAGGTTTTACTTTTTCCTTGTTACTTTTTCCTTTTTACTTGGCATCAATTGTCCGTGACTCAATATCTGTAATAATCTAATACAGCCCTTGTAAACCTTCTTTAAGCTCTGGGTTTTCGTCTTGATCGAGATGCACAAAATCGCCCTTAGATGAGAATTAGTTTACAAAAATTTACATTTGGAGATAAGGAGCAATGAGTCAAGTTTCCAGTACAGATGTTCCCAATTTGGGTCGTCGTCAATTTATGAACCTGTTGACCTTTGGTACAATTACCGGAGTAGCGGCGGGGGCTTTGTATCCGATTGTTAAGTATTTTATTCCCCCCTCGGCCGGTGGTACAGGTGGCGGTGTCACCGCTAAAGATGCCCTAGGCAATGATGTGATTGTCAGTCAATTTCTGACCAGCCATAACGCTGGCGATCGCACCTTAGCCCAAGGTTTAAAAGGCGACCCCACCTATTTAGTCGTCCAAGAGGACAAAACCCTGGCCAACTACGGAATTAACGCCGTCTGTACCCACTTAGGTTGTGTGGTGCCTTGGAATGCCAGCGAAGAAAAATTCATGTGTCCTTGCCACGGTTCCCAGTACAATGCCGAAGGAAAAGTAGTTCGCGGTCCAGCGCCTCTATCCTTAGCCCTCGCCCATGCCAACGTCACCGATAATGATAAAGTCGTCTTCTCCACTTGGACGGAAACCGACTTCCGCACCGGCGAAGAACCCTGGTGGTCCTAGATTATTCAATGTGACGAGATTTGGAATTATTCAACCGATAGAGATGAGAACATTCAACTTTTTAAGCTTCCCGCAAGTCCACAGACAGGCCCTAGTGAAAGCTGTCCTCGTGGCGATCGCTACCGTTTCCCTACTCCTAACCAGCGATGTCATTAACCCCCAATCTGCCCAAGCATATCCTTTTTGGGCGCAACAAACCGCCCCGGAAACCCCCAGAGAAGCAACCGGTCGGATTGTCTGCGCGAACTGCCATTTAGCCCAAAAACCCGCCGAAATTGAAATCCCCCACTCGGTATTACCCGATAGCGTCTTTGAGGCAGTAGTAAAAATCCCCTACGATCCCGCCAGTCAACAGGTGTTAGGAGACGGATCGAAGGGGGGTTTAAACGTCGGTGCAGTCTTAATGCTACCGGATGGTTTTAAAATCGCGCCCCCCGATCGCATTCCCGAAGAAATGCAGGAAAAACTCGGTGGAGTCTATTTCCAATCCTACAAAGAAGGTCAAGATAACGTGGTTATCGTCGGCCCCTTACCCGGGGATCAATACAAAGAGATCGTTTTCCCCGTCCTGGCCCCCGATCCTAGCCAAAATAAAGGTATTCACTTCGGTAAATATGCTGTGCATTTAGGGGCCAATCGTGGTCGCGGTCAAGTGTACCCCACCGGTGAACCCAGCAATAATAACGCCTTCAAAGCTTCTACCGCAGGTACAATTAGCCAGATCAGCAAAACCGAAGCCGGTGGTTATGAAGTCACCATCACTTCCGAAGCTGGCCCCGTGGTGGAAAATATTCCCGCAGGTCCTGAGTTAATCGTCTCGGAAGGTCAAGCGATCGAAGTGGGACAATTTTTAACCAGTAACCCCAATGTTGGCGGTTTTGGTCAAAAAGAGACGGAAGTTGTCCTGCAAAATCCCGGCCGGATCAAAGGATTAGTTTTATTCCTCGGTGGTATTATGCTCTGCCAAATCCTCTTAGTTATTAAGAAAAAACAAGTGGAAACAGTACAAGCGGCCGAAATGAATTTCTAATCGCAATATTTCGGTTATTTTTGCTAGAAAGCGGGTTATTTGCCCGCTTTTTAGCTTTGAGTCAGGAAAACGCTCGCTGCCGTCTGATACAATCGGTTCAGCTTAACCGATAAGTGTCAATTTTTTATGAATCAGTCGCTTGTTCCAGTCATTCTCGCCGGTGGTAAAGGGGAACGTTTTTGGCCCCTCAGTCGTCTAGCGCGTCCGAAACAGTTTCTCTGTCTTGATGGTAGTGGTCGCAGTCTTTTACAAGCAACGGCCGATCGTCTATTATCTTTAGGGGCAGGTTGGGAAAATCTCTGGGTAATTACCGCTAGTGCGATCGCTGATGGTGTCCGCGAACAACTGCCCGATTTACCGGAGAGTAACCTATTAGTGGAACCGGTGGGCAAGGATACGGCCCCGGCTGTGACTTGGGCTACTTTAGAAGTGATAAAACGTTATGGTAAGGAAGTGGCGATCGGTTTTTTTCCTGCCGATCATTATATTAGTGATCAAGAGGCTTATATTAACACTTTAAAAGCGGCCGTAGAAGTGGCCGTCAGCCAAAAAGCGATCGTTACTTTAGGGATTAAACCCGATTATCCCTCCACCGGTTACGGTTATATCGAACAGGGAGAAAATCAAGGCGAATTTAATGGTTTACCCGTCTATAAAGTGAGTCGTTTTACGGAAAAACCCGATCGCACCACGGCCGAAAAATTCCTAGAAACGGGACTTTTTAGCTGGAATAGCGGAATGTTTATCTTTCAGGGACAAGTGGTTTTAGAGGAGCTAAAAACCCACGCTAATAATATTTTACAACCTCTGATCGATCGGGGCATCGCTGCCTATGAGGATTTAGAGAAAAAAAGTATCGATTATGCTTTGATGGAAAAAACCCAACTCGCTTACGTTTTACCCGCTAATTTTGGTTGGGATGATCTGGGAGATTGGAATTCTCTGGAAAGATTACTAGAAGCAAAGGGCAAAAATATTGAACTGGCCAATCATGTCGGTTTGGACACGGAAGGCTCTATTATCTATGCTAGTGATGAGGAGGAAGTGATCGTTACTATTGGTTTAAAAGATCTGGTAATTGTTCGCGACGGTAAAGCAACTCTCGTTGTCCACAAAGATCGTACCCAAGATATTAAACAAGTTCTCAAGCACTTACAAACCGATCCCAAATTGGAGAAATTGTTATAGGATTGATATTAGTTACCAGCTTTTTCAGTAATCAGTGATCAGTAAACAGTAATCAGTGAAAAGACAGTAGAAAACCTCTATTTAAGTAAGTAGTTATAATTAAATTGAAGATAGATTTTGTCTCTGATCCCCCCTGCCCCCCTTGATAAGGGGGGTGTCGATCCCCCCTTAGTCCCCCCTTGATAAGGGGGGTATTTGATAATTTTTAACGCCTACCTACTTAATACTGCTAACTTAAAACTCAAATCTGATCACTGGTAACTTACCCACTGATAACTGATAACTGATCACTGATAACTGATAATACCGTGTTCTCACTACCCCAAACCAGTCAAAGACAAAAAGAAATCCTTGAGATAGTTCTCGGCAACGGTTGGGACTATATGCGCGGGGTTTTAACCCTAGGAAAAACAGAAAATCCCCAGATTCCCACCCCAGAAGTTCTCAAAAAAATCCTCGTGGAATTGGGTCCTTTTTATGTCAAATTGGGACAGTTACTTAGTACCCGTCCCGATCTGCTACCTGCTAATTATATCGAGGCTTTAACTGCCCTACAAGCGCAAGTTCCTCCCGTTGCTTGGACAGATATAGAAATAGTCATCACCGAACAGTTAGCAAAACCGATCGAACAGGTATTTAAATATATTAATCCCCAACCGATCGCCGCAGGCTCGATCGGGCAAATTCATCGGGCAACTTTATTATCTGGGGAGGAAGTAGCGATTAAAGTCTTGCGTCCGGGGATTGAAAAAATTGTCGCCCAAGATAGTGCCTTAATTAAGGGAATTGCTGATTTAGTTGCCCTCACAGAATTTGGTCAAAGTTACGACGTTGTTAACTTAGCAGAGGAGTTTATTAAGGCAGTCAATGCGGAATTAGATTTCACCCAAGAAGGTCATTATACCGACCAATTGCGCTATAATTTAACCCAGAGTCGGTGGTCAGAACCCAAACAGTTAGTTATTCCTAAAATTTATTGGGACTTAACTAATTCCAAGATATTAGTGTTAGAATGGTTAGAGGGAAAACAAATTTTAGAGGCCGATGTTTCTAGACCGCCAACTGAGCAAGCAATTTCCCAAAGAAAAAGCGAAATAACTAGGATTTTGTTTCGGTCATTTTTTCAACAAATTTATATTGATGGCTTCTTTCATGCCGATCCTCATCCGGGTAATATTTTCTATCTTGACGATGGTAGAGTAGCTTTAATTGACTGTGGTATGGTGGGCAGATTAGACCCGCAAACTCAACAAATTTTAACAGAATTGTTATTAGCAATTGTTGACTTAGATGCGAAAAGATGCAGTCAGCTAACTATTAAACTATCCGAGTCAGTAGTCCCGATTACTTTAGTACAATTAGAGGTGGATTATGAGCGGATGCTGCGAAAATATTATAACCTCAATTTAAATCAAATTAACTTTAGTGAGGTGGTTTATGAACTTTTGCAAATTGCCCGTCGCAATAGAATTAAACTTCCGGGTAATTTAGGTTTATTCGCCAAAAGTCTCGCTAATCTAGAAGGAACTGCCCGAAAATTTAATCCTGATATTAATATCCTGGAAGAAGTCAAACCGCTATTAACTAATATTCTCGAACAACAGTTAATCGGTAGCACTCCCCTACAAACTGCCCTAAGAACAGTTTTAGACTTGAAATCTTTTTCCCTGAAATATCCCCGTCAAATCGAAGTTTTACTAGATGGTTTAACCTCGGAAACTTTAAATGTTAATCTGAAAATTCGCGACTTAGATAATCTCCGTCGCAGTTTAGATAATTCCGCCAATCGACTAGCTTTTAGTGTGATTATTGGTTCCTTAATTATCGGGGCCGCCATTGTCACAGCCAGCACCCAATCTCGGCAATTAACTATTATTAGTACCGTATTATTTGCTACAGCTAGTTTTATCGGTTTATGGTTAGTTGTCGGTATCCTGCGATCGGGAAGATTGCGCTAGAAATTATCGCGATTAAATTAAGATTTGTTGTTGTAAAAATTTCGCCCACCGACTGGCCAATTCAACTTCAGTAAAGGGAATTTTTTCAGGCGATCGCTCCTTAAAAATAAATTCTAGGCAAGGGGAACCTTGGGGGGGAAGAGCATCTAAATCCACCACTTGATTATTAACTAGCAGACGGATTTCTTTGACCTCCTCTAGGGAAAAAGTTTGTAAATTAATCACTCCCTTACGAGTTGGCTTTCCCCAAGTGATAATTTTATCTTTTTGACCTAAGACAGAATATATATCATACTTAGCTCGCTCGAAGTTTTCCGCCCATTCTCGATAGATTTCCACTTTTTGGTATTCATTCCAACCACTCCAAGCCAACCAAATAAACAGAATTAATAAAGGTGTCCACAATAACCCGCGTTCCATAAACTATCGCCCCAAAATACCAGTCAATTAATCCTATTTTATGCTAATTTGCAGCTAGGAATTATTAGCCGTCAGCCTTGAATCAGTGATCAGTCATCAGATGTGAGTTTTCAGTTGACTTGCTGATTCGGAAAAAAAAGGGCAGACGAAAGCCTACCCTAGAATTAATAATTAGTCAATCAAACCTTAGACATCGTAGTAGAGAGAGAACTCGTAGGGGTGGGGACGTAAGCGCATCGGGTTAACTTCGTTATCGAGTTTGTAGGTGATCCAGTTTTGGATAAAGTCTTCGGTAAAAACACCAGAATCGGTCAAGAAAGCGTGATCTTTTTCGAGACTTTCCAGAGCTGCTTCTAGAGAACCGGGGGTAGAGGGTATTTTTGACAATTCTTCGGGGCTGAGTTCGTAGATATCCACATCGAGGGGTTCCCCTGGTTCAATTTGATTTTTAATCCCATCGATACCGGCACAGAGCATGGCGGCAAAAGCGAGGTAGGGGTTAGAAGTGGCATCAGGACAACGGAATTCTAAACGTTTGGCTTTTGGGTTGCTTCCCGATAAAGGAATCCGAATCGAAGCGGAGCGATTACCTTGGGAGTAGGCCAGGTTTACAGGGGCCTCAAAACCGGGGACGAGACGCTTGTAAGAGTTGGTGGTGGGGTTAGTTAAAGCTAAGAGAGCGGGAGCGTGTCTAAGCAAACCACCGATGTAGTACAGTGCCATTTGGCTAAGTCCGGCGTATTTATCCCCAGCGAACAGGGGTTGACCATCTTTCCAGATAGACTGGTGAACGTGCATCCCGGAACCATTATCACCAAAGATGGGTTTGGGCATAAAGGTGACGGTTTTACCGTATTTCTTGGCCACGTTCTTAATGCAGTATTTATAGGTCATCAAGTAGTCGGCAGCCCGTACTAGGGTAGAGAATTTAATCCCTAGCTCGTTTTGACCACCAGTGGCGACTTCATGGTGATGTTTTTCGATGGGAACTCCGCAGTCGGCCATGGTTAAGAGCATTTCCGTGCGGATATCTTGAGAGGTGTCGGTGGGACTAACGGGGAAATAACCCTGTTTGTAGGCGGGTTTATAGGCAAGATTTCCTTCTTTTTCGTCTTTACCGCTATTCCAACGACCTTCGACACTATCCATGTAGTAATAGCCCGAGTTGGCGGTTTGGTCGAAACGAGCGCTATCAAAGAGGAAAAATTCCGCTTCCGGTCCAAAATATACGGTATCACCTAAACCGGTAGTGCTAAGATAATCGATCGCTTTCTGAGCAATAGAGCGAGGATCGCGGCTATACCATTCACCGGTTCTCGGTTCTTTGATGCTACAGATCATACTTAGGGTAGGTTCCTTGTAGAAGGGATCGATCCAAGCAGTGGTAGGATCGGGAACCATGGCCATATCGGATTCGTTAATTGCTTTCCAACCGCGAATACTGGAACCATCGAAGGCAACACCATCACTGAAAGAGCTTTCATCGATTTGATCGTAGTAGAACGAGCAATGTTGCCAAATACCTGGCATATCAATAAATTTCAGGTCGATAATCTTAATATTGTTGTCCTGAATCATTTTCAAGACTTCTTGTGGCGTTTCGGGCATGGAAAACTCCTTTGACGTATGGATCAGTTCTTAAGCTTCTCAAAAAATCCATCCTAAACAGTCACTTTGGCCGGTTTTGTATTTTTCGATACAAAATCTTGAATCCTAGCTTGAAAAAATCTGTAATTTCCTTGGTCTGCCGCAAAAGCTAACTTGGCAGCAAATCCTGAAGCAGCGGAAGGAGATTTTGAGGACGATAATTGGGATCAGCCTTAAGTCGTTCGACCACACTACCATGAACGGCAACTTTTGCCGATTTTATCGGTCGCCATGCCTCGCCACCTAAAGCATACAAACCGGTCACTCTATTATCAAATTTAGTGGTTGGCTCTGGTTTAATCTGGAATTCCTCACCATACTTTTCAGTTAAATCAAACTCCAATCCTAACTTTTTAGCCTCGTCGATCATCCATTTTAAAGTACAATCCGATAGCCCCCGATATTTTTCGGTTCCCCCACCAATACAGCCATGTTCACCGGCAAAGAACACTTGTTGGACTACTTGTTCGGGATTTTTTTCATTTTTCTCCATGGCAGTGGAAGGAAAACTTTTGCGTTTCTCATCAATGGCAACTGCATGAAAGGCATTTTCCACAATCGGACTTAGTCTGGCATCGAAAAATTCATACTTCCGATTCCAGAGTTTATCCAAGGATAGCCAAGGCACCACATCAGGAACACCTAATGCTCCCACCGTATCCCAGCACCCTAACATTTTGATAGGTACACGATACTGTAAATAATCTTGTTCGGTATCTATCTTTTTGCTGTTATCTTGGCGGAATTTTTGATATTCTGGAGCATTTGGACTAATTTTAAAATTTCGATAAAGCTGATAAGCTTTAGGCAATTCGCGGATCTTGGAACGACTCAATAAACCACATTTATAGATCATACCTGCTAAACAACGAACTATATAGGCCCCCCGACTAAAGCCCACTAGGTAAATTTCGTCTTCAGCCTCTACATTATAATTCATACACAAAAAGCGATAGGCATCTTGAATAATTCTGTCAATTCCCCAGCCAAAGGCACCCCCGCCTAAACGTTCGATTAAATTATCATCTTCTGCCGTGCCAGATCCTGATATATAATGGACAATCTGTGGCGTTTGATCATCGGCGCTGTGTTTAACTAAGCGGGCAAATTTGACCACATTCGTAGGATAGGAACTTGCCAGTTGATTCCAAGTCCCATCACAGCAAACAACTAAACGTTTTTTCTTGCTTGTATGGGATGGTTTAGTAGGTTCGCTATTGTCGGCCCCAGATAATTGTGAATCTTTCCGGTCCTCTTTGTCGGTTGACTGGATTTGATCTCCTTTGTCGCTAGTTACAGATAGTTCGGGTTTTGCTGGAGTGGCGATTGAACCACCTACCTGACCTAATTCTACCGGTTGAGATAGTTGAGTTTGAATCGGCAGTTGCTCTTGCTGCCAAGTGGCACCATTAATTGTGCCTTTATTGTCATTACTTGTTTGATCTTTAGCGATATTTTCTGAACCTTCATTGAGAGGCCAATATGCTACTAATCCGGTTTCATTTCCTTTTAATCTCTGGTACATATCCCTTTGCAGCTCCGATTCCAGTCGGGCGGTATTCCACACCCTCACTTCCGTCATTTGACCTTCAAAGTAACCATCATTAGTCCAGTTACTCTTACCTATATAGTTTAGGGTTCGGTTTAGGTTATCTGGAAGGCTTAATTGTTTACTTTGGATTAATTGACCATTTTTATACAATTTGGCCATCCCCGACTGATCAATGGTAGCTCCTATATGAGTCCACTTACCAATTTCTAAGACATTTGCGGCTTCTAAGATGTGATGTTCATTGTTACAATACAGATGTAGTCCTAGGGCGTTAGATGTTCCCACATTTCCCAAAACAATGTTATTTTTCCCGGCTCCATTCCCGAAATCAATAATTCTTGACCAAAAGCGCCAACTCTGGTGCTGTACCCAAGCTTCTACGGTAAACCCCTGGGAATAGTCGGTATTGGCAGCGGGCAACTGTATATAATCATCTATTCCATCAAATGTCAGAACAGATTGGCCTGTAACTTCAGATTGTTGACTGCTATTCATCGAAAAATTGGGTCTGAAACCCCCTCCTTTTAGAACGTTTTTAATTTGAATACTAGCGCATTTACACGATATAGGCTAGAATGTGATGCCATTTTTCTAAAGTAGTGGCAGAGATGGTTAATTCCCCACCCCCCCTGCCCTACCCCGACATCGGGGGGGTCGGGAGGCAAGGGGAGGCGGGGGTGAGGGACACGAACCAAGAAAAATGGTATAACTGCCAATCCAACTTGAAAAACCCAGTTAGGTATTGTTCCACAACTTGCCAATCCTAGAGCTTTTAAACGGGATTTAGTCTAACAAAGCCCATAGACAACAGCTTATCTGGCTGACGACCGGCGGCTAAAAATTAACCTTGCAAGAAAACTTAACAATTGGCCAAGAAACTCGATCGAGTAGGTAGAATAGCAAGTAAATCATTTTGTAAACTCCACCCGATTAACTAACCAGAATAGAGATAACCAAGAACGCCTGTGATAGATAAAAGACGCACTACTCGCGATCTCCCCCAAATTAACGAAAGAATCCGCTTTCCTGAAATCCGCGTTATCGATAGCGACGGCTCTCAACTAGGAATTATTACTCCTGCCGAAGCTTTGCGCGTGGCCGAAGAAAAGGAACTTGATCTAGTCCTTGTCAGTGAAACGGCAAGTCCTCCCGTTTGCCGGATTATGGACTATGGCAAATACAAGTTTGAACAGGAGAAAAAAGCCCGCGAAGCCAAGAAAAAACAGCATACAGCCGATATAAAAGAAGTTAAAATGCGCTATAAAATCGATGAGCATGACTACAACGTGCGAGTCAACCAAGCGCAACGTTTTTTAAAAGCGGGAGATAAGGTAAAAGCGACGATTACCTTCCGAGGCCGGGAAATTCAACACTCTAACCTAGCGGAAGAATTACTGGCGCGCATGGCCAAAGACTTACAGGATGTGGCTGAGGTACAGCAAGCGCCAAAAAAAGAAGGTCGTAACATGATGATGATGTTATCGCCGAAAAAATAACTAAATAATCCAGAAAAAGGGGCTAAAACCCCTTTTTTGTTTTTCAGAAATCCCCAAAGGAACCCAATCATTTGAAACAAATGTATTAACCAGATTTTGACTCAATTCGCCGAATCGCCACCACTGCCGGCCGGGGAGGTTGATTAACTTGACCACTGGGCCAATTCGACCCTAGGGGGACTTGTCGTATTTGTTCAAATTCCTGCCCATTAGTGGTTTTCAGGGCAAATTTTCGGTTTTCAAAGGCCAAATCCCGACGAATTCCCCCCGCTTCCCCCGGATGTTGTACTGCCAAAAATAACGTCTCTTGGTCGGGAGTAAAGTACAATCCCGTTAATTCCGCATCCATGGGAGCGATAGCAAAAGGATAGGGATGCTCTTGACCCTTGGCAAACACCCAAGCGCTATTATTACCAAAAATCCCCAATAAATCCCGTTGACTAACCGGGACTCCTTGGGGATAACGAGTTTTCATCTCTCGATTTAACCCACCCGTGGAAATGTCGCTAACCATCCAGAGATTTCCCTGTTTATCGAAAGCGAGGTTATCGGGATTAGAAAAACCCTCACCTTTCTCTGTCGGTTCCCCTCCATAAGCGACCACATCCCAACGAAAACTTAAGGAAGCAGCATCGTTGTTATCTTCCCTTAAGCTGATAATCCAACCAAATTCGTAGGGGATTTCGCCATTTGGTCCCTTAAATATCTCCCTATCGGCTCCTCCCTCCGCTTCACTGGGACTACCAGAGGTAAAGGTTATATATAAAGTGCCATTCTCGTCCACTTCCGTATCTTCTGGCCGACCAGTACAAGTGATACCAACTGCGTTAGCGGCAAAATGAGCATCGATGAGAATTGCTCCCTGTTTTTCCGTCCCATTACCTTCATACAGGTCTGCGAGGGTCTTATATTTAGCTTTGTAGGCTAGAATCTCCTCATCGTCCTTAAATAGCAGTAATTTAGTCTCATTGGCCGTTCTTTCGGGATTTGGCAAAGCTACCACCCCATCCCCGCGACTAGCGGCAATTTGACTCGGTAGGACCGGATTTATCTCCGTGTCGGGATTTAATGGTATCCAATAACCAGTTTTATCGGGGTTGAATTTCGCCCCGTAGAGCATTCCTTTTTCTAGGAGTTTTGAGTTATTTTTCTGCTTAATATCGCTAATTTTGCCCTCGGAAACGAATTTATAGATATGACCGCCTCTGCGATCGCATCCCGAATAAACTGCCAAGGGTTGCCCCGTCCGAGCGAGAAAAGCGACCGCTTCATGGCGAAAACGCCCTAACCAAGTGTGTTTTGTGCCGTAATCGTCGGGATTGGCCGGATCCACCTCCACCATCCAACCGTATTTATTTCCCGCTAACCCAAAGACGTTACCCCGGCCATCCACTTCCCCACTATTGAGAATAAAGGGAGTAGTATCGGGATGCAAGGAGGAACCATCTTTTAACACTACCTCCGTCACTTGGTCTTGAAAGTTCTCCTCGGCACTAAATACGGTTCCCCAGGGAGTTGTTCCCCCGGCGCAATTTTGAAACGTTCCGATAATTTTTGCCCCTAATCCGTCATCGTAGCCAAGTTTATCGGTTTTGGTAAAAATTGCTACAGCAGGACCGGTCGCTTTTAGGTAACGGCCGTCCTTTAGTCCAGAGATACCGGTAATGCGGCGATCGGCTTTACTATAGGTACGTTGCCATTTTCCTGTTGCATCTTTCGCCAGGGAAATTACGCCAATTCCCTGATCAATTAAACCTTCTAGGGATATTTCCGCAATTTTTGCCTTTAAGCTGGCATCTTGCAGGCTATAGGCGGCAATTTCACCCTTTTCGTTCGTTTTTTCCCGTACTTCCTTGACGGGTAGGGTTTTACCAATCACTTGTTCAAAGGTTTGTAGCCAAGTACGACCACTGATATATTCAAAATTAACGGTTAGATAACCTTGACCCCCACTGGTTTCGATAAAAGATAGATAATCATTGTTATAACCGAAACGGGAATCACCCACTGCATCCCCCCACTGGGCCAGCACATCATAGGTGAATCCTTGCGGAAGAACGAGATCATCTAGGACTGTATAGGTTTGATAGGCACTTTTTTGGCTTTCATCGCTCATCCCGTCAATTTTTAAGGGAATTGGCAGTTTGACTGGGACAAAGTTGAAGCCGAAATTATTAGCAGCGATCGCAGGACTGCTAATCAGAGAGGAATATTTTTTCTCTTGCAGACTGAAAAAAGAGACACCAGCAGTGGCAGTTAAAAAGGTGAGGAAATTACGGCGAGAAATACTCATATTTTCATTAATAAAGTCAAAACTGATACTCGGACTTTGATTAGGTTAAATTTTATTACAGACCCTTGACATAGGGATTATACAGTATCCAAGTTATGACTAAGTTAACAGCCAGTTAAAAAGCTCTCCTGCAAAAATAAAAAATCTTCCGTTAGGTGAGGAGATTCGGAGACAGGAGCAGAAAAAAGAGGTAAGAAAATCCCATCCCTCCCTCGGACATTAGATCAAAGTTTATTTCTTGCTTTAGTTGCTGCCGAACATTGATTTTAAGATCATCTCGGTAAATTCCCTCATCGGAACCAAGCAACTGGGAGAAATGTTATTTTCTCAGGCAAATCTGAGAGGATTATCTAGAAATATCTATATTACATTTCACCCATCGGTATGCTTTACCGAAATACTGGTTAGATGAAAAACAAGCAAGACAAGCTTTATTAAAACGCGGTGAAACAGTAAACAGTGATCAGTAAACAGTAAACGGTTGTAAGCTGATAGCTAGATTGTCAGTTAACAGAAATCGATGCAAAGTTCACTGAAAAGGATCATCATCGGGGCGAGTTTTTTTCTCGCTACGGTAGTCGGGGCAACTATCGGTTATATGGCCTACGGTTGGAGTTTTCTCGATGCCGTTTATATGGTGATTATCACCATATTTGGGGTAGGTTTCGGGGAAGTTAAACCGATTAACACACCCAGTCTGAGAGCTTTTACCATGTTAGTTATCGTCTGTGGGACCACCTCGGCCGTTTATGTGGTGGGGGGGTTTTTTCAGATGCTGACCGAGGGAGAAATTAACAAAGCCTTTAGCGATCGCCGGATGAATAAAGAGATGGAATCCTTAGAAAATCACGTCATAATCTGCGGTTTTGGGCGCATAGGACGCATCCTAACGACTAAATTGGCAAAAACAGCCCAATCCTTTATTATCGTCGATAATAACCCCGATCGCATTGGATTAGCTCAGGAAAAAGGCTACTTAACTCTTAATGGTAACGCTACCGATGAAAGCATTCTCCAAAAAGCCGGCATCGACAAAGCGCGAGTTTTAGCGACGGTATTACCCGATGATGCCTTAAATGTCTTCATCACTTTAACCGCAAGAGAACTCAGTCCGCAACTATACATTATCGCCAGGGGAGAATATCCCAGCACCGAGAAAAAATTAAAACTAGCCGGAGCCGATCAAGTGGTCTTACCTGCTACCATTGGAGCGGAGAGAATGGCCCATTTAATCACCCATCCGGCCGCAATCGATTTTTTACAGGAAGATGAAGGTAGGCGCAATCTCAACGAATTATTAGCCGATATCGATATGCAATTTGAAGAATACTCGATTTTAAGCGATTCGCCCTTTTTGGGACAACCTATCAGTCAGATGGAAGTGCGGGGACAGGGTGCTTTTATTATCGTCGCTATCCGTCAATTTGATGGTGGTGTCATCACCCATCCCGACCATTCCACCATTCTACAGCAAGGCGATACGGTCATTTTATTAGGTCATCGGGGCGATGTTCCCAATTTTGCCCGTCGTTATGCCTTGCGTCGAGAAATGCGCTATCGAGGGTCTTCTTGGTAGGATAGTTACCCAGAAAAAAGTTGAGCTTTTCTGGAATTAATTTCGCTGCCGATGGAGATAAGACTAACTCACTAATTATCTCCAGGGACAGCTATGAAATTAACCTATCGCGGCATTGTTTACAAGAAAAATCCCACTGCCACCGTTGCATCCAGTCCGCTGATTTTAGGCTATCGTGGTGTTCCCTATTTAAAAACCCGTGGTGTCGTTCAAACCATTGAGAAACTGGTAGCCGTTACCTATCGCGGTCAAGCCTATAATATCACTCAGTCTTTAGCTTCTTTGCCCATGTAAGAACCCTCTTTAAGTTTTTAACTTCTAGTTCTTTTTCAATCAATCTCTTTTAAATATTGTCAATTAATGATCACAGCAATTACCTTAAATGGATTTTATCTTCCCCCTTGCTCAAAGGGGGATTTTTTTACTTGTTTTTGCTAACAAAGAATATATATTCATAGTTAAGCAAATTAATTACAGGCAGTTCCCCAGTCCTGGTGTTCCCCCTTTCCAGATTCTGAATTTAATTTTGTCGAACTGCTGATGGTTATCAGTTTTTTGTAGAATAGGGAGATTGAGAAAACGAACATCTGCCATTATGACAAGATTCCCTTTGACTGGTCGCTACTCTGGTTTATGCGTCTTGCTCACTTTATTCTGGTTAAGCGGTCAATCTTTACCAGTGCGAGCGGAAAAAATCTATAATCCCGTCCCCCTCATCCTCAACAAAGAAATTAACGATACTCTCACCGACAAGGATATTCCCACGGGTGAGGGGGGGTTTGCCAGAGATTATACCGTAGATTTGGACAAGGATGATCAGGTGGCCATCGATCTCAAGTCAGAAAATTTTGATGGGGTGTTAATTCTCCTGGCTGACGATGGTTCCACTGTAGCAGAAAATGACGATGGTCCCGATGGTGGCACTAATGCCCTCCTCTTTGCGCGCATTACCGAGTCGGGTAAATATATTATTCGGGTGAGAGCTTTCGGAGAAACCGGTGGAGGAAAATTTACCCTGAAATTAACCCGTTTACGGGCCGTGGAGGGCAAAAATTAGCTAATTATTCTCAAAAAAACCAAGAAAAGAGCCTCTGTCCACTCCACCACCGCACCGTAGGTATCGCCGGTGTGACCCCGAAGACGACGATATAACCAGTAACCAGTAAGCAGAGCGAGGGCGATTCCAGCACTAATGGCGATTATTCCCCACCTTAGACCGCCAAATAGGGCGATTAAACCCCAAATTACTCCCCCACAGTCCCAAGGCAGACAAAAAGCCACTTTATGAAAGGCTCCCTTACCGGTGGGTTTGAGGTAGGGATAAAGAGCGATCGCCATTACTTGCCCCCAACGTCCCCAAATTGGTGCTAAAATTAGAGCTAAGGCTCGATTATCGCTTAAATCGGTCAAAGCGGCGATTTTTAGCAGCAAAACCATAGTCACGGCCATGACTCCAAAGGCCCCAGTAACACTATCGGCCATAACCGCTAAACGACGCTGGGGGTCGGTGACAGCTAAACCATCGGCCGTGTCACTAACTCCATCAAGGTGTAGTCCTCCCGTCAGATAAACCCAAACCCCCACAAGGACAACTGCACGAGTCAGGGGTGGCATTCCCAGACCAGCTAGAGTTATATCGAGCAAAACTAGAATTAAACCCAAAAATAAGCCCACTAAGGGAATCCATCGGGCAATTCTGCCAAAATCAGGCCAGGCAATCGGAACCGGAATAATTGTGTAAAAAGCGATCGCGCCTAAAAATGAGCGAATTTCTTGACAAATGAAGTTAAATATGGTAGTAAATCCCTCCCCAAATTCGCTCCCGTAATGGGATCGTTTCTCATAAAGATGAAGTATAACCTAATTTTGTATCGGCCACCCTGTGGGATTTTCAAAACATGAGAACGCCTATAATAATTCGGCATAACACGGTTACTTGTCATTTTATAGGAAAAGTTCTTGCGATCGCTCTATAGGAGAGTAATAGGCGGAAATTTTTTAAAAAATGCGTATTTGGCGTGATATGTGGAAAGTTTCCGTATATTATGTAGTTAGACCGCAGTCTTTTAGTGGTAGCGGTTCTGTCTGCCTTGGGGCTGCAATTGGCAGCAGGTTGAGTTCATAGCTGTGGCTAAAATATGAAAAAGAAAATACGACAATTTATTCGACAACTAGGTTTCGACATCGTTAAGTACTATCCCTCAGCATTTGATCGAGCTAAGGCGATTGATGCTCAACGTAAAGGCTCACGATTTTTGAAGCTATTGACCCTCTATGAAGTTGACTTGGTTTTAGATGTAGGAGCAAACATTGGGCAATATGCTCAGGGTCTTATTGAAATTGGGTATCAAGGTAAAATTGTTTCCTTTGAGCCTCTCTCATCTGCTTATGAGAAGCTAGTTATTGCAAGTAAGAACTACCCTAACTGGGAAGTTGCAGAACGTTGCGCGGTTGGCAATACAACTGGTGAAGCCACAATTAATATTTCTGGTAATTCTGAAAGTAGTTCAATACTGGGTATCTTACCTGCTCATGTAGACGCGGCTCGTAGATCAGCTTACATTGATTCTGAAGTAGTCAAGGTGAGGCGGTTAGATGAACTAGTGAGCCACTGCTTTTCCAATTTCCAAGCGCCGTTTCTCAAAATTGATACACAAGGGTATGAAGATAGAGTTCTGCAAGGTGCATCAGGAATTCTACCCTCAATTAAAGGAATGTTTTTAGAAATGTCTTTGGTTCCTCTATATGAAGACCAAGTGCTGTTTGAGGAGATGCTAAGCAATATTAATGAAATGGGGTTTTCCCTTTATAACTTGACTCCTGGATTTTATGATTATCGTACAGGAAGACTGCTTCAGGTAATGGGGACATTTTTTAGAGATAAGGAGCAGTTTTAGATGAGATCACTTTGAGTGTTTTCACCCACCGGCTATTGAGTGCGATCGCCGTAGGGTGCGTTCCCTAAAGTGGCTCCTACTGCTCCACTGATCGATTTTTGGGGAACGCACCCTGCACATTTTGGTGTAGGTCGTTGGCGATAACTCTATGATGCGGGGAATTGTTGATCAAAACTGTGAGGCGATATCCTGTATAGTTAACTGTGTAGCGATTGTCATCCTTCACCTATGACCACTCTCCCCCCCGTTAATGCCGCTAGTGACATAGAAAATCGTAAAGCCGAACATTTGCGAGTTTGTCTGGAAGAAGACGTAGAATTTAGCGAAATTAGCAGCGGATTAGAGAAATATCGCTTTAATCACTGCTGTTTGCCAGAACTAGACCGCAGTGATCTTAATATCGCTACTAGCTTTTTGGGCAAAAGCCTCGGCGCCCCTCTGTTGATTTCTTCGATGACCGGGGGAACTACCTTAGCCCATCTAGTCAATACTCGACTGGCAACCGTCGCCCAACGTTACCGTTTAGCTATGGGGGTTGGGTCCCAACGTATCGCCCTCGAACAGCCAGAATTAGCCGCCACTTTTTCCGTTCGCCATCTCGCCCCCGATATCCTACTTTTGGCCAATTTAGGGGCAGTACAGTTAAATTATGGTTGTGGTGTGGAAGAATGCCTCAAATTAGTCGATTTATTAGAGGCTGATGCCCTGATTCTTCATCTTAATCCCCTGCAAGAATGGGTACAATCGGGAGGCGATAAAAATTTTCGAGGACTCCTTGACAAAATCGCCCTTGTCTGCTCTAAATTGCCCGTTCCTGTGGTGGCCAAGGAAGTGGGTAACGGCATCTCCGGGGCAATGGCTGAAAAGTTAATAGAGGCGGGGGTGGCGGCGATTGATGTGGCGGGGGCTGGCGGTACTTCTTGGGCCAAGGTGGAAAGTCAAAGGGCAAAAGACAAAAAACAGCGTCATTTAGGTCAAGTTTTTGCCGATTGGGGTTTACCCACAGCCGATTGTATTACCTCTATCCGGGCGATTAATTCTACTATTCCTCTCATCGCTTCCGGAGGCCTGAAAAATGGGGTCGATATTGCCAAAGCTATCGCTTTAGGGGCTGATTTAGGCGGTTTAGCCCGGCCTTTTCTCACCGCAGCCGTGGCATCGGAGGCGGCGGTAGATGAGTTGGTGACTTTTTTAATTGCTGAATTAGAAATTGCTTTATTCTGTACGGGTAATGCTAATTTATCGGCCTTAAAAAATTCCGGTGCTATAACTCACCATTAAGATAAGTAGTCGTGCAAAATTAATTTCCTAGTGAAGATAGGCAAGAGGCAAGAGACAAGAGGCAAGAGGTGGTTAGATATGTGTAATTAATTTTGCTTAGGTACTTAACTGCTGTATCCGAGATTTTATCTCACTATGCGGGAGCGTTTCAGCAGTAAACATTTTTTAGTAAAGTCACTACCAGTTTGGATAATTGAGGAGCTTTTTAGTTTTATCTGACTCTTTTGTTGTTAAAGTAATTAATCTCTTCTTAACTAATAGAAGGTTTTTGCATCATTTTTAACTAATGTAACAAGTAGATGACCTATCCCCAATTATGTGCTAGTCTGGCAATGGATATTACACTACTTAGACTCCCAGTGATTTTCTTAAATGTCAATAGCTAATTAATTACAGCCTTTCTCGTCAAGGTGAAGCGGAGACTAATCCTTACCAATTAGGTGTTTCAGATGCGAGAAAGAACCTCATGTATCTGGTAAACGCTGTATCCACAAGTGAGGAATAGGAAAATGTCCGGTGATAATAAAAACAATAGTTTAATCGTACAGATTATTAGTTCTGTTATTATAGCCCTTCTTGCTGGAGCGACAGCCCCCTGGTGGTGGCAAGAAATTAAATCTTTTTTTGCTCGTAAACCACCGGAACCGTCACTAACACCAATACCAACCCCTACATATACGCCACAAAAAACCTTAATTAATATAGCTTATCTGGGGGATAATTTTGGATGTGTTCTGCCCATAGCTATCAACATTAGTGGTCAATATTTTTATCCGCAAGGAAATTTTTCTACTATAAATAATATTGACTTAGGACAACAAAGATATCAAATAACTGGACAAATTCGTTGTCAAACTATTGGCAATTGTCAAGTCTATGGGGAAGGGTTAATTAATGTAATACCAAATAATACCTACTATGTGATTTGGCAAAATACAAGTATAGGTCAATGTACTGCACGTTTGCAATAACCTTGCTTGTTGCTTGGCAAAATACCAGTATCTTCTTTTTCCTTTTTCCCTTGAAACTGACTCCCCGATGATAGTCTATAAGCTAACGACTACTTACTGATAATTTTTTGAAAATCTCTTTGAATGATAGCGAAATTTTTGTCAGTTAAAAGCGGCACATGAACGAATAAAGCCCTCGGATGATGTTTTAAGACTTGAAAATATAATTCTTCGCAGACAAACTGACCGGCATTATCGCTGATGTAGGTATAGGCAAGCTCTTTGACCAAATCCTGAAGAGGAATTGGTGTCAATAACTTTTTTGTGCTACTCCTAGCCTGAGATTCTAAACTTAAACGATAACGACTTTCTGCCATGCCACAACAAATAACAAAATCGGGGTTTTTGTCTTGAATAGCTTTGATAACTCGTTCACTGGCTCGATGGGTATTAACGGGAAGTTGACGCAAAAATAAAAGCTTTTTTGCATAATTATCTTGAATAGATACTAACAAATCATCGGAGGAATTACTGCGGTGATGGCATAACCAAGGCGCAAAAGAAGTTAAGAGAATTGTCAAGTTATCTCCTGAGGGTTAATTGGGATGATGGAGAAAAAAAGCGATCGAAGGGACAAAAATTGCTACACTAACTGACGTGACCTCAATTAAAGACGAGATTGATAGCCTATGCAACGCCGTAAATTTTTGCTGATTAGTGGCAGTTTAGGCGGTTTTAGCTTGGTGGCTTGCGCTCATCAGATTTTACAGCCCGTTACTTCCAAAAATCCCCCTGAGTCTCCCGTTAAACAAGCACAAAAGGCGAAAAAAGTCAAGATAATCGTCATTAGTGACCTTAATAGTCAATACGGTTCCACTACTTACGATCCCGAAATCGATCGAGCTATCCCCTTAATTATCAATCATAAACCCGATCTGGTTCTCTGTGGTGGCGACATGGTGGCAGGACAAAAAAGCAGCTTGACAGAGGCAGCAATTAACGCCATGTGGTCAGCCTTTGATCACCATATCGCTGCACCCCTGCGAGCTGCTAAAATACCTTTTGCTTTTACCATCGGTAATCATGACGCTTCTGGAGCTTTATCGACGGGAAAATTTATCTATGCTAAAGAGAGGAAATTAGCCCAGGATTATTGGCAAAATCCCCAACATAATACAAGTTTAAATTTTATCGATAAAACTGGCTTTCCTTTTTATTATACTTTCACTCAAAATGGTATATTCTATCTAGTTTGGGATGCCTCCACTCATTTAATCTCTCGGGAACAACTAAATTGGGCGGCAAAAAACTTGAGTAGTAGCGACGCTAAAAATGCTAAAATGCGGTTAGTAATCGGTCATTTACCTCTCTACGGTATTGCCGTGGGCAGAAATCGACCGGGGGATTATTTAGCCGATGCCGAGCAATTAAGAGCCTTTTTAGAAAGCCATCAGGTGCATACTTATATTAGTGGCCACGCTCACGCTTACTATCCGGGTAAACGGGGGCAATTACAATTATTACACGCAGGAGCTTTAGGCAGTGGACCGCGACGGTTATTGAACAGTGAACAAGCACCCAGAAAAACCCTAACAATTGTCGATATTAATCCCAATCAACAGGAAACAGTTTACACCACCTACGACATGAAAACCCAAGAGGCGATCGATATTACCAGTTTACCCCCTTTGATTATGGCTCCCAACGGGCAGGTTTTGCGTCGAGATATTCCATCGGTTAACTAGAAAGGAATTACCCTAATGGCCACTGTCATCAGCACCGTTAATATGAAAGGAGGAGTAGGAAAAACTACCCTTACCGTCAACCTTGCCACCTGTTTAGCTAAATTTCAGCAAAAACGAGTGCTTGTCCTCGATTTAGACGCTCAAATCAGTGCAACTCTTAGTTTAATGTCCCCCCATGAATTTGCTCAACTGCGTCGCAAAAAACGCACTTTAAGCTATTTGTTAGAAGCAATTATCAAACCCAATCCCTACAATAAATTAACTATTGATGATATTATTGTCCCTTCAGTATGTGAAATTCAAGGATTAGATTTACTGCCGGGAGACATCGAGCTTTATGATGAATATGTCGTCTCAGAAACCCTGCACCATCAAGCAATTCTAGAGGAAGATTTAGGCTTTGATCATGCTTGGAATAACCTAGAAAGAATCCTAATTCAAAAAATCATTGACCCCATTCAAGACCGTTACGATTATATTATCATGGATTGCGCTCCGGGCTATAATCTTTTAACTCGTAGTGGTCTATGTAGCAGTCATTTTTATTTACTACCTGCCCGTCCAGAACCCTTATCAATTGTCGGCATTCAGCTATTAGAAAGAAGAATAGTGAAACTGAAAGCTAGTCATCAAGAAACCGAACCGATTAACCCCGGGTTACTCGGTATAGTTTTTATTCTTTCTGGTGGTGGTTTACTCAGTCGCTACTATAATCAAGTCATGCGCCGGGTACAACAGGATTTTCAAGCCCATCAAATTTTTGCTAATGCGATTCCTATGGATGTTAATGTAGCTAAAGCTGTGGATATGTTCGTGCCTGCGGTGGCAGCCATGCCCTCTTCTAGTGGGTCCAAAGCTTTTATGAAACTCACAGAAGAATTCTTGATCAAAACCAAAAAATAGGAGATAATTACTATGGTTATTGAGTGGCTAGAATTTCAAGTTAAACCCGAAGCTAGGGAAAAATTTATCCAAAAAGATCAAGAAATTTGGACAAATTTTTTAGCAAAACAAGCGGGTTTTTTAGGTAAAGAACTTTGGATTAATCCCGCCATTGAGGAGGAATTAATTATCGTTGTCCATTGGCAAACAGAAGAACAGTGGAAAGCTATCTCCAAAAATTTACTCAATGAGACCGAAGCCAAATTTTCCTTGTCCATGGGAAAAGATAATTATCAATTAACCAAAGTCAAGGAATTTCAAGTCAGAAAATTCCGAGAAAATTGTCAGAACAATTTAGTATCTATGCAGCCCGGATAAAAAATCAATTCATCTTTTTGTCCCCTGTCAACCTAGCCAAACTTGTCATGAGGGGCTAAAGTATGCTATAAGCAGTCAGACCCTGCCCTGGTCTTTATTCTTTCCGATTAGGTAAATTACTGATGACTGAAGCTAAACGCGCCCTCATTACCGGCATCACCGGTCAAGATGGTTCCTATCTGAGCGAATTGTTACTAGAAAAAGGCTATGAAGTCCACGGTATCATCCGTCGTACTTCAACTTTTAACACCGATCGCATTGATCATATCTACATTGACCCCCACCAGCCCGATGCTAAATTATTTCTTCACTATGGCGACCTCACCGACGGCACGACCCTGCGGCGTATTCTCGAACAAGTGCAACCAGTCGAGGTGTATAATTTAGGGGCCCAATCCCATGTGCGAGTTAGTTTTGATGCCCCAGAATACACCGTCGATGCTGTGGGCGTGGGGGTCTTAAGATTACTAGAAGCAATTCGGGATTACCAAAAAAGAACCGGCATCGAAGTCCGTTTCTATCAAGCAGGTTCCTCGGAAATGTTCGGGAAAGTCATGGAAGTTCCCCAAAAAGAAACCACGCCATTTTATCCCCGCAGTCCCTACGCTTGTGCGAAAGTTTACGGTCACTGGCAAACGGTCAACTATCGGGAATCCTACGA
The DNA here is from genome assembly GCF_003019735.1 of Microcystis sp. MC19. Classification (NCBI taxonomy): domain Bacteria; kingdom Bacillati; phylum Cyanobacteriota; class Cyanophyceae; order Chroococcales; family Microcystaceae; genus Microcystis; species Microcystis sp. MC19. The sequence continues at coordinate 3,023,284 of NZ_CP020664.1, read as the reverse complement.
CTTATTTGCCTGTAACGGCATTTTATTTAACCATGAATCCCCCCGTCGTGGAGAAACTTTTGTCACGCGCAAAATTACCCGCGCTTTGGCCCGAATTATTGCCGGACAACAGAAAAAACTCTACCTAGGAAATCTCGATTCTAAACGGGATTGGGGTTATGCTAAGGACTATGTGCGGGCGATGTGGTTAATGTTACAACAGCAAGAACCAGATGATTATGTGGTGGCGACAAATGAAACCTATTCTATCCGGGAGTTTCTCGATATTTCCTTTCAATACGTTAATCTAAATTGGCAGGATTATGTGGAGTTTGATCAACGTTATTTGCGTCCGGCGGAAGTGGATTTATTGATAGGGGATTCCACAAAAGCCAGAGAGAAATTAGGCTGGCAGCCGTCGGTGACATTCGAGGGACTGGTAAAATTAATGGTAGATGCGGATTTAGCGGCTTTGGGGATTAATCTTAATAACGGTGGTGATAGCGGACAGTTATTAAAAGATTTGGCCTATCTTCGCAATCGTTCGATGACAACTGTGGATTAAAGAGGTGAAAATATGCTGAATTTAAGCGAACAGAGAATCGTTGTCACCGGAGGGGCCGGATTTTTAGGTCGGCAAGTAGTTAATCAATTAATTGCAGCGGGGGCCAATCCCGAAAAAATTACAATTCCTCGGTCTAAAGATTGTGATTTAAGAGTTTGGGAAAACTGTCAACGTTTAGCCGACCAAGAAGATTTAATTATCCATTTGGCGGCCCATGTGGGAGGCATCGGTCTCAATCGGGAAAAACCCGCCGAATTATTCTATGATAATTTGATGATGGGAACCCAATTAATTCACGCTGCCTATCTAGCAGGAGTGCAAAAATTTGTCTGTGTGGGGACAATTTGTGCCTATCCAAAATTTACTCCAGTACCTTTCCGTGAAGACGATTTATGGTCAGGATATCCCGAAGAAACCAATGCGCCTTATGGTATCGCTAAAAAGGCTTTATTGGTACAATTAGAGTCCTATCGTTTGCAGTATGGTTTCAACGGAATTTATCTTTTACCGGTGAATTTATACGGGCCAGAGGATAATTTTGATCCGGGTAGTTCCCATGTAATTCCTGCTTTAATTCGCAAGGTTTATGAGGCACAACAACGGGGGGATAAACAACTTCCTGTCTGGGGAGATGGTAGTCCAACCCGGGAGTTTCTCTACTCCACCGATGCAGCACGCGGCATTGTCATGGCCAGTCAATTCTATAATGAATCGGAGCCGGTTAATCTTGGTACAAATTATGAGATTTCTATCAAAGATTTAGTCGAATTAATCTCTGATTTAATGGGTTTTGATGGCGAAATTGTTTGGGAAATAGATAAACCGAATGGTCAACCGCGACGCTGTTTAGATACAACCCGCGCTCAGGAAAAATTCGGTTTTGTTGCTCAAATGGAATTTAAAGAAGGTTTGCAAAAAACCATTGAATGGTATCGGCAAAACGCCGCCTAGTCTCGATAGCTGGTGTGTTAGATTAATAACTAACACACCAGATTTTTTTAAGCTTACTGACCTGTAAAATCAGAACGAAGGGTTAATTTTAAATCTTCCTTGGGGTTAATTGACAATAATTCCACAGATTCTCCTCGTAATAACCAGCCGGCTAATACTTCTAATCCTCCTCCTCGTAATAATCCCTCGCTAACTGGTTGGTCAGAAGTAAAGGAAGCGAGGACAGAAGCGGCGGATTTTCCTAATACCGCACCCTGAATAATTTTATCGGGGTTAACTCCTTTAATTAGTCTTTCTAGACGAGTGAAAACTGCCGAAATAGCATCGATAGATTTTTCTTGGGGTTGACGGGTTTTTAAAAAGATTTTTTGGGATAGAAAACGCGAACCTTGACCATCCGGTTTAATTTCTCCGATAATCTGACTACCATCGGGAATAATTGTCTGTCCTTGGGAATTTTTGATATTATCGGTGACGGTCAGAGATAAAGAAAAAGTTTCTTGTTTGGTTAAAAGAATTTTTTTCCCTTGCTCGTATTTTACAGGGATGTCTGTGCCGGCAGGAATTAATTGATTATTCCCCAAAAGAATCGGTTTAATTGGGGCGAATTGACGTGCGATCGCGGGAGTCAAGGAGAGGCAGACCACAACGAAAGAAGCACTTAAAAGCATTGTTAATAGGGTCAAAGGATGATGACGACCCTGCTTTTGAAAATATAGCATCTTACCCTTGAGTTTCCTAGTGGGAGCGAATTAAAGACAGAGACGAAAGCGGGAAAAAGTTTGTTTCCAAGCAGGAAAATGCGGGAAAAAGGAGAATTTTAGCAAAAAATAACTGAGATTTCCGACTAATTGCCAGTTGTTAGTTTAGTTGGTCTATTGAAACGCCAAAACTCTTGATTTGTCCGCAGTTCTTAGTTTTACACGGTCAATGGAGAACAATAACTATTTCTGAGCAAATTATAGGTTCACTCCTATCAAAAAAAATCACCCGATCGAATTAAAATCTCTGAAAAAATGTAACAATTGTGACAAAAAACTGAGGGAGTGGGGAATTATGAATTATGAATTATGAAGTGGGAAGTGGTGAGTGGTGCGCTCGTACTAATTTAATACACAGTTTAAATGCAGTCAAGCCAGCTAAAGATAGAAATAGAGAGAGTCAAAGATTGCTAGACTGCTGGGAGTGGATAGCTCAAAAAGTCTCGCCTTTAACCCCATAATCACACAATTAATACTAAATCCGCTGAGTATAGGCTATTTATGAGGACAGGCAAAAGGCAAGAGGCAAAAGGAGGAATAAATAATCAGTCTTTAATAACTGGATTTAGTATAACTTTAATTTTTGCGATCGAGATTGCCGTCACTACCAGTCCCCCATCCCTAGAAACCAAGAATATTCTCCCCGATCACCCGTGAACTGGATGCTGTTGCTAAAATAATCTTCATAGTCCCCAAGCTACCGAAACGAGCAAAGAGAGAACCGCCACTTTATCAATTAATCAATTATGGATTTACTCGAATACCAAGCCAAGGAAATATTTGCTCAAGTCGGCATCCCCATTTTACCTTCCCAACCAATCCACGAACCGGGGGGACTAAAAAGATTAAACATTCCCTATCCTATCGTGCTGAAGTCCCAGGTACGCACGGGAGGCCGGGGAAAAGCAGGAGGAGTGAAATTTGTCGCTAATACCATCGATGCGATCGCTGCTGCCCATGCTATCTTTCATTTACCGATCGCCGGAGAATATCCAGAGGTAATCTTAGCAGAAGCCAGGTATAATCCGCAACAGGAGATATTTTTAGCGATTTTACTCGATTATCATCTGCAAAGACCGGTTTTACTGGGTGCGAGTCAAGGGGGAATGGATGTGGACAGTTTACTGGCAACCATGCAAAAAGTGGTCATCGAAGCGAGATTTTCCCCCTATCTCTGTCGGCAATTAGCCGTATCTATGGGTTTAAGAGGGTCTTTGATCGAGTCTATCAGTCAAATTCTCGAAAAAATGTATAGTCTCTTTGTCAGCAAAGATCTCGATATTATCGAGATTAATCCCCTGGGTATCAACGAAGCCGGGGAAGTGATGGCCCTAGATGGCAAAATAACTGTTAATGATGCCGCTTTAGCTAGACATCTCGATCTCCTCGCTTTGACCCCACCCCAATTACAATCCCCTTGGTCGATAATTGATCAAACCGGCCGAATAGCGATGATCAGCAATGGCCAGGGTTTGATGTCCACTGTCTGGGATGCCTTAGCCAGCAAGGGGGCAAAACTAGCAGCCTGGCTTATACTGGAGGAAAGACTAGAATTAGAGCAATTAAACGAGCAAATAGAGGCCGGTCTGCAACAATTCCAACTATTGGCCGATTTAAAAGTGATTATCGTTGATATTGTCAGTTATCCCGACTTTGGCCAAAAAGCGATCGAGAGTATTAGCAATTACTACCGCAGTTATAGCCCATTATCACCCAGCCGGGGCAGCGGCGAACGGATGATCCGGGCCACCCGACAGGAAAGACAAACCTTGGAACCCCGCTCTTTTCTCAATCCCACCCTACCACAAATAATTTTTCGCGTCCTAGCTGACAGCAAAGCGATCGATCTCAGTCAGAGTTTAGCTGATGTTAACTTTCATTGGTTAGAGTCTTTAGAAGAGGTAGTCACTGCAGCAATTAAATTAGCCTAGAATCAGTGATCAGTTATAATTTGCACGGCTATAACTTGCATTTTTTACTCAAAGACAATAAGGCTCTCCTAGACTGGTTATAGCAAATTAGTAGTTTAAATGAGCCTAACCCCTTAAATAGCCTGGAATCCAACAAAGCAAAAAGCTTTTTTTTGAAAATTGCTTTTTTGAATTCTGGTGAGCCTTTTGGCAGGGCGGCTCTCCCAGCTTTGGTGGGTAAAATGTATTCTAAGATACATTTCTCAAGAGCGAGGGGGTGGAACGAACCACAAAGACACAAAGGACACAAAGATCGATCGATCCTATGTCAATTAAACTTATCACACAGAACCTAGAAGAGCCGCAGGGCTTGCGTGGATTATTTTCTGCTAAGTACCTAAGCAAAATTAATTAGGGTTTGCGGCAAAAAGCTTTTCGGTGGTGGCAGGGTGTGCCCCCCAACCCCCCCGACATCGGGGGGGTGGGGTGTGGGGTGTGGGGTTTTATCGATTTTCAGGTGGTCAACTACCTAATTTTCAGGGAAAAAGTCCAGGGATTTTCCCCCCGATCCCCGCAATGGCTGGCACTTTTTGAGGGGAAAAAAGTCCAAAAGTCTTATCCAACAAGGTTTTTAGATTTATTCAGCAGACCCTAATTATACATATCTAACCACCTCTTGCCTCCTGCCTTTTGCCTTTTGCCTATCTTCACTAGGAAATTAATTTTGCACGACTACTTAATATATCATAACTACTCTAGAAGAGCCGACAATAATACAGTTTAAGACAGAAGTAAAGCCTCGTCAGCATGAGACACTGATGTACTATTAAACAATTGGGTGACATCTTCATAAAGATTGCCTTGATTAGCTTTCAATGCTAATACATAATCAGCGCCTTGCTCAATAATTGTAGAGGCAATTTCAGTTTGACATCCCATGGCATCAATACTTACTAAACAACCTCGAATTTCTCAAATCTTCAATAATTCAGGAATAGCAGTAATCTCATTGGATTTTTCAGCGACTTTTCGTTGACCAAGTACCAAATGATTAGTGGCTGACCAGACACTTACCATAGGAATTAAACTGAGGTTATTTCCTCGTTCTTTTGCCCCTCGTCAGGTTTTCCCGTCCACATTTAAGAGTTCTCCATTGGTCACCTGATGAACTGCTTGCATCCAACTAATAAAGCATGACTGGAGTTCTTCTGATTTTAAACGGGCAAATAATCGGATCAATGTATCATGAGAGGGAATCCCATTAGGCAGAGCTAGAAAAGTTTTTAGCCATTCATATTTGGTTATACCATAGGCAGCAACTGCTTCCCAGTTGTTCGCCCCACAAATGGTTGCACAGATCTTAATCACAATAATATCTATCACAAATGCTCAATGTTGTGTAACGCTCTAGGGTCTTTTAGAGTGCCAAAGTGTTTTTCAATCAGGGCTGTTGGTGATGAACATTTGTCCGTTAACATTGTTTTGTGCGAACCTGTAAACAGATAGTTAATATTCTGTATACTAACTTGAAAAATTTAATATTTATCTCCTAATTGCTATTCCATGAGGATATCTTGTAGATTTATTGCGTATCTTCAAGAATTGTGTGCGATTGCCCTGGTCACCTAACGAGCATATATAAACGAGCATATATAATAATGAAGAGAATAAAATACTTGACGAAACTCATTAGATCGGAGAAAGGAGGTCAGTCATGGATCTGGTCCAGTTTATGGTAGTTATCATCGTGGTTGGGGTTCTATTGGGGCTCGTGAACAACTACATTCCGATGGACAGCAAGATCAAGCAAATCCTGAACATTGTGGTTGTCATCGCCCTAGTTTTGTGGATTCTTAAGGTGTTCGGATTGCTGAGTTTTCTCAAGGGAATTCGTATCGGTAGGTGAGTGATGTTCTAGACGGAAGGAAAGGTTGAATTATTATGGATCTGATGTCCATCACACTGGTGGTGCGCTGGCTAATAGGCTGGGGATTGATGTGGCGGTTGCCGCGACTTCCAGACCTTTCAGTCGTCGGTTCGCCTAAAGTCTCGGTCTTGATTCCGGCGAGGAATGAAGAGAGTACCCTCCCTAATTTGCTAACAGCCTTAAAGCAGCAAACATTCAAGCCCTACGAAATCATTGTCATCGATGACCAGTCCGCCGATGCTACCCCACAGATCGCCGAACAGGCCGGGGTGAAAGTAGTGCAGACTAGCCCTTTGCCCACAGGTTGGACAGGGAAAAACTGGGCACTCAAAACCGGATATGCAGCCTCATCTGGCGATATTCTCGTCTTTCTCGATGCCGACACTGAGCCAGGGGAGGAGCTGCTCCGCAGGCTGGTGGCAACTGTTCAACACTTAGGTGGTCTGGTCTCAGTTCAGCCCTATCACCGCACTGAACGCCCCTACGAACTGTTAGCGGTTCTGTTCAATCTCGTCGGCTTGATGGCCGTCAAACTGGGAGCAAGAGGTGGTGTGGCTTTTGGACCGGCTATGGCTACCAGCAAGGATGACTATGAGCGGGTCGGCGGCCACGACGCTGTGGCAGGATATGTTGTAGAAGACTGGTTCATGGCTCATATTTATGAGAGTGCGGGACTGCCAGTGAGTGCATACATTGGTCATGGCCAACTGGACTATCGGATGTACCCCGGCGGGCTGCGGGACTTGGTTGTTGGTTTCGACAAAAACTTTGCAACGGCAGCAGGGGAAGTCTCTTGGCTGCGGATGCTGGCGGTTGTGTTCTGGCTTTCAGGGTTGTTCTGGGCGGCTTGGTGTCTGCCCGCATCCCTATTCGGCTGGCCGATTGTCGGGAATTCATCCTTACTATATAACGTACTGCTTTATCTTGCCTTCGCCATACAGTTAGCCATAATTGTATGGCCAGTGGGTTCATTCGGAGCAATCGTCTTTTTCTTCCCCATTCCGGTTGCCTTCTTCATTGCAGTGTTCCTGCTGGCAATTCTGAATCTCGAACGTGGTCAAATCGAATGGAAAGGACGAAGGATAAGTACCCGATGGCAAGGTGAATGAATGAGATTATCTATACTACAGTTACCGGATGGGGTAATCGTCGGGCTTTGTGTGGTCGGTTGGACAGCCTGGTCACTTTTGATCGGTTTTGTCGGTCATCGACTTCCCCTGAAATTCCTAGAAACGGACACCTGCCTGACCCGGCCACGACCCTGGGGGGAAGATAGACAATGGTACAATCGGGTACTGCGGATCAAGCGATGGAAGGATCGGTTGCCAGAAGCAGGGGATTTCTTCCCGGGAGGTTTTCGCAAAACATCCGTTGGCGGTGGGGACTGTGCCGTAATGTCCCGTTTTTTGGCTGAAACCCGTCGCGCGGAATACGTTCACATCGCCATCTGGCTGTTTTGGTTAGTGACGATGCTCTGGACTCCTGGCTGGGGTGTGCTGGTAAACCTCGCCGTAGGAACAGCCTTCAACCTGCCTTGTTTATGGGTGCAGCGTTACAATCGGCTTCGGCTCCAGCATCTGCTCGTATTGAAAGGACAGGGAAAAACGATATGCTAAAGTATGAACTTGGCTGTGAATTAACCTACAGCATTGAGCAAGCAAGCACTCTAATTCTTAATGTTGCTATTGTCAGCAACAACCATCAGATTATTGTTCAGGAAGACCTCCATTCTAACTCTCAACGGTCGATTGAGGAATACATCACTTCTGTCAGTGGAAATCGATACTTTCGACTCAATGCCCCTCCTGGCAATTTGCAAATTTCCTATCGAGCAACCGTTGGCTTATCTCCTTATTATTCAGACCCCAGTACGATTTTTGAAGTAAAGCCAGCCGATTTACCCCTCGATATCTTGTACTATCTTTATCCGAGTCGTTACTGTCAGTCAGATCGATTATTGCGCTTTGTCGCGGCTGAATTTGGCCATTTAGTCCCTGGTTATTCCAGGGTGACAGCTATCTGTAACTGGATTTATGACAATGTTTTGTATCTCTCTGGTAGCAGTGATTCTTTAACTTCTGCTTGCGATACAGCGATAGAAAGGGTAGGCGTTTGCCGTGATTTTGCCCATTTAGGCATTGCTTTTTGTCGGGCCTTGAATATTCCAGCACGCTTTGTTGCCGGCTACGCCTATGGTTTAAATCCCCCCGATTTTCATGCCTGGTTTGAGGCTTATCTAGGGGATCGCTGGTATCTTTTCGATCCTACCCGCCTTGTGCCTCAGAGCGGGCTAATTCGCGTTGGCACAGGACGAGATGCCGCCGATGTTTCTTTTGCCACTATTTTTGGTCCGGTACAAATGAATCAGATGAGGCTTTTTATGGACTACTTACCCGATGCCAAGCCGATTTCCGAGAATATTTTGATACCGACAACAGAGGCGATCGCCATCTCTTGAGCGTACCCCAGTCAGGTATTCTATTATCGAAAATTTGGGTTGAAAACCCCGTCCTTTGAGGACGGCTTTAAGCTACAATGGAAAAAGCGATAACCAAGCTAAAAACTAAACCCTGACCACAGATAGTAGGGGGTTTCGTTCAGAAAAGAATTCAAATTCGGCCTTGAACGAGTAAAACTTTCTAGGAAATAAGGTTGAACATGAGATTTTTTCGACTTGTTCAAAGTGGCCGTCCGGCATTCGGACACTCAAAACGGACGGGTCGAAAGTGTCAGACTTAAGCAATTAAGCGTTTTTCGCTATCTGCGTCAACCCCATTGACGCGACCATCCAAAAAAAGTGGCGTGGTGAGGATGTCAATAACATTGTCTTTGAAAAACCCATTTTAGGAGTTGCCCATGTCATCCTCATCCCTACCCATTAAACTGGCTGTACTGGTTGTCATCATTGGTGAAACCGTCTTGCAAGACCGCATGATCAAGCTGCTGCAAGAGTTAGGCGTAACTGGCTATACCCTCTCGCAAGCCCAGGGCGCAGGTCGCCACGGCAACCGCCAGGGAGATATGGTCGGTTATAACACCAATATTGAGATCAAAACCGTTGTCTCGCAGGAAGTCTCGGAGGCGATCTTCTCTGGTCTCGTCGAGTATCAAGCTAATCATGCCTTAATCGCTTTCCGACAAAATGTCGAAGCGTTGACTGGGTTTGAGATAATTTGATTCGTCACTAACCCCGCCCTAAAAGGGACGGGGCTTGCCTAGACCAATTTAGGCGACGCAAGTAGAGACTACCGATCGAGACACAATCTGGCCCAGACTTCCGAATACTTCCCTAGTTCGGATTACCTCTAAGCTCTATTGGTAAAGCGTTGTTAGACAAGACATCTGGATTGTGTTGCGGTAAGGGACTTTAACTTTACTCTTAAGGATTATCTCCATAGCAAGAGTTCCTGTTATCTCAAAAGACGGAAAACCGTTGATGCCCACTAAACCCAGTCGGGCCAGGCGGTGGATTAAAGAAGGAAAAGCTATCGGTAAATTCAACGACTTAGATATTTTCTATGTCCAGCTAACCGATGAACCTTCCGATAACAAAACCCAACCGATTGCTATTGGTATTGACCGGGGTAAATTATTCTCTGGAATTGGCGTTCAATCCTCCCTTTTTACTCTTTGGAAGGCTCACTTAGAACTTCCTTTTAAGCGAGTAAGAGAGTGCATGGACAATAGACGGTTAATGCGAAAAGGACGTAGAAAAAGACGGATTAACCGCCAACTTCCCTTTAATCTAAGAGCGCATCGACAAAAACGATTCTCAAATAGAAAACAAGGAAAATTAGCTCCCTCAATCAAAGCTAATCGTCAACTTGAACTTCGAGTCGTTTCCGAACTAACCAAAATCTATCCAATTACCGATATTTACTTTGAGTACATCAAAGCCGATATTGATCTAACTTCCAGTAGAAAAGGAGCTAAGTCTAGAAAAGGTTTCTCACCAGTTATGGTTGGACAAAAATGGGCGATTGAGCAACTGTCTCAATTGGCAACAGTCCATACTCGCTTTGGTTGGCAAACCTCTAATCTTAGAAAACATTTGCGACTAGAAAAGTCTAAAAATAAAGCAGAACAATCACCAGAAAGTCATGCTAACGATGGCATTGCTAAGAGGGAGGGAGCATCTCACCTTTGTAACCCCTAAATCAGGTTTTATGTCAAGCTATTTTGAAAGCCTTGCTAGAAACCAGTTTTAGGGACAAGTATAATTACTCACTTGCATAAATCAGATACTCCCAAAGAGGGATATTTATGAAGTGGAATCTGACCTGCGGAATGTTGGATATAATCTAATTATATACTAAAAACAGGAAATTCATGACAAATATTCACTCGATCATCGGTATATTCCCCTCCAATGAAGAAGCAGACATAGTTGTAAGGTGGTAAACGACGTAAATATGGTGGCTCTACCACAAGACATGGGTTCCGTCAAGGAGATTTAATTTCTTCTCCCAAAGGAATTGATTATGTTAGTGGAGATACCGAAAAACAGCTATCTGTAAGCGATGCCAATGGTCAACGATTGGGACAGATAACTGTTAGTAAGATTCAGTTAATTCGTCGTTCTAACGGTTTAATTGTTTCTCACTAACTTATGTAAAGCCGCCCTCCGTTATCGCTAAAGGGCGGGTTTCAGACCCAGTTTTTCGATGAAAGCCCTGTTACTCTACCCTGAGTTTCCCCAGTCTTTCTGGTCTTACGATCGCTTTATGGAAATCGCAGGACTGAAAGCCACCATTCCACCCCTCGGCATCATTACTGTCGCCGCCCTCCTCCCCCAAAACTGGGAGATTCGATTTTATGATCGCAACGTCAATCCTGAAACAGAAGCCGATTGGGAGTGGTGTGAGTTGGTTATCCTCTCTGCCATGTTGGTCCAGAAGCCAGATTTTCAAGCTCTGATTCAAAAAGCCGTGCAGTTAGGCAAAAAAGTCGCCGTTGGCGGTCCCTACCCCACCTCTGTCCCCCAGGATGCCCTGGATTCTGGAGCGGACTATCTCATTTTGGATGAGGGAGAGTTAACCGTTCCCCTGTTTTTAGAGGCGATCGCTCAAGGGCAAAGCCAGGGAATTTTCCGCTCTGGGGACAAGCCAGACGTGACCCTCAGCCCCATCCCCCGCTTCGACCTGCTTCAGCGAGACGATTACTTAATGATGGCAGTGCAATTCTCTCGCGGCTGTCCTTTTAACTGCGAATTTTGCGACATTATTTCCCTCTACGGGCGCAAATCTCGTACTAAAGAGCCGAGTCAGACTTTAGCCGAGTTGCAGACTCTCTACGACCTAGGCTGGCGGGGTTCGCTGTTCATCGTCGATGACAACTTTATTGGCAATCAGCGCAACGTCAAACGCTTTCTCAGAGACTTGATTCCCTGGATGAAGCAGCACGACTATCCCTTCACCTTTATTACTGAAGCCTCGGTCAATTTGGCAGAGGATGATGAATTGTTAAGCCTGATGGCTGAGGCGGGGTTTTATTCTGTCTTTCTGGGGATTGAAACTCCTGACCAAGATAGTCTGCAAGTGACGCGCAAACTGCAAAATACTCGCAATCCACTGGTGGAAGCCTGTCGTAAGATTAATGCAGCCGGTTTGCTAATCTATGCTGGATTTATCTTGGGGTTTGATGGAGAGCGCTCTGGTGCGGGGGAAAGGATTCAAGCCTTTGTGGAAGAAACCAGTATTCCTCAGCCCATGTTAGGCATCCTCCAGGCTCCGCCCAACACGGCGCTCTGGAATCGTCTCCAGCAAGAACAGCGTTTAGTTGAGGGTGACAGCATCCATCCGACGGGAGATCAGAATAGCTTGATGAATTTTATCCCCACCCGCCCGATTGCCGAAATTGCCAGAGAGTATGTCGAAGGCTTCTGGACGCTGTACGAACCCAGCCACTATCTCCGACGCTGTTTCCAACAATGTCTCGGTCTGGGTTTGCAGTCAAAACACAAGCAAACCATGCAATTTCCCGTGGGGAAGGGGTTACAGCTGATTACCCAGTTAATCTGGCATCAGGGTATCCGCCGAGCGGACATTCGGGGACAGTTTTGGCGGCAATTATGGACGATTTTGCGGAAAAAGCCCCAAGTTCTCAATCTGTATTTAGGTCTGTGCGCGGCGGGAGAACATTTTTGGGAGTACCGGGCCTTAGCCAGAGAACGGATTACTCAACAACTAGGCTACGATCCCTTAGAAGTTTCTGGTCGTCCCAACCAGAACTCATTCTGACTCGATAGGGAGGATTGGATTGTATGGTCAAGAGATCGCTCCAGGCTTCCCCTTCGGGAATTAAACAGGCTAAACGAGCCTTTGCGCTCAAGGGGTGGACTCAGGAAAATCTAGCAGGGGAAGTGAACTTAAAGACCCGCCAGCCGATTTGGCGGTTTTTCACAGGGAAACCCGTTGATCGCCAGGTTTTCCTGGAAATTTGTTCGATTCTGGATTTGGATTGGCGGGAGATTGCCCTCGCTCCGCCCGCAGAATTTCCTGAACCAGGAGAACTGGCGAAAACTAATATTGATGCTCTGGTGCAAGAGGTGCGAGCGCAACGCCTGGACACCATCCAAAACCAGTGCGGCATCTTGCAGTTACTAGATATCAGCCATCCGGTCAACCTTGATGACATCTATGTGGATGTCAATATTTTGGCGGAAATTGCCAGTCAACAGTGGGTGGAGATTGCCGATTGGCAAAACTTGGGTCCCGCTGAATTCGATCGCGTCGGCTTGGGAGAGGTTGAGCAGAAGCAAATACCCGGAATGCAGGCTGTTGAAACTTACTCAAAGCTCAGAGTTTTGGGGAGACCGGGGGTTGGCAAAACGACCTTTTTGCAACATCTGGCGATTCAGTGCAACCAAGGCGAGTTTGCGGCGAATCAAGTGCCGATTTTTATCTTATTGAGAGAATTTGCCGAGGAGTCCAGGCCCAGTGGTGAATTTAGCCTGTTCAACTACATCGGTCAGGCATTGCTCACCTCGGGAATTTCCAACCCGTCTGTGCTGGAAACCTTACTGCAAGCGGGCAGAGTCCTGCTGTTGCTCGATGGCATGGATGAAGTTCTCAACCAGGACATTACAGCAGTTCTGAGAGAAATTCGCCAATTCTCAGAAAAGTATCATCGCAATCGATTTGTAGTAACCTGTCGCACCGCTGCCCAAAAACTCCAGATTCGAGGTTTCACTGATGTAGAAATTGCCCCCTTTACCCAGGCACAAATCAGCACCTTCGCGCAAAAGTGGTTTGTGGCACTGAGCAAAACGACTGCTCAAGCGGGGCAGGAGCAGTCGGCTCAGTTTATGCAGAAGTTGGACTTGCCGGAAAACTGGCAATTTCGGCAACTGGTGGTGACACCTCTGTTTCTGCATCTCGCCTGCTGGGTGTTTCAGGGTCAAGGGAAATTTCCGAGCAAGCGGGCTGAGTTTTATAAACAAGGGCTGGATTTGCTGCTGGGTAAATGGGATGAAGCTCGAGGAGTCGAACGCGATCAGGTTTACCGGGGGTTTTTATTGCCCCAAAAATTGAGGCTGTTGAGCCAGCTTGCAGCAGTGACTTTTGAACAGGGGCAGTATTTTTTTGAGCAACGCACGATTGAGCAATACATTGGCGACTATTTGCGGAATTTGCCAGGTGCAACCCTAGAAGCAGAGGAACTCCAACTCGAAAGCGAAGCCATGCTGAAAGCGATCGAGGCACAGCATGGAATCCTCACAGAACGGGCGCGAGGCATTTTTTCATTTTCTTATCTGGCATTTCAAGAATACTTCACGGCTCGAAAAATAGTTGCCAGCCATAATTTGCAGGCATTAGAACAAGCACTGGGAGGGTTGGTGAGTCACATCACCGATTCCCACTGGCGCGAAGTCTTCTTGTTAACGGCTGCCATGTTGCGAAGTGCAGATGCGCTGGTGCAGTTGATGAAGCAACAAATTGATGCCTTAGTCGCGCAAGACTCCTATCTGCAAGAGTTTTTGAGTTGGGCCAGCCAAAAATCCCAGCAGCTCCCAGACGAACCCAAAGTGGCGACCGCACGCGCATTTTACCTTGCCCTTGCCCAAAGCCCACATACGGCAGATCGCTTTGCCTTAGCCAGCACGCTCGATCAGGGGATGTTGTTAGACGCGGCGTTGGAGAACTTGCTGGTAGAGTTTGCCATCGACCACAGTCAGGATTTTGCATACGTCAATGCTTGTAGCGAGGCACTCAACAACATTCTGGTGATGGTTCTGGATGCTGGATTTTATAAGTCTTTGCAACAATTGAGAGACCAACTGCCACCTCCGAGTCAAAACCTGGAACGGCTTCAGCACTGGTGGCAGAAAAACTATTCTGCCTGGGTGGAACAGTTGCGGGGTGCGATCGCCAATTATCGCAATATTCATCATCCCTGGCAGTTTACGACTGACCAACAGCAGATGCTCCAACGCTACTATGATGCCAATCAACTCCTGATCGATTGTTTGAATAGTAACTGCGAAATAACAGCCGCAATCCGGCAAGAAATTGAAGCCACGTTGCTGTTACCTCAAAAGGACTTGGAAGATCGGGAATGGCAAGGAGATTAAATTGATAGACCACTCATTTGGATTTTACGGGTTCGCTTTCTTTGGGATCATCCTGGCGCGATACTTTCTCGTGGCTGGGGGAACCTATTTGTTCTTCTATTCGCCCTTGAGTCAGTCCTTTGTCAATCACAACCTGCGGCATTGGTCTCCCTCTTGGCGATCGATTCAACAAGATATCACGCTCTCGGTTCTTTCGGCGGGGGTGTTTGCGCTGGCGGCGGCTTTCATCATGACAGGATACAGTTGGGGCATTACCCGCTTATACAGCCACCCTCAACAGTATGGGCTGTGTTATTTAGGGGTTAGTTATGGCGCTGTGTTGGTTCTCCAGGATGCCTATTTCTATCTCACCCATCGCTTGTTTCACCACCCGTCACTCTTTCGGTGGTTACACCAGGGACATCATCGCTCGCGCTATCCTACCCCGTGGACTTCGTTTGCCTTTGACCCACTAGAGGCGATCGTTCAGTCTCTCTTCCTGGTCGGCATTGTCTTTGTCCTTCCCCTGCATTTCATCACGTTAATTGCGGCACTCACCACGATGACGATCTGGGCAGTGTTAAATCATCTTGGGATCGATCGCTTGCCCTCCTCATTTCCCCATCATTGGTTGGGTCGGTGGTTTATTGGTCCTGCCCATCATTCCATTCATCATCGCAAGTACACCGTACATTACGGTCTATATTTCACGTTCTGGGACAAACTCCTCGGAACTCAAGACCCCGATTATGAGCAGAAGTTTGATGAGCGTCTGACGGGTAAAGTCGATGGAGTTTAACTCGTGCATCGCCCGTTACATTTTGTCTCGTATTCAAGCAATTCATACAGACTCAATCAATTCATACAGTAAATCAAACAACCATCTATCAGGGTAATAGCAGAAGCAGAATTGTTGACTCGACTCAGGTAAGCAGTTCTCAAATCCAACAAATTCAATAAGGAGACTTCATGAACTTCAACAAAATTATTTTAGTGACAGGTGCTATTGCTGTTAGTACCTTCGTTATAGCACCTGTTCAGGCAGCAACAATTCTTTCCCATTGGACATTTGACGAAACAGGGGGCACTATCGCTGCCGATAGTGTAGGGGGACAAAACGGTATTTTACAGGGGAACGCCACACTTGTGGGTGGAGGAATTTCTGGAAATGCAATTAGCTTGAGTCAAGCCACTAATGACCTTGTTAACATGGGAAACATCTATGGTTTCACCAATAGCAACTTTTCCATTTCAGCTTGGATTAACTCAACGGTACTTAACGATAACTTTGTCGTGGCAAGGCATACAGCAGGGATTGTGTCTGGATATATGGTATTTGTTAATGGTATCAACCCTGGGGAACGGCAATTGACGAAAGCAGGATTCTACGCACCTTTTCCTAACAGGCACGTATTGCATGGCAACACTACAGTAACAGATGGCGACTGGCATCAAATAGCTGTGGTGTACGAGCAAGGTGGAAATTCTTTATTATATGTAGATGGTATCTTGGATGCGATCACTGCCAGTGATCCAATTGGGGCAACCTCGGCTCCTTTCCTAGTTGGAGGAGTTGCTGTAGGCTCTCAACCAACAGGATTGTATACAGGGTTGATTGACGACGTACAAGTATATAGTGGAGCTTTATCGGCTTCGGATATTCAGTTTCTCTATCATAACCCTGGAGTAGCAATTGGAGAATCCTCATCCATCCCCGAACCCTCATCAATTCTAGGAATACTGAGTTTAGGAGTATTAGGAATAGGTGCAGCTTTAAAGCGCAAATCTTGAAGATAGTGCTAGAGGCATTTCCTATAAATGCCTCACCTTGCTTTTTTACAGAGATCATCTAAACAAATTCTAACGATAACTTTCCCTTCTGTGTCGAACTCGCATCACTTTCACAACTTGGTTTTTATCATCAATTTCGTAAATAATTCGATACTCTCCAACTCGAACACGGTAATCTTGTAGGGAGTTTTTCAACTTAAGACATCCAGATGGTCTAGGATTAGTGTTTAAGGCTCTAATGACCGGAATAATACGCTCAAATAAATCAGCAGGTAATTTTCTTAAATCCCGTTCCGCCTGTTTTTCTAGAAGAACTTCATACATCCGTTGAATAATCTTTGAGAAAGTCATCTAGAGAACGAAACTCAAGGGGTTTCTGGCGCATTTCGGCTAAAGCCTTTAAATCTTCAATCGCTTCAATTTGCTCTAACATCTCTTGATAAACCTCAATATCGAGAATAACCGACACTGGTTTCCCATCGCGTAAAACTATTTCAGGGTCTTTAGGCTGAGTTGTCATAATTTAGCTGTTTAGTTAGTATTTATTTCTATTGTAGATTTTAGCAAAGGCCAATTCAAGTTTGAAGTGCACCAGTACCTGACTGACTGAAGAATACCTCAGATGGAGTGCGATAGTCAAGGGCTTTTCGGGGTCGATGGTTGATTAAGTCTGTCACTCGGTCTACCTCAGCTTGTTTGACGATGAGAGAAATTTGTCCCTTTCGGGAAAAACTGCCGCATGAGACCGTTAGTATGCTCGTTGAGTCCTCGCTCCCAAGAATGGTAAGGATTAGCAAAGTAGCATTTAACTCCTAATTGATGTGAGGAGCTTCGTCTTGGTTTTCCTCTCTTGGTGGTACAAGTCAGGTTACCTTGATGAGCCTCCTCATTGGAAGACTACCCTAGTGGTGCACTTCATTTTTGAATCGGCGTTTGGTTGTTTTCGTCTTCCTAAGTCCAAAAATCGAATTTATCACGGCATTGAATCAAGGGGCGGCGCTATTTATTAATAAAAAAAGGTAGTTCTAGTACATCGCCCGTGACATTTTGTGTCGTATTCAAGCAATTCATACAGTTTTAATCAATTCACACATCAAATCAAACAACCATCTATCAGGGTAATAGCAGAAGCAGAATTGTTGACTCGACTCAGGTAAGCAGTTCTCAAATTCTACAAATTCAATAAGGAGACTTCATGAACTTCAACAAAATTATTTTAGTGACAGGTTTAGCGGTTAGTGGAATTGCTTTAAGTGGTGTTTTTGCTCCAGCTCATGCCGCTTTTTTTCAAAATACTTTCGGATTGAGCGACTCTCATTCAACAATTACATTTGGGTCACAGGACTATCCTGACGGCACCACTATCACCAATCAATACCAAAATCAAGGTGTTGTCTTTTCCCCAAATATGTTTTATTTTTCTAACAATGGTGGTTCTATCGTACCACCCACCCCCCCTGTTTTTGTTGGTGCTGTCGTCACTAACTTTATACCCCATGATGGTACTGTTGCTCCGGTTGTCATATCTTTTACGCAGCCACAAACTGAAGCAGCATTTGCTGTTGGAACACAAAGTGGTACAACAACATATTTTGAAGCTTTTCTAGGCACTAATCTTGTTGATTCATCCGGTGCAACAAATGCCGACTCTTTGTCAAATGACTTCTTCGGATTTAGTGGTATCACATTCGATTCGATAAAAATTTCAGGATCTGTTCGCCTCGTTTTTGCTTTAGATAATATACAACTCCCGACTGCCCCTGTTTCCAGTTCAATTCCTGAACCCTCCTCTATTCTTGGGATTATCGCCTTCGGCACTTTAGGAGCAGGTGCAATTCTCACGCGCAAAATTAAACCATCTAAATCCACTGGAAAAGAACTAGAAAAAGATTCCTAACAATCAGAAAACCCCACAAACGCCCCTTCAATAAGAAAATGAAGGGGTTTATTATTGCCTCAGCCTGAATCGAATGTTGATATTGACCATGCGATGCAACTTCAAGCGATACCGCCGCTCTGTTAATTCCTTGACTGATTATTCCAGTTTTGGTATATTGTTGAATGATCCGAATTTCTAAAAGTATGTCGCGGGAAAAACCCTTGTATTGGGTGGCCTCTGCGAAAAAGGACTACCTGACTTTCCCTGCCGAGGTGCAGGACGATATGGGCTATGCCCTTGGTCTAGCGCAGTTGGGGGGTAAACATCCAAAGGCTAAACCTTGGAAGGGTGAAGGGGCAGGAGTATTTGAGATCGTCGAAGATCATCGAGGCGACACTTATCGAGCGGTCTATACTGTGCGCTTCGCTGAAGTTGTTTACGTTCTGCACGCATTCCAGAAAAAGTCGAAGTCTGGAATCAAGACACCTCAAGAGGATGTAAAGCTTATTGTTGAACGGATGAAACGGGCACAAGCGGATTATGAAAGTAGAGGGACAAAATGAGCTATTTGGAAATTACTCGTGGCACCACAAACGTTTTCGCTGACCTTGGTTATCCAGACGCAACCGAACGGCAAACGAAAACACGCCTAGCCCTGGCCGTTAACGAACTTCTGAAAAGTCGCAAGCTGAAACAGAGGGAGATTGCCATACTGCTTAATATCCCGCAGCCCAAGGTTTCAGCACTAAAAAACTATCGGCTCGATCAATTTTCAGTTGAACGATTGATGGAATTTCTCACGGCATTGAATCAAGACGTCGAGATCGTCATCCGGCCTCGTAGCGATACAAAAGAGGTCGGACATATTTCTGTTCTAGCAGTGCAATAAGAGCAGCAGAGACAAAAAGAGTGGCCTTACCGTCTGTTAAGGGCGGCGCTATTTATTAATAAAAAAAGGTAGTTCTAGTGCATCGCCCGTTACATTTTGTGTCGTATTCAAGCAATTCATACAGACTCAATCAATTCATACAGTAAATCAAACAACCACCCGTTACAGTAATACCAGAAGCAGAATTGTTAGCTCAACTTAGGTAAGCAGTTCTCAAATCCAACAAATTCAATAAGGAGAGCATCATGAGCTTAAAAGATAGAGCCGAGGCAACCGCCAAAAATATCGAAGGTAAAGTTCAAGAAGCAGTAGGAGATCTGACTGGCGATCCCAAAGCTCAAGCAGAGGGCAAGGAAAAACAGGCAGAGGCAAAAGTTCGTCACACTATCGAAGATGTGAAAGATGAAGTCAAAAAAATTATTGATTAGTAGGTCGTTTGTCACGGCAACCGCCATTCAGACAAATGATTGAAACCCAGATTTCATCGGAACTCTTCCTCAAAAAATGGCTTCTTTCGGGACAGGTGAAACACTAGGACAAGGCGGCGTAAATAAACCCAATATTACCAGATATCTAGCTTCTCAAAGAAGTCGAAGATCTCTCCCTCGGTAAACTTACGCCGTCAAAGACTAGAAAAATCTTTCTTGAAAGGGTCTAGACAGTAGTTGTTCATCATCCATGTATCATCGATTCATCAAATTCTTTTTTGGAGTTAAAATGATGTCACTTCAACAGATTCGTCGCTTTTTTGTCACCATTATTTTAACTATAATGCTGGCAATTACTATAGCTTTTGATTTTGGAACTACAAATAGTTGGGCTGCAACTTTACCCACCCAATCGCAGACTCAAATCGCAAGCATGAATCGAGCCAAGGCAGTTACGAAAAATATTGAAGGCAAAGCTCAAGAAGCGATTGGCAACATGACAGGCGATCCCAAAGATCAGATGATGGGAAAAGCCAAGCAAGTCGAAAGTCAGGCTCGTAACGCAGCAGAAGATATAAAAGACCAGATGAAGTTAAAAGGGAGGGCAAAAGCAGTCACAAAAAACATTGAAGGCAAAGCTCAAGAAGCGATAGGTAAAGCTACTGGCAACCGCCAAGATCAAGTTGCTGGAAAAGCTAAACAAGTCGAAAGCCAAGTTCGCAATGCAGTAGAAGACGTAAAAGATACGGTTCAAGATATACTCAATTAAGGATCGATGACTGAATTTTCATTACTTTTCTCTAAATCAAGGAGGGAAATATGTTTGATCTCGTTTGGACTGCCGTTGTTATACTTTTCATCCTCTGGTTGTTAGGATTCTCCATTAACATTGGCGGCAGCTTAATCCACCTGCTTTTGGTTTTGGTGCTGATTGGCGTTGTCTACAACTTGTTTATGAGGCGACGGTAATTGTTGATTCTCGAACACAGAAAGGGTCAAAAAATCGGGAAAAAGCAAGAGTCAAAGTAGCTAAGATTCAGGCTCGAATCACCGATAGCAGAAAAGACCATTTACATAAGCTAACCACTCAATTAGTTCGTGAAAACTAAACGATTGTAGTTGAAAATTTAGCGGTAAAAGACCTGGTAAAAAACCCCAAGGTAAGCGCATCTTAACAATCCTTGACAAAATGAACTTTATGTGAGTTGCTTGCCCACGATTCAGGCATATTTGAGGAGAATTTGCCATCTCAATCGTTAAGCAAAAATCGACCTATTTGGTCGATTTCGTAACTATTCTGATTGACTGGTATCACTTGAAATGCCCACGCGGATGACAAAATTGGCCAATTGTCAATAGCGTTTGAGATGCTCTCACCCTGTAAAAAACCCGAAACTAGCTCAAGCTATAGCGTTTCCTAAGCTAGTGAGGTACACCTATTTTTCTTCCCTTTTGCCTTCTGCCTCTTGCCTTTTGCCTAAAACCCATCACTTTTGTACCTCAGCAGACTGAAAAACGCTATATATCAGATGTTAGTTGGGGAGAAATCACTCGACAATGAGCCTATAAATGCCGTTGGTATGGGAGAAACTATCGGGAAATAGATATAGCATTTCTGATTCACAAGAGGTACATTCCCGATCCTGAACAGCTTAATCAGCAAAGGTTTAACTGTGCCGCACAGATGCGAGAAACGCTATAGATGGTTTCCTAGTTCAAAACGGTGCAATAATTGTGGGCATATCGTTGAGAAAATGCCGTTAAGTGTCCGAGAATGGGAGTGTCCTGAATGTGGAACTTGCCATGACAGGGATGTTAACGCCAGTAAAAACATTTTGGCCGCAGGGCTTGCGGTATCAGTCTGGGTCGCGAGTGTCAGACCCGAACAGAGTAAGTCTGTGAAGGCAACTGCTAAGAAGCAGAAACCTAGATCGTGAGGTCTAGGAATCACCGTCCCTTTTAGGGCGGTGAGGATGTCAATCCCACCCCCTAAATCCCCCTTAAGGGGTAATTCTATCGTCTCCCCTGAAAGGGGAGATAAGAGAGGAGTGGAGACTGAGGGGGGTGGGGGCTGGTTTGCTCAACCGAACGGTATTGGGTAGGGGAGGTGTGAACGATCATAATTTAATTTTATGTTGTTGTGCTGTTTAGTTATTCAAGGAGTTTTTGTATGGAATCCACAAAAGAGCGCGGGCAATTAATCATCATTGGTGGAGCAGAAGACAAAGAAGGAGATTGTCAAATCTTGCGAGAGTTTGTTCGCTGTGCTGGCGGGACTAAAGCTAAAATTGCCGTGTTAACGGCGGCAACAAGTGAGCCTCGTTCGGCTGGAGAAGCCTATACCCGAGTGTTTGAGCGACTCGGTGTCGAGGATGTATGTGTCCTCAATACCATTCACAGGGAAGATGCCGACGATCCAGAAAACCTGAAAATCATTGAGGAAGCCACAGGAGCGTTTTTTACCGGGGGAGATCAAGCCCTAATCATTGAACACATCAAGGGAACTCAGCTAGATACCTTACTTCACCAACGCAATCGGGAGGGAATGGTGATCGGTGGGACAAGTGCCGGTGCTGCCATCATGCCCGATCTGATGATTATTGAAGGAGACTCCGAAACCAACGCACGCATGGATGCCATAGAGATGGGTCCGGGAATGGGATTTCTGCACTCAGTGGTGATCGATCAGCATTTTGCCCAGCGCGGACGGCTAGGTCGCCTGATTTCCGCTCTCTTACAGCAGCCAGCTAACTTAGGCTTTGGCATTGACGAAGATACAGCAGTAGTTGTGGACGGTGACGAATTTAAAGTGCTGGGGCGTGGGGCTATAACAGTTGTCGATGAATCAGAAGCAACTTATGATAATTTAGACGAACTGCTCAAAGATGAAGCGATGGCAGTGTGTGGAGTCAGGTTGCACATCTTACCTCAAGGATTCCGCTTTAACTTGAAAACTCGCAAGCCCGTTTTCTCTCGATCAATAGAGTTAAAGGATAGCAATCCTAAAAAGGAGGCAGAAGTTGAAAGGGAGTAGGTCGGAGGGAACAATCAGTGGTGGCTTGTACCCGCCACTGATTGGAGAATTTATTTAGGGTTTGCTGAATAAATCTAAAAACCTTGTTGGGTAAAACTTTTAGACCTTTTGGCCATCAAAAAGTAATGGTTCTGGGAGTGATCGGGGGAAAATTTCCTGGACTTTTTCCCTGAAAATTAGGTAATTGACCCCCTCAAAATCGGTAAAACCCTACACCCCACACCCCACCCCCCCGATGTCGGGGGGGTTGGGGGGGCACACCCTGCCCCCAGGAAAAACTTTTTGCCGCAAACCCTATTTAAATCAGAAAAATATTGACTCTGAGGTCTAAGAATGAATCACGATCGGGATGATGAAACCAATCTTGAGCGGCGACGAGAACTGCTACATGATGAAGAGGCTTTTCGACTTGATCAAGAAGAGAAACGCCTGCGATCTGCCAGACGAAGTAATACCTTAAATTGGATAATTAATAGCATTTTCGGGCTGGCAGGAATAGTGCAAATACTACTGGTAATGAGGTTCTTGCTGCGTTTGTTTGGTGCGAACCCACAAAATCAATTTGCTCAGTTGATTAATCATCTATCTGCACCTTTCATTGCGCCATTTTCCACCTTATTCATTAGTCCTGCTTCATCTGGTGGAGCAAACATATTTGATGTTAATATTGTGATTGCGATCGTAGCCTATGCTCTCTTGAGCTATACTTTGCACGGCTATAACTTGCATTTTTTCCTCAAATCACTCTAGTATTAGATAATGCCCGCTATCAAAAATGTAAAATTGTTGAATAATTGGCTCTTTCTTTGTCAATAGAATTACTCTATCTGCCGTCTTATTGCCTAATCTAAATTTAATTGAAAGCCTGTGGAAATTTGTCAAAAAGAAATGTTTGTATGGTAAATATTATGAAAACGTTTCCGACTTTTCTTCAGCTATTTATGAATGTCTGAATGATGCCTATCTGAAACATAAAAAAGAACTGGATTCCTTGTTCACTCTAGGATTTCAGAAGTTTAATAAATCTCAGATTATGAACGTCTAACCCACCTTCCGCACTTCTTAACATTCAATTGATAATTTTTACTAATACATTGCTTACAACCCTTTGCCAGTAAAGATTGTAGCTACAATGATCGATTTTCATCAAGGTGAAGAATTGTAATTTGTTTTCTCAGAAAAAATCAATTATTGAAAATGTTCTCAATAGTAGTTTCTACAATGAAGCTTTTTCGTCAAAACATCTTGGGGAATGTAAAAATATATAAAGGTATATGAAGATGTGCGGAATGTCGGGTCTAAAGTATATCAGTTATCAGTCATCAGTAATCAGATGTGAGTTTTCAGTTCACAAGGGCCGAATCTAAGTAGGTAGGCACAATTATTTGTAGGATGGGTTAGCGGTAGCGTAACCCATGCGGGCGTTGGGTTTCATGCTTCAACCCAACCTACGTTTATTTTATATTTAATTCCACACACCTACTTAAAACCTAATTGGTTAAGCTAAAAGCTTTGATGTGCTTAGTTTCTAACCTTCTTTTTAGGTGAGAGAATTGCCAGATTCTTTCTTTTGCCGTTCGGCGAGCGTTCGACAAAAGCTCGCCGAACGGCCGAAGCCTCTTGCATGAGTGACTCTTGCCTTCAGAACCTGATTACTGTTTACTGTTTACTGACCACTGAAAAAAACTCCCATCAACAGTGTCTCACTGATTACTGTTTACTGTTTACTGATTACTGTTTACTGTTTACTGAAACAACTCCCAACACTTAATATATGAAATGGACAGATAAGGATCAGATAATTATGCAAGGGATCGATCGACCCCTAGGCAAATATTATGCGGCACGATTGAAAGCTCAGGGAACCTGTTTAGTAGCGGGGGTGGCTAGTGGCCACGGTGGTGAGATAATCGCAGAGATACCAGTGTTTGATCTAGTGGCCGAGTCCGTTGCTGAAGCCGGGGAAATCAGGACCAGTTTAATTTTAGTCCCCCCCAATCAAGTCCTAGATGCGGCCTTAGAAGCGATCGCATCAGCCATTCCCCAATTAATTATCGTCACCCCAGGAGTTCCCCCCTTGGATCTGGTGGAATTATTAAAGATAGCTACTACCACCGGGACATTAATTCTCGGACCCGGCAGCCAGGGTGTAATTATTCCCAATTATCTTTGGTTGGGTATTTGTGAACCCAGTTTTTATCAATCGGGGACAATCGGTCTAATCACCCGCGGCGATCGCATAGGGGATGAAGTAGCGAAAACTCTAACAGCAGCGGGGTATGGTGAATCTATGGCGGTAAATTTGGGTACTGACGGCATTATTGGCTCCAATTTGTCCCAATGGTTGCAGGTTTTCGAGGAAGATGACAATACCGAGGCGATTCTCCTCGTCAGTCAGGTGGGAGGAAAGGCCGAAATCGAGGCAGCCAAATATATTGCCTCGGCGATCGAAAAACCAGTGATTGCCTATCTTGTCGGGTTAAATACAGCGATTGAAACCAATTTCGGCGATACAGAAACAATTATTTCTAACCAACTTTCCTACTCTGTTGCCGCTAAGAATACCAGAAAAGATAGCCTCCGTCATTTTCAAGAAGCTGGGGTGACAGTGGTGGAAAAATTAGCCGATTTACCCGCCTCTTTAGCTAAAGTCTTGTGCTGAATTTGACCCCATTGCCTCAATAATATTTATAATCTGACAATATTCTGCGAAAATAAGCACCTAACAGGATGTTTCACCCCCATCCTGCCTAGGGGATTTTCGATGACAATTCCTGAGAGCTACTATATCATGGTAGATCACCTGTGATTCCTCAGACCGGCCAAGATAAAGATGGCAACAGGCAAAAATTAGGAAAAATCAGCGACAATCGAAACGGCAAGATCAAAAAAAATTCTATTCTAGATTGACCTTATCAGCAGACCAACTCTCCCACCCTTCTAGACAACGACCCTAAGGATAACTTCTATGGCGCAACAAAATAACCTAAAAACCGACAATATACACCAAATCGATCCCTATTGGGGTCCCCGATGGCTCGTAGAGGAACGGGACGCTTGCGGAGTCGGTTTTATTGCCGATGTGCGCGGTTCCGGCAGCCATCAACTGATTGAACAGGCCCTTTTAGCCTTAGGTTGTTTGGAACACCGGGGAGGCTGCAGCGCCGATCAGGATTCCGGGGACGGTTCCGGTATGATGACCGCTATCCCCAGAGATGTCCTCGCTCCTTGGTTCGCCGAAAATGGCTTAAATATGCCAGAATCTGAGCGTCTAGGGGTGGGTATGGTCTTTCTTCCCCAAGCGGCCCAAGAACGAGCCGACGCTAAAGCACACATCGAAGAAATTGTCAATAAATATAATATTAAGATTTTAGGTTGGCGTGCTGTTCCCGTCCGTCCCCAAGTCCTCGGAAGACAAGCAAGGGAAAATCAACCCTACGTCGAGCAAATTCTGGTGACTTCCCCCGATTTAGCCGGTTCTCAATTCGATCGCCTACTCTATATTGCCCGTTCTGAAGTGGGTAAGCAACTGGCCGATGATTTCTATTTCTGTTCCTTTTCCTGTCGCACCATAGTCTATAAAGGCATGGTAAGGGGCGAAATCCTGCGAGAGTTCTATCTAGACCTGCAAAATCCCGCCTATAGCAGTCAATTTGCCATTTATCACCGACGTTTTAGCACCAATACCCAACCAAAATGGCCCCTCGCTCAACCGATGCGCTTATTGGGTCATAACGGCGAAATTAACACCCTTTTGGGCAATATTAACTGGATGTCGGCCCGGGAACCAGCTTTAGAAACCCAAGGTTGGACCCACGAAGAATTACAATCCCTGACCCCCATTGTTAACCCCGCTAACAGCGACTCCTATAACCTCGATAGCGCCCTAGAATTATTGGTGAGAACCGGTCGCAGTCCCCTAGAAGCGGCTATGATCCTAGTGCCGGAGGCCTACAATAATCAGCCGGATTTACAGAATTATCCCGAAATTATCGACTTCTACGAATACTATAGCGGTTTACAGGAACCCTGGGACGGCCCAGCTTTACTGGTCTTCAGTGACGGGGGAATCGTCGGCGCTTGTTTGGATCGCAACGGTTTGCGACCGGCCCGTTATAGCATTACTAACAACGGTTATATCGTCGTCTCCTCGGAAGCGGGAACTATTCCCCTCGATGAAACCACCATTATGGAAAAAGGTCGTCTCGGCCCCGGTCAAATGATCGCAGTTGACCTAGAAAAAGGCGAAATTAAGCGTAATTGGCCGATTAAACAGGAAATTGCCCGCGCTAATCCCTACGGTGCATGGGTGAAATCCCAACGCACCTTTATTGACAAAGAAACAGCGATAGACATTCCCACCCCTAGTAATCTCCTTCCCCTGCAAACCGCTTTCGGTTATACATCCGAAGATGTGGATCTGATAATCGTCCCCATGGCAGAACAGGGAAAAGAACCGACTTTCTGTATGGGTGATGACACTCCCCTAGCAGTCCTCTCCAGTAAACCCCATCTTCTCTACGATTACTTTAAACAACGTTTTGCCCAAGTTACTAACCCTCCCATCGATCCTTTACGCGAAAGTTTAGTCATGTCCTTGACTATGTATCTGGGACGACGGGGTAATATCCTGAAATTAGGGGTTGATGACGCACATTTACTGAAATTAGACTCTCCCCTGCTCAATAATGCGGAATTAGCCAAAGTTAAAACCTCTAGCTACAAAACAGCCGAACTTTCTACCCTTTATGATCTGACCACCGGACCGGGGGGATTAGAAGATGCGATCGCTAATTTGTGCGCTGAGGCCGCCAAGAAAGTAGCATCGGGAGCAGAAATTTTAATTCTCAGTGACAGAACTGCTCCTATTGACGAAAAAACTAGCTATATTCCCCCCTTATTAGCTGTTGGTGCTGTCCATCATCACCTGATTCGCTCACACTTGCGTTTAAAAGCTTCGATCGTGATCGACACGGCCCAATGTTGGAGTACCCATCACTTCGCTTGTCTAATTGGTTATGGAGCTTCCGCAGTCTGTCCCTATTTGGCCCTAGAAACGATCGCCCAGTGGTGGATCGAGCCAAGAACGCAGAAATTGATGGAAAACGGCAAATTAGAAGCTATTAGCCTCGAAAAAGCCCTAATTAACTACCGCAAATCCGTAGAAGCGGGATTACTGAAAATCCTCTCGAAAATGGGTATTTCTCTCCTATCTTCCTACCATGGGGCGCAAATTTTCGAGGCGATCGGATTATCGGCAGATTTAGTTAAACTAGCTTTTAACGGTACTACCAGTCGCGTTGGGGGTTTAAGCATTGCTGAAGTGGCCCAAGAAGCGATCGCATTCCACCGTCAAGCTTTCCCCAATCTTACCGCCAAAAAACTAGAAAACTACGGTTTTGTCAACTACCGTCCGGGGGGAGAATACCACATGAATTCTCCGGAAATGGCGAAAGCACTCCATAAAGCCGTGGCCGCTCACTCCCAAGGTCAAGGATATGACCATTACGAAACCTATCGTCAAATCTTGCAGCAAAGACCCGCTACTGCATTGCGCGATCTATTAGAATTTAACAGCGATCGAGCCTCAATTGCCATCGAAGCAGTAGAATCGATCGAAAGTATCCTGCAACGCTTCTGCACAGGGGGAATGTCCCTCGGTGCCTTGGGCCGGGAAGCACACGAAACCCTAGCGATCGCCATGAATCGCATCGGAGGTAAGTCCAATTCCGGAGAAGGGGGAGAAGATCCGATCCGTTACACCAGCTTAAGCGATGTGGATGCCGAGGGACATTCCGTGACCATGCCTCACCTAAACGGCTTAAAAAACGGTGATACGGCTAATTCTGCCATTAAACAGATAGCTTCGGGTCGTTTTGGAGTCACTCCCGAATACTTAATGAGTGGAAAACAGCTAGAGATTAAAATGGCCCAGGGAGCAAAACCGGGAGAAGGAGGTCAATTACCGGGGAAAAAAGTCAGTCCCTATATTGCCATGTTACGGCGATCAAAACCGGGTGTTACCTTGATTTCTCCCCCTCCTCACCACGATATCTACTCGATCGAAGATTTAGCACAATTAATCTACGATTTACACCAAATTAACCCCCGGGCCAAAGTTTCCGTCAAATTAGTGGCCGAGATCGGTATCGGTACAATTGCGGCCGGAGTTGCCAAAGCTAACGCTGATATTATCCAGATTTCTGGTCACGATGGTGGTACAGGTGCATCACCCCTAAGTTCGATCAAACACGCGGGTAGTCCCTGGGAATTGGGAGTGACGGAAGTGCATCGGATGTTAATGGAAAATCAACTGCGTCATCGGGTGATTTTGCGTGCAGATGGGGGACTGAAAACCGGTTGGGATATCCTCATGGCTGCTCTGATGGGTGCGGAGGAATTCGGTTTTGGTTCCATTTCCATGATTGCTGAGGGGTGCATCATGGCCCGCGTCTGTCACACGAATAATTGCCCTGTGGGAGTCGCTACCCAGCAGGAACGTCTGCGCGCTCGTTTTCCAGGAATTCCCGCTCATGTGGTCAATTTCTTTACTTTAGTGGCTGAGGAAACGCGGCAATTATTGGCGAAATTAGGCTATCACAGTTTAAATGAGGTGATTGGCCGAGCAGATCTGTTAAAAGTGCGCTCCGATGCTCGTTTAACTAAGACAGAATCCCTCAATCTTGATTGTTTATTGAATTTACCCGATGGACGTGGCGATCGCTCTTGGTTGCAGCACGAGGAAGTACATAGTAACGGTGCTGTTCTCGATGACGATATTCTAGCCGATAGCGAGATTAAACAAGCGATCGAGCAACAGGAAACCGTCAGCAAAACCTACAGGATTGTCAATACCGATCGCTCTGTCGGGGCGAGAATTGCGGGGGTAATTGCCCAAAAATACGGTAATGATGGCTTTGAAGGCGAAATTAAGCTCAATTTCCAGGGTGCGGCCGGTCAAAGTTTCGGAGCATTTAATTTACCCGGTGTCAATCTCCATTTAGAGGGAGAAGCTAACGATTATGTGGGTAAAGGCATCTACGGCGGCGAAATTGTCATCTTACCGCCCCAAAACGCCAATTATCAGCCCGAAGATAACGCTATTATCGGTAATACCTGTCTCTACGGGGCCACCGGTGGGGTGTTATACGCGAATGGTCGCGCTGGTGAACGCTTTGCTGTTCGCAATTCCACCGCAAAAGCGGTTATCGAAGGGGCCGGGGACCACCTCTGTGAATACATGACCGGGGGGGTAATTGTCGTGCTTGGTTCCGTCGGTCGCAACGTCGGCGCCGGGATGACGGGAGGATTAGCTTATATCCTTGATCCGTCCCTACCGGAGAAACTCAACCCCGAAATTGTCAAGATTCAACGGGTTGGCACGGCTGCCGGTGCGGAACAGTTAAAATCTTTAATTGAGGCCCATGTAGAACGCACTAATAGCCCCAAAGGTAAGTTAATTTTAGCTAATTGGGATAGCTATCTCGGTCAATTCTGGCAAGTGGTCCCTCCCTCGGAAGCGGATAGTCCCGAAGCGCAAATTAGCGCGGAGAAAACCTTAACTTCGGTGTAATTTCCTCGGGGTGCGTTACTCTTGGTTAACGCACCCATTGATTAATTTTTTGACTGCGGAGTTGATTAATGGCCATGCTGCCCATCCCCACCACCTATACTAGCTATACCCAAGCACAGGAACATTTTCTTCAGGTTTTAGAACAAGTAGAACTGGGAAACTCGATCGTTATTGTCCAACGTCAGGGTCATCATGATGTGGCCTTGATTGCTGCTGACGAATTATCCGCTTTATTAGAAGAAGTTTATCTTTTGCGTTCTCCAGCTAACGCTCAACGACTTTTTCAGTCCTTAAATTGGTCACAAGAAAGATTATCTCAGACAGCTGCCACCACTTCTCTAGAAGAATTACGTCAAGAATTGGAGACCGAGATTGAGCAAGAAAAAGCCGCAGAAGTCTGAAACCGAAATTGTGCGAGTTTGTCCTGAATTTGCCCCACAATTTCGCGAAGATTTACGGTGGTGGGCCCGCAATAACCCCCAAATCTGGGAACGTCTTTGGGACTTAATTGAAGCAATACTTGCAGAACCTTTTTCCGGTATTGGTAAACCTGAACCTCTTAAACATCTTGGCTCTAATTTATGGTCAAGAAGAATTAATTTAGAGCATCGTTTAGTTTATCAAGTCGAGAATAATCGAATTTTATTTCTGCAAGCTCGCTATCATTACGAATAATTATACCTAATCTAGTATCTCCAAATTGATTATATGGGGACATATTAACCTTAATTATCTAGACTACAGTTTTTATCGCTGCATAAGTCGGAACATTTGCTAAAATTTAGGATATATTCACTTTGGCTAAGTAGGTAGGCACAATTATTTGTAGGATGGGTTAGCGGTAGCGTAACCCATGCGGGCGTTGGGTTTCATGCTTCAACCCAACCTACGTTCATTTTATATTTAATTCCACCCACCTACTTATCTTTGATGTCATAATTTGGCAATGACAAACGAAAAACTCAGATTTATCGATCTTTTTGCTGGTATTGGAGGATTTAGATTAACTTTCGAGAGGGTTGGTTATGACTGTGTATATTCTTGTGAAATAGACGAAAACTGTCGAAAAGTAGGAAAACAAGCCGGATTTAGAGATACAAGGGGAACTCTATTTTTTCCCATCTGCGAAATAGTAGAATTAAAGCAAGATACAAGCAATCAATCAATATTTAGCATCTTCTTAACCTCATCTAGAGAATAAGTTTGACTATCTTTTTCTTCTTCTTTTGCCTGTATTAAATCTTCCAAATCCTCTAAGTCTTCTAAGATTTCTTTAATTTTCACAAACTCCTCATAAGTTAAAACAGCAAATTCTTTTTTGCCATTTTTGATTAAGAATTCAGGATGTAATTCAATCATTGTTTTCTCCTTAATTTAATTGTAGATATTTTAAAGTGATTTCTTCAACCTCAAATAGAATTCGATAGTTACCCACCCTTAAGCGATAATTAGGCGTAAAATTCTTTAATTGCTTGACATCTCCTTGTAAATTATCCTTCATTGCTTCAATTTTAGCCATAATTCTAGTCCGATCTTGAGAAGAAAGTTTTTCTAAGTCTTTGATAGCTTTAGGCTTGAATTGAATTTGATATTTCACATTATACTAAATCCGTTGAGTAACGCACAGAAAACGGGTTTCTCCGAGAAACCCGTTTTCTACTCATGCACTCATGCAAAAAGGGGAATAAATAATCAGATGAACGTAGGTTGGGTTGAAGCATGAAACCCAACGGCTGCATCGGTTACGCTACCGCTAACCCATCCTACAAATAATTGTGCCTCCCTACTTAGTGATGGGCAAACCCTACTTAGATATTATGTTCCAAGGCAGAGCCTTAGAACAAGCAGTAGTAGGACAAAATTAACTTCTTGGTTAGCACAGACACCCATGCACTCAGACAAGAGCCTTTGAGGGTTCAAAAACGGCACAAATAAGGATTAAATAGCATAAAATATGTAAATAGACTACTTAGTTAATTATTATTCATTCCTAATTATCCTGACGACCGACTCCTAACCCTAACAACAATTTTTAGTTTTCACAAGAGGTCTCATGAATCCCCTCGTTAATTATTTTCGCAACCTGCAAGAAATCCACTCATCCCAAGCAGCAGTAAAAGAAACCTCCTACTACGGCACTCTCGAAACTCTCCTCAACGAAATCGGTAAAACCCTAAAACCGCGAGTACGCTGCATTATCAACCTCAGAAATCAGGGTGCGGGATTGCCGGACGGGGGACTTTTTAACGTCGATCAATTCCCCAAAAATCAAGAATTAGAACCTTTTACGGCGATTTTTCCCGAAAGAGGCGCGATCGAGATTAAGGGAACCAAAGAAGATGTCAAAAAAATCGCCGCCAGCGAACAAGTACAAAAATACTGGCAAAAATACGGTCAAGTATTAGTCAGCAATTATCGCGATTTTCTGCTCATCGGTCGCAATAGCCAAGGTCAACCGGTAGAATTAGAAGCCTATAGTTTAGCCCCGTCAGAAGCCGAGTTTTGGCTAAAAACCTCAAATCCATCCAAATTTGCCGCCGAACACGGTGATAGCCTCTTAGAATACCTAAAGAGAGTGCTTTTACAGGCGGCTCCTATCACCTCACCGGCCGATGTTGCTTGGTTTCTTGCTTCCTATGCGCGGGACGCAAAAGCACGCTTAGAACGTCATTCCGATCTTCCCGCTCTGGCCAATATTCGTCAAGCTTTAGAAAATGCCCTAGGTATCAAATTTGAACGGGAACAGGGAAATAAATTTTTTCGTTCTACCCTCGTGCAAACCCTCTTTTATGGTTTATTTTCTGCTTGGGTATTATGGCACAAGCAAAACCTCAATCGCGAGGATAAAGAGGATAAGTTCGATTGGAAATCCGCAGCCCACCATCTCCATGTTCCCATGTTAGCGATCCTATTTGAGCAGATCGCCGCACCGAGTAAGTTAAAATCTTTGGGATTAGTAGAAGTTTTGAACTGGACCGGTGCAGCTTTAAATCGAGTGCGACGAGAGGAATTTTTTCGTCAATTCGATGAGGGACAAGCGGTACAGTATTTCTATGAACCATTTTTGCAAGCTTTTGATCCTGATTTACGCAAAGAATTGGGAGTTTGGTACACTCCTCCGGAAATTGTTCGCTATATGGTAGCGCGAGTCGATCGAGTTTTACGAGAAGAATTAAATATTGAGGACGGTTTAGCTAATCCCGATGTTTATATTCTCGATCCTTGCTGTGGAACTGGTGCTTATTTAGTCGAGGTTTTGCGCTATATTACCGATACTTTACAGGAAAATGGCGCGGGTGCTTTAGCCATGGCTTTGGTGAAAAAGGCAGCCATAGAAAGAATTTTCGGTTTCGAGATTTTAACCGCTCCTTTTGTCGTCGCTCATCTACAATTAGGTTTATTCCTGCAAAGTTTGGATGTACCTTTAATAGAAGATAGTGAACGAGTCGGGATTTATCTGACTAATGCTTTAACTGGTTGGCAACCTCCCGATGAGGAAAGTAAACAGAAAATTCAACAGCTACAATTGAGTTTTCCAGAGTTAAATAAGGAACGAGAGGCAGCCGATGAAGTTAAGCGCGGTAAACCGATTTTAGTTATTCTCGGTAATCCTCCCTACAATGCTTTTGCTGGAACAAGTCCCGCGGAAGAAGCAGGTTTAGTGGAAGTGTATAAACAGGGTTTAATCTCCGATTGGGGGATTAAAAAGTTTAATTTGGATGAGTTATATGTGCGCTTTTTTCGTTTAGCGGAAAGATGTATTTCAGAAAATACTGGTAAAGGGGTTGTTTGTTATATTTCTAATTTTTCCTATCTCGGTGATCCTTCTTTTGTGGTGATGCGACAAAGATTTTTACAAGAATTTGATCGCCTTTGGTTTGATTGTCTCAATGGTGATAGTCGCGAAACAGGAAAGTTAACCCCTGAAGGTAATCCCGATCCTAGTGTTTTTTCTACTCAATACAATAAGGAAGGGATTCGAGTCGGGACAACTATCGGACTAATGGTAAGAAAGGAAGTAAGGAATAAAAATGTTGATGTCTATTTTCGCCATTTCTGGGGAGTTGCTAAACGAGAACAGTTATTAGATAGTTTAAATAATCAAGATTTTGATGCTTTTTATCAAGTCTCTAACCCAGAACAATCTAATCGTTATTCTTTCCGTCCCTCCGATGTTTCCTCTCACTATTTAGCATGGCCAAAGTTAACAGATTTATCTGATGAAGCTCCAATTACAGGTTATAAAGAGAATCGAGGCTATAGTTTTATTGATAGTGATAAAACTATTCTTTCGGAAAGGATAAGTAAATACTTTGATCAAAATATTTCATGGGAAGAATTAGCATCACTTAATACAGGTTTAACTAAAGATGCAGCTCGATTTGATGCCAAAAAAGCAAGAGATAAAGTCTTAAAGTTACGCGAAAAATTTAATCCTCAAATGCTCTTACCTTATCTGCTCAGACCCTATGAGATTAAGTGGTGTTATTATACTCAAATCAGACCGCTTTGGAATGAGTCTAGACCTTCGCTATTTATTCATCAATTTCAAGGTAATTCCTTTTTAGTCAGTCGTCCTGCTGGTGTTGCCTCTCCCGAAGGAATACCATTTTATTTTACTAACTGTTTAGGAGACTTTGACTTTATTAGAGGTCATGCTTATCACTTTCCTATACGATTACGTCAAAATTCAGAGAAGGTGAATACAGAAGATAATACTCAAGGAAAATTATTCGATTCCAGTAACTTTAATAGTCCTTCAATAAAAGCCAATCTCTCGGAAAAATCTCGTCAATACTTAAATCAACTGGGTATTAATAATCTCGATGAAAATATCGAGAATGCCTCCTTAATTTGGCTGCACTCGTTAGCGATTGGATACTCTCCCTTGTATCTTGGGGAAAATGCCGACGGGATTCGTCAAGACTTCCCAAGGATTCCCCTTCCCAATAGCCAAGAATTATTAATTAAATCTGCCCAACTAGGACAAGCGATCGCCTCTCTTTTAGACACAGAAAACCCCGTTATAGGAGTCACCAAAAAACCGACCCCTGCACTGCAAAAAATCGCCTTGATTTCCTGCACTGATGGGGGAAATTTAAACCCAGATAAGGGGGATTTAATTATTAACGTCGGTTGGGGACATGGGGGTAAAAATGGTGTGACAATGCCGGGTAAAGGAAAAGCGATCGCCAGACAATATACAACCGCAGAAATGAGCGTAATTAGTCCAGAAATGCGAAAATTATTAGGAACCAAAACCTATGATATTTATCTCAACGATCGAGCCTATTGGCAAAATATACCGGCCCGGGTTTGGGAATATACTATCGGGGGTTATCAAGTTATTAAAAAATGGCTAAGTTATCGCGAGGAAAAATTATTAGGACGGGGATTAACTATCGCAGAAGTGCAGGAAGTCAGCGAGATGACTAGGAGAATTACTGCGATTATTCTCCTAGAATCAGATCTAGATGATAACTACCAAAATATCAAAACAGCCGTGTATTCTTTTTAATTAGGGTTGGCTGATTAAATAGAGTTCTTGCATAAGTAGGTAGGCACAATTATTTGTAGGATGGGTTAGCGGTAGCGTAACATAATCGGGCGTTGGGTTTCATGCTTCAACCCAACCTACGTTCATTTTATATTTAATTCCACCCACCTACTTAATTAATTTTTGAGGGTTTAAAAACGGCAAAAATAAGGATTAAATTGCCTAAAATTCCTAAATAGGGTTTGCTGAATAAATCTAAAAACCTTGTTGGGTAAGGCTTTTAGACTTTTTGTCAATCAAAAAGTGCCGACCATTGGAGTGATCAGGGGGAAAATTCAGGTACTTTTTCCCTAAAAATTAGGTAATTGGCCACCTCAAAATCGGTAAAACCCCACACCCCACCTGCCCCCCCGATGTCGGGGGGGTTGGGGGGGCCACACCCTGCCTCCACCAACAAACTTGTTCAGCAGACCCTATCTATAGTTTTGTAACGGCAAATTTTGCTAAAAATCAATAAGTGTAAACTTTCATCACAAGCTCGATCTAGTCCTGACAAAGGTGTTATATTAAAAACATAAGGCACAAGGGAAGCGACTCAACTTCCTTACAGGCAAAAAGACCTAGAGCCTGTGCCACCTGCTCTAGCTCAACGCAACAGCTAAATCGGACGCAGATTCTCAAAGTTTGTAAAGTAAAGTATGGTTTCGCCTCTGTCGCTCAAGATAGGACAGATGGAGTGGGCTGTAATCAGCACCTGAGTCGGTAAACTGAGAAATCTTGATAGTTGACAGATAGACTGTTGTGAGTTCCGTAAACCTCTATTGTATTGAGTCCGTTAAATTTTTAGGAGTCCATATCGTTTGTACAGGATGAAGCCCGCCTCCCTAGGCGGGCATATTATGTTTTTAGAAAACCGCCACGAGATATTCCTGTAATTGCAATTGATAACCTGCCCGTAGCTGACAGGGATAATCAAGGGAAAACTCAGGTAAAGCGAATAGAGAACTTTTTTGACAACTAACTAAAGCCACATCGAAGCGACAGGTTAAATCGGACCATTGGGGATAAAAGGAGAGAAATATCTGGGCGGCTTCGTAAATTTTCCCCTGTTTACGGTCATCGATTGCTAATTTGCCCCCTAAATCCCAATTGCCAGCGCTGCGGGTTTTCACCTCGACAAAAGCGAGAATCGCCTGAGACTTAGACAAGACGATTAAATCGATTTCACCGCTGCCACTACGCCAACGACGCTGGAGGATATGCCATTGCTGTAATTGCAACCAATCCGCCACCAAATTTTCGCCCAATTCCCCCACGGTTGTCATGTTCAGTTATCAGTTATCAGTGGTCAGTTATCAGTGGTCAGTTATCAGTGGTCAGTTATCAGTGGTCAGTTATCAGTGAACAGGGAACAACGTTGATTTATTATCCTGTCTTCTGACTCCGAACTCCTGACTACTGGCTACTGTCTCCTGTCTCCTAACCAAGCAGGACAATTTTCGATTTTTACCAGAGGTCTATTACAAAAGTCCTTCTAGACGACGACGGATGCTGTCTAACTCCGCATCGGGAATCTCGGAAAACTCCTCTTCGGCGGGGGGGACTTCCTCTTTTTGCCAATCCAACTCGGAGGCATTGCTTTCGGGGGGAATTACCAACATACCCGCTTCAATCATTTCCGCTTGATAGCCGGCGCCGCGACAAAATTCTGCCACTTCCTCCGAATCAATTTTCTCTACCGTGGGAGTCGGAAAATCCTGTGCCTCTAACAGCAGTGCATAACGGGTGGCATCATCTTCCGATTCAAACATCAAAACCTTATTGATAGCTCCCATTTGAATGGTGTGGATACCTTCGTTTTCTGTGCCTGCGTTAAAAAGTAGTACAAATACACGCATAGTTACTATTAGCGATCGATAAGCAGTGGTCGTCTATGCTCATTTTACCCCCCTTCTCGATCGCTAATCCTCAGCAATTTTAGTTTCTCGTCAACCACTTTTGACCGTTAAGCCGTTGCAGGGTGTAAAACAACAGTAAATCAAGACTTACTTTCTTTTCATCGATCATAAATGATTCAATTGTACTAGGTTGAGCGCCGCCCTCAGCCTGGGAAAAAGCTTTTTTGCCATTGATGTTTTCTTCCAAAAAATAAATGCTAAATTGACGCATTCCCCCGAGCCAATTGCCGGTTAACTGCCAACAGGGAGAGCTAGAAAAGCCCTGCACGGCAATTTTATCCTGTTTAAAGGACAGCTTCATATCAGTTATACCCAGCTTTTGCAAGGCTGCCGCCAGTGCGGGTTGAAAATGCTGCTCGATAAATTCAGCAAAGGGTTTTTCCTCGACGGTAGGATCCTTGGGTTTTTTAGCAGGCGCGGGTTGAGCCGGTTTTTCTGCTGCTGCTGTCGGAGTTGCGGGGGTGGTGGTTTCTTCTGCCATAGGAATTAATCTGGAATGGGTAGGTAGTTACAATTATATTTTCTCCCGGGTTATCGGTTATCAGTTTTTTTTAGCTATCAGCTTTTATGGGATTAATCAGCCATTTTTCTAGTTAGCCCTCTTTCATCACTCTGGGAGAGTTAAAATGAGAAGGATGTAGGGAGAATTGGCAGAGTCCTGTGAAGTCAAGAAGTCCAAAGATTGAACTAGATTCGTTAGCAGTCGTTCCCACTAGAGGAGCGAGCAATATTGAAAGTTACGTCAACCCAACTGTCCCCCCAAATGACTCCATCTTTGTCATCAGGAGAAACAATAGGTTTTAGTTTCTGGAGAGTTATCAGTTATCATTGCCTACCCCCAGTCGTCGGGAGCCTGAAATAAGAGATATTTTAATTTTCATCCCCTTGAAAGAAGAGGATTGTTACCTCTTGTTCTTGGTCAAATCCTACAGAGTCTGATAAAATCAATCTCTGAGAGACTTGGTTAAGATCATAATTATTCTCCCTCTGTCAGCCAATGTCTAGATTATAGTAGGACAGTATCGGGCGAAAGTTGATAAGATTTTCCAGTATGGTTAAATATTGCGCTGATGTTTTAATATTACCTATCGCATAAAACTATGATTACTTATATTAAAATTCATGGCTTTAAATCCTTTCATAATTTTGAAATGGTATTCACGCCGCTTACTGTAGTCGCTGGGGTTAATGCTTCTGGTAAGAGTAATTTATTTGATGCTTTGCAATTGTTGACGCGGCTGGCAGAAGTGGATCTGAAGACGGCTTTTAGCGAGCAACGAGGACATCCTAGCGAACTTTTTACCCAGTATGATGAGGACGACTACGCCACAGAAATGGAATTTATAGTTGAAATGTTAGTCAATCGCAAGGTAAAAGATAATTGGGGTGGGGAAGTCGATCTTAAATATACAAGATTACGCTATCAATTAAAAATTAAACGAGAGTCTAATATAAGTGGCTTTGAAAACTTGTATATTGTTGATGAAAGTTTAGAAAATTTAAAGCACAATGAAGATAATTGGGTAAAAAATTATATTCCTAAGACAGTATTGGAAACTTGGCGACCAAAAGTAGTAACGGGTAGGAGAGCCATTCCTTATATTAAGACTGAAGATATTAATGGTATTGCTACCATTGTTCTACCTCAAGACGGTCAAGCGGGGAATAAAAAAGTATTTCCCGCAAAAAACGCATCACAAACTGTTTTAAGCAGCATTAATACCATAGATTTTAAACATATATTAGCCGCCAAACAAGAAATGCTGAGTTGGAAGTTTATGCAGCTTAATCCCGAAGATTTGCGAGAACCTACTCGTCAAGATATAGGCATCAGAGATACAATAACAGCAAGCGGAAAGAATTTAGCCGCTGCTTTATTTCGCATTAAACAAGATGATGAATATACCCTCACAGCAATTTCCCGTGATCTCAATAATCTGCTACCAAATCTTACAGAAGTTAATGTTTATGATGACAAAGCAAATCGACAATTTATTATCAAGGTAAAAAGTGATGATAATCGGGAGTTTTCTTCGAGAGTGCTTTCCGAAGGAACCCTACGTTTATTAACATTATGTGTCCTGCAATACGACCGACAACACACAGGATTACTGTGTTTTGAAGAGCCAGAAAATGGCATTCATCCTTTTCGTATTGAAGCAATGGCAAGATTATTAAAAGAGCTAACTGTCGATTTTGAAGATACTGAAATGCCTTTACGCCAAGTAATAGTGAACACTCATTCTCCGGTTCTGGTGAGTCAATTAATTAATTGGCAAGATGATAAAAATGTCAGCATTTGGCTTTCTCAACTTACCACTATAATATCCACTATTGAAGGGAAGCGAATTAAGATGAAAAGCAGTAATTTTCACCCTGTTATCAAAGAGAATAAAAAACAATTAACCTTATTTTTCTCCGAAAATGAGGCCAAGCTAACTCTCTCGGAAGTTGTCGAATATCTAAAAACTGCTGATGCTGAAAGTGCGATTAAAAATATTAAAAATCAACAAAACTAATTAATGTAAATCAATTAAGATGGCAAAAAAAATCAAACAAATAATTATTGCCTTAGCTACAGAAGGTAGTTCCGATCATAGATTTTTACCGAATATTATTCAGCGCACTTTCGAGAGAGTTGCTTTTGACGATGAACAAGAAATAGAAATTTTTGACCCAATTTGTCTTCCACAAATCTCTGGCGAAAATATCCGAAAAAAAGCTAAACAATACGCAATTCAAGCGGTGGAGAAGGGAGCAATGGTTTTGTGCTTCCATGCAGACGCAGATGATAAAACAGATGAAAACGCATTTAAGGAAAGAATTAATCCGGCTTTTAATGCTATTAAATCAGACGAGCGAGACTTATGCAAAAATTTAGTTGCTATCGTTCCAATACAAATGACTGAAGCCTGGATATTAGCAGACAAAGAATTACTAAAAAAAGAATTGTGTACAAATAAAAGTGATAGTGAGTTAGCAATCGATAAAGAACCCGAATCTTTCAGCAATCCG
The DNA here is from genome assembly GCF_003019735.1 of Microcystis sp. MC19. NCBI lineage: Bacteria > Bacillati > Cyanobacteriota > Cyanophyceae > Chroococcales > Microcystaceae > Microcystis > Microcystis sp. MC19. The sequence continues at coordinate 2,982,576 of NZ_CP020664.1, read as the reverse complement.
AAAGAAACAATTAAAAATGCCATCAATAAAGCCAGAGAAGGTATTACTAAACGCTATCGAAATAAACTAAAAATTGACGATTTATATTCACCGCTTGGTGCAAAAATCGAATTGTCGAAATTAGAATCCTTGTCTTCCTACAAAAAATTTGAAGAGGCAGTACGAGATATTTTTCCACAATTAACGAAAGTCAACAATATAGAAGATAATCCTGATCAAACGTGAATAGGATCTTGCTAATACCATTTTTCTAAAGTAATGGCAGAGATGGTTAATTGCCTCCAACCTCAAACCCTCTCCTAGAAAGGTAGAGGGGAGTAGGATGTCTGCCACGAATAAAGAAAAATGGCATAGGGTGCGTTCCCCCTCGTTGCAGCAGGGAACGCACCCGACAGAATCATTGAGTTCTACCTATGCGATCGCTACTTCCGCCTAACAACCCTCAACGTTCAGGAGGAATTTGCCCCTTTAACTCCTCAATTAGTAATGGGAGCTGCGATTGAACCACATCCCAAACGATGTTGAGGTTGACATCATCATACTCATGTACCAACCGATTTCGCATTCCCTTGATTTCTTGCCAAGCAATGTTGGGCAAGTTTTGTCGGGTTGTTTGGGAAACTCGTCCGGCGGCTTCGGCAATCACCAAGAGCCGTCGAATGACTGAATCTTGAAGCTGCACATTGGCGACGAACTCAGCTTTCGAGCATTGAGCCGTGTAGATCATGACCAGTTCTGCGGATTGCAGCATATCAAGCAGGAATTGGGGATCCCGTTGCATAAATCACTTGAGCCGAAGAAAGGATTTGATTACGGCGTAGGTAGTTGCGACTGGTGGCAATGCCTTGGCGGGTAATCAGGTCAACATCTCGATGGAAAATGGTTTTTAGCTCTGCTTCCATTTGGTCTAGGGTGCTGAATGTGGGATGAGCCTCTGGATGAAATTCCACCATAACATCAATGTCGCTGTCGGGGCGGAAGTCTTCGCGCAGGACGGAGCCGAATAGAGCGAATTCGGTCACTTGCCAGCGATCGCAAAACTGGGCAATTTTTTCCATCGGTAGGTCGCTCGCAGTAATGGTCATGGCATGATTACTCCCAAGGTTTCAAATTGCCGATCAATCGAAAACGTGGCCGATAGCTGATCACTGAAAGCTCCTTAAATATCTAACCTTTGGTAGATGCTATTAAGATGATTTAAGTGCTGCTGGGGATCAAAGCAACTTTCGATCTCGTCGGGGGATAAAATGCCGGTAACTCGCTCATCTTGGCTGATAAAAGCTTTAAAATTGCCGTTATCGGTGTTCCAAGCGCGATGGGCGTTTTCTTGGACGATTTTATAGGCAGATTCCCGGCTAATTCCCTTACTCACTAAAGTTAAAAGAACTCTTTGACTGAAAATCACGCCACCGTAAACATTCATATTTCGCTTCATGTTTTCGGGATACACCAGCAGATTTTTGACTAAATCGGTGATTTCCTTCAGCATAAAGTGGGTCAAAATGCAAACATCCGGCAGCATTACCCGTTCTACGGAACTATGGGAAATATCTCTTTCGTGCCAGAGGGCGATATTTTCTAAAGCGGAAACGCTATGACTACGGATAATTCTCGCCATTCCCGTTAAGCGTTCTGAACGGATGGGATTACGTTTATGGGGCATAGCGGAGGAGCCTTTTTGTCCTTTGGAAAAGTATTCTTCCACTTCTAGGACATCGGTTCTTTGCAGGTTGCGAATCTCCACGGCAAAACGTTCGATCGAAGCCGCTAATAAGGCTAATTGTTGCACATAATCGGCGTGTCGATCGCGGGAGATAACTTGAGTGGAAGCGGTATCCGGTTCTAATCCTAACTTCTGACAGGTTAACGCCTCAATTTTCGGGTCAATATTGGCATAGGTTCCCACTGCACCAGATATTTTACCGATGGCGATGTCTTGGCGCAAGCGAATTAAACGATCGCGTCCCCGTAGCACTTCCGCTAACCATCCCGCTAGTTTAAAGCCAAAGGTGATCGGTTCGGCGTGAATGCCGTGGGAACGTCCCACCATGACTGTATAACGGTGTTCTTGGGCGCGATAGCGCAGGGCTTGGATAAAATCTTCTAATTGTTCTAGAATCAGGTTTAAACTGGCGACTAATTGTAAGGATAGGGCGGTATCTAATACATCAGAACTGGTTAAACCCAAATGAATATAACGCCCCGGCTCGCCCACATATTCGTTAACATTTGTTAAAAAGGCGATGACATCGTGGCGCACTTCTGCTTCTATTTCTAAAATGCGATCGGGATCAAAATTAGCTTTTGCCTTAATTTCTTCTACTGCATCCCCTGGAATATAGCCTAATTCTGCCTGCGCTTCACAGACGGCTATCTCTACCTCTAGCCATGTTTGATATTTATATCTATCCGTCCACAAATTCCCCATCGCAGGGAGAGTATAACGCTCGATCACTATTAATTCTTCCAAGACAACCGTTCAATTGTATCGGATCGGGGCAAGTCTGGGAATAGGCAAGGGGCAGCGGGGAGCTTTGTTTTCCCCACTCCCTTCTTTCCGGTTAGTAATTCGGTAGTAGCGGTGAGGCTCTTCTAGGTTGTGTGTGATAAGTTTAACTTACATAGGATTGATTGATCTTTGTGTCCTTTGTGTCTTTGTGGTTCGTTCCACCCCCTCTCTAGGAGGATTATATCTTAGAATACATTTTACCCACCAAATCCAAGAGAGCCGCGGTGAACTATCTTGCTTAATTTAGCCTGAATCGAACCCCTACCCCCTTGCTTCAACCCATGCTCGCATTTTACCCGGATTGTTTAATCCGTAGGGATCGACGAGTTGTTTAAATTCTAGTTGTAGCGGATTAATCTGTCTGCTGCCGCCATCTTCCATGATATAAGTGTGAGGATTGGCAATGGCTGCCCCCTGTTGTTCATAGATAGCAATAATCTCATTTAATCGAGTTTCTGTGGTAAATTCTAGCAAGGGAAGACCGGCGGGAATAACTTTACCTTGAAATCTCAAAAATTCTAGGTGCATCATTATTTCCTCCCCAAAATAATTATAGAGTTTCTCCACCGTGGCTAGATTAAAATAAAAAGCCTGTAGATAAGTTATCTTGGGGTTACAACTACGCGCATGGAGAGTGGTGTGATTCCAAGTAAATTCTAAGATACTGTTGCCTTTTTGGGTTTCTTCTGGCGTTTTATAGTAGGTAAGTTCACCATTATATTCTTTAATTAAAGACTCTAATGCCACTTGATCGCTGTCCGATACTATTAACAAAACTGCCGCTTTTCCTGGGGGTAAATAATCCTTAAGAGCGATAAAATAAGCGGGAATTGGCCAAGAGTGAACACTAACCATTTTCTTGACAATGCCATCACTATCACTGAGAGCTTGACCAAATTTAGCGGCGGTGATAAAATCGGCAAAAGTAACGATAAATTCTGCCCAAGGATAACAGGGAGCGAGGGCTATTTCTAACTCGGTAATAATGCCATTTGTTCCGTAGGCATGATTGACTTTTTCTACTTCATCCCCCCGTAATTCGATAATTTTGGGTTCTGTTTCTAGGGTGACTAATTGCACTGCTTGCAAATTGCCTCTATCCTTCAATTGTCCATAATTAATTGAACCCATGCCCACACTGCCACCCCCGATAAAACCGCCAATTGTCGCCGTCCGATAGGTAGAGGGAGCCATTCTTAATTCCCAACCAATTGCGCGAGCTTGTTTATCAAAAAAGGCCATTTTTACCCCCGCTTCTACCCGTGCTGTACCCGGTTCGATCGAGATAATTTTTGTTAGTTTGGTTGTGTCTAAAATTACTCCCCCCTGCAAGGGAACACATTGACCATAATTACCTGTCCCCGCACCTCTGACTGTTAAAGGAATTTGGTATTTAACGCAGGTTTTAGCGATGTCAATAACCTCTTGGCTATTGTGGGGACGAATGACTAAATCAGCCCGTTTATCTTGCAGTTGTGCCTCTAAAATGGGACTAAAATGATAATAATCTAAGGAAAGTTTCGCCACTTGTCCCGGATCGGTGATAATTTCTAGATGGGCAAGTTCTTCAATGAGATTTTGATAGTTAGATTTCATGGTTAGGTAGAGATTGCTGAAAAAGTGTATTGGTGGGGTTAGGAGTCAGGAGTCAGGAGACAGGAGACAGGAGACAGGAGACAGGAGACAGGAGACAGGAGATTATTTTTATTTGTTCTCCCCATACCCCAATTCATAATTCATAATTCAAAAAGGAAAAATTAAAAACCGATCGCCTAGGCGGTCGGTTTTACTAAGAATTATAAACTTTTATTAACTTTGTTTGCTGAGAAACTGTTGAGCTTGTCTAATAGCGGCAGCGCCGATATTGAAGACAGCCCAGCCACCAGCAATAAACAAAGGGGTTAAAACGATTAACACTCTCCAGTCCATAGATTTCCTTCTCCTCGGTCAGTGCTTAAAAGATTGTTACTTGATTCTCATTTTATATTTATACCCTAATCCGCCCGTTTTGGGAATCCGGTATCAGTACCTTTTCCCCCATGAACGAGGGCAAGTTTAGCATAGCGCTCGGCGTGTTCGATCAACTCTTGAGCCTCCTGTGGGGAAACTTCCCGGACGCGTTTAGCGGGAATACCCACCACTAAAGATCGCGGTGGTATATCTTTTGTCACAATACTACCCGCCCCGACAATACTACCCGCCCCGACGCGCACACCATCGAGAATCACTGCCCCAATGCCGATTAAACAACCGCGTTCAATATGGGCTGCGTGAATTACCGCCCGGTGTCCGATGGTAACGTAATCTTCAAGGATAGTAATTTTGCCCGGATCTCCGTGTAGGATCGCCCCATCTTGGATATTAGTATAGGCCCCAATTTCGATGCGTTCCACGTCGGCACGCAATACCGCCCCATACCAAACACTTACCCCCACAGCTAGGGAAATATCGCCCATTACCGTGGCATTGGGGGCGATAAAAGCCGCTTGACTGACATCGACAAGGGGCCAGAAATTAGAAGTTGATCTTAAGTTATCTAAAGACATGGAAGGATCTGCACTAAAGTCGGAAGAGAATACCCGTCCAATTTGGTTGGGTATAATATGGGTAGGATTATTGGTACAAAGATAGCAATTTTTAGTTTAGGTTCTCCCATGATCAATGCAAGTTTACAATACCCTGTTTTTGGCCCCGATATCCATTGTCCTCACTGTCGGCAGCTAATCCCCGCCCTCACTTTGACGGATACCTATTTGTGTCCGCGCCATGGAGCTTTTGAAGCCGATCCCAAAACGGGTGAGTTGGTTCACTTGCAGTCAGGACGGCATTGGCGACTCTGGAATGGTGAGTGGTATCGTCAACACACTCACCCGGATGGTATTCGTTTTGAGATTCACGAAGCACTCGATCGCCTCTATACTCAAGGATTTAAAGCGACTAAAGTAATTATTGCCAACCGTTATCGCGATCTAGTTAGTTCCTACCTAGAACGTAACACCACTTGGCGCGGTAATGGACCGGCTGAGACCACTATTCCCCGTCTTTACGGTTTACCGGTAGAATTTAGTCCCGATGCCCCCGATGAACCCTGTTGGGATGTAATTAATTTTGATCTGGAAAAAGAACCGGGGGTTCCCAAACGTTATCCCTATTTTCGTCTTTTTGATTAATCATTTATCAGTGATCAGTTATCAGTAAACAGTTATCAGTGAATAATCTCACTTAATAAACTCATAACCTCAAAACTGAATCGGGAGGCAGATCGATGAAGGATTGCTTATCAACCCCGAATTCTCACTCATTACTGATTACTGATTACTGATTACTGGACGGCTACGCCGTGCCTTTGGCAACACTGAAAATGCACCATGCTTCTATTCGTACCGCTAATATCCATCGAGCGATCGCTTTTTACCAGCTTCTCGGTTTTACCCTCGAGGAAAGATTCACCACGGGTTATACTTTAGCCTGTTGGCTAACGGGGTTAAATGGACGCATCGAATTAATCCAAATTCCTCAACCGAAACCCGCCCCCGATGCCTTTAGCGATCAGCATTATGTCGGTTATTATCACTTGTCTTTTGACTTAACAGAAAATGTCAGCAATTTACCAGAATGGTTAGAAAAATTAACAAATAACTTTCAGCAAGCCCATCAAGAGGATGCCGATTTATATCAACCTTTAAAAATTCTTTTGCCCCCCCAACAACAGATGATCGGCGATCACGTCTATGAAGTCACCTTTATTGCCGACACAGACGGTTTACCCCTGGAATTTATCCGTCGTTTAACGCCGAAATCAGCGATCCAGGTCTCCATAACCGAGATGGAGGCGACAGTGCCGGCAAAAACTCCCTAGGCATACCGGTCTCTTCCAGATGATCTACATAAAAACTTAAGAATGATCCCCGTCTGGTGATAGACTTTTGACTGTTAAGGAAACAAACTCACTAGATAAATCATAGATCAGCTGTAGGGAGGATCATCGAGTGGAAAGTACGCTAGGGTTAGAAATTATCGAAGTAGTCGAACAGGCTGCCATTGCTTCCTCCAAGTGGATGGGTAAAGGCGAAAAAAATATCGCTGATCAGGTGGCGGTGGAAGCGATGCGCGAACGGATGAATAAAATCCATATGCGCGGTCGCATCGTTATTGGAGAAGGGGAAAGAGACGAGGCTCCTATGCTTTATATTGGCGAAGAAGTGGGTATCTGTACCCAAGTTGATGCCAAACAATATTGTAATCCCGACGAATTAGTCGAAATCGATATCGCCGTCGATCCCTGCGAAGGCACTAACTTGGTCGCCTACGGTCAAAATGGTTCTATGGCCGTGTTAGCGATCTCCGAAAAAGGTGGATTATTCGCCGCTCCTGACTTTTATATGAAAAAATTAGCGGCTCCCCCGGCAGCTAAAGGTCATGTGGATATTAATAAATCGGCGACGGAAAACCTGAAAGTTCTTTCCGATTGTCTCAATCGTTCGATCGAAGAACTGGTGGTAGTGGTGATGGATCGTCCCCGTCACAAGGAATTAATCCAAGAAATCCGCAACGCTGGGGCCAGAGTTCGTCTGATCAGCGATGGTGACGTATCGGCCGCTATTTCCTGCGCTTTTTCGGGAACTAATATTCATGCTCTCATGGGTATCGGTGCGGCTCCGGAAGGGGTAATCTCGGCGGCGGCGATGCGTTGTCTGGGGGGTCACTTCCAGGGACAATTGATCTATGATCCGGAAGTGGTCAAAACCGGTTTAATCGGCGAAAGCCGCGAGGGTAATCTCGCTCGTCTGCAAGAAATGGGCATCACCGATCCCGATCGCGTTTACGGTTGCGAAGAATTAGCCAGTGGCGAAACCGTCCTCTTTGCCGCCTGTGGGATCACCCCCGGCACCCTGATGGAAGGAGTACGCTTCTTCCACGGTGGCGCTCGTACCCAAAGCTTGGTTATCTCCACCCAATCGAAAACCGCTCGCTTTGTCGATACCGTTCACCTGTTCGACCGACCCAAATACATTCAACTGAGATAATTCTCTGACCGGGTGGGGTGGCCATGGCTCACCTCGCCCCCATTGGTAAAAATATATAAAGTTTTTTTTCAAACATCTTTTATTTGCATCCCGATTGGGACTAAATTGCAACAATTAGAGACATAACGCACTGATCTTTATCAATAATTTTTGTAGCCTGAGCAACATTTGTAGGAGAACATAAATGAATATTGCTGTAGTGGGCTTGAGTCACAAGACAGCCCCTGTGGAAATTCGCGAAAAATTGAGTATCCCGGAAGCGAAAATCGAGTCCGCCCTTACCCACCTCAAGGGTTATCCCCATATCCAAGAGGTGGCGATTATCAGCACCTGTAACCGTTTGGAGATCTACGCCGTGGTTACGGATACGGAAAAGGGCGTGGTGGAAATTACCCAGTTTCTCGCTGAAATCGGGCATATTCCCCTTAATGTCCTGCGTCGTTATCTGTTTACCCTACTGCATCAGGATGCTGTCCGTCATCTGCTCCGGGTGTCGGCCGGTTTAGAAAGTCTTGTCCTCGGGGAAGGGCAAATTCTCGCTCAAGTTAAAAATACCCATAAATTAGCCCAGAAGTACAATAGTATTAGCCAATTACTCGATCGCCTGTTTAAACAAGCGATGACTGCCGGTAAGCGCGTCCGCACGGAAACCAGCATCGGCACGGGGGCCGTATCGATCAGTTCGGCGGCGGTGGAGTTAGCCCATGCTAAGGTGGCAGACCTCAGCAGCCAGAAAATCGCTATTATCGGGGCAGGGAAAATGTCCCGATTATTAGTTACTCACCTTCTGGCTAAGGGTTCTCAGCAAATTGCGATCGTCAATCGCTCCCAAAGACGGGCCGAGGAGTTGGCCCGTGAATTTCCTAACGTACCAATCCAACTATATGGCTTAGAAGAGATGATGGCCATCGTAGCGGCATCGGATATCGTCTTTACCAGTACCGGAGCCACGGAACCAATTTTAACTAAAAATTTATTGACAGAAGTGACGATTACTGCTAACTCGCTGATGTTAATCGATATTTCTGTTCCCCGCAACGTCCACACCGACGTGAAGGAATTGGCACAGGTGCAAGCTTTTAACGTCGATGATCTCAAAGCGGTGGTTGCCGCCAATCAGGAAAGTCGCCGTCAGATGGCCAGGGAAGCAGAGGCACTCCTAGAGCAGGAAGTGGAAGCTTTCGAGCTTTGGTGGCGTTCTTTGGACACTGTACCGACAATTAGCTGTTTAAGAAGCAAAATTGAAGATATTCGCGAACAGGAATTAGAAAAGGCCCTCTCCCGTCTGGGGACGGAATTCGCCGAAAAACACCAAGAAGTTATCGAAGCGATGACCCGCGGTATCGTTAATAAAATCCTTCACGAACCCATGGTACAACTGCGCGCCCAACAGGATATCGAAGCGCGTAAGCGCTGTTTACAATCCCTGCAAATGCTCTTTAATCTCAGTGTCGGAGAAGAATATAGTTAGGGGCCGACAATTGACAAAAATTAAGGGCGATTCTATGGGTCTGTTAAGATGATTTTGAGGGATTGGGGGCGGATAATTTGGCCCGATTCCCCTATCGACAATTTCAAGATTGACAGACCACTAAGCTGTTGACTCTCTAAATTACTCGTTAAGGCTGTCCATGAGTGCCGGAGTTGACAGCAGGGAGCGGTATAATTGATAGTTAGGTGTACCGGGAAGGAGTTCTGTGGTATTGATTCATAACTGCTACTAAATGACCAGATGTCAACGTTCCTTACTGATTCTGCTGATATAGCCAGAGTCTACTACTCTTCAAGATTGAACTTGAAACAGCGTAGTCAGTTGGGTCAGTTCTTGACCCCCGCAACTGTTGCGCGTTTCATGGCAGGACAATTCAACAACCTGTCTGGTAATATTCGCCTTCTAGATGCTGGAGCTGGAATTGGAACTTTAACTGCTGCTGTAGTAGAGCGGTTACTGGCAAACCCCAATCAGGTTAGTAGTTGCAGCATTACAGCATATGAAGTCGAACCAGTCTTCTTCCCCTCGCTAAATCAAACCCTCACAGAATGCTGTGCCGCTTTGAACGGAAAAGGAATTCAAGCAGATTATTGCTTGCGGGAGGAGAATTTCATCAAAGCTAGTAGTGAAATGAACTTGCCACTCTTTAAGAAGGTAGTTCCAGGCTTTACTCATGCGATTCTGAATCCACCTTATAAAAAGATTCACAGCCAATCAGCAGAAAAGAAAGTTCTTGCAAGTATTGGGATTGATACTGTAAATCTCTACAGCGCATTTGTTTGGCTTGCCATCGTACAACTTATAGACGATGGCGAAGTGGTTGCGATTACGCCGAGAAGTTTTTGCAATGGCAAGTATTTTCGCCCTTTCCGAAAAGCCTTCCTAGAATATATGAAACTAGATAAAATCCATATATTTGAGAGTAGATCAGCAACCTTCTCAGAAGATGAGGTATTACAGGAAAATATTATTTTTCACGCCCTAAGATCTAAACAAAAACCTAGCACTGTAAAAATAACCAGTAATTCTGAGATGGCATTAGACGAGATTTCAGAATCTAGATATGCCCCCTATGACGAAGTGATTGAGCCGAATGATTCTGAACAGTTTATTCATATTGTTACAAATTCTCTCAAGAATTCCTTGAGAGTTCAAATGAATAAAATGCCCTGTACATTAGATGAGATAGGCTTAGAAGTTTCCACAGGTCCAGTTGTTGATTTTCGCCTGAAATCGTCTTTAAGAAACCATTTGAGTGATAGAACTGTTCCCCTACTTTATCCAGAATCTGTAAAAGTCAGGAAAGTAGTATTTCCTCCTGATAATCCCCGCAAGCCCATTGCGGTAGAAAAAAATAACGAAACAGAAAAATGGTTAATTGAGCCTGGCTGGTATGTTTTGACAAAACGTTTTTCATCCAAAGAAGAAAAGCGTCGTGTTGTTGCTGCTGTGTGTTCTCCTATTGGTTCAAAATCTCTAGGTGTCGAAAATCATCTTAATTATTATCATGCTAAAGGCAGAGGAATGCCTCCTGATGTAGCTAAAGGGTTAGCCGCATTTCTTAATTCAACTTTATTTGATAGCTACTTTCGTCAATTTAGTGGACATACACAAGTCAATGCTACCGACCTTCGTAGGGTTAAGTATCCATGTAAAAATGACTTAATCCAAATAGGAGTTCAAGTTGGGGACAATGACTTAAACCAAGAAGAAATCGATCAAGTTGTACATGAAGTTCTATCAATTATGGATGAAGCAAGCACCGCAGTTCAAGCAAACAAACGAATCGAAGAAGCACTTACAATTCTCAAGGCTATCTCTGCTCCTAGAGAGCAACAGAATGAAAGGTCTGCACTATGCTTACTTGCGTTAGCAGATATTCAACCTGATAAACCCTGGAGCCAAGCTACTGCACCAAAACGCGGAATTACAGAAATGATGGATTGGTTCCGTGATCATTACGGAAAACAATATGCACCAAACACACGGGAAACTGTTCGAAAACAGACAATGCATCAATTTGTGCAGATGGGACTGGTGGTTCAGAATCCAGACAAACCAGACCGACCAATTAATAGCCCTAGGTGGTGCTACCAACTTGATCGGCAAGCGTTATCACTGCTTCAAGTTTATGGCTCTGAGCAGTGGGAAGAAGCTCGTAGAAATTATGCGCTTTCAGTGACTAATTGGTTGCAAGCCAGGAATCGAAATCTGCCCATGATTCCTATAACCTTAACCGATGGTCGGGCGATTCAGCTTTCATCAGGTGGGCAAAATATTTTAATTAAAGACATCTTAGAAAGCTTTTGTCCAAGATTTACGCCAGGGGGCGTAGTTCTATATATTGGCGATGCTGGTGATAAATTTATAATCAACGAAACACAAAAATTCCGAGAAATGGGGATTGAATTAGATCCTCACGGGAAAATGCCTGATCTTGTTATCTATCATAGATGCCAAGATTGGCTTGTCCTTATAGAAGCGGTGACGAGTCATGGTCCAGTGAATTTGAAACGCCACAATGAACTAAAGCAACTTTTTCAATTAAGCTGTAAGGGTCTTGTCTTTGTTACTGCTTTTCCCAGTCGTAGGGAAATGACTCGTTATCTTGCTGAAATTTCCTGGGAAACAGAAGTTTGGGTAGCTGATCAGCCCGATCACAGGATTCACTTCAATGGAGAGAGATTCCTAGGTCCATATTAGAACCCAGAAAAGCGTTCTTAAAGATATCAGTTGTGAAAGTACACCTAACTTCACCGTTAGGTGGCTTAGGTTTTCTATGGGGACAGTGCTTCCAAGTTATTTTTGATAATAAATCCTGTTTTTCAAAGCTGATAACAATCAATCATAAGTTAGCCAATGACAGTTAGTATGATGTCGAAACCACGGCCTAACAGTACGTCAATTAGAAGTAGGATAGAGGAGGGTGTGGAACCGCAGGGAGCGATATGATTAATAGTTAGTCCAGAAATTTTTAGAGAGAATGAAGACCTTAGAAGAAACTATTGCACAGGCTATGGATTGCCAAGATAAGTCGATCTTACCTTTTCTTCCATATATCTTACAGGACTTCTGGGAAATAGGCTCTTCTGCCAATTCTATTCTTAAAATTGTCAAAGCACATACAAATAATTATTCTGAATTAAATGTACTAGATCTAGGCTGCGGCAAAGGTGCAGTCTCGATAAAATTGTCAATTGAACTGGATTGCTACTGTCTTGGAATCGATGCAATACCAGAATTTATTGAAATCGCTAATAAAAAAGCTAGAGAAGAAGCAATTACTTCAAGGTGTAAATTTATTTCAGGAGACGCACGAGAAATAATCAAGACATTAAACCAATTCAATCTGATTATTCTCGGCTCGATCGGTCCTGTATTTGGAAATTATTTTCAAACTATGACTATCTTAAAAAAAAATCTGACAAAAGATGGTCTAATTATCTTGGATGATGGATATTTTGAAGATGATCAACCCTATAAGCATGAATTTATAATCAAAAAAAGTATGCTGTTAAAACAAATCGAGAAAGCTGGCATGAAATTAATAAAAGAATATACAGAAACTGAAATAAATCAAAATGATGCGTATGAAATGCAGTTTAATTATCTTAAACAAAGATGCCAAGAATTAGCGGTAAAATATCCAGAGAAAAAATATTTATTTGATAATTATATTGAAAAACAAAGAGCCGAGTATAACAATCTAGAAAATATAATTACTTGTGCAACAATGGTAATTCAAAATCAATAATTTTGGACTAACATCGCCTTCAGTCTGATCCTACTCCATAAGTTGATTGCGATGCCGGAGGCACTGCCTAGTATTAGGCCATCGCTGTGGGCCGCGTTCCCTGATGTGGCTCCTAAGCACTGCACCGATAGTGATTAAACCGCACAGTCTGCCATTAAGTTTCATTTAGGGTATTTTAGACCCATGGGGGTGCGAGACCGCAGGCAGCGGTATATTTAGGGTTTGCTGAATAATGGTAAAACCCTTTTAAAATAAGGCTTTTGACCTGTTAAAATCCGATGTTCATGCTGCGAAAATCGGATTGGAACCCTCAAAAACCTTGCATTATTCTTCTTGTAGTACATAAATTAGTATAAAAAGAGAGGACAACAAAGCCTGAAACTCCTGACGACCGACTACTGACGACCGGCTACTGACTCCTAACCCCACCAATAAACTTTTTGCCGCAAACCCTACTTAATTTCTACGGGTTCTAAATTATCGGCAGCAGTAAAACCAAAGAGACAGGAATAAAAATAAAATTCTGCATCTAATGCTCGTTTTATCGATTCAGCTTGACGAAATCCGTGTTGTTCTCCGGCAAAGGGAACGTAAGCAACGGGTAAACCTTTCGCTTTTAAAGCTTCTACCATCATTTCCGCTTGATTGGGTGGAACCACTCGGTCTTCTAAACCTTGGAAAAAGATCACCGGACAGGATAACTGAGCGGTAAAATGAATAGGCGATCGCTGATAGTAAATTTCCTTTTCTTCGGGATAACGTCCCACCAATTTATCTAAATATCTCGACTCGAATTTATGGGTATCGGTGGCTAAAACCTCTAAATCACTAACTCCGTAATAACTAGCTCCTGCTTTAAAAGTATCATGAAAAGTTAGGGCTGCTAAAGTTGTATAACCACCGGCGCTGCCCCCAGAAATTGCCAATCTTTCCCCATCGACTAATCCCTGATTAACCAAATATTTTGCCCCGTTGATGCAGTCTTCCACATCGACAATTCCCCAATTTCCCTGCAAACGCTGACGATATTGACGACCATAACCCGTACTACCGCCATAATTGACATCTAGATAGCCAAAACCGCGACTGGTCCAGTATTGCACCCGCAGACTTAAACTAGAGGTGGCCGCAGCCGTCGGTCCACCGTGACTTTTGACTAAAAGGGGCGGTAATTCGCCATTGGGGGCGGTATAATCGGGGTTTTTGGGGGGATAATACCAAGCAAATGCCGTTAGTCCCTGACTGGTGGGAAAAGCGAGCATTTCTGGAATCGAGAAATAATCGCTAGAAATAGTTAAATTACTGGAAGATTTGAGAACTTCTCTAGTTCCTGTGGCTAAATCCACTGAGATAACCGCCGTTACTTCCCTAAAAGAACCGCCAATAAAAACTATTTTGTTATCGCTAACTTGTAGGGAAGAAATGTTAGTATCAGCAGTAATAATTTCTTGGAATTCTCGATTAACAGTATCGATACTTCCTAAATACCAACGGCCATCTTTTGTATAGCTACAAATAATCTGTGATTCCCCAGAGAATCCGTAGTTAGATAAACCAAAAACCCAATGAGGATAGGCAAATTCAGCCTCGATCGGTTCGAGAACTGGTTCTATTTGTTCATCGTAGTTAAAGCAATAAAAGTTCCAGAAATTATTGCGATCGCTGGTAAAATATAACTGTTCATCGGCAGACCAGCGCGGTTCACACACCGACTCATTTTCACCACCAGCAATGACCCGAATATTACTCAAATAAAGATTATTAATATCGGCCACCCAAAGAAAAGAACTATCCCAGGGCATATTAGGATGATTCCAACTAATCCAAGCTAATCGAGAACCGTCGGCACTTAAGCGAGGAGAGGTATAAAAATCATTGCCAGATACTAAAGTTTTTATTTCTCCCGTATCCACATCGATGCTGACAATACTATTAACTGGTTCTCGATCTTTTTGGCTATGATCTTCACAAACACAGATTAAACGATTGCGAAATTCATCGAGAATTAAATCCGCATAACGACAGGAATTTTCTGGGGTCAGAGGTTGGGGCAAACTATCAGCAGTTTGGTGATAAATTCTTTGGTCAGCAAAATTACAAAAATAGATAATTCCGGCAACAATTAGATAGGAACCTCCCCCGTATTCATGGACACGAGTTCGCACATTAAAAGGTGCTGGGGTGATTTCTGTGGTTGTGCCGTCGGGGTTTAATTTAACTAAAACATTTCGCCCCTTTTCCTGTGGTCTGCCTTCTAACCAATAAATATCTTCTCCATCTAGAGTTACACCGCCAAGACTAATCGATTCTGCCACAATTAGATCGGAAGTAATCGGCGATTTCCAGGAACCGTAAGCTGATATTTGATGAGACATTTTCGACTAGAGCAGTGATCCTAATGGTGAACTAACTTGATCAGAAAGGCTGATAAATTAAGAAAATTCCGAGTAAACAGGACAAGGTAGAGATTGGCTGCATCCCTACCTGACTCTCTGTTTTTCTGCAATCGGAGCGGCGGGATTCGAACCCACGACCCCTACTACCCCAAAGTAGTGCGCTACCAAGCTGCGCTACGCCCCGATATTGAACCTTAACCATCATAGCGATAATCGCGGCATTTTGCAAGCTTTTTTTTTCTTCCTTTCTCCCCCATCCCCGGAATTAGTGGCCAGCTATCTAGCTAATTGAGGAATACGTCCTTTTAATCCCGTCATTAATTGCAGGGCAAACAATTTCAACGGGGGGAAACCGCGCATAATTGCCAATCCGAGACGACGGATGACAACGATAGGCGGCCAGTTATTGGAGAACAGGCGATCAAGAAAATCTGTGAAGCCTAAAATCGCTAAATTCTCCGATCTACGCCATTTTTCGTAGGATTTTAGGGTAGAAAGCGCTCCGATATCCCCCTGCTTTTCCACTGCTTCCTTTAATACCTGCGCTAAAGCGGCCGCGTCGCGAATGCCTAAATTTAAACCTTGACCACCGACGGGATGACAACAGTGGGCGGCATCACCAATTAAAGCCAGTCGGGGTTTAACATAAGTATCACTCTGCATTAACTGTACGGGAAAGAGAGCGCGGGGGCTAACTAATTCGAGTTTTCCCAGTAATCCCCCCGTATATGCCTCTAATTTCTTGATAAATTCCGCTTCGGGCATTTCTTGCAGTTTTTTCGCTTCCCCATGGGGATTTGTCCAAACGATCTGACAGCGATTACCCTGGAGCGGTAAAATGCCCATCGGACCGGTGGGCCAAAATCTTTCAAAGGCGGTATCGTTGCGATCGAGTTGATGTTTAATGGTGAAAGCGACACAGGATTGCCAATATTTCCAACCTTTGGTTTTAATTTGCGCCCCTTGCCGGATAGCGGATCTGGCTCCATCGGCCCCGATGACTAATTTTGTGGTGATTTTTCGGGTTTGACCAGCTTCTTCCAGGGTGACAGTGGCTGTTTCTGCTCCGTACTCCACTTCTAACACTTTAGCAGGGGATAACCAGTCAATGCGATCGCAATCTTGGCTGGCCTTGTGCAGGGCCGTTAAAATCACTTGATGTTCGCCCACATAGCCCAAATAATCGGTTTTTAGCTCATCGACCACAAAGGGGACAAAAATCGGGTAATCGGCATCAGAAAGGCGAATATGACGAAATTTACCGATACTGGGCGAGATTTTATCCCAGATACCCAAGCCTGTAAAAATCCGGCTGGACATCAACGAGAGGGCATAGGCTTGACGACGGGAGGCGGCCACCTCTAGGGGACGTTCCTCGATCATAGCGATATTTAATCCTGTATTTTTTAAAGCCACCGCTAGGGTGGTTCCGACTATACCGCCCCCGACAATGATTAAATCGTAGCTGTCCCGTCTTAACATATAAATATTTTTCTCGAAGATCATCAGTGACTACACTGATCTATTCTGACACGATTTTCGGGGTTGCTGTCGGGTTTGATTGTCTTCACCCCACCTACCATAGACTTTAAAGGGTTTTGTCCGTCGCTGAGAGTTTCGGGTTATCGCTCTTCCTGGACTTTCGGAAGGGCGATAACAAGCTGCTACAAGCCCTGTTAGCTGATGCTCCTGCTGCGCCAGTCTTCCCCGATACCCCGACGGCCAAGGCAGCGGCGCTGGCACTTGCCCGCCGTTGGGGATATGTTTGGGGCAACAAACCGAGAACTTGGCTAAAGACATAACTGGCAAGATCAAGTTTTTTTAACTCTGATCAGATGCGAATGCGTCAAGGCTTTTTTGAGTCCAATTGTCCAGAGCAGTATTGATAGAGTTAAAAACTCCCATTGTTTCGAGCATATTCTCCTGCAACTTTTCTTGAAGTTCGCTAAAAATACTGGTTTGGATATTGAATAGATCATCTACCTTTTGAGCACCCTTTAATATCTCTAGATACTTGGCTGTAGTTTCTAGATAGAGGCTCATCAATTCTGCTTGCTTTAGTCCGATATTGGTCATCGAACTGACATAAATTTCACCCAAGTCCTTAAAAGACTCAGAGGTTGCCTGCAAATTCACCAGCTTCAGTTGGCTTTTAAATAGTTCATTAATACTATCAGTATAAACTTCCCCCAATTCTTTGGTCAAGCTTAGATAACCCTTGCTTAGTTCAGCGAAAGCACTGGGGTTAACAAAACCTGTTAACATGGCATCGATCGCGTTCACATTAGTGGCCGTAATATTCTTGAAGGACTCTATTGCCAACTTGTTCGAGTCAATCCACTGTTTAACTAGCTCGTTTTGCATGGTAGTTTCCTCGTAAACTGCTTAATGTATTTCTCTGTCTGTGCCAGCAAAAAGATTAAATTATTGAGGGCGCGGTTGGCCCAACCGTTCTAACATAGCGACAATTGCCCTCATCTGGGGAGACTCTCTAGTATAAAAGACAGGATTATTTGGCTCTGCACTAGAATATCCCCAAAAATCCCAGCATCCCCGGGGATTGTAAGGGATTGATGCTGACGGTTCAACCTGGGGATATAGGACAATTATGCTGTTGCTATCAGCTATTTCATTGTAACCGGTTTTAGAGTAGTAATTATTATCAATTTGCTTGGCCCCCTGTTTGCAACCATGAATAGCTACATGAACTTTGCAGCTTTCTTTTTTACAGGCTTCAGGTACATAAACATAAGCCTCCTGACTCATACTCGTGTTTTTACCCTCAATAAACTCGCTCTGGTCAAACCGAATAATCTGGCCACTTAATCTATTAGATTCAACTGGTGGATTCAACTTGCCATAAATATGCTCTAAAATCCGATGGGATTGCATGAAATCGCAGTCGTTTATGAAGGGTGACTTAGTATCTGAACATGACACCTTGGCCTCCTCGACAATTATGCCATGACCGGCATTGATATTCTTTTCATATTTAATATTCTCTGAGGGCAAGCCGGCAGCTTGATAAAAATCTTTTACCTTGTCAACGACGACAGTTTTAACTACGCGATCACTTGAACCACTGAATAGATAGACCCGATCATCTTTTAAGTTGTTGAGATCGGCAATTTTGTTGTCACTGGCCAGTTCTTGCGCTTTTTTAAATAATCCTTTCCCATCCGGTCCTACTGACTCAGTCAGAGGAGTCATGCAAGTGGATGTCGCTTGCCGGAGAAATTGATATGGGTTCGTCTCGTAAGAACCGACACAATAAAAAGGGCCGCCGGCAATGATACCTGCTCCCACCAGCCTATCTGAGTAGGCCACATGGAATTGGGCTGTCATGAAGGCCCCTGATGAAAGGCCAGAAACAGATGTTTGGCTTAAATCTGCCTGATAACCAGATAGCTTGGCTGCTTCCTCGGCCAAGACCGCCCCATGGAAGATAAAAATACTAAAAATCAAAACAGCCAGTAGTTTTAATCCTGCCTTAATCATAAGACCTCTTGCAAAAATCGCAACCTATGATATTAAGATAAAGTAAAACAGATCGAAATTTAAAAACCCGCTCCCCTCTTCCCACTTTGCTGTACTTTTTAAACAGGATTTGGTGTAACATATCCAGCTAATCTCTGGCAAGAGTGCCTCTCTTAACTAGGAAATGACCATGGAACTTTATCAACGAATAGCCGATTTTTATGACTCCTCTAGTGGACTGTGGGAAAGGATTTGGGGCGAACATATGCACCATGGTTACTACGGTCGCGGCGGCAAGATTAAACTCGATCGCCGTCAGGCACAAATTGATTTAATAGAAGAATTATTAACTTGGGGTGGCGTCACTGGCGCTAATCAGATTCTTGATCTAGGTTGTGGTATTGGTGGCAGTACTCTTTATCTGGCCGAAAAATTTCACAGCCAAGCGGTGGGGATTACCCTTTCCCCGGTACAAGCCGCTAGAGCCAGCCAAAGAGCGCAAGAGTTCAATTTAGAAGAACAAGTCAGTTTTTGTGTGGCTGATGCCCTAAAAACCCCCTTTCCTGACGATAATTTTGATCTGGTCTGGTCTTTGGAAAGTGGCGAACATATGCCCGATAAAAGGCAATTTCTGCGGGAATGTTATCGGGTTTTGCAGCCCGGGGGGACTTTTTTGATGGCGACTTGGTGTCATCGTCCCACCACTTCCCTGGCTAGTAATTTAACGGAAGGGGAGATTAAACTATTAAACGAGATTTATCGGGTTTATTGTCTGCCCTATGTGATTTCTTTGCCAGAATACGCTGATATTGCCCGTGACATTGGCTTTCGAGACCTAAAAACCGATGATTGGTCCCTATCGGTGGCCGCTTTTTGGGATGTGGTGATTGATTCGGCCCTCAGCACAGATGCGATCGCTGGTTTGTTAGCAAGCGGTTACACTACTATCCAAGGGGCTTTATCTTTAGGGTTAATGCGGCGCGGTTACGATTCGGGTTTAATTCGTTTTGGTTTACTGCAAGGGAAAAAATAATCAGCTTGGCGATGATTACAGTGCAGCGATTGATAATTAGGCGTTGTCAGATCAGAATAGGAAAGATGCAATGCAATCCTTGCTACCCTTCGACCCCTTCAACTCCTTCGACTTGGCTCAGGGCAAGTTGGCTCAGGGCAAGTTGGCTCAGGGCAAGTCAAAGTAATTTGAGTTCCGGTGCTGATTCGGATCATCTTTCAATTTGACAACGCCAATTTTTCCCCAATCCAGTCTTTGACAATAGCTTGTAACGGTAAATCACGACGCTGACTTTCTTGCTCAAGAGCCTCTACCATCCATGAGGGAAACTCAAACGCAATTGTTTGTTCCTCGGAATTAGAACGTTTAATTTTAGTTAAATCCAAGTATTCGATGATATTTTCTCCATCATCAAATTTGCGGTCAAAATCTTCAGCTTTCATAAATTTCTACCTCTTCAGGTCTAGAGCGTCGGACTGAAATAATACGGATTTTGGTTTGACGATAGGTAACTACGGCTGACCAATGCTTACCTGCTATTATACCAATAACAACAAATCGTGGTTCATTTTCTGTTCGGGCTGGAATTTCGACTTTTTGGGAATCTAACCATAATACTTGAGCTTCAACAAAATCTAGACCATGTTTATTTTTGTTAGCTTGGCTTTTATTAGGATCAAATTCAAATTCCGGTTTTTTCATTCTCTTGGCTTCGTTTCCGTGACTGCATCTCAATTTGGTCGAAATATCTATAGGACATTTTGGGCGCACGCAGTTCGATAAACTCACTGACCACTAGGTACTCCTACCAGAATATTATGGTAGTGACTGTATCGGCAAAATTTATAGTACAATTGGGCTAATAAATTTTGGAATTCCCTTGCTGCTGTTATCAGTAAAAAGTTATCAGGTAGAACCCGAAGGGAGCGTCCCCAAGTAAAAGGGAAAGAGATATCACCTGACCATAATCTTGCTGGTTTTCTTGGATCTTGTCCGATGGCTCAGGGCAGATTTGAACTGCCGACCTTGGGCTTATGAGTCCCCTGCTCTGACCAACTGAGCTACTAAGCCGTTGTTTACACAGTTATCAATCATAACACACAATCACCCAATTGCACAAGAGCAAAAAAGGGAAGAAAAAATCTTCCCTTTCTGGGCATCTTTAACGTCTGCCTGGCAGGAAAGCGATGGGATTGACTGCTCCCCGGCCGGAGGGGTGAACCTCGAAATGTAGGTGAGGGCCAGTGCTAAAACCGGTGCTGCCCATCTGGGCGATCGGCTCGCCTTGCTGAACAGTTTGGCCGCGACGGACTAACAGACGGCTGTTATGGGCATAGAGAGTGGTGCTACCATCGGGGTGACGTAGTTTGACCAGATTGCCATAACCGCCCGAATTCCAACCGGAGGCGATTACTTCACCGGCAGCCGCCGCCACGATCGGCGTACCCACTGGACCGGCGATATCGATGCCGCGATGAGGTCTGCCCCAGCGCCAACCGAAGCCGGAGGTTAACACCCCCCTAGTGGGCCAGATAAAGCCGGTAAAAATTGGCGTGGGATTGGGTAAATGCTCATCGGGATTAGCGAGGGGAGGAAGGGAAGGTTCTACGGTTTCGCCGACGGGGATTCGTAGGCGGTCATTGTATTCTTCCACATTGGTAGGAGCCGAACCGATAATCTGTGGGGGGGTGCTTTGGTTAGAACGGGAACGAAGGGCGGTCCATTGGGGATTAGCGGTTATTTGCCGATCATCGCTGGTTTCTGCGGGATTATCGACGGGAATAGCGATACTTTTCTGGGTTTCCGAAAGGTTAGTTTCCCGCAGATTAGCCACCTCTTGGCGCAATCTTTCCCGATAGCTGCTGGTGATATTTTCGGGGAATTCCGCCGTCCCCGTGGTGGCGGCGGGCAAATTTGGCCGATTGCTGGGGTTAAAGGACAATCTAGGGCGATCGCCGACCAAGGGGGTAAGATTTTGATTAACTCTAGCGTTGGCAGAGCGGTCGGGAACCACTAGGGTTTGATTAACTTTAATCCGGTTGGGGTTGTCAATGCCGTTTTCCCTAGCTAATTCGGCGGGGGTGATGCCGAGAGCGCGAGCGATCGTGTTTAGGGTATCCCCTGGCCGAACCCGATAAACTTGGTTTTCTGGGGGAACTATGACCCGAGGATTGGGAATGGCGGGAATTTCAGTCAAAGGAGCCGGATTTCGTCGGGCGAGGCTGGGAATTTCCGGTCTGCTGGTTAAGGGAGGATTAAGGGGAATTGTGGCTATCGGGCGATCGCTTTCAGGGGTGGGAACGGGAATCGGGATCACCTGGCTGGTTGGTCGGGGCGATTCTTCGGGAGCAATCACGGGAATCTCGACACCGGTTGGTGAATTATCGGGAACGAGAGCGGTAGTTTCGGTGACGATGACCGTTTCCCCGGAATTGGACTGATGGGGGGTTTCCTCGGTCCGTAAGGCGGCCAAACTTTCTTGGAGACGTTGACGGGTTTGACGCAGACTAGCAGAGGAACTATCCAACTGCTCAGGAGTTGCTGCCGGGGCTGCCGGGGGCAACTGCTCAGGAGTGGGAATTTTTAAGGTTTGTCCGATAATCAAATCGGATTGGGGGGAGAGATTATTGCTACTAGCGATCGCTGTAGGGGTAGTTTCGTAGGTGTCGGCTAAACTCCACAGGGATTCTCCTGGTTTTACCTGATGCTCAACCACTGATGTGGCGATGAATTTGACGGTAGCAAGTGCTTGGGATGGGATTATTTGCGGTTCTTTCAGTTCTTTACCCGCATCCTTGGCTTTTGGGGACAGGTCGATCACTTCCCATTCCAAGGGTACAGAATTGGCGGCCTGGGCTGATTCTGAGGTGGAGTTGATAATACTAGGTACTCCCAGAGAGAGTGCTAATCCCAGCAGGGCAACTGAGTAACGGACTCGGTTAGACTCAGCAGTGCAATTCTGTTCTGGGATAGCGGATGTCATGGGGTTGGGGATAAAAGTCTCTTTCAAACAGACCTCCTGTGGTGTAAAGAGTTAGCTAGAGCCAGTGGATTGAGCCGATGATTCTAGCTTTCAGCATTAGCCTTGAGGCTAGAGTAGAAGTTAGGCAACTTTCTTTTTAGTCAAAATACCTAAAGGTGACTTTTAGGAGAGACTAACTCAGATTTTGAAATTATGCAAGTCTCCCTCTGACTATTAGCATCGGGATCACGGCGAGTTAGTGACATTTTGAATGTCCAGATTGACGATGCTCTATCTCAGTTGTTCCAAGCTGATCGGCATTTTTCGTCTTGCCAATTTTGTCCAGTTTTTCGATAGAAATTTTTTATCTGTTTTACTCTTTACAAAGAAATTATTAATGATTCGTTCGGCGACGGGAAACAAGGAGCAACGAGGGCCATTCAAGGTCAATACCGGATAATTAGGGTTTGCCGAAAAAATTTTTTCTGGGGGCAGGGTGTCGGCCGCCCATAGCCAATGAGGTTAAACTTTATCTTGATCAGGAAAAGGCTGTCAGCATTTCCTTGGCTAATTCCAGGGCGGCGATCGCCTGTTGTCTTCTCACACTAGGGAAATGGTCTAGAAATACCCCTAATACTAAATCCTGTTTAAAAAGTATAGAAGAGTGGGGTGATGGGGAAGTGGGGTATGGACGGATTTGGTACAATGAGTCATCCGTCTCAAGATAGTCAAGTGGGGTGGAAGCTGATCAGATGTAGTCCAGTCCTTCGTATTCTCTCAAAAAGTCAAGGTATATATTTGATGGGCTATGGATACAAGTACCAGAGAAGTTATTGGGTTTTTATCTAGGAAATAGAAACGCTGTCCAGGAGCAGCGAGTCTCATAATCGCTACAATAATAGATAAAATGCTAATTGCGAGGAAAGCCTATCGATACCATCTTCGGCAATACCCAGGGACTGAAAGCCAGTCAGATGAAACAGCTACAAAGGCTGTACCATGAACGCTTGCCCATCGATACTCTCACCACCCCAGAATTCGCCCAAAGACTGGCGGCTATTAGTAGCGATATCCATCAGCCCCTCTGCACCTATATCAACCGTCGCGGCCAGGTAATTCGTGTGGGAGTGGGAACCCCCCGACAAACCCAATTTTCTCTCTTGGAACTACCCCGCTACGGTTCCGAACGTCTTTGCGGAATTCGTTGCATCGCCACGGAACTCAAGCAGGAACCCCCAAAAGAATCCAGTTTAACCGCCATGGCGTTGCAAAGATTAGACGCACTGGTGGTCTTAACCCTAACCGGCACAGGCATGATCCGTCGCGGTGGTGGGGCAACCGGTTATGTGGAGCAGGTCTATCTGGCGCATCTCATACCACAAAGTCAAACAAATGTCAATAGTAATATATACTGGTATGTCTCCCCGCCCTTAAATCTAGAGGATTTAAGCAAACAGGACTTTTTAGAGTTAGTGGAAGGACTAGAGGCGGAGTTTCAGCGAGAATTTACCGCTCTAACCGTTGATACAGCCGAAGATCGGGTGCTATTGGTTGGTTTAATGACCGACAATATGAGCGATCGCCAGTTCGAGGACGGTTTAAGCGAATTAGAACGTTTAGTTGATACCGCCGGGGGCAAAGTTTTGCAAGTCACCCGACAAAAACGGGATCATCCCCATCCTCAAACAGTGATCGGTTCGGGAAAAGTGGCAGAAATCGCCCTACAGGTGCAAACTTCGGGGGCTAATTTAGTTGTATTCAATCGGGATCTTTCTCCCGCCCAAATTCGCAATCTAGAGAACCAAATCGGGGTGAGAGTGGTCGATCGCACCGAGGTGATCCTGGACATTTTCGCCCAACGGGCCCAATCCCAAGCGGGTAAACTACAGGTAGAATTAGCCCAATTAGAATACACTTTACCCCGTCTCACTGGGCGCGGATTAGCCATGTCGAGATTAGGGGGAGGAATTGGCACTCGTGGACCGGGGGAGACAAAATTAGAAACAGAACGCCGAACTATTCAACGTCGTTTATCCCGTCTCCAGGATGAGGTGGATCAACTGCAAGCTCATCGTTCCCGTTTACGCAAACAACGGCAAAAACAAGAGGTGGCCAGTGTGGCGATCGTCGGTTATACCAATGCGGGAAAATCCACTTTAATTAATGCGCTCACCGCTGCCGAAGTTTATACCGCCGATCAACTGTTTGCTACCCTCGATCCCACCACCCGACGTTTAACTATTACCGATCCCCTCACCCAAGCATCTCACCCCCTTTTACTAACCGATACGGTGGGTTTTATCCATGAATTACCCCCCTCGCTGGTGGATGCTTTTCGGGCAACTTTAGAGGAAGTAACGGAAGCAGACGCATTACTCCATCTGGTAGATCTGTCCCATCCAGCTTGGGAAAGTCAGATCGCCTCGGTATTAAAAATCCTCTCGGAGATGCCGATTCAAACCGGTCCGATGTTAATGGTGTTTAATAAGTTGGATCAGGTAAAAAGCGATGATTTAGAAATAGCGAAGGAAAAATATCCCCAAGCTGTTTTTATCTCGGCTATTCGTCGGCTAGGATTGGAAACTTTAAAACAAAAGTTAATCGATTTAACCGCTTAATTAGGGTTTGCAGCAAAAACTTTTTCAGCAGACTCTACTGA
The DNA here is from genome assembly GCF_003019735.1 of Microcystis sp. MC19. Taxonomy (NCBI): domain Bacteria; kingdom Bacillati; phylum Cyanobacteriota; class Cyanophyceae; order Chroococcales; family Microcystaceae; genus Microcystis; species Microcystis sp. MC19. Next base: position 2,957,288 of record NZ_CP020664.1, on the reverse strand, counting down.
GGAACTTTCTTAAACAAGTTGGGGAAGTGGTTCTACAAAAATTAACTTTATTTATGTTTAAAATGCTATCATGAAGCTTGCATCGTAGATTTCAGTAGGTATTGAGAAAACCATGACTATTTCTGGCAATAAAATTACAGAAAGCATTATTAACAAGCTACAGGAAATTCCTCTAGATAAACAAAAACAAATCTTAGAATATTTAGAAGCTCTCACGGAGAAAAAGGAGCCGTCATCTTCCCCCAAAAAACGAGTCTTTGGGTTGCATCAGAGAAAAATTTGGATCAGTGATGATTTCAATCAACCCTTACCCGATAACTTCTGGAATTTTGACTCATGAATATTCTCTTAGATAGTCATACTTTAATCTGGTCTTCCCAGAATTCTCCTCAGCTTTCCTCATCAGCAATTAAGATACTAGAAGATAGAAATAATCTTCTTTTCTTGAGTTTGGTCAGCGTCTGGGAAATACAGATCAAGGTACAGTTAGGCAAATTAAATTTAGATATTTCTCTCTCGGAAATAGTTAAGGATCAAACTAAAATTAATGATGTGCAGATTTTACCCATGAAATTATCTCATATTTGGAGATTAGACACCTTACCTTATTATCACAAAGAGCCCTTTGATGGTTGATTAATTTCTCAAGCAATTACAGAAAACCTAATTATCCTAGAGATTAATTCTGTTTTCGATTCTTATCCCGTACAAAAAATATGGTAAAAATGTCGTTTCTTTTCTTTTTGTTACTGGTTCAAAATTTCTAAACACTCAAGTATAAAACTATTGATTGAGATTAATAATTATGCTAAAAATTACCCCTATCTGGTTAAAATTTTCTCTACTAATGCTAATAGAAGATAGTGATCAAATCCCCGAATTAAAGGAAAAAGGAGATGGAGTTTTATCCTTGGTAATAAAATTACCAACAGCCGGTTTAAAGGCAGTACAGCTTATTAACAATTCTGATTAATCTTCTATTAGTAGAACTTCGGTTGACGGAATTGATAAACATCAGTGATCGCCTGTACCCAACCATTAGCAACAGATTCTAATAATCGATCGCCTTTTTCTTTACTTGCATTAGTAGCATCTCCCATCACTCCACTTTTAGTTAATTCCTTAGTTAACCAAGCAAAGGGTAATTTTCCTTCCATAGTTAATAAACTATTTTCTGGCAAACCTTGGGGATATTCTCGGACAGCCCGCTCAATTTTGACCTGTTCTGGCAATAATGATAACATCATGCTAGTTTCCACATCTCCTGCATGAATACCGTATTCTAATTCATATTCCGAGAATAATTCAGCCGCATTGTGGGGAACTCGCCAAGTGAAAAAAGGAAATACTAAAAAATCGGGATATTGTTGATGAATATCCCTAGCGGCAATTTCCATAACTTGCGGTTGTCCGCCGTGGGAGTTCATTAATACTAACTTGCGAAAACCCGAACGATAGAGACTTTCCGCTATCTCTTGAATGAGAGTTAATAAGGTGGCTGCCGAGAGGGTAATCGTGCCGGGGAAAGACCAATGTTCGTTAGATTTTCCGTAGTAGAGACAGGGTAAAGCGAAAGCGGGAACATTTGTATTTAATTTCTCGAAAGCTTTGCCTAAAACCCCTAAACTAATGGCAGCATCGACGGCAATAGGGAGATGGGGTCCGTGTTGTTCGATCGCACCGATAGGTTGAATAATTACCACATTTTCCTTATCTGGCATTGAATCTATATCAGTCCAAGTAAGATAGGGAAAATAACGATGAGGGGGAATAAAACCGTGCATCATAATTTTATTAGGGATTAGGGTTAGGGGAAAAATTACTGTTTATTTGCTAATTTTATCACTAATTCTTGGCAAGGTTGCCAATCGTCTTTATCGGTCATGACTGGTCAAACCGAATCCCTATAGCAACAAAACCGGTTTCATGAATTATAATCTGCAATATCGTCGGGGAAAAACACCAGGGGTGACTTGTTTTTTTACCCTTGTTACTGATCATCTTTAAGCCTTTTCTTTTTAAGATCAGCGACCGGACTTAGACTTACAGCTTCAATCAATGTGCATGGTGCGTTCCCAAAAATCGATCGGTGGAGCAGCAAGACCCCCATGAGGGAACACACTCCACGGCGATGGCGTACTGCTACGCAGTGCCTTCGGCATCGCACTACAATTGGTCAAGCAGCATATCGTACTCTGCATGGGAACCAACCCAGAACCAAATCACCGTATCATCCTCTAATTGACCGACAGCACGATAATCCCTATTGATGCGTGCAGAATAGATGGGCAGCTGTGGATGGACTTTCTTGAATCGCAAGCTGGGATAGCTTGGGTCTTCTTTGAATTGCCGATACGCTTTACGAGTCTGATCTTGAATCGGTTTTGGAAGATCAGCAAACATCTCCCGAAAACCAGCAGTGGTCCAAGACTTCACAACGTTTCTGGGTCTAATTCTTGAGTCTTGCCCGATCGATGTTCTGCCATTGCTTCGGCTGCTAGTTTAGCCAGCAAGTTTGGTGAGCGGGTAAAGGAGTCATGCCATCGCTTTTCTTCTTCGAGTTCTGCCAAAATTATGGTTGCGATTGCGTCCTGTTGATCGGTTGACAAGGTTTTTAATTGGGCGATCGCCTGCTCAAGTCGTTCAGTCATAGACAACATCTAACGTATAGGGCTTAATATATTCTAGCTTTCACATTCCTACAGCGATGGCGTACTGTTACCCAGTGCCTTCAGCATCGCACCTAAACTCATAGCTTCAATCCCTGGGCATGGTGCGTTCCCCAAAATCGATCGGTGGAGCAGTAGGAGCCAGATTAGGGAACGCACCCTAGGGCGATAGCGTACTGCTACGCAGTGCCTTCGGCATCGCACTACCTTTTTATGTAAAGTCCCAAATCACCAAGGCTATCCCCGTCAGAGTAGCACTGCATTTTATTCATCTCAGTTAGCACACAAGTCTCTTTTAATAGACTAAAAACCCTAATTGAACCATTGGAAAGGACTTGATAATCCCATTTATAGGATGCCCCAACCAAACCAGTTTTCAGATCTTGGTAATCATGAACTTTACCATCTTTTTGAAAGACCCTATATTTAGAAATGTATTCATTGCTAAGTCCCACATTCTACCATCTTCCTATATAATTTTGCTTGGCTGCAACAGGAGTGCTGTGAATATTCCACCCAAATGTAGAAACTATGGCGGTGGTGGTCATCAGTAATTTATGCAGTTTTTTCATGGTAATGTCCTGAATAAATAGTTAAAGGCTAAACTGGACAATTTTGGGTAGCGATCGCTCATATTATACTACGTTTACATGATTACGAGCTATCTAACACACGGTCGGGTGCAATGATTTGTTAGACCTCAAATTCGATTACAGTAGCAATGGCGGCTACAATTTCCAGCATTGTAATTTCAGAAACGCTTCCTAATTTACGAATAAACCTTTGTAAATCCACCCCCCTTAGTTGAAGAGTATCAATTGCAGAAGCTTTATTCAATCCATTGATACTGTTAGGTTCAATTTTAACGTGCCAGAAATTTGCTGAAAAATATGTTTTCCAGTCTGTAATAGGAGTAATAAGCTTGATAGGAAGCTTTCCTACTGAATCGGAACTGATGACGACGGCAGGACGCACTTTTTTGATTTCTGCACCAACAGTAGGATCGAAGTTGACTAACCAAATTTCTCCACGTTTTGGCAGCTCAGGGTTAATACTCAATGATGTCACCTGCCATTAACTCCTGCCATTCAGAATCTTGTTGATAGTGAGAGAGCATTATATCGGCTTGACTTTTGAGAATATTCCTCCGTTCAGTCATTGGTAACTTCAGAAAAGCAAGACGCTGTTTTAAGGATGGAGAGATATATTCGCTGGTAGAAGAATCAGAACTAACTTCTTCAACCAAAATAACTACCTCAACAGTTTGTCCTACAGTCAGATCTGGAGATTCAATTTCAATTCTATTTCCCGGTAGGACTTTTGCTGTCGTGTACAAAGTTGATTTAACCATTTTAAGCCTTCTCTTTAAGTATTGTTGTTAATATAGCTTATTAAGATCGGCATACTGCTACGCAGTGCCTTCGGCATCGCACTGAAAACGGAGATTTTGAAGAGATCGCACTTGAGCAATGGTTTCAAAATCACGGTCGTTGTGAATTAGAAGCAGATCATTTTCTAGTGCCGCTTGAGCAATACAGCAATCAATTGGGCTGCGAACAGTCAATCCTTGACGACGCAGATCATAGTAAATACGTGCAGCTGCTGGCCAGGAAGAAGGTGTGAGTTCAACATAATCCTGCACTTCGAGATAAGTAGAGAGGATTGTCCACTCTTGCTCGTTTAAGCTCCCTTGAAGCAGTTCCAGCTGAGTAAAGCGGGTGAGTAAAACCTCACGATTTGCAATTAACGTTTCCAGTTGCTGGCGAACTTGATCACCACGACTGCGGAAGACGCTGATTCACACAGATGTGTCAATCAGCAACATGACCGGTTTCCCGTAGGGCTTTATAATCAAAATCTGGGGCAAATTGAATTTGTCCGGCAAGGTCGAGAAGGTTTTTCTTCCGGCGGGATCTTACGAATTCTTGTAGAGCAAGATTCATTAGTTCCTCTTGGGTGGTGAGGTTGGTCAGTTGAAAGGCTTCCTTGAGAAGGGATTCATCAAGGTTGAGGGTAATTTGCATAGGATGGATATTAGATTGAAGTATGGGTGATTATTCTCTTTACATTTTAATCCGATAGATGACTAACCCACCTCTGGGCATATCTTTGTTAGTTGGCCCTCAAGCCTTAAGCTACATACGGCAATGGCGTAGTGCCTTCGGCATCGTACTTAAACTCACATTTTCAATCAATGTGCATGGTGCGTTCCCAAAAATCGATCGGTGGAGCAGTAAGACTGACATTAGAGAACGCACCCTACCAGATCGGCGATCGCTACTTCAACGCTTCGATCGTAACTAAACCACCCTCAATTGCCTGAATTCGCAAATCGTATCCTCTTAAGAGCTGCATCCCAATCAACGGAACCGTCTCTGATTCGTTGATGTAAATCTCACGGTATTGCCCGTCCCAGATCACAAGCCCGATGTAAACTTCAAACGTGCAGAAAGTCCCATCGCCTAATGTCGCCAGATCTCGACCCTCCCAAATAAACCCTAACCTAGCAATTATGTCAGACGGCAAGGTGAGAAAACCCGAAAACCCTGTATCAATTACAGCATCTACTATCTGCGTTGTTTCATTGTTTCTGACTGCGATCGTCAACGTCGCCTCACACCCTTGATTTACACGACCTTGCATCATGGCTTTGTTCTCAGGCTCCTTGCGCCAAAGTGATCGACGGCTGAATGCCCAATGCGAACAAACCATGTCTGAGTATCAGGCACTCGTGCAGAAAGTTGCTTCGCTGCGCTTACCAAATCATCCGCTACTTCAAAAGCCCCTGTTTCAATGTCAATTGCCACAATTCTCCCCTGATTTCCCTCCTCGACTTGGGGACGTACCTGAGATTGATAAATCTCATTACCACGTCGAGCAAATTCTTCTTTACTGTAGCGGGGTTGTCTAACTGTCATTGAAGCGACCCTGTGGCGACTTTTGCCCCTCTATTTTAACCAAACATTGGGAATCTTCCCTAACATTCCTCAACTGGTTCCACCAGAGCGGCATCGTACTTAAACTCACAACTTCAATCAATGTGCATGGTGCGTTCCCAAAAATCGATCGGTGGAGCGGTAGAAGTTAGATTAGGGAATGCACCCTACAAGAACGGCGATCGCACTTGATTTAAGGTTGGTTCTGTCTCAAGTGTCAAAGTAGTCATGCCATGTATCGAGTAATGTTGTTTGATGTTCTATCACCAGCCTATCAATTTGATTCAACTCATGTTCTTTAAAGCCTATGTTAAAATCATAGTGGTTGGGCTTATCAACTCCGCCTATGGATGAAAGCTTTGAATGGGATGAAGATAAAAATCGTTTAAACCAACAGAAACACGATGTTTCCTTTGAATTAGCCCAATACGCATTTTTTGACCCCAAAAGAGTTATCGTACAAGATCTGGCTCACAGTCAAGAAGAAAATCGATTTTACTGTATGGGGCAAGTCGATGAAGGAATTATCACGGTACGCTTTACTTACCGGGAAGGAAAAGTTAGAATTTTTGGAGCTGGTTATTGGCGAAAAGGACGTAAACTATATGAACAGCAAAATAACTTATACTGATGAACCAATGGAACTGGGACAAGTCGTTAAAGATTTTTTACCGCCTCCAGACCAGTTAGTTCCTAAAGGTAAAACCAAAACTACTCAAGTAACATTAGAATCAACAGAAGAAAGTGTAACCTTCTTTAAATCTCAAGCAGCTCGAAAGCAAATTACTTAGGAAAAAATAATCGAATTACTGGTGGAACAATATGCTCATGAATGTATATCTGATGGTTAAACGCTTCATAAGAGTATTGTCTAACCGACATTATAGCTAACTTGAAAAAGGTACGTTACACGCGCGTTTTCGCACCCTACAAGATCGGCATCGCACTTAAACTCACAGCTTCAATAAATGTGCATGGTGCGTTCCCAAAAATCGATCGGTGGAGCAGTAGGATCCAGATTAGGGGACGCACCCTACGGCAACTAAAAATGGTTAAAAAGTTGTTTTTCAGCTTGTAAGGGATCTTTTATATTTAATTGATGTCTTGCCTTTTCTATAAGTTCTTGGGTTTTGTATGCACCGAAAATCATATTTGCCAATAATGCTAAACTGAACCACCACCAGGTTGGAAATATAGTATTCATTATAGACAAGATTAGTACACTAATTGCTTGATTGCGAGGTTCATCACCTTCTAATTTAGTTTTTGTAACACTAATTATACCTCCAATGAAGGGAATCAAAAGCCAAAATAGCCAGTGCGCCCATATTCTAGCTTTCGCAGCATAGAGCAGCTTTATTCTAGCATCCTCTTGAGAGGCCGGTGCTGGGGAATAAGGACTTGTTGTTTCAACTCTTTCTTTTTGAACATTTCTATAAGTAGTCGGAAACGGGGGAGGTAATGGGAGCATCTCACCTTTGCAATAAGTAGAAATGCTTAATGAGATCAATAAAAAAGTTAAAAAAGGCAACCATTTAGATAAGCACAGCGATGACGAAGGACTTGCGGTACATTACAAGATTGCCAACTTGCACCAGTAATTTTAAGACGATGAGCAATTTGTTTAATTTTTGATTCGACGGAGCCAGAGCCAATGGAAATCCCCTCTGCCTGCAAATAACCATAATTGACAATTCGATGTTTATGCTTGTTTAAATAAGTAATAAAATTCTCAACTTGCGGCTCTGACCATCCTTCACAACAAGAGATAGCGGCGTCCACGTCCCCCTTCCATAGAAAACATTTTACCTCCTCAATTCGCTGGAATGACCCGCCAACTTTATAGAGGTTTTCGATTAAATGATACCAATCCAATATTTCAATTCTTTCCTGTTTCTCTCCGATCTCACGAAATAAATTCCAGATACCATCATGTCCATCTCCTAAACAAATTAAAGGCTTGGCCAAAACTTGAGAATTAACCAAATCTAATAAAGCTGAGTTATCTTGAAAAAAAGCCGCTACCCCCAGTTGATGAAAACTCACTGCTTTATAATCACGCCAAATTAAGGCTTTTCCCTTGGCAGTTCTTAGTCGTACCTTACCGCCATCTAGGCTCATTTCTTCCACTTCCACTTCTGGGTTAGACGGTAATTCTTCAAAAGCATATCGATGTACGAGGCGTTGTTGGGTACTGTGAGAAACAGCAATCCCTGTCAATGATTTGATTTTCTGCGCCGATTTTTCGTAGGATTCATCGCCACTTAATAGCAAACAGTTCTTCTCTAACATTGGACTCATCTGAGTCCGAGACTTTATTTCTAATTTTTTCGCTTGTTTTTCTGTAATTGGTAATTCCCCCAAAATACTTTTCACTTTTCTCGTCCGACCGGCAGTTTCTTCTGTGCTTGTTTTGACAAAAAAATACCGATTTCTGGGTTAACATAATGAATCATTAAATCTCTGACTGTCTCCTCTATCTCTCCCAAGTTATTAAATTTCTTAATTTGGGATTGCTCATAGAGACATTGCCCTAACTCTTGACATAACTCTTTAATTCTTTTTTCATTTTCTGATAACATTGAATTATTCCTCCCATCGAGAGCTATTCTGAATTGTAAGTTATAACTATTATAATCTCATTTCTCTTTGTGATCAAGTTGAAGATTTTCTAGTTTTTGACTGCTATAAGTATTAATACTCATTGCATAAGTGAGATGCTCCCGTTGCCGTTGTGCTAGAATGGCGAAAAATTCTCGCAATTGATAATTATGTTAGCCGAATTAGCCGCCGCCGAAATCGCTAAAATCGCCTTTGAAGCTGTTATCGGTAAATTAACGGAAGGAGCAATGGATAAAGGTGTAGAATTGTGGCAAAAAATTAAGCAAAAGTTACAAAAGGAACCCACCGCCGCTCAGGTTTTAGCGGCAGCCGAACAAACCAAATCCGAGGCGATGATTGAACAGCAAGTGGTTCCTTTTTTACAGGTAGAAATGCTCAAAGATCCCAATTTTGCCCAAGAAATCCAAACCCTAGCACAACAAATTATGACAATTAATCAGAATCAAACAGAAACGAAAACTCAAATTGGTATGCAAATTAACAAAGATATTAAACAACAATTGAACATTCAAGAAGTTAAGGGTAATTTAAATCTAGGAATCCCTCCTGAATGACTGGCGGATCTGCACGCAAAAGCAGACGCAATAGAAAATAATCGCAGTAGTCAAAGGAGTACTTTCAAGGGAGGAGATGCTCGAAAAAGTCTCGTCCATTGGCAGGGAAGGAAGGAGGAAATCACCCAAATTAAGCAGTGGTTTAATGATCAAAATGTTGCGATGATTGGCATCAAAGGAGTTGGAGGAATTGGAAAATCTACCCTAGCCAGTAAAATTTTTGAGGAGGAAATTCCCCTCGATCCTTCCCTAGGGGACGATGAAGATTTATTCCCAAAACGCTTTTGGTGGGAAGCGGGAAATCTGGGCGGATTTAGTGGTTTAGCTCGCCAACTCCTGACGGAATTTGGTTATCCTGTCCCCGAAAAAGAAATAGATTTACAGGAAGCTTTAATCAGACAACTGCAACGCCATCGCCACCTAATTATTATCGATAATCTAGAGAGTTTATTAGGGGAAGATGGTTCTTGGAATAATGAATTTTATCAGCAGTTTTTCACTGCTTGGATAGAAAAAGGTGACACTAGCAAAATTATAGTCACCACCAGAGAAAAGCCAAAAACTAGGGGTTTTAACCATTGGATTGAGCTAAAAGGTTTGAAACCTCCTGAAGGGGCGCAATTGTTAGCGGAATCGCAAATAACAGGGGATCTAGAGAACTTTTCTCGACGGGTGGATGGTCATCCATTACTCCTGCGATTGGTGGCGGATTTAATCTTAGCAGAATTTCCGCAAAACCCCAGTTTAGAAAGGTTAGCGGATTTAGGATTAGGAAATTTATCGCAACTTTTGAGCGATTCGCAGGTGGTGGGGAGTCATCGTCAAGAGACAGTGGGAATTGCTTTAGTTTTAGATGCTAGTTTTCAGCGACTTAGCCAAAGACAGCAGGAATTATTCACTAAAACCAGCATTTATCGCCGTGAATTTGATTCTCCGGCAGCCAAAGCGGTGATGGATAATTACCCAGAGATCGCACTATCCGAGATCACGGCAGATCTGCGAGAATTGCAGCGACGATCATTATTAGAAGAAAAAGAGGAAAATCGCCAGCGAATTTTTAGTTTTCAGCCTTTAGTTTGGGAATATGCACAATACAAAGCCGGCGATCAAAGGGAATTACACCAAAAAGCGATCGCCTATTATCTTTCTATTGCTCAACCCGACTCCTGGGAAATCCTCAACGATGTGCAACCTTACCTAGAAATTTTCTATCATTGCTATCAGTTAACCGAGTACGACAATGCTTTTGATATTCTCCATGCTATCGATGATTTTCTCACCCGACGGGGGTATTATCAAACCCGGGCCGATTATTACCTTGAATTAGTCACTGTTTACCAACAACAGGAGGAGCAAACCAACTGGAAATATACCGCATCCCTCACCAGTTTAGGCAATGTTTACTATTCCCTAGGAGAATACCAAAAAGCGATCGAGTTTCATCAACAGTCCTTAGCAATCTTTCGGGAAATCGGTGATCGGGGGGGTGAAGCGAATTCCTACAATAATTTAGGTAGTGTTTACAATTCCCTAGGAGAATACCAAAAAGCGATCGAGTTTCATCAACAGTCCTTAGCAATCAAACGCGAAATCGGTGATCGGGGGGGTGAAGCGGCATCCTACAATAATTTAGGCAATGTTTACGGTTCCCTAGGAGAATACCAAAAAGCGATCGAGTTTCATCAACAGTCTTTAGCAATCCTTCGGGAAATCGGTGATCGGGGGGGTGAAGCGAATTCCTACGGTAATTTAGGCATTGTTTACAAATCCCTAGGAGAATACCAAAAAGCGATCGAGTTTCATCAACAGTCCTTAGCAATCACACGCGAAATCGGTGATCGGGGGGGTGAAGCGTATTCCTACAATAATTTAGGCAATGTTTACCAATCCCTAGGAGAATACGAAAAAGCGAGCGAGTTTTATCAACAGTCCTTAGCAATCACACGGGAAATCGGTGATCGGGGGGGTGAAGCGAAAGCTTGGTTTAATCTGGGACTTACCTACTATAAACTCAAACGTATATCGGAAGCGAAAGAAGCAATTCTTCAAGCGCGGGAATTATATCAAGCATTGGGGTTAGCAGGATATGTTCAAAAGTGCGATCAGGCAATTCGGCAATTAGAAACCCGAAAATATCCCTTAATCGTTGCTTTCTTTCTGGGGGTGGTTAAGTTTCCTTTAGTTTTAATTGGGGTGATAATAGTGGCATTGTGGCGATTGTTAAAAAGATGGTTGAGGAAAGCATAATTAGGGGTAGGATGGGTTAAATATCCCTTATTTTTAACCTGAGTTTCACATCTGCTAATTTCCCCTCATAACTACCCTAAAGTGAGAAATTATAGTAATATTTCTAGGGATTACCAGAAAAGAAAGAGCGCCATGCTGCTGTTCCGATCGCTCCTCCTAAAAGGATAATTAACGTCCAAACTTGATTTTTTTGGGTTCCTTCCACCTTTTCTAGTCTTCTATCCATCCCATCGACTTTCTCAGTTAGTTTTGTCTGTCCTACCTCTAGCTTAGTTAACCGTTCGTCAATTTTATCAAATTTCTGGTTAAAATCCTTCTGTAGGCTATCAAATTTCTGGTTAACATCCTGTTGGAAGGTATCGATTTTTTGGTTAACTTCCTTGATGCTGTCTTTGATTTCCTTGAGGACAGATTCAAGACTATAAGTAACGGTTTCGTTAGACATTTTGGTAACATCCCTGGGAGTAATGATAGTATAATAATTTTATTTTAATCCTAAATCTGGTTATTAAAGACTGATTATTTATTGCCTGTCCTGATAAGTAGGGAGGCACAATTATTTGTAGGATGGGTTAGCGGTAGCGTAACCCTTGCAGGTGTTGGGTTTCATGCTTCAACCCAACCTACGTTCTGATTATCTATTGCCTGTCCTGATATGTAGCCTATACTCAACGGATTTAGTATAACTATCTCTGCCATTACTTTTGAAAAATGCTATAAATTTCCTCGGCAATATTTCTGCTACCTCCAGACTCTCCCACTCTAATTTTGCCATTTTCTAAACATCTGTGTAAATAAGGAGAATCTGTCAAAATATCAATAATTTTAACCGCGGCATTTTTAAATAAATTTACCTCCGTGGGTTTCTGTCCAATAGTTATCACCGATTCCCCTAATAAGCGCATTTGTGCCTCGGCAAAAGGGTAGGTAAATTGGGGACCAAATCCGGGTATTTGTAGGACGGGTTTTCCTAATCCCACCGCTTGTTCTACTGCTGTCCCCGCCATGGCTAAACAAGCGTCACAATGGTGTAGAATATCGGCAAAAGCATCACGATAACAGCACAATAAAGCCCCATTTTTCTCTAATTTTCCCGCTCCTAAATAATGCCATCCTTCTTGTTTAGCTAAATTTTCTAAGTCGGTTTCTCTGATACTAGGAATGATAGCAGCCCGAAACTGTATCGGTTTAATTTTAACTATTTCCTCACAGACTTGTAACTGTAAAGCCAAATTACTCAAAGCTTCGGGTAAACGACTCCCCGCTAATAAAGCAACCATGGGAATTTGACGATCTAATTCTAAATCTTTACCCGTTGGTGTTAAGACATCCATAATCGGATAACCAGCAAAAATCGCTTTTTTAATACCCCGATTTTGTAGGTCTGTTGCTGTATATTTATCCCTTGTAAAAACTCTTAAACAATTCTTCGATCTTAAACATAATTCCGTGAGTAAAGGTAATTTAATTGTGCCTTCGTAATAACTGGAAGTAGAAACAATAAAAGCCACAAAGGGACGACCGGTTAAACGAGCGATCGCAATCGGCACGATATCCCCCACTGCTATCAATAAATCACAATCCTTGCTAACTTTAAAAGCTGCCTGAATTTGCTGAATAGTTAGACTAATTAATCCCGCACCAATATCCTTAATCCAATTCAAAGGATTGGTATAAATAATTCCCCCCGATGGCATAGTGGCAGTGGGGGCAATAATTGGTACTGACAATTTTTGATAAGCTTTTCCCTCTCCCACTAAAGGCAAAGCAGCTATAGATAATTGGGGCTGAATTTTTTGTAATTCCCCCAGAATTAAACTAGCATTTAAATCCTCACCATGACCATTACTAAGAAATAAAACCTGTTTAAGCATCGATTTGTTATCCTCTATATTCCCTTGCTGCCAAAGAAACTGCCACCGTCACCGATTTGGCTTCTATTTGCTTGCTGACTAGCAAAGTATCGCCCATTTTTAAAGCGGCAGCTTCAGCGACGCTAGGGGTTCCTTCTTTCTTGTGGACAATAGCTGAGGGATTGGGGACATTAATATCTCTCAACTCCTCAGCAGTAAAGGTTTTTAGTGGCAATCCTTTCTCCTGACAGTAGGCAATTAAACCCTGTTCATCAGCTTTGATGTCAAGGGTGGCGATACCAGCAATAGCGGCTAAAGAGAGGTGATAACGCTTAAAAACATCCCTAATTGCCCTATCTATGACCGCTTTCTCCGTCCCACGGATGCAACCTATTCCTAGCCATAATAATCGTCCATGGTACTGCACTTTTGCCCCGGAAGGATCGGGGTAAAAACCAGGTTGGCTAAAACCTGTCCACAGGGGACCTATCCCAATTAAATCGATTGCGGGTGAGTGGAAAGCAGGGGAAGCGCTAGTCATACAAGACTATAATATTTTTACCGGTTGAAATTGTTCGCCTTCGTCCAGTTGCCAAGCTTGTAAATTGATCGCTCGTCCTGAAACTACGGAGACAATTAAATAAGTATATCCTGACCAGGCTAATTGGCGATCGATTTCCGAGGGAATGGCGGCATGATCGGGATGGGAATGATAGATACCAATAATTTCTAGCTGGTTTTCCCGCGCCGATTTTTGAGCTTGTAAAAGCACTTCTGGCGCAATACTAAAGCGGTTTTTCCTATTACCTGACCAGTTATTTTCTGTGGTTTGCACGGTGATCACTTGGGCTGCGGTTTCGGTAATTTTTCCCACGAGTAACCCACAACATTCTTCGGGATAGGTGGATTCGGCGTGGGTGACAATGCGCTGGTAAATTTGTTCTGTAATCAGGATCATAAGGGAAAATTTTCAAAACCTATCTATCTCAATCCCTCAAAATCAGTTATTTGCCCAGACTCCGAGGTACAAAGTCTTCTTTTTGGCGAGTCGTTCCTCAGCAGTCGATGGCAAATTCGGTTATACTTTATGCTGAGGATCAACGCCGTAGAATTAATTCTAACAAAATTGTTTCAAAAAAAGCCGGAGGTGCCTGAAGATGAGAAAATTCATAGAATTGATTTTAAGAAAACTTTTCAAGCCAGAGGTGCCTGAATTGGTACAGATTGTCCACAACCGGGAAATGTCAGCGCTGGGGGGATTTGCCAAGACAGCAGAATCGATCGATAGTGATAAGTTTAGCGGTCAAGAATTTCTCATGTTTGTGAAGATTAAATACTGTCTAGCTAGAGGAATTGGAGAATACGCAGGACTAGATGAAAGTATTAAACTACTGCAAGGAGCGATCGAAGCAAAAAATAGTTATTTAAGCCTTGATCAAACAGAATTTCGTTATCGTAGTTCTAAACAACAGGATTTTTATCAATATGTGGAATCTCTGCTTGCCTCTGACTACGAAGATAAGGCGGCTTTTCAAGCTAGAGTAGCAGAAAAGTTGCTGGAAACTCTGCCCGATGTGAAAACGGAGGAGGGAAAAGTTGCCCTAAAAGCCTATCAAACTGAATTGGAACGTCTGGCAGAGTACGAATTAGGATTAAAACTTTTATCCCTATTTAAAGCCTACCAACTAGCGGACTATTCTGTCCTCAGAACTGTTTCTGATATCGTGGAGACTTCTCGCGAAAAACAAACACTAGATTATCCTAGTTTAGTTGTTTTGGTAATTAGTAAGTACGAAGTTTTTGAGAAGCTGAAAAATATTATCGGTGTGCCTAATAATAAGAGCAAACCGGAAACCTATGCTCGAATGCTGCAATACATTGCCCTGACCTACAGACATAGCAAATCCTACGCTCAATTTGCCGAATTGTTGAAAGTAATGCGTAAATGGTATCTTCCCTATCGCGCCATTCTTGACATCCGCCAACGCTATCCCCGCACCTCTTTTAAACTACCGAAGCAATTCTCGGAAGATATTCCTGGGGAGGCAATTTATGATAAATATCGTAAGTCCCTAACCGACGCTAAAACAGGATTAACCTATGTGGATTTTGGGAAAGACTAGCTATTTATTGGGGATGATGGCTAAGGTGCAGCTATTTGGTTTGATTCCTAAACCGTTAAAGAGAAGGTTGAGCAGCAGTATCTAAATTTTCCCCTTAAAACTTGGCGAGAAGGGAACCCGAAAAGGGATAAATTGGCCTGGGAATTGAGAGTAAACTTAACCCGCATCGCTGACTCAGGAATAACTTATTCTTGGCCGGTTCCAGCCAATGTTAAATTTATCTTATTGTCCCCTAACCTTTGGACTGAACTGATAAATGTCGATCGATTTTCGCAATCTTAATACACTTTGGGGTTCTATTTTAGTCGAAACATTGGCCCGTTTGGGATTGAAGATAGGGGTGGTTTCTCCCGGATCGCGATCGACTCCTTTAACGATAGCCTTGGCAAGACATCCCCAGATTGAAGCTATTCCCATCTTAGACGAGCGCTCGGCCGCTTTTTTTGCCCTGGGATTAGCCAAACAATTATATCAACCGGTGGTTTTAGTCTGCACTTCCGGGACCGCCACGGCTAATTTTTATCCCGCAGTCATTGAAGCAAAAGAAAGTCATGTCCCCTTATTAATTCTAACCGCCGATCGCCCCCCAGAATTGCGTCATGCTCACGCCGGTCAGACTATCGATCAAGTCAAACTCTACGGTAATTATCCCAACTGGCAAGCGGAAATTAGCTGTCCTAGTGCCAATATCGAGCGTTTACGCTATCTCCGTCAAACTATCATCCACGCGTGGTGGCGCTGTCTTGATCCTGTCCCCGGAGTGGTGCATCTCAACTTACCATTTCGGGAGCCCCTCGCACCAACTCCCGATCTAGAAATTAACAATTTAGAGGCTAATTTTGACCAAGAGGCTTTTTTTAGCCACATATCTCGGCAAAATATGCCCATTAACCGCTCAATTCTCGAAATTCCTTCTTTACCCCCCCAAGGAATTATCATCGCAGGATTAGCTTCCCCGCAAAACCCCGAAAGTTACTGTCAGGCGATCGCTAATTTAGCCCGATCGCAACAATATCCCGTCTTAGCAGAAGCTTTATCTCCTCTGCGAAACTATGCAGGGTTAAATCCCCATCTCATCACCACCTATGATTTATTATTGCGGAATCCTGCCCTTAGAACCCAATTAACCCCCGATGTTGTCCTACAAATTGGCGAATTACCCACCAGCAAAGAATTACGGACCTGGTTAGAAGAAATCGACTGTCCGCGCTGGATTATCGATCCCCATCCCGATAATTACGATCCTCTACAGGGAAAAACCAGACATCTCAGGGTAAATATCGAGCAATTAGGGGATTTATTCCCAGAGCAAACCGAGAATAACCAAGAATATCGGCAATTATGGCAGAAATTCGACCAGCAAGCCAGATTAACCATCGATCGCCTTTTGGCAGCAGAAACTAAACTGATTGAAGGGAAAATCCCCTGGCTGCTCTCCCAATACCTCCCCCCCCGCACCCCGATATTTATCTCTAATAGTATGCCTGTTCGCTATGCGGAATTTTTTAACCCGCCTAGCGATCGCCAAATTCGTCCCTATTTTAACCGCGGGGCCAATGGCATCGACGGCAACCTCTCCACTGCGATGGGAATAGCTTATAAAAATGTCCCTAGTCTGCTATTAACGGGAGATTTAGCCCTATTACACGACACAAATGGTTTTTTAATCAAAAAATATTTTGTTGGCTCCTTGACCATAATTTTAATCAATAACAAGGGGGGAGGCATTTTCCAGATGTTGCCGATCGCCAAATTTGACCCTCCCTTTGAAGAATTTTTTGCCACTCCCCAAAATATCGACTTTTGCCAACTCTGTCACACCTACGGTATCGATTACCATTTAATCAGCGATTGGACTGATTTTCAGGAAAAAATCGCAGTTTTACCGGAATCAGGCCTAAGATTACTAGAAATATCCTGCGATCGAGCTTTTAATACTCAATGGTTCCTCAGTAATTATGTGTAGGGTGTGGGGTGTGGGAATTATGAATTATGAATTATGAATTATGAAGTGGGGTGTGGGGAGAACAAAGCTGCCTATTGCAAGAATTAATTCCCTTTTTCGAGAAAGTCAATACAATGGGTGGAAAGCGAGTTAAAAAGGTTCGATGAATCGACAAAGACGGCAAAAATCAAGACAATTTTCTCTCCCTAGATATTCTATCTTTCCCTGGGAACAATGGCGATCGGGAGTGACTTCTTTGGTGATTAGTTTGGTCTTGTCCCTACTGATTTTAAAACTGAATACCTCTAGTCTCTCCACTGCCACCATAAATATTTTTAATCCCTCCACTGTGGGGGAGAATTTAGCCGGTAAGAGTCTAGATGAGTTAGAAAAGCAGAAAATCGCCGAATTTTTGCAAATTACCCCGTCAGAAACCGAATTAACCCTCGATCGCACCCCTTTGTTTATTCTCCACGATACAGCTTGGAGTATGACTGCGGGTAACATCGAAGAACAGAAAAAATATGCTCGCGGTCCGATGAAATTGGGTCCGAATGTTTACATCCCCCGCAAACCGAATTCCAGGGATAGAGATATTTTAGACTCGATCGCCCGGCCTTTTTTTGAACGTCACCGTCCCACGGCCACTTTTTACGAACAAGCGGCCGAAATGCTGCCCGCAGACACCAGAGATCAATTAGTGCGTCAACTGTGGCAACTTACCCCAGAAACTATCCGCGTCAAGGGTTTTGCACTTGCTTTAGCGGGTGTTCCTTTGAGTACGCGATCGGCCCCTGAGTTAGAAAAAAGAGCGAGAATATGGTTAAATACGCCTTCAGAAGCCGTCTTTAGGCGTTTAGTCAAAGAATATCCCACAAATTACTTTGATGGGGCAAAAAGCACCGCATTATGGGCAACAGAAGCGATTTGTCAGCAGCTATCTCACCCTAATTGCGATCGCTTGCGACCAATTTTTGCCGAAAGAAATCGTCGGGTTATCTCCAGCGTTAACATTGAACTGGTACAAGCGCCGGGATCCCACTGTTTGACCAAAGGACGCTTGCAACCCCTCCCCGGTTACAGCGATTTTCAATACCAACAAACGGCGAAATATTATCTCCTCGCAGCCTTACAAACGGGACAATTACCGCAAATTGTCAGCCATTTTGCCGTGGATAGTTTTCTGATTAATCAAGGAAAATATCCCCATTGTGACCCCCGGGGTTTTGATCTACAACGTCTCTACAATCTCATCAGTCAAGCTTTGGATTATGACCCCGGCACTGTTTATGGCATCGTCCCTCGTTACGGCACAAATATTATAGCCGGTGATAATATTTGGTGGCATAATCAAGTTTTTGATGCGGCCAATTTACCCACAACTTTAAATTAGACCTGATCATTTAGAAATATCCACTTCTCCCAAAGCTTCTAGATAGGTGATCGCCGCTTCTAAAGGAGAATCGTAGCTATAGGAAAACTCCTCAAACCAGCGTCCTTCCTCCGATTTGGCATCTAACTTATCTAACCATTGCTTCGCCTTTCTAGTTAAAGCTTCTCGCTTACGCTGCTGTTTTAATGCCGCTGCTTTTTCTTTTTCCGCTGCCTCCTGTTGTTCCCTTTCTTGGTTTTCTAAGGCTAAAGCTTTTAAAAGCGCATCGGTAGAAGAATCGCCGGCATAATTAACCTTAAATTCGGCCGGAGAACGATCTTTTTCTTGGCGAGAAGAAGGGGACGGCATCGGTTTTTCCTGATCCCGTTTCTGGTATTCTGCCTTCATTTGTGCCAGTAAATCTTCTATTTCTCCCATAATGATCAAGTTAGAAAGTAAAAAGTTAAAAAGATAATTGCTCTGATTCCCTCTGCCTTAATAACTAAGTAGCTGGTTATAATTAAATTGAAGATGGATCCCCCCTTAATCCCCCCTTGATAAGGGGGGTGTCTGACAGTTTTTAACACCTAACTACTTAATAATGGGTTTCCTTATTTTTCCAAACGGACCACATACCATTGTAAATAACCCTCCTCACCCAGGTCTAACTCACAGTAATTATCGCGCAGATAGAGAGCTTTTTCCTCAAAACTAGAGAATTTTGCCAATTGTCGGGGACAAATCTCCGGTTTTGCGGTGATTAAATCTTTTAACTTATCCCGCAACTGGTCGGGAGTCTGGAATTGTTCAGGTTGATCGGCCTCAAGGACAAGAAAATAGTCCCCTTGATACATAATAGAATCGGGCATCGCTGTTTGATAGTCTCACTAGGAAAATTTTTTGGCTATCTTTATCACTTTATCGCCTCAAAGCTCGATCGACACCACCACTATGACAGACCAAGACCATCTCACCAATCCCTTTCTCAGTCTCCCCTACGAAAGCGCCATGCAGGACTTGGGGGACCAATACTATGATCAAGTTGCGGCTGCGGATTTTCCCAGTCATATCCTTCGTTTTCGCAATGATGCTTTATTACCTTTGGTGGGAATCCAGCCAGAATTAACCTTAGATGAGCATTTTATCGAGGCTTTTGGTAAATTTCAATCCCTGACCCCCTTTTTGGCCCTGCGTTACCATGGTTATCAATTTGGCGAGTATAATCCTTTTTTGGGGGATGGTCGCGGTTTTCTCTACGGTCAAGTTAGGGGTATTGATGGCAAATTATACGATTTTGGTACGAAAGGATCGGGACGGACCCCCTATTCCCGTCATGCTGACGGTAGGTTAACTCTCAAGGGTGGAGTTAGAGAAGTCTTAGCCGCGGAAGCTTTACGCGGTTTAGGGGTGAATACCTCTCGCTGTTTGAGTTTGGTGGAAACAGGGGAATCCCTCTGGCGCGGCGATGAACCTTCCCCGACGCGATCTTCGGTGATGATTCGAGTTAGTAATTCTCATATTCGTTTTGGGACTTTTGAGCGTTTATTTCATATTAAACGTAGCGATTTAATTAAAAGACTCCTCGATCATGTGATTATTTATTATTATCCCGAAGTCAATCCCCAAGATAGCGATCGCTATTTAAAATTTTACGCCGCTTTAATCGAAAGAACCGCTAAATTAGCAGCCCAATGGATGGCCGCAGGTTTTTGTCATGGGGTTCTCAATACCGATAATATGTCAATTACTGGGGAAAGTTTCGATTATGGTCCCTACGCTTTTATTCCTTCCTATAACCCCCAATTTACGGCGGCCTATTTCGACTACGGCGGCCGTTATAGTTATGGCAATCAGCCTTTTATCTGTCGCTTAAATCTAGAGTTACTGCAATCTCCCCTGTCGATGGTCGTCTCCTTGTTAGAGTTAGATATGGCTTTGGCTAACTATGACCAGCATTACAATTTTTATTATCAAAAAATGATGCTCAAAAAGTTAGGTTTTGAGGATATTTTTACTCCCGAATCCGCTTTACTGGTCAGCAAAACTGTGGAAGTTCTCCAAGAAACAGGCCTCGGTTATCACGACTTTTTCTATCAATTAAGTGAACAATTTAATTACGGTTGGCGAGAAAATAGTTCTCTAATTCTTGAAAATACGGATTTACCAAAAGCTGATTGGCAACGTTGGCGAGAGTTATATAGTTTGGTCTTAAATCAATTACCCCTAGATTCCTTAGCTCAAATTGGCGATACCTTAACGCATTATAATCCTAAAACCGCTTTACTTAGACCGCTAATCGAATCGGTTTGGGAAGCCATTACCTATAAAGATGATTGGCAACCTTTCCAAGAATTAGTGATAAAATTACAAAATAAACAGTAATTAAGTAATAAGTAGTGGTGCAAAGTTAATTTCTTGGTTAAAATAGGCAAGAGGTAGTTAAATATGTGTAATTAATTAAACCTCTTGTATAATTAATTTTTGAGGGTTTAAAAACGACAATAATAAGGATTAAATGACATAAAATCTGTAAATAGACCATTTAGTTAATTATTATTCATTCTTAATTCTCCTGACTACTGACCACTGGCTACTGACTCCTCACCCTAACAACAATTTTTGATTTTTACAAGAGGTCTATTATGTCTAGCTACTTATGCAGGTCATGTCCTGAAATGCGTTGGAAAAAAATTGACCAGACTTGGCGATCAATGTTTCCCTTCTAACCATTAAGAGTGTCAAAATAATAGTGAAATTTTGTGACAAAGTGCAGCCATATCTAAGAATCTTTGCTAGAACCCTAGAAGGCTTCTGTGATAAGTCTCCTTAAAAGGAGATTGTTTGCAGTAAGCTCATCTGGTTAACACGCTTTTGGGCGTGATAGACGAAGAACTTCTTGCGATTGCGCCTAAATGGAGTGATATGCAGAAAGTTGACCCATATCGTTACTCTGAAGAGTGTTATACACAGAGTTGACCTATAATATGTAGTTAGACAGAAATTCAGGAGTAACTTAACGAGGCTATATCCATTAAGGTTTCGCAATTAATGGCGATAAGTTTACTGTTATTAGGAGAACAAAGCCCAATATCATTTTTAAAATGCAGTGAATAATTTTGTTTTTTTTATCATCCAAACAGACTATTAGTAGATAGGTTCAAAAGTTATGTGGTACTTTATAGAAGACAATCAAAAAAGAGGCAGTTTCAGTCTTGAAGAGATGGAATCTTTAGCCAATCAAGGTGATATTAATGAAAATACTTTAGTTTGGAAAAAAGGTATGAAAGAATGGCAACCCCTGAGCCAAACTGAATTAAACGATATTCTACCAGAGGATGCACCTCCACCCATTCCACGCGAATTACCTCGGGAGCATCTCACCTTTGCAATGAGCATAAATACTTAGTGGAAAAATAGGCTTTTCGAGGGTAATTCTTGTTTTAATTCTCCATGTACGCAGTCTTTAAAAGCCTCTATTTCGTTCCAAGACACGATTAAGAGTGGCTTTTAGGCTAAGTATAATTACTTATCGCGTAAGTGAGATGCTCCCGCCACAAAACCCCTACCTTGCCTACATTTCACATTTATTCAGCAAACCCTATTTAAACTGCTTATTCTTAGATTAGCCGAATCTCCTCCAATTCCTTTACTGTTGCCTCTTGCCTCGTCTCAACAAGCAATTTAAATTACGAACAGCTTATTAATGCTTGAGCAGCCCTCAGAAGCCCTTTTATTGAAGCCCGTTATTCCCTAAAGTCGTTGACAATAAAGCTATAAGTAGGTAGGCACAATTATTTGTAGGATGGGTTAGCGGTAGCGTAACCCATGCGGGCGTTGGGTTTCATGCTTCAACCCAACCTACGTTCATTTTATATTTAATTCCACCCACCTACTTAGACAAACTTAAACCGTTAGATTGCAAGAGTAGAAAAAGTAGTAAAATAGTTCAATACCCGTAAAACATGAACAAAACATGACTACTCTATTGCAAAAAGCATTCACAGAAATCCAGAAACTGCCAGAGCATCTTCAAGATGAACTTGCTCAACAATTGCTGGAAGATATTGAAGGTGAATTAAAATGGCAGAAAAGCCTTTCCAACGAGGATCTGGAATTGGGAGCTTTAATAACAATGGCACAGGAAGCTCTGATAGAAGAACAAGAGGGGAGAACAGAAGATAAAGGCTTTGGGGAAGAATGAAGTCATCCAGAACCAAGAGGTTTCGTCAACTTTTTCTAAGTTTGCCGCAAAGGGTACAAGAAACAGCCAAGAAAAATTACCAGATTTGGAAAGAAAATCCATTTCACCCCAGCCTAGAGTTCAAAGAGGTGAAACCAAGAGAAAAAATCTGGTCAGTCAGAGTCGGCATTGGATGGCGAGCATTAGGGATTAAGAATTCAAACGATGACTATAATCCTAGAGAGGATTCTTTTTTTCCTATCACTGCATAGAAGGGATCAGCAACCATAATTCCTAACATTTGCAGGAAACTGGGGGTAGTAGCAGGACGAACGATCGCCTGTACTTCCCTAAATCCCGCCACCGATTTAAAATAGGATTTCACTAACGCTACCCGGCCTAAATCGCTATTATCGCGCCAAGCAGCGATCGCTTTTTGGTAAAACATCCGATTGGAAAAACTGACCACCACCAGACCATTAGGCTTTAAAATACGATACAGTTCCGCAAAAATCGCCTCTGGATACTGCAAATACTGCACCGATACTGTGATTAACACCGCATCAAAAGAACTATCCCCTAGGGGCAATTTTGGCTGTGCATTGAGGTCCTGGACAAAATAACTATGCAAGCGGGGATTTTTGGCTAACTCCTCCCCATTCATCCCGTGACCTTCGATATGCTCAAATTCCATCTCCTCCGGTAAATGGGACACCCAGCTGC
Organism: Microcystis sp. MC19; assembly: GCF_003019735.1. Taxonomy (NCBI): domain Bacteria; kingdom Bacillati; phylum Cyanobacteriota; class Cyanophyceae; order Chroococcales; family Microcystaceae; genus Microcystis; species Microcystis sp. MC19. The sequence continues at coordinate 2,934,064 of NZ_CP020664.1, read as the reverse complement.
TCATCAGGTCTAAAATGCGTGTATTCGGCGATAATATCTCTCGGTAGAGAGCGGTTAATCGATCGATAAAACCCTCATCCACGTGGGTGACGAAGCGGGGAAAAGCATAAAAATCGCTGTCTTTGGTCGGATCGAGTTTAGTTCTTTCTTCGGGTCGGAGCATTTTTGTCAAGTTAATTTTACTATTCTTAACATACCCCACAGACAGAAAAAAGGGTTAACCGAACTGGTCAACCCCTAGGCTTGGGAACGCGCTGTAAATCTTAGCTTTGAACGACTAGCTTAACGTTAGCGTTTTGCAGACCGCGCTGTTTCACTTCGGATAGGGTTTTGTTCACAGCGTATTTTTGGTTGATCGAGTTGATCAATTCGGTTTGATTGTGTTTTTTGGCTACACCCCAGAGGTCAGCGATTAAATCGAAACTGCCGTCGGTATTGCGGGACCAACCGAGATCATATTCGCCATCGAGAACAGCAACGATGTCAGAACGAACCCGTTGACCGTTGTAACCACGAACATCAGCTTCGGTTTTTACGCTAATGCCGAGGTCGCGGAGAGAAGCTTTGAGGATTTCGGCATCGGTGATTTTGGTCCGGAGAGTGCTAAAATGAGACATTGGAATTTCCTCTTTGTAGATTAAGAATTAACAACAACAGATTGAGAGTTAAAGAGTGCCGCCAAGCGGCTTTGCGAGGCATTGCTAGTCCCTGAGAACTAGCCTTTCATCCCGTTGGGAGCGGGCGAAAGTCTGTTAGAACTCCAATCGCTGGTACTCAGCGACGGAGGCCGAAGCAGGTCGGGCGCGTTGTCTGGCCCAATCACGCAGGGCCGTCACCTGTTCGGTCATGGTGCGAGATAGGGGCAGAGTCGCCTTAATCGCCGCAATAATGTCCAATTGCGTGAATTCGCGATCTTGGGCGAAGGCCTCATACATGGCGGCAATCAGCGCCTGTTCTATTTCCGCACCGGAAAACCCATCGGATACCTTGGCTAACTGCTCCAAATCGAAGCGAGAAATGTCGGAGCGTCGTTTAGTCAGGTGAATATTAAAGATATCTTGTCTTTCTTCGGAATTGGGTAAATCGACAAAGAAGATTTCATCGAAGCGCCCCTTGCGGAGAAATTCCCCGGGTAGCCGTTCAATCCGGTTAGCTGTGGCCATGACGAAGACGGGCGAGGTTTTTTCCTGCATCCAAGTCAGGAAGGAGCCGAAGATGCGGCTAGAGGTTCCCCCATCGGAATCGGCGGATCCCGTGCCACCGGCAAAAGCTTTATCTAATTCATCGATGAAAAGAATGGCCGGAGAGATGGATTCGGCAGTTTTTAGGGCATTACGCAGGTTAGCCTCAGACCGTCCCACCATGGAACCATCGTAAACCCGTCCCATATCTAAGCGCAGGAGCGGTAAACTCCAGAGGCGCGAGGTGGTTTTAGCGATTAAGGACTTACCACAGCCTGGTACTCCTAAAATTAGCATTCCTTTCGGTTGGGGGAGTCCGTAACCTCTGGCTCTTTCTGTAAAGGCGTTCGATCGCTGTTTTAACCATTTTTTTAATTCTTCCAGACCACCGACGGCGTTGATGGTCTCGTCCTCTTCAACGTATTCTAAAATTCCGTTGCGGCGAATCAGTTGTTTTTTCTCGGAAAGGACGATTTCTACCTCGTCTTCCGTGAGTTTGTTCGCTTTTACATAGGCTTTGCGGTAAACTTTTTCGGCTTCATCTTTGGTTAAGCCTAAGGCCGCTTTCAGGAGTTTTTCCCGGACCTCTGTGGTGGTACGACGATTTTGATTTTTGCCTAGGTGTTGCGAGAGAACTGTATCTAACTCTCCCATGTCCGGCAGGGGAAAATCTATAACTACTACGTCTTTCTCTAGTTCTATGGGGACTTCTTGCAGGGGAGACATTAAAATAATGATTTTTTCGGTTCCTTTAAAGCTGGCGATCGCATCTCTTAACCAGCGATTGACCGGAGCGGAAGTGATGAACGGATGCAGGTCTTTGAAGATGTAGATGCCCGCTTCCCGTTGACGCACTACCCATTCGATCGCCGCTTCTGGCGACACGGTATTATGTTGACTGGTTTGGCGCGGTTGACCCAGTTCGATCATGCCGTGGGTAACAGTCCAGACAAACACCCGTCGATGTTGTGTATTTAGTTGGGCTATTTTGCTGATGGCTTCTTCCGCCCTTTCCTCCTCGGAGGTGACGAGGTAAATCAGGGGATACTGAGCCTTGACGAGAATTCCTAGCTCTTCTTTCATAACATCGACCCTATTTGTGGTAACGGTTTTGACCTTGGGCGGCTGATGGCTGTGGATGCCTTGTTCGGCTACTGAGAGTTTAGCAGGGAACTAAGGCCGCTTCTCCTTCGGCGGTTCCTTGAGCGCCAACGGGTTCGGGAACTTCGAGCGGGAAGTCGTCGCCCACTATTGCGGGCTGGCGTTTGATCGACCTTAGCCGATCTTCTTTCATTACTAACGCGGCATCACACTCGGGACAGACATGAACCTGATAGGTTTTGCCATAGGCGGCGGCTTCGATTTCTTCTACCTTTTCGGGGTATTTTAGGTAGAAAGCGATCGCTTTCTCCACCAGCCCTGACATCGATTCTTCATCGATTGCGGCCCTTATTTTTAGTTGACGATGGACTCCAGGGGGAAGGTACAGTGTGACTTTTTGCTTGTCTTGCATATCACTAAATTGGTTTACCCGGGTATGTGTCCCTACTATAACCACTGTCTTTCCCTCCTGTCAAGATGGTAAGCTGTTATAACGGCATAATTGTAATATTTCTTTACAATTGTTGGGGAAGTGGGGAGGGGGAATTATGAATTATGAATTATGAATTATGAAGTGGGGAGGGGGAATTATGAATTATGAATTATGAATTATGAAGTGGGGAGGTGGGGGGGTGGGGAAGTGGGGAAATTGAACTAAAACCCCAAAACCCCAAAACCCTAAAACCCTAAAACCCTAAAACCCCAACCCCCAACACCTAAAACCTGTCTCCTGTCTCCTGAATTGAGCAAACCCTAATTACTATTGATGCGACTTAAAAAGGCTTGTAAGCGCTCGCTGTGGGGATTATTAAAGAAAGTGTCGGGATCACCTGCTTCTTCGATGACACCTTGATTAAAGAACAAAACCTTGTTAGAGACTTCCTTGGCGAACTGCATTTCGTGGGTGACGACTACCATAGTCATCCCCTCATCGGCCAATTGACGCATAACGTTTAACACTTCCCCGACTAATTCCGGATCCAGGGCCGAAGTGGGTTCATCAAATAAAATCACCTCTGGTTTCATGCAGAGACTGCGAGCGATCGCCACCCGTTGTTTTTGTCCTCCCGATAATTGGTCGGGATAAACATCGGCTTTTGGTGCTAATCCCACCTTTTCCAGATAATGAATAGCCGTATCCTTAGCCTCATTTTCCGGATGGTGTAACACTTGCTTGGGCGCTAACATCAAGTTTTGCAAAACGGTGAGATGGGGAAAAAGATTAAAGTGTTGAAACACCATACTTACCCGGCTGCGTAACTTGCGGAGGACTGATTGATTTAACTTCGGGGAAGAGATGTCAATTCCCATCACCTCCAAGCGGCCGCCGTTAATTGTTTCCAAACGATTGAGACAGCGTAAAAAGGTACTTTTGCCGCAGCCAGAGGGACCGATTACCGATACCACGTCCCCTTGATAAAGAGTGCCTGTAACTCCTTTGAGTACCTCTAAAGAGCCGTAACTTTTGCGTAAACCTTCACTAACAATCACAGGGGTGGTAGTGGTCATGATGTCCTCTCGTAAAAAATTTTACATTCTGTATAAAAGTATCCAGATTAGTTTCTGCTAGATTGTATCCTTGACGACATTTTATCAAGAGGAATAATCATAATACTCAAATAGTCTCTCTACATCTGTCTTAGGTGGCAAGTAGGACGAAATCCATAACTTAATTGAGTAAAAAAATCAAGGAGAAAAAATTAAAAAATGATTAAATTTTGGCGAGGGCGGGCGGTACAGAGAGTTATCTTTGCCTTGTTAGGATTAGTCTTGGTGCTTGGATTAAGTGTTATTCCCGCTTTTTCCCAGACTCCTCCTAATCCTTTTCGAGTCGCCACAGAAGCAACTTTTCCACCCTTTGAATTTCAACAAGGGGGACAATTAACCGGATTTGATATCGATTTAATGCGAGCGATTGGAGAGGAAGCTGATCTCAATATTGACTTTAGAAATTTACCCTTTGATGGCATTATTCCGGCTCTACAAGCGAGAACAGTGGAAGCCGCTATTAGTGGCATGACCATCACCGCCGAACGGGCCCAAGCGATTTCTTTTTCTCGACCTTATTTTAGGGCTGGTTTAGCGATCGCTGTTCGGGAAGATAATAAGACGATTAAAAATTTTGAAGACTTAAAAGGCAAAAGAATTGCCGTCCAAATTGGCACAACGGGAGCCTTAGAAGCGACAAAAATACCGGGGGCAACAGTTAGTCAATTTGACTCGGCGGCCTTAGCTTTGCAGGAATTAATTAATGGTCGAGTTGAGGCGGTAGTTAACGATAAACCCGTGACTTTGTATGCAATTAAACAAGCGGGTTTAAGGAGAGTAAAAGTAGTCGGAGAATTATTAACAGAGGAATTCTACGGGATTGCTTTACCCAAAAATTCCCCCTATCTCCAGTTAATTAATGATGCTCTCGGTCGAGTCATAGAAAGTGGTCGGTACGATGCTATTTTTCGGCAATGGTTTGGAGAAAAACCGCCAGAATTACCCTTAGTTGCCCCAGCTTTAAATAATTTACAGGAATCAAGTTTTAACTGGGGAGAATTATTCTATAACCTGATTGTGAAAGGGGTTCCCTGGACAATTCTGTTAACGGTTCTGTCTTTTCTTTTCGGTTTAATCGGTGGAACTTTAGTGGCCATTGCCCTGATTTCTCCCTACAAATGGTTAAAAACAATTTGCCGCATCTATGTGGATTTCTTTCGGGGAACACCGATGCTGGTGCAATTATTCTTGATCTATTTTGGTTTGCCCGGGTTGTTCCGAGAAATTGGCTTAAATATCGACTTAGATCGTTTACCGGCGGCCCTATTTGCCCTAAGTTTAAATGTAGCGGCCTATTTAGCTGAAATTATGCGCGGCGGTATTCAATCGATCGATAATGGTCAATGGGAAGCTTGTTCTAGTCTAGGAATGTCCCCAGTGCAAACCATGCGCGAGGTGATTTTTCCCCAAGCTTTTCGCCGGATGTTGCCCCCCTTGGGGAATGAATTTATCACCCTAATTAAAGATACCAGTTTAGCGGCAGTAATCGGTTTTGAAGAATTATTCCGGCAAGGTCAGTTAATGGTAGCCACTACCTATAAAGCTTTCGAGATTTATATCGCTGTTGCTTTGGTTTATTTGGTTTTAACTACCCTTTCCTCCGTGGTATTTAAGCGCTTAGAGATTTATATGGATCCCCTACATAAATCTAAACAGGAACAGAAAGCCTAGGGGCAAGAGATGGGAACTGAAACCGAGTTTAAGAGAATTGTCAGGGGGGTAACTTCCAGGCTCTCTTGGATTTGGTGGGTAAAATGTATTCTAAGATACATTCCTTCTAGCGAGGGGGTGGAACGAACCACAAAGACACAAAGGACACAAAGATTGATCGATCATATTGTAAGTTAAACTTATCACACAGAACCTAGAAGAGCCACTTCCCTGACTGTTAAAACCGACTAAGGGCAAGAAATTAAGCTTAAAATGCCGAGGTGGTAGTCAATCAGTCGGTCGAACCCGGGTTTCTAGAGGCAGAAATAAGCCAAAAAGCCCCTAAACCGGAGGTAAGAACCACGACAATAATTGACCCGACCAATAACCAACTATTTTTAGAAAATGGCTGTTTTGAAGCAGTAACGGTGATGGGACGAGTGACCGGGATTTCTTCCTTAACCCGCAGCGAAGAAGAGGGGGGTGTAACCAAACGGGGAGGAACCGGGATGACGAAGGAGGGTTCCTCGACGGGATTCCTCTCAAAACTCTTTACCACTTTTTCTAATCGTCTTCCCTGATCAACTACTGTCTCGATTTCCTGACGTAATTGCCGATTACTCTTGACAAGTTGCTGGTTTTGTGCTTCTAGAAATTCCACCCGTGCCTGGGTGGCCTGCAATTCTTTGACTAATTCCCGATAGACCGAGAGGGGAACCGAGGGGCGACCGGTGCAACTCTGGGGTACTTGGGGGTAAATACGGGGCGTAGTGGTCATGAATCGACTAATTTAGGGCTTTTAAGCGGTAAAAATGCCCCACAGGACCGGTTCCGCTACCGATGGCGAGGGAATGCTCAAGGGCGTTAGTAACGTAATCCTTGGCTTTTTTCACCGCTATTTTCAGGTCATCCCCCAAAGCGAGGTTGGCTGCGATCGCTGCCGATAGGGTACAACCAGTCCCGTGAGTGTTATTGGTTTCGACGCTTCTGGTCTGAAAAGTTTCCCATTCCTGTCCATCAAAGTAGATATCAACCCCACGCAGCCGGCCCTTCATGCCTCCCCCTTTCACTAATACCGGTGTGGCCGACTTCTGGAAAATAATTTCGGCGGCCGCTTTCATCGTCTCAAAATCATTGATCTCGATGCCACTTAAAAGCTGTGCTTCGTAACGATTGGGGGTAACAATCGAAGCCAGAGGAATTAAACTATTAAAAAGACTATCTATAGCCCGATCATCAATTAATTTGGCTCCTACCCGCGAAACCATAACCGGATCCACCACTAAACTGATTAAACGCCAGCGCTCGATCGCCTCGGCCACCACTTCGATAATCTCGCTGCTGAACAGCATTCCTGTCTTCACCGCTTGCACACCCAGATCCCCGACCACGGCATCGATTTGGGCCCTGACCATTTCTGGACTTAGGGACTCGACGCGCTCGACTCCCAGGGTATTTTGGGCGGTAATGCAGGTAAGGGCGCTGGTGCCGTGAACTCGGTGGAAGGCGAAGGTTTTCAAATCCGCTTGAATTCCCGCGCCGCCACCACTATCGGAACCGGCGATGGTGAGAGCAATGGCAGTCATAGGAGGTTAGCGATCAAAAGGACGACGACGTTGCAAGAATTCGGGGATATCTAATCCCGCCGGTTTTGGTGGTTCGGGAGTCGGGACAGGACTTGGTGCGGGGGTATTGATCACCACCTTGTTAGTGGTGGGACGAGAGGGGGATTCGCCGGAAAAACCGGTGGCAATGACGGTAATTCTGACTTCTCCCTGCATTTTCTCGTCAATTACTGCCCCAAAGATGATATTAGCGTTGGGATCCACCACTTCATAGATAATTTCTGCGGCGGCATTGACTTCATGTAGGGTTAGATCTTGACCACCGGTGATGTTAAAGACTACACCTTTCGCCCCTTCGATCGAGGATTCCAGTAACGGCGAGGAAATAGCAGCGATCGCTCCTTCCTTAGCCCGAGATTTTCCGGAACCGATGCCGATGCCCATTAGGGCCGAGCCTGCATCGGCCATCACTGCCCGCACATCGGCGAAATCCACATTTACCAGACCGGGGATAGTGATAATATCCGAGATGCCCTGTACCCCTTGGCGCAGCACATCATCGGCGACCCGAAAAGCCTCCTGTAGGGGAGTTTCGGCGGGTATTACCTGTAATAACTGGTTATTGGGGATAATAATCAGGGTATCGACCCGACTTTGTAAACCGCCCACCCCTTCATCGGCCTGATTAGTGCGACGACGACCCTCGAAGGTAAAGGGACGAGTGACAACTCCCACGGTCAAACAGCCGATTTCTTTGGCAATTTCGGCCACAATTGGAGCGGCCCCCGTTCCCGTGCCGCCGCCCATGCCGGCGGTAATAAAGACTAGATCGGTTCCTTCCAATGCCTGGGCGATTTCATCCCGGGATTCTTCCGCCGCTTTCTGTCCGATGGCCGGATTGCCGCCCGCCCCTAGGCCGCGGGTTAATTTTGTCCCGATTTGTAACCTCTGGGGGGCGGAGGAATGGGCTAGGGCTTGCGCGTCGGTGTTAATTGCCCAAAATTCGATTCCGGTCACGCCACTGGCGATCATGCGGTTAACGGCGTTACAGCCCCCACCGCCGACCCCGATCACCTTGATCTTGGCGACATTGCTTGGCACGATGCGATTGCTACGACTTTCTTCTCGGGGTGTCATCTGTGATTCATGGGGACGAGTAAATAATACTCCAGCATTATTCTGAGAGTAATGATTATCTTCGCTCATAGCTGAACTGGCATAATCGTTACTGTTCAGATTGGGATAGATGGAAACAATTTCATTAATCGATGTCATTGGAATTGGAACACTCTTAGTACAAGATTCTGTTATTGGTTTGATGAATCAGAGATGCACCGTTAACACTATCACTAATATTATGTCTGTTCCAGTATCTACAGTATCAGTTTCTTTTTCAGAAAATCATAATTTGTGGTTTTTGCCAATACCTAAAGGGAATAATTGCGGTTTTTTGCTGATCAATTCCAGTTAATCTCGACCAGTTGCCGTTACTTTGGCAACGAGAGGGGCTGGCTGCGGTTTTAATTGTACGGTGGGAGCATCGGGATTGCTCAGGTCAATGTAGAGAATTCGCGCTAGGGGTATCTTGGATGACAATGGCCGCGATTGTACGAGAGCGGTTAACTTTTCGGGCAATCTATCCTTATAAAAACCTAAATAGACCTGCCCCAGTTCAGTTTTTAGTACAAGATTACTAGGATTGCGCCAATCGATGGCGGTAACTTTAATCGATAAGTTGTCAATTAAAGGATAAATTTTCTGCCACTGTTGTTGATATTGTCGGTCGTAACCAAGCACTTCTAGGCTAGGTAATTGGCTTTTGGGTAGAGTTCGACCATAATAGTTTTGAGGAATTATCGTTCCCGAGGCATCTAAAAAGCCTTGCTGTTGATGGGAACGCCAACGGGCAACAGGTTTTCTTTCTTGAATGGAAACAATCACTTTCGGGGGTAATAATTGCCGCTCGATCTTAACGTCGGCAATAGCGGGAATAGCCGCTAGTTTTGCTCGCAATTGATGGGTGGGTAATTCCCAGAGAGACAGGGGATAGCTTAATTTCAGCCAAGCGCGAATCGACTGGGGCGACATTAATTCCGTGCCTTCGATTTCCACCTGTCCGGCCTTGCTAATTGTCCAATAGGGCGAAGTCATCCCCCAAGCTAATCCCGCCGCTAAACCACTAACCACCAGAAAGCGACCTAGGGCTTGCCACACCTTTGATCGCCTTTGGTGGCGCAGGTTTTGTCGTTTTTGTTCCAGGGAGAGGGAAGAAAGGATTTGATCGCTCATGGGGAAAATCTCGGGCAGTTTTGCTGTTATCTTAGGTCGCGAAGTGGGCCGCTGGCAACTCGATCGCCACTCAAGTAATCAGTTTGACAAAGAAAGAGATAATCAATGTTATAACAGTATTAGTCTACAGGCGTTCTTTTGTCTGTCTCCAAGAAACCTAAACGCTCCTTTTTGCCAAGATATTTCGACGGTCAGCCCGAAAGAGCGTTCCGGCAAGAACAGCCTAATTTATCTGAAAATTACCTATGGTTATCAACAAACGCGGACTTGTTCTCGGTGCTACAGCAGTGGTCCTGTCTACCGTCGCCGTCACGGGGGCGGGATTCCGTCTCTCCCAAAGTCAAGCTTTTTTTCAGGAAAGTCCCAAGGAAACCGTTGATGAGGTTTGGCAGATCATCAACCGCACTTATTTAGATGGCACTTTTAATCAATCGGACTGGAACGCCATCCGCAGTGAGTATTTAAATCGTTCCTACAAAAATCAAGAGGAAGCATACACCGCTATCCGCGAGATGTTGAAAACTCTCAATGATCCCTATACCCGTTTTATGGATCCCAAAGAGTTTAACAATATGAAGATCGATACATCGGGAGAATTGACTGGGGTAGGGATTCAACTGACCAAAGATGAGAAAACTAAGCAGTTAGTCGTGGTTTCACCCATTGAGGATACACCTGCTTCTAAAGCCGGTGTGCTGCCCAAAGATGTGATTATCGCTATCGATGGTAAATCTACCCAAGGTATGGAACTGGAGCAAGCGGTGAGCATGATCCGCGGCAAAGTGGGGACAAGTGTTAAGATCACGATTCAACGGGGTGAGGAGAAAAAAGAATTGACTCTTACCCGGGCCAAAATTGAAATTCACCCAGTCCGGGCCCGCACGGAAAACACCCCGATCGGTAAAATCGGTTATGTCCGTCTCAATCAATTTAGCGCCCAGGCTAGTGGGGATATGAGTCAAGCGATTCGCGAATTAGAAGCCGAAGAGGTGAAGGGTTATATTCTCGATCTGCGTTCTAACCCCGGCGGTTTACTCTACGCCAGCATCGAAATCGCTCGGATGTGGATACCCGATGGTTTAATCGTCTCTACGGTCGATCGCAAAGGGGTGACGGAACGTCAACGGGCCAACAATCAAGCTTTGACTAATAAACCTCTGGTTGTCCTCGTCGATGGGGGTTCCGCCAGCGCCAGTGAAATTCTCTCCGGAGCTTTACAGGATCATGATCGGGCGGTTATTGTCGGTACGAAAACCTTTGGTAAGGGATTAGTGCAATCGGTACGCAGTCTCAGTGACGGTTCCGGATTAGCGGTGACGATTGCCAAGTATCTCACCCCCGACGGACGGGACATCAATAAAGATGGTATTCATCCCGATGTGGAGTCGGAACTAAGCGAGGAAGATCGCAAAAATCTTCAACAGGAGCGGGATCAGGTGGGAACCTTCCAAGATCCGCAATTCAAGAAGGCTTTTGAAATCCTCGAGCAAGAAATCGCAGACGCCAAGAAAAAACCCACCAATACCGCTAAACAATAGGTTGACATTTGCCCGCTCGAATTAAACCCACCCGACGGGCGATCGCTTCTCCCCGTTCGGCAAAAGGACCCCAGTATTGACCATTGACTGGGGGTTTTCCCTTTTCTAGGGCTATAATCTGACAAATTCCGGTATTTTCCCGGACAATGTACCAGTTTTGTGGGCTATTATCCATAGATTTTTCTCCTTAATCCCCAAACCCTAGGGTTGATTCATAGTAGGGTTGATTCATGAATCAACCCTACCCCAAACCCCACACCCCAAACCCCACACCCTGCCCCCACGAAAAACTTTTTGCCGCAAACCCTAAGTAAAAAATTTTTATCAACTTCTTGACAAAACCCGGGAGATAAATGCTAATATTAAAAAGGTCTGTGCAATGGGGATTAGCCAAGCGGTAAGGCAGCGGGTTTTGGTCCCGCCATTTCCTAGGTTCGAATCCTAGATCCCCAGTTTAGTATTTTTTATCCCTAAGCCGCCAATGGTCGAGAATATCCTTGATCAAAGCTTCCTTTAGCCAAATACGACCGATAAGCGTCAGGGGAACCGCCAGAAATAGCCCTAAAAAGCCAAAAATCGAGGCAAAAAACAACTGGGCCAACAGGGTAAAAGCGGGTAAGAGCTTGAGCGACCGCACTGTTAAAATGGGCAGCGGTGAATGACGGTCGAAATATTGAATTAACAGATAAATACTGCTGTAGAGTAGTAAAACCGCCCAGGGTTGCCAAGGAGCTTCCAGAAGGGCGATAGAAAAGGGTAAAATCGTGCTTAAAACCGGCCCAAGGTTGGGGATAAAGGTGAGAAATCCCGCCAGAATAGATTGGGAAAAAGCGAGGGGAATGCCGATCAGGGATAGACCTAGACAACTGCCCAAGGTCATAATCAACATATGACAGAAAATCCCTTTTAGCCAAGCTTTTAAATCTCGATCGCAATCTTCTAGGATCGATCGTACCCTAGGACGGTAGAAAGCGGGAAATAAACGCAGAAAACAACGGTGATAAGCGGCAGGATCGGCGAGAATCATCAAGCTCAGGGCAACAATTAGCAGTAAGCTGAGGATAATGCCGAAAGTACCGTAAAAAATGCTTAAACCCCGCCCAGCAATTTGGTTAATCAGGGGTTGTAATTGAGCCAGCAGCGTTTTAAAATCCGGGAAGACACTGGCCAGACTAGGATCGAGATAATCCTCAAGACTATGGACTTGTCCCCAGAGTCTTTCTACCGCTTGGGGCAGTAAACTAAATAATTGGCGAAATTGTTGGACTAAAGCGGGTATAATCCCCACAAAAATACCGATAATACCAATAAAGAAGCTTAAAAGGGTGATAATTAGGGCATGGGAACGCTTGAGGTGATGACGCTGCCACCAAGTCACAGCCAAATTTAAAATCTGCGCCAGAAGAATCGCCATCAATAATAATAAGAGAATCTGTCGAATCTGCCAGAGAATCAGCAGACAAAAGACTAACAGGACTAAACCGAGGCTGCTGCCAAAAGTCATGATGAGTAAGGAGAAAAATTCCTAATCAGTTATGGTCCGTCTCCAGAGGGCAAAAACCGTGAGCAGGAAAGGGGTAAAAACCAGAATTAAAGTGTTAAGAGGACCAGGAGCGATCGATAATAAAGGGGCAAGATATTTAATTCCCAGGGAAATCAAAGCCGATATCAAGATTATTTTGATGATAAAGCCGCTCATAGATGGATGTTTAGGGGACACAAGCACTATCTTATCCCTGAAGAGGTTAAGATTTGGTCAAAATCTGGAAATCATCCCCCATCGGTTTTATTAATACTAGGGCGAACTGGCTAGATTTTCTGGGCAAGGTCGGTTCCGAGGGAATGGGAAAGTATGAGACAATAGGAATAAAGGGCTGAGTCAATTAACTAGAGATATTCATTGCTAGGACTGAAGACTTAATGGCCAGGACGAATCTTGACAGCAAATAAGATTTATCCTGTCCACCGCCCCTATCGTGCCGCCAACAGTCACCGTGATCACTTTAACTCTTTTACACCCCAGTCAAGCCACGTCCCTACAGCATTGGCAATTTGACAATGATCAATCAACCATTCTCATCGGCAGGGCGCTGGATAGTCATGTAGTTCTCTATAGTGCTGTGGTTTCGAGGCGGCACTTAGAAATCCGCCGTAATGATCGCAATGATTGGGAATTGGAAAATTTAGGGGCAAATGGGACGTTTCTCAATGGCAAACTGATCGAGAAAACCGCCGTCGTCGATGGTATGGTGGTTCGTTTAGCCGCCTCCGGCCCGCAAATTCAAATTCGTCTCATCGATGAGGACGAACAACCCAAATTAATCCTCAAACCCCTAGAGGCTAGTTTGGCAGGCGACCAAACCCAGCCGGAAAAGGATACTATGGCCAGCTAGAAAATATTAAATTTTTATAAAGTTTTTTCAATTTCCTGGGCAAAATGTAAAAATAGATACAGAATAAGAAATAAAATCTTTTCATTTGTTGTCCCTATATAGGGACGACAAGAGGGATTAAAGTCACTTTAAAGCATTGCAGGGAGTCGGTGATATGACGTTAGTTTATCGAGGAGTTAAGTACGAAAGGGATTCTCTCCCCTTGGAGATGAAGACTGGAGATATCGGGGGTAAATACCGAGGTCAAGACTGGAATCACCATTATCCTCGCCATATGCTCCAATTAGAACCGAAACTGCATCGTCAGTATCGCGGAGTTGCCTACAGTACCCGTCCTCATCTTGCTGGGCAAGTCATCCCGAACACTTGTCCGTTACCCGTTGTCAAACCCCCTATTGTCGTCCAAGAGGAAACTCTTTCTAGCATCCATCTGAACAATATTCGTCGTCGTTTGGAACTTCGTTTACAAATCGCTGAAGACAATGGTGACGAAACCCTGGTTAATCTCTTGAAAAAAGAATCCCAAGACTTAGCCTTAAACTGCTAATCTAGAGGTTTTTTTGCCATTTTCCCCTCGGTTCTGCCGGGGGGAATATTTTTGGGACTAAAAATGCCCAAATCTTCCCCCCGCTCACTCCCAGGACCGGCACTTTTTGATTTTAACCCACATTCCGCACCCTAAGCTGTCACAGAGAGAAATTACGGAGAGAAAAAATCAAAGTGAGCATAAAAATAAACATAAGGAGCGAAAAAAGGCATTTGAGAAACAGTAAAGCACCAAAAATGGCATCAAAACCTATTCTCAATAAGGAGCAATAAGAATTAACACCACCTAGAGGAGTCAACAGATAAATAAAAGAAGAAATCCAAGAGATAAATCATAATTTAGACTAATCAATTAAAGTAAAAAACTAAATTATAGACATAGTAAAGTGGAGCTATAAATCAAAGATATTAGCTCATGTTCACTCATAGAAATTAAATTGATAGAGATAATAATTAGGTGGCTAATTGATAGTAACGTAAACAATCATCTGGTAAAAGACGCAAGATAAAATCTCTGTCCTTATTCCAATTAGAAATATGTTCCTCCTGATTAAGTGTAATCAAATGAATACAATGAAAGCATTGAAAAATCCAGCGTAAAGTAGGGGAATTAGTTGCTTTACCTAATTGATTTTTAATTGTTGATTTAGACTCTTTCAGAGCATTTCTAATTTGACGTTGAGCCAATGTATAAACCAAGAGACATAAACCCATAATCATTCCCATAGACTCTATTCTCTCAGGACTTTTAAGGAAAATACTATCGGCAAAAAATAATGGGTCTTTGAGAAAACCAAACCCCCGTTCACATGATTGTTGAGCTTTATATTCCCTGAGCATAGAATCATCACTAAGTTCCTGTGAATCTAAAACATTCGTAGCAATAATAAAACATCCTGCACTCAGCAATTCTGTATTAATTTTACTTTCATCCTGGCAGACTGTAGCTGATATTTGGTAGGATATTTCATTTAGAGAATCTTTTTTATTAGATTTGGCTGGAGTAACCTTACTTTCGTTAATTTGGTGATATTTGAACTGGGTTGATAATTTTGATAATGCCTTGATAGCATCTGCTTCACAAGCAAATCTCTCTTGTGATAACTTTTTCAAATCAAGAACCGCTTTTGATTCGGCTTTGGTAATTTTTTGGGTTAGTTTACGCAGGTCTGATTCTCTTCTTTCTTGACTTTGTACTACTAACCATCTTTGTTCTATTCCTGCATAATTTTCGGTTTTTGATACTAATTTATATCCTGGTATTGTACTATCAATAAATTCTGATTCTGGTATTGTTGATATTAATGATTTTGCTGCTTTTATGCTTAATGGTACTCGACATAACCACTGTAAATCTGACATCATTTTCAGGTTTGATTCTGTATATAAGGCAGAGTCAGCAACCATGAGACTATTAACTTCTAATTGTTTGTGATATTCTACTGCTATTTGACCAAAACATGATGAGTCTGCTTGGTTTCCTGATGCTAGTTTCAAAAATATTGGGATGTCTCCATCTCCTGAACATATCATTTCTATGATGAACTGTTTTAAGTCCGGCCGATGGTCACGAGAATAACCATAAGTGATGGTTATTTCTTTTGGTGATTTTACTGCTATTTCTTCTAATTCTTGGTTATTTCCTATTTTTTGATTCTCAAATATTACTTCTGGTAAGCTAGTGTTATACTGCCCATGTACGTGGATTGATGATGAGTCTAGATGTGATGTTGATAGTGATACTCCAAATTTTTGGGCGGCTTTTACTGCGATGATGAAAAATATTGTATCTAATCCTTTTATAAATAGTTTATCCATGACTCTCCCCAATTTATCGTCGTTGAGATATTCTGGTTTTACTCCTGTTCCTATTAGATGTTCACAGGCGATTGTTTCAAAATATTCGGGAAACATATATAAGGGTTTGGAAACAAATCCTAACCCGTTGATTATCATGGCTTTTACTACTTGACCTGCATTTACTTTTTCGTCTTTTTCGACTCCTATCAATTCGTTTATTATTTCTACTATTCCGATTGAGTCTATTATTCCTGCCACTATCCCTAGATGGTCTATGTTCTGAATTTCTATTTCTTGGGGTTTTAATTTCACAACAGATTCCTCCACTACTTCTAAGTACCTAAGCAAAATTAATTACACATATCTAACCCCGCTCTTGCCTCTTGCCTATCTTCACTAGGAAATTAATTTTGCACGACTACTTATTGTAATCAATTATTTCTTGTTTTCTGAACAATTATTTTTTTCTCTTGAATTTTCTCTTTCTCGCTCCATACCCCTTTTAATGCTATATATTCTCATTAACCCTTTTAACCTTTGAATTAATTTTAGTTATTATGTACTACTTTAATGGCTTTTTTGATCTGTGACAGTTGAGGGTGCGGAATGTGGGTTTTAAAAAAGCCTCAAGATATTATCCAACAAGATTTTTAGATTTTTTCAGCCAACCCCAATTAGATTTGCGTAAAATTTACGCAAAAAATCTTTTTTTTCCTTGTCCAAAGTCCAAAAATGTTAAGAATTGTGTGCGATTGCCCTGTAGTCCATCCCGAAACAAGCTATAGTCGTGGAAAGGTCAAATTTGAAAAATTTGGCTTTAAACCCTATCTGCGTAAGAACTTCAGGAGTTTGCGTCCAGTAGTCTGTTAGTATTACATAACTTTAACTCAGGCTCTGTAAGACTTTTAGTTATAGCTAGTACAGATATATATAGAAGTCCAGTCATCGAAAATTTTGGGTCTGAAACCCCGTCGTTCTACGACGGCTTTACTGTTAAATATGAGCATCGTTTACGAAATATATGCTAAAATGTGAGGTATGGAAAAAGCCTATTCGTTTCGATTTTACCCCACACCCGAACAAGAGTCGCTATTGCGGCGCACTTTGGGCTGTGTAAGATTAGTTTACAATAAAGCTCTCCATCTCAGAACACAAGCTTGGTATGAAAGACAAGAAAGAGTAGGCTACGCTCAAACTTTTTCAATGCTAACCGATTGGAAAAAGCAAGAAGAATTAAACTTTCTCAATGAAGTAAGCTGTGTACCTTTACAACAAGGGTTAAGACATCTACAAACAGCTTTCACTAATTTCTTTGCTGGTTGTACTAAGTATCCCAACTTTAAGAAAAAACATCAGGGAGGAAGTGCCGAATTTACCAAATCTGCTTTTAAGTTCAAAGACAGACAAATCTATTTAGCTAAATGCACAGAACCTTTACCTATTCGATGGTCAAGACAAATCCCAGAAAGCTGTGAACCAAGCACAGTAACAGTCAGATTGCATCCATCAGGACGCTGGCATATCTCAATTAGATTTGATGACCCAACAATTAAGCCTTTACCAGTAACAGATAAAGCCATTGGAATTGACTTAGGAATTAGTAGCCTCGTGATTACCAGCAATGGCGATAAAGTATCTAATCCTAAGCATTTTAACAAGCATTATCGGAGACTGCGAAAAGCACAAAAAAATCTTTCTAGAAAACAGAAAGGGTCAAAAAATCGGGAAAAAGCAAGAATCAAAGTAGCCAAGATTCACGCTCAAATCACCGATAGCAGAAAAGACCATTTACATAAGCTAACCACTCAATTAGTTCGTGAAAACCAAACGATTGTGGTTGAGAATTTAGCCGTCAAGAATCTGGTCAAAAACCCGAAATTATCTCAGGCAATATCTGATGTAAGCTGCCCCCCCTTGCCCCCCCGACGTCGGGGGGGTTGGGGGGGGCGACAATTAGCCTATAAATGCCGTTGGTATGGCAGAAATTACATCGAAATAGATAGATGGTTTCCCAGTTCTAAACGGTGCAGTAATTGTGGGTATATTGTGAAAGAGCTGCCGTTAAATGTTCGAGAGTGGGACTGTCCGAACTGTGGGACACACCATGACCGAGATATTAACGCCAGTAAAAATATTTTGGCCGCAGGGCTTGCGGTGTCAGTCTGTGCTAAAGGTCAAAATCTAACAACAAATAATCCTCAATATGTAGTGGCGATTGCAGCGACAAATCCTCAGTCTGTATTTGACTGGTTACAGGAGGATGTTAATACCCACAATATGGTTCTCTGGTCTAGCACAAACCCAGAACAAGGTCATATTTCTGAGGGAACAAATACGGGATAAAAATTTTGCAAGGAATGAAAAATTCAAGCAATTTATCCCTCTTATAATTCCTGACTCAGGAAATACAAAAACAGCCCAAACAACCAAGATCACCATCGGAAAATCTGAACTGGAAAATAAACACCATGAAATTAGAAGACATCATTCAACAAAACCTCGTTAAACCCATTGATTCCTTAGCAGGAGACTCCGAACTTTGCCGAGAAGTTCAGACCCGTTTGCAAGTTCTCGGATTGCTTCCTGCTAATGGTGTTGATGGCATTTATGGACCCCAAACAAAACAAGCCTTTGAGCAATTCAAACAAAAAATCAAAGAAGGCGAATTGGATACCTTGGGAGCATCTTCGGCGAAATTTTTACTAGAACTTAAAGAATTACCAGGGGGTAATAATTTAATCTCCAAAGCTCAAGCCGAATCTATCTACAGTAATGTCATTAGCGATGGACAATTAGCAGACCTCAATTCTTGCTTAAATCGCTTTGACATTAACACTCACCCCCGAATGTGTCATTTCTTAAGCCAAACTGCCCATGAAAGTGGAGGCTTGAAATGGATGAAAGAACTCGGTAGCGGTGAGGAGTATAACGGACGGAAAGACCTAGGAAATATTTATCCAGGAGATGGTCCCAAATATAAGGGAGCAGGCGTTATTCAACTAACGGGACGCAGTAACTATCAAGCTTTTGCGAATTATATTCATGATCCGAAAGTGATGGATGGAGTTGACTATGTTAGTACCACCTATCCTTTTACCAGTGGCGGTTTTTGGTGGCATAACAATAACATGAATGCTCTTTGTGATCGCGGTGCAACGGTGGAAGAAATCACCCGACGAGTCAATGGTGGTCTTAACGGACTAGCTGATCGTCAGGCTTACTACGAAAAAGCGATCAAAGTTTTTCCTGTTTAGCAATGCTTGTCCTACATTTTCCGCCAATAGCTGTTCTGGTGCTAATTTTTACACCTCTAATGATGGGGTAAATTGGGGTCAACTTAATCAAGTTAAAAAGAGCGGTCATCCCTTTTTTGTGAAATTTGTGTTGTGACAATTACCTAGATTTGTCTAAGATACGACAAATCAATTCACAATTGGAGAAAATTTCAATGCCTACTTACGATCAACAACAAACGCTTTTCTGTCTTTCCATGTTCGCTAACATCAGTAATAGCGAGAAAGTTATTACAGATTTAGCCAATCCTACGGTTCAAGCAAAAATTGGTCAATGGACAATTCTTTGGGGTCCTGTTATTTATTATCATGATCCTAAAAATCAGAACTGGGATAATATTATGTATGTGGCGAAGGGAGAAAATGCCGAAACCAATAACCCTCAATATGTAGTTGCGATCGCTGCTACGAATCCGAAATCAGTTTTTGACTGGTTACAGGAGGATGCTGCTACCCATAACATGGTTTCCTGGTCAACGCAATTCCCCGAACGCGGAAAAATTTCGGAAGGAACAAATACCGGAATTACTATTCTGCAAAACCTGAAAGATACCTCTAACCGCTCTCTGTTAGAATTTTTGACCCAGGAAATTCCCAGCCAATCCGACCAACCGCTCGAAATCATTACCACCGGCCATAGTTTAGGTGGTGCATTATCTCCAGTAATGGCATTATGGCTGTACGAAAATCAAGCAACCTGGAACCCTACCGGTAAACAAATCACCGTCAATACCCAATTTTCTGCGGGAGCAACCCCAGGGGATCAAACCTTTTCTGATTACTACGGAAATACGGAGCCAGGTCTCAATCAAAGCAGCCGCCTCTGGAATAGTTTGGATATTGTTCCCCATGCTTGGAATATTCAGCAATTAAAGCAGATTCCCACCCTGTATGAATCTTGTAATATTCCTAAATCTTCGAGAATTGCACTATTAGTTAATAGTCAAATTCAGAAAGTGAAAAACTGTAATTATCTCGCCTTAAATCCCAGCACTTTTGCCATGAAGGGTGAATGTGGCGTTTTTTCTCAACCGCAAACAACTCCCCTGAAGCAATTTCTGCAAGAAGCCTATTTTCAGCACATTCAAGCTTATTTCAATCTTCTGGAAATTGACTGGCCGCTGACGGAAAATGTGGCTGATTCTCTCACGCTAACAGAGCAAGATTTAGATGATATTGCCACTAAGTTAAGCTAATTATTCTATCGCTAAACAGTCGGCAGTGGGAATCGGCACGACTGTAAATGGGGAGGAACAGAAAGGGAAAATAATTAAATTATTTACTTCTCTGACCTCTCAAGTAATTATCTTTAACTGTAACTCAATTAACGACTTTAAAAAGTCAACAATACTCATCTTCATCAAGGAGAAAATTATTATGGGTGCTGGATTTCACATACAAATTGTCAACGCTACGCCATATAACATCAATCAAGTAAAATCCCACAGTTACCAGATGGAGTGGGAGCCATCTTCTCAGATTAGTCCTAATTCCTTTACTCAATTTTATGCTGAGTTTAAAGAAACAGTAGGTCATGACAGTATAGATGATGCGGGTGATGCTAACTACACCCTTGAGGGGGTAAGTAACTTTAACTTTACAATCAGTGCTAAAAAAAGTGGAGTTCACGGACTATCAACGCCTGTCCCCTCAGAAGCAGGTTATGGGGTTTTAGTTGAATGGCAAAATATTCCTAATGGTCTTTTTGTTTATCCTACTCCAGATACTACTAATACATCTGCTGTAGGATGGATACATGATGGGGTAGTAACGATCGCCCTTGGTTATTTCCCTGGTAATACCCAAAGCCAAATTAGTCCTTATCCAACCCCTAATTATGGCAGTGGCGGATTAGCAGATGATCAAAGTGTGTTACGTCCTTCCGTATTACACTGGGCTAATAATTGGATGGAATTATTTGCCCCTTGTATTCAAAACCTTTGTCTCAATGAGTTAACCCTGCCAGGCACTCACGATGCCTCAACTTATTGCGCTGGTAGTATTAGCCAATCATGGGTACAAACTCAATACCAAAACATCAATCAGCAACTTAGTCAAGGTATTCGCGCCCTTGATCTCAGGTTAATGCTTAGTAGTGGCTCAGGGGATAATCAATTTGTTATGTGTCACGGGAGTTTTGCTCTCCCCCTGACTTTAGTAGATTTTCTCAATCAAGTAACGCAATTTTTAGCTGATAATCCCCAAGAATTTGTTATTCTTGACTTACATGATTTTGAGGGAAATTGGACAAGCCAAACCTATCAAGATTTATCTAATCTGATTATCAACACTATTGGACAGGATAAATTAATTCCGCCCTCTGGTATTTCTCAACCCTTAAAAGACCTTTGGCAAACTACTGGCCGAGTTGTAGTTGGTTCTCTCGAATTTCCTGATAGTATGTCTGATTGGTTAGCACAAAATACACCCTTTTGGAGCAGTTCTATTAAACAATATTGGTGTGGTACAAGTGTAACTCTTTGGTCAGACGTGCAGAGTTATTTACAACAACAAATTGACGCTATCAACCAACCTAATAATTTTCTCTGGTCATTAATGGCTCAGTATAATTATGAAGGTGCTTATGGAGTACCAGCTAATGTGCCTAAAGAACTCTCTAGCTTTTTTGCTGGTTTAAATGGCATCAAATCTAACATTATTGCCACTGATTGGTGGAATCGCGTCAATACCAGTACAGGTCAACTAGAAACCACTGTCAATAATTTTTCTGCTCTCATTAATGGAGTCCCTTTAAACATTTTAAAAGGGTATCGACGGGCAAATAACTTACCCCTATGGTAACTGCCATTAGATAGGCGATCGCCCCTAATTGAGCCTAGTTATCCTAAATCTCTGATACAGTCGGCAGTGGGAATCGGCACGACTCTAAATGGGGAGGGAAAGAAAGGGAAAATAATTAAATTATTTACTTCTGACCTCTTAAGTAATTCCCTTTAATTTCAACTCAAAAGGAGATAATCATGTCTTTTCCCTACACTCAATGTCTTTCGGCAATCACTATTCCTGCTGGTGAATATAAGAACTATACTTTTGTCGTCGCTGCTTACCAAAGTGGGATCTCGGTTGGGCAATTTTCACCGAATCCAACCCCACCAAGTTATACTTTAGGGGGAGTGAGTAATCTTGATAATAATGGTGCCAGTACCACTGCTATTGAGTTTCTGCTTGATTACAGCAACACTGACTATTCACCACCTTACTATTTTGTTTACGGATCTGAAGACGAGAATATTTGGCTTAATAGCATTAATCCCGCTACTGGAGGCAGCCACTTCACAAGTAGTAATGTCACGACTCAGATCGCTTCGGAAAAACAACCCGATGCGCCAATTGCCGGACTTTTCTATTATTTCCCCGAAAGCCTTCTTTACGTGGCAGCGTCTAATGGCAACCTCTACTGGTATTCAGTCACTTGGTCTAACGGCGTGCCGAGCTTGTCTTATGTGGGTTCAAACACATCTTATAGCCAGACGGATGGAGCGTCCGTATCTCTGACCTTTTTCCCTGCGGGGACGCTAACTAATTACGATTGTCTGTTACTCGGCGGGTGTGCGGCCACGGGGGTTATTTTCAATGCCAAAAACCCATCTTCAACTCCTACCCTTTACGGGTATGACGGTGGATGTAATGCAACTGACGTTTGTAAGGGACCAAAAGGCATTTACTGGGCAACCCCGGCTGGCGGTTTACACTATCAGCCCTATAGTGGGTTCAATGCCTCGTTAAGTCCTATTTGGACAGTACCCAGTGGACAGGTCATTTTATCTTTGGCCTATTCACCCAACGCCGGTAATGCAGATCCGGGAAATTATCCAGAGGGAGCAATCTTTATTGCCACGGCCCCGTCCAACCCCTCTAATTCCTCTATGGGCAGTATCTGGGTTGTTGATGTCAAGAGTAATACGGCGGGCAATGCCGCCCAACAGGATGCAACCATCTCAGGGAGCCCCTGGGGCATCATTGCCGATGCCAATCTGACTTATATGTGTGCAACTGGTTCATGTGGTGTTTTCCTAAGTACCTTGGCAGCTTATAATCCAGAATCAAATATTCCTGAGAATGGAATGTTAGTACCAAATAAGGGGACTAGCGGTGTTGGGCATACCTGGATCAGTGATCTTGTTTCCGCCGCCGCGTTGGTTTTTGGCGTGGTGACAGAGGATCCCGTTGCTGTCGGTTGGGCAGTTGCAGGTATTGATGCTGGGGCAATCGATGCCCAAACGGGTTATTAAGCGAATAGGACGCTATAGTACCAGTTGGTTGGTGTGAGAAAAAAAAACAAACTTTCCTCAACCAACCTAACAATCTCTTGAATCAACAAAACTTAATCAAATATTCAAGGAGGTCATCAATTTATGGTTTTATACCGATGCAAAGAAAGCTATACCATCACCGTCAAAGATGAGGATGGATCTTTTTTATGGAATTTTAATAACTTTCCCTGCGATTTTGTCGGAGACAGACGGGGTGAAGCCGATATGGGAGCTATTCCTTTTGAGTTTAAACCCTACAATATACCTCTAGTGGTTGCCAATGCTAGATTATTTTCTGTCTTTGGTTTTGATGATCCCTCTTGGTTGGGAAGTCCTTTAGATATTCATCTCTGCTTTGCCGCTGATAATGGGATGCAGTCGATTACTTTAATACCGAATAAAGCGGCGGATTTTGAAGTGATTGAAGACAGCGAACGTTGTAACATCCTTCGTCATGTCTATGATAGTCGTTCCTATTTTGAAATTTTGTTAGGGAGTACACAAGAAAACGCGGATACGGATACCATTTGGCTACATACTATGAATGTCTATCAAGACTAACCATTAAAGCGGATTCGCTAACTATCAACTTGAATTGGCTTATTCATCCAGTGGAAGTCGAGATATTAAGCGATCGCCTAGCTCAAGACTAATAAAAACGCTGAAAAAATTAACAACAGGAGAAACAACGATGACTGGTACTAATTCCACTAGCCCAAATTATGTAATCGTAACCGATCAATATTGGGATGGTTTGGCTGATAATCCCCTTGGTGCCACGGAAATTCGCGTCGAAAATGGGAATATCACTGCGATCGCTACAACAGTTGATCACAGCAACGCTCAAATTATTGAACTAAAAGGACACACCGTTACCCCTGGTTTCATTGATTGTCATGTTCATATTACCTTCTGTGAAGGGGATCCTACAATTCCAGAAAATCCTTATATGGTGACAGTGCCATTAATGACCCTTTATAGCTTAAATCCCCTGAAAATACTGTTAATGAACGGTTTTACTACTGTAAGGGAAGTGGGCTGTCCCGATCCAGAATTTATTACCGTCGATCTCAAAAAAGCGATCGCCAAGGGCTGGATTATTGGACCAGATCTATTGGTAGCACCTCACCTGATTTCAGCCCAAGGAGGACATGGTGATTTTACCTCTTTAGTTGCTTTTCAGTTCAGACCAGAAAAATTTGAAGTAGCAGACGGAACAGCAGAAATTATCCGCATAGTACGGGAAGAAATTCGCTCAGGAGCAGATTGGATTAAATTCTGTGCCACAGGGGGTTTTAGCTCTCCTACGGATGATCCGAGTCAAACCACCTATTCCCAAGAGGAGATGAATATTCTGGTTAGTACCGCCAAAGATTTCGGTATTTCTGCTTGTCCTCACGCTTATGGAGGGGAAGGGGTTCAACGTGCTGTTAATGCGGGGGTACGTTCCATTGAACATGGTAATCTTGCCAGTTCCGAGACTTTGCAATTGATGGAGCAGAAGGGAGTTTATCTGGTACCAACTCAATACACTGTTTTAGAAAAAGCTCGCAATGCCAATAATCCTGAATATTGGCAAAATCGTTCTCCTTGGCAACACGCTAAATATCAAAAATATGCCTCTCAACTGATTGCTTGTGCTGATAATTTAGCTAAAAGTAACGTTAAGATTGCTTTTGGTACTGATGCGGGAACTTTTCCTCATATAGATAACTGGAAAGAGTTTCCAGCGATGGTTCAAAATGGGATTACTCCTTTACGCGCTTTAAAAGCAGCAACTACTGTAGCAGCTGAATTATTAATGCAGCCGAATATTGGTGCGTTAGCGGTGGGGAAATTTGCTGATATTATCGCTATGCCGGGTAATCCTTTTGAGGATATTAATGTTACTGGTAAAGTTGATTTTGTGATGAAACGGGGAGTCATCTATAAACAACCATCGGGAGGACAAGTATAATGGTTTTGTCATCAAATCTCTGGAAGACACCAGTAACACTGCTGACGGGTTTTTTAGGTGCGGGTAAAACTACTTTACTTAACTCCATTCTTAAGGGTAAAAGTGATCGCCGTTTCGGCATACTGGTCAATGATTTTGGTAGTCTTAATATTGATCAGATGTTAATTAAAAATAGAGACGATGATCTAATCACTCTTGAGGGAGGTTGTGTTTGTTGTAGTTTACAAAATAATCTGGTTAATTCCCTTCCCAAAATCCTATCTCTCCGTCCAGATCAGATCTTAATTGAAGCCAGTGGAATTGCTAACCCTTATACCCTGTTACAAACCCTAAAGCGTCCAGTTTTAAGTAGAATAATTCGCTTGGAAAGCATTATTACCCTAGTTGATGCGACCTATCTACCCCAAATTTGTGAACCATCTGGAAAAATTAACTATCAAGATTTGCTAATTGATCAAATTTCGGCTGCTGATATTGTGGTTCTCAATAAAATTGATTTGATTGATGAAAAAGCACAAATTAATGCTAGTCAAATTATCCAAAAAATAGCACCTTGGGTGCGTTTGTTAAAAGGGAGTTATGGGGATGTTTCCCTAGATTTATTATTAGGATTTAGGGACTCATTTCCCGTTCGTTCTGTATCTAGTCAATTAAAATCTAATCACTCTGATAACTTTCATACTTGGAGTTATGAAAGTGTTCGCCCTTTTCAGTTATTAACCCTGGGAAAAATATTAGGGAAATTACCCGTAACTGTATGGCGAGCCAAGGGTATTTTATCTACTGTTGAACATCCCAATAGAGGAGTAATTTTGCAACAAGTGGGGCCGAGAATTACCTTAGAAATAGGCGAAGAATGGGGTAATAATCCACCCTTTACCCAATTGGTATTAATTAGCACGGAGGCAATGAATACAAAAATATTACAGCAGCAATTAGATAGCTGTTTAAGAGTAGAGGATTTTGAGGTAAATTCAAAAACTCAAACCAAAGATAATTTTATTTTAAGTAACGAAATGTAACAAATATATCACAATTATCCAGGGTGAAACGTTTTATCAAAAAACTGGGTTTAAAACCTCCTCCTTCTAGGGGGACTTTATGTTAGAATTTTAGTAATCTAGAAAACCCGCCCTATCATAGAGAAAATCCGGCAACGGATTGACCCTGAGCGTAGCCGAAGGGTCAACGTCGAGTAAGGGGAAGCTGGAGAGATAGCCTTTTCATTCTATTAATCAATCTAAAAAGTCCCCAAAAATATGATAACTTCCACTCCAGTCAAAAAAAATGACGATGTTAACGCCTTAAATGCGGATATTAGGGAAGTTTTATTAGAGGTTTTGCCGATAATTTCTCCTGAATTACAACTAGAACTCACTAAGTTAGTTCAACAGATTCATCACCTGAATTATTTGATTTATAAAAAAAGTAATAGCTGGAAAATTGGTTGGTTTATTTTTAACAATGATCCAACTAAATTTATTTTGTTATTAGAGGAAATTAAATATATATTGCTCATGGCAAAAACTAATAAAGTCGGAGTTGATGCTATTCGAGAATTCAGAATTAATCTAGAAAAGGAAATTAATCATAGTCGCTATTTTTTATGGGGACATATTTTAAATGGATTTAGTTCTATCTATTCTACAAGATCAGTCCCATTCAAAATATTTTTAGGTTTATCTATGACAACTTTTTTATCTATGATTGCCCTCAAATTTTCTGCTCAAGAAATTTACATATTTGATGATAATTTACACCAGAAACACTCTCAAGAGGAGGCACTTATTTCAAAACCATTACCTCAAGCAAACTCCCCAGTACCCATTCCTTCTAGTAGTTATTCAGAACAGTTAAAATCATCGAGTGATACGATAAATCCTAATCGGCATATATTTTATGGTTTAGTTTATGCGGCAACAGCAGGAGTGTTGGGAAGTGTTGCGAGTATTTTACTCAGAATTATCGACTTTACAGACAAAAAATATGACGACCCCCTCATTCCTCTTTTTATTGGTTTGTTTAGACCCTTAATTGGTCTAATTTTCGGTATTTTTATCTTTAGTTTAATTAGCTCAGATACGTTGATTAAAATTGATTTTATGATTACCCAGGATAAAAATTCTTCTAGTTTAATAACAAACAAAGCCCGTCAGGATTTATTTATCTTTTCCTGTGCTTTTTTAGTGGGATTTAGTGAAAGATTTGCCTCAGATTTACTTAAAAAAACTGAATCTGGATTAATTGAAAAATAATTTTATTGGCTAAATTATACGGACCTTTGCGGATTCAAGACATACAATAACAGCAGTGGTCAAAGGGATTTATTTTCAGTTAGGAAAAGATGGGGGGCAATCTGTTTAGAGTGGGTTCCTGCATAATACTCTTTCACTAGCTTTTTTAATTCTTGTTTAGCCGAGTTAAGCCGGTCCGGTTCTCTGTATTTACTTTTATTTTGTTTTTGACCGAGACTATTTAAATTATAGGCCTTGGCCACCGCTGCTAAATCTCCCAGAAACCAAGATTCTAATTCATGGCAAATAATCCGAATTAAGACTTGAGCATCACTGGAATTTTGACAAATTTGCCCTAGGTCTTTTTTGAGTTTTTGACAGTCGTGGGAATCCTGATCGTGGACAATAATAAATTTGGTATTGGGACTAGATTTATTGAAAGCTTTGAGTTTTATAGGAATAGATTTGGCTAGGTCTTGTTTGCCTTGATTACTAATACATTTATACCTTATTTCTGGGGGAATAAGTTTAGGCAAAAGTTCGTTTAACACATTTTCTATAGATGACTCTTCTAGCAAAAATACGATATCATAGTTCATTATGGTGCTACTCCTTCAAACCAGCCTTGATTCCAAAGATAGCCGGGTAAATCGCCTTCCGCTACTAAGTTTTTGATGATTTCGCTATCGGCAGCCCTATGGATTTGGGTGATACCTTGGGATTTAATTAGGGTTTGCTGAATAATGGTAAAAACCTTACAGGAAAGGGCTTTTAGCTTGATTGAGAGCTTCCCAAATGCACTTAAATCTGCTAGAATCTCTTAAAACCCTTGCATCACCCTTGCATCTTCTCTAATTAGTGCTAATGTACCGTAAAAGCGAGTTACCCTCAACCCCACCAGAAAAATTCGAGCTGCCCTTTGAGGGGAAATTATCCCAAGACAATCGTTGGGTAATTATGGCCAACCTCATTCCCTGGTCAGAATTTGAAGCGGAATACGCATCACTTTTTTCAGAAGAAATGGGCACACCCGCCAAAACATTCAGGACAGCACTCGGAGCATTAATTATTAAAGAAAAATTAGGAACAAGCGATAGAGAAACGGTAGAACAAATCAAAGAAAATCCTTATTTACAATACTTCTTGGGGTTTTCATCCTACAGCAATGAACCCCGGTTTGAAGCGTCAATGTTGGTTCACTTTCGAGAAAGAATTACTCTGGAACTAATTAATAAAGTGAATCGCTTTATGGTCAAAAATTCGAGAGAAATAAAAGAAGAAGAAAACACCGAAAAAAAGTTAGAGAGCGAAACCCAAAGTCAACCAGAAAATCGAGGTAAATTAATTTTAGATGCCAGTTGTGCGCCCGCAGATATTAGTTATCCTACGGATTTAAACCTGTTAAATCAAGGAAGAAAACAAACCGAAAAAATTATTGATATTCTCTATGAAACTTTAAAAGGAAAACTTGTTCAAAAACCGAGAACCTATCGTCTCCTAGCCAGAAAAAGTTATTTAGAAGTAGCAAAAAAAAGAAAACCTACCGTCAAACAAAGACGAAAAGCTCTGAAAAGACAACTGCAATATCTAAAAAGAAATCTCGACCATATTGAACAACTTTTAGCAGAAGGAGCCTCGCTACAAAGCTTGAAAAAAAGAGACTATAAGCTGTTATTAGTAGTCACAGAAGTTTATCGCCAACAACTCTGGATGTACCAAAATAACAAACAGAGTATTGAAGACAGAATTGTCAGCTTAACTCAACCCCATATCCGTCCGATAGTCAGAGGAAAAGCTGGAAAACCCGTAGAATTTGGGGCTAAATTCTCAGCAAGCTGTATAGATGGTTACATATTTTTAGACCGGATTAGTTGGGATAACTTTAATGAATCGGGAGATTTAAAAGCACAAATAGAAGCTTATTATGACTATACAGGATACTATCCAGAATCAGTTCATGTGGACAAAATTTATCGAACCAGAGAAAACCGAGCTTGGTGTAAAGAAAGGGGAATCAGAATCAGTGGTCCCCCATTAGGAAGACCAGCCAAAAATGTTAGTAAAGAACAAAAGAAACAAGCTACCGATGATGAGAGGATTCGGAATTGTATAGAGGGCAAATTTGGACAGGGGAAAAGAAGATTTAGCTTAGGTAAAGTGATGGCTAAACTTCCTCATACTTCCTTTTCAGCGATTGCTATTACTTTTTTAGTCATGAATCTTTCTAACCTGTTGAGGCAGGTTTTTTGGGCTTTTTTATGTCTGAAATGGAAAAACAGCACTTTTTCTCGGTCAATGATTAGGATAAGTTATAATTTAAAAATTAATCAACAACTAAAGCTTATGCTTGTAGCTAAGTGAAATCATTGATTAAGAGACCTGTACTTTTCAATGACTTTTTCAGCAGACCCTAATTAGCCAGAAAATACTAGCTAGTGGAACCGCATTGAGAAAATCGGGGGAGTGGCTAGAAATAAATACCTGACCCCCCCGATAGCTATAGTGGGCGAATTCTTCGGCTAGTTCTTTTAATAAAGTAGGATAAAGTTGGTTTTCTGGTTCTTCGACACAGAGTAGGGGATGAGGATTGGGATCGAATAGTAATATTAAATAGGCAAACATTTTCATAGTCCCGTCAGAAACATAGCGATCAATAAAAGGGTCTTTAAAGGCCTGATCTTGAAAACGTAAAATCAAGCGACCGTCTTCGGTTTCTTTGGCTTCTACAGAGGAAATACCCGGAACTCGTTCTTTCATTTTTTCGAGAATTTGCTGAAAAATTTCGGGATATTGTTGATAAATATATTGAGCAACTGTAGCTATGTTGTCGCCAGTGGGGGATAAGTGTTCAGCATAAGATATTTCTTTACTTCCTCTAGCTTCGCTAATATGAAAGTCAGAAACGTGCCAATTTTCAATCAGAGAACGAAAGGCTGTAGCGGCTTTAAAACGTTGAAATTGTCCTACTCCCTTGATCGCTAGTATGTCGTTAGATTCTAGCTGTTGTTCTTCTCGATCGAGTTCTTTATCCGGTTTACTAAAATCTTCTTCGTTGGTGATAGCATATCCTTGACCAAGTTTAAAATCTAAAAAATGAAAAGGTTTACCGTGTTCACCCCGTTTATAGCGAAGTATTTCGCGTTTGATAACGGGGCGATTATTGTTTTGTCCAATTATGATTTGATAAGTAACCAGACGTTCTGTATCTAAGATTTTCATGGGAAATTGCATCTCGATTTCAATATCTTCCTGTTCTTGACCTCTAGTGATAATTTCTCTATAACCGCCGCGAATTTGTAAGGCTTGGCGAATGTTGTTTTTGAGGGCATCTCGCAGAAACACAAAAATATCAAATAGAGTAGATTTTCCCGTGCCGTTAGCTCCAATAATCACACAAAAAGGGGGAATATCTCTTATGTGTATGTTTTTAAACATACGATAGTTTTTTATTTTAATAGAAACAATTTTCATGATATAATCGAGCCGTTATAGTTTTTTTGATTATACGATTGATCAGGTGAAGATAATTGATCAATTAGTCAAAAAAGCCAGAGATTAGGCTCTCTTGGACATGGGGGGATAAATCAGCTAGAAACTAGAGAGGCCAGATCAACCGTCTGAAGAAGGGACAAGAAACCAGACTCAAGACAAGTTGCCCAAAATAGCGTAAATTGTCTATAAATTTGTTCAACGACTTAAATTAGTACAAATGTTTGACTGTATTATCATCGGTGCGGGACCAGCAGGAACGACGGCGGGTTATCATCTAGCTAAAAGGGGACGATCTGTCCTGATCCTTGATAAAGCGAAATTACCCCGTTATAAACCCTGTGGTGGGGGGGTATCCCCGGCAATTAAGCAGTGGTTTGATTTTGACTTTACCCCCGTGATCGAGAATACCGTCACGCAAGTACAGTTTACTTGGAAACAGGGGGATACCGTCACCACTAAGTTAAATATGCTAGAACCGATGTGGATGGTACAAAGGGATCGTTTCGATGATTTTTTAGGTCAACAGGCGATCGCAGTCGGGGCAACCATCCAAGATAACAGCGAAGTTACCCAGATCAAATTCCTTCAAGATCACTGGCAAGTTACCACATCCCAGGGAACATTTTCAGGCAAATATCTGATTGCTGCCGATGGTGTTAAGGGCAATACCAGTCGCTGGTTAGGATTACCAGCGAAAAACCAAGCGATCGGGGCTACTCTCGAAATTACTAACGCAGAAGTGACTATTCCCCCCCAAAAAGCTTTTTTTGATTTTGGTTCCCTAAAAAATGGTTATATCTGGGCTTTTCCCAAGTCTAATGGTTACACAATTAGCGGTGGTTGTTTTAAGGGCAGCATCAAATCCGAGGAGCTAAAAAAACAACTGTTAAATTATGCCCGTCAAAAGGGCTGGAATTTAGAGGATTATCGCTATAGTGAGTATGCTTTAGCCCTTTGGAACGGAAATCAACCGCTACACGCCCAAAATGCCCTAATTACAGGAGAAGCGGCGGGTATTCTCGATCCGCTCATCGGGGAGGGTATCCGTCCGGCAATTTTGACGGGAGTTAAGGCAGCCGAGGCGATCGATCGAGCTTTAGCCGGAGATAATCGGGCTTTGGCGAGCTATAGTCGGATAATTCGGGAAGAATGGGGGGAAGATATGGCTTTAGCGGCCAAATTAGCCAGTTTATTCTATCAATTTACCCAAATCGCCTACAATGTCGCCGTTAAACGGCCGATCGCCGGTCAACTGATGGGACGTATTCTCGTGGGAGATTTAAAATACCGGGATGTTACGGAACAAGCGATGCAACAATTGAAAAAGCTTTTACTGCCCGGATTCGGTTGGTGATAACACCTCCCGCACCAGGGTAGGGGTGACTCGATCGCTAATGGTGACTTGGCCGATTGCCGTTGGTAAAATAAATCTAACCTTGCCATCTTTAACCTTTTTATCGGCAGTGAGAGCATTGACCATCTCATCGGCATTTAAAGGCGGCATACGGGTTTCTAAGGCAGCTTTTTCGATTAAATCGGTTTGACGTTGATTTTCCCCGGCGGTCCACATTCCCAGTTTAACAGCGATCGCTCCTGCCGCCACCATCCCCATCGCCACCGCTTCCCCGTGGTTAATCCTAGTATATCCCGTTAAACTTTCAATGCCGTGGGCGATCGTGTGACCATAGTTTAAGATCGCCCGCAAACCCGCCTCTTTTTCGTCTTTGCTTACCACATCTGCTTTAGCTTGGCAAGACTTTGTAATAATTGTTTGCAATAGCTCGCCATCGATCTGAGAAAAACTGGCTAAATTGTCCGAGTCTTCCAACTGTTGAAATAACTCAGCATCCCAAATTACACCATATTTAATCACTTCTGCCATTCCAGCCCGAAATTCTCGCACGGGTAGGCTTTTAAGCACGCTAGGATCGATCAGAACTAATTTCGGTTGATAAAACGCCCCGATCAGATTTTTGCCCTGGGGATGATTAACACCGGTTTTACCCCCGATGGAAGCGTCCACCATCGCTAACAGAGTGGTGGGAACTTGGACAAAATTAACGCCTCGTAACCATGTGGCTGCCGCAAATCCCGTCATATCACCGATTACACCACCACCGAGGGCAACCATAGTCGAGGAACGTTCCAGCCGGTGAGCGAGGGCGCTATCATAAACTTGGGCGATCGCATCGAGGGTTTTATAATTTTCGCCGGCGGGGATCAGATGAGTAAAAACGACAAATCCCGCTTTTTCTAGGGAATTAACGGCTTTATGTCCGTAATAGTCAAAAATTTCGGGATTAGAAACCAATAAAACCTTTTTGCCTAAGCTTAACTGGCTCATTTCTGCACCGAGATTAGCTAAACTGCCCTTCTCGATCAGAATATTATAGGAGCGATCAGGTAAATTAACGGGAATACAAATAGCCATGGGGTGTGGTAATTATAAATTATCAATTATGAATTATGAATTGCGAGGTAGGGAGATGGGGAGTGCCGGAGCAGGGAGAATAAATAAAAATAATCTCCTGACTCCTGACTCCCGATAGCCAAAAAGATGATCGGTTATTGACGCAGCTTAGTCAACTCTAAGAGCAGACGACAGGATAAAAAACAGATAAAGCTCTCTCCCAGAAAGAGACTTAATTGCCAAGCGTCAGCGATCAAGTCTGTGGATAATTGTAGGGGAACTAGGCCGCGGACTAGGGCAAAAGCTGCCACTGTACCATCTTTGAGATGGGGATTATCATCGTTACGGACGACATAACGATAGGTGACACCGAAGAGAAATCCGCTAATTATCGCCCCGGATATCTTGACAAAAGCGCCAATTACTGTGAGCGATTCCCCTAAAAATAGTCGATCAACAGTTAAAAATAGCAGATAGGGAACCAGGAAAGCCAGCGCCGAGATACTCCCCACCTGTATGGATTCGATTCTTTCCTTGAGCGTAATTTGCACGATCGCCTCTCTAAAACGGAGTCACTGATGGAGTATTATCGAAAATTTGGGTTGAAAACCTCGCCCTTTAGGGCGACTTTATGTTAGCATTAAATTGAGTCGTTGACTTTGGGAACGCAGGAAACAAGCGACACTCCGTAATCCCTAAATCTCTAACCATCACTGGTACAAAAGCTTTCATCCTAAGTCCACATGGTAAGAGCGAAAAACAATTAAATACTGTGGGACACACAGAAATTTACGCTTGGGGAGTAGTCTTTAAGGGTGCTTACCTTGTAGGTGTAGTCGGACTAGACATGAAACTGTAAGACCAAAATTAGCTTTGCTAGTAGCGGCAAGATTCAGCCCAAGAATCTCCGCACTTTTAGGGCGGAGAGTGTCAACTCCTAAGTAATTCGTTTAACAAAGGCAATTATGGATATTTTGACACTTGGTTGGGTTAGCATTCTCGCCCTGTTCACTTGGTCGATCGCCATGGTGGTTTGGGGTCGTAACGGTTTCTAGGTAATCTATAGATACCATGGAAACATCCTTGATTCTCAACACTCTCTTTCTAGTCGCCTTAATTCTCCTCGTTATCGTCAGTGGTGGCATTCTCTACCTGACGACTACAGAATGGCGCGATCGCCGTCGCCAAGATGGCGATAAAAAATTAGGAAAATAATCCCGAACAGGTGTACTTAATTACGCCTGTTTTTCCTTTACTATAGATTTCCTGCAAAAATCAAAAATCTTCCGTTAGGTGAGGAGACGGTCGATAGGATAATCCGAGACAGGAGGATAAAAAAGACAAGAAACAACTATGCTATCCACAAAACCTAAGATTATGTCAGATTTATCTGAGTTTTTAGATATTTTGACTAGATAGCGGTTCTAGAACTTACTTTTTCAGGAGGTCTTAAGTAGCTAGACGCAATTAATTAGACATATCTCACCACCTCTTGCCTTTTGCCTACTACTTATGATTAAAATACTGCACTTATCGGATATTCACATGGGGAGCGGTTTTTCCCATGGTCGTTTAAATCCAAAAACGGGATTAAACACGCGTTTAGAGGATTTTATGGGCAGTTTAAGCCTCTGTATCGATCGGGCTATTGCCTCCCCTGTGGATCTAGTGCTTTTTGGGGGAGATGCCTTTCCCGATGCCACTCCTCCTCCTTTTGTTCACGAAGCTTTTGCCAGTCAATTCCGTCGTCTTGCCGATGCTAAGATCCCGACGGTGTTATTAGTGGGTAATCACGATCAACATTCTCAGGGTAATGGCGGTGTCAGTCTCTCCATCTATCGTACCCTAGCGGTGCCGGGGTTTATTGTTGGCGATCGCCTAACCACCCATCGCATCGCCACCCGCAACGGCGATATCCAAGTCATTACTTTACCCTGGTTAACCCGCGCCACTCTCTTAACCCGTCCCGAAACCGAGGGGTTATCCTTGAGTGGGGTAAATGAATTATTAATTAACCGTTTGGAGCCAGTTTTAGAAGGAGAAATTCGCCAATTAGATACAAGTTTACCAACAGTTTTATTAGCCCATTTAATGGCTGATCGAGCTAGTTTAGGAGCAGAAAGATTTTTAGCGGTTGGTAAAGGTTTTACCGTGCCTTTATCGTTGCTAAATCGTCCACAATTCGAGTATGTTGCCCTCGGTCATGTTCACAAACACCAGAATCTTAATCCTAGCAATGATCCGCCTATTGTCTATCCTGGGAGCATCGATCGAGTAGATTTTAGCGAGGAAAAAGAAGATAAGGGCTATGTTTTAATAGAAGTGGCTAAAGGAGAGGTTAAATGGCAATTTTGCCCTTTACCTGTGCGTCCTTTCCGTTCCATCGAGGTGGATGTTTCCCAGGCAGCAAACCCCCAAAAAGAATTGCTGAAAGCTCTCAAAAAATACGATATTCAGGAAGCAGTTATCCGCTTAGTTTATAAAATTCGCAGTGAACAATTAGAGCTAATCAACACCAATCAGCTTGATGAGGCGTTAAAACCTGCCCATAGTTATAGTATTCGGGCTGAGTTAATTAGTCAATTAACCCGTCCCCGTTTACCAGAATTAGGGGTGGGTAATCAATTAGATCCGATGGAGGCGTTAAAAGCTTATATCGATAATAAGGAAGATTTGCGCGATATTGTTGATGATATGTTAGAGGCAGCCCAGCTTTTATTAAATCAACAGCCAGAATTTTGGCCAGAGGAAGAAACCTCGATTTAGCTATCAGTTATCAGTTATCAGTTATCAGTTATCAGTTATCAGTTATCAGTTATCAGTTATCAGTTATCAGTTATCAGTGATCAGTGATCAGTGATCAGTTATCAGTTATCAGTTATCAGTTATCAGTTATCAGTTTACTGATCACTGAAAAAAAGCTCCCCACTCCCCACTCCCCACTTCATAATTTATAATTTATAATTTATAATTTATGATTTCCCTATCCCTGTTGAAACCAGCCATGAGTTTATGTCTTAATCCCGATTGTCTGCATAACAATGCTCCTACGGATAAATTCTGTCAAAAATGTTGCTTTCAATTATTACTCAAAGATCGTTATCGTGCTATAAAATTAATTGGTCAAGGAGGTTTCGGTAAAACTTTTCAAGCAATTGATGAGGATAAACCTTCTAAACCTTATTGTGTGATTAAACAATTTTTTCCTAGCGCTCAAGGTAGTAATGCCCTCAAGAAAGCAGCGGAATTATTCAAAGAAGAAGCGATTAGTTTAGATAATCTCGGTCAACATCCACAAATTCCCTCCCTCTATGCCTATTTTACCAGCAATGATGGGCGACAATATCTTGTGCAAGAATATATTGAGGGACAAAATCTAGAACAAGAATTACAAAGCGAGGGAGTTTTTAATGAAGAAAAGATCAAACATCTTTTATTAGAAATTTTGCCAATTCTTGATTTTATCCATGCTAAAAGAGTCATTCATAGGGATGTTAAACCCGCTAATATAATTAGGAGACGCAGCGATAATAAAATAATTTTAGTGGATTTTGGTGCCTCTAAATTTATGACCATTGCTAATCTTTCCCTGACAGGAACAGTGATCGGTTCGGCGGGATATATCGCTCCAGAACAAGGCAATGGCAAAGCGATTAATAGCAGTGATTTATATAGTTTGGGAGTCACTTGTATCTATTTATTAACGGGAATATCTTCCTTGCAATTATTCGATATGAGTGAACATGAATGGGTATGGAGACAGCACCTATTTAATAATCCTGTTACTGTTGAATTAGGTGAAATTTTAGATAAATTAATTGAATTTGGCACCAAAAAACGTTATCAATCAGCCGGGGAAGTCCTGCAAGAGTTAGCAGTAAAATTAGCCGTAGTGATTCCGCCAAAACCTCGATCACAGGTCACAATTCAAGAAACGATTTTGCCAGTTTTTCCGTCCGCCACCAGGGAGGAAATTAACCTCAAAAGTGCCAAGGAAATTGATTACACTAACCTACGGGATTTCTTAGCGCAAGAAAAATGGCAAGAGGCAGATCAAGAAACGGCTAATCTATTTTTAAAAGTTGCCGATCGAACTAAAGAAAAATATCTTAAGATAGAAGATATAGATAACTTTCCCTGTGAAGATTTAGCCACTATAAATCAACTTTGGTTAAAATATAGTCAGGGAAAATTCGGTATATCTGTTCAGAAAAGAATCTATGAAAGTTTGGGAGGAAGCGGTAATTATGATCAACAAAAATGGAACGATTTTGGGTCAAAAGTCGGTTGGCGAGTTAATAACAAGTGGTTATACTACGATCAAATTACTTTCTCTCTCAAAGCACCCTCTGGACATCTTCCCACCCTTGTGTGGGGTGTGGGTGGTGGCATAATTCTTTTTTCTCGCCTGGAAACCTGTACCATGGACATAGTTTCTAGCAAAGGATAAATTGGCTTAAAAACTTTTCTGGAGAATTAAACAATTTCTGCCTTCGCCAGTGCGGATATATTGTAAAGTATCAGTAAGAGAACGCATGAAAAGTAATCCGCGAGTGCTTTCCATTTCCAAAGGTGCGAGGGGACGTTGTTGTAGAGAATCAAGTTTTGCTTGCAGATCAAAAGGTTGACCCCGGTCCCATATTCTTATTTCTAGAGAATGGTACTGTAAAGTTAATTCTAGCTCGATCAGTGTAGTCGGTGGTAAATGTTTGTGGGCGTAACGGACAGCATTAGTAAATCCTTCCGCTAAAGCCACCTTACACTGCCAAAGCACCGAGTCGGGTAGAAAAGAGCGGCCGTGAGATTCAAACCATTGTAGGACCGGGATTAAAGCTGCCAATTCCGTCTGGACTTGTAGATGGAATTGGAGGGGGAAAGAAGGGGAATTTAAGACTTCAGAAGGCACCACTGTTTTTTTGAAAGAGAATCAAAATTGTTTTAAAAATCAGTTGTAGATCGTAGCCTAAACTCCAATTTTCTTGATAGCGCAAATCTAGTTGAATTACCTCTTCAAAATTACGCACCCGAGAGCGACCATTCACCTGCCATTCCCCCGTCATACCTGGTTTTACATCTAAACGTTGCCATTGGGGAACATCGTAGCGTTCCACCTCATCGGGTGTGGGGGGACGAGTGCCGACAAGACTCATTTCACCGGTGATCACATTCCAAAACTGGGGGAATTCGTCTAAGCTGGTACGACGTAAAAATTTTCCTACTCGGGTAATCCGGGGATCATTTTTATTCTTAAAAAAGGCTCCCTCCGCTTGATTGGGGATTTGATCCTTGAGTGCTTCTGCATCCACACACATGGAACGAAACTTGAGAATTTTAAATTCCTTTCCCAACCAACCGCAGCGGGTTTGACTGAAAAAAATTGGACCTGGACTGTCTAACTTAATAGCGATGGCAATGGGGATAAAAATAAGCCCCGTAATTAATAAACCCACGATTCCACCAACAATGTCAAGACCGCGCTTTAAGCAACTGCGAATCGAGGGATGGGTTTCGGGTAGATGGTTTTCAGTGGCAGTAAAGTCATTTTCTTGGGGTGCTAGGGGACAGGTTTGGAAGGTGAATAATTGATCTAGTCCCGTAATCGATAAAACCCCCATCACCGGGGGGTGGACGTTAGCCAGTACTAACTCGATATTTTTTGCCCTGGCCGTTTTGAGATTATGCACTAAAGCACCCACACCACTACTATCCATAAATTGAGTGGCATTGAGATCGAGAATGACTTTTTCGGGAGTGGGTGTTTGGACGATGAGATGGTGAAAGATATCTTTGAACTGTACTGCTTCCAGGACAGTCAAGCGATCCGGCATCCGCAAAACCGGATACTCCATCGGAATGATCAGAAAACGTGTTTCAGGAATTTGGGAAGTCATCGACACAAAAAGATGATTTGATGGATGAACAAGGCCTGTTGACCTACCTAATGTTTACTACACTTTTCCCCAAATACCAATGGGTGATGTCAGAGATTACCTGTGATCAGCTAACGAATCTCGCCTAGGGGCGGACGGCCTTGGGTTTGGGCTTTCGCTTTGGCTGCACTCTTTCTCAGGGCATCTAAACGGGTCTCATAACGCTTACGCAGACGACGGTTAGGTGTTTGTTCGATTAGGGTTTTAAAGGCACTGCCTAGGCTCTTGTAGGCGTTGGGGAGAGAATAACCGAAACGGGTGGCCAAGGCGATCGCTTTTTCATCGGCTTCGATCGCTTCTTTGAGAATTTTATCGCCATTATTTTTGCGCCAGAGACGATAACCGGAAATCCCACATAATCCCATGGCCAAAAGCAATAATAACCCGTCCTGTACCCATAATTCCCCCACTGCACCACCTAGGCCGATAGCGAGGGCGGCCATTTCCCAGCCTTCCCGGGGAATACTATCATTTTGAATCCTGGCCACTTCATGCCAAAAGAGCAAATTACGCTGATCGATGGCTAAATTCTCCCATTTGGCTAAATCTATCTGAATTTCTACCTCGTCTCTGCCAATTTCTTCACAACGGATCAGGGGGGGGTTAATCTCTGTGGAACCTTCTACCGTTACCCAACTTTGTAATTCTGGGGGTAGTAGGGTTTTTAGGCGCCGAAGTTCGCTCATTTCGGCTCGTGCAGAGGAGGCCGCATAAGATGTCATAGATTTTTTACCTATTCTCTACCAATGACGATTAATTCTATTTTGGATCATAGCGGTCTTTTTTGTGATCTTGGCAGCTTTTGGTCCTAGGGAGCATTGGCAGTGATCAGTAACCAGTGCTGGAAGTGGCCAGTGGGGAAGTGGGGAGTGGGGAGAAACAATCCATAACTGGGTTTTTAAAGTTCGATTGGCAGTCAATCAGACTAAGTAGGTGGGTGTTAAAAATTGTCAGATACCCCCTTTATTAAGGAGGGATTAAAGGGGGAGCGGCACCACCTGATCAGGGTGAGGGAGGATTAAAGACAAAATCTATCTTCTATTTACTTATTAACTAGACCGTAAATTTTGCCGACTAATGCTCAAATATATCCTTGTATTGCTGTAAATCTAAAGCGGTGAAGATGGGGATACAACTAAAGCATTTTTGGGCTAATTCCCATCTTTCTTCTCTTTGCAGCATCACAATTAATTTATCTCGCACTGACAGTAAATAGCGCACATCGTTAGCGGCGTAACTCAGTTGTTGTGGGGTAAGATTAGCGGCATTTCCCCAATCAGAACTCTGAGCGGTTTTGTCTAATTCTATGCCTTCCAATTCCTGCACGAGACTTTTTAAACCGTGACTGCTGGTATAAGTCCGAGCCAGTTTACTGGCGATTTTGGTACAGAAAATTGGTTGCGTGGCAATGGCAAAAGTATGGAATAATTGAGCCACATCAAAACGGGCGAAATGAAAGACTTTTTCTATCCGCTCATCTTCCATGACCTTTTTGAGATTAGGAGCCTCTGTTTGCCCCCTAAAAATGCGAATAGCGGTGACAAAACCACTGGGATCACAGAGTTGAATTAAACACAGTCGATCGCGCCCCGGTATTAATCCCATAGTTTCTGTATCTACAGCGATCGAATTAACCCCTAGATAACGGGATAATAGGTCATCGCTTAAATCTCGATCGCACACTTGAAAATTGTCTAAGTTCATATAGTTAGCAGATAGGAGACAGGAGACAGGAGACAGGAGGGAAATTTGTAATGCTTTTGCCTATTGCACGAGTGCCTTTATTTCCCTGATCACTGATCACTGATAACTGATAACTGATCACCGAAAAGGCTGATAGCTAAAGACTGGTAATTAATTTTAGGTATCATCGGTGTAATTTTGTCAACGCTTTTTAACAAAAAGTTGTGTAAAATAATATTCACCAGCATTATTTTTAGCGATACCGATACCGGTGAGGTTATAATCACCAACCATATTTTTTTGATGACCGGGGCTATTAATCCAACCCTTGACGGCAACACTAACGGGGTCAGTATATCCCTTCATAAAAGCCAAATTTTCGCCCATTTTTTCTAAAGGAATCTTCCTTTGTACTGCCTTGACTCGTCCCTCGAAACCATCATGACTAAAAGGAGCCTGTTGATTGGCCATTTTTTGACTAAATAAGCGAGCTTCATGACTAATGCGAGCATCGAGACGTAGGGGCGGTAAATTTTGAGAAATTCGGTAGCGATTAACTTGATAATTAGTGTTTTCTTCGAGGGTAATGAAAAAAGATTGATTCCCGATAGGATCGTAGCTAAGGTGATTAGGAGAAACGGCAGGGGATTGACGTTTTAAAAATATTTGAGTAAAGTACAATTTTCCTTGATTATCCGTCGCTACTCCAATCCCGGTACTATCAAAATCACCCTCGATATTTTCCCGATGACCTTGACTTTTAATCCAGCCATCCACCGCAATCATTACCGGGTCATCATAACCTTGATTAACTGCCAGATTTTCCCCCACCGCTTGATAGGGAACGGAAACGCCAATAGTTTGCGCTCTTTGGTCAAAATCTTGATGACTAAAAGGAACTAAACCGGCAGCCATACGTTGGCTATGTAATCTTGCCTGTTGGGAAATTGCCCGATTTAACAGTAGGGGAGATAAATTGCGAGATTGACGATAGCGATTGACCTGTTGATAGATTTTATTCTCTAAAACCTGTAAAGTTGCCGCATCTAAAGGAGAGGGAGAAGGAGAGGGAGAGAAAGATGGTACGAGTTCCGCAAAAGAGCTATAGTTTAAGGAACTACAGGCCATTAAACTTGTCGATACAAGCATCAAAATTCCCAACCGATAAGGTTTCTTAAAAAAACTTTTCATCGAAAAAATTGGGTCTGAACCCCCCCGTTCTAGGTCGGATTTACTGTTAAATACTAGCGCATTTACAGGATATATGCCAGAACGTCATAGCATTTTTCTAAAGTAATGGCAGAGATAGTTAATTACCTTCACCCCACCCCCCCGATGTCGGGGGAGCAAGGGGGGGAGAGGGGAGTAGGATGTCTGCCACGAATAAAGAAAAATGGCATAAGGCAGCTGGGAAACCCCCAAGGACCGCAAGCAGAAACCCAAATGGTCAGGTTTGGAAATCACCTTTTTTTGGTGCCAGGGTCAAGACTTGTTAAGATTGATCAAGCCGCTCGCTCAAATTTACCAATTCTGTGGCCCTCATCTATGGTAATCGACTTTCTGCCCTTCACTATCAATATTTCCCCAGCCTTTATTGCCGGTAGCTGTCTCTGGTCTTTAGCATTGTATCTGGGATTAGCCGGGGTGCGAAATTGGTTTATAGAAATTTTCTATGGCTGGTTTAATTTTGCCGAGCGTTTCCTCTATACTTCCCTAGAGGAGTTTGAAAAAACTCGCGTCGCCAGAGAATCCCAAAATGCTTTTTATGCTTCTATCTTTAGTATTATTCCCTTTCTCATTCTCGGCGGTTTCTCCGATTGGTTAATCGAGATTAGTTTAGGAAAAAGTTGGCCGATTAGTGTCGGCATTCTCGCCTGTGTTGCCTCCGGTGTCTATGAATTAGGACGGCAGGACGGCAGCGGCAATCAGTAAACATCGGTCAATTAAGCTGTTAACTATATCAATTACTGCTGCCGACTGTACGGGAGTGGCAAGTTAGTTGATTTTAACCCTTGATTAGCACTCAATCTTTTGCTTCCAGACGATTTTTATGTTTATTAAGAGTCTTTTGTAGTAAATTCAAAACCTCATTAGCAATCTCAATAACTTCATGGGTTCCAAAACCAGCCTGAGTTAATTCTTTAAAAAAAGCCTTAGCGACAATTTTGGCTAATTTCGGGGGATAAGGATGA
Source organism: Microcystis sp. MC19 (assembly GCF_003019735.1). Taxonomy (NCBI): domain Bacteria; kingdom Bacillati; phylum Cyanobacteriota; class Cyanophyceae; order Chroococcales; family Microcystaceae; genus Microcystis; species Microcystis sp. MC19. The sequence goes on along the minus strand of NZ_CP020664.1, from coordinate 2,890,988 downwards.
ACAGCGATCGAATGTTCGCACTGAATTTCTGCTATTTCTCTAGTCACTGCCATAGCCACAAAACGAGATTTTAACATCCCTTGCAAATGAAAAATTTGCAGGGATTGGGATGCCTGTTGAGCGAATAACTGCAAGATTTCTAAATCGAATGGTTCAAAATGTTTTTTGTCTAGGGGAAAACTGAGATTAATTACTCCGATTATCTGCTCGTTTAGGATAATCGGTGCGGCTATAAAACTGTTATTATTTGATTTTCTGGTATAACCGGCTGCACTGGCCAATGGCGATCGAGTGATATCCTTAATTAGTAGAGGTTTTCCTGTAGTTGCCACAGTGCCGGCAATAGCTTGATCGAGTTTAATTATTTCTTGATCCCCCAAAGGTGAGAGACCATCATAATGGGCAAAAACTTCTAGATAATCGGTAATTTCCCCCTTTAATTCCTGTGGAGAGCTTAACATAATTGAACAGTGCTGCGCCCGCAATTGCTGCGCGCTTGTACTAGCTATTTTCCGAAAAATATCTTCGAGATTTTCCTCGACATTCAAGACCAGAGCCAGAGCCGTTATTTTGGGGTTAAAATTATCCATGTATTCAATCACTTATTCAGTCCGAGTTTAGGCTTTTAGGGTGAGGGTGACATTCCCCATCTCCTTGTTTGTCTGAGTCTATAGCTTGCCATAGCATCTCATGGAAGGGCTTTTGTTGCTCGTTAACTGCTCTATTGTATATGTGCTGAAAAACTTCTGTCTGTCTCTTGTTTTTTGTCTTCCCTCTAGCTACTCTGAGATCTAGTAGGTCAGAGGAGTTCAACCTGACTGGGGTGAAAGATGGTGCGTTTTCTCTGGGCAATTTTGGGGGGTGTGGGGATGGGGATAACAGTAGCACCGGTTTCCTGGTGGTTACTCGCTTGGATTTCTCTAGTCCCCCTGTGGATGGTTGCGATATTAGGGGAAAAATCCCTAAAAAAACAGCTTTTATACGGTTTTGGCTGGGGTTTTGCCTACCATGGTCTGGCTTTATTCTGGATCACGGGAATTCACCCGATGACGTGGATGGGTGTCCCCTGGTTAGCCAGTTTGTCAATTGCCCTGTTTTGTTGGTTGTTTATCGCTTTTTGGGGAACGGCGATCGTGCTAACTTGGACGTTAGTTATGTTTTATGTCAACAAAAGTGTTAATCAGTCATCTTTTAGGGATGCCCTCCTGCGGGTTTTCATCGGCACTGCCCTCTGGTGTGGGTTAGAATCTCTCTGGAGTCAATCCCCTCTCTGGTGGACTACCCTTGCTTATAGCCAAAGTCCCCATAATTTATTGATTCTGCAATTGGGCAAATTATCGGGTTTTACGACGGTAACGGCGGCAATTGTGGCAGTTAATGGTTTAATCGCTGAAAGCTTGCTCCTAATCCGTCAATCGCGGCAAAATCTCGCTTTTCTCTCTTTACCCCTCCTCATTTGTTTTAGCCTCCATCTCTGGGGATGGAACGCATACCATAAACCGATCGAAAAGTCAAGGGATTTAGGGATAAAAATTGGCGTAATTCAGGGCAATATTCCCAACACGATCAAACTTTCGCCCCTAGGATTTCAAAAGGCCCTCGAAGGTTACACCACTGGTTATCAAATTCTCGCCGCTCAAGGAGTAGATGCCGTCTTAACTCCTGAAACCGCCTTACCCTACTATTGGGAGAACTTAGTTAATAATAGCTCGATTTATTCGGCAATTTTAGCCAAAAAAACGCCGATCTGGTTAGGTGCATTCGGCAAGGTGGACAAGGGTTATAACAATAGTCTCTTGACCATCGATGGCGAGGGACAGGTGATTAGTCGGTATGATAAAGTAATTCTCGTGCCTTTAGGCGAATACGTTCCTTTTCAGGAAATTTTGGGCGGAATTGTTGATCGCCTTTCTCCTCTGCAAGCGCATTTAATCCAGGGAAATCCCGATCAAATTATTGACAGTCCTTTCGGTAAAACCATTGTGGGCATTTGTTACGAGTCGGCTTTTTCCGAACATTTTCGCCGTCAAACTGCTAGAGGAGGCGAATTTATTATTACTGCTTCTAATAACGCCCATTATAGCCACGCCATGCCCGCTCAACACCATGCTCAGGATACCATGCGAGCGATCGAAACCGATCGATGGATGGCCCGCGCCACCAATACAGGTTATTCTGCTTTTGTCGATCCCCACGGTAATCACCTTTGGCTATCGGATTTGGATAAATATCAAATCCATAGCGAAACAATTTATCGACGGGACACGAGGACTTTATATGTGCGCTGGGGAGATTGGTTAACTAAAGTTTTAATCATTACTGCCGGACTAGCTTGGCTCTGGAGAGCTTGGGATTAAAGTGACAGTGGTATAATTTTTCCTGAATAAACTGTTAAATAACCTAAGTTTTTAAGGCAATGAAAGAGCAATTTGTCAAGTGGTTGAATAGAATCTTAATATTTGATGTGTTTTTGGTAATAGCGGGCTTTCTCTGGTTTGCCGTGGCTGTTATCGGTGAATCCACGGGAATTCCCCTAGGATTTAAACTTTTTCAGCGTCTTTGGCTGCCCTTATTCAATCCTGCTATTAGTATTTTAATTGCGGGGGCGATTTTAAGCTGGGCGATTAATCAAATTCAAGAACGCTGGTTGCCTAAATAGTAGGGTTGATTCATGAATCAACCCTACCTTATCAAGGAGGGCAGGGGGGATCGAACCTAAAATCCATTTTTAATTTAATTATAGCGGTTCTCACACCTGTGTGGCACACTTAAACCTTTGCTAATTAAGCTTTTCAACATCGATAATGTACCTAGTGCGAACAGGAAACGCTATATAACCAGCTACTTAGATGATAAAAATCGGGGTTGAAACATTTTCAACCCCGAAAAAAGCAATTTTTGAGGGGATTAACCCACTGGTTGTAACTGTAATTGCGAGAGAATATCGCTTTGCTCAGAGCGCTGATGACTAGAGACTGTCACCACAGCTTCAGCAGTTACATCTAATAGCGCATGGTCTCCAGAATTGACTTTTCCCGATAACATCGCGACCGCTAAACTATCCTCTAAGCGTCGAGTTAAAGCACGACGTAAAGGCCGCGCACCGTAGCTAGGATCATAACCCTCATTGATGACCAAATCCTTAAAAGCGGCGGTAACTTGCACAGAAATGCCTTTTTCTGTCAATTGTTTGGCTAGATCTGCGATCAGAATATCAGCAATCTGGGTAACTTCTTCGCGAGTTAACTGTCGGAAAACGATAATTTCATCGAGACGGTTGAGAAATTCGGGACGGAAATATTGTTTTAACTCCTCTGTCACCCGATTAGATATCTGTTGGTAACGGGATTGAGCAAAATCGTCAGCAATCTCGAATCCTAAGCTCTTACCGCCTTTTTCGATGACTTTTGAGCCAATATTTGAGGTCATGATAATTAGGGTATTCTTAAAGTCCACCCGACGACCTTGGCTATCGGTCAAATGACCATCTTCTAACAGTTGCAGGAGAAGATTAAAAACATCGGGATGTGCTTTCTCGATTTCGTCAAACAAAACCACTCTATAGGGTTGACGACGCACTGCTTCCGTTAATTGACCGCCTTCATTGTAACCGATGTATCCGGGAGGCGCACCAATTAACTTAGAAACCGTGTGGGATTCCATAAATTCCGACATATCTAGGCGAATCATACTGGATTCCGAGCCAAAGAGCAACTTAGCTAAGGCTTTCGTTAATTCAGTTTTACCGACTCCCGTGGGACCGGCAAAAATAAACGAGGCAATCGGACGGTTAGGATTCTTTAAATTGACTCGCGCTCGACGAATAGCACGAGAAACGGCATTCACTGCCTCCTGTTGGCCAATAATCCGCTCGTGCAGTTGACATTCCAGATTTAAGAGCGATTCCGACTCAGTTTCAGTTAATTGGGTAACGGGAATACCTGTCCAAGCGGCGACAATTTGGGCGATTTCCTCCGCATCTACCACCGGAATTAAAGATTCGGGGTTAATTAGGGGTGATTCTTCGTTAACCTCTGCGGGACTTTTACTTTGCAGGGAATAGCGTAGATGGGTGCGGGATCCCGCTTCATCGAGAAGATCGATCGCTTTGTCCGGTAAAAAGCGATCATTGATATAGCGCGAGGATAGATTAACGGCAGCTTCGATCGCTTTTTGATCGTATTTTACCTGATGGAAATCCTCGTAGGTGGCTTTTAAACCGCGTAAAATCTCGATCGCTTGCTCTTTAGTCGGTTCTCCCACCATAACTGGCTGAAAACGTCTTTCTAGAGCCGCATCTCGCTCAATATGCTGTTTATACTCATCGAGAGTAGTTGCCCCTAAACACTGTAACTCGCCGCGAGCTAAAGCAGGTTTAAGCAAGTTAGAAGCATCCATAGCTCCTCCCATGCTACCAGCACCCACAAGAGTGTGAATTTCATCGATAAACAGGATAATACTGCCCGATTTGCGAACTTCCTCCACCACACCCTTTAAACGTTCTTCAAAATCGCCGCGAAAACGGGTTCCCGCCAGTAAAGACCCCATATCGAGGGCAATTACCTGTTTATCCTGCAAAAGTTCGGGAATATCGCCACTATGGATGCGTTGTGCTAACCCTTCAGCGATCGCTGTTTTCCCCACCCCCGGCGCACCGAGTAAAATCGGGTTACTTTTGGTACGACGGCCTAAAATTTGGACAACTCGCTCGATTTCTGGCTCTCTACCGATTACAGGGTCAATTTTGCCATTTTTGACCTCTTGGCTTAAATTGCGACCATATTGGGCTAAAATCCCGCCTTGGGGAGCATTTTTCTGGTCTTCATAGTCACTCTTTGCCGTGAAGCGACCACTAGCGACTTTTTCCCCGGCATTTTTAATTAAAAGTCCGCGAAGTTTGATCAAATCAACACCCTGCATAATTAAAATTTTAGCGGCTAGGGATTCGGGATCGGTGGTGATAGCGAGTAATAGATGTTCAGGTGCGATCGCCTGTTCCCCTAATTGTCGAGCTTCCTGAAATGCTTGCTCGAACATCTTTTTCGCTTTCGGGGTAAAAGGGATATTAACGGGACTGTAACCGGTGCCGCGGCCGGTCATTCCTTCAATCAGGCGGCGACTTTCGTGCAGGGTGACTTTTAAATCCTTGAGAATTGAGGCTGCGGTGGCGGTGGCTTCTCCTATCAATCCTAACAGTAAATGCTCCGTACCCACGACACTGTGACCGGTACGACGGGCTTCCTCTTGGGCGAACATCACCGCTTTGATAGCTTTCTGGTTAAAGTATTCAAACATGATCGACGGCTTCCTGGCTACTGGGCTTTATCTGTTACTGTAACGTTTTCTTTACATTAGCCGGAAGGGGGATATCCGTATCAGTAGGGTGGGTTAGGGGACAGGAGTGGGGAGTGGGAATTATGAATTATGAATTATGAATTATGAAGTGGGGTGATGGGGGAGTGGGGAGACCACTTCGTGCGCGTTGCGGGGGGAGATGGGGAAACTTGCCAATATTTCGCCAATCGAAGGGCGGTACTCCCAGTAATTTCTGGGCGACCGTTGAAGATCTCATTAATCCGATTGATGTACCATATAACTGAGAAGGTAAGGATTGAAAAGGCTGCCAGCCAAGTTTTTTCGAGCCGAAGGTGGGTCGGAGCCAGTCAAAGATTGGTGGAAAACTCTCAGCCGTGAAGATTGCCGGATTATTGGCAGCGATATCAAGGACGTAGAGTTTAGCTTTCCCATCGGCTGCCCCTGTGCCGTTCACTTTCCGGTTATCAAGACTTATGGGAGGTGCGGAGTAGGGGCAATTCATGAATTGCCCCTACGGGCAGACGCATCACGCGGGTCATCTTTTACATCAGCCGAGGGGAGATGATTCTGCCGCACGGCAACATCGGCGAAGTCCCAAAAACCCCAAAACGGGAAATCTAGTAGGGGCGAACGGCCGTTCGCCCCTACTAGCGCAAGAAGGAACAGGAAAAATATGACCGCTAACCCCCATACTGGCTCCGATTTCGATGATTTTCTCAAAGAAGAAGGTCTTGAGGAGGACTGTAGTGCGGTGGCACTCAAACGGGTACTGGCGCGGCAGTTGGCTGAGGAGATGAAACGGATCTCTCTGACCAAAACGGAGATGGCGGCGCGGATGCAGACCAGTCGAGCGCAACTTGACCGCCTCCTCGACCCGGAAAAGACGGGCGTTTCCCTCGATACTATCCAACGGGCGGCTTCTGTGGTGGGCCGCCAATTGCGAATCGAGTTGCTCTGAGGGAAGTCAGAAAGTTCGGAGTGCCGCAGATGAAATTACCCAACGGGGAACTGGCAGAAATCTCGATGGAAAAACTGATTGGCTATTGCTTAAATCCAGAACATTCCAGAGGAAAAAATCAAGCCAGAGTCTTTCGCTCTCGTCTGGGAATAACTGCCGAGAACGCTGAGGTTTTGCGATCGCTCATCTCACAGGCTGCCCTGGAGGGGTAAGTTGTGCAACAAGCGGTCACGGAATTCGGCCAGCAGTTTAAAGTGGATTGGACGATACCAGAACGGGAAGGAACACAACTGCGAACTATCTGGGAAATCGGCTTAATTAATCCCAACCCTCGCCTAATTTCTGCCTTTATCCAGTGAACTACCATGAAAGACATCAAACTTTTAGATCCGGTTGCCATCCTCAACTCCGTCCCTCGGGAGCGATTGACTTTGGTTGAGCCAGATTATGAGGCTGTCCCCAGCTTGCCAAGCGGACAGGTGGGAACAGTGGTTGAGGTGTATGAAAAAGGTTCGCGCTATCAATATTTAGTGGAATTTTCTGACAGTCAGGGGCGGGAATATGCGATGGCTATTCTGCCAGGCGATGAGCTTCTGGTCTTGCATTATGAACTGGAGGCGGCGTGAATTCTGCTTAAGGGAAAACGCTATGGCTCAAGTAAAAGTTTTCTATGAACCGGAAATCGCACTTAACAATTATGTTCTAGCATATATTTTTTTAGTACGGCATTAATTAAAGTCTGATATTTTTTGGGAAATTGCTGTTTATACCAAGCAACAACTGAGGGTTCAAGCTGCAGAGTTACAGGAACTTTTAGAGGAGAATTAACAGTAGCTTCTTGCCAAAATTCGGCATCAGTAGCAGGTACATCTGAATAATCTATATCAGAATCTTTCATCTGACCAAGGATATTTAATTGTTCCTCTCTCGACATACTCATAATAAATTCCCCTTTCCTCTGCATTAGCGCGTCTTGTAGATATAAGCCGTATTTTCTGTTCTCGTAGAGTGTACACTGCAACTAGGACAAATTCTCCTAAAAGTCCCAAAGCGATTAATCTTTCTTCGCCGTAGTCTCTGCGATTATCAGGTTTTGATATCCAGACTCCTGAAAAGATTTCCTTGGCAAAATTAAAGTCGATCCCGTGTTTTTCAATATTGATGTTGTTCTTTTGGTCATCCCACTCGAACTCCATCTTTTGACTCTAACTCCATAAACTAAGAAATTATACTGCGATCGCAAGCGATGTATAATACACCCTCCCAACTACCAAGATAACCTCTAAGTCTAGAAATCATGCCTACCGGGGAGATGCAAGACTTAACAACAGTTAATAAATAATTACCTAACAATGTTAGCGAAATTTTGAACCCTATTATCGAATCTGACACACCGCGCCACAATCCCTCACGGAAGGCGATAGGTCGCCTGAGAAGCAGTAAAACAGGGGAAAATACCTGAAACTCTTTCCCCTGTGAATCGCTAGTTAGGGAGAAGAATATAAAGATTTATTAAATTGTAGCTTTTGCTACAGTTGTGGGGGGGGAGTGTGTATGCTTCTGCTATCTCCCTTTGGTGTTGGGTTGGGGTGCTGCTTGACTCAAGGTACATGAGCTAATAAATGTATAGAAACAGTAAAAATGAATATCTTACAAAGATTATCAATGGTTCCAATAATAACAATGGTTACTGCGGTGGGTGTTGCTGTTGCTGTTGAACCTGCTCAGGCAGCTACCCTTTGTTATTGCTATGAGGTTAACCGACCCGGTGTTCCTAAGTCTTTGTATAATGGGAGTTGGCTTTTCGGAGTAAGTCTAGATACGGTTATGAACAAAATAACATTTACAGTTAAAGGTAGTAATTCTCCATCTGGAGGAAAATTTAACGGTACTATGTATATGTACGGCGTAACCGAGTCTAATGGAACATATAGTTTTCACGGTACTAATAACAGGTTAACAATGAGCGGTGAGTTTACCCCTAGTACACATACGTTAATAATTAAAAGCCCAATCACAAGTACGTCTTCTGGTGGTCAAGAGATACCATTCAATGTTAAGCCATGCCCTGAACCCACCTCAACCATCGGCCTCCTCGCCCTCGGCACTCTCGGCGCAGCCTCAACCCTCAATCGCAAACTGAAGTCCTCTAAATCCACCGGAAAAGAAACCACAAAAGTAGGCTAAATTGCCCACTAAAAATATGACAAATGCCCCCTTGATTCAGTCAGACCAAGTTTAGAGTAAAACTCGTAGGTTAGGTTGACCCAAGGAAACCCAACAACTTCCAGGAATATTTTCACAATCTTGGTTGGGTTTCGCCTTTTGATCCGATTGGTAATACCTGCTCAATAATAATAGCTCAACCCAACCCAGGGCTAGAGCGTCTGAGGGAATGCTAGATTTGACCATGACAGTAACTCAGCAGACAAACTACCATCAGGATTTTGGCATGAAAATTCATGGCTTGAGCGGACTAAAACTTTAATCTTTTCTCAATCTTTCTAACAGTTCAGAGCGGGATAAATTCACTAAAGAAAGAAGTAACCCGGTGCGTTCTGAGATGGGAAGTTGGGCAATCTGTTCAACTAGACCAGACAATTCCGAATCTAGGGTTCCAAACCGCCCTTCCAGAAGACTAGCTATCAGCGAGAGTTGTCCCTCTAAAGTGCCTTCCTGTTTTCCTTCTATTTTCCAATCTTCTCGCTGTTTTAGATAGGCTGGTGATAGGTTCATGATGTCCTCCTGTTCCTCGCTACTTAAATTATCTCTCAATTCCAAATTCTTACGCCAGTTGGCTAGAATTTCTAACAAATTTTCTTTAAAAGAGTTATCTTCTGGCAATTGAACTAACTCTTCTACGGCTCTTTTTTGTGTTTCTCCTTTTCCTAAAACCCTCAACCATAAAGTGTCTTCACTCACTGGTAACTGGTGGATGGCAACGATTGCCACTTTGAGGAAGTCAGCTAAAAAGTAAACCCCTTTTAACCAATTCCTCTCATCGCTGTCAGCCCTGAATCCTTGAATCATTCTAGCTGAAAAGGTGGGGGTGAGAATCCATAAAACTGGCAATTCTGCGACCGTCAGAGTTTTGTTTGCCCGTTTCGCCTTTCTTAACAGGTCATTATGAACAGTATATAACTTTGATATACAACTGCGAATCTCTATTTCTGAGGGCGGGTTACGGAAAGGTTCAAACAAACAGGAAGTCGCCGCCATTTTTCCGAGTAAACCTAAAGGGAGTTCGGTCCTTGATGGTGAACTGGCCGGTTCAAACCAGACATCTATTTCTTGAACCTCACTTTTCACTTTCTTACTCTTTTTTATGGTTCCTAGAGGCGCTAACAGTTCCTCTAAATATTCCTTGGCAAATTGGTCGTGAATTTGGCGGGTCATTCTCGGAGATGACTGAGAATATAAAGGGGGATAAACTATCCTATTATATCATTAATTAAAAAGGAATCCAATCGACAACATTGATCCCTAACTAGGAATCAACTTGAATAGGAGAGGAACGTCTTTTAAAAGGCATTATTTTTTTGATTAATTCAGGTGTAATTAAGCCTTGTGGATAAAAAATTGTTCCCAAAACGATTAAAATTCCAAAAATAATCAAACGACCATCGCGCAAGAAATTCCCCAACCAAATTGGTAAACCATTCACGCCGCCGAGGGCGCGTAAAACTTCGGGCAAAGCAGTTAAAACAATGCCTCCCACCACCGGACCGACAAAAGTTCTTGAACCACCAATTAAAACAAAAGCCAAGAAAATAATACTAGAATCAAAGGTTCCTTGACGGGAATTCCATGTATTGAGAAAATGGGCGCTTACCGCTCCCACCACTGCCGCTAAAACTGCCCCGAAAGTGAAGGATAAAACTTTGTGATAGGTGGGATTAATTCCCATGGATGCAGCCGCCAATTCATCGGCACGAATGGCGTTAAATGCCCGACCAATTTTGATGTTTTCTAACCGGTAGAGAAACAGCATAGTTAGGAATAAGAGGGGCAAAGCCAGCCAAAGGTAGCCTAATTGAGTGGTGAAAGGTTGGGGGATGGCGAAAATACCGACCGCACCGCCGGTTATCTCGAGATTAAGGGCAATAATTCTCAAAATTTCTACCCAGGCGATTGTGGCAATAGCTAAATAAATACCTCGCAAACGGAGAACAGGAATACCTAAAATTATGGCTAATATTCCCGCAATAATGCCAGCAATTAACATTTCTAAAAAGACCAAAGCCAGGGGATAATTGCCACCGGTATTAGTAAAAACTTTCGTGGAAAGAATGGCGGCCACATAACCCCCTAAAGCGTAAAAACCGGGGGTTGCTAAGGATAATTGACCGGCCATTAAGGGCAGATAAACTGAAATGCCTAAGCTGGCTCCAAATATCATTGAAACAATTAAAAAACCATAGGTGGTAAAAAAATCAGCCATATTTTCAGTGAGCGGTTATTGGGGGCTTCAGTTAGGGGAGTCAATTAGCTAATTTTATCACCGTTCTCTCCCACCTCATTCTCCGGTAATTCTCGAAATTATCATAATTTTTTACTTGGCACTTTTCCTATATGGTAGCGTTCGCCACCTTAAAAGCAGACGGGATGATCGATGATGGGAAAAAGTATCTTTCTTAACTTTGTCTGGGAAAAAATTCAGGGGAATTTATGAAACAGCAGCATTGGTTACTCGGACTCCTACGGCTGAATTTCCCGATAAAATGGCAGTAGCGAGCGAAAAAGTCCTAGAAGCTGAGGATATTATCAGTTTTACCCCAGAAGCAATCCATCAGGTCGAGGCAATCGGTCAGGAACCGGTAATGTGGTTTTAAACGTTTTCAATTCGATCCTCTCACTAATTAGGTAGCTGGTTATAATTAAATTAAAAATGGATTTTAGGTTCGATCCCCCCTGCCCCCCTTGATAAGGGGGGTGCCGATCCCCCCTTAATCCCCCCTTGATAAGGGGGGTATCTGACAACTTTTAACGCCTACCTAATTAGGTTAGAGAAATGATAGATAAATGAGAGGATCATGAGAGAAATATGAAAGTTTTTTGGGGAAAAATTAGTTAAGATAAGGGGAAATTAAAGGATAAACAACTATAGATGTTTACTTCACTCGAACTTTTAACCACTTCCTTTGTTGCCGTGGGATTAGCCGCCGATGCCGTGGCCGTTTCTCTGACCAGTGGCCTGATGATTCGTCATATTCATGTTAATAAGGCTCTGAAAATTGCTTTGTTTTTTGGGGGATTTCAAGCAATTATGCCGATGATTGGTTGGGGGATCGGCCTAACCTGTCGCGATTTCCTCGCCTCTTTTGACCATTGGATCGCTTTTATTATTTTAGGGGCGATCGGCAGTAAAATGATCTACGAAGCTGTTCAAAATGACGACGAAGAAAAAAAATTTAATCCTCTAGATTGCTATACTTTAATCGGATTAGCGATCGCTACTAGCATTGATGCTTTAGTAGTTGGTTTGGGTTTATCGATGATTAAAACTCCCTTACTTTTAGCTTGCACTGTCATTGGTTTTATTACCTTTGCTTTATGTTTTATAGCTGTTTTTATCGGGCATAAATTCGGTAATTTATTTAGTCAAAAGGTGGAAATTCTCGGCGGTTTAGTTTTAATATTAATCGGCGGTAAAATCCTCATTGAACATTTAATCGCCTAGATTATCTCCATTTTTCACTATGCTCCCCCTTTTCCTGACTGTTTCAAGAAGGAAGTAGCTAATTCGGGATAACCGGCCTCAATTAAAGCCTGATCTCTGATGCGACAGGAATCACATAAACCGCAGGGTTCAACTTCTCCTTGATAACAAGACCAAGTATCAGCAATGGGAACACCTAAACTAACAGCACGACGGACGATATCTACCTTACTATCCATCACCAAAGGAGCAATTAATTGGGGTGCTTTCCCTTCTAAACCCGCTTTCGATGATAAATTCGCTAAAGTTTGAAAGGCCTCTAAATACTGGGGACGACAATCGGGATAACCAGAATAATCCACCGCATTAATTCCTAAATATATCGCCTCCGCTTCCCTTGCTTCCGCTAAAGAAAGAGCGATCGAAATAAAAACTGTATTTCTCCCCGGCACATAGGTAATCGGGATAATATTCGGGTTAATTCCCTCTTGGGGAATAGCTATAGATTGATCCGTTAAAGCGGAACCTCCCCACAAAGATAGATTGACTTCGATCAGATGATGTTCTTTAATATCGAGAAAATTAGCAATTTTTTTCGCCGCCGCTAATTCACGCTCGTGTCTTTGTCCATAACGAAAGGAAAGGGCAATTAATTGATAACCAGCCGCTAGAGCGATCGCTGCTGTTGTCGCTGAATCTAATCCCCCAGAAAGTAAAATAATCGCCTTTTTTGTCATTATCCTAATGTCACCTGTGTTTGTTGATAATTAGCTACTAAGATAAATTGTTTGAGCCACCGCGAACCTAACAAAATCTCCTTAATTGCCTCCCCTGCAAAGACGGGAATTTCGTATTCCTGACCATCAATTCTTACTCTGCCTAAATATATATCAAAAAATGCTTCTCCTTGAGCGGTTATCAATTTATTTTGTCGCAAAAAACGCCAATCAAGACTGTCAGCATCTTGACTATTTATGGCTAAAAACTCGGTAAAACCCGTATCCAGCATAACTTCTGCGGGTAGAATCAATCCATCATCGCCAACTAAATCGATATCAAAATAAATTTGTCCTTTGGTTCCAAATCTCCCTTCAATCATATTCTGCCACTAACTCCAGTTTCATTAATGCCAAAGATATGATGGATTTTGTCGGGATATTTTGCCCTTGCTTTTTTACTGGCCACTTCTTGATCGGGATCGATAAAATAATCGCCGCTATCGGGTTCGATCGCAATGTACCAACCATAATAATGTTTCATTAACCGGGGCTGTAAACTCTGAAAAATCGGCCAACAACGATGATAAAATTCTAATTGTCGGGCGCGATGTTTGGCCTTTTCTTCCTCTGTAGATTGAATCTCCGGAAAAACTCGACCACGACGCACTACTCGTTCAGAATTGTTGTTAGACATAGTATTTGACCTCTTGTTAGTAAATTAGGGGTTGGGAATTATGAATTATGAATTATGAATTATGAATTATGAATTATGAATTATGAATTATGAATTATGAATTATGAATTATGAATTATGAATTATGAATTGGGGAGTGGGGAGAATAAATAAAAAGTAATCTCCTGACTTGAAAGAGGGTGTAGGGTGTAGGGTGTGGGGTGTAGGGAAGGAAACCTCTTTCATCTGTGGGGGTGAAAATTTTTTCATCGAGACTGACTCCTGATAACTGACTACTGACTACTGACTCCTGACTCCTGATAACTGATAACTGATAACTGATAACTGACTAGCGGACTCCTAAAAACTTATGGGTTTGGAGACTGAGACGCCATTGGGGATGCTGGAGAACATAATTAAAGACTAACTCTTTGCTTTCTACCGTATTCCATTCGGGTTGTAGATATTTGATCACCCCTTCCGATAACTTACTTTCCTGCATAGCTGCCCAGTCTAAATCCTCTGGATGAGCCACGACAATTTTTAACTCATTCACCCGTGTATAAATACTAGGATCGGGCATTTTATAAGTTTTAGGAGAAAAAGTCACCCAATCAAAAACCCCAGTAAAAGGATGAGCGCCAGAAGTTTCTAAATGTACCCGTAAACCCTGATTTTTTAATTCCTTGGTTAAAGGATCAAGATTGTGCATCAAAGGTTCACCCCCAGTAATCACCACCATAGCGGGGTTAGCCCCTTTTGCCATCTCTACCAATTCCCCCAGGGATTTTTGGGGATAACGGTGGGCATTCCAAGACTCTTTTTGGTCGCACCAGGGACAATAGACATCGCAACCTCCCAAACGGAGGAAAAAAGCATTGCTTCCCGTCCAAAAGCCTTCGCCCTGAACAGAATGGAAAGTTTCGACCACAGGATAGGTACAATGGTTTATGCTAACCGTTTTCATAGAATCAGTATTATAGAAAATATGGACATTCCCCTGAACTTTGCCAAATACATCCAATGGTCTGGCATTGCCACGCTGGTTTTTTTGGTACTTACGATTATCGCTTTTCTCGTCGGTTGGGGAATCCGCTTTCGTCTCGTCGGTATCACTAGCTTTATGGCTGTGTTGACGGTGGGGATTTTCGGTCTTGGGTTAGGATTATTTACCCGTACCGAAATTCCGGGAGCGGTGAGATTCTCCCTTGTCTATGATAACGGAGCAAATCAAGCTGTTATCTCCCTGCCCAATACTGTTACTGCCGAGCAAGTGGAAGCAACCCTAAAACAAGCCGCTAGTGACTTGTTTTCCTCTGGTCGCGCCGGTGCTGGCGGTAATAATCAATTTATCATTAGCGCTCGCACTCTCGTTCATCCTCAGCCCGGTTTATCTGCTCCTTTGTACTTAGGACAGATTAAAAAATCCTTCTCCGCCCCGGGGGATAATACACCCGAACTACAGCTTTTTCCCGAAAGTTTCGCTAAAATTAGCCAATAATCCTTGAGGTTGTCAAAAAATGTCCAATGCTGTCGCTGTTTTGCCCCTGTTAATCGCCCCCGCACAAGTGATTCGGGGTGACAATGCCCTAGAAGAATCCACCGGCAAATTAGCGGATTTGGGTAAACGTCCCCTCGTGGTGGGCGGCGATCGCAATTTAGCTTTTTTGTCATCTCCCCTGAAAAATCTCACTCCTAGCTATCACAGTTACGCCCCCGATTGTTCGGAAAATTCCCTAGCCTATTTAAAGGCATCTGTCAAGAGTCATGAGGCAGATTTTATCATCGGTGTGGGTGGCGGCAAGGCCCTCGATACGGCCAAATTACTCGCCCATCAGTGCCATTTGCCGATCGCCACGATTCCCACCTCCGCGGCCACCTGTGCCGCTTGGACAGCCCTATCTAACATCTATTCTGACGCGGGGGCGTTTCTTTACGATCTGTCCCTAGCCCGTTGTCCAGATTTATTAATTCTCGATTACGGTATTATCCAAACTGCCCCGAAAAGAACCTTAATCGCCGGTATTGGCGATGCGATCGCTAAATGGTACGAAGCTTCCGTCAGTAGCGGTCATTCCACAGAAACCCTGATCATTGCCGCTGTCCAACAAGCCCGGGTTTTGCGGGATATTCTTTTCCAAAAATCCCCGGCAGCCCTGGAAAATATCGGCGGGGAGGACTGGAAACAGGTGGTAGATGCCACCGTTTTATTAGCCGGAGTAATTGGTGGTTTAGGGGGCGCTAATTGTCGTACCGTGGCCGCCCATGCAATTCATAATGGTTTAACCCATATTCCCGCTTGCCATCACGCGCTCCACGGGGAAAAAGTCGCCTACGGCATCCTCGCCCAATTGCGTCTAGAGGAAATAGTTTTGGGTAATCAATTGGCAGTATCGGCCCGGGGGCAACTAATCCAGTTTTATGAACAAATTGGTTTACCGAAATCCCTAGAGGATTTAGGATTAAGAGATGTTTCCCTTGCCCAGTTGCGCCACGCGGCCGCAATTGCCTGTCAGCCTAATTCGGACATTCATCGTCTGCCTTTTACGGTTTCCCCCGAACAAGTTATGGCGGCCATGGTTTCTACTACCACTGCCGATACGATCGGGCAGAAAGTTAAAGCTAATTAACGGGAATATTTTCGGGACTGATTAATAAAATTCTCACCTATAGCCCTAGGTTTTGAGCAGCAAATCAATCACAGCCCTCAACTAAACCATCCTGAAAGTCCCCCAAGCCTGAAAATCCTGATGCTGACAATTAAAAGAATAATCACCCTTCAATTGTGGGTTGGGTTGAATGATAGTGAAACCCAATAGGGAGTAAACGTTGGGGGTGGTGCGTTCCCAAATACAAATTAATGTTAAAGCCACAATGGTTTGAGGGAACGCACCCTACAGGCTCATGCTGAATAGGACAAAAATAAATGGAAGGAGTAAAAAAATGCCGACGATAGATCTAGAGAAAACACGGCAAGCCTGGACAAACTTAAAGCCAATACTCTTTATTCCTCGTAGCGAATCAGAATATGAACAATTAGTAATTATGTTAGATAATTTGATAGATGAAATAGGAGAAAATGAAAATCATCCTCTTGCTTCTTTAATGGAAATTTTGGGAATATTAACAGAAAACTATGCACAGGAAAATGTTCCCGAATTATAAATGGTAGGGGTGGTGCATTCCCAAATATTGGTTAACCTTGAAATTGTCATGTTTTCAGGGAAACGCACCCTAGGAAGCGATGCGTGCGCCCCAAATCCTTATCTGGCAAAAGACTTAATTGATTAGTTCGTTCTAGTCGGGTGTGGGGTAAAATCGGTGCGATCGGCTTTCTCGATGGCTCAGGTTCTAGCATATATCGTGTAAATGCGCTAATATTCAAACTAAAGCCGTCCTCAAAAGACGGGGTTTGGAACTCAATTTTTCGATGACGACAATAATCGACGAGTTAAGGCAACAATGGCAAGATCGCCTCTCTCAAACAGAGGATTCCTTAACCGATCGCCAAAGGGATACCATTATCAATTGGTTACTCGGTGAAGATAGCCAACGTTGGGAAAATTTAGATGAGAGAGAGCTAGAAATCGCTAAACGGGGATTAGTCTATCTTTGGCAAATTCTGCGGCAACGCTATCTCAAGGTTAGTCCCACCCGCGCCTATCGTAACCTGATCGATCGTCTCGGCGCTTGTGTCACTCTCCGGCAAAAAATTCGCACTTGGGTTTCCTTAAGTCGCGATCGTCGGCAAGCGGTGGCCGATGTCTTGCAAGAAATTATTCAAGAAATGTTAAATAGCGATCGCTATCTGCAATCCCAGTTAACATGGATCGCTCGTTGTACCAACGAGCAAGCTACTCGCGATCAGCTGCTGTTAGCCACCCTAGAGGAATACGCTCTGCGTCCGATCCGCAATCAACCCCTGTTAGCCTATCGTTTTGTTAATTATCTCCGTCGTCAATCGAGAAGCGGTATCACTAATGTGCCGCAGCAAGAAATGATCCGGATTCTCTCCGATGAAATTAGTGGTGATGAGGGGGAAACTAGCTTAAGTTTACTGGATCAAAATGCGATTGCCACCTACGAAGATCAACGCACTTGTCAAGAAGCGCAAATTCTCCGAGCAAAAGTTCAAGAGAGTTTTGCTAGGTATCTAGAGGAAAATGTTAGTCGGGAGGCGGTGACTTGGTTTAACCTCTATCTAGGGGGCGAAAGCCAAGATGCGATCGCCAAAGAGATGAATATTCCCATCCAACAGATCTATCGTCTCCGGGAAAAAGTTGGCTATCATGCGATTAAGGTTTTTGCCCTCAAGGAAGAGAGAGAATTAATCGCTGAATGGTTACAAATCAGCCCGAAAGAGCATAATTTTGGCTTAACTCTCAGTCAATGGCAAAGTTACTATGCTGGCCTTTCTCCCACGGGTAAAAGCGTTATCGAGGGCTTAAAAGCGGGTAAAACCCTTGAGGAAATCGCTGGCGAATTAAACTGTAAACGCACGCAAGTGGTCAAAGAATGGACGCAACTTTATCTAAGCGCCCAAAGTCTCAGGACAAAAACCTAATCAGTTATCAGTTATCAGTTATCAGTTATCAGTTCACTGAGAAAACTCCCCACACCCCACACCCCACACCCCACACCCCACACCCCACACCCCACTTCCCATCCCCTTTTTGATTTTTGACTTCAAGAAATATGTGGATTATTAGCAAAAAAGTCGGTGTATTTACCCATTATTTAACCTCTACGGGGACATTTACACCTAGCATGGACAAAGCCAGTAAATTTTCTGCTCGGGAAATGGCGGATATTATGGCTAAAAAATACGGGGGAATAGTAGAGGCCATGAGATAATTATGACCATTGGCATTTGGATTTTAGGGGATCAATTATGGACAGGACAAGCGGCCTTAGCTAATCGTCAAGCCTATTCACAGGAAACACCAGTTATTTTAATTGAATCCCACAATCATATTCGACAAAGACCCTATCATCAGCAAAAATTAGTTTTAATCTGGTCGGCGATGCGTCATTTTGCCGAAGAATTAAAAACTTTAGGATGGTCTGTAACCTACGAAGTTACTGAAGATTTTGAGCCGATTTTATCCGCTTGGATTAAACGATTAGGCATTAAAGAATTACAGATAATGATGCCTAATGATTTGCCCTTTCTTAGATTAATTAAAAATCTCAATTTAGACTGTGCTATAACCCTAATTGATAATAATCACTTTCTCTGGACAAGGACAGATTTTAATAATTGGGCTAAATCTCGTAAAAGACTATTACTAGAGGATTTCTATCGAGAAAGTCGCAAAAAATGGCAGATTTTAATGGAAAATAATCAACCCATAGGAGGACAATGGAACTTTGATAAACAAAACCGCAAACCGCCCAAGGATGGATTAAAAACAACTGATCCTCTTTGGTTTGAACCCGATGAAATTACCCTTCAGGTTATCGCTGATGTGGAAGCTTTAGATATTCCTAAATATGGAAAAATCAAACCTTTTCGCTGGGCAGTAACCCGCAGACAAGCTTTACAGGTTTTGGAGCATTTTATTACTAATTGTCTGCCCAACTTTGGACCATACCAAGATGCGATGGTAACGGGAGAAGAAACCCTCTGGCATTCCCTATTATCTCCCTATCTGAATCTAGGATTACTAACGCCGATGGAAGTGATTCAAGGGGCAGCAATTGCCTATAAAAAAGATAATTTAGCCCTAAATAGCATCGAAGGATTTATCCGTCAGGTGTTAGGATGGCGGGAATATATGCAGGGTATTTATCATTATTTGGGAGAAGATTACGCTAATGGTAATTGGTTTGAGCATCAACAACCCTTACCAGCTTTCTTTTGGGATAGTAAACAAACCGAGATGAATTGCCTCAAACAAGTATTATCACAGGTGGAAAATACCGGTTATGCCCATCATATTCAAAGATTAATGATTTTGAGCAATTTTGCCTTAATTTTTGGTTGCTCTCCCCAAGAGATTGAAAACTGGTTTCATAGTGTTTTTATCGATGCCTACGATTGGGTAATGCAGACTAATGTGTTGGGAATGGGACAATTTGCCGATGGGGGAATTCTCGCCTCCAAACCCTACGCCGCCTCGGCCAACTATATTGATAAAATGAGTGATTATTGTCGGGGTTGTCTGTATAAAAAAAATGAACGAGTCGGGGATTTAGCCTGTCCTTTTAACTTTCTTTACTGGGATTTTTTGGCACGACATCGAGAAAAATTAAAATCCCAAGGTCGAGTTAATATGATTTTAGGTCATCTCGATCGAATGTCGGCAGCTGAACTTAATCAAATGCGCTGCCAGTCCAACCAATTAAGAGCTATCAGTAGTCAGGAGTCAGGAGTCAGTAGTCAATAGTCGGGAGATTATAGCGTTTGTCACACCTGTGTGGTACATTTAAACTTTTGCTGATTAAGCTTTTCAACATCGATAATGTACCTCTTGCAAACAGGAAACGCTATATCTTTATTTATTCTCCCTTCTCCCCACTTCATAATGGGAGCATCCCAATTATGTAATGAGTATAAATGCTCGGAAGGGGGAGAAGGCTTTTGTAGTAACGATTCTGGTTTGAATCACACAATTTAGAGAACCGTTAAAAATCTATGAACTCCCGAAAAGGCTTGCCATCTAAGCATTTCGCATCTAAGTACAATTTCTTATTGCAAAAGTGGGATGCTCCCCTTCATAATTCATAATTCATAATTCATAATTCCCATCTCCCCACTTCCCCAACCCCCAAACCCACTATGATAATTGCTATATGAGTAAATCAAAAGAAAAAAACCGGATTGCCTATCAGGAATTTGGAGATCAAAGTAATTCTCAAGCTTTTGAGCGTTCCATTCCTGAATTACCCCCAAATCAGCAGAATTTGCGAGTTCAAACCTCCCGCTCTGGTCGTGCGGGAAAAACCGTTACCATGGTTACAGGTTTTCAATGCCAAACCGAAACTCTGACGAAATTATTAAAACAGTTAAAAACTGCTTGCGGAACGGGTGGTACAGTGAAAGAAAATGCCATTGAGATCCAAGGAGATCATCGCCAAAAAATTCTACAAATTCTCATTGAATCGGGTTACAAAGCCAAAATTAGCGGAGGATAGCTAAAAATCATGATTCCCTCTTGGTTGCTTATCGGTGTCGTGGGGTTTTTGGTAGCGTTAGCTGGGGGATTACTCAATTCTCGCGATGTACGTTGGTTTGCGCGATTGCGTCGTCCCGATTGGTTAACCTTTGAAAGATTAATCCCGCTTATCTGGACAATTATCTATATTTGTGGGGCAATTTCTGCTTATTTAGTCTGGGAAGCTCAACCGGCTAATCGCTGGTTTTTGATGGCTTTTTATCTGTTGGTGGAATTGACTATTACTGCCTATACTCCCGTCACCTGTAAACTACGCAGTCTCAAAGCGGGAACGATTATCGGAGGTACGGGTTTTTTCTTGGGTTGTCTTCTGGCGCTATTGGTTTTCCCTGTTTCTTCTTGGGCGGGCATCCTACTCTTACCCTACCTGATTTGGAGTCCGATCGGTACCTATGTGACTTGGGAAATGAGCCATCTCAATCCTCGGGATGTATAGATAGGTAAAGTGGGATGGGTTAATTTTTAACCCATCCCACAGATCTTATTGCCATCTACCAACTTGAAAATCTAGACTGTTTTTTCCGCTCTAACTCGCTCTACCCTGCGAGGAATGGAGCAATCAAGGAAGTTAGGAACCTCCTGACGACAGTGAGGACAATACCAGTAGGCACGACTAGCCACAAGGTGACGAAGGGTAATTCCCGAACATATAGGGCAGTTGTGCATGGATTGTTAGACTAATTTTAAAAGCTTTTAAAATTGTCTTACCTCCTACTGCGATTTTAAACAAAATCGCCGCTCTTTAACTCTAACTTTAGGTAGAAACCTAGTGTTTCTTTCGATAGACTTCCCAGAAAATACCTAAGGATGAGGACGGAAAAGATGGGAATGTTGCGGGTGATAAAGTTGCGATCGAGTTCCTGTAATCTGGTTTAAAGCGGGACTAATTAGATAAAGGGTAGTTCTAGTTAAATTTTCCCGATGGGTTAATTGGGCCATCTCTGACAGGGGGACAATCCAGATTTTTTCGTCGGGCCAACCGAGACGGAAACAAACGGCCACCTGTTGCTCTGGCCCGTAGTATTGTAGGAGTTTTTCCTGGGCTTTGTCAACATGACGGGCGGCTAAATATAGGCATAAACTGGCTTTATGGGCGGCTAAAGCGGCTAATTCTTCACTTTCTGGCATGGGAGATGCTTTTCCTTCCACCCGGGTTAGAATAATTGTCTGGACTAATTCCGGAATCGTTAATTCTAGGGCCAATTTGGCCGCTAATCCTTGAAAGGCACTAATTCCGGGGATTAGCTGAAAGGGGATATCTGCTGCTGTCAAAAGCTCAATTTGTTCTTGGATGGCACTATAGAGACTTAAATCCCCCGATTGCAGTCGCACCACCGCTAAACCCCGACGCACGCGATCGATCATTAAAGGGATAATTTCCTCTAGGGTGATGCTACTGGTGGGAATTAACTCGGCATCTTGACGAGTATCCTCAAGAATCTGTTTGGGGACGAGGGAATCAGCAAAGAGGATAACATCGGCTTTTTGGAGAATTTTATAGGCTTTTACCGTCAATAATTCCGGATCTCCGGGGCCCGCACCAATAAAATAGACGGCCGGGGAGAGCGCCGAGGAGTCAATTAAAGTCATACTAAATCCTGTTTAAAGGGGAAGTGGGAATTATGAATTATGAATTATGAATTATGAAGTGGGGAGACCACTTCGTGCGCGTTGCGGGGGGAAGTGGGGAAGTGGGGAAGTGGGGAAGTGGGGAAATTTCAACTAAAACCCCAAAACCCAACCCCAAAACCCAACCCCGATCATTAACCTGAACATTTGTATTTAATTAGGGTGAATGACTATAATTAATGATAAAGCACAGTCAGCATTGACAATGATTAGCGATCAATCCCTCCCCCCCCAAAATATTGAAGCGGAAGAATCTATCTTAGGTGGTATTTTACTAGATCCAAAAGCGTTAGGTAGAATCAGTGATTTTTTAATTCCAGAAGCTTTCTATGTGAAAACCCATCAAGATATTTATCGTGCGGCACTTGCTTTACAAGGGAAGGGAAAACCGACGGATTTAATGACGGTTAGCAGTTGGTTACAGGATAATCATCTGCTGGAAGAAATCGGGGGAATGCCGCGATTGTTACAATTAATTGAGCGCACTGTCTCGGCTGCTAACATCGATCGCTATGCTGAATTAGTGATGGATAAATATATGCGTCGTCAGTTAATTTCCACCGGGGGAGAAATTATCGAGTTAGCTAGGGATACGACGCTAGAATTAGAAAATGTTTTCGATGAATCGGAACAAAAGATTTTTCGTCTCACCCAAAAACGACCCCAGGAGGGTTTAATTTTTCTGGGGGATACTTTAATCGAAACTTTTAACGAAATTGAGAAGATGCAGGAGACCACCACTCTACCTGGTATCGAAACTCAATTTTATGATCTCGATGCGATGACCAGTGGTTTACAACCCTCGGATTTAGTTATTATCGCGGGGAGGCCTTCCATGGGAAAAACTTCTTTTGCTCTTAATATTGCCTATAATATCGCTCAACAGAATTTACCTGTGGCGGTCTTTAGTTTGGAGATGTCTAAGGAACAATTAGCCCAACGTTTGTTATCGAATGAGGCTAAAATCGAAAGTAATCGGATTCGCTCTGGCCGTTTGGGACAAAATGATTTAGAGAAGGTTCTTGAGGGACTAGATAAGTTATCAAAGTTGCCCATATATATCGATGATAGTGCCAATTTAAGTGTAATTCAAATGCGTTCCCAAGTGCGTCGTTTACAGGCAGAAAAAAAGGGACAAATAGGCTTAGTTTTAATCGATTATCTGCAATTAATGGAAGGGGGAGGTGATAATCGCGTTCAGGAAATTTCTAAAATTACCCGCAGTCTTAAGGGTTTAGCGAGAGAAATTCATGCTCCAGTAATTGCTCTTTCTCAGTTAAGTCGCGCCGTGGAATCTCGCAATAATAAAAGACCGATGATGTCCGATTTACGCGAGTCGGGATGTTTAGCGGGTGATAGTTTAGTTGAGTTAGCTGATCCTCGTGCTAAAGTGCCAATTCGTCAGTTAGTGAATTGCTCTAATTTTACGGTTTTTGCTCTTAATGAGGAAACAATGAAATTAGAAAAAGCACTGGTAACTAAGGTCTTTTCCACAGGATTTAAGCCAGTTTTTCGATTAACAACTCGTTTAGGTCGCACGATTAGAGCTACAGCCAATCATCAATTTTTGACTGTCCACGGTTGGCAAAGATTAGATGAATTAAATATTGGTAATTATATCGCTTTACCTCGCTCTCTTAGTAATTCAGACCTAACTTTTAATTGGGATGAAGTTATGGCAATTCAAGCGGATGGAGAGACAGAAGTGTATGATTTAACAGTAGATAAACTGCATAACTTTATTGCCAATAATATCATCGTTCATAATAGTATCGAACAGGATGCGGATTTAATTATGATGTTATACCGAGATGAATATTATAACCCCGATAGTCCCGATCGAGGTGTGGCTGAAGTAATTATTACTAAGCATCGTAATGGTCCCACTGGCACAATTAAGCTACTTTTTCAACCAGAATTTACCAAGTTTCTCAATCTTAAACAAAGTCGCTCTAATTATTAAAATGC
The DNA here is from genome assembly GCF_003019735.1 of Microcystis sp. MC19. Classification (NCBI taxonomy): domain Bacteria; kingdom Bacillati; phylum Cyanobacteriota; class Cyanophyceae; order Chroococcales; family Microcystaceae; genus Microcystis; species Microcystis sp. MC19. The sequence goes on along the minus strand of NZ_CP020664.1, from coordinate 2,866,888 downwards.
AAGCAAATATTAATTATATAAAAACCAATTGGCTCTTAATACTTTTGGCAATTATCCTAACTCTTGGTGTGGTTTTTCGTTGGGCAAATATCGATAAAAAAGTCTATTGGCATGATGAATCCTACACCACGATTAGAACCACTGGTTATCAAGCAAAGGAAATCGCTGATACTATCTTTCAAAATCGTCTTTTATCTACCACAGAATTAGAAAAATTTCAACAACTTAAACCCGAAAGTAATATTTTTGATACAATACAATCTCTCGCTCAAGAAGACCCTCAACACCCACCTTTATACTTTATTATCTCTCGCTACTGGGAAAAAATATTCGGTTTTTCTCCCGCTTCTTCCCGCAGTTTAGCGATTGTTTTTAGTCTTATATCTCTGCCATTTATTTACTATCTATCCCTAGAACTATTTACATCAAAGTTAACGGCAGTTTTAGCAGTAATTTTATTGGCACTCTCTCCAGTTGATATAATATTTTCTCAAATGTCTCGTCAGTATAGTCTTTTGGTTCTGTTAACGATAATCAGTCAATTAATGCTGTTAAAATGCCTCAAAAAAAGAACTCTTGTTAATTGGTCTTTATATACCTTATCTAATACTCTCGGACTCTACACCCATCTCTTTTTTATTCTTAACTTATTTGCTCAAGCAGTCTTTATACTTTGGTATCTTGTTATGAAACCAGAGCGAAAAAATAACTTGATATTTTTCCTGTTATCTGGGTTAACAATGATAATTTTATATATACCCTGGTTACAGGTTTTTTTAACTAACTCTCAAAGGGCCTTTAACTCCACCAGTTGGGCTGCCGTTAACTATCTCGATTGGGTATTGTTCGGTAAATTATGGCTCTTAACTTTTACTTGTCCATTTAGCGATAGCGATTTTGGTTTTAATAACATCTTCACCTATATATATAGACTAATTTTTTTAATCTTAACTATCTATGCTTTTGAGCGAGTTTATCGCTACAATAACCCGATAGTTTTTACTTTTCTGATTACCTCAACCCTAGTACCTTTCCTAGCTTTAGTCATTCCCGATCTAATTTTGACCACCACTAGATCAACTGTCACCCGTTATCTAATTGCGACCTTTCCCACTATCTATATAACTGTGGCTTTTTTCTTGTCACAATTGCTTAATCAAGGTAAATTTTCAGGTAAAATTATCTTGACTTTTTTGTTAACTGCTAGTATAATATCTAACTTTAATAATGCTCTTTCCGAAACCAGTTGGGCAAAAGTTCCTAGTTATTGGAATGGCGAAGTTGCCAGAAAAATTAATGCTGTACCCAATGCCATTATTATCAGCGACGAAGGTAATGACTGGACTAACTTAGGTGATTTGCTTTCCCTTAATTATCGTCTTAATGCTGATGTACAATACTTCCTGACTACCACTAACCCCGATACCGATAAGTTAAAAGAAGTTCTAGAAATTCCCCAGGCCAACTTATTTCTTTTTCGTCCTTCCAATCGGTTATTACTGGCCCTAGATCAATTGGATGTTCGTCGTGATGATTTCTATCCTCAAGGTCAATTGTCGCAAGTGAAGAAATAGGTAAATATATAAGTAGTAGGACAAAATTAACTTCTTGGTTAGGATAGGCGCTCATGCAAGAGGCAAGAGGCAAAAGATGGTTAGATATGTCTAATTAATTGTGTCTAGCTAGGGTTTGCCGAATAAATCTAAAAACCTTGTTGGGTAAGACTTTTAGACTTTTTGTCAATCAAAAAGTACCATATCTGGGAGGGATCGGGGGGAAAATTCTGGGACTTTTTCCCTGAAAATTAGGTAATTTACCAGATGAAAATGGGTAAAAACCTACACCCCACACCCCACACCCCACACCCTGTCCCCACGAAAAACTTTTTCGGCAAACCCTAGCTATATATTTTTGGTCGATCTAGCCTGAAAGAGTTGAGCAAAGCTGTTATCATAACCAGTTAAAAGCGTTAATCTTCACCTTAAAGAAATGACTTTTCTAATTCCGACCAGCATTTGGCGGCAAATTCTTAAAAAGCTCCCCATACTACTATTCTTAGCATCTTTTCTCATAGTCCTACTATTAGGCTATTTTTCCGCTGCTTTGTCTCAAAGTCGAGATCCTGATATTCGCGGTGTTTGGATTACCACCAACGATACTGCGATGCTGATGGACAGGGATAAACGACAACAGGCGATCGAGCAATTAGTTAATCTTAATTTTAATGCTATCTATCCCGTGGTCTGGAATTCCGGTTATGCTCTCTATCCCAGTGCGATCGCCCAACGGGAAGGAATACAGCCTTTTGTGCCTACGGGAGCGCAGGGACAAGATATCTTGGCAGAATTGGTGGAACAAACCCGTGGCAGGGGATTATTGGTCATTCCTTGGTTTGAATTCGGATTTATGGCCCCTCCTACCTCAGAATTAGCGTTAAAACATCAGGACTGGTTAACCCAAAAACGCGACGGGGGGACCACTTGGGTGGGGGCAGCCGGTGAGGTGGTGTGGTTGAATCCTTTCCGTCCCGAGGTGCAGAATTTTCTGCGGGAGTTAGTCTTGGAAGTGGTGGGACAATACGATATTAACGGCATCCAATTCGACGATCATCTGAGTTTACCCAACGAATTCGGCTATGATCCCTATACTATCGCCCTTTATCAACAGGAAACGGAAAAAACGCCTCCAGCTAACCCCCGGGATCCCGAATGGACAAAATGGCGGGCCGATAAAATCACCGCTTTTCTGGCTAATCTCAAAGAATCAATTGAGGCAATTAAACCGAATATACTGCTTTCGATCGCCCCTAATCCCTACGAATTCGCCTATAATGGTCATCTACAGGATTGGCTCGGTTGGGTGCGGCAAGGATTAGTCGATGAGTTAATTGTACAGGTTTATCGTCCCGATCTGCCCAGTTTTCTCAAACAATTAGAGCGTCCCGAAATTCAGGAAACCCAGCAAACGATACCCACTGGTGTGGGGGTTTTAACCGGTTTACGCAATCGACCGATCGCGTTACCCTTTATTGAAGAAAAGGTATTGGCTGCTCGTCAACGGGGTTTAGGGGTGATTTTCTTCTTTTATGAAAGTCTCTGGCAGCAAGCTTTGGAATCTCCAGAAACCAGAAAAGCGGCAATTCAAGCGCTGTTTTCCCAACCCATCACTCCCCGTCTTCCCGTGCTGGAAAATATTCCCTTAGTTAGTACGCCTGAACCTATTTACCAGCCAGAACTAACCCCCACACCTCCCCCCTTAGCGCCGGACGGGATCGAAATTCCTGTAATTCCCCCTCCGGGTAGTTAATAGCAATTTTTGCCCACAGAGTCAATGCCACTGGTCGCTTGAACCCCCCCCCTGAACGGTTACAAAATTATTTTCATTGAAAAATTTGGGTCTGAAACCCTGCCGTTTTACGGCGGCTTTACTGTCAAATATGAGCATCGTTTACAAAATATATGCTAAAATGTGAGGTATGGAAAAAGCCTATTCTTACCGATTTTACCCAACACCCGAACAAGAGTCGCTATTGCGGCGCACTTTGGGCTGTGTAAGATTGGTTTACAATAAGGCACTCCATCTCAGAACACAAGCATGGTACGAAAGACAAGAAAGAGTAGGATATACTGAAACTTCTTCAATGTTGACTGATTGGAAAAAGCAAGAAGAATTAAACTTTCTCAATGAAGTAAGCTGTGTTCCTTTACAACAAGGGTTAAGACATTTACAAACAGCTTTCACTAATTTCTTTGCTGGTTGTACTAAGTATCCCAACTTTAAGAAAAAACATCAGGGGGGAAGTGCCGAATTTACCAAATCTGCTTTTAAGTTCAAAGACAAACAAATCTATTTAGCTAAATGCACAGAACCTTTACCTATTCGATGGTCAAGACAAATCCCAGAAAGCTGTGAACCAAGCACAGTAACAGTCAGATTACACCCTTCTGGACGTTGGCATATCTCAATTAGATTTGATGACCCAACAATTAAGCCTTTACCAGTAACAGATAAAGCCATTGGAATTGACTTAGGAATTAGTAGCCTCGTGATTACCAGCGACGGCGATAAAGTATCTAATCCCAAGCATTTTAAGAAACATTATCGGAGACTGCGAAAGGCACAAAAAAGCCTTTCTAGAAAACAGAAAGGCTCAAAGAATCGAGAAAAAGCGAGAATCAAAGTAGCCAGAATTCACGCTCAAATCACCGATAGTAGAAAAGACCATTTACACAAGCTAACCACTCAATTAGTTCGTGAAAACCAAACGATTGTGGTTGAGAATTTAGCCGTCAAGAATATGGTCAAAAACCCGAAATTATCTCAGGCAATATCTGACGTTAGTTGGGGAGAAATCACCCGACAATTAGCCTATAAATGCCGTTGGTACGGCAGAAATTACATCGAAATAGATAGACAGAGTAAATCTGTTAAGGCAGGTGCGAAAAATCCTTCGGGAAAGAAGCAGAAACCTAAATCGTGAGGTTTGGGAATCACCGTCCGTTTACGGCGGCGAGGATGTCAATCTTCGCATTTTGGTGTCCTGTCAAGATAATAATCGTGTTGTTCGGCTCCGTCAGTGGGGAGTTGAGCGATAATTTCTGGCGGAACATCAGCCATAATTTCCTGAGCGATTTGCCAGATGGGTTTACGAGTTTCAGGATATTTTTCTGAGCGTGCCGATAGGAGGAAGTCGAGAACTTCTTGTAGGAGAGGCTCGGAGCTTTTCTCAATTTCCTGCAGGAGTTGTTCTTTGGCTGTCATGGGTGGTTTGGAATGGGGGGATATTCCAGATTATAGAGATTTATCGTGCGATCGCCGCTCTTTTGTCCTTGGGTATGACGTAAAAATTTAGGGTTCGGAGAGTGGGCTTCTAAGCTGACATCAGGTAATCTTTGAGTTCGGGATATTTGGGAAATAAGCTATCAATACTGGCGAGTTTTGCCTTATATTCCAAAGCCGTACCAATAATGATGCGGTCAAAGGGATCTTTGTGAACGGGAGAGAGATTAACCGCTTTTAGGGTAATTTCTGGAGTTAAAGGTAATAATTCAATGCCTGAAGGGGTTAGGGCATCGAGAAGCCATTGTTGGATGGGAATATCCAGTGCTAAACGACCTTTTTGATGGGCCAAAGCCATTTCATAACAAGAAATGGGGGATACTCCTACGCTATCGGCTTGTTGAATCTGGGCTTTCCATTCTAGGGGAAATTGCTCAAAGTTTTCATTGATATACCAAAACCAAATATGGGTATCAAGGATGATCATTTTAGACATTCCCAATCTTCTTGTTCCACGATAGGACTGACAATATCCCCTAAGGTTTTGCCTTTACCGATTAAATGAGCAGGGGTCGTGCGTTTTACTTGGGTCGAGAGAGATGGTTCTTCTTCAATGATAATGATGGCGCGAATATTCTGTGCTTTGGGCTTTTCCCCTAGCCATTGGATGCGATCACCTTGGATGGTCACGTCATAATGTTTGAGCATGGTTAAGGTTCTCTAATAATTCTCTTAACTAAGTCTATAATATGACAATGAGAGTCTAAATGTGTTGATAATGACTATTTAATTGAAAGTTGTAACAGTCGTTCAGTTATGGAATACTGATGGGATGAAGCAAAACGACTTACTAATCTTCTTAAACACGGTATAGATTTAGCCGATGTTCCCGCCGTTTTCGATGGGGACCTTTTAACGGTTGAAGATGATCGTCTCGATTATGGAGAGCAGCGTTTTGTTACATTGGGTTTACTAAAAGGGCGAATTATTGCCGTTGTCCATACTGAACGTGAGGATTACACTCGTATTATTTCTGCAAGAAAGGCAACGAAATATGAACAACGAACCTACTTTAAGCAACTCTCAAACTGATTGGCAACGATTAGACGCAATGAGCGACGGCTCTTCTAGGTTCTGTGTGATAAGTTTAATTGACATAGGATCGATCGATCTTTGTGTCCTTTGTGTCTTTGTGGTTCGTTCCACCCCCTCGCTCTTGAGAAATGTATCTTAGAATACATTTTACCCACCAAAGCTGGGAGAGCCGAGCGACGAAGATATTGATTTGTCAGACTGTCCAGAAATTACACCTGAAATGTTTGCTAAATCCGTAGTGCTGCGAAGTGTCCCCGTAACCAAGGCCAAAGCTGAAGTTACTCTCTCCATTGATAATGATGTATTCGAGTGGTTTAAATCTCAGGGAAAAGGCTATCAAACACAGATCAATCAGTTGCTTCGAGCCTATATGGAAGCGCACCAATAACCATTAAATCTATAGTTTGATTATTATTTCTAATTGATCCCAAATTCTTGATCAGTAGTTCCATATTATTTTTACCAATCACACCGAGAGGATAACTAATTTTTTAAAGGTGGACAAAATGCCCACCCTTAAAACTATTGTAAACTGCTAGTTAACTGACTTTTGGCCTTAGCTAAAGCTTCGCTTAACTTACTAGCATCCCGTCCCCCAGCTTGAGCTAAATTGGGACGACCACCACCACCACCGGCGCAGATTTTAGCGATCGCACCGATAAATTTACCCGCTTGTAAACCCTTATCTTTAATCACCCGGGGACTAAAAGCGGCCACTAAACTCACTTTATCAGCTGCGGGAGTCGAGGCCAAAATTACCGCCCCTTCCCCTAATTTTTGCTGTAGTCTTTCGGCTGCGGCCATCAAATCATTAGCATCAATATCGCCCAAAGAAGCGACTAATAGCTTAAATTCGCCGATAGATTCAGCTTGAGATAGCAAAGCATCCGATTTATTTAGTGCCAACTCCTGTTTAACCGCTTCTAACTGCTTTTGTGTGCCTTTTAACTCCGATTGTAGGGCTGTAATGCGATCGGGAATTTCCAGAGGTTTGACCTTAAAGCGATCGCACAGATCCCGCACCACCTGATCCCGTTCATTCAGGTATGCTAACACGGCGGGGCCGGCCACCGCTTCGATGCGTCGAATTCCTGCGGCGATTCCCGTCTCGGAGATGATTTTAAATAAACCGATCTCGGCGGTATTTTTAACGTGAGTTCCCCCGCATAATTCCATAGAAACGCTAGGAATATCAATAACTCGCACTTCTGAGCCGTATTTCTCGCCAAACATGGCAATAGCTCCCTTCTGCTTCGCTTCTTCCAATCCCATCACCGCTATCTCGGTGTCATGCGCTTCGGCAATCCAAGTGTTAATCTGTTCTTCCACCTGTTGCAATTCAGAGCTAGTCAGGGGACGAGGACAGTTAAAATCAAAACGGAGGCGCTCAAAACTGACGAGGGAACCCGCTTGGGAAATCCCGGCATCGACAAGCTTTTTCAGGGCCGATTGTAGCAGATGGGTCGCGGTATGATTAGCTTGGGCGCGACGACGACAGGAGCGATCGATCTGAGCATTAATTGTATCGCCGGTGGTGACAATTCCCCGCTCAATCCGACCAAAATGGATAAAAATCCCCGATTCTTTCTGCACATCCTCAACGCGGATAAGCAGATTATCGCCGGTTAAATAACCCTTATCACCGATTTGTCCACCCGATTCAGCATAAAAAGGCGTTTGATCCAGAACTACCTGCACCTCAGTGCCTGCTGCGGCCGATTCCACCGTTTTACCAGCGACTAAAACCGCCGTTACTGTTGCGGTTGCTTGCAAATCCGTATAACCGAGAAATTCCGTCGGGTGAATATGTTCTGCCAGCTTATCTAAACTGCCCTGTACCGTCAAATCTATGGTTTCGTGGGCGGCTTTTGATCTTTGCTGCTGTTTTTTCATTTCCTGCTCGAAACCCGCCGTATCGACGCTTAAACCCTGCTCCTCGGCGATTTCTTGAGTGAGTTCGAGGGGGAAGCCATAGGTATCATAAAGGGTAAAGGCATCGACTCCCGAAATCTGGCTTTTTTCTTTTTCTAGAATCGATTCGAGCAGTTTCTCGCCTCTTTCTAGGGTTTCTAAAAATCTCGCTTCCTCTCGCTCTAATTCTGCCTTGATCACCGTTTCTCGTTCCCGAACATTGCCATAGACGGACTCGGAAAGAGCGATCGCCACTTCCGCCACTTTGGTGATAAATTGACCTTCAATACCGATTAAACGCCCGTGCCGTACTACTCTACGAATCAGACGACGCAAGACGTAACCTCTGTCAGTATTCGATGCTGAGATACCATCCGCCACCATGTGTACTACTGAACGCACATGATCGCCGATGACTTTTAGGGAAACTTTCGTTTTTTCGTCCGCTTTCTGGTAGTCTATGGCTGCTAACCGGGCTGCTTCGGCGACAATCGGGAAAATTAGGTCAGTTTCGTAGTTATTGGCGACTTTTTGCAGGATTTGCGCCATCCGTTCCAAACCCATCCCCGTATCGATATTTTTATTCGCTAGGGGTGTTAGATTGCCGTCCGCGTCGCGGTTATACTGCATGAAGACGAGGTTATAAAACTCGATAAAACGGCTATCATCCTCTAAATCGATGGTTTTATCCCCTAATTCCGGGTGAAAATCGTAGTAAATTTCCGAACAGGGACCACAGGGACCCGTGGGACCCGATACCCAAAAGTTATCCGCTTCGCCCATTTTTTGGATACGATGGGCAGGAATACCGATTTTATCGCGCCAGATAGCGAAAGCTTCCTCATCCTCTCTAAAGACACTAACGACTAATCTTTCGGGGGGAAGGTTAAAAACTTCTGTGGACAATTCCCAGGCCCAGGCGATCGCTTGTTCTTTAAAATAATCACCAAAGCTAAAATTGCCCAACATCTCAAAAAAAGTATGGTGTCTAGCAGTCCGGCCGACATTTTCGATATCGTTGGTGCGAATACATTTTTGGGAAGTGGTAGCTCGGGGAAATTCTGGGGTCTTTTGTCCCAAGAAAATCGGCTTAAAAGGGAGCATTCCCGCAATAGTCAGCAAAACGGTGGGGTCTTCTGGTACTAGAGAGGCACTAGGGAGAATTTTATGGTTTCTGGCCGCAAAAAAGTCTAAAAATCGCTGGCGAATCTCGCTTCCGCTTAGGTGGTTGCTCATAGAAGATGTCAGTTAGTCAGAAAATGCCTATTTTATCCATTGTGGCATTTTTGCGTTTTAACTCTCCACCTTTACTCTCGTGCCGCTTGTCGGACCTGTTCTAAGTCTAAATCCAAAGCTTGAGCGACTTGTTCCACACTTAAACCCAAAACCAGCAAACGGGGAATAGATTCCAGTTTTCCTTCCTGTCGTCCTTCCTGTCGTCCCTCCTGTTTAGTTGCTTCCTTCCATTCCTGATAGGTTTGAGATAAGGTCATAAACACCTCTCTATCGTCAGTTTCTAGGATGTTATTTATTTCCATACTAACCCGCCAACTAATCAATAATTCCAGCACATTTTCCCGGAAAGCATTACCTTGAGGTAATTCTAACAATTCTCGCACCGCTTGGTTTTGCGTTTTTCCCCGTCCTAATAATCTTAACCAGAGAGTCTCAGCAGTCACAGGCAATTGATTAATAGCGATAATTGCCGTGCGATAAAGCGCGGGAAGAAAATACACTCCTTCTGGCCAATCTGGGTCTATTTTTGCCCCAATACTCTCTAACAGAGTCAGACTAGCGGCAGGGGATAAAATCCACAAACGAGGAGCATTGTCTTCATTGTAACTCTGATTTTCCCGTTTAGCTTGTCTTTGCAGTTCGGCCAAAATCGCCAAAAGTTTTGCTAAACAATTACGAATCTCGCTCCGGTTGGGAGGATTGCGATAGGGTTCAATCAGGACAGTATTAAGGACAATTCTGCCTAATAATCCCAGATAATTGGGGTTGGGTTCGGGATTGGGGGAAAAAAATAAATCTATCTGTCGAGTTTCGTCGCTGACTTCTTTGCTGATTTCGACGATTCCCAGGGGAGAAAGTAAGTAGTCGTGCAAAATTAATTTCCTAGTGAAGATAGGCAAAAGGCAAAAGGCAGGAGGCAAGAGGTGGTTAGATATGTGTAATTAATTTTGCTTAGGTACTTAATTGTTCAAGGTAATTTTTGGCAAATTGGTCATGGGGTTTCATGGAGTTTCTTCAATAGCTTGTCGGACTTGTTCTAAGTCTAAATCCAAAGCTTGAGCGATTTGTTCCACACTTAAACCCAAAGTCAGCAAACGGGGAATAGATTCCAGTTTAGCCTCTAGTTTTCCTCGCTCTAGTCCGCGCTCTAGTCCGCGCTCTAGTCCTTGTTCGAGTCCTCGCTCTAGTCCTTCCTGTCGTCCCTCCTGTTTAGTTGCTTCCTTCCATTCCTGATAGGTTTGAGATAAGGTCATAAACACCTCTCTATCGTCAGTTTCTAGGATGTTATTTATTTCCATACTAACCCGCCAACTAATCAATAATTCCAGCACATTTTCCCGGAAAGCATTACCTTGAGGTAATTCTAACAATTCTCGCACCGCTTGGTTTTGCGTTTTTCCCCGTCCTAATAATCTTAACCAGAGAGTCTCAGCCGTCACAGGCAATTGATTAATAGCGATAATTGCCGTGCGATAAAGCGCGGGAAGAAAATAGACTCCTTCTGGCCAATCCTGGTCTAATTTTGCCCCAAATCCCTCTAAAACAGTGATACCAGCCGAAGGGGATAAAATCCACAAACGAGGCGCATTGTCTTCATTGTAGCTCTGATTTTCCCGTTTAGCTTGTCTTTGCAGTTCGGCCAAAATCGTCAAAAGTTTCGCTAAACAATTACGAATCTCGCTCCGGTTGGGAGGATTGCGATAGGGTTCAATTAAGACAGTATTAAGGACAATTCTGCCTAATAATCCCAGATAATCGGGGTTGGGTTCGGGATTGGGGGAAAAAAATACATCTATCTGTCGAGTTTCGTCGCTGACTTCTTTGCTGATTTCGACGATTCCCAGGGGAGAAAGTAATTGTTCAAGGTAATTTTTGGCAAATTGGTCATGGGGTTTCATGGAGTTTCTTGAATAGCTTGTCGGACTTGTTCTAAGTCTAAATCCAAAGCTTGAGCGATTTGTTCCACACTTAAACCCAAAGCAAGCAAACGGGGAATAGATTCCAGTTTAGCCTCTAGTTTTCCGCGCTCTAGTCCGCGCTCTAGTCCGCGCTCTAGTCCGCGCTCTAGTCCTTGTTCGAGTCCTCGCTCTAGTCCTTCCTGTCGTCCCTCCTGTTTAGTTGCTTCCTTCCATTCCTGATAGGTTTGAGATAAGGTCATAAACACCTCTCTATCGTCAGTTTCTAGGATGTTATTTATTTCCATACTAACCCGCCAACTAATTAATAATTCCAGCACATTTTCCCGGAAAGCATTACCTTGAGGTAATTCTAACAATTCTCCCACCGCTTGGTTTTGCGTTTTTCCCCGTCCTAATAATCTTAACCAGAGAGTCTCAGCAGTCACAGGCAATTGATTAATAGCGATAATTGCCGTGCGATAAAGCAAGGGAAGAAAATAGACTCCTTCTGGCCAATCTGGCTCTAATTTTGCCCCAAATCCTTCTAAAACAGTGATACCAGCCGAAGGGGATAAAATCCACAAACGAGGGGCATTGTCTTCATTGTAACTCTGATTTTCCCGTTTAGCTTGTCTTTGCAGTTCGGCCAAAATCGTCAAAAGTTTCGCTAAACAATTACGAATCTCGCTCCGGTTGGGAGGATTGCGATAGGGTTCAATTAAGACAGTATTAAGGACAATTCTGCCTAATAATCCCAGATAATCGGGGTTGGGTTCGGGATTGGGGGAAAAAAATACATCTATCTGTCGGGTTTCGTCGCTGACTTCTTTGCTGATTTCGACGATTCCCAGGGGAGAAAGTAATTGTTCAAGGTAATTTTTGGCAAATTGGTCATGGGGTTTCATGGAGTGAGCAGTTAATCGATAATTCTCAATTGTATTGATCGATTTTTGAATGGTTTTATAAACTTATGTTAACAAAAATGTCAGATATTTCAGAAATCCCTTGACAAATAAAAATCAGGTTTGTTAACTTACGATTGTCTTCGATAAATTCCCTTGAGCATCATGACATTAGCAACAATTATGAAAAATGGGAGGGGGATAATAAAAGCTTATGCAATTCTCTCCTTCAGGTCTTTTCTCTAGTAGCAACTACAGCGATCGGATATACTGCTATAGCGACCAGTGCCACAGCCGAAATTAGTCAGCAATATCACCTTATTATCGCTCAATTTGCTCCTCGTGGTCGTGAATTTGTTTGTCAGTTTAATGGATCGGGTACTACGATTGCACCTAATATATCAGGGTCTTTTATTCATAGGGGTTATTGCTATATTCCCGCCGAAGGAAGAAAATGTATTTCTGTCTATGATAACGTATATCTACCACCTTCAAATCCGTGGACAAAAGATTGTGGGGGACTTGTGCCGATAGTTAACGATCCTAACACGGGAAAAAGTTACTATCAATTGAATACGTTTGGCAGAAGACTTATTTTCTCAAAATAATCTATGAGCTAAAAAATTGACAATAAAAGCGCTTGAGTTTTGGGGCTATTTATATCTAACCTCTTTTTCTCTGATCGCTTCACTTGCATCTTCTGGAGTCAAAAGTCGTTGCTGTTTTTCACTAAAGTAAAATATTTGATAATTGGGTGATAATTCCTCTTGTAATTGCCGCCAAATATTGACACCTTCCCTCTCAAAATTGTCTTGACTTACTGCATCAAAAAAATGTGAATCGGCGGGATTGTCCCAATTTATAATTTGATTATAAATCTCTGCCCAATTACTTAACTTCTTTTGGATAGAACTCGATAAAGGTAACTCATCTAAGTCAAGGTTATCAGCAGTTTCCATATCCCAAAGAGGCGAATAGTTATATTCTGCCATTAGTTTAATTTTTCTTTTCATCAAGGTCTTCTCCTAAGAAACGTTGGATGAGTTTTCGGGGAGTGGGATTCGCACTAACTACATAACCATTACTACCAATATCGATAGAAATGTATTGAATTTCTCCTTGATAATCAACTTTATAAATACTTCTGCTCGTTCCTTGAGTGCCGATTAATTGACCCATGGTAATTGCTTTCATCAAGAAATCAATAATATTATTAATCGCAATGCCTCGACGCTGAAAATCTTCTCCATGTTTATTAAGAATATGTTCCCAACCCGATGAAGAATTACCGATTTCTAAAAAGATTATCCGCCCGTTGTCTAATTGAGTAATGGCAATAATATCTTGGGAATTGTGTTTAATATTTCTAAGCTTTAGTTCGTTAATTAACTCCTCAAAACTATTTTCATCGGGCATTGGTTTTTTCAAGGACAAAAATGCTTAAATCGGCGTTTTAACCAGAATCTTGATTGATTTTGACTCAGATTATAGTTAAATCAATTCTCTACCCTTGCGTAGCTTGTCGGACTTGTTCTAAGTCTAAATCCAAAGCTTGAGCGATTTGTTCCACACTTAAACCCAAGGCCAGCAAACGGGGAATAGATTCCAGTTTAGCCTCTAGTTTTCCTCGCTCTAGTCCTCGCTCTAGTCCTTGTTCGAGTCCTTCCCGTTTAGTTGCTTCTTTCCATTCCTGATAGGTTTGAGATAAAGTCATAAACACCTCTCTATCTTCAGTTTCTAGGATGTTATTTATTTCCATACTAACCCGCCAACTAATTAATAATTCCAGGACATTTTCCCGGAAAGCATTACCTTGAGGTAATTCTAACAATTCTCCCACCGCTTGGTTTTGAGTTTTTCCCCTTCCTAATAATCTTAACCAGAGAGTCTCAGCAGTCACAGGCAATTGATTAATAGCGATAATTGCCGTGCGATAAAGCGCGGGAAGAAAATACACTCCTTCTGGCCAATCTGGGTCTATTTTTGCCCCAATACTCTCTAACAGAGTCAGACTAGCGGCAGGGGATAAAATCCATAAACGAGGAGCATTGTCTTCATTGTAACTCTGATTTTCCCGTTTAGCTTGTCTTTGCAGTTCGGCTAAAATCGTCAAAAGTTTCGCTAAACAATTACGAATCTCGCTCCGGTTGGGAGGATTGCGATAGGGTTCAATTAAGACAGTATTAAGGACAATTCTGCCTAATAATCCCAGATAATCGGGGTTGGGTTCGGGATTGGGGGAAAAAAATACATCTATCTGTCGAGTTTCGTCGCTGACTTCTTTGCTGATTTCGACGATTCCCAGGGGAGAAAGTAATTGTTCAAGGTAATTTTTGGCAAATTGGTCATGGGGTTTCATGGAGTTTCTTCAATAGCTTGTCGGACTTGTTCTAAGTCTAAATCCAAAGCTTGAGCGATTTGTTCCACACTTAAACCCAAGGCCAGCAAACGGGGAATAGATTCCAGTTTAGCCTCTAGTTTTCCGCGCTCTAGTCCTCGCTCTAGTCCTTGTTCGAGTCCTCGCTCTAGTCCTTGTTCGAGTCCTTCCCGTTTAGTTGCTTCTTTCCATTCCTGATAGGTTTGAGATAAAGTCATAAACACCTCTCTATCTTCAGTTTCTAGGATGTTATTTATTTCCATACTAACCCGCCAACTAATTAATAATTCCAGGACATTTTCCCGGAAAGCATTACCTTGAGGTAATTCTAACAATTCTCGCACCGCTTGGTTTTGCGTTTTTCCCCGTCCTAATAATCTTAACCAGAGAGTCTCAGCAGTCACAGGCAATTGATTAATAGCGATAATTGCCGTGCGATAAAGCAAGGGAAGAAAATAGACTCCTTCTGGCCAATCTGGCTCTAATTTTGCCCCAAATCCTTCTAAAACAGTGATACCAGCCGAAGGGGATAAAATCCACAAACGAGGGGCATTGTCTTCATTGTAACTCTGATTTTCCCGTTTAGCTTGTCTTTGCAGTTCGGCCAAAATCGCCAAAAGTTTTGCTAAACAATTACGAATCTCGCTCCGGTTGGGAGGATTGCGATAGGGTTCAATTAAGACAGTATTAAGGACAATTCTGCCTAATAATCCCAGATAATCGGGGTTGGGTTCGGGATTGGGGGAAAAAAATACATCTATCTGTCGGGTTTCGTCGCTGACTTCTTTGCTGATTTCGACGATTCCCAGGGGAGAAAGTAATTGTTCAAGGTAATTTTTGGCAAATTGGTCATGGGGTTTCATGGAGTGAGCAGTTAATCGATAATTCTCAATTGTATAGTTATTAAAAAAGTGGGTTATTTAAACCCACTTCTCAGGTGATGATTGGTAGTTTTTAGGATGGGAATTTTCAAACTGTGCCAGAAACTATGAGCAGCCATGGCAATTATTCTCCTTGTCAATAGTGAGCAATTGCAAGATTATACTACCTCTTCGAGAAAATCATAAATTTTGTCTAATTGTTCCAAGGTCACTAAACCGTACTGCCAGAGAATCATCGGTAAATGAATTTTATCAGATTGGATCGAGCGCTCGGCCATAGCGATCGATTCTTGGGTAAGGGACAATTCCTCTTGTAGAAATCGTCGGAATTGGGAATAGGCAATCGTGGACATAGGGGGATTTTTTCCTCAATAGTACATCTCGTAATTTTAACAAAACACCACCGATCGGTTTCAAGGACAGTTAGTCTCGCGACTGTTTTTTCTGTATCTAAGCTATCTCGATGATAGAGAGTGCTTTCCTAAAAATCGCTGGCTCTCTCAAGATAGTCCCGTTAGAGCGAGCAGAATTTTGTCTCTGTTCAATCTATACCAAGAGTGAAGATTATTCAATCTATCACTTGACCGACTATAAAAATCTTAATCGATATGGTTAGATTTTAAACAGTATCAATGCGTAATAGCTTATAAAAGCCATACTTATATTTCCGGACAAGGGACACTTTCTATAGGAAAGTTAACACCATTTTGAAAAATTAAGGTCTTGAGATAGACTCAATCTTAATTTTATCTCCTTCTTTCACTCCTAATTCTTTGGCTCGGCCCCCAGCTAGTTCGATCACTTGATTAACCATGGTGTTTGGCCCATAGACAGGACAAGGATCCACCCCACAAGGAGGGACATTGAGCAAAACTGCTTTTACTATACCATCTTTTAGAAAAATCATGTCTAGAGGAATCGAGACATTTTTCATCCAAAACCGTGCCATCAGAGGTTGTCCAAAGGGAAATAGCATACCGCGATTTTTCTCCAAAGACGAGCGATACATTAAACCCTTAGCCTGTTGTTCGGGGGTTTGAGCTACTTCTAACTCAATCATCTGACCATTAATATCTGCTTTGGCCGTGATCGGTAATATTTGCCCTTGATTCTCAGTTGTAATCTGAGCCATTGAGCTATTATTACCATTGAGATTAGTCGATTGACAACTCAGCAGCAACAAACCTAAGAATAATATTAACTTGATCTTGAGCATAAATGATTTTTTACCAGTCATCACCAATAGTTATCAATACTTAATTTTCCCAGGATAGGGGGAGAATTAAGCAGATAAGACACTAACATAAAGTGATGACAGCAAAGATAAAGATATTATTAAAAATATCCAGCCTAGGGGTGAGCATCCTTCCTTGAGGAGAGGGGCAGCTGGGCTAGAACATATATACTAAGAAAATTCTCAAAGTTGTCTGCCGATTTTCCCCCTCAATTTTGCCCTAGTGCGGCAGCAGTCGATCGCCTTCGTAGGTTAAAATACGATTTATCGATTATTGTAGGCTCAGGAGCAATCACCATGACCGCAGAAAGTATGTTATTTAATGGGCCGATCGTGGCGATCGTTCTCGTCCTCGTCGGATTAGCTTGGGGTTTTCTCCTCCTCAAAATCCAAGGTGGAGAAGCGGAATAGCTTGTTTTTCAGTTCATGGTTACTTTATTAGTAGTCATGAACTACTTTTCTCCCGTCCAAAGTAATTAAGAGAAAATCAATAACTAAAATTTTATACCCACACCTATGACCACTCCCACGATCGAGTTTTTTGTCGGTTTATCAGAAGAATTAAGCGGTGTTAGTCTCCGCCAAAATAAAAATACCGGGATTCGCAATGTCCTGATGACTTTTAAAACCCTGAAAGCGATCGAACGTTTCCAAAGTTTCACCACCCGCACCTACGGCGATCTCCGTCTCACCGATGAGGAAGGAGTGATTACAGTTATCCCCAACTCGACTAAATTTATTTTTGGAGGAGATGAAGGGGATGAAATTCAACGGGTAGAATGTGGTTTTGAAATCACCGATGAACACTGGGAGCGTTTTATGCGCTTTATGAATCGTTATGCGGCAGCCAACGGTATGGGGTATCAGGATAAGTGAGAAGACAGGAGTGGGAATTATGAATTATGAATTATGAATTATGAATTGGGGAGTGGTAAGAATAAATAAAATAATCTCCTGACTCCTGACTCCTGACTCCTGACTCCTGAATACGAATAGCCAAAAACCAGCTAAAATAAGGATAAATTTAGTCAAGAAACCATGAAAATAGCGATTACTGGGGCGACGGGATTTGTGGGTAGTCGATTGGTGGTCAAACTTTATGATCGCAGCGATGACATCCTAATTTTAACGCGCAATCCCGATAAAACCCAGAGAATTTACCCAAAGTCAATCTATCCTAAGATAGAGATTATCCCCTATATCGCCACAGAATCGGGGGATTGGCAAAAAGAGATTTCCGGATGTGACGCGGTGATTAATCTAGCGGGAGAACCGATTTCGGAACGCTGGAGCGGTGAAGTGAAACAGGCAATCGTCGCTAGTCGGCAAATCGGCACCGAGAAAATTGTCGAGGCGATCGCCAATGCCGCCCAGAAACCGAAAGTTTTAATTAACTCCTCGGCGATCGGTTACTATGGAACCAGTGAAACCGCTAGTTTTGACGAAAACAGCCCTCCCGGTGGCGATTTTCTGGCAGATGTCTGTAAAAAGTGGGAAACAGCCGCCCAAAAAGTTAAAGATTACGGCACTCGTTTAGTCATTCTTCGCACGGGTATTGTTTTAGGCAATGGGGGTGCTTTAGGGAAAATGATCCCACCCTTCAAACTTTTTGCCGGCGGACCGATTGGCAGCGGTCGTCAGTGGTTTTCTTGGATTCATCGGGATGATTTAATTAATTTAATCATCTATTGTCTCGATCGCCAGGAAATTAGCGGCACTTTCAACGCTACTGCACCCAATCCCGTCCGGATGAAAGAATTCTGTCAGATATTAGGGGAAGTAATGAAGCGTCCTTCTTGGTTGCCAGTGCCAGATTTTGCCCTCGAAATTCTCTTGGGAGAAGGGGCAAAAATCGTCTTAGAAGGTCAAGAAGTGCTGCCAAAAGCCACCCAAGCGATCGGTTTTGACTATCGTTATCCTAATCTAGAAGCGGCCTTACAAGAAATCGTCCCGAAAATGTAGAAATCTGATAGACGAGCGGGCCGAATGCTCTCAATCTATTTTTCACTCCAGACGGGATGGGAGAATAAAGAGGCAGCCACTCTCACCCCGCGCAGTTGATTTAACAGGGGTAAATGGCCCACGGGAGCGCTTAAATCCCAGGTAAATTCTTGGGGGTATTTTGTCCAATTATTGCCATTTTTCCAGCCAATTTTCGGCCAGAGTTTCGGGAAATCTTGACCCACACCGAGCCATAATTTGCGCTGCACCGACCAACCGAATTTCCCTTCCGAATGAACCAACCAAAGATGATCAATAGTCTGAATATCCACACCGGGGAAAGCTTCTACTTCCGTAAAATAGACCCATTTTCTCTGTATTGCTCCTTCTCCTGCTAATTCACAGAGTTTTTGACGGGTGAGACTATCGGCAGTTTGAAAATCCTGTTTAGCCAATAATTCCTGTAAAAGTCGATAATCAATACCCTTGGCACTATCGAGGGGAACAATACCCGTGGGGAAATAATTAGCTAAAAATTCCTTGCTCTGAGCGCTATTATCTTGATAGAGCAATTGATAAGCCTTACCTGTCACCAGATTAACAGGAGTGGGCTGCTTGGCCAACAAAAAATCTCTCAACACAGTTAGGCCAACTTCTCCGGCCCCGGCTAATTGTGTCAGAATCTGTAATTGGTTTTTCGGCGACTCGGTGGCTAATTGACTCATCTTACGGGTAATATCCTCGCTCTGTTCTTCTACTAACACGCCATTCTGGTCAGTCATATCATCACTTTTAAGACCACTCCTTCAATACTATTACCACTTTTTCGGGGTCGCTGCTCGATTTTTTCCTGAAAAAAAGGGATTTTTAGCGGGTGGTTGATCGTACACTGAAAGAGAGAACTATTTTGGTTATCTAGATCACCGTCGGTCAAAATTCCCTTAACTGAATCGGGGATGCGCGGAGATTGTAACAAAATTTATCGATTTCTTGACAAAAAACACCGATCATGCTATCAACTGAACCTAAAATCAGCAATTCCGGACAAAAATATTTAGCCTATCAAGATTGTCTATCCCCGAATCAAACCCTGTTCCCCCTGACAGCCAAGGTTAATAACCGCGATTGTCTAGAAATCGGTGGTTGTGATGTGACCACCCTAGTGGAACGTTTCGGTTCACCCTTGTATATTGTCGATGAAGTCACCCTCCGCACTGCCTGTCGTCAATACCTGCAAGGTTTCCAGACTCATTATCCCGGAGAATCTAGGGTAATTTATGCCTCGAAAGCGTGGAATTGCCTGGCCCTATCGGCCGTGGTCGCTAGGGAGGGATTAGGTTTTGATGTGGTCTCGGCCGGAGAAATTCACACGGTGTTAACCGCTTTAGACCAGATCAATAAAACCGATGTGCCGATATACTTTCATGGTAATAACAAATCGATCGCCGAGTTAGAATATGCGATCAAGCATAACTGCATTATTATCGTTGATAACTGGCTAGAGTTAGAAAATCTGGTTAAATTAGGCGAAAATCGTCCTGATACCCCTATTCCGATCCTATTGCGGTTAACCCCCGGCATCGAGTGCCACACCCACGAATATATTCGCACGGGTCACTTAGACAGTAAATTTGGTTTTGACCCTCATCAAATCGAAGCGGTATTTGACTATGTTTTAGCTCATCCGGTGCTGAATTGTCTGGGTTTACACGCTCACATCGGTTCCCAGATTTTTGAACGTCAACCCCACCAAGACTTAGCCGCTGTGTTGGCAGATTGGTTTAAATTAGGTTTAGAACGGGGATTACCCCTAGAGCAATTAAACGTCGGTGGTGGTTTAGGGATTCGCTACCTCGAAAGTGATGACCCCCCAAGTATCGAGGAATGGGTGCAAGCAGTGTCCTTAGCAGTGGCTAAAGCTTGTCAGGAAAGAGGTATCGCTTATCCGCTGCTCATTGCCGAACCGGGACGCTCTCTGATTGCCACCGCTTGCGTAACGGCCTATACAGTGGGTAATCGCAAAGAAATCCCCGAAATCCGCACCTATATCGCCGTCGATGGCGGAATGTCTGATAATCCCCGACCGATTACCTATCAATCGGTTTACCGGGCCGTGGTCGCCAATAAAATGAGTCAAGAATGTCAGGAAGTGGTGACAATAGCTGGAAAACACTGCGAATCTGGCGATATTCTAATTAAGGATATTACGCTACCGAAAACCAACCCAGGGGATATTTTAGTGGTTTTAGCCACGGGGGCCTATAACTACAGTATGGCTTCTAATTACAACCGCTTACCCCGTCCGGCGGCGGTAATTGTCCAAAACGGAGAAGCCAATCTCATCCTTGAACGGGAAAACCTGGCGGATCTGCTGCGTCAAGACCGCTTACCCAATCGACTCTCCTTGATATAAACCTCATCGCCATCGTCCCCCATGTCGGGTTTTTTTCTGGACCCTCGCCGGTTATTGTCCTGGATTCTCAGCCATGGTCTGTCATTGCTAGACTTTGGGTTAGTTCTCCTCCTTACCTATATGCTGCTGCTAATTATCGGCGAGCGGCGTACTTTTTGGATGGTGCGAGGACTAATCTACTTAATGCTGGCCTCGGTGATTAGCGATGCCCTAGGATTGCGCTTGCTGGGGTTAGTCCTAGAAAAATTGATTTTAGGGTCAGCCGTGGCCATCGCTGTGATTTTTCAGTCGGAATTCCGCCGTTTTTTAGAATTATTGGGCAAAGGTCAAGTGTGGGAATTATTTAAAAAAAGTTCCCCCACTCCCAAGACCGATAATGTCATTGATGAGTTAGTGGACGCAGTGAAGGACCTATCTCAAAATCGCACCGGCGCGCTGATGGTATTAGAAACCAGTGGCAATCTCGACACCAGGGTGTTTGTCAATCCGGGGGTGGCACTCAATGGCCAGGTATCGAAGGAATTAATTCAAACTATTTTTCAAACTAAAACTTTACTACACGATGGGGCCGTATTTATTCGAGGCGATCGAGTGGTGGCCGCCGGTGTTATTCTACCCCTATCGGAGCGCAGTACCTCAAGGCAATTAGGCACCCGTCATCGGGCGGCTATGGGCATTACCGAAAGGCTAGATAATTGTATCTGTATTGTGGTTTCTGAGGAAACTGGCTCGATTTCCCTCGCGTCGGGGGGTAATCTGGACCGGCCTTTAACCAGTAGTAAACTAAAAGAGCTGCTCGAAGCGAAGTTTTCTCCGTCGGGAGAGGGGGAAGTGGTCGCACCGAGTTGGGGACGTTTAGGGCGTACAATTGGCTTAAAAGGTCGTCTAATCTTAGAAAAATTCTCCCGTTCGCCCAGCGCAACCCCCAAAGATAGAAAATGACTGTTAAACCGAGCTTATCACCAGAATTACCTACGGATTTAGATAAAAACCGTTTGCCTCAGCACGTCGCAGTGATTATGGATGGGAACGGTCGTTGGGCGAAAAATCGTGGTTTGCCGCGGATTATGGGCCATCAACGGGGAGTAGATGCGCTCAAAGACTTGCTGCGCTGTTGTCGTGACTGGGGTATTCCCGCTTTGACCGCTTATGCTTTTTCTACGGAAAATTGGGGTCGTCCCCTGGAGGAAGTAGAGTTTTTAATGACTCTATTCGAGCGGGTTTTACGGCGGGAATTGGAGGAAATGATGCAGGAAAATGTTAAAATTCGCTTTATTGGTAATTTATCAGTCTTGCCAGAGTCTTTAAGACGGGAAATTGCTAAATCTCAAGCAGAAACTAGCAAAAATTCCGGTATTCAATTTACGGTGGCGACTAACTATGGTGGCCGAGAGGAAATCGTACAAGCTTGTCGGGCGATCGCTCGTCAGGTGCAACAGGGTTTAGTCTCCCCGGAAGCGATCGATGAATCTCTCTTTGAACAGTATCTTTATACTGCCGGGATTCCTAACCCAGACCTGTTAATTCGCAGTAGTGGGGAAATGCGAATTAGTAATTTTTTACTCTGGCAAATGGCCTACGCGGAAATCTACGTTACCGACACTCTCTGGCCGGATTTCGATCGAGTGCAATTTCACCGCGCTTTAAAAGATTATCAGGGTCGTCATCGTCGTTTTGGCAAATTATAAGGGCTGCGGCCTAAATTGAGCGAAATAGCCACTGTGGAGCAGTTAAAGGACAATTCTTGATTTTTCACTTTTAATCTTAAACTCCCTGGGGCAACGGTCAAACCGCGACGAGAAGGCCGTTTGTGATCTTGTCGATTTCCCCAATACGGTAATCCGTAAATCGGCCAGAGCTAGACTTTTTCCCCGACTAAAATAAAATAGGGGGGAGAATAACTATCGACGATAAGCAGTTTTAAGATTATGGGATTCTTTGACTCAGAAGTGGTTCAACAGGAAGCTAGACAGCTATTTGAAGATTACCAGTCTCTCACACAACTGGGCAGCGAGTACGGGAAATTCGATCGAGAGGGTAAAATCATCTTTATCGATAGGATGGAGGAGTTAATGGAACGCTACAAGATATTTATGAAGCGTTTCGAGTTATCTGAGGATTTTTCCGCCCAAATGACCGTAGAACAGCTAAAAACCCAATTAGGTCAATTTGGTATGACTCCGCAAATGATGTTCGACCAAATGCAGCAAACCCTTGAGCGGATGAAGGCAGAAATTCGCTAAAATTGCCGATATTTATCGGGTATTGGCTGTCTTCTGCCCGATAATACTCTCTCGCTGTTTACTGCTCGGAAAATTGGGGTTTCTGCGGGTTTTCGAGAACGATGATCTAATAATTTTAACTAGGTTAGCTGATGAACTCCAGGCCAGATTCAGAAGAAAATATTGAGCCACCTCAGTATAGTGAAAAAACTAACCGCATTCAGGCAATCAGTCAACTGATTAAGGCGATAACCCCGTTAATTTGGGCTATAGTTGTTCTAGTGGTTATCGTGCCTCTTTTAGGGAAAATTTGGCTAGGAACTGCTGGCAATGAACCGTTAAAAACTAGGGTTGCTACCGAAACTAACCTAGAGATTCCCATCACTATACCCGAAAAATCGAACGGTCAAATCGATCGGGAGATTAGCCAAGCTTTACAGACAGCGAGAGCAAATTCTCAAACCTTTGCCCTAGTACAAATTGAGGCATGGGTGCAGGAGTTGATGACACGAGTAGATCAGAGTTTTCTGCCTTGGTATTTTAACTATTTCAATCAAAAACAATTTGAGGGCAAGGCCTTTTTAAGCGGATTATACTCCTCGATCGCTCACTGGGTCAATACAGATAATCCACCCGCAGAACAGGTGGTGGCAGAAAATTTGACCAAAACTATTCAAACCGAGTTTACCAAACGGGTAATCCGTCCCCAAGAGGCCCAATTGCGTCTAGAGAGAATTACTAGGGATACTGTTAGTTTATATGTCAATAATTTAAGCAATGAATTAGCGAATATTCAGGCCAGTTATCAAATTCCCCAAGGCAAATGGGATCGTTATCTTAGCGATATAGCCGTAACAATTCAAGATACCGAGGGCAATATTTCTAACACATCAATCAAACTTTTAGTCGGTGGTGCCACTGCTTTAGGAGTTAAATCTCTGGTCCCAGTGATGAAAGTGGGCAGCACAGTTTATTTGTCCCTAGCGGGAAAAACGGGCGCAAAAATTGCCACTAAAACCGGTGGAGCAGTAGCAAGTAGTTTTGGGGCAGAATTAATCGATCCAATCGTGGGAATTGGTTTGATAGTTTGGGATTTATGGGACTATCAGCACCGGGTAAACATTGAACAACCGATTCTGCGGGATGCCATTTTTAATTATTTACAAGAAGTCAAATACGATCTAGTCAATAACCATCAAGGTAGCGTCCTTTCATCTATTTATCAAATTGAAGCCAGTGTCAATAAATCCCTAGGCAGAACCTATTAATGTATCTTTTCACTTTCCAAGGTTTATTAACACAAGTTTAGATACTTTAAAAATGAAACTTAGAGTAAGATTTGAATCTAGAAAAATTGACTCAGCTTTGAGGTGAATTTACCGATTGTGGAATCAATTTGAAAATGGCTTATTTCGTTTTTGTAAATATAATAGTCGAGACATAAATTTTTTGATTGATTTATTAATAATTTTAATTTCTCTTCCCTTTCTTGTTGTTTTTTTATCTATTAGTGAGGACAAAGATTAAAAAGACTATCCCCCATTTCTTATGATTAAATGGCCTTAGCTGCTCATAAAGGTCAAAGGTGTTAAAGGTCTAAAGGTTACTGCCAACCGCGCAAATTAAAATAACCCAGATAAAAATCGCCCCCTTGATCTGCTAATAAACTTTTCTGTAAAATTGGCCATAAATGGGACTCAATATTATCAAAAATGCGCAGCATATTTTTAATCCGTAGGGTGCGCTCTTCGATAGCGTAACGCACCGACAATTGTGGTGGGTGATTTTGGTTATGGTGGTGGGTTACGCGTTGCTAACCCACCCTACTGAATTACTTAATCCAAACCGTTTTAACGTTGACAAATTCGCGAATGCCTTCCACACTTAATTCCCGGCCAAAACCAGAACGTTTAATACCCCCAAAGGGTAAGCGAGGATCGGATTTAACCATACCGTTAATAAACACACAACCGGCCTCAATTTCGGTAATTAAATGCTCAATTTCTTCGGGGTTATTCGTCCAGGCACTAGAACCTAAACCAAAGGGACTATCATTAGCTAAAGCGATCGCTTCCTCGATATTTTTGACTCGAAATAGTAAAGCCACAGGCCCGAAAAATTCCTCTTTTTCCCCCGGAGAACCGGCGGGAATATCGGTTAAAATCGTCGGTAGATAGAAGTTACCTTTTCCCTCTAAACGCTGACCCCCCACAAGGACTCTACCACCCATAGCGACGGTTTTTTCCACTTGAGCGGCAATTTCCGAGACGATCGATACCGTGGCCAAGGGACCGATATCAACGGTTTCATCGAGGGGATCACCCACTTTTAAAGCTTGGAATTTGGCCACTAATAACTGTTCAAATTGATCGGCGACAGTTTCCATAACAATAAACCGTTTAGCGGCGATACAAGTCTGACCATTATTTAACAATCTTGCCGTCACTGCCGTAGCCGCTGCCGCCTCGATATCGGCACTATCTAAAACGATAAAAGGATCACTACCTCCCAACTCTAAAACCACTTTTTTGATCTGTTTTCCCGCCGCAGCCGCTAAACTGATCCCCGCCGGTTCACTACCGGTTAAAGTGGCGGCTTTTACCCGTTCATCGTTAATTAAATCACTAACGCGATCGGCCCCGATCAAAAGAGTTTGAAAAGCAGCTTCGGGAAAACCGGCTTCTAATAAAATTCTTTCCACCGCTAAAGCTGATTGAGGGACATTAGAAGCGTGTTTGAGTAGGCCGACATTTCCCGCCATTAAAGCGGGTGCAGCAAAGCGAAATACTTGCCATAAAGGGAAATTCCAGGGCATAACCGCTAAAATCACCCCTAACGGTTGATAACGGACAAAACTGCGACTAGCATCGGTGGCAATCGGCACATCTTCCAGATAACCGGCGGCATTATCGGCATAAAAACGACAAACCAAGGCACATTTGAGAACTTCTGCGATCGCTGACTTGATTGGTTTCCCCATCTCTAAAGTCATGGTTGTAGCCAATGCTACTTGATCCCGTTCTAAAATATCCGCCGCTTGCCGTAACCACTGTCCCCGTTGACTGATGGCGGTGCGGCGATACTGCTGAAAAGTCGCCTCAGCTAAGGCCAATTTCGCCGCCAATTCCTCCGAGGTTAGAGGGGTAAAAGTCTTGAGAATTTCTCCCGTGGCAGGGTTAACTGAAGCGATACCCATATCCCAATTGTCTCCTATCGAGGGCTATATCTCTAGTTTAGTTCTCCGGTTGTACCGCTGCTCACACTAATTTGGCGATCGGGATTAGGATTCAGGAGTCAGGAGATAGGAGTCAGGAGATAGGGTGATGGGGTTTTGGGGTGATAGGGTTTTGGGGTGATAGGGTGATGAGACAGCTTCCCCACTTCCCACTTCCCACTTCCCACTTCCTAATTCATAATTCTCATTTCCCCAACCCCCAACAGCTAAAACCCATCTATACGGCGCTGCTGACATAATTCGATCGCTAATTGGATCGCCGCTTGCATACTCTGGGGTCTAGCGATGCCAAGACCAGCGATATCAAAAGCCGTACCGTGGTCTGGAGAGGTGCGAACAAAAGGTAAACCGATGGTAGTATTAACAGCACAGTCAAAAGCCATTAATTTGACGGGAATTAGGCCCTGATCGTGGTATAATGCCAGATATGCGTCGGCGGGTTGCCCTGCACCGCTAAACCAAGCGCGTCCCGGTTCCACCCAAAGCGTATCGGGGGGGACAAGGCCGATTAATTGGGTTTGCGGGTATTTCTGTCCCATTGACTGCAGCCAAGGCTGTAACCAGTCCTTTTCTTCCCTTCCCAGTTTTCCCGCTTCGCCACTGTGGGGATTAAGGCCGGATATGGCGATTTTTGGGCGATCGATGCCGAAATCTAGCTTTAAAGACTCGATCAATAGGTCTAGTTTTCGGGTCATCAGATCGGGGTTAAGAGTATCGGGAACTTCTCGCAGGGGGATGTGGGTAGTGGCGAGGAGAGTGCGTAAGCTATAGCCAGTGTGAGGGGATTTAGCGACGAATAGCATCCCATAACGGTTAATTCCCGCCATGGTAGCTAAAACCTCCGTTTGACCGGGGAAATCATAACCAGCCAACTGCCAACAGGATTTGGCAATCGGACCGGTGACAATACCGTCAAATTCGCCCTTGAGGGTGCGTTTTATGGCTTCTTGCAGGTAAAGAAAGCTAATTTCACCACTATGGGCATCCCCACGCCCGCAAACGATTTTTTCTTGATTGTAGGGCAAATCGATCAGAGAAAAGCGATCGAGGAGATGGGGATCGTGATAGGCTTTTTCGAGAAGCGTTCTGGTGCCGATTAGAGTAATCTGACAAATAGACGAGATTGGGGAATCGGCGATCGCTTTCAACACCACTTCAGGGCCGATCCCGGCGGGATCACCGACGGGGATAACTAGACGGGGAATAAAATAGGCGGATTCCATAAATTTTGGCCGTCAAGATGGCTAATTCTCCCGATTAATCTGATCGTTGACAATTATCAGGAGGGAATAAATCAGTAAACAATCTTCAGTTTACTGTAATCTCATGGCGATAGATAGTAACTTTAGGCAAATTAAATTTTTTAACTTTTCTGTTTTCTTATTGCCCAAATTAGCCAGATTGTTGTAAGCTTATGACCCAACTACAACCCGATATATTCGTTAACAACCGTCCCGATACCGATGGAGACGAGGAAGAAGACTACTTCGATTATTTTTATGATGAACCGGGTAGTGAACCGGGGACATTAATTATCGAACCGGATGCCAAACCCTCGCGGATTATTTTAATTGACTACGATGAAGATAACGCCATTCGCAAGGTGGATATTACCCCCAATGCTTGCGCCCCCTATATTGGCACAAATACCGTGTCTTGGATGGATATTCAAGGGTTAGGTAGTGAGACGGTTTTAAAACAAGTAGGGGAAATTTTTAATCTGCATCCTTTATTATTAGAAGATGTGGTTAATGTGCCGCAGCGTCCCAAGTTAGAGGACTATAACAATCAATTGTTAGTGATTTCTCAGATGGTGCGACTGAAAGAAGATGAAAGCGGTTTTGATACAGAACAGGTCAGTTTTGTCTTGGGAAAACGCTATCTTTTGAGTTTTCAAGAGGAGGAATTACAGGACTGTTTTGAGATAGTCAGAGATCGAATTCGCACTTCCCAGGGACGAGTACGAAAATCGGGGGCGGATTATTTAACCTATTTATTATTAGACACGATTATTGATGGTTATTTTCCCGTGGTAGAACACTACGAAGATCGGATTGAGGCTTTGGAAGATATGATCATTAGTAATCCCGATCGAGATACTATGCAGGAAATCTATGATGTCCGTCGGGAATTATTGGCACTGCGTCGCTTAATTTGGCCGATGCGAAATGTCCTACATCTACTGATGCGTGACCATCATGGTATAGTCAGCGATGAAGTACAAATTTATTTTCGGGATTCCTACGACCACGTCATTCAAATTCTGGAAATTATCGAAGCTTATCGAGAATTAGCGGCGAGTTTGATGGATGTTTATATGTCCACTATGGGCAATAAATTAAACGAAATTATGAAGTTTTTAACCGTAATTTCAACCATTTTTATTCCCTTAACTTTTATCGTTGGTGTCTATGGCATGAACTTTGAGAATATGCCAGAATTAAAAGGAGAATGGAGTTATTTTATTGTTTGGTTAATCATGTTAGCCGTAGCGGGAGGCTTGATTTTCTACTTCTGGCGCAAAGGTTGGTTTAAACCAATTTATTCCCTGAAAGAGGAAGCAAAAAGTTAGTTAACGAAGACAGGAGGCAGGAGGCAGGTTTTGGGGTTTTGGGGTTTTAGGGTTTTAGTTCAATTTCCCCACCTCCCCAATTCATAATTCAGGTTCTTCCGAACTTACACTGTAGAAAATTCCTCAAGCTCCCTCTCTGCACAGCAATGCTCTAAAGTTGATAAATATCAATCTGACAAAAACTCAAAGCCTTAGTATATAAACTTTACAAGCATGAGTTGTTGATAGTTTTACATGACAGGTTCGGTAGAGCCATAATTCATAATTCATAATTCATAATTCATAATTCCCACTTCCCACACCCGACGACAAACTTTTTCAGCCAACCCTAATTATTCCACCACAAATGCGAGGATTTGGCCTTGGTAACTGCCGAAGCGAATCTGTAAACCGGACTCTAGGGGAACTTCTTGGTTATGTACCTGCTTCCAGTGGCCATCTTGGTAGATAAAAGTACCAAAACGGGAGAAATCTTCGAGAAAGTATTGATAGTCTGAATCATCGGGTTTTTTACGGCAAATGATCCGACAATGGTTTTTACTAACCCATTTTTCAGGGACCTGTAGATCATTTTCCATGTCCCTTCCTATATTCATGCCACCACCACGGATTGACCATTTTCTTTCGGGATGATCGAGATAGTATAAGAAAGCGGCGGGCATGGTTCCGGAGACATTGGGCATAACCGTCGGTGATTGAGTCTCATCAAAGGTTTGCAGCAATTGCCCGTCGAATTCCGGGTGCATATAGAGAATCGGCAAAGTCCAAGCAGGCTGATTGTACTTGTAGAGGGTTAATAACTGCTGCCTGGCGATGCGAACGGCCTGATCGATAGGGACTCGCGGACTTGGAAGCAACTTAGATATCTGTGCTTCTTTGTCTTTGAAACCGAGGAGGCTGCGGGTAAAAACTTCGATAAAACTCAAGGCCTCGCGATCTGCGATCGCATCTCGCATGGCCAAA
Source organism: Microcystis sp. MC19 (assembly GCF_003019735.1). Taxonomy (NCBI): domain Bacteria; kingdom Bacillati; phylum Cyanobacteriota; class Cyanophyceae; order Chroococcales; family Microcystaceae; genus Microcystis; species Microcystis sp. MC19. Next base: position 2,837,229 of record NZ_CP020664.1, on the reverse strand, counting down.
ACTGCGGGAACGCCATGGTGAATCAAGACTTCCGCCAGACTGCTGCGGGGGATCATCTCCTGACCTGATTTAGCGGGATAAGCACCCCAACAGGCATTAAAAACCGTTAAAATAACTTGATTTCTCACCAAAGCTTGGGCTAACTCCGTCCCGTTTAGCTGTTCCCCCGGCCGCAGAAATAGGGAACCGCCATTGGGGGCGGCCATTCCGTGACCAGCGTAGAAAAAAGCTTGATATTTACCCGTATCCAAGGCCCGGGTTAGTTCTTTCGCCCCCGGTCGAATTAGGGTATCGACTTTGACTTTCACTCCCGAATTCTGGAGGGAACCACTGGGGGAGATGGCCTGGATGAGATTGGCGGCCTCGGATTCCAGTGCCTGGTCGGGATTAGTTTCTCCACCCGTATTAATGGCGGTGAGGTTGAGGGAACTAGCGGCGGGTTTAATCTGTTTTTCGCCGATAACTAAGAGAATATTGAGACTATTACTTGGTTTTATCGGTGGCAGTGGGTCCACATCGCTGGTGGTGCGGCTAAAGAGTATATTCGGATGCAGAGATATGGCCTGTTTACCCGCTTGCTGCATAATTTCCCAGGGCAGCAGAATTAAATAGGGATTGCGACATTCCAAGCGAATTCGCAGGGGCTGATTTTTGCCGAGGGCGATTCCCTGACTTTGGGCAAAACTTTGACTAATTGATGCTTGAAATAACCATTGCCAGAGACTAATACCTAGTTTCTGCATCAATTGACCGCCATAACTGCCGCCTTCTCCCGCAAGAATCAGTTTAGGTGGAGAATTTCCCTCTAATTGCTCTAACATCGGCAAGGGAGGCATTTTTTGCAGACAGAACATTTCCTGCCATGCCATCCATTCCGAGGTTAGACTCCCGGTCCATTCACAGTCATGATGCACATATCCCCCCGGTAGGGGTGCTTTCGTCACCCAACGGGCGAAGTTATTACTCGTGGCTAAACTAGAGATCGCTAAATTTAGACTAGGGATGGCATCATCGGTCATTGTGGTTATTTAGAAGTCTGAAGTCTATAGAATCTTATTCTAGAGGATTTCTGAAAGCTAAGGAAGAGTATTAAGTTACCAATAAACAACAAAGTTCGATAATTTTGGTTTGCAACGTTGCCAAAGGTTCTGCACCCCGCTTGAGACGATATTCTAATTCGAGAAGTATGGGCAAGGTGGCCAGAAGTTGTTTAGAAGAAAAGGATTGTATCTCTTTGCGAATGAAATATAGTCGCTTGGGATTGGCAATTTCGGCGGCGGCGGCGATATTTTTCTCGTCTTTTTCTCCTTCTTCAATTTTTAATTTCACTATTGCCCAAGTGCGAAATTGACCCCCTAGGGTGGCGGTGATAGCCAAGGGGTTCTCGTTGCGATTTAATAATTCATTAACTAATTCTAGGGCCTTGCCTGTCTCCCGTTTTAAAATCGCACTGGCTAACTGTAGGCTGCTTTGATTGCTGGCGTTGACTAAGCTTAAAATGTCCTTTTTGTCAATAGTTGCCGCCGAATTATTTTTAAATAAACGCAGTTTTTCTAACTCCATCCACAGCAAGCGGCTGTTATTTCCCACTGATTCAGCTAAGAGTTCGATCGCATCAGGAGTTAATTTTACTCCCACTTCTTTGGCAATTTCCCTAACTCTTTGGGCAATTTCCTCGACTTTCCAAGGGGGAATTAGTTCAAATTCTCGAACCTCTGCCTGATTTTGGATAAACTTGCTCGATTTTAAGCGGGAGTCTGGTTTTTTGGCACTGGTTAATAACAGATAGGAATTTTCGGGTAAATTGGGCAAAGTGCGCTGTAATTCCTTGAAAACATCCTCGGAACATTGTTGACAAATCACCGTATCGGCTAACCAAACTAAACGATTTCCCAGGCCGAAAACTGGAGTCATCGCTTGATTAAGGGCCTCGATAATTGCCTCATTACGATCGCCATTGATTTGATCATAATTAAACTGTATCCAATTGGGATCGAGAAGTTTTGCTTGCAGATTTTTCACCGCTTGTTTAATAGCAAATTCATCTTCTCCCCAATAAAATATTGTCGGCATAAGTTTTTTGAGGTGTTACTATTACCCATTTTGCCAGATTTTTACAGTTTTGTCAGCACTACCACTAATTAAATATTTCCCATCGGCACTAATTACTAAAGATAACAGTTTTTCTGTGGGTTGATCAAGGGTTGCTAATTTTCCTTTGCTTGTTAAAGACCAAAACTTAATCATTTGATCCGAAAGCTTGTTTAGAGGATAAACCCAGAATTTCCTAATATTGAGGCTGGCTATTCATAAACACAGGTGAAGACGATCTGACTCGATAATTTTGAAAATTAATCAAAAAATAGACTCGATCGACCCCAAATAACGCACAATAAAAAAGGAAATGTCAAAGGAGAATCGCAAATGTTGCCCTATATCCTAGCGGTCGTTGTGGGATTGAGTAGTCTGTACCTCCTCACCACCGCTTTTATCGCCCCCGATCGCCACCGTCAAGATGATTTTCTCTGGAGTGCGGTAGGATTATTCTATGCCCTTGTCCTCTGGTTGTGCGCGGGAAGGATTACAGGCACTATCCTCCTCGGACAAGCTGCTGCGGCCATATTATTTATCGCTTTTGCTTGGCAAACTCTCAAACTCAGACAAGCACTTTTTTATCCCGACAAACCGGTTAAATTATTTACTATTGTCGGTTGGTTAGGCAATCGTCTCGGCAAAGTTACTCCCTCCCAATCCCCTAAAACTAAAGCTAAACCTGAGAAAGTAGCAGCAAAAGTTAAAGAAACGGTTAAAGAAACGGTGGACCCCGTTATAGAAAAAGCCGCGGCTATCGGGGAAACTATTACAGAATCAGTGACAGAAATTGAGGAAAAAGCTCAAGAAACGGTTGCCCCCGTTGCCGAAAAAGCCGCAGCTATCGGGGAAACTACTACAGAATCAGTGACAGAAATTGGGGAAAACCCCGCAGAAATTATTGATGATGAAGAAACTTTCGATGATTTCGATGATTTTGATTTTGTCACAGAAGAGATCAACCCTTCCGAAAATACCCCAGAAATTCCCCCAGAAATTCCCCCGACTGAACCTGTGGCTAATGTTGAAGTCGAAACTATTGCTGTTAGCGAAATGGTGATTATTGAAGTTACCGAGGAAAATTTGCCCCCAGAAGAAACCATCAGAGAAGATACTCCCCCAGAAACTCGCTCAAAAAGGGAAGAAAATCCCCCCCCATCGGATTAAAAGTTAAGATTATTTAGCGGGTGGTTTAGGCAATAATTACTCAAAAAATTAACTAATTAATTTAACCTTTGCCCCCACCCAGTCAAACCAAGTTGACAATATGACTTGAAAAATTAATTTAATTCGATGGTTTTATTTTCCCATTACACAGGGATAGTGCTTCTCGTTTTTCGGGACGAGTCCTGAGATAATCTTCTAGCCAAAAACAACCTCGATCGAGCAATTTTTGTAAATAATTATATTCTGTTTCTAAGGGCCAGCGATGCTTTTGACCATCCCTAGCAATAATCACAATCTCTTGACCATCAGGACTAAAAGTGATCCCATAGACGATATCTTCTTCTATTTTAAACTCGGAGCGCAAATTTCCGTCCCTGTCCCAGCGTCTAGCTGTACCATCCCTTGAAATAGCAGCGATTTTTTCACCATCGGGACTAAAACTAACTCCATAAACGGGAAAAGAATCGGTTTTAATCTCCTTTAAAAGATTGCCCTGTAAATCCCAAATTTTAATCTTTCCCCGAGTAGCGGTAGCAATTTTTTGATGATCAGGAGAAAACACCAAATCATAGATAATACTATCATCAACTGTCCAAGAATTAATCAATTTAGTCCGATGATTACTTAAATGCCAGTATTCAACTTTTCCCTCGCTTGTTCCCGTGATTATTGCTGTTCCCTCTCCATTAAAAGCAAGACTATAAATCGGTACTTGACTAGCAGTAAATTCTTGAAGCATTGTTCCTTTTTTGCTCCAGATTTGTACTTTTCCATTTCTTCCTGTAATCGCTATCTGATTATCATCAGGATGAAAAGCTATACTATAGATTGAGCGCATTTTTGTGGCAAATTCTCTAATTTTTTTTCCCTGGGAATTGAGTAAAGTAATTTGACCATCTTTGTTAGCAATAGCGATAATATTGCCCTGGGAATTAATGCTAACACTGGTATTATCGGTCCTAGCTTGATTTAAATTGTTCAGCTGCCAAATTTTAGCCGTTTCATCACTCGATCCAGTTACCACCTCTTTTCCATCTTGACTAAATACAGCAGTAAAAACTGATTCTTGATGTCCTCTAAGAGTAGTTATTTCTTCCCCTTGCATTCCCCAAATTTTAGCACTACCGTCACTAGATGCAGTAATTATAAACTTGCCATCAGGACTAAAATTAACACTGTTGACAAAATCTTGATGTCCCCGGAAAGTAGCTATTAAATTTCCCTGTAAATCCCAGATTTTAGCAGTTTTATCGGCCGCTGCTCCGGCAATTTTTTGACCGTCGGGACTAAAATTAACACTATAAAAAGCCTCAATATTTTCTTGACCTAAACTCAAGATAATTTTACCTGATAAATCCCAGATTTTAATCGTACCATCCCGGGAAGCGGTGGCAATTTTTTGACCGTCGGGACTAAAACTAGCTGCATCTATCGATCTTTTATGTCCCTTAAATACCTGTAAAGTTTCACCTGATAAATTCCATAATCTAGCGGTTTTATCCCTGGAAGTGGTGACAATTTTTTGACCATCGGGACTAAAACTAACACTATAAACTGATTCTTGATGGTCAGGATAGGTGACTAAATTTTGCCCTTGCAAGTTCCAAATTTTGGCGGTTTTATCTTCGGAAGCGGTAGCAATTTTTTGACCATCGGGACTAAAACTAACACTATAAACTGCTCCCTGATGACCTGTCAAAGTTTGAATATTCTCACCTTTTTGATTCCAAATTTTTACCGTTCCATCTTGAGAAGCAGTGGCTATTTTTTGACGATCAGGACTAATACTAACACTATAAATAGTTCCCCGGTGTCCTTGCAGTTGGTTTTTTTCTTGAATACGATCTAAAATTTGTTGTAGGGTAATAATTGGACTGGTAGCGGGATATTTACTCAAGGTTTGCCCATCAGTAACGATATTTTTTAAACTATTGACTGCTTGCATCGCCGCAATTAAAGATTCTAATTGTTCAAATTTAAATTGTTGCCAATCACTATCACCCTTGCGCTGTAATTGAATACCTAATTGAGCGGTTTCTACTTGCTGCCACGCTTGTTTTACCTGAATAAAAGCTAAGAGAGAACCCAAAAGAGAAGCAATTAAAATTACCGAGCCAATTTGAATTCTTTTCGTAGCTTTTTGGTGAGCAATTGCTAGAATTTTATTAGCTTGCTTCTGAGTTTCTAGGCTAATTTCTGCCTCTCTTTTATCGAGATTTTGACTAGCAGTTAAAAACTGATAATCAATATTACTTAAGCTTTTCCCCTGAGACCAATCGAGGGCATTATTTAAAGCTTTTCCGCGTAAAAGCCGCGATTCATCGGTATAATTAGACTGTTGCCAAGCGGCGATTGCTTCTGAGTAGGGACGCAATTGCTCTAATTGTTTTTCCACCCAATTGAGATTAAATATTTCTCGATAAATAGGATTATAAACTACTAATTTATTATCCTTTTTTACCACTAACCCCGATAACCTTAATTCCCCTTGTTCTGGACTATCATCGCACAGGATTGATCCCTTTTCTAAAATTTGTTGATAGATACCTAACAAACGACCGGCTTTGTCTTGATTTCTTAACAAGCGATCGGCAATAGTTCGCAAATGAACTGGCTCATCTTGAGATTCCCAATTATTAATAATTCTCTCTTTGATCAGCGTCTCAATATCTAAATTAGTTTCCCGCAATAGCTGACAGATTTTCTGGGTTAAAAATGGCTGTCCTCCCGTCCAAAAAATAACTTTTTCTAAGCAGTCGGGTTGATAATTACTTTGACTGGATAATCCTGCGGCTAAAGGAGCAATTTCTGCCAGATTAAATCCCGTTAATTCGATCGCCTGGCCGATATTAAAAGATGTTTGGGTCTTTTCGCGAATTAAATCTGCTGGGGTAGCCACACCGAATAAAGCAAAAGTAATTCTTTCATACTGGGTATTTTCTGCCCTTTGGTTATAACAATAACGAATCAGGGAAAAAAAGTCATCTAGAGAAAACTGTAAACTGAGAATTTTATCAATCTCGTCAATAAAAATATATATTTTCTCTCCCCGACAATAAACTAATAAAACTTCCTCAATAAATTGTCCCAAACGCTGCACGGGGGGTAAATCCTCTCGCTCGCGCAACCAGGATTTAAGATTAATTTTTCCCGTCAGATTAAATCCTAAAAACAAACGGGTGATCACGCCGTTATACCATTGGGATAAATTATCATTGCTACCAATACTGGTTATATCTACGGACGCGCAATCCATGCCCAATTGCTGTAAAATATGGGTTACTCGTACCCTTAAACTGGATTTGCCCATCTGACGACAGTTAAAAATGTAGCAAAATTGACCATTTTTTAACGCTGTTAACAGTTCTTGATCGGCATTTCTCTCGATATAGGTAGGATGGTTATAGGCAAGACTACCCCCGACACGATATTGATAATTCATTATCCTTAAACAAAGTTATTTCAATGTCACCAACAGAAATAAAATAGACAATTCTGATTTAGATATCTATAATGCAAGGATAATCGCTATTGACAACCTATCCCCAAGGCAATTATGAAGAAAACTTTTTTCACCTCCATGGCCATTAGTGCTACCCTCGTCAGTAGCATTGTTTTAGGTACTCTTGATGCCGGCAGTGCCTCCGCTTGTGCTTTCGCTAAAGGTAAAAGCATTTTTGGCAGCAATCACACCCTCCCTGTGGATGCTAACAAACTTATTTTAGGGGTTGCCGGTGCTACGGGAGCAATCACCGTAGCTGGTGTTTTAACCTACCGTCGTTTTCACTCCGGGCAGCCTCCCGAAGATGCCACCGCTAACCTGCCGGCGGTATTTTCTATCCCCATTCCCCCCGCAGCTTTAAACGTGGCAGTGGTGACGGAAGAAGCGGCAGAAACCAGCAAAATCTCCTAAAAATCCGCTAGATTCCCTCAAAAAAGGTGTTGGCATCCCCGCAGATTTCCCGCTAGGCAACACCTTTTTCTGCCTAATTGTGTCCCAGTTATCAGAATTTTCAGCGATTTTTAAGTTATGTTAAAAGGTACAACCCTACCACCAGAGGTAAAGATGGGCAACTATACCACATTTTCTGACACCCCATTTCACAAAGAGCATCACACTTGGGAGCATTTAAAACAAGCCATCGCCGCTAGTTCGGGTTTTCGGCGTTGGCAGCAAGAACAACTAGAATCAGGTAAAAATAGAGACGATGCTGATGCTCGCATTTGTTCCTATCTACGGGAAACTTTAGAAACTTTAGCCTACTAGATTGATGCTCCCCAGCTATGACGGCATGGGGACTTTTTTGTCCGTTTAAGCTAATTGGCGGGCCCTATTTTCTGCGAGCTTCGTAACCCAATAACCAGACAAAAGCGACAATTAAAGGCAGGAAATAATAAATAGCTCGATAGGCGATTAAAGAACCTAAAAGCTCGCCATTAGATACATATTCGGGCCGTAATCTCAGCATGATAAACTCAAAAACACCTATCCCCCCCGGCACATTGCTTAATACCCCTGCGGTCATGGCAAATACATAGAGACCGAAAAATCCTAAAAACGAAGTATTGTAGTTGACGGGGAGAAGAAGATATAGAACTCTAGCCGCTAATATCCAATCGATAAAAGTCACCAAAATCAAAGCCAGGGAAAGATTCCAAGAGGGTAGATATATATTTTCTTTGCCGACTTTTATGGGTTTTTTATAGGTGAGAGCCAAGAAAAAATAGCCAGTAACCAGCAATAAAAAAATTATTCCTAAAGGTTTAGTAGTTAAGAAAGGTAATTTTAAAAGTTGGGGAATCCGTTGGGGATCAAGGAGGAAACTTAACCCACCAATGCCTAACATTCCTAACCAAAAGCTTAAATGGGTAAAAGTGATAACTTTGGCAATATCCACCACCCCCACCCCCGCAGGAGTATAGAAACGATAACGGATCGCAGTTCCAGAAAATAAGGTTAAACCAATGGTATTACCAAGAGCATAACTGATAAAAGCAGTACGGATAATAGTGCCTAAAGCTAAGGGATGATTAATATAATAAAAACCTAGGCGATCATAACCCGTCATCGACAAATAACCCAAGGCCATGCAAAAAATAGCTTCTAGCTTATGACTTGTGGTAATATGATTTAAACTGTCCAACAGTTGGGCGAAAGTGTCGTGTTTAAATTCTTGACTAATTGCCCAGACCGCTAGAATAAATAAACTTAAAGAGAGGATAATCGGAGCAAAACGCAGGATTTTTTTATACATCTTACTTTTTACGAATTACTTTTGTCCCATTAAAATTTATGAAAAAATCAAAGGTAGATCTAGCCAAACGTCTAAATCGATCCCGAAAAAGGAAATATAATAAATTCCTGACTTCCTCCTTATATTTAACAAGCATTCTGGTTTTGTCTTATCTAGTTTACCTTAATCTGCCTTGGTCTTTCCATCTTTTTATGCGTTGGGTGACTAAAGGGGGTGATTTAGACAAAATTCCCGCCAAATTTTATGCAGAACTTAATCAATTGTGTTTGAGGGCCGATAGTGGGGGGGAAGTAAGAACGAGAAACTATAGAGAACATACAGAAATCGCCGAATCTCTCGGTACATTTAGATGTACTTTAGTTAATGGTGGTCAAGAATGGTTAATAGAAGATTATAAATCTTTTAGTGCTGCCGATGAAGCGATTTTAGGCACTCAGTTAGCGGTTTTTATCACCGAGATTTTAGGAACAGATTATAGTTATAGAATTCGCGCTTATATTCCCAATACTAAGTATCAAGCAACTTCTGAAACCAAATTCTAGACTAGGGATGGGTGCAGAACCCATCCTTAGAAAAAAATTAGGTTTCCGATACGGGTTTCGGTCGGGAAGGCCTAGGAAGGGGAGATTGTCCGGGGGTAAAAGGTCGTTTTTCTCCTTCCCCTTCCAGTTGAGAATATCGATCGACCGGGGGACGACGATTTTTATCAAAAGGCTTTTTAAAACCTCCCTTACCCATCGGTTTTTTCTTGCTGGCAAAACCGAGGTCTAAACCTTCCAAAATAGTTAAGGCATCTCCTTTAAGCTGTACCTGAAAATCCCAAAAACGACTGACCGGTTTACCAGGTAAAGTGCCGCGCAATTTTAGTTTAAAAAACTTGGGTTTGTCCGCTTCAGTTTTGGGCATTTGTCGGATTTTGACCACTACCGCTTGATTTTCCCGTTCGGTAAAGATGACTTCACCTCGAATCGAAAAATAACCAGGGGTAGAAGCGAGGAGCGGTTCTATCTCTGGATCATCCTCCTTTTTCAGGGTTTCTGGTTCCCAAACACCAACAATCTGAACATGAAGGGCATCATTTTCCTGACGGGTGCGCGGATAAACCACCCAAAGATGGGGTTTTTCCAGATCGAGATGATTTTTAACCAAACTGATCACCCGACCGAGAATCACAGAATCGATCAGAGTACCATCGGCAGTTAAAATATTGCCTTTAGTTAATTGTTCCTCCGATCGCTGATAATGGCCATAGACGAGACCGATCGCCCGGTACTGCCGCAGATGACTGGGAGGGGGGATCGGTTGTTGACGTTTGACTTCTTCGGGGGTGGCTGACTCTACGGCTAAATCAGCCTCAGTATGGGGGGATTCAAGGGGGACTTCCTGAATTTCCACTTCAGGGGTCGGGGGGGTTTTCGGTGATTCGGTAAACCGATTCCCAGGACGATTCATATCACACTCCTAGCGGCGGAGACACATAGTAAATTAGTAATCAAGCAAGTCAAAAGCGCGATCTGGGAGGTTACAATAACCCTCTAGGGCGACTCTACTGGCATCTATATATTAAGAACCATGATCTTTTGACTGTCAACCTGGTCAAAACCCTTTTGAGTCTTGACCGTTTGCCCATTGTACTCAATAAAGAGCGGCGAATTCGATCGATCCCTTCATCAAATCTCCAGATTTCCATAACATTTTCCTGTCTGTCCTCTCCCACCCCAGTCTATGAAAGCCTCTCTCTCTAACCGTCGTTGGCTGTCCATCGGTCTCGTCCTCATGTTATTTGCTTTGCTGTCTTTCTCGACCATGCCGCTATTGACTTCTATTCTCAAAAGTCAGCACTCCTCGGGCCAGAGTCATCTGTCCGCAGTCAAACAAGAGGAATTAGCCAGTCAAGCACTGGGTTATCAGATGGTTTTAGAGCGCGAACCCGATAATCAGACGGCTTTACGGGGATTATTAGATACTCGCTTACAGCAGGGTGATTTAAAGCAAGCGATCGAACCTTTAGAAAAATTAGCGCAACTTAACCCCCAACAATCCGATTATCTACTACTTTTGGCGGAAGCGAAACAGCAAATAGAGGACTATGCAGGAGCCACCGGCAGTTATCGCTCCCTTTTAGCCTCCCATCCCCAAGATCTACGGGCCTTGACCGGATTAACTAATTTATTTCTCAGCCAAAACCGCTCGATCGAGGCGATTAGTCTGGTTAAAGAGACGATTGATCGCGCTTTCAAAGCGGCTGCCGATCCCAATAATCCCGCTAGTTCCATCGATATCGTTTCCGTTCAGTTACTTTTAGGCAAAATCTATTTCGAGCAGCAAAATTATCCGGAAGCTTTAAACGCCTATAAACAAGCTCAACAGATGGATGTTAACGATTTCCGTCCGATTTTGGCGACAGCGATCGTACTGAAAGAACAGGGCAAAAATCAAGAGGCTCAACCCCTCTTTCAAGAGGCTCTCAGTCGCGCTCCTTTTGCCTATAGACAGGAGATTCAGACCCTAGCCGAGGAAAATAACAAAATTGAAGCCACAGCCCCTAATCAGTGAGCAGCTTTTTTCTCTCCTCTCCCTTCTCCCCAATTCATAATTCATAATTCATAATTCATAATTCCCTTGAGACTTGACACTGGGGACAAAAATGAGAGGATCGTCCACTTAATTTAATTCTGGCAATAGTTGCACCGCAAAGGCGACAATTTTCGCCAGTACGTCCATAAACCCAGGCCATCGAGCCATAATTGCCATTAACTCCCGTAACGTGGAGAAAATCGCTAAAACTGGTGCCGCCTTCAGCGATCGCCGTTTCCAATACAGAAATAATGTTTTTTGTCAATAAGTCTATTTGCTCAATTTTCAAGAGATTGGCGGCAGTTTGGGGATGGATGCCACTTTTAAAAAGAACTTCATCCGCGTAGATATTGCCAATTCCTGCCACCACATTTTGATCGAGGAGAAAAGTTTTAATCGGACGACGACTTTTTTGACAGTGACTATAGAGGTAATCGGGGGTAAAATTGCGATCAAAGGGTTCCAGTCCCAGTTTTTTGAGACCAGTAATCACGCTTTCTGGGGTTTTATCGGCGGCAATCCACCAAATTTTCCCGAAAGTGCGGGTATCGACAAAACGCAATTCTTGCTGATTGGCAAAAAAGAAGCGTAAGCGCGTATGAATCGGCAGGGGAGTGGTATCTTTTACCCAGAGCAATTGTCCAGTCATACGCAGATGAACCCCGATACTGCTACCATTATCTAAATTGGCGAGGAGATATTTGCCTCGGCGCTGCCAATTGGTAATCGTGGTCTGAGTAATTCCTTGCAGAAAAGTTGCCTCACAATTAGGATAGGCTAGGGTACGCTGTAATAATACTTCCCCACCGATAATTTTTTTGCCTTGGGTAACTTGATTTAATCCGCGACGCACCGTTTCTACTTCTGGCAATTCTGGCATATAAGTGATTGAACAAAATTAAGTTCTTGGTTAGGGTAGGCAAAAGGCAAAAGATAGATAAACAGAACTTTTCATCGGGAAACGACACCAAATTAACGTCAATTCTACTTTAACTTTAACATTTCGATAGTATCAATTATTTCCCGTTCAAAACTGACTTGAGCGCGATTAGTTTTACCACCAATATAAAAGCGATCGCCCGATTGTAAAGCCCAAATTTGCGAATGGGAAAAGTAACTCATTACCACTCCCATCATCAATAAAGCAAAACCTAAATAGACGATAGGTACTCCCGGATCTGCCTTAATTTGTAACCCTGTACTGCCCACTAATTCGACTATTTTTAGATTAACTCCATTGATAGGAATCGTCATTCCTTCTCGTACCGCAGAGGTTAAATCTCCCTTAGCATCATAGACGATTACCGTACCTTGTAAATCTCTGGTTAAAAGAGAAACTCCCTCACTAAGATCGGTTTTAGTCGGAATCCAAGTTCCCCAGATTTGTCCATTACCTTTGGTGTCTAAACTAGCCATCGGTAGCTGTAGAATCGGACTATTATTCACCTGTACTTTTACCCCAGCAATTCCCCAACTGGTTTGATAAAAAGTCACCCCTTTATGGTGCAAAGGTTGGTTAACTTGAATAGTTTTGCGATCGATCTCCTCTCCTTGATTATCGATCACCGACAAATCAGAATAGAATTGTTCTATATCACCTTTAGGACTATAATCAATCCAAAAACGATTAACTTTAATCCCCCAATCTTTAGGGAGAGAATTTTTAGATAAGGGTCCAGCTTCAATAATATTTTTAACCTGAAAACTATCGCCACTAGCTACCATTTCTTGAGCGAAAAACCCCGTTAACGCTCCCCAGATCGACCCTGCTAAAATAATTAACATGGCTGCATGAACGATAATCGGACCGATTTTACCGATCAGACCTTTACGAGCATAAAGACTGTTATTTTCTAGAAAAACTTTGTAGCCTTTTTTTTCTAATAGAGGGGTGAGGGATTCTAGGGAACCAGTTTCTAATTCAGCACTTAAAGCTAGTTTTTGAAATTGGCGAGATTGTTGATAAAATTGCCAGTTTCTTGCCGCCTTTAAAGCGGGTAATTGTCGTCGGAAGGTGCAAGCGGTTAAACTGGAACCAAAGAGAATTAATAATGATAGATACCACCAAGTGCTATAAACATGATTTAATCCCAATAGTAATAAAACTTTCCAAGTCAGAAAGCCAAATAAAGCGGGTTTCTCAGGATAATTAACTTGGTAGAAAGATAGAGATTGTCCCTGTTCAATTACCGTTCCAGAAATGCTAAAAATAGCGATTAAAAGTAAGAGGATAATTGCCAATCGTAGATCGGCAATAGTCTGGATAAATTTACGTCCCCATTGAGGCGGTGTATTCTTTAAATTTGAGGAAGTTTCCGATATAGTCATAGTTAAAAGTTTTACAATTCTAGCCAATTATCTATCATAACTCTCCACCATCACAGCAGACGGGATAATAAAGAAAAAACTCCAAAACCGATTAATAAAACCCCACTGACAGGATTAATCCACCCGGACCATTGACGTAGGGAAAGAAAGCTTTTCAGCGAGGCAGTAAAAGAACCGACGATAATTAGCGGTAAAACATAGCCGGCAGTGTAGGATAACAATAATCCCCCTCCTAAGCTTAAATCTCCCGTATTTGCCACCCATGCCAATAAACTTGCTAGAACTGGTGTACTACATGGAGAGGCGATTAAACCAAATGTTAAACCGAGAAGATAGGACCGCAAAATCGGAGGAAAATCCCCGGTAATCCAATCGGTAGCACCAAGGGAGGGGAAGCGCAGGGGTAATAATTCCAAGAGGTTTAACCCCATCAAAATAGCGATCGCACTGACGATAATTGGTAAACCGATCCCCACCTGTCCATAGACTTTCCCTAAAGTAGCGGCAATTAGTCCCAATCCCGCTAAGGTGGTGGCTAATCCCAGGGAAAACCATGTGGACTGCCAAAAAGCCGCTAAACGACCTTTATTTTCGTAACCCCCGATATAAGCGACGGTAATCGGCAACATCGACAGCATACAGGGGGTAAGACTGGTAAGTAAACCGGCTAGAAAAATCACGGCAATACTGACAAAACTAAGGTGAGTTAGTTGGGAAGTCACTAAGCGATCGGCGTATTGTTCAAGGTGATAGAGTTGAGTCTGTAATTGGTCTAACATATCGGGGAATTTTTCAGGCTAAATTTGGCTCATTTCTAGGATATTACCATCGGGATCACTGACAAATAATGCCTTTCTACCCGAGGCACTCATTTGAATTGTATAACCTTGACTTTCTAGATAGTTACCCATGGCTGTCACGTCATCAATAGCGAAGGCAATATGAGGATTGCGTCCCCATTTTTGGGGATTGGGACGGTAGTTTTGATAATTGGTATCGACAATTAAATGAATTTGATAATCTCCCACTTGATACCAAACCCCATCGTATTGAAAAGGGCGATCGATTCTAGTCAATCCTAGAACATTTTCGTAAAAGTTAACAGCTTTTTCTAGATCGGTGACTAAAATCCCCGTGTGTAAGGATCGCATGATGTTCATAGTTAATATCTGACTCGCGGATCGAGCCAACTATAGGTTAAATCGGCAATTAAGTTAAAGATAACAATTAAAATTCCATAGATAAAGGTAATCGCCATGACTACGGGGGTATCACTGCGGGAAATAGAATCAATTAATAAAGCACCGATACCCGGCACACGAAACACTTGTTCTGTGACTAAAGCACCGGTAAAAATTGAGGGAATATCAAGAGCAATCAGGGTGACAACGGGGATTAAAGCATTGCGAACTATGTGCTTAGTGAGGACAGAAAAATTAGTTAGTCCCTTGGCTAAGGCAGTTTTAACGTACTCTTGGTGAATTTCTTCAGTTACGGAAGAACGCACAAAACGCATCAACATCGCCCCTTGATATAAGCTTAATACAGTTACGGGCATAATTGACTGTTTAACCTGCTCGATCAAACTATTAAAATCACTGATTTTTAGGGTACTATTATAAAAAGATGGTAGCCAGTTTAACTGCACACTAAAGATAATTATTAATAACAATCCCGTCACAAAGGTGGGTAAAGAAAAGCCAAGCAGGGAAAAAGTAGAGATGATTTTGTCTAACCAAGAATAGCGCTTGACTGCTGAAATTACGCCTAAAGGAAAAGCAATTAAAACCCCGAACATATAGGCAATACCGACAATCCAGAGAGTTGTGGGTAAACGCTGCCAAATGAGGGTAAAAACTGGGCTGCGACTGGTGAAAGAATAGCCCATATCTCCTTGAAGAAATGCTAACAACCACTTGACATAACGCACGGGAAGCGGTTGATCTAATCCGAGACTTTTGCGAATATTTTCTCGCACCGCTTCCGTAATAGCTGGATTAGCTGCAAATTCTCCCATCGGATCCCCCGGCGCTAGGGCCAAAATGCCAAAAACCACCATACTAATAGCTAAAAGAGTGGGAATCGAAAATAATAATCTTCTCAGAAAATATTTGAGCATTTATTTACTACGCTTCCAGTCCTTGATGTTCCAAGTATTTCTATCCCAGGGAGTTAATTTAAACCCCGACAAACTATTGCTAATTGCCACCACATCGGCACGATGAACTAGGGGAATAATCACAAAATCATTGATTAACATATCATTCATTTTAATCGCTATTTCTCGCCGTTTTTCTGGGTTTAATTCTTGACTAAAAGCTTGCCATAATTTATCGTATTCAGGATTACAATAACGAGCATAATTATCCCCGGCCCAACCATCAGCTTTTTGGGGAATTTCGCTACAGGTAAAGGTTTTAAAATAGGCTTTCGGATCGGGACTATTATTACCTGTAGTGTACATTTGTAGGTCAGCATAAAACTTTTCTACCGTGTCATCGTTAGCAGGATCGCTAGAAAAGAAAATACTGGCATCAACAGTTTTTAATTCTACTCCTACCCCGATCGCTTGTAAACTTTGTTTGATAATTTCTTGGGTTTTCTGACGGAGAGGATTGACCGTGGTTTGAAAAACTAATTTCATTTCTACCCCATTTTTATCCCTAGTGCCATCACTATTACTATCTTTCCATCCCGCATCATCTAGTAATTTATTAGCCTTTTCTAGATTAAATTCATAGCTAGTATTGGGCGAATTATATTCCGATGGCATCACAATAAAATTAGGAGTTGTTTTCCCAGTAATACCATAAAGCTGCGTGGCAATAGTATCTCTATCAACGGCTAAAGATAAAGCTTCTCTTACTTTTACATCACTCAAAAAAGGATGGGGAAACTTAATACTAGACCTCTCACCTTCAGGAGTAGCTTGATTAGGATCACTCAGATTAAATAAAACTCTTTCAATCAAAGAACCGAAACTAGATATTAACTGACCCCGACCCGCTTTTTCTAAATCACTTAAAACCTTAGCCTCTACTTGCAAATTATAGGCATAATCTGCCTCCTGTGTCTGTAAAACCGCTCGTGCCGCCGAAGTTGCATCACCTCCTCCTTTTAATTCTATTCTTTGAAAACCTAACTTATCCGCTTCTCGAAAGAAAGAATTTGGTTCATAAACTGCCGTATCTCCTGGTTTAAATTCTACCACTTTATATGGACCAGTTCCCACCGGTAATAAATTAGCAGGGGCCTGGCGTGCCGTTTCATTGCTATACTTTTCATAGAGATGTGCTGGTAAAATCATCCCTTCTGTCCCCACAAAAACTAATGACCAAGCGGGATTAACTTGCTTAAAAGTTATTTTAACTGTATGGGGATCGATCGCTTCCACACTTTTAACTATTTCATAATTGCCGGCGCTAGTGGAACCAGTTTTCGGATTGGTAATAAAATTATAGGTAGCGATGACATCTTTGGCAGTAAAAGGAGTACCATCCGACCATTTAATATCTTTTTTTAGCTTCCATGTCACCGATTTACCATCCCGGGCAACTCCCCCATTTTCAATAGTAGGAATTTCTGCCGCTAAAAAAGGAACTAATTCCCCTTTTTCATCGAAACTAGCCAAAGGTTCTAAGGTAATGCGACTCGCTTCTGAGTCTTTGAATCCCGTGGAGAGATGGGGATTTAAAATCGTCGGTGCTTGCCAATACAAAAGTTTTAAAGTTTCTGAATTATTATTGGTCGTTGCCGGAGGATTATTAGCTGTTTGTTGACGACAAGCACTAAAAAGCAGCGTACAACTAAGGGATAAAATTAACAGGGGCAAGAAAAGCGATCGCTTAAACATTTTTAGTGACAATCAATAATTCGACAGGGTGACTTAGGTGATTTCCTACCCCACCAATAACAAGTTATCAGACATTGAGTCTTGATCTCGATCGATTAATTGATTATTTGCCTTTATCCATTCCTAGTCAAGTTAAATCGATCGTGCTATGGTAGCGATGCTGTACTAGACAAGAAAATTCTAGGCACGGCGACGAAAATGCTTATGACCTTATTTCATCAGGGTGCGACAGCAGAGGAAATCGTTAATCGTTACCCATCACTAAATCTAGCTGACGTTTACGCCACGATCGCTTTTTACCTCAAGCACCAATCGGAAGTAGAATCCTACTTGCAACAGCGACAACAGCAAGCACAGGAGATTCCGGTAATCAATCAAGGGAGATTTGACCCCCAGGGATTGCGGGATCGCTTTCTTGCGCGTAAAGCAGCGCAGCAAGAATGATTAAGCTTCTGGTTGACGAGAACTTTGATAATACTTAACTGGTGCGTTACGGCGGATTACTAATTTTGGTTTTTCATTCCAAGCTTATCACCGCCTAACGCACCCTACAAAATTGCTTTTGCATGAGTAGAAAACGGGTTTCTCGGAGAAACCCGTTTTCTGTGCGTTACTCAAGGGATTTAGTGCGATCGCCGATCTTGTAGGGTGCGTTAATGAAATGTAACGCACCTTATCTAATGTTCAAAATCCGTGCGTTACGCTAACGCTAACACAGGCTACATCATATCGATCGCAAAGATAAATAATTGATAAGCGATCGGCGCATAACACATCATTGGAGCGGACAATATTAGAGTAGTTTACGCTTAGTTGAACGGAATCTCTTGCTGCTCAATTAAGCCGTTATGTTTCATTCGGAGCGCTAGCCTAAGTGGAATTTGTTTACGCAGATGAATTGAAGCGCTCCTTCTCGGTGCGAGGGCATTTCTATGACGTAGAAATCGCCGGAAAAGTGTTTCCGTGCCGAAGCGTTTTGGAAATTATCGCCAATGCCGGAGATTCTGAAGCCACAGGGGTGCCGGACGCGGTAGTGATAATGATGAATCCGGGTTCTTCTAGGCCACTCGATATAAGTTACATTCCAAAATGCTACTCAGTGAGCGATGTACTTGATGGCGGATGGTCGAGGGAACTGATTCCAGCCAGGCCAGATAACGCGCAGTACCAACTGATGCGCCTGATGTTGCTAAAGAGGTGGAAGCACGTCAGGGTTCTCAACCTATCAGATCTCAGAAACGGAAACAGCGGCAGCTTTTCAGTGGATTTTGAGGATGCTCAGAAGCGTGACCCCTCCAGTCCCCATAGCATTATCCATCCCAAGCGGCTCGGCGGGCTTCAACGTGATTGTGCGGGAAGTTCTCGCATAGTTGCAGCATGGGGTTCTACTGAAGTACTTCGAAATGCTGCTATTGCATTCTTATCCGAAATCCCTGGGGTGCAGGGGCTACAGTTGGACTACCCTTGGTACCGCTATCCCAGTCCATATAGAAAAGATCAGAAGATCGATTGGTTAATCAGTGCCTTCGATAAACTTGAAACATAACACTTCGTTCCAGGGTCCGCTGCGCAATAAAGCTGCGCAGCGCCCCTGAACTCGAACGTTATGCTGAAACGATACGCCCGTTAAAGTTATCTATTTTTAGACAAGTTTAAGCAAGCAAAAGTTATCGGTTTCGTTGATGAGTTCCGAGAGATTGTCGGCGATCGCAAAGATAAATAATTGATAAGCGATCGGGGCATAACACATCATTGGAGCGGACAATATTAGAGTAGTTTACGCTTAGTTGAACGGAATCTCTTGCTGCTCAATTAAGCCGTTAGGCGGCTTCACATCCCGTGTGCCTCATACTCACAGTTAGCCGTAGGGTGCGTTCCCTAATTTGGCTCCTACTGCTCCACTAGCAGTAGGCTAATCTGGATAACACGCTTTTGGGCGTGATATACGGAAAAGTTACAGCAAAAAAGGAGGTTTATTATGGCTGAATGACTAGCAGTTGATGTTTCGAGAACTTACGAATCTGGTATGCTTGGCAAGCGAGGAGACGATAAATTTCCTTGCACCGGAGCAAGAATAACACGGGTAGAATTCCACAAAGAAGTTTCCAAACACCGTATTACTCCCTTTGATGATGGCATAGGACGGGGTGACGCTCACACAAATGATACTGAACTGCCAGATGTTGGAGTTCACTACTGGCTAGATGCAGGAACGAGGCTGAAATACATTTTGAAGGTCTGGGTTGAGGATTAAGGATTTTGTGAATCAGTCGTTGGGGGGCGTTGGCTCCCCTTGCTTTTTTTGTGCGCTACTATGGAATTAAATGATTAAAAGCTAAGACTGCTATGGCACTGGCATCGAATAAACAAACAGCTATAATCCGCACAGAGCGAGGGCTTACAATTGCGGATACTCGTATTACTCTGTATGACGTAATCGATTATCTCAAAGCTCAGTATCCACCCAAGTTTATTCGTGATGCCTTCAATCTTACAGATGCTCAGATTCATGCTGCCCTTTCCTACATTGAAACACATCGAACAGAAGTGGAAGCGGAGTATCAGGAGGTTTTAAAGACTGCCGCAGAAACTAAACAATTTTGGGAAGAGAGGAATCGCGAACGTTTTGCTCGGATCGCTGCTACTCCTCCTCGTCCAGGCTATGAAGCGGTTAGAGCTAAACTTCAGGAACGGAGAGCAAAGCGGGAAGCGAAGAAGCAATGATTGTTCTGGCTGATTACAACTTGAATCGGCAGGCAATTCTGATCTCTGGAAGTCTTGTTGTTAGCGGGTTATTAGATCTCGCTCTAATTCGGTTGAGGACATTTGAAGACGTTGGCTTACCCGCAGACAGCAATGATCGAGTAGTTTGGAGATTTGCCCAAACCAACGGGATGCTCTTACTTACGGCAAACCGGAATGCGAAGGGTGAAGACTCGTTGGAACAAGTAATGCGTGAAGAAAATCAACCGACTTCATTTCCGATCATTACGATTGGCGATCCGGATAGGGTCAATGAATCTGACTATCGAGAACGCTGCGTTGAAAGGCTTGTAGAAATTGTGATCGATATCCAAGACTATATGGGGGCTGGTCGGTTGTTTATTCCATAAGGTGATTGGCGCATCATATCTGTTGGTGACACAGCATAACAACCCCAATGCACTCCGACCGACGAAAGCTAATCAGTGTGATCGCCGATCTTGTAGGGTGCGTTCCCTAATGTGGCTCCTACCGCTCCACTAGCAGTAGGCTAATCTGGCTAACACGCTTTTGGGCGTGATATACGGAAAGTTTCCGTATAATCAATAGTCCAGTAGGGTGCGTTAGACGGCGACAATCTCTGCTCTTACTTAGGACTAGCAATCCGTCGTAACGCACCACCCACGAGATATATTAAAAATAGCCTCGTAGGTTGGGTTGAGCGAAACAATACTGAGGCGAAAATAGCTTAATTCGCTTGAAAAAGCGAAACCCAACCACCCCAAAGGTTACTCTTTGTTGGGTTTCCTTGCGTCAACCCAACCTACAATAATTGCTTACCCAGATTGGTACTTCATGAACTGGCAGGGCAACGTAAAGGAACCTGGACGGTGAGAGTATCTGGAAACTGGCGGATCACTTTCACCTTTGACGGTGTTGGTGCTTGTGATGTCGATCTTGAGGACTACCACTGATGAAAATGCATAATCCACCACATCCTGGTGAAGTTCTTAAAGAACTTTGTCTCGAACCTTTGAATCTGACTGTGACTGAGGCTGCTGAAGCATTGGGTGTAAGTCGAAAAACCCTATCTGCCATCTTAAATGGTAGGGCAGGTATTAGCCCCGAAATGGCAATTCGCTTAGGGAAAGCTTTCGATACATCTCCTGAAAGTTGGCTCAATCAGCAAATGCAATACGATCTATGGCAAGCAGAGCAGACAATTGGCAATATCAAAGTCAAACGGCTATCAGTGCGATCAGCGATCGCGTAGGGTGCGTTAATTAAATGTAACGCACCACCCACGAGATATATTAAAAATAGCAATCTTGTAGGGTGCGTTCCCTAATGTGGCTCCTACTGCTCCACCAATAGATTTTTGGGGAACGCACCATGCTAGAGGATTATAAAAATATCTGCTGTCGCACTCCAGCCCATCGCGGCTGAGTTCAACCGTTATCGAGAAAAATAGTTAAATCCCGTCAAATTCCCCTAAAACTTTCACTTCTGGTTCTAACCAGAGAGACCAGCGATCGAACACTTGTTCCTGCACATGACGAATTAAACGCAGAATATCCGAGGCTTTTGCTGAACCAATATTCAGGATAAAATTAGCGTGTAATTCTGATACTTGCGCCCCACCAATTTGATAACCTTTTAATCCCATTCCCTCAATTAAAGCCCCGGCAAATTGCGGTTTAGGATTGCGGAAAACACTACCACAACTGGGACGATCATAGGGTTGGGTACTTTTGCGATGGCGTAAATTATGGGTAGTAATTGCCATTATTTCCTCACAATTATCGGTAGCTTCTAACTGAAATGTAGCTTCGATAACTAAACGTTGATTCCCTTGCAGAGAAGAACTGCGATAACTATAATTTAAATCTTCTTTGCTTAAAGTTTCTAACTGACCATCGGGATTTAATACCAGCGCCCGCACTAATCGATCCGCCACACAGGAGGTATGTGCGCCCGCATTCATCACCACAGCCCCCCCCACCGTCCCGGGGATACCCACCGCCCATTCTAGGCCCCTCCAGCCCCGTTTTGCCGCTCTCCAAGCTATTTTTGGCAGGGGTTCCCCCGCCGCTGCTGTAATCGTAGCAGTTTCGGCATCAAAACAACTCGATCGCAGATGGCGAGTATTGAGGACAAGTCCGGGTAAACCTCGATCGCTGATCAGTAAATTTGAACCAGCCCCCAAAACATTCAAAGGTAAATCTTGTGATTGCCACCAAGCGAACACTTCTCTTAATTCCTCTAGATTAACTGGTTCGGCATACCATTGCGCTCTTCCCCCCACCCGG
Organism: Microcystis sp. MC19; assembly: GCF_003019735.1. NCBI lineage: Bacteria > Bacillati > Cyanobacteriota > Cyanophyceae > Chroococcales > Microcystaceae > Microcystis > Microcystis sp. MC19. Next base: position 2,814,946 of record NZ_CP020664.1, on the reverse strand, counting down.
TAGGAAGTGAACTCAGCTAGAGAAACAGAGGATTTAATCATAGGGTTTTAGGGATTGGAAATTATAAATTATAAATTATGAATTATAAATTGGGGGTTGGGGAGATGGGGAGCAAAGGAGCAGAAAGTAGGTTGGGTTGAAGCATGAAACTCAACACCCGCAGGGGTTACGCTGCCGCTAACCCATCCTACAAATAATTGTGCCTCCCTACTTATTTAATACTGCTCACTTAAAAACTCAAATCTGATAACTGATAACTGATAACTGATAACTGAATCCTATACTCTAACTGCTAATTGTTCACGGTAAAGAGAGAGCATTTCGGGGATAACTTGATTGAGATTGCCAGCGCCGAGGAACAGAGCCAGATCCCCTGGTTGGAGAATTTCTAGCAGGAATTGACCTAAAGAACTCAATTCAGGGTGATAGTAGGCGTTTTTATGGTGTTTTCTCACCTGTTCGACCACTTGCTGCCCGGTGACGTGATTGATATTCACTTCCCCAGCACTATAAATATCCGTTAAGACTACCACATCGGCGGAACTGAAAGCGGAGCCGAATTCCTCTAAAAAGGCAGTGGTGCGACTGTAGCGATGGGGTTGGAAAATAGCGATCGAACGTTGGTACTGTTTGCCTTCTACCTTCAATTTTGCCGCCGCTAACGTGGCCAACAATTCGCTAGGATGATGGGCATAATCATCGATAAAAGTAATGCCGTTTGCCTCTCCCTTGTGTTCAAAACGGCGTTTTGCCCCGGCAAAAGTAGCGATCGCATCGGCAATAACGGCAAATTCTAAACCGAGATAACGTCCGATGGCCACCACTGCCAAAGCATTACTAATATTATGTTGCCCCGGGATTTTCACTTCCATTTGTCCCAGATAACTGCCTTTTTCCCAGACGGAAGCTTTCATCATTCCCTGTTCATAGATAATCTCGCTGACGGTGTAATCGGCACCTTTTTCGGGATCGAGACTATAACTGATTGTCGGACGGAAATGCTCGGCGATCGTGTCACAATCTAAACAAGCGACTAAAATCTGGCACTGATGGGCGAATTCATGGAAAGTATCGATAACTTCGCTTAAATTATGGTAATGATCCGGGTGATCTAGCTCAATATTAGTGATTACGCCGATTTTCGGGGCGTGTTTGGTCAGGGAACCATCGGACTCATCGGCCTCTGCCACTAAAAAACGCCCTTGACCAAGACGAGCGTTACCTTCCCACGCGTCCACCTCACCACCGACAATGATCGTGGGGTCTAATCCCGCTTCTAACAAAACGTAACCGATTAGGCTGCTAGTGGTGGTTTTGCCGTGGGTTCCAGCAACGGCGATACTGTCATAATCAGCGATTAAAGCCGCTAAAACGTCGCTACGGTGAAAAATTGGGTATCCTAAGTCTCTGGCCGCTTGATATTCCTTGTTATGGTCATTAATCGCCGTGGAGCAGATTACTTGCGGAACTGTTTGGCTACTGTTTTGAGGGACCGGAGAATGAAATACAGCTAAATTATTGGCCTCTTGACGGTGGAAAATCTGCGCTCCCGCTCCCTGTAGCCGTTGGGTAATATGAGTAGGACGTAAATCAGAGCCAGACACGGGTAAATTGCGCTTGGCTAGGATATAAGCGAGGGCTGACATCCCAATACCGCCAATACCGATAAAATGGAAAGGTTGGCCGTTAAACTTAACTTTTTTCACTGTTTTCACTCCTCAGACCCACGATTATATAAGTTTTAAACTCGATCGGTAGTAAAGTCAACTTCATGATAGGGGCATTTGACCAGAATTCCCAAATGTTGCCCGGTCCCCCTGCAACATCCTTGACGCAGAATTAAAATTTTTTCTCCCAATTCCTTTTTTCTAGGCTGCGAGGAGTGGGGTGTGGGAAGTGGGGTGTGAGGTGTGGGGAGTGGGGAGTGGGGAGAATAAATAAAAATAGTCTCCTGTCTCGGAGTCTCCTGTCTCGGAGTCTCCTCAATGGTGAGCTAATAAATTATTTTCGATCGGGATCGCAAAGTTCAACCTTTAAGGTATGATTGGGAACATTAATTATTTTTTTATGTATTGCACTAAAACGTAGAGGGCAAGCAGCAGTGATTAGAGTAGCGATCAATGGTTTCGGACGGATTGGACGTAATTTCCTAAGATGTTGGTTAGGAAGGACTAATAGTGGCTTGGAGGTAGTGGGGATCAATGATACATCCGATCCCCGGAGTAACGCTCACCTGCTCAAATATGACTCGATGTTAGGCAAACTTAACGCTAATATCGATGCCGATGATAATTCTTTAATTGTTAACGGTAAAACTATTAAATGTTATTCCGATCGCAATCCCCTCAATCTGCCCTGGGCAGAATGGGGTGTAGATCTGATTATCGAGGCTACCGGTGTTTTCGTCGATGAAGAGGGCGCTTCTAAGCATATTGTCGCAGGAGCTAAAAAAGTCCTCATTACCGCACCGGGTAAAGGTTCGGGTGTGGGAACCTATGTGGTTGGTGTCAACGCTGACGAATACGAACACGATAAATACAACGTCATCAGTAATGCCAGTTGTACCACCAACTGTCTGGCTCCTGTCGTTAAAGTGATTCACGAAAACTTCGGCATCATCAAAGGGACGATGACCACCACCCACAGTTACACTGGTGATCAACGGATTCTGGATGCTAGTCACCGGGATCTGCGTCGCGCTCGCGCCGCCGCCGTTAACATCGTTCCCACCTCCACCGGCGCCGCCAAGGCTGTAGCCTTAGTTATCCCGGAAATGAAAGGGAAACTTAACGGTATCGCTCTGCGGGTACCCACTCCTAACGTTTCTGTGGTGGATTTAGTGGCGCAAGTGGAAAAAAGCACGATCGCGGAACAGGTAAACGAAGTCCTCAAAGAAGCTTCGGAAAATTCTTTGAAAGGAATTCTCGAATATAATGATTTACCTCTCGTTTCCTCTGATTATCGCGGTGTTGATGCCTCCTCGATCGTTGATGCTAGTCTCACCATGGTGATGGGTGGCGATATGGTAAAAGTTATCGCTTGGTACGATAACGAATGGGGTTACTCCCAACGGGTGGTTGATCTCGCTGAAGTCGTTGCCAGCAAGTGGAAGGCCTAATTTTTGGCCGTTAGGGGATAGGGAAATGGTGGAATGGGGGAATTCAACTAACACCCCAACACCCTAAAACCCTAACCCCCGCCCCCCGATTCCTTTCAACTGATAAGTGATAAATTCTCACCGAAAAAGCGCCGATAGATTCCCTCTGTCACCAATTGTGCGGTGATTAGGTTAGCTAGGGCAATCATAAACAGGATCAGTATCTGGTAGGAAGCGGCGTTTAAAGGTTCACTTCCTGCCAATACCTGTCCGGTGAACATTCCGGGTAAACTGACTAAACCCACTACCATCATCTGATTGAGGGTGGGGATTAAACTAGCTCGAATCGCCGCTTTTTGATAGGATGCGATCGCTTGTTGAGGGGTTGCCCCCAAACAAAGATGGGTTTCGATTTCTAAACGGTGACTTTTAATCGCACTGCTTAATCTTTCCCCGGCTAAAGAGGCACTATTCATCGCTTGCCCTAACACCATCCCCGTCAAGGGAATTAAGTATTGGGGTGAGTACCATTGTTCTGGTTGAATAATTAAAGCGATCGCATAACCTAAAGTTAGACAGCTACTAATCAATAAAGAGCCGAAAACTAGGGGTAATAAGCCTTTATCTCGGCTATCGATGCGATTTTTAGCAACAATAGTCGCGATAGTCATCATCACTGCCAAAATCCCCAGCACTGCTAGAGGATTATCGAGGGAAAAAATAACGGCGATAACGTAGCCTACCACTAATAATTGCAGGATCGAGCGACCGGTCGCTAATAATAATTGTCCCTCTAGGGCTAAATTTGACCAACGGGAGAGGAGTAAACAAATGCCCATCATCCCCAAAGCCCAACCCAAATCCACCAGATTTAGTTCTACTAATCCATCCATAAAAATAAAAGAAACAAATTACAAGGGTACTTCATCTATAAATAGCAAGTTTATAATTATTTTTGACTAATTATTCCTTCTTTTCGCCAACAAATCCCGATTAGTCTCTAATTTGAGTGAAAGCGCGTGAGTACAATTCCCCCCGTCGATTTATCCCGTCAATACCAAGTCATCAGCGAAGAAGCTAACCATGCCGTTTTAGAAATCCTCCGTTCTGGGCGCTACATTGGCGGTGAAGCTGTGAGCGAATTAGAACGACAATTTGCCCTCTATCATGGTGTTAGCGATTGTGTCGCCTGTAATTCGGGAACCGATGCCCTTTATCTGGCACTGCGCGCCCTCGGTATTCAAGCGGGGGATGAAGTCATCACTTCTACTTTTTCGTTTATTGCCACCGCCGAAGCGATTAATTTAGTCGGGGCAGTGCCGGTTTTTGTCGATATCGATATTAATACTTTTAACCTCGATGTGGCACTGTTGGAAAAAGCGCTTACTCCCCAGACTAAAGCGATTATCCCAGTACACCTTTTTGGGCAATCTGTCAATATGTCTGAGGTGGTAAATTTCGCTCGTTCCCATAATTTATTGGTGATTGAGGATTGCGCTCAAGCAACGGGAGCAGAATGGCATGGGCAGAAAGTGGGGAGTATCGGCGATATTGGCTGTTTTAGCTTCTTTCCCACCAAAAATTTAGGCGGTTGTGGCGATGGTGGCGCAATTACCACCAATAACCCCGAGTTAGCGGCACAAATTCGCATGATTAAAGAACACGGCAGCAAGGTGCGTTATCTCCATGAGGTAATCGGGGTGAATAGCCGCTTAGATGCCATTCAAGCGGTTATTTTGCAAATTAAGCTGAAATATCTCGATTTTTGGAATAATCAACGGATCGAGATTGCCCAACGTTATCGGGAATTACTGCAACCTTTGCCTAATATCACTTTACCCGCCGCTTTAGCCGGGGGTAAGCACGTTTGGAATCAGTACACAATCCTAACGGAAAATCGTGACCAAATTCGGGCAGCTTTGCAGGAAAAAGATGTCCTATCTATGGTTTATTATCCGATTCCCCTACATTTACAGCCGGTTTATCAGTATTTAGGCTATAAAAAAGGTGATTTACCCATGGCTGAATTGGCCAGCGAAAAAGTGTTATCTTTACCTATGTTCCCCGATTTAAGCTTCGAGGAACAACAACAGGTAGCCTACGCGCTGAAAGATTGTTTGCATAGTTCCTAAGTTATCAGTAGGAATTATAAAGGTTTTCGATATTTTGACCAGATAGCGCCTCGAAAACTTACTTTTACAGGAGGTTTAGCTAAATTAACCCTATTGTTAAGGATATTAGCTAGAGCAGTGGCTCTCCCCGATTTGGTGGGTAAAATGTATTCTAAGATACAGTTTTGCGGGCAAGTGAGTGGAAGGGGAACCACAGAGACACAAAGGACACAGAGATCGATCACTACTATATAAGTTAAACTGGTCGCAACGCGCTCGCTACGCGAGATCACACAAAGAATAAGAGAGCCGAGCAGTTATCTTAATGAGCAGGTACGAAGTTTTCGTTTTCGGGAGTCGGTCTTCGATACCAAATTAGATTACACTTCATCTTTAGGAGAAACACTGTAACACACAGAAATTAGCTGTTCCAGTCCCCTAAGACTGCTGACTTATACCATTTCTCTAAATGAAAACTACACATCGAATTTAAGTCCCCCTTAAAAAGGGGGATTTAGGGGGATTAAACTTCTGTAGTCAGACTTTGGAGAAGTCGATAGCCTTGAATACAGGTTCCTTGTAGGTTCAAAAATTTGTCAAGTATCATAAGTAAAATAATCTGGTTTTTGGCTATTATATCAAATCTTAACTCAATTGTCTATCTTTTGGCATTCACCTGTTTGTGCCTTGAATCTTTCCCTGTATGGGTTTCAGCTATTTTTGAGCGTAGGTACTCTCATCGAATTTTATTTTAAGTTAATTATTTGCATAACAATTACCGAAGAGCCATCTATCTTTAGGCTTAATCATAAATATTCATTTTTTGAAAAATTCAGCCGACAGTTTCCTCCCAAAACTACATGGATCAATAAAACAAGCTTCTCAAGGATTTTAATTACCTAAATTAGCCAGTTTATCGATAATCTTGGCTTAAAATTCTCTGGTTAGCCAACAATTATCTTAAGTCACATAAAAGACCGATGTAAAACTTGGATCTTGAAGATTTTTAATGGGTAAAATTGTCAATACTTTTAATTTTTAATTGGGACTTTTGGGTAACTTTAGCTAAAAAAAATTGCTCAGATGTTACGCGGAAGACATAAAATCGCCTTAGCAAGATAATTACTTTCCCCGCTCTCGTTTCTGAATTGCCAAGAATTGCGTTAGAATTAAAGAAATATTACAAGTGATTGACAAAAATGAGTAAGCCTGATATAGAAGCCATTGCCCTCCAGTTAGAAAGCAGCAACTCTAAAGATCGTCTGCTGGCCTTGGCATCCCTGCGAGAAGTGGCCCCGGAGGAGGCTGTACCCTTGATCAAAAAAGTCCTTTATGATGAAATGCTGCCGGTGCGATCGATGGCTGTCTTTGCTTTGGGAGTCAAACAAACCGAGGAATGCTTTCCTATCCTCGTGGATTTGTTAGCCAATGATGCCGATTATGGCATTCGCGCCGATGCTGCGGGAGCTTTAGGTTATTTAGAAGATATTCGCGCTTTTGAACCCCTACAACGGGCTTTTTACGAAGACACGCAATGGTTAGTCCGCTTTAGTGCCGCCGTCGCTTTGGGCAATTTGGGCGATATTCGGGCTAAACAGGTGTTATTATCGGCGTTAGACAGTAACGAAGCGGTTATTCAACAGGCCGCTATTGCTGCCCTTGGTGAAATCAAAGCAGTGGAAACCGTCGAAAAGCTTTTAACCTTTGTTAACTCCGATGACTGGTTAATCCGGCAGCGATTAGCGGAAGCTTTAGGCCACCTTCCGGCGGAAAAAACGATCGCGGCCTTAAAATTTTTGGTTAAAGACGAACATCCGCAAGTGCGCGAAGCGTCCCGTTTATCCTTGCAAAAATTGGCCAACGTCTAGGGATAGGATAGAATAAATAATCTAGTCTTCCAGAGCGATCAATCTTTGCCTACAGCCATTCATGGACATTCAAGAATTTATTAATCTCTGTGCGGGTAAATGGTTTTCCCAGCGTACCAGTTATCAATTAGCCGCCCAAAAAGTTGCCAATAATAAAGCAGAAATCACCATCGATTTACTGACTGCCGATGCTGCCGATGTGGTGCAATTATGTTTAGAAAATAACTGTCAGTCCCAGGCCAGTCTAGGGGGATGGAAAGCGACTTGGGATAATTCCGTGGACTATGGACAACCGAAAAAAATCGGTTCTAGCTATTTAGTTTGGCTGCCCTCAGAGAATCCTTGGCAAGGAAAATTGATCACATCGGACGCTAAATCGGCAGCGCTGGGAGAATATCATCTCAGAAGCGATCAAGCTTTAACTTTAACCATCGAGCATAATCACCATCGTATCGAGGAAAGAATCTGGTTTGCTAGTCCTAATCTGAGATTGCGTACCAGTATTATCCAGTCGGCCAATGGCGATCGCCAGACGGTTTTCTACTCGGAAATTCGCAAAATGGTTGCTTCTTAAGTAGCTGCCATCCCCAATGTCTGAGGTGGGGAAGACAGGATTAATCTTCCACCACTCCAGTCAAATCCTCCTAACGTCGGCCGCGTCTGCTGCTGCCAAAACCACTGCGACTAGGGGTACGACGGGAACCAGAGGAACCGAAACTAGGAGAACGTTTGACATTATCAGATTTACCCGAATTCTTCAGGGTACTCGAACCATAACCAGAACCACTGGGTTTTGTGGTGGTGCTGCGATTGGGACTGGAGGGAGTATTGCTAGGATAACGACGTAAATTGCCGGTAGAACGGAGAGTTTGCCGGTTTTTGACCGCCGGAGGTGGACTATTATGTTTAGTCCGGTATTGATCCACTGCCTGATTATAGGTGGAACCGTAACCACCAAAACCGGTCATCACACCCCCCGGAGTATAAAGGGGAGGAACGTAGTATTGAGGACGAAAGAGCAAACTACCCAAAGCTTGACCGGCAACAGCACCGAGAAAAGGACTCCAAAAACTCGATTCTTGCCGAATCACCACGGTTTCTTGTTGTCCGGTTTGGGGATTGTTCCGCACTTCCGTGACATTGTGGACATACTCAATTTTAAAATCTTCGGTCATGTACAGGGTAGCCTGATCGCCGTTGATTTCCACTGCGGTTTTTTCCCCTTTAGCGATAGCTTCATCGCTTAATCTAGCCATTTGCAGGTTAGTAGTGCGGAAGAGGGGAGAAGTCCCCCCGGGGGTGTTTAACAGCATTAAGGTATAAGTGCCATCTCCATCATCGTAGGTAGCTTGTTGCACCTCGTAGCGACCGCTACTAACCTGATTGGATTCTTGTCTTACACTACTGTTATTAGCTGACGGTGACTGAGTTTGATTTGACGACGAACCACAGGCCACCGTTGTGCAACAAAGGGTAAGAATTAAAAGGATTGTCGTTACTTGGCGCAGCATAATGGCAAAATTAAGACTATAAAGGCAGTAATTCGGGGAAATTGAGTAATAGTTGCTCATTGGTCAATTCATCTCCCAATTGAGCAGGAGAAAAATGTACCTGAATCGCACGCAGCCGACCTTGGTAGTGGAGGTTAATTATTGATTTTAAACCATCTTCCAGGGCCTCTCGATCGGCTAGGCTAGTTTCTAAAGCAGCACTCTCACCCTCGAATGCTATTGTGATCATAACAACTAAGTTATCGGTGACGGGTAAAGTTAAGGGTTCCTTTTCTCCCAGCTGTGAAGACACCGATTCACTTAGGTATCTCCCCGCAGAATCGGTAAACAGTTCGTTAACGTAGTCTCCCGCTTCCCCCTCACTCCAAAAAACATCGCCCTCATTAGCCACAGAAAACCAATAGAGGTTCATCTGCAGCAGATTTTGACAAATTTCTACTAAACCCTCTCCCATGACCTCTAAATCGCCTTCGGAATCGATCGCCTCCCGGCCGGCACGATTAAGAATACCGATCAGGGGTGCGACTTCTTGGCCGTAGAGATGCAAAAATAAGCGACAGACCACATAGCGAGTTCTACCCGCAAATTTCTTGAAGCGATCGCCTAAAGAACCCATAATAGACCTCTGGTAAAAATCAAAAATTGTCGTTAAGGTTAGGAGTCAGTAGTCTTGGAGCCATCAGCTAGATCAAGGTGATAGGGACCAATTCAATGAGATAAATAAAAGCTGATAGCTAAAAAGACTGATCACTGATAGGACGTTTTTAAACTGGCAAAAATTAATCAGGCAAGAGGTTTAATCTATCCAGTAATCAAAGTAAACAGCCAGAAAAGCCCTCAGCTTTTATTTATTTTGCCATTTTCTAGGCTTCTATGCCTTGATGTCCTGTTAACAGTCTATAATGACTTAGAATCCTATTGGTGTGAGCAAATGGCTGTCCAACTACAACAAGCTTTAGTGGTTGCTTCCTATATCTTGAAACAGCGTCTAGCAGGAAAAAAGCGTTTTCCCTTAGTTTTAATGCTAGAACCCCTATTTCGCTGTAATTTAGCCTGTACTGGCTGCGGGAAGATTCAACATCCCCCGGAAATCCTCCGCAATCATCTTACCCCAGCAGAATGTTTCGCAGCGGTGGAAGAATGCGGGGTTCCCGTGGTTTCCATCCCCGGGGGCGAGCCGCTTTTACACCCACAAATCGATGAAATTGTCAAGGGGTTAGTGGACAGAAAAAAATTTGTCTATCTCTGCACCAATGCCCTGTTATTGGAGAAAAGCCTAGATAAATTTACTCCTTCACCCTATCTTACCTTTAGTGTCCATCTGGATGGTCTCAAAGAACATCACGATCGCTGTGTGGATCGAGAGGGAGTATTCGATAAGGCAGTACAAGGGATTAAAGCAGCGAAAGCGAGAGGTTTTCGGGTTACTACTAATACCACGGTTTTTGAAGGCACAGATGCGCGAGAAATGCAGGAATTTTTTGATTTTCTCGCTACTTTGGGTATCGATGGCATGATGATTTCCCCGGGTTATAGTTATGAGTGGGCCCCGGATCAAGATAGTTTCTTGAAACGGGAGCAAACCAGAGCTTTATTCCGAGAAATTCTCTCACCCTGGAAATCAGGTCAGAAAAAGTGGAATTTTAACCATAATCCTCTCTTTCTCGATTTTCTCATCGGTGAACAGGACTATGAATGCACCCCTTGGGGTAGTCCTAGCTATAGTCTTTTAGGATGGCAAAAACCCTGTTATCTGCTCAACGAAGGACATTACAAAAGCTTTCGGGAACTTTTAGAAGAAACCAATTGGGATAACTACGGTCGGGCCAGTGGCAATCCGCAATGTGCCGATTGTATGGTACATTGCGGCTATGAACCGACCGCGGCCATGGCAGCTTTTAAACCGGCTAATATGGGACGTGCCATGCAGAGTTTAATCGGAGTCTAATCCTAAACTGATTCTAACCAGACGGCGGGGACTTGACTAGGGCGATCGGGTAATTGCATCCACCCCATTTCGCACAGACGAATTACCGAACTTAATTTTTCTACCAAAGCGGGATCAAAACGAATCCCGCTATAATTTTGACAGCGCTCTAGGGCCTCTCCTAAATCTAGAGCTAGTCGGTCGCCTCGCGGTTGAGTTAATTCCTGAAAATAGGCTGATAATCCTAAAATTCGCGACTCTAGGCTGATTTCTTCCCCTTTTAAGCCGTTGGGAACCCCGCTACCATCCCAGTATTCAAACTCATGGTAAATAATCTGTTGAATTGGGGCTAATTCGGGCATAGTGGCGAGTAATTGTGCGCCTAACACCGATCGATCCCGCCAAAATAACGCATTTGCTCCCTCTAACTGACTGGCACGCTGTCTAAAAACTTCGATCGGAGCCTCCGCTAGACCGATGCGGTATAATAAACCAGCTAATCGTAAGCGTCGTAATCTCAGGGTGGGTAAATCGAGCAATTGTCCCAACATTTCCGCTAAAGCGGCCACCTGTAGGGAAGCAAGGGGATTATCAATATCTCTTTCATCGACTTTTTGGGCCATTCTGAGAAAAGCTTGCAGTTTATTAGCGGCTAAATTTTTATTTAAACGGGATGCTTGTCCTTCTAAGTCACTTAATTCTCGTGCTTGTCTGCTGACGGTGACTAACTGCTGTTGACTGGTTTGCAGATAGGTGACAATGCGAGAGACTACTCCCGTTAAATCCGTGGGAATGGGATTAATATTTTGACTAATTTCCTCTTGTTGTCTGCTTAAATCGGCCGCTAGACTGGGATTATAGGGATGCAGACGCTCAATTAAGATCCTAGCGGCTTTTTCGACTAAATCGCGATCGAATGTCCATAAACCGTAGAATTTTCGCTCCGTGTCTATTTGGGGTTGACTATCGGACCGGTATTCTTCCGGGGATAACTCATGACAGAGTACCATGGATGCGTAATCGGGGGAAAGAATGATTAAATTCCACTCATTAACCAAACTATCGCTATTATCTAAGTTCACTAGCGAAACATTCTCTAAACTGCCGGTTTTATGCTCAGAAAAACCACTATCGGCCACGGCGGCGATCGCAATATGACGAGAAGAGCGAGCCATATCTAAATAGCGATCAGCTTCCTGTAAATACCATTTTCCCTGTTGAAAGGTGACTAAGACCAGTGGTTTATTTGTACTATCAGGGCTGCTAGTTTGCAAGATATGATCTTCAAGAGCATGACAGAGGGCGACCAGGGTATTCTTAAAATAGACCCCGTAACTGCTGGGTAATCGTCCCGATGAAGCTCTTTTTAACTGTTGTAAGCTGGATTCTACGGTCATAAGTCGCAAGATGAGGGGTTGAGTGTGGGGAGAGAGGAGAATAAATAGGGTATGCTGAAAAAGTTTTTCGGTGGGGGTAGGGGGGGTGTGGGGTTTTACCGGTTTTGAGGTGGCCAATTACCTAATTTTCAGGGAAAAAGTACCTGAATTTTCCCCCTGATCACTCCCATGCCTAGTACTTTTTGATTAACAAAAAGTCTAAAAGTCTTACCCAACAAGGTTTTTAGATTTTTTCAGCCAACCCCAAAATAAAAGCCATCTCCTGTCTCCTGACGACCGGCTCCTGACTGCCTCAAAGGGATTTATTCTACCACCCAGGGAGTGATTGCGGGAGTCCAATTAGCCAATTCTGCATCGCTAAACCAGAGACTAACTTCATCTTTGGCAGTATCTGGACCATCGGACCCATGGATAAGATTGCGTCCGACACTAATACCAAAATCACCGCGAATCGTACCAGGTTCAGCATTGAGGGGATTAGTGGCGCCAATAATTTTTCTAGCGGAGGCAATTACTCCTTCTCCTTGCCAAACCATGGCCACCACGGGGGAGGAAGTAATAAAATCGACTAAAGAAGGGAAAAAGGGTCTTTCTTTATGAACAGCGTAGTGTTTTTCCGCTAATTCGCTAGAAACCTGCATCATTTTCAACCCAACCAGCGTAAAACCTTTAGCTTCAAAGCGTTGAATAATTTCCCCCACCAGATTGCGCTGTACACCGTCGGGTTTAATCATTAAGAAAGTGCGTTCCATACTGCCTCTTAAAATTTAGTCATAAATTGTCCCGAAACCCAGATTAACCCGGAATGGCATCCTAGAGAATGGTAGAATTTTCGCTTCAATTGCTGAGTCAGCTTGCTGTCCGACTGAGATAGAAAGTTTTCGTTTTTTCTCCCCACACCCTGGAAAAACTTTTTTAGTAAACCCTAAATATAGTGGTAATTTAGAGAGTTACCTGGAAACAAAAGGTAAAAAGGATGATTGTGGTGGCGAATTGCCTTCGCCCTCTTTTAATAACTTCTGCTTATCAGTATAAGTGGAAATGAGTCACAAATGTGAGATGCACCCAAAAGATGAGTCTAAAACTTTACTTTTTGCGTCATGGCGAAACCACAGCCAGTCAAGCGGGTAGTTTTTGCGGTCGATTAGACTTGCAACTAACCCTGGCCGGCGATGAAATGGCCAAGGATTTCGCCCTTGTCTATCGAGATCTGCCTTGGACAGCGATCTATTCTAGTCCCCTCAAACGCACCCTGGCCACCGCCACCCCTTTAAGCGATCTCTTGGCTATTCCCATCCAGAAACGGGAAGGGTTAAAAGAGATTGCCTACGGCCAATGGGAGGGAAAAACCGCAGCCGAGGTTAATCGGGAGTTTCATGATGATTATGTGCGCTGGTTAGCAGATCCGGGCTGGAATTCTCCCACAGGAGGCGAAAAAGGCATCGATATCGCTCGTCGCAGTTCGGAGGTATTAGAGGAAATCGACCATAATCACGATGATGGCCATATTTTGATCGTTTCCCATAAAGCAACGATCCGAATCATGTTATGTTCTCTTTTAGGCATTGATATCGGCCGTTATCGCGATCGAATTGCCATGCCTGTGGCCTCGCTGACGATCGTCGAATTAGCCGAACACGGTCCCCTCTTTCAAGTTATGGGCGATCGCTCTCACCTCCGCAATGACCTGCGCTCGCGAGCGGGAACCTAACCAGTCAACAGTAACAAGGGAAGCCCCGGATTTGGTCTGCTGAAAAACTATGTGCTTGATGTTATATTTTCTACGACACGGACAAACGGCCTATAGCAAAACGGGAGGATACTGTGGTACTCCAGAAAATGACCCCGGTTTGACTGCCGAAGGCATCGAAATGGCGCAGGAATTCGCCGATGTCTATCGTTCTTTACCTTGGCGCGCAGCCTACGTCAGTCCCCTACAAAGAGCTATTCAAACCGCTAAACCCCTCTGTGAAGCGGTGGGACTGAAATTAGAAATCCGCCAGGGATTACAAGAGATCGGTTATGGTCTTTGGGAAGGTATGCACCCCAACGATATCGATCGTCAATATCATGATCTCTATGTGCGCTGGTTGACGGATCCTGCTTGGAATGCTCCCCCCAACGGGGAAAGGGGTATCGATATAGCCCGTCGTTCCGCGGCCGTTTTGGAGGAAATTGAACACACCCACAGTGATGGCAATATCTTGATCGTTTCCCACAAGGCCACCATCCGGATCATGCTCTGTAGTCTGATGGGTATTGATGTGGGCCGTTATCGCGATCGATTTGAAATGCCCGTGGCCGCTGTCAGTATTGTTGAATTAGGCAGTCGTGGCCCGCTTTTCCATGGCATCGGTTTACGTTCCCACCTCAGTGAGTACCTGCGTTCTCTTCCTTGCACCTAATCAGTTATCAGTTATCAGTGATTCAGTTATCAGTGATCAGATGTCAGTTTTGATACTCAATCCGGTTATTAAAAACTGATTATCTATTCCCTCTTTTGCCTCTTGCCTTTTGCCTGTCCTGATATGTAGCCTATACTCAACGGATTTAGCATTACTTCCCACTTGATCATTCAATCCAAGCTTTTGGTCAGTGATCAGTTATCAGTGATCAGTTATCAGTGATTCAGTTATCAGTGATCAGATGTCAGTTTTCATACTCAATCTGGTTATTAAAAACTGATTATCTATTCCCTCTTTTGCCTTTTGCCTCTTGCCTTTTGCCTCTCCTGATATTTAGCCTATACTCAACGGATTTAGTATCAGGTCACTGATTACTGTTTACTGTTTACTGGACGGCTACGCCGTGCCTTTGGCAACACTGAAAATACTTCATAATTCATAATTCATAATTCCCCATTTATGCCCAAAATCCATCACTTTGAGCTATTACCTTCCACTAATACTAAAGCTTGGCAATTATTAGAGTCGGGGGAAAATCCGCCTTTTGTGGTGACTGCTAGTCAACAAAGTGCTGGGAGAGGACAATGGGGACGGGAATGGATTTCTGAACCGGGAGGATTATATTTATCTTTAGCTTTAAATCTGGATTTAGAGGTGGATAAATCTGCCCATCTCGTTCTCGCTACAGTTTGGGGCATCGCTTATCACCTCAATTGTCAAGAAATACCTGTTAAAATCAAATGGCCGAATGATTTAGTATTACTAGGGCGCAAACTAGGGGGAATTAACCTAGAAACCCGTATTCAGGGTCAAAAAATCCCGCAAGCAGTCATCGGAGTGGGCATCAATTGGGCCAATCCCGTCCCCCCCACTGGCATTAATTTACAAGCTTTGGCCGGCAATAAAATCACCTCGATCGCTCAGTTAACCTCTCTCACCAGCGATGCTATCCTATACGGCTATGAATATTACTGTCATCACGGCATAAAAGCCCTATTAGCCTCCTATTTAGAACTTTTTGCCAATTTTGGTCAAAAGATAGCTTTCGAGGGCTATCAGGGCATAATAACCGGGGTAAGCGATCGAGGGGAACTAAAAGTTAAACTCACCTCGGACAATGCCAGTAGCGAAATCTATATACCGGCTGGTAGGGTCAGTCTCGGCTATAATTGAGTCTAAATATTTTTTTGACTAAACTGTGAGAAGTGAGGCCGCCCTATGTATCCTTCATCGGTGATATTGAAACTTTTTCTCGGAAAATCCTTAAAAAAGAAGCTGAGTTTATGCAGTGGTCTTGGTTTAGTAATCAGCGGTCTGCTCACTCTTGCTCCCAATGCGATCGCTAATTCCGAAACTGGCAGCGAAACCCCGGTAGTGGAAAATGCCGCCCCGACTCTGAAAGCCCCCGTTATCAAAGAAAATACTAATCCTGCCCCCCGTCTGGCTATCCCCGAAAACCATCAAACCGATATGCCTACCCTTGCCCCCCGGGCCGGCGGTAAAAATAACTTTATCGATACTAGAAACTTTAACCCCCCCAGTTCCGTTGTTGTCACCGAGCGCCGCAGTGGTTGCCAAACCATCGCCCAAAATGGTCAACTGGTAGGAGGTAGCTGTAATCTGGCGGCTCGGTCCTCCCGTCGTCAGCCGGTCAGCACTGTGGCCAAACCCTTACCCCCGGTTAATCTGGCCCGGGTGCGTCTCAATCCTAATCCGGCGGTGCGAGTAGGACGGCAGCCCCGAAATCAGCCGGTTATCGCTAATAATTCCCTCCGTCGTTATGCCCCCACTCTCGTGGCTTCTAGCGCCCCGGTACGTCTGGCTGCCCCGACGGTGATTCCAAGTCAGGTGGTGGCCCTCAATCCCCCGGAATGGAATGGCGTAAAATTAGCTTTAGCCCCCGTGACTCGCGCAGAAGTGGAAGCAATCAGCGAAGCGACCACCTATGAGCGGGCCACCCGTTTAAGTCCCACGGATTCTAACCAAACTCAACGCACCGATTTACTCTTTCCCCTCGCCCTTCCCGCCCAAATTACCTCGGTTTTCGGGTGGCGAAATCATCCAGTCAGCGGGAATCGGGCCATGCACGCGGGTACTGATTTAGGCGCACCGATGGGAACACCTGTATTAGCCGCCTACGCAGGGGAAGTGGCCACCGCCGACTGGTTAGGAGGTTACGGATTAACGGTGATTTTACGTCACCTCGATGGTAGTCAAGAATCTCGTTATGCCCACCTTTCAGAAATTACCGTCAAACCGGGAGAATGGGTGGAACAGGGCGCAGTTATCGGTCGTGTGGGTAGTACGGGACTTTCTACCGGTCCGCACCTACACTTTGAATGGCGACACCTAACCGAACAGGGTTGGACCGCCGTAGATGCCGGTTTACATCTAGAATTAGCCCTCGATAATCTGGTGCAGAGAATGCAAATGGCCGCAGCCACTGACCCTAATCAGAATTAATTTGTTTTGGGTTACAAATATAGCGGTTTTTGGAACTTAAAAACGCATCGTTGAGCTTTTGCCCAATTGATGCGTTTTCATACATTCGCAGTATTAAGTAGTTGGACAAAAGTAAAGTTAACTGTGGGGTAAGGAGTCGGTCGTCAGGAGACGGGAGACGGGATACACGCTAAGATACAAATAAGAAACTTGAGAGAAGCACTTGATTAAATATGACTCTAACTGACGTTGAAGTAAATCCCTCGACTCCAGAAGATTTTTTAGATTCTGAAACATTAGTACAGGTCAATTTAATGCAGCAAAAGATTCAACAATATTTACAAACCCTATCAGTAGAAAATTTAAAGATGATTCTAGAATTTGCCGCTTATTTGTCAGATAAAGAAAGTGAAAAGGCAACGCAAGAAATTAGAGCAATCCCGAATATTATGGAACATTTGAAAGAAGCTGAAATGGATTTACAATCAGGTTGCCTCATTGATTGGGAAAGCTGAAATAACTTATAAAGTCCGTTTGACAGCTAAAGCAAATAAAGTTTATTCTGAAGCGGATCCAATCTTAAAAAAGAAGATTGCTAAGTGTTTAAAACTCCTTCAAGAAACACCAAAAAATCACCCTCAAATTAAAGCATTAAAGGGAGAATTTGCTGGGAAGTATCGCTTCCGCGTTGGAGACTGAGTAACGCACAGAAAACGGGTTTCTCGGAGAAACCCGTTTTCTACTCATGCAAAAGGCTTCGGCCGTGAGCTTTTGCCGAACGGCAAAACGGAGAATAAATAATCAGTTTTTAATAACTGGATTTAGTATCAGTCAGGCGGCAGGAGTTTCAGGCTTTGTTGTCCTCTTTTTTGTACTAATTTATGTACTATGAAAGTGGTAATGCAAGGTTTTTGAAGCTCCCAATTTTGGACTGAGAACCCTACTAGGCGGTTATTTCGGGTATTTCAACCCCATTTGATGCCTAAACATTTCGCAGTTATGGGAAACGCTGTAGCTTAGATGGTTAACCTTTCGAGCAGAGGTTGCAGGGCTTCTTCATAACTGCGCCAGCGCTCTACCGAGCGCTTATATATCGGTTGCCTTACTTGGGTGACACTGGCAGTACGCACTAAGCGATCGGTTTTATGGAACTGCATACAAGCATCATCCCATTCTAATCCGATAAAATCCAGGAGCCGAACTGTTTGCGCCGTTTGCTGGTCAACCGTTTCCTCATAGTCAATTTCCAACATGGGAACTGGCAAAACGCGCCGCCAATGTTCCATAATCCGCCAATATTGCTGAATGCGTTCGGCAATATGAGTTAAGTCAAACGCCCAGCGAATAGACTTAAACTGAGTCATCCAACCCACATTCCGCACCCTCAACTGTCACAGATCAAAAAAGCCATTAAAGTAGTACATAATAACTAAAATTAATTCAAAGGTTAAAAGGGTTAATGAGAATATATAGCATTAAAAGGGGTATGGAGCGAGAAAGAGAAAATTCAAGAGAAAAAAATAATTGTTCAGAAAACAAGAAATAATTGATTACAATAAGTAGTCGTGCAAAATTAATTTCCTAGTGAAGATAGGCAAGAGGCAAGAGCGGGGTTAGATATGTGTAATTAATTTTGCTTAGGTACTTAGAAGTAGTGGAGGAATCTGTTGTGAAATTAAAACCCCAAGAAATAGAAATTCAGAACATAGACCATCTAGGGATAGTGGCAGGAATAATAGACTCAATCGGAATAGTAGAAATAATAAACGAATTGATAGGAGTCGAAAAAGACGAAAAAGTAAATGCAGGTCAAGTAGTAAAAGCCATGATAATCAACGGGTTAGGATTTGTTTCCAAACCCTTATATATGTTTCCCGAATATTTTGAAACAATCGCCTGTGAACATCTAATAGGAACAGGAGTAAAACCAGAATATCTCAACGACGATAAATTGGGGAGAGTCATGGATAAACTATTTATAAAAGGATTAGATACAATATTTTTCATCATCGCAGTAAAAGCCGCCCAAAAATTTGGAGTATCACTATCAACATCACATCTAGACTCATCATCAATCCACGTACATGGGCAGTATAACACTAGCTTACCAGAAGTAATATTTGAGAATCAAAAAATAGGAAATAACCAAGAATTAGAAGAAATAGCAGTAAAATCACCAAAAGAAATAACCATCACTTATGGTTATTCTCGTGACCATCGGCCGGACTTAAAACAGTTCATCATAGAAATGATATGTTCAGGAGATGGAGACATCCCAATATTTTTGAAACTAGCATCAGGAAACCAAGCAGACTCATCATGTTTTGGTCAAATAGCAGTAGAATATCACAAACAATTAGAAGTTAATAGTCTCATGGTTGCTGACTCTGCCTTATATACAGAATCAAACCTGAAAATGATGTCAGATTTACAGTGGTTATGTCGAGTACCATTAAGCATAAAAGCAGCAAAATCATTAATATCAACAATACCAGAATCAGAATTTATTGATAGTACAATACCAGGATATAAATTAGTATCAAAAACCGAAAATTATGCAGGAATAGAACAAAGATGGTTAGTAGTACAAAGTCAAGAAAGAAGAGAATCAGACCTGCGTAAACTAACCCAAAAAATTACCAAAGCCGAATCAAAAGCGGTTCTTGATTTGAAAAAGTTATCACAAGAGAGATTTGCTTGTGAAGCAGATGCTATCAAGGCATTATCAAAATTATCAACCCAGTTCAAATATCACCAAATTAACGAAAGTAAGGTTACTCCAGCCAAATCTAATAAAAAAGATTCTCTAAATGAAATATCCTACCAAATATCAGCTACAGTCTGCCAGGATGAAAGTAAAATTAATACAGAATTGCTGAGTGCAGGATGTTTTATTATTGCTACGAATGTTTTAGATTCACAGGAACTTAGTGATGATTCTATGCTCAGGGAATATAAAGCTCAACAATCATGTGAACGGGGGTTTGGTTTTCTCAAAGACCCATTATTTTTTGCCGATAGTATTTTCCTTAAAAGTCCTGAGAGAATAGAGTCTATGGGAATGATTATGGGTTTATGTCTCTTGGTTTATACATTGGCTCAACGTCAAATTAGAAATGCTCTGAAAGAGTCTAAATCAACAATTAAAAATCAATTAGGTAAAGCAACTAATTCCCCTACTTTACGCTGGATTTTTCAATGCTTTCATTGTATTCATTTGATTACACTTAATCAGGAGGAACATATTTCTAATTGGAATAAGGACAGAGATTTTATCTTGCGTCTTTTACCAGATGATTGTTTACGTTACTATCAATTAGCCACCTAATTATTATCTCTATCAATTTAATTTCTATGAGTGAACATGAGCTAATATCTTTGATTTATAGCTCCACTTTACTATGTCTATAATTTAGTTTTTTACTTTAATTGATTAGTCTAAATTATGATTTATCTCTTGGATTTCTTCTTTTATTTATCTGTTGACTCCTCTAGGTGGTGTTAATTCTTATTGCTCCTTATTGAGAATAGGTTTTGATGCCATTTTTGGTGCTTTACTGTTTCTCAAATGCCTTTTTTCGCTCCTTATGTTTATTTTTATGCTCACTTTGATTTTTTCTCTCCGTAATTTCTCTCTGTGACAGCTTAGGGTGCGGAATGTGGGATCCAACAGGAAACCGCCACATCCCGCACATCGCGGCGACAATGGATAATCTTGGCATTGGGAAAAGCAGTAACAATCCAGCCCAAAAGGCTGTAATTGTCGGGCATTTTATCGACAATTCTCTGGACATTCTCCCTCTCTGTCCCTGCTTTGGTGAGCAGTTGTTCTAACTGTGCCAGATGCCAATCGGCTAGGTGAAGAATCTGAGGTTGACCAAGCTGCTGGAGACAGTCCCAGACGGTTGTACTGCCGGGATGCCCCATCAGTGCCGGTAGGCTGTTAAAGCAATTACCGGCAAAGTTGCGCTCACCGGCCCCAAATACTTGGGGATGGCTGGCGAGAATCTGCTCCGTCAAAGTCGTGCCGCTGCGGGGCATCCCGACGATGAAAACGGGGGCGGTGGAGGGATTGCCCATCCCCTGAGTGCGCTGGAAAAATTCGGGGGTGAAGTGGGCGATTAATTGGTCGATATATTGGGCGTAGTCATCGGGATTGTAATCCCAGCCTCGCTCCTGCTTGTGGGCGGTGTGTAGTTTGTTGGCAGCGATCGCATGGGTGGCGGCCTGGGCGTAGTTCTTACAACCGTCGTAGTAGTGGGCGAGTCCAAAATGAAGCTCCGACTGTGTGCCTTCTCTGGCCCACTTGGCTTCGAGTAATGTCTCCATCTGTTGAGCATCCTCTGGCGGCAGTTTTCCCCGCAAATTCTGGGCTAAATTGACCAGGGCGGGAATACAGTTAGGATTGACGGCCAGGGCCTCGCGGTTGGCGGCGTTGGCGCTTTCCACATCCCCAGCAGAGGCGAGAATGCTGGCTAGATGCGCCCGCAAGCTGGCATTTTCGGGCTTGAGTTCTACTGCTCGATAGGCCACCGCGACTGCCTCTTCTGCGTCGCCATCTTCCCAGAGAGCTTGGCTGAGTCCTGAATAGGCCTCGCCATAGTCGGAATGCTGCTCGATAATTTCTTGGTAGCGAGTGATGGCGGTGGCGCTATCCCCTAAGTCGAGAATTGCCCCAGCGAAGGCACAGCGACTATCAAGGCGCTCTGGTTCAATTGCTAGGGCTTTATCGTACCAAGTGAGTGCCTGTGGCAATTCGCTGACTTCCTGCCAAATCTGACCGATCAGGGTGCAGAGCATGGCAGAATCGGGATTGAGATCGTAAGCTTTGCCATAGGCATCCATGGCCGCTTCCAACTGTCCCAAGGTGCGGAAGACGGTTCCCAAATTCATCCAAGCTTGACTATTTTTTGCTTCGGATTCGGTAGCCCGGCGGCAATATTCTAGGGCGCGTTCCGGTTGCCCGACTGCCAATAAAGTTAGTCCAAAATTGCCCATGGCGTGAGGTAAGTCGGGAGAAAGATGGAGAGCTTGTTCGTAAGCCTCGATCGCCGCACGAATCTGACCTAATTCCCGCAAGGTATCGGCTCGGTAGGCTTGCAGTAGAGCCTGTTCTGGGGCGATTGCGATCGCTTGTTCGTAGGTTGTCAGCGCCTCCTGGTACTGCTCCGAGGCAAAGTAGGTACTGGCAAGGGTAGTTAGGGCATTGGGGTAGTTGGGACGCAGTTTGAGCGCTTTTTGACAGGCGGAAATTGCTTCGTTATAGCGGTGACTCTGGCGGTAAGCGGCGCCTAGGTTGCACTGGTAAATTGGTTCACTGGGTTTTAATTTTACTGCTCTCTGTAATAGTCGGACGGCTTGTTCTTTTTCTCCTTGGTTGAGGGCAATCAATCCCGATAAGTTGAGCGCACCGTGATGGTTGGGATTACTGCTGAGGAGTTGATTGGCGATCGCCGCCGCTTCCTGAAGGCGACCTGTCCGCAGGCGATCGAATCCAGTTTCAATGGTTATACCGGTTGTTTTTGTAGATTTAGAGCGCATAGTAGTATGGTTATAGCATAAGCCAGAAAACGGGTTTCTCATCAACAACCCAGAAACCCGCTTTCTTAAAGAAAGCGGGTTTGGCAAGTCAGCCCCAGAAAACGGGTTTCTTTAAGAAACCCGTTTTCTTTAAGGGTTTCTTCGTTTGATCTTAGACAACAACCCAAAACCTAGTAAACTTCCCAATCCTATGAGGCTAGAAGGTTCGGGAGTCTGCTTCCAGTTGGCAGTTCCCGCAATCTGGGTGGGCGACAAACCCGCCAGCAAGCCAGCGGCTCCCAAAGTACTCAAGTCATCGAAAACCGGAGTACCTGCCTGGGCTTCGGCCAAACTATTGTTAAAGTTAACGAACCACATCAGGCTCTTAGTCTCTCCAGGGGCAAGGCTCAAAGTCCAGATATCCGCAAATTGATCTACATTACCATCAAAGTCCTCACTCGGTACCGCCGGCGTGGAAGAGGCAAGTTGCCCCCCCGGCCCGAAGCGCACGAAAGTTAGAAAGGGATCCAAATCCGTTGGACCATCAGAGGTAATGAACCAACGGTCGAGGGCCGACTGGAAGGCGTTGTCTCCCGTGCTGCTGTCCTCAATCCTACAATTTTTATCACAACCCAAGTTACCGCCATAGGCGATCGCCGCCGAGAGGAGATTGGCGGTGGTGTTGGTGAAGGTACCAAACACCCGCACAGTGGGGCTGGAAGCACTCATGAAGTAGTCCAGGCTGGTGTTGATGCCGCCAAGGTTGACGGGGCTGATGGTGTTGACGAAGGTTCCCGCCCCAGTGGTGGTCAGATCCACCTCGTCATTGGGCTGCTTGAAGGCTGCTCCGTTGACGGTGATGCCACCGAAACCGTCAAAAGCATCGCTTCGCCCGCCGACAATCGCCGCAGAACTTATGCCATAGGCGTTGCTTCCTGTTGCACCGGGAAGCTGGGTAAGGGGACTGTCGACAGTGCTGTTGTAGATAGCAAAATATACAACCCCCCCCTGAGTCACCGTCTGACTCAGACTGACCACTGCCGCTTGTGCGGGGGCAGCCGCAGCCAGCATCATGCCCGCACCCGCCGCTAGGGCGATGGGAGCCAGTTTCAGCTTGTCAAAGGCACTATTTTTCATTTTTGTATTCATGATTGCTTCATCTATACATTGAGATAAAGATAAATTTGTCGGCGATCACAGCTTTTTTCAGTTGGGCCAAGACACGGCGCACCTAATCCTAAAGCTCGCTGCCAAAAGTACCCTCTCCCCCCCCCCGAACTGTATCTTATGATACATTTTAATACAATCTTTAGAAAGCGGGTTTCTCATCAACTCAGAAAGCGGGTTTCTCATCATCAACTCAGAAAGCGGGTTTCTCATCATCAACTCAGAAACCCGCTTTCTCCGCTTTCTCATCATCAACTCAGAAAGCGGGTTTCTCATCATCAACTCAGAAAGCGGGTTTCTCATCATCAACTCAGAAAGCGGGTTTCTCATCATCAACTCAGAAAGCGGGTTTCTCATCATCAACTCAGAAACCCGCTTTCTCCGCTTTCTCATCATCAACTCAGAAAGCGGGTTTCTCATCAACTCAGAAAGCGGGTTTCTCATCAACTCAGAAAGCGGGTTTCTCATCATCAACTCAGAAAGCGGGTTTCTCATCAACCCAGAAAGCGGGTTTCTCATCAACCCAGAAAGCGGGTTTCTCATCATCAACTCAGAAAGCGGGTTTCTCTTAGCTTAGAATAGTAAGCCAGAGAAAGCTGTTTTCTAGAGATAAGATAAATATGCCCTATCGTCAGAATATCTTTCAACCAGGACAATACTACCATATCTATAATCGCGGCAATAACCGTCAAGATATCTTCTTTGAGCGAGAAAATTATCTTTTTTTTCTGCGATTGGTGCGTAAATATCTGCTAGAAACGTTAGATGTTATTGCCTATTGCTTGATGCCCAACCACTATCACCTGCTAATACAGCTGAAAAAAGCCGAGCTTTCTGCGGCAATGCAAGCCTTTTCCCTGTCTTATACCAAAGCCATAAATCGGCGATATGGGCGAGTTGGCTCATTGTTTCAAGGGCGGTTTCAGGCAATTCTAGTAAATGATACAGAGTATTTATTAAATTTGTCGAGGTATATTCATTGTAATCCAGTGAAAGCGGGTTTGGTAAGTCAGCCACAGGAATGGGAATTCTCCAGTTTTCGCGAATATGTGGGATGGCGAGAAGGAACACTACCCAATCTGGAAATTATTGTCGCGATTTTAGGCTCGATGGCTGCTTGTCGTTCATTTATGATGATGGATATAGATGTCATCTCTCCAGAGTTAAAGGGGCTGTTGTTAGATGAGTAAGGCTTCAAAGAGATCCAGAAAACGGGTTTCTCTAAGAAACCCGTTTTCTCGTCAACAACCCAGAAACCCGCTTTCTTATCAACTCAGAAACCCGTTTTCTGAGAATATAATGTGCTTAAATTAGATAATTTCTAAGCCATGAGAACGAAACCAGATAAAGATTTACCCCAAGGGACTAAAATCGGCAACAATGCGCGGTTAGAGGCTTGCATAACAGCAGAGCAAAAGCAACTGATGGAGATGGCTGCCTTTTTACGGGGACAGAACTTGACTGAGTTTATGGTGTCAGTTTTGGCTGAGGCAGCTATGCAAACGATCAAAGATAGCCAATTGGTAGAATTAACCGAACGCGATCAATTCACTTTTGTCGAGGCCTTGTTAAATCCCCCCGCTCCCTCCGAGCAAGCTCAAGCAGACGCTCAATGGTACGAGCAAATGATGAATAAATAGTTGCTAGATTTGTGTTAAATTCGGAATCTGTTGATTTTTGTCTAGAAACTCTCGAAAGCCATCACAATCGGGCAGCTTTTAGCTGTGGTAACGAACAACTGGATCGCTACTTGCACGATCTCGCTACCCAAGATAAGAAGCGAAATATTGCCATTCCCTACGTTCTCGTTGACCGAGAACGCGAAAAAATCATGGGCTACTATACTTTATCCATGAGTAGCATCAATCTCGAATCGCTACCCCAAAGTCTTGGTAAAAAGTCGCCTAAATATCCGCTAGTTGGCGTGACTTTAATTGGTAGATTAGCAGTGGATCTTGATTGTCGGGGATCTGGTTGGGGGAAATTGTTGATTATGGATGCTTTATATAGAAGTCTGAGAGTCAGTCAAACAACGGGGTGTTTTGCGGTAGTGGTAGAGGCGGTTGACGATCAAGCAGTAAGATTTTACCAAAGGTTTGACTTTCAAACTTTTCCTGACCAGTCTTATAAGCTGTTCCGTACCATGAAAAACCTTGCTCAGACTTTTAGTTTACCCTGAGATATTGACCAGAAACCCGCTTTCTTAAAGAAAGCGGGTTTCTTAGAAAACGGGTTTCTTTAAGAAACCCGTTTTCTAATCTCTTAAGCCGCTAAACTGAGAATAGCTGCTTGTCTTGACTCTCATTTCTCAGCAAGCTAAAATTGATCAGCCCCCAGGTAAACCGCCCAAGGCTGGTTCTAATCTTAAACTGCGGCTAAATCAGGACAAGGAGAAAAAATCAAAATTCTTAGGTGGGAAATGTGGCCGCATCTGATAACCCAGTGATTATCTATTCCCTCTTTTGCCTCTTCCCTGTTCTAACTGATAACTGGTAACTGAATATGGCTTATTCTCGCATTAAAAAACTAGCAAATTATCTACGTCCCCATTGGCAAATGGTAACTGGGGGGGTAGTTGCTTTGCTTATTGTTAATCTTTTGGGTGTTTACATACCGCTTTTAATCCGGGATAGCATCGATGATTTGAGTAAATCCTTTGACTTCCAAAAAATCATTTATTATGTGATTTTAATTGTCGCTTTAGCCTCGATTATGTGGTTTATCCGCATGATTTCCAGAGTGTTATTATTCGGGATCGGTCGTCAGGTAGAGTTCGATCTTAAACAAAAAATCTTTCAGCATTTATTAACCCTTGAACCAGCCTACTTTTCTCGGCAAACTTCAGGAGATTTAATCAACCGTGCCACTAGCGATGTAGATAATGTGCGTCGTCTGCTGGGTTTTGCTTTGCTCAGTTTGGCTAATACTTTTTTTGCCTATGGGTTAACTTTGCCCGTAATGTTAGCGATTCATATTCCCCTTTCAGTCGCCGCTATTTCTGTCTATCCTTTGATGTTAATTGCCGTGCAGTTATTTAGTGGTCGTCTGCAGCAGCAACAGCAAAAAGTACAGGAAAAACTCTCGCATCTGAGCGATTTAATTCAAGAGGATATGAGTGGTATTACTCTAATTAAAATCTATGCCCAAGAAGCTAACGAGCGCCTAGCATTTAAACAAAGAAATGGCGAATTATTAAAGGCTAATTTAGATTTAGCCCAGACTCGTAATTTTCTTTTTCCCCTGGTCGAAGCTTTAGCCTATGTGAGTTTGTTGGCCTTGCTTTCCCTCGGTACTAGACAAATTATAGCGGGCAATATCACGATTGGGGACTTTATTGCTCTGTTAATTTTGGCCGAAAGATTAGTTTTTCCTACTACTTTATTAGGTTTCACTATTACGGCCTACCAACAGGGAGAAGTGAGTATCGATCGCCTAGAAACTATCCTGTTAGCTGAGGCTAAAATTAAAGACAATGCCGATTGTATTCACTTAAAAAATATTCAAGGAAAAATTACCGCCAAAGCCTTGACTTTTTTCTATCCTGATGCTAAGGAACCCGCATTAAAATCTCTTTCTTTTACCATTAATCCGGGGGAAACGGTAGCGGTCGTCGGTGCGATCGGATCGGGAAAATCTACCCTTGCTAACGCTATTCCCCGTCTTTTAGATATTGCCGAGGGACAGTTATTTATTGATCATCAAGATGTCACTCAAATTGCCCTGGAAGAGCTGCGAAAAGCGATCGCTTATGTTCCCCAAGAAAGTTTTTTATTTAGTACCAGCATCGAAGATAATATCCGTTACGGCGATCCGCTGCTGAATTTTCTGGCAGTGAAATCGGCAGCCAAACAAGCGAGAATTGAGGAGGAAATCGAGAATTTCCCGCAAAAATACAGCACTTTAGTGGGAGAACGTGGGATTACTCTTTCCGGGGGTCAACGTCAACGGGTCTCTTTAGCGCGTGCTTTAGCCATCCAAGCGCCAATTTTAATCCTCGATGATGCTCTATCTAGCGTCGATAATCAAACGGCCACGGCTATTTTGGAAAATCTCAGCCAAGAAAGCCAAAAAACCGTGATTTTTATCTCCCATCAATTATCGGCCGCTGCCACTGCCGATCGCATTTTTGTCATGGATCGCGGAGAAATTGTCCAGATGGGAACCCACGAGGAGTTAATCGCAGTCCCCGGAGTCTATCAAAATCTCTGGCAACAGCAGCAGTTAGAGTCTAAGGTTTTACATTAGCCGATAAAATAGGGAATCTGCTAATTATTACCAGTTAAGTTCTGGACTATCTCAATTACTCCTTAGAACTGTTTAAATGCAGTACAGCAGTTATCTTTTAGCGACAATGAACAAGGATCAACTTTTAACCGAACCTTTTTTACAATTACCCACCGAAACATCAATACAAGTGATTTGGTTTACGGAATTTTTTGGCACTGGTCATCAGGTGCGCTACGGGGAAAAACTAGAGAAAATGTCCCTCGCTCGTACTAGCAAATTAACTAGAGTTAGAGAAGATGCCAAATCGAGAACCCTTGAAGCTTATCAATCTTTAAGCGAGCGAGAAATCTGGCGACATCAGTCCGAAATTACTGATTTAAATCCAGGGGAAAGGATTCCCTATCAAGTCACCAGTTTTCAGGAAAATACAGCGATTAGAAGTGATATTTATACCCTTACCCCAAGACCCAAAAAAGGAACTAATCTCAAAATTCTGCTCACTTCCGATCATCAATTAATGCCCATGACTGCCGCTAATTTACAAAAAGTTAGCGAAACTATTGGACAGGTAGATGCAGTTTTTTTAGCGGGAGATTTAGTTAATATACCCGATCGAGCTTCCGAATGGTTTGATGATAGTCGCGGTGGGGCATTTTTTCCCTGTTTACAAGGTCGTGCTAATTATCCTCTTACCAAGAATGGTATTCAGACTATTTATAAAGGGGGAGAAATTATTCAAAATGCCCCCTTATTTCCTGCTATTGGTAATCATGAAGTTATGGGCAGAATTTCTAATTCCAGAGGTTTAAATGAACAGTTTGAAGATGCTATTCCTCAGTTTATTGCTAAACAACTAGCAGAGGACACAGCAGCAATTAATGAAAAATGGTTAAAAAATAATGCTTTTAACACAGAAACCTACCAAGAAATTTTTTCTTTGCCTCAAAATAAATATTATTCTCTGACCTTTGGTGATATTCGTTTAGTGGTTTTATATGTTACTAATATCTGGAGAAATCCCAATTTAGAACCCAGTACAAGGGGAAGATATTACGAAAATCAAAGAGATTTAGATAGACCAGAACTCTGGGGTTACGGTCAGCATATTTTTGAGCCAATTGCTCAGGGTAGTCCTCAATATCAATGGTTAGAAAAAGAGTTAAATAGTCGAGAATTTCAAGAGGCTAAATATAAGGTAGTTATGTTTCATCATCCTCCCCATACCCTAGGAGGAAATATCGTGCCACCCTACACCGATCCCGTGCCGACCATTGAACAGGATGCCACGGGAAAAGTTAGATCAGTACGTTATGATTATCCCCAAGAAAATGATTATATTATTCGTGATCTAATTCCTTTATTAGAATCAGCCAAGGTTAATTTGGTTTTTTATGGTCATTCTCATTTATGGAATCGTTTTCTTAGTCCTAATGGTATGAATTTTCTCGAATCTTCTAACGTTGGTAATAGTTATGGCGCTCATTTAGGTGATAAAAAACGTCCTGTACCTCTCGATAGAAATTATGCGAGCGTCGGTAATCCCAATGGATTGCCAGCAATTATCCCGAACATTGCTCCTCTAGTGGATTGGGTTAATCAACCTTTACCCTATATTGCCAGTAATGATCTGACGGTTTTTAGCATTTTAGATACAGAAAAAGGAACCGTGAGCAGTTATCGTTTTGATACCCGTTATCCTGACTCCGAGGTAATTAAATTTGATGAATTTGACCTTTTTAGCGTAGGTGAAATATAATAAAATCAAAGAGTGCCGGTTAAATAGATTCTCTTGGGGTTAATTCTATGACTACTGTTACTAGCAATGATATTCAAGAATTGAAAGACTTACTCTCGGCAATGCGACAGGAAAACCGCGAGCAGATGATTTCCCTGCGAGAGGAAAACCGCGAGCAAATAACTTCCCTGCGAGAAGAAACTCGCGAGCAAATAACTTCCCTGCGAGAAGAAAACCGCGAGCAAATAAGTTCCCTGCGAGAAGAAACCTGCGAGCAAATTGATACGCTAAAGGAAGATAATCGCCAACAAATAGAAACCCTGAGAGAAGAAAATAACAAGCAATTTATTAATCTACACAAAGAAATCACGGAAGTGAAAATTATCACGGCTAAAATTGAAGGAACAATTCAATCCCAAGCAGTATTAACCCAAAAAATTCCCGATTTAATCGAGAAAGTTGGGGAATTTAAAAACTGGAAACAAATAGCTATTGTCGCTATCACTGCTTTTACCAGTGCCACAATTACTTGGTTTATTCGAGAAGGAAATTTAAAACCTTAAAGTCTGGTATTTTTCTCAATTCCTAATTGGTGCGGCGCATTTGCAGAATAATCGGTTTCAGGCTTTCTCCGAAAGCGGTTAAAGAATATGCAACTTTAGCAGGCATTTCTGGATAAACTTTTCGGTGAATCAGTCCATCTAATCCTAAATCCGGTTATTAAAGACTGATTATCTATTGCCGCTTTTGCCTCTCCTGATATGTAGCCTATACTCAACAGATTAATTTTAGACGGTGAACGATAAGGGCGCAAACCTTACGCCCTTTACAGAATGATTTTAAACCGATTCCTCTAGCAAAATTGTCTGTTTACCCGACGTTAATAATAACTGGGTTTGCTTAATTTCTCCCTTGTGGTTACGCCATTGAATGTCAACGGGTAAAGCGGTATTAGGGTCAATTTTGCCTAAACCAAAGTGTAATACTGGACTTCTCACACCAGAATGACCATTGCCCCCATCTACCTGCGCCACCAGGTGATTGCCATCAGGTAGAGACACCTTAACCGCTGCGCCAATTGCGGGGATACCCATTTTCCCTTTTTCTGAAGAAGCATTAGGGGAGAGCGCAGGGGTTAAAAGCTCTAATTCCAGAGATTGACTGATATTTGGACTATCATTACGATAAAAATAAGAGGTTTCCCACTGATTTGCTACTACAAAGTCTAAATCCCCATCTCCATCCACATCGGCGGTGGCAATTCCTCTGGTGACAGAGGGATCATCTAAGCTTAATTGCGATGCCAAATCATAGTAACGTCCATCTTTACCCCGCACAAAAAAGGGATTATGTTGATGACCACTTAAATCGTCTCCATCTTGGAAATGAAACCAACTATTGGGGATTTTCAGGACTTGATCATTACTCATGGCTAACTCATGTAATTCCGGCCAACGATTGATGTCACCCTTACGAAATCCCGTAGCTTGCAACGCTTCTAACTCCCCATCATTATCAAAATCGCCGAATTTTGTTTCCCAACTCCAGCCACTACGAGAGACTCCCAAGGGTTCGCTTTTATCGACATAAGGGGCGATTCCTCGGGACATTTTCTCCGTTTCTCCCGTACTGGTAAAGAGAAAATGACTTTCCTCTAGGGCGTATTCCGAAGCAATATTACTCACATAGATGTCTAAGAGTCCATCATGGTTAATATCCCCGAAATCTACCCCCATTCCCTTAAAGCCATCATGACCGAGTACCTTAGAATTAGGTGTCGTTAACCCTTTTTGCCCTTCCAGTAAGGCAAATTGGAGATGTCCTCTGGTAGAACGATTATGTAAGAGGCGATCGGGTCCGAAATCATTGGCAAAATAAATCTCTGGCAATAAATCCCCGTCTAAATCGGCTGTTCCGACGGCCAATGTCCAACCATGAGCAATTTTCTCCTCAAAAGCATCTTGGACTTCTTGATAAGTCACTCCAGTGGTAGAGGCATCGGACCACAAGAAAACTCGATTTTTACCGCCATTATAAGCACGGGTCATCGAATCTTGCATTTTCTCGATTTTCTGAGAATTGACATCCAAAATCTCGGCATTATCTGGGAAGTAATTGCCAATGATTAAGTCTGGGTGTCCGTCCCCATCTAAATCCGAGAAGGTTGCCGCATTGGTGTACCATTTTTCCCTTTTTTGGCTGATTTGCTGCTGGAGATAACCTTGATCTTGCTTGATAAAAGCGATCGGTGTTCGTCCCCAATAATACACCAATAAATCCCTGAGTCCATCTTCATTGAGATCACTGGGAATACATCCCATCGGGGCCATGGTTTGGTCGTTATAGTCAAAATCGGTGACATTCAGGGTGAAGGGCTGATAACGATTGCCCGTACCCGGAACAGGGGAGATAATCACCTGATTGCTTTGGGTTTCTACATGACAGAGATCATTATCCAAGCCATCTCCATCGAGATCCCCCAGGGCAACTGCCGCCCCAACTGCCGAAATCCAGGCCGAATGACGGCTTAAACTGGGATTTGTCGGTCTTTCTACTTGATAGGGTTGATTTTCTAATTCAGGTAAGGGAAAACGAGTAAAGGCAAAGCGAGAAGCGATCGCATCTCTTTCGGCCATTGATAGGGCGGGGAGACGGGAAACAAAGAATAAGACTAAAATTAGCCCCAATGCCAAGATAGACTTGCTATGGCGTCGGATGAATTTTTCCAAACGATTCATGGTTTCAAAGAAGTAACTACATTCAATCTAAGCTTAAGACAGTTTAGGGGATTAGGTGCGAAAATGACTTTGGATGGCTTGTCGCCATTGTTCATAGGCAGGGATTTGGTCGTGGTAATCTAAGCCAATGAGGGTATCATCAGTGATCTTGGCTGTTTCAGTAATAGCCATTCCACACAAAATTTGACAGGCTATTTCGGTATTTTCCGAACAGTTTTCGGCTAGTAAACGTGCTTTTGCCGCAAAAGCTGCTCCCTGGGCTAATTCTGCCCTATAAGGTTCAGCCAGCTGTTTTAGATGTTGAATTTCTTCGGGAGAAACTCCCCCCGCGTAAGTGCAAGCCAAGCCGATCCCACTCCATAAATGGGGTTGAAGCAGCGGGTCGAATTTTTGGATCTGATCGGCAATTTCGGGAATATTTGCCCCTTTCACAAACCAAAGACTGCGCCCTAACCCTTGAGCAAAGACAAGACGCGCATAACCCGATAATTCTTGAGGAGACTTTCTCTCTCGGATATACTTAGGCCAGGCAAAGTATCCCTGATGAAATCCATAGCCGTCAAGGGCTAACCAACCTAATAGAGAATCTGGAAAATGTTGGGCAGAATCTGCTAATTTTTGGAGATAAAAGCGCAAAGAAAAGGGAATACGGGCTAATTGCCATCCTTTCCCTACATAGGCCATGTAAATATGCTTTTTCCCCTCGTTTGCTAAAAAATGCTCAAAGCGATTGCGCTTCCTCAGGGTTAAACAATCTAGCAAAGATAAAGCCATCGCTGCCCCTTCATAAGCAAATCCTCTCAGATTGAGCGTGACACCTTCAAGAAGAGGAAACAAGTCCGTGAGAGAATGAGCCATAATTGCTGCATTATAGCCATAGATAAAAGTTTGCCCGATCGTTTCCAAATATATCTGTTTTTGAGGCTGAACAGCCAGGCCGCCGCTTTGCGGATCACAGATGAATCCACGCTGATTAAAGGTTGCCGCTTGGGGTGAAAGGAGCAACAATCGTTGTGGAAAACGATTTACCTGCCTAGGAGAAAATTTGTGATCAAAATTGACAGCAGGATGCTCGAAGGGTGTGCCTGAGAAATTAGATGCCATTGTTAAAAAAAGTTGACAAAGTTGACAAAGTTGACAACCCTTGATGGGAGGTCTAAGATATGACCTCATGTTACCTTAAACAAAATTGATTTGATATTATAGCAGTTATCTTAATAATGAGGTACGAAGTGGTCGTTTTGGCGAGCCAGTCGATAAAATTAGGTTACACTTCATCCTGAGCAGAAACACTGTAATCTTAAGAATTAATCAATTTTAGGCCGATGAATCCTTATCCCTGTCAACAACCATGGCTAACTTTCGCCTTCAAAATTCCCATTCTTTAAAATATTGGTTTTGGGGTCTTTTAGGAGCTTTTATGGGATTTAGCTTGGGAACAACCGTTATTATCGTCTATTTTAGACCAGAATCATCCTTGAAAGCTTCCCAGTTATCGATTTCCCCGACGGTTTCTCCTGATACTCCCGAAGCTGTTGCTGCCCTTGGTTATCTTGAACCCCAAGGTGGAATTACTCAAATATCAGCCACTGCCTTTTTGGAAGGAAGTAGAGTGGATAAAATACTGGTAAAACAGGGAGAAAAAGTTGAAAAAGGCGAAATTATTGCTATTTTAGATAATAATGCCCGTTTGCGAGCAGCCCTGAAACAAGCTCAAGCAAATCTGGGTTTAGCAGCATCTAAACTCGAAAAAGTGAGAGAAGGGGCAAAAAAAGGCGAAATTATGGCTCAAGATTCCCGTATGCGTCAAAGCAAAGCGGAATTAGAGGGACAAATAATGAGGCAAAAAGCAGCGATCTCTAGTTTGGAATCGGAACTTGAAGGGGAAAAACTAGGACAAAAAGCTACCGTTGAAAGAATTAAAGCAGAATTGAATAATTCTCTCACAGATTGTCAACGTTATCAATCTTTATACCGTAATGGTGCAGTTTCTCAAGGGGAAAAAGAGCGATTTTGTTTAGAGGCGACAACTACAGAAAAAAGACTCCAAGAAGCTGAGGCTAACTTGCAACGCATTACGAATACTTTAGAACAAAAAATTCAGGAAGCTAGAGCCAATCTACAACGAACTCTTAAGACTTTAGAACAACAAATTCAAGAAAACCAAGCTATGCTAAGTGCAGTGACGGAAATTCGTCCTGTTGATCTTCAAATTGCTCAAGATGAAGTAATGACAGCTAAGGCTAATGTAGAACGCGCTCAGGCAGAATTAGAATTATCCTATGTGCGTGCGCCCCATGCAGGAAGAATTTTAAAAATTCATACTTTCCCTGGAGAATTAGTGAAAAATGAAGGGATTTTAGATTTGGGAAACATTCAAAAAATGTATGTGACATCAGAAGTGTATGAAACCGATATTAGTCGAGTTAAATTAGGTCAATCTGTAACGATAAAAACTGATAAAATGCTCGGAGATTTAAAGGGAACCGTGGAAGAAATAGGTTGGAAAGTGGGACGACAAGATGTTTTAGGAACCGATCCTGTTGTCGATACAGATGCTAGAGTCGTAGAGGTAAAAATTAGCTTAGATCATCTCTCTAGTGCTAAAGTTAATCGGTTAACTAACTTAAAAGTTAATGTTATCATTCACCCTAACTAAATAAGTCATTCATAAGATGAATATTCCCACCGCTTGGTTACAATTAGCTCATAAAAAAACTCGTTTAATTGTTGCACTGTCTGGTATTATTTTTTCGACTGTAATTATTTTTATGCAGTTGGGAATTCGAGATGCTTTATTTGAGAGTGCTGTTCATTTACATAATAGTTTAGAAGGTGATGCTTTCCTGATTAGTCCTCGTTCTACATCCTTAATTGCCATGGAAAGTTTTAGTGAGCGAAGACTATTACAAACCTTATCCTTTAATGAAGTGGAATTAGTCAGTCCAATCTATGTAGGCTATGCTCAATGGAAAAATCCTGATACAAAAAACTATTGGCGTAATATTTTTGTAATTGGAATTGATTTAAGATATCAAGCATTTAAGGCAGTGGGAATCAAAGAAAATTGGCAAAAATTAAAGCTAAAATATACCACCTTATTTGACCAAAATTCTCGTAGTGAGTTTGGAAATATTGCCGAAGATTTCCAGAAGGGTAAAACTATTATTACCGAGGTGGGAAATTCTGGTAATAATCGAAAAATAGAAGTGGTTGGTCTCTTTGAATTAGGTACATCTTTTGGTTCAGATGGTAACTTACTAATGAGCTACCCTAACTTTTTAAGAATATTTCAGAATCGTTCATCTCGGTTCATTGATATTGGCTTAATTAAGTTTCAACCAGATATTGATCGGCAATCCTTACTCAAAAAGTTAAAGAAATATTTGCCGAAAGATGTCAAAATATTAAGCAAGCAAGAGTTTATTAACTTTGAAAAAAATTATTGGGCAACCAGTACAGCTATTGGTTTTATTTTTAATTTGGGGGTATTTTTAGGATTAGTGGTGGGGATTGTGGTTGTTTATCAAATTCTTTATACCAATGTTACAGAACACTTAGCAGAATATGCAACTCTAAAAGCAATGGGATATCACAATCGTTATCTTCTGTGGCTTGTCTTGCAGCAAGCTCTGATTATTGCAGTATTGGGTTATATTCCTGGCTTTTTATTAGGGATGATTCAGTATTATTTTACCCAAAAATCTACTTTACTTCCCATTGAAATGACCCCTACTAGAGCAATATTCGTCTTTGGCTTAACCTTGCTCATGTCCTTGATTGCTGGAGCCACGGCTATTAATAAGCTCCAATATGCCGATCCTGCCGATATTTTTTAGAGGATGTTTGAAAAGGTTTACGGGTAGTGTGGTCATCTAGGCAAGCCGCCTCAACAGGAGTCGGCTCATACTGGGATAAATGAAAGCTACGGAAGTTTCGGGTTAAGCTCATTTAAACCACTAATTGTCTATAACCAGTCTAGGAGAGTCATTTTTTATCGGTTATTTTTATCTCACATTCCTAGAATTATCCTTTAGCTCGCGATGTGATATTTCTCTAAAGCTAATTTCAGTTGAGCGGGAATTGGAGTGGGTCTGGTTTCACCATCCTCTCGTCGCATACAGGCCGTCTGTTGTTCCCCTTTTGCCACTAATTCTTCCCCTTCATCAGTCACTCGCCAATATTCAAATAACATGGTAATTCGGTTTTGTTTAATCTCTCCTAAACGCATCCGAATAATAACATGATCAAAGGCAAATAATTCGGACAGATACTCACAGGATACTCGAACCGTTACTAAGGCTAGTCCTTGGCATAATTCTGTGATAATATCTGGGGCATTATCTTTGAGAAACATTTCTCGACAACGACCTTGCCATTGCACATAATTGGCATAATAAACATTACCGACTAAGTTAGTTTCTTGAAAACTGACAATGTGATGATATTCGTAGGCTTTCATCATGATTATTTAGCGATTTTTCGAGATTAACAACGGTTTTAAAAGAACGCTATTGACAATTGACCAATTTTGTCAGCTGCTTGTCCTCTACACATTTGCAATCATACCAGTCAATCAGAATAGTTATGCTCTCAACTGCGATGGCAAATTCTACTCAAATATGTCTGAACCGCGCTCTGGGTAGGCAAACCATATAAAGTTCATTTTGTCAAGGATTGTTAAGATGCGCTTACCCTGAGGGGCATAAAGTAGGAATTTTAAGATGATCATAGGTTATCCTGATAATGGTAAACTAAACACAAGTTTTTTATTTTCTGATTATACCTCATGAATCAACCGTTAACTCGTTTTTCTCAAGAATGGTGGTCTGCCTATCAAACGACATGGAACGAACAAGAAAACTTAGGTAAAAAGTTCACTAAATTGGGAAAAGTAATTCTTTGGTTTAGTGATCATCAGGGAGTTTCTGTTTGTTCAGAATGGGATGATCAGGGTCAGATTGTTAGTTTAGAACTGATTGAGGAAATGGATGAATCTTTACCGATTTTTTCAGCGACTAGAGAGAATTGGGAACGATTTGTTAATCAAGAAATTGGTGCAGTTAAAGCCGTTATGACAGGGTTAATTGATTATCGAGGATCGATGACGATTATTGTTAAATATGGTCGTCACTTTGATTGTTTAGCAGAAGTAGCTCAAAAAGTCAATTAATTATTTTACCTCCTAATTTCTCAGTAGTGCCTTAAATCCTTCTTGTTGAAAATGGCGATCACAAGTTAAAACATCGGAGATATTTTGTTGTCTCATAATCAACATCGAAGCACAATCTGTTAAGCTATAGCTTTTATCTCGTCTTTGGCGATAAAATAGCAATGCTTCGGTAAATAACTGAGAGGTTTGAGGGATAATTTCTACTGATGAGTCTTGGTGTAATTTATCCACAATATCTAGGGCAGCATCCCTTAAATACCCACCCCTTCCAGATAAGGCATTGAGTAGTTCAGTTAACACCATTTCGCTAGTAACAGATAGAAATATATCTAACTCGTCGGTAATAGCTACAGAAGATTGATGTAAACTATCACGAGTGTCAACCAGTGCTTGAAGATAAGCAGTATCTAAAAAAATCTTTCTCATTCGTCTTCGTAATCCTCGTCTCTGGGTGCGCCATACATATAATGTTCAAAATTGCGAGCAAAATCTTTAGGTAATTTGTTCCACTCTTCAATGGGAACTTTTTCACCAATTTCCACAATAGCTTTCCAAAAGGGTTTGTGGTTAGCGGTTTCTAAGGAAGAAGTATCACTATTTTCGCAGGGGATAGGAGTAGGGTTAGAATTGTCCATTGTTTTTAAAAGATTAGGATATTATTTATTATATAGCAATTAGGTGGGAAAGGCATGGCTGAGGTGACAGCTAATTACGACAAAACATGGAAAGAAGCGATTAGCACTTATTTGGCAGAGTTCTTAAACTTCTTTTATCCCAATATTTATCAAGAAATTGACTGGAATCAAACCCCTATTTCCCTTGATAAAGAATTAGAACAAATTACGGCAGCTGCGGAAACTGAGCAACGCTATGCTGATAAATTATTGAAAGTTTGGTTATTAGATAATCAGGAAATCTGGCTTTTAATTCATATTGAAGTCCAAAGTCAATATGATCTAAAATTCCCTCAACGAATGTTTATTTATAATTATCGAGCCTTTGATTTGTACCATAAACCTGTTATTAGTTTAGCTATTTTAGGGGATGAAAGTAGGTCTTGGCGACCTGATTTTTATCAATATGGGTTAGGGGGAAGTCAAGTGAGAGTCGATTTTTTAATGGTCAAATTATTGGATTATCAATGGGAAGACTTAGAACAAAGTGAGAATATTTGGGCTATAATAGTCATGGCACACCTAAAAACTAAGGCTACGACTAATAATCTCAGGGAGCGTGAACAATGGAAGTGGAACTTAGTCAGAGGTTTATATCAAAGGGGATTAACCAAGTTTGAGATTATCAATCTAGGGAAATTCATTGATAAAATGATGACCTTACCCCCGCAACTTCAACTTAACTTTAAAACAAAACTCAGTCAATACGAGGAGGAAAACAAAATGCCTTTTTTAAGCACCATAGAAGAAATGGCTCTCGAAGAAGGAGCTAAATTAACTAACCAAAAACATATCATTTTGGTTTTACAAAGTCGTTTTGGGGAGATTCCTAATTCCCTGATTGAAACGATTAACCAAATTGAGGATGTGTCTGTCTTAGAGGGTCTTTTTGTCCCCAGTATTACTATTAATTCATTGGAGGAATTTCAACATTTAGTTAATGACTCTTTATCTTAATTAATACGAGGAGGAGAGCAATCATGCCTTTTTTAAGCACCATAGAAGAAATGGCTCTCGAAGAAGGAGCTAAATTAACTAGCCAAAAGTATATTATTTTAGCTTTACAAAGTCGTTTTGGGGAGATTCCTAATTCCCTGATTGAAACGATTAACCAAATTGAGGATGTGTCTGTCTTAGAGAGTCTTTTTGTTCCCAGTATTACTATTAATTCATTGGAGGAATTTCAACATTTAGTTAATGACTCTTTATCTTAATTAATACGAGGAGGAGAGCAATCATGCCTTTTTTAAGGACTAGAGACAACTTTTCAGCACAATTAACTAGAAGAATAGGGTAAATACTCATTTACCCCCATTTTCTTAATACTTTCTTTGACTTGGACTCAAATTTAAACTAATCTCCCCTCATTCATAGGTGGAAAACGATGATAATACATGGCAATCATCATGGGAATTAGAACCATTAAGTTATAGAAAAGATGTAGTTCTAACCGAGGAAACCAAATTTGTCCAATACTAATAGGAACGCGAGAATCCCATAAGTTTTGACCAATAATTGCCTGTCCTAAGAGTAAAGCGTGTTCAAAATGATGATAGAATTGTAATCCTAATGCCAAATCCCACCAAAGACGAGCTTTTCCATGAAAAGAAGGACGAAAAATAGCTAACCCTAATAACATAAAAAGAGCGTGTCCATAGTGTAGCCATTCCGAGCGCATTAACCAAGGTTTCCAGAGTCCTAATAACCCTAAACATTCTGGTCTCGGCCATCCTAAACCCCACAATTGATAAGCTTGAATAATATGTTCTGAGATGTGGGCAATAGTCACTATCATAAAGATTTGCATCCCCAATTTATGCCAGCGTCCATTCATCGCATAAACGAAAGAACGGATGATATTTGAAATCAGTTGAATAGGGTTTCTTTGGTTGGGAATTTGTCGAACTGTAGTCATGATTTGGTTCTCCTGTGGTTTAAAAAAGGGTAAAACTGGATAATTTTTATCAGAAAACCTTTGCTGGTTCTGTCTGAAGTAAGTCCGATTTTTTCTGAACTGTTTGGACAAATATTGCCAAGATGAAAGCTGTCTTGATTTCTCGGAAAGAAACAGGTAAAGTGATGATTAAATCCTTTCCTGAAGATAACCACAAAATAGGGGATAAAGGGGTTAATTGTTGAGAGAAAGACGATAAAGTTAACGGGATATCGAGACTCAAACCCGCTTTCTTAATACTTTCTTTAGCAGACCAAATGCGAGTCGCTGCCATATTAAAATCCTCATGATTCTCTTGACTAATTACCTCCGCTAAATTAAAGGAATTTTCCCCCAATAAATCGCGCCACATCTGCACATCACGGGGGATAATCGGTTCCAGATCGCATCCTGACGCACCCTTAAGCACAAGGGTTAAATCTTCCGCATGAGACACCGAAACCGCCTCGTTATCGCTTAATTCGGGCTTGCCATCCCCCCGACGCTGAATTACACTAGGGGATGAGGTTAACATCCCTAAACTGCGATCGCTTCTGACTCGTCTTTCTACCGTTGCATCCTGATCGAGAATTAAAGTTAAATCGACATTAGGCATCACCTCCTTAATCTTTCGTTCTAAATAACAGGGTAAAAGGGCTGGAATCCAGGGATCTTGAGGATTTCTGTGTTTAATCACCTTTAATTCCAATCCTTGCCACACTTCTAAGAGATTGCCATCGTCATCCAATACCTCAAGATCATAGACAAAGGTATCTCCTTGATGCAGTCTTTCTTTGGCTGAAACAAACTGATTTTCGCCTAAATTGACAGAATATACCGTTAAGCGTTCTATGCCAGTGGGTAAAATAGTGGCATGGGGAACACAAGCTTGTAAAGCATGGATAACGGCATCTCTTGCCCCTGCATCGCCTAAAATCAGGGATTGAGGTAAATAACGACTAAACCAAGCAGTTTTTGGCTCAATCTTAATTTCTGCAATACATTCGGTTGCTTTGAGATGAGAATAACCCTTAATTCGTTGAAATCTTGCTTTATGGAACAATAAATGACCATATAAGTCCTTATCTGGATTAATTTGAGGGTTATTTTTTCCTTCTTTAAGGGGGACAGGGGGAATCAATGGGCGACAGTCTGGCGCCCCCACAGGAGAATGGCTGATGATGGCTTCAAAATGATCGATACTAAACCCTGTATTGGCACAGCGAATAACGGCCTTAACCTTTCCAGAATCGGTGATTAAGGTAGCAATTTGTATCTTTAAGGGTTGATCGGCAGAAACCACGATCGGACGGTTAAATTTAACCGATTCAAACCTTAATCCTCCAGTTTCCCCCTTGTTAAGGGGGACGGAAGGGGGATCTTGGTTTTCCCCCTTGTTAAGGGTTTGATCCTCCTTCCTTGCTAAGGTGGGGAGTAATGCAGTGGCCACCTGCGCGATCGCTTCTAACCCCAAGACACCGGGGAAAATGTATTCTCCTTGATAAACATGATCTTGTAAATAAGGATCATTGTCTAAGGATAATTCTGCTTCAGTAATCAGTTCAATTCCCGTGTAATGAACTTTCTTTGTCTCTAAAAAGCGTAAAAAAGATAATTCTTGCGGTTTTAAGCTTAAAGTCGGAGGTTCACCAAAACGCCCGGCGATGATGACAGAGGCAGTGGTTAGGGATTGATTTAAAAGTAAATGTAAGTATTTAATGCCAATATCGGGAGAAATAGGGGTAATACCTTCATTTCTTAGCTTTTCAACTGTTCCTAAACGTTCTCCCATGCCAATACCGGACCAAACCGACCATTCTAGGTTTAAACAGCGACAATTAGGGTATTTTCGACTAAATTCCGCTACAATATTCCCTAACCATTCATTGGCTAACCCATAGTCTGCTTCTCCTTTCAATCCAGTCTCGGCAATAATTGAACCGAAGGTGATTAAATAGTTGAGAGAATCGGGGTTAATTCCCGTTAAGATATGTTGCAAACCCTTGACTTTTGGGGCTAAAGTTGCTAAGAAATCTTCTGGTTCGAGATGTTGAATTAATTTCGGTGTATTAACCCCTGCACCGTGTAAAATTCCCGTAATTTCTCCTAAATTTGTCTTAATTTCGGCGATAGTTTGCTGAACTGACTCAGCATCACTGACATCACAAGAATAATAATGAACTTGGATGTTTGCAGACTTCATTCTTGCTAAATTTTCGGCTAATTCTCGGTTATCTTCAGGTTGAGAACGTCCTAAAATCGCTAAGGTGGCTTTATTTTCTTTAGCTAAGGATAAGGCACATTCTGAGGCAATACCTCTCCCTCCCCCCGTCACCAAAAGAAGCTCCTTGATTTTGCTTTTATTTGACCTTTTTAGGGCTTTTTTCTGCTTAGGGTTATCGGTATCTTTTTCTAACCCTAATACGTTTAATTGACGAACAAACCGTTTTCCGTTTTCATCATAATAAACTTCTGTATAGCTATCGGTTGCAGTGATTTCTGAGAGAATGATA
This sequence comes from Microcystis sp. MC19, assembly GCF_003019735.1. Lineage (NCBI taxonomy): Bacteria > Bacillati > Cyanobacteriota > Cyanophyceae > Chroococcales > Microcystaceae > Microcystis > Microcystis sp. MC19. Next base: position 2,772,508 of record NZ_CP020664.1, on the reverse strand, counting down.
TTAACTGCATTGGGATGATGAAAAGGAATATCAATCACACAGGTAGGAATTTGACGATTTTCTAGATAAAAAGTTCTCGCAAAGGACGCATATCCTCCTCCTTGTTGAATCAAAATCAAGGGTTTTTTCTCTTTTATAGATAATTTTGCCACTTTTAAAAGCAAATCGATTTCTGATTCATCAGGATAGGGTTTTAAACAAATAATGATCCCTTTTTCCTGCTCATGCTTTAAGGTGGGTTGTAAAACAGATAAGTTAGGCAATAAAGGATGATCAGCATGGGCGATAATATGCCAATTTCCTGCTTTTTCTCGATTTATTTGCTTTTTATCTGATTTAATTAACGGTTTTTCGATTAATTCAACCGTAAACGCACGCACCCAATTATCAACACCCATAGGGATTGATTCTTGAGGAATTGGGGGATTATTTTTGCCTAATTCTTCTAAAGCTGCCGCTAGATCCTGAATAGTTGCATTGGCATAATCTGTCGGTGAATGGGGAGGAGATAAGTCTAACTGACGCGCTGCTTCGATCACTAATTGACTGACACTGATAGAATTAAGGTGCAGATCCGCCAACAAGCGATGATGATTTTCAATGGTTTCTAGGGGTAATTCTGTTTTTTGTGCCAGCAATTGACGAATAACTTCAATTTTTGAGGTTTCAGGTTTGAGGTTTGAGGTTTCAGGTTTGAGTTTTTGGCTATGATTAGGTAATAAAAGATCAATATTCTCTACTTTTGCCTGTTGACTTTTGCCTTTTGCCTTAATCTCACATGGATTGGCAATAAAATGGGGTTGATAGTCTAAATTAAAGGGACGACTAAATCTATCTTCAAATAACCCTTGATAGTTAACCTTGACACCATTAACAAACATCACTGCAACCGTTTTCAATAACCCTTGTAAAGACTCACTGCTGCTATCGAGAGAAATTACGGGAATATCCGTTATATCTGCCACTAAACGGCTTAATATCGAACCGGAACCCACTTCAATGAATAAATCAACCTCTTTCTCTGCTGACTTGACTGCATCGATGAAGCGCACCGGTGAGGTGATTTGTTCTAACAAAAGCGAGCGCCAGTCGGTATTTAATGGCAATTTTTCGCCCGTTACGGTAGAAATAACCGTTTTTTCCAGGGAATTTAAGGGATAAGTTTGTAAATAATCTTCTAAGGGTTGCACAGCCCGGGCCACTAGGGGAGAATGGAAAGCGTGGGAGACAGGCAAATAAACGGTTTTAATACCTTTATTTTGGGCTTTTTCAACAACATCCTTAATCCCTAATGCCTCTCCTGAGATTATTGTCTGATAGGGTGAATTTAATCCCGCAATCTCAACGATACGTCCATTTAATAAACTTTTAACCGTTTCTGCATCGGCGTTAATGCTGGCCATTCTACCTGTTGGGTGGCCCAGTTGTGCCATTGCTTGACCGCGAATTTTAGCTAGATTAATTAATTGAGTCTTATCATAGGCATTTGCCCAAAATAAAGCGCATAATTCCCCTAAACTGTGTCCTATGGCTAAATCTGCTTTAATATTTAAGTTTTCTAAGAGTTGTAACCCCCCTAGGCAAGCCGTAATGATCGCCGGTTGAGCAATATTCGTGACCGTGTTATCCTTACCCTTGGCTAACTGAGCCTTGTTATATAATTGTTTAATCACAGGAAAACGTCTTTCCCAGAGTCCCCCATGAAGATAAACCGGTGCGGATTGCCCCGGAAAGAGAAAACCTATTTTATTGATCTGTTTTTCGTTATTGGTAAAGATATTATCTAAATTTTGACCGGGGGGGATCAACGAGTGCAAGCCTTGCGCTCCTACAAGGTGATTGGTTAAGCTATCGGGGGAAGATGCAATAATGGCCAGACGATAGGGTAAATGAGGATTTACCTTTTTCGCTAATTCAACGGCAAGATCCGTCATTTCTGACTGGGATATGCGAGGAACAATATTTAATAACCGATTAACCTGTGCTTGTAAGTCTTCTTGACTATTTGCACTCAATAGGAATAACTCCGCATCTTGGGGAGAATGGATTAATTTTTGTTCCTGTGGCGTTAAAGTGTGACGACGAATCTGACTTAATCCCTCGATGATAATATGACTGTTAATGCCCCCAAAACCCATGGCACTCACTGCTGCCCGTAAAGGTAAGGAATTTGGCCAGATTTGCCCCTCTTTTAATACCTGTAACCTTGCCTTGTCTTCGGTTAACCGAGCCTGAGGGCGATCGCATCCCGTCACCGGTGGTAAAATTTGACGATGAACCGCCATAGTCGCCTTAATTAACCCTGCTATCCCTGCCGCCGCCTTAGTATGGCCAATATTCGCTTTAATTGAACCAATAACGGCTTTATTTACCGTATCTGGATGAATACGAGATAAGACTTCTAATTCGGTTCCATCACCCACCGCCGTTCCCGTACCATGGCCTTCAAAATAAGCTATAGTATCTCCCGTAAATTCAGCCCGTTTATAGGCGCGATTTAAAGCCAATAACTGTCCTTCCACTTCTGGGCGAGTAATTCCCCCTTTGCCATCGGAAGAAATCCCCCAACCCTGAATAACAGCATAAATCCGTTTATTTTGGGCTAGGGCATCCTCATGACGCATTAACACCAGAAAACCGCATCCTTCCCCCGGAATAAACCCATTAGACCCTTGATCATACACTTTCATCTCCCCAGAGGCTAAGGCCCCCGTTTTGGCAAAACCCACCAACTCAAAAGGGTCCATACTAATATCCACACCCCCGACTAAAGCGATATCTAAATCTTCAGCTACTAAAGCCGAACAACCATTCGCTACTGCCAGTAAAGAGGAACTACAAGCCCCATCGACGATATATCCGCCCCCTTTTAAGTCAAAATAATTACAAATTCTCCCCGCTATCGTATTCGCAAGATTTCCCGCTAAAGACTCCTCTCCAATCGGTTCAAAGGGTTCTTTAAAGCGATTTTCTAATTCATTTAAGAAAATTTGCCGTTCTTTGTCCGATAATCCTTGTTTTAATAATTGTTCTTCTACCCTATGACGCACATAGGGCCAACGCAATCTTAGGGTATTAGCCCGCGATAACTCGCCTGTGAGGGTATTTCCCAGTAAAACCCCGGTTGTTTCTTTATTTAACCCCTTTCCGCCGGGAAATCCCGCATCATTCAACGCCTGAGACGCAATATCTAACGCTAACCAGTGGGCTAAATCAGCCGAACGAAAGGTACTCCCCACCACTTTATAAGCAATGCGATCGAATTCATAGCCCTCAATAACGGCAGCTTGAGTCGAATAAATGACATCGGGGGCGCTTTTATCGGGAGAATAGTAGTCACTTAACGATAATCGCTCTGAGGGAAAGCGACGAAATGCCCGACGCTGAGACAGGACATTTTCCCATAATTCCTGTGGAGAATCGGCATCAGGATAAAGACAAGCCATGCCAACAATAGCAATTTGAGGAGAAGCTTTCATAGTCAATGACCAGGAGAATGTTACTGTAGGGAGTGCCAGAAACTTGCACCCACGAGTTTTTTGCTAGTACAAGCATCTTGGTGGTTAAGGAGTTGATAAAATGCCGGAAGCCTGTACTAGGGGTAATTTTGCTTTCAGGGGTTCAACCGCTAATATCAACCCTCTGAAACAACACACCAGCGTCAATCCGAAAAACATCCCAAAAACAACATGAAAGGACATCAAAATGCCATAAGCAACGGCTACAGATGCCCCGAAAATTATCTGCTCACGGGGGTTAATCGGTGTTGTTCCCGGATCCGTTACCATATAGAAAGTAAAGAGGACAAAAGCCACCCCTGTCATGGGTAATAGGGCGGGGATTAACGCTGTGTGAAAGATAGCACTTCTAAGGATTGCTTGTAAGATAAAAGCCCCTAACCATCCCGCAATTAAAGGCAATTTACGAGTAAAACGGGCATTTAAAAACGTTCCCGTACAAACAATTAAGACGGGTAAAATCCAATCTGCCCAACCGCTTAAATTCTCGGTAAACTGATAGGGGGGCGCGATGCCAATCCAGGGAAATAAGAGTAAGGTAACGCTAATACCAAAATTAGAAGGATTGAGAAAATGACGGGTTTTATCTGCCACTTTTAACCGAAAAATTGCTTTAGATCCGATAGCCACCGCTACTGCAAACATAATCGGAAATAAACGCTCATTAGCATAGAGTAACATAGCGATCGCTAATGAGGTAATATGGGCAGAAAGCAGAAAATCGACAAACTGACCGATACTTCCTAAATATCTAGGTTTAAAGCCATTTACCCTAGCATCAACGCTTTCTAATAATAATTCTACGCTGTAACCTGTTGCTAAAGCCACCAGAGGTTGCGCCCAAGATTGTTCAAATCCGAGGACAGTATGACCTAAAATATTGAGAAAGGTAATCGCTATGGCAAAGCGTCGTAATCCTGCTAAACGGTTGGGTTGATAGGAAACAGTAGAACGCTCTACTGAAGAGCTAAAATAGGGAAGATTAAATAATTGAGTGGTTGTCATGGTTATTGTTGAAGATGAGTTAAAGGAAATTATCTTTCCCAAAAGTGATTTACTGAGTGATGAACCCCCTATGGAAACAGAGTTACATCTGCGTCAATTGATGCTTTTGATCCAATCACTAGAGTTATTATGGAAAGACCGCCAAGATTTCTATGCTTTTGGTAATCTGACTATTTATTACAGCCCTAATCAACGTAAATCAGAATATTTTAGGGGTCCTGATTTTTTTGTGGTTTTGGGAGTAGCAAGAAAACCGCGTAAAAGTTGGGTAGTCTGGGAAGAAGAGGGGAAATATCCCCATGTCATCATCGAGATTTTGTCTGATTCAACGGCAGAAACTGATCGAGGTCTCAAGAAAGAAATTTATCAGGAAACTTTCCGGACTCCTAACTATTTTTGGTTTGATCCCAATAGTTTAGAATTTAAGGGTTTTCAGTTGATGGTAGGAAAATACGAAGAAATTGCAGCGAATGAACAGGGCTGGTTATGGAGTCAACAGTTAGAATTATTTTTAGGGATTCATGACAGCCAATTACGCTTTTTTACCCCTGAAGGTAAACTTGTTCCCACCCCTGAAGAAGTGGCAGAAAAGATGGCTCGGAAGTTACAAGATTTAGGGATAGATTGGCGAGATTTGACTTAAGTTTGACCTGAAATCTCGCTCAAGCCAGCTGAACTGCAACTTATGAAGTAATCTGCCCAAATGCTACAGTTAGGCGTTTTTACCGCAACAATAAACAAAAATCGAGCTATATTTGCCAATTCTCGACATGATTTGCTATACTCCAAGAAGTAACTACATTCTTCCTCAGCCCCCAATGGGGGGCTTTTTCTTGGTAAAAAAGAAGCGATCAAAGGCTTATTTTGGCTCTTTTTTGCCTTTAAATCCGACTATTGAGCTTAAACCTACCGCAATTAAGCCTAATACAGTTGAAGGTTCAGGTACCTTTGCTTGTCTCACTGTATGGTTAGCAGCATAGTCTCTGTGATTGTGTTCAACATCACCTATCAAGAAAAAGTCCATCTGATCAGCACCCAGATTTGTATGAAGATTCGCTGTTTGATCACCGACCGGTCCTTTGACAATTACAGCACCAGGAGGAGGTGTTGATCCCCAACTTCCACTAGCCGTTAATTGATCTGGGGTAAGCAAAGAACAGTCAGCTTCAAACCCAGGCAATGCAGCAATTTCAGCCACACATATAGCATTTTGCATCCCACTACCTACTGGAGCAGCTAGAACTTGCCAATCTAAGTTTAAAACAGAGCTAAATGTATGATCCTGATTGATTGTCATTATCCCAGTTGACCTGCTTCCGGGGGCAATCTTAACAAACAGATCAACTAACTGACCATTAATAGCTACCGGGTCAATGCTTATTAAAGAGAGATTGGTCATCTCAATAGGAATATTACAAGTACCCGCATTAAAAACACAGTCAGCTTGCCGTTCAACAGTAGTATCAGTGTTACCAGGGCCAAAGGGTAGTCCTTTTAATTGGACTGTTCCCAATCCATCAATAGTCACAAAGTTAGAGCCTGCAGGTGAACTAAGATAATCTGTTCCTGCCACTACTGTTGCAGCTTTCGCCGCTTCTGGCATCCCTAATAAAGCAACCCCCAAACCTACAGCACCAATGAGACCCGTAGTGACGGGTTTTAACCGAGTATTAATCATTTGACTGAAACTCCTTCGAGTAACTACATTCTTTCCTGCAATTTTACAGTAATAATTTTTCTTGTCAAGTCATCAATCAGGATAATTTATTAAGTTTTATTACACTATTTACCTGGGTAAGCGCAGCTCAAACGCTGTCGATAATTGGCTAATTTTGTCAGCCGCTTGCTGTCTAGGCATTTCAAATGATAGCAGTCAATCAGAATAGTTACAAACTTGACCTATTTGGTCGATTGTTGCTTAACAATTGAGAGGGCAAATTCTACCCAAATATACCCAAATCGCCCTCTAGGTTGATTTTGTCAAAAATTGTTAAGATGCGCTTACCTTGACTATCTACACTTTCTATCCCTACTCTGACAGAAAAGGGATAACAAAACCCATCAGCTATCCTTAGTTGATCTAGCAAAAAGCCTTGAGAATATAATAGAGATAAAAAAGAGGAAAACTGATGATTACTATACGCAAAGCGGAGGAAAGAGGCCACGCTAACTATGGTTGGTTGGATACCTATCATACTTTTTCTTTTGCCCAATATTATGATCCCCAACAGATTAATTTTAGGAGTCTCAGAGTTATTAACGAGGATAAAGTCCTTGGAGGAAAAGGATTTCACACCCACGGACACCAGGATATGGAGATTTTAACCTATGTTTTGGCGGGAGAACTAGAACACCAAGACAGTCTCGGCACGGGTTCCCTGATTCGACACGGTGAAATTCAACGGATGAGCGCAGGAACAGGGATAAAGCACAGTGAATTTAATCATTCTGCCACTAATCCCCTCCATCTTCTGCAAATTTGGATTATTCCTGATCAAAAAAATCTAGAACCCAGTTATCAACAAAAAGCGATCGAATTTTCTCCCCATACCTTACAGTTAATCGCCTCTCCCACCGGTGCCGGCAACGCGGTTAAAGTCCATCAAGACGTTAATCTCTACGCGGGAATTTTGCCCCCAGGCCAGTCCCTCACCCATTCCTTAGCTCCCAGTCGTTATGGCTGGTTACAGGTGGCTAGAGGGCAAATAACCGTGAATGGCGTGCATTTACGAGCGGGGGATGGAGCGGCAATTAGCGACGAAACCTCTTTGGCTATTCAATCCCTAGAAGACTCGGAAATTTTGCTTTTTGACCTAGGGTAGTGGGGTTGAGTGTTAGGAACCCTAGGGGCTAAGTTTTGCCGCCAATTCCCCGGCCGACTTTCAGCCATCAATACTGTCCACCACGCTGAGAAAATCGTTGTGGATTAGCTCGGCGATAAAATTCTCCGGATCGGTGATAGGAACGGTAACGCCTTGGCTGGCCACCATCTTCTTGGCCATCCGAGTCATGAAGTCCTGTCTTGTTTCCGTCATTGTACCCTGACATTGTTGTAATTTTTCCACCAATTCCAGTGGGGAATCGGCCACCAGTTTATCCCCCTCGCGGGTGACATAAATTGTCATCTTTCCTACCTCCTAAATGATCGGGAACGAGAATTCGGCACTACTAAACTACTTCTTTTCTCGCTATCATTATTGCCAGTTAGTTAGTCCCAGCCTCGTCCGTCTTTCCCTATTTCCATTATTTTTTCGGGCTTGTCGCCGGGTAATTATTATTATCGCCAAAATAAAAGGATAAATTTGTCAATCTTTGTAACGAAAAATCAAGAAAAACTGTTCTCACCGTATCGCCCTGAACCTTTGCGGAGAAATTTGTTACAATAAATACAAAGGGACTCCCTGCGCTGGCTTCCATACCTAGTAAAAAATTGGCCAGGTGGAGAGCGGAAGCCAATAGTTCCGATCGGGACGGCATTTGTCAGAGTTTCCCGCTTCCTTTAGTTTTAGGGGGAAAAGCCATGAAATCTGGAATATTATTATCGCCCGATCGACCGCTGCCAGAATTTCTCCGGTCAGCTATCCAAGACCGCTTTCCGGGGAAAGTGATCGACGATCTCAGCATCCGCTACTATGAAAGCGTCGAGGATGTGGGGTGGGAGTATTTTAACGATCGGGTATTGCCAGCCTGTAGTGATGAGCCTGTTGTCCGCTATCTTGGCCCATTTATATCCTACGTCCGTCTAGGAGAGGCCTTGGTTTTGGATCGGCAAGATGGTCTTGTGGTTTACGACACCGATCGAGATGTTCCCTGCACGGAAACTGGACCTTTCTGGTTGGTGACTCCTAAATCACGCTGAAAAAGCCCAACCTAGGTAAGATTTGACGGGTGGAGTCGGTAAGCGACAAAACCCGTCGCGTTTTTATAACGCTTGCGATCGCAACCAAGCCACGGGTAGATAGAGTATTTTCTTGGGTAAAGGCACGAAGGCACGACGGGCGAAGACATCATAATTATTTGCTTCAATTACGTCTAAAATGCCTTGATAAAGCAGTAAAGCCGCCCAAACCGGCCAACGGGAATCGGGATTAAGGGCGCGGATCCCCCTTTCGGCGGAATCGTAGTAATAACGGGCCCGCTCAATTTGGAAGCGCATTAACGCCTTCCAACGGTCATCATTAACCCCTTTGAGTAAATCGTCTTCGCTGTAGTGAAAACGCTCTAAATCCTCTAAAGGTAGATAAATCCGGCCACGATGGACATCTTCCCCCACATCCCGCAAAATATTGGTTAATTGATTGGCAATACCGAGATCGATCGCTTCTTCTTGGGGAATATAGACGCTTTGATGGCGTCGCCAAGGAGCCGAGCGATCGCCATCTTCCAATCCTAACACCGCGCTGGACATTAACCCCACCGTCCCTGCCACCCGATAGCAGTACAGTTTTAGTTCATCAAAGGTTTGATAACGACTGCGATAGAGATCCATCTGTTGCCCGGCGATCATATCCCGAAAGGGTTGGATATCCATGGGGAACTTTTCTAGAGTATCCACGAGAGCAACATCGGCATCCTCAAGGGCAACCCCAGAAAAGACGGTTTCTAGCTGTTTTTCCCATAAATCAAGGGTTTCAGGGGTAGTTAACCGGGCTTGGGGTCCATCGACCAGTTCATCGGTACGACGACACCAGACATAAATTGCCCAGATCGCTTGACGTTTTGCTTTCGGCATCAGGAGAGTACCGAGATAAAACGTTTTGGAATACTTCTCTGTAATCCGGCGACAGAGTTCGTAGGACTCCGCAAGGGAGACGAGGGGTTTGGTGGGGTGGGTCGGTTTTGGCAATTGGAGCATTCTGCTGGGGCGGAATGATTGACTTAGATTAACGGCGAACTGTGGCTAATGATATAGCATTGTCTCACTCAAGGCCATTTTCGTCATTAGTCCCTAGCCAGAGAATTAACGAGCGCTGGACACTGGTGTGGATTGGGTTTTATTCGGGTTTAGCGGTGCTGCGGGGTGATCTTTGCTGATCACTGCTGCCGCTAATTTTCCTGATAAAACCGCTCCTTCCATGCTTCCTAAATATTTTTGCATGGTATAGTCACCGGCGAGATAAAAATTCTCGATCGGAGTTTTCTGGGAAGGTCGATAAGCTTGTCGGCCAGGGGTGGCTTTATAAACTGATCGAGGAGTTTTCACCAGATGATATTTTAACAATTGACTGGGATTATCGCCAGTAAAATGTTGGGGAAAGAGTTTTTCTAATTCTTTCATCGTCGCGGCGATAATTTCTTGATCGGATTTAGTAATCCAATCCTGAGCGGGAGCGAGAACTAATTCTAACATCGAGCGATCGGGGTTAGCGTATTCTTTACAGGTGTTGCTCATGTCAGCATAAACACTGAGTAAAGGCGAACGGGAGAATAATAAATGATCGATGTCGGTTAGTTTGCGATCAAACCAGAGGTGTAAATTGATGACGGGAACTCCTTCTAATCCTTCTAATTTTTGAAAGAATTTATCTTCTTGCCATCGCTTAGGCATCAAAACTTTTAAAGGATCTACAGGCATCGCCGAAACGTAAAGATCGGCGGCAAAAAGATAATCTTCCCCACCGTCTAAACCGCGCATTAAGAAGGCTTTAACTGTGCCATCTTCATTTAACAGAATTTCTTTTAAAGGGGCATTCAAGCGCACTTCGCCACCTCTAGCGGTGATGTAATCGACTAAAGGTTGGCAGAGTCTTTCCGGGGGTGAACCGTCGAGAAAAGCCATTTTTGAGCCGTTTTTCTCCTGTAAAAAGCGGTTGAGGGCTGTTAGTAGAATCGTGGCGGAAATCTCGTTAGGATCGATAAAGTTTAGGGCTTTCGACATAGCGATAAACACTTCTTTTTCTACCCTAGGGGGGATGTTTTGTTTCTCTAACCATTCCGACCAAGAATATTTATCCATCTCCTCAACGTAACTTTGGCCTTTAACAATGGCAGGGATTAAACCGAGTCCAAATTTAATTTTTTCCTCCCAAGTTAACATATCGTTATTGCGGAGAATGGCAACAATACCGTTAATTGGGGCGGGAATATCAGGGAAGTCAAACCGCGAATAGGTCCCCGGTTTTTCCGGCTGATTGAAGATCATCGAGTGTTCTTTCCACTGTAGGCGATCTTCTATGCCCAATTCTTTGAATAATTGCAGCATATTGGGATAAGCACCAAAGAAGATATGTAAACCGGTTTCGTACCAGTCCCCATCGGCATCTTTCCAAGCGGCAATTTTTCCCCCTAATACATCGCGACGTTCCAGTACGATGGGCGTATGTCCCGCATCGACCAGGTATTTCGCACAAGATAATCCGGCTAGTCCCGCACCAGCGATCGCAACTCGCATCGTTTCCTATCTACTCTCTAATGTCTTGTCTTTATCACATTCGCTATTATACTTCACATTTCGTTACATTTTTTTTCAGATTGTCGAGAAGGCAGGGGGCAGGAGGCAAAAGGTAGGAGACAGGAGATTATTTTTATTTATTCTCCCCATTTCCCCACACCCGTTCGGACCTCGGCCTGAGTTCAGCGTTCGACAAAAGCTCACGGGCGAAGCCCACACCCCACTTCATAATTCATAATTCATAATTCATAATTCATAATTACCCCTCCCCACTTCCTTGATAACTGCTGACTGCTTACTGGTCACTGATAACTGATAACTGGTCACTGATAACTGATAACTGGTCACTGATAACTGATAACTGATATTGTGATATGTAATTAGCTTAATTCGCTTACCTTTTTAGTTCACGCGTACACCCTCTTCAATCGATCGCTATGACTTTTCCCACTACGTCACCTCAAGTCTCGGAAATAGAGAATAATCGTGCTTGGCATAATTTAACTGGGGAACAAACCCTCGAAATCCTGAGAACCAATGGGGAAACCGGCTTAATCGAGGCGGAAATTGTTAAAAGAAAGGATATTTTCGGTTTAAATGAACTAAAAGAAACGGGGGGACGTAGCCCGTTAATGATTCTCTGGGAACAGTTTACTAACATTATGTTAGTGATGCTGATTGCCGTGGCGGTGGTTTCGGCGGTTTTGGATCTGAAAAAAGGGGAATTTCCCAAAGATGCGATCGCTATTTTTACGATTGTTATTTTAAACGGTATTTTAGGATATTTACAGGAAAGTCGGGCAGAAAAGGCATTAGCAGCCCTTAAGCAGTTATCCTCGCCGAAAGTCCGGGTTATTCGTAATGGTAGCACCTTTGAAGTGGCGGCCAAGGAACTTGTACCCGGGGATATCATGTTACTGGAAGCGGGGGTACAAATTGCCGCCGATGGCAGATTATTAGAGGCACAAAACCTGCAAATCCGCGAGGCTGCCTTAACGGGTGAAGCGGAATCGGTGAATAAACAAGCACAGAAGGTTTTAGCGGAAGATGCCTCTTTAGGCGATCGCATTAACCTCGTCTATCAGGGTACAGAGGTAGTACAGGGGCGTGGGAAAGTGGCGATTACCAAGACGGGAATGGATACGGAAATCGGTAAAATCGCCGCCATGTTACAAGGAGTAGAAAGTGAACCAACTCCCCTACAGCAGCGAATGTCGCAGTTAGGTAACGTTTTAGTGAGTGGTTCCCTAGCTTTAGTGGCTGTAGTTGTGCTTGGGGGCGTAATTCGCTTCGGTTGGCAGTTTTTTGAGTCATTACTAGAAACCTCCCTCAGTATGGCTGTGGCCGTTGTTCCCGAAGGTTTACCGGCAGTGGTAACGGTGACTTTGGCAATTGGAACCCAAAGAATGGTGAGAAGACAAGCTTTAATTCGTAAATTGCCGGCAGTGGAAACTTTAGGCTCGGTAACGACGATTTGCTCCGATAAAACTGGAACTTTAACTCAAAATAAAATGGTGGTGCAGAAAGTCAATACTTGCGGGCAGACAATTACTGTCACGGGGGAAGGTTACGCGCCCATCGGTGAGTTTAGTGGTGCGAGTGAAAGTGATCCCGAACTACAGGCAATTTTAACGGCTTGTGTGCTGTGTAATGATGCACTTTTGCAAAATAAAGCGCAAGAATGGTCAATTTTAGGCGATCCTACCGAAGGAGCTTTACTGACGTTAGCGGGTAAAGGAGGACTATATCGGGAAGCATTGCAGCCCAAAAGCCCTCGTTTAGGCGAATTTCCCTTTTCTTCCGAACGAAAGAGAATGTCAGTAATCTGTGAGAATGCTCAGTTAGGTTTGGGGGATTCTGCCTATTTAATGTTTACCAAAGGCTCACCGGAATTAATTCTCGAACGCTGTTCTCTGATCCAAGTTGGGGCGGAAAGTCAACCCTTAACAGCTGAACAAAGAAGCCGTATTTTGGCACAAAATGACGAAATGGCGGGTAATGGCCTACGAGTCTTAGGTTTTTCCTATAAACCGATGACAGAAGTTCCAGAAGCGGAAAGAGAAGATAGTGAGGAACAATCCCTGGTTTGGTTGGGATTGGTGGGAATGCTCGATGCACCCCGCAAAGAAGTTAAAGAAGCGGTTGCCCTCTGTCGTCAAGCGGGAATTCGTCCGATTATGATTACTGGAGATCACCAATTAACGGCTAAGGCGATCGCCAGTGAATTGGGCATTGCTGCTGCCGGGGAGCGAGTAATCACGGGGAAAGAATTAGAAAAAATGTCTCAGAATGACCTAGAGGGAGAGGTAGATGGTGTGAGCGTCTATGCTCGCGTTTCTCCTGAACATAAGCTGAGAATCGTACAAGCCCTGCAAAAACAGGGTAAATTCGTCGCCATGACGGGGGACGGAGTCAATGATGCTCCGGCACTAAAACAAGCGGATATCGGCATCGCCATGGGCATTACCGGAACCGATGTCAGCAAAGAAGCCAGCGATATGATTTTGCTGGATGATAATTTTGCCACCATCGTCGCCGCCACCGAAGAGGGGCGCGTGGTTTACAGTAACATTCGGCGCTTTATCAAATACATTCTCGGCAGTAATATTGGCGAGGTTTTAACGATTGCTGCGGCTCCTCTGCTCGGTTTAGGCGGTGTACCCCTTTCTCCCTTGCAAATCCTCTGGATGAACCTTGTCACCGACGGTTTACCGGCTCTGGCTCTGGCAATGGAACCCGCCGAACCTAATGTGATGAAACGTCCACCTTTTAGCCCCCGGGAAAGCATTTTCGCTCGCGGTTTGGGTTGGTATATGATTCGCATCGGTGTGGTGTTTGCGGTTCTGACCATTATTATGATGGCTTGGGCTTACCAATATACTCAGGCAACCCCCGAAATCGGAGATCCCGGACGCTGGAAAACCATGGTATTTACTACCCTCTGTTTAGCACAAATGGGTCATGCTTTAGCGGTGCGTTCCCATACCCAGTTAGCTGTGCAAATGAATCCCTTCTCTAATCCTTATATTATTGCCGCCGTGGGCTTGACAACGATCCTACAATTGTTGTTAATTTATGCTCCTCCTCTACAAAGCTTCTTCGGCACTCAATGGATTAGTGGCACGGAATTATTAATCTGTTTTGGATTTAGTGCCTTAATGTTTGTTTGGATCGAGTTGGAGAAGTTATTTATTCGCTGGTTCATGACGAAAAAATAAATCAATGCCAACACCAATTATTCTGACTTTAACGGTTTTAGTCGTTGCTTTAGTCGCTTTCGTGGCGGAATGGCTACCGGTAGATTTAACCGCTTTATGCGTGGCGATTGTCCTGATTCTTTTGGGTTTAGTTACTCCCGAAGAAGGTATCGCCGGATTTAGTAATTCTGCCACGGTGACAGTGATGGCGATGTTTGTGCTTAGTGCCGGAATTACCCGCACGGGAGTGATTCAAGTAATTCGCGATCGCTTGCTGGTTTGGGGGGGCAAAAGTCCCCACCAACAGGTATTTGTCCTAGGGGCATTAGTGGGGCCGATTAGTGCTTTTATTAATAACACGGCAGTGGTGGCGATCTTTTTACCTATCGTTGAAGATTGGTGTAAAAAACAAAAAATTTCCCCTTCTAAGTTATTAATTCCCCTTTCCTACGCCACGGTTTTAGCGGGGATGATTACCGTGGTGGGAACTTCGACTAACATTCTCGCTAGTGGTATTTCTGCCAAGCTGGGTTATGGGGAATTTAGTTTATTTCAGTTCACTGCTTTAGGATTAGTAACTTTTTTAGCAGGTTTGATTTATCTAACAATTTTTGCCCCGAAATTATTACCAGATCGCAAATCTTCCACGGGGGAATTTTTAGACGATGATTACGGTTCTAAAGTATATCTGAGTGAGGTAATTATTAGCCCTCGTTCTAATCTTATCGGTCAAACTTTATCCGAAAGTGGACTACAAAGAAAGTTTGATTTTGATGTGTTGGAATTAATCAGAAATAAGGTACATTTACCCCAACCTTTAGCCGATAAAGTTCTCAATGCTGGCGATATTTTAATCGTTCACAGTAGTCGGGAAGAACTATTAAAAATCAAAGATGAACGGGGCTTAGAAATCTTTGCCGATGTCAAATTTCACCAAGGAGATATTGAATCGGTAATTACTACAGGTGAGGAAAAATTAGCCGAGGTTTTGATTCTCTCTAATTCTCGTTTAATTGGGACAACTTTAAAAGATTTGAAATTCCGTCAGCGTTATAACGCCACGGTTTTGGCGATTCGGCGTGGTTCGGAATTACTACAAGGAAGATTAGGTAAAATTCCTTTAAAGTTTGGCGATTTGCTCTTAGTTCAGGGACCAAAACAGAGTTTTATTGGTTTACAAACCACGCGAGAATTATTAGTCTTAGAAGAAAAAGATATCGAATCCCTGCGAAAGGATAAGGGGATTATTGCAATAATAATTACTTTGTTAGTGATTATTATTGCCGCTTTTGATATTCAACCAATTCTCGTCACCAGTTTAGTTGGGGTGGTTTTAATGGTAATTACTGGCTGTCTAAAACCCGGGGAAGTCTATGGTTCCATTCGTTGGGATATTATCTTTTTATTAGCGGGTTTGATTCCCCTGGGTACTGCCATGGATAACTCGGGAACGACTAAATGGTTGGCAGATAATTTAGTGGCTATCGGCGGTCATCTTTCCGGGTTTTGGATCTTAGTTTTCTTCTATCTAATTACCTCAGTTTTAACTGAAATTCTCTCTAATAACGCCGCCGTGGTGTTAATGATTCCCGTCGCCGTGGAAGTGGCGAAAACTTTGGGTTTAAATCCTTTGGCTTTTATGTATGCTGTCACCTTTGCTGCTTCTAATAGTTATCTAACACCGATTGGCTATCAAACTAACACTATGGTTTATGCACCGGGGGGCTATAAATTCCTCGATTTTACCCGTTTGGGTGCGCCCCTAAATTTAATTTTGACGATTTTAACCCCTAGTTTAATTGTCTTGTTTTATGGCTTGAAGTAAAGAAAGAGATCGAAGAATCTTCGATCTCTAAAAAGAATTTGATAGTAGTCAAAACTATTTCGATTCAGCGAAGCGTTTACGCAGGGATTCGGTGCGCTTTTTCGCCACGGTATTATTAGGCTCAAATTTGAGAGTTTCTTCGTAGGTTTCGAGAGCTTTCTTAGCCATTTGTTTCTTTTCGTAAACATTGCCAAGATTATTGAGGGCGATCGAGTATTGAGGATAAAGTTTAATGGCTTCTTTGTAGTTACGAATCGCTAATTCTAATTGTTCTTGGGCAAAATAGGAAAAACCGATCGCATTGTAGATTAGGGCTTGATTTTCTGGTTCGATGCTTTCTTCCTCGGAGATTTTTAAAGCCTTTTGTAGTAAACTCAAGGCTTGAACATAGAGTTTTTTATCGAGATACAGACTTCCTAATTCATAGTATTCTTTAGCTGTACCTTTTTCTTTTTGCAATTTCTTTTGTAGCTTGTTAAAGGTTCCTTCCACTCGACGGGTTTTAACGATTTGCACGATGACAAAAATTCCTAAACCAATCACGAAAATTAGCAATCCAGAAACGTAAATAAGCGGCAGGGTATCTTCCATAATTAGCGATCGATCAATTAATATTTTTATACTTATTCCATCAGATTATAGCAGGATTTAGTCAGTGATCAGTAATCAGTGATCAGATGTGAGTTTTCAGTTCACTGTTCACTGTTCACAGCAAAAAACTCCCTTCTCCCCACCCCCCCACTCCCCACTCCCCACTTCATAATTCATAATTCATAATTCCCACTCCCTGCTCCCCACTCCCCACTTCATAATTCATAATTCATAATTCATAATTCCCACTCCCATCACCCTATCTCCCCATTTCCCGAATTCTCCGGGGTAAGCCCCAATAGTTCACCCGTTCTAATAACCAGCCGGTGGATTCTAGTCGCTCGATCGCTTGGTTGACGCGTTCTCGGAGACTTTGGTACTGTAAACCTTTAGGGAGAACCACTCCTAGAGCGATCGCCCCCAACTGGATCGGTAATTGACGATAATTGGGGAATTGCTGCACCCAACCAGTTAAAAGGCTATTATCAGCCGCAAAAGCGTCTATTTCCCCCGTTTCCAGTAAATTTAAAGCTTCTTGATAGGAAGCAACCCCGCGCAGGATAGCGTTAGGTAAATTGGAACGCACAAGGGCGATTGTTGTCGAGCCGTTGAGTACCGCAATTCTAGAGTTAGCTAGGTCTTCTAAACGCTGAAATTGCGGGTTTTTCGTCACAAAACCGCTGCTATCGAGGTAATAAAAGGGGCTAAAATCCACGAGACGCTGACGTGCGGCAGTAATCGCCACACGAGCGATCGCCAAATCCACCCGATCATCAATAACCACCTGTAAACGTTCTTGATTACTAACGGGCTTAAGAATAATAGCACTGTCAGAACCGAGAATTTCTTTAGCTAGACGTTTAGCGATGTCGATTTCCAATCCTTGCAGATTACCCTGAGCATCAAGGAAAGCGAGGGGAGGGAGATTATTTTTGACAGCAACAATTAATTTTCCCCGACGTATAATCGTATCGAGATCGGCGCTCAAACTTGGGGCTACACCCAAGAGCAAAAAACCAAGAATAAATAACAAATTTTTCATACTGTTTTAGCGACAATAACCCGATTTCTACCTTGATTTTTAGCGGCGAACATGGCACGATCTGCCCGCTCGATCACCGCTGCTACATTATTATCTTCAGGGCTAAATGTGGCCACACCAATACTAGCAGTAACTCGTACTTTTTGTCGATCAATTTCAATATTTAGCTGGTTAATTACTTGACAAATGCGCCGGGCTGTGGTAGCAGCATCTTCAAGATTAGTTTCTGGGAGAATAGCGACAAATTCCTCGCCCCCAATGCGTCCAAAACTATCCACTTGACGCAGACAGTTTTTAATTGCCCCAGCGACAGTAATTAAAGTTTTGTCCCCTAGGAGATGACCAAAGGTATCGTTAATATGTTTAAAATGGTCGATATCGATGAGTAAAAGCGAAAAATAACGATGATAACGACCACATCTTTGCCATTCTTTCTCGCCCAAGGCGAGGATCTCTCGACGATTATTTACCCCAGTTAGGCTATCAGTTCTAACTAGCTTTTCTAGTTGAGAATTGATATTTTTCAGATCTTCTTGCGTTTTTCTCAGTTCTAAATGAATTTTAACTCTGGCTAACAGTTCCCAACTATGAAAGGGTTTATTTACATAGTCCACAGCCCCAAAATCAAAAGCATTGAGAATATCTTTTTTTTCGTTACTAGCTGTCATAAAGATAATCGGTATATGAGCGTACAAAGTGTCACTTTTTAGCCTTTGACAAACTTCTATACCCCCCATCTCTGGCATCATTAAGTCAAGAAGAATTAGGTCAGGATTAGCAGTTTTTACTCGTTCTATTGCCTGTTTAACAGTACTAGCACAAATGGTGGCATAACCAGCAGAATCAAGAATATCCAGCGCTAATTGCCGATTTTTACTGACATCATCAACAACTACAACTAGATAGTCTTCAGCAGCAAATTTAATCATCATCGATAAGTAGTAAGTAGGGAGGCACAATTATTTTTAGGATGGGTTAGCGGTAGGGTAAACTATGCAGGCGTTGGGTTTCATGCTTCAACCCAACCCACGTTCATCTTATATTTAATTCCACCCACCCACTTAATTCCTAATTCATAATTCCCTGAAGACAAAAAGGGTACGAAACTCGCACCCCACCGGATTCATCTTCATTTAACTTACTTTTTCTTTTTGCCTTTAGCGGGCGGATTATCCTTCGCTGCCGGTTCCGGGGCTTTTTCCTCCACTTGCGGGGCTGCTGCTACGGGTTCCGGGGCTTTTTGTCCCATTTGGGCGGCTACTTCGGCGGCGAAATCCGTTTCTTCTTTTTCGATCCCTTCACCCAGTACAAAGCGTTGGAAACGACGCACCTGAATATTTTCTCCCAAAGTTGCGATCGCTTGTTTAAGCAATTCGTCAATACTGATGTTCTGATCGCGGATAAAGGGTTGATCGAGCAAGGAAAGTTCTTTCAAACGTTTTTCAATGCGGCCAGCTACGATTTTTTCTTTGATATTATCGGGTTTATTGGCTAAATCGTCCCGTCCCATCTCAATTTCTTTTTCTTTGGCGGAGATTTCGGCGGGAATATCGGCTACTTTCACATATTCGACGTTAGGACAAGCGGCAATCTGCATGGCCACGTCATTAACCAATTTTTTGAACTCCTCGCGACGGGCAACAAAATCGGTTTCACAGTTCACTTCTACTAAAACACCGATGCGGCTGCCGGTGTGGATGTAACTGCCGATCATCCCTTCTGCCGCTACCCGACTGGCTTTTTTCTCGGCGGAAGTAATCCCTTTTTGACGCAACCATTCGATCGCTTTGGTTATATCCCCCGCGTTTTCCGTCAGCGCCCTCTTGCAATCCATCATGCCGGCGCCGGTCTTTTCCCTAAGTTCTTTAACCTGTTGTGCTGTAATTTCTGCCATAAAATTCCTAACCTACTGCTTATAATTGATCATGCCACGAGAGGGGCAGGTTTGACCGCTCGCTAAGTCCGGAAAGTTTCCCCCCGAACCTAGCGGCGATCAATAGCTAATTTTCCCTAGTTATCCTCGTCTCCACTGGCAAATTCGGCGGCGTATTGGGAATAATCACCTTCTTCCTCGTACTCGGTTTCATCCTCGTAGTCTTCCTCGTATTCTTCCACCGCCGCTTGACCACCGCGACGACCTTCGATGATCGCATCGCCAATTTTGCCTAAAATTAGTTTGACTGAGCGAATCGCGTCATCGTTAGCGGGAATCGGCACATCTACCAAGTCGGGATCACAGTTAGTATCCAAGAGGGAGATGATGGGAATGCCCAATTTTTGGCATTCTTGGATAGCGTTGTATTCCCGACGCTGATCGACTACGACGACTAAGTCCGGCAGCCGGCGCATGGTTTTAATACCACCGAGGTATTTTTCTAGTTTGCCCAATTCCCGACGCAGTACCGATGCTTCTTTTTTCGGTCGTCTATCGAGGGCGCCGCTACTTTCTAATTCTTC
Source organism: Microcystis sp. MC19 (assembly GCF_003019735.1). Lineage (NCBI taxonomy): Bacteria > Bacillati > Cyanobacteriota > Cyanophyceae > Chroococcales > Microcystaceae > Microcystis > Microcystis sp. MC19. The sequence continues at coordinate 2,752,482 of NZ_CP020664.1, read as the reverse complement.
TAATTCTTTGAGTCTTTCTACCCGGCCGCGAATGGTTTCCCAGTTGGTTAACATTCCCCCTAACCAGCGTTGGTTAACGAAGTGGCTACCGCTGCGTAAAGCTTCCTGTTTGATGATTCCTGCCGCTTGCCGTTTCGTACCGATGAATAAAAAGCGTTTACCGCGATCGGCTTCTCCTCGGACAAATTCGTAAGCTTCTTCGATTAATTGGGCAGTTTGCACCAAATCAATGATATGAACCCCATTTCGGGCAGTGTAGATGTACTGAGACATTTTCGGGTTCCAACGGCGCGTTTGATGGCCGAAGTGAACCCCAGACTCTAGCAATTCTGCGAGAGAGACAACGGGCATATTTTTCTCCTTTTCGGGTTTATCCTCCATCTAGGGCTGGATTTCTAGATTCCTAGAAACACCCGATCGCCTAGATGTGCGATTTTTGACAACTTTTCTAGTCTAACACGAAAGGGCGCGATTGCCTACCCGTAAATATTCGGTACTGAGGGCTTGCTACTGCAATTCCTCAAGTTTTTTCAAAACCGCTTCTGCGTGGGCTTTTACCTTGACATTTGACCAAATATAGGCAATATTTCCCCGGGGGTCGATCAGGAAAGTGGAGCGTCGAATCCCCATATATTCCTTACCCATAAATTTTTTTAATCCCCAGACTTGGTAAATTTCCGCCAGTTGATGTTCGGTATCGCTCAATAATTGAATGGTTAAATTGTGTTTTTCAATAAAACGACAGTGGGACTTGGCTGAATCGGGACTAACTCCTAGAATTACCGCGTTTAATTGCTGAAATTGCGGCGACAAAGCGGTAAAATTGATCGCTTCTGCGGTGCAGCCCGGGGTGTTATCTTTGGGATAAAAATATAAGACCAACCACTGACCGGCAAAATCTGCTAAATTGCTAATTTCGCCCCTTTGGTTGGGGGTGGCAAATTCGGGGGCTTTTTGTCCAATTTCTAGGGTCATTTTTAGGAGTGCAAAGGCAACAGTAAGAAAGGAGCGAGGGAGAGGGAAAGCAATAGCCAGACTTGATAGTTAAATCTGGGAAGTTCGGGTTTTTCTGAATCGACTAAAGCTTCAATTCTCTCTAATAAACGATTATTTAAGGAATTATCATTGAGAGCGACACAGCAACTATCGGAAAAACTTATTTCCGCTACTTGATTAACTTTTTCTGCCACTAAAAGCAGGGACTCAGCTAATAGTAAATAATCCACTTGTCTGGAGGCGTACTTATCGGCGCGTAATTCCCGCAAGAAGACCAATTCTGACCATAAATTCTCACTATTGGGCAGCCAAGAAGACATGGAGCGCAGCCAACCTAACCAGAAAAACCAGAAAGTGTCATGATATTCTTGGTGAGCTTGTTCGTGGGCTAAAACTGCTTGTAAATGTTCTTGATCCAAGAGATTTAATAATCCTTGCGTTACAATTAATTCCGAATTCCAAAAGCCAACTCTGGCACTGTAGGGAAAATTCACTGCTAAAACTCTCGCCTTCTGAGCGGTGATTTTTTTGAGGGGATAACTGCTAAAATCCCGATGGGTTTGCCAAGTTTGATAGGAGAGTTTTATCAAACAAAATAGAGCAAAAACTAGCCAAATTATGGCACTAAAGTAACTAATTAAACTGGAGTTATAGCCCAACATTTGCCCCCGATAGCCCATACAAACCACAGATATAACTGTCATTAACAGCAGCAAAGGCGGAAAGAGGAAGAAAAATAGCGTTGTCTGCCAACGACGCTGATAGCTGGGCAGAAACCAACGTAAACCAATGGCGATAGTTAATGCTAGTAATAACATTAAACTGTGCATTAGCGTTCTCCCCGTTGTTGACGAAGGGTATCTAAACGAGCGGCGATTGCTTTTAATTGTTCCACACTAGCAGTATCGAGACTATCGGCAAAAGAAGCCACCACATCCGCATTACCAATAGCCAAAAAACGATGTAATTGTTCGTAGGCTTTAATTGCCTGTGCTTGTTCCTTAGAAACCATCGGTTTCCAGTAGAAAATCCGACCCTGTTTATAACAACTTAACCAGCCTTTATTAGTTAAACGACGCAGTACCGTAGTCACAGAAGTATAGGCCAGATCCCGTTCTGGATCGGCTAAAATGCGATCGTGGACATCCTTAACGCTGACGGTTTCCAATTCCCAGACAATATTGAGGATTTCCGCTTCTAGGGGGCCTAGGGATAACTGTTTTGGTTGATAGGTGGGCAATTGAGCCATAGTTACACAGAAATGAAGATTACTTTCCTGATCATAGCGGCGGATATCGATCGCCTGATAAAATAGCAACGATCTTTTATATTATCTTTATGTCCATCGAAACTAATTTAACCACGACTACGGGCGCTGATGCCATCGATGTGGCGATCGCTAATGGCATTGATTTTGATGGTTCCCCAATTCCCCAGGCAAAATTGGAACTTTATCACCGGGTCATGGGTTTGGAAGCAGGACGACAAAGAAGCGGAGTATCTAACACGATGAGATCGCGAATTGTCCGCATCGGGGCCAAACATATCCCCCAAGAGGAATTAAATCAGCTGTTGTTAGCCGCCGATTTTGCCCCTCTCAAGGAGAAAGAAATCGCTTTTTACTATCTCAAGTAGTCAAATTTTTGCTCGCCATTTTTCGCCTAGACTGCTTGCGGTTAACCGGATTGTTGGAAAAATTAGGCAAGGAGTCTAGGTTGATCTAATGGTCAAGAGGATCGATAACCACTGATTCCGAGCCGGTAATGATACACTAGGCATGATTTAACTACAAACCTCGATCGCAAAAGGAAATAAACATCGATGAAAGCCATGATTTTGGCGGCAGGCAAAGGAACTCGCGTCCGTCCGATTACCCATACGATCCCCAAACCGCTGATCCCGATTTTACAAAAGCCGGTGATGGAGTTTTTGTTGGAACTGTTGCGACAGCATGGCTTCGATCAGATCATGGTCAATGTCAGTCATTTAGCCGAAGAAATTGAGAGTTATTTCCGTGATGGTCAGCGTTTTGGGGTGCATATCGGCTATTCTTTCGAGGGTAGAATCGAAGAGGGCAAGTTAATCGGTGATGCCCTCGGATCGGCGGGCGGTTTACGACGAATTCAAGATTTTAATCCCTTTTTTGACGATACCTTTGTGGTTCTCTGTGGTGATGCGCTGATCGATCTCGATTTAACCGCAGCCGTTAAATGGCATCGAGAAAAAGGAGCGCTCGCCACTATTGTCACCAAAACCGTCCCCAGAGAGGAAGTATCCAGTTATGGGGTGGTAGTTAGCGACGAGGAGGGAAAGATTCTCAGTTTCCAAGAAAAACCGGCCATCGATGAAGCTTTGAGTACCTGCATTAACACGGGTATCTATATTTTTGAGCCAGAAATCATTGATTTTATTCCCCCTAATAGTAAATACGACATCGGGGGCGAGTTATTCCCCCAATTAGTCGCTAAAGGTGCGCCTTTCTACGCTTTAAACATGGATTTTGAATGGGTGGATATCGGTAAAGTCCCCGACTACTGGCAGGCAATTCGCGGGGTGTTATCCAGGAAAATTAAAAATGTTGCTATCCCCGGCATCGAAGTTAAACCTGGCATCTACACGGGCTTAAATGTGGGGGTAAACTGGGATCGAGTCGATATCACCGGACCTGTGTACATTGGGGCAATGACGCGCATTGAGGACGGAGCGAAAATTGTCGGTCCGAGTATGATTGGCCCGAATTGTTGGATTTGTGGCGGCGCGACGGTGGATAATAGCGTTATTTTTGAATATTCTCGCCTCGGTTCAGGGGCGCGTTTGGTGGATAAGTTGGTCTTTGGGCGCTACTGTGTTGATAAAACCGGCGCGGCGATCGATGTGGAAGCGGCAGCCTTGGATTGGTTGATTACCGATACCCGCAAGGTTCCCCCAGAATTTGATCACCCTAAACATCAGGCGATTCGTTCTTTATTCCATGGCAACTAGGCAACACCGCAACTGGGAAAACCACTTCCTGTGCGTTGTGGGGAATGATCAATTATGAATGATGAATGATGAATTGGGGAGACGGGGAGAATAAATAAAAGCACATCTCCTATCTCCTGACTCCTGAATACTAACTCGCCAAAAGGAAAACTTCCTACCTCACCACTTATCATGTTTGATTCTCCTGTTGATCTTCTCATTCTCTCTAATGGTCCGGGAGAAATATCTACATGGGTGCGTCCAGTTGTCAAGAGATTGCGACAAAACTTAACAGAAGATCGATCGCGGTTGCGGATTTCGGTGATTCTTTCCCCTTGTACCCATTCTATGGGGGCGGAAACGGAAGTGGTTAGGAAATATCCAGAGGTCGATCGAGTCCAGTCGCCAGAAAACTTCTTTAATTTTCTTTTCTGGGGAAAAACCGCCGATAATTGGGATTGGCATCCCAAGGGCATCGTTTTATTTTTAGGGGGCGATCAATTTTTTGCCCTCACCATCGGTAAACGTTTGGGTTATCGCAGCGTTATCTATGGGGAATGGGAAGCGCGTTGGTATCGGGGGATCGATCGCTTTGCCGTAATGAATACAAGTGTATTAAATAATATTCCCCAACAATATCAGCATAAATTTACTGTTATCGGCGATTTAATGGTGGATTTGCCCACTGCTATCACCCCCGATGACGATCCCTTAATTGCACTTCTCCCGGGTTCCAAACCCTCGAAATTAGCTCAGGGTGTACCCCTAACCCTAGCCATTGCCGAAAAGATACACGCGCAGGCTCCCCGGACTAAATTCTTAATTCCCGTCGCTCCTACCCTAAATTTAGCTTATTTGGCGAAATTTGCCGATCCTAGCTATAATCCGATGATTACTAAAACCGGTTGGAGTGCTGCCCAATTAAAAAACGGAGAAAAACCCTATTTAGAAACAGCTAAGGGGGTAAAAGTTGACCTAATTACCGATTTTCCCGCCCATAACCAGCTTTCTCGCTGTCATTTAGCTTTAACGACGGTGGGTGCTAATACTGCCGAATTAGGGGCGCTGGCAATCCCGATGATTATTTTACTACCGACTCAGCAACTAGATGCGATGAGAACTTGGGACGGTTTACCCGGTTTATTAGCCCAACTGCCGGGGGTGGGTTCTTTATTTGCTAAGATAATTAATCTCTATATGTTGCGAAAAAAACGTTTATATGCTTGGCCAAATATTTGGGCTGGTGCCGAAATTGTTCCAGAATTATTGGGGGAATTACAACCAGAAGAAGTGGCAAATATGGCTAGATCTTGGTTAGAAAATCCCGAACAATTAGAGGCTATCCGGCAAAAATTGCGGGCAGTGCGTGGGCAAGCAGGAGCAGTGGATAAGTTAGTATCTATTATTGCCGAACAACTGTCTAGTTTTTAAGCAATCAGATAATTAGGGTTTGCTGAATAAATCTAAAAACCTTGTTGGGTAAGACTTTTAGACTTTTTGTCAATCAAAAAGTACCAGGTATGGGAGTGATCAGGGGGAAAATTCCGGGACTTTTTCCCTAAAAATTAGGTAAGTAGGTGGGTGTAATTAAATATAAAATGAACGTAGCGACTGTCTTGATTGTCAAGGGGTAACTCAAAAAACAATCAAGGAGTTGCTGTCGAACCTAAAATCTCAAGCCAGAAAAAAGCGCAGCAAAAACTAAGTCGCTCAGGTTAAACCAAAGCAAGCGCAACCCTTGATCAGAGATAACAAAAAGTGTGAATCTCTAGGAACAAGGTGGTAAATTGTCAGCAAGCTGCCAAGGCTGATTTTGGCGAACCATTGCATTAAGAATAACTAAGATTTTCCGCACACAAGCAGTCAGAGCCAGTTTTTTTGATTTACCTCGTCCGACTAGGCGTTCGTAAAAAGTTTTAATCACCGGATTATGACGCATAGCTACCACCGCTCCCATGTAAAGAGTCGCCCGAATCTGAGCGCGACCTCCCTGAATCATTCGCTTACCTTTATGTTGACCACTATCATGATTAATCGGTGCGACACCGACTAAGCGAGAGATTTGTTTGGCGGTTAATTGACCGAGTTCTGGTAAGTCGGAGACGAGAGTAGTAGAAATTACTTGACCAATCCCCGGCACGGTTTTGAGTAAATTGACTTTCTCGAGCCATTGTTGGTTAGCTTGGGTCAATTCCTCAATTTCTTGATTGAGTTTTTCGAGGCAGTTATCGAGATACTCAAGATGGGCTTCGATATCGACCAAAGCTTTACCGCGAGCGCGTTCCCGTCGGTTTTTTTCGGCAGTCCGCATCTCGACAAGTTGCCGGCGACGACTAATTAAGTCGCCCAATTGACGAGATTCTTCCGACTCAACCGCTAATATTTGCGGTTGCATTGCTTCGCCAAAATGAGCTAAAATTTGAGCGTCAATGGCATCGGTTTTGGCTAATTTACCAGTGGCTTTAGCAAAGTCTCTTCCTTGACGGGGATTGATTAAGGCTACAGGTAAATCCGCTTCTTGTAATTGAATCACCAGTTCAGTTTCTAAACCTCCTGTTGCTTCCAGAACGATGAGGTTGACAGTGTAGGATTTTAGGGTTTCGACCAGTTTAGATATGTCCTCCTTTGTGTTAGCAACTTTCATCGCTTTACTGAGGGGACGAAGGTAAACATCTAGGGTCGCTTTACTAATGTCAATGCCTACCCATTGAGAGATATTTTCCATGATTAAACCTGAGAAATTGGCGGGATTAATGGTTCTTTTGGAGAGCATCCCCTTGATTTTACTCATCCTTGCCCGATACGGTCTCTTAGCTTAACAATTGATTGTTTTCGCCACGACCCCGGCGACTGTTCGAGTTTTGTCAGGGAGATTATGGTGGTGACCCTTGCTACGAAGCGGTCTTTTCCGACCAAGGTTGGGACGGTCTACCACCTCTCTCAATATACAAGGTTGGGTTGACGTAAGGAAACCCAACAATACACCCAAGGAAACCCAACAAAAAGATTCAGACGGATTTAGGTGTTGGCTGTTGGGTTTCGCTTTCCCTGAGAATTGAGAGGTTTTCTTTAACATATTGATTCGCTCAACCCAACCTACCGTTTCGTAGCGACTGTCTTGATTGTCAAGGGGTAACTCAAAAAACAATCAAGGAGTTGCTGTCGAACCTAAAATCTCAAGCCAGAAAAAAAGCGCAGCAAAAACTAAGTCGCTCAGGTTAAACCAAAGCAAGCGCAACCCTTGATCAGAGATAACAAAAAGTGTGAATCTCTAGGAACAAGGTGGTAAATTGTCAGCAAGCTGCCAAGGCTGATTTTGGCGAACCATTGCATTAAGAATAACTAAGATTTTCCGCACACAAGCAGTCAGAGCCAGTTTTTTTGATTTACCTCGTCCGACTAGGCGTTCGTAAAAAGTTTTAATCACCGGATTATGACGCATAGCTACCACCGCTCCCATGTAAAGAGTCGCCCGAATCTGAGCGCGACCTCCCTGAATCATTCGCTTACCTTTATGTTGACCACTATCATGATTAATCGGTGCGACACCGACTAAGCGAGAGATTTGTTTGGCGGTTAATTGACCGAGTTCTGGTAAGTCGGAGACGAGAGTAGTAGAAATTACTTGACCAATCCCCGGCACGGTTTTGAGTAAATTAACTTTCTCGAGCCATTGTTGGTTAGCTTGGGTCAATTCCTCAATTTCTTGATTGAGTTTTTCGAGGCAGTTATCGAGATACTCAAGATGGGCTTCGATATCGACCAAAGCTTTACCGCGAGCGCGTTCCCGTCGGTTTTTTTCGGCAGTCCGCATCTCGACAAGTTGCCGGCGACGACTAATTAAGTCGCCCAATTGACGAGATTCTTCCGACTCAACCGCTAATATTTGCGGTTGCATTGCCTCGCCAAAATGAGCTAAGATTTGAGCGTCAATGGCATCGGTTTTGGCTAATTTACCAGTGGCTTTAGCAAAGTCTCTTCCTTGACGGGGATTGATTAAGGCGACGGGTAAACCCGCTGCTTGTAATTGAATCACCAGTTCAGTTTCTAAACCTCCTGTCGCTTCCAGAACGATGAGGTTGAGCGTGTAAGATTTTAGGGTCTCGACCAGTTTAGATATGTCCTCCTTTGTGTTAGCAACTTTCATCGCTTTACCGAGGGGACGGAGGTAAACATCTAGGGTCGCTTTACTAATGTCAATGCCTACCCATTGAGAGATATTTTCCATGATTGAACCTGAGAAATTGGCGGGATTAATGGTTATTTTGGAGAGCATCCCCTTGATTTTACTCATCCTTGCCCGATACGGTCTCTTAGCTTAAAAATTGATTGTTTTCGCCACGACCCCGGCGACTGTTCGAGTTTTGTCAGGGAGATTATGGTGGTGACCCTTGCTACGAAGCGGTCTTTTCCGACCAAGGTTGGGACGGTCTACCACCTCTCTCAATATACAAGGTTGGGTTGAGGCACGAAACCCAACAATAGACCCAAGGAAACTACCGTAGGTTGGGTTGACGTAAGGAAACCCAACAATACACCCAAGGAAACTAAAGTAGGTTGGGTTGACGTAAGGAAACCCAACAATAAACCCAAGGAAACCCAACAAAAAGATTCAGACGGATTTAGGTGTTGGCTGTTGGGTTTCGCTTTCCCTGAGAATTGAGAGGTTTTCTTTAACATATTGATTCGCTCAACCCAACCTTGTATATTGAGAGAGGTGGTAGACCGTCCCAACCTTGGTCGGAAAAGACCGCTTCGTAGCAAGGGTCACCACCATAATCTCCCTGACAAAACTCGAACAGTCGCCGGGGTCGTGGCGAAAACAATCAATTGTTAAGCTAAGAGACCGTATCGGGCAAGGATGAGTAAAATCAAGGGGATGCTCTCCAAAAGAACCATTAATCCCGCCAATTTCTCAGGTTTAATCATGGAAAATATCTCTCAATGGGTAGGCATTGACATTAGTAAAGCGACCCTAGATGTTTACCTTCGTCCCCTCAGTAAAGCGATGAAAGTTGCTAACACAAAGGAGGACATATCTAAACTGGTCGAAACCCTAAAATCCTACACTGTCAACCTCATCGTTCTGGAAGCAACAGGAGGTTTAGAAACTGAACTGGTGATTCAATTACAAGAAGCGGATTTACCTGTAGCCTTAATCAATCCCCGTCAAGGAAGAGACTTTGCTAAAGCCACTGGTAAATTAGCCAAAACCGATGCCATTGACGCTCAAATTTTAGCTCATTTTGGCGAAGCAATGCAACCGCAAATATTAGCGGTTGAGTCGGAAGAATCTCGTCAATTGGGCGACTTAATTAGTCGTCGCCGGCAACTTGTCGAGATGCGGACTGCCGAAAAAAACCGACGGGAACGCGCTCGCGGTAAAGCTTTGGTCGATATCGAAGCCCATCTTGAGTATCTCGATAACTGCCTCGAAAAACTCAATCAAGAAATTGAGGAATTGACCCAAGCTAACCAACAATGGCTCGAGAAAGTCAATTTACTCAAAACCGTGCCGGGGATTGGTCAAGTAATTTCTACTACTCTCGTCTCCGACTTACCAGAACTCGGTCAATTAACCGCCAAACAAATCTCTCGCTTAGTCGGTGTCGCACCGATTAATCATGATAGTGGTCAACATAAAGGTAAGCGAATGATTCAGGGAGGTCGCGCTCAGATTCGGGCGACTCTTTACATGGGAGCGGTGGTAGCTATGCGTCATAATCCGGTGATTAAAACTTTTTACGAACGCCTAGTCGGACGAGGTAAATCAAAAAAACTGGCTCTGACTGCTTGTGTGCGGAAAATCTTAGTTATTCTTAATGCAATGGTTCGCCAAAATCAGCCTTGGCAGCTTGCTGACAATTTACCACCTTGTTCCTAGAGATTCACACTTTTTGTTATCTCTGATCAAGGGTTGCGCTTGCTTTGGTTTAACCTGAGCGACTTAGTTTTTGCTGCGCTTTTTTCTGGCTTGAGATTTTAGGTTCGACAGCAACTCCTTGATTGTTTTTTGAGTTACCCCTTGACAATCAAGACAGTCGCTACAGTTTCGTAGGTTGGGTTGACGTAAGGAAACCCAACAATAAACCCAAGGAAACCCAACAATAGACGCAAGGAAACCCAACAATACACCCAAGGAAACCCAACAAAAAGATTCAGACGGATTTAGGTGTTGGGTGTTGGGTTTCGCTTTTCCTGAGAATTGAGAGGTTTTCCTTAACATATTTATTCGCTCAAACCAACCTACGGAACTACTGATACCTCAATGAGTAGAAAAGCGATCGCATCTTGATGATCCGCGTCGGTTAAAATGGTTTCGAGGGTGCTAGGGGTGGGAATTTCGTCCCCATCTGCCAACATAAAGGAAATATGACCTTTTAAGGCTTCAGTTGCCATTTTTTTCGCTTCTTCGATGGTTTCTCCTGCACTAATACAACCCGGAAAGTCATAAAATTGTACCCCATAATCACTATGTTTATCTTTATGAACGGTGGCTAAATAAGTAATCATTGATTTCTCCTTTATCGTAATTTAATACCGGCTTGTTTTTCGATACTGATTAGGGTTTTAAGGGGAATATCCTTTTTAGGGTGAGGAACAGTCACTTTCCCTTTTTTATGGGGATGTTTAAAATGATGATGACTTCCTGTTGTACCTACTTGATACCATCCCTCATCCTTCGGTTTTTTGATAATTTCTCGACTTTCCATAATTGATGATTTCTATTTCACCCCCCTAATTGTTGTAAAATCTGCATCACCTTTTCATAAGCAGCCATATTATTCTGTTGGCGGAATAATATAGCTGCTTGTTGTAGATCAATTTTTGCTTTTTCGGGTTGTCCTAATATGGCATATAAAATACCACGATTGGCGTAAGCCTCACCATAATTACGATTAAGTTCAATAGCTTTGTTGTAGTCAGCTAAAGCTAATTCGTATTTTTGTTGGTCATAGTAAATATTCCCCCGATTGTTGTAAGCCATAGCTAAATTACGATTAAGTTCAATAGCTTGGTTGTAGTCAGCTAAAGCTAAATCGTATTTCTGCTGGTTATGGTAAAGAAGCCCCCGATTGTAGTAAGCATTAGCATAATTAGGATTAATGTCAATAGCTTTGCTGTAGTCAGAGAGGGCTAAATCGTATTTCTGCAAGTCAGAGTAAAGAATCCCCCGATTGTTGTAAGCATTAGCATAATTAGGATTAATGTCAATGGCTTTGCTGTAGTCAGAGAGGGCTAAATCGTATTTCTGCAAGTCAGAGTAAAGATTCCCCCGACTGTTGTAAGCCTCAGCAAAATCAGAATTAATTTTAATAGCTTGGTTGTAGTCAGAGAGGGCTAAATCGTATTTTTGTTGGTCATAGTAAATATTCCCCCGATTGTAGTAAGCCCCAGCAAAATCAGAATTAATTTTAATAGCTTGGTTGTAGTCAGCTAAAGCTAATTCGTATTTTTGTTGGTCATAGTAAAGATTCCCCCGATTGTTGTAAGCCTCAGCATCATTAGGATTAATTTTAATAGCTTGGTTGTAGTCATCTAATGCTAATTTGTATTTTTGTTGGCGACGGTAAAGATTCCCCCGATTGTTGTAAGCCTCAGCAAAATCAGAATTAATTTTAATAGCTTGGTTGTAGTCAGAGAGGGCTAAATCGTATTTTTGTTGGTTATAGTAAAGAAGCCCCCGATTGTTGTAAGCCATAGCTAAATTAGGATTAAGTTCAATGGCTTTGTTCCAGTCAGCTAAAGCTAATTCGTATTTTTGTTGGTCATAGTAAATATTCCCCCGATTGTTGTAAGCCATAGCTAAATTAGGATTAAGTTCAATGGCTTTGTTCCAGTCAGCTAAAGCTAATTCGTATTTTTGTTGGTCATAGTAAATATTCCCCCGATTGTTGTAAGCCATAGCTAAATTAGGATTAAGTTCAATGGCTTTGTTCCAGTCAGCTAAAGCTAATTCGTATTTTTTTTGGTCATAGTAAATATTCCCCCGATTGTTGTAAGCCATAGCTGAATTAGGATTAAGTTCAATGGCTTTGTTGTAATCGTCTGATGCTAATTCGTATTTTTTTTGGTTATAGTAAAGAATCCCCCGATTGACATACCAAGCAGCACGGGGAGCGAGCTCAATTGCCTGAGTAATTGCGGCTAATCCCTCATCATAGCGTTTTAATTCACTTAATACTGACCATTTCTCATTATAGTAATTGGGGTTATTGGGAACCAGAGAAATCGCCTGATTAATCACCGTTAATGCTTGCTCATAATTTTCTCTGGCTTCTCTTTCTCTACCAGCACTTGTTGAGAAGTCACCTAAAAAGCGATAAACTACACTTTGCCGTTGTAAAATACTACTGTGAAACTTCTTTAAATCTTCCCGTTTAGGTAAGGTATTAATCGCTTGTTGCAAAGCTTCTATAGCTGGTTGATGTTCGCGTAATTCAAATAACGCTAATCCCTTCCCATACCAGGCTAAATAGACATTCTCGGGGTCATTTTGCTTAATCGCTTCATCAAAGGCTTTAATTGCTTCCTCAAACCTGAATAACCGCCATAATTGTCCCCCCCTTTCTATCCAAATATCCGCCTTCGCATTGGTATTAGGGACAATAACACCAGTAATCGCTTGAATAATTTCTTGTTGTTGTTGCGGACTAACTTGGGGTTGAGCAGTGGTTAATAATTGCGGTTTTACCTTCAATCTTTCTTGCAATCCGATAAAAGTGCTAATGGGAATCCCTAAACTAAACCCTAGCTGAATTTCCGTTACCCCTGCTGTTTCCGAACTTCCATGAATCCCTATTACTCTCCCCTGGGAGTCTAAGACTGCACCGCCACTCATGCCCCCAAATGTGATGCTGGTATAAACTAATTCATAGCCTCCGGTTAAAGAAGCAACACTTTGTAATGTTCCACTTTGTTGCGTGCTTAAGTCACTTTGGCGGGTTTGTATTAATCCCGTTTCTTTATCGTGAATTCTACCGCCACTAAACAACCATTTCGAGGGATTTTGTCCAATTTTAGGGAAGCCTGCTACGAAAACAAAATCACCGGTATTTGGGTTATAATTCGCTATTTCCGCAACGGGATAATTGTCCAGGCTTTCAAACTGAAAAACTGCTAAATCTACCCCTTCCTGCCGGATGATGGTGCTTTTCTCGATGTTTCGAGTTTTGCCGTCGCTGGTGACGACGGTGTAGGTGAAATTGGCACAGGTGTTTGTGCCTTTGATTTTTTCGCAGAAGACGTGATCGGCGGTTAAAACCGTGTAAATATTCCCTTCTTTAGCGATAATGACACCGCTACCGTTTCCACCGCTCGTACTATCAATCCGCACGGTGAAACCCTTGGCTTTTGTTTCTAATTCGGCGATATAGTCAGTAGGGGCGGTGGTTTCTATATCGGGGTTCACCGGCGGTAGAGGTAGGTTATAGGCGCTGAGGATTTCGGGCCGGATGTAGGTTAATAGGGTATGAAGGAGAATGCCCCAGTTAACCGCTCTCATCTGTTGGATTTCTGCGTCTGTGGGTTTTGTGCCGTCTTCGTAGATGTAGTTAGAGAGAATCGGATGGGCCGATCGCCCGTTAATGCCGATTAACTCCCCATCGACAAAAATGCCGCCGCCGCTCATTCCCTGCACGATATCGCCACTATAACCGACGCTGTAGCCCTCCCGGAGGGGTCGATCGCTCACCTGTTCGAGGGTTCCCTTTGTCGTCCGATACTGTCCCGTTTCGGCAACATATCCCGCGGCCACCACTTCTAAACCGATCCTGTCTTGATTGGGGGTAAACTCCGCGATGGTGGCGATCGAATAGTCCCGGGTATCGCTAAACTCCAGCAGAGCGAGATCTTGATTCTCCGATAGGGAATTGGGGACAATGCGGGCCGCACGGCTGTGGCCGTCGTAAGTTTGTACCTGTAGGGTTTTCGTGTTGCGGGTAACGTGGGCGTTGGTTAGGATAAGGTAATTATCGCCTTTTTTAGCGATAATCGTCCCCGATCCCCGATTTGTCTCGCTAGTAATCCGAACGGTGACTCGTTGTAGGAATTGCTCCTCGGTAAGCTCCCGATCGCCCTGTGCCGTCAGAATGGGATGATTAGAAATATTTCCGGCAGCCGGGGTGATAAGGGTTAACCCGGGTTGAGGCAGTAGGGAGAAAAGAAGGATGAGGGCGATCGAAGGTTTGATCATGGCTGTTACCTAGCTATTTTAAATAGTAGAAAACGGGTTTCTCCGAGAAACCCGTTTTCTGTGCGTTACTTAACGGATTTAGTATAAGAACGAAGAAAAAAGAAGATACTGGAGGTGGTGAGAAGTGCGATCGCTGGGGGAATAATCGGAACCCAGAGACCGAAATAACTAAAGAGAAGCCAACCGATACCAGTAAGGGAAATCACAGCGATCACCACTGTCAAAAGTACCGTTTTTACCCGAAGAAAACGCCACGTTAATAATCCCCCCACCAGGGACCAACCTAGCACCCAGAAAGCCTCCTGTAGGGGATTCCAAAAAGCGATCGAGGTACGTTTTCCTGTCATTGTATCGAGAATTTGACTGACTGCGTGCGCGTGCAAATAAACCCCCGGAATTGCTTCCGATGGGTTGCGACTAAAGGGGGTTAAAAAATCATCAATCCCGGGTTCTGTTACTCCAATCAGGACAATTTTTTCCCGGACTGATTCGGAATTAAAACGCGGATCTAAAACCTGTTGGAGAGATTTTTTCGGGGCAATTTTTGTGATTGCATCGCTGCCATTATCGGCGATTCGACGGTAAGCGAGCATAACTTGACGGCCGGATCGGGTATCGGATTGACTGGTTCTATAGGGGCCGCGGTTGGATTGTAGCCAGTCACCGAGATGAGTATCCCCGATATTAATTTCTAGAATTCCCCGCTCCAGTTTATTGCAGTCAAAATCTTGATTCTGGGATTCTAGATATCGTTTGGCAATTAGGAGACTAAAACTAGGAGCATAATCTTTAAAATTACAGGACATTGAGTCAACTTTGGCCAAAGAATCCGGGGGAAGACAGGGAGAGGTGCGATCGAGTTTTGCCTGATATAAAAAACGACGAATTCGGGGAACTCCGGCAATGGTTTCGTCTGGGACTATGTTACTAAAACCACTCTGATTTTTTGGCAGTTCCGGTGGTGGGGGAAATCCGTCCGGTTGCGGGTAATTATTAAACTTACAAATCGAGATAAAATTAGGAGTATTTTGTAATTGTTTGGCTAGGGGTGGATAATCTTGACTGGCAGCGATGGGACGGAGGATATCTAAGGCGATAATTTGCGGTTCGTAGGGCAGTAATTTATTTAAAAGCTGCGATAATGCTTCTCCTGCGAGGGAACGTTTTTGATCGCTTCCCGGTATTGTTGGTCTTTTCATACCCATGCGATCTTGATATTCCCAATCTTGGCGATCAATGGTAATAATTAATAATCTTTCATCGGGTTTATCTTTGGGTTTTAGTTGCATCAGACGATCATAAATATTTAATTCTAAGGGTTCTAAAATTCCTGTTTCTCTTATTGCCAAGACTGTCATGGCTACGGCTAAACCTAAACCGAAAGTTAGAGCGAATCGTCGCCAATTTTGTTGTTTTTGAGGGGAGTTACTGAAACTATGCCAAGTGGGGGGTTCTTCGGTGGGATTGGGGCAAACTACGGGCAGCCAACTGGCACAGGGATAGTCTTTTTCCCAGTCATCGTGGAGATTTTTTTGGGCTTCATGTACGGCGCTATAGAGAGATTTATTATTGGTAAAAGCGGTTAAAAAGTATTGCAGAAATTTGGGAGAAACGGGATCGGGTAATTTCTCGCGCATAAAGATTAGATGGGGTAATGCCATCCCTTTTTCCCGTGATAGTTGTTGTGCCAAACCGATACCATCACAGGAGTTAAATATCGCTAACTTTAACCCGTTTTTAGTGGCTTCTCCCAGAGAAAAGCTAAAATCAGCTATCTTTAATTTATGAGTTTCTGTTAGTTGAATTTCGCAATCTTGACCATCTTCTGTACTGGCACTATGACCGCTAAAAAAGAGGATATTCCAAGTTTCTTGACGCAATAACTGATTTAATTTTTGCGGGTGAGGGGCTTTTTCCCAGATAATTTCTGCTCCTGCTTTTCCCGCAATATCGTCTAAAGTTTTGCGATCTTCTTCGAGAAATCTTAAGTCGGTGGCATAGCCTAAAATGGCTAAAATCCGAATTTTTTCATGATTTTTTAATTGTCTGGTTAAGGTATCGTATTCCGAGACAATAATGGCTATATCTGCGCCGGTATTTTGGAGGATTTCCCATTTTTCCCAGGGGAATCTTTGCAGCCAAATATTATCGGTTTGTAACCAGATACGAAAGTTATTGCCAGAGCGCAGAATTGCGGTTTTGATCGTTTCAAATTCTGGGCTATTATTCAACCATTTGTTTAAGTTATCCTCAAATAATTTGGCTTTTTCTTGGCAGTTTTTAAAGACTAAACTCTGCTGAGAACTATTGGTAATTTGTTGGGGATTGCTATCTTTTAAGACTTTAAAAAATCCCTCTAATTCACTATAGTGACGTTGCCATTGACGGTAAAGAGTTAATAACTCTAAATTAGCTGGTAGCCTTGCTTTGATCACAGTTTGGGGACGAGAATTAAGATCGGGACGAATTTCTAATTTTACTTTAAATCCCCGATCAAATGTGCCATCTAGTTCGAGAGTTAGGAGTTTAATCATTAAGTTTTTCCTCGCTTATACTTGTAAATATTCGGTTACTCTTGCCGATTCTAAGGCCACTTCAATAAAGAATTTATCCCCCAATTCAGCATCAAATCGATAACGAATAAATTCATCGTTATCTGTGGCAATTACTTCTCGAAAAACCTGACCAGTTTCGGTGAGAATAGTTAATTTTAAATGGGGGGGTAAAGTGCTTGTTTCTCCGGTGGGGTAAACAGTCGCTTGCAGGCTAAATACTTCTTCAGTTTTAGCGATAGTAATCATCAAAGCGAGGGGATTTCCCAGTAATTCTACTCCTAAATCTTTGATGCGTTTAATTTCTGTATTTTTGAAAGCTGGAACCAGTGACAGTGAGCTAAAATTGAGAATACTTTGCCAATCAATGGGGAAATTATCAGTAAACCAATTGGTTAACTTGACGGGGGATTTTTGCCGACGGGTAATTAAAATTTTTCTCCAGTTACTATTGACGATAACTGCTGCCCATTCTTGAAAAGTAACGGCTTTTCTGGGAAAGATTAACTGAGGATTAGCTAAGATGTCTAGTAAGGTTGTCAATCTATCTAAAGATAGTTTTTCTTCCATCTTTTCCCGTTCAATCTTAACTGCTTGTAATTGACACTCTCCCCATAAATCCAAAGAATCTGATCCTGATTGCAGTTGATTTCTCGGTAGAGAGTAGTTAAGATTACGCTTAATATATTGTCCTTTTTCCTTAATATCTTTATGGGTAGTATAACCCCAAATTCTCAGATAACTTTCGGCAGTGTTTACCTGTACCGCTAGATAATAATCACCAATTAATTGAGGAATATCTACCCATTCTTGAGGAATTTCGATCGCTTCTAGATCCAGAGTTTCGCTGGCAATAACTATTACTGACTTTTCGCCTAATTTAACGGTAAAACCATTAACTCCTAGTTGCCAGAAATCCTCTTGATTTTCTACTAAGCTAACCCCTGTAATCCCTGACTGTAGATAGTTAAAAATAACTTGTTGACAGAGATAATTAATATAAAATCTCTGACGAATACTGGCATCAGTAAAACTGGCACTCTTTGCCCAACTTATCTCTTGAATATCTGCGGGTATTTCTAGCCAAATGCTATCAGGAGTTAGTTCTAACCAATCATTAACCATAATTAATCCTCCTGAGTTGTTGCGCTGGTTTGATAGTAGTATGTTAGCCATGGTTCTATTGCCTTACTAATAACTTCTCTATCGTGAGACTGGAAAGAAATATGCAGGTTTTCGCTGGCCCAGGGTAAAAACTTTTTAGCGAGGTGACGATAAACTTTATCCAGTTCCCTAGAAACCTGATATTGTTTGATAACCACCGTGGTGATTTCTGTAATCTTAGCGGCAATTGCCACTTGTCCCAACCCTGAACCATAAGTCATCTCTAGAATTAACTGAATTTGCGGATGCAGTTTTGCCTGTTGCGGCTGCTGACAAATCTGTGAAATTTCTGCGCGTAACCAAGCTAGAATTTTTTGGTGATTTTGTTGCGACTCGCGAAAATTTTCCGCCGCTTCCAATTGCTGCCAAGGGTTATTATGGAGAGTATCTTCGATCATTTCTTCCCTCGTGCTACTTTCCCCACCCCCTAAAGGTTGCTGTAGAGAAATTGTTTTTCCTTGGGGAAATAAATGATCAAAAATAGCTTGTCCCGCATCCTTTAACCATCGGGTAATTGTCGCAGAATTGATTTTGATGGTAGAGTGGCTATCCGAGTTATAAGCAGCGGCGATTTTTTGCCAGATTTCTGGACTAGGTTCCTGAATTTTACCATCGGTTTTGATTTTTGCCTGGGCATAAATTTCTTTATAGTAATCCCAAGCTAAAAGGTAATTTTCGAGAGTTTCCCCCACTAATCCCCTCGCCAGGAGAGCTTGGCTGAGACGCGCTCCGGTAGAATTAAGTAGTAGGCTCCAAGTATTATGGCCGAATGCTTGACTAATCTGACGGATGCGATCGATTAAGCGATATTTAATCCTCTGAGTGGCAAAATTATCGAAGCGAGTGGAGAATAAAGGCTTAAAGTCAGCTAAGATAGCCTCAAAACCAAGAATTCCTTCGTTAAAGTAGTCTTCGATCTGATAATCTAGTTTAGCTTGATATTTTTGATAGATTTCGGCAGCAGCCCAGTAGCAAGGTTCCTGCAAATAAGCGTATAAATGCCCACGGAAAAGATGATTTTGGGAACCGTGATTCTGATACTGTTGGTGAAAGAATAGGGACCAATACTCCTCGGACTCGACATTAGGATCGATTGGGCCATAGCTTTCCATGTTACGACGCAAACGCCGATCGCAATTCCATTGTGTCCTATTTTGCTGCAAAACTAAAAAGCAACAAAACTTCTCCAGCAAAGTCTCTCGTTTTTTCATCTAGCTACTCCCCGTGGAGGTCAACTAAACTCTCTATCGTTCCACTTGCAGCTTTTATGCAGTATTTTGGCATTTTGTTACAAATTGATCATACTCGGTCTAGGAGAGTCACATTGACATACTCCCCCACCCCCAACAGCTAACCCTCATGCAGGACCAGAACAGGCATATTAAAAAAAAACCTGTCCACTGTTCCTGAGAAACGTTAACATAAGTTAACAACCCCTTAACAACCGATAAGATCATCCCCAATTTATCAGGAGTTCGACAGCGTGAACAAAAACGGTAATAACAAAAAATGGCGCAATGCGGGACTATATGCCCTATTGTTAATCGTAGTCCTTGCCTTGGCCTCAGCTTTCTTTGATCGCCAGCCAGCAGTGCAACAGACTTGGAAGTATAGTGAATTTTTACAGGAAGTACGGGAAGGTAAAGTAGAAACCGTGCGCTTAAGTGCCGACCGGCAACGGGCGATCGTACCCACCCAAGATGGAGCAAATGTATTAGTTAACCTGCCCAACGATCCGCAATTAATCAACATCTTGGCAGAAAATAACGTTGATATTTCCGTACTGCCCCAAAGAGAAGAAGGAGTATGGGTAAGAGCCTTCAGTAGCCTATTTTTCCCTATATTGCTTCTTGTTGGTCTATTTTTCTTGCTCCGTCGCGCCCAAAGTGGCCCCGGTTCCCAAGCGATGAACTTCGGCAAATCGAAAGCAAGAGTACAGATGGAACCCCAAACCCAGGTTACTTTCGGTGATGTGGCCGGGATTGAAGGGGCAAAATTAGAATTAAACGAAGTGGTGGACTTCCTCAAAAATGCCGATCGCTTCACGGCAATTGGGGCAAAAATCCCCAAAGGAGTCCTTTTAGTCGGTCCTCCGGGGACAGGTAAAACCCTGCTCGCTCGCGCAGTAGCTGGAGAAGCAGGAGTCCCGTTTTTTAGCATTTCCGGTTCGGAATTTGTGGAAATGTTCGTCGGGGTGGGTGCTTCTCGCGTCCGCGACCTATTTGAACAAGCGAAAGCGAATGCACCTTGTATAGTTTTTATCGATGAGATTGATGCTGTCGGTCGTCAACGGGGTGCCGGTTTAGGGGGTGGTAACGATGAACGGGAACAAACCCTCAACCAATTATTAACGGAAATGGACGGTTTTGAAGGTAATACAGGTATTATCATTATCGCCGCCACTAACCGCCCCGATGTGCTGGATGCCGCTTTATTACGTCCGGGTCGTTTCGATCGCCAAGTGGTGGTGGATCGTCCCGATTACGCTGGCCGTAAGGAAATCCTTAATGTCCACTCCAGAGGCAAAACTTTGGCCCAAGACGTGGATCTCGATAAAATCGCCCGTCGTACCCCCGGTTTTACCGGTGCGGATCTGGCTAATTTGCTCAACGAAGCCGCAATTTTAGCGGCACGTCGCAATTTAACCGAGATTTCCATGGATGAGATCAACGATGCGATCGATCGTGTTCTAGCAGGTCCTGAGAAGAAAAATCGCGTCATGAGTGAAAAACGCAAAACTTTAGTTGCTTACCATGAAGCTGGTCACGCTTTGGTGGGTGCTTTAATGCCGGATTACGATCCCGTCCAAAAAATTAGTATTATTCCTCGCGGTCGCGCTGGGGGTTTAACTTGGTTCACTCCCAGCGAGGATCGCATGGAATCCGGGTTATATTCTCGCGCTTATCTGCAAAATCAGATGGCTGTAGCTTTGGGGGGTCGTTTAGCGGAAGAAATTATCTTCGGTGAGGAAGAAGTGACTACGGGTGCTTCTAATGACCTGCAACAGGTGGCACGAGTAGCGCGGCAAATGGTAACTCGTTTCGGCATGAGCGATCGCCTAGGGCCGGTGGCTTTAGGTCGTCAAAATGGTAATGTTTTCCTAGGTCGTGATATCGCTTCCGATCGAGATTTCTCCGATGAAACTGCGGCAGCTATTGACGAGGAAGTGCGTAACTTAGTGGAACAGGCCTATCGTCGCGCTAAAGAGGTTTTAGTCAATAACCGCGCCATCTTAGACCAGTTAGCGCAAATGTTAGTGGAAAAAGAAACCGTGGACGCGGAGGAGTTGCAAAATATCCTCGCTAATAACGATGTGAAAATGGCGGCTTTAGCTTAAGTTTTGTAACATTTTCTTGACAAACAGCATCCATCAGGGTGCTGTTTTTTTTGATAGCTGTTAATCGGGTGCATCTCAATTTTTGTCAATCCCACACAGAGAAAACGGGTTTCTCGGAGAAACCCGTTTTCTACTCATGTAATTTGGGATTTTTAAGCGGAAACTTTCTCCTAAAGTTGATTCAAGGTAGGGTTGATTCAAGGTAGGGTTGATTCATGAATCAACCCTACCCAAACCCCGAAGCGCATTAGTTTTTCGGTGGGATGCTTACAGATAGCTGCTGATATATCTGTAATAATTTAAGAGTCACTGATAATTAATGTGGGATGTACCCCTGTTAATCAGCTTCACAATACCCAGTTTAAATGCGTCTTAAGTAGGGAGGCACAATTATTTGTAGGATGGGTTAGCGGTAGCGCAACATGAGCGGACGTTGGGTTTCATGCTTCAACCCAACCTACGTTGATCTTATATTTAATTCCACCCACCCACTTAGCTTAACAGTCCTGTCTTTTCACTGATTACTGATTACTGTTCACTGATTACTGATTACTGTTCACTGATTACTGATTACTGTCATGTAGCGTCGATGACTACTTCCTCTTTACCTATTTTAATTGTTATTTGTGGGGCAACTGCCACAGGAAAATCCAGTTTGGCACTACAATTGGCCGAAAAGTTTAATTCAGTAATTCTCAGTGCCGATTCCCGACAAATCTATCGAGAATTTAATATTGGTACCGCTAAACCTAGCTTAGAAGAATGTCAGCGGATTCCCCATTATCTAATTGATATTTGCGCTCCTCAAGATAATTTTACCCTAGCACAGTACCAAGAACAGGCTGAGGATTTAATCACCACTCTCCACTATTCTCCTCTGTTTTTGGTCGGTGGTACGGGACTTTATATCAAGTCCATTGTCAAAGGTTTAAAAATACCGAGGGTTTCTCCTCAAGCGGATTTAAGACAGCAATTACAAGCTTTAGGACAATCCTATCTTTATCAAATTCTGACGCAGGTAGATGAGGAGGCTGCTAAAAAAATTCATCCCCATGATCAGGTAAGGACTTTACGCGCTTTAGAGGTTTTTTATCTGACAGGAAAACCTATTTCTAGTCAGCAGGGAGAAAACCCTCCCACTTATCCAATTTTACAAATTGGTTTAGATTGTTCCCCAGAAAGTTTAGACAAGCGGATCACTGTTCGTACTGATCAAATGATTGCAAAAGGATTAGTAGCAGAGGTGCAGAATTTGGGGGATAAATACGGTTGGGATTTGCCACTTTTGCAGACTTTGGGTTATGCAGAGATTAAGCAATATCTCCTCGGAGAAATTTCTTTAGAACAGGCGATCGATTTAATTATCCTCCATACCCGTCAATTTGCCAAACGTCAGCGCACTTGGTTTCGTGCCGATGCTGATATTATCTGGTTTCCCATCGATAAAGAAAATTTATTGGAATTGGTGGAACGAAAAATTATTTTGTTTCTTGAGGGGTTGTCAAGGCCCGATATAAAAACACATCATCCTGATTAAGGATTAACTGGAAGTTCTCATTTTGATTCAGTTTATTTAAGTGATCATCAATTAGTTCTGGTGAACTAGACCAACCGGGATGACGGCGATCGAGTAGAATATAATTAAATTGATTTAAAT
Source organism: Microcystis sp. MC19 (assembly GCF_003019735.1). Lineage (NCBI taxonomy): Bacteria > Bacillati > Cyanobacteriota > Cyanophyceae > Chroococcales > Microcystaceae > Microcystis > Microcystis sp. MC19. The sequence goes on along the minus strand of NZ_CP020664.1, from coordinate 2,729,620 downwards.
CTAGGGATTGGGAACCTTCGATCGCTAATTTGATCATTTCTCGATGGGTAAGATGGGGGGCAATTCTAGAAGTAGTCAAGACACTCTCATTGGTGGTAATTTGGGTGAGAGCTTTTTGGGTGGCGGACCAAGTATCGAGGGAATTTAAATACAGTGACCAAAAATAGCCGTATTTAGCTAAGGCAAAAAAGGCAATAATTGCCCAAGTAATTATCCATTTAGGCTGCTTCAACCAGCTGCTATTATGGGCTAAAGTGGCGATAACCGCTAGAAATAAAAAGGGCAAAATTGGCAGGGAATATTGAGTGGTTAAGTTTTTTTGTGGGGCATGATCTGCTAATAAATTTAAAGCGAGTGCGGGAATAGCAGCAATTATTGGGGCAGAATAGCGCCAAGATAAACCCCAAAGTAAGGGAATAAATAATAGGATGAGGTATTCTAGATTATTGCCAGTAAAGATTTTTCCCAAGACAAGATCGGGTTTGAGGAAAAGATTAAAGATAATTGCTGGTAAACTATCTCCTAGATAACTATATCGAGAATCGGCCATTTCAATAACTGCTGATTTTCCTGTCAGGAGAGGAATTAATAACTTCGTGGTGATAATAAACCAAAGAATGCCGCTAATAATAGCAATTATTCCCGAGATTTTTTTCTTTTCCCAGAGAAGTAACCAGATACCCATTCCCAACAATGTTAAAGAGAGAATTGCTTTACAACCGAGAATAACAATGATTCCTAGACAAAATCCCCAGAGATTATTTAATCTTGCGGCCAAAATTGTCCAAAAAATCGCTGGCACTGCGATCACTTCAGGATGAAAATCAAAGAGATTAACATTAAAAATCAGGGGATAGAGCAGATAAACTAAGGCTAATGTATAAGCTTGTTTTTCTTTTAATCCCGCTTGTATTGCCAATTGCCAGAGGGGAAAAGCGGCAAGGGAAAGGGAAAAAGCTTGCAATAAAAGCAGCCAATAAACGCTCGGATAAATTTTATAAAGTAAGGCTATAGGATAGAGAATAAAAGCGATATGATCGCCTAAAATATGGTAGTCAACAAAAGATATAATCGGTAGTTTACCTTGAGAAATTAGGTAAACTCCCTGATCAAACCAACCAAGATCGAGAGCGTTAGATTGAAATAAAATATGTCTGATGCTGCTGCAAATAAACAGGATTATTGTAGCGCAACCAATTAACCAAAATAAATAATTTTTTTTGAGCATAATCGCTAAGTTTTACTGGGATTTTTCGGGATTATTACGACAATACTGCCAGGTATCTCTAAAATAGGAAGCAACTTCAGCGAACCATTTTTTAAAAATATTTCTGTTCTCACTGGTGACGATAACCCCATTAATAAACTCTTGCCATTGGGGATCATTAGCGGGAAGAATGAAACCATAATAATCACAATTTAAAGGATTGCGGGGTATAAGTTGATAATCTTGTTCTAAGGATAAACCGAGAATGACAGCTTCTCCAATTAGCAGAATGCCATCACTAGCAAAAGCATCTATTCTATTCCTTCTTAAACTTTGGATACCCCGCAGTCTTCCCGTCACTCCTTGAAATTCCTGATAGGTAGCAAGAGGATATTTTTGTCTTAATAATTCTTGAGTGCTGGTATCTCGCAAAACTCCAATACTTATACCTTCTAAGGACGAAGAAAAGTTAAAATTATCCTGATTATCACTCCGAACTAAAAACTGAGTTCCCGTCACAAAAAAAGGACGGGAAAAACTGACACCATTGGGTATATTTTTTCTGATACTATTCGGACCACACTCGAAATCAACGGTTTTATTTTCCAATAACTGGAAGCGATTAAATAAAGTTGATTTATAAATTTTGACACTGATGATTCGGAGGTTTAATTTATGCTTGAGTTCCTCCCTGAGCAATTGGATAAAATCTAAGCATAATCCCTGCAAATTATTATTACTATCTCGATAGCCAAAAGGAATCGCATCTTCTCTCATAGCTACTTCTAATAATCCCGTGCGTTTAATTTTTTCTAGAACCGTTTCAGACTTAGCTGGGAGAGCAGCAAAAACATTAGATAAAATAACGAGAGTAAGAATAATTAATTTCATGGTTTTTGCCGAGATTATTTAAGATTTGTTATGGCCGTGATCCCATTGATCTAAAATGTCTTTGAATAATAATTCATCTAACCATGTTTTTACTACCACTGTCAAAGGTAAAGCCAATAATAAACCTAAGATGCCAAATATTTGAGCGAAGAAAATTTGAGCGATTAGGGTAATTGCTGGTAGTAAAGATACCTGTTTAGCCATGACAGTGGGTGTCAGCAAATAACTTTCGACATTTTGGATAATAAAATAGAGAATCAGAATAGCGACAATTTTCCAAGGTGCATCGATAACAGCAATTAGAATGGGAAAAATCACACTAGCAGTCGGTCCGATATTAGGGATAAAATTGAGCAATCCTGCTAGGATAGCATGAACGAGAACTAGATTAATTTGTAGAAGCAAAAGACCGAAACCACTGCATAATCCTACCATAGTTGAACTAATGGCAATTCCCAACAACCAATTACCTAAACCCGCTTCCGATAGGGTAAGAATTTCCTCGGCACGACGACGATAGAAGTTAGGAAATAATTTTAAAAAAGCTTGTCGATAGGGTTGGGGGTTGACTAACATCATCATTGCTAACACCAGCACGAATAATAATTGCAAAATGGCCGCTACTGAGTTAGAAAAGAAAGTAAAAAAGTTACTAAAAACAAAGGTTCCTAAAGGTTGTAACTGCTGGACTAAATCACTTAAATTAGGCAGCGATGGCAACCAATCAAATTGGAATTGTTGTCGCCATCGAATCGAGTTATTACGGACTAAATCCCAAGCTTTCGGTAAAAGTTCAATTAATTTTTGAAACTGTTCGATAAAGGGGGGAACGATAATTATAAAAAATAAAATCACAATTGCTAGACTCGTCAGCAGGGTGATTAAAATAGCCAAACCCCTTTTAATCCCCAATCTCTGCAATCCTTTCACACATCTATTTAAGGCTACGGTAAACACGATCGCCATAAAAATCAATAATAACAGCTGTCGAATCTGCCACAATACATACAGAGCCATTATTAAACAGATAAACCCCAACCACTGACCAAATTTCACAACCTTGATTTATCCTATCGGGACAAGTTTTATCATACAGCAGTCGGGAGGCGGTCGGCGGTCGGCAGGTTTTAGGTGTTGGGGTTTTGGGGTGTTGGGGTTTTGGGGTTTTAGTTCAATTTCCCCACTTCCCCACTTCCCCACTTCCCCACCTCCCCACTTCCCCACACCCCACCTCCCCACTTCCCCACACCCCACCTCCCCACTTCCCCACAGCAAAAATTAAGTTTTGTATCAAAAACTTGCTAGTTTTGCTGTTATGTGCTATACAGTTACGATCCAAAACAGGATAGAAAAACGAGATTTTCTTAATTACCAGACATTTTCTAAAATTTTATGGCAACTCTCCGAGAGTCAAATTATGCTGAAAGAAATCCTCTCCTAGAAAATCCGACAAGACGCAGAGAAATTGTAGCCATTAATGCTTTTTCCTTGTATTAGGACTTCGATAATGAAAGAATTGGAGCGATACTATAAAGTTTTAGGGTTAGATCATGGGGCATCTCTCGACGAGATCAATCAAGCCTACAAAGATTTGGTGTTTATTTGGCATCCCGATCGCATTCCCAAAGATAATCAGCGTCTTTTGGAAAAAGCCACTGCTAAACTGCAAGAAATTAACCAAGCTAGGGAACAATTGCGGGAAATTCATCAAAATTCTCCTAAACGATCCAATTCCGCCCCTAAAACTGAAAAACAGCCCGCCCACGCCTATAAAACTGCCTCCCCCTATCAGCCTCACCCTAGCCAACCCAGCCAAAATTCACAAACCCATAGTCATAAAACCCATAGTCAACAAACCCATAGTCAACAAACCCATAGTCAACACAGCCACTCCCAGAATAACCATCAGGTCCACAATCATGCCGCCTGGCGCCCTCACTATCGGGATTTAAACGGAGCCGATTTACAGGGAGCTAACCTGAAAGAAAAAGATCTCTCTAGTCGCAGTCTCATCGGGGCAGATTTAAGCCATGCCGACTTAAGCGATAGCTTCCTGCACAAAATTAACCTAGAAAAAGCTAATCTGTATAAAGCTAATCTTTTTCGCGCCAATCTCCTCGAAGCTAACCTTAAAGGCGCAAATTTACAGGAAGCCAATCTCATCGGGGCGGATTTAAGCGGGGCGGATCTGTCGGCGGCAGATTTACGCGGGGCAAAAATTGGCTTTGGTAAGCGTATTATGGTGAAATTAACTGGAGCAATTTTAACAGGAACAATTCTCCCCGATGGTTCGATTCATCAATGAATAACCTCCTGCTAATTTTGATTTTTCTTTAATAGGAACTATCACCGGATGGGCATTTATTACACAATCGCTGCTGTTTTTCTAGGAATGCAATTAGCCACAGGAGAAAATTTAGCGGCGGCAAATCCTGATTTTCTCCGACTGCAAAAAGCTCTAGAAAAACACAATTTCATCGTCAAAATTGCCCCGCCACCAGTGCGAGAAGCCTATGGTTTATTTGATAGTAAAACTAGAATTATTTGGATTCATCCCCTAGTTTTTGACTTAGGTATTGCCCGACCAACATTAATTCATGAAGCTGTCCATGCTGCTCAACTTTGTCATGGAGGCAAAACAGTTAAAGCTCTTAATTTAGGCATAGAACCCCCGGCAATGACCAGAAGATTTTTTATGAATTATGAGGGTTTTAGCCGACAAATTGAAGCGGAAGCCTATACTGTTCAAGTTCAGCCCGATGGTCTAAATTTAGTCATTTCTTTACTGCAAAAATATTGTCCTTAGAAAACCTGTCCTTAAATCTACCAATCCCGTTCTAATTCTTCGGCCACACGACGATAATCGGCGCTGGCTTCTTGGGCGTTTTTACCCCGCCAATTGGTAATAGCAACCCCGTCTAAAACGGCTTTTTCGTGGGCCTTATAATTTCTGACAAAAGCATGACAGGCGGGAATACCTAATTCTAATAAAGTATTTTGTGCTTCTAAAGTTTCCTTAAGACTACGAGAATCCACTTTTGTTAATAAAACCCGATAGGCAATTCCTAGGGGTTTAACTGCCGTGCGTACCGTGTCAATTAAAGCCATTAAATCCATCGGTGCGGGAGGAGTCGGTAAAATTAAATAATCTGATTCTGCTATTACTGCCGTAAGTAATTCGGAGCGCAAAGCTGGTGGTGTGTCAATCACGATCAGATCGTACTCGATAATTTGACGCAATTCTCCTAATTTCTCTGTATTGATTTGCTTGGCTAAATCAAATACCATACCCGCTTGATTTCTTTCCACCCACCAAGTGGAGGAACCCTGCGGATCCGCATCCACCAGCAAAACACGCTGATTCTGCCCCCAAATTGCCGCTAAATTAACCGCAGTGGTGGTTTTACCCACACCACCTTTACCGTTGACAACAGCGAGAATTTTTGGGCTATTAGGCTTTAATTGCGAGTTTGTTGGGGAATTTGGCATTTTCAGTTATCGGTTATTTTAGCTCTCAGGAGACAGGAAACAGGAGAGAGGAGACAGTATTCGGGAGAGTGTTTTTATTTATTCTCCCCCCTCCCCAATTCATAATTCATAATTCATAATTCATAATTCATAATTCATAATTTCTACTGATTACTGATCACTGAATATAACTAACCAGAAAGTTTTTGATCTAAGATTTGGCTAGTTAATTTAGGATCGGCTTTACCGCCGCTTTTTTTCATGACTTGACCGACAAAAAATCCCTTAAGATTGGTTTTACCAGCCCGGAATTTTTCTAACTCACTTGGATGGGCGGCGATAATTTCCTCGATCAGTTTTTCGATGGCAGAAGTGTCAGAAATTTGTATTAATCCTTTCTTTTCCACCAGCGCTTTGGGTGAACCGCCCTGGGTGAGAAGTTCGGGTAAAATTTCCTTAGCAATTTTGCCACTAATTGTTCCGGTTTCAATCAGTTTAACTAATTCGGCTAGGTCTGACGCTTGCAGGGCGATTTCTGTGATCGTCAGCTTATTATTATTCAAATAAGCGGCGATATCTTGACTGATCCAGTTAGCGACTAATTTCGCATTTGCCCCCGCAATTACAGCAGTTTCAAAATATTCGGCCACGGTGCGATCATCGGTTAAAACCCTGGCATCGTAGGCGGAAAGACCAAATTCTTCTTCATAACGACGACGTTTACGCGCGGGTAATTCCGGTAATTCTTCCGCCCAAGCTTTTAACTGTTCTGGGGAGACTTCTAGGGGGGGTAAATCCGGTTCGGGAAAATAGCGATAATCGCTAGAACCTTCTTTTTTCCGCATACTAATCGTCCGTTGAGTAGCTTCTTCCCAAAGACGGGTTTCCTGTACGATCAATTCCCCATTTTTGATCGCTTCAATTTGTCGATCAATCTCGTATTCTATGGCTTTTTGGATAGCACTAAAGGAGTTCATATTTTTAATTTCTACCTTAGTCCCGAACTTTTCAGTGCCTTTTTTGCGAACGGAAATATTGACATCGCAGCGCAGGGAACCTTCCTGCATATTACCGTCACTGATGCCGAGATAACGCACTAAACGCCTTAATTCTTGGGCATATTCCGCCGCTTCGGCCCCAGTGCGTAAATCCGGTTCCGAGACAATTTCCAATAATGGTACACCTGTACGATTAAAATCCACGAGGGAATGGGTGGAACCGGAGAGACGTTCGCTGCCGGCATGAACCAGTTTTCCCGCGTCTTCTTCCATGTGCAGACGGGTAATGCCGATAATTTTGCGGCTAACTTCCTTAGTTTTTTTATCGACGATCTCGATTTCTAGTTGACCCTGTTCGACAATAGGGAGATCATACTGGGAAATTTGATAATTTTTCGGCAGGTCGGGATAAAAATACTGTTTGCGATCGAATTTGCTATGAGGTGTAATTTTACCATCGATAGCTAATCCCAGTTTAACGGCACTGGCTAGGACCTCTTGGTTAAGGACGGGTAATACCCCAGGATAACCCAAACAGACGGGACAGACGTTAGTATTGGGGGGACTATCGAAGTTGGTGGGACAGGGACAAAATATCTTGCTTTTGGTGTTGAGTTGACAGTGGGTTTCTAAACCGATAATTGCTTCGTATTCAGTGGCAGACATATTTTCTCGCTCTCGCCGACACAGGAATGATCTGTTTACTCATTATAGTCGCGATTCTGGAGCATTCCCTCCCTTCATAAAACTTAATACTGTAGTTACTAATCACTTTATACAGCCTGAATATAGCTCAAAAAAGATAATTGATTCAACCAATGTCCGCCATTATTTTTAATTTTATGGAATAAAACAGGGAAGCTTATCGATAGTTTTTCACCGATAAACCTAGCTTTTCTAGTAGCGACCACCGACCAGCGAACCCCGAAAACCAAAACTTCCCACCTCACCATGAAGATAACCGCCATAAATCGCAGCAAAAATTAACTTCTAGAGACAGGATATTTGCTTAGTATAGAAATAGAGAGATTATACCTGAGAACTGACCCCATAACCGCCCACAAGCAATATAAGCGGCGAAAGTGATCATTTTCTAGGCAAGTATTGCCTTAGTAATTGACGATTTTTAATTTTTACTTGATTTTATGTCTTTAACTCTCTCAGAACAACTCAAACGAGAACAATTATCCTATCCCCAAACTCTCCTCCATCATCTGCAAAGGTTACGGCATTTTGTGACAGTAGAAGGAGAGGAGAAATTGCAGCAGTGGAAAAACCTGATTGAAAAGGATAATTTTCAACCTAGCACCCGTAATTTAGCCTATTATCTCGCCCTGAGACAAGAAGATATCCGGGATTTACAATTAGCTTTAATGCCCTGGGGATTATCTTCCCTCGGCCGGATTGAATCGAAAGTTTTACCGACCCTCGATGCCGTAATTGCCACTTTAGGGGCGGTTTGTCATCAAGAAGCCTCATTATTGCCAAAACATCCCCCTTTAGAGGCATTTTTCCAAGGAGATCAACTTTTAGCCTCCCATAGCGCCGAAGTTTTCGGCCTGCCTTCCCCCCGGCGTCGGGTGCGAATTATGGTGACAATGCCGACGGAGGCGGCAACCGACCCCGATTTTATCGCTCAATTACTGCGTTGCGGGATGGACTGTATTCGCATTAATTGCGCCCATGATGGACCCAAAGAGTGGCAGGGAATGATCGAAAATCTGCGCGAGGCGGTCAAAAATCCCGAAAATTTAGTCAATGGACATACCTGTAAAGTTTATATGGACTTAGCCGGCCCGAAAATCCGTTTAGAACAGATTTTAGCCCCCCAGTCCCAAACCAGACTATATCAAGGGGATTTTCTCCTCTTAACCACCCAACCGCCCCATACTGCCCATCCTCAGTATTTTCAGGCTAATTGTTCCCAACCGGAGATTATTCCCCAAATTCCCGTCGGGGCGAAAGTTTGGATTGATGATGGTCATATCGGGGCTGAAGTTATTGCCATAATGCCAGAAGGTCTCTTACTAAAAATTACCCACGCTAGGGAGAAAGGGGAAAAACTCAAAGCAGATAAGGGCTTAAATTTCCCCGATACGGTCTTAAATATCGATCCTTTGACCGCAAAAGACCGGCAAGATTTAGATTTTATTGCCGAAAATGCCGATATTATCGGTTACTCTTTCGTACAAAAAGCCAGCGATATCGAGACACTACAGCTAGAGTTACAAAGTCGTTTGGGGGATGCTTGGCGACAAAAAGCAATTGTCGCCAAAATAGAAACACCTTTAGCCGTGAAAAATCTACCGGAATTAATCATCCATGCCGCCGGTAAACAACCTTTTGGGGTGATGATTGCCCGGGGTGATTTGGCTGTAGAAATTGGCTATCAAAGATTAGCAGAAATTCAAGAGGAAATTCTCTGGTTATGCGAAGCGGCCCATATTCCAGTAATTTGGGCTACCCAAGTCCTAGAAAATCTGGTCAAGAAAAGTATTCCCTCCCGGGCCGAGATTACCGATGCCGCTATGGCCGAAAGGGCCGAATGTGTCATGCTGAATAAGGGGGAATATATCCGGGAAGCGGTGACAATTCTCGATGATGTTTTACAAAGAATGCAGAGCCACCAAGCTAAAAAAACCCCCCAATTACGCGCTCTCCATTCTTGGGTTTAGGCAGTTTCAGTTATCAGTTATCAGTTATCAGTTATCAGTTATCAGTTATCAGTTATCAGGAGTCAGTTATCAGGAGTCAGTTATCAGTTATCAGTTATCAGTTATCAGTTATCAGTTATCAGGAGTCAGTTATCAGTTATCAGTTATCAGTTATCAGTTATCAGTTATCAGTTATCAGTTATCAGTTATCAGTTATCAGTTATCAGTTATCAGTTATCAGTTATCAGTTATCAGTTATCAGTTATCAGTTATCAGTTATCAGTTATCAGTTATCAGTTATCAGTTATCAGTTATCAGTTATCAGTTATCAGTTATCAGTTATCAGTTATCAGTTATCAGTTATCAGTTATCAGTTATCAGTTATCAGTTATCAGTTATCAGTTATCAGTTATCAGTTATCAGTTATCAGTTATCAGTTATCAGTTATCAGTTATCAGTTATCAGTTATCAGTTATCAGTTATCAGTTATCAGTTATCAGTTATCAGTTATCAGTTATCAGTTATCAGTTATCAGTTATCAGTTATCAGTTATCAGGAGTCAGGAGTCAGGAGTCAGTTATCAGTTATCAGTTATCAGGAGTCAGGAGTCAGGAGTCAGGAGTCAGGAGTCAGGAGTCAGGAGATTATTTTTATTTATTCTCCCCAGTTCATAATTCATAATTCATAATTCATAATTACTCACACCTTTTCAACAGGATTGAGAATCAGAGGCAAATTAACGCATATTATTGACCGCACCGCTAACCAAACCAGCGCTAACATAGCGACCATAACCATCAAGACGGTTTTGTTGAGCGATTCGAGAGGGATTATTGACGAGATCGGCAACTCCCACACCCATCATCACCACGGAGATAACTGCGATTAAGTAGTTACGGACAAAAGTTGGATTTTGGTGGCTGACTAACATGGTTGTTACCTCTCTTTCCTGTCGATAACCTTAGAATACGAGAGGGTTTGGGGTGATGTCAGTCCCATAATTCTGGGTGACAGAAGTGGAAAAAAGTGGAATCCACAGATAAGCTGTTCCCCAGGGGGTGAAAATGGCCATAAAAAAAGAGAGTCTAGTCTTCGACCCTCTATTGGAGATGATTGACCCAGATGCTATTAATTGGCACTATGACCAACAAAGGCAACAGTTAAACTGTCTCGGGTTAAGAAATGACTGAGATGATAGGCCCTTTCTTCGGTTTTCAGGGGGATTTGTTCGTAGAGATAACGGGTTCCCCTGTCACCTAAACTTTCAGCTTGGGAAGCTTGACGACGGAGAATTTTGATCACTCTCAAGTTATGAATTGTTTCTCCCCACACCCCACTATCCTATACTTTTTAAACAGGATTTAGGATAAAATGGGTTTCTAGTCGCAGGCATGGACAAGCTGGCTATCCTAAACCAGAGGGGAAAGATGCTCTTTGGTCTCCTGGTTATTCTGTTTCTTCTGTGGGATCTAAGCCTTTGGCAGTTCTCAGATACTCTATTAAGAAGCAAGAAAAGCCGTCGTTCTACCACGGGGTTTTCAACCCAAATTTTCGATAACTGCTATACAAAGCTAAAATTGCGGCGCCGAGGCGGACAATTAGAGGGATAATAAGACCAACCCCGATCGATCGGGTGTCAGCGGCAGCGGAGTTAGCTGCCGATGCTCGATAAGGTTATTTGCCCTTTTCCCTAACCCCTATCCACCGACTGGTAACTGATCACTGATAAGCGATGGTGAATATTTCTAATCAAGTTACACCCGATCAGGGACTAGCTCCCCTGGCAAAAGTCCCCGATGCCCAAATCCTAGCGGCGATCGATATTGGTACGAATTCGGTTCACATGGTAGTGGTGGAAATTGAACCGTCTTTACCCGCTTTTACGATTATTGCCCGAGAAAAGGATACAGTTCGTCTCGGCGATCGAGATCGGAAAACCGGTAAATTAACCCTAGTAGCCATGGAAAGAGCGATCGCCGCTTTAAAACGCTGTCACGATTTAGCTATTAGTCTCCATGCGGATCAGATTATTGCCGTCGCCACCAGCGCCACCCGGGAAGCGGCCAACGGTGACGAATTTTTGGCTTTAATCGAGAAAGAAGTCGGTATTTCTGTAAATCTTATCTCTGGACAGGAGGAAGCGCGCCGGATTTATCTCGGTGTCGTCTCGGGGATGGATTTCCAAAATCAAGCCCATATTATTATCGATATCGGTGGCGGTTCCACGGAATTAATCTTAGCTGATAGTCAAGAAATTCGCTTTCTTAGTAGTACCAAAATCGGCGCGGTGCGTTTGACCCAGGATTTCATGACCACCGATCCCATTAGTACCACAGAATTGGCCTATTTAAGGGCATACACCCGCGGAATGTTAGAGCGGGCAGTAGAGGAAATTAAACATCATTTACAGCTGGGAGAAGTGCCGCGGTTAGTGGGAACTTCTGGGACGATCGAAACTTTGATGACTATCCATGCTTTGGAGAAATTGGGGGAAATTCCCAATCCTTTAAATGGCTATCAATTAACCCGCAAAGATGTCAAAGAATTAGTCAAACGTTTCGCCACTTTGGACTATCACCAAAGACTGGCAATTCTGGGGATGTCCGATAAACGGGCCGAGATAATTCTAGCCGGTTCGATCGTGCTTTTGGAAGCGATGACCATGTTAGATGTTGATAAGTTAGTTCTCTGTGAAAGGGCCTTGCGAGAAGGGGTAATCGTCGATTGGATGCTGACCCACGGGTTAATTGATAATCGGTTACTTTATCAGAGTGAAATCCGCCAGCGCAGTGTCTTGAAAATAGGCAAAAAGTATCAAGTTAATTTAGAATCTGCTGAGAGAATAGCGACATTTTCCCTGTCTTTGTTCGAGCAAACTCAAGGTCAATTACATTCCTGGAATCAGGAGGCTAAAGATATATTATGGGCGGCGGCAATTTTACATAATAGTGGTTTATATGTTAGTCATGCGGCCCATCATAAACATTCCTATTATTTAATTCGCAATGGTGAACTGTTGGGCTATACAGAAATAGAGTTAGAAGTTATCGCTAATATCGCTCGTTATCACCGCAAAAGTAAACCGAAGAAAAGACACGATGATTTTATGAAATTAACGGAATACTATCAGTATATGATCAGACATTTAAGTGCTATACTGCGCTTGGCTGTGGCTTTAGATCGACGACAAATAGGAGCGATTAAAAAGATTGAATGTAAGTACGATCCTGAGTATAGAACCCTACATCTGCATCTTTTTCCCAATAATGCTGAAGATGATTGTGCTTTAGAATTATGGAGTTTAGACTATAAAAAACCTGTTTTTGAGGAAGAATTTGGTGTGAAAGTGGTGGCAACTTTGGCATTTTTACCCTGAAATCTTGAAATCGGCAAGATGGAAATTTTCGAGACTTGTTACCTATTAAGTAGTCGTAGAAAATTAATTTCTTGGTTAGGATAGGCACTCATACACTCATGCAAAAAGTAGTGAGATATGTATAATTAATTTTGCCCAGGTACTTATTCTAGGTCAAGATTATCGATCAAGGTAAATTGATAACTTTTGTTGATAATCAAACAAGAAAACCGTTAAAAACTGCTAGGTTACTGTTATAATCCAGGAGGAATAAGATCGCAGGAAGAAAAGGAGCAGAAAAACTTGTTGCAATTAGCCAAAATTAGCCGCTCAATCGCTCTGGGTTGCTTAGGAACGATACTGACTAGCTTTCCTGTCCTCTCGGCCGAGAGAATCACTTTTATCTTAGTGCCCTTTAGTCGTACCCTAGAAATTAGTTCCCTAGAAAACTTTGCCAAAACTGGCAGAATTGACGCTAATCTAAGACAATATTTAGGTAATACAACCGCCGAACAACAAAAAGAATTTCGCCAAGCTTTAACCACAAGTAAAGAAGTTAATCCCGTCCTGATCTCGCGCTTTTTTAACACCAGAATGGGGGAAGATATCCTAACCCTTTTAGGGGAACTGATCACCATTCAAGGGGGTATTAATGGTAAATTTGCCCTGCGTTCTGCCCTAGTTAAATCAGCCTTTGAACCGGAAGGGGTAACTATTCTTAACCTGCTGCGTAATCTGCCCACTAATATGCAGATTGATGTCACCAGAGTGCAAAGATTAGCCCGGGCGATCGATATCGTCCTGAAAGCCACCACAGTATTCACGGAAAAGGTGGCGCAATTATCCTTAAAAGAAGCTAAAAAGGCCGGTGAAATTAATTTTACCGCCATGACCGACCCCCGACAACCGGGACCGCGACAAGTGGAACAAATGCGGCTGGATTTAACCGATAGCCGTCGTCAGAGGGAACTTTATCTAATCATTGTCAAACCCAAGGGGCAATTAACCGAGAAAACCCCTGTTATCGTCTTTTCCCACGGTTTAGCTTCCCGTCCTGAAGATTTTGTCCGACAAGCGGAACATTGGGCTAGTTACGGTTATCTCGTTGCCATGCCCCAACATCCCGGTAGCGATACCCTACAGGTGCAGAATCTGCTCGCCGGTTTATCGCGGATGGTTTTTTATAGCAACGAATTTGTCAATCGTCCATTGGACATATCTTTTGTGATCGATGAATTGCAAAGACGCAACGCTAGGGAATTTCAGGGGCAATTAGATTTAGATAATGTGGGAGTCGCTGGACATTCCTTCGGCGGTTATACAGCCTTAGCTGTAGGTGGAGCGACGATCGATTTCGAGAATTTACAACGGGACTGTCAAAGAAGATTAGCTTTTCTCAATCTCTCCCTCTTGCTGCAGTGTCGTGCTTTGGATTTACCCCGAGAAGAATACAACTTTCGCGATCCGAGAATAAAAGCGATTTTTGCGGTTAATCCGTTTAATTGGAGTATTTTCGGGGCTAAAGGACTGGCTAAGATCGAAATTCCCACTTTTGTGGCGGCAGGAACCTACGATCCCGCTACCCCCGCTATTTTTGAACAGGTGCGCTCTTTTCCCCTGCTCAATACTGAAAATAAATATTTAGCTCTGATTGAAGGTCAAGCTCACGTTGATTTTTCGGTACTAGATGCGGGAATTAACGAAGCGATCGAATCCGTAGCCGATCTTACCCTGCCAGCACCATATCTGATCGATAGTTACGCCCATTCCCTATCTTTGGCCTTTTTTGAGGTTTATATTCGCAAAAACCCCAGCTATAAACCTTTTTTACAGGCGGCCTATTCCCAATATCTTAGTCAAGGCCAAGAGTTTAGATGTTTTCTGATTACCCGCGCCTCCTCGGCCGCTTTAGAACAACTCATCGAAGATTTTACCGCTCAAAATGTCCGTTAATCGGTTATCAGTTATCAGTTATCAGTTCACTGTTTACTGTTTACTGGACGGCTACGCCGTGCCTTTGGCAACACTGAAAAGCTCCCCACTTTCCCACTTCCCCACTTCCAATTCATAATTCATAATTCATAATTTATATTTTTTGAGGGCCTTTAAGTAGTAATTGGATAGCCAAAAGAATTAAACCAATGGTGACAAAAACAAAAATAAAGGTTCCTAGAGAAGCTAAACCAAAAACTAAAGTCCGGACAGCACTGCCAATTCTCAAGGCGATCGGACTGTGAGCAACCATTGGTTTTGAGTAAAAAGAATGACCGATCGCTGCCGTGAGATAATAGAGAATTGTCCCCAGTGCTGCCGAAATTGCCGCACCAACTAAACAGCGAGTAGGAGTAACTTTTTTGGTTTCTAATTCTGTGGTCATTACTTTTTAGTTCTCAAATATTGTCCAGGTTAAATTTTAATTCTTTTCCCCGACTAAGACCAAGGATCGAGGGCGGAAGGAAAAAAGGTATCGACTGGCGAGGAGACGATCAGTTCTTGATTCTGGTCTAGTTCCCGTTTTAACTGTTCCCAATCGCCGGGGTCGGTTAACTCCTCATAAACAGGATCATCGGAAACGATCGCTTCTTTGTCCGATGACCAGTTTCGGGAAGGAAGGACTGGATTAGTCAAATCAGGCAACTCCTGGTCGATAGTAGTTGGATTTGCGCTCTCAGGGGAAGCTATGGGCGAATTTAGGCTAATTTCTCGCTTTAGTGACTGTAATTCACGGTTGAGAGCCTGTAATAACTGCTCGATCGCCTCGATTCTCCCGAAAACATCCGGGGGAATCTCAGGATTATTGGCAGCAGAGAGGGAGGGTAAAGTTAATTGATCAGCCATGACGCGCTCGATTTCCTCTAGGGTAGTATAACCTTGGCGGACTAATTCCAAACCGTAGGCGAGGAGAGACTTGAATCCTGCCCGTGTTGCCGCTTTTTTGAGTATATCGGCGGGTTTCCTGCCAGCGATGCAAGTTTTCAGGTCAGGGGTAATCGTGATTACTTCAAAGACCCCAATCTGGCAATGATAACCGCTGCCGTGACAATGACGGCATAATCTGCCTTTTTCCCGCGCTTGGATGATTTCTTCGGCAGTGAGGGAATTAGCTTTATAAAAGCTGTATTGAGCAGCTTGGGCGGGAGAAAGACCAAATTTAGCTAATTCCTCCCTTTTTGGTTGATGTTTCAGCCGACAAACCGGACAAACCCGTCGCACCAGTCTTTGATTGATCACTCCAATTAGGTTATCAGCCACTAGGGCCGGCTCCGCTAATTGATGGAGGCGAGCGATCGCGGCAAAGGCATCATTGAGGGGTAAACTAGAGATAACTAAATGTCCAGTCAAAGCCGCTTCTAGGGCATGGGTAAGGGTGGCAGAATCCGCCAGGCGATCGATACCGATGATATCCAGGTCTTGATGGCGCAAAGAGGGCAAAATCGAGGCATAATCTCGGCCTTGACCATCAGCGATTTCCACTTGGGTAATACCGTTAAGGCTGCGTTCGATCGAGGTTTCCAGGGTAGCGATATTAACCCCACCCCGGTTTCGATGGGCTAGTAGAGAATAGAAACTGGTGGAACAACCGCCTCCGGCCGGTGCGGTGAGCAGAATCAACCCCGCCTGGCGATCGATCATGGTGCGTACCAGTTTACAGGTTTCTTGGCTAGTAATCAACTCATCGAGGAGCCAAAGTGGCGATCGAGAATCAAAAACCCGCAGGAGAATTTTTTCTCCCTGTGGACGGGGTAGGGTGTGGAGACGAAAATCTATTTTGCGACCGGAAAAAGTTATGGTCATTTTTCCCTGTTGGGGTCGCGATTTTTCGCTGACATCGAGGTTAGCCAGAATTTTAAACCGTGAGATAATCCCTGGGGTCGCTTCTGGAGAAATCGGTTCCCAGGCAGAACGCAGGAGACCATCTTGGCGAAAACGGACAGTTAATTGATTTTCTTGGGGTTCTAGGTGAATTTCCGTGGCTTTACTTTCGATGGCTTGAAGCAGGATATTATTAACGACACTGACGATCATCCTTTGATTGGCCTGTTGAATCAGACCGAGATCCTTGTCGGCTAATTTGTGCTGGGGATGGGGGAGAGATTGGCCATCTTCAAAAAGGCTGGTTATGTCAACTATGGTCTCTAGCTCTTGTTCTTCGGGAAGAAAACGGCTAGATAGGGCTTCTTCTTGGCGAGAATGATAGATTTCGACCAATTTATGGTAATCTGCTCGATCGATGACACGACGTTCAAACTGCAATTCTTGATCTCGGAGGATACGACGTAAATCATCGAGAATCTCCTGATTAGCCGGATCCACCATGGCTAGGTGCAGGACATTGGCAGCGGATTGCTGTTTTTGTAGGGGCAGGATCCGATAACGACGGCAAATTTCCAAGGGAAGGAGCGTGCGAAACAGATTCTCGATTTCTCTCCAGTCGAGGGTCTCACTTTCAGGGTCAAGATATTCTACCCCATACTTGGCTTTTAATTTTGACAGTTGTTCGAGTCGGTAGTATGCCAGTACCTCTTTGGGTAAAGGACGGCCGGTGATCAGGGGTAAAATTTCGATTAGAGGTAGATGACTTTTCTGCCTCTCGATCATTGCCTTTTGTAGTTGCGGGATCGTGACATAACCCGATTGCACTAACTTTTGGGCAAAGGAAGACAGCTTGGTAGGAAGTTTCTCGTTTGCTGATGACATGGAATAGAGCCAGTTAAGACTGTACAACCCACTACATCCCTATAGTATGCCCATTTTTTCAGTGCAGCTAACAGGCAAAAGAAAATTTATCCCACTTTTTGCACTTCTTAACATTCAATTGATAATTTTTACTAATATATTGCTTAACACCGATTCCCCGTGGGGACTATAGCGACAATGAGACTCAATCCGTTGAGTATAGGCTACTTATGAGGACAGGCACTCATGCAATAGGCAAAAGGCAAAAGAGGTAATAGATAATCAGTTTTTAATAACCGAATTTAGTATGATTGATTTTTATCAAGGTGAAGAATCGTAATTTTTTTTCTCAGAAAAAATCAAGTATTGAAAATGTTCTCAATCGTAGTTTCTACAAGGAAGCTTTTTCGTCAAAACATCTTGGGGAATGTAACAATATATAGAGGTGATGGTTTCTGGGTTGTGCATCTCAATTTGGTCGAAATATCTCGAGGACATTTTGGGCTCCCGCGGTCATTGGTGTCAACTTAAGCAAGAAGCTGAATGATCAAGAGTAGCTGATCATCCCAGAGAAAGGAAGTAAAAAATGGTAAAATAGCCCAGAGAAATCAGAGGTGAGTCAGGGGAAACGCACTCTAAGCAACGAGCGAAAAAAGAGGGGAATCCCGACTTACGCCGTTAATGTCAGTCACCCACCTTGGCAATTCCTCCCATGGTAGAAGAATTAACTCAATACTTAACACCCACTTTATTTGCTCCCTTAAAATATCTCCAGGTAAATCATGAGAAATTAATGAGAAATAGGCTTTTAAATCCACCAGTAATGGTCCCTTTAGTATTGAGCTTAGTCTATTGTCAAATAGCGGGATTAAGTGAAGCAGTAAGAGTCTTAAAAGAAGAAGGATTATTATGGGTAAAGCCTTGAGAAGTAAGTAAACAAGCTGTCTCCAAACGCTTGATCCACTTACCCTGTGAAATCTGGTCAGTTCTGCTCAAACAGGTGTTAGAGAAAAGTCAGGAAAAACCGCAAAATCTGCCGAGAAAAGCCCGATGGCCAAGAGTTAGACCAAAATTTACTGCTATCTGGATAGCAGATGGCTCAACCCTAGAGCAGTTAAGAAGAAGACTCAAAATCGCCCCAGAGCAAAAAGTGCAATTGGCCAGTAAGATAATGATGATAGTGGCAGCATTCAGCCAATGTGCTAAGTTATTTAGCCGACGGAGCTCAACTTTTTGGCTTAGTTAAAGCTGAAAGTAAACGACACAGGCAAAGGGATGCTCTCTCTCAACAAATTTGGGCGGCTATTTCCTTAAGTTGACACTAATGATTGCCTGCGTCCTCTTTGAATAACTGCTGCTGCTCACCTATAGGTGAGGGAAAGTCACAGATAGGAGATCGACCCGCAGTAATCAGTCATCAGTAATCAGTGAAAAGAAGGCTGCGAACTTGCCAGTTAATAATTTAACACTTTAACACTTAATACTGTTCACTGAAAACTCAAAACTGCTCAGTGATCAGTGATCACTGAGTCTCCTTGTCCCCAAAAACCATCGTATTTAGTCACTTCAATATCACCAAAAACTCTGACTTGACAAGCAAGACGACGGTGATTATCGGGGTTATGGGGAGGTAAAGAAAGACGCGCTTTTTCCTGCCAATTGATAGCAGAAACTTCGCCCACAATTGCCACCGCACAGGTTCCACAGCTGCCGATGCCGCGACAATTGATCAACTGGGAACCGCCGTTATACAAAGAAATGTCATGTTTTAATAATACGCGGCGGAGATTTGCACCTCGATCGCAGGTGATTGTTTGACCGTAAACTGTTATTCTAGGCATTAGGGACGTGATTTTAAGTGGCTACAGTTATTAATTAATATTAACACTTATTGACTATTTCTATGAACAATGGTAAGCGCATTTGGGTCTATGACACTACTCTCCGGGATGGGGCCCAGCGAGAAGGTATTTCCCTCTCCCTAGAAGATAAAATTAAAATCGCCAGGGAATTAGATAGAATGGGTATTCCTTTTATCGAAGGCGGTTGGCCGGGCGCAAACCCTAGGGACGGTCAATTTTTCTGGAAAATGCAGGAAGAACCCCTAAAACAAGCGGAATTAGTCGCTTTTTGTTCCACTCGTCGCCCCCATATCGAGGCCCGGGAAGATTCGATGTTAACCGCCATTCTCGCCGCTAGAACCCGTTGGGTGACAATTTTCGGCAAATCTTGGGATATGCACGTCACAGAGGGCTTAAAAACCAGTCTGGAGGAGAATTTAGCCATGATAGGAGATACGATCGAGTATCTACGCTGTCAGGGAAAACGAGTCATTTATGATGCCGAACATTGGTTTGATGGTTACAAAAATAACCCCGAATACGCCCTTTTAACCCTCAAAACCGCCCTAGCTGCTGGGGCCGAATGGTTAGTTTTCTGTGATACCAACGGTGGCACTTTACCCCAAGAAATCGCCCCGATTGTGGAGAAAGTGCGGGAGCAATTGGGCATCGATCCTGATAACGAAAATGGGACTAAATTAGGCATCCATGCTCATAATGACGCAGGAACCGCCGTGGCTAACTCCTTAGCGGCAGTTAACGAGGGCGCACGCATGATTCAAGGCACAATTAACGGTTATGGGGAACGCTGCGGCAATGCCAATTTATGTACTTTAATTCCCAATCTTCAGTTAAAAATGGGCTTTTCTTGCCTAGAAGAAAATCAATTAGGCCGATTGACGGGAACTAGCCGAAAAATCAGCGAAATGGTCAATTTAGCCCCAGATGATCATGCTCCCTTCGTCGGACGTTCCGCTTTTGCCCATAAAGGTGGTATTCACGTTTCTGCGGTGGCGAAAAATCCCCTCACCTACGAACATATTAACCCAGAAGCGATCGGGAATCAGCGCCGCATCGTCATTTCTGACCAATCGGGATTAAGTAATGTGTTAGCGAAAGCGCGCAGTTTTGGCATCGATTTAAATAAAGATGATCCCACCTGCCGGCAAATTTTGGAACGTTTAAAAATCTTGGAAAGTCAGGGTTATCAATTTGAGGCGGCCGAAGCTAGTTTTGAGTTATTAATGCGGGAAGCTTTGGGACAGAGAAGCCACCTTTTTGAATTAAAAGGATTCCAAGTTTATTGTGATATGCTGCGGGATAGTGGTAATGCGATCGCTACAATTAAAGTACGGGTAAAAGAGGAAGATTTATTAGAAGTGGCCGAGGGTAACGGACCGGTGGCCGCTTTAGATCGAGCTTTAAGAAAGGCTTTAGTCAAATTCTATCCCGAAATTGCTAACTTTCACCTGACCGATTATAAAGTGAGAATCCTCGATAGTGGTTCGGGGACGGCAGCGAAAACTAGGGTT
The DNA here is from genome assembly GCF_003019735.1 of Microcystis sp. MC19. Lineage (NCBI taxonomy): Bacteria > Bacillati > Cyanobacteriota > Cyanophyceae > Chroococcales > Microcystaceae > Microcystis > Microcystis sp. MC19. The sequence continues at coordinate 2,708,997 of NZ_CP020664.1, read as the reverse complement.
TTAATCGAGTCAAGTAACGGTCAACAAAGATGGACTACCGTGGGAGTGTCTAGTAATATTTTGGAAGCTTCCTATCAAGCAGTAGTAGAAGGAATTGAATACGGTTTATATCTGCTGCAAAACAATAAACTAGAATTATCGGGTCAATTTTGTCCTTTGGGGATAATTTAGGGAACAGTTATCAGTTATCAGTTATCAGTTATCAGATTTTTTATCCCCACACCCTACACCCCACTTCCTGCTCCCCTGTCTGGGATTGAATCACTACTAGGATAATAATCTAGTGACGACAGAATTTTGCCAACGACGAGCCAAGGCCCGCAGATACATATTAACGGGAAACTGATAATATTCGATAATTAACCAGAGTAAACAAATACCATGGCAAACAAAGGTTAAAATCGACCAAAATAGAGGCAACCATGACAAAGGACTCCCCTCGACTGGAGGAAAAAGATAGGCCCCCGTAGCCACAATTGCCGTGGGAAAAATCACAAATCCTAAACCGATAATTAAGTAAAAACCTGCCATCTCCATTCCTTCTCTCGGTAAACCCTGCCAATACTTACCATTCCAATACCAAGTTAAGGGTAATTGACTATCGGCCATTTTTAAAACCTGTTGTTCTAAATTAGCAGTAAAAATGTGTTGACAAAAGTTACAAGCATAGGCTTCCATTAGTGGTAAAGCGGCAATTTTACCATGGCGACAGACGGGACAAGAATAGGTATCGTGATAGTTTAATTGGGTTGGCTCGGTCATGGTTAATGTGAGTGAGAGTAAAAAAGGCCATTGCAGATAAAGCAGTTATCTTAATGGTAAGGTGCAAAGTTTTCTTTTTGGGGAACGGGCAACAGTAGCCGGTCGTCCAGAAATGATAATTTAACCATATCTGGGTCGAGGAAGTTCGAGCATTTGTACTAAAAATTCCCCGACGCAGTTTAAATGCAGTACAACCCAGCACATCTCAACTGTATCTTAGTCGCCGATTTCTGGATAATTTGCCTCTGAGTCCCGCTACTGCGAGAAAAATTGCTATTTAGTCCTTCTTTACTTTAAGTTAAGAAACTTATCTAAGGCTAGAACCATATTTGGCGGCCAACGGCGCACGCTTTTTACCCAATCGAGGTCTTGATAGCGGGTATCCATGCCGACGGCGGCTACCCAATTGCTTTCCGCCTCTCCCTGTTGTCCTTGGGTCCATAAAACGGCGCTTAAGGCGGCTCTGACATCGGGAAACATGGGGTATTTGCGGGCAATATTCCGCATTTTTTGGACTGCTTCTGGATATCTGCCCAATTCGTACAGGGCCAGGGCCAGATTAGCTTGCGCCCAGGCAAAATTCGGGGCTAGTTGAGTGGCTTGGCGATAGTCTTTGACGGCGGCTTCCCAGTCCCCTAAACCGCCCTCAGCGTTGCCGCGATTGTTATAGGCAAAGGCATCATTGGGATCTAGTTCTAAAACTTTATTATAATCGGCGATCGCTTCTTGATATTTGCCTTCTCCTTCTAAAGCGGTGCCGCGATTGAGGTAGGGATCGGGGGCATCGGGGGCAATGGCGATCGCTTGGTTAAAATCAGCGATCGCATCCTCTAATTTATTGAGACTGACTCTGGCATTGCCGCGATTACTCCAGACGGCGGGATTAGTGGGGAATTTGGCGACTAATTGGGTCCAATAGCTTTCGGCCTGGGCGTAATCCCCTTTTTCTGTGGCTTCTAGGGCTTTTTCGGCGATAACTTCCCCTTCTCTAATCTGTTCTTCGCTAATAGTCGGGCTATCGGCATAAGCGGCCATGGGTAGGGCAAAAAAGAGCAATAGACTCAATACACAAGCGGTGATCCAACGCATAATTACTTCATAATTTGTTACTTAATCTTTTCTCAATCTACCCTACTTAGGTGAACTCTGCTCTAGATAGTCTTGATAGCCTACTCGTTGAAGATTGCTTTGTTTTTCGAGGACGGAATCGGTGAGGGATTGACGATAGGCGATAACTTGCTCTAAAAGATCAGCATTACCAGTGGCGAGAATTTGAACCGCTAAAAGTCCGGCATTTTTGGCATTACCGATCGCCACTGTGGCCACGGGAATGCCTGCGGGCATCTGTACAATTGAATAGAGAGAGTCTAACCCTTGTAAAGTGCGCGTGACTACGGGAACTCCAATCACGGGTAAGGGGGTTAAAGATGCCACCATCCCGGGTAAATGGGCAGCGCCGCCGGCTCCAGCGATAATCACTTTTATTCCCCTTAAATGAGCGTTTTTGCCGTATTCAAACATTTTTTCGGGGGTACGATGGGCTGAGACGATGGCGACTTCGTGGCTAATCTGAAAAACCTCTAAAACTGCGATCGCTTCTTTCATGGTGGGTAAGTCGGAATCACTACCCATAATTACACCCACTAGGGGCGCTGCTGTCACCATAGTTACTAGAAAATAATATTTCCCCTAAATTGTATCGGGATCGATGCCTAATTCTCGCAATTTTTGGGCCAATTTTTCCTTAGCTTGTCGTTCCCTTTCTTTCTCTAAAAGAGCCTGTTCTTTCTCTAAAAGAGCCTGTTCTTTTGCCTGTCTTTGCTCTAATTCCGCTTCTTGAGGAGTGGGGACTAATTGACCATCGGCGGTAAAATAACGCAGTTTACGGTCAAATATGCCTAAATATAATCCTAACTGTTCACTCCACAGATAACCCTGTTCATTGGGAGAAATGGCTTGATAAGTACCTAAGCAAAATTAATTACACATATCTAACCACCTCTTGCCTCCTGCTTTTTGCCTCTTGCCTATCTTCACTAGGAAATTAATTTTGCACGACTACTTATTGTCCCTCAATTAGTCTAAATCCCTGCAATTCTAAACTATTGGGATCGAACCAAAAATAATTAGGAGTGCGAAAGGTATTTTGGTAGAGAATTTTCTTGTTATTGCGGTCAATATTGGCCGTAGAATCGGAGAGAATCTCGACAATTACATCGGGATATTTACCCTGTTCTCCCCAAACTACCCAACTTTTGCGGGGACGTTTTTCGGTATCTAAAACCACAAAAAAATCGGGACCCCAGAAATTGCGCTTTTTTAGTTGTTCCTCGTTGTAGTAGATGGTTAGATTTCCCGAAGCGTAGTAATCACTCCTCTCGCGCCATAATAATTCTAGACAACTAAGGAGAATGATGATCTGTTGCAGGTGTAGATCACTTTCCAATGGTGGTTCATCACTCCATAAATCTGTGGGGGGATAGGTGACATCTGGGATTATGTCTAGGGCTGTCATGACTTTTTCCCGGTATTTTAGGATTGATTAATTGTAGCTTTTTCTCACAATTGCAGAGATAAGGCGGGCGGGATTTTAACCAATAACTTAATTCTATACCTTGACCGATCGCCGTTTCTAAACTAAAGCCTGACTGCAAATAATGATGGGAATTGGTTGCTCCTCACCTTGCAAGCGGCGGCGATCTAACCAGTCCCGCATCTCATGTTGGCTGTATAATTTCTTCAGTTCGCTAAACAAAGCTTCTCCTGTCAGGCTACGGCGCTTAATCAGGTTTAACTCGCGCTTGAGTACAGTGGTAATCGGTTGGCGAAAGGCCTGTTCTAATAGGTTAACCTGCTTACGGATTTCTTCATCCTGAGTGGTTTTAAACAGCAGTCCTAGTTCTCGCAAGATGTAGCGCTGTGCTTGAGTCAGAGAACGGCTGTACTCCCGTTCCGATTGGCGGTGTTGGACTTCTTGGGCAAATTTAATCTTGACTTGCATGACTGCTTGGTTGTAATTTTTGGGCAGCGGCAGCGCTGCTTCTTCTGGGGTGGTTTTGAGCATTCCTAAAATGCGGGCAGTATCTTTTGATATGATCTCTCCCCGTTCATCGAGCCAATATAATTGCTGGTAGCCCTTCCAATCTTTGCGGTTCGGATAAGAAGCTTCACAGAAGACAATTATGCCCTTATTGAGAGAAAAGCGAGCCGTTCGGATGCCATGAGGCAGGTTAGCTATCCGTTCGTATTCAGCCGGATTTTCTCGCTGGAGTTGTCTGAGAATTTCTTCGGCTTCGTTGAGGTCGAGAAATTCTCCCTCATCTTCAAACAAACTTAATTGATGACTACCACTTTTTTCATAAATTGCATACATAGCCTCTTCGTTAAGCTGTTCCGTTGGGTCGAGAATTGCCGCATCCTCGCCGATGGTTTCATGAATTTCTTGAATGCGGTTTTTGAGTTTTTGTCGTAATCCTAGATTCCGCTCCAATCCAGTCTCTGGGAGAAAATTAAAGCCGTAAACCACATCATTCTCGCTGCCAATCCGATCAATCCGACCAAACCTTTGAATAAGTCGGACGGGATTCCAATGCAGGTCATAATTAATAATCAGGTTGCCATCTTGTAGGTTTAAACCTTCGGCTAAAACATCGGTAGCAATTAAAGTTTTGATTTCCGACTCTCCCTGTTGTAATTTATAGTATTTGTTGGCTTTGGGGGCAAATCTTCCCACTACCCGCGCCTTATTTTTATCGCCACTGTAGATGACTTCTAGATCGTCTCGATCGCCGTTAGGATTGAGGTTTTGATACAAGTAATAGGCGGTATCAGCATACTGAGTAAAGATGAGGCACTTGCTATCTTGCAGCGGAGGTTTATTCAACCAATTTTTGAGAGTTTGTAATTTCGCATCTTTGTCTGGGGTAATTGGCTCAACTAAGTGCAAAATTTTCTCTAGCAATTGGATGTCATGTTCGAGGTGTTTCTGCAATCTTGGGGCATCAAAATCAGCTATATCATACTTCCCAGATGCCTGACGCAAGGCATCGATAATGTCTTGTTCTTCCCCATTGTTTGGCTCATAGAGAATTGCCTGAGCTTCTTCTCCGGCGGGGATAATTCCTTGGCGTAAAGCTTCTCGAAAGCGTTGATGGACTTGCAGTAATTTCTTAACAGTTTGTTGGAAGGCATAAACGCTAGATTCAAAGCGTTTGAATAACAGAACTCGCATCAGTCCTCTTAAATTTGCCCCTCCAGTTTGTAAACTGAGTAATGGTTCTTGTTTGCGCTTATTTGGTAATACATAATTTCCCAAACCATAACGAGCATAGCAAAGTTCATTTTTACGAGGTTTGGCTGGTTGCTGTTGGCGAGATTTCCCTAAATATTGGCGCAGTTCTTGGTAAAGTCCTTGATAGGTATCTTCAATACTATATTCAATGGTTTGTAGTTCTCTTTTGGGAAAAAACTGATGCTTACCACCCACAATAACGTAAGCGCGTTGATTTCCGTTTAAATAATCCTTGAAATTGTCTGAATCTACGGGTTTATGAGTCTTGGCATCAAAGCCGTACCAGCGTAAAATGTGGTTGCGAGTGCGCCGGATCAAGATGTTAGATAACAAGTCAGGTAACTGTTTTTCTCCTTTCTCTACTAATCGAAAATACTCTTTTAGATCGGGCGGATCTATGGGTAAATCTGTTTTATCATCTTGATGAAAAAGCCTAATCTGATGGTAAATATCCCAAGCACTTTTATTGCGAGGAGTTGCTGTCAGGAAACAGCATTGTCTCCCAGCTGCTAAAAAGGCTTCGACGATTTTATATCTTTGGGTTGCGGCATTCCGCAGGTTATGACTTTCATCAATTAAGATAAAATCTCGATCTTTGTATTTAAAATCTTCTAATAAAACTCTGATGCCACTGGTTTCATCTTCCCGCAGCAATCCCATCGATAAAACGCGGGCGTTAAGTTGATAAATTTCGTTGTAGCGTTCCCACATTTCCACCAGTGGCGCTGGACAAATAATGAGGGGGCGGGCTTTTTCCACTTGTTCAAAGCGTTTGACAATGGCAGCACCAATGAAGCTTTTTCCTAGTCCTACCACATCGGAAACGAAACAACCTCCGTACTCGCGGATGAGTTTGATCGCTTGGTTAACTGCTACTTTTTGAAAGTCTGCTAGTTTCTCGGTAATTTCGTTATCTATCATCATTTCGCTGGCAGTTTCTTCTGTCAATCGATCGCGCACGAGCATATAGAGAGTTTTCATATAGATGTCGTAGGGACGTACTGGCATCATCGCCCAAGACTGTTGTAAAGACTGCATCAGTGTTTCATCAAATTCTGTTGCTTCCTGCCAAAGTTGATTGAACCATTCTGTTAAACTGGCATGATTTTCATTACCGTGAACGATAACATTAAGTTCGGTATTGTGGGAAATTCCTGATAAAGTAAGGTTAGAAGAACCAACGATAGCAAGGCCTTTTTCTTGACGTTCCAAAGGTTGTCCCTGCTGGTTATAAATTGTCCCGTAGTCGAAGATATAGGCTTTAGCGTGGAGTCGCCCTTTAGTATAAACTCGCACCTGAAGGCGTTTTTCTTCAATCATAAGAACCAGATTTTTTACTAAGGTTTCTGTTTGATCTGTTTGGTCCATCAGTTCGACGCTGGAACGAATATTGTCGGCGGTTTCTGTTGCCATCTGCTTGCGTTCTGTCCGTTTGGGGTATTCTTGTGCTTCCAGATGGTCTTTAATTAGTTCTAAGCGGCGGTAGCCTTCTGCTAGTTGTTCGATGGTTTCCCGGTTGCTGGTGTTGCCAATTAGGAGGCGCATTTGTGGGATGGTGGCGAGACGGGGTGCGATCGCAGTAAAGCCGGAGAGGAAAAAGTAACCGACGGCAAAATGAGCGGCTTCTGAAGAGTGGAGAATTTGGTTGATGTTATCGACTAATTTTTGCTGGCGATTGTCGATGATGTCGTGGGTAGGCATAGTTCGATATCCATAAGATAATTGTTAAGTACCTAAGCAAAATTAATTACACAAATCTAACCCCCCCTTGCCTCTTGCCTCTTGCCTCTTGCCTTTTGCCTTTCTTCACTAGGAAATTTATTTTGCACGACTACTTATATCAATAATGTTTTTTAAGAAAATTTACCCTATATTTACAACTAAATTTTTAGGTTCTAAGGGAGAATGATGTAATAACATTAGTTGATTTTCTTGTAAGGTTTCGATAGCATAAGCACGTCCTGATGTGTCGCTAAATTCCACTTCAAAAACTGTCGGTTCATAAACTTCTACAATTGTTCCGACTTGTCCGCAATATAATCCTAATTGGGGTAAGTCTTCTAATAAGGCAACTACATCTAAGAGTTTCATTTGATTATCTCCTTAAAGTACATAACAAGTCACTAAGCGGGGAAAGTTTTCGTCATTTCTGATGATCCAAACACTGTGAATAATGGCGGTTTTGTTTTGATGAGTCAGGGGAAAATCAATAACATACTTTTGTCCATATTGATTGATTTTGTCAGGAATAGCATCATAGGTTTTAACTGCTTCTAGGAGTGCATTTTTAAGAAATTGAACGTTATTAATATCTAAGTTTAAGACGGATTTAAAAACCCTAGCTTTATGCTGTCCATCTGAATGATTTAGATTCAGGGCATAACCGGTCAATTTGTTATCATCAATAATGGTATTTTTAGGATTGGGTAATTTCACATTATACCACCTACTCAATCATTGTCTCTGCTGCCTTGATTGAACTATGATCTATGGCGCTCTCGGTCAATTTCAGAAAAAATATCATCGAGTTCTGGTTGATTTTTCCATACTCCAATAAGAGTTTCTAAGTCTTCCCACAATAATTTTTTTTGAATTAAATTATCGGGGATTGACCGAGAAATTTTTACGCCATTAGGAAGAGATAAATCCTCTAATAGCTCGATAGTATTGCCTTTGATAATTCCTTGTATTTTCATGGTATTTTAGGATAAAGCTTGCTCAACTAAGACGGCAGTTTCACGATCTAGAATAGAGAGAGTTTTCTGAATTAATTCAATCGGTAATTGTAATGCTTGATAAGTTGTTTTTCCATATTATTTTTACTCCTAATTAATGGCATATTCTGTGAATTTTCGTTTAAATGGAGAGTGAAATCCGATGACAATATCTGTTTGAGGAATTCCTAGTTTAACTAACTTTTCAGCTACTGAAATTTCTGTGTTGTTCTGTTGAAGATAAACTTTGTTGTTAATAATATCTAAATGTAAAAGACATCCATAAATCCAATGATTATTATGCCAACCAACTTGTACTAATAAATAATGTTTTCTCAGATCGTCAAAGATTATTTCTAGGGAAATTTCACTAGACTGCTGAATTTTAGCTTGTTCTTCAATTAGGGATTTAACTAATTCACTGTAGTTGATTGCCATTCTACGATCTCCTCTCTGTGATATCCCTAGCTGGCATATCCTAATTTTAGCAGGTTTTCCTAATTTTAGCATCTTGTAACAATCTTAAGGTTCACAATCCATACAATGCCGCTACTCTCTCATCTGACGACTGGTTTATTTACCTCTATTTTAACAGATTCGCTGTGATGATTTCAGATACCCGACTTCTTTAAGAAGTCGGGTATCTAACCCCTTACAATCCATACAATGCCGCTACTCTCTCATCTATCTCTTTTTCCCATTCTTCACAGTTAACTCCTTTGGCATCTAAGCATTTTTGTACTAATTTGATGATGGGTTCTTTTTCAGATTCAGAAGCGGGAGGGATGGGGATTTTGGCTACATATTGACGTTGAAATCTTAAATGTCCCCCCAAAATCTGAGGGCTTAATTGATGATAATATTTTAATACCGTTAATGAATTAAGTACCCCCAGAAGATAAAGATCATAAACTGGAATCATAAAGGTTGTATTGTTAACATAAAGACCTTTTTCATCTAAGGCAAAACGTGACTCTTTTGCAATATCTGGAAAAACAATCTTAGGTTTATCAAATTCTGCATAATAAGCACAAGCGCGTAATTCCCAGTAAAATTTACCTTTATCATAGCGTTTATCTAGTTCGAGCTTCCACTGGTTTAAATGTTCAAAAATAGCAGAATATTTTTTAATATCAATTCCAATGCTAGTAACGATTAGGTATTTATCTTTACTTCTAATACACCATTTTCTCACATCATCACCCACAGCTAAAGGTTTAATAATTTCTGCACTTTTAGGATCTTTAGCAATTAATTCTGCTCGTTTTGCACCATCAATCACAAAAGCTTGATTAAAACCAGTTTTAATACCCCAATAAATTTTTTCATTGACGTATTCACCTAAAGGAATACCGGCTGCTGACATTTTATTGATTAAACTTGCCGTAGTAGAATCACTTAATAGCCAATTTTTACCATTTAAAGAATTATTAGGTAAAATTGTTCCCTGTTCATTAATAACAGTTTTAATATCAGGATAAGGTGACTCTAAAGATTGAACTTGAGTAAATTGAGTGTTTAATTTTATATCTGATTGCTTCTGAGCGAGAAAAATCATCACTAAAACAGCTGCACTTTCAAAAACTGGCAATTCCCCAAAATCGGTAATACTTCTCACCTGACAAGTATCAGCGATATGCTTTCTTAACTTCTCCCCATACTTTGCCCGAAACCACTTATTAGAAGAAATAAAAGCTAACATTCCCCCAGTTTTAAGTAATTGTAAAGCTCTCGCATAAAAGAAACAATATAAATCCGATGTTCCCGTATAAACTTCCGGGTAAACTTGCTTTAAAGTTGGTTTTAAATCCTTAATTAATTCCTGTCTCACATAGGGGGGATTTGCTACCTGAATATCAAAACCTCCCTCCGCTAATACCTCGGCAAACTCCACCACCCAATCAAACCCTTTTGAGATAGCTTCCTTTTCACTCGCAATCACAGAAGCACTGCCATGGGTTAATAAAGCAATCTGTTTCTTAACCTCATTAATCTCCTGTTCAAGACTTTGTTTATCACTGCCTAAATGCGCTCTTAAATACTTCGCTTTAGCTTCCCTAAACCGATGGATAAACTCCTCGCGCACCATCCCAGAACCTTGGGGATTAGGAGCAGTTAGACTATCTCCTGTTTCGATTTTAAACTTCAAATTGGGTAGCGGTGGCGGATTGTCTCCCTCATATTCAACCGCTAAGGAAAGCCATAACCTTAAGCGAGCAATATTAACCGCAAAAGGATCGATATCAACTCCATAGATATTAGTTTCAATAATCTCTAACTTGCGCTGATAAACCGTTTTATAATCAATGCCTTTAGTAGCAAATAAACACTGACGCAAATCTAATAACTCATGCAACATTCCCAATAAATAAGCTCCACTTCCACAGGCAGGATCACAGACTTTGACCTGTTTTAAGGTTTCTAAAACTGCCTCTGGATTCTTTAAGTTAATAGCATTATATTCGTCAACAAAAAGCTCAATCGCTTCTTTGTTTTCAGAAGTTAATTTACTGCTTAAATATCCCTTCAAAGCCTCCCGACACATAAAAGAAACTATCGGTTTAGGTGTGTAATAACTACCTGATTCATGTCTTCCCGTGACTAATTCCTCAAACACTTTTCCCAACATTTCTGGGTCCACTGCTACCTCCACATCAAGGGGTGTACTCTCAGTTACAGTGAAATTAAAATTACTAAAAAGGCCCTGTAAGATAACATCGATCGCCTGATCGGGTACTATTATATTAGGATTGCGGTCATCTTCATCCTGTTCAAATAATCCCCCATTAAGATAGGGAACTGTGCCAATTATTTGCCGAAGAAAACCACCGTTATTGATACCAATAATATCCGTTTGTTGGGGATTATTTAGTCCCGTAAAAAACAGATGAGTCAAGCGATTATGATAAAAGTTTTTGTCCGAGGTGCTGTTATCATTCTGATAATCCTGCCATAATGTTTCTAGATAGTCTGTTTGTTCGTTAAACTTCAGCCAACCCTTTTTCTGGATAAAAACAATAAACATCAGGCGATTAAATAGCTTCTGAGTAAATAGTCTTCTCTGGTCAGCATTAGGGATAGTTTTAGTAATTAATTGCTCAACTTTTTCAAAGACCGAGCGATACTGTTCAAAAAATTTCTTAGTAACTTTCTCAACATCAAAAGCTTCATCATGACGTTCCTGAATCGCTAAAGGAGACTCGGAACTAATATTATCTAAATCTAGTAAACTTAGGCGTTCTGTGGCGGTTCGTAACTGTTCCCCCCGACCCACTGTAATTCGCCGCAAGACTTGCCGTTTTTCTTGTTTTACATCATATTTAACATTGAGAAAATGCCACCGTTCTTGGTGGAAATCAGAGAAAACAAAGAGAGAGTAGGGATGGTTTTTTAGCAGTTGAGTAACGACAAGACGCTCTAAATTGAGCAGCAGTTGCTTAGAGTTGAGACGAGCATAGATAACCTGAAAATCTTCCCCCCCAGAAGCCAATAAAATTGGGTCTTCTGCTAATGCTTCTACTGCTTTATCCGGCCAATTGCGTCGGGACAGGGTTTGATTTTCTCGCTCGTAATTTAACTCGGACCAGAATAATTTTTTGAGCGCATCTAATCCTCTCAGGGATGAAAGAAGGTCATAAACTGACTGCCGAAGTTCAATATCACTCATAAGTTTTCTCACGACCTCTCATTTAGGTTTACTTTCTCTAGGACTTTTGCCACTTCAGTTAAATTGTATCGGGATCGATGCCTAATTCTCGTAGTTTTTGTGCCAATTTTTCCTTAGCCTGACCTTCCCTTTCTTTCTCTAAAAGAGCCTGTTCTTTCTCTAAAAGAGCCTGTTCTTTGGCTAAAATAGCCTGTTCTTTTTCTAAAAGAGCCTGTTCTTTTGCCTGTCTTTGCTCTAATTCCGCTTCTTGAGGAGTGGGGACTAATTGACCATTGGCGGTAAAATAACGCAGTTTACGGTCAAATATACCTAAATATAATCCTAACTGTTCACCCCACAGATAACCCAGTTCATTGGGAGAAATGGCTTGATATTGTCCCTCAATTAGTCTAAATCCCTGCAATTCTAAAGTATTAGGATCGAACCAAAAATAATTAGGAGTGCGAAAGGTATTTTGATAGAGAATTTTCTTGTTATTGCGGTCAATATTGGCCGTAGAATCGGAGAGAATCTCGACAATTACATCGGGATATTTACCCTGTTCTCCCCAAACCACCCAACTTTTGCGGGGACGTTTTTCGGTATCTAAAACCACAAAAAAATCGGGACCCCAGAAATCGCGTTTTTTTAGTTGTTCCTCGTTGTAGTAGATGGTTAGATTTCCCGAAGCGTAGTAATCACTCCTCTCGCGCCATAATAATTCTAGACAACTAAGGAGAATGATGATCTGTTGCAGGTGTAGATCACTTTCCAATGGTGGTTCATCACTCCATAAATCTGTGGGGGGATAGGTGACATCTGGGATAATGTCTAGGGCTGTCATGACTTTTTCCCGGTATTTTAGGATTGATTAATTATAGCTTTTTCTCACAATTGCAGAGATAAGGCGGGGGGATTTTAACCAATAACTTAAGTAGGTAGGCGTTAAAAATTATCAGACACCCCCCTTATCAAGGGGGATCCCCCCGCCTTCGGCTTCCCCCCTTATCAAGGGGGGCTAGGGGGGATCGAACCTAAAATCCATTTTTAATTTAATTATAACCAATAACTTAATCCTATACCTTGACCGATCGCCTTTCGCACTTTATCCTAGCGCCATCGGCAAATATCTTAAAACTTCTATACAATAGCGCCAATAAGCCCGATAACAACGATGACTGAAACCTTAATTCAACCGGCAGCCCTAGTAGAACTCTTACGTTACCGCGCCACGACACAACTGGAGGGCTATTGAAGTGGGCGAAATAACGCCGCACTATTAAACAGAATTTTCTTAATGGGAATATTAGTATTATCGATGCAAAGTAAGGACGAAGCATTCGGATAGGAAATCTAAGGTTTCAGCGATAGGTTATGGCTCGAATGTTTTGCCCCTACGGGACCCTTGACTTGTGGGGAAAAGTCGAAATTAATAGGCAAATAATACCGATATTAATAAAGACATCAGCCAGATTAAAAACAGGAAAATTAATCAATCGAAAATCGAGAAAATCCACCACATAACCAAACAAAAAGCGATCGATACCATTGCCGAAAGCCCCTGCTAAAATAAAACCGTAGGCCAATTGTTCCCAACGGGTTAAATGGGGTCCAAAGTAAGCAAAAGCCATTAATGCCAAACTAACTAATAAGGATAGCCATTTTAGCCAACCAACACCGCCCCGAAAAGCACTAAAAGCCGCCCCGGTATTAATCACATAGGTGAAATGAAAAACCCCCGGAATAATCGGGAAAGTATCACCAATTTGCTCAAAACTCTGCACGGTTATATACTTAGTTACTTGGTCTAAAATTAGACCAATAACCGCCACTATCCAAAACCAGCGATTCTTTTTTAACATTGGCTGTGGCATCAATAAAATAATAATTTACGGAAGAAAAAGGCAATAATTACCACCACACAAATTACTACTAACTGCCCTAAAAATGGCCAGACTGAATAATTCATAAATAGGGTGGGCAAACTATCGGGAAAGGTGATTTGACTAGCTTGGGGCTGAAAAATCGACAATCCCAGCATATATAATAAACCGCACAGATGAATCACTAACAAACCGGCAAAGGCACTTAAAGCCAGGGTTTCTATCTTGGCGCGCCAGCGAAAAGCCAACCAACCACACAGCCATGCCCCCGGCATAAAGCCTAAAATATAGCCAAAACTGGGTTCTTTCAGATAACCTATTCCCCCACCCTGAGCAAACACAGGCAACCAAGTTAAACCGAGAAAAATATAGGCCACCTGGGCAAGAAGCCCGGCATTTTTGCCCCCCAGACAGCCCGTTAACAATACTGCGCCAATTTGGTAAGTTATGCCTAGTTTTTGCGAAGATAGACCCGCAGCCGACCAACTAGCTAGGCTTACTGGAACAAATGTACTAAAAATTGTCAGCAACAAACCAATCAAGGCCCAGATTAACTCATTGGGAACCGATGCGGAAGTGCGCCGCGGCGGAGATTCTCCTCCTCGACGTGATTTAGGTTGCCTGTTAGGGTTGGTATTCACCGGGGATGGGGGCTTCTCCTCCTATTAAACTAAGATCAGCCAACATCGCCTGATCCTGTTGGGGGGGTTGTCCTAGAGTGGTCAAATAATGTCCAATCAGCATAGCATTAATTCCCGATTTTAACCCCAGATTTTGCAATTCTCCCATCACCGCCTCTCGTCCCCCGGCATAACGAAGGATTTGTTGGGGTAAAATAAACCGGAAAATAGCGATCGCTTTTAGGGCAGTAAAAGGATCCAGTTTGGGTAAATGACCTAGAGGGGTGCCACTTCTGGGGTTTAATAGGTTAATCGGCACTGATTCCACCTCTAATTCCGCTAGGGAAAAAGCTAAATCAATGCGATCGGTCCAACTTTCCCCCATACCGATAATTCCGCCCGTACAAGCTTGAATTCCCGCAGCTTTCAGGTTTTTTACCGTTTCTACCCGATCCTGCCAACTGTGGGTGGAGACCACGTTAGGATAAAAATTCTCGGAAGCTTCCAGATTGTGATTATAACGGGTAACTCCGGCTTCTTTTAAGGCTTGCGCTTGGGGGAGGGTTAACTCTCCTAGGGCGCAACAGGGTTTAATCTTGGCGGTTTCGATGATTTCTTGAACTGTGGCCAGTATTTCCTCGAATTCCTGCGATTTGGGGCTATTGTACTTTAATCCCCGACCTTGACTAACTAAACAGAAGCGTTTGGCCCCCGCGTCGGCTGCCGCTTTCGCATGGCTGACGATTTCCTCGCGACTTTTTAAACCGTAGATAGGCGAATCTTGTCCGGGATGGTGGGCGGATTGGGAACAAAAACTGCAATTTTCCGAACAACTTCCCGATTTTATGTTGATTATGCTACATAAATCCACCGTATTGCCACAACAGGCCTGACGAATGCGATCGGCAGCTTCACATAAGCTGAAGATATTTTCCTGACCTTCGATCGCAGTTAAAGCTAGGGCCTCTTGCTTACTGAGTCGATCGCCAGCGATAATCTGATTAGCCCTAGTCTGTAACCAGTTTTTTAAGGCTTCTCCCTCCACGGGGATAGATTGAGTAGCGGTGTGTGTAGAGACTTGTACCACGTCGTTTATGCTCTAACTAAGTTAGGCTCATCTTATCATTATTCAGTTACCGGGGAAAGATTAATAAAAAACTTTAGAAAAAAATACCCTTTTGTGCTAAACTACCCGCAAAAGTTATCTTGTCTCCGATTTTATGAAAGTTATTCCCACGGAAATTCCTGATGTTTTAATCATTGAACCGCAAGTTTACGGAGACGATCGAGGTTTTTTCTTGGAGAGTTTTAATCAGAAAGATTTTCGAGAAAAAACTGGGGTTAATACCACTTTTGTCCAGGATAATCACTCTATGTCCTTAAAAAATGTCCTGCGAGGATTGCACTATCAAATCCCCAATCCCCAGGGTAAACTGGTGCGAGTAGTGAGCGGTAGTGTTTTTGATGTGGCAGTGGATGCGCGTCAAAGTTCCCCCACTTTTGGGCAATGGGTAGGCTGTGTTTTAAGTGCGGAAAATAAACGTATTTTCTGGGTTCCCGAAGGTTTTGCCCATGGTTTTCTAGTCCTCTCCGATCGAGCAGAATTTCTCTACAAAACCACTAATTATTATTATCCCCAATACGAAAAAACTATTTTATGGAATGATGCCGATTTAGGGATTGATTGGCCCCTAGATACCCCGCCGATTCTCTCCCCTAAAGACCAAGCTGGACAACCCTTTAAATCCGTGGAAGTTTTCCCCTAAAGACGATGAAAAAAGTTTTATTAATTGGTGCTAAAGGTCAAGTGGGACAAGAGTTACAAGTAACTTTACCATCCTTGGGCGAAGTTATTAGTATCGGTCGAGAAGAACTAGATTTAACTAACTCGGAAAAAATCAGCCAGTTAATTAGGGAAATTCACCCCGATTATCTGGTTAATGCCGCCGCTTATACGGCAGTGGATAAAGCCGAAACCGAACCAGATTTAGCCTATTCTATCAATGCTATAGCTCCAAAAATCATGGCGGAAGCTGCCGAGAAAATTAAAGCTAAATTTCTCCATATTTCTACCGATTATGTCTTTGATGGTCGGAAAAATACCCCCTATCTAGAAACCGATTTGACTAATCCTTTAGGGGTTTATGGACAATCAAAGTTAAGGGGAGAAGAGGAGATTAAAACTGTTAATTCTCAGGCAATTATCCTGCGGACTGCTTGGGTTTACGGCAGTTATGGCAAAAGTAATTTTGTCAAAACCATGCTGAGATTAGGCAAGGAAAGAGAGGAGTTAAAAGTAGTTGTTGATCAGGTGGGAAGTCCCACTTGGGCAAAAGATATCGCCGCGGCCATTACTCACCTTTTAATTAATGCCGATAATCCCACAGGAATCTATAATTTTACTAATAGCGGTGTCGCCAGTTGGTTTGATTTAACTAAAGCGATTTTTGAGGAGGCAAAAATAAGCGGTATTCCCCTAAAAATTCAGAGAGTAATTCCCATTACTACTGCTGAATATCCTACCCCGGCGGTGCGTCCGGCCTATTCGGTTCTTTCTGGTCAAAAAATCTCGCAACAATTGGGTTATATTCCTCCCTATTGGCGAGATTCTCTCAAAGCTATGCTCACCCAAATATTTAATCTTTAAAACTATGAAAGCACTAATTTTATCCGGTGGTAAAGGTACGAGGTTACGTCCCCTAACCTATACTGGGGCAAAACAGTTAGTTCCCGTGGCCAATAAACCGATTTTATGGTATGGAATCGAGTCAATTGTGGCCGCAGGAATTACCGATATTGGCATTATTATCAGTCCCGAAACCGGGGAAGAAATTCGTCAGACCACGGGCAGTGGTGAACAGTTTGGGGCTAAGATAACTTATATTCGCCAAGACCAACCAGCGGGATTAGCTCACGCGGTTAAAACTGCCCAATCTTTCCTAGGAGATTCCCCCTTTATTATGTACTTGGGTGATAACCTAATTGAGGATGATTTATCGCCCTTTTTAGACTCTTTCCAAAAACAGTCCCTTGATGCTTTAATTCTCCTGCGAAAAGTGTCTAATCCTAGTGCTTTTGGGGTGGCAAAAGTAGATGAAACCGGCAAAGTTTTATACTTAGTCGAAAAACCCAAAGAACCCCCCTCAAATTTAGCTTTGGTGGGGATTTATTTTTTTGCCCCCACCATTCACCAAGCGATCGCATCTATTCAACCATCGGCCAGGGGTGAGTTAGAAATTACCGACGCTATCCAAGAATTAATCAATCAAAATAAAGCAGTAGAAGCCAATAAACTACTGGGTTGGTGGTTAGATACGGGTAAAAAAGATGATTTATTAGAAGCAAATCGGATTATCCTAGATACCTCTCTAGAAATTGCTTTACTAGGAGAAGTTGATCCTAATAGTCAGGTGATCGGACGGGTACAAATTGGTCAGGGGAGTAAAATTATTAATAGTACCATTCGCGGCCCTGTCATTATTGGAGAAAATTGTCAGATTGAGAATTGTTTTATCGGTCCATATAGTAGTATCGCTAATGGAGTAAAATTAATCGATGCCGACATAGAACACAGTGTAATTCTCAAAGATGCCACGATTATTGGCATTCATCAGCGCATAGTTGATAGTGTAATTGGACGACGGGCAAAATTAGAAATTGCTCCCCAACGTCCAAAAGCTTTACGCTTTATGATTGGGGATGATTCCCATGTGGAATTAGTGTAGTTATTGGGGATTAACTGCCCCTTTAATTAGGGTTTGCGGCAAAAAGTTTTGGCTCTTCTAGGTTCTGTGTGATTAGTTTAACTTACATAGGATCGATCGATCTTTGTGTCCTTTGTGTCTTTGTGGTTCGTTCCACCCCCTCGCTAGGAGAAATGTATCCTAGAATACATTTTACCCACCAAACCTAGGAGAGCCAAGTTTTTCCTGGGTGTAGGGTGTAGGATTTTACCGATTTTCAGGGAAAAAGTCCCGGAATTTTCACCCCAATCACTCCAATCGCTGGCACTTTTTGCTGGGAAAAAAGTCTAAAAGCCTTATCCAACAAGGTTTTTAGATTTCTTCAGCCAACCCTAACTATGTTATAATCAAGAGTCTGACCTATTTTACCGTTCTAGAACTATGACGCAACAGTATCGCATTACCCTACTACCCGGCGATGGCATCGGGCCGGAAATCCTCGCTGTCACCGTAGAGATACTGAAAGTCATCGCTAAAAAATTTGACCTCCAGTTGGACTTCCAAACCGCTTTAATTGGAGGGGCAGCCATTGATGAAACCGGCAATCCTCTCCCCGAAGCAACCCTGAGCGCCTGTAAAAATAGTGATGCTGTTCTCCTGGCCGCTATCGGGGGTTATAAATGGGATAATTTACCCCGGCAGCAAAGGCCGGAAACGGGATTATTAGGCTTAAGATCTGGTTTAGGTCTTTTTGCTAATTTACGTCCTGCCACCATTTTTCCGCAATTAATCGACGCTTCTAGTCTCAAACGGGAGATTATCGAGGGAGTGGATATCATGGTCGTCCGGGAATTGACCGGGGGTGTCTATTTCGGTCAACCGAAGGGGATTTTTGAGACGGAAACGGGAGAAAAATGCGGTGTAAATACCATGGTTTACTTGGAATCGGAGGTGGACCGCATCGCTAAGGTGGCCTTTGAAATTGCCCAAAAACGCGGCAAGAAACTCTGTTCCGTCGATAAAGCTAATGTTCTTGATGTTTCCCAACTCTGGCGCGACCGGGTGACGAAAATGGCCGCTAATTATCCCGATGTGGAACTTTCCCATCTCTACGTCGATAACGCAGCCATGCAGTTAGTCCGGGCCCCCAAACAATTTGATACTATCGTCACGGGCAATTTATTCGGTGATATTCTCTCCGATGAAGCGGCCATGTTAACCGGTAGTATCGGAATGTTACCCTCCGCTAGTTTAGGGACTGCTGGGGTGGGAGTTTTTGAACCCGTCCACGGTTCGGCCCCGGATATCGCCGGCCAAGATAAGGCCAATCCGATCGCCCAGATTCTCAGTGCTGCTATGATGTTAAGATATGGCCTAAATCAGCCTTTAGCGGCAGTATCGCTGGAAAAAGCCGTAGAAAAAGTCTTAGATCTCGGTTATCGTACTGGAGATATTTTCTCGGAGGGTATGACCTTAGTGGGATGCCAAGCTATGGGCCAGGCCATCCTGAAAGTTTTAGAATCATAACAAAAGTGACAAATTCGGAAATCGTCATATACCATTGATTTAATAAATACGTCAATTTAATCGTGGGGAGACGAGTGAGATGGTGGCCCTATCCGAGAAAACAGAACAACAGCGTGTCGATATGGAAATCCCAATTTTGTTAGATCCTACTGTCTTACGGGCAGCCAGACGCATTTATCGCATCTACTGTACCCTCAATAGCAGAGTTAGTAAACGTCCTTTCGGTGTCGCTATTAACCGCGACAATCATCGCGGCCAATTGATTTTTAACAATAAACCGATTCTTCTCCCGGGAGAGTGTTTCGTCCCGATTAAGCAAATCGAATCAGAAGCCTATTAATTTTTGTGAAGATTTGCCCTAAATATCTTGCCAAACGTCAGCTAATACCCACTGGCGTAATTTTTTTGTCTAACATAGGGTTTGCTGAATAAATCTAAAAACATTGTTCGATAAGACTTTTAGACCTTTTTGCAATCCAAAAGTACCGGCCATTGGAGTAATGGGGGGGAAAATTCCTGGACTTTTTCCCTGAAAATCGGTAAAACCCTACACCCCACACCCTACACCCCACACCCCACACCCAAGACAAACTTTTTGCCGCAAACCCTAATATAAGTAGGTAGGCACAATTACTTGTAGGATGGGTTAGCGGTAGCGTAACCCATGCGGGCGTTGGGTTTCATGCTTCAACCCAACCTACGTTCATTTTATATTTAATTCCACCCACCTACTTAAAAAGATGTTCGGGAATAATCTTAACTCTACCCTAATCCAAGACCTCGATCGCCTAGAAAATCGTCTTCGGGAAATTCCCCTCGAACCGGGGGTGTACTTCCTGCGCGACCAAAATGGCGAAATTCTCTACATCGGTAAATCCAAAAAACTCCGGTCTAGAGTCCGTTCCTATTTTCGTCCCAGTCAACCCCTCAGTCCCCGCATTGCTTTGATGGTGCGACAGGTGACAGAAATTGAATTTATCGTCACCGACACGGAAGCAGAATCCTTGGCCCTGGAAGCTAATCTAATTAAACAACATCAGCCCCATTTTAATACTCTCCTCAAGGACGATAAAAAATATCCATACATTTGTATTACTTGGTCGGAAACCTACCCGCGCATTTTTATCACCCGCAAACGTAGCATAAATAACCAAAAAGACCGTTATTATGGTCCCTACGTCGATACTAGGCTGCTGCGCTACACTTTACACCTAATTAAACGCACTTTTCCCCTGCGTCAACGTCCCCAACCTCTGTTTAAAGACCGTCCCTGTTTAAATTATGATATCGGTCGTTGTCCGGGGGTTTGTCAAAAATTAATTAGTCCCCAAGATTATCGGGAAACCTTGCAGAAAGTGGCGATGATTTTTCAGGGAAGGACGGGGGAATTATTAGAGAAATTAGCAGCAAAGATGCTAGAAGCGTCGGAAAACCTAGATTTTGAAAAAGCGGCCACGATTAGGGATCAAATTCGCGGATTACAGGCCCTTAATACCGATCAAAAAGTCTCTTTACCTGATGATACCGTATCCCGGGACGCGATCGCTTTAGCTAAAGACGAGCAGCATTGTTGCATACAATTATTCCAAGTGCGTTCTGGTCGTTTGGTGGGACGTTTGGGATTTTTTGCCGATAGTCAGTCAGCAAACGAGGGAGAAATCCTGCAAAAAGTCCTGGAAGAACATTATTTATCGGTGGAAGGGGTGGAAATTCCCAGCGAAATCCTGTTACCCTGCGAATTACCGGAAGGTGAGGTGTTAGCGGGGTGGTTAAGGGAAAAAAAAGGTCGCAAAGTCGAGTTAACTGTCCCCCAACGGCAAAGTAAAGCGGATTTATTAGCCATGGTCGAGAAAAACGCTCTTTATGAGTTAGAAAAGACGAAAAGAAGCGCCGACCGAGATTTACAGTCTTTGCAGGATTTAGCGATAATTCTCGATTTACCGGCACTACCCCACCGCATCGAGGGTTATGATATTTCTCATATTCAGGGTTCTAATGCAGTCGCGTCGGGAGTGGTGTTTATCGATGGGGTGGCCGCTAATCAACATTATCGTCACTATAAAATCAAAAATCCCGAGGTTAAAATCGGCCATTCCGATGATTTCGCCAGTTTAGCAGAAGTAATTCGCCGGCGTTTCCGTCGTTATGCCGAAAATCCCGATAATATTGCCGAAAGTGATGATTTTCCCGATTTGGTCATGATTGATGGGGGAAAAGGACAATTATCGGCCGTGGTGACAGTTTTAGGGGAGATGAATTTATTAGAACAGGTAAAAGTTGTTAGTTTAGCTAAACAGAGAGAGGAGATTTTTTTACCAGGGGAATCCTCTCCTTTAGAGACGGATAAGGAACAACCCGGAGTGCAATTATTGCGTCGAGTCAGGGATGAAGCGCACCGCTTTGCTGTTAGCTTTCACCGACAACAAAGGATGCAAAAAAGTCGCCGTTCCCGTCTGGATGAGATACCGGGGTTAGGTTTTAAGCGACAAAAAGAGTTATTAGCTCATTTTCATTCTCTGGATTATATTCGCGAAGCTTCCCTAGAACAATTGCAACAGGTGACAGGAATTGGGGAACAATTAGCTAAGGAAATTTATAATTATTTTCATCCTAGGTAGGGATAACCTGTATAAAGAAGATAAGGCGGTGTGTTTTTGCGTAACAGTGCAGAAATTAGAATATTGGTATCAAGAACGAGACGCAGCACGAGTTTCTCGGATAGCCTCATTGATAGATTCTTCGATTTCTTCCTCGGAATAACGCGAGTTACGTTCTTGGACAGAATCCACGGTTTCTTCAAAGCTCGCTCTTTGTGCCGCTTCTTCAACGTATTGGGATAAGCTTCCCTTTTTTGCGCCTTTTTGTCCTAAAGCTGATCCGGTTAGTGACCAACGTACCATAATTTTTCTCCTTTAGCGCCTAAACACATAAACATCATAACCCATTTCTAGCAACCATTAGAAGGAACCAATTTTAACCCTCAATGCAGCCGACAAGATATACAAGATGGAGAGCCGACTATAAACCCAAACGTTTATTTTCTAGTTTTCTCATCTCTGTTTGTACGCTAACACCAATTTGTAAGGCTTCATCTAAAAATCTACCGTATTCTGTGGCTTTTTCGGTTGCTTGTAAGGTTCTCAAGTCACTTAAATCAATATTAAATTGTTCTGGTCTAAATTGGGGATTTTCTCTCAAAATTCGTTCTGTTTGTAAAGCTCGAACTAGATTTTCCCGATTAATTCTTAATGCTTCTAAAACTTTCTCTCTTTCATTTAATTTAACGGGATTACCCACTGCTTCTAATTGATCTAAAGTATTAATGTTTAAAATAAGTTGATAATATTGATTGATTTCTTGACCAAAAACATTTGTTTTATTATATTCGTTGCCAAGCCTTGCAAGTAGCCAAAAAAAGAACATAGAGGGTAAAGCGCATAAAATAAAACTCCAAAAGTTACCTGAATCATACAATACTCCGAAAGCACCAATTCCAAAAAATGAACCTAGCATACCCAATAAATACATTTGCAAAAACAATATTGTCCTTATTGGACGCAACAGATATACTCTTTTTGATTTTTGATATCTCTGCCAATTAAATCCGGTTAATCTTTTTAACTCTCCTAGCGTGATTTCTAGTTCTTGCAAATCTGGTCGCATTTTTAAAGTCACTCCTGACAATAATCTTTAGTCATTTATTTAGGATAGTACATGAGGACTTATCCCAGAAAATTGAGGGAAGCTGGAAAAATTGATGGGTGAGAAAAAAATATTGTAAGCTGAGAAAATAGAGGGAAACAAGCGAACAAATGAACTAAACTGAGTCTGGTTCTTGGAAAGCTAGATTAAAGAAACTCAATCGACTCAATCGCTGAATCGGTGTCGAATTCCAAACTCTCCAGCAATCTATCCGCAAGAAGCGCCCTCGACAGATAAAACTCTATGTTCTACAAGCGATCGCACTACAACTGAAAACCTAGACTAACGCGGAGTAACTTCACTCAACGCTTCTTGCAGCACTTCATCACTTACACCATGACGCTTCAAACTAGCAACGAGAGCAGAAATTGTATCTCCCTCTAGACGCTCCAAATCCGCACGCAGCCCTTGTCCAATGTAAGCACGCATCAAAGGTTGATAACCTGAGAAACCAAGCAACGGTGCAACCCGCTTTAAATCTTCAATCACATCTTCAGGAATACGAATCGTGATTGTAGTCATAGGGCGATTTCTCTCCAGCCGTTTTTTTAATGCCTCAACTTTCATAATACTCACGTTCCTTGCGTGTGGCTTTGCGAGCCGAAATGATCCGAATGATGTCGTTTTCACGCTCAATATAAACGACGTACAGGAGATTCCACCGTCTATCTAACCCAATGATCGCATCTCGTGCCTCATCATTGCGACTTGCATCAACAACAACCAGCAGTGGATCGAAGAAGACTTCTGCTGCTTGCTGAAACGTAATACCGTCATGGTTGATCGGGTTAATCCTAGATTTCTCGTCATTCCAAACAAAAGTAATGCCACTGAGGACAAAATAGACATCCATACTTGTAGTATAGGCAGGATGTATTTACATTGTCAATACTTTATTAACACACCCTACGAGAGCAGCAATTAAGTAGGTAGGCACAATTATTTGTAGGATGGGTTAGCGGTAGCGTAACCCATGCGGGCGTTGGGTTTCATGCTTCAACCCAACCTACGTTCATTTTATATTTAATTCCACCCACCTACTTATTATAGGTTGGGTTGACGCAAGGAAAAACACCCTACGAGGCTCTAGGCTTATTGACAGATAAAAATCAATTCAGGGTGATTTTATGCTAATCTGCAACTTACCGACTTATAATAAAAATGTTCTTGCCAAAGAAGTTGTAGCTAACTACTTAACTGAATCTGCTAGGATGCTATTACAGAATAGAAGACTACATCTATTAATTGCTGAGGCAGAACTAAGTTTAACCGCTCCTTTTTTAACTACTTATATCGCTTTCAGGTAAAAAAATTAGGCGTTTTCGGTTTACCATAGTCAAAGTGTGCTTTCTAGGCTAATGACTTTGACTAAAAACCCCGTGAGCAGAAACCGTCGTTTTTCCCCGCGCAATCTCTTTGAGACTTGCATGGCCCTATTGGTGTTATGTAATTATATTCTGGTTATTTTCGATTTAACTTATATTCCCCTGCGAGATTTTTGGTTACAGGGACGCTTGCAAATAACTTTATTAAGATTTAATGAACCAATAAAATTCGGGCCGATTTCCTTTCAAGAATTACAAATACCTCCCGATAAACCCCTAGAAATTCCCTTTGTTAAAGGAATTGCTAAGTATGATGTGGTGAAAGGGATTAAACCCTATCGCAGTACCAGTGAATATTTAGCTACGGTTGATAAACTTAATGAACTAATCAATCAAAAGGTCTTTAACCCAGAGTTTAATCTGCAAGAATATCGCCAAGAGATTGAGAAAATTTTAGCCAATTTACGCCAAAAAAGTGTCGATATGATCGATAATAATCCCTTTGCCTCGGCCGAGAAAACTGGGACTTTAGAAAAGATTAAAAATAAAATGCGCCTGCGGGTTTTTAAAACAGAAAATATTTCCGCAAAAGCAGCCTTTCAGAAGTTTTGGACTTGGGATTATCTCAGTCAAAATGGCTGGGAAAAAGAGTTAAAGTTTTTTAATCAAGAAATTCAACCTTTAATAGAAACTAATTATTTTCGTCCCCTGGGAGAAGATGGGAGACCGATAGATAACTTTGAGGCGATCGATTTTTTCTTTGGAACCATCTTTTTCTGGGAATTTATGCTGAGAACTTGGTGGATTGCTCGCACTCATAAAGGTCTGCGTTGGCGGGAGGCTATGTTATGGCGATGGTACGATATTTTTCTGTTTATTCCTATCTGGAGATGGCTGCGATTTATTCCTACCGTTATTCGCCTAGATCAAGTTAAAATCATTAACTTAAGGTTGATTAAAGAACAGGCAGTTAAAGGCTTAGTAGCGCTAATTTCTAAAGATATTACTGAGATAATTGTCCTGAGAATCATTAATAAAATTCAGGAATATATTCGACAGGGACAAGTGGAAAAAATTCTCGATCGATCCCTCAATGGCGGATATAATAATCTCAATGATACTAATGAAGTTATCGAAATTTTTCAGTTAGTAGTTAATAGCACCGTTAACAAGGTTTTACCGCAAGTTAAACCAGAAGCAGAAGCTTTAATTAAATACAATATCGAGAAAATTCTCAGTCAAACTCCCGCTTATCAAAGCTTATTGCGATTACCCGGCATGAAAGGATTAAAAACTGACTTGAGCAATCGTATATCTAGTCAACTGTATCAATCCTTTGTTAACATAGCGGAAAAGATTACCCAAGAAGACGAAGTTTTTGAACGTTTATTACAGCAATTAGTCCAGCGTTTCGGGCAATCTCTCGCTGGGGAATTACAATCCCGTCACAGTTTAGAAAGAATCGAGATGTTGTTAATTATCTTCCTAGAAGAAGTGAAATTAAACTATGTACAAGAATTTTCGGATGAAGAATTAGAAACTATCCTCGAACAAACTCGCTTACTCCACTCTCAAAGTGCAGAAACTAACCCAGCAGAAACCATGAATTCCCGTCGTCTTCCCTAAAAATTAAGTAGCTGGTTATAATTAAATTAAAAATGGATTTTAGGTTCGATCCCCCCTGC
Source organism: Microcystis sp. MC19 (assembly GCF_003019735.1). Classification (NCBI taxonomy): domain Bacteria; kingdom Bacillati; phylum Cyanobacteriota; class Cyanophyceae; order Chroococcales; family Microcystaceae; genus Microcystis; species Microcystis sp. MC19. The sequence continues at coordinate 2,683,159 of NZ_CP020664.1, read as the reverse complement.
CCCCCTTGATAAGGGGGGTGCCGATAGGCGAGGGGATCTCCCCTTAATAAGCTATCCATTAGTCAGATCTTTCTTAACAAAAAGAGAAGAAACTTAAAAAAAGGGGAAACGATTGATAGGTATAGTTTTGAAAGAAGGAATTAAGGTGGAGGTAAGCAAAAAAATGGAGAAATGGGCAGCCCAAGAATTACAGTATGCAGACCTAGGGGACACCAGAAGAAAGAAAAGGTTAATCAGTATCGTAGAAAACTTGGCCAGCCAACCTAGTACAAGTGTGCCACAAGCTTCGGGAAATCTAGCCGCCGCCAGTGCCACCTACGACTTTTGGAATTCCCCCTATTTTCACCCCTCAGATATAATTGCCGCCCAAGCTAAAAGTACAGTAGAAAGAATCAAAGAACATCCAATAGTTTTGGCAGTGCAAGACACAACAAGTTTAGACTTTACGACGCAAAAAGCCAAAAAAGGAATGGGTTATCTAGATTGTAAAACATCCTTTGGTCTCAAAGTTCATACCACCTTAGGAGTCTCAGCGCAAGGAGTACCTTTAGGACTGATTAATCAATATGTCTGGGCAAGAGAAGAAAAGAATTTAGGGATTGCCAAGCAAAGAAAAAAAAGAGAAACTCAAGAAAAAGAAAGTCAAAGATGGTTAGATTCTTTGTCAGAAACACAACAACAAATACCCGAAGAAATTCAAGTAGTAACAATCGGAGATTCTGAGGCAGACATATTTGATTTATTTGCCCAGTCAAGAAATCCTAACTCTCATTTATTAATTCGAGGAACTCATAACCGAAAAGTTAACTATCTCGAAGACAAGCAAAGGTCAGGGCATCCAGAGACTAAATATTTACATCAATCCATCAGAGAAATAAAAGCCTGTGGTAGCCTAGATGTGCAAGTAAAACGCAATCCTAATCACGAGGCTAGACTAGCTAAACTAACAGTTAGATTTGCCAGTTTTGAAATACAAGTACCTAAGCATCACTCGAAAGCGAACCCTCGTCAACCGGTCAAATTACAGGTAATTTTAGCTGAAGAAGAAAATCCGCGTCCTGGAGTTAATCCTATCAGTTGGCTCCTCTTAACTAGCCTAGACATTAGTAGCTTTGAATCAGCGATAACCTGTGTGCGCTGGTATAGTTATCGCTGGTTAATAGAACGCTATCATTTTGTTTTAAAAAGTGGTTGTGGATTAGAAAAACTGCAATTAGAAACGGGTCGGAGAATTGAGATGGCCTTAGCTACCTATTCAATTGTAGCTTGGAGATTACTTTGGTTAACCTATCAAGCACGCTTACACGGAGAGGAGAGTTGTGAAAGTTTTTTGGAAGAACATGAATGGCAATCTTTGTGTGCCACTATTCATAAAAAGAGTCCGCCACCTAAAAAGCCGCCCTCCTTTCGAGAAGCGGTCAGAATGATTGCTTCTCTTGGGGGGTTTTTAGGTAGAAAAGGTGACGGTGAACCAGGTGTTAAAACTATTTGGTTGGGACTGCGAAGGTTACATGATATCAGCGAGACTTGGAAACTGTCTCATCAAATTAGTTCCCCCATAGAACCCCCTTGAGCCATCTGGCACACTTTTCTCTTTTTGTCAAATTTTATGTTAAGAAAGATGTGACTAATGGATAGCCTTAATAAGGGGGGTGCCGATAGGCGGGGGGATCTCCCCTTGATAAGGGGGGTGCCGATAGGCGGGGGGATCTCCCCTTGATAAGGGGGGTGCCGATAGGCGGGGGGATCTCCCCTTGATAAGCTATCCATTAGTCACATCTTTCTTAACATAAAATTTGACAAAAAGAGAAAAGTGTGCCAGATGGCTCAAGGGGGTTCTATGGGGGAACTAATTTGATGAGATAGTTTCCAAGTCTGGCTGATATCATGTAACCTTCGCAGTCCCAACCAAATAGTTTTAACACCTGGTTCACCGTCACCTTTTCTACCTAAAAACCCCCCAAGAGAAGCAATCATTCTGACCGCTTCTCGAAAGGAGGGCGGCTTTTCAGGTGGCGGACTCTTTTTATGAATAGTGGCACACAAAGATTGCCATTCATGTTCTTCCAAAAAACTTTCACAACTCTCCTCTCCGTGTAAGCGTGCTTGATAGGTTAACCAAAGTAATCTCCAAGCTACAATTGAATAGGTAGCTAAGGCCATCTCAATTCTCCGACCCGTTTCTAATTGCAGTTTTTCTAATCCACAACCACTTTTTAAAACAAAATGATAGCGTTCTATTAACCAGCGATAACTATACCAGCGCACACAGGTTATCGCTGATTCAAAGCTACTAATGTCTAGGCTAGTTAAGAGGAGCCAACTGATAGGATTAACTCCAGGACGCGGATTTTCTTCTTCAGCTAAAATTACCTGTAATTTGACCGGTTGACGAGGGTTCGCTTTCGAGTGATGCTTAGGTACTTGTATTTCAAAACTGGCAAATCTAACTGTTAGTTTAGCTAGTCTAGCCTCGTGATTAGGATTGCGTTTTACTTGCACATCTAGGCTACCACAGGCTTTTATTTCTCTGATGGATTGATGTAAATATTTAGTCTCTGGATGCCCTGACCTTTGCTTGTCTTCGAGATAGTTAACTTTTCGGTTATGAGTTCCTCGAATTAATAAATGAGAGTTAGGATTTCTTGACTGGGCAAATAAATCAAATATGTCTGCCTCAGAATCTCCGATTGTTACGACTTGAATTTCTTCGGGTATTTGTTGTTGTGTTTCTGACAAAGAATCTAACCATCTTTGACTTTCTTTTTCTTGAGTTTCTCTTTTTTTTCTTTGCTTGGCAATCCCTAAATTCTTTTCTTCTCTTGCCCAGACATATTGATTAATCAGTCCTAAAGGTACTCCTTGCGCTGAGACTCCTAAGGTGGTATGAACTTTGAGACCAAAGGATGTTTTACAATCTAGATAACCCATTCCTTTTTTGGCTTTTTGCGTCGTAAAGTCTAAACTTGTTGTGTCTTGCACTGCCAAAACTATTGGATGTTCTTTGATTCTTTCTACTGTACTTTTAGCTTGGGCGGCAATTATATCTGAGGGGTGAAAATAGGGGGAATTCCAAAAGTCGTAGGTGGCACTGGCGGCGGCTAGATTTCCCGAAGCTTGTGGCACACTTGTACTAGGTTGGCTGGCCAAGTTTTCTACGATACTGATTAACCTTTTCTTTCTTCTGGTGTCCCCTAGGTCTGCATACTGTAATTCTTGGGCTGCCCATTTCTCCATTTTTTTGCTTACCTCCACCTTAATTCCTTCTTTCAAAACTATACCTATCAATCGTTTCCCCTTTTTTTAAGTTTCTTCTCTTTTTGTTAAGAAAGATCTGACTAATGGATAGCCTTGATAAGGGGGGCATCTGATAATTTTTAACGCCTACCTACTTAAGTAGGTGGGTGGAATTAAATATAAAATGAACGTAGGTTGGGTTGAAGCATGAAACCCAACGCCCGCATGGGTTACGCTACCGCTAACCCATCCTACAAATAATTGTGCCTACCTACTTAATGATCATTGATTAGGTAATATTGCTTGATTTTTTGATCACTTTTCTAGTAAAATATCTGCTAGACACCCCATTACTCAATTAACCTAATTATCTACTCCCATGTTAACAAAAATTATTCTCGGTTTGCTTTGGTTAGGCTTCGGATTATACGCTTTTTTACTAGCACCCCCTGATCAACCAGATACAGTGAATTTAATTATCGATCTTTCCACTGGAAAATGGCAAAATATCAACCCGTTAATTATCGCTCTTTTTAACCTGATGGGAGTTTGGCCACTTATCTACACTAGCCTTTTAATTATCGATGGTCGTGACCAAAAAATCATCGCTTGGCCCTTTACTTTTGCCTCCTTTGCCGTGGGTGCTTTCGCTATTTTACCCTATCTAACTCTCCGTCAACCCAACAGCAATTTTACCGGTAAAAAAAATCTGGTCATTAAACTTTTAGACTCACCTTGGTTGGGAGTAATTGCCCTAATTACTGCGGCAATTTTAATCGCTTACGGATTAATTAACGGCAATTGGTCTGATTTTTGGCATCAGTGGCAAACTAGCCGTTTTATTCATGTTATGAGTTTAGATTTCTGTCTTTTAACCCTATTATGTCCAATTTTGCTGCAAGATGATCTAACCCGACGGGGGTTAAAAAATCCTTTCCTGTTGCCGGTAATTTCCCTTTTGCCTCTAATCGGTCCGGCAATTTATTTAATTATTCGTCCTCGCTTAGGGGAGAATTAAGGGTAAATTGTCTTGAGCAAACTTAACTATTTCTTGACAAGAGAAGTTCATATTTAACAAAAATTATGCTGAGGTTCCCCTAAAATACGAGGAAAGAGATTAATGTCCAGATTAGAAGGAGTGTTTAACCTTGTTAGAGAGTCAAAAACCACCTCGAATTTACTGCTTTCAAGCTGATTATCTTGCCTCCCAACAATTTAACCCCCAAGAGATTCCCGCTTGGTTATCCTTAGAGGTAAACTGGCAGGGTTATAGAATTCATACCCTACCCTGGGTAGCAGACGTAGCTAGGGTATTAGGATTATTAGCGATCGAAGATACTCCCCAAGGGTGGCAAGATTATTTAGAAAGCTTGGGATTAGCCAAAATTAGGTTAATGGACAGCGAGGAGTTTTTTGAGGATAAATCTTTATCGGGATGTTAGAAATGCCCTATAATTGGCAATTTAGTGATGATTCTACCAGTGAATTTATGCCCTATAAACTACTCTTCGTCTGTTTAGGAAATATCTGTCGTTCTCCCGCTGCCGAGAATATCATGACTTATCTGATTGAACAAGAAGGATTAGGTAATAAAATCCTCTGTGATTCTGCGGGGACTGCCGGTTATCATATCGGTTCTCCTCCCGATTCTCGCATGAATACGGCGGCCAAAAAACGCGGTATTCCTCTGCAAGGGACAGCCAGACAATTTACCCGCGAAGATTTCGATAATTTTGATCTAATCTTAGCCATGGATAAAGCCAATTATCAAGATATTTTATCCCTAGATCGGACAGGAAAATATCAAGAAAAGGTCAAGTTAATGTGTGACTATGCTCGTTATCACCCAGAAAAAGAAGTTCCCGATCCCTACTACGGTGGTCGTGAAGGTTTTGACCGCGTAATCGAGCTACTTTTAGACTCCTGTGGCAGTCTTTTGGAGGAAGTAAAAAACAAAATTTAAGTTTTTTCTTTCAGCTAATCGATTAATCTATGTTCGAGGGAAAAACGAACCAATTCAGCCCGATTGTTAGTATTGGTTTTTCTGAGTAAACTGCTAACATATTTCTCGATCGTGCGAGAACTAAGATGCAGTTTTTGCCCAATTTCACTGTTAGAAAGTCCCCGGGCTAAATGTTCTAACACTTCCCGCTCGCGATTAGTTAACTTAAAATCGTCCTGTAAAGAAGAAGTTAAAACATCCCTAGTTTTGGGGCTTTCTTCTGGTTTTAATTTCTGATATTGACGTTCGCTTTGCACCATTTGCGCTCGCTCTAAAAGATTGCGAATAACCGCTTTTAATTCCTCCATCTCAAAAGGTTTAGGAAGATAGATATCACAACCCACTTGATAACCGCGAATTCTTTCCTCCGTTGACCCTCTTTCGGTTAAAAAGATTACCGGTAATAACCTAAATTCTGGCTGTTGCCGCACCTTAGTCACCAAAGAATAACCGTCCAAACGGGGCATTTTGATATCCGATACCAAAAGATGGGGATGATAGGTATCCAATAAAGTCAAAGCTTCCAAACCATTACTCGCCGCTACGACACTATAACCTGCTAATTCCAAATAGTCTTTGACTGCTAGGCGGATACCGGGGTCATCATCGGCAATTAGAATCAAAAGAGGCATAGAAATTAACAGGACAAGGTTTTTTCGGTATTGATAGCCTAGCACCCTCCGCTCGCCACAATCGTCTATCAAGCTACAGAGGCCGTTTTAACTGATATTATACTAGCAGTTAGCAATCAGCCTTTTCAGTGATCAGTAATCAGTAATCAGTAATCAGTAATCAGTAATCAGATGTGAGTTTTCAGCTTTTTTCTCCTCCTCTCCCCACTCCCCCACTCCCCACTCCCCCATCTCCCCACTCCCCCATCTCCCCACTTCCCCAACCCCTTGTTTACTTTTTACTTTGAAGATCATTTTTTAGTTATAGCGTTTCTCATAAGTATGAAGTATAACTGGATTGGGCATCGTCTCATGATTCCTGACTCCTGACTTCTGGCTCCTGACTCCCGAAACCGAAAACTTCGTACCTCACTATTAAGATAATTGCCATAACATGACAGATTATTTAGTTTCCCTGACAATTTGGGCGGGTATTTACGCGATTTTTGCCCTCGGTTTAAATCTACAATGGGGATTTACTGGCTTAATTAACTTTGGTCACGTTGCTTTTGCCACTTTAGGGGCTTATGCAACGGTTTTATTAACTTTACAGGGTGTACCGATGATTTTTGCCGCCATTGTCGGGGCGTTCCTAGGGGCATTGTTGGGATTAGCCATCGGTTTTTCCACCCTGAGATTAAGAGCCGATTATCTAGCGATTGTCACCATCGGGGTGTCTGAGTTAATTCGTTTACTGGTGCTTAACGAGGATTGGTTAACGAAAGGCAGTTTCGGACTACAACGTTATCCCCTACCTTTGGATATAAATCCCAGTTTTCCCGTCAAATTATTAATTATTGCCCTGTTTACCCTGCTTGCTATCTTTGCTCTCTGGCAATTGGGGCGCAATCTGCAACGACAATGGCGCGAAGCGTCGCAAATTAGCGGTAAAAGCTATCAACCGACGCCAAAGAGTGCTTTAATCTTTTGGGGGTCTTTAGGGGCGATAATCCTGCTTTTTCTGTATATAAACGGTGTAATTGCCTTGAATGACTATAATTACAAAGCCGGGCTGATGGTGGTAGTTTTAATACTCCTCGCTCTCGTTTATACTGGTTTAGAATTACTTTTGCGCTCGCCTTGGGGACGCATCCTCAAAGCGATTCGGGAAGATGAAGAAATTCCCCGGGCTTTGGGAAAAAATGTCTTTTGGTATAAGTTACAATCTTTGATGTTAGGCGGTGCGATCGCTGGTTTAGCCGGGGCTTTTTTAGCATGGCAATTAACCACTATTTACCCGACTAATTTTGAGCCGTTATTGACTTTTAACGCTTGGATTATTATCATTCTCGGTGGCTCTGGTAGCAATGCCGGCACCTTACTAGGAGCAGTAATTTTCTGGGCTTACGATTCCCTGACTCGCTTTATTCTGCCCCAATTAGATATTTTTAATGATAGCCAATTAGGGGCTTTACGGATTATGATTATCGGTCTGCTGCTCATGGTTTTAATGATCTGGCGCCCCCAGGGTATCCTCGGCAAAAAAGAGGAGTTAACTTTGGGAAAATAATTTCAGTTATCAGTTATCAGTTATCAGTTCATCGATTACTCTTCACTGAAAACACTTCCCACTTCATAATTCATAATTCATAATTCATAATTTATATATGTTACTTTCTGCCAAAGGATTATCGAAAAGTTTTGGAGGCATTCGCGCCGTCAATAATGCTTATTTGGACGTGCCGCAGGGCAGTATCACCGGGTTAATCGGGCCAAATGGAGCCGGCAAAACCACACTTTTTAACCTTTTATCTAATTTTATTCGCCCGGATAAAGGGGAAGTTTTTCTTGATGGTCAGCCCATTCATCAGCTGCCTCCCTATCAAATTGCCCTGAAAGGATGTGTAAGAACTTTTCAAGTCGCCAGGGTATTATCCCGATTAACGGTGTTAGAAAATATGCTCTTAGCTAGTCCGGGGCAAACGGGAGAAAATTTTCTCAAAGTCTGGTTTCAGGGGGCAAAAATTCGCCAACAGGAACAGGACAATCGTGACAAAGCTTTGCAGATATTAGATTCGATCGGTCTGGGGGAGAAAGCGCACGATTATGCGGGAGCTTTATCGGGAGGACAGCGGAAATTATTAGAGATTGGCCGAGCGCTAATGACCGAGCCAAAATTAATTTTATTAGATGAACCAGCCGCCGGAGTTAATCCCACTTTAATCGGTCAAATCAGCGACCATATTATCGAATGGAATCGTCAGGGAATTACCTTTTTAATTATCGAGCATAATATGGATGTGATTATGTCTCTTTGTCACCACGTTTGGGTATTAGCAGAAGGGACAAATTTAGCCGATGGCATTCCCAGCGAAATCCAAAAAAACGAGCGGGTTTTAAAGGCTTATTTAGGAGACTAAAGCTAATTTTTGCACCTGTTCAACAAAGTTAGCCAGAATTTTTAAGCCATTAGTCGAGGATTTTTCCGGGTGAAACTGCACCGCTACCAAACGATCACGAGCGATCGCTGCTGTCACCGTTTGACTGCCGTGGGTGACGGTGGCGGCAGTTAGATGACGATCAAGGGGATCGACATAATAGGAATGGACAAAATAGACGTGAGGATGGGGGGGTAATCCCTGCCAAAGAGCATCATCCGGCTGGGTGAAGTCTAATTGATTCCAACCCATGTGGGGAATGGTAATGCCAGGTTCCGAGCGAAAACGGCGCACTGTCCCCGGAATAATCCCTAAACCCGCCTCTTGTCCTTCCTCCGATGAGTCAAAGAGAATTTGTAAACCGAGACAGATACCGAGAAAGGGTTTACCATTAGCGATCGCAGCTTTGATCGGTTTTTCGAGATGACGGGCCCGAATTTGCCGGACAGCAGGATCAAAAGAACCGACTCCGGGTAAGACAATAGCGTCAGCTTTTTCCAGATCTAGGGGAGAATCGGTAATTTTCGGCACTGCACCCACGGTTTCCAGTCCTTTACAGGCAGAGTGCAGATTTCCCATGTCGTAATCGATGACAGCGATTAAGGTCATTGCTATATACTGATCAGGCGATAACCTTATTTTAGAACAATCACGCCGTCATACCATTTTTCTTTATTCGTGTCCCTCAACCCCAACCTTGTCCCTTTCTGGGAGAGGGATTGGGGGTCAGGCCAATTAACTATCTCTGCCATTACTTTAGAAAAATTGTATAATTTGCCATCGAGGACCGACTCCCCAAAACGAAAACTTCGTACCTCACTATTAAGATAACTGCTCTAAGTAGTAGTGCAAAATTAATTTCCTAAGAACAATTAACCCTTTTTGGCTAATTTATCAATGCAATAATCATCAATTCCCTTACAAGAGTTTATTTGGGTAAAATTTCTCTGTTTTTATTTACTTCAGTCTCAGGTAAAGATTCCCCTAATTTCTGATAAAGTTCTATCAGAGATTCTAGGACTTCTTCAGCATTTTTCACTGATTCAGCATAAGTATTACCATGAGTTATCCATTTTTGTCCTGGAAAGTCTGGTAAGCCAACTAGATAACAATTGTCTTCCTCAGACCACTGAATCACTATTCTATATTTAAGTTTTTGGCTCTTCTAGATTCTGTGTGATAAGTTTAACTTACAATATGATCGATCGATCTTTGTGTCCTTTGTGTCTCTGTGGTTCGTTCCACTCACTGCCCCAAGACTGTATCTTAGAATACATTTTACCCACCAAACCGGGGAGAGCCATTTTTTTTGGCATCAGTCAAGATTTGATCGATCAGGTAATTTGCTGGGGGGTGTGACAAGTCTTGTATAATCTGTTAAAATTATAAGATGCTAAAAAGTCTGCGCTATAATACTCCATTAGGATGATATAAAGGTAATTAGGAGAAGCGATGAACACTATCCAACTGACACCGGAAATAGAAGATTTGATTGCTCAACAAATCAAAACAGGAAAATATCAAGATGATTTAGCCGTTATTGAAGAGGGATTGCGTTTATTGGCAGAAAGAGACAGAATTTACCGAGGAAGATTTGAAGAATTGAAACGGGAAGTCATGATTGGGGGGCAAGAGTTGAAACGTGGGGAAAGTTTTGATGGTAGAGAAGTCATCAACAGATTTAAAGCAAACAATCTTCAGAATTGTGAATATTAAATTATGATCGTTATTTTAATATCCGCAAGAGCTAAATAAGATTTAGAAAGCATCAATGATCGGATTGCTTATTCTAATATTCAAGATGCCAATCAGTTAAACTTATTACTTAAATTAAATCAAGAGAGGATCAATTATGATAACATTAGAACAAGCTCTTATAACAGTTAATCAACTACCTATTGAACAGAGAGAAATGTTAATAGAAATTATCAAAAATCAAATGATAGAATCCTATCGAGAAGAAATAGCCCGAAATGCTAAAGAAGCAAAGGAAGCTTTTCAAAGAGGAGAATTAAAACCTCAACCCTTAGAAGATATTATTAATGAATTAAAAACTATATTAACAGAAGATGAATGAGAGAGATTATTGCAACACAGAAGTTTAAACGATCATTTCGTAAATTTGTCAAGCGTAATGCTCAACTTGAACAAAAAATTATTGAAACATTAAAGTTAATGCAAGAAGATATTTCTACCCCCCAGTTAGCTACTCATTCATTACAGGGAAAATTGCTAGGATTAAAAGCTTGTTCTTGTGGTTATGATTGTAGAATTGTATTTTCTTTGGAAACAACAGAAACTAATGATAAGGAGCAAAAAGAGGTAATTATTCTAATTGATATTGGTACTCATGATCAGGTTTATTAATTGGTGGTGATTCGGTAGTAGTGATGGCGGCTTAATCCTTTGCTTTGCTGTGCATTGTAGTCATGGATAAAATACCAAAGGGTTCCCCAACGTGATTCTCCATTTTTTTAGAGAAAGATAGACTCTCTCTCACCAGCCGAGAAATCCTTTGTCGAAAGGTATTATTTAATCTTTCAATATGATTAGTTTGACCAGTTTCTTTTCCGACGGGTCGATGACGTTTACTAGGAATTACTGTCTTATAGGACTCCCAAAAGTCTGTGTAAGCAACCGCGCATTGTCGGTAAACACCTGGTAAACTGGCCTCAAAGTTTTTTAGCTGATTGACGACTACTATCTCCGCGCATAGCAACCAATAATTTCCCTTGTTTTTCTATCAATTGCCAGCCAAATATAAACCTTTATCGTCTTAGAAAAAACCAAAGACCACATCTCATCACATTCTCTAACCAATTTACCTTTTGGTTTGTCCGAAACCTTTATTTGACGGGGGACAGCCGCCAGTTTATTGTTGACATAGTTTTGTAACCATGACCAACTTACCCCTGTTACTCTAGCAATTCCTCGCAAGGAAATTCGTTCGAGCAAGAGTTTATCAATTAATTGTTTGGTTTCGTCAGAGACGGTTTTATTAGTGGGATTGATCACAAACTGACGACCACACTCTTTACATTGACGTTTGGGTTTTCCATTATGAATAGAACCATTCTTAATCCTATGGTGAGAACCACAATTAGGACAGGGGAATAGAGGTGAACTAGGGGGGGATTTTGTTCGGTGCTAGACTGATATTTGAGTAAGCCAGACAGGAGCCAGAAAAAGATATTTATCAGAAAAGTCATGATCAAGCTAGAGGTTTAAAGACTGATCGGGTTCCAATTATTTTTATTAATAAATATTTTACACAATTCATACCAGGTAAGCAAGAGGGCTACGCCACTACTACCCAATCATTACCTCTAGCATCACCTTCTGGTCAAGATGCTCATATAGTTCCTCTCAAAGTCAAATTTAGTTTTGGCAATCAACAAGATGTTTGGAACAGCGTTCAGAGTCTCCTTCGTCCCTAAAATATGTATGCAGTAATTGAAGTTAGATCGCCATCGCCGTAGTGCGATCGCAATCTTGTAGGGCGCGTTCCCTAATGCAAGTTAAAGTCAGATGTAGGCTGGGTTGACAAAAGGAAACCCAACAACTTCTAGTTTAATCCCCTCCGCCACCTCAACGATAGACACCTCCATTGCTTAGGGTAAAATGAAGGGGCATAGTTGAAAAGAGGTCAAATCTATGACAGTTCGACAACCCCGCTACAGCAAAGAAGAGCTTGCCCGACGTGGCGATGAGATTTATGAATCTCAGGTGCGCCCCCAAATTGAGGAAGGTAATCATGGTAGAATTGTGGCGATCGACATCGAAACTGGAGCGTTTGAGCTTGCCGACGATACGATGACTGCGACTCGGCGACTTTATGAACGATTGCCTGATGCTCAGCCTTGGGTTGTTCGGATCGGCTATCGCGCCGTTCATCGTTTCGGCGCACGGAGTTTGAAAGACGCTCTATGATGATGCAGGGTTACGTCAATCAGAATTACGAAGCAATAAACCTCTTGCATAATTAATTTTTGAGGGTTCAAAAACGGTAAGAATAAGGATTAAATTGCATAAAATCCTTAAATAGACCATTTAATTGATTATTGTTCATTCCTAATTCTCCTGACTCCTGACTCCTGACTCCTGACTCCTAACCCTAACAACAATTTTTGATTTTTACCAGAGGTCTAATGCTTTCCTTGGTTGTGAGGAACGGCGACAAACTTAAATCCATTACTGCTGTGATCGATACAGGGTTTACAGGGGTAGGGGTCTTGAGTCTCCCGATTGCTACTATTAGAGAACTTGAACTGTCTTCGAGTTACCGCGATCGGGCAACCTTGGGCGATGGTAGCGAAGTCTTATTTGATAGCTATGATGGCATGGTGATTTGGGGTGGGCAGTATTGAGAAATCGAGATTAACGCGGCAGAGACAGAGCCATTGATTGGAATGAGCCTGTTGCGCGGTTATCGGTTGCAAGTCGATACAGTGCGATGCCGAAGGCACTGCGTAGCAGTACGCCGATCTTGTAGGGTGCGTTAATGAAATGTAACGCACCTTATTTTGTTTTAATCAAAGCAATCTATTCAGCGCAGTTTCTGGTCAGTTATCATGCCAGATAAGGCAATGATCGAGGAAAATTTACAATCATGACAGTCCGTCAAACCCGCTACAGCAAAGAAGAGTTTGCTCGACGTGGTAATGAGATTTATGAATCTCAGGTACGTTCTCAAGTCGAGGAGGGAAATCAGGGGTAAATAGGCACTATCGGGAATATCTGGATCGAACATAGTTTTTAAGTTGTTAGTTGTTATGGCTATGGCAGTTATCTTAATAGTGAGGTACGAAGTCTCCAGTTTTAGGCAACACCAGAACAGGAGCTAGTCCCCTGGAGATGATGCCAAATGGCTGCATCTCACATTGGCAGAAGTATAGACAATTAGGAATGATAAATATAGATCATTAGTAATGATCGGTGACTCTTAGATGAGTTGCTACAAATACATTAACAAATGCTTGTAGGTATCTCACGGAAAAAATAAGACAATTCCTCTGATCTGGCGTTCGGGAGCTTAGTCCCCCGACGGATAGTTTGGGGTCTATAACTGGCCAAAAGCTGGGATTAAGTGATAAAATCGCAGTTAACGCCCAATTTTGGCAGTGAGTCTCCCTTGAAAAATCGCAACTTAGTGGATTTACAAAAATGAGATGGGCTTTGCCAAATGCTAAATTGTGTCATACTTCATCTATGATCAGAAACGCTGTAACTTACTTTTATAAGTAATACTTTTGATGTGTTTAAATATCTATCTTTAGTAGGAAATTAGCGAGTGGGCTTCGGCCGTGAGATCAGCGTTCGAGCGAGCGTTCGACAAAAGCTCACGCGGCTCGACTGAGCTCGCCGAACGTCCGAAGTCTCGCCGAACGTCCGAAGTCTCACGCCGAGGTCCGAACGGAAGTGGGGAGGTGGGGAAATGAGGAGTGAGGCTCTTGGGTTCTTGTTATCAATGGACGGGGTGATCAGGGATGAAACCACTATAGAGAAAGGCATTCGGTGATTTTTGTCAATTGTTTTCGATCCTGAAAACTCGCCTCTGATAACTGATCACCGATCACGGCTATAAACCACCCCAAACTAATCGGGCTGCCCAAAAGGGAATTAACAAAAATAAAGCGATAAAATCAGCCGATCTTAACTGTAATTGGTGCCAGCGTACTTGATGCTGATTGGGACTGGTAAAACCGCGAACCTCCATAGCGATCGCTATTTGTTCAGCGCGCAAAAGCAAATTATCTAGTAATTTTTCCACTACTGTTAACCAGAGGTTTAAACTTCTTTTAATCCCTAATTTTTGCCAATCGATCGCCCTAGTTCGCACTGCCCTGGCTAGATTTTGCACTTCTTCTAAAACCAGAGGAATAAAGCGCAAAGACAGGGTCAGAGTCAGAGAAATTTCCGTCACCGGCACATTAAATCGCCGTAAAGGACTCATTAAATTCTCTAAACCTTCGGTAATTTCTTCCGGGGCCGTCGTCAACAAAAAGAGATTAGTGCTATAAATTAAAGTAAAAACTAAGGTACTAATTCTCACTGCTAATTCCAAAGAACGCCGGGTAACAAATAAACGACCTCTATCCCATAAAACATACTGATAATCACTTGCTGGCGGTAAATTCAGCCCTTCCTCTGGTAAACGCGGCTGAATACTCACCGCTAAACCATCGGGAGTGATAGCAGTAATCAGAAAGACGATAATCGCCAAAAATATCAGCCAGCCCATCTGTTGCCGCCAGACGCGGGGGGGAATAGGTGCCAGCAGGGTTAAAAATATTAACAATCCCACCAAAGCTAAACGCCACCAAGGATTAGCCAATAAGGGTGCTGCTAAAAAAGCCATTAACCAGATAAATTTTACCCGCGCATCCAGTTGATGTAGTCGGGTAATCGGTTGATCGAGATAAAGACCGATGGGCAAACTTCGCAATAAATCCATAAATTAGACCTTGGTGGCTCTATTAACCGTTTTTTCCACTTCTCGCGCCGGTTTGCCGCGCCAGATTAAGCGGATCGGGGTTCCTTTAAAGCCTAACTGTTGCCGGAATTGCCCTTCGATGTAACGGCGATAGTTATCATTAAAGCGCTGGGGATCGTTAACGAAAAGGGCGATCGTGGGGGGTTGACTCGATACTTGCGTGCCATAGTATAGTTTCCCCTGTTTTCCACCCCTGGTGGTGGGGGGATTGTGCCATTTAACCGCATCTTCGATCACATCGTTGATTACCGAGGTACTGACGCGACGACGGTGAGATTCGGCGGCAATATCGACTAATTCGAGGATTTTGGTGACTCTTTGCCCCGTCATGGCGCTGACAAAGATCATTTCTGCCCAATCCATGAAATACAGTCGATCTTGGAGTATTTTGGTATAAGTATTGATGGTGTAGGTGTCTTTCTCCACCGCATCCCATTTATTGACTACTAGCACCACCGCGCGCCCTTCTTCAATGATTCGTCCCGCCAATTTTAAATCCTGTTCGGTGACACCATCTAGCACATCGATGACGAATAGCACCACGTCAGACCGGCGAATTGCCTTAAAAGCACGGTTAATACTGAAAAATTCGGCTCCATAGTCCACATTCTTCTTACGGCGAATGCCGGCGGTGTCAATTAACCGATACACCTGTCCTTCTCGTTCAATTAAAGTATCGATCGAGTCTCTGGTGGTTCCCGAAATCGGACTGACGATCGCCCGTTGTTGTCCGGTTAAAGCATTGAGGAGACTGGATTTACCCACGTTAGGACGACCGATAATTGCCACTTTAATCTCTTCATTTTCGGGAATTTCCGCCCCGGGTGGCAAATATTTAATCAGGGCATCAAGTAGTTCTCCCGTACCAGAACCGTGAATGGCCGAGATGGGGAAGGGTTCACCGATGGCCAATTCCCAGAATTCCGTCGCTTGCAGGATACCCTGTTCCACCGATTCACATTTATTGACGGCCAAAAGTATCGGCACATTTTGCTGTCGTAACCAAGCGGCAATTTCTCGATCGCCGGCGGTAATTCCTGCCTGGCCATCGACGACAAAAATCGCCACACTTGCCTCTGCTAGGGCGATTAAAGCCTGTTCGCGGATTAAAGGGAGAAATTCACTGTCATCGTTAAAAACTAGCCCCCCTGTATCGACAATTTGAAAATCTCGATCGCACCAGAAAGCTGGTTGATAGGTGCGATCTCTGGTAATCCCGGGTTGATCGAAAACGATCGCCTGTTGATCTCCAGCGATACGATTGACGAGGGTGGATTTGCCCACATTGGGACGACCGATAATAGCGACGACAGGCAGTTTCATAAGAGGGGGAGGGGACGGAAATTAAAGACCCAATATTCTATCATAGCGATTTGCGATCGACCTTGGTTGATTTATCTGTTTCTGTTCGGCACCGAGACATTGAATACTTTAGTCTGTAGAACTTTGGTATACAAAAGACTAGAATTCAGCTTATGCAATCTGGTCAACTAGAGCAAATTTTAGGACGAGAGCTACAGCGTTATCGCCAAGAAAAAGGGTGGTCGCAAGAGTATTTGGCGGAAGTAACAGGTCTGCATAGAACTTACATCAGTCAACTAGAGCGAGGATTAAAAAGTCCATCGGTGAGAGTGCTTAGTCATATTACTAATGCTTTAGGTCTGAGGATGAGTGAATTTTTGTATTCCGTAGAGGAATCCCTAAGTGTTAACGAACGACGAGACTAAAAGACTAAAGCAGGACATTCTAGCCGCAATTGCCTCACCATTGATTGGCTCGATCGAGGATTATAGCTGGGAAGCAATTTTCCATTATATCAAGAATATTCCTTTATCCGATCCTGCCCTAGGCAGAAGCAAACTACTCTACGATGCAGTGGACAGTAAAACTGCCAGTGGTTGGTCGCTAAAATCTCTACAACTGAATAGTTTAACTACAGATAATACCTTTTTGTTCGTAATTCAACGAGCAGATATTATCAAAAAAGCCATTCAACTTGGGGTTCCCTCTTTGAATCTGCAATCTTCCCCCGCACAACTGGGAACCGCTATTATTCAACACTGGAACGAGAAGATTCGCTCCAGTCAAACTGCTCAAAATGTCATCAACAGCTATGAGGGAATATTGCTAAAAAACCGAGAGGGCAATGAATATGTTTACTGTGAATACCCCCTTAATCCTCTTGATCCTAATGTTTTTTCTTGGGCATGGGCAATAGATAAAAAAACTGGGGGAGTAGGGGCAGGTTTACAGGGAAGCATCGCTGGCAAAACTCAGTTAGTTTGGTACAAAAATCAGAAACAGTTGTTTAGAAGCAGAACAATCCCCGCTGCCGCTATTCGTCTGAGAATTGAGAGAACTCGTCTGACAATAGATCGATATGTGGAGACAATTTTTGCAGCGCTACAAACCCAAACTAATACTCAAGATTTTGTCCCATAGAGTCTGCTACCACTTTGCCTAACAGTGGTGGCACAGATTCTCCAATTTGAGAGGCCATATCAGTATAAGTCCCTAAAAAGTGAAAATGATCGGGATAAGAATGTAATCTTGCTGCTTCACGAATTGTGATTGTCCGATTCTGGGTCGGATGAAAAAATCTGCCAGAACCGGGATGAAAAAACCACCTTGTAATTGTTCTTGCTGGTTTATCCCAAGAAAGTCGACCATAGGCCCCGCTATAGTGTTTTTTCGGTGCTAATTCAGCAGGTAAATCTCTCGCATCTTGTCCTTCCGCCAGAATTTGCACTCTTGACATTTGAATTGGTGTTAAAGCACGGGCAATATGATTAACAATTTTTTGACTTTGCTCACGCATCTTCTGTTGATATATGGTCTCGGGTTCCCTAGTATAAATTTCGTGATCATAAGCTTGTCCTGCTTCTAAAGTAGGTAAATCACTAATGGCATCTTTAACAGTAGTAACTGGGGCAATATTTGGTTCTAGTACAGTAAGCTGTGTCCAAGATTTTACAGCTTTATAATCACTTCTGATATCACCAGAATGAGTTGCTTGGGGAAGGGATGGTAAACGCTCTAGACTAGCTAAAAAAAAGGCTCTTGAGCGAGTTTGTGGCACTCCATAATAAGCGGCGTTTAGGGAAGTAGTAACTACTTGATAACCCCAAGATTCTAAATGTGCTACAATTTCATCTCTGATGATACCGCCATAAGCTTTCAAAATTTCAGGAACATTTTCCATGACTACATGAAGAGGACGAAACTCTTGAACAAATCCTAAGAAAGACTTATATAAATGATTGCGAGAATCATTAAGATAGCGATACCCAGCCGGGATATTTCGTGAAAATCCTTGACAGGGTGGACCCCCGATAAGGGCGGTTAATTCTTCTCTTTGTAAACCTAAGTATAAGCGCAGTTCTGATGGATTAACTTTGCGGATGTCTTCCTGAAAAGTGCGTGTTTTAGGATAATTATGTTGATAGGTTGCTAATGCTTTCGCATTTACATCAATTGCACAGATAGATTCAAACCCGGCTAAATGAAATCCCGTGGTCAATCCGCCCGCACCAGAAAATAAGTCGATAATTTGTTGTTTCATGGTTGAATACTATCGTATTCGGAGCCTCTTGTCAACTAAATATCCTAGCGATGATAGCGACAACAGGCAGTTTCATAAGAGGAGGAGGGGACGGAAATTAAAGACCCAATATTCTATCATAGCGATTTGCGATCGATCTTGGTTGATTGAGAGCGTTTCTCATAGGTGCGAAACGTTTAGGCATCAAATAAGGAGCCAAATGCCTGAAATAACCGCCTAGTAAGGTCTTTAGCCCCCGCGACTAACCTGATTGCTGAGAAGGGAGAAAAAAGCTGACGGTTAAAATAACTGATCACTGCCTTTTTCTAGGATTGAGAATCAGAATCTATCCCGGTCTTCACTTCAGGGATAATATCAGGTCTTTGGGCATCTTCCCAACCGACCGGGCGTTTAGAATTGTACCAAGCGATCGAACCGATGGTGACAGCAGCCAGAAAACCGACCACATAAACGGCCACAAAATAAACGGGGAATTTGCCACTGGCCACTTCTAGGAGTAGATACATAATTTTTTCACGATTAAGCTTTTAATTTGTATATCTTAACAGAATCGGCCCCCTCATCCCTATTCTCGATCGCTACTGGTCCACCAACCGGAAGGCAGCCAAACACCGCCATGAACAGCTATTTTTGCCGGTGTCATCATGTATCCCCAAGCTTCGCCGATTAATTCTCGCTCTAGATTATAAATAGGGATTCTGCGACGCTGATACTCGTTTTCTTCTGGATCTCTGCCGGGTTGATAATCTTCCAACCCATCCAAAAGCCCCAGATCATAATCTGCGTTAAAAGTCAATAAAATTCCTTTCACCCAGCCCTCGCCCTCGGTCAGTCCGGGATAACCGAGGGCGGTAAGATGGTATAAATGCCCCCTTGTGTAGACGGTTTTAGAGTTGATCACTTTTCCTGCACAGTAGGCAGAATAGTTACTTTCCTTGGGTTTCAGGGTTCCATAAACAAAGACTTCCATCATCGATCCAATTGTGCTGCTACTCCTCCTAATAGGATATCGCAAACAAATTGACTGGCTAAAAGTTCGTGGGGAAAACCGAGGGAAATGGCACTGATATTATCGAGTCGTTGCAGCTGTTCCCCAGTCAGGTTAAAGTCCACACAGGCTAAATTATCCTGCAATTGGGACAATTTTCGAGCGCCAATGATGGGAATTACGGAGTTAGGGCGATTTCTGAGCCAATTTAACGCCACCTGTGCCGGTGATTTGCCGATTTCTCTGGCAATCTCTAGGGCGGTCTCGGCAATTTTCAGATCGCGATCGAGAATTTGAAAAGGTTGGTCGGTCATGCTTAAACGACCATCGACGGGGTTGGGTTGATTATATTTTCCCGTTAAAACTCCTCCTCCCAGGGGACTCCAAGCTGTCACCCCGATATTTAATGCTTTGGCCATGGGCAATAATTCCCGTTCGGGGGTGCGTTCCTTGAGAGAATATTCTATTTGTAGTCCGATAAAGGGTGTCCATCCCCGTAGGGTGGCCAGGGTGTTCCCTTGGGAGACAATCCAAGCAGGACTGTCAGAAATGCCAATATAAAGGACTTTTCCCATCCTGACCAAATCATCGAAAGCGCGCATCACTTCCTCGATAGGAGTGAGAGAGTCCCAAATATGAAGCCAGAGTAAATCGATGTAATCAGTGCCTAAACGCTTTAAACTAGCTTCTACCGCTTGAAAGAGGTTTTTTCGATGATTTCCGCAAGCATTGACATCGCCGGGGCGCGTGTTGAGAGAATATTTCGTGGCGATTACCCATTTTTCTCGATCGCCCTTGACAAATTCCCCCACTAATGTTTCACTGGTTCCGTTTGTGTAGATATTGGCCGTATCGAGAAAATTGCCCCCCGCTTCCGCAAAAGCCTGAAAAACCGCCCGACTTTCCTCTTTATCCGACCCCCAACCCCAATCTTGCCCGAATGTCATCGTCCCTAGACATAGTTCGGAAACCCGCAGACCACTATTACCTAAAAGTTTGTAACGCATAATTAACTAAAATTTTGAATAAGAAGTTAATTATAGCGTTTTTCGGGCTGCTGAGGTACAAAAGTTATGGGTTTTAGGCAAAAGGCAAAAGGGAAGAAAAATAGGTGTACCTCACTAGCTTAGGAAACGCTTTATAATTGAATTTGAGCAACATTTTTGCTAAGTACATTTGGTACAATTTTGACAAGTTAACCTAGGCCTTATTGGTTAATCATTTTTTGCTTAGGTACTTAGCAGACTGAGGCTATTTAGAAACAGCCCAAGAACGCACTTCACCTAGGGTTACAGGGGTGCGATCGCTAACATCAATGGTAAAGCGAAAAACTCGTTTAGCGCGCAGACCATTTTCGGGATCGAAGAATTTTAATTTCACATCCCAGCATTCACTTCCGTAGCGACAGAAGGGGCTTTTTTCCACTTCAATACTGTGTAATTCCATTCCCATCGCCACTGCTTGGGAGAAGGTTTGTACGGCTTGAAAAGCGTTAGTAGCTGCAAAATTTAAAGCGCGATTGCGGGCGATTTGTCCGACATTGCGTAAGTCATAATAAATGCGATTCAAGAAACTGGTCAGAGAACGACGCATCCTCGCTTCATCGGCGATTTCATGTTCTGCGCTAACAGTTTCTAGCGCTGATTCAATCAAAGTATTAACTTTCCAGCCATACATTCCCCGGGGACTATTAACCTTGATGACGGGAACAATTTGACCCGAAAAAAGTCTCACGGTTTCCTCGGTCAGCATACCGGGGATACTCACCCTTTCCACATAATCTTCGTCAGCTTCTGGCAATATTTGGCCTGCTAACATATATTGCATGACTTGATAAATCTCGGCGGCAAAAGCTCCCACGGGTTTAATTGCATAGATGGGAGTTAGTTCTAAATTAACTGTCCAAATTAAAGACTTAGTTTCTGATAGATTACTTTCTAAATAATCTACCATTTGCCGCGCATCGTAGGGATTGGGAGGTAATTCAAGATTATCGTTCGTGATGGTTGGCATTAACTGTTTAAAGGTGTCCCGACGCGCTTCTGTGCCGAAATCATAACCTAAAGTTCCTAACACATAAACCAGGTTTGACCGTTGACTAGGAACGACACTATTAAAGACAATCTTGTTATTTGTTTGATGATTTTGTATTAATCCAGTTGAGGAAACATTTTCTGAAGCATTGCTAGGAGGGATTGCCAGTTCTATTGTCGCTGCTGTTGGGGGGGTTATAGTTATTCCCTGAGTTGCCATCTCGGTTGTATTAGATGGGATAACCGAGGTTGTCACTGTCATCGGAATTACCGCCGATTCTATGATATTATTCGACGAATTGTTATCCGCTTCAACAGTTTGTAATTTCTCTCCCGTCAGCAGTTCATAAGCACCCGCAATATTAATTTTTCCTAATAAACAGCGTTCCGGTTCTTCTACTTCATTAGGATCGCAGGGGATGGCACTATTTGTCAAGGCGGCTCTTACTGCTTCTGCATCGGGAGATAACCCCTGTTCTAATTGCAAACTCATTAATAAAGCGGCTGTTCCTGTCACAATTGGAGCGGCGCAGCTAGTGCCTTTTTTGCGGATGGGGTCATCGGTTCCGGGTTGAGCGCCTAAAATATTCTCTCCTGGAGCGAGAATCCCTTGAGTTGCATATTTACCACCAAAATTACTAAATTTAAATGGCTCGCCTGTATCTTTCATTGCTCCTACTGTCAGGACATTTTCTAATACCGCAGGAACGCACCAACACTCTCCTTTATCATTACCTCCGGGGGCAATCACCAGGATATTATTAGCTTGAGCCTGACGAATTGCTTTATCAATAAATTCGTGAGCTAATCCGCTTTGAGTTGGGTGACAAGCCGCACAATGGATAATATTAACTCCCTGTTCAATTGCGGTACTAATTGCCCTGGAAAGATTGAGGGGATTAATAAAATCTTCGTTGCTATAGGCGATGGGAATATTAATTACAGTAGCGTTAGGAGCAATCCCTTCTACCGGTGAATCTGGCTGGCCGCAAATGGTGCTGATAATATGGTTAGCATGGAAGCGCAAATGCAAACTCTGGAGGATGTTTTTATCGGGGATTGCTTCTTTGAACAGATGCTCTTTTTCTTCCTCACTTTTGTCACTTTTTTCTACATCTAAAAAGGCTTGTAAGTATTGCGGATCGATGGGAAATTCTTGCGACCAATAGGGATCAAGGCGGGTAATATTTGCTCCTTGAAAGCAGGCGCGGTCTAAGTCAATCGGTCCATCAAGAACGGCGATTTTGATGCGGGGATCGCCTTTGGTATGGGAGCGAAGAGCAGTCATTCCGGGGATAGCATTGAGATCAGGCATAGTTTTTGC
Organism: Microcystis sp. MC19; assembly: GCF_003019735.1. NCBI lineage: Bacteria > Bacillati > Cyanobacteriota > Cyanophyceae > Chroococcales > Microcystaceae > Microcystis > Microcystis sp. MC19. The sequence continues at coordinate 2,660,471 of NZ_CP020664.1, read as the reverse complement.
AGGTTTTCAAGAACAGTTATAGAATAAAAGCTAGATAACAATAAATAGGGGAATTAAAGATGAGTTCAATGACCCCAACGGTACAATCCTCAACCACAATTCAGGAAACTTCTGCAACGGTGTATTGCTCTTCCCCTTTACCCGACCACACCCAACTCCCCGATAAAGATGGAAGTTTTGTGAAAAACTATCAAGAGCCTCCCCAAGCAGACCTTTTAACGGATACTATTACACCCCTTTTAGAGCAATTACATCCTGACGGTAATTACTGTTTGGGTCGAGATTGTGGGATTTATTGGCGATTACCAGAGTATCCAGAATCCCTAGAAAAGGGGGCTGTTGCTCCCGATTGGTTTTATGTTCCCCATGTCCCTACAACGATTGAGGGTCAAGTTCGCCGTTCCTTTGTGATGTGGAAAGAAACCATTGAACCGGTTATTGCCTTAGAATTTGTCTCTGGCAATGGTGAAGAAGAACGGGATAAAACGCCTGTTAAGGGTAAATTTTGGATCTATGAGCGAGCGATTCAAATTCCTTTTTATGGAATTTATGAGGTTAACAAGGCCCAGATCGAGATGTACCAGTTAGTTAATGGCCGTTACCAAAAAATGACTCCTAATCAGCGCGGTCATTATCCCATTGTTCCTTTAAAGGTAGAGTTAGGAATTTGGCAGGGGGAATACCAAAATCAATCCTTTCCCTGGCTTCGCTGGTGGGATGGGGAAGGTAACTTGTTGTTAACTTCCCAGGAATCTACTCAACAGGAACGACAACGAGCCGAACAGGAACGACAACGAGCCGAACAGGAACGACAACGAGCCGATCGCCTAGCGGAACAGTTAAGGGCCTTGGGGATAGAACCTGAAGATTAATGGAAAGTGTTTAACACCAAATTCGACCCCGACGAAACGGCGGATCATTGGGATTCGCTTTGCGATCTTTGAACATGGTTTTCCAGCGTCCGTAATCTTCTAAACCAGTGGCGGGAACGTATTTAGCTTTAGGTTGAGTTGTTTCTGGTTGCTCAATCTTGGGTTTTTCCGTGGTTGGTTGGTCAACATTCGCAGCAGCGGGTGTTGATTCTGGCGCACCTTTAGGTTTACTAGCCATTGTTTGATTTCCTCCAGTGTTTTTTACTAGGTTTTAGAAGTCGATACTAATAACGAAAACCGCCAAAAGAGGACATTTTCAGATAGCCATAGTGAGGGTATTGGAATTGTGCTGGATCATTGTAGTTAGCGCCATGAACTAACTTAACTAAGATAGATACTAAATCATCGCCATCTCCATGAACAATATCGACGCATTCATGGGGATGAATAAAATGGGGTCGTTTGACGGGAGCAGATTGTTTGGGAAGTCTCACGGTTGTTTTCGGGTAAATAATGGGGGTAGGGGCGAAGCATTCGGGCATAACCTATCGCTGAAACCTTAGATTTCCTATCCGAATGCTTCGCCTGTACTTGAAGTCAGAAGTCAGCGCAGGGGAGAGGACTAATAAGGAGAAGACCAGGAACGCACTTCGCCCAAAGTAACAGGAATTAAATCACTCACATCTATTGTAAAACGGAAGACTTTACGAGCGCGGCGGCTATTTTCCGGGTCGAAGAATTTTAACTGTACGTCCCAGCAATCGCTATCCAGCCGACAGAAAGGACTCTTAGAAACGTTAATACTGTCGAGTTCCATCCCCGCACCCACAGCCTCAGAAAAAGTTTGCGCTGCTTGGAAAGCGTTAGTCGCGGCAAAATTGAGGGCGCGGTCTTGGGAAGTTTGCCCTAAATTGCGTAAATCGTAGTAGATGCGGTTGAGGAAACTACTCAAAGTGCGGCGCATTTGGCTTTCTTGGGCTTCTGTTTGTTCTGCACCAACGGCTTCTATTGCCGCACTGACTAAAGTATTAACGTGCCAACCATAAATTCCCCGGGGGCTATCCGGTTCAATGACGGGAACAACTTGCCCTGAGAACAGGCGTACTGTCCGCCCAGTAATCCGTCCCGGAATACTGACACGCTCGATATATTCGGGGCTGTCTTCTGCTTGCACTTGTCCCGAAAGAAGTTCCTGTAAAGCCGCATAAACTTCGCGGGAAAAAGAGCCAAGGGGTTCAATGGCGTAAATTGGCGTACCCCAAAAATCGATCGCTGGAGCAGTAGGAGCCACATTAGGGAACGCACCCTACAAGATCGGCGTACTGCTACGCAGTGCCTTCGGCATCTCACCGTTAAGTCTCTCATTCTAATTTTGTCTTCTTCAATAACTGTAAAGTGTCCATACCAGTCATCCCGCAATGAGATAACCTTGGCAACTTTCTCAGCGACTACAGATCCAGAAGGTACTCTTATTCTAAACAAAATAATACCAACACTGGCCGGCAACCTTGAACGAAAGGCGAGTTCTCCAAAATCTTTATCAAATGTCAAGAGAATACGATTTTCTGCTTGGGCGCGACTTAAAACTTCACAGTCCGAGATTCCGGGGGATTCCACCCTAATCCACAGGACATCATGGCCATTTTGTCGTAGGGCTTCAACCGCATCAAGGGGGAAATTTTCGTTCGCTAGAAAACGGATCAGTTAAGCAGGAATAGCATAGACTTTCTCAGATTTGAGCATTACACTAGCATAGCTAAGACAAGCTTGAATATCTTCTACTGTAATACCTGGGTAGTTTCGCAGAATTTCATCAATACTCCAACCTTGGGCGAGAAGATCGATGATAAATTCAACCGCAATCCTTGTTCCTTTAATGATAGGTTTTCCCACCAAAATATCGGGATTTAGTGTAATTCGAGTTTCCCAGTCCATAGCTACATCATTGAAAGTGTTTTCAAAAAGGTAAAGGCTGCATGGGACGCACCCTATATCTCGTTTTATTATAACAGGATTTGGTATCACAGCTTCAATAAATGTGCATGGTGCGTTCCCCAAAAATCGATCGGTGGAGCAGTAGGAGCCACATTAGGGAACGCACCCTACAAGATCGGCGATCGTACTATTTTAGGTGGTTTAAGTGCGTTTTAGCTTACTTGGCTCTGTGCTTCAGCAGGCAAAGATAAAAATTCACCTAAAATCTCATGAGTCATGGTTGTATCCTCCCCCATATCACGCCCAAAAGCCTGTTAGCCAGATTAGCTTACTGCAAACAATCTCCTTTTAAGGAAACTTATCACAGAAGCTTTCTAGGAATCTAGCAAAGATTCTTGTATCTGGCTGCACTTTGTCACAGAATTTCACTATTATTTCGGGTAAGGTATGGTAAATCCCTTGATAGATTCAATCGGGACTAACTTCTGGGAAACCCGCTATAGATCTTCTGCAAAAATCAAAAATCTGACCTTAAGTGAGGAGAATCCTAGACAGGAGGAGAAAAAAGACATAGAAAATTTAGTACAAACGCTCTGCTCTCCCTGCTCTGGCGCTCCCTAGCTTACCAGAGGTCGATTGCGACGACAATTATCGCAATGACCACAGCGAAAATTATCGGCATTTTCCTGAAAACCAAAGGCATTTAAGAGAAAGTGCCAACGACAGCGACGGGTATAGAGGTAGGGAAATATCTCATTTTTGGGTTTAAAAGTCATCTTGGCTGAATTATGGCGATAAATAAGCCGATAATGAAAAGGATCGAGCCATTCTAGGCGATCGAGACTGTGTAAAAGGGAGAGAATGAGCGCACCATCGGGAAATTCGGCACTAATCGCCTCTACTTTGCCCTCTAGGGGAATTTGGGCTAAAATTTGCCAAGCTTGTCGGTATTGGCGCTCCTGTTGGGAGTTAAAGAATTTTTGCTGGTTTTTATCGCTATTATCTAACCATCCCGTCGGTTCACTAATTAAGGTGAGAGCCTGCATTTTACCCCCATCGCGACCACCGCGGCCGATTTCCTGTAGGTATTCCGATAGTAAAGCTGGGGGTTGGTAGTGGACAACCCAACGCACATCGGGTTTATTGATACCCATGCCAAAAGCTGAGGTACAGACAACAAAAGTTAAATCTCCCCGCAGCCAATTTTGTTCTATTTCCCGACGCTGAAAGGGGGATAAACCGGCGTGGTAGGCACTGGTGCGATAGTGGAGAGATTGCAACCATGCCGCTAAATTTTCACTATGGCGACGGGAACGAGTATAGATCAGGCCGGATTGTCGAGGTTGACTGGTGAGGAAGTTTAATAGTTGATGACGACGACAACCGGGGCTAATACATATTTTGGTGCTTAAGTCAAGGTTTTGACGGTAAGGATTTATTAAGAAAAGTTGTGGTTTTTCTAGTTGTAAGACGCGGGTGAGACTCTCACGGGTGGCGGGGTTAGCGGTGGCGGTAAAAGCAGCGATCGCTATTTGGCTGCCGGCCGGTTTCGATTGCAGCAGAGCGGGACGGACAGCCCCAAGACGACGGTAAGCAGGACGAAAATTGTCGCCCCACTGGGTTAAACAATGGGCCTCGTCGAGGATGAGAGCGTTAATTTTAACGTGGGGAAGGGTTAATTTTGACCAGAGGGGCGGACTTAAGAGGGTTTCTGGGGAAAGATAGAGAAGTCGCAGGGTTTGGTCTGCGATCGCTGCTAAGGTTTTCTTTCTCTGTTGTCGGGGGATTTCGTGATGAATCAGGGCAACGGGTAGTTTTTTAGCTAATAATTCCTCCACCTGATTTTCCATCAGGGCCACTAGGGGAGAAATCACTAGGGTTAAGCCGGTTTTTAATAAAGCGGGCAATTGAAAACAGATAGATTTACCGAATCCCGTGGGCATAACAATTAGGGCATCTTGTGCCGCTAGAATTGTCTCGATAATCTCCTGTTGGGGAAAGCGAAAGGCCTCATAGCCCCAAATTTTTTGAAAAATAGTCTGGATGCTTTCGGGATCTTGGGAAGACATGGTTAGACTGCTGGGAATTATGAATTATGAATTATGAATTATGAATTGGGGAGCAGGAGAGTGGGGTGTGGGGTGTGGGAATTATGAATTATGAATTATGAATTATGAATTGGGGAGAGGGCTCTCTTAGGTTTGGTGGGCAAAATGTATTCTAAGATACATTCTTCCTAGCGAGCGAGTGGAAGGAACCACAAAGACACAAAGGACACAAAGATTGATCGATTCTATATAAGTTAAACTTATCACACAGAACCTAGAAGAGCCGGGAGAGGGGAGAAAGGAGCGGGGGAGGGGAGAGCATTTGTATTAAAATTCAGGGGCTGGTTTAAAGGCGCAACCGGTTAGAAACCTCTGGGTTAAACAGTTTGAGCGGTTTTTACTATCCTGGAAGGGTAACAATTTTTCCCATAATTGAATTTTTTTGGCACTTTTTTAATAATCTGTTACACTTATAGCGATCAATCTTTGTCTGGGGAATTACTGATGACTGAACCTGTTAGCACCACTGACCCCGCAGTAGAAACCGCCACGGAAGCGCAACCCAGTTACGTTAAGCTGGCGATGCGGAATATGGTCAAGAAAAAAGGCGTCTCGTTAAAACACTTTTTTTTGACTACGGCAGCCTTACTGGCCTTTTTTGTCGGTGTTTCCTATCTGACGCGTCCCTAGGATGAAATCTGGTGAGTGAGACTTTGCCCCTAGTGGTGGATTTATGCCTACAGGATAATTATTTTAATCCCGGAAATAGTCCTGTGGATGGCCAAACTTGGCACTATTGGTTGGAGACATGGTTAGGCTATCTATCGGATTATCTCCCCGTTGCCGCCGGTTATGAACTAAGTTTGCGTTTAACAGACGATCAAGAAATTCGGACCTATAATTGCCAATATCGCCACAAAGATCAACCGACGGATGTTCTCGCTTTTGCCGCTCTCGAAGTGGATTTCCCGATCGATCAGGGCATTTTAGAGACAGAACCTTTATATTTGGGGGATATTATCATCTCTGTGGAGACAGCACAACAACAGGCTTTAACACAAAATCATCCTTTGGCGCGAGAATTGGCCTGGTTAACTGCCCACGCTTGTTTACATCTCTTGGGTTGGGATCATCCCGATGAAACAAGTCTCTTGGAAATGCTATCTTTACAGGAAACTTTGTTAAAAACCGTCAAAATTGCCGATACATAGTTAGTTATTTTTGTCAAGCATTATTGAGGAATATGAAGACAAACTATCATAAAGCCAACCAATCTGCCAGCCTATCTAATCCCTATCTCAACAATAATTTTATCCCTCGATCGGGACAGGTGAGTGAGGGCAACAATCCCACTCAAAGAGAATACGCTTGGCAAGTCGCCTCGAATCTGTTAGTCAGTTTTCGCTACGCTTGGGCCGGAGTCCGTTATGCTTTTGTCAGTCAAAGAAATTTTCGCATTCACACCCTGATTACCCTAGTAGCGGTTAGTTGGGGCTTATTTTTGCGGGTTGATGCCATGGAAATGGCGATTGTCACCCTTACCTGCGCTCTGGTGATGGTCTTAGAATTAATCAACACCGCCCTAGAATCAGTGGTAGACCTGACGGTGGGGCAATCCTACCATGATTTAGCCAAAATAGCGAAAGATTGTGCCGCTGGTGCCGTTTTAATCGCCTCGATCGCCGCTTTACTCGTAGCGGCTTTTATTTTTATTCCCCATTTATTAGTTTAAGCTGGAAGCTTTTTTCCGTGATCAGCTGTACTGAATTTAAACTGCGTAGGGAAAAATTAAGTACAAATGCTCTGACTTCTCCTCCCTGCTGCCAACTCCGGCACTCCAGTGCAGTCCTAACCAGTAATTTAGATAGGGTTTGCGGCAAAAAGTACGGGCGAAGCATTCGGATAGAAAATCTCCGGTTTCACCGATAGGTTATTGCCCGAATGCTTCGCCCCTACAGGACGCGGGCCGATGAAGATGCAAGGTTTTGAACCACGATTCTCTCAAAATCTTGCACCTGTTTCGCAAGAAAAGCCCCAAAACCCTTACCTTGCCTACATTTCACATTTATTCAGCCAACCCTAGATAGTCAACAGCTTAACTGATAACTGATCACTGATCACTGATTTGACATAAGGGGACTCGACAGCTTTTAGCCGATAAATTTAACTTTTCTTAACCTAAGCCTAAACTGGCGAGGGGAGAGGGTTTCGCTATATATAAAAAATTGTAATCGTCGATACAGCAAAAAATCTCTTTTGTCCCCCTATAGGTTAGAATATAGTTAGTGATAAGACTTCTTTTGTAGATCTTGCAGGAAATCTCCCATGAGTGCCATAACTTTCTCCACCGCTCCCACCGCTTACTCTATCAGGATGATTAAGGACGAAGTCCGTCAGATGGTAGAACAGGGGGTAGTGAGCAGACACCAACCGATCTACACCCTCTGTCAGTTCATTCCCCCCCGGGAGTGGGTTTGTGTTGAATGTGAACTAGAACGATGTGACTACCTTCTCAGAGACCAAATTGGTGACTTAATCGCCTCGGAATCTTGGGATAATGATTAAAATCTCCCGTTTGCCGATGGGCAAAAATCGGACTGATCAGAAATTTAGCAGCCTTGTCCACTTTCTTAAACTATTATAATTCAGCCCCGGTTAATTCTGGGGCTGAAACTATGGGGATAGGAAGGGTGTAATTGTTAAGAAAAAAGAAGTTTTGGCAAAATTTTGCCAAGTTAGTTTAAAAGTTGCCCATTGCCAAGGGACGCTATCTCTAACATCCCAGAATTTTCTCTAACTTAAAATCAGTAGTTGGCGCTGTTGTAAAGAACGCACACCAGTTAATCCTAAAGCAACTTGAGCGTCGATTTCTCCCACGGTTAAACGACCATCACAAGCTTGTAAAAAAGCAAATTCTCTTTCCGAGAGATTAACCGGTCGATAATCGTAGTCTAGAACACTTGCACTAGGCCAGCCGTAAAGACAGGGATGAACTTCGGCCACTGCATTCTCTAGGACTTGATCCCCGGACCAATCGGCAGTCAGAATCGGTGGTTTAGCGAGGAAAAATTCATAGTGGGTGATTTCCGGGTCTAATAATTCCGTCAAGCGATAACGTTCCCTTTCCCCTAAATTTTGCGCTCTAGCCATCAATTCGGGGGATTTACCCAATAAACGCTCTAATTGCCAGTAGGAAGGGTTAGAAAAGCCAATAAAGGCTAATCCTGACGCATCAATCAGTTGAAAGAGGGTATCGATATTGTAGTCCACTTCCCGGGGGTGAACGTACATATCAGCGAAGGACTCATCGCGATGATTTTCCATTGACCAACGCTCTTTTTCCCGTTTCAAAATGCGATTATTTTCCGGTAGGGAGGCAAAAATCTCTCGGCCGACAGCGACCCCATCTTTATAATCGCCGCGTCGGTCTCCCTGCAAAAGTGCGATCGCAGATTGCATTAACTGGATTTCCCAGCGTCCCAATTGTGCATAGACGAAAATGTGCAGCAGACCACCGGGGACCAGTTTTTGTGCGAGGGATTGAATCCCTTTAATCGGGTCCGGGAGATGGTGCAGCACCCCGACGCAGTTAATTAAATCAAATTCTCCCGGGAGATTAGTGGCTGATTCAAGGGGTAAATGGTGAAAATCCAGAGAACCTCGGTGCTTTGTCGCAACTCCCGAACGATTACAGCGTTCTTTGGCAATTTCTAGTGCTTTTTCACTGATATCTATCGCGACTACATGAGCGAAAGGGTTGAGCGCAAGCAGATATTCAGTTCCCGCACCAGTACCACAACCCGCATCGAGAATGCGGATATCCTCTCGTTCGGGTTTACGATGACAACAAAAGTTATAGGCAGCAATCCAATTCCAGCGCCAATTGTAACCCGGAGGAGGTTCATCTAGGAGCGGTTCGGGGGGGAAAGGATAGGTATTGTAGAGACGTTGTACAGCAGTGCGAATAGTAGCGTCGTCGGACATGAAAATTGGCAGAGTTTAGGATAACACTCGATCGATTGTCTCACAGACGGCAGCGATCGGGAAAGTCAGCCGGGGTTTTTTTGAGTTAGTCGAGGGTAAATGATAAATAATCATTATGACTATCCAGTTCTGTGCCAAAACTAGATATTATTTCTTTGGTCGATATTTTTTTCTATTCCTTGTCCTACTGTCTCTTAACCCTATCTAAGTTTTACTGGCAATTATTGGAGAGTCATTCTCTAACAATTATCTCAAATACAAGCAGCTCTTGCCGATACAAAAACCATGAAAATTAAGTCTATAAAGCTTATTAATTATCGAGGTGCAGTCAGTTTAAACATCGACTTTCATCGGCAACTCAACGTATTCATAGGAGTTAATGGTGCGGGAAAATCCACCATTTTAGACAGTTTGGCTATTATGCTTTCATGGTTAGTTAATCGCCTAAAAAATACTAATGCCAGTGGACGACTTCCAGAGATTAACGAAACCGAGATTAATAATGGTCAGTGGACGGCTATAATTGAAATCACTGGGGTGACGGAAGATAGTCAAGAGATTACTTGGAAAATAGTAAAAACTAGGACTGGATATATCCACGCTGGGGAACGGAGTAATTTTAGCCAATTAAATGAATACAGTCAAGAAATACAACGACAAATTACTGATCATCAAGGACAAATTAACTTACCTTTATTTGTTTATTATTCTGTTAATCGAGCAGTGCTGGATATACCCTTAAAAATTAAAACAAAACATCAATTTGAATCTCTAAGTGCCTACGAAAATGCTTTAACCAGTGGATCAGATTTTCGCACTTTTTTTGAATGGTTTCGCGAGCGCGAAGATTTAGAAAATGAAAATAGAAAATATCAGGATTATCTAATTAAACCAGAAGGTTTTTGTTTTCCTGATCCCCAATTGGAAGCGGTTCGGGAAACGATCGAACGTTTTCTACCCGATTTTAGTAATCTTAGCGTCCGTCGTAATCCCTTGAGAATGGAAGTAACAAAAAAGAATAAAATAGTTACTGTTAATCAACTTTCTGATGGAGAAAAATGTCTGATTGCTATGCTTGGAGATTTAGCTCGAAGAATGGCGATTGCTAATCCTCAAAATCCTTATCCCTTAACGGGTAATGGTGTTATTATCATTGACGAAATTGATTTACATTTACATCCTCAATGGCAAAGATTTGTAGTACCTAAATTACTAGAAGTTTTTCCTAACTGTCAATTTTTTATTTCCACCCATTCTCCTAATATTATCACTCATGTTCAACCAGAAAGTTTACACTTCATGGAACAAACAGAAATGGGAATAAAAGTTCATCCCGTGCAGGAGTCCTACGGCAAAAATGTTGATCGAATTTTAGAAGATTTGATGGGATTAGAGACAACTCGTCCCAAGGAAATCGCTGAAGCTTTGAAAGATATCTATGAACAAATATCTCAAAATCAATTAGAGGCAGCTAAAAATAATATCAATGATCTCAGAGCTAAAATTCAAAATGATCCAGAATTAATTAAAGCTGAAGTTATTATTCGACGCAAGGAAATTATCGGAAAATGAAGTATATTAGGAAAAGACAAGAACCACCGGAGTTTAAGAATTGGAAAGAGCAAGCTAACTCAGATTGGCAGCCCGACTTTAGAAATTTAGCGGGAAAACCAAAAGAAATACTAATTAAAGCGTTGATGACAGAACAGGGAGAAATATGTTGTTATTGTGAAAATCGATTGATTGATGGTAAATGCCATATAGAACATTTTAAACCTTAAAGTTATCCCACTGTTGATCCCCTAGATTATGCCAATTTGCTATGTTCCTGTCAGGCAAATCTTAAGTCTGGTGAACCTCGGCACTGTGGTAATCTAAAAGATAACTGGTTTGATGAAAATCTCTTAATCTCTCCACTTAATCCCGATTGTGAGTCTCACTTTGCTTTTAACTATGATGGCACAATTAAACCCGTACAAGAAGATGATCAAAAAGCAATTAATACTATCGAAAAGTTGGGATTAAACCTCAACAAAATTAAATAACTTCGTCAGAAAGCCATCGAGCCTTTTTTGGATGAGGAGATAGATAATGACGAATTAAAAGTTTTTGTCAATGGATATTTATGCTTAGATGATCAACAAAGATACAAACCTTTCTGGACAACAATCAAATATTTGTTCAGCGATTTAATTGAATAATTTTTCCTTTACAAAAAGACAAGAATTATTATAAAAGTTTAGATAAACCATAAAAAATATAAAGTCTTATGAAGATTATTCAAGAATTATCTCAAAAGTCAGCAATTGATGAGATTCTGGCCAGATAATGGGGATGGAGGGGTGAATCAACCTTACCCGAAGTTGAACAGAGATTGTTGTCGAGAGTCGGAGAGAAAAGCAATGAATATCAAGGATACATTACACAATTTTGTCCAGTACCTAACAGACAGGGTAAGGGTATCTTAAAAATCCTTGACAAAATGAACTTTATGTGAGTTGCTTACCCAGATGACGATTCAGGCATATTTGAGGAGAATTTGCCATCTCAATTGTTAAACAAAAATCGACCAAATGGGTCGAGTTCGTAACTATTCTGATTGACTGGTATCACTTGAAATGCCCACACAATTGGCCAATTGTCAATAGGGTATGATACTAAATCCGTTTTTAATAGTACGATTAACTCCCAAGAATGATAAGGAGTAGCAAAATAAAAATGGTTTTTCGGTCACTCGATTGATTTCACTTGCAGTTCTATTGATTGCTAATCCTGCTTGCAAAAAATTGATCGCCCGCAAAGGGAAATCGTTATTTCAGGGATTCTCGAAGATCACCGCCTCCCGATACGGTTTTCCAACCGATCACCAGAAAAATGATTAAAGCAACTATCGCCATAAATAAGCCGATCGGAGTACCGATCAGATCCCGGGCGAATTGTAAACTATAGTTAGTTTTTAGATCGGCATTTCCATCCCAAACTACCGTTTTTTCCGCACCGAGAAATAACAAGTGAATCCCCCGAGAAAGAACGAACTCTCCCACGATAGTGAAGATAATTAACTGTTTCAGTCTCACGGGTAACATGGCCAGATATTCGGTAACGATCAAGAGCAACAGAACCACGATAGGAGTCATACTCTCGCCGATAATTCCCCCGCGATGAAATCCGGGTTGCAGGAAACAACCTCCCAAAAAACCGATCACAAGTACCGATACTAAAAATGATCTGGGAAACAAAGGTTTACCCTTAACTTTTCCCAAAACTCGTTTCCCGAAAACCGTCAGAAGGACGGCGCTCAGGGTTATCGTTATAGAGCCGGCTAAAACACTAAAATACAAGCGAAACCATGAATTCCACAGCCGATAGCGTAAGATGTAAAACTCGCCCCCCTCTCTGGGGCCTTTCTGGATTCGATCTTGAACCGCGTCGGAAAGTTCTAGGGGATAAACGGTAGACCACGCATTGTTGAAAGCATCGGAAATTCTAACGCTCGCGGTCGCCCCCCCCGTCGTTCCCATTGCCGTCTGGAAGATAGAAGCGAGACCGAAGTGAGAGATTCCCCATAAATACCAGGGAAGACACACGGCGATCATGAGGATTAATGGAAAAAATAACTGACGAACTACAAGAGCTAAATTTTTACGATTTACCCAGAGATTATCGACGATCGGGGCGATAACATAGAGTATAGCGGAAGGATGACTGAGAAAAGCTAATCCCCAACTAACTCCACAGCCAATCCCGGAAAGCGAATAGACTCTTGTGCGGGGATTGTTTCTCAAGTCGAGATAGAAATAGATGCCGGTTAAGATATAGACCGTGGCCAATACCTTCGGCCACGGGTAGGTGATCATATTACTCAAATAGGGACTGAAAGCCACGAGGAAAAAGGCTAACGGAATTAACGACGGACGCAGAAAGAGAGGGATTAGGAGGGTCAGGAATACTCCGGGTAAAATTGCGGTAATTTGATAAACCGCAAATGAATTTTCTAAAAGTGCCAGATAATAACTAGAAAATAGATTGAACAAAGGAGTTCTAGAAGTAACATTATAAGTTCCAAAGTAAACCGTATCGGTTTTCTGAAGTCCCAAAAAAATTTGAGCGATATCGAAGTGCATCCACCAATCCCCGTAGTAAAATCCCCCACTGTAAAGCACGACGAAGAATTGCATCCCTAGCAGGACGAGCCAGAACAAGATCGCTAGGTATAGCCATCTATAGTTTTCTCTTTCTTCCGCTTGCCACAATTGTCGCGTCAGTAACCATAGAGAGATAATAAATAAACCAGCCGTTGCTAACAGGAAAAAAGTTCTTCCGGAAAAGCCACAAAGAAAATTAACGAAAGCGATCGCCGATTGTAAAGCCATTCCCCAAGCACCAGCAAGGGCCATACATTCCTTGACGGTAAAGCGCGAGATCGCTCTCAGGCTAACATAGCCGAGGGTGAAAGTTAGGGTTAGCGAGATCGCCCCGAAAAAAAACAACTGTAAAAAGCTTATATTCACGATTAACTATTTACCTGAATCTATTTTAGTGACCCCATCTTTTAATACTATCGAAAAGTTGGGATTAAACCTCAACAAAATTAAATAACTTCGTCAGAAAGCCATCGAGCCTTTTTTGGATGAGGAGATAGATAATGCTCAATTACAAGTCTTTGTCAATGGATATTTATGCTTAGATGATCAACAAATCAGCGATTTAATTGAATAATCGTTCCTTGACAAAAAGACAAGAATTATTATAAAAGTTTAGATAAACAATAAAAAACATAAAGTCTTATGAAGATTATTCAAGAATTATCTCAAAAGTCAGCAATTGATGAGATTCTGGCCAGATAATGGGGATGGAGGGGTGAATCAACCTTACCCGAAGTTGAACAGAGATTGTTGTCGAGAGTCGGAGAGAAAAGCAATGAATATCAAGGATACATTACACAATTTTGTCCAGTACCTAACAGAGGCTTTCGCTCGCATTTTTAGCCCCAACAATGATGAATATCCCGATGTGGGGATGCAGCCTTTTGATTCTGAACCTTACCATGCTCCCAAGGGTAATTCTTAACTAAAAATGACGGGTAATTGCTTTGAGATAAAAGCTATGGGTAGGGATAATAACCCTACCTGATTTTATAGAAAAATAATTAATCCTCTGCTTGCCAATCGGGACAACTATCACTATCCCAACCGTAGGGATGGAAACCGCAGACGAGAAGATTGCCTCCGTAGATATAACCGTGATAATTACGGCAACCGATACAAGCAGGATGGGTGTTAGGATCGGGGTTAACCTTAGGAGTGAGGATAAAATCCGAGGGTTCATCTAATCCCGAAAAGGGGTATTCATCGAGGTTAAAAAATTCTTCTAATTCCTGGGGTAAAACCTCTTGAATAAACTGTTCCAGATCGATGATAATCTCCTCATTAATTTCTTCGATAGTTTGGGCTACTTCTTGGAAAAAAGTTTCAATTCCCAGTGCCACAGTTTCGATAACTTCCCAAAAATCTTTCTGCCAATCGTCCATGTTTATACTTGCATCCCTTGTCTGGTAATAATTAATTATTTGTCGCTAAAATCTAGGTTTTAATCCCGTTGCAGTTTCCGTAATTCCTCCTGAAGACGTTCCACCTGTTGCCGCAATTCATCTACTTTTGGATCGGCTGCTTTGGTGTCCTCCTCATCTTCAATGATTTCTATCCGTCGGGGTTCATGGGGAATATTAGATTCGTTAGCTGCTACCGTTTGCTGTTGTGCCTGTTTCACCAACTCATCAACGTATTTCCTCGCTTCTTCCGCGTTTATTTCGCCGCGAGAAATCATTTCATCGGCTAATTTTTGGGCTTGATTTCTTAATTCTTGTAAATTTACTTCAGCTTTTTCGGCGGCATAAGTAGCAATGCCTACACCCAAATAAACTGCTTTTTTGACTAAATCACCTAAGTTGGCCATCGCAAAAATCCTGAATTGATCGCTCTTACCTACTAGAATAAACGATCCTTCTCCCAAATGGAGATGGGTTTTGGGAGTCAGTGAACAGTGAACAGTAATCAGTAATCAGTGAACGCTTGCGCCGCTAATGTAACACCATGAACATTTTTCAGCCAATATCCAAGAGAGCCATCAGTGAACTGAAAACTCACATCTGATAACTGATAACTGATAACTGGTAACTGATAACTGATGAGGTAAAGTTTTGTAAATAGATGCGGTGGTGGCGACAGCAAAATTGATCGCTATAAAGATTAAATTTTAGTCAAATTGCTGGTTTTTCGCCCTCAAAACGACGATAGAGCCTCATCAGGTCATTTTTGACCTAAATAGTTTGATTAAGCTCAAAATAACTAAATATTGCCTATAGCTGCCGGCAGCCAGCAGCTGGCTGAATTGATTTGTGTTCATCCTCAGCAAAGATTTAAACTAAAGAATCGAGACCAGATTCCCGATTTAATCACAAAAAACTATGTTTCCTATTCATCGCCCCCGTCGTCTGCGTCAAACCCCTCAAATGCGCCGTCTGGTGAGTGAAACCGTCTTGACAGCCAATGACTTTATCTATCCTCTTTTCGCCACGACGGGGGAAGGTATTGCCTTAGAAGTCAAATCGATGCCGGGGGTGTATCAATTATCAATCGATAAAATTGTTGACGAAGCCAAGGAAGTGCGGGATTTAGGAATTCCAGCGATTATTTTATTCGGGCTGCCAGAAAGTAAAGACACAGAGGCGACGGGAGCATGGCACGATCATGGTATTGTGCAAAAAGCAGCCACAGCAATTAAAGAGGCAGTTCCCGATCTACTCATTGTCGCCGATACTTGTTTGTGTGAATATACCAACCATGGTCATTGTGGTTATCTGCAAACGGGAGATTTAACCGGCAGGGTGTTAAACGATCCTACTCTGGAATTATTGCAAAAAACCGCCGTTTCTCAGGTAAAAGCGGGAGTGGATATCATTGCACCGTCGGGAATGATGGATGGTTTTGTCCAGGCAATTCGTCAAGGATTGGATGAGGCTGGTTATAGTGATACACCAATTCTTTCCTATACCGCTAAATATGCCTCTGCCTATTATGGTCCGTTTCGGGATGCGGCTGATTCTACGCCCCAATTCGGCGATCGCAGAACCTACCAAATGGATCCGGGTAATGCCAGAGAAGCCTTAAAAGAGGTGGAATTAGACGTATTAGAGGGAGCAGATATGTTAATGGTAAAACCTGCCCTGTCTTACCTGGATATTATCTGGAGAATCAAGGAAATGACTAATTTACCCGTGGCTGCCTATAATGTATCGGGGGAATATTCAATGATTAAAGCGGCGGCGTTAAATGGCTGGATTGACGAAAAACGGGTGACTTTAGAGACTTTAACCAGCTTTAAACGGGCCGGTGCCGATATTATCTTAACCTACCACG
The DNA here is from genome assembly GCF_003019735.1 of Microcystis sp. MC19. Lineage (NCBI taxonomy): Bacteria > Bacillati > Cyanobacteriota > Cyanophyceae > Chroococcales > Microcystaceae > Microcystis > Microcystis sp. MC19. The sequence continues at coordinate 2,644,214 of NZ_CP020664.1, read as the reverse complement.
CTAAGGATGCCGTGCGCTGGTTAGCAGAGGGTTAAACTTGATGATTGAACCCATGCCGATCAGGATAAGGGGGGGTGAGGTTGCTACTATTAATTCTAGGGATTACCCGAAAAAAATACTTTCCAACCAGCTGTAGCGATCGCACTTGCCAAAAGAATAATTAATGTCCAAACCTGATTTTTTTGGGTTCCTTCCACTGATTGTAAGCGATTATCGATTCCCTCAACCTTTTCGGTTAACTTTGCCTGTCCTACCTCTAGCTTATTTAACCGTTCGTCGATTTTGTCAAATTTTTGGTCAACATCTTTTTGGAAGGTGTCAAATTTTTGGTTAACATCTTTTTGGAAGCTGTCAATTTTCCCCTCAATCCTAGTCAAAACAGCTTCTAGGGAATAGGTAACGGTTTCGTTAGACATGGTGAGCAACTCCCATTAGATCATATTTTCTCGGTTCCCGATCGACAGTCATCGATCGGGACTATTTTAAGACTAAACCAGTTCACCGCTTTCTTGTAAAGAGTGGAGACGTTGATAGATTCCCTGCTGATTTAATAATTGATCATGGCTACCGATCTCGACAATACGACCATTATCCAAGACGACAATTTGATCCGCTTCTCGAACGGTACTGAGACGGTGGGCGATAATAATCGTGGTGCGAGTGCCTAAAATGGATTTCATGGCTAGTTGAATGGCTCTTTCTGACTCATAATCTAAGCTAGAAGTAGCCTCATCAAAAACTAACACATCCGGATCGACAATTAAGGCCCTAGCAATTCCTAAACGCTGTCTTTGTCCCCCCGAAAGACGCACGCCCCTTTCCCCTACAATAGTGGAATAACCATTAGGTAATTCATGAATAAATTCATCGACGCGGGCAATTTTACAGGCTTCTGCTACCTTCTCGAAGCTAATATTAGGATTACCGTAGGTGAGATTTTCTAATACCGTACCATTAAACACATCTACTTCTTGATGGACAATCGCTAACCGTCGCCGATACCAAGTGACATCTAAGCGACGAATATCCTCGCCATCCATCATAATTTGCCCTTGATTCGGTTCAAAATAGCGGAAAAGTAACTTAACTAAAGTGGATTTTCCTGAACCCGATCTTCCTACTAATGCCACGGTTTGATAGGGTTCAATCAGCAGATTAATATCCTTGAGAATAGTTCTTTCTGGACTATAGCCAAAGTTAAGATTTCTTAATTCTAATTTCCCCGTAAAATGATAGGGATTATCTTGAGCATGATCGGCTAAAAGACTACCTGCATCAGTGCCACTGGGTAAGTTGATAAATTCCTGTAAACGGGCCATAGAAGCATAGCGACGAGCGAAAGTTTCTGCCATTTGGGATAGGGGATCTAATTCCGCATAGGCCATACTAGCTAGGGTATAGGTGGTGATAAAATGCCCGATCGAGATTTTCTGTTGAACGGTGGCTAGAAGAGTAAAGAAAAATACTCCAAATAAACTAGCTTGTACAAGGGTTTTTTCCCAAGTAATTAAGTCCACATAACCCTTATGAATGCGATGGATAACGTAGGTAAATTCTCTCTCTAAACGCTGTTTTTGACGATATAACTCCTGTCCTTCCGTGGCAAAAGCTTTGACAGTTTTGATATTAGTAATAATCTCAGAATTGCGACTTTGAGTATTTTCGATGTGCCGATCAAGAGTTCTTTCTTTTTGCATTAAATCTTTTAAATCTCTGACAATAAAAACTAGAATTAATACAAAAGAAATGACAAAAGCGAGGGCGATTTGCCATTGAATTACCCAAATAACAATAAAGATACCAAAAACTCTAAACAATTTTGGGATCATCATTCCCGCCACTTCGGGATAAGTCCAAGTATAACTTTCTATCCCTTTGGCAATCCGGTTAGCGATGCGTCCTGGATTATTTTCATCGTAAAAAGATAGGGGTAAGGTGAGAATTTTGGCAATAATTTTTCTGAGATGATCTCGTCGCGCTCTTAAGGATATTTCCCAGTGAAACCATACACTCAGCCAAGGCTGAATTGGTGCTTTAATTACTGTGGTTAGGAAAATTAAGCCTAATAATACCGCCAAACTAACCCACTTTTCTGAGGCAAAGGGAGTTAAAATCATGGTGCGATCAACTAAAGATTGCACGAATCCATCTAAAGGTTGATCGGAAAGAACATTAAGAATCTGTCCGACAGCGTAGGGAACCATCAGATCGATAATTTCAAAGACACTGGAGGCAGCAATGCTCAAAAAGGCGGCTTTTTGATAATTGCGATAGTAACTGAGAATATCGCGTAAGGAAGCCATAACATCAAGTAAATTGCCAATTTTTAACTTCTATCTGGTAACTGATAACTGAAGAGACTAAAGGCACTTTTGGGATTGTTTTTCTGGAGTTACCATTATACTACAATACTACAAAAATCTGCCGACCTAGAAATTTATAGGACAAAAGCCTTGTCATAGTCTTGTATTCTCAATCAGCTATTAGTCAGGAGACGATGCCAGATCAGCTTATATTTCATCCTCGTCAGAAGCACCAGAGATCAATTTATCTAAAATTTTGACGAATATTATCACAAAAATTAATAAATTTCTGAAAGGTTTTTAAGTGTTCGGTTTTATCGATACGCTTTTTTAATTGATTAAGATAGTATTGTTCTTGAGCTTCCCCAGGGAATTTTTTAGAATAAGACAAACCTTTAGCTTTAAAAATAGACTTTAGATAAGCAAAATGAAAATCGGCATGATTTCTGCAATTAAATCTACCCATTAGTTCGGGATCATTTTCGTAAACATCATAGTGTTGAACATAATCAGCTAAAAGTCCCTGTAAAGGTTGTTTAGGATTAAATATTGTGCGATTGCCTAATAGCCATGTTTCAAAACAGCGATTTTGAATAATGATCACGATTTCAAGTTGTGCGGGGATAGTAATATGTTTGGTGATAAAGTCATTAACATATTGTTCTCTTTCTTCGACAGTATCCTCATCAGCATCGAGACAGATGACTAGATAGTTATATTTGGATACTTCTTGAATTTTATCGATGGCGTTAGGAATTCCCTCATCAAGTATCGAGGGGTAGCCATTACCACTAATCAGAAAGTAATTGTTGTGATTGACTTGATCGTAAAAATCAACTCGCTTAAATTCGGGAATAAGATAAGTTAACCAGGCAGTATAAAGCTTTTTTTCGGTACTTCTTCCTTCAACTAAAAAATAAATATTCATCGATTAACTAATTCCTTGGGGAAATTCTTCTAAGACATTGATAAGATCAATAAAGGCTTTTTGTCGAGTTTTAGAAATATGAAAATCAGCCGCATTGTGTACCTGAATTACTCCTCCTTTACGAGTGACTATTTTCCAATAGGCAGGACTGATATTATTAATTATATAGGGATGATGACTGGTAATAATAAACTGTAAATCTCGATAATTAACTAATAAATCTTCTGTTAAAGTGTCCAAACAGTTAACCCCCAAACTATTTTCAAATTCATCGATTAATATAACGCTGCCATCAGGAGATAATTCGATCGTTGCTAAGAACATCAGGCTTTTTATCATTCCAGAGGAGATATTTGGGTCTAAAATCCAGACATGAGAGTTTTTTTCTTTTATTTGTATGTGAGGTGGCTCTTCAAATAAAACTATTGGAGTTGATGAAACAAACAGATCACCTAGTTTGGATGGTTCTAAAAATTCTATTTTTAAATCTTCAACTTGAGGGAAAATATCTAAAAACTTTCTCTTTATTATCTCGAACGTATCGGGATATTTTTCATAAGTGATCAGTAGTTTGTCGGAAATAGGAAGTTGACTCGATTGTAATTCAGAGAGAGAGTTATATTCGGTATATTCGTCGTTTCTAAAGATTTTATCAAATGTTGAATAATATGAGGTATTAAACTTAAGTGGATTGAAAATCATTTTGTTAAATTCCTGTCGAACAGGGAAAACATCTTCTTCTTGATTGAAAAGCTCTATACAGCTTAAATAAGATGGTAGTTTTGGTGTCTTTGAATGTTTAAACTCAATTACCTCTTGATTTCTTGCGATCAAAACATCTTGATCTTTTAAAAGAGTTTCCCTAATTATACTAACCTTATTTTCGCCGTCATTAACATTGACTTCATCTTCTTCAATCTTGATGAGAGAACGCGCTTTTTTTACCTCAAATTCACCCAACCAATGATAACGAACATTATCATTGGTTAAAAGTTCCACATCCCATTTCACCCCATTTATGGATGCACCGTTAGCGATTCTTTTTAAATTACTAATAGCCTTTAAAATCGAGGTTTTTCCTGCACCTGAGATACCAACTAATAAATTCAAATCTGGAAAAAATTTGCAAGAATCTATACTTAATCCAGAGGATAAATCTTGATAGGATAATTTCAAAAGTTTCATAATAATTTCTTTCCCTCTGCCAAAACTAAAAAGGGTGAGGATTGACTCACCCCAAGATTTTACTGAGGATCGAGTTTTAGGACTGCCATAAATGCCTCTTGCGGGACATCAACAGTTCCGATCGCTTTCATCCGTTTCTTCCCTTTTGCTTGCTTGTCTAACAGCTTTTTCTTGCGGCTAATATCGCCACCATAACACTTAGCTAAGACATCCTTTCTTAAAGCGGGAATATGTTCACTAGCGATAATTTTAGAACCAATAGCGGCCTGAATGGGAACCTTAAATTGATGCCGGGGAATCAATTCTTTTAACTTTTCAGTTAAAGCACGACCAACATAATAAGCTTTATCCCGGTGAACGATCATCGCTAAAGCATCAACGGGATCACCATTGACCATAATATCTAATTTAACTAGCTCATTTTCCCGATAGCCAATTAATTGATATTCCATACTAGCGTAACCGCGCGATCGAGATTTTAATTGATCAAAAAAGTCCGTCACCACTTCTGCTAAAGGTAACTCATAAATCAAAGCGGTGCGGGTTTTAGTAAAATAACGCATATCCTTGAAAACTCCCCGACGACTTTGACATAATTCCATCAAAGCGCCTACATAGGTTTCCGGAGTAATCATTTCCACTTGGATATAAGGTTCCTCAATTTTTTCCCGTTTTTGTGGGGAAGGTAACAAACTGGGATTATCCACTTCGACAATTTCGCCATCGGTGGTAGTGACCTGATAAACTACCGAGGGAGCAGTGGTAATTAAATCTAAGTTATATTCCCTTTCTAGTCTTTCCTGCACAATTTCCATGTGTAGCAGTCCCAAGAAACCGCAACGGAAACCAAAACCCATGGCGCTAGAAGTTTCCGGTTCGTAGGATAGGGCTGCATCGTTTAATTTTAACTTTTCCAGGGCATCTTTGAGATCGGCATACTGATCAGCATCCGTGGGGAATAATCCGCAGAAAACCATCGGTTTTGCTTCTGTATAACCGGGTAAAGGCTCTTGTGCCGGTTTAGCGGTTAGAGTAATCGTATCACCCACCCGGGCATCAGCGACGGTTTTAATCGCGGCTGCCAGATAACCCACTTCTCCCGCGTGAAGTTCATTTACCTGTACCTGTTGCGGTGATAAAATTCCCAATTCATCGATCACAAATTCTTTACCAGAAGCCATAAAACGAATTTTATCGCCCTTTTTCACCCGACCATCCATGACGCGGAAATAGACAATTACCCCTCGATAAGCGTCGTAATAACTATCAAAAATTAAAGCTCGGAAGGGTTCTTCGAGGGTATCTTGGGGAGGGGGAACTAATTGGACGATCGACTCTAGAATATCATTAATACCGATCCCAGCCTTAGCCGAGGCCCGAATCGCCTCACTACAGTCTAAACCCACCACTTCCTCGATTTCCGCAGCGACCCGTTCTGGTTCGGCACTGGGTAGGTCGATTTTATTTAAAACTGGGATAATTTCGAGGTTATTTTCCAGTGCTAGGTAAACATTGGCTAAAGTTTGCGCTTCTACGCCTTGGGACGCATCCACAACTAATAAAGCTCCCTCGCACGCCGCTAAAGACCGAGAAACCTCGTAGGAAAAATCCACATGGCCGGGGGTGTCAATCAGATTGAGAACGTATTTTTGACCATCCTTAGCGGTATAATCCATGCGTGCCGCTTGTAACTTGATGGTGATACCTCGTTCCCGTTCCAAGTCCATATTATCAAGAAATTGTTCTTTCATCTCCCGTTGGGCTACGGTTCCCGTAATTTGCAGGAGGCGATCGGCGAGAGTTGATTTACCATGATCGATATGAGCGATGATGGAAAAATTGCGAATGCGAGAAACGGGAACGTCAGTCATCGTGGTTCACTGCTGGCAAAAGTCAGGGGTTTATAAAATTTTAGATTCCTTCACTCATTGTAAAGGTAAAGTCTCTAAGGCTGGAGCAAAAGTGAAAAGTAAAAGGTAAAAAAAGCTAAACTGCAAGTATAGTCAGGGTTTTGGCCTTGGCTTTCCCTCTCGGCATCCACAGGAAACTATGGTAGGCTTGATTATGGTGACAAAATCAGGGAAAGGGCAATGGCTCAGGAAAAGCTCTATGATTTGTCCAAATCCCATTACTATAGATAAACTCTTGGATAAGAATCCTCGACTGACGGGTAGAATGATAGATAGCAATCCTTGATAGAGCTTATGAACGACAATGCTACACCGACTCAGCGCACGGCGGAGAAAGTTGAAATCGCTATTCACATTGACTCGGAAGTGTTGGAACAGATTAAACACCTGACTAACGATCCTAGTCGCATTATCGAAACGGCGATTAAACAGTGGCTAAGAGGAGAGAGGGAACCAGATAAGGACTTAACCCGCCATCTTCTCCGCAATCCTCCCGTCCCACCCAAAGGGGAATGGAATGACTAAGATTTTTCAGTCTCTAATAGGTTATTTACCGACGAAGAGACTGAAATATTTTCTTAGGTCAACCATTGATGGTCATTGAGATTTTTTCCCCAACTAAGCTAGTCAATAGTAGTATTGGCTGTAACGACAACGCAACGGTTTAATCTATTGAAAACAATGGGTTCATCGTCTTCATTGGAGTACTGGCGAGATGGAATTAGTGCCGGAATTAGTCGATTAAGTGGGAACAGCACTCGCTTATGCCCGATCATACTTTCTCCATTATTTCACGTTTTGGTCGGGGAAATTCTGAGTATTTGTACTCAGTTAGTCCCTTTCCTTGTTTGTAACTTTTTATGTTACAAACTGAAGTGCAGAATGTGGGATATAACTGTCTATTGAGATATTTTCCCCTCCTTCACCTCCGGATTTAAATTAAACTTATATATGACCAAAAACAAGAGGTAACAAGCTTCCCCTGGCAAGGGGATGAAAATTAAAATCTTTCTGATTTCAAGCTACCGACGACCTGTGGTAGTCACTGACAACTGATAAATGACTAAGATTTTTCAGTCTCTAATAGGTTATTTACCGACGAAGAGACTGAAATATTTTCTTAGGTCAACCATTGATGGTCATTGAGATTTTTTCCCCAACTAAGCTAGTCAATAGTAGTATTGGCTGTAACGACAACGCAACGGTTGGCTCTTCTAGGTTCTGTGTGATAAGTTTAATTGACATAGGATCGATCGATCTTTGTGTCCTTTGTGTCTTTGTGGTTCGTTCCACCCCCTCGCTCTTGAGAAATGTATCTTAGAATACATTTTACCCACCAAAGCTGGGAGAGCCAACGGTTTAATCTATTGAAAACAATGGGTTCATCGTCTTCATTGGAGTACTGGCGAGATGGAATTAGTGCCAGAATTAGTCGATTAAGTGGGAACAGCACTCGCTTATGCCCGATCATACTTTCTCCATTATTTCACGTTTTGGTCGGGGAAATTCTGAGTATTTGTACTCAGTTAGTCCCTTTCCTTGTTTGTAACTTTTTATGTTACAAACTGAAGTGCAGAATGTGGGATATAACTGTCTATTGAGATATTTTCCCCTCCTTCACCTCCGGATTTAAATTAAACTTATATATGACCAAAAACAAGAGGTAACAAGCTTCCCCTGGCAAGGGGATGAAAATTAAAATCTTTCTGATTTCAAGCTACCGACGACCTGCGGTAGTCACTGACAACTGATAATTGATAACTGAAATGACCATCTTACAAGACGAAAAACTACTCTTTACTTCCGCAATCCCCCACAGTGATGCCATTAGAACCATTTTTGCTTTTCCTAATCAGTATTCCGTGGGTATAACCAGTTTAGGTTATCAAATTGTCTGGGCAACTTTAGCCCTGCGATCAGATATACAAGTTAGTCGTTTATTTACGGATTTTCAAGAATCTTTACCCCGTTATCCCGAATTAGTCGGCTTTTCCTTTTCTTGGGAATTGGACTATGTTAATATCCTCTCGCTGTTAGAATCTTTAGAAATTCCTTGCCACAGTCATCAACGGCAAGATCGAGAAGCGATAATTTTTGGTGGTGGGCCAGTTTTAACCGCTAATCCCGAACCTTTTGCCGCTTTTTTTGATGTAATTTTATTGGGAGATGGTGAAAATTTAATTGCCGATTTGATTAATGCGTATCAAGAGGTTAGAAATGCTGATCGCTCGACAAAACTCCGTCATTTAGCCCAGGTTCCGGGGGTATATGTTCCTAGTTTATATACCGTTAATTATGATAGTCCCGAAGGTGAAATTACAGCAATTCTACCCATAGATAATAATGTTCCTGCCTTTGTTAGTAAACAAACCTATCGCAGTAACACTCTTTCTGCTTCTACGGTGGTAACAAAACAAGCCGCATGGGAGAATATTTATATGGTAGAGGTGGTGCGAAGTTGTCCAGAAATGTGCCGTTTTTGTTTAGCTAGTTATCTAACTTTACCCTTTCGTACCGCTAGTTTAGAATCTTTAATCCCTGCCATTGAAAAAGGTTTAAAAGTGACCGATCGCTTGGGTTTATTAGGTGCTTCCGTCAGCCAACATCCTGAATTTGAAACCTTACTCGATTATCTTTTTCAAGCAAAATTTGAGGGAGTTAGACTCTCGATCGCTTCGGTTAGAACTAATACTGTCACAGAAAAATTAGCCAGAATTTTATCCCTAAGAGACAGCAAATCAATTACTATTGCCGTAGAAAGTGGTTCCGATCGCCTGCGGGAAATTATCAACAAAAAGTTAGCCAATGATGAAATTATCCAAGCTGCTATTAATGCCAAAGCGGGCGGTTTAAAAGGGATAAAACTCTATGGTATGGTGGGAATACCGGGAGAAGAAGCCGAAGATATCGCAGCGACTGTGGAAATGTTAATAGCCTTAAAAAAAGCCGCCTCTGGACTGCGAATCTCTTTCGGTTGCAGCACCTTTGTGCCTAAATCCCACACTCCTTTTCAGTGGTTTGGAGTTAATAAAATGGCTGAAAAAAGATTAAAATATCTAGAGAAACAATTAGGTAAACAGGGCATAGAATTTCGTCCAGAAAGTTATAATTGGTCGGTGATTCAAGCCCTATTATCTAGAGGTGATCGCCGCTTAACTTCCCTATTAGAATTAACCCGTGGCTACGGTGATTCTTTGGGCAGTTATAAACGGGCTTTTAAGGAACTAAAAGGACAAATTCCCCCTCTAGATTATTACGTCCATCAGCAATGGCGTTTAGAACAGGTTTTACCCTGGAGTCATTTACACGGTCCTTTATCCTCCAATGTTTTGGTAAAACATTTGGAAGATTCCCAAACAAAAAGGTAAAGTATCCCTAATAAACTAAGACGCATTTAAACAATGTCTTGACTATCAGACCCGCAATGAGGTATTCTATCAAGGTAGAGCGGATATTGGTGACATTCAGACTTGGATTAGCCCTATGAAAAACAAAAAAATGTTACTTTTATTAACTATAAATCTCGATTAAACCATTAATTTAATCTTAGTTGATCAGCCCATGAGCCAGAAAAATGAGACCGTTCCCCTGCTTTTAGCCCTGCTGATTACCCTACTATTTTTTGGGGCAGGTAGTTGGTGGTTATACAATCGTTTTCAAGAAAGATATAACCCAACCAATCTTCCTGAACTGGGGCAAAAACCGGTATCGCCACAAGCAAGATTTAGTCAAGGGGAAAACTTATTAATAGTTGAAGGGGCTTCTTTTGACAAACAAGCCGCCATACAGGCACTCGGAAAAGGAGACTTTCAGCAAGCAGTTTCCCTCCTAGAAAAATCCCTGCAAACTAATCAAAATGATCCGGAAGCTCTCATCTACTTAAATAACGCCCGTATTGGTCAAGCTAAGTCCTATACTATCGCCGTTTCCGTGCCAATTGGGGGCAGTGTCAACACCTCCCTAGAAATTTTACGAGGAGTTGCCCAATCTCAAAATCAAATCAATCAAGCCGGGGGAATTAATGGCACTCCTTTAAAAGTTCTCATTGCTGATGATGCTTATAATCCCGAAATTGCCGCTCAAATTGCCCAAAAATTAGCGGCTGACAACAGTATTTTAGGAGTAGTAGGACACACTAGCAGTGACACCTCTTTAGCGGCGGCTGCTATCTATCAAAAAGCAGGATTAGTAATGATTTCCCCCGTCAGTACCTCAGTTAAACTCTCCAATTTTGGTGACTATATTTTTCGTTCTGTTCCCAGTGATTTTGTGGCGGCACGGGCATTAGCCGAATCTAGCTTGCAAAAAAATCCTAACGTCAAGGCAGTGGTATTTTTTAACTCCCAAAGTAATTATAGTCAATCCCTAAAATCTGAATTTACCACCGCTTTAGGATTAGGAGGAGGTCAAGTGGTGAGTGAATTTGATCTATCTTCCCTGACTTTTTCCCCGTCTAAAAGCCTCCAACAAGCTCAACAGGAGGGAGCAAATCTAATCGCCCTTCTTGGGGATAGTGGTACCCTAGATAAGGCTTTGCAGGTGGTTCAAATCAACGGTCGAAAATTACCGATTGTGGCGGGTGATGACGTTTATAGCCCGAAAACTCTGGATGTAGGCGGAAAAAATGCCCTGGGCATGGTTGTGGCTGTCGCTTGGCATTTGGGGGCTAATCCGAATAGTCCTTTTGTGAATAATTCCCGCCAATTGTGGCAAGGAGACGTAAATTGGCGCACTGCCACCGCCTATGACGCTACCCAGGCTTTAATCGCTGGCATTAAGGCAGAATCTAGCCGCGAGGGAGTTCAACGGGCGTTAAGAAGCAGTGATTTTTCTGTGCCCGGGGCGACTAATCCCGTGCGATTTTTACCGTCTGGCGATCGCAATCAATCCGTGCAATTAGTGGTAGTTGAACCCGGTTCTCGTTCTAGTTTTGGGATGGATTTTGTGCCAATTTCTCGATAAAATGACAACTAAATCAAGATGAATTATAAGTAAGTATTTATAATTAAATTGAAGATAGATTTTACCTCTGATCCCCCCTTAATCCCCCCTTAATAAGGGGGGTGCTGATCCCCCCTGCCCCCCTTAATAAGGGGGGTGTCTGACAACTTTTAGCACCTACCTACTTATGTTAGAAACTCCCCCCAAATATTCTGTTCTTGGTTTACCGGTTCATCTCCTCGATAACTACAGTCGTTGGTTAATCGATCGCCTCTATCAAGGTTTTGGTTCCCACGTTGTCACTCTTAATGCAGAAATGGCAATGTTAGGGGAAAATGATGCTAAAGTAGCCCAAGTTATTCGGGAAGCAGATTTAGTTATTCCCGACGGCGCGGGGATTGTTATTTACTTAAAATTAAGGGGCAAAAAACAAACCCGCTGCCCCGGTATCGAATTATCAGAATCCTTAATTACTGAGTTAGGAATGCAGGGAGAGAGTTTTCCTATTGCTTTTTTTGGTGGTAAACCGGGGATTACAGAACAAGCGGCAAGTAATTGGCAGAAAAAGATACCTAATATCCGCATTCTGGCTAACCACGGTTATCTATCCTCCGAGGAAATGTCCGATTGGATCGAGGTGTTAAAAGATCAACAACCGCGGTTAATTTTAGTTGGTTTGGGAGTACCCCGACAAGAATATTGGATTAGGGAACATCGAAAGATCTGTCCCCAAGCTATCTGGGTAGGTGTGGGGGGTAGTTTTGATATCTGGTCCGGGACAAAAATCCGCGCCCCTCGCTTTTTCTGTGACAATAATTTAGAGTGGTTGTATCGACTCTATCAGGAACCTTGGCGCTGGAAAAGAATGTTAGCTTTACCTAAATTTTTCTGGCGCTCTCTTTTTTATTCCTAGTAATAGTTATTATAAATTCTTTTCGATAAAGGCAATCACTCGCTCTAATCCTTCCCGTGTTTTCAAGTTGGTGAAGATAAAGGGTTTATCCCCGCGCATCTTTTTGGCATCTCTATCCATCACCCCTAAATCTGCCCCCACCATCGGGGCTAAATCTATTTTATTGATTACCAATAGATCCGATTTGGTGATACCCGGTCCCCCCTTGCGAGGAATTTTATCTCCGGCTGCCACGTCAATCACATAGATGGTTAAATCTACTAATTCGGGGCTAAAGGTTGCCGCTAAATTGTCACCACCACTTTCCAGAAAAATTAGCTTTAAGTTAGCAAATTTTCTCTCTAACTGTTCAATGGCAACTAAGTTAATTGAGGCATCCTCGCGAATAGCTGTATGGGGACATCCTCCCGTTTCTACTCCTAAAATTCTTTCCGAGGCTAAAGCTTGTGATCGCACTAAAAATTGGGCATCTTCTTGAGTATAAATGTCATTGGTGACTACGGCGATCGGATATTGATCCCGCAAATTTTTACACAGAGCATCGAGCAGGGCTGTTTTTCCTGAACCCACTGGACCGGCAATTCCCACGCGCAAGCAAGACATAGTTTTTTCGGGAAAAAGTGAAAAGGAAAGGGTTAAAAATTTTGGAGCTATCCGATAGAAAAAAGAGGGGTTCGCAGGGCTACACGGATTCCCATTATAATAAAAGGTTAACACAAATCTGAGAATTTGTCAAGCCCTTTTGTCAATAAATTTGGGGAAATTATCAGCCAAAATATCACCAAAAGTCAGTGATTTGGTAGCCAAAATCCGTTAACATCTGCCTAAATAGGGGTAAACTTAAACCGATAACATTGCTGTGACATCCCTCTAATCTTTCCACGAATAGACCCCCCTTTCCTTCTAGGGCAAAACAGCCGGCACATTTGAGGGGTTCTTCGGTGTCAACGTAGGCAATAATTGTTTCATCGCTGATATTGGCAAAGTGAACTTTAGTGATCCCACAACGAGTCAAAGTTTGATGATTAACTCGATCGATTAAAGCATGACCTGTATAGAGTGTACCCACCTGACCGCGCATTTTTTGCCAACGCTCGATCGCTTCTGATTTATCCTTGGGTTTGCCATAGACTTCCCCCGCTACTTCTAAGACGGAATCGCAACCAAGAATCAATCCTGTATCAAATTTAGGGGCGATCGTTTGCGCTTTACATTGGGCTAAAGTTTGGACAAGATGGAGAGTATCATCAGCATTAATTGTCGATTCATCAAAGTTACTCACTCGCACAATTGGATCGATTCCTACCATTTGTAATAGTTTTTTACGCGCAGGAGAAGCGGAAGCAAGAATCAAGGGAATGGACATAGTTTTTTCAGTAAAAAGAGATAGGAGATAGAAGACAGGAGATAGTTAGGTAGGGTGGGTTAGGCAATGACAAATTATTAGACTTAATTATCAATTTATCTATTTGCCGTAACCCACCATCAGTTATCAGGTTTTTAGCTATTTCTGCTAGGAATTGGCAGGATTTTCGGGGGGAAAATAACGCTCTAAAATCTCAACCATGCGGGATTCTCTTTCTTCATTGTTAAATCGATTGTAAAAATCTGACTGAACCTCATAAAAATCTGACCTCGATCGAGTTAATTGTCCTAGCAGTTGATCAAGTCCCTGTCTGTCTTTTTCCCATTCTTTTTTAGACTGAGCAAGACTATTAGTTAACGCTTCGATCAATTTGACGTTAGAATTAGCGATCGCTCTAGTTTCTTTTAATCCCTGATTGGTTTCCTGTCGTCCTAATTTAATCTCCTGTAATCCTAATCTAATCTCCTGTAATCCTGATTTAATCTCCCGTAGTTCTGTTAGGGTATTTTCAGCAAGAGATTCGAGTCTATCTAGTCTATTTTCTTCCGAGTTACTCATATTCAGTTATCAGTTATCAGTTATCAGTTATCAGTTATCAGTTACCAGTTATCAGTTATCAGTAATCAGTTATCAGTAATCAGTTATCAGTTACCAGTTATCAGTTACCAGTTATCAGTTACCAGTTATCAGTTATCAGTTACCACTTCCCCACTGATTACTGACTCAGTAAGTAATCTCAATTAATTGTTAGATAATTGTTAGATAGTGGGACAGGCTTCTGGTTCTTTGTCTGTTATCTTTAATTGTAAACCGGCTACCTAGTTGATGATAGGTGGTGCGTTACGACGGATTGTTACCTTTAAGTCAAAACAGGAATTTTTGCCGTCTAACGCACCCTACGTTTTACTATTGCCTGTTGCCAGTTTCCCTAACTAACCGAGAAAGAATCAACGATAGTTTCAAAGAGTTCTTGAATTTGCGTCCAACGTTTTTGGGAAGTGGAAAGATTAAAAGAATAGAGTTTATTATTATTAACCGTGACGCTGGCCAGATTATGACGTTCTTGGCCGTTGGCTAATTTAACTTGATATTCGAGGATATAATAATCTTGGCCGTCGATTTGATGAGATTCTGAGCGAATTAATTCTACTTCCTTATCAAGATTGGGGTTAAGACTGTTATTTTTTAGGAGACGATAGCCAACTTCCGAGGGTGTCCCTAAATCTGTTAAGGTTTTATTGTCGGGGACGGGGTTGATAATAACGCTTAAATTTTCACTCGTTTCGATCAGATCATGAAAAACCACATCTACTCCTGCAACTTTTTTCACATCCACCTGCGTCCAACCCTTAGGATATAAAAATTGATAGCCTTGGCTGCCACTGGTGTATCCTTGCAGTCCAGCGATGGGAGTTGCACAAGCGGTGAAGAGGAGGGTGGTGATTAGGAGGAAAGTCGCCAAAAGAGATTTAATCATGATATTTTGACCTGTAAGTAGGGCTGTTTAATTTTACCTTGAATTGTTTAGGTGAACGGATTATGAAAATTAAGAAAAAATTGACAATTATTATAGCTATAGCGACTTTTTTACTGACTATCTCTCCCCTAAGCTCTCAAACTACCGCTAACCCCGTCAAGGCTGTAGAATTTTATAATCGGGGGGTGGATCGTTTAAGCGCAGGGGATTACTCAGGGGCGATCGCAGATTTTACTCAAGCTCTACAATTAGAACCGAAGGATGCCGATGCTTACTATAATCGCGGCTATGCGGAATTAGTTCTCGGCCAGTACGAGCGAGCGATCGCAGATTATACCCAGACCTTGACAATCAACCCCAATTATGTTAATGCTCTCGGTAATCGTTGTTATGCCTATTATCTGACGAAAAAATACGAGGCAGCGGTGGAAGATTGCACAAAAGCGATTACTTTAAACGGAAATTTTGCTGATTTCTTTATTTATCGCGGTAATGCCAAGGATGACTTGGGAAGACACGCAGAAGCGATCGAGGATTACACAAAAGCTTTGAGTTTACAGGGAACCAGAGGACAGGATCGCATTTTCTATAATCGCGCTCTAGCCTATAACCGAGCCGGACAGCAGGAAATGGCTTTAAGGGACTATGATGAGAGTCTGAAAATCAATGCTAATTTTGCCGAAGCGTACCACAATCGGGGTTTAACCCATTATAAATTGGGAAACAGGGAAAAAGCGATCGCTGATTTAGAGGCGGCAGCTCGTCTAGCGTTATCTCAGGGTAAACAGGGGACTGCGGCTAAGTCTCAATCAGCAGTGGCATTAATTCAGGCTCAAAAGCCCTAAAACAGGGAGTAGTTGTGATTTTAGCACTAAAGAGGAGTAAAAAGGGCTAAATCGCAACTACGAGGGACTAAATTTTAGCCAGCTTGGGATGCGTAAAAAGCGACGGCTAACAGTCCACCCACAAGTGTGATCGCAGCAACACCCCAGAAAATATAATTACGTTGTTGCGATTTAGTCGGGGGATCCGCTTGATAAACTTTCGGTTCGGCGGCGAAATTATTTAAGCGTCCACCTTCTTCGTTTGTATAAGGCATAATCAAAACCTCAAATATGACAATTTTTCAGGAAAAAAATCCTCTTATTACAATAGTACAACATATTAGTAACCGAGTCGGGGATGTGGGAAATTCCCACGGGGATAACAATTCTTAGTCTTGGGGTAACTGCCGGACTCTGCTACTTTTATTTGCGATCGCAATTTCAATGATTGAAACTGCGAAAACAAGTTAAAAAAGGCTAATCATACTAAATCCGTTTTTAATACTATGATTAACTCCCAAGTTATGGATTGTTTTTCCCTGCTCCCTGATCCAGCGTTCCCCACTCTCCTATACCTTTTAAACAGAATTTAGTATTAGGTGTTGGGATAGGGGGAGGTGGTTGCGTTAATATTAGTTACTGTATCTAATAACGCCGGAAAAAAACTATAGATGAATTCTCCCTATGCAGATGTCTCTCCTAGTAATTGGTTATCTATCACCCAACGACTTGTGGAAAGACATCCCCTATCTACCGATGCAATTGTTGATGTTGTTTTAACATCTTGGCAATCAATTTTTAATTCTCAGTTAGGTACAAAAGGTTTTAGAATTGGTAGGGATATCTTCCCTAAACCTCAAATTATGGGTTTTCTACTTCATGAATTAATTCCTTTAGAACTAAAAGCAAAATATCCCGATTTCTGGAGAGGAGATATCAGTATATCTGATAAAGATATTGTCTATATACCTGATGACTTTTTTTCAATTGAAGTCAAAACCTCCTCTGATCCTAGACATATATATGGCAATAGAAGCTATGCTCAAAATTCTAATAACACCAAAAAAGGTAAGTCTGGATACTATTTAGCAGTTAACTTTGAGAAGTTTTCTAATACTACTAATCCTCAGATTAAACTAATTGGTTTCGGTTGGATTGATTCTGGGGATTGGATTGGGCAAAAGGCAGCTACAGGTCAACAATCGCGTCTTTCCTCTGACGTAGAAAATTATAAATTGCTCCAATTGTATCGAAAAATCTAGAATAACGAGCCTTGAATATAAGTATTGCTTCTTTCTTTTTTAAATCTTTTAAATCTCTCTGCAGCTATCTCGCAATAGTCTGGTCGAATTTCAAAACCCACAAAAATTCTTCCTAATCCCAAGGCCGCTATTCCTGTAGAACAAGAACCAGCAAAGGGATCAAGAATTATTTCTACCGGATTAGATGAAGCTTGTATAATTCTCTCGACAATTGCTAAAGGAAATTGTGCGGGATGTCCGGTTCTTTCCTTAGAACTGCGCTTTTCTCCTGTAGTGACTTTAGGAACTTCCCACACATCAGAAGGATTTTTACCGAGGGGATTACAACGATATTTACCATTTTTCTTTTGATTGGGATACTTAACGTTAGGGTCACGAATATTATCTAAGTTAAAAGTATATTCTTGGCAATTTTTGAGATAAAAAAGCCATTTTTCATTGCGAGGACTAAGACGATTTTTTGTAGAAACACCAGCCCCATATTTCCAGACAATTTCTTGTAAAAGATAAAAGGGAGACTTATCCCAAAGAAGATAGGGAATCGGAACACATAATCCCTTTTCTGGTACTTCTAAATAACCAACATTTAGCCACAAAGCGCCGTTATCTTGAGTAATCTGATAAATTTGCCGCAGCCAATTAGCACACCAATCAACATAGTCATTGATTGAAAGAACTCGTTCATATTCTTTGCCAATATTATAAGGTGGTGATGTAACAGTGAGGTCAATTTTTATGTCACTATGAGATAGTTTAGACAAAAAGTCTGTGGCATCTCCTTGATAAAGAATAAAGCCGTTGTCCGAGTAAAAAGGTTGACCAAGATGACTAACCAGAATTTCTTTAAGAAAATTAAATTTGTTGGCTCTATCTTTTTCTAACTCTGGAGAAAATGGCTGTAGTAAGGAGGAAGGAGCAATCTGAGTTGATTGATGATCAACAATTCCCTCTGCTAGATAAGAGTTTTGTTCCTTGCTGGCAATTGGACGAGACTCATCTTCCCTAGACGATAGTTTTTTTTGTTTCCGCTGGGACTCTACAACCATAATCTCAAAGGACAGGTAAGTATTTTGATAGTTTTAATTATGCCCTTATTTTACCAAAATATCACTGGAGTTGTGCTTAATTTAATAACTTTTGTAATCATTCTCCTTCCCTTACCCTGGATGGGGGGGTAAAACCCCACCAAGAGTTAAAGATTGACTGATAAAGCAGCGAGTTTTCCTTGAAAAATCTCAACTGAGTAGATTGATAATTAGGGTATGCACCCGAAAATTATCCCTAAAATGGTGGTAAATAACCCATGGCATTTTTGACTCGATCGAGAGTTTGATTGGCCACCGCTTCTGCTTTGAGACGACCTTGCCGCAAAACCGTGGCTAAATAATCTTTATCCTCTCTAATTTGAGCGTATTTTTCCTGAATAGGTTTCAGAGATTCTATGGTAACTTCTGTTAACATCGGTTTAAATTGTCCCCAACCTAAATCGGCACATTCTGATGCGACCACCTCTTGACTTTTTGCCGATAAAATGCTATAGAGAGTTAATAAATTATGGCATTCGGGACGCTCCGGATCATCGAAAGTTAAACCCTTAACTAGATCGGTTTTACAGCGTTTAATTTTCTTGGCAATGACATCGGGACTATCGAGAATATTAATCCGACTCATCTCGGAAGGATCGGATTTAGACATTTTATTCCGGCCATCGGTTAAACTCATCACCCGCGCTCCTTCCTTGCGGATCATCGGATCAGGAAGTTTTAAAATTGGTTGTTTCGGTTGTCCAAAAAGATGATTAATTCTAACGGCTATATCGCGGGTTAATTCTAAATGTTGTTTTTGATCTTCTCCCACGGGTACTTTATCGGCATCGTAGAGTAAGATATCGGCGGCCATTAGCACGGGATAATCGAGTAAACCTGTGCCAACATTTTCCCCCTGTTTAATCGCTTTTTCTTTAAATTGAATCATATCGGTTAACCAATTTAAAGGGGTGATACAATTCAATAACCAAGTTAATTCTGTATGAGCTTTAACGTGGGATTGGACAAAGATAGTCGCATATTCTAAATCAATTCCGCAGGCTAAATATAGAGCGGCAATTGCTAAAGTATCCTCCGCAAGAGTGGCGGGATTATGGGGAACGGTGATCGCGTGTAAATCGACCACACAAAAGAAATTATCGTAGTCTTTTTGTCCCTCCACCCAATTGCGGATCGCACCGAGATAATTGCCTAAATGTAAATTGCCAGTTGGTTGCACACCAGATAAGATTCTTTGTTTACCCATAACTCCTGCGATCGCTTTTTATCATGATTTTATTGTATCAGTTTTTGCGGCTAATTTCATCCTAAATCCAATTGGGAAAAATCATTCTCAGATAATAATCCCGCACTGACAGGGGAATGCCTAAATAAATTGGTAGCCAATGGATAAAAGCAAAAATTATCAAAATTATCAGCGAGCGCGAGCCATTTTTATAAATAGGACTGGAACTTTCTAACCCATCGGCTAAGAGCCAAGCTAGAGCAATCAAAGTGAAGCTATAGGCAGCCATATAATGATAGAGAAAGGTACAGCGACTAATTTTTAACCAGGGCAGCAGATTGGCAATATAGTTACAGATAAGATAGGCGGAAATTACCCGCTCTTTTCGGTTAAATAATCGACTAAAAACCACTAGAATCGCTCCCGTAGAAAACCACCACAAAAACGGATTTCCCATAGCGTGAACATCATAAATTTTATCACCTAATCTCTCAAAATAATAAGCCACTGGTCGCCCCATTACTAACCAACTATACCAGGGAGAACAATAGGGATGAACATCAGATTGATTACCTTTTATTCTCTGATGAAATGACCAAATTTCCTGATGTACTTGCCAAAAATTATATTGATGGTTGACGAGAAGATGCGGTATCCACAGGAAACTATAGGTAACTAGGGGAAAGACAATTAAAGCGATAAAAATGTCCTCTAATCTCAGGTTAGTTGCCTTTGTCCAAAGATGATCTTTTGACTGCTCTTGATTCAATAATTTTATTAACCAAGCAATACCGATAAAAATAAATATTCCCAGTAAAAATCCTAAGCCATTCCATTTAATATTTGCCGCTAAACCGAAAGAAACTCCTGATAATAATAGCCAATTGAGTTTCTGATTTTTCTGGAGTGCTAATAAAAAAAATAATTGTCCAGACAAACCGAATAAAATTAAGTAAATATTGTTGAGAGCATAGCGGGATTCCACCAGAAATAATCCTTCTAAACTAGCGAGGAAAGTTGTGATTAAAAATACAGTTTTTCTCTGGGTTAATTGATAAGCAATTCCCCCAATAATTAGGGGAATAAAAGAACCAGTCAAAGCATTTAACCAGCGATAACTAAAAGTTGAGCGCAGGGAACCTGTTAAATTATTAATGGTTTCAGGATCGGCAGGAAAATGGGAACCAATCCAGATACTAATAGCAATTAAATATTGACTTAACGGTGGATGAGACTGGAAAAATTCTTTACCGATTAGATATTCATTGCCGTATTTAGCATAATAAACTTCATCGAAAACAAGTGTATTAAATTGACTGAGATTCCAAAATCTTATCGCCAGAGAAAATAAAAATATCCCTAGGATAGATAGGTTAAATTTTACTTGAGAATTCATGGAAAAATAATAGTTATTATAACTGGGAATTTTCTGTTAAACGCAAGCGAAATTCTTTGACAGCCAAACGGGGATTAGGATGGTTGACGTATTCGGCTAATAATTCTAAATTTAAATCTGGTAATAAAGCACTTTTAGGGATTAAAATATATTCGCCATTCTCTTGCAAAGAATAGATTTTTAACTGATTATCTTGCCAAAACCAAACCTCTTGAGTTCCCAATCTTTTATAAACTTCTAAAACTTTCAGGCTGCCACTGGTTAAGATTATTTCGATCGCCAAATCAGGAAACTCTTTTTCTGTAAATAAACAAAAACATTTGTCAGGTTCTTTTCCCGCTTCTTTTTCCTGTTTTCGCAAAGTGGTGGAACCTAATCCCCAGAAATCAATTTCAGCATATTCTAAATAAGCTTCTACTAATCTACCAATATCTTCTTTGCTAACTTCGTGACGACGACTAGGAGCCATAATTTCTACCATTCCATCTAAGTAAGTAATGCGATAACTGGAACTATCTTCTAAATGTTTTAAGAGGGTTTCGTACTGTTGCCAATTAACCCCAGAAATTAACATTCTTTGTTCAGGATCATTAGCTTTTAACTCGAAATCTTCTAATCCTTGTAACCGAATCGTAGTCATCATACAATTAATTACCTCGTCTATTTTACTTAATTACTCAGGAAGACTTATTTTGATTTCTTCTGGCGTTAATTTTAGCGCGTAAAATCCTCACTTTATAGGGATCAGCATCTTTTCGCCACAGGATCTGATAGCCTTTGATTGTAGCACAATTCTCCTCTAAACATTTTTGCCAACCCTGTAAACGTTCGATCGCTTTTCTATCTTCTAACAATCCCCAATCCTTTTCTAATTGAGTTAAGCGAACCAATTTATCATAGTTAGGATAATCCGCCATTACTAAAAGCTCTTTTTCGTGTAGAATTGGCGGATTAGGACTATCCCGGTAATCGCGAAAACTAAAATCAGCCGAACCTAAATATACATCCATGCTAGTAGCTAAAATCGGATGAATTTCTGTATCAAAATTGGGGTAATAGAGATAGGAAATTTTGGGTTGACGAAAAGATAAACGAACAACGTTAGCATTTTCTAACCGTCCGATAGTTTGACTAGCACAACCTTCATATAAGCGTAATAACATCGGTAATTTTTCCAGAATGCTAATATGAATAGTTAGGGAATAACGGGAAAGTTTGCCTAGGGAACTATTTTCACAAGCACGAGCGATCGCTGGCAGATTTCCCGCACTTATTAACACTTCTTCTGCTAAAGCGCAAGCATTGCGATAACTGCCAAATAAAGCTTTAAAATCGGCACGGGTAGCGGGGGATAATTCCCGTACTTTCGGACAGTGGCTAAATTGACTTAAAGCTAAATAAAGTAAAAGATCGGCGCGTCTTTTGTCGGCAATTATCTCCCATTCTTCCGCTTCTGTTACTTGTAGAATCACTTGAAAAGCGCGTCTAAAAGTGCCAAATTCTGCCTTAATTTCCTCCTCTTGCAATAATTCTCCTGCAACGGGTAAACGTCCCTGCTGGGTGTAAAATTCCATTAGGGGAGTTAATAAATCTTCGTAATCTTCAAAGCGTTTGAGATGGGTTTTAATTTTAGGAGTGGTAGTGCGGGAACGACATCTGGATAAACGAAAAGCTTCCGCTTTCTCTTCCTCTCGAAAAACTAGATAAACTCCCAAAGTTATCGGAATAGAATCAACCCCCAAAGTATTATCAATATACTGTTTTAGTTCTTCCTGTTGATAGTATTTTTGAAAGGTATTTCGACGGGTTATAATTCCATCTTCATAAGCCATTAGACCCCGTTCGCTATCATCAATTAAAATCTGTGCCGAAACGATTAAAACTTGACGGGTTAATTGCCAAGCTTTTAATAAAGCTTCCTGTCGTTCTTCCGCGGATTCAATAACATTAATTACATAGCCTAAATTAACAATATCAGATTCAATTAAAGGACTATCGGGACGATAATACGGATCCCAACCTTCACTTTGATAACCCTGTTCAGCTATGCGTTCTATATCACCTCCATAACCACAACCGTAATCAAAAAAAGTGGTTTCAGGAAGAAATAATCCCGCCGCTAATGCTAATCTTGCTGGACGAGAAAGGGTTTTGCGAACAAGAGCGGCTTTGTGGCGATCAATTATTATCGATTTTTCCCTTTGTCCCTCTAGATTACAAACTAAATAATCTCCTGCAAAATCAAGGTGATGCTTTCTTAAAAGCCGTTGCCATTCCTGTTTAGTACCGATGGGATAAGAACTATTTAAAAGTCCTAAAGCACTCTCGATTTTTGTAAGATGCTCGAATTCTTCATAAAGAGGATAGTCCCTAGTAACAAAAGTTTCTTTTCGGTGTAAAATGGGCGGATTATCAGCATTTTGATAATTCCATTCACTTAAGATTAATGTCCCCATATCTACCACTAAACTTTTAGTTAAAACTGGGTGAGGTTCCCGATCAAAATCGGGATAAAAAAGATAGGATATTTTCGGTTTATCGGTGCTAAATTTAATTATTGTTGCCTCAGATAAATGCTGATTAATTCTTGCTTGTTGTTCGTAATCCTGAAGGATAGGATCCAGTTGCTGTAATGCTTCTTGATGAACATAAAGCGCCCCCGGTAATAGTTTACCGATGGGACTAACTTGACACAGTTGCACGATTAAGGCGAAATTCTCAGCCATGGCAATTAATCTGTCTAATAACAAATTCTAGAGACAGAAAAAACTAAATAAATCTAGTTAAATGAACCCGATAGCGCTCTTTTTTTGTCACAGTCACCTCACCCACTTCTAAACGACCTTTTCCCCGAAAAGAAATCAAATCACCGGTTTTAACGTTATAACTAGATTGACTGATATCTTTCCAGTTAACTCGCACATCCCCGGCGCTAATTGCTTCGGCCATTTTACTGCGAGAAATGCCAAAACCCGCCGATGCGATCGCATCCAAACGTAAGGAAGCTTCCACAGTATTAATTTCTTTTTTTTGCGGTGGTCTAACTTTTAATTCCGTCAAAGGAATCGGGCTAGTTTTCACGGGAACCGAACGCACTTGTAGTAAATTAGCAGATAAAAAATCTGCCAATTCAGGCACTACAATTGCCTGCGCTCCTCGCTCACCTAAAACGATTATATCGCCGACTTTTTCCCGAACAATCCCCGTCCCCAACATCGCCCCTAAAAAATCCCGATGGTTAGCGGTATCAAACAGAAAATTACCGGCAATATCAAGGGCAGATAGGGGAATATCTGTTACTGCCAAAGGTAAATCAACTCTAGCAATACCGAGGCGCTGTCTTTCCGCTTGGGGATAACCGCCCCATTTTTGCATTGATACATCAGTTAAACGCTGAAAAACTCGTTCTACTTCCGCCAAAACCGCAGGAGAAAGAAAGTCTGTCACCGTCACTTCCCAAGTCTTAATCGCTTGTTCGGCTTTATCAATAACTTTCGCTATGTCCTCGCGGTTTTCAACACCCTTTAGTAATTCTTCTCTTGGTAACATTGTTTTCTGGTAATTAATCAAAAATTCTTAGGAAAAAATCAGATGACCGATAACCTATTCCTAATAACCGTTCACTGTTCTAGGGCGTATCCTTGCAGATTTTCGGGGTTAAATTGGCGGAGGATAAGAGTCGCTTGATTTTTCAGGTTTTCCGAACCCTGCACGACAATAATATATTTTCCCGCACCGAGACGATTGCGATAGGGAAGTGCATCGCCACTGCCGGACGATAAACCCACGCCACCACCGACGAAAATACTGCCCATCGCCCCCCCAATCGCCCCAGCAATGCCGCCGACGATATGATTGCCCGGTTCTCCGGCCCAATCAAAGGTATGCAATCCCGTAATCAGGTTAAAAAGGTAGCCCCCGGCAAAACCGAAGGGAATTAGCCAAAAAGCCATGAGAGTAGCCCGTTTTTTGGCCTGTTGGAAGGGATCGATCAAACCGAACTCATCGGCACTTTTATAGCCTCGACCGAGAATGGTCACTTGAGATTGGGGAATTCCCGCTTTTTCGAGGGCAACGGCAGCTTCTTCTGCTTCTATGCGATCAGCTAACACGGCAATGAGATAATTCATATTCTCCAACTTTTCAGGCTATCTTCATCTCCTATTGTAAGGATTTTGGGGACCGAAAAGCCCCTCGCTCGAGAAAATATGCAAGGGGATGGGAAAAAATTATTTTATTTGGCTTATTTCTGGCAATAATTGACCATAAAGATCAAGGGAGATGGTCTAATTATCATTATTAACAAGAAGTTTCTCCAGATTATTACCATTGATATCATACTGTCAAGCTTGACTCACTTGTGTCATGATTTTAATGTTATCCTGGTTCACTCCTGACGGAAAAACTAAAAAATAGGTTAGAGTTCCGGCAATGATAGCTAGTCCTAAGGAATAGATAAGAAAAAGAGCAAGAAAACCCGTGCGATTGCCCTGTCAATCGTAGCTGATTGGGTCGCCCTTTTTTCGGTAGTGGGCAAGAACCCTCCTGCGGCCACTCCCACCAATCCGACTTTAGTTGTGGGTTCTGGAATGGTTTCCCTGCGTTCTTGCAAAACTTCAAGGTAAAGTTCCATCGCTTCTTTAATATTTTCCTGAACCTCTTCAAAGGTATCTCCAATGGTTTGCTCAAGAATTACTTAGGATACTGACGCGGACTTTTTCCCCATTTTGCAAAGGTTTACTACTATTGACCACGAAACGCTCCCCCGGTTCGAGTCCAGTGATAATTTCTACTTGACCGTCAAGCGCTTGACCGAGACGAACAGGCCGTTTTTCTACTTGCGAGTTAGACTCGGAAAGGACGAAAATTGCCGCGGACTCCCCTTGACCGACAATTGCCGTTTCCGGAACAATCACCTGAGGGGCAGAATTATTATTAAACCGTACCCGGGCCAATAATCCCCCTTTGATTAAACCATCTCCATTGGGTAGAGTAATCTCCACGGGAATCCGCCGGGCCGTGCCTTGGCTGAGGGGAAAAATCCTGGTGATGCGACCGGAAAATTTTCTCTCACCGAAAGCATCAAGGCTGACATTAACCGTTTGTCCTAAATTAATCGTTTTTAAATCCAATTCTGATAATAATACTACCACCTTGACCTGTTGAAAATCGCCAATTTTGAGGACTTCATCGCCGATACTGACTAAATCCCCCAGCTCTTTCAGTTTTTCGATAACTATCCCCGTCGCCGGTGATTTAAGAATAGCGTAGGCCTGACGTTGTTGTTCCTGAGCGATGACCGATTTTTGGGCGGCAATTCTGCCGATAATTGCGGCCACTACCTGCTCCTCGACTTTAATTCTTGATCGCGCGCTATTAACGGCTTTTAAAGCCACTGCAGCTGTAGTTTGGGCTGTTTCGCCCTGTTGCAGGGGAATCGCCCCTTCTAGGGCTAATTTTTGCAGGCGATCAGCATCATTTTTGGCCTGTTGGTATTGTAGTTGTAGGCGCTCCACTTCAATTTCAGCGTTACTGACTTCAATTCTCGCCCGGGCTAATTCCGCTTCTAGGGCCGACAGGGCGGCTTTTTCTTGCCGGACAACGGTGGCGAGGAGACGATCATCAACACGGGCGAGGATTTGTCCTAATTGCACCTCATCTCCCA
The DNA here is from genome assembly GCF_003019735.1 of Microcystis sp. MC19. Taxonomy (NCBI): domain Bacteria; kingdom Bacillati; phylum Cyanobacteriota; class Cyanophyceae; order Chroococcales; family Microcystaceae; genus Microcystis; species Microcystis sp. MC19. The sequence goes on along the minus strand of NZ_CP020664.1, from coordinate 2,617,773 downwards.
CATCGACAAGGAGATTGAGTAACTGACCAGTGGCTTGCGATCGCAAAGAAACGACTTTTAAAGGTCGGGTGGTTCCCGTGTAGTCGAGATTGCGTTCGATGGTTGCTGGTGTAGCCGTGGTGACGTTGACGGTAGTAGTACGGGCCGTTGGTGGCGGTGCTTGGGTTTCGGTCCGGGGAGAACAACTGGCACTGAAGGATAAAATAACCAGAGCGGAAAGGATAATCGGATTCGATCCCATGGCGATAGTCCTAGTAGAAAGCCGCTTTTGAGTCGATGGTCGCCTATTCTTCGTCCCAAGCTTCTACCGCTACCACTTCGCTGAGAGGGTCTTGCATGGAGAAACCGAAATCGAGCAACTCTTGCTTCCAGTATCCCCACTCATCTCCGTATAAGAGAGCCAGTTTCCAGATACTATCGCTAGGTTTGACTACTTTTGCATCTATCCACTTGCTAACCTTGCGTTGAAACTTCACCATCGGGTGAGCTACAGCTTGTTTGGTCATAAATTCAATTGCTATGAAAACTTCAGATTTTGCGCTTCCCGACTAAACTAACTTCTAAGACTTTTGCCATTACAAAGGAGTGAGAAGCGCATTTATTAACTTACTTGTACACCATATCTCTGGTTTTAGGCAAGTCTTTTTGAGCAAAAGTACGGTAATTACTACTATAGATTAGTATAACCGGAGGCCACAATCATGGAACCGATGCCTAGATCGGTGAAAATTTCCAGTAAAAGGGCGTGGGGAAGACGACCATCGATAATATGAGCGGCCTGAACTCCCTGGGCCAGCGATCGCACACAGCAGCCAACTTTGGGAATCATCCCGCCGGCAACGATGCCTTTTTGAATCAACTCCCGGGCCTGTTGGATATCCAATTTAGCCAATAAGGTGGAAGGGTCTTTATAATTCTCTAAAATTCCAGCTGTATCGGTCATCAAAATTAGTTTAGCTGCCCCTAAAGCCGCCGCTATTTCTCCGGCTACCGTATCGGCATTGATATTATGAGCTTGGCCAGTTTCATCGGCGGCCACACTGGAAATCACGGGAATATAGCCACTATTGACCAAGGATTCGACGAGGCTAGTATCGACACTGCTCACTTCTCCCACAAAACCAATGCCCTCTTTACCCACGGGACGGGCAGTGATCAGATTACCATCCTTACCGCATAATCCTACCGCTTTACCGCCGGCTTGATTGATCAGGGCAACAATTTCTTTATTGACGCGCCCCACCAGCACCATTTCTACCACATCCATGGTGTCGGCATCGGTGACGCGTAAACCGTCTTTAAATTGGGGTTCAATGCCTAATTTATCCAGCCAACTGTTGATTTCCGGACCGCCGCCGTGGACAATAACGGGACGAACCCCCACACAGGAGAGAAAAACGATATCTCGCATGACCGTGTCTTTGATAGCGCTGTTATTCATGGCCGCGCCACCGTATTTAACCACTACGGTGCGACCGCGAAATTCTTGTATATAGGGTAGGGCTTCGCTGAGGATTTTCACCCGTTGGGCATCGTTTTCGTGGGTATTATTGTTCATGGGTTTTTTTACCTGTCTGATTCAGTGATCAGTTTAGCGGTTTCGGGTTTGACAAAAACTGTTCACCTTGAACCGATTGCTAGAAAGTCTTAGAATTGCCGAATTTTTCGACGCAACGGACAAAAATCTCCACTCCCATGCCCAACACCGATTCATCGAAATCAAAGCGAGGATGATGGTGGGGATAGGCTAATCCTAATTCGGGATTGGCGGACCCCAAGAAGAAATAACAGCCCGGTACTTCTTGTAAAAAGAAGGACATATCTTCCCCTCCCAGGGTTTGACACTCGGGAACTATTCCGGCCGGGGTTTCCACCACTTGTGCGGCGATTGAGCGCACTAATTCCGCCATCTGATCATGATTGATTACCGGGGGATACAATTGCCAGTAATCGAATTGATAACTAGCCCCCTGACTTTGACAGATGCCCGCGATAATTTCTTGCATCCGTTGTCGGAAATAGCCCCCTAACTGGGGATTGAAATAGCGCACTGTCCCACTGAGATTAGCACTATCGGCGATCACGTTTCTAGCGGTTCCCGCCGCTAATTTACCCACAGTCACCACGGCGGCATCAAGGGGGTTAAGATTGCGGGCGACGATGGTTTGCAAGGCGTTGACGATTTGGGCCGCCACCAGTATTGAATCGACGGTTTGATGGGGAATTGCCCCGTGGCCGCCCCGGCCTTGAATCTGGAGATCGAAACATTCCACCGCCGCCATTAAAGGCCCATTTTTCACGCCCACTGTCCCTAATGGCAGATTATTCCAGAGATGCAACCCGATAATTCCCTCCACGTCGGGATTTTTCAGCACTCCCGCTTCGATCATCGGTTTCGCCCCCCCCGGCCCCTCTTCGGCGGGTTGGAAAATAATTTTTACAGTCCCCTTGACATCGTGACGGTTTTGTGCTAGGTAAACTGCTGTGCCGAGGGCGATGGCTGTGTGACCATCGTGACCACAGGCGTGCATTTGGCCCGGATGTTGGGAACGATAGGGGACTTGGTTTTCTTCGGCGATCGGTAGTGCATCCATATCTGCCCGCAGGGCTAAAACTGGCCCCGGTTGACTGCCTTCGATAATGGCGACAATTCCGGTGCCGGCGATGCCGGTTTGATGGTCAATTCCGTATTTAGTCAGGGTTTGACTGATTAAGGAGGCGGTAAGGTGTTCTTGAAAGCCTAGTTCTGGTTTTTGGTGTATTTGTCGGCGCCAGTGGACTAATTGCGGCTGCAGGCAACGAATAGCAAGGCGAATTTCAGCGCCATTTAAGCTATTAGGAACGGGAATGGAGGAAATCATCGGGTTCGGACGGCTAGATTTTTTGATCACTGGTTTCTAGTTTAACTTCAGGAGACACAGGAGGCAGGAGTCAGGAGTCAGGAGGCAGGAAATAGGGTGTTAGAGTGTTAGGGTTTTAGGGTTTTAGGGTTTTAGGGTTTTAGTTGAAATTCCCCCACTTCCCCACTTCCCCACCTCCCCACTTCATAATTCATAATTCATAATTCATAATTCCCACTTCCCCACCTCCCCACTTCATAATTCATAATTCATAATTCATAATTCCCACTTCCCCACCTCCCCACTTCATAATTCATAATTCATAATTCCCACTTCCCCACCTCCCCACTTCCCCACTTCCCCACCTCCCCACTTCATAATTCATAATTCATAATTCCCACTTCCCCACCTCCCCACTTCCCCACTTCCCCACTTCCCCACTTCATAATTCATAATTCATAATTCCCACTTCCCCACCTCCCCACTTCCCCACTTCCCCACTTCCCACACCCTTCTTTACAAAACTTCATCGTATTTCAGGGCTGGAAAGGGCGATCCTTGCGTAATAGGGGAAGGGAAAGCGGGGAAATATTAAAAAAAACTTAAATTTTTTATCTTGCTGGCCTTTATACCCTTAAAGCCTTGCTGTCTCTGATTTCTCGACGGTGAGAGGCTTTGAGCAATGTCAGGAATCGATGACCAACTCGATCGAGTCATTGTTAAGTGACTGTTACAAAAAGACAGCAAAAAACTTAATAAGATGTAACAAACAAAGTTTCGACAGCAGTGTATAAATTTAATTTGAGGGGCCAAGATAACAGACAAAAGTTAAGCTGGATACTTGTTTAACCTCCTTAGGTGATTTATGAGAGAGCCATGAAGTTTTTTCAGGTTTCTTGAAGTAAATCGCAACAATCGCGGTCAAGGCTAGTCCAGGCTGACCGTGAAATCCCTTAAGAGGGAAAACCTTTTAATTGCAACCAAATCCCATTTAAATTTAGGAGATTGTCACAATGTTTGACGCATTCACCCGGGTAGTATCCCAAGCTGATGCTCGCGGCGAATATTTAAGCTCTTCCCAACTAGACGCTCTGAGCGCCATGGTTGCCGACAGCAACAAACGCATGGACTCTGTTAACCGGATCACCAGTAACGCTTCCACCATCGTTGCCAACGCCGCTCGTAGCCTGTTCGCTGAACAGCCGCAACTGATCACCCCCGGTGGTAATGCCTACACCAGCCGTCGTATGGCCGCTTGCTTACGCGACATGGAAATCATCTTGCGCTATGTCACCTACGCTACCTTCGCTGGCGACGGCAGTGTTCTCGATGATCGTTGCTTAAATGGTCTTCGCGAAACCTATGTAGCTTTAGGAGTACCAGGAGCTTCCGTAGCTGCTGGCGTAAGCAAAATGAAAGAAGCTGCTTTATCCATTGCTAACGATCGCAACGGTGTCACCCTCGGCGATTGCAGTGCTTTAATGTCTGAAATTGCCAGCTACTTCGACCGCGCCGCCGCTGCTGTCGCCTAGTCCTTGGGGCTAGTCTTAATTAAACCGTAGGAAACTTATTGCAAGATTATTGGGAGATACCAAACAATGAAAACCCCCCTTACCGAAGCCGTAGCAGCCGCTGATTCTCAAGGCCGTTTCTTAAGCAGCACCGAAATCCAAGTTGCTTTCGGTCGTTTTCGTCAAGCTTCTGCCAGCCTCACCGCCGCTAAAGCTTTAACCGAAAAAGCTAGTTCTTTGATCTCCGGTGCTGCTCAAGCTGTGTACAACAAGTACCCCTACACCACCCAAATGCAAGGTGCTAACTTTGCTGCAGACCAACGCGGTAAAGACAAATGCGCTCGTGACATCGGTTACTACCTCCGCATGGTGACCTACTGCTTAGTTGCTGGTGGAACCGGTCCGATGGACGAGTACCTTATCGCTGGTATCGACGAAATCAACCGCACCTTCGACCTGTCTCCTAGCTGGTACATCGAAGCTCTCAAATACATCAAAGCCAACCATGGTTTAAGTGGCGACCCCGCGGTAGAAGCCAACTCCTATATCGACTACGCGATCAACGCTCTCAGCTAGTCCGAGTCGAAAAAACTGCTGGTCTGGAAAGACAGGAGGTTGTTAGCAAAAGGGTTAGCAATCACCTGTTCTTCCAGACCTTGTTATATCCATCGTCAAGACGGCCAGGTAATCGAACTGATCCTCACCTAGTTTTGAGCGGTTAGAAAACGATCATTTTTTTGTAGGAGAACTTTAGTGGCAATTACTACCTCAGCTTCTCGTTTAGGGACAACCGCTTTTAGCGAGGTTGCTCCCGTGGAATTACGTCCCGATTGGTCCCGTGATGACGCACAGGCAGTTATTCGCGCCGTCTATCGTCAGGTGCTAGGCAATGACTATATCATGCGTTCCGAGCGCCTTACCAGTGCCGAATCCTTACTCTGCAACGGTTCGATCACCGTGCGGGAATTCGTCCGCGCCGTGGCCAAATCGGAACTGTATAAGAACAAATTCTTCTACGGTAACTTCCAAACCCGGGTCATCGAACTTAATATCAAACATCTTTTAGGTCGCGCTCCCTACGATGAGTCGGAAGTGATCTATCACCTCGATCTTTACGAAAACCAAGGATTCGAGGCCGATATCGACTCCTATATCGATTCCGCCGAATATACCGAAAACTTCGGCGATAGCATCGTTCCCTACTATCGCGGTTTCGCCACCCAACCCGGTCAAAAAACCGTGGGATTTACCCGGATGTTCCAACTCTATCGCGGTTATGCCAACAGCGATCGCTCTCAGATTGCCGGCAAAACCTCCCGTTTAGCGGTGGAATTAGCTCAAAACGGTGCTTCGGCAGTGGTCGGTCCCTCCGGTGGCAGCGATGGTTGGGCCTATCGTCCCTCTGCTCAACGCAACACCCCGAGTAAAGCTCTTGGTGGTAGTGTGGCCTATGGTGATGTGGGTAAGCTCTATCGCGTGGAAATTGCCGCTATTAGCAAACCGGGTTATCCCAGTGTCCGTCGCAGTAGCAAAGCGGTTATCGTCCCCTTTGAACAGTTAAATAACACCCTGCAACAGATCAACCGTCTCGGTGGCAAAGTTGCCAGCATCACCCCCGCTAGTTTGAACTAATTTTCTAGCTTAAGATAGCTAAAAGTCTCCCGGGCAGCCGTCAGGTTCACCGGGAGACTTCTTTCTAGGGAACTGGCAGAAATTGACCCTCAGCAGATCGAGCAAACCTGTAGAATAAGAGTAATTCCCTCGTTTTAATGCCTGTGACTGTCACTTCGATCGCTTTTGACTCTATCGATACTGCCTTAGCGGAAATCAAAGCCGGACGTGCCATTGTCGTAGTTGATGATGAGAATCGCGAAAATGAAGGAGATCTAATCTGTGCGGCCCAATTTGCCACCCCCGATATGATTAACTTCATGGCAGTGCAAGCTCGCGGTTTAATCTGTCTGGCAATGACAGGAGAGCGTCTTGATGCTCTCGAATTGCCTTTGATGGTGACAAAAAACACCGATAGCAATCAAACCGCTTTTACCGTTAGCATCGATGCCGCTCCCCATTTAGGGGTTAAAACTGGCATTTCGGCAGAAGATCGGGCGAAAACCGTGCAAGTTGCTATTAATCCGGTCACTCGTCCCGACGATCTCACCCGTCCCGGTCATGTCTTCCCGATTCGTGCTAAAGCCGGTGGAGTCTTAAAACGCGCCGGTCATACGGAGGCAGCCGTGGATCTAGCTCGATTAGCCGGGTTGTATCCAGCGGGAGTTATCTGTGAGATCCAAAATCCCGATGGTTCCATGGCCCGTTTACCGCAACTATTTGAATACGCTCGTCAACATAATTTAAAGTTAATCAGCATTGCCGATCTGATCAGTTATCGCTTAAAATATGATCGCTTTGTCCATCGGGAAACGGTCTGTGATTTTCCTAGTCAATTCGGCACTTTTCAGCTTTATGCTTACCGAAATTTATTAGATCAAACCGAACACATCGCTATTGTGAAAGGGGATCCCGCTCTCTTTGGTGATCAACCTGTAATGGTACGAATGCACTCAGAATGTCTGACCGGGGATGCTTTGGGATCCTTGCGTTGCGATTGTCGGCAACAGTTACAAGCTGCCCTAAAAATGATCGAAAACAACGGGTTGGGGGTGGTGGTTTACCTGCGACAGGAAGGACGGGGAATTGGCTTAATTAATAAGCTAAAAGCCTATTCTTTACAGGATATGGGACTAGATACGGTGGAAGCCAACGAAAGATTAGGATTTCCCGCCGATTTGCGCGATTACGGCATGGGAGCGCAAATGCTCAACGATTTGGGGGTGAGAAATATTCGTTTAATTACCAATAATCCCCGTAAAATTGCCGGATTAAAAGGCTATGGTTTGGAAATAGTCGAGCGAGTACCTTTGCTGATCGAGGCTAATGATTATAATTCCAATTATCTGGCCACAAAAGCGGAAAAGTTAGGACATCTATTCTTACAAACCTATCTAGTTACCATCGCTCTTAGTTGGGGGGAAAATCCGCCGTCGATTTCCCAAAGATATCATCAATTAGAGAAATTACGGCAGTTAAGTCGCGCTAATCAATTATCTCTCCAAGAAGAAACCCGACCGGTAGCCAATGCTCTTTTTGATCGCGCCCCTTTGATCGTACATTTAGGTTTAGATATTCGTCAGGGGGTCAGCAGTAATTGGTATAAAAATCCTTCCCATCCCTACCTTCTGGTTATTGAAAAGATATTAAATGACATTAAAGATTGGTCGGAAATTGAACGCCTAGAATTTTTAATTTCCGACGGAGGCGATTCGATGACAGGATTACAAATGAAACTCGCTCGTCAAAAAATGTCCGATGAAGATTTATCACAATTACCACAATTAGCTACCCAAATTATCTACAGTTTTACTCGTGAGTCAGCCAAAAATTAGTTTTTTATGACCGTAGTTTTGCCTCTTGCCTCATCTCAACAAGCAATTTAAATATTTAACAGCTTAACAGTTATAATTAAATAAAGCTAGTGTAACGGGGAAAAACTATGACAACTCTCGACATTTTACCGGAAGTTACCTGTCCCCCCACCGATTTATGGAGTGATGAACCGCCTTGGGAAAGTGATCTACATCTGCAACAAATTACAATTCTGATCGGTTGTTTAGAAAGGTTATGGCAAGAAAGAAGTAATTACTATACTTCGGGCAATCTTACCATCTACTATCACGAAGAACAACTAAAAAAACGTGATTTTTTTTTGTAGTCCTGATTTTTTTGTCCTCTTAGATACAGATAAAACGTCCCCGCAAAAGTTGGGTGGTTTGGGGAGAACAGGGTAAATATCCCAATGTGATCGTGGAGATTCTTTCCGATTCTACGGCCAATATTGACCGGAATAAAAAGAAAATTCTCTACCAAAATACTTTTCGGACTCCTAACTATTTCTGGTTTGATCATGAAAGTTTAGAACTGCAATGATTGCTTCTCTTGGGGGTTTTTAGGCAGAAAAGGCGACCCTTTGGCTCCTCTCAGGCTTCGACGGTGAACCCGGTGTTAAAACTATTTGGTTGGGACTCCGAAGGTGACATGATATCAGCCAGACTTGGAAACTATCTCATCAAATTAGTCCCCCATAGAAACCCCTTGAGCCATCATGCACACTTTTCTCTTTTTGTCAAATTTTATGTTAAGAAAGATGTGACTAATGGATAGGCTTATCAAGGGGGGATCAATCTTCAATTTAATTAGAACCACTTAACTTACTTGACTAGAATTTAACCTTACTAGCCAACCAATTAGTAATTAATTTCGGGCTATTTTTTTTCACCCAATAGAGAGCATAAATTCTGAATATAGGCTTAGAAAAACGAGCGATCGCTTTCATAATAAAATTTAAGTAACGACTATGAAACTTTTTATTAATTAAATTTAACGAACCCACATCGTAAAGACAGTCGATGATAATTCTAAAAGTCGTTTCCTCTCTTTGGAATAAACTATCTATTAACAATAGCACTTCCTGAATCCGTTGCTGTTTAAGCTGTTCCTCTTCGGAAACAGCCGAGAGAATCTGCTGCTGCTTAGATAATTTACTATCCGATGGGGTTAACATGATATGGTAGGAAAAAAATTAACTTGTTTTGATTTTATCCCTATTTGCCGATTTTGCAAGACCAACCCCCCCATCTATCCCCATTTTTACAATAACACGGATCTTTCCTCTCCCATGCCGTCTTGACTGTGATTGCTGTGATTGTGTCATGGACTGTGATTGATTAAGAAAAATAGGGCAGAATAAAATTATGAAAGCTACAATGAGGACTGAATCATGAATGCTCCCTTAACCACAAGTTTACTTTAGCAGTACAGGAATTTACCACTGAAGCAATCTCTAAAATCCCTATATTGTGGGAAAAAATCAAAACCCAATAATATAATAAACTCAACCCTCATCACCCCGATTTTATCTATGGACCCTCTTACAGGAGCAGCGATCGCAGTTGGTTCGATTATTGCCACTAAAGCGCTAGAGAAAACTGGTGAAAAAGTGGGAGAAAAGGTTTGGCAACAAACAGAAAAATTTCTCACTTCCCTGAAACAAGTTTCTCCAGATACTGTCACCGCAATTGAAAAAGCACCCGAACAGCCTTTAGATTATGGACAGGCAATTCTGGAGGTGGAATCTGTTGCTAAAACCAGTCCCGAATTAAGCCAAATTATGACCGAGTTGGTTAAAGCGATAGAAGCGGAACCTTCCCTTAAAGAATTGGTTAATAATACCCTTAAATCTCAATCCCAACAAGCCAGCGTTATCAATAATCAAAAATTAGCTGATTCCATAAAGAATGTTTTTCAAGGTAATACATTCATTGGTGGTAATTTCTGACTGCAGCCGCCTGTTAAGGAACAGGTTAAACAACATCCTCACAATTTATCTAATAGTAATATCCCTAGATTTGTTGGTAGGGATCAGGAATTAATTGACTTAAAAAAGCAATTACAACAATCCCAAAAGCTTGCTATATCTACCTTAACGGGAATGGGAGGCATAGGTAAAACCGAACTAGCCAGACAGTTTGGCTGGCAAGAATGGCAGGAAAAAACCTATCCGGGGGGTATATGTTGGTTAAATGTGGCAGAAAGTGACGGCGGTTTTATCGGTACTTCTATTTTAGATTTTGCGCGGGTACATCTCAAATTAACTTTACCGGATGAGGGAGAATTAGACGTAAAAATTCGTTATTGTTGGCAAAATTGGTTAGCGGGAAATGTCCTAATTATTTTTGATGATGTGCGGGATTATCAGCAAATTAGGGATTATTTACCACCGCAAGAAGACAAACGCTTTCAGGTTTTAATTACCACTCGCAAGGAATATTTATCAGCGACAATTGAGACTTTTCGGGTAGAAGTATTAAAAGAAAAAGATGCACTTGATTTATTGCGTTCCTACCTTGAAGACAACAGAATTGACACACAAATCGAGGCAGCTAAATTATTATGTCAGGATTTAGGTTATTTACCCTTAGGGTTAGAATTGGTGGCAAGGTTACTGGTACGACGACAGGATTGGAAAATTAGCAAAATACGGCAGAAATTAGCCGAAAAAGGCTTAGATGAGCCAATTTTAGACAAAAATCCCAAGTTTCATGGGGAAATGACTGCGGAAAGAGGGTTAAAAGCTGCCTTTAATCTCAGTTGGGAGGAGTTGCATAGCGAACCAGAAGCGCAAATTTTGGCACTTTACCTCAGTTTATTCGCTCTTGCGCCCTTTCCCAAGGGGATGATTCTGGATTTATTTCCCGATGAGGATGGGGATACAGTGGAGGAATGGTTAACCGATAGTTTAGTTCACCTGAGTTTAGTTCAGGATAATCGTGATGGTTGGTATGAAATTCATCCCCTGTTGCGTCGCTACTTTCGGGATAAGTTAGAAGCATCACCCCACGCAGAACCAGCAAAACGCCGTTATTGTGGGATTATGGCCAAAAAATCGGCAGAAATGCCACAGGATACGACTGTAGAAATCGTTAAAGAATTTAAACCTTTCCTTCTCCATCTACAAGCATCTGTCGGGGAATATCCCCAATATATCGCTGATGAGGATTTATTTTGGTCCTATACGGGTTTAGCTTGGTACTATAACGGACAAGGATTGTATGCTATTGCTGAACCTTACTGTCAAGCTTGTTTAACCGCAACTCGAACCCACTTAGGAGACAATCATCCCCATGTGGCAACTTCCCTCAACAATTTAGCACTATTGTACTATTCCCAAGGCAGGTACACAGAAGCAGAACCTCTCCTTCTAGAAGCATTAGATTTGACAAAACGACTCTTAGGAGACAATCATCCCTCTGTGGCACTTTCCCTCAACAATTTAGCAGCATTGTACAATTCCCAAGGCAGGTACACAGAAGCAGAACCTCTCTATCTAGAAGCTTTAGATTTGACAAAACGACTCTTAGGAGACAATCATCCCGATGTGGCACAATCCCTCAACAATTTAGCAGAATTGTACCGTTCCCAAGGCAGGTACACAGAAGCGGAACCTCTCTATCTAGAAGCATTAGATTTGTGTAAACGACTCTTAGGAGACAATCATCCCCATGTGGCACAATCCCTCAACAATTTAGCAGAATTGTACCGTTCCCAAGGCAGGTACACAGAAGCGGAACCTCTCTATCTAGAAGCATTAGATTTGTGTAAACGACTCTTAGGAGACAATCATCCCCATGTGGCACAATCCCTCAACAATTTAGCACTATTGTACGAATCCCAAGGCAGGTACACAGAAGCGGAACCTCTCTATCTAGAAGCATTAGATTTGTATAAACGACTCTTAGGAGACAATCATCCCGATGTGGCACTTTCCCTCAACAATTTAGCAGGATTGTACGAATCCCAAGGCAGGTACACAGAAGCGGAACCTCTCTATCTACAAGCTTTAGATTTGAGAAAACGACTCTTAGGAGACAATCATCCCGATGTGGCAACTTCCCTCAACAATTTAGCAGCATTGTACAAATCCCAAGGCAGGTACACAGAAGCGGAACCTCTCTATCTAGAAGCATTAGATTTGAGAAAACGACTCTTAGGAGACAATCATCCCGATGTGGCACTTTCCCTCAACAATTTAGCAGCATTGTACTATTCCCAAGGCAGGTACACAGAAGCAGAACCTCTCCATCTAGAAGCATTACAAATTTGTGAACAATCATTAGGAATAGCGCATCCAACAACAATGACGGTTCGAGGAAATTATGCTATCTGCCTTCGTCGTGGGAGATAGCGTCTTAACTGTGATTTATGGAATTATGGGATAGACTATAATTGATCATTGATAAAGACTTGCCAAATACAACACAATCATAGTATTCACTCAATCATTCAAATCACAGCTTAGACTTATTATAGGAATCTTCCAGACTCTGTGCGATAAGCTTAACTTGCATAGAATCCATCTTTGTGTCCTTTGTGCCTTTGTGGTTCCTTCCATTCCCTCGCCAGTAGGACTGTATCTTAGAATACATTTTACCCACCAAATCCAAGAGAGCCTTGAATGAACCAATCATAGTTAAGAGCGTTGGAAAAGAGGGTCTGTAGGCGCACGGATTTTCCATTATGAATATAGTATCCTGTCAAGTCGCCTTTGTCAAGAGAAAATTTAACAACATCCAGATTTAGTCGTAACGCATCACCTATCATTGACTATGATTGAATTAACCACTGCTCACTGATAACTGATAACTGATAACTGATAACTGATAACTGATAACTGATAACTGATAAAGCTATGACACTCAAAGAACAACTTATTAAAGAAATTGAAACAACTCCCATTTCTCTGCTGCCGGAAATCCTGCATTTTGTCCAATCTATAAAAACAAAACATCCAGACGTTGACTTTATGGAATTTGCTGGTATGGCAGCAGATATAGAAAATACTATGCAAGAGATTGTCGAAGAAGCAGAAGCTAATCGTCAACTTGATTTAAAACGGATAAATGACTTATGAAACAAGCATTACTTGATACCAATATCCTCTCTTATTTTTTACGAGGCAATCCCGCAGTAATTGAACAATTCCGCATCTATCGACAACACTATACTTATATATCGTTTTCAATCTTTACCTATTACGAGATTAAAAGTGGCTTATTGTATAAAGATGCACGAAATCAACAACAACAATTTGAACGTCTTGCAGAAGTCAGTGAAGTAATTGGTTATGATCGTGAAATTAGTGATATAGCTACTCAAATATACGTTAATCTTAGAATAAAAGGACAACTGATTACCCCGATTGATTTGTTTATTGCTGCGACTGCTATTTATTGCGATTATACTCTGATTACAGCTAACATTAAGCACTTTCAAAATATTCCCAATCTTAGTTATGAAAATTGGTATCTCTCAACAATTTAGGACTATTGTACCATTCCCAAGACAGCTACACAGAAGCGGAACCTCTCCATCTAGAAGCGATTAATATTTTCAGAGAAGGATTAGGGGAAAATCATCCCCATACTCAAACGATTATGGAGAATATAAAACTATGTCGTCCCAACTCTGGCAAGTAGAATCAAGATAGAGTTTAAATGCTTTGGAAAATAGGGTTCGTAGGCGCACGGATTTTCCATTATGAATATAATATCATGTCAAGTCGCCTTTGTCAAGAGAAATTTTAACAACATCCAGAAAAACGTAGGGTGCGTTAGACGGCCAAAATTTCTGCTTTAACTTCAAGCTAACAATCCGTCGTAACGCATCACCTATCATTGACTATGATTGAATTAATCACTGATAACTGATAACTGATTAGCAAGGAATAAAACCATGAACACTAAAGAGAGACTATTGCAAGAGATTGAACAAGCACCGGATTCTTTAATAGAAGAAACTTTGAACTTCCTCCTTTCAGCACAAGCTAGTTATGCTAAATCTGAAAGTAATGTAGGGGAGGCAATATTAAAGCTTCTGGAAGAGATGCCATTAGACAATGACGACTTAGAAAAGTTGCCTATAGATCTTGCTAATCAACATGATCATTATCTTTATGGAGTTCCCAAATCCTAAGCAAAGCCGAAACTAAAGTTTATAGTATCATAGCAATGAAAACCATCTTTGCAGACACATTTTATTGGGTTGCTCTCATTAACAATCGTGATGATTGGCATGAGAAAGCTATAGAAATGACAAGGAAACTCCAGCAGGTAACAATAGTGACAACCGATGAAGTCTTTATTGAAGTTTTCAACAATCTATCTGCTTATGGAATGTCAGTTAGACGAAAAACCTTACAAGTTATTAGAGGCTTACAAAATAATCCCCAAATCTTAGTTATACCTCAAACTCATCAGACGTTCCAATCAGGATTAGATTTATATCAAAATCGTCCAGATAAAGATTACAGCTTAACAGATTGTATATCCATGCAAACAATGCGCCAAATGAATATAAATGAAATTCTTACCCACGATAAGCATTTTACGCAAGAAGGATTTTTCATTTTATTTCAAAATATAGAGTTACATTAGAATTGAGACAACAACTACTAGGAGACAATCATCCCCATGTGGCAACTTCCCTCAACAATTTAGGACATTTGTACTACTCTCAAGTTAGGTACTCAGAAGCGGAACCTCTCTATCTAGAAGCGATTAATATTTTCAGGGAAAGATTAGGGGAAAATCATCCCCATACTCAAACGATTATGGAGAATATAAAACTATGTTGTCCCAACTCTGGCAAGTAGAATTAAGATAGAGTTTGAATGCTTTGGAAAAGAGGGTCTGTAGGCGCAAGGATTTTCCATTATGAATATAGTATCATGTCAAGTCGCCTTTGTCAAGAGAAATTTTAACAACATCCAGAAAAACGTTATTGTAATTGACAGTGATTAATTCAATCACTGATGACTACAATGATGGATAATTATAGGAGGATGCTGTCTGGACTGTGATTAGGAGAGATTGTTAAATCCCTACAATAATTTTTATTATTTCATCATCAAAAAAAGGATTAATTATGATCAAAAAAATTAAAATCGCCGATGCTCAAACCGATTTACCAAGTCTCGTTAAATCGGTTACAGAAGATAACAAAATTTATGCCATTGAGAATCAGGAGGATTCTGTAATTTTGATTTCTCAAAAAAACTATGAAAGTTTACAAGAAACCATCGAATTACTCTCTATTCCCGATTTAAGAGAAAGCTTACAACTATCTCTACAGCAAATTAATGAAAATGAAACCTATTCTCTTGAGGAAGTCTTGGGAGACATTGATTAATGGTTTATGAAGTCAGATTTACCAAAGAAGCTAAAAAAGATGTTGATAAGCTAACCCCTAAACTTAAGAAAAAACTGAAGTCAATTATCCAAGATACCCTGAGTATTTCTCCCTATAGTGGCAAAAAATTAGTAGGAGATTTAACGGGTTTCTATTCAATTCGGTTAAGTTATCAAGATAGAATACTTTACACCATTAATGATGAACAGAAGTTAATCTATATTCATCGTGCTAAAACTCATTATGGCGAATAAACTAGACCTTGAAAATTCTTGAAAACTAGGGTTTGCAAGCGCACGGATTTTCCATTATATATATAGCATCATGTCAAATCGCCTTTGTCAAGAGAAAATTTAACAACATCCAGAAAAACGGGGACATGAAGCTTAAATCAAGATGGGAATTACAGCAGACGAATAAATTCTTCTTGTGTCAGTTCAGCATCGCGTAAAATTTTTAGGAGTAATCCTTTCCCGACAGTTTTCCCCCGATGAACCGGTACGGTGACAACTCTTCCATCTTCATGTTTTAAGCGCAGATGACTTCCTTTTTGTCGGATAGATTGAAACCCTATTCTCGTTAAAGCTTTGATAACTTCATCACCGGTTAATATCGGTAATTTTGGCATCAGATAGACACCTTTTCAATTCCAACAAACTTCGACACATCTTCCGGATTGTCATCTTCCAAGCAAAGTTCAATCACTTCCCTGATATTCTTCATCAATTCATCAATCGTTTCCCCTTGACTGTAACAACCCCGAAGTTGAGGAACTTCCCCAACATAATATCCATCCTCATCTCGTTCAATGACAACATAAAACTCTCTTTGATAGTTCATGGTTCTCAATCCTTAAAAAAATTATCGCTATCTAAGCTTTTATTGGCGATTATTGAGACTTGAAAATAGGGTCTGTAGGCGCAAGGATTTTCCACTATGAATATAGTATCATGTCAAGAGGCTTTTGTCAAGAGAAAATTTGACAACATCCAGATTTAGTCGTAACGCATCACCTATCATCGACTATGATTGAATTAACCACTGATAACTGATAACTGATAACTGATAACTGATAACTGATAACTGATAACTGATAACTGATAACTGATAACTGATAACTGATAACTGATAACTGATAACTGATAACTGATAACTGATAGCTGATAACTGATAACTGATAACTGATAACTGATAAGAGATTGTCGAAGAAGGGGTGAACATTCGGGGGATAACCTATGGCTGAAACCGTAGATTTCCTATCCGAATGTTGCGCCCCTACTTTTTCAGCATACCCTAATTAATCGGGCAATTTATACTGTTCCACAATCTTTTTAGCATATTCAGGAACATGAGCCGCTAATTTTTCAGGATAATTACGTTTAACATAAAGGTAATTACGGGTAAAGTGAGAATCGATAGAAAAGCGAGCATATTCTAACCCTTTAGGCCCGATTTTTTCAATTACTACTCCCATCATTTTTGCCGCCCACATCGGCAAGGTTACACCTTTATCATAGGCAGGAATGCTATTTTGTACCGCCTGTTTTCTATCACCACTAGACATAACATCTTGGGTGTCTAATTGGTCTTTAACTAACTCTAACATTTCCTTGCCCGTATCATTACGAACCATAATCCATTGCCAGCCAAAAGGTGCGCCCATATAGCCCACAACCAAATCGGCAAGGGAGTTAACGTAATCAAAACAAGTCATACAGGAAGGGGCAAAAACATCTTTTAATTTATTAGTCTTTAAGCCAAAAAAAGGAACCATTTCGATGGAGCCATCTTCGTGTTTAAAGTGTACCCGAAAATCCTGCATAAATTCGTAGTGAACCACGGTTCCTGGGGAACGACTGGTAGTTTCTAGAAACTTTTGCAGTCCTGAGCGGGTGACATTATCGACGCAGGGAGTTCCTAAGACATATAACTTTTCTAAGCCTAATTTTTTTTCTACTGCTCTTAGGGCTTGAATTTGACAACCAACTCCGATAACTAATAACCGTTTCATGCCCGATTTTTCAATTTCTTCTAGGACTGATAAATTGGGAGAAAGAGTCGGTTTATTAACTTTAGCGGCGAGAATTTCTTCCGTGGTACGGGCAAGAATCGGCTGCGGTTGAAAGCGATCCTCGGCGGTATTCTGCACACAAACCACCCCTTCTACTAAACCACGATTGAGCATTTCACAGGCAATTGTGCTGACGATTCCTGTCCATTGCGCCCCAGGGATAGCTTGTTTTTTCTTGGCAGCCATCATCTCTTGATGAACGCCAAAATAGAGATCATTTTCCTGATTTAAGTCGCGACTTTTGCCGTGTGCTGCTGCTTCTAAATCGGCGATTTGTTGATTGAGAAAAGCACAAGCTTCTTTAACATAGTGAATATAATAAGTGTCACAAAGTCCGCACTCGCTACACAATTCTTTGGCAGGACGACGACTATTTGACTTGAGGGCTTTGGCTTTTAGGTGTGGCGCAAGCGAGTTCATAATCTTAAAAAGCAACTAGGTCAAGGGTTTTTTTCTATCGATTGTTTACCTTACCGCATTAGATCACTTTGTTACCAATCTTTTTAAAGAAATGTAACGATTACCCGGAATAGGATCAGAGCAAAGCTTCTAAGGTGGCGACGACGGAAGCCGCTAAAGTTTCTAAATCATAACCACCTTCTAAGCCGAAAAGTAGCGGTTTATTGAGAGTTAAGAGGTATTTGGTTAAAATTCCATAATCCTGTGGGTGTAAACAAATTCCCGCCAGAGGATCCGCTTGATTGGCATCATATCCAGCACTAACAATCACTAAATCCGGTTGAAAATTTTTCAGAAAAGGTATGACTTGCCCCTCAAAATGTTCTTGATAATCTTTAATCGTACTTCCCGCCGATAAGGGAATATTCAAAACATTATTAAACTCCCCTTTTTCTCTCGCTTCTCCCGTGCCGGGATAGAAGGGGAATTGATGGAGGGAGCAATAGGCAATCTGGGGATGATTTTCGACTATATCCTGGGTGCCATTGCCGTGATGTACGTCCCAATCGAGAATCGCTACTTTTTGCACTCTTTTGTTTTCTAAAGCATAATAAGCGGCAATAGCAGCATTAGAAAACAGACAGAAACCCATGCCATAATTAGAAGTGGCATGATGTCCGGGTGGACGGGCTAAAATAAAGGCAGGATCGCCGGTGGATAAGACTCGATCGACTCCATCTAACCATCCACTAACCGCTAGTAACGCCACATCGTAACTACGGGCAGAAACGGGAGTATCGGCATCCAATCTTCCCCCACCCCGTTGACAAATTCGCCGCAATCTATCAACATAATCTTGATTATGAACTTGTTTAATCAAAGGAATTACTTCGTCGCGAATTTCGAGCGGTGTCGGTAAATGCCATGTTAATTTTGACTGCCATTTTGTTTGTTTTAAAGCCTCGACAATTGCCGTTAAGCGCGCCGCTTTTTCGGGATGGTAAATACCTGTATCGTGATCGAGAAATTCCTCGGAATAGATAATCGAGATCATAATCAAATTACTGCTTAACTCGTTGATTTTTGAGCAACCCAATGATTTTAATCTATCAGAAAAACAGGGGCTTGAGGAACTATAGTGAAAAAACTTTACTGATTGGACCACTTTTGCCGGATGATGCAATTATCTCCCCCTCAGGTGACAGGAAGCAAAAATGCTGGCTCTTCTAGGTTCTGTGTGATCAGTTTAACTTACAATATGATCGATCAATCTTTGTGTCCTTTGTGTCTTTGTGGTTCGTTCCACTCACTCGCCAGCAGGACTGTATCCTAGAATACATTTTACCCACCAAACCTGGGAGAGCCAAATGCTGACAAATTTTCGGAAATTTCAGCTAGAAGTTATACTAAATCCAGTTATTAAAGACTGATTATTTATTCCCCCTTTTGCCTCTTGCCTATTGCCTATTGCCTGTCCTGATAAGTAGCCTATACTCAACGGATTTAGTATTAATGGCATTACTATCAATGGTGTCAAAGGTGGGCGCAGTTTTCCGCTGCTTTTGCTCCATGGTTATCCCCAAACCCATCAAATGTGGCATAAAATCGCCCCCCGATTAGCGGCTAATTTTACGGTGATCGCCACAAATCTGCGCCGCTACGGGGATGGCGATAAACCCTTACCCCTAGAGGATTCTAGCAATTATTGCAAGCGGGTGATGGCCCTCGATCAGGTGTTGCTGATGGAAAAATTGGGTTATCAGGAGTTTTATCTGATCGGTCATGATCGAGGGGCGCAAGTTTTTTACCATCTCGCCCTCGATTTCCCCGAAAAGGTAAAAAAATCGTTTTACTCGATATAGCCCCAACGCTGGCGATGTACGAGGCTACAGAGCAAACTTTTGCCACTGCCTACTATCATTGGTTCTTCTTGATTCAGCCTTCCCCTTTTCCTGAAACCCTGATCGCCGCTAATCCCGATTATTATCTGCAACATTGCTGGCAAAGTTGGGGGCGAGATTTTAGCGCTTTTACAGAGGAAGCTTTGTTGTTTTCGAGAT
The DNA here is from genome assembly GCF_003019735.1 of Microcystis sp. MC19. NCBI lineage: Bacteria > Bacillati > Cyanobacteriota > Cyanophyceae > Chroococcales > Microcystaceae > Microcystis > Microcystis sp. MC19. The sequence continues at coordinate 2,598,089 of NZ_CP020664.1, read as the reverse complement.
TTAAGCACGATAACCGCCACCTGTGCCGATGATCGGGCCGCCGCTACCATCGATTTAGAGCATGATCGTCAGGATTTAGAACGGAAAATTTCCTCTCCCCTCTTGGTTCTTTGGGGAAAAAAAGGTTTCATTGCTCGTCAATACGATCTATCGCTCTTTGGCAGCAGCGAGCTAATCAAGTCACCAGACAAGCGATCGCCAGTGGTCATTTTTTACCGGAAGAAGCACCGGAAGAGACGGCACAGGAGATCGAGGATTTTCTTGGCTAAGTAAAGAGATTGACGACCAAATTCTCCGAGTTAGGAGCCTGAAGACAGGAGGGAAATCCTTAGCTAATTAGGTTTTCACTTTGACAAAATTATGCTCCTGTTAGAATCTTGAACCTAAGATACTTATTAAAGGCAGCTCCACCTATACAATTGCTGAGTTAGCTGGCCTACAAATTTCTTGATTCTTGCTGGCAAGAATCGCTAATTTTTGACTGTCTTGCCCATGTTCGGCCAAGTTTCACAGAGACGAAACTTCGCCTCTGTTAGCCGCACCGATAGCCGATTGAATCGCTAATAATTTTCTTGCGGATTTGTGGCAGCAGGATTTTCTTGGTAGGAAAAGCTGTTACCAAACTCGAATTCCTGTCCGTAGGCTTCCTCTCCGTGTTGAGGCACATCTAACCCTTCTGCTTCCGTATTCGGTTTAACCCGCAGCTCCATAAATAAACTGAGAACTTTCAGGATGACAAAAGTACCGACGGCAGCAAAGATATAAGTAGCGGCAACGCCAACAAATTGCGTCCACAGTAACCCCGGATTCCCAAAAAATAAACCATCATTTCCGGCTGAATTAACCGCTTTTGTGGCAAAAAGCCCCGTAAGCAGCGCCCCTATCGTTCCGCCGACACCATGGACGGGATAGGTATCCAAAGAATCATCAAAGCGCAATTTTGCCCGGAGACTAACCGCAAAAAAACAGGTAAGGGCAGTGATCGAACCAATGAGAATCGCCCCAATCGGCAGCACATAGCCGGCAGCCGGAGTTATACCGACTAATCCCCCTAAAAATCCACTAGCAATGCCGATCGCCGTCGGTTTAGCCCGTAAAATCCATTCTATAAGCATCCATGTCAAACCACCAGCCGAAGCTGCGATACTGGTATTAACAAAAGCTGTCGTGGCTAGGGAACTAGAGGAAAGCGCACTACCCCCATTAAAACCAAACCAACCGAACCAGAGTAAACCGATACCTAGGAGAACAAAAGGCACATTATGGGGTGCGTAGGTTTGGGTGCCAAAACTGCGACGCGGGCCAATCACCCAAGCGGCCACCAGTGCGGAAATCCCGGAACTAATGTGAACAACGGTTCCACCGGCGAAATCCAGCGCCCCGGTGGCAGCCAACCAACCCTTACCCCAAACCCAGTGAGCTAGGGGAGAATAGATAAAAGTGGACCAAAGCAGTAAAAACCAAAAATAGGCTTTAAAGTTGACCCGTTCTACGATCGCCCCCGAAATTAAAGCCGGGGTGATGATCGCAAACATCATCTGATAGACCATAAACACTTGATGGGGAACGGTGGGTGCATAACCGATATTGTCAGGTGTGGCCGCGGTGACACCGTTAAGAAAAATCCAATCCAGTCCCCCGATCAAAGCTTCAATTCCCTCGCCAAAACCACTTTTACCCGGGGTGACATCGAAAGCGAGACTATAACCCCACAGCACCCAAGTTACACCGATGACGCCCATGGCCACCAAACTCATCATCATGGTGTTGAGGACGTTACGCGAACGCACTAAACCCCCATAAAAAAAAGCCAGTCCGGGGGTCATTAATAAAACTAAAGCCGACGAGATCAGCATCCAAGCGGTATCTCCAGCACTAATCGGATTGGGGGGAGCGGCGGCGATGGTTTCCGCAAAAACTGGGGCAACTCCGCAATTGAATCCCAGTGCCAGCAAAAGTATGGTTATTCCTACGATCTTTTTCATTGACGGTTGCTGCCTAGTAGCAAGATTAATTTTTTCTGTCCGGAAAGAGACAAAAAACCGAAAGAGAAAAGGTTTAGAAGCCAATTATAGCCACCGATCGCAGCGGGGCGAGGCCTTCTTCCTTTTCTCTTTAACTTTGTCGGGGATCAATTAATCTATCTTTACAAGGTTTAACCTAACGACTGCTAGGCGTTTCCATGTCAACACTGGAAGCATAATGGCCGCCGGTAACGATATCGGACTCCTTGACGAAACCGCTATAGGCTTCCATCCCGTGTTCACCCACATCCAAACCTTCCATTTCTTCTTCGGGAGTAACACGAATACCGAGGGTCGCCTTGAGGATTGTCCAAACAATACCACTAACAATCAGGGTAAATGCCCCTACTGCCACAATTCCGATAATTTGGTTAATAAACAGTTGGAATTGACCGGTGATTAAACCCGCATCTTTGTTGAAGATACCGACGGCTAAAGTTCCAAACACACCACAGACGAGGTGAACGGAAGTCGCACCCACGGGGTCATCAATTTTCAGGTTATCGAAGAAAGCCACCGAGTACACCACGACCACACCGGCAATTAAACCGATGATTGCCGCCGACCAATAGGATACACCATCACAACCGGCAGTAACGGCTACTAAACCGGCCAGAATACCGTTAATAATCATCGAAAGGTCGGGTTTACCATCTTTCGCCCAAGCGGTAAAGGTAGCGGCAATGCCGCCCGCGGCCCCGGCGAGGTTAGTGGTGACAGCGATATAGGGTACAGTTTCATTAACCGCTAAAGTAGAACCGGGGTTAAAACCAAACCAGCCAATCCAGAGAATTAAACAACCCAGGGTCGCAATACTCATGTTATGGCCGGGTAAGGCATTGGTGCGACCGTTGATGTATTTACCCATTCTCGGGCCGAGAATTGCCGCCCCGGTTAAGGCAGACCAACCACCGACCGAGTGAACTACCGTCGAACCGGCGAAGTCCTTAAAACCAAGGTCGGCTAACCAACCGCCACCCCACACCCAGTGACCGGTGATCGGGTACATGATACCAACGATAATTAAGCTAAAAACGAGGAAATCGGTGAATTTAATCCGTTCTGCCACTGCCCCAGATACAATGGTTGCCGCCGTTCCCGCGAAAGCGACTTGGAACAGGAAGAACACCGAGGTGGGCAAAGAGGCAGGCATAACGTAGGTGGCGGGATCGCTACTGCTAAGGAACCAACCTCCCGTACCGAAAAATTCGTTACTGACAGACCCGAACATCAGGGAGAAACCGATCGCCCAAAATGATATGGTGGAGAGGGCGAAAACGATCAGGTTTTTGGCCAGAACGTTAACGGCGTTTTTCTGACGACAGAATCCCGTTTCTAGCATCGCAAAACCCGCATTCATAAAGATCACGAGGATGGCGGCAATTAAAACCCAGATTGTATTGAGGGCGTTTTGGACATCTTCGGGGGTTAGGGGTTTCGCATCCTGGGCCTGTACGGCCGTGTTCCAAACCACAAAAATAATCGCAGACAAGGGAACACAGGCTAACCAGACAGGGTTAATTTTGGGTAACAAACCGACAAGTTCCCCAGATTTTCGAGCAATTCGTTTCATCGTTAATTCGTTTACTTTGTTGAGTTAGTAGGTCGATTCATTACTTTTGAAAATAATCACCGAGCAATTATGTCCGTTCAACCGCTAAATCCTAGGAACAGGGGTCAATCATTTCAGAAGACCAAACACCTAGGGATTTATCTTGATGTGTGAGTAGTCAATGTTTTTCGATCTTTGTTGTTTTGATTTGAGATTTCTGTATCCTCTGATACGTTTCACTTTAAAATAATAATAGTAGAGAAGTTATCAATTATCAGTTATCAGTTAGAAAGGGGATATAGGGGTTTAGGAATTTAGGTATTTAGGGGTTTAGGGGTTTAGGGAAATTTCAGCCAAATGCCCCACTACCCCCCGCAACGCACACGAAGTGGTCTCCCCATCTCCCCACACCCCATCACCCCATCACCCCCATCTCCTAATTCATAATTCATAATTTATAATCTATAATTCCCACTGATCACCGATTACTGTTTACTGATCACTGAAAACTCTCCCCTCCTTTGGAGAAATCAACCATGGCCCGGGCAACGGAATTCGATCGCACAATGATGCAAAGATGTCTAACCCTTGCTAGGCAAGCCTTGGGGCGGACTTCTCCTAATCCTTTGGTGGGTTCTGTGATCGTTCAAGAGGGTACAATTATCGGCGAAGGTTTTCACCCAGGGGCCGGACAACCCCATGCAGAAGTTTTCGCCCTGAGACAGGCAGCAGAAAAAGCTCGTGGTGCCACTTTATACGTCAATCTTGAACCCTGTAACCACTATGGACGGACTCCCCCCTGTAGCGAGGCAATTGTGCAAGCAGGCATTAAAAAAGTGGTGGTGGGGATGATCGATCCTAATCCCCTAGTGGCGGGGAAAGGCATTCAAAGATTAGAATCGGCAGGCATCGAGACGCTGGTGGGAGTGGAGGAGTCCGAATGTCGTCAACTCAATCAGGGTTTTATCCATCGCATCACCGCTAAAAAACCCTTCGGTATTCTCAAATATGCCATGACTCTCGATGGCAAAATTGCCGCCACTAGCGGTCATAGCGCCTGGATTACTAGCCCCGCTTCTCGCCAAATAGTCCATCAATTGCGATCGGCCTGTGATGCGATTATCGTCGGCGGTAGCACTGTCCGTCAAGATAATCCCCACCTTACCACTCACGGCCTCTCCGATCATAATCCCCTGCGCGTGGTCATGACTCGATCGCTCGATTTACCTCCCTCGGCCCATCTTTGGGATACCAGTCAATTTCCCACCCTTGTCTATACACAAATTGATGCTAATGTCAAGCTTCAGCAACAATTATTAACAAAAGGCGTGGAAGTGATCGAACTCACCGAGGTGACACCCACTTTAGTGATGGAAAATCTTTATCAGAGGGGATTTTGTCAGGTTTTGTGGGAGTGCGGCGGCGGTTTAAGCGCCGCCGCGATCGCTGAGGGCATGGTACAAAAAATTATCGCTTTTATTGCGCCCAAAATCATCGGCGGAATCAAGGCACCTACTGCCGTGGGTGATTTAGGTTTCCAGTTAATGAGCCAAGCTTTACAGTTAGAAAATGTCACGGTTAATTATCTCAATCCCGATATTTTGATTGAGGGATATCTGCAAAGTAAACAGTAGAGCTACTGCAATTCCCCCTCAATCGGCAAATCTCAACCAACCGCTTGCAAAAGTCAAAAAGTCATCAATAACTGCGATAATCTGGCACTTACCCCTAATTTTTGCGATCAAGTTCTAGAAATCGCCCCGCTGCCGTTAAATACCTTTATCGGTACGGTTATCCCCCTAGAAGAAGTTGGGCAATCGCTCTGTGATCAATGCTGCCATTATCGAGCAAAATAAAAAAGTTAGAATAGTCAAGCCCTTAGTGATTGAACGTATGACGGTACTCGAAAAAGGTAATATCACGATTCATACCGAGAATATCTTCCCTATTATCAAAAAATCTCTCTACACTGACCATGAAATTTTTCTGCGGGAATTGATATCCAATAGTGTTGATGCCATCTCGAAATTAAAAATGGCTTCCTTAGCAGGAGAAGCGAGAGGAGAAGTCCCCGAACCAGAAATTAATCTCGCCATCGATAAAGAAAATCGTACCCTATCAATTACCGATAATGGTATCGGGATGACGGCGGAAGAAATCAAGAAATATATTAACCAAGTTGCCTTTTCCAGTGCGGAAGAATTTATCAATAAATACCAAAAATCAGCCAACGATTTAATCGGTCATTTTGGCCTAGGTTTTTATTCGGCTTTTATGGTGGCTAAAAAGGTAGAGATTGATACTCTTTCCTATCAGGAAGGTGCTACCCCTGTCCATTGGTGCTGTGATGGTTCTCCAGAGTTTGAACTAACCGATTCTTCCCGCAGCCAAATCGGCACCACTATCACCCTAACTTTAATGGATGAGGAAGGGGAATATTTAGAACCTGCCCGCATTCGCCAGTTAGTCAAAACCTACTCGGATTTTATGCCCGTTCCCATTAAAATTGATGGGGAAGTGATTAATCAACAACGGGCTTTATGGAAAGAATCTCCTCAAAATCTGACGAAAGAAGACTACCTAGAATTCTATCGTTATCTCTATCCTTTCCAAGAAGAACCTTTACTCTGGGTACATCTGAATACTGATTATCCTTTCCTGCTCAATGGCATTCTCTATTTTCCCAAACTCAGACCGGATGTGGATGTCTCAAAAGGACAGTTAAAGTTATTCTGTAATCAGGTTTTTGTCAGTGATCATTGCGAGGAAATTATTCCCGATTTCCTGATACCCTTGCGAGGAGTTATCGATAGTCCAGATATTCCTTTAAATGTATCTCGAAGTGCTTTAACCAAAGATCGTACCGTTCGCCGTATTGCCGATTTTATTGCCAAAAAAATTGCTGATCGCCTCAAATCTCTATACAATGAAGACGCAAAAGAATATATTCGTTGTTGGGGAGATGTGGGAACCTTTATTAAATTTGGTTCCTTGAAAGAGGATAAATTTAAACAGCAGGTAGAAGATATTTTAATCTATCGGACTACCTACAAACCCCCAGAAACCCCAGTACAAGTGGAAGTGCAAACCGCCGAAGGTGACGCATGGCAAGAAGCAACGGCGAAAACTCCCCTAGAAGCGATCGAACAGGAAGGTTATACTACTCTCAAAGCCTACCTAGAACGCCATAAAGAACGCCACGAAAATCGAGTTTTTTACTGTACCGATCCTCGTAGTCAATCCACCTACGTTGAACTCTACAAAAATCAAGGGTTAGAGATCCTTTTCTTTGATTCTTTCATCGATACTAATTACTTTATTCCTTTCCTAGAAAGAGAATACTCCGATGTAAAATTCACCCGGGTTGATTCTGAACTAGACTCGACGCTGCTCGAACAGGATCAAGCTAGTGAAATTATCGATCCCGGTAGTAATAAAACCCGGGCTGAATTGATCAAAGAAATTTTCGCCAAAGCTCTCGATAATTCCCGCATCAATATCAAAACTGAAGCCTTGAAATCCGATGATCCCCAAGCTACTCCCCCAGCAATTGTCTTACTTCCAGAAGCGATGCGACGCTTACAGGAAATGACGGCAATGATGCAACAAAAAGCCATGGCTTTCCCCGAAGAACATATTCTGATGATTAATACTAATCATCCCCTAATTCAACAGATTGTCCAGATTAGTCAGGGAAGTATTGTTACTGGTAGCGGCGAATCTCCATCGGCGCAATTAGCGAAAATGCTCTGTCAGCACGTTTATGATTTAGCTTTAATCGCTCAAAAAGGATTTGATGCCGAGGGAATGCAAGCTTTTGTGGAACGTTCCAATCGCGTTCTGACTAAGCTAACCGAAAAGATTTAATCTATTGCCAAACTTTTGCTGTTTCGATATGCTGAGAGTGTGTTAATTCACACTCTATTTTTTTAGCCTGATCAATATGATCTAACGATAAGCTATCTTGCCGCCGTCAGCCTTGAATCAGTTATCAGTTATCAGTTATCAGTTATCAGTTATCAGTTATCAGATGTAAGTTTTCAGTTCACTTATACTGTTTACTGTTTACTGTTTACTGATAACTAGGGAGGCACAATTATTTGTAGGATGGGTTAGGGGTAGCGTAACATGAGCGGGCGTTGGGTTTCATGCTTCAACCGTTCGGCAAAAGCTCACGGACGAAGCCCAACCTAGGTTCTGTTTACTGTTTACTGATAACTGATAACTGATAACTGATAACTGAAAAATGCGCTTACCCACCCTCAAATATGAGCGAGGAACCTTAATTCTCCATCCACCACCAAAAGGGAAAAAATGGCTAGATTTTGCCACTTGGGATGATCGTATCGAAAGATTTCGCATTTTGGCCATTCATTATCGTCCTCTCGTGGAAACCCTACAGGAGGAGGGCATTAACTTCCAAGATGAAGCAAAAGCTTTCAACAATTTAGAATTAATTGCCAGTTTTGAACGGGAACCCTACCCCCACCAAACGGAAGCGTTAATCGCTTGGAAAAAATCCCAGAGAAGGGGTGTTATCGTCCTTCCCACCGCTGCCGGTAAAACCTATCTTGCCCAATTAGCTCTACAATCGACTCCCCGCAGTACCTTAATTATCGTGCCGACTATTGATTTAATGCACCAGTGGTATGCCCAGATGTTGGCGGCTTTTCCCGATGCCGAGGTGGGATTATTAGGGGGAGGTTCTAAGGATAATAGTGCTATTTTAATCGCCACCTATCAAAGTGCGGCAATTTATTCAGAAACTCTTGGCAATCGTTACGCTTTTTTGATTTTTGATGAATGTCATCATTTACCATCGGATTTCTTTCGGAAAATAGCGGAAGATTCGATCGCACCCTATCGTTTAGGCTTAACAGCAACACCGGATCGCGGTGATGGTAGTCATCAAGATTTAGATTATCTTATTGGTGCAATTGTTTATCAAAAAAGTCCCCAAGACTTGTCAGGAAAAGCCCTAGCGGATCATGAAATAATTCAAATCAAAGTGAAACTATCTGCCAAAGAACAGGAAAAATATCAAGAAGCAATTAAAATTCGCAATGATTTTTTAAGAAGAAATAATCTCAGTTTGTCTGGTTTAGATGGTTGGCAAAATTTTGTCATGATTAGTGCCAGAAGTAGCGAAGGGCGCCGGGCCATGTTGGCCCACCGGGAGTCGAAGGAAATATCCTCCGGAACCCAGGGAAAATTGCGGGTTTTAGCCGAGTTAATCTGTGAACACTATCCGGAACCAATTTTAATTTTTACCAACGATAATGCCACAGTTTACCGCATTTCCGAGAGCTTTTTAATACCTGCCATAACCCATCAAACTCCCGTGAAAGAACGCCATGAAATCCTGACCCGTTTTCGTCAGGGAGAATACAAAATTCTGGTGACTTCCCATGTTCTTAATGAAGGGGTTGATGTGCCGGAAGCGCGCATCGCGATTATTTTATCGGGAACCGGTTCCACTAGGGAATATATTCAGCGTTTAGGACGGGTTTTAAGAAAAGGCCAACAAGAGGATAAACGGGCGATTTTGTATGAAGTGATAGCCGAAAATACGACGGAGGAAAAAACCTCCCAACGACGACGGGGAGAGCAGAAAAATAAAACTAGCTATAAAACCAGTAATCGACAATTGGAATTATTGCCTTCTCCTCCGAAAAAATCTTTTTCTTTCCCGAAGGCTGCCGAATCTTCTACCCCTTGGGTAAGTTCTCCAGAGTCAGAGGAAGAATAGAAAATTTCTCTGGGGGATTTTCCTCTATAATAAAGGTAAGTAGGTAGGTGTTAAAAGTTGTCAGATACCCCCCTTATCAAGGGGGGCAGGGGGGACCCCCCCGCCTATCGGCACCCCCCTTATCAAGGGGGGCAGGGGGGACTAGAGGCAAAATCTATCTTCAATTTAATTATAACTACTTACTTAAAAAATCTAGATTGATACCCCTATGACCGAACTTGCCCAACAAAAATGTCAACCTTGTCAATCGGGTTCTTCTCCTATCACTGCCGAGGAAATTACCGCTTTACAGGCTAAAATTCCCGATTGGAATCTCTTAGAATACGAGGGTATTCCCCGTCTGCAAAAACTCTATAAATTTGCCAATTTTCAAGGGGCAATCGCCTTTACTAATGCCGTGGGAGAAGCGGCGGAAAAAGAAGGCCATCACCCCGCTTTATTGACAGAATGGGGTAAAGTTACCGTTTCTTGGTGGACCCATGACGTGGGCGGATTACATCAAAATGATTTCATCATGGCTGCCCGTACCGATGATATTTATCGTCAACAAAAGGCCTAATCGTAGGCGCGAATCATCGCTTGGGTTCCCTGTTTAATTCCCTTGCCTTCGTCCAATTCCGCTACTACTTTAAATAGAGTTTCCGCTAAATCTGTCCCGGGCAGAATTTCCCCGGCTGTCTGGGCAGTTTCTTTGACTAATCGCAAATCTTTTAAGATATGTTCAATCATAAAAGCCGGCTGTAAATCTTGGGCGAGGATTTTTGGTCCCAAATTTTCTAAAGCCCAAGAACCCGCCGCCCCCGTTTTACAGACTTCTATGACTAAATTGGGGTCTAATCCTTGAATTTTTGCCATTTTTAGAGCCTCACACAGCGCCACCATGTGAACCGCCCCCAAGACTTGATTACAGAGTTTTACCGCCTGTCCGTTGCCGATTTCGCCACACCAGCGAATAGTTTTACCCATGGCTTGAAAACAGGGCAGACAAGTCTGAAAATCCGCTTCTTTCCCTCCCACCATAATAGTTAAACTGCCGTTTTTCGCCCCAATATCGCCCCCAGAGACGGGAGCATCGAGAAAACGGAGATTATTTTCCTCTAGCTTTTTACCAATCATCCTAGCGGCTTGAGAGCCAATGGTACTCATATCCACCACCAGAGTTCCCACGGCTGCCGATTCCATGACACCCCCCGGTCCTAAAATTACCGCTTCCACGTCAGGCACATCCCCGACGCAGGTAAAGACAATCTCGGCATCCCTGACGGCGGCGGCGATACTAGAACAAATGTTCGCACCCGCTGCCCCGGCAATGGTTATCCCCGGCGCCTCTGGGGTACGATTCCAAGCATTGACGGCAAAACCTTGACGGACAAGATTAGCCGTCATTGGCGCTCCCATTACTCCTAATCCTAAAAAGGCAATTTTTTGACTCATAATTTTGGTAATTAAGCGAATTATGAATTATGAATTATAAATTATGAATTGTGAATTATGAAGTGGGAATTATGAAGTGGGAAGTTTTGGTTCTTCGGTTTGTGTTATGTAATGGACGGGGGTTATAAGAGATGGAACCCTTATAGAGAAAGACATTGGACGATTTTTGTCAATTGTTTTTGATCTAGAGCGAGCTAATCAGTTAAATCTTTTGCCAGATAAGGATTTAGTCGATTTATGCCCCCCTATCGAACCATAACAAGTAACGAAGAGCCGAAGTTTTTTCAGTAAACAGTGAACTGATAACTGATAACTGATAACTGATAACTGATTTAGGATTCTACCATTTGCAGAAATTGGGCTTCTGAAAGGGTTTTTATGCCTAATTTTTGAGCCTTTTTGAGTTTATCACCGGGAGCTTTACCGAGGAGAATATAATCAGTATTCGCACTGGGGGAACCGGTAACAGTACCACCGACATTAATAATCAATGATTTCACTTTCTCGCGACTGATTTTGCTGAAGGTTCCTAGTATAACTACGGTTTTTCCCCTTAGGGGATTTTCTGCGGATTCTTGACTCGTTTGGACTATCTCCGCTGCGGGTTGCACTTCTAAACTTGTGTCGGCAACCGGGATTTTTTCCGCTGCTACTACAGGGGTTTCCTTGGCAATCACCGGGGGGGTTTCTGGTTCTTCTACTACCGGAGTTTCAATAATAATTGCTTCTGGTTCATTAGTGTTAATGGGGGCAGTTGGTCGAGAAAAATCGTCTCTTTCTTGTTGGAGGTTTTGAATTTTAACCTCCAAAGCGGCGATTTCTTCTTGCTTAGTTGCTAACTCACCCTCAAACTTAATTTTTTCCTTTTCTAAAGCTTTAGCTGCCGTTTTTTTGGCTTCTAAACCTTGAGTTAGTTGGCGATTTTGTTGGCTTAATTCCTCGATATGACGGGAAGTTGTGGTTTCTAATTGGTCTTTTTCGGCACTTAACTGGTGTAGTTGAATCTCTAAATTAGAAATGTTTTCCCGATAGGTTTCTAGCTGTTGGGGTAACTGGGTTAATTCCTGTAATTGCCCTTCTAAATGGGCAATTTTTGCCTGAGAATCGGCCAATTGTTGGGGTAACTGGGTTAATTCCTCTAATTGCCCTTCTAAATTAGCAATTTTTGCCTGAGAATCGGCCAATTGTTGGGGTAACTGGGTTAATTCCTGTAATTGCCCTTCTAAATCAGCAATTTTTTCAGCAGCAGTGGTTAATTCTGCCGATAATTCCCCTTTCTGGGCTGCTAAAGCTTGTAACTCCAGTTTAGCTGCTTCGAGATGAGCGCCGAGACTGTCCTTTTCGTCGGTTATGGCTGTCACTTGAGCGACAGTTTCTTGGAGTTTTATAGTTAAATTGTCGCATTCTTGCCCTAAAGAGAGCGATCGAGTTTGACTTGCGGCTAAATCTTCGCTGAGAGACTTTTTTTGCTGCTCTAACCCGCTAATTTGACCCTGTAAGCTGGCTATTTCCTGCTGTCCTCGCTCATACTGTTCTGTTTGGTCAGCCAGATTCTGTTCTAAGGTTTGAATTTGACTTTGCCAGCTGGGAATTTGGGCGGCTAAATCGCTTAATTCTCGGTTTTTATGCTCTAAATCGGCCACTTTTGCCCTTAATTCCTCGGCTTTTTCTAGTTCTTGCTGTAAGAGAGCTTTATCCTGTTCTAGGGTCTGAATTTGGCTATAGAGAGAGGTGGTCTGTTTTTTGGTCAAATCAAATTGACGGTTAATTTCACCTTTTTGCTGCTCTAAAGTTTGAATTTGTGCTTCTAGGCTAGTAATTTGGGCTTTTTCTCGCTCTAATTGCTCCATCAAACCAGCTTTCTCTGCTTCTATTTCCTTAGCGGTGGTTTTCAGGTGTTCGATTTCACCCTCACCTATCTGGACAGCTTGCTGGAGGGACTGGAGAGAATTTTCTAAATCCGTAGCTTTGTGCTGTAATTGGGCGGAATGTTGTTCTATGTAAATTATTTTGGCGTGCAGCTGCTGATTTTCGTCTTTTAAGTCTGATTGCGCCACATCTAAACCCTTGACTTGAGCCAACAAATCTGAGTTACTTTGCTGTAATTGCGCTTGTGCGGCTAAAAGGGCGGTATTTTTGCTGACGAGACCAGAGCGCGACCAGAGGAATAGTCCACCGAAAACAGCACTTAAACCTAATCCTTCATAAATTAATTCGTTGAGCATATCTACCCTCCTAGACAAGCGAAAAACAGTCACCTAACCGAACTGATGCGGCAATTTTGGTTATAGACCTACATCTCTACTTATATCAGTTACGGGGTGCATTCGGGGGAAGGGTGGGGAAAAATTCACTTCTTTCATCCCGGTGTAAAAAGGTCCTGCTGCCAACCCCCTATATAACTCGGACTCCTTGTCCAGCAAGTCTTTCAGGAGTTTTCTGCACCTCAAGGAAGCTAGAGAGGGAAACTATCCCTTTTTGGATAAGTACCTAAGCAAAATTAATTACACATCCAAGCCGTCACCCGTCAGCCAAAAGCTTTTTGCTGTGACCAGTAAACAGTGAACTAAAAATTCAAATCTGATCCCGTCTCCCGTCTCCTGTCTCCTGTCTCCTGTCTCCTGTCTCGACTGGGAAATTAATTTTGCACGACTACTTAGGGTCTGCTGAAAAAGTCATTGAAAAGTACAGGTCTCTTAATCAATGATTTCACTTAGCTACAAGCATAAGCTTTAGTTGTTGATTAATTTTTAAGTTATAACTTATCCTAATCATTGACCGAGAAAAAGTACTGTTTTTCCATTTCAGACATAAAAAAGCCCAAAAAACCTGCCTCAACAGGTTAGAAAGATTCATGACTAAAAAAGTAATAGCAATCGCTGAAAAGGAAGTATGAGGAAGTTTAGCCATCACTTTACCTAAGCTAAATCTTCTTTTCCCCTGTCCAAATTTGCCCTCTATACAATTCCGAATCCTCTCATCATCGGTAGCTTGTTTCTTTTGTTCTTTACTAACATTTTTGGCTGGTCTTCCTAATGGGGGACCACTGATTCTGATTCCCCTTTCTTTACACCAAGCTCGGTTTTCTCTGGTTCGATAAATTTTGTCCACATGAACTGATTCTGGATAGTATCCTGTATAGTCATAATAAGCTTCTATTTGTGCTTTTAAATCTCCCGATTCATTAAAGTTATCCCAACTAATCCGGTCTAAAAATATGTAACCATCTATACAGCTTGCTGAGAATTTAGCCCCAAATTCTACGGGTTTTCCAGCTTTTCCTCTGACTATCGGACGGATATGGGGTTGAGTTAAGCTGACAATTCTGTCTTCAATACTCTGTTTGTTATTTTGGTACATCCAGAGTTGTTGGCGATAAACTTCTGTGACTACTAATAACAGTTTATAGTCTCTTTTTTTCAAGCTTTGTAGCGAGGCTCCTTCTGCTAAAAGTTGTTCAATATGGTCGAGATTTCTTTTTAGATATTGCAGTTGTCTTTTCAGAGCTTTTCGTCTTTGTTTGACGGTAGGTTTTCTTTTTTTTGCTACTTCTAAATAACTTTTTCTGGCTAGGAGACGATAGGTTCTCGGTTTTTGAACAAGTTTTCCTTTTCAAGTTTCATAGAGAATATCAATAATTTTTTCGGTTTGTTTTCTTCCTTGATTTAACAGGTTTAAATCCGTAGGATAACTAATATCTGCGGGCGCACAACTGGCATCTAAAATTAATTTACCTCGATTTTCTGGTTGACTTTGGGTTTCGCTCTCTAACTTTTTTTCGGTGTTTTCTTCTTCTTTTATTTCTCTCGAATTTTTGACCATAAAGCGATTCACTTTATTAATTAGTTCCAGAGTGATTCTTTCTCGAAAGTGAACCAACATTGACGCTTCAAACCGGGGTTCATTGCTGTAGGATGAAAACCCCAAGAAGTATTGTAAATAAGGATTTTCTTTGATTTGTTCTACCGTTTCTCTATCGCTTGTTCCTAATTTTTCTTTAATAATTAATGCTCCGAGTGCTGTCCTGAATGTTTTGGCGGGTGTGCCCATTTCTTCTGAAAAAAGTGATGCGTATTCCGCTTCAAATTCTGACCAGGGAATGAGGTTGGCCATAATTACCCAACGATTGTCTTGGGATAATTTCCCCTCAAAGGGCAGCTCGAATTTTTCTGGTGGGGTTGAGGGTAACTCGCTTTTACGGTACATTAGCACTAATTAGAGAAGATGCAAGGGTGATGCAAGGGTGATGCAAGGGTTTTAAGAGATTCTAGCAGATTTAAGTGCATTTGGGAAGCTCTCAATCAAGCTAAAAGCCCTTTCCTGTAAGGTTTTTACCATTATTCAGCAAACCCCAATTAAATCTCTCGCCAGATAAGGATTTAGTCAATTTATTCCCCCCTATCGAACCATACCAATTAACTAAGAGCCTATTTTCTTTGTTTCCAAAAAGCAGGTCATCATCGCACTTTTGGCAAATTTAAGACTATTGAGTCAGGCAAATTAACCGATAATTAATACAAAGTTGGGGTGGGTTAATTTAAGCAACAACACACCCTAACTTTGTATTAATGCAAGAAATGACGAATGCCTGTTAAGACCATAATTAAACCTAACTCATTAGCGGCATTAATCGAATCCTGATCTTTTAAAGAACCTCCTGGTTGAACAATTGCCTCGATGCCAAACTGGGCCGCCGTGCGAATAGTATCATCAAAGGGGAAAAAGCCGTCACTAGCTAAATAGCCACCTTTGGCCGCTTCCCCTGCTTGTTCAAGGGCAATTTTCGCCGAACCAACGCGATTCATTTGCCCTGCACCAACCCCTAAAGTAGTTTTATTTTTTGTCACCACAATAGCGTTAGATTTAACGTGCTTAGATACTTTCCAAGCAAACAGTAATTCCGCTAATTGTGCGGCAGTGGGTTGTTTTTCTGTCACCACGCGCCACTCCTCTGGGGTTTCTACTACATCATCGGCCGCTTGTACTAGAAAACCGCCGGCGATAACTTTTACTGTTTGTTTTTCTCCCGTGGTTAAGTCCGGCAGCAATAAAATCCGCACTTTTGACTTTTTAGCGAGGATATCCCGGGCTTCGGGGCTACAATCGGGGGCAACCACGCATTCTAGGAAGGTTTTCGTTAATTCTTTAGCGGTTGCTTCATCTATGGCTTGATTTAGGGCAACAATACCCCCAAAAGCCGAGATAGCATCGGCGTTAAAAGCTTTAGTATAAGCTTCCACTAAACTATCACCGATCGCCACCCCACAGGGATTAGTGTGTTTCAGGATAGCGGCGGCTGGTTCTTCACTGCCGAATTCGGCGATTAAACGGCGGGCTGCTTCCAAATCGACTAAATTGTTATAACTTAGTTCTTTTCCCTGTAATAAGGTCGCTTTTCCCCAACCGTGAGCCATCGTACCGCTGCCGTACCAAGTGGCACTTTGGTGAGGATTTTCGCCGTAACGCAGGGTTTGCAGGGCATTTCCGGCCAAATGAAAGCGAGTCGTTTCCCCGTTTAAGCTGGCGAAATAGGCAGCGATCGCACCATCGTAGGCATTGGTTAAAGCGAAGGTTTCCCCCGCCATTTTTTGGCGAAATTCTAGGGAGATTTCGCCGTTATTTTGCCGTAATTGGCTTAAATACTGCTCGTAATACTTGGGGTTACTGATGACAGTCAAATGGGCGAAATTTTTAGCCGAGGCGCGTAACATCGCCGGACCACCGATATCGATTTGTTCGATCGCCTGAGCGGTGGTGACACCAGGATTAGCGATCGTCTGTTCAAAGGGATAGAGATTAACCACCACCAAATCAAAAGGACGAATTTGATTAGCCTCCATTTCCGCTAAATCTGACTGCCAATCCCGTCTAGCCAAAATACCGCCATGGATGCGAGGATGGAGAGTTTTTACCCTTCCGCCCAAGATTTCAGGAGATCCTGTGTATTCTCCCACTTTAATCACGGGAATTCCCGCCGATTGGAGCGTTTTTGCGGTTCCTCCACTGCTAATAATTTCAAAATCAAACTCTTCTGTTAGCTGACGGGCAAAGTCAACTATTCCGGTTTTGTCAGTCACGCTGATCAGAGCTAAACGTCCCATGGTAGTGATCTATAAGCAATAATTTCAGTATATCTCAGCCCTAACACCTTAAAAATTAAAAAAAGTAGGTTAGTAAATAATCAGCTGCTTCTATATTTTCCTCTCTCAAATATCAACTTATGCCAAGGCAATTTTTAAAGTCCTCCCAGAAAGATTTGGTCTGACTTGTTAAAAAAATACAGGATTGTTCGGGGTCAACAAGTCCCTCTAGATTGATAAAAACCCCTCAGCAAAACTCATCGCCCAATCTTGTCAGATTCCCATCATCTTTTTTTTGTCTTTAATGCCGAGAAAATCAGCTAATAAGTAGTCGGACATAAATTCTGTTGTCTAAGTAGTCGTGCAAAATTAATTTCCTAGTGAAGATAGGCAAGAGGCAAGAGACAAGAGGCAAGAGGTGGTTAGATATGTGTAATTAATTTTGCTTAGGTACTTATCTTATAGAAATGTAAATTGCCGGAATTCTTACTGACGACTGACTCCTTACCCTACAGTTAACTTTACTTTTGTTCAACTACTTAACGTTTGTGATCAACTAATTGGCTGAGAGTCACCACCTGATAACCTTGATCGTGTAATTTCCCTAATAAATTCTTCAGCACGAGCGCCGTATTTTCATCTCTTTCGGGGGAGCCACCGTGAAGCACTAAAATCGCCCCGGGGAAAATAAATTGCGAGATATACCAAGTGGTAAATTGAGGGTGATTCGTTGCTTTTCCGGTATCTAAAGGAATCATGGAAGCGAGGGCAAATCGGGACTCATAGCCTGGAAATGTCCCCAAAAACGAGCGCATAGATTGATTATAGAAGGCTTGACCGGGACGATACCAGCGCAGCTCTTGACCTGCAAGACGACTTAAAATATCGTTAGCTTCCCGAAACTGACTGGCAAAAGCGTCGGCAGCCAGTTGACTGGTACGCAGATCCTGGGTGCCGTGATTAGCGATTTCGTGACCTTGGGCGATTAGGCTCTCAATCAAGGTGGAGTTCGGTTGTAGGTGTCCCGTGATCAGAAAAAAAGTCGCCTTGACAGCAGTTGCTGGGCTGGCTTTTTCTCGATTATGATCGGCGATCGCCGCTAAAATGCGATCGGTGGATTTTCCTTCCAGATCGTTGGGAGTGGGTAGATCATCGATAGTAAGGGCGATAATTTTCTCTCCTGTCGGTTGATAGAAAATTGCCCCGGGGAAAAGTCGAGCGACGATCGAGATAATTAATTTGGCAATGCTCATTCATACTAAATCCGTTGAGTATAGGCTACATATCAGGAGAGGCAAGAGGCAAGGGGCAAAAGGATCTATAGATAATCAGTTTTTAATAACCAGATTTAGCATGAGAAGAGAAGTAAAGATTAGCGACTACAGGCCAAAGATTATTGATGCAGGAGATATTTACGCATTTTATTCAGTTTCTGCATCAGCGACAAAACTGAGGATAGCGACTGCGGGTAAAAATAGGGTAGTGGTCATGATCGCCGCAGCTAATCCCAGACGCTGATGACAACTACCAAACCGGTGAGCCTTTTCTCCTCAAGCCGAGCGATCGGATGCTGGTAGCTTGAAAGCTGAGATAATCCAGATAAAAACCCTATGAACATTTGAAAGACCCCCAACAGTAGGAGAAGAGTCTCCTACTGCCTGCAAACTTAAATGATCTCTCAATCTAGATCACTACCACTGGTGTGGCGACAGCAATGTCGTAATCACTCAGTTGAATGATTGCATCACTAGCGGCTTGGAAACCGGCCACTCCATTATTGAGAGCGATAAAAGTACCACTTTGACCTGTCACTTTAAAAGCCGCCGCCGTGTTAGCAGCAAAGGCCGCATTAGTCAAGACCAACTGAATCGCCGCTGCGGTTAAAGAACTAGCTGTCCCTTTCGATGCGGTCAAAGTGATGGCCGCAATAGACCCAGGGGCATTAATGCTATCAAGACTGGCACCTGTGCCATTGTAGCCTTGAATAACATCAAAGCCACTCAGCAGCGACTCACCGAGAGAATTGTAATTCAAAGTATCCAATCCATCGCTTCCCGTCAGAATATCTTTGCCAAGGCCGCCTGTCAGGCTATCATTACCAGCCTCACCGGCGAGGGAATTGGCCAGACTATTGCCCACAATGGTGTCGTTGAGGCTACCACCAATGACATTTTCAAAGGCAGTGGCACTAGCTAGGGTGAGAGTGAGATTTCCGGCGGTGACGGTTTGGGCGGCGGTACTGCCAAGATTGAGGTTGATGGTTTTAGTTGTAGTCGCCGCAAAGTTGAGGGTATCGATTCCAGAGGCATCTATCAGGCGATCGCCACCCAAGACCAGAGCCGTGTCGAAGAGGTAAGTGTCGTTATCAGCCCCACCATTGAGAGTATCATTGCCAAGGCCGCCAAACAGCGTGTCGTTGCCAAGGCCGCCTGTCAGGCTATCATTACCAGCCTCACCGGCGAGGGAATTGGCCAGACTATTGCCCACAATGGTGTCGTTGAGGCTACCACCAATGACATTTTCAAAGGCAGTGGCACTAGCTAGGGTGAGAGTGAGATTTCCGGCGGTGACGGTTTGGGCGGCGGTACTGCCAAGATTGAGGTTGATGGTTTTAGTTGTAGTCGCCGCAAAGTTGAGGGTATCGATTCCAGAGGCATCAATTAGGCGATCGCTACTCAAGACCAGAGCCGTGTCGAAGAGGTAAGTGTCGTTATCAGCCCCACCATCGAGGGTGTCGTTGCCAAGGCCGCCAAACAGCGTGTCGTTGCCATTACCACCATCGATCGAGTCAACACCAACACCGCCATCGAGGACATTGTTGCCACTGTTGCCCGTGAGGACGTTGTTTTTGTCATTGCCAGTAGCGTTGATATCGGCACTTCCCGTCAGGGTCAGATTCTCAATCCCATATCCTTGGTTATCAGGTGTCCCCGGTGCTAGGGAATAGGTGACTGAGGCAAATACCGTATCGGCCGTCCCCCCTAGCTCATCATCGAAGACCTCCTTAACGATGTCATCACTGTTGTCCACGAAGTAGGTGTCGTTGCCATCACCACCATCCATCGAGTCAACACCAACACCGCCATCGAGGGTGTCGTTGCCATCACCACCATCGAGGGTGTCGTTGCCCTCACCACCATCAAGGGTGTCATTACCTCCCACTCCCGCCAGGGCATCGGCAAAGCTTGTCCCGACCAAGTTGTTATTGGCTGCGTCACCATCATTGTCAAGAATGGTGGCCGTGTCCGGTCCACTGATAGTGTAGCCGGCGGGGGCGGTAATTGTGGTGATGATGGTTTCACCTGGATCACTCAAGAGGTCATCTATGGTGGGCAGAGTGATGGTAGCTGTGGAGGAAAATGCCGCAAAGGTGGCTTGACCTAAACCGGGGTCATTGTAGTCGCTGCCGAGGGTAGCAGTACCAGCCAAGGTGTAGTTAACCGTTAAGGCACTGGAGAGGTCGCCGGTACGAGTCAGGGTAAAGACACTGCTCGTTGAACCAGCTTCGTTACCATCGGTGGTTTTCACCAGAGTGAGGGTGCCAAGGTCGTTGTCAACAATGGTGGCCGTGGCCGTGTCCGGTCCACTGATAGTGTAGCCGGCGGGGGCGGTAATTGTGGTGATGATGGTTTCACTGGCATCTACCACACTATCATCTATGGTGGGCAGAGTGATGGTAGCTGTGGAGGAAAATGCCGCGAAGGTGGCTTGACCTAAACCGGGGTCATTGTAGTCGCTGCCGAGGGTAGCAGTACCAGCCAAGGTGTAGTTAACCGTTAAGGCACTGGAGAGGTCGCCGGTGCGGGTGAGGGTAAAGACATTGCTCGCTGAACCGGCTTCTTTACCATCGGTGGTTTTGGCGATCGAGATTGTCGCCCCGCTCCCATCACCATAGATTTTGACATCATCAAGGTTCCACGAACTTACTGTCCAGACACCAGTGCTACCAACATTGAACCCGAAACGAATTTGAGTTGAGGCACTCTTGTGGGCGCTAATATCAAATTGTTGAGGTGTCCAAGCGTTATCTTGCACTCCTGGAGAACCTCCTGAACTCCAGAGATTGACCCAGCTAGAACCGTTGAAGATCTCAACTGTGTTCTGCATATAGGGAGTGTAGTCACTGTTGAGCCAACGGGCATATTCAAAGAACAACTGATTGGCCGTGCTGGTGTTGATGATCGGACTGGTTAAATAATAGAAGCCGTGCAAGGCTGTAGAGGCATTTCCCCCAATAACAACCCCAGCTACACCATTATCGGCTGTGGGAGTATTGTCCGTTCCGGGATCAGGGTTGCCATAATTTTGACCTGTAGAAGTTGTGGCAGCACCGATTTGCCATTCTGTCCCCAGAGTCCAACCCTTGCTGTTATTGGCAAAATCATCCCAGAAGTAGGTGTTAAAGTCGTTGTCAACAATGGTGGCCGTGGCCGTGTCCGGTCCACTGATAGTGTAGCCGGCGGGGGCGGTAATTGTGGTGATGATGGTTTCACTGGCATCTACCACACTATCATCTATGGTGGGCAGAGTGATGGTAGCTGTGGAGGAAAATGCCGCAAAGGTGGCTTGACCTAAACCGGGGTCATTGTAGTCGCTGCCGAGGGTAGCAGTACCAGCCAAGGTGTAGTTAACCGTTAAGGCACTGGAGAGGTCGCCGGTGCGGGTGAGGGTAAAGACATTGCTCGCTGAACCGGCTTCGTTACCATCGGTGGTTTTCACCAGAGTGAGGGTGCCAAGGTCGTTGTCAACAATGGTGGCCGTGGCCGTGTCCGGTCCACTGATAGTGTAGCCGGCGGGGGCGGTAATTGTGGTGATGATGGTTTCACTGGCATCTACCACACTATCATCTATGGTGGGCAGAGTGATGGTAGCTGTGGAGGAAAATGCCGCGAAGGTGGCTTGACCTAAATCGGGGTCATTGTAGTCGCTGCCGAGGGTAGCAGTACCAGCCAAGGTGTAGTTAACCGTTAAGGCACTGGAGAGGTCGCCGGTACGAGTCAGGGTAAAGACACTGCTCGTTGAACCAGCTTCGTTACCATCGGTGGTTTTGGCGATCGAGATTGTCGCCCCGCTCCCATCACCATAGATTTTGACATCATCAAGGTTCCACGAACTTACTGTCCAGACACCAGTGCTACCAACATTGAACCCGAAACGAATTTGAGTTGAGGCACTCTTGTGGGCGCTAATATCAAATTGTTGAGGTGTCCAAGCGTTATCTTGCACTCCTGGAGAACCTCCTGAACTCCAGAGATTGACCCAGCTAGAACCGTTGAAGATCTCAACTGTGTTCTGCATATAGGGAGTGTAGTCACTGTTGAGCCAACGGGCATATTCAAAGAACAACTGATTGGCCGTGCTGGTGTTGATGATCGGACTGGTTAAATAATAGAAGCCGTGCAAGGCTGTAGAGGCATTTCCCCCAATAACAACCCCAGCTACACCATTATCGGTTGTGGGAGTATTGTCCGTTCCGGGATCAGGGTTGCCATAATTTTGACCTGTAGAAGTTGTGGCAGCACCGATTTGCCATTCTGTCCCCAGAGTCCAACCCTTGCTGTTATTGGCAAAATCATCCCAGAAGTAGGTGTTAAAGTCGTTGTCAACAATGGTGGCCGTGGCCGTGTCCGGTCCACTGATAGTGTAGCCGGCGGGGGCGGTAATTGTGGTGATGATGGTTTCACTGGCATCTACCACACTATCATCTATGGTGGGCAGAGTGATGGTAGCTGTGGAGGAAAATGCCGCGAAGGTGGCTTGACCTAAATCGGGGTCATTGTAGTCGCTGCCGAGGGTAGCAGTACCAGCCAAGGTGTAGTTAACCGTTAAGGCACTGGAGAGGTCGCCGGTGCGGGTGAGGGTAAAGACATTGCTCGCTGAACCGGCTTCTTTACCATCGGTGGTTTTGGCGATCGAGATTGATTTCGTCGCTGCTGCCGTGTCAATGAGCAGTGACCAACCACCAGCAATAGTTCCCCCATCTGGAGACTCATCATCCACAACGTAGAGGCTCCAGGTTCCATTGGGGTTGGTGTTGTTAAAGACCGAGAAATCCGTACCGTAGGGGCCAGCGGGAGCGGGCGAGTTAAAGATATCAGTGGTTTCAAAGTCTGTGGCCTTATAACTGCCACTGGTAATTAGCCCTGAATCAGGCAAGAAGGAGGTTGCCGTCGGCTCAAAGGTGAGAGTGACATTACTAACACCATCTGAGCCACCCACATCAGACATTAATAAGGCTTTGGCTCCCGTCGGACCGACCAGTAATACATCAATATCATCGGGCCAAGTATGGCTCAGGTTTGTCAGCGTTACTTTCAGGCTATTAATATTACCGCTTAAGCCTGAAACATTAATAGTGGAAGGATAGGGGCTACTCGTACCACCATCAGGAATAGTAATCGGGTTAGGGTTACTAAAAATCGGTAGGGTTTCTTCAGAAACAATCGTTCCTGTGGCTGTTCCGGGTGAACCGCCAATATAACCAGTTCCACTATTAACCGCGAGAGCCACTGTTTCGTCAGCGATTTCGGCAATGGTGTCAGCAATCGGAGCAACCTCGACCGTTGCCGTTGTCGCACCGGCGGCAAAAGTGACGGTTCCCAATTTTGTCGTCGGGTCGAAGGTGACACCACTACCTGTTAATACGTTGTAATCGGCTGGGTCGCTTCCCACCGGGACGGCGTTGGCTATGCCACTCGCCCCGAAGTTAACGGTCAGGGGAGAACTCAGGTTTAAGTTAGTGCGAGTAAAGGTATAAACTAAGTTAGTCGTACCGTCTTCCTGCACACTGGCCGGACTGACGCTGACGGTTACAGAAGGTAAGTTAGCCGCCGCCAAAGCGTTAAACACATTGAGCCGCTTACCAGAAACCGTTTTACCGGCTAGAGCGGCAATAGAATCCCCCGTGTTCATTAAGGTGTTTTTCACCTGTTGGGCTGTCCAGGTAGGATTTTGTGACCACAACAAAGCCGCCGCCCCAGTTACATGGGGACTGGCCATGGATGTCCCTGAATAGGTGGCATAGGTATTGTTGGGAGTGGTACTGTAAATCGCTGAACCAGGTGCGCCTAAATCTACGCTGGTTAAACCATAGTTGGAAAACGACGAGAGGGAATCGGTGCGGGTGGTGGAAGCAACGGAAATAATATTATCTAAGTTGTAGCTGGCAGGATAGGAGGGGCTTGTGTCAGTGTTTTGTGCACTATTACCAGCCGACGCAATAAATAAAGCCCCCGCCTGACCCGCCGCATTAATCGCATCGTAGAGCGCTTGACTATAACCGCCACCTCCCCAAGAGTTATTGGTGAGCTTAACTCCTTTGTCCGTCGCATAGTTAATTGCCTTAATGGCATTGGAGGTAGAGCCTGACCCCGTATCATCAAGGAACTTCAGCGGCATGATTTTGGCATTCCAGGCCACCCCCGTCACACCGACCCCATTGTTACCTTTGCCAGCAATGGTTCCCGAAACATGGGTTCCGTGACCATGAACATCACTGGGGTCATTGTCGTTATAGGCAAAGTCCCAACCGCGAATGTCATCAATGTAGCCATTGCCATCGTTGTCAATGCCGTCTCCCGCAATTTCCCCTGGGTTTGTCCAGATATTGCCAACTAGGTCTTGGTGATTGTAGTCAACCCCCGTATCGATAACCCCAATCACTAGATTAGGATCGCCGGTTTGAATATCCCAAGCTTCAGGGGCATCAATATCGGCATCGGCAGTACCGCCACTTTGTCCAGTGTTATGCAATCCCCAAAGTTGATTAAAACTGGGGTCATTGGGGAATGTCGCCTGGGGACTAATTGTGCCTTTTGTCACAATATAGTCGGGTTCAATGTATTCAAAAATCGGATTGGAGCCATGTTGTGCCAGAATCTTCTCCACAGAGAGCGACCCGGATAATTTCCAAATCTCTGCCCCCGTTAGTTTAATCTTCTGGGTTTTAACAGCACCAAAGAGGGAGTGAAACTGAGCAGCTTGGGCGGTGGCGATCCCTTGTTTAAACTTGACAATGAGTTGATTGGGAGCATGGGGGGCAATAGTGCTAGTTGCTGCAGGTTTTAGCTCTGAGGTGACGGGGGCAGCGGTGGGTAGAGAAGTAAGACCCACCGCTGGACTGGTGCTGACGGGGGCAGCGGTGGGTAGAGAAGTAAGACCCACCGCTGGACTGGTGCTGACGGGGGCAGCGGTGGGTAGAGAAGTAAGACCCACCGCTGGACTGGTGGAATAACCAGAAGAGTTAATACTAAGAGAAGCGGGAAACAATGGGGAACTCTTAGCAGCAGGGGAGACTGAAACACTTGGGGGAACCGTAGGAGCCTCAGAGGATGATGTAGATGGGGAGGGGTTAGAGTTCAAGACTCCTAAGAGAGGGGGAGGAGTTGCGCTCGATACACTTAAATCGCCGGAACCTGTTACATCAAAGGTGATTGGGAAGGATTGCTCGAAATTCAAAGAGTCTTCTAGAGATGGCATATATGTACTAAATGAATGAGAACTGACTTCTAATAAGAAATTACTTCTGTTGTCTTCATCACCAGGCACACCCTATTTTCCCAAAATCAATCGGTCAATCACTTGAGGGTGTTCAATTCTTCCTGTTTATGGTTAGGCAAAAGACAAGCCTGCTCTTTGTTACTGATTATGCTAAATTAACATACAAGATGCCAAGACAACCTACTTCTAACCCAAAAATTCCGAAAGTTTCTAAAGCCATAGCCTCTTCGTTTTATTAGTTTAAGTTTATTGTTGATTCCCTCGACTAATCCATTCGTTGTCCTTGGCTGGAAATAACTGCGGTTTGATTGCTTGCTGTCACTAACAGAAGAAACCTTCCCTTTAGATGTAGTGGCTTTTACCTCAATCTGCTTAACCCGAACCGTGGCTAAATTAATCTTTGTTTCCTAAGTTCCCTGGAAAGATTAAGGTAAAAATTAGACATATCCGCCCTTAGATTGGCTGATCATGGCTATTTACCAACGATTCGGGGCTATCCTCAGCAATCCAAGCTCTGACTAACTCGTAGCAGAGACCGAGCAGAACCGGTCCGAGGAATAAACCGATAATCCCGTAGGCGATCACTCCCCCGAACACCCCTAACAGAATCACCACCATGGGAATGGGCAGACCGCGCCCCATTAAGATCGGCTTGAGAAAATTATCCACCAAGGTGGCGGGAATCATCCAGAGGGTAAATAATAGGGCGATGGAATGGGGTAGTGTTACCCAAGCGTGAATGAGCGCCCCCAAGACAATCAAACCGGGGCCAATTTGGAGAATACCCAAAATTAGGGTGAGGAGAGTTAATAAACCGGCCGCAGGCGTTCCCACCGTCACTAAACCGATGCCGATCAAAAGACTCTGGATAATAGCAACACCAATAATACCGCGGCTAACATTGCGGACGGTGGAGGCGGTCAGACCGGCCAGCGCAATTCCTCGACCTGGGGCGATCTTTTCCGCTAATCGGTTCATCGGGCGAGTCAGATTTTTAGCCGAGAGGGTGAGGGCTGCCGCAATCAGAATCGAGGCGATAAATTTCAGCACCGTCAGACCGGTACTGGTGGCCAGAGAAAGGGAGATTTTCCCCAGTTCTTTTAATTGTGGCTCGAAGCGTTGAAGAAATTGACCCGTGTTATCGAATGCCTGCTGCCAGAGACTAGCAATCCTTTCGCCAATTAGCGGCCAGGTGGCCACATCGTCGGGGGGAGGGGGAATCACCGCCGCACCAGTATCGATATACTCGGCCAGCGTTCGCAGATTACCCGCCAGAACCGCTGCAATGCCACTCACCGGACCGATAATAATCCCTAGACAAAGTAGGGTGAGGAGAACTGCGGCTAGTTTCGCCCGGCCAGCGAGTAACTTTTTTAACCAGAGAAAGATCGGATACCAAGCGATCGCTAGAATTGCTCCCCAGAGGATCATGGTTAGGAAGGGACGCAGCAGGGTGAAACCGGCAAATAACAACAGGCCGAGAAAAAACAGCCGGATAACGAGATCGATAATTTTAGCGTCATTTTTCATCAATAGCGATCGCCTTTTGGCTAGATGAGGACATTTCTGCAATTATGGCAGTTTTTCGTTATCGGTAGTGATACTAAATCCTGTTTAGAAGGTATAGGGGAGTGGGAATTATGAATTATGAATTATGAATTATGAATTAGGGAGAGGGAAGACCACTTCGTGCGCGTTGCGGGGGGAGGTGGGGAGAGCGGAGCGGGGAGAAACAATTCATAACTTGGGAGTTAATCACACTATTAAAAACGGATTTGGTATGATTCGCTAGTAGTGGTGAGCCGTTTTGCTTATCTGGTGGGGATTGTGTAAAATGTTTCCCGATCAAAATAATTGCCCAATAAATCTTGATAACTGATTCTTTCAGGGTAAATCTCCTGAGAAATATCTTTTTTTGGTCAGTGCAATGCTTACTTCCAACCGTCTTGATCGAGTAAAATCGACTAATTTAATCTGTTAACAAGGATGCCAGCAAATTTATTAGAAGTGCGGGGAGCCACCCGTCGATTTGGGGGATTAGTCGCCGTCGATGGGGTTTCCTTTCAGGTACAAAAAAACGAGATTTTTGGCTTAATTGGACCCAATGGGGCGGGAAAAACGACTTTATTTAATCTGATCACCGGTTTAATTCCCCTATCCAGTGGTGATTTAATTTATCAAGGCGACAGTCTGGCGAATTATCGTCCTCACCAGATCGCTCAGGCAGGAATTGCCCGTACTTTCCAGAATTTGCGCTTATTTGGTGAATTATCGGCTTTAGAAAATGTAGCGATCGCTGGTCACATTCACAATAGCTCCAATCTTTGGACGGGAATTTTGGGTTTACCAGTTTCGAGAAGGGAGGAGGAAAAAACCTACAAAAGAGCGGGGGAATTATTAGATTTAGTCGGATTAACCGACCAAAGCAACCGAAAAGCCCGTAATTTAGCCTATGGTGATCAAAGACGCTTGGAAATTGCCCGCGCTTTAGCTTTGCAACCCCAGTTATTACTGCTCGATGAACCGGCAGCCGGGATGAATCCCAGCGAAAAGGGGTCATTAAGTCAGCTAATTCGACAAATACGCGATAATTTAGCTTTAACGGTCCTGTTAATCGAACATCATGTGCCTTTAGTGATGGGATTATGCGATCGCATTGCCGTGTTAGATTTCGGTAAGTTAATCGCTTTGGGAGATCCAGCTACAGTCAGGGAGAATCCTGCGGTGATTGAAGCTTATTTAGGGGATGAATAAGGATTTTAGATAAATACTCTTCAGGTTAATGGGAGATAAGTAGGTAGGCGTTAAAAATTATCAGACACCACCCTTATCAAGGGGGGACTAAGGGTAGGGTTGATTCATGAATCAACCCTACTATGAATCAACCCTAGGACTGAGGGGGGATCGAACCTAAAATCCATTTTTAATTTAATTATAACCAGCTACTTAACAATGATTATTTAATTACCAGAGATAGTCAAAAAAAGAGTTAAAGTTTCTCCCGATCAATATTTTGTCATAAGTACGGACGCACAATTATTTGTAGGATGGGTTAGCGGTAGCGTAACCCATGCTAACTCATCCAGTCGCTTAATTCCTTTAATCTTGTTAGTGCGTAACAACCCTCGACGCACCTCATAATCAGCAATTTCTGGAAGAATAACCCTAATAGCTGCTTTAATTAGCGTTTGTAGCCAACAATTACAAGCTAGACTTTCAGGCGCTCGCTTAGGATTAGTAATTAAACCGATAATTCCCGTATCTAATAAAACTACTCTATTCACCAAGTTACTCCCTTTAAGTGAGCCGGAAATAAAGGACGCTCAGATAAACGATCTTGATCGAGTGCTTCGATTAAATATTCACCGGTTTCTTGTTGTTCCTGTTCATCTTCTTCATCAATCCAAGATTGAAGTAAATTAACCAGTTTGGTCTGTTGTTCTTGTTCTAAAATAGTATCCTTGAGCAACTTTAGGACATAAGCTTCTAGAGAAAGACCTTTCTCCCTCGCTTTTTGGCTGAGATATTGTTCGATTTCCGCTGTTAAATTAAGAGTTAGTGGCATGGGCTTGACTTGAATCAATTTATCGTGTCTTTAACTATTATAAGTACCTAAGCAAAATTAATTACACATATCTAAACACCTCTTGCCTCTTGCCTCTTGCCTCTTGCCTCTTGCCTATCTTCACTAGGAAATTAATTTTGCACGACTACTTAACCCAAAAAAGCGATCACCCTCTATCAATAGAGCGCAATTGCCCCTAATTTAAGACTTCAATTGTTGCTCAATTTGCCATTTTTCTATTAAAAACTAACTAGCAAAGTCAAATACTGGTGTTTCAATTACCCGTTTTGGTCGCTTATTTTCCCAGATAATTTCCTGCAAGCGTTCGACAGTTTCTGGTGCAAAAAAACGCTCTCCCGTTTCTACACAGACTCTAGCGGGGACATTTTCTATAATGAAAAAATTGCCATTGATTTCAAGGGTATAGGTAACTTCTTGTTCAATTAAGGTTTCTTGTCTAGAATTAGTTGACATCTGGTGTTCTCCTTGATTTAAAATCAATCCATAAATTTGGATCGGGTTCATATAGGGTAATAATTTTGAGCAAAGGGCGAGAGGGATAGCTACAATGAATGTGTAAGGCTCTATTAATTAGAGTAAATCCCAAAAGTAAACAGCTTGCGCCATACTTATCAGCCGGATAATCTTCAATAATTTCGCTTTGTTCCATCGCCTCCCGTAATTCTTGAACACTGATCTGACGCAGGATACTTTGATTGACAGCGTGTTGAGAAAATTCAAATTGGTTTTGTCTAACTTTTTGACGAATTTCCTCAATCATTTCAGTGATAGCCGCCTTTAATTTGATCGTAAATATCCTTCGCTGTCATTTCGCCAAATAACTGATCTTTAATTTCTAAATAATTTAGAGGTTGGGATGCTGTTTCTCTTAGAAAGAAGGCCGCTTTAGCAATTCCCAATCTCTCTACAAGAGCTTTAACTCCCTCTTTTCTAATTTCATCAATCTCAGGAATCGTCAAATCTGTTTGAATTTTCATAGTAATTTTTCTCAATTCAAGCGTTGAAAATAATGGCGACAAACTCCACAGGAGTTTTAACAGCAAGAGTGCCACTGTATTTTTTAATCATTCGATCGTCGCAGGTAATGAAGTAGTCTGCTTCTATAGCTTCGGCACAAGCAATATGCAAAGCATCTACTCCTTTAATTTTAGCAGAGGTTTCGATTTGCTGCGATCTTGCTAAGACCTCTTCCGTAATCAGTTGAAAGTGCCTAGCTTGTTGCAGGACTAGCTCGACAAAAGTGCGGCGGTCGCTGTAAGGATTTCGCTGGGTTTCATATACTAGCACATCAGAAGAGACAATTTCTATTGCTTCATTCTCCACCAGCAGGAAAATTAATTGCATCGAGATTGACTCCAAATAGATTCTGGCTTGAGTCTGATCGTCAAAGATTCGGTTGAGAACACTCGTATCAAGATAGACTTTCAATTTTACTTTAGTCATTCACACTTCTACTATTATAACCCAAAAAAAGCGATCGCCCTCTATCAATAGAGCGCGATCACTGGCAATTTAAAGCTAGATTTGCCAGTTTTTTATTTTAATTTGCGCTTCCAGGCTGCACCCGCACCCAAAGCACCGATGGCAAGTAAACCTAAGACTGAAGCAGGTTCGGGGACTTTTTGACCTGTTAGGTAAAAAGCATGGTGTTGTCCATTATTAGACCAGTTGTTGAAAGTCCCGCCTTCGGATTCTTGACCTTTTGAACCAACACCTGGAGTTGTTGTACCCCAATAAATGTCGTCCTGGTCAAAGTTGCTGGAAAGGTGTAAACCTAGCCAGTATGTTGTATTTGCCGATAAATCGAGAGGAGTCTGAAGATCGAACGAATAAGCATATTCGTTGAAACCAAAAGGTTGGTTGCCAGTTGCCGTCTTCACCACGTTAGCCCCTGCGCCTTGAGCAAAGGGGGTACTGGCCGGCTGACCGCCTGCATTTGCGAATACAAAGTAGTCGAGGGTTCCATCCCATGCACCTGGAGCCTCAAGCGTCCAGAAATGAACATCTGTTAGCCTTGTCCCAATATCCTGACTAAGAATAAAATCCTGTGTCTGTACCCATTTCGTCATTTCACTTCCATCCTTTTGATCTGGACCACCCCCATCAAAAATTATAGATGCTGACGCTGTTCCCATGGTTGCAAGAGCAATAGATGTTGCTCCAGCACTAACTATCGATAACTTTTTAAGCACAGTCGAAGTTTTCATGTTCGGAAATTTTCCTCAAAACAAATAAACAAACAAATGTTCTGACTGCCCTTTAAAGGAGAAAATCTCAAATTAAGCGACATTGGCAAGGGAGAAAAATTGATTTTTTCAAAATTGCCAATCACTAAATTTTAAGCTAGTTCCTCAATGACAAGACAGAGCAACAACGGGATTTTACCCCCCCCCGATTTTGTCAAGTGTAAACCAACACAAATTTACAAAAATTTATAATTATTGTTACCCTTAAGAGTAGGGTAGTAAAAAAATCTTGGGTGCATCTCAATTTGGTCGAAATATCTATATTACAGAGCGCACGCAGTTCGATAAACTCACTGACCACAGTGCGCTCCTACCATTGGCGCAATAATATTATTGTAGGGGCGAATTGCATTCGCCCTCTTTGATCCCCCCTTAATCCAAGGAGGGTATCTGACAATTTTTAACCCCTACCTAATTAACAGCCAATCCCTAATCTCTCAATAACAGATATTCGCGAATCTCAAAAAAGTTATCCCAAGGAATATAGGGTTGATTTTCCGCTTGCAGATAATCGATTAAACGATCCCTAGCAAAAACTAGATCGGCCTTTCTAGCCATGGTAATATCGGTAACGGAATCACCGATCGCAATAGTTTCTACTTCTGAATATTTGGCCATAATCAAGGCTTTAGCCACTAATTCCGTCTCATTTTCCCAATCGGAATGAACTTGCAAATATTCCCCTTGAGTATGAAGATTGACCCCATAAATTGCCGTCACCTTATCTAATAGTCCCTCCCGTTTTAAGACCGTTTCAATCATGCCTTGGATACCACCGGAGACAATAATAAAAGGGATGGATTGCTCCTGTAAAAAAGCGAGAAATTCGGCTAATCCGGGGCGAATTGGCTTGCTTTCGGCATAGGCGAGAATATCGGCGTATTTTTGGCTCGGTATCGACTCTAGTAGTTGACGGACACCCCGGCGCAGACTGAGAGTGCGAGCGTACATTTGGGGCATAATTTGGGCCGATAAATCGGGGGCGAATTCTTTGAGCATACCCGCAAAAGTTTCCACGGCGGTGATAGTGCCATCAAAGTCACAGAAAACAATTTTACTCATGGGGTGACAAAATATCTGAAATTGGATATAATCGAAGGTTATGATTAATTTTACAGAGATTATCCGACTCTAGAGCTTCAACCCCCATGAAATCCTATCTCGCCGCCGCCATTCAAATGACCAGTCAGCCGGATTTAGAGAAAAATCTCGCTGCCGCTGAAGAGTTGATCGAACTTGCCGTGGGTAAAGGGGCGGAATTAATCGGTTTACCAGAAAATTTCGCCTTTATGGGGGCAGAAAGCGATAAAATCGCCCAGTCCGAGACTATTGCTCTCAAAGCCGATAAATTCCTCCGCACTATGGCCCAACGGTTTCAAGTGACCATTTTAGGGGGTGGTTTTCCCGTGCCGGTGACGGGTATTCCCGATAAGGCTTATAATACGGCTATTTTAGTCGATGGCAACGGTGCGGAATTAGCCCGTTATCAAAAAGTCCATCTCTTTGATGTCAATGTCCCGGATGGTAACACCTATCAGGAATCGAGTACAGTCATGGCAGGAATCGATTTACCGCCGATTTATGGCTCCGATAGCTTGGGCAAAATTGGCCTCTCGATTTGCTATGATGTGCGTTTTCCTGAACTCTATCGCTATTTATCGCGGCAAGGAGCCGATGTTTTATTTGTACCTGCGGCGTTTACAGCTTTTACAGGGAAAGATCATTGGAAAGTTTTGTTACAAGCGCGAGCGATCGAGAATACTTGTTATATAATAGCTCCTGCTCAAACGGGCAATAATTACGCACGCCGTTACACCCACGGTCACGCTATGATTATCGATCCTTGGGGTGTGGTTTTAGCCGACGCAGGGGAAGAAGCGGGGGTGGCAATTGCCGAAATTAATCCCCAACGTCTGCAACAGGTGCGACGACAAATGCCTTCTCTGCAGCATCGTGTTTTTGTTTAAAATTCGATTCGACAATTTTAACGCCTAATTTTGGGATTTAACTCGGTTTTTTCGCGTAACATTGCTCCCTGATAACAAGGGTCGAATCTAAAACCTAATTAGTTAAGCTAAAAGCTTTGATGTACTGAGTTTCTAACCTTCTTTGCCAGATTCTCAGGGTAAGCTCATCTAATAAGGATGTAGTCGATTTATGCCACCCGATCAAACCATACCAAGTAACGAAGAACCAAAAATCTAGTTGGTTTATAATATTAAATAATTAACTTTATTTTTAGAGATGAATCTGATTTTATCAAGCAAAGCGGCCGAAAGACTTCAACGAGAAGTGCAGTCAAGAGAAGATTTTATCGCCGATAATAATGCTTGGCGAATTGATGTCCTCGATCTCAGGAAGAGAGGTATTTTTCTCATTACTCAGGAAAAGAGTTTATACACCTTAATTTCTTCGTACAAGCAGGGAATTAAGGGAATTATCGCTCAAATTAAGTAGTCGTGCAAAATTAATTTCCTAGTGAAGATAGGCAAGAGGCAAGAGACAAGAGGCAAGAGGTGGTTAGATATGTGTAATTAATTTTGCTTAGGTACTTACCACCATTGATCGGCATGAGGGCGATTCCCCTGAAATTCATTATCTCAAATCCGAGAATAGGAGTCTGGTAAGCTCCATGAATAACATGAAGAATTTAATCGCTAAATTAGATCAGTACAATGCGGTTGATAACGAAAGATTTGCAGAAATAATTAATCAGACTCCCTTTAAATATTTATCTTACTGTACCCCGACCGAATGTTACCAAAATCTCTTGAATCAATCGAAGGGAGTACAATAAAACGGTCGTGTTTTAATCTAAGGAGAAAACGCTCCCCAATCTTCACAGCTTAAAACTAAATAAATCTGAGTTTTGGATAAGTCGAAACCCTGAGACTCAATCCGAATCTAAAACTCTGATTAACATATAAAACTCTCCAAACTGTGAACAATTGCTAAGTAGGTAGGCGTTAAAAGTTGTCAGACACCCCCCTTATTAAGGGTAGATCCCCCCGCCTATCGGCACCCCCCTTATCAAGGGGGGCAGGGGGGATCAGACCTAAAATCCATTTTTAATTTAATTATAACCAGCTACTTAAGTACCTAAGCAAAATTAATTACACATATCTAACCACCTCTTGCCTCCTGCTTTTTGCCTCTTGCCTATCTTCACTAGGAAATTAATTTTGCACGACTACTTATAAGTAGGTAGGCACAATTATTTGTAGTGGACTGTTTCAACTAAAATAGGGCAATAGATTTCGGCTTAAAGTCTTAGATTATAGAATTTATAGCATTTTTCTAATACACCAAATTAGCTGAAACAGTCCAGTAGGATGGGTTAGCGGTAGCGTAACCCATGCGGGCGTTGGGTTTCATGCTTCAACCCAACCTACGTTCATTTTATATTTAATTCCACCCACCTACTTAACAACTTTTTAGCAAAATCGATCGCCTCCTGAAAAACTGTGACTTGGCCCTCAATTTGGGCAATTTGTACCTCGGTTAATAACTTACCAATAATCGGACTAGGTTTCAGGTGTAAATGGTTAATTAAATCATCGCCCCTTAATAAAGGTCGGGGATGGGCGATAATATTATCGGGATCGAGATAGGAAGTCAACAGGGAAGCGACAATATTTTTGTTAATCCCCATTGATAAAGCAAAAAGAGCAAAGACAGGAAATACTTTTCCCGTATTTAGATAAATAAAATAATGTTCCCGCAGACTTAAATTATCTGCCTCCTTGAGGGGAGGTAAAGACTTAATTACCGTGATTACCGTGCGAATTTCCCCCCTGGAATACTTAAGATCGATTAACTCTTTTTCCGCTTCTGCTAAAACATCCGATACCAATAGGGCCAATTTTGTCAACTGTAACTGAGAAGGAGAAAAGATAAATTTTTCTGGTAACAAAGATTCTAAAAATCCCGCTGCCGCTTCCACCCCCATAACTCGCTCCATTTTTGCGGGGGTAATCCGACGCAACCAGAGAGATAATAAGCCATCTTCCCAGGCACTTTTTAGCCATTTATTGCCACGGGAATTGAGCAAAAGGTAATTCAACTCGGATTGTACCCTTTCGGCGGCTACACGGTGCAATAAAGGGGCAAGAGAACGAATAGTTGCACGGGTATGGGGTTCGATCTCAAAGTCCAATTGAGCCGCTTGTCGATAGGCCCTTAATAATCTTAGGGGATCATCTTGGAGATTTTCGGGGGAAATCATCCGCAGGGATTGGCAGCCTAAATCTTTTAATCCCCCTAAAGGATCGAAAATTTCTTGGGTGTGGAGATTATAAGCGAGAGCATTAACGGTGAAATCCCGTCTTTTTAGGTCTATTTCTAGAGATTCTCCCTCCTGTTGCGCGAAATCAAGAGTCCCCTGGGGAAAAACGACGCGAGCAATTTGACGAACGGCATCTAAAACCACAAAACCCGCTTTATAATGATGGGCAATAGTTTGAGCAATTTCGATCGCTTTTTCGGGAACCACAAAATCTAGGTCAATATAGTCTTTCTGACGGTTTAATAAAGCGTCTCGCACAGCACCACCGACTAAATAAGCATTTTCTGGCAATTCTTGCCGATTAATCGCAAAAACTTCTTTAAATAAACTATCTAGGTTTTTTTGACAAGACATCGAGAAGATAAATTTACAAAAATATAATTTTGACCGGCCCTATTTGGGGAGAGACTGAGCTAGATTAACGGAAAAGACTTATAGAGTTAAACCTATGTGTATTTGTATTAACTGCTATTTTGTTGATCGCTGTCTCACCTATCATGCCGTAGAAACACAACATCAGGAACGTCATCTCACCGAGACACCGGACTTTGAAGCGAAGAACCCTTCTATTAACGTTAACATTCGCACCAAAGAAGATTATATCGAAATGGAGTGGGATGTGGTGGGTTGTGAAAGCTTTTTGCGCGAAACCGGTAAATGGTCTAGTTTGCGGCCGGGTGAACCAGTTCCCACCTAAAACACCTGAACTACCCATACATATCTACTACAAGAGCCAAAAACCCTTATCCAGCAATGGATAGACCCGTGAACTTTTCTTGCTGTACCCGTGGAATGGTAGTCATGTATGTAGAAAAAGTTCCTAACCGTTGTGTCTGGAGTGGTTTTTATTAATGAGCATTGCTTAAAATCAAACAATTCATAATTTAAGAGCGAGGTATTTATGGATAAAGAAGAAGAACTACTTGAACAATGGCGAGAATTGACCCCGGAAAAGCAACAAAAAGTTTGGCAATTTGTTCAAATACTTAAATCTGAGTCACAAACAACACCAGAAGCTAAATTTATTCCCCAAACACCATTAAGCAAAAAGTTATGGGAAATCCGACATCGGGCGATCGCAGCTGGATTGCAACTGCTCAATGAAGATGAAATAGAACAAGAACTTGCTGCACGTCGAGGAGGGTGCAGTGAGTCATAAGAAAGCCTACATAGACTCTGGCGTACTGATTACTGCTTTCCAAGGCATCCAATCAGCCAGTATCAAAGCCTATCAAATTCTCAACGATGAAAATCGGGAGTTTGCCTCCAGTCGATTTGTTCAGTTAGAAGTATTGCCTAAAGCAACTTTTAACAAGCAACAAGAAGAAATAGAATTTTACGAAACATTTTTTCTGGCTGTTAATTACTGGGCAACTGACTTAGAAAAAATTATACAGAATGCTCATGAAATTGCTGGCACTTACGGTTTAGCGGCGATGGATGCACTTCATGTTGCTGCTGCGCTGCAAATTCAAGCTGATGAACTAATCACCACCGAAAAGCCAACCAAACCAATGCACCGAGTCAGGGAAATTCAGATTGTTTCAATAGACATCTCTTTTGCATGAGTAGAAAACGGGTTTCTCCGAGAAACCCGTTTTCTGTGCGTTACTCACTAAGAGTAAGGAGACCAGGGACCGATGACGGTTTCTCCTCGCTTCTCTTTTTCTGCTAATTCCAGGTTTAAGGTTAATAGTTTCTCTAAGATGTCGTCGTCAGCTTGGAAGTGATAGGCCTCCATTACTAGCTTGTCTAATTTCTGATGGAGTTGATACAGTTGGCTACTGGGTTCGTTAAAGAATTGGTTATATAGTTTGGTGATTCCCCATTGTTTTTTCTCCATCTGTTGGCTGCGGTATTCGTGTAATTCCCCGGCGGTTTGACGGATTTTTTTGACAAGTTCCTGTGAAGGTGTCTGGGGAAAAGGGAAGGTTTCAAAACAGGTTGTATTGGTATAGCGAGTATCGCCTTTTAAAGTTGAACTTTGAGCTTTTACCCAGAGGCGATGTATTTTTGAGTTGAGAATTCCTAGAATGTAGAAATCATCGGAGGCTATTACCATATTTGCTTCACAGGGAAGTATGGACACATCAACCGGAGAAAAAACAATATATTTAGCGATTTTGGGAATGGCAAAATAGCAAGATAGGACAGCTAAAGCTTTTCTCATTCCTGGTCTTGTTTCCCCATATTTCCACCAATTTAATCGGCGTGTGCTGCGCTTATTATTATCCCTTTCTGGTTTAACTTTTTCTTTTACTCTTGTAAAAGGTAAGATATATTCAGCCGCTTCTTCAAGAGCCATATTATCAAAGTCAATAACCCAACTCTTTTGTTCAAAAAGGTTAATTAAATTTTTTCCATCTAACATAGGTTTGACAACTTGTTGATTTTTAGAATCTAACTCAATCCATTTATTAGCTTCTTCTTCCGTTATTACAAATCCTTTTCCTGCTAATTCACAAGCTTGAAAAGAAAAATTATTATTAACTTTTATTTTTTCAGCATTATCTACTGATATTTCAGATTTCAATGCAGTAGATAATAAATTAACTGACAAATTATCTAGAAATAATTCTTTTGGTCTTTCTTTACTCCAATTAACAATACTAACATGAACGTTAGCTTCACCAGACCAAGGCTGAGTTGAAATCGCTTCATGTATAAATCCACCTTGCTTAACCACATAATCTAAGCTTGCTTTTCTCCCAGAAACTTGTGATATTGAATTAGTACCAACTAAACCGGCTCTTCCTAATTCCCCAAGATTTTCCGCAGCTTTTCTAAACCAAAAAACACAAAAATCAGGTTGTCCTTGAACATCAGGAAATTTTTGATAAATTTGTTCTGCATACTCATCTCCTAGTTCTGTTCTTAACTTTTTCCCTCCCAAAAATGGAGGATTACCGATAATTGCGTCTGCTTTTTGCCAATCCGTAAACAAAGCATCAGCACAAATAATATTACTATCCAAAGTATCCAAAGGTAAAGAAGCTTCCGTCAAATTAAACTTATCAATCGCCACCTTTCT
This sequence comes from Microcystis sp. MC19, assembly GCF_003019735.1. NCBI lineage: Bacteria > Bacillati > Cyanobacteriota > Cyanophyceae > Chroococcales > Microcystaceae > Microcystis > Microcystis sp. MC19. Next base: position 2,559,603 of record NZ_CP020664.1, on the reverse strand, counting down.
GGCAATCATTAAAGTCACCCGCGCTAATTCTACAGCAAAAGGATTAATATCCATTCCATAAAACTGTTTAGGCGTAACAAAACTAATCTGTAATTGGTCACTAGCAGAACGACGACGGTTAGCAATCTTTTCAATTAATAACTGTTCAATGCGCTTTAATTCTTGATAGGCGACATAGAGAAAATTACCCGAACCGCAAGCCGGATCTAATACCTTATACTGCTGTAATTCTAACTGAAGTGTATTTAACTCGCCAATCGTCCCAGCTTGCTCAATTTTCTCCTCCCAGTAACGGCTAATAGTTGGGCGAACAATTTTCATAATATCCGCTTCTGAGGTAAAGTGCATTCCGTAGGTGTGGCGTTCTTCAGCATTAGCTGTCCCCTCAAAAATATTACCAAAAATTGCCGGACGGATCTTACTCCAATCCTGACGCGCCGCCACATCCAGAAACTCTAATTCTTTATTAGTTAATTCAATTGGATGAATTATACTAAACAGTCCCCCATTAAAATAATCCACTCCCTGATACTTGCCAGTGGGGGTAATTCCGGGTTGGTTCATCTGTTGAAATAATCCCCCCAAGACATCATAGGAATTGCCACCATTTAGACATTCTTGTACACAAGAAATAAATAAATCTCTTGGTAACAATCCTCGATCCTCAGCAAACATTGCTAATACACACTGCAAAATAAATCGCTGGGCCGTCAACTCATCAAAACCGCTTTTATGACCGCGTTTTTTTAACAGTTGAAACAACTCACCCATCCGCCGCGCCGCCGTTTCTGTAATCTCGACTTGATTATTCTGAAAAATAGGGGTACGATTCCCTACTTCCATAAAATTGAAGGCACTGACCCGATTTTTTAAATCGTTGAGATTTACTCGATCTACCGGTTCATCTATTTGAAGATCAAAATCAAAAATCCAGAACTGATCAAAATTACATAATAAGACATAGCGAGGGCGATTAGGAACCAATCGACTCCAGTATTCAAAAGCTTGGGGATAGTGCTTACTTAAATCTTCTCCTCGCTTTTTCATTTCAATTAAAACACGAGGTTTCCAAACTAAATCAGCAAATCCTGTTTTACCTTTCTTGCTACCTTTAGTAATCGCCTCCTCATAGGTTGCACCCGCTTCTAACGCACCCTTATGACCAAAAGCTCGAAAGAAACGGTCTAGGAAAATCTGAGCTTCTTTCCTTTCTTTGCCAGTAATGTGCTGTTGACAAAAATCAATAAATTCCTGTAAGCTTTCAAGGGTAGTAGTCATCTTTTGCCTTTCCATTGGAGTAGGGTGGGCGTTGTAGTGCGATCACCATCTTACACAATAATTCATCATTCATAATTCATCATTCATAATTCATAATTCATCATTCATCATTCATAATTCAGGCTCTTCTAGGTTCTGTGTGATCAGTTTAACTTACTCTATGATCGATCGATCTTTGTGTCCTCTGTGTCTGGAGTGGTTCCTTCCACTCCCTCGCTCTTGAGGAATGTATCTTAGAATACATTTTACCCACCAAACCGGGGAGAGCCGATTTTCCATTGAATCAAACCAAATCAATCGACGATTAAAGCAGTCAAACCTATACTAGGTAAGCATTTGGGCGAATTATGCCAAAATACTCACTCTCATTAAGAAAGAAATGCTAAAAGCCTTAATTCTCGTGCTTATTGAGAATGAATCTGTTAGTTTGGCGAGTTTTGAGATTGTAGAAGCCTCTCTGTGAATGCGTTTGAGGCACCTGAATCTTTAGGTTAATTTTCTCCCCTATTATAAGTAGTCGTGCAAAATTAATTTCCTAGTGAAGATAGGCAAAAGGCAGGAGGCAAGAGGTGGTTAGATATGTGTAATTAATTTTGCTTAGGTACTTAGCTCAAATTGCCCCTCTCAAGCTCCGAAAAACAGCGATCGCCCTTCTTAACCTCAGCTAAAAATGCGATCGCCCCTGATTAAGCAATAGCAAATTCTGTTAATTTACGACTTGCAGGATCATGAAATGCTAAAACAATATCTTCTTTGGGAATCCCTGCTTCTAATAATTGAGAGGTGATTCCTATTTCTGTCCAATCCTGTTCAATATAAACTCTTTCATTTTTAATACGAATATGAATCTGAATATTGTTGATTTTCTTTTTGTTTATCCAACCAATAGACATCCATAGATAATGATCATGATTTTCATCAAAAACTAAACAGGTTTCTAGTTTTTTTTTGGATGAGCTATTCGCAATTGTGTCTAGCTTTGTTAAGGTATTTTGAATAATTTGGCGATAGTTAGTTAGTTTATCCATTGGACAATCTCCTCTTTTTCGATGTTGACAACTAATAAATCTAATTGGTGTCTTTTAATAACGGCTTGAATAGATTTTCGTTGGAAAAAAGTCTCATAAATTTCATCTTTAATAGCCAGATAGATTTCTTGGTATTCATCTTGCCCTAATTGAATGAGATCACGATAAAAAATATATTGCCCCAAAGCCATTTCAAAGTCTTTGATCATTGAAGGGCCAAGAAAGCTTTTAATTTCAATGATAATTTTACGTTGTCTTTGTTCTTCGGAAATATATTTCTCGATCGCCAGGTCTGGATACAATTCAGCGTCTTCAAATTCAATAGGATAAGGATCAGCCGTAATTGTCCAGCCGTCTTTAATTAAGGCATTTTTAACGGCTTCGTGATAGAGGTCTTTTGCTGGCATTTGCCTCCTTCTATTTTGATCACTGGATTTATTATAAGCGATCGCCCTCCTCTTCTCACAGTAAAATAGCGATCGCCTCTTCCAAATTTTTATTAAAAACGCGATCGCCTATCGGTAGATGTCCTTTCGATGTCCAATATCTAGAATAATCACCTTTTTTGCGGAATCATCTATCGCGTAAATAACGCGATAAACTCCAATCCGAATCCGCCAACCTTCTCGTCCTGTCAGTTTGAGACACCCTGCTGGTCTTGGATTGTCAGCTAATGCTCTAATCCCGTCTCGAACTTTCTGATAACTATCTTGGGAAAGATTAGCTGACAGGGGGACAAGCTGGCTGAACTCCTTACAGCACAAGCTTTTTGGGGTGTTCGAGCGAAAAAGTTCGATGCAGCTCACCCCCCGTTGTTGATAAAGATTTCTAGTAAGCTCGCCCAAATCCCTGATTCTCTCGTTAGCTTTTTGGCTGAAAGCGATGTATCTGTTTGTAACTGAGGAGCCTCAAAACCTTTGTGGACAATGCTTTGAGAGGTCTTGTCCCCCTGTCAGGAAGATTAGCTAAAGCCTTAGAAGCTTGTTTTTTAATCGCAATAGTGTAATTCATTGACGACTATTTTCAATTTCGGCGATCGCCTCTTCAAAAGGAATTTCTTCCTCTTCCGAAATAGCTAAATCATAGGCTCTAATAGCATTCAATTCTTCAGAATCTTCTAGGAGTTTTCGATATTCCTCTATATCTAAAAGAATACCGATTTGATTACCCTGTTCATCAGTAATATACTTTTGCTTTAATGGCATTGATAATTACCTTGTTTGTTAATTTTATCCCCTATTATAGCTCAAATTTATCCTTCATCCTCAACTCAACAGCGATCGCCTCTCTCTCCTTTACAGAAAAAATGCGATCGCTCCAATTAAAGTTAAGATGAGAAACTATACCTCAACTTATCCTAAGAATTAAAGATTAAAAAGTATTTCCTATTCTATAAACTAATGGTATTAATTTAGCTAGAGTTGAGGGTTTGACTTTAGAAAATTGGAATGCTATAATAATGCCTAAATGCCAATATTCGGAATAAGTAATTATGCTATCTTTAGACTTCTTAATTAAAGAATTGAATAATAATGGTAGCGAAGTAATAGATATAATTAAAATTTATTCCCCAAACACCATTAAGCAAAAAGTTATGGGAAATCCGACAGAGGGCAATTTCGGCTGGATTGCAACTGCTCAATGAAGACGAAATAGAACAAGAACTTGCTGCACGTCGAGGAGGATGCAGTGAGTCATGAAATTCCTGGCACTTACGGTTTAGCGGCGATGGATGCACTTCATGTTGCTGCTGCGCTGCAAATTCAAGCTGATGAACTAATCACCACCGAAAAGCAAACCAAACCAATGCACCGAGTCAGGGAAATTCAGATTGTTTCAATAGACATCTCTTTTGCATGAGTAGAAAACGGGTTTCTCGGAGAAACCCGTTTTCTGTGCGTTACTCAGTCTCAACTTAGTTGGGGTTTAACAACCTTTCTAGATTTTGTTTACAGTTCTCTTTATGGGAGAGAATATTTAATTTTTCAGAAAGATGTAAGGCGCGTTGCCAGTGATTAATAGCTGATTTAAGATCATGGGTTTTTTCTTCAAATTCTGCCAAAACAATTAAAGTCTCTAGTTCTATATATCTTTCTCCAATATCGAGGGCAATATCTAAAGCTTGATTAAGATATTGATAGGCTAGATCATCCTTTCGAGTGATACTATAAATTTCTCCTAATCCAGCGCAAGCATGGGCAACACCTGCCACATCTGAAATAGCTAAAGCTCTTTTCTTTTGGGTAATGATTCGGTAGTAGTGGCGTAGCTCTCTTGCTTACCTGGTATGAATTGTGTAAAATATTTATTAATAAAAATAATTGGCTCGAATCAGTCTTTAAACCTCTAGCTTGATCATGACTTTTCTGATAAATATCTTTTTCTGGCTCCTGTCTGGCTTACTGAAATATCAGTCTAGCACCGAACAAAGTCCCCCCCCTAGTTCACCTCCGTTCCCCTGTCCTAATTGTGGTTCTCACCATACGATCAAGAATGGTTCTATTCATAATGGAAAACCCAAACGTCAATGTAAAGAATGTGGTCGTCAGTTTGTGATCAATCCCACTAATAAAACCGTCTCTGACGAAACCAAACAATTAATTGATAAACTCTTGCTCGAACGAATTTCCTTACGAGGAATTGCTAGAGTAACAGGGGTAAGTTGGTCATGGTTACAAAATTATGTCAACAATAAACTGGCGGCTGTCCCCCGTCAAATAAAGGTTTCGGACAAACCAAAAGGTAAATTGGTTATAGAATGTGATGAAATGTGGTCTTTTGTTTTTTCTAAGACGATAAAGGTCTATATTTGGCTGGCAATTGATAGAAATACAAGAGAAATTATTGGTTGCTATTTAGGAGATAGGAGTCGTCAATCAGCCAAAAAACTTTGGGCTAGTTTACCAGGTGTTTACCGACAATGTGCAGTTGCTTACACAGACTTTTGGGAGTCATATAAGACAGTAATTCCCAGTAAACGTCATCGACCAGTCGGGAAAGAAACTGGTCAAACTAATCATATTGAAAGATTAAATAATACCTTTCGACAAAGGATTTCTCGGTTGGTGAGAGAGAGTCTATCTTTCTCTAAAAAAATGGAGAATCACGTTGGGGCTGTTTGGTATTTTATCCATGACTACAATGCACAACTGGCAAAGGATTAAGCCGCCATCACTACTACAGAATCACCACCTTCTTTTGTTGTTTAAAGTATTTTTCAGACTCCTGAAAATTTGCTTGTTGCCCATAAATTGAGGCTAAATTTCCCAAAGACAAAATAATTCCTGCTTCATCGGTTATTTGCTCAGATAAGTTAAGACTTCTTTGAGTGTAATCGATAGCTTGATTCAAATCATTGATTCGCCGGTATGCTTCTCCTAAATTTCGTAAAGCCATTGCTTGATAAATAAGATTTTTAATTTTTTCTGCCCATTTTAAGTATTTTTCTAAACAAGCAATAGTCTGGTCAATTTTTCCCTGATAACCATAACAATTACCCAGATTTAAATAAGCAACATTAATAATCTCAAATTTTTCGTCACAATCGGGAATAATCTCGGCTAGATTTAAAACTTCATTCAGTCCTATTTCAGCGCTTAAATATTCCCCTTTTATTCCATCAATTGTTGCTATATTTACTTTGCCTCTTGCTTTCCAAAGAGGATTATTTAATTGCTCGGCTAAGGATAAGAGTTTCTCCGCATAATTTTTTGCTTGGTCAAATTGTCCTAATTCTCGATACATATAACCAAGTTCACTTAAACAGAGAAAATCGGTTTCATTGTCAAGATTTCCTAATAATTCTTTACACAGTTTTATGCCCTCTTCATACCGTCCCCAGATGGGTAATTGTTTGTGCAAAGGTAAAGAAGTTGGATCATGAATTTCTAAGGGTAAAGAAAATAAAGATTTAGCTTCTTTATACCAACCTAATCGACATAGACAGAGAAATGCTTCCACATAACGACTTGCCCGTTCTTGAATAGAGAGCTGCTGTCCCATTTTATCCTTAATATGGCGTTCATAACCAATTAAATGCCAGATGAATGCGCCAAAATGTGCTTTTTCAAAATGACTTCCTGTCGCTCCTAAAATTTCCCCTTTTTGTTTAACTTGAGCGAGTTCTCCAAAAACAGTAAAATCGATACTTGTGAGACGTTCTTTGACTCTTAATTGAGGAGATTTAAAATCATTCATGATTTGGTTTTCCTTCTTTTCTTTGGGTAGATACTAGATGCTTGAAAGCAACATTGCGAATTAAGCTGTGCTGTTTGATATGTGGTTCATATCCCGGTTGTTTTTGAGTTTCTACTAAATAACGGTTAAACAAGGTAAAAAGAGCTAGGTCTAAATCTTGTTCCTCGTATTCTGAAAATAATTGAAGATTTTGAAACCACGCATTTTTAAATTCAAAAGATGAATAAGTAGAACCATAGATAAGCAAGAAATAAGCAGTTGTAAAAGTTTTTTCAAGTCGCTCTATTGTTCTTTCGATTTCCTCCTCTAACAGTTGTTTTCGTAATTGTTTGGTCATTAAGTTAACTTTGTAATAATCATCAGGATTGGCTTTTTGAGCTTCATCAATCATTTCTCTTAATCGTCGAAATCGGGATTTATTCTCCTCATAATAAATGCTGATATCTCCATTCAGTCTATCAATAATATCACCAGAAATTAAGCGGATAGCGAGAGGATGTCCCTCATAAAGTTTTCCGATCTCTTTAAGGTAAGCAAGGTTACGTCCATGAAGAATTAATTCGACTTCTGCTTGTTGAAATAAACGTTCAAATAACTGTAAACTTTCCTGATCCTCTAATCCCATTAATGGCTGAATATGCCAATATTGAGCTTGACTAAAAGTTTCAAAATCTTCAGGCTTATCCTGCGAAGTTATCACAATTCGAGTCTGACAATCTTCGGCTTCTAATATTTTTTGAAAAAAGACTCGCCAGAGGGGGTCTTTAAGGCGATTACTGCCATCTTGTTGTTCTCCTTGTAAAAGATTTTCCATTGAATCAAACCAAATCAATCGACGATTATTGCTCAGATGATTAACCAGTTGAGTTAATAATTGTTCTGGGTTTTTTGCTTGTTTTGCCGTAACAGGTTCATCGCCACGATTGAGTAAATCAATAGCTGTGCTGATAAAGTTTTGTGCTTCTGATTGCGACTGTTGATCCTCCCGTTGATTAAACCCATCAAAATCAATAGGCAGTTCAGGAGGAAACCCTTCTTGACACAAAGCTAAGGCTAATTTGTAGGCGAGGGCAGTTTTTCCAATACCTGTTATTCCCGTAATTACGACAATGCGACAATCGCCTCTTAGTTTTTCCAGTAAATCACTTTGAAGAGACTCTCGCCCCACCCAAATAGGCTCGATATCTTGAGTCAGTTTTTGCAAAAGATTATCTAGATCTGCGACTTTTGAAGGGTCGATGTTCAAAGCTCGACAAAAGGCGAAAAAACCTTCCGATTGAATGTTTTTACCCCTCAAAAAATGATCTAAAGTCTCTGGTGAGCAGGAATTGGCATAGGAAAATCGGTAATCCAGATCTTCTACCCAGTCTATACGAGGTTGACAAAATTGACTAGCTTCCTTACATAAATGCCCTCTAGTCCAGCCTTCTTTTTGTTTTTGCGCCCATCGGGTTTTGACTTGCTCAAGTCCCGCTACGGAGAGTTTTAACTTCATTGCTCTCTATTCAATCTACATAAGTTTATTTCTCTATTGTTGATCAATTATCCCCAGAAATTCTCATTTTTTGAAAAACTTTCTCTCAATGTGACTAAGTACATATCAGCTATTTGCTCAATTATAGGTATAGGAAGCCATTCAAGCTTTCTAATTCTTTCTAATTCCAGCTTCTTTTGCTTTTTGCGCCCAAAAATCATCGTTTTGCTTGCTTCTCCGTAGAAATCTAAGGATTTCTATCGCTTTACTCCCAATGAAGAGAGCCTCATTGCTCGTTGTCCTCTTCTTAAGGGTAGCAAAATGGCTATTTCTCAAATAATCAACCAAACCAATGGTAAACAGTTTATCTCATTATCATCTACATCGGTGCGGCTACTGTCATCGGATGGAGTTGATGTCAATCACTTATTTAGCGGTCAAATACCAGAGCGTCACTATGAGCAACTTTCTTGTTGGCTTAATTTAAAACCAAACGAGGAAAAGGACTTAACGGCACAAACATTTGCAACGCTAAAGACCACAAATTACACCCAAAAAGATCCCCTATTCACTTTAAGGACTGTCCGAAGAATGTTACAGGATAACGGTCTTCTCTTTGTCTATGATATATCCCAAACCCCTGATATTGAGCAATATGTGAAGATTCTGTTTTCTTGTGCTGGATTTATTGTGTTAAATAACATTGGCAACTGCTGGATTCTTAGCAAAAGAGCCTTACTTTGTTTTGATGTGCCAAAGGTCAAAGGTTATCTGGTCAAGGAAGCGGAAACACCAGCAGAAATTGAATCCTATTTCTTATTTCTCAAGAATCGCTATCCTGAGTCACAAAATTATTGCAAAGAAATCGACGATTTATTTACTCACCAATCGGTTATTTTTCTAGCCTATCCTGAACAGAATCCCTCTCAGGTAATCGGTGTTGCACGTTATACCTATTCTCTGGCTGAATATGGCTACTATTTGCCTTGTCAACTGGCAACATTTTGTGAAGGAAAACACATAGGAAAGCATTTGATGTTACCCAAAAATGTAACAAGCATCGGAGAAAGTCTCTCTCTCTATGATGAAAAGGGAACTGGCAAAAAAGGAACAAGTTATCTTGTTTATCAGCAATTGATTCGAGCTATCTTGACTTACAAACATGATATTGCTCACACTGAAATTTCCTACACGACTTATCCAAAAGGGGACGAAACAATTGAAGCACTGTATAAAGAACGTTTTGGATTTAAGCACACTCTACACGATAATGAAAAAGTTTGCTTAAAATATGGAACATTTGCCGGTCAATGGTATCTCATTGAACTGGAGCAGTGGATGATTAAGCATCAGTACCACAACGCTGACCAGATTTTTCATAAACAAAAGGAAGCGTTTGCGGTGTGAAGTCTAGCTGAATAGGTTTCCGATAAATATTATATTTTGGGAACTTAAGGTAAATTATCCTGAAAATTGGCTATATCCTTAAGTGTCCCGAAGTTGAACTAGAGTCTTAGCGACGCAATGCCTTATCCCACAAAGACTTACAGCTTTTCAAAAAAAATTTGCATCGGGGAAAGTCCCAAGTTTATCCTCAATGGAACAGTGTTGTATAAGTTTTTGCCCATGAATACTCAAACAGACACAGAATTATCGCCAGCAGACGTTGACAATCAGCAAAGTCAAAAATTGACGGATTCATCCGAGATAGGTAATCAAATTCTCGACAAGCTTGATCACCTTCAATCAGGGTTAGATTCTTTAGGTGATATTTTTGAGCAAAGATTAACCTACGATAAAGAGAAAGAAAAGGCTTTTGACCTGCTCTATACTGAACTTCAAGCACTCAAAGAGAATTCAGCATTTGATAGTGTTAAATCTCTCTATCTCGACTTAATCCTCCTACTTGACAGAGTAGAAAACATTAAAGAAAGTATCACTGATGACAAGATAGAAAATCGATCTGATTCCATAAAAAATATTCTAACATCAGTAAGTGAGGAAGTTTTAGAAATTCTCTTACGTCAACAGATAGAGGTCATCCAAACTGTTTCTGGAACGCCATTCAACCCCTCTTGTCAAAAAGCAATTCAAACCCAAGAAACTGACGTTGAGTCGGAAAATAATAGGGTTTTCTCTATTGTTCGTCGTGGCTTTCATTATGGCAATCGAATTTTACGGCCAGAGGAGGTAATTGTTTCTAAGTATCACAGAACGTAAATTTTTCATTATTAACTTGTTGATGTCTTAAAATCTGACATTTACTCTCAAGAAACGACAGAAATTAAAATGAGTGAAGAAATTATTGTAGGAATTGATTTAGGAACAACTTTCTCGGCTATTGCTTATGTCAACAGCTATGGCAAGCCTGAGATTATTCCTAATTTAGAAGGCGAAAGAACCACTCCATCGGTCATCTTTTTTGAAGAAGATGATGGTACACCAGTCGTGGGACAAACTGCCTTTAATCAAGCCATTACTAATCCTGAAAGAACGGTTCGTTTTGTCAAACGGCAAATGGGAAATCCTTCTTTTCGCTTTAATGTTGATGGAGAAGATTACCTTCCAGAAACCCTATCTGCTATTATCCTAAAAAAGCTTAAAAATGATGCAGAAGAAAGACTCGGAAAGGAAATTAAAAGAGCAGTTATTAGTGTTCCTGCTTACTTTAAAGATGCTCAAAGAGAAGCGACTAAACAAGCAGCAGAGATTGCAGGATTAGAAGTTATTCGCATTATTAATGAACCCACTGCTGCTGCATTAGCTTATGGTTTAGATAAAGAAGAAGACCAAACGATTCTCATTTATGATTTTGGGGGAGGAACGTTTGATGTCACTATCTTGAAAGTAGCGGGACGTGAATTCACTGTTTTAGCGACTGATGGAGATCCTCAATTAGGAGGAAGTGATGTGGATGCAGTGTTAGTTAAATATCTGGCTGAAGACTTCAAAGAAGTCCATAATATCGATTTAAGAGAACACCCCCATACCAATCAAGATTTATGGCAAAAAGCAGAAATAACCAAAAAAGATGTTGGCTTAAAAAATTCAGTTAAAATTGTTCTATCTCATGGAGAAAAAACTGCTAGGCTTGATCTAGATCGGGATGATTTTGAGGATTTAATCGAGGACTTGATTAATAAGACTGAAACCTACATGGAGAAGGTCATTGAAGATGCCAAGATGGATTGGTCAGATATTGATAAGATCATATTGGTAGGCGGCTCTAGCAGGATTCCTGCTGTTCAAAAAATGATCAAGCGTGTCACAGGGAAAGAACCTGTAAAAGACACGAATCCTGATGAATGTGTGGCTTTAGGGGCCGCTATTCAAGCGGTTGTTGCCACTAAGGAAACACCAAAAGATTCCAATGGCAAGAAATCCACTGAAGAAACGCCAGATCTGAAATCAGATAAGGGAGAAATTATTGATCTAGTTATCAATGAAGTCGCTTCTCATAGTTTAGGTATTCGAGTTAAATCTGCACAGACGGGTAAATATATTAATAGCATTATTATTCCTCGTTTAACGCAGATTCCTTGTGAAAAAACTAAGATTTATGGAACCTCTGAAGATAATCAATCCCGTGTCGAATTTGATGTACTTCAGGGAGAAGATGAAGATCCGCGTTCACCCGATGTCGATCGAATTGGCAAAGCGGGATTAAAAAATTTACCTTCTCATAAAGCAGGAGAATTAAAGATTGAAGTCACCCTTAAATATACGGCGGATGGCATTATTGAAGTTGTCACTCGTGAACAGATGAGTGGTCAGGTTTCTCGTGAATCTATCATGCAAAAATCTGGCATCCTTGCTGATGATATTGTTGAAGCAAGTAAGCAAAAGTTAGAAGCGATGGAAATTTAGTTTTTTTTCAGTTTAGTTAATTTATTTGGAGGAATTTATCATGGCTAAAGTTATTGGCATTGACTTAGGAACAACTTATTGTGCTGTTGCCTATCTTAATAAACATGGTCAAGTGGAAATTATCCCTAATCGAGAGGGAGAAAGAACAACACCATCAGTTGTTATGTTTGACGAAGAAACCCCTATTGTAGGTAGTATTGCTAAACGTTCAGCCGTTGCTAACCCTAACTATATTGTACAGTTTGTTAAACGGCAAATGGGAAATCCTACTTGGGAGTTTATTACTGATGAAGATGCAACCTATAAACCTGAAGAAATCTCTGCGATTATCCTCAAACGCTTAAAAGAAGATGCAGCAACATTTCTTGGAGAAGAAGTCAGAGATGCCGTTATTACTGTTCCTGCTTATTTTAATGATGCTCAAAGAAAAGCAACGCAAGATGCCGGTCGCATTGCTGGACTTAATGTTCTTCGGATTATTAATGAACCTACGGCGGCTGCGATTGCTTATGGCTTAGATAAAGGGGAAAAAGACCAAACGATTTTAGTCTATGATTTGGGGGGAGGAACATTTGATGTCACTATCATTAAAATTACTAAAGACTCTATTGATGTACTTGCCACAGATGGCGATAAAAACTTAGGAGGTTTTGACTGGGACAATGAAATTATTAAATTTTTGAATCAAGAATTTCAAAAACATGGTGGTTCTGATTTAGCAAAAGATGCCACTTTACTACAAGATTTAAGAGATAAAGCTGAGACAGCGAAGAAAACTCTATCTACAAAAAGTAAAACTAAAGTCTTTTTATTTGCTAATGGTAAAAACGTCTCAATTGAATTAACCCTAGAAAAGCTTCAGGAAATTACAGAACATTTACTGGAAAGAACTGCTGATTTAATGGAAGCTGTTTTAGAAGATGCTAAATTGCAATGGAAAAACATTGATAAAACTTTGTTGGTAGGAGGTTCAACCAAAATGAAAGCAGTTGCTGATTTAGTCGAAAAAGTAACAGGTAAAAAACCATCGCGCGAAGTACATCCTGACGAAGCTGTAGCAATAGGAGCAGCATTACAAGGAGCTTTGTTACAAATTAAACAAGGCAATATGGATCTGATTGAGTTAGAAGAAGATTCCAGTAAGATGATGGCTACTACTGCACTAACAGAACTAATTAAAGTTGAAATTAAAGATGTTAATTCTCATAGTTTAGGTGTTATTTGTCTAGATTCTAAAATGTGGAATATGGGAATTGAGAAGGAAATCAACTCGATTGTCCTTGCAAAAAATACACCGATACCTTGTAAAGCTTCAAATACTTACTACACCATTCAAGATAATCAAAAGCAACTAAGTGTAAGAATATCAGAAGGCGAAGATATAGATCCTCAATATGTCACCATCATCGGCAAAACACTATTAGATTTAACCCCTCGTCCTAAAGGTTCACCTTTAGAACATTCTTTTGAATATGATGAAAATGGAATTGTTCATGTCAAAGTTTATGACACTTCTGTAAAACCTAGCAAGTTTTTAGGTGAGTTAAAAATTAAGAGAGAATCCAATATGAATGAGGAAGAAATCAAGAAAAGTAACCAAAAAGTTACCGATCTTGTCGTTGGCTAAAAATTAGACCTCTTGCATAAATCCGAAAACAAACGATAGAAACAATAATGGGAGGGACCTTCAGTTAATTATTTATTAGTAGTTGATAATCTTCAAAAATGTTGCTGTACAAGGATCGACTTAAGACTTTTGCAAGAGGTCTATTTTAGAAACAAAATAAATGTTATTTATTACCATTGGAGGTAAAAAATGATCGAGGAATTTGTCAATTATTACGAAATTTTAGAAATCAGTCCTACAGCTGGACAGGATGAGATTGAGCAACAATACAAAGCTATTACTCGCCGATTGAGAAATCTGCAAAATAACCCTGATCTGAATATTCAACAAGAAGCTACACGGAAATCAGAAGAGCTTCCTAAAGCTAAAAAAGTTCTTTTAGATCCTGTTGAAAGGCAAAAGTATAATCAACAATTAGAAGAGTATCAAAGAAGACAACAGCAAGCTCCCTCTCAAGATTCTCAAGGCAACGATATTGCTAGTAGTAGTGAATTAATTAAGGAAGGCTACAGACTGTTTGCAATAGGTGCAATAAATGCAGCTTTGGAAGTTGCTAAGAAAGCCACTGCAAGATACGGAGATGATCCCAATACTTGGGCTTTATTAGCAGAAGCAAGATTCCGAACTAATGATACAGATTCAGCTATTTATGAGTATAAAAGAGCGATTGACCTTAGACCTAACGAAGCAAAGTTTCATCACTCTTTAGGTCAAGTTTTTGAGAAAGCAAAACGCAATGACCATGCTATTATAGCATATAATAGATCTATTGAGTTAGCCCCCACTCAAATCTATTATGCTCTGTCATTGGGACGTTTTCTAGTTGAGATTAAAAGATGGGATGGCAGTGTAAATATTTTAGAAGACTGCTACAAACGTCAACCAGATAATCCCCAAGTGGCTGAAGCTTTAATGATTGCTTATGATGGTTGGATTAAAGCTAATGGTTCTGCTAAAACGCTTGAAGAGCTTAAGAAAACCCTGAAAATGATTGATAAAAGTTTAGCTATCAACAATAATAGTGAAATAACTGATGTCCAAGAATCCCTTCTACAATTAAAAAATACATATAGTAGCTACTTAAAGCGTAAATTTAATGGTCGTCCAATACTTGGGGCTTTTGCAAGCTTATCCTACTCTGGCAATTTTGGGGAGAAATTTTTTCTTTTTGGAGCTATTGGAATTTTTGTATTATATTACTTTTCCTGTCGTCCTCCAAGATATATTTGTTACGATGAAAAAGAGAAAAAAAGCAAAGCTGATTTCGCTCAATCTGGATGTATTGGTTGGGTGCTATTTATAATGGCTTTTCCCTTAGTTATTTTGTATAACTATTTTAATAATTATACAGGAAAAAATAACCCTTCAGAAGATGAATATATCAGAGAAGTTATTGAATCAATGAAATCTAGGTAAGTTACCTGATTTTAGCATTTAACTCACTTTGTTTGATAAAATTTAAGGAGCAACAATCATGTTTTTTTCTAGTGCATATTACTCAAAAAAAGCTGAACAACAGAAAGAAAAAGCAAGAGAAGCCTTGCATCATGCTGATACTTGTCAACGTCTATATCGTGTTAATGATAGAGGAGACGAATCTGATGAAAAGTTATTAGCTGCTGAAAAAAAATTTCGAGAACAGGCTGAAAAGCATACGCAAGACGCAAAGAAATACGAGGAAAAAGCAAAACTCCAAAAGGAAAAAGAACAAAAAGAACAAGCGCCTAAAGACAAAGCAACTAGGGAAAAAGAAGCCCACCAAAGGGAACAAGAAGCCCGCCAAAAAGTAGCTAGAGAAAGAGCAGAAAGAGAAGCATCTCGTTCTGATAGAGAAAGGTAAATTTTATGTTTGCAATTTTTTAGATTTCTCAAGCTAATTGATTTTTTAATTATTCATAAGGAGTCATCGAACATGAACGGTAATATTATGATTTTGTTAACTATTTTAATTATCGTTGGGAGCAATCTATTATTTATTTATCTTAAAAAGCGCAATCCGATTGTTTGTTATTTAACCTATGGTGTCGGCTTATTTATTGTTGTGCTTTGGCTGATCAGAAATCCAATAATTATGAAAATTCCAGACTTTTACCTACAAATATTAGGTGTTTTTGTTATCGCACCTTTTCTCAAGCAATTAATCTGGCTATCCTTTAAATTTACGGGATTATTAGAAAGAAGATGAATCGGAATTTATTTTAGAATTAAATTATCTAGAACTAAATCTAATTAGGAGATGGAATTATGAATGATTCTCAATTACAGGCAGAGATTAACAAGCTTGAAAAGCAAGTTCATGAACACAATGATCGCGCAGACGATCATGATAAGACAGCCAAGCAAGCCTCTAGACAAAATAATAAACCTGCGTATGAACAGGCAAAACAAAAAGCTGAAGATGAACGCAAAAAAGCCCGCGATTGTAAAACAGGCGCTGACGAATTAAAAACACATCTCAAACAAAGAGAACAGCGAGAAAATCAAAAATCAAGAGACTTTCAAGCTGCCCAGAAAAGAACCAGTCATTCTGTTGCCGCTGATCCTAAAACAAACGATGGTACATCAGAAAGAATTAAAAGAGAAAGAGATGAAGCCGTAGCTGCTCAAGAAAGAACAAAACGTGCTATGGAGGCTGAACGCAAAGTTCAGGAAGCAAAACAACGTGAAGCCCTCACTCGCTCCGATAACGGATATTCTCGTTAATTTCACAATCAATCAATTCTAAAGAGGTTAAATTTATGGTTGAAATATTTATTGAATCAATGAGATGGGTGTGGGGCATTACATCCTTGTTATTAGGTTTCTTGTATAACAAGATTATTTGTCGCTATCCCTACCATTGTCTAGGAGGATTTTTAGCCGCTATTCTTGCCAGTTATTTATTCCCTGGACTATCAGCAAGTTCTTTGATATTAGCCGTGATCATCGGTGTCATTATTGCCGTAGTTTTTAAGCGAAAAACATTACAATTTTCTCCTTCTTCTTCTGAAAAGTTGGCTTCAGCTGAATGGATGAATAAACAAAAAATGACTGAATTGGAGTTATTTGAATCTCAGGGACTTTTACTAGGAAAACTAAACAATCAGCCCCAAACTGGCTTAAAAAATATTTTCTCAAATCAGAGAGCTTTACCCCCATCAAATTTCATTAGTTTTAATCAAAATTTAAAAGACTGTGAAGGAAATTTACTCACCGTTGCTCCCCCTGGTGCTGGAAAAGGAATTGGTGTGGTTATTCCTAATCTTTTAATCTATCCAGGCTCAGTTATTGTTATAGATCCTAAAGGGGAAAACTATGCAGTAACAGCCCTTGCCCGTCGGCGCATGGGGCAACAAGTATTTTGTTTAGATCCCTTTGATGAAATACCTGAAAAAAAGAACCAAGCTAAATTAAATCCTTTAGACCTTTTAGCTCCTGACAGTGATGACTTGATAGATGATGCTAGAACTTTAGCAGATTCTTTGATTTTAAGACCAAAAAGTGAGCAAGGTAATGACAAATATTTTAATGATGAAGCAGTTACTCTTTTGACGGGATTTATTCTCTATGTTGTTTGTGAATCTCCTGAAGAATCGAGACATTTGGGAGAGGTAAGAAAACTACTCACTTCTCCTCCTGATGAATTAGCTTTTCACCTTAACATGATGGAAAGCTCTCCTTATGCTCATGGAATAATTGCCAGAACCGCATCTGGTTTCAAACAATTAGCAGAAAACACCGCTTCTAGTGTCCTTTCCACTGTTAAAAGTAATACTGGATTTCTTGATTCTCCCAAAGTAGTTAAGTCTTTATCTAAAAGTAATTTTGACATTAGAGATATTAAAAGAACAAGTGATGTTTCCCTTTATTTAGTGTTACCGACTGATAAATTATCCTCTTATTCTCGGTTGCTACGTTTATGGATAAGTACGGCAATAAGAGCAATTACAACCGTTAAAGGAAAACCTAAACATCGTGTTTTATTCTTATTAGATGAAATGGCACAATTAGGACGAATGGATTCCCTCAGAGAGGCTGTTTCAATTGTTAGAGGTTATGGCGTAACTTTATGGATAATTCTCCAAGATTTGTCTCAAATAAAGGCTCTTTATCCTAATGATGAATGGCAACCATTTGTTTCAAGTAGCACTGTTCAACAATATTTTGGAGTAGCTGATCTAGATACAGCTAAGTATGTTTCAGAAAAACTAGGTAAACGTGAAATTAAAGTAACTGGAATCAGTCAAGGTACAGGTGAAACCCATGGATGGGATGGAAACCGATCTACTAACCGAGGAATTAATATTACTACCCAAGTAAAGGATCTTTTATCACAAGATGAGGTAATGAGAATGGATAAAACCGATCAAATTATCTTTATACAAGGGCAGAATCCCATTTTGTGCCAAAAAGTTAAATATTATCAAGAACCAGAATTTGAAGGAATGTTCAGTTCTAATCCTCAACACGAATCAGTTTAGTAAAAATGTTAAACTACTTAAAACTCCAAACTATTTTTTCAGAGAGAGCCTTTTTAGCAATTATCGCCGAAACCTATGAAAGCTCTAAAACAGAAACAGGTGGAATTTTCTTGGGAATAAAAACAGTTAATATATGGTACATTCTCGAAACATTAGATCCGGGCATACATCCTATTTTTCAACCAGGTTATTTTGAATATGATACTGAGTATATTAATCATTTATCTAAGAAAATAGGAAGATATTATCAGGAACCTATAGAACTTCTTGGACTTTGGCATAGACATCCTAGTAGTTTTGATTGTTTTTCACAAACTGATGATATAACAAATAAAAAATATGCTTCTCAAAATTCTGATGGAGCTATTTCTGCCCTAGTTAATCTTGACCCTGATTTCCGATTAACGATGTACCATGTTTTAATTGAACCCGATTCTTTATCACGCCCTCAATATACTAAAATTCCTATAGAAGTAGGCGACCACCTCATCCCAGAAAAATTTTTAACCCTCAAATCCTTACCAGATTCCTTAGAAAATATTAATCAACATTGAAAATAGAGCTATAATGAGAAAAATTATCTTCATAGATTATGCCAAGACTAAATACAAGTGATACAGTTAAAGAACAACTTTCTCTTTTGTTAAGAAGATTATTAACGTATGTAAACGGTGAATCAGTAGATCAAGCTTATGTAAACGGTGAATCAGTAGATCAAGCTGCTGATTGGTCAGATAAAATAATCTATAACTGGTTAAAATATGATAAACCTCACCCAAAACTAATTGTCAAAACAGAATTAAAGGTTTTGGTAGATTTTTGCAACGCTGATACTAAAAAAACATCAGTTATTTCCCTCACTACAATTCAGATGAGAAATGTTCTTGATGTTTTAAAAGATTGGGGAATCCTTACAGATCATCGCACGAATCCTCAAGGATCACGACAAAGGCACTTCACCCTCAACCTTTGGAGTTCATTTACAGAAGAAAATTTGTGGAAATTTGAAGAAGAATGGGATAAGCGTAAATCTCCCGGTCTTGAAAACTTATCAGTTAAAACAGAAATAAATTATGATAATTTCGGATTAATTCCTGATATTTCTCAGATTTATGGTAGAGAAAAAGAACTAGAATTATTAAAACAAAAGTTTTTTCAAAATAGTCCCCCGTGTAAAATTATCGGAATTTTCGGAATAGCAGGAATCGGAAAAACATCTCTTGTCTGTAAACTGATTGAGCAAATTCAAGAGGAATTTACCCGTGTTATCTATTGGTCTTTTTTGAATCCCCCTTTACCCCTAGAATTTCTTGAAAATACCAGTAATATTATTTCACAGAATATTAGTTTTAAGACAGAAGATAAATTTAAAATAAAGCTGATAAAATTTATCAAGATACTAGCCAAATATCGTTATTTATTATTTTTAGATAATATTGATGCGATTAAGTAGTCGTGCAAAATTAATTTCCTAGTGAAGATAGGCAAGAGGCAAAAGGCAATAGGCAAGAGCGGGGTTAGATATGTGTAATTAATTTTGCTTAGGTACTTATTGAGCATGAAAACTATCGAGAATATAGTGAAATTTTACAAGCAATTGGTCAGTCAAAGCACAACAGCTGTTTAATCATAACCAGTCGAAAAATTCCTCAAGAACTTGAATCGTTAGTGGGAAATAAAACTTCAACTTATTTCCGAGATTTACAAGGACTTGACTATCAAACTGGACGGCAAATTTTGAGAGATATTGACACCTTTCATGGTTCAGAGGATGAATGGCAATTTTTAATTCAACAAGTCTGTCACGGCAATCCTTTATTCATCAAATCTATCGCTCATCATATTCAACGAGTTCATCATAATAATCTCTCGGATTTTCTTTTAAAAGGTAATCTTCTGATAGAAAAAATCGAGTCTATTTTAAATTCTTACTTTCAGCAACTATCTGATTTAGAAAAAGCGATTATTTTTGAGTTAGCGATTAATCGAAATCCAGTTTCTTTGTCGGAACTAGAACATAATATTATCATTGAACCTGATGGTAAAAGTATCCAAGAAGGGATCAGATCATTATCTAGCAAAATTCTGTTAGATAAAAAAGATGACTACTTTACCATACATCCTCTACTGATTGAATATTTCACTCAAAAAATTATTACCATAGCAACCGAAGAAATCAAAACTGAAAAATTCCAATTATTAAGAAGTAATTCCTTGACTAAAACTACTGTTCCTGATTATCTAAGAAAGATTCAAATTAATGTTATTTTACACCCAATAATCAAGAACTTAATCCATGATTTTCAAGAAAACAATCTGGAAAGCAAACTAATTGATTGTTTAAAGACATTAAAACATCAACCTTCTGGACAAATTGGGGTCATTGCTGGCAATATTATTAACTTACTTAATATACTGAAAAATGGTCATTTAATCGGCTACGATTTTTCCCATATCCCTATTCGACAAGTCGATTTTTCAAACATTAGACTCAACCAAGTAGATTTTTCCTATTCACAGTTTTTTGACTGTATTTTTCCTCAAACTTGTGGCAGTATTTTATCAATTTCTTGCAGTCAGTTTAATCGCTCTTTTCCAAGAGAAGAGCTTTTAGCAACTGGTGACAGTCATGGGATGATTTACCTCTGGAAAGTCAAACAAGATGGAAAATTAGAATTAAGCAAAAGTTTTCCTGCTCACGGAAGCTGGGTGTGGTCAGTAGCCTTAAATTCCGAGGGACAGTTACTAGCAAGTGGGGGACAAGACGGAATTGTTAAAATTTGGTCTATTACAACAGATATATCTATAAATTGTCATTCTTTGCCCCACCCTTCTCAAAAACATTATGCTCCTATTAGAGCCGTTACTTTTAGTGCTGATAGTAAGTTTTTAGCCACAGGAAGTGAGGACAAAACTATTAAAATATGGTCAGTTGAAACAGGAGAATGTCTCCACACCCTTGAAGGACATCAAGAACGAGTGGGTGGTGTTACTTTTAGTCCAAATGGTCAACTTTTAGCCAGTGGCAGCGCTGATAAAACCATCAAAATATGGTCAGTTGACACGGGAGAATGTCTCCATACTCTTACAGGACACCAAGATTGGGTTTGGCAAGTTGCCTTTAGTTCCGATGGTCAACTTCTAGCCAGTGGAAGTGGGGATAAAACCATTAAAATATGGTCTATTATAGAAGGAGAATATCAAAATATTGATACTTTAACAGGACACGAAAGCTGGATTTGGTCAGTTGCTTTTAGTCCAGACGGTCAATATATAGCCAGTGGGAGTGAAGATTTTACACTGCGATTATGGTCAGTAAAAACCAGAGAATGTCTTCAATGTTTTAGGGGATATGGCAATCGATTATCATCGATTACTTTCAGCACCGATAGTCAATATATTTTGAGTGGTTCTATAGATCGTTCGATCCGATTATGGTCTATCAAAAACCATAAATGTCTTCAACAGATTAATGGTCATACTGACTGGATCTGTTCAGTAGCTTTTAGTCCCGATGGAAAAACATTGATAAGTGGAAGCGGAGATCAAACGATTAGATTATGGTCAGGGGAAAGTGGCAAAGTAATTAAAATTTTACAAGAAAAAGATTATTGGGTTTTATTGCATCAAGTCGCGGTTAGTCCGAATGGTCAACTGATTGCTAGTACCAGTCACGATAACACCATCAAACTTTGGGATATTAGGACAGATGAAAAATACACTTTTTCCCCAGAACATCAAAAGCGCGTATGGTCGATCGCTTTTAGTCCTAATAGTCAAATGCTGGTAAGTGGTAGTGGAGATAATTCTGTTAAGCTTTGGTCGGTTCCGAGAGGATTTTGTCTTAAAACTTTTGAGGAACATCAGGCCTGGGTATTATCAGTAACTTTTAGTCCTGACGGAAGCTTAATAGCAACTGGTAGCGAAGATCGAACTATAAAACTCTGGTCTATTGAAGATAATATGACTCAATCTTTGCGGACTTTTAAAGGTCATCAAGGAAGAATTTGGTCTGTTGTCTTTAGTCCTGACGGTCAGCGATTAGCCAGCTCCAGTGATGATCAAACGGTCAAAGTTTGGCAAGTCAAAGATGGTAGATTAATTAATAGTTTTGAAGGTCATAAGTCTTGGGTATGGTCAGTAGCTTTTAGTCCCGATGGGAAGTTACTAGCAAGTGGGGGGGATGACGCAACAATCCGAATTTGGGATGTTGAAACAGGTGAACTTCATCAACTCCTGCGTGAACATACTAAAAGTGTCAGGTCAGTCTGTTTTAGTCCCAACGGTAACACATTGGCCAGCGCAGGTGAAGACGAGACGATTAAACTTTGGAACCTAAAAACAGGAGAGTGTCAGAACACTTTACGCTCTCCTAGACTTTATGAACAAACAAATATTAAGGGAGTAGAAGGGTTGAATTATGAAACGAGCAACACCATGAAAATTTTAGGAGCTTTTCTGTCACGTTGAAGAGAGGATAGAAGTTAGTCAAGGGAGTCTCATTGAGAGGTAATCCCGATCTGAAAATCCCTAAAACCCCACACCCCACTTCATAATTCATAATTCATAATTCATAATTCATAATTCATAATTCATCATTCATCATTCATCATTCATAATTCATAATTCATAATTCCCATGTAGTCTTAACGGGTTACTCCATCCACCACCGGACGGACATCGCTACCCTCAAAATAGCCGGGGTTGCCTGTCCAGTTGAAATCCGACACGCGGATGTTGAGTATTCCCAACTGCAGCACTGGGTTATAGCGCAAAATTAAACTATAGGTGCGACGACTCCATTCGAGAAAATATTCTGTACTGATTTCCTTCGCTTGATCGATACTATAAACACTCTGGAAACCCACGCGAATCGGACCATATACCTGTTGAGTTATACCGTAGGACATTGTTTGTTGATCAACAAAGCGATCGAAGAAAAAGGGTGATTGTCCGTTAACTAAACCCTGACTAAAACTAATATTAAACCCGGTATAGTCGAAAAAATTGCTAGAAAAACGCCCAAACTGTCCTAATAATCCCACGGTTCCCGTGACGGAATTTTGCGTCTCTCCATTAGTGTAATAACCGGTGACACCAGTGACACCAGTGACAAGAGCAATATAGGGTTGAACGGGAAGAGGAGAAAATCTTAACCCTTGGTCGGGAGTCGGTGGTAAAGTAGGGGCAGACCAGAGTAAAAAACTGCGATTGAGGGAGACAGCACCCTGAAAACGGCTTAAATTAGTCACATTATCCGTTGCATTGGCCGCTAAAAGATCACTGCGATCGGTGGGTGCGTTAACATTCTGAACAGAAGCTTGATAACTGAGTCTAATATCCGTATTGGGGACGACAATCACCGGTGAGGTCAAAATTGCCCCAAAACTGCTATTAACCGTCTGAAACCCCAAAGAACCGTTAAAGAGACGCTCGCGATAATTGTAC
Organism: Microcystis sp. MC19; assembly: GCF_003019735.1. Taxonomy (NCBI): domain Bacteria; kingdom Bacillati; phylum Cyanobacteriota; class Cyanophyceae; order Chroococcales; family Microcystaceae; genus Microcystis; species Microcystis sp. MC19. The sequence goes on along the minus strand of NZ_CP020664.1, from coordinate 2,536,224 downwards.
TCCACATTGAGCAGATAGGGATTCTGCAACTGTCCGATCGTCTGTTGAAAGCGAATTTTAGAACGAACAGTATTTTCGATCTGTTCCAAATCTAAATTAGAAAAAGAAGCTGTCGCTTGCAAAAACGAGCGCTCACCAAAATTAGTGGCAAAATTGCCCAATAAACCAAAAGCTTTCGGACTAAGGGGTGAAACTTCGCCACCTCCGGGGTTAGCTGAGGGAAAAGCATCGGGATTAAGGACTTTTTGAATTAAATATTGCGGTGTCAACTCAAAAATAGTCTTCGGTGTCTCCACTAAAGTTAGGGGACTTTCTACGAAAAATCCGCCCCGATCCTCCCCATCATAGCCCGGGGCAATTAAAAAAGGACGACGACGACGGCGATCGAAAGTAAGACTATTAATAAAAGTGGGTGCCACTACCCGTTGATCGAAAACCAACTGGGAATTACTCATCCGCAACTCATCGGTAAAAGGGCCGGTACTGCGAAAAGTGGCGGAATTGGCCCGAACTTCCAATTCAGGGGGGGAAAAAGGGTCATTAGTCAAACGCACATTAGTGGCATTCCACACCTTACCATCAAAATTCAAGCGCTCGGCCTGAAAACGGACACGATTAATCGTTCCTCCCGATGGACTACTAATATTCTGTCGATCGCGCCGACTGGGATCCTGTCCCCCGACGACAAATTGAAAACCCTCTCCCGTCGTGATTCTCTGCAAGGGTTGATTTAATGCCAAACGATCGGTTAGGGTTCCAAAAGAACTACTGGCCCCCACATCCGTGGGCAGCGTTTGCCCTAAATCCCTAGCGGTGCTGGGTTGAAAAATCTCCCCATTAGCATTAAATACCACACCGCTATCCTGGACGAAATAATATTCAAAGCGATCGCCGCGCAGGATTTGATCTCCCCGGGTTAGGATCACCTGGCCCTCCGCTACCGCTAACTTTTCGGGAAGATTAATCTGTAAGCGATCGGCCGTTAGTACACTTTGGGCAAAACGCAGGGTGACATTACCTCTAGCGGTGATAATCTGCCGATTTTGGTCAAATTCCTGCTCATCGGCCACTAATTCTAGGGGTCTTTCCCCTTCTGGATTAACTGCATCGGTCTGAGCTAGGCTGTTATTGAGGGAAATCCAGTATTCTTGGCTGGTTTTTTCGCCTTTTTTCCTCACTAATAGCCGAGTCGAGCCATTTTTCTGGTTAAGAGCTTTTTGATTTAATCCTGAAACTATCTCGGTTTCGGGATGAATGGTGACATCAACGGCTGCGGGGGGTGGAGAATTCTGAACAGAAAGGGGTTTTCCTAAAGCTGCCGCATCACCCCCACTGCTAGGTAAAGGTTCTAAGGGAATACCCTGATCGGGAACCAAGGGTTTTACCTCGACGGTTTCCGGGGGTGGAGTGACGGTGAGGGGAATAGAAACGCTCTCTTCTGAAGGCTTTTTTGCCTCTAGAGGTGCTGGGGTGACAGGGAGGGGAACTACAGACGTGGGAATATTTTCAGAAACTTGGCGCTCCTCCGTTTCCGGTTCAGCTACAGTATTAATTAGGGCAGGTGGTTCAACAGCTAAGATAAAAAAAGACATGACTGCACGAGTCGGCGATCAAAATAGAGGACGAGCGAACCTCATTGATACTACCATGATCATTATTCCTAGGGAGACAGGGAAAGTTTAATAACTTGTTCCCTGTGCCTCTACCCTAGAACCGGTTTGTTAATTGTCTTCTACTCAAAGTCTTTGCGTCCGGGGTTACGGGTAGGATCGCCAGAAAGGAATCCAAAGATAAAAAGTAAGACAAAGAAGGAAACAACGATATAAACGGCGATTTTTAGGGTTAACATTACTAAGACGTTCTCCTTAGACTAGATTAATTCAATAACAGGGGTGAGCATACCTTGACCTACTTTACCCTATTTGAGTGATCCCTGAACAGAGAAAAGTGATCAGTCTTCAGTTATCAGTTATCAGTTATCAGTTATCAGTGAGCAGTTATCAGTGAGCGGTGAGCAGATGTGAGTTTTGGCTCTTCTAGGTTCTGTGTGATAAGTTTAACTTACAGAGGATTGATCGATCTTTGTGTCCTTTGTGTCTCTGTGGTTCGTTCCACTCACTGCCCCAAGACTGTATCTTAGAATACATTTTACCCACCAAACCTGGGAGAGCCGAGTTTTTAGTTTACTGATTACTGGGTACTGATCACTGAAAATACGACTAAATAGCCTATTTTTAGCCAATTTATGAATAATATCGGTAAATTATATGTGGTGGGAACGCCGATCGGCAATTTAGACGATCTGACTTTCCGGGCCCTGGCAACTCTCAAAAAAGTCTCTCTAATTGCTGCCGAAGATACCAGACACACGGGCAAATTATTACAGCATTTTGATATTCCGACCCCTCAAATTAGTTACCATGAACATAATCGCCTTTCCCGTCTCGATCAGTTATTAAATATTCTCAGCCAAGGTCAGGATATCGCTTTGGTTACTGATGCGGGAATGCCTGGGATTTCTGACCCGGGTTATGAGTTAATTAAAGCTTGTATAGAAGCTAATATCGAAGTGGTTCCCATCCCGGGAGTAACGGCGGTAATTACCGCTTTAGCGGTGTCGGGATTACCCACGGAAAGATTCTGTTTTGAAGGATTTCTTCCGGGTAAGGAAAAGCTGAGACAAGAGCGCGTAGAGGGTTTAAAAACTGAAACAAGAACGATGGTTTTTTATGAAGCACCTCACAAACTTATTAAGACTTTGGAGGATTTAGGCGAAACTTTTGGTCCAACGAGAAAGATAGTTTTAGGTCGGGAATTAACCAAGCTTTACGAAGAAATTTGGCGAGGAACTATCGCCGAGGCGATTAATTTATATCGGGAGAATAAAACTCCTAAAGGAGAATTTACGCTCGTAGTTATGGGCAACGATCAGGCCGATAATATCCAATTATCCGACGAGGAATTAAAACGGGAATTACAACAAATTATAGAACGGGGAGTTAGTCGATCGCAAGCCAGCAGACAATTAGCACAGGTTACTAATTTATCCCGCAGTCGTTTATACAAATTAGCCCTAGAAATTTGATGATTATCAATTTTTATTCCCACCGCTAATCCTCGATTATTTAGCCGATTGAAGTAACAAAATTCCCCCGGCAGTTAATCCTAAAATGTTGGGCAACCAAGCGGCCATCAAGGGGGTTAAAACTCCGCCAATGCCTAAGGAACTGGTGACAAAAGATAGGAGATAATAGGAGAAAATTAGGACAATACAAATACCGAAACTGGTGGCTTTATTAGAATTTTGGGGACGTAATCCCAAGGCCGCCCCAATCATCCCAAAAACCAAACAAACAAAGGGTAAAGATATTTTCTGCTCGATTTGAACCTGTAGTTTTCTAGTTTTGGTAGGATTGCCGCTTAATTGCAGTATTTCTAAGTATTCCCGCGCTTGTCTGAGGGTCATTTCTGAACCATCTCGACCTCGAAAAGCTAAATCTAAAGGGGTACGCGGTAGGGCTAATTGTTGATGTTGAAAGCGGACAATATTACGATAGGAACCATTAGGATCAATTAGATAAATTGTGCCGTTATAAAAATCCCAGATATTTTTTTCAATATTCCAAGAAGCTGATTCTGAGGTAATAATTTGATTAACTTCCGGTTGAGTGCGATCGAGAATGGTTAAACCTAGCATTTCTTGACCGTTAAATCTTTCGGCATAAAATAACCTTCTTAATACCGTTTGCGCTTCCCCTCCATCCGCTGGCCGCACTTTGCCGTATTCAGGATAAATAATATTATCTTCAATAAAAGATTTGCGATTTGGTCGCAGGGCTTTCGTCATGGTAGCATTAGCTTCATAACTGGCAGCTGGGGCCACATAATCATTAAAAACGTAGGTTAATCCTGTCACTATTAAACTTAGCACAATGGCGGGAATTATTAGGCGATAAACACTAATTCCAATACTTTTCAAAGCAATTAATTCGCTATCACTGGCTAAACGACTGTAGGCCATTAAAGCTGCTAAAAGTATCGACATGGGAAAGGCTAAAACAATAAACTCTGGCATTTTTAATAAGAGAATTTTTAGGGCCAAAGTAAAAGGTAAACCCGATTCAGTAATCCGTCGCACTAAATCAAATAAAGTGCCGATCGCCACTCCCAAGGAAGTGAATAAACCCATACCAAATAGAAAGGGTAATAATAACTCGACAAAAATATAGCGGTCTAAGATACTAAATCCGGGTATTCTACTTAAATTTCCTTGCCAATTGCCAACTTTCATGATATAATGCAGCAGTTTTTATTAATAACAATTATCTCAAAAAATTATCACCCAAATAATACTGACGCACCAGAGGATTATTATAAAGTTCTTCGCCACTTCCCGCCGCTAAAATCTGCCCTTCGCGCATAATATAAGCCCGATTAGTGATAGCCAAAGTTTCTCGCACATTGTGATCGGTAATTAAAATTCCCATCTGACGATCCCTTAAACCAGCAATCATCGCTTGAATCTCGGACACGGCGATCGGATCCACCCCGGCGAAAGGTTCATCTAATAATAAAAATCTTGGTCCGTTGACTCCCACCGCTAAAGCGCGAGCTAATTCCGTCCTCCTTCTTTCTCCTCCAGAAACGTAGGCCCCTTTAGTGCGAACAATCTTATCGAGGCGAAATTCTTTTAGTAAATCATAGAGACGATTTGCCCGTTGGGAAAAAGGAACTCCCGACTGTTCTAGGGCTAACTGAATATTTTCTGATACAGTTAAATAACGAAAAATACTGGCCTGCTGCGTCAGATAGCCAATACCCAGACGCGCCCTCTGATTAAGGGGTAATTTGGTAATTTCTTTTTGATCGAGCCAAACGCGCCCCAGATTCGGTTTAATTAATCCCGTGGCGATATAAAAAGTTGTGGTTTTCCCCGCACCATTTGGTCCTAATAACCCGACAATTTCCCCCGGGGCAACAGTAATACTCACCCGGTTAACCACGAGCCTTTTACCGTAGGATTTATGGATATTTTCTAATACTAAAGTCATCTTTATCCGGTGTTGGGAATTATGAATTATGAATTATGAATTATGAATTAGGAAGTGGGGACGTCGGGAAGTGGGGAAATGGGGAAGTGGGGACGTGGGGAAGTGGGGAAGTGGGGACGTGGGGAAGTGGGGAAGTGGGGAAGTGGGGGGGTGGGGTGTGGGAAGAATAAATAAAAATAATCTCCTGACTCCTGACTCCTGACGACCGACTCCTGACTATCACTGCGGGTTAATAATTGGGGCAGCGGGGAGGGAAGGGGAAGGTATGGGTGCGGGTAGAGGGGAAGCAGCCGGTTGGGGAGAAGTTTCGTTATCTTGGACTAGATAAATTGACTCCACCTGCTGACTGGTTTGGGGAGTAGCGATAAATCTACCCTCATCGACTAGATAAGTCATCGTTTCAGCGCGGATACTGTTGCCTTCCTGCAAAACATAAACATTACCCGTCATCACCAAACGACGTTCGCGGCTAAAATACTGAGCTTGAGCGGAAGTGGCCTGCATTTTGCGGGCAGGATAGAACACTTGTACGTTACCCCGAGCGGTAATTACCCCCGTTTTTGAGTTTGCCTCCTGAATATCCGATCGCACTGTCATGGCATTACCCGGTACAATATTCTGCTGTGCCTTGACTAGGGGAGAAGTACCCAATCCCATGACTAAGCTAGTGGAAACGAGGGTAACTAGCCATCCTCTGATTTTTGCGGATCTTGCTCTCATAGAAATGTCACCTATAGACGTAATTGTATTGACTAACTAATCTAGCTGTTTAGAGGACGGGATGACTTTTGAGGATTTTCGGCAGAGAACAGATAGATCGATCGAGGTGGGGATGAGGATGTTCCTGATTGCTTTTCATCGCTTCTAGCACTGCCGGTAAAGCTTGGGGATCGAGATTCTGTAAAAAGTTTAATAGATCCAAACTCTCCCCCACCAAATGCGTCACGTTGATCCCCTCGTAATCGGGTTGATAGTGTTGTAAACGTCTCACCCCTTCTCCCAAAAGAATTACCGCCCCGCGCCAGTTATTATTTTCTAGATGGTAACAAGCGACAGCAATCTGCAAAATGCCTTGATAAAAGGTTTTTTCAGGCTCTGCGGACTCCATCCACAAAGCCTCTAGGGTATCATGACAAGCATAGAATTGCTGGCGATTAAATTCCTCGATTCCTTGGCCAAAAGCGCTGGCTGTCATTACCCTATACTAATGCCCCTTCATCGATTCGCGGACTTCTTGGATATAGTCGAGGGAAATTACCTGTTCTTCTCCGGCAAACTCGTTATCGGGGGTAATAAATAACATACAGTGACATTCTTTCCGTTCCCGCATCGGTACACAGGGACAATTCCAGAAAGTATTTTTTACCTCCGCTTCTTTGTCCTCGTAGTGACGACAGGGACATAAAGGAGCGCCTAATTCGTCCTTATGACGCGCTAATCCCTCAATTACTACGGCTGTCACCGAGAGATCGCTACAGAAATAAGTATTTGTACCTTTAGCGTACTGTTCGGCAAACTTCTTCATCGCCTCAAGACTCTTATCCGTGTCCGTGATCTGGCTCATAGTTATCTGATCCCCTTAGCTTTCTACAAAAAAACTCTTTACTATCCTATCTCGATCCGCTTCCCCTTGGCCGAGGGGAATTTTTAGAATCTCTTTTGATTTGGCGACCGATCCCCTTGTTAATCTAATACGATAAAAAGACTCTCTTTGGCCAAAAGCTCGATTTTTTGGCCGGCAAACTGGAATTATGGGGGCAAAGTTCCTCAAAACCTGTCCTTGATTCCTGCAATCTCTGTCCCCTATCACTACCAGAACATGATTTTATCTTTCTTGGAGACAAATAAAATTTCTGACGGTAACACGCCTTGGTGGCTGAAAATTACCTCCCTTTCCCCCCACTGTATTTACTATTTTGGTCCCTTTGCTTCTTTTGAGGAAGCACAACAGCATCAGGGGGGTTATCTACAAGATCTAGAGTCCGAAGGCGCACAAGGGATTAGTCTTTCGATCGAGCGGAGTAATCCCCATTATTTGACCGTTTTTGACGATGGAAACCAGGATCTAGCTAAAACTTTCGCTTCCCATGCTCGAACCTTTTCTCGCTTTATTTCTTAAGTCTCCCTGTCCTCTTTGTCAACGGCAGAGCGAGCGAGAGCTTTGCCGTGATTGTGAACGACAATTACAGGCCTATCGTCATCATAACCCGCTTTTTCTCTGGCGTGGTTCTATTCCCCTGTTTATCTGGGGACGCTATGAAGGTAAATTAAAACAGGCGATCGCTAAAATGAAATATGATCGCCATCCCGCTCTCGGCTCTTTGCTAGGCAGTTGCATGGGGGAAACTTGGCTGCTTCGTCCTCCCCTCACCGATAAACGTTTGACGGTGATTCCCATCCCTCTCCACCCAGAAAGGTTAAAGGAAAGGGGTTTTAATCAAGCAGAAGTCATTGGCGAAGGTTTTTGTCGTTTAACCGGTTATAATCTGGCTAGTCGCGGATTAATTCGGATTAAGAACACGGCAGCTTTATTTAGTCTGGCAGCCGAGGCGAGAAAAAAGACGATGCAAGCGGCTTTTCAACTGGGGAAAAATTTACCGAAATCAGTGCCGATTCTCTTAATTGATGATATTTATACCACGGGAACCACGATCGAGGAGGCTGTGCAGGTTTTACGCACAGAGGGATATCGGGTAGTCGGTGCGATCGCTCTTGCCAGTTCCAAAATTAGCTAAAATGCCCAGACGGAATCGGTCTAGGCATTTTAGGGTTAAATTAAATTAAGTGCGTTTGATCTTGTCGTATTGACTGATGAAAATCAAACCGATAGTGGCGGGGATCAGGACGATAACCGCACCTAAAACAAGGCTCCAGAGAAAGTTAGCTAAAGAGGGTGTCATGATAGATAAATCCTTTGTCATATTTTCAAAGACTTAGTTTTTTATCTTATCACCTTGGGCGAGAAGGCCCCCAGTTCCACGACCAGATAAATGCGATCGCAGGTTTTATATGTCTTCAATCGCTGAAAATAAAATCTCCCTTGACTTCTCAAGGAGATAGGGATGTTTGACAATGGGTGATAGTTACAAAAGTTCACACTAGACTGGCAAAGATTTTTATGGCTACTGACGATCGCAAACGGCGCATTCTCGATCATCTCTCCAGAAGTACCACTGGTGCTGACTATATTCCCCAAAAACCGCTGCCAATTGTGGAAACTCCCCCGGTGGCAGCGGAACCCGTGGCAGCGCCGCCTTCAGTAACTCCTTCACCGGAATTAACTGCTAAAGAGCGCAAAAGAAAGATAATGTCCCATCTTTCCATGAGTAGTGAAGATTTTGGCGAAATTACTAGCACTACCCCCCAAGAAAAGCGTAAACGCCAAATTAACGACCATCTGCGCCAAAGCCAAGGATAAATAGTAAGGAGTGAGAATTAGCAACTAGGCATCTTCTAGACTGTTCTCACTCCCTCATTTTCTGCTGTCGATGGCAATAATGACAGTTGTTGCAAATCAGTTCCTCGCTCTGGCAACAAGGGAATGTTAAAGTTAGTAATGATCGCTTCGGTGATCGGATGACGCAATTTTTCTGTGGAACCCACATGATAAAAATGCTGTTTAGTATAGATATAAAACTTATCAGCACTCCAATTTTTTTTAATTAAAGGATTGCTCCTAAACTGATTACTGTGCCAAGTGGACAAAATAAACCGACAAGAAATATCCTTTAAAATAGTCACCAAACAATCTTCATCCTCTTCAGACCAAGAGTTAAAATAATCGACGTGTCTCCCTAAATAAGGAGGATCGAGATAGATCAAGTCTGTTTTTTGCCAATTAGATAAAGTCTCTCGAAAGTCAGCAACTTGAAAATTATAATCAGTTTTAATAAGAATATTTTCTAGGGCAATAACTTGATTGACTATTTTGGTAATATATGCTTGAGAAAATCGTTCTGATTTATGACAGTAAGGTACGTTAAACTGTCCCTTACGATTGAATCTCATCACGCCATTAAAACAGGAGCGATTGAGAAATAAAAAATCTAGAGAATTAGGAGATTGATTAAATCTTTCTCGTACTTGATAATAATAACTTTCTCCCTGCTCCTTAAGAAATTGACCATTTTCTTGCAAAAAAAGCTTGACAGTTTTACTGGTAATAACTTGATTTTTTAGATTATTATAAAACTGGATAATATGAGTATTTGTGTCCGCAAGTAGAGCCTTTTGGGGATTAATATTAAAAGCCACCACTCCCGATCCAGAAAAGGGTTCTATCCAACGCCCAAAGCTCAGATCAGACACAATATTTTTAATATCTTTCACCAATTTAGTTTTAATTCCTTGACACTTAATCGGTGGCACAAGTGGCGTTAACTTCACTAAACACTCTCCTCATCAATAGTAATCTCTATCCACAGCAAACTTAGCTCCTGTTGGCTCGTGAATAAAGGTCAAATTAGGGTAAAAATTTTGTTGAGATACTAACTCTATCTTTAATTGGTTACATCTAGCAAAATTATCAAATATGGGAAAAAGAAGCAATTCTAGGATTTTGGAGATGATTTTCGTATCAATAGATATAGTATATACTTCTAGACAGTTTAAATCCAGTACAGCTTATCCCAGAAACCATGAGACTCTTGCCAGAACAAATGAACTCAAAAATCTGGCTTTTCTCGGTTCTGTGTGATAAGTTTAACTTATATATATAGGATCGATCAATCTTGGTGTCCTTTGTGTCTTTGTGGTTCGTTCCACCCCCCCGCTAGGAAGAATGTATCTTAGAATACATTTTACCCACCAAACCCAAGAGAGCCAAAATCTCTCGTCACCATTCTTGTCAGAATTATGAGAATTACGTTACATTTAGTTAAGATTTAATTGGCTGCGGGGATTAATCTCAAAAAAATAACGTAAAATCCTTGACAAAAACAGCTAAATGAGTTAAGCAAAAATCTTTATCCTAGAACCACTAAACAAACATGAAACTATCCTGGAAAACGATTTTACTGTGGACATTGCCCGCCCTTGTGGTCGGTTTTTTCCTCTGGCAAGGCACTTTTGCCACGGCCACCAGTAATATCGGCAATAACACCGCCAGTACCCGCATGACCTACGGACGCTTTCTAGAATACCTAGACAGTGGTAGGGTTGTTAGCGTCGATCTCTACGAAGGGGGCAGAACCGCGATCGTACAGGCCCTAGATCCAGAACTAGAAAACCGAGTACAACGCCTGCGGGTCGATTTACCAGCCAATTCCCCCGATTTAATCGCCCGTTTACGCGATTCTAAAATTAGTTTCGATGCTCACCCGATGCGGAATGACGGCGCTTGGTGGGGATTCCTCGGTAATCTAGTTTTCCCCTTTTTGCTGATTGCCGCTCTCTTTTTCCTGTTCCGCCGTTCTAATAATATGCCAGGCGGCCCGGGTCAAGCGATGAGTTTTGGTAAATCAAAAGCTCGCTTCCAGATGGAAGCAAAAACCGGCATCACCTTTGATGATGTGGCAGGAATTGATGAAGCGAAGGAAGAATTACAGGAAGTTGTCACTTTCCTCAAACAACCGGAGAAATTTACCGCCGTCGGGGCCAAAATCCCCAAAGGAGTCCTGTTAGTTGGCCCTCCTGGTACGGGTAAAACCCTGTTGGCTAAAGCGATCGCCGGTGAAGCGGGTGTACCTTTCTTCAGCATTTCTGGTTCGGAATTTGTGGAAATGTTTGTCGGTGTCGGTGCTTCTCGCGTGCGCGACTTGTTCAAAAAAGCCAAGGAAAATGCTCCCTGTTTAATCTTTATCGATGAAATTGACGCAGTAGGTCGTCAACGGGGTGCCGGTATCGGTGGTGGTAACGATGAACGGGAACAAACCCTAAACCAATTATTGACAGAAATGGACGGTTTCGAGGGGAATACGGGAATTATCATCATTGCCGCCACTAACCGCCCCGATGTTCTCGATTCCGCTCTCATGCGTCCGGGCCGTTTTGATCGCCAAGTAACCGTCGATGCGCCCGATTTTAAAGGTCGTTTAGAGATTTTAGACGTTCACGCCCGCAATAAAAAGCTGGCTAACGACGTTTCTATCGAAGCGATCGCCCGTCGCACTCCGGGGTTCAGTGGAGCAGATTTAGCCAATTTACTCAACGAAGCAGCAATTTTAACCGCCCGTCGTCGTAAAGATGCCATTACCCTCCTAGAGATAGATGACGCGGTAGATCGCGTTATCGCCGGTATGGAAGGCACTCCTTTAGTCGATAGCAAGAGCAAGCGCCTAATCGCTTACCATGAAGTGGGCCATGCGATCGTGGGTACGCTCTTAAAAGATCACGATCCCGTCCAGAAAGTGACTCTGATTCCCCGGGGACAGGCCCAGGGTTTAACTTGGTTCACTCCCAACGAAGAACAGGGTTTAACCACGAAAGCGCAGTTAATGGCCCGGATTTCCGGTGCTTTAGGTGGTCGCGCAGCCGAGGAAGAAATCTTCGGCTATGATGAGGTGACTACCGGTGCTGGTGGCGATTTACAGCAAGTTTCTGATATGGCCCGCCAGATGGTGACTCGTTTCGGGATGAGCGATTTGGGTCCTTTGTCCCTAGAAAGTCAAGGGGGTGAGGTGTTCCTCGGTGGCGGTTTGATGACTCGTTCCGAGTATTCTGAGAAGGTCGCTACTCGCATCGATGATCAGGTGCGATCAATCGTGGAACACTGCCATGAAATTTCTCGACAAATTGTCCGCGATCATCGCGAAGTGATCGATCGAGTGGTGGATCTGCTGATCGAAAAAGAAACGATCAATGGGGAAGAATTCCGGCAGATTGTGGCTGAATACGCCTACGTTCCCGAAAAAGAACAGTTTGTACCACAGTTATAGGTTGATTTCAATCCATAGGCGATCGGGTGGGTTAAAGCTCACCCGATTTTTTTATCCTAGTTAGGGTTTGCTGAATAAATGTGAAATGTAGGCAAGGTAAGAGTTTTGTGGCTTTTTTCGCGAAACAGGTGCAAGATTTTGAGAGAATCGTCGTTCAAAACCTTGCGTCTTCATCGGCCCGCATCCTGTAGGGGCGAAGCATTCGGACAATCACCTATCGGTGAAACCGTAGATTTTCTAACCGAATGCTTCGCCCGTACTTTTTGCCGCAAACCCTAGTTAAGGGTTCAAAAGCGGCAAAAATAAGGATTAAATTGACTAAAATCTGTAAATAGACAATTTAATTGATTATTATTCATTCTTAATTCTCCTGACGACCGACTACTGGCTACTGACTCCTAACCCCACCGAAAAACTTTTTGCCGCAAACCCTAGTCATCATCATCGTCATCGTCTTTATTCTGGTCATTATCACCGTCTTTTTGCTGCTTTTCCCCGTCTTTATCACTATCTTCGTCTTTTTGCGGCGATTCTACCGTGGTAGGGACGTTTTTCGGTTCTTCGGCTTCTTTTCCTCCCTGACAAGCACCTAAAACCGTAGTCAAGGTTAACAGAATCAGCAAAACTAAGGATTTGATTTTCATAGTCTTTCTCCCCACTCGATCGATAAATATAACAATTTTAAGACTTTTGGGCGGTGGATAGTTTGGCCAATGCCAAGAAAGTGCATTCCCAGACTAAACGGGGTTGAACGTAGGCTAACAGCTGCCGGCGGGTTTTTTCCAAGATTTCTAAAATCGATCGCTCTCGTCGTCGTTGCCAATCCTCATACTGAAGATAACTCACATACCATAATTGGGTTTCCGTGTCAAGAGTTTGGGCGATAATTTTGGCTAATTCCAGTGCTTGGGAGAGTTTTAGGGGAAATTTGCTCAAAGATCGCGGTAAATCTTGGGGGAGACTATCGAGAAATTCTAAAGCGGCGATCGCTTCTCCAGGGCTACCTTGGGCTAAACCGATAATTGCCGGATAATTGAGAACGCGAGCGTGTCCGTTAGAGCGGAGGACTTGAGCGAGATTTTCTTCCGAAAGACGCTGAAAAGGGATGTGTTGACAGCGAGAAACGAGAGTGGGTAGTAAAGAGGAGGGACTGGGAGCAATCAGGATTAAAGTCGCTTTTCCAGGTTCCTCAAGCGTTTTTAAGAGGGCATTTGCCGCCGATTCCGTCATGGTTTCTGCTGCCTCGATCACCACCACAGAGCGGGCCGATTCCAGGGGAGGACGACTTAAAAAGTTAGTAATCTCGCGAATTTGTTCGATGCGGATTTGCGGGGGAGCTTTACGCTTGAGATTGCTTTCCTGTGCTTCTTTTGCGGTGAGCAGTTTGCCTTGGTGTTGATAAGTGGGTTCAATCCAGAGTAAATCGGGATGATTGCCCCCCAGAAAGCGTTTCAGGATTAATTCCCTTGTTTCCGGCGATCGCTCTCTAGTTAACAAGTCTTGACAGAAACATTTGGCGGCCAGATTGCGTCCAATCCCCTTAGCGCCGGCGAATAAGTAAGCGGGAGCGATCGAATTGATTTCAAGCGCTCTTTGTAGTAGTTCAATGGCCTGATTTTGACCGATTAACCGTGACCAATCTATCATCTTTTCCCTGCCATGGCTCGCTATTCCTGTTCTTATTTTGTCGGAATTTCTCCTCATCAGACCGGGTTTTTATACGATGATATCCTGAGTTTGGGTGAATTTGAAATCATCAAGCGCCGGCCCGATGTGTTACTTTTATCGGAAGTTCCTAACGATGCTCTCTTTCCCCAGTTGGTGAAAGTGGAATTATTTATTCATCCCCCCACTAGCTCGGAACTTCAGATCGATTTATTGGTAAAAAATCATGAGCTGCCCCTGAGAACTAATAATCGTTGTCGGCAATTTTTCCAATCTATTCACCAGATTATTACCAACAATTATCAAGGCCAATCCCTGACCAGAATTACCGCTTAACCCGATTTGTTCCTGTCTCCGTCAACTGACAAAGACAGGGACAAAATACCATCTTATCACCGTGATTTAACTGGGGGGCTAACTTTTCCTTCAGATATAAGAAGGGAGGCACAATTATTTGTAGGATGGGTTAGCGGTAGCGTAACATAATCGGGCGTTGGGTTTCATGCTTCAACCCAACCTACGTTCTTCCCTATCCTCTAAGAGAATTTGGGTTCTGTTTTGATCATCTTCGACGATGAAAAAATGCTCTTTTTGGTGCTTGATGGATTGATCGAGAAAAAATCGGTAATTGCTTTAATTTTCGCTTTCCTTCGTCGATTTGAGTGGGGGAAATTGACGACGTAAAAGCAAGGAATTACTCACTACCATAACCGAACTAAAAGCCATCAAAGCTGCTGCTAGGGCCGGACTGAAAGCTAGACCCCAATGGGGCAGTAATAAACCACCAGCAATAGGAATAGCAAAGGTATTATAACCCAAAGCCCAAAAAAGATTTTGTCGGATTTTTTGCCATGTAGCCAGACTTAAATGCAGAGATTGCACCACATCCTCTAGGCGATCGCTAATTAAAACGATCCCGGCTGTTTCCATGGCCACCTCCGTGCCACCGGCCAGAGCAATACCGATGTTAGCCTGTCCTAGTGCAGGAGCATCATTGATACCATCCCCGACCATAGCCACGATTTTGCCTTCTTTTGTCTGTAGGTCGGCAATTAAGGCCGATTTTTCGGTGGGGGCAACTTCGGCATAAAATTGGCTAATACCCAAACTATTAGCGATCGCTGTCACCACTTCTTGGCGATCGCCACTGAGTAAAATCACCTCTAAACCGAGTTTTTGTAACTGATTCACGGTTGTTTGAGCATCGGGACGCAATCGATCCTGAAAAGCGATCGCGCCGAGTAATTGTTCTTCCATCCCCAGATAAATCACCGTTTTACCCGCTTGTAAAAGCTCTTGAATCCCCCAGATAGTTTCATCGATTTTAATGCCGTTCTGTGCCAACCATTGCCGATTTCCTAGAACAATTTTCGACCCCTGCACCCTTGCAGAAACTCCCAATCCGGCCACAGTTTGAAAATCTTCCCCCGTCAGGTTAGTAGGGGGAGTAACCGCGTCTAAAATCGCCTGAGCAAGAGGATGATTAGTACCACTCTCCACTACTGCCGCTAATTGTTGAATTTCCAGGGAATTAAGGATAGAAAAACTCAAACAATCGGTAATTTCTGGATGACCTTGGCTAAGGGTTCCCGTTTTGTCAAAAACCACCGTTTGCAGTTGCGAGACGGTTTCCAAAACATCGCCCCCTTTAATTAAAATGCCCCGTTCGGCTGCTAAACTGGTTCCCACCAGTAGGGCCGTCGGTGTGGCTAAACCGAGAGCGCAGGGACAAGCGACCACAAGCACAGAAATCGCTAATTTTAGGGACAAAAGTAGGGGAGAAGTGGATTGAATCATCTCGTGGTGTCCTGTGGTTGACCCTAACACCTCTGGAAACAGCCTAGTTCCCCAAAAATACCAAAAGAGCAGCACAATTAGGGCAATTATCATGACTCCGTAGGCAAAATAACCCGCTACCCGGTCCGCTATCTTCTGTACTGGGGCCTTGCGAGTTTGGGCTGATTCCACGGCTGCGATAATCTTAGCTAGGGTGGTATCAGTCCCCACCTGACGAGTTTGCACCGCAATCGCACCAGAGAGATTGAAACTGCCAGCAATGACTAGATCTCCCATTTCCTTGACCACCGGCAGCGATTCCCCCGTTAATAAAGCTTCATCTACCGTGGTTCTTCCCTGAATAATCTCCCCATCCGCGGGAATTTTTTCTCCGGGTAAGACGCGCACCCATTCCCCGACGCGCAGCTGTTCCACGGGAATGGCCACGCCCACACGGTCATCTGTACTACCAATCAGGTGAGCCACTGCCGGTTGTAGGGAAGTAAGCGCTTCTAGGTCTGCGGCTGCGCGATGACGGGAATGCGCTTCTAGAGTCCGTCCGAGGAGAATAAACCCTAACAGCATGACCGGTTCATCGAAAAAGCACTCTAGACCGAGATTAGGCAAGATAAGAGCCAAACAACTGGCTATATAGGCGCTACCTGTGCCTAAACTAACGAGAGTGTTCATATTTGGCATCCCGTGCCGTAATCCGCGCCAACCATCGATGAAAATATCGCGGCCGGGGAATAAAATGGCTAGGGTGGCTAAAGTCCAGTGAAAAGCAATACTTTGAAAGATGGGGATTTCTGGTCCCCCGATGTGGTGTAAGTGACCAATCAGGGAAAAAACCAGTAAACAACAAGCGATCGCTAATCGGTATAATTGTTGTTGCTGTTCTTTTTGTTGGTTTTGCCGACGTTGATTTTGTTGAGAAAGGGGAGTCGATGAGCTGCGCGGTTGGGTGGGGAATCCAATCGCGGTTAATTTTGCGGCTAACTGCTCTGGTGCGATCGCATCTGGTTGGTATTCAATCACGGCAATTTCCGTGATTAGGTTAACTTGGGCCGATTTTACCCCTTGATTTTGGCTGAGTTGTCTTTCTACGGCACTCACACAGCCGGCGCATTTCATGCCTTTTACGTCTAGAGTAGCGGTTTTTAGTCCAGTTTCGGCGGCTAGGATCATAGAAAAAGTAGGCAAGGATGGTCTTTACTTCTATCCTAGAAATTATCGACGGATTTTTAAAGTATTTTGGCCTGTAGGGTTACAGATAGATGAAATTTTATTACAGATAGCTGAAATTTCAGGTAGCCGATCTTGTAGGGTGCGTTAATGAAATGTAACGCACCTTATCTAATGTTCAAAATTCGTGCGTTACGCTTACGCTAACACACCCTACTGGACTGACACAGCTAAAATAGGGCAATAGATAAGCTCAACTGAGGACATCAATCATGGGAAGATGTAGGCGAGATAAAGTTTATCTGACAGTCGCACAACGAGAAAACTTTGAACAAATCAGTGGGGAAGGGTTCATAACAGAGTACGCTAATCGGCATAACACGCTTATCGTAATATTATACGGAAAACTTCTCGCGATCGCTCCATTTGAGCGTAATATACGGAAAGATTCTTAAAAAAATGCGTATTTGGCGTGATATAAGGAAAATTTCCGCATAATATATAGTTATCCTTACCATTGCTAAACCCACATTCCGTAGACGCTACAGACAGCGTGAAAGTACAAGTAAATGCTTTTTATGCGTGGCGTTAATTTGCTTTAGTACGCTGGAAATAGAGTAGTTCCGATTAATTGCTCTATTCGTGGCGGCAACCTGCGGAATGTCGGCTAAACCCTTTTCGCTTTGATTAGTTTGAACTTGATCTGAACTGAATTGAACTTTAGGATACCTCGATTAATTGCCCCTATCCTCAACAAGCTTGAATTTTTCAATATGTCCTTATAAATGAGGTTTTTATGAGCGAAGACAATAATCAAGATAAAATTGAACAGCAGTCAACGATCATCAGTCCTAGTGGAAAAGACAAGAATCCCAGAAATTGGTGGATCGAAATTGTTTCATTGATAGCAATGAGTTATCTAATCTTTAGCCTAATTAGCCCAATGTACTTTGAAGAAAAGCGACAACCTCGAAGGATTGAAGCTCCTGATATTATACTCATTGCTCTTGTATTTCTCTTTAACTCTGGTTTACTAAACAGATTAGAGGACTTTGGTGTTTCCAAGGATGGTGGCGTTACGGCTAAGTTTAAACAACTAAAGCAAGAAGTTAATGAACAGAAAAAACAAATTGATGAGCTTCAAGCGCAACAACTAGAACAGCTAGAACAACAACAAAAAAATCTAGGAGAGACACAAGAGAATTTAGAACAAACACAAGCATTTATGTATAATTTTTTGCTTGGAGAGAAGGATTACGAAAAGATCGATCAGCTTAACTATCATTCTAAAACAAGTTCAAATTATGATTTTTATGATAAGTACCTAAGCAAAATTAATTACACATATCTAACCACCTCTTGCCTCCTGCCTTTTGCCTTTTGCCTATTTTCACTAGGAAATTAATTTTGCACGACTACTTATCAGAGAAGGTTGGCGATGAGTTAAGACGTTTACGAGATTTAAAGTTGATTGCGATGAAATCTGGATATGTTGGCTATCTAATCCAATTGAGTGATTATGGAAAACGCTCAATTGATCTAACTAAATATTTTGAGGTTACAGATTTAGGCAAAAGGTTCTTGGAAACCCGTGAAAAGTTAAAATCAAAAAGTCAACAGCAACCCAATAGTTCTCAAGAAACTCCAAAAATTGAGTAGTGCGATCGCTGATCTTGTAGCGACTGTCTTGATTGTCAAGGGGTAACTCAAAAAACAATCAAGGAGTTGCTGTCGAACCTAAAATCTCAAGCCAGAAAAAAGCGCAGCAAAAACTAAGTCGCTCAGGTTAAACCAAAGCAAGCGCAACCCTTGATCAGAGATAACAAAAAGTGTGAATCTCTAGGAACAAGGTGGTAAATTGTCAGCAAGCTGCCAAGGCTGATTTTGGCGAACCATTGCATTAAGAATAACTAAGATTTTCCGCACACAAGCAGTCAGAGCCAGTTTTTTTGATTTACCGCGTCCGACTAGGCGTTCGTAAAAGGTTTTAATCACCGGATTATGACGCATAGCTACCACCGCTCCCATGTAAAGAGTCGCCCGAATCTGAGCGCGACCTCCCTGAATCATTCGCTTACCTTTATGTTGACCACTATCATGATTAATCGGTGCGACACCGACTAAGCGAGAGATTTGTTTGGCGGTTAATTGACCGAGTTCTGGTAAGTCGGAGACGAGAGTAGTAGAAATTACTTGACCAATCCCCGGCACGGTTTTGAGTAAATTGACTTTCTCGAGCCATTGTTGGTTAGCTTGGGTCAATTCCTCAATTTCTTGATTGAGTTTTTCGAGGCAGTTATCGAGATACTCAAGATGGGCTTCGATATCGACCAAAGCTTTACCGCGAGCGCGTTCCCGTCGGTTTTTTTCGGCAGTCCGCATCTCGACAAGTTGCCGGCGACGACTAATTAAGTCGCCCAATTGACGAGATTCTTCCGACTCAACCGCTAATATTTGCGGTTGCATTGCTTCGCCAAAATGAGCTAAAATTTGAGCGTCAATGGCATCGGTTTTGGCTAATTTACCAGTGGCTTTAGCAAAGTCTCTTCCTTGACGGGGATTGATTAAGGCTACAGGTAAATCCGCTTCTTGTAATTGAATCACCAGTTCAGTTTCTAAACCTCCTGTTGCTTCCAGAACGATGAGGTTGACAGTGTAGGATTTTAGGGTTTCGACCAGTTTAGATATGTCCTCCTTTGTGTTAGCAACTTTCATCGCTTTACTGAGGGGACGAAGGTAAACATCTAGGGTCGCTTTACTAATGTCAATGCCTACCCATTGAGAGATATTTTCCATGATTAAACCTGAGAAATTGGCGGGATTAATGGTTCTTTTGGAGAGCATCCCCTTGATTTTACTCATCCTTGCCCGATACGGTCTCTTAGCTTAACAATTGATTGTTTTCGCCACGACCCCGGCGACTGTTCGAGTTTTGTCAGGGAGATTATGGTGGTGACCCTTGCTACGAAGCGGTCTTTTCCGACCAAGGTTGGGACGGTCTACCACCTCTCTCAATATACAAGGTTGGGTTGACGGCAGGAAACCCAACTCCCTCAAAACCAAGATTAAATGCAGTAGGATAGACGTTGGATAGATTTTCTAGATTGCCGTGAGTGAAAGCGTCTATATTGAAACCAGTGTTATTGGCTATGTGACAGCCAGATCGACCAAAAACTTGGTTGTTGCTGGTAATATTGAAACGACACGGGATTGGTGGCAAAATCGCCGTAATGATTTTGTTCTCTATATTTCACAGGTTGTTTTAGATGAAGTCGCTAAGGGAGATACAGAGATTGCTTTGAAAAGGTTAGAAATTGTCAATGAAATGCCTTTGGTTGAACTCAATCAAGCTGTACGCAACTTGGCAGCCCAGTTTCTTATACGAAGCAACCTTCCTGCCAAAGCTTCTGATGATGCGGTTCACATTGCTGCGGCGACTGTCCACGGGCTAGATTACTTGTTAACATGGAACTGTAAACATATTGCCAACGCTCAAATTCAGAGGAAGTTGGCAGAGCTCAGTCTTGATTTGGGATACGAGTTACCCATAATTTGTACTCCTTACGAACTTTTAGGAGATTATAACGATGTGGCAAGATGACATTTTAGATGAAATTCATAAATTTCGAGAAGAACACGCTAAATCCTTTAACTACGATTTGGATGCAATGTTTGTAGATTGGCAAAAAAGACAAGCAGAAAGTGGCAGGCAGGTAGTCAGCTTACCACCAAAGCAAGGTCTAACAAGTCGTTGGAGCCGACCAAAACAGGATGAACCACAAGAATCTCAAATCTAATCGTGGCGGCTCAACTTAGCCGTTATGCCGACCAGCGAGTCAAGTGCGATCGTTCCGATTGTAGTGATCGCCGATCTTGTAGGGTGCGTTAATGAAATGTAACGCACCTTATCTAATGTTCAAAATTCCTGCGTTAGGCTGACGCTAACACACCCTACTGGGCTAGAGTAGCGGTTTTTAGTCCAGTTTCGGCGGCTAGGATCATGGAAAAAGTAGGCAAGGATGGTCTTTACTTAAAATGTCGGCTTGAAGGAACCCTCGGTTTTACCGATGAGATGAAAGGTTCCGCCAGTTATAGCAACAGTGAATCACCACTAAGAACAGTTGTCAACCTAATTTTAGTATGTTATAATAATTGGCGGTAGTTCGGTCGATACGCAAAGCTTGGAGGAAAACCATCTCAATATCAAGCCATTGATGAGGCTATTCGGACAGTTCAGTTTGTTCGCAATAAATGCCTTAGATATTGGCAAGAAAATCAGAGTGTAGGACAAAAAGATCTTTAAAATAATGGCAGAGATGATTAATTGCCCTCAACCCCCCTGCCACTCCCAGATCGCTGGTGTGGGACACCCGCGACTAATCAAAGAAAATGGTATCAGTTATTTAAAAAAAACCGACCAAAATGTATTCGAGGTGTCCTCATGCTTTATTGATCTATTGCTGCTTGTTGTGTAACGATCTTGAAACAGATCTGCCCACGACACCCGCCAAACCAAGGGCGGCCAAACCTAGAACCGCAGAGGGTTCAGGAACCGCAATCGGAGTCGGATTAGGAGGATTTTGGATGTACTGGTCAGAGAAACCGTTGATAAAGGCGCCTGGGCCATTCAGAGTCCAGGCGGAGGTTACGTCAATGGCTTTTGTGCCAGCACTGAACGTGCCAGTAACGGTGGGACCAGTTGAAATAAACGCCAGAGTACTGGGATCTAAATTTGTCGCAGTAAGTGATTTACTGAAGGGTGACCCCATAGTATTACCCTGTGCATTTGTACCAGCCGAAGCAAATTCGTTGGTGAAAGTGGCTGGAATGGTTACCTTATATTTAAGGGTGCCTGGTGTCTCCAAAGCCATATTGGCACCAGGACTAGCAGAGTAGTTTAACTGGAAGACACCACTAACGAAGCCAATGGTTATTTGGTCTTGTGGATCAACTGAAGTACCAGTGATAAGGAAGTCGGAAAAAACTTTGTCCCCTAGAGTGACCGTAAAATTAGGAGTTGAGAAGTCTGCCACTGTGAAAGTGACAGCATTAGCGACTTCCGAGAGGGTTAAAATCGCCCCAATGCTTGCCACAGCTAGTAGTCCACGGTTCATGTGTTTACCCAGCAATTCTCATTTTGAAAACAAAAGAAGATAAAGTTCTCTATGTGAACAAGAGAACTTCTGTCTAATTATCATTTTTTTTCAAGATAATCATCATAATTAGCTTCAAGAGACAGTTTTAAAATATCTGCCCATAAAAAACTTATCTCAACTCATAAATTTAGCTGAAATTCTGACCTAATTTCTGGTTTTTTCAATGAATAAAATAATCTTTCCTTCTCTCGAAAAATTGACATTTTTAACTAGAATTTATTTTTTTGAGCGGGACATATTCGGTAAGAATAAACAAGAAAAACTCTGACCAATTCTTAAACCAAAAATATTTTAATAAAGTACGAATATCATTAAAAAAACTGGTGCGAGTAACTAATAACTCACGAATCTTTTGATAAGTATGATTAACTAAATCTAAAACGGTATGAAATAAAAAAGCTAGTAAATTTAAAGACAACAAGAACTCGCATAAATGACTTTGACCATGACCAAAATTATGTTCTAAATTATAACCGTGATTTTTAAGAACGTTATTTCCTTCATTCTCAACTTTCCATCTGCTGCGTCCAGCTTTGACAATTTTTTCAACATTATTTTCAGTAATTTCATGATTGGTAATCCAATTATTTTGATAGATAATTTTCTGTGTTTTTTCATTAATGACCGTGACTTCACACCAATTAACTTCGAGACTTGACTCGACCTCTCTCAGAGGAACTCTAGAAACATAACGATAACGATAAATGAGATTCTTTCCTCCATCCCATTGTTTCTTTTCTACGGCTTTAACTTCTCCACTTTTTTTTAAAAATTCTAGCCATTCATATAAGGTTTTATGAGAAGTTTCAAGACAAACAAAAATAAAATTATAACCTTGTTTTAGAGCTAACTCACAGATAGGTTGGCGAGAGTATAAGTCATCTCCTAACAGGGTTACAGGATAACCATACTTCTTTTGATGATTCTTATCTAACCATCTTTTAACAGCCGCATTTTCACAATCTTGTTTTTGCTGCCCATCTTGTTTTTTAATAAATTCTGGTTCTAAATTAATCACTTGTTTTTGCTCAGGAGAAACCACAATTGGCGTGACGCAACCATGAAAATAAGTTGTCGTTCCATTACGAGCATTGCGGCAATTACAATGGGGACAACTAATTTTCTTTGAAGAAAAATATTCCGTACCATCTAAAGCTATTAAAATTTCCTCATCTAAGTAGAAAAATTTTTTAATAACTCCCTGTTTTTTTAACCATTGATAGACTTGTTGAAAAGAGCCAAATATTGTGGCAGCTGGGATAGGATCTAACAGGTTTCTGATTTGATTATCACAAGGTATTTTTTTGATACCAAATAAACTTGAAGCATTATCTTTTCCCTTACTACTTTTCATCAAACGTTGATGCTCTAAAAAAGAAGGTGACTGAGTAAAAAAAACCGAAAAAGCCGCCTTAACTGCATCTTCTACCTGATATTTGGTATTGTTTCCTGGTTTTCTGTCATCGGGTAAGTCATGTAATTCTTGAACTAAAAATTGTATTAATTCAGGAATTTCTAAAGTCACAGCCTTTTTCGTCATCGCAGAACAGTTTGATTAATTAATATTTCCAACTTAATAATTTTACCTCAACAGACAACAATCATCAATTTTTATTTGGTTCTCTTTCTGATGTAGAGAACTTTTGTTCTAGATTTCTCCCATCTTTCAAATATTTTGAGTATAAATACTCTATATACTCACTTCTCTGCGATGCAGTCGCACTCGCGGGAGCGCATTTTGTAGCTTGCTTAAAGCTTTGTTTCTGTCTGTATCACTTGTTACTTTTTAAAATGAGAATTGCTGGTGTTTACCAAGATTTGTCTTTGTCATTGTTTTTCGGTATTTTTGCCAGGAAAGGAAACGTTATTCAGCCTCAATCCTAGCAGATAACCTCGCTAAATGTCAAGAGATATTGTAGGGTGCGTTAATGAGATGTAACGCACCTTATCTAATGTTCAAAATTCCGGCGTTACGCTGACGCTAACACACCCTACTGGACTGTTTCAGCCCTAGTGGATTGTTTCAGCTAATTTGGTGCAATAGATTCTCCCGATTCCTCCTCCTCAAACACAGGATAAAGATGTTTCAGCTTGACCCTGGCATCGCTGGTCGTAAACGTCCATATTACTGTAGATGCAGTCTGATTACGTTCTTTTTGCCATGTTTCTATCTCC
Source organism: Microcystis sp. MC19 (assembly GCF_003019735.1). NCBI lineage: Bacteria > Bacillati > Cyanobacteriota > Cyanophyceae > Chroococcales > Microcystaceae > Microcystis > Microcystis sp. MC19. Next base: position 2,512,341 of record NZ_CP020664.1, on the reverse strand, counting down.
CTTTTCAGTTCTTCCTTGCTAGAAATCCTTCTATCTAAACATTGCCTCGATAAGACGCTTAGTTCAGTTTCGGCTACATTTAACCAGCTACCATTACGAGGTGTGTAATAAATTTCCAGTCTTCTAGCTAAACGATGAGCAACGGGTGCTGGAAATGCTTCATAAAGCGAGGCTATGTTATGAGTGTTGAGATTATCACAGACGAGCTTGACTTTTCGAGCCTTTGGATAGTCCACATCCAATAATTGACGAATTTCTTCTGCCCAATCTATTCGGGTTCGACTATCTCGGTTACTCACCCGTCTCCATCCTCGATGGGGGTCAAAAAACATGAACAAGGCTTGAACCCCTTCACGACTATAGTGATAGTCTTCTTTTTTATCTTGTCCAGGTTGCATGGGTATCGGAGGGTAAACTTCTCCAAGTAGTTGCTTTGATGCTTCATCCATCGCAATTAACGGTTCTTCTTCCGATGGCTGAGTGCCATACAGGTCAAGGACAACTTCCATCTGGGCAACAAATCGGGCTAAATCCTGTTCCGGAATACAGTATCTTTGGGTTTTCCAAGGGCGTAATTGGTTTTTTTTAGAGTACGCCACACCGTTGGACTGGAAATCTCGGTGATAATTTGTCTTTGTTTGAGTTCCGAGGTTAATAGTCGGATTGTCCACTCGGCTCGGCCAGATGGTGGCTCCGAACAGCACAGGGCAATGATTTGGGCAGCGGCGGCTCCATCAACTTTTGCTGGAGTGGGGGGAGTTTTTCTCGATTTCCGTTCTAATGCTGGTTTTTCGCCTTTTTGAAGAAATCTTTGACGAATACGTCCCACTGTATTTCTATGGACCTCTAAAGCTTCGGCTATTTCTTCATCTGTCCATTTTCTTTTCGCCTGTTCTCCCTCGTCACACATCAGCAAAATCCGAGCGTGGAGAATTTTTTTAGCCGGTGCATAGCCATTACGACTGATTTGTTCGAGGTTTTCTCTTTGTTCCCCTGTTAGATTGACTTTATCTCGCCGACCTCTTCCCATGATTGATGTCCTCTGCTTGTTCGAGCTATTGCCCTATTTTAGCTGAAACAGTCCACTAGGGTGCGTTAATGAAATGTAACGCACCTTATCTAATGTTCAAAATTCGTGCGTTACGCTGACGCTAACACACCCTACTGGACTGTTTCAGCCCTAGGGTGCGTTAATGAAATGTAACGCACCTTATCTAATGTTCAAAATTCCGGCGTTACGCTGACGCTAACACACCCTACTGGACTGTTTCAGTTAATGAAATGTAAGGCACCTTATCTAATGTTCAAAATTCCTGCGTTACGCTGACGCTAACACACCCTACTGGACTGTTTCAGCTAATTTGGTGTATTAGAAAAATGCTAGAAATTGTATAATCTAAGACTTTAAGCCGAAATCTATCGCCTCATTTTAGCTGAAACAATCCACTATATTTGATACATTTATATTGCTTAATCATCCCAAAAACCTTCAGGCTTGGCTATACGTTCACCACTACCCCAATCCTGGGGATAAATTCCTTGAGCGATAAACCGATGGATACTGGAATATTGCCAATCTTGAGGATTTTCACAGAAACCATGCCGCACTGGATTGTCATGAATATAATCGCAATGTGTTGCAAAATCTTGTTCATCTCGGATTAAATGCTCCCAAAATCGGCGTTGCCAAAGATTCCCTTCTCCTCGTTTTTGCCGCGATCGAGAAACTTCACGATTAACCCCCAATGCCTGCCCATAATGCTTTGTGACATAAGTTTTGATTAATCGTAACCTTACCGAAAAATCTTGATCATCATCTGGTAACGTCCATAAACAATGAAAATGATCAGGTAATAGAACAAAAGCATCAATCACAAAAGGATATTTCACTCTAACCTTTTCGATTCCTTGCCTAAGCGCTTTTCTAGCCACATCACAACAAAGCCAAGGCTCTCTCTGATAAGTGACTTGAGTAATAAAGAAAGTCCCTCCAAATACATGAGGTCTTCGATAATTAGACATTTGGATCGTAGAGTGTATTAATGAAATGTACAACTTGAATGATAATCAACAAATTCGTGCGTTACGCTAACGCTAACACACCCTACTGGATTGTTTCAGCTAATTTGGTGTATTAGAAAAATGCTAGAAATTCTATAATCTAAGACTTTAAGCCGAAATCTATTGCCCTATTTTAGCTGAAACAGTCCACTACATCATATCTGAAGCGGGGAACAAGGACGCAATCAGAGCCAAAACAGATAGGCGCAAGGAGCGTTAACGGGGAGTGCGATCGCTGATCTCGTAGGGTGCGTTAATGAAATGTAACGCACTAATTCCCTCGCAAACCCTCAAAATAAAGCTCAAATGCGATAGAATGAGGGACAAATAAAATTCAGAAAGTGCTGTGAGGGAAACCGTCTATATTGAAACCAGTGTTATTGGCTATCTAGCCGTTAGACCAAGCAACAACTTGATCTTCATGGCAAATTTGGAAATAACCAGAAGATGGTGGGAAACTCGCCGTAGTCAATTTACCCTTTACATCTCGCAAGTTGTCTTAGATGAAGCGGGACAGGGTGATACAGAAATGGCAAGCAAGAGGCTAGAGATTCTGCAAAGTCTCTCTGTGCTTGAGCTTACCGACACTATAGAAGACTTGGGAATGCAATTCCTCACTAGAAGTAATCTTCCCGCTAAAGCATCCGATGATGCTATTCACATTGCCGTAGCCACCGTTCATGGATTAGATTACTTGCTAACATGGAACTGTAAACATATTGCTAACGCTCAAATCCAAAAAAAGCTTACCGAAATCTGCCGTGATTTTGGCTATAAATTGCCGACCATTTGTACACCCTATGAATTAATGGGAGAGTAAATTTATGTGGGAAGATGAAATTCTTGAAGAATTGCACAGAATACGAGAAGAGCATGCTAAATCTTTTAATTATGATTTCAAAGCCATATTTGCTGATTGGCAGAAAAGACAAGTCGCGAGTGGCAGACAATTAGTATCACTGCAACATCAACAACAGTTTAACAAGGCGTTGGAGCCGACTACCCAAGAGTGATATGTTTGAGCAAAGGAAATCCGGCAGCGGCTCAACTTTGCCGTTATGCCGACCAGCGAGTCAAGTGCGATCGTTCCGATTGTAGCGATCGCCGATCTTGTAGGGTGCGTTCCCTAATGCAGGATTTTTGAGAACGCACCATGCACATTGATTGAAGCTGTGAGGTTAGGTGCGGTGCTGCTCTTGTGGGCCCAGTTGAGGAATGTTAGCGAAGATTGCCAATGTTTAGGTTAAAATAGAGGGGCAAAAGTTGCCACAGGGTCGCTTCAATGACAGTTCGACAACCCCGCTACAGCAAAGAAGAATTTGCCCGACGTGGACACGAAGTCTATGAGTCTCAGGTACGCTCCCAAATCGAGGAAGGGAATCATGGGAAGATTGTAGCAATAGACATCGAAACAGGGGCTTTTGAAGTGGCTGACGACAGCCTAACAGCTGCTAAACAACTGTTAATACGTTTTCCTGATGCACAAATATTTGGTATTCGCATTGGACATCGTGCCGTCCATCGTTTTGGCTTTCGTTCCCCCAGTGTGTCGCCATGATGATGGGGAGCGTCAATTCGCGCCGAGAAGCAATTATTCAATTCGTAGTGCTAGGCGAAAATCACCAGAGGCAAGCGATTAAAGCAGTTATTGACACTGGTTACACTGGATTTCTCACGTTGCCTTCCGCTATCATTACAACACTAGGATTAACGTGGTATATGCAAGAAGAGGGAATCTTGGGCGATGGAAGCCTCTGTATGTTTAACGTATTTGAGACAACTGTGATCTGGGATGGTCAGATCAAATCTATTGAAATCAATGAGTCAGAGACAGATCCATTTCCATTAGGGAGCATCTCACTTATGCAATGAGTATTAATACTTATAGCAGTCAAAAACTAGAAAATCTTCAACTTGATCACAAAGAGAAATGAGATTATAATAGTTATAACTTACAATTCAGAATAGCTCTCGATGGGAGGAATAATTCAATGTTATCAGAAAATGAAAAAAGAATTAAAGAGTTATGTCAAGAGTTAGGGCAATGTCTCTATGAGCAATCCCAAATTAAGAAATTTAATAACTTGGGAGAGATAGAGGAGACAGTCAGAGATTTAATGATTCATTATGTTAACCCAGAAATCGGTATTTTTTTGTCAAAACAAGCACAGAAGAAACTGCCGGTCGGACGAGAAAAGTGAAAAGTATTTTGGGGGAATTACCAATTACAGAAAAACAAGCGAAAAAATTAGAAATAAAGTCTCGGACTCAGATGAGTCCAATGTTAGAGAAGAACTGTTTGCTATTAAGTGGCGATGAATCCTACGAAAAATCGGCGCAGAAAATCAAATCATTGACAGGGATTGCTGTTTCTCACAGTACCCAACAACGCCTCGTACATCGATATGCTTTTGAAGAATTACCGTCTAACCCAGAAGTGGAAGTGGAAGAAATGAGCCTAGATGGCGGTAAGGTACGACTAAGAACTGCCAAGGGAAAAGCCTTAATTTGGCGTGATTATAAAGCAGTGAGTTTTCATCAACTGGGGGTAGCGGCTTTTTTTCAAGATAACTCAGCTTTATTAGATTTGGTTAATTCTCAAGTTTTGGCCAAGCCTTTAATTTGTTTAGGAGATGGACATGATGGTATCTGGAATTTATTTCGTGAGATCGGAGAGAAACAGGAAAGAATTGAAATATTGGATTGGTATCATTTAATCGAAAACCTCTATAAAGTTGGCGGGTCATTCCAGCGAATTGAGGAGGTAAAATGTTTTCTATGGAAGGGGGACGTGGACGCCGCTATCTCTTGTTGTGAAGGATGGTCAGAGCCGCAAGTTGAGAATTTTATTACTTATTTAAACAAGCATAAACATCGAATTGTCAATTATGGTTATTTGCAGGCAGAGGGGATTTCCATTGGCTCTGGCTCCGTCGAATCAAAAATTAAACAAATTGCTCATCGTCTTAAAATTACTGGTGCAAGTTGGCAATCTTGTAATGTACCGCAAGTCCTTCGTCATCGCTGTGCTTATCTAAATGGTTGCCTTTTTTAACTTTTTTATTGATCTCATTAAGCATTTCTACTTATTGCAAAGGTGAGATGCTCCCGATCCATTAGTTGGTATGGGTTTACTTGATGGCTATGAGTTGAATATTCAGGGTTTTGCTGGAGGATTAGTGACAATTAAACCTTTGTCATAGTGCGATCACAATCGCCGTAGGGTGCGTTCCCTAATGCGGGATTTTTGAGAACGCACCATGCACATTGATTGAAGCTGTCAGTCTAAGTGGGATGCCGAAGGCACGGCGTAGCAGTACACTGATCTTGTCGCGTAAGGGGCGGGCTATAATGAACTGTGAACCTGATTGGTCAGAAAAAATTGACCAATATTTGTCTGGTGAAACCATTGACCATTCAGTGGATTCTAAGGAGCTAAGGGAATGACCTGGACGGCAAACCAACAAGCGAAAATTATCCGTACAGAGCGAGGACTGACGATCGCTGGCACGCGCATCACCCTCTATGATGTGATCGATCTCCTAAAAGCTGATTATCCTCCTAAACTGATTCGTGACACATTTAACCTCACGGACGCGCAAATTGACGCAGCTTTGTCCTACATTGAGGCAAACCAAGCTCAGGTCGAGGTTGAATATCAAGAGGTTCTTCAGAATAGGGAAGAAATTCGCCAGTACTGGGAAGATCGTAACCGTGAACGCTTTGCTCGAATTGCAGCAATGCCACATAAACCAGGACAAGAAGCGTTTTGGGCAAAGCTTGAGGAGCAGAGAGCCAGACGTGCCGCACAAAAACAATGACTTTCTTAGTTGACTACAACCTCGACGGTTATGCGCTGATTTTTCTTGGTATATTGGCAAAACGTGGTTGGCTTGAGTTTCAGTCTGTCCAATTTGTCACCTTTAGAGAGGTTGGATTGTCGATGGAAAGTAGCGATCGCGTAGTCTGGTGCTATGCTCAAGAACAGGAGATGATGATTCTTACTGCTAACCGAAATATGAAGGGTGATGATTCCCTTGAGCAGGTTATGCGAGAAGAGAACACAGAGAAATCGTTTCCAGTGTTGACGATTGGAAATCTCGATCGTTTGAGTGAAGCTGAGTATAGAGAGCGCTGCGCTGAACGACTGATCGAAATTGCTGTAGATATTGATAATTACAAGGGGGTTGGTCGGTTATTCATTCCATGATATTGTCGGCTACGCTTAAAAATTAGGGCGATCGCAGTCTTATCGGTGAGATGCACGGCATAACTTAGCCGTTATGCGGCAAGTTTCTGAATAGATCGCAATCGCTGTAGGGTGCGTTCCCTAATGCAGGATTTTTGAGAACGCACCATGCACATTGATTGAAGCTGTCAGTCTAAGTGCGATGCCGAAGGGACTGCGTAGCAGTACGCCGACCTGGTAGGGTGCGTTAATGAAATGTAACGCACCTTATCTAATACCAATTCTCCAAAGTCTGACTACAGAAGTTTAATCCCCCTAAATCCCCCTTAAAAAGGGGAACTTAAAGGGGGATTTAAATTCGATGTGTAGTTTTCATTTAGAGAAATGGTATAATGTTCAAAATTCGTGCGTTACGCTGACGCTAACACACCCTACTGGACTGTCTCAGTGCGATAATGCAAGTCCTACTGCTCCACCAATAGATTTTGGGGAACGCACCATGCACATTGATGGAAGTCGTTAGACCGCTTCAATTTTAGGGTAATAGTTGCTAAGTACCTAGGCAAAATTAATTACATACTCGCCTCCAAAATTGTCCAGCACTTTTTTAACGTAAGCGAGGAGGCTCTTTCGGTCTTTATAGGCGCTAAATTCAATCCATTCATATTTTAAAAATCTCCATAATATTTCAATTAAATTTAAATGAGGTGAATAAGTGGGCAACCAAAATATTTTCAAATTTTTCTTTTCCCATTCCTCAAGTTTCTCCATAAATGCCTCGCTGGTATGAATGGAAGCTTGGTCAATTATTATGACAGTTTTTTTCTGTATATTTTGGGAATATTTATCCAGAAAATTAATAACTATCTCGCTAGTAACCGTTCCGACCTGTGTCTCATAAAATAATTGATTATCTCGTTTCATTATTCCTAAAATATTTAGTCTTTTACCTTCAATTGGTGGTAACTTTATCGTGGTTTTTTCTTCTTGCCAAGCGTAAGGAATACAAGGCTTTGAATCCCATCCCATTTCATCCAAATATCCTATCTCAATCTCTCCTCTTTTTTCCTGTTTTTTTAGTTCTTCTAAAATAGGTAGTTTGACCTCAAGCTCCCACTCATCAGGGGTTTTGGCGACCCCTCTTCTCACCCTTTTCCACCTCATGTTGATTTTTTTTATGAGTCTTTTTATCGTGTCTTTGCTTACGGTTAATTTCCATTCTTCTACAATTTTTATCTGGATTTTTTTTAAGCTTTTCGGTTCTTCTTTTACCCAGTCAATAACTTGTTGACCTTGTGCTTCTGTCAATTTAGGTTTTCTCCCTCTTCCTCGACGATTATAAAAACCAATTAGTTTTCTATCTTCCCAGGCCGTCAACCAATTATAGATGGTCTTTCTCGTAACTCCAAATATTCCGCTCAATTCTTCTATCGTGGTTCCCTGAAAACTTAAGAGTATACATTTCGCTCGCTCTCTTACTTGATGATGTTTACTAGCTCGATAAATTCTCTCTAGCATTTTCTGGCTCTCGGGGTTTAGGTCTCTAATCAATCTCATGGTATTTTCCTGCTGCTTCGTTTTTTTATTTATTATACTTCTTAATTTTTTATTTGGGTAATTAATTTTGCATGACTACTTAAAGTCCGCTAACTTCACCGGTGAAGCCACCTAGGGAGAGGTTTTTGATCGCTAAAAAATTTTTTCTTTTCCATAAAAACGATAAAATCTCTATTCTGGAAGCATAAAGAGGCTTCAGGCGAATTTAAAGGCATATTTAAGCCCTATAAATCGAATATTTCTAGTTTTTCGACCTAATCAAGCCATTAATAGCTTAATTTATTGGCATCTAACCCAACTGAGACAGTATAATTTTTCTCTGATGTATTGTAATTGTTTTTTATTTCATATAAAATACAATCTCAGAGAAAATACCTAAGTAGGTGGGTGGAATTAAATATAAAATGAACGTAGGTTGGGTTGAAGCATGAAACCCAACGCCCGCATGGGTTACGCTACCGCTAACCCATCCTACAAATAATTGTGCCTACCTACTTAGCAATCTCCCATAAATAAACAAAGGAGCCGATGACATCGTGATCCCTGATCCTAGATCCTCAAAACCGAAAACCCTCTTACCTTTTATTTCTCTAGCTACGGCTGCCGTCGTCACAACGGGAATCGGACTAACTTCTAGTCCCCTATCGGCATCGAGTAATCTGCTGGCAAGTCCGGATAAACAGCAAGCTAAACAAAAAACTGTGGAAATCACCCTGGTTTCCTACGCGGTGACTCAATCAGCCTACTCAAAAATCATTCCTCTATTCGTCAACAAATGGAAAAGAGAGAAAAAACAGGATGTGGTGATTAAACAGAGTTATGGCGGCTCTGGTTCCCAAACCCGCGCTGTTATCGACGGATTAGATGCAGATGTGGTAAATTTGGCCATCGGTTCCGATGTGGAACGCTTGCAAAAAGCGGGTTTAGTTAACCCCGGTTGGCAGAAAGAATTACCCAACAATGCCATCGCCACTCGTTCCGTGGTCGCTTTAGTTACTCGTCAGGGCAATCCCAAAGGAATCCGCAACTGGCCAGATCTAGCCAAATCGGGGATTAAAGTCATTACTGCCAACCCGAAAACCTCTGGGGTGGCCCGGTGGAATTTTCTGGCCCTGTGGGGATCGGTAACTCGGACCGGCGGCAGTGAAGCACAAGCGACCAATTTCGTCCGCAATGTCTATAAAAACGTGCCTGTACTACCCAAAGATGCCCGGGAAGCCAGCGATGTCTTCTTTAAACAGGATCAGGGGGATGTGCTGCTTAACTACGAAAACGAGGTGATTCTGGCCCGTCAAAAAGGAGAAACTGGTTTTTCCTATACTATTCCTCCGGTCAATGTTTCGATCGATCCGCCCGTGGCCGTAGTCGATAAAATAGTTGATAAACGCAAAACCCGGGAAGTAGCGACAGCTTTTGCCCAATTTCTCTTTACTCCGGAAGCGCAGCGGGAATTCGCCAAGGTGGGTTTCCGTCCCGTTAATGCTAATGTGGCTAAAGAGTTTAGTAAACAATATCCAAAAGTGTCGAATCTTTTCCCCTATACTGCGGTTGGTAGCTGGGATGCGATCCAGAAAAAATTCTTCGCTGATGGGGCGATTTTTGACCAAATTCAGCGTTAATTAGTAGTGAGCCGTCAGCTAAGTAAGTGGTTCTGATTAATTGATCCCCCCTTAATCCCCCCTTAATCCCCCCTTAATAAGGGGGGTGCCGATCCCCCCTTAATCCCCCCTTAATAAGGGGGGTATCTGACAATTTTCAACAGCTACTTACTTAGATAGCTGATGGCCAAAAAAACAAAGCTGATAGTTAGTAACTAAAAAAAAGATGTATCTACTGGACAAAATCAAAAACGGAACCTTGGTATTGATCGGTTACTTATTATCGCCCCTGTGTTGGTGGAACGATCTAATTTTTAATCTGCCGATCGCCTACGGTTTCGGTCGTTTAATTGCCTGCTTGCACGCCGATTTTTTTCTACCAGCGGCCATGGTTGGTTATTGGTTATCCAATCTGGTGGGAATTCTGCTGATGCAGTTCGGAACGAAAGAATTAATCGGTGGAGAGAAAGAAGAACGCCATTGGCAAAAAGAATTAAGAAATGGATTACTTTCCTCGACTGCCTATACATTAGTTATTCTGGTCTTAATTCATTTTCAGGTATTAGAAATGCCCCTGTTATCCTCGATCGCCACTTTTTCCCCGTGATTCCCAAAACCTACTTAAACAATAGCTTAATTTTCTTAGCCATCTTGTTAACATCGCTAACTTTTACGGATTTAGCGCTCGCTGTTGAGCGGCATCCCCAAGGATTTGCTTGGGAAAAATCCCTAATGCTATCTATTCATCAAACTACTAATTTAAACCTAAACTTTTTGGCCATAAAACTAACGGGATTAGGCACTTATTGGGGAGTAGCTCCGATACTAACAATTTCACTGCTGATTTTTGCCCTCAAAAAATACTGGTATGGGTTCGCTTATCTCCTTGTGACTATGGCGGGAGGTTGGGCAATTAGTTATAATCTCAAGATTTTTTTTCATCGAAATCGCCCGCAATTTTGGCAGTTATTTTATCCGTTACCCGATGATTTTGCCTTCCCTAGCGGTCATGCTTTATTTAGTTCCCTGTTAGTGGTTTCTTTACTGATCCTATCTTGGAGAACGCGCTGGTTTTTCGGGGTGGTTTTACTGGGAATTCCCTTGGTTTTGATTATTGCTTGGACTCGTCTTTATTTAGGAGTTCACTTTCCTAGTGATATCCTTGCCGCTTGGCTTTTAGCGATCGCTTGGTCCCTCCTAGTTCATATCTGGTGGCAACAGTTATTAAAGACACCCAAGGCGATCAACACCCAAGAAGAAATTAATAATTAATCGGCCTACTTGCTGCAAAAAAAATATCACGTTATACCTAAATTTTTGGAAAAAGCTAATCAAAGCCCTATATTAATTATCGTTTGATACTCGTCGCTGACACTGAATCATGAAACCAAAACTGCGTCAAGGGAAGGGTCTATCCCTGGGACGGTTTCACAGCCGTCCCCTTGCTTTTTTCACTTTAGTTCTTCTGTGCATTTTAACCTTTACCTTAGCCCCGTCATCGCCCCTGATGGCCACGTCTAAATCTGAGACTAAGATAGACTTTGTATCGCCGGCGTGGGTAGCACAAAATCTCAACGATCCGAAGTTAAAAATTCTCGATGTGCGGATTAACCCTTTGGAATATATCACCGGTCATTTACCGAAAGCGGTGAATATAGCCGACAATAATTTTCGTGGTCCAAACGGATTTTTGCCGGTTCAATATTGGCAAGAGGATAAAATTGGCAGTCTCTTTGCCGCTGCGGGAATCACTAACGGCGATCTAGTGCTGGTATATTCCGATGGTCGCGATGTCTTGGGGGCAACCATGGTCGCCTATTTACTAGAGCGATCGGGTTTCCGAAATGTGGCGGTCTTAGATGGTGGTTTTAAGGGTTATAAGGGTTCCGAACAAAAGGTAACTAAAGAATTCCCTAAATATCAACCCGGGAGCTTTACTGTCCGTGATAATCCCTCGATTCGGGTAAATTTAGCAGAAGTAGAGAAATTGCTCGGCAAACCCGATGTGGTTTTTATCGATCCTAGACCCGAAGAACTTTTTCAGGGGAAACAGGATATCTGGCTGAGAAATGGTCATATTCCGGGGGCGAAAAATATACCCTGGCCGACCTTTACGGAAGCGAATAATCCGGATGAATCCCTGAAAAATCCTCATAAATTGAAATCTTTAGACGAAATCAGGAAGATTCTTGCCCAACGCAACATCAAGCCCTCGGATAATATTATCGTCAGTTGCAGTACCGGACGGGAAGCGACTTTACAGTATATTGTCCTCAAACATCTGCTCGGTTATCCCAAGGTGCGAATTTATGAGGGTTCTTGGACAGAGTACAGTACCACGGATCTGCCCGTCGCTACCGGGCCAGAAAAAGCAGTCTAAAGTCAAGTTTGTCGGTTTATACTCGTTGTGTTTAACCATCTTGCCCAAGATGGTTTTTTTGTTAGGGTAGGTTCCCGAGGACGACCAAGTTAGACGGACGCAAAAAAACCTCGGCGCTCATCCCGAGGTGAATTTAGGAGATTTGAGCTTATGTTGACGTGAAGTTGACGGGAATTAGCTAAGGGCGTTGATCACATAATCAATGTAGGAATTAGCTTCTACAGCAGCATCCCCACTTAATCCGTGATTGGTTTTGATGTATTTTAAGGCTTCGATATACCAGCTAGGAGATAGTTCAAAGGCACTATTAATTTCACTCAAACCGGCGACTAGATATTCATCGATCGGGCCTGTACCCCCCACCACGAGGGCATAGGTGATAATTCGGATATAGTAGCCGATATCGCGAACGCACTTGGATTTCCCCCGCTCATCGTAGGCATAGTTCGGCCCCTGGAGTTGGGTGGTGTAGGGAAATTTTTGATAGACAGCGTTGGCTGCTTCTTGGGCTAAACTGGGGGCCTTTTGGGCGAGGATTTTTACCCCTTCTAGGGTGATGGCGGCCTGACGGAAACGACCGAACGCCACTTGTAATTCAGCACTGCTGAGAAAACGGCCTTGGGAATCGGCAGTAGCCACCGCTTCGGTTAAAGGTGTCTTGGTCATTGATGGAATTGCTCCTACAAAAGTTTAATCGGATTGAGAGAAGAAAGTCACAGCATCAGGAAACTGCCGCCGCCGCTCGATCGAAGTAGGAAGCGACTTCTGCTAGTAAAGAACTGCAATCCCCGCGAGTGATCCCGTTGGGATCGGCCGCTAGGGCAAGGGAAGCGTCCTTGAGCTTGAGAATTCCGGCCGCAACAGAAGCCCCCGGAACTCCTAGGGCGACGTAGGTTTCCCGGAGACCGTTCAAGGCGCGATCATCGAGGATGCTGGCATCGCCGGTGAAGGTGGCATAGGTAACGTAGCGCAGGATAATTTCCAAATCCCGCAGGCAGGCGGCGGCACGACGGTTTGTATAGGCGTTGCCACCGGGAGCAACTAAAACGGGCTGTTCTGAAAACAAACTACGCGCGGCATCGGTAACGATCGCAGAAGAATTACTGGAAAGACGATTGACTACATCCACGCGTTTATTACCATCTTTGACGAAGGCAATTAGGGCATTGACTTGATTCTCGCTCAGGTATTCCCCCCGGGTATCGGCCTGAGAAACGACTTTGGCAAAGGCATCTAACACCATAGTTTTCATCTCCTATAATGATGATTGGTTTCGGCAAAATATCGAGGTTGATTTCTCTGGCTTTTCTTTATTTTTTCCGATAAAGTATCTAGGAGTTTTTTTCTTGGGACTATACTATCGTCCTTGAAAAAAGTTTTACTCTCCCTTGGCCAGATTTTTTTGTATATCGAGGAACAATTCTTGTTAATTGAATTTAGCCTTGATCCCCTTTTACAGTAATATTTCGTTTTTGCCATGAATTATTTTATAAACTATATTTACACCTTTGTTTATTAAAAATTATTTCCTAAAAAAGCAGCAAAAAAATAATTTTTTAGGATAAATCTCAGAAAACTTTCTTAAATGTGTAACCCTATACTAAGAAAAAGTATCGCTCTTTTCATATCTCTAATAATTCCTTTAAGTTATTTAAAGAGATGTGCTTTTATATACTAATAATAGTTAACTAAATTAAGAGAAATTTCCCAAGATGATTTTATCGATTGTGCTTCGATATACAAAAAAAGTGGCAAGGCAAAAAAATCGACAGGGATAATCCCCGCCGACGTTGTGATCAGAGGTGCCAACACCAGCATTTTGCAGTGTACTCCGACTTAAAAAGTATTGTAAAACATCTTAAATACATATATAATCAAAAATAGCCAACAAGTATAAAGCAAGTGGGATTATGCCGATCGCAAGAGACATCACCCAATTGGTAGGACGGACTCCCCTAGTCCAACTGAATCGAATCCCAGTGGCAGAGGGAGTAAAAGCCCGCATCGTCGTCAAACTGGAAAGTATGAACCCCGCCGCCTCGGTTAAGGATCGCATCGGGGTCAGTATGGTGGAGGACGCTGAAGCCGCCGGACTAATTCACCCCGATAAAACAATTCTGGTGGAACCCACTTCCGGCAATACCGGCATCGCCCTGGCCATGGTAGCCGCTGCCAAAGGCTATCGCTTAATCCTGACTATGCCCGAAACCATGAGTTTAGAACGAAGGGCGATGTTAAAAGCCTACGGGGCGCAATTAGAATTAACCCCGGGTAGCCAAGGCATGAAAGGAGCGATCGCCCGGGCCGAGGAAATAGTCGAAAACATCCCCAACGCCTATAGTTTGCAACAGTTCCGCAACCCGGCTAACCCGAAAATTCACCGAGAAACCACTGCCGAGGAAATCTGGGCCGATACCGACGGCCTGGTAGATATCGTTATCGGTGGCGTGGGAACCGGGGGAACCATTACCGGTATTGCCGAAACCATCAAACCCCGTCGTCCCCAATTTCAAGCGATCGCAGTTGAACCCTCTAATAGTCCCGTGTTATCGGGGGGGCCACCCGGGCCGCACAAAATCCAAGGCATCGGGGCCGGTTTTATCCCGGCAATTTTCCGACCGGAATTAATCGATGAGGTGATTATCGTCGATGATACAGAGGCTTTCGCCTACGCGCGACGGTTAGCTCGTCAGGAGGGACTACTATCGGGCATCTCGGCCGGGGCCGCTTTATGGGCGGCGATTCAGGTGGGCAAAAGACCCGAAAACGAAGATAAATTAATCGTCATGATTCAGCCTAGTTTCGGGGAACGTTACCTCAGCACGGCCCTGTTTAAAGACCTCGAAGATATCGACTAATAGGACAATAAATTAATGGAATTTGAAACGAGGGCGATTCATGGGGGGCAAGAACCAGACTCTAGCCATGGGGCGGTAACGGTTCCCATTGATCTCACTTCCACCTATCAACAGGAAAAAATCGGTCAACCCGGAAGCGATGAATATTTCAGGACCGGCAACCCGACGCGCCGGGCCCTAGAAACGGCTTTGGCTGCCTTGGAGGAGGGCCAATATGGATTAGCTTTCGCTTCGGGATTAGCGGCCATTACCACGGTTTTAAGTCTCTTAAAAAACGGCGACCATCTAATTGCTGGAGACGATCTCGACGGTGGAACCTATCGTCTTTTGGAGAAAGTGGTCACTAATTGGGGTGTAAGCACAACCTATGCCGATATTAACGATCTGGCCGCTTTTGAGGCGGCGATGCAACCGAATACTAAATTAATCTGGATTGAAACCCCCACCAATCCTCTCTTAAAAATTGTCGATATTCAAGCTTTAGCAGCGATTAGCAGGAAACATAACCTAATTTTGGTGGTGGATAACACTTTTGCTTCTCCCTACTTCCAAAGACCCCTAACATTAGGGGCCGATATCGTTGTCCATAGTACGACTAAATACCTGAGTGGTCATAGCGATATTATCGGTGGGGCGGTGATTACTTCTGATCCTCTTCTCTACGAGCCTCTTAAATTCTACCAAAATGCGATCGGTGCGGTTCCTAGTCCCTTCGATAGTTGGTTAGTTCTGCGAGGATTAAAAACCCTGGCGGTGAGGATGCGGGAACACGAGAAAAATGCCCTATTTATCGCCTATTTTCTGGCTAATCATCCCAAGATCGATCGAGTTTATTATCCCGGTTTACCCAGTCATCCCCAGCATAGTCTCGCCCGTCAACAAATGTCGGGATTCGGCGGCATGATTAGCATCGGGTTAAAGGGGGGATTAACGGCAGCGACGGCTTTTGCCTCGCGATTGCAATTATTTTTACTGGCAGAAAGTTTGGGTGGTGTGGAGTCTTTGGTCTGTTATCCCCCTTTGATGACTCACGCCTCAATGCCGGAAAAAGAACGCTTAAAACGAGGTATAACACCAGCTTTACTACGATTATCGATCGGGATCGAGAATAGGAACGATTTAAAGCGGGATCTGGAAAAGGCTTTGATTGGTTAGGCGAAGTTTTTATCTCATTTGTTAGGTTAAGCAATGTTTTTTAACTCGGAAGATTGGCAAACGATTATTTTTCGGCTGAGTATGGCTATGGCCGTCGGCTGTCTGATTGGTTATAACCGACAGCGAGGCGGTCGTCCCGCCGGATTGAGAACTTTTATCATCGTTAGTCTCGGGGCTGCCATGTTTGTCATGATTCCCCTACAAGCGGAAGGAGATGTGGGTTATGCGTCTTCTAATGCTCTCAGTCGCACTATTCAGGGGGTCGCTTCTGGTGTCGGTTTTTTAGGGGCGGGAATCATCCTACAACAATCCCATCGGGAACTAAATAAGATACAAGTAAAAGGCTTGACTTCGGCGGCGACTATCTGGTTAGCAGCAGGATTAGGGGCCGCTTCTGGCTGCGGTTTATGGCAGATGGTTCTCGTGGGAACTTTTTTTACTCTCTGCACTTTAAGTGGCATTAAACGACTGAAGAAAAAACAACCTTTAGCCAAATATATTAAAGGTCGTAAGAAAATATCTCGGATCAATCAAGAAATAGATTCATCGGATAATTCAGCACATCATTAATAAAAAAAGCGATAAAAAATTAATTTATATTGAGAGAATAAAAGCTTTTTTTACTGGTTTTTAGTTCAAAAAACTTATGCTTTTTCCTGCAATTTATCTGCCAAAAATATGATAAATTATTTATGAAATTTCTTGTAAATAAACAACAAATAAATATTTTGTGTGATAGCATTTAGATGAAGTAACCACTTTTCTGAATAGGGGAGAAAATCCAAATATGATCAACCGAAATAAGAGCTTTAAAAGCCTCAAAAATCAAATTTTCCAGCTGCTAATTTTCCTCTTAACTGTCACTTTGCTCCTAGGGGGAAGGGCAAATGCGATCGCCTTGCCGCTACTCCCCGAACAGTTGGCCGTCATCGACCGTGCAACGGCAACCGGCGGCACTGTGGTGGAACCAGTTAAGAAAAAAAATGAGGTTTCTAGGCCAAAAATTCTCGAAGATGCCCAAATTGCCTATGAAAAAGCCATCCAAGCGACAAAATCGGCTATCGATGACCTAAATGCTCAACTAGCTGCTCCTTCTCTCGACAAGAATATTATCGAAGCTCAACAGGACAACCTAGAGGACTTAGCAGATAATATTGACGATCTAGGGGAAAAAGTGAGCAAATTAGGGAAAAAATTGGTCAATTCTGGGGCTAAACTCAGTGAAACCCTGCAAAACAACCTTATTACCCTAGAAAATAGCCTTGTTAATACCTCCGAGACGATCGATATCTTAGCCGACGACACCGAACGACTCAAAGACAATGCTTCCCCTTTCCTGAAAACTCGCGTGGAAAAAACCATCGACGCGGTTAAACAGACTCTACAGGAAAGCGATCGAGCTTGGCAAGAACTGATCTCCTCGGCCACCACGGAACTGGAGAAGACTAACACCCCGAAATAAATAGGGCTTGCAAGGGCATAAAATCAGTCTTTTTTGGGGTAATTATCGTTTTTACCCCAAAATTATCAAATCCGATCCCTAATAGCTGTATCCCGTCTCCTGTCTCGACTAGGAAATTAATTTTGCACGACTACTTACCAATCATGACGCTTACCTATCAACCACCAACCCCCCATCGCTGGCACTTTGATAATCGGGCAATTTTGCCGCTCAGAAATCCTAATTTCTGGAAAATCGAGAGTGGAGTCGTGAAAACCTCCACTTGGTTAGAAGATGGAACCCTCATCGTCTTGGGATTGTGGGGACCTGGCAGTTTTGTTGGCAAAACCCTAGAGAGAGTCAATCCCTATCAAGTTGAGTGCATTAGTCCTGTGCAAGCAGTTTCCTTTTCCGCAGTTGAGAGTTATCAAATGGCAGAAATTCTGCTGTCTCATCTTCAGCAAGCACAAGAACTAAGTATTATTCGTAGCTACAAACGTACTGATGTTATGGTCTTGAAATTACTGTCATGGTTAGGCAATCAATTTGGTAAACAAACCGGTAACGGACAATTAATTGATGTGCGTTTAACTCATCAGGATATCGCTGACTTATTAGGAACCACTAGAGTCACAATTACCCGCGCGCTTAATCATCTTGAACAACAGGGGGCCGTGGAACGTCTTCCCGTCCATCGTCTTCTTTTACGAGAGGAGGAAATCTGGCACTATGAGATTTAGAATGAGAAGGATTATCTCTTTTTTCAATCTATGAATTGGTTAGTAGCCCTTTTAATTACTAGCGTGACGAGTTTTGTGGCCACAAATCTTGATGATCTGATGGTGCTAATGTTGTTTTTCTCGCGACTTAATGCTAATTTTCGACCTCGACACCTGATTATTGGTCAATACCTCGGTTTTACCCTGATTCTTCTAGCTAGTTCCCTCGGTTTACTATTTGGGTTACTGGTTTCTAAAGAATGGATTGGTCTATTAGGATTTATTCCTTTGATTATCGGCATTAAACAACTTTTGTCAAGGGAAAATGAGGATTACATTCAAGAAGTAAGAGAAGATGTTAATTATTCTAAAAATCGCTCCTTTGTTCCTCGTTTTCCCTCCCAAACCTATTACGTTGCCGCCGTGACCGTGGCTAATGGTGGTGATAATATTGGTATCTATACCTCTCTTTTTGCCAATAATTCCCCGATGCACGTCTTAATTATCATGATAGTTTTTTATCTCATGATGGGTATTTGGTGCGCCCTAGCCTATTTTTTGATTACCCATCCCAGGATAGCTAAAGTGGTTACAAACTACGGACATAAAATTAGTCCTTTTATCTATATTGCTCTCGGTATTTATATCTTAATTGATAGCCAATTCTATCGTTTATTTTTAACCTATTAACCAAGAATGCCTAAAAAATTATCTTTCAGCTAGACTAACTAATACTAAATCCTCTTTAAAAGTTATCTATGAGCTACATTGACCGGAATCAATTTTCTGCA
This sequence comes from Microcystis sp. MC19, assembly GCF_003019735.1. NCBI lineage: Bacteria > Bacillati > Cyanobacteriota > Cyanophyceae > Chroococcales > Microcystaceae > Microcystis > Microcystis sp. MC19. The sequence continues at coordinate 2,493,592 of NZ_CP020664.1, read as the reverse complement.
ACTTTCGACATCGCCATTATCGGGGGAGGATTTAGTGGTTCCCTCGTGACGGCGAACCTGTTACGCGACACAGGGACTCCATTATCGATCGCCCTGATCGAGCGCCGAAAACCCCTCGGTACGGGGATCGCCTACGGAACGCGAGACAGAGGCCACCTGCTCAATATTCCTGCGGGCAAAATGAGCGCCTTCGAGGACGATCCCGAACATTTCCTCCACTGGTTAGCGGATAACGGCTATCGATCGATCGATCCGGCCAGCTTCGTACCGCGTCTAGTGTACGGCAAATACATCCGATCGATCCTAGAAGAAGCGCGGGACAACGCCATTGCCGATCACCGTCTGGAAACGTTTACCGATGCGGCGATCGATCTGGCACTCGACGGGGAAAAGGCGACGATTACCCTCAAAGGAGGCAAGAAAATCAGCGCCGCTAAAGTAGTTCTGGCGCTGGGCAATTTTCCCGCAACGGTTCCCCAACCCCTCGCGTCTCTCAATTCCCTCTATCTCCGCGACGCTTGGGAGACGGACACACTCGCCGAGCTAAAACCCGACGGGACGATTCTGCTCGTCGGTACGGGGTTAACGATGGTGGATATGGTGGTTTCCCTGGCACAAAGGGGATTCACGGGCAAAATCCACGCGGTTTCCCGTCATGGCCTGATCCCCCGATCGCACCGACCCACCGATCCCTATCCCCCGTTCCTCACCCTCGAAACCGCGCCCCAGACCACGCGGGGACTCCTACGGCGAATTCGCGCGGAGGTAAAAACCGCAGAGAGTCGAGGTCACGACTGGCGGGCCGTTTTAAACGCCTTACGCCCGATATCTCAAGGTCTATGGCATTGTCTGCCGATAGCGGAACGCGCCAGATTTCTACGCCACCTGAAAGCCTATTGGGAGGTTCTTCGCCATCGCGTCGCCGACGAGATCGCCGGTATCCTCGATGAGGCCGTAGAATCGGGACAATTAACCTATCATGGGGGAAGAATTGAAACTGCCGAGGATAAAAACGGCTGTGTAGAGGTTACTATCCGTCAACGGGGGACGGGAAACCTCTTAAACCTAACGATCGATCGAATCATTAACTGTACCGGCGCGAGTAACGATTACCAGACGATCACCGATCCCCTCGTCGTTCATCTTCGCCAACGGGGGTTAATCCGTCCCCATCCTTTGAATTGTGGCATCGAAACCGCGGACAACGGGGCGATTCTCAGGCCAGACGGTACGGCATCGAACACGCTGTACACCTTGGGAAATCCCCGCAAAGGCGATCTCTGGGAAACCACCGCCATTCCCGAACTGCGTTTACAGGTGGCCGAACTGGCCCGGGATTTGTTGCGATCGCTGAAAGAGAGAATTTCTCTCCCCGCAGCCTACTCGATCGCATTCCGGCCGGCAGCGCCGATTTTTCGCCAGCTTTTTGATAGGGAATCGAGTACCTACACCTATCTGATCGCTGATTCGGGTACGGGGGAGGCAATTTTAATCGATCCGGTTCTCGAACAGGTTGATCGCGATCGGCAGATTCTTTGGCAGTTGGGGTTAACTCTAGGCTACACCATGGAAACCCATGTCCACGCCGACCATATCACCGGAGCGCACCGATTACGCGAGTTAACCAACTGTTCGATCCTCGTTCCCGAAAACGCGGAAGTGAGCGATATCGATGGTTATGTGCGCGATGGCGACCTCTGGACCGTGGCAGGTCAGCAGCTAAAAGCGATCGCTACTCCAGGCCACACCGATAGTCATATAGCCTATCTCATCGATGAAAAACGCCTATTAACGGGGGATGCACTCTTAATTCGCGGTTGCGGTCGTACCGATTTTCAGAACGGTTCGCCGGAAGTACTATACAGGACGGTGACGGAGAAGTTATTCACCCTCCCCGACGATACGCTTGTTTATCCCTGTCACGATTATCTGGGAAGAACGGTCTCCTCGATCGGTGAGGAAAAGCGCTGGAATCCCCGTTTCGCCGGCCGCAATCGCGAGGATTTTATTCAGTTAATGAATAATCTCAATCTCCCCTATCCCAAGAAGATGACCGCTGCCTTAAGTGCCAACGCACGGGGTGGTAAGGTGGTTTTCGTCATGGATTATCAGATATAAACGGGCAAGCGATACTCAAAAGCCGCTCGATTTCTAGTGCTTCGCTCGGAATGTGACAGATCGTCCGTGGACTCATCGTCTATGTTCGGTCAGGATAGAGCTATGGACGAAAACAAGGCAAAAATTTTAAAAGCGTTGGGTTCGTTAGTAAGACAACACAGAGAAAATCTAGGTATTTCCCAAGAAGAACTAGCGACACGCTCGAATCTAGATAGAACATATATTTCTGGCATCGAGCGCGGGATTCGCAATCCTTCTGTAACCGCTCTTGTTAGTCTGGCGAACGGAATGAACCTCAATGTCTCCAATCTATTAGAAGGCTTGGAAAACAAAGTTAATCAAACCAATGGAAAAGATCGTACAACACGGACAACGTAGACACTCAAAAGCTTCCGAAAGTTACATAGATGTTACTTTTCGATATGATGACGGTACGATTTGGGAAGGCGCGATTCCAGTTGAGTATAGACGTACTGGCGTAGATCTGGCCGAATCTTCGGCAATCGAAGAATATCTTCAGCAAGCTTTTCTATACTGTCATCCGAGTAATTATCCGAAGTGGAGACAAGAACAAGAGGTCTTCTGGTTACAGAAAGAAGCGGAAGTAACAAAATCATTCTTTGATGTACTCATCACTTTTAAATGGACTTGTGTTGCTTGTCAATTACCCCCGAATCCGAATTGGGCTAGAAGGATTCAAGATTTAAAAGAAATGGGATATACGATCGCAACTCATACATCAAAAAAATGCCCGACTTGTGGTTCCAAGAAAACGCATATTATACTTGTTCCTCTACCTCGTGGTGGAATATCTGGATACGAAGTATGGTCGTCATCCCTACGAAAGAAAATCATTGATCTGCTCGGTGGTTATGATGCTTACGAGGGTAAGACTGTAGGGAAAGATAATCTGTTACCCGACCATAAATTTCCAGAAATTCGTTGGGGAAACGATACGAGACGAGATTCATTAGAGCATTTGGCCGATACGGAGATTCGAGAACAATTTCAACTTTTGACGAATCAGCGCAATTTACAGAAGCGTGAAGTCTGCCGTAAATGCTACCAAACAGGGGATCGGGGCTATCCCTTCGGTATCCAATACTATTATGAGGGTGATGAAAAATGGCCGGATACCATTCCAAAAAGTGGAAAAGTGGCGGAAGTAGGGTGTAGTGGCTGTGGATGGTATGATTTGCAGAAATGGAGAATTGCTCTCAACCGCAAGCTATCGGATTTAAATTCTGATTAATCTGCGATTCTTGCTCTAGCTGTAAAGCAACTTTGTTGAGATAAGGAATTAAAGCGTATCCGATACATTCGGCTAAACGTGGGGGAACCGCATTACCAATTTGCCACATAGCTTTTTTCATGGTTCCCTCAAAAATAAACGAATCGGGGAAAGATTGAAGTCTGGCCATTTCACGGGCGGAAATAACTCGATTAAGATGGGGATGAATATGTGTACCTCCATGATTTTCTTTGATGGTCATACTCGGTTTGCCTGGATACTGGCGCTTAAAAGCATCAACGTAGGTTTCATAGAGAGAACCACCGGGGGGTACTCGTGCGATCCGTTCCATATACTTCGAGGAATGGCGTGTCCATTCATGATTAATTTCGGGAATAGGCGTGTAAGCAGGTAAATCGGAAATAGCCGACTCTATTGGAATATATTGATGAGGTAGTAATTGAGGTTGAGGATAAGGATTAGGTAGATCGAATCTATTAGCTATAAAAATTGCTCTCGGTCTAATTTGAGGAATTCCATAAGCGGCAGATTCAAGAATAGCGATCGAAATATTAGAATAACCGATCGATTCAAACTCTTCTAAGATAGTTTCTTTCACCTTGCCTTTTTGCATCGTGAGAATCCCTGGCACATTTTCCATGACGACATACCAAGGCTGAATTTCAGAAACCACTCTTATAAACTCTTTAAATAATTGATTTCGAGGATCATTGGGATCTCGTTTACCAGCGACCGAAAAACCCTGACACGGCGGACCTCCAACCACTAAATGTATATCGGGTGAGCCTGCCAAGATAAGCCATTTCTCTGCTTGAAAGTCATGAATATCACCACAGAAATGATGGCATTGTGGGAAGTTGTACCGATGTGTTAATGAAGCGACAGGATTGATTTCAACACTTGCTGCTGGATGAAAATTTGCCTGAACTAAACCTTGAGTTATGCCACCAGCACCACAAAATAAATCAATGAAGTTATAAGTTAGATGAGGAGCGATCGGACAATTAACATCCACAAAAACTTGATGTAAATCACGCTTGATGGTCAGTAGTTCCCGTTGAATTTTTTCATAACGTCCTAATTTGACTTTTTTCGTCTTTTCAATATCTTGATTATTTTGAGGGAATAATGATAATTGAAGTTCTGACATTGCTCTGACTTGAATATATATGGTTTATTGTGACACATCGTCCACAAAAAATCAAGTCACGCCTATGGAAGGTAGAGTAACAAAGTCAAGCTACTTTTAACCTGGTCGTCATCAATCCCCGATCGCTCTCTACCCCGACCATCCCCAACCCGCGACTATTTCCCGTTGCTCATCCATTCCCGAAAGTGACGAGAAGATCATTCAACGCATCCATATCGCCATCCATTAAAAACGCATCGTGACCGTGCGGCGATCGCAACCAAAATAATTCAGAATTGGGGATATATTTCGCCAATTCCTCTTGTTCTACGGGAGGGTAGAGAAGATCCGAATCGATCGCCACGATCGCCGTCGGTTGTTGAATCGACTGTAACACCGATTCGTAACTTTTTCCCGTCCGGGTGACATCATGACGATCCATCGCCCTACTTAGGGTGATATAAGCATTGGCGTCAAAACGTTCGACTAACTTTCTCCCCTGATATTCTAAATAGCGGGCGATCGTAAACTCTCCCCCCTCCCCGTACTCGCGGCCGAAACGGGACTCGAAACTGGCGTGCGATCGGTAGGTAGTCATCGCCATCATCCGGGCTGCCGATAAACCCCGGGCCGGAGGGCGATCGAGCGCATAATTTCCCCCTTGCCAATGGGGATCGGCGTAGATCGCCCCCCTTTGAGCCTCTCCCAGCGCGATACACCAAGCCGAATGTCGTCCCGAAGCCGCAATCACAGCGATCGAGCGCGTCTTCTCCGGGTACAGTAGCGCCCACTCCAAAACCTGCATTCCTCCCAAGGAACCCCCGATCACCAATCGCAAAGACTCGATCCCCAATGCGTCCACCAACAGCCGTTGTAGGTGAACCAGATCCCGAATGGTGATCTCCGGGAAAGTCGGACCGTAGGGTTTACCGGTACGGGGATCGATCGAAGTGGGGCCGGTTGTCCCGTAGCAACTGCCGAGAATATTGCTACAGACAATAAAATCCCGGGTCGGATCGAGAACGCGTCCGGTTCCTAACAAAGGTTCCCACCAAGCTTCCACGTCGGCCCATCCCGTGAAGGCATGACAGACAATAACCCCGTTATCCCGCTTGTTATTCAAAATTCCCCAGGTTCGATAGGCGATCCGCACCCTTTCGAGAACCGCCCCCGATTCGAGAACAAAAGGATGCGGTGGGGAATAGAAACGGGTTTCCGGGGAGATCAAGTCTAGGCGATCCATGGGCGGGGTGGTGGGTTATAAACTCTGGAAAGTTTGCTGGAAATCCTCGATAATATCGTCAATATGTTCCAAACCCACGGAAACGCGGATTAATTCGGGCGTTACTCCCGCCGATCGCTGTTCTTCTTCGTTTAACTGCTGGTGAGTCGTCGAGGCGGGATGGATAACCAGGGTTTTTGCGTCCCCCACGTTGGCGAGATGACTAGCTAGTTTCACCCGGTTGATAAAATTCCGCCCGGCCTCGAAACCGCCCCGAATCCCGAAGGCTAAAACCCCGCCGAAGCCGTGTTTTAGGTACTTCTTCGCCCGTTCGTGGTAAGGATGTTCCGGTAATCCGGGATAATCGACCCATTGCACCTGCGGCTGTTCTTTTAACCAGTTCGCCAAGGCCAACGCATTGGATACATGACGATCGACCCGTAGGGAGAGGGTTTCCAATCCCTGTAGCAGTAAAAATGCGTTAAACGGACTCAAGGCGGGTCCGAAGTCCCGCAATCCCTCCACCCGCGCCCGGATAATAAAGGCGATATTGCCCAAAGGGCCCGACGGTCCGAACACCTCGTAGAAATTCAACCCGTGATAACCCGGCGCGGGTTCGGTAAACTGGGGAAATTTGCCGTTTCCCCAGTCGAATTTCCCCGAATCGACGATTACTCCGCCGATGGAAGTGCCGTGACCGCCGATCCATTTGGTGGCCGATTGCACCACGATATCGGCCCCCTGTTCGATCGGGCGACAGAGATAGCCGCCGCAGCCGAAGGTATTATCGACGATGAGGGGAATGCCGTTCTCGTGGGCGATATGGGCCAGGGCGGCAAAATCGGGAATATTAAATCGGGGATTGCCGATCGTCTCTACATATAAAGCTTTAGTGCGATCGTCGATCGCCGCTCGAAAAGCTTCGGCCTCATCCCCATTGACGAACTTGACATTTATTCCTAAACGTGGTAAAGAGACTTTGAACTGATTATAGGTTCCGCCGTAGAGGTAGCTAGTGGAAACGATATTATCCCCCGCACCGGCAATATTAGCGATCGCTAGAAATTGGGCTGCCTGACCGCTAGAGGTGGCCAGGGCCGCCGCACCCCCTTCTAAAGCGGCGATCCGCTTCTCGAAGACATCGGTGGTCGGGTTCATGATCCTGGTGTAGATGTTACCGAACTCTTCTAGGGCAAACAGTCGCGCCCCGTGGTCGGCATCGTTGAAAACGTAGGAGGTGGTTTGATAGATGGGAACGGCACGGGCGTTGGTTCCGGGGGCAGGTTCCTGGCCGGCGTGTACTTGCAGCGTCTCGAAACGGTAACGGTCAGACATGGGCGCTCACGGACGAAAATAAAGGGCAAATTCCTCGATCTGTGCGATCAAGGAAAAAGGGTGATTATCTCCTTAATACTGGATAAATAGAGGGTTTTAACCCATTTATCGCTATTTTTTCATGAATGACAGTTCGCTGGTTGATGGCATTTAAACAGCATTAAAAGCATTCACTTCCTATCCTACTTCGAGTAGAACGATCAGGCCTTCTCTCGTTTCACAAAGATTCCAAGACTTGCTGCGAGTAGAGTGGCGAACACGATACTCGGTTCGGGAACCTTGACATCGGCGGCGATTACTTTGAAATCTGGCCCGTTATCGCCGACTCCGTTCAAACGTTGGAGATCGTTATTGCGCTCGCTAGTTAAGCGCAGAGTTCGCGCGCGGATACCGTCGAGCCGAATCCCGATCGAACCAATATTGAACGGGCCGTTGTTGAGGACGGGAGGAACGATCGTGCTGATGTTATAGTCCGCTTTCGTGTAGTTCGCGCGTAAAATTTTATAACTGGCTAAGACCGTCGTTCCATCTTCCGCGAGCGCTTCCACCAGTAAATCGCTATCCCCCGCAACGGTTCCCCCAGGCGTTCCCCCCCGTTCCCAGAAAAAGAACGTATTCACCGGTCGGGCGAAAGAAACCTCGATAATCGCAGTATCGGCGTTCTCACGGGTTACGAGGAGACTATTCAGATTTAAATTGCCCAAACTGGCGGCGATATCCGCGTCGGTGGGGTTCGGTTTCGCTGGACCCTCCCCGACCAGGGGATCGCTAGTCGTGTTCGGTCCGTGACCCGCATGGAGAATTCCGTTAGTATATGTGATTCCCCCTACGGTAACGTCGGCGGTATCGTTGCGGATAACCCGACCCGCATTGACCAGATCAAACTGACTGACCGTTAAACCGTTGAAAACCACCGAATCGAGACGGACATCTTTAGTGGGATCGTTGAGAAGATTAGGATTTCCGGTTAGATCTGGACTCGCGGTAACGTTGGTTTGAAAGGAAAAGGGGAGAAAACCCGCCGCACGCGCCGATGTTCCGGTCGTTAGAGCTAAGGCCACTCCGGTGGTCGTGGCGGCGATTTTAAAAAGAGCGGCGAGGTGGCGCGACTGCCTGAAAAGATGACTCATCGATAAATGACCTCGTTAGGGGATGGAATTAGGTACAGTAGGCTTATCCGTTTACTGTATTTAGGGTTCTACCATAGCCATCTTCTGCGAGTCAATTTATCCAGATATCCTTTATACAAAATATCTTTTATGCCGAAACTAGATTGTGTTAAGGTAATTGCTACAAAAGAAAGTACCAGCTAGACTGGTGGAATGAAAATGTACCATTTAAGACAAGGGAAATTTTGTTATAATTGCTTCTGGATAACCCCGATTGCTTTCTTGGATAAATAAATGCTTTTTGGGTCAACAACTAACGAGATGCTCGTTTTAATCCATGATTACTAAAACATTTAATTGGCGAATATCATAACTATAAATAGACAATTATTTCCCGATATTTTGCCAGCCAGAAGGGAAATAAATAACGAGACTAAATCTGACTTCATCTTCATTTTCTAGTTGCTGAAATTATTAAAATAGATAAAACTGTCACTAATTACCAAGATAAAATCAGCCCTTTTATTTATATGTAAACTTATACTATCAACCATCTCTATTCTCAATTAAAATGTTTAAAACTCGTCTTTTTGCTAGGCCAAGTAATCTCTTTTTTGTGTTATTAATTTTGGCGATTATTTTTAATCCTTTCGTGATTGTCAATGCGGGAGAAAGAGGGGTTTTAATGGTTTTTGGTCAAGTACAGGATAAAATACTTAATGAGGGCATTCACGGGATTATTCCCGTTGTTAACACGGTAAAAAAACTAAGTGTGAGAATCCAAAAACAACAGATAGCGGCCGAAGCTTCCTCCAAAGACCTACAGGAAGTATTTACAGATGTGGCCCTGAATTGGCATATTTTAGCATCAGAAGTTAATACTATTTTTCAACAAATTGGCGATGAAGCGGCTGTCATTGAACGAGTAATCGATCCAGCAGTGGAGGAAATTCTCAAGGCAGTTATGGCTAAATATACCGCCGAAGAATTAATTACTAAACGGGAGGAGGTGAAAGGGGAAGTGGATATTCGTTTGAGCGAAAGACTGAAAAATTATCATATCGGTGTCGATGATATTTCTTTGGTTCATGTCAATTTTTCCGATCGCTTTACCGATGCGGTGGAAGCCAAACAAATTGCCGAACAGGAAGCCAAAAAAGCCGGTTTTATGGTACTGAAAGCCTTGAAAGAATCGGAAGTAAAAATCAATCTGGCTCAAGGAGAGGCGGCAGCTCATCGCATTCTCCAAGATTCCTTAAGTCCAGAAGTTTTACAGAACAAAGCGATCGAAAGATGGGACGGTAAACTTCCGCTATTTATGGATGATAATCTGCTTAAGTCCCTTGAATTGGTTAAAGATAAGCGAAAAACTAGATGATAAAAACAATTTATTAAAACCATAAGAAAGAATACTTGATTTTATTGAACTTCCCAGCGAGGAACTCCTCTATGCTGTTTAAATCCCGAAAGACAAAGCAGAAATTTAACCCCGATTACTGGCGAGATCATTCGGCCAACGAACGCACCTATCTGTCTTGGATGCGCGCCTCGATCGCTTTGATGGGTTTTGGTCTGGTCATTTTGCGTTTACGGACGGCATCTTCTACTGTACTAGGATTGGGGTGGTTGTTGGGTTTTGTCTTCGCTATGGTGGGATTATTAATCGTTGTCATCGCCACGCGCCGGTATTTTCTCATCCGGCGAGCGATCGATAGTAATAGCTACGAACCCGCTCAAGTCTGGATTATTTGCTTTAGTATAGCGATCGCCTGTCTAGGATCGGGAATTCTCTATTTTGTCGCCACCAGTCCCGATAGCGGTGGAGTGGAAAGTATCGGTTTCGATTAAAACCCCATCCTCGCACGGAGCGGGATGGGGAAAAAATTGCTCGATACAGGTGGTAAAATCCAGATAACTACTTAAAATTGCCCATTTTCCGACCTTTCCCAGGAAGGGGCGAAAGGTGGACAAATCAAAGGACAGGCACGCCAATGACTGTGAACAGGGACTCCCAAGCGTTGACAATAGCCATTTCCTCTCCCCTGAAACTTATAAAACCGACAGTAACGACAGGTAGAGGAACAAGTGGCAACTTTGGGGAGAGGATTTCCCTTGGTTTCGATCGCTGTTAGTTTTGGGGATAGGGTGGAAATGGTGTCTAGCAAGGAAGTCTCCAAGGCTAACGGGGTTCACTAGCGACTCTTACCGTACCTAGTCCCAAATTATGTCACAGTCGCCCATCCTCCCGGAGTATAACGATTGACACGCTCCTAAAAAATTGAGAAAATCCCTTGCTGCTAGACTTATTCCACCACAACACGCCTAGAAAAGCCCCAACTTAAGGAGACCGCCACCATCATCAATACCATCCACTCTGGCGGCAAATAGGTTGGTTGACAAGCTTTTAATAACAATCTTCCCCCTACCGCTAAAACCGTCAGGTAGGCCGCATCTTGTAGGTAAACAAACTCAGCCAACCACCTGACAAATAAACCGGTCAAAAATCGTAGGGCTAACATTCCCAAAATACCACCAGTCAGGAGAATCCAGAATTGATCGGCTAGGGCGATCGCTGTGGTGACACTATCGAGGGAAAAAGCCAGATCCGTAAAAGCAATCAGAACAATAACACGGCCAAAAGATTCTATGGCGAGATTAGTGGCAAAATTTTGGTCTTCTATTTCTATATTTAAAAATTTCTGGCAAAAATGCTTACCCGCTAACCAGAGCAGATAAATAGCACCCAGTACCTCCACCTGCCAGAATTTAACTGTCCAACTGGCACTCACTAACAGGGCAACTCTTAACACAAATGCCCCAGCTAATCCCCAGTTTAAGGCCTGGCGTTGTTGTCTGGGGTCGGGAAGTTCTCGCACCAAAGCGGCCAGGGCGACGGCATTATCGGCCGATAGAATGGTTTCTAAGACTGCCAGGGTGAGAATAGTGCCGCAAGTGGTTAGAGAGAGATTTTCAGCTATATCGAGAATTTGAGGGGACATATAATTATATTTTGACTTTTATAACGTTGTAGATGCGTCTTGGTATTTGCTGCTAGGATTCTTGACTATTTTTTTGTCGGTATCAATCCAAGGTCAAGTTCTTGAGCTTGCGATCGAGGGTGAGATTGCTGACCACACTCTCCTTGATCAGGATTTTGGCCAGACACTATCATCTTAGGTAGGGGACAACCATAAAAGCAAATATTCTTAATTGTTGTTTTAATAAATAAAAGTGATGGAACGGCGAGGGGGCTTCCCAGCTTTCCATAAAGGGAATTTATGGATTTGAAAACAAAGAATATTTGTTTTTATTAAAGCCATTGCCTAGAGTGAAAACAGAGACTGAAAAAGATCACTCAAGGAGATCAAAAACGATGAAACCGAAGCTACTGACAGCCTTCTGTCTATTGCTAATCACAGTTTTTTCTTGCTTCCACCCTGCCATCGCTAGGGCCGTTACCCCCACTGGCGGCGCACCGGCAAAAATTACTCTGGTCGAGCCAGCTGCCGCCGATAATCTGCAAAAACTACAGGAAACTAACGCCTGTGTCGGTTGTGACTTTAACGGAATTAGCCTCAAAGATTTAAACTTGTCCTCGGCCAATCTAGAAGGAGCAAACCTCAGTCAAGCGGATCTAGAAAGAACCAACCTACAGGGTGCTAATCTCAGAGGGACTGACCTCCGGGGAGCCGACCTCGGCAAAACTCTCCTAGCGGGAGCCGATTTAAGCAAGGCCAATCTCTTAGGTGCAGATTTAGAAAAAGCCAACCTGCAAGGGGCAAACTTAACCAACGCCAATCTGCAAAAAGCTGACTTAGAGAAGGCCAATCTCACTAATGCTCGGTTAGACGGTGCTAACCTGCAAGATGCCGACGGTGAAGGCGCGATCGGTGTCGATCCCAATCTATTCTAAAAAAAGTTTTTATGGCAGAATCAAGTTTTAGCGGTTTTCAAGGAGAGCAATATCTATGGAAATTACTCCTTTTTCTCAGCGATCGCTAGATGGGGAGGGAGCGGAAATGCTGCTAGACTTTAAAAAAGCCCATCAGCAAGATTTAAAGGCAATTGCCGAGATTTTGGCAAGAATTAGCCACCAATCACCAGAAAAGGTAGAAATTCTCTTGGAGACAATGCTAAAACAACTGATAGAGCCAAAAACACCTTTTTACGAGACGGCAACACCGACGGAACGAGCGCAAGCTTTTCGGGATTGGGCAAGTAGTCACGATCGAGGCAGCGCACTTTTATCCGACTATGCCGTAAGTCGCGATAGTATCTATGACGATGAGTGCCTGTGACTTTTTTAGTTGATACTAATGTCTTATTGCGAAGTGCGGAACCTGATCACACCATGTATGGCGATGCTGTGGGTGCGACAAGTCTATTATTGGGACAAGGAGAAAAACTCTATATCGCACCACAGAATTTAATCGAGTTTTGGAACGTTTACACCCGTCCAATTAATAGAAATGGTTTAGGACGCACAGTGGCCGCAGCCAAGGCTGAAATCGATCGCCTAAAGTCACTTTTTCCCATTATTGACGATCTGCCCGCTATTTATCCCGAATGGGAACGCTTAGTCTTCACCTATTCAGTCAAGGGTGTGCAGGTACATGATGCGAAGCTAGTAGCAGCCATGTGCGTTCATGACCTTACACATATTCTGACCTTTAATGTTGACGATTTTAGCCGTTACCCGGAAATAATCGCCGTTCATCCTGCGACCGTCAGGTGCTAACAATAAGGGTGACTTTTAAGCAAAAACGCGAGCATCCCGAGGACGAACATAAACTTGCTCCCCGACTTTGAGGTGCAGTTGATCCAGTTGTTCTCGATTCAGATGGGCAATCAGGAGAGAGCGATCGGGTAGAATTAATTCCACATCGATGGCCCAACCCAGGTGGATAATGCGCTCAACTTTTGCCGCAATGCTAGACCCATTGGGGGAAGAGAGAATTTCTAGGTCGTGGGGACGAATAAAAATCTTGACTCCGTTAGTACTCCCCCCAAGCTGCTCGAATAGTGCAGCCGAGGTCGGTGGTAAAACATTCACCCGGCCGATAAAACTCATCACAAAAGCAGAGGCAGGATGATCGTACACCTGATCGGGAGTTCCCACCTGTTCGATTTTACCCTCATTGAAAATTACGATCTCGTCGGCCACTTCCATGGCTTCCTCTTGGTCGTGGGTGACAAAAACACTGGTGACATGGACCTCCTCGTGTAACTGTCGCAACCAAACCCGCAGCTCTTTTCTAACTTTGGCATCCAAGGCCCCAAAAGGCTCATCTAATAATAATACTTCCGGTTCTACCGCTAAAGCCCGGGCCAGGGCAACCCGTTGACGTTGACCCCCGGATAGTTGGGCCGGATAGCGATCGCCTAATCCCTGCAATTGAATTAAACTCAAGAGACTGTCCACTCGTTTTTGAATGTAGTCGGGGGCAGCTTTGCGAATCTTTAAACCGAAAGCGATATTCTGACGCACCGTCAGGTGTTTAAAAAGCGCATAATGCTGAAAAACAAAGCCAATATTCCTTTTTCTGACATTTAAATGGGTTGTGTCTTTGCCGTTGATGATAATTTTGCCTGTGTCGGGGGGTTCTAATCCTGCGATCGCTCTCAGGAGAGTGGTTTTTCCCGAACCGGACGGCCCGAGCAGTGCCACCAGACGATTCGATTTGATCTCTAGGTTGATGTTGTCTAAAGCAGTAAAGGCGCCGAATTGTTTCGATACTTGCTCGATGATGATACTCACGGTAGCTAATCCTCTGGCAAAAAATGTATAGGGTTTGACCGTATTTTAACTATGATTTAATCTCAATCGTATTAAAATACAATTACATTTTACAGGATAGCAAAAAAATTAAGTTTCGATTCGGGAGATTACTGGTTATAAACCGAGACTAAAAAGATTAAACAGCGATAAAAGCTTACTATTACTCTTTTTTACTCTTTTAGTCGGTTCTAAAGCCTTAATTAACTAATTTTGTCCCTTAACCACCAGAAACACACCGGAGAAAAGAGACAACTGAGGCAAAAATGGACTATTCTTTATTGACAATATTTAGCTTTTTTATCGGAATTATCGTGGGATTAACGGGAATTGGCGGTTCATCCTTGATTACCCCCCTATTGATCTTTGTATTTCAGGTTCCCGCTACCACCGCAGTGGGTTCCGATGTGGTGGCGGCCGGGTTGATGAAAGTGGTCGGCACCGTTCGTCACTGGCAACAGCAAACGATCGACTTAGAGGTAGTAAAATGGCTAGTAATTGGCAGTGTCCCCGGTTCTCTGTTAGGATTAGTCGGTTTTCGCTATTTTCAGCAGAATAGCTCCCTCAATCTCGATCAATGGTTGCCTCCTATCATCGGCCTTGTCTTGATGATCGTGACTGTCCTAGCGGCCCTGGAACTACTAATCTCCTTATTTTTTCCCGATTTGTCTCCTTGGTCCTGGCCAAAATTAGATTTAACCACTCGCTCTGGTCAGATAAAAACAACCGTATTAGGGGCAGTTTTAGGCTATTTGGTCGGTTTAACCAGTATTTCCAGTGGTTCCTTGTTTGCATTGGTCTTGATGACCTTTTTTCACCTTGATTCTCGCAAATTAGTCGGTACAGATCTATCGCAAGCGTCCATCCTCTTAACCTGTACTTCCATCGGTCATCTGGGATTAGGAACAGTCGATTGGAATCTGGTACTTCCCATCTGGTTGGGTGGAATACCGGGGGTAGTAGTGGGAGCAAGATTATCGGAATATTTACCCAAAAATGCCCTAAAAATACTGCTTTATACGGTTCTGGTCACGGTCAGTTGGCGCTTACTCCAACCCACCTAATCCCCAGAGTTCACTCGAAAGTCATCATACTACCCATCAACAGATCGGGACTGGTGGCGACAAAATAGATAATTCCCGCACCGAGAATAACGATCGCTAAACTAAATAGTAGCACCCATCGATCGGCTGGTTCGTAGGTATCTTCATCTATATCTCGTCTGACTGTAAAATAATGGGCTGTGGTCAAAAATACGGTCAATAAACCCACTAAAGCAAACATTAAGCCCAATTTCCAGCCATAACCGGGCCGGGGAACCAGAGGAGGATGAAAGGCCCGTAAGCGCAGAATAACCATACCAAAACCCATTAATGCGATCGCCGTTCGCATCCAAGACAGATAGGTGCGTTCATTGGCCAGATGATCGCGGACTCGATTGGGATTTACTTTTTTCGGTTTAATGCTGGTCTTGCTTTCCGTCACTGGCGATTTGAGAAAAAATAACATGATCGAGATGACTAGGGGTCAGTTTCAAGGGGAGCGCTTGAGAAGATGATGTTATTCTATGGCACTTGAGTTATAGATGGTATGGAAAAAATCTAAAATCTATTTTTAGATGTATTTGTATTGAATCAAAAATTAAATACGGTTTGCTCAATAAATCTAAAAACCTTGTTGGGTAAGACTTTTAGACTTTTTGTCAACCAAAAAGTACCAGATTGGGGAGTGATCGGGGGGAAAATGCAGGTACTTTTTCCCTGAAAATTAGGTAATTGACCCCCTCAAAATCGCTAAAACCCTACACCCTACACCCTGCCCCCAGGAAAAACTTTTTGCCGCAAACCCTAAATAGATTCTGCTTGCTGCTGGAAAAGCGTCCATCCATAGCTTAAGGATAGGGCCAAGAAAGCCAGGGGAAGACTTTCCTTGATTATAAATACACCCAAACCGATCAACACACAGGGGACAAGGTGGCTGCCGTGACTGGTAATTAAATTAGCGATCGCTGGTAATTGAGTTAACCTATGAGCAGTAAAACACCAAACACCCACCAAGATCAGAAAAACGCTGACGATAGTAACTAAATTTGGCCAGGTATTACTAGCAAACAGCGGCAGATAAATGCCGATATTATCGCTGCCATTGGCGATGGTAATTGCCGCCACAGCGCCGGTTTGAGGGGAAAACCAGGCCAGCAAAGGAGAAGACGGTGCCGATCCTACAGCCACCTCCAGATGATTATCCGTCTCGGTTTCTTCTCGCTGCCAGAGACTCCGAATCCCGAAAATCACGGGTAACAGACCGAGAAAACGAATCCACTGAGCCGGAATCAAGAAACTCCCGAAAAAGCCAGTTAAACTCGCCAAAATTAGCAGGATAAAGCCTAAATACTGACCGATAACGATATGACGACGGCGAAAAAGTTTATTGACCTGGGCGAAAAGAATCGTCAAAATCAGGATGTCATCGAGATTAGTGGCAATAAAGGCCGCTATTGCTGTGGATATGGCAGTAATCATGGTAGTCATAGGATTTTTTTCTGAATCGGCTCTTCTGGTCTCGATCGCCCTACTTCCACTCTAGAAAGAGCTATTAATAAAATCAAATATTCTTTCTTGTTGATTTAATAAATTAAAATGATGGAAAGACCAATAGAGACGGAAAACCCCTTGCCATGGCCAGAATGACCCTAGATCAACTAGAAATCTTTCTAGCGACTGCCGAACATCTCCACTTCACCAAAGCAGCAGAAGCTTTATATATCACCCAACCGGCCGTCAGTGCCGCCATTGCCTCCCTAGAAAATGAATACGGGGTGAAGTTATTCCATCGCGTCGGTCGTCACATCGAGATCACGGAAACAGGACGTTTATTGCAATTAGAAGCGCAACGCATTCTCACCCAGGTAACTTTGACAGAAAGGGGATTGGCGGAATTTAACGACTTGCAACGGGGAGAACTACAATTAGGATCGAGTTTGACTATTGGTAACTATTGGCTGCCGGCAAAAATTAGCGATTTTCAGGAGCGCTATCCGGCAATTAAGATCAATTGCACCCTAGCTAATACGGAAGAAATCTGTCTGGGTACGGCTAACGGAGGTTTTGACCTGGCATTAATCGAGGGAGAAGTCAAAAGTGATTTAACACATTGTTTAGAACAGGAGATCGTCGGCAGCGATCGCCTATTAATTATTGTCGGACGTTCTCATCCCTGGTATAAAAGAGAGGCGATCGAATTACCGGAATTAGTGGAAACCCCTTGGGTAATGCGAGAATCGGGATCGGGAACCCAACAAAGATTCGAGGAAGCGTTACAGAATTGGGGCATCGATTTACGGACATTAAAGGTGACTTTGCTGTTAAATACGGGAGAAATGGTCAAGGCAATCATCGAGAATAGTTCGGCAGCGGCCGGCATTTCCGAACTGATGGTTCAAAAGGAATTAGAATTAGGCACATTGCGATCGATTCGAGTCATCGATACTTCTGGTTTATCCCCTCGCTATCTCGAATTTATGCGCCCTTTTTTAAAAATAAAACACCGTCAGCGCTTTCAACCCCGCGTCTGTCAAGTTTTCGAGCAGATGTTGTAATCTGATAGCAATCACCGAAAATTAACCCGCTGGATGACATTTTGGGCGCACTGCGTGCGCCCCTATGGCGCAGTAATATTGTTTATTGTAGAGGCGAAGCGCTTTCAACCCTGCGTCTGTCAAGTTTTCGAGCATATCTTGTAATCTGATAGCATTTTTCTTTATTTGTGGCAAGCATTCTACTCCCCTCTCCCGTTCTGGGATAGGGTTTGGGGGTGAAAGAAATTAACCATCTCTGCCATTACTTTAGAAAAATGGGATAAGTCTGGGTACTGGCACTGCGGGACGATACTACAGCGATTTCCTTACCCTATTTAGAAATCTTTGTCAAGTAAAATTTATCCCGAATTAGATGAGCTTACCCTGCTTAGATAACACCTGTGAATAAGGGAGTCGGAGAAGAATTTTTTTTGCCCAATGTTGAAACACTTTCAACTGATGGCGTTTGCCTGGTAAACGCAGTATATAGACAAATCGACGCATTATATCGGCCAATCTACCGGTAATATTAATGCCAAAACTAGAGACAAGGGCTGATTGTTTACCCAGGGTTAACATATCACCTAAATGCAGATAATAATAGGTTCGTGGCGATTTTTTTCTGATCACTGCCGAGATATTTTTGGCTACTACACTGGCTGCTTGATAGGCTGCCTGTGCTGTGGCAGGAATTACCTGTTTACTAGGATAAGTTTCGGCTATATCCCCAAGGGCAAACACTTCAGGATAGTCGATT
Organism: Microcystis sp. MC19; assembly: GCF_003019735.1. NCBI lineage: Bacteria > Bacillati > Cyanobacteriota > Cyanophyceae > Chroococcales > Microcystaceae > Microcystis > Microcystis sp. MC19. The sequence goes on along the minus strand of NZ_CP020664.1, from coordinate 2,475,317 downwards.
AATTGTAAACTAGAACGGGTTAATAATTTGCCTTGTGCTGTTTTCTGACAATCTAAATTATTGATCCAATCCTGTGCCTCAGTTCCTGCTGTCCACAATAATAAATCAATGGGGACAACCTCATTTGTATTATCTTTAAATACGGTCATGGAATTAGCGATAACTTCCTTTAATCCCGTGTTTAAATAGAGACTAACATTCTTGGCTAAAAGGGAACGGTAGGACGCAACACGCACCGATTTAGGAAAGTTTTGCAGTATTTCCTCGTTCCTTTCCACTAGATGAACTTTGCCTTTTTTTCCTAAACGATCAGCCACCTTACAGGCTAATTCTACACCATTGAGACCGCCACCAATAATTGCTAAATTAATTGAGGATTTTCCTTGAGTTTCTAAGTCATGAATTGCCGTTTGTAATCTTTCCACATCCTCTAAACTCCGAAAAGTTAGCCCATAATCGGCTAACCCCGGTATAGCTGGCCAACGATTCCGTACTCCCACCGCTAAAATCAGGTAATCGTAATCTATAATCTCCTCATTTTCTAAATATACTTGATGATTATTTAAGTCAATATTACTGGCTTTTTGAGTTTTTAAATTAACCTGAGTTCCTGTTAATAATTGACGGTAGGAGGGAGCAATTTCCCAGCGTTGCAATTCTCCTGTAATTAGTTCATAGAGAAGGGGAGTAAAGAGAAAATGGTCTTTCGGTTCGACTAAAGTTATTTGCCATTGACCCGATTTTACTGCTGTTAATCGACTCAGATCGAGCGCCGTGTATAACCCTCCAAAACCACCCCCCAAAATGCAAATCTTAGTCATTAGGTTATTCATGGATTTTTATTCTCAGTTGTGTTTAAGATGGGTTTCAGTTCCGAAACTAATTGTTCTGAACGAATAATTCTCGCCGGGGGCAAAAGATGATAGTGAGTGTCAGCAAAAATAGTAGAATCGGTCTTAATATTCAAGTCTTTTGGTTCATAAATTGTTGGCACAACCCGACTTAATTCTTCGGCAGATTTGCAAATATTAGCAACGGTTTTACCTTCATTTTTGGCATAAACCTAGAGCAAAGAAACCACCAGAGTTCCCCCTTTTGCTTCTAAATCTTTCTTGAGTTTTTCAATCACTTTAATTGAGTGAGCAGAGCCAGCACTATCAAAAGTCATTTGCCACCATTTCCCTGTTTTTTCCTTAACTATAGTTGCATCTCCTGTATTAGTAATTGGATCGGAAAGATAACCCGTCATTCTGCCTTTGGTGAATAAATCAACCATCGATTTAGTGACTGGACGCATCCCCAGAATACCTAATAACCAAGTGTCCTTGATCGTGGTTTTTAAAGGTATCCCACCTAACCCTGGTTTACCAATAGCGACACTAAAAGGTGCTGATCCCCAAAGTCCTTCGCCGCGATTAAAACCGTCCTCATCCATGAGCATGAGATATTCGGGAATCAGCAGAATTACGTCCCCCTGGCGCGCTTTTTCGAGAATCATAATAGATTCTCAGGCTGAATAAAAAGGCCTCAAATCAAATATACCAAGCATTGTCGATCATCTTATCTAATTCAATGTAGGGCGCAATGTTATCTGCAAGGACAAATTTCATAAATAAACCGAGGGAAACCCAACGCAAACCCTTCTCGAAGTTTTCTCCTGTAAATTTGAGGCGAAATCCCCCCATCTGTGGTAATAAATCCCAGCGACGATCGATCAGACCTGGGACAATTTGGGGGAAAAAGGAGATAAAATTGACATAATCGAGGACGGCTAGGGGTTTCTTTTTCTTTTCCCGTAGGGAGTCCACCACGAAAGCCACCATCTGGAAGGTATAGAAGGATACCCCTGGTGGGATTTGGCTAGGCACGGGAATCGGGGAAAGTTCCTGCCAGTCAAGGGGGAGGGAAACGAATAAGCCGATGATTTCCCAGACGAAAAAGCCGAAATACTTGAAGTAGGCGAGGACGAGAATATCGATGACGATAACGATAGTGGCTAGGAGATTCCTTTTCCAGCCGCTCATTCAAAATATAAAATCAGAGTAATTCAAGGCTTGTTAACTCCTGATGGTCTGTGTTACCTTGTTTGAGATCGGTTTCCTCACTTCTGATGCTCACAGAGGAGGGATTTTCTTGACAAGCCTATCAAACTTTGTCAGACTTGTCCATAAAATTACCTCCAGCAATCCTCAACAGGGTAAGCGCATCTTAACAATCCTTGACAAAATGAACTTTAGGTGAGTTGCTTGTCCAGAGAGCGATTCAGACATATTTGAGGAAAATTGCCCATCTCAATTGTTAAGCAAAAATCGACCCATTTGGTCGATTTCGTGACTATTCTGATTGACTGGTATCACTTGCAATGCCGCACAGCAAACGGATCACAAAATTGGCCAATTGTCAATAGCGTTTAAGATGCTCTCACCCTGGTTGCTGCTTAAATTAACCCGCACCAACAAGTTATTAATTATCGGTTAATTTCCCTGATTCATATAGTCTTAAATTGGCCAAAAGCGCGGGGATGGCCAGCTTTTTGGGAACAAAGAAAATAGCGCACGGGTTCGTAATGATTTTCAGCACTAAAAGGGGAACAGAAATGATCTGCGAGTAAATCTTCTCGCACAAAGAAAGCATTCACTCCCGAAAAACTACAAGCTACCAATTTATAACCCTTTTGATGACCAAGTTTTTCTAGAGCTTTCAAACTTGATCCCATATGACTATTATATTTCCATTGGTGACTGGGATTATACTGCATCACCCAACTGGATTCGGGGGGATAAATAGCATTATATTCAAGAATTACCACCCGGGGACGATAATTAGTAATTGCTTGCCAGACCCAATAATCATTACCATCAATATCAATGGATAATAAATCTAATTCTGTCGGTACATTGCCCTCTCGAAACAAGTCTTCAATATTTTCGGCAGTGATAAAAGTATTTTTTAAATTTAATTGTTGCTTAGCAATTAAATCTTCAAAAGATTGGCGAATACTTTTACAAAATCGCTCACTGCCTTCAATCCAATAACCTTGCCATCCTTTCACTAACAAATAGGTACTATTATTTTCTAAACCGTTGCCAACTCCAAATTCCACAAAGAATTTATTTGTGGTTCCAATGCGATTAAAAATTTCGCTAATAATGCCATCTTCCCCCGCTTGAGAAAAAACCTTAAATTCGTAGCGGTTTAGTTTTTTAGGGCTATCATATTTTGGGTTTTTATGCAAGTTTTCTAGCAGATAATTATCAATTTGTAACTCTGTTAGTATATCTTGATATTTTGAGGAGGAACTATTCAGAGACTTAAGGTTTTTGAGAATCTCTGGGATTGCTTGCCAAGGTGATGCCATACTTTTGAGAAAGTTTTTCATGGATTTTAACTACAATTAACGAGTATTTTTTGATTCGATGGGTTGTTTAGATAACACCTGTGAATAAGGGAGTCGGAGAAGAATTTTTTTTGCCTAATATTGAAACACTTTCAACTGATAGCGTTTGCCTGGTAAACGCAGTATATAGACAAATCGACGCATTATATCGGCCAATCTACCGGTAATATTAATGCCAAAACTAGAGACAAGGGCTGATTGTTTACCCAGGGTTAACATATCACCTAAATGCAGATAATAATAGGTTCGTGGCGATTTTTTTCTGATCACTGCCGAGATATTTTTGGCTACTACACTGGCTGCTTGATAGGCTGCCTGTGCTGTGGCAGGAATTACCTGTTTACTAGGATAAATTTCGGCTATATCCCCAAGGGCAAACACTTCAGGATAGTCGATTAATTGTAAACTAGAACGGGTTAATAATTTGCCTTGTGCTGTTTTCTGACAATCTAAATTATTGATCCAATCCTGTGCCTCAGTTCCTGCTGTCCACAATAATAAATCAATGGAGACAACCTCATTTGTATTATCTTTAAATACGGTCATGGAATTAGCGATAACTTCCTTTAATCCCGTGTTTAAATAGAGACTAACATTCTTGGCTAAAAAAGCATAGAAAGGTCGAACCAGATAACGCAGCAATAATAATAATAATGCCCCGTGGTAAGCACCCCAAAAGATGAAATTCCAGGACGCACCGTGCCAGAAACCTGAAAGAGTAAAGGTGATGAATAGATAAAAAGGCACCCAATTTTTATTGGAACCCATCAGGGGTAAAAACACATAATCCCGAAACCAAGTGCTAAGGGTAATATGCCAACGTCGCCAAAATTCGTTAATACTTTGGGATGTATAGAGTGCTAAAAAGTTTAATTCTAATCTCACCCCGACAAAATAGGCTAAACCGACAGCAATAAAGCTATAACCGCCGAAGTCAAAATAGATTCTCAGGCTGAATAAAAAGGCCTCAAACCAGATATACCAAGCATTGTCGATCATCTTATCTAATTCAATGTAGGGCGCAATGTTATCTGCAAGGACAAATTTCATAAATAAACCGAGGGAAAGCCAACGCAAACCCTTCTCGAAGTTTTCTCCTGTAAATTTGAGGCGAAATCCCCCCATCTGTGGTAATAAATCCCAGCGACGATCGATCGGACCCGCGACAATTTGGGGGAAAAAGGAGATAAAATTGACATAATCGAGAACGGCTAGGGGTTTCTTTTTCTTTTCCCGCAGGGAGTCCACCACGAAAGCCACCATCTGGAATGTATAGAAGGATACCCCTGGCGGTATCTGGCTAGGCACGGGAATCGGAGAAAGTTCCTTCCAGTTAGGGGGAAGGGAAACGAATAATCCGATGATTTCCTGGACGAAAAAGCCGAAATACTTGAAGTAAGCGAGGACAAGAATATCGATGACGATAACGATTGTGGCCAGGAGATTCGCTTTCCAGCCGCTCATTTTCAGCACTAGCCAGACCATAATGTAGTTAAAGGCTAGGGAGACGATAAAAACGAGGAAACTGGTGCGACTGGCGTAATAAAATAGGATCAGGGAAAGTGCCGCTAATCCGACTCCATCAAAAACACCTCGCCAGAGATTGAAGGACTTCGCTATATAGCGCGCCGTTAAGAAAGGAACGCTAAAAAGGATTAATATCCACCAAAATATAAAATCAGAGTAATTCAAGGCTTGTTAACTCCTGATGGTCTGTGTTACCTTGTTTGAGATCGGTTTCCTCACTTCTGATGCTCATAGAGGAGGGATTTTCTTGACAAGCCTATCAAACTTTGTCAGACTTGTCCATAAAATTACCTTCATCCATCCTAAAAAATCGAGGCTAGACAAGTAATGCTTTATCAAAAACTGTTAGATGTCCATAAACGCTATCGACAATTTAAGACTTATCCCCATATTGCCGATCAATATTGGTCTAGTCAATTGGCAGAGCATAATATTAGTCCTAATTATGTGGAATATGATGCTAAATCTGGTCAACTTTTTTATAAGCCTTTAGGGGTCAGTTTAAGCAAAAATAAGCAGGATTTCCTCTTGGGTAGTAAAGTTTTTAACAAAGCTAACGCCTTAAAAGCTCTGGCCGATTGTAAATTTTATATCGATGAGCAACAGGAATTAATTATCGAGATCGATGGAGTTAAGTTAATTATCGAGACGGGACAGGATTTGGATATCGCCCATGAAATTTTCCTTTTAGGTGTATATAATTTCCTCTATGATAAGCCCTGTGTAGCGATCGATATTGGCATGAATACGGGTTTTGCTAGTCTCTTTTTTGCCAATCGAGCTAATGTGAAAGCTGTCTATAGTTACGAACCTTTTAAGGCTACCTACGACCAAGCTTTAAGAAATTTTGCCCTCAATCCCAATCTGGCGGAGAAGATTAAAGCTTTTGATTATGGAGTCGGCGCTCGTGATGAAATTATTCAAGTCGAATACGATTACAGTGTTAAAGGTAGTGTTGGTATTTCTGGTATTGATAACCAATTAAAACCTTTTGCCTCGAAACAAACCGCTACAGCCGATTTAATTATTAAACCTTTCACCGATGAGTTTAAAGGTATTACCTCTGACTATCCCGATATCGATATAGTTGCCAAGATTGATTGTGAAGGTTCCGAATACGAAATCCTCGATTCTTTAGCGGCAACTGGTCAATTAGGACAGATCAAAATTATCATGATGGAATGGCATAACAAGGGTCCCGATGCTTTAGTCAAACATCTGCAAGACTTCGGTTTTATCATCTTTTCCAGGATGCCTCGCAGTAAAAATGTCGGCACTTTGTACGCAATTAAACCCTAAAGTACAGAAGTGAGGTGATGGGGAGATAGGGAAATGGGGAAATGGGGAAATGGGGAAATGGGGAAATTTCCACTAATACCCCAAAAACCCAACACCTTCTAACTGATAACTGATAACTGATAACTGATAACTGATAACTGCTTTACTGTGCTTGACAATAGGTATTAAAAGCTTCGCCAGTTTCTTTTTCTAATTGTCCCGCTTTTCTTACCTTTTCCTGTGCTAATTTTGCCCCGTTTTTATTGCGAGTTTCGATAACTTGAATTATTTCACGGGTGGCAGTGGCATAATCTTCGTAAACTTGAGCGAAAGCGATTTTATATTTCTCTAGTTCGGTATCCTTCACTTCTAATTTTTTCATATTTTCTGCGGCCTGTTCGATTTTATCGGCGGCCAATAGCCAACTTTTTTGGTCAATTTCTTTCCCTTGACCCTTGGTTAAGGATTTGGTTTCTTGGGCCACTTCGTTGGCAATCCGATAGATTTTTTGACATTGAAACTGTTTACTATCAGCACAACTTGCTAAAAAAGTCAAGCCTATAAATATTAAGATTATTTTGTTATTCATACCATTGTATTCGAGAGGATTCTAGAGAAGCTTATAGCGGTAAACTATCAGCCTCTAGCAGTTTTTTACTGTTATCGACTGATAAGTAGGTGGGTGTTCAAAATTGTCAGATACCCCCCTTATCAAGGGGGATCCCCCCGCCTATCGGCACCCCCCTTATCAAGGGGGGCAGGGGGGATCAAAGACAAAATCTATCTTCAATTTAATTGAAACCACTTACTTAGAAATGTTCAATCTGATAATACTAAAGTTTAGCACTCGATCGCTGTTAAGCGTGTCTTTTTTGATGCCAATTCCAAGCGTGTTCAACTATTACCTTGAGATCGGCATATTGGGGATGCCAACCGAGAACCTGTTTAGCTTTATCACTACTGCCGATTAAAATGGGGGCATCACCTGCCCTTCTGGGACTTTCGATGACGGGAATATCTAAACCAGTTACCGCTTGCGCTGTTTCAATCACTTCACGCACGGAAAAACCGTTACCATTGCCCAAATTAAACACATTACTTTCGCCCCCATTTAAGAGATATTCTAAGCCTAAAACGTGAGCTTGGGCTAAATCATTAACATGGATATAATCGCGAACAGCAGTGCCATCGGGAGTATCATAATCCGTGCCAAAAACTGACAGGGAATCCCGTTTTTTTAGGGCAGTTAATAAAGCTAGGGGAATTAAATGGGTTTCTGGTTGGTGATCTTCCCCTAATAAACCACTGGGATCCGCTCCAGAAGCATTAAAATAACGGAAAGCCACCGATTTTAAACCGTAGGCCGGATCAAAATCCCGAAGAATTTGTTCCACCATTTCCTTACTGGCAGCGTAGGGACTGAGGGGATGATGGGGATGATTTTCCGTCATCGGAATTTCCTTCGGCATTCCATAAATAGCACAGGTGGAAGAAAAAACAAATTTCTTCACATCGGCGGCGATCATCGCTTGCAAAAGAGTCAGACTACCACTAACATTATTTTGATAGTAAATAGCCGGTTCTTGCACCGATTCCCCCACGGCAATAAAAGCGGCAAAGTGCATGACGGCGGCAATATCACGACTAGCAAATAAATTATCCAGCAGCGATCGATCCCTAGTATCACCGACAATTAACTCAACTTTTAATATATCCTTAACGATTTCGGCGTGACCGTAGGATAAGTTATCGAGTACGATGACGGAATAACCGGCATTTTTGAGCGCTAGAACTGCATGGGAACCAATATAACCCGCACCGCCAGTAACGAGAATGGTAGGTTTAACTTGAGACACGCGATCATACCTATTTGAAATTGACTTGTCTATAACTTTATACCCTAATTTTGCTTTTATTTGACCATCATGTTAAGTCCCCTCGATCTATCTCTTTCCCTTGACAAAGAAACTTATCAATCACAAATTAAAGATTTAATGGAACAACTGCGATCGCTACAGAAGTCCTGTTGGGAATGTAAATTACCCGTGGTGGTGGTTTTGGAAGGTTGGGCGGCGGCAGGCAAGGGAACTTTAGTCAAAAAAATGGTTAACTATATGGATCCTCGCGGTTTTACCGTCCATCCAATTTTAACCCCTTCCCCCCAAGAGGAAAGTTACCCGTTTTTGTGGCGATTTTGGCAAAAACTGCCAGCAAAAGGCAGTATCGGCATTTTTTATCACAGTTGGTACACCCATCTACTAGAGGATCGACTCTTAAACAAATTGCCCTCCTCCCAGATTCCCCTAGTCATGCGCGATATCAACACCTTTGAGCGACAATTATCTGATGATCGGGTTGCGATCGCTAAATTCTGGATTCACCTCAGTCAAAAGGAATTAAAGTCACGCATCAAAGAATACGCCGAAAATGAGCTAGAATCTTGGCGCGTGCGTCCAGAAGATTGGCAACAGGCCAAACGTTATGATGAGTATGCCAGTTTAGCCGAGGAAATGATTACCTACACTAGCACGGGGGCCGCTCCTTGGACATTGGTGGAGGGCAACTGTCAACGCTGGGCCCGGGTAAAAGTTCTCTCCCAATTAGTCGGTACGATCGCTCAAGCTTTGGATCAGCGGCAATTACCGATCGAACCTCCTGTCAATCTACCACCCCAAGCCCAATTACTGCCGACGGAACCCGATTATCTGGGGAGAGTGGACTTAAGTGCCAAATTGGAAAAAGAAGACTATAAAATCCGTTTGCGTCAGGCACAGGTAGAATTAAGAAAACTGCAATTAAAGATTTTTCAGTCAAATATTCCCGTTTTAGTCCTGTTTGAGGGGTGGGATGCCGCCGGTAAGGGAGGTGCGATCAAACGCTTAACCGATACCCTCGATCCTCGCAGTTATCAAGTGATTGCCTTTGCTGCCCCGACGGAGGAAGAACACCGCTATCATTATCTCTGGCGCTTCTGGCGCAAATTACCCGCAGCCAAAACTATCGGTATATTCGATCGCAGTTGGTATGGACGGATTTTAGTGGAGAGAGTGGAAGGATTCGCTAAAGATATGGATTGGCGACGGGCATATCAAGAAATTAACGAATTTGAGGCCCAATTAACCCATTCAGGCTGTGTTTTAGTCAAATTCTGGTTACATATTAGCCCCGAAGAACAGTTAAATCGCTTCAATGAGCGCCAAAATAACCCCTATCGTCAACATAAACTCACCGATGAAGATTGGCGCAATCGGGAAAAACAGCCCCTCTACCATGTGGCAGTTAATCACATGGTAGCCCGTACTAGCACCCCCGTCGCCCCCTGGACGATTGTGGCGGCAAATGATAAGTATTTCGCCCGCGTTAAAGTCATAGAAACAGTAATTGCCGCTATTGAAACCGGTTTGAAACAACGGGGATAGGATCAGTAATCAGTGATCAGTAAACAGTAAACAGTAAACAGTAAACAGTGATCAGTAAATGGGGATCAAGATGAAAATAACTAACTAATTAACTTAAAACTTAAATCTGATAACTTAAATCTGATAACTGATAACTGAATTTATGAGTTTTTCCCCCAGTTTAATTTCTCCCGATCTCAGTTTGGCCGATATTCCCCTAGAGGAAACCCTCTCTTTAGGAGTGATGGCTTCTGGTAGTGGTTCCAATTTTGCTGTTTTAGCGGCAGCGATCGCTAAAAAACAGCTAAATGCCAGGATTCCTGTCCTCATCTACAATAATCCCGATGCCAAGGTAAAAGAAAAAGCCGCTGACTACAATATCCCTGCGGTTTTCCTCGATCATCGTCAATTTAAACCCAGAGAAGAACTCGATCGGGCAATAGTCGAAACTTTCCAAGAATACGGCGTAAAATGGGTAATTATGGCGGGCTGGATGCGAATTGTCACCCCGGTATTACTAGATGCTTTTCCCGATCGCGTGATCAATATCCATCCTAGTTTACTACCCAGTTTTAAGGGTGTGCGTGCCGTGGAACAAGCTTTAGCTGCGGGGGTAAAAGTGACCGGATGTACTGTGCATATCGCTCGCGCGGAGGTAGATAGCGGCCCGATTTTAATGCAAGCAGTGGTTCCCATTCTCCCGGATGATACCGCGACCAGTCTCCACGAACGCATTCAAGTGCAAGAACATCGCATTTTCCCGGTAGCGATCGCTTTAGCGGCGAAATTGGGTCTGTAGAGATAGATTTCTGGACTTCCTTGGCGAGAATACCGGCAAAAAAACGAAAATTCAACGCAAATCGTTAAATAAGTAGGTAGGCGTTAAAAATTATCAGACACCACACTTATTAAGGTAGGGTTGATTCATGAATCAACCCTACTATGAATCAACCCTACTATGAATCAACCCTAGGACTAAGGGGGGATCGAACCTAAAATCCATTTTTAATTTAATTATAACCAGCTACTTATCACTCCTTCGTAAATTTCCTGAAAACTGAGAGCGAAATTGACAGAAGTTAAAGATAAACTGGCATTTTCGCCCTCGTATTCCGTTAATAGCCATTTATTTTCTTCAGTTTTGTTATACTGCATGATATAGGGACGACTTTGACTAATCAGAATATATTCTTGAAATTCCGGCAGCGAACGATAATAGAGAAATTTATCGCCCTGGTCATAATTTTGAGTTGATTTTGAGAGGACTTCTACTATTAATTTGGGATTGGTAATAGTTGTCTTGCCAGTTTCATAATAAATCGGTTCTCCCTCAATTAGCATCACATCGGGATAGGTTGCTTGACGATATTGTGCTATCCATAATTTTACATCACCGATAAATATTTTATAGTGAGACTGCGGTAACTTTAGGCGTAAATAAAAGTAAAAATTACCTGCAATTTTATTATGATCGGTAGTGCCTCCTGTCATCGGTACGATTTCCCCGTCTTGATACTCATTTTTATAGGCTGCCGTTTCCTCTAGTTCTAAATATTCGGCAAAGCTATAGGTACTTTTATCTGTTGCTATGGTCATAATTTATTGATTCTTTGGTTAACTTAAGCTGATTAAAACAACTGCTTTAATCATTGATTATATCAAAAGTAACTCCTTCGTAAATTTCCTGAAAACTGAGAGCGAAATTGACAGAAGTTAAAGATAAACTGGCATTTCCGCCCTCGTATTCCGTTAATAGCCATTTATTTTCTTCAGTTTTGTTATACTGCATGACATGGGGACGACTTTGACTGATCAGAATATATTCTTGAAATTCCGGCAGCGAACGATAATAGAGAAATTTATCGCCCTGGTCATAATTTTGAGTTGATTTTGAGAGGACTTCTACTATTAATTTGGGATTGGTAATAGTTGTCTTGCCAGTTTCATAATAAATCGGTTCTCCCTCAATTAGCATCACATCGGGATAGGTTGCTTGACGATATTGTGCTATCCATAATTTAACGTCACCGATAAAAATATTATATTTCTGTCCTTTGAGGGCAAATTTTAAATAAGCGGCAAAATTGAGAGCAATTTTATTATGATCAGTAGTGCCTCCTGTCATCGGTACGATTTCCCCATCTTGATACTCATGTTTATAGGTTGCCGTTTCCTCTAGTTGTAAATATTCGGCAAAGCTATAGATATTTTTATCTGTTGCTATGGTCATAATTTATTGATTGAGTCCCCCAATTGATTATAGCAATTATTGTACTGGTGAGATACAAAAAAGTTACCATAAATTAGCTAGGTTTAGCCGAGGAAAAGATAACAGCTATTTTAATAGGACTCTTAAAATTTTTTAGCCAGCAACTAAACAGGAATTTGATCTCTCCCAAATGTGGGACAATTGACAAAGAACTAAGAATTGTAGAATCCCCCCATCATGACCTCGGAACTATCGAAGCAATACGATCCCAAGATCACAGAAACGAAATGGCAGCAATATTGGGAAAATCAAGAAATATTTACAGCAAACCCCGAAAAAGGCGGCGAAACCTACTGCATAGTCATCCCCCCTCCCAATGTTACCGGTAGTCTCCACATGGGTCACGCCTTCGAGAGTTCCTTGATTGATACACTTGTTCGCTACAAGCGCATGACCGGCAAAAATACCCTCTGGCTGCCCGGCACAGATCACGCTAGTATTGCAGTACAAGCTATACTCGATCGCCAATTAAAAGCCGAAAAAACCGACCGTTATCAACTAGGAAGGGAAAAATTCCTCGAACGCGCTTGGCAATGGAAAGAGGAGTCTGGTAGTACCATTGTTAATCAACTGCGACGCTTGGGGGTATCCGTCGATTGGACGCGGGAACGTTTCACTATGGATGAGGGACTTTCCCATGCTGTCCGTACTGCTTTTATCAAACTCTATGAGGACGGATTAATCTATCGCGGTCAATACTTAGTTAACTGGTGTCCCGAATCCCGGTCGGCCGTTTCCGATTTAGAGGTGGAAAACAAGGATATTGAGGGAAATCTCTGGTATTTTCGCTATCCTCTTAGCGATGGTAGCGGTTATCTTCAAGTAGCCACCACAAGACCCGAAACCATGCTCGGTGATACTGGTGTCGCTGTCAACCCGCAAGACCCCCGTTATCGCCATTTAATCGGCAAAACCGTCACTTTACCGATAATGGGGCGAGAAATCCCGATTATTGCCGATGAATTGGTGGATCCCGAATTCGGTACCGGTTGCGTCAAAGTTACGCCGGCCCACGATCCCAAGGATTTTGAGATGGGTAAACGCCATAATTTGGCCTTTATTAATATCATGAATTTAGACGGCAGTTTAAACGAAAATGCCGGAATATTCGCAGGTCAAGATCGTTTTGTTGCCCGCAAAAATGTTGTTAAAAAACTCGATGAAGACGGCTTTTTAGTCAAGATTGAAGCCTATCGCCATAGCGTCCCCTATAGCGATCGAGGTAAAGTTCCCGTGGAACCCCTTTTATCTACCCAATGGTTCATTAAAATTGAACCTTTAGCCACAAAAGCTTTAACCTGTTTAGATCAGGAAAACTCGCCCCGTTTTGTGCCAGAAAGATGGACAAAAGTTTATCGCGATTGGTTAGTTAAACTAAAAGATTGGTGTATTTCTCGACAACTGTGGTGGGGTCATCAAATTCCCGCTTGGTATATTATCAGTGAAACTAACAACGAAATTACTAACCATACTCCCTTCGTCGTTGCCCCAGATGAAACCTCCGCTTTAGCCAAGGCTAAACAAGAGTATGGAGAGGATATAATTATTCAACAAGACCCCGATGTTTTAGATACTTGGTTTTCTTCGGGATTGTGGCCATTTTCGACTATGGGATGGCCAGAAAAAACCCTTGATCTAGACACCTATTATCCCACCACAACCCTCGTCACCGGTTTTGATATTATCTTTTTCTGGGTGGCCAGAATGACGATGATGGCGGGCTATTTTACGGGACAAATGCCCTTTAAAGATGTCTATATTCACGGTTTAGTTAGGGATGAAAACGGCAAAAAGATGTCTAAATCTGCCAATAACGGCATCGATCCGCTAATTTTAATTGATAAATACGGAACCGATGCTTTACGATATACCTTAATCCGAGAAGTGGCAGGAGCAGGACAGGATATCAGTCTGCAATATAACCGTAAAACCGATGAATCGGAATCCGTAGAAGCAGCCCGAAATTTTGCCAATAAAATTTGGAATGCTTCCCGTTTTGTCATGATGAATCTGGAGGGAAAAACCCCAGAAGAATTGGGAGAACCAGCTTTAGAAAATTTAGAATTATCTGATCGCTGGATTTTATCTCGTTATCATCAAACAGTGCAAAAAACTAGAGATTATCTAGAAAATTATGGCATGGGAGAAGCGGCTAAAGGTCTATACGAATTTATCTGGCGCGATTTCTGTGATTGGTATATCGAGTTAGTAAAAACTCGTTTATGGAAGGATAAAGAATCAGTTTCCTGTGCCACGGCCCGGCAAACTTTGGCTTTTATCTTGGCAGGGACATTAAAACTATTACATCCTTTTATGCCCCATATTACCGAAGAAATTTGGCATCATTTAACCCAAGAAAATCAGCAGGTTTTAGCTTTAGAAACCTATCCAATAGCTGATAGTTCTCTGATCGATTTAGACTTAGAAAATACTTTTGAGTTATTAATTGAAAGTATTCGGGTGTTGCGTAATTTGCGGGCCGAAGCGGGGATTAAACCGGGGGCAACGATCACAGCAATTTTACAGACAGAAAACAGCCAAGAATTAGCTATTTTGCAACGCGGACAAGTGTACTTAAAAGACTTGGCCAAGATCGAAAACTTAATTTTGACGGCAAAATTGACCGAGGAAGTCAATCAGGCGATCGCTGGTGTTGTCGCTACGGTAGAAATCCTCATCCCCCTGTCCGGATTGGTTGATATATCGGTATTGGCTGGGAAATTAGCGAAAAATTTAGCTAAAGTAGAAGGGGAAATCAAGAGTTTGAGCGATCGCTTGAATAAACCTAGCTTTGTCGAAAAAGCTCCAGAAGCTTTAATCGAAAAAACGAAGCAAGCTTTAGCAGAGTCCGAAAAACAAGCCCAAATTCTCCAAGAACGCTTAAAACGTCTGCATTAACGGAGACAGGGGTAATTTTGGGGATTTTACGAAAAATAGGGCAGTTTTCAGGCTACCCTAACCGGAAAATTAATCCCCAAAATGGGAGATAATCGCATCGGCAAATTCGGAACATTTCAGAGGAGGATTAACGGGAGGTTCCATCAGACGCGCTAAATCGTAGGTAACTTGTCGATTAGCGATCGCTGCTGCGATGCCTTTTTTAATCAAATCGGCCGCTTCTTGCCATCCCATGTATTCCAACATCATCACCCCAGAAAGAATCACCGAACCGGGGTTAATTCGGTCTAAACCGGCGTGTTTAGGGGCCGTGCCGTGGGTTGCCTCAAAAATAGCGCAAGTATCGCCAATATTCGCCCCAGGTCCCATCCCTAAGCCACCCACGATCGCCGCTGCCGCATCGGAGAGATAATCACCATTCAGGTTCATGGTAGCGAGGATCGAGTATTCATCGGGACGGGTTTGGATCTGTTGGAAGATACTATCGGCAATGCGATCGTTAACCATAATTTTATCTTTCCATTGCCCATTGCCGTGGGTTTCCCAGATAGCATCGAGAACACTGGTCACTTCCTGGCAGATTTTGGCTTTTTTCTCATCCGTGAGGGCATCATAACCTGGTTCCACCATGCGGGCGTTATCTTCGATGCTCAGATCAGGGTTTTTCTCCTTATTGCTCAGGATCCATGATTCCATCTCGGTAACGCACACATCCCGGAATTCACTTTTAGCTAATTCATAACCCCAATCCCGGAACGCCCCTTCGGTATATTTCATAATGTTACCCTTATGGACGAGAGTAACCTGATTTTTCGGTTTCGGTAAAGTCAGCGCTCGTTCGATCGCCCGGCGGACTAATCTTTGGGAACCCGTCTTACTAATCGGTTTGATCCCGATACCCGCATCAAGGGGAATTTGTTTTTTCCCGTGTTCGGGAGTGGCGGGAATTAGTTCCGTGTTGAGATAATTAATCAGTTTATCGGCGATTTCCGTGCCTTGTTTCCATTCGATGCCGAGATAGATATCCTCGGTATTTTCCCGATAGACGATGACATCGAGTTTTTCCGGGGTCTTATGGGGGGAAGGGGTTCCCGCATAGTAACGACAGGGACGAACACAGGCATAGAGGTCAAAAATTTGCCGCAAAGCCACATTCAGGGAACGAATGCCGCCACCGATGGGAGTGGTCAAGGGACCCTTGATGGCAATACCATATTCTTTGATCGCTGTCAATGTATCTTGGGGTAGATATTGATAAGTCCCGTAGATTTCGCAAGCTTCATCGCCAGCATAGACTTTAAACCAATGGATTTTCCTTTGACCAGCGTAGGCTGTGGCGATCGCTGCATCGATAACTTTTTCGGTTGCGGGCCAGATATCGACCCCCGTACCGTCACCGCGAATGAAGGGAATGATGGGATCGTCGGGAACGAGAGGTTTTCCGTCAGAAAAAGTAATTGTCGAGCCTGTTGTCGGTGGGGTGATTTTTTCGTAGCTCACAGTCATGGGCTTCCAGAAACAGTATTTATCTATACGTTGGGAGTCTAGCGCCGTCAATACCTATACGCAGGGATTTTGGGTAATTTCTTAAAGATTCCTTTGCTGGTATCTCCGTCAAAACAACCTAGAGGAAATCTATTTATGCTGCTGCGCTCGTTGTTCAAGGCCAAGTTACTCCATTCCCTTGAACAATCTCTAACCCCAATTACTCAAAATTTTATGAAGCATTTGAGCAAACACCTGACTTGATCGATGACAATGGCTCTATCCCGTTCTAGCTGTCAATGATTATGCAAAGTCTTTTTCAACGTTCCCTAGCTGAGACCAATTCTGGGGAAGAAGATATCCGTAGTCGTATTCTACAGGCCGCTTTACGTTTATTTGCCGCTAAGGGTTATGAAGGAACCACGACCAAAGACCTAGCAGGAAAAGCAAATGTGGCAGAAGGAACTTTATTTCGTTATTTTCCCAACAAAAAGGCGATTTTAATCGAAGTGGCCACTAGGGGATGGGTGGATATTCTCACCGACTTGCTGACGGAATTGAGCGAAATGGGCAGTTATAAAGCGGTAGCGCAGGTGATGCGACGTAGGGTGTTGAGAATGCGAGAAAATAGCGATTTATTGCGAGTTTGTTTTATAGAGGCACAATTTCATCCCGAATTAAAAGAGCGAATTCAATCGGAGGTAATTGCTAAAATGACCGATGTGGCCGAGGCTTTTTTTCAAACAGCGATCGATCGTGGTATCTATCGTCCCATGAATCCGAAAATTGTCGCCCAAGTTTTTCTAGGAATGTTCGCAATTGCCGGTTTTTCCAGTGAAACTATTTTAGATAGCAATGCTTCCCCCTTAGCTTTACAAGAAATGGCCGAAGGTATTGCCGAAATTTTTCTGAATGGAGTGTTAGTTAAGTAGGTAGGCATAATTATTTGTAGGATGGGTTAGCGGTAGCGTAACCCATGCGGGCGTTGGGTTTCATGCTTCAACCCAACCTACGTTCATTTTATATTTAATTCCACCCACCCACTTAAGTAGTTGTGCAAAATTAATTTTCTAGTCGAGACTCCGAGACAGCTAATCTAAGGATAGGCGGTTAAAATCCGTTTTAGCTTACTTATGATAAAATGCCTTCAAAGACAGGTAAGGGAAAACTTGCAATTATTCACTCAATAAAATAACTGATAGCCGAGATGAAACCCTGTTACTGTATTAATCCCAATTGTTATCAACCAGACCATCCGAGTAATAATAACTCGAATACTCGTTACTGTCAAAGTTGCGGCTCTGAGTTGTTGTTAAATGGTCAATATAGAGTGAGTCGGTTATTGAGTGATACGACCGGTTTTGGGGTTGTTTATGAAGCTTTTGAGGGTTTTACAGCCAAAATCCTCAAGGTATTACAAGAAAAATGGAATAATGACCCGAAGGCAGTGGAATTATTTAAACGGGAATATGACGTTTTATTAGAGTTGAGTCGTCAAAATGTCACCGGTGTTCCTCGCGCAGATGCCTATTTTCAATATTCCACAAGGGAAGGGAAAATATTACACTGTTTAGTTATGGAAAAAGTGGAGGGAATTAATTTAGAACAGTGGCTAAAGCAGTATGATAAGTTAAGTCAAAAACGAGCCTTAAAATGGCTGAGAGAAATCACTTTAATTCTCGATAAAATTCATCAACAGAATTGGCTGCATCGAGATATTAAACCCCCTAATATCATGCTGCGGAATAGTGGCGAGTTGGTGTTAATTGATTTTGGCACAGCAAGGGAAGAAACCCAAACCTATCATCAAAAGGTAAAAGGTCAACAGGTAACAGGTATTATCTCACGCGGATATACACCCAATGAACAACAACATGGCCAAGCGGTGATTCAATCAGATTTTCATGCTTTAGGACGAACTTTTGTGCATTTATTAACGGGAAAACATCCTTTAGAAATTTATGATGCGGTTAATGATGTTTTATCTTGGCGAGAAGAAACGGAAAATATTCACCCGTTATTGTTGGATTTTATTGATGAGTTGATGGGAAGATTGCCAAAGAATAGACCGGCTAATACTAGGGTTATTTTACAGCGTTTGGATGAGATTGAACGGCAATTAAAGTTACCTCCTATAACTCCTACTATAACATCTCCACCACCAAATCCGCAGCCTGTTGTAACTCAAAAACAATCGCCAGTTATTCCTAAGATTAATTCTTCGGTTTCACCCTTAGATAAAACCCTAACTGGTCATTCTTACCGGGTTAACTCAGTAGTATATAGTCCCGATGGTCGCTATTTAGCTAGTGGGAGTCTTGACAAAACTATCAAAATTTGGGAGGTGGCAACAGGAAAAGGATTGCGTACCCTTACTGGTCATTCCGGGGTGGTTTTGTCAGTGGCATATAGTCCCGATGGCCGCTATTTAGCTAGTGGGAGTCAGGATAAAACTATCAAGATTTGGGAGGTAGCAACGGGAAAAGTGCGTACTCTTACTGGTCATTCTAGCGAGTTTTTGTCAGTGGTATATAGTCCCGATGGCCGCTATTTAGCTAGTGGGAGTAGTGACAAAACTATCAAAATTTGGGAGGTGGCAACGGGAAAAGAATTGCGTACCCTTACCGGTCATTCTATGACGGTTTGGTCAGTGGCATATAGTCCCGATGGCCGCTATTTAGCTAGTGGGAGTCTTGACAAAACTATCAAAATTTGGGAAGTAGCAACGGGACAAGAATTGCGTACTCTTACTGGTCATTCCGAGGGGGTTTTATCAGTAGCATATAGTCCCGATGGTCGCTATTTAGCTAGTGGGATTGGTGACGGTGCTATCAAAATTTGGGAGGTAGCAACGGTAAGAGAATTGCGTACCCCTACTCGTCATTCTGAGGTAGTTAGGTCAGTAGCATATAGTCCCGATGGACGCTATTTAGCTAGTGGGAGTCAGGATAAAACTATCAAAATTTGGGAGGTAGCAACGGGAAACGAATTGCGTACCCTTACCGGTCATTCTGAGACAGTTTTCTCAGTAGCATATAGTCCCGATGGCCGCTATTTAGCTAGTGGGAGTGCTGACAAAACTATCAAAATTTGGCGAGTGAGACAGTAAACTTGTGTTTGGGGTGACAGCAATAACTTTTGTCTATCAAAAATGAGCGACACTTGCGGGAAACTGCACCGATATCTTTAAAAATGTTGGGTTTTGGATCAAATTATTGAATCGAGCAGTTTTCTCCTAAATAGGGTATGCGGCAAAAAGTACGGGCGAAGCATTCGGATAGAAAATCTACAGTTTCACCGATAGGTTATTGTCCGAATGCTTCGCCCCTACAGGACGCGGGCCGATAAAGACGCAAGATTTTGAACGACGATTCTCTCACAATCTTGCACCTGTGGGAGCGAGAAAAGCCACAAAATCTCTACCTTGCTTACATCTCACATTTATTCAGCAAACCCTATATAATGTGTATATTAACAATCTACTATACACAACTAGGGATAGGATGATGACTAACATTATCATTGATGACCAACTCATGGCTGATGCTCTTAAAGCTACTGGTTTAAAGACTAAACAAGAAGTTGTTGAATTGGGTCTTAAGACTTTGATTCGGCTCAAACAACAGGAGAAAATTAAAGCCTTTAAAGGTAAGCTTAAATGGGAAGGAAACCTTGAGGAAATGAGGCACAATCAATGATTCTTACGATGTCGTTAAAGAATGTTGGGTTTCGCTCAAATTATTGAATCGAGCAGTTTTCTCCTAAGTATTAAAGCGCTCAACTCAACCGAAAAGCTTGATCTCAGCTACTAGGACGATAACTGCGACTGAAGAAAACTGTAACCACGATCAAATCGGGGAATCATCCTACAGTTGAATTGATTCAGTTCTTCAACAATGTCAGGACTATCAAAGTCTTTTGAGTTTCGATTCAAAAAACACGCCTGCTGTGGCTGATAACGTCGTAAATGATGAAGTACCGAGGCATAGACAAGAGCATCTTGTGGCGTTAAATCATATATCTTTTCATAAGATGCTGCTTCGATTAAAATATCAGCAGTAAGTGCCACAATTTCTCCTACCTTGAGGAGGCGTTCTCGATATTTATTAAAACGATGTCGTTCTTCTTCATTGCTTTGCACCATTAAACTAGCAATATCTTGAATACTCTTGATCCGACTTGCATAAGAAGCTGTGCGTGAAAGTTGACGTAACTCAGTATCTAGTAACTGTTGAAGTTCCCGACGACTCTTTGCTTGACGAGTCAGTTTTTCGTGAGGTTCAGCTAGACTATATGCTGGAATAATTAGTTTGGCTTGTCCTGTTTCACAAAGTTGCAGAATCTGCTCACAGCTTAGACACTGCTCTTGCTCGAAGGTTAGCTCTAAAACAAAATTTGTTTCAACATAGATATTCACGCCGCTGCCTCACGCTGAAATTTTCCCCCAGCTAAAGCAGCATACAACCCTGAATCAATCAACCAACGCTGAGAATCATCGAGAGCTTCAGGCGGCTTTTCAGAATAAATAATCTCTCCCAACCAAGAAGCAACAATTAGTTCAAGACTTTGCCTACTAATTTGGTCATTCGTTACCCCTGCTCGTTGAAAATAAGGCTGAAGAATGGGACTGGCATCAATCATATAACTAGGTTCACTCTGCTCCTGAAAAGCCCCAACATTACTCCATAAGTAAAATCTGTCAGGAAAGACCAGCAAAAAATAGGGAGCCTTGGCAAAAGTACCGTGTGCCAGAATATTGCGTCGGAGTTTTGCCGCCCATTCTTGGGATACGTTGGTTTTGCACTTGACCTCAACCACAAGAGCGAGTTGACCATTGCGGTTATTAACTGCTAAATCCCAGCCAGAAGCCATAAGATGAACTGATGAAACCATACACAGCACCCTGCGTAAAATTATTGATGAACGATGATTGAGTTGCGACTCATTTCTATTAAGGAATGTTGAGTAAAAAGTGCTTTTATTTGGGGTAGATTATTCTGAAATAATGCTTCTAATTCAACATTCGTAATGTTACCCGTAGTCACTAGCAGAAGCTTATAAGGTTCTTGACTAATCAAAAATGAATCAAGAAAATCTGTGTCTTTGGTAATAACAATACGATTTTGTTGAATCGAAAGAGCGTTAATTTCTGCATCTGTCGTGGCATTTTGTTGGGGTAAATCTTTAGTATGAATTGTATCATGACCAGCAGCTTGCAAAAAACGGGCTAAACCAACTGGCAATTGGGCATCGACTAAAAAGTTCATGGTGCAATTTGGTAGATGCTTTTTACCTGAGTTAATCGAGTGGCAAACAATAACGCCGCTAGAATATCCTCCCGTTCCAAATCATCGTAGTCGGCTAAAATATCTTCGATACTCATGCCAGAACTAAGTAATTCTAGGATAAATTCAACAGGATAACGCAATCCTCGAAGGCAAGGTTTACCATGACAGATATTTAAATCGAGTGTGATTCGCTGCCAAAGTTGGTTTTCCATAGGTAATTCAGTTGCTTGTAATCGTCCAATCTTCTCTCCGCCTACTTCTACTATGCACAATTCTGTCTTTAAGTCAAGTGGCTTTAGAAAACTTTAAGCAATTTCTTGACAAAATTTAACCTTTTTTCTCATTTTTGAACCCTCACAAATTAATTATGCAAGGGGTTTAATCTACTATACACAACTAGGGATACTACGAGAACTAACACTGTCATTGATGACCAACTCATGGCTGATGCTCTTAAAGCTACTGGACTCTCTTATTCTTTGTGTGATAAGTTTGACTTATATAGTAGTGATCGATCTTTGTGTCCTTTGTGTCTCTGTGGTTCGTTCCCCTCACTATTTATTGCCGGCAGTCTTCATTGACTATCTAGAGCAAAAAAAACCAGTCTTCCCTAATTTTTCGGGAAAACTGGCCAAGCTAATCTTGAGATTTTAACCGACGTTAGCGGTTTGTTTTTGGCTAAAAAATGCCGCTAAAACCTGTTGGGCAATCTGGGGACTGGTTAAACCCAAATCAGCGAAGGATTCCTCTGGTGTTGCGTGGTCCACTAATTTATCGGGAACCCCGAAACGCTTGACCGGAACTAGAATATTAGCATCCTGTAAAGCTTCCAAAACCGCAGAACCAAAACCACCCATCAAACAACCTTCTTCCAAAGTCACCACTTTACCAAGACGTTGGGCAAGGGGAAAGATAAGTTCTGTATCAAGGGGCTTGACAAAACGAGCATTAACCACTGTGGCTTCGATGCCGTGTTCGCTGAGGATTTCGGCCACCTGTAGGGAAGTGTTGACCATAGTGCCGTATCCTAACAGGAGAATATCATCGCCACTGCGGAGAATTTCGCCCTTACCGATGGGTAAAGCTTCCCAACCCTCTTCCATCAGGGGAACCCCTAAACCGTTGCCCCGGGGGTAACGCATGGCAATGGGGCCGCTGGTATGATTAATCCCCGTTACGACCATTCTTTGCAGTTCCGCCTCATCTTTCGGGGCCATAATGGTCATATTGGGGATACAACGCAGGTAGGCGATATCGTACATCCCTTGGTGGGTCGGTCCATCGGCCCCGACAATACCGGCCCGGTCCATGCAGAAGAAAACCGGGAGATTTTGAATGCAGATATCATGAATAATCTGATCAAAAGCCCGCTGCAGGAAAGTAGAGTAAATAGTGACAACCGGGCGCATTCCTTCGCAAGCAAGACCACCGGCGAGAGTAACAGCGTGTTGTTCGGCAATTCCCACATCGATGTACTGTTTCGGCAGTTTTGCCTGAAATTTATCTAATCCCGTCCCGGTGGCCATGGCGGCGGTGATACCGATAATGCGCGGGTCATTTTCCGCTAATTTAGTGAGAGTATGCCCGAAAACTTTGGAATAAGCGGGAGGTTTCGGTTTACTGGAGGGAATCGGTTTACCCGTGGCTAAATTAAAGGGATTTTGGGCATGATAACCCACTTGATCTTTTTCAGCTAATTCGTAGCCTTTGCCTTTAACGGTGGCAACGTGGACGAAAACCGGTCCGTGGACCTTATGGGCCTGTTTAAAAGTGGCGATTAATTCGGGAATATTATGACCATCAATCGGGCCAAAATATTTAAAGCCCAATTCCTCAATCACTGCGCCAACTTTGGGAACTGCTAACCGTTTCATTCCTTCTTTGACTCGTTCCATTTCGGGAGTGAGGGAGTCACCGAAGAAGGGTAGATTTTTAAATTGTTCTTCGAGATTATCGGCGATAAACTGGACGGGTTCGCTCAGACGAACTTTATTGAGATAGCGGGAAATTGCCCCGACGTTGGGGGAAATGGACATCTCGTTATCGTTGAGGATAACCATGATGTTGGTGTTCGGTAAATGTCCAGCATGGTTAATCGCTTCTAGGGCCATACCCCCGGTTAAAGCCCCGTCCCCGATAATCGATACTACCTTGAAATCTTCCCCCTTGGCATCCCGGGCTAAAGCCATTCCTAACCCAGCAGAAATGCTCGTGGAGGCGTGTCCAGCCCCAAAATGGTCAAATTTGCTCTCGCAACGTTTTAGATAGCCCGCAACGCCATTTTTTTGGCGCAGGGTGTGAAAATCGTTATAGCGACCGGTGAGGAGTTTGTGCGGATAAGCTTGGTGTCCCACGTCCCAAAGAACTTTATCGCGATCGAGATCCAGGGTTTGGTAAAGGGCGATCGTTAGTTCTACGACTCCTAAACCCGGTCCCAAATGTCCACCGGTAGCGGCGATCGTCTGGAGGTGTTTTTCGCGAATCTGACGGGCAATATCTTCTAATTGACGGATTGACAAACCATGTAACTGGTTGGGATGAGTAATTTCACTTAGTTGCATATCGGCTTCTTTCTCAAAGTAGTTTATCCCTATACCAACTGTATAGGATTTTCAGCCTGAGATGAGGGAAAATCTAGGCTAATCTGGCCGCCGTGCGTAAAATTTGGCCGGCTAACATGGCAGCCCCAAAACCATTATCTATATTAACCACACCGATGCCGACCGCGCAGGAATTGAGCATAGTTAACAAAGGAGCAATACCGCCGAAACTGGTTCCGTAACCGATACTGGTGGGAACGGCGATCACCGGGCGATCAACTAATCCCGCTACCACACTTGGTAAGGCTCCTTCCATTCCCGCAACAACAATTAACACATCGGCGGCATCCAGTAGATGGCGATGATTCAAAAGGCGATGAATTCCCGCCACCCCCACATCCCAGAGACGCTGCACGGAAAAACCGCATAATTGAGCAGTAACCGCCGCCTCCTCCGCTACGGGAATATCGGCAGTTCCCGCCGTTAGGATGGAAATTATCCCTTTTGGGGGATTTTCTGGAGCGGCTGCGGCAATGGCACAGATGCGAGCTAAGGGATAATAAACTAAGTCTGTTACCTGTTCCTGTAGCTGGGCTGCTATCTCTGCTTCAATGCGGGTGGCCATAACCACGGGACTATTTTGACGCAAAACATGGATAATTTGGGCGATTTGAGCGGTGGTTTTACCCGGCCCCCAGATAACCTCCGGAAATCCCGTCCTTAATTGACGATGATGGTCAATCTTAGCGAAGTCTTCCACCGGTTCAAAGGCCAGATGTTTAAGTTTATCTAAGGCTGTCTCCGGGTTAATTTCTCCCCTGGCAACCGCGGTCAGCAGCGATCGCAAATCGGCAGCATGGAACATGACAGTTATCAGTTATCAGTTATCAGTTATCAGTTATCAGTGGGTAAGTTAACAGTTATCAGATTTGAGTTTTAAGTGAGCAGTATGTGTTAAGTGACCAGTATTAAATAGCAGTTTCTTGCCATCTTTTCACTGTTTACTGATCACTGATTACTGATTACTGCTCACTGCTCACTGCTATTAGGAGGCCATGGTGGCTGCGGGACGACGGCGGCGATAAGTACGATTGTTCGCTGGTTCCGTTGCCGCCGCTTGTAGGAGGAAGATCACTAGAGGTTGACTCTGTAACTCCCGTTTGATTAAACGCTGCAAAGTCGTCTCGATTTCGGCCCGCAAACCGGCCCAATCCTGAATCCCCGTGGCGGTTTTAAATTCACCGATGCGATCGCTTAAACAGCGTTCGATCGCCCGAATAATTAACTGATTCAGCAGCGAGATTTCCACTTTTGTCACCACACCGCGCAAATTAATCTCTGGAGGTGCGCTTAATTGTCCCTCCCCGTTAACGAAGGCCGCGATCGTAATCACACCATCTTCAGCTAACTGTTGTCTTTCCTGCATAATGTGTTCGTGGACTACACCCGCTTGATCGACTAACTCGATTCCCGAAGGCACTGGCGCGCCGAGACCAATGCGATCGCCAGTTAACTCGATCGTGTCACCATTTTTGACAATTACCATATTTTCGGCGGGAATACCCATACTTTGGGCCATCTGAGCGTGTTTGACCAGCATTCGGTGTTCTCCATGCACTGGCACAAAAAACTTCGGCCGGGTCAAAGATAGCATCAATTTATGGTCTTCTTGGGAACCATGGCCGGAAACGTGAATTCCCTTATCGCGTCCGTAAACCACGTTAGCACCCTGCATCATCAGGCGATCAATTGTATTGACCACGGCGATGGTATTACCCGGAATCGGATTAGCGGAAAAGACAATCGTATCCCCCTGACGCACGCGAATATGAGGATGTTCACCCTTAGAAATCCGCGTCATGGCCGCTAAAGGTTCCCCCTGGGAGCCTGTGGTTAAAATGACGATTTTATCATCGGCTAAATTGCGGGTCGCTTTTAAGGGTTCAAATAGATCGTCGGGACATTTTATATACCCCAAATTACGCGCATGAGCGATGACATTTAACATCGATCGACCCACTACCACCACTTTCCGGTTAAATTTCTGGGCCAATTTCAACACCAGATTAATCCGATGCACCGAGGAGGCAAAGGTAGTGATCATAATCCGTCCCGTTGCTTGGTTAAAAACCCGCTCTAACCCAGGATAAACGGAAGCTTCCGAGGGAGTATAACCGGGTACTTCTGCGTTAGTGGAATCACTCAATAAACATAGCACCCCTTTCTCGCCATGTTCGGCAATTTTTTGTAGATCAAAAAACTCACCATCCACGGGAGTATGGTCAATTTTAAAATCTCCTGTGTGAATAACTACCCCTAAAGGAGTGTGAATTGCTACACAAAAACTATCGGCGATCGAGTGGGTATTGCGGATATATTCCACCATGAAAGATTTACCTAAACGCACCATTTGCCGAGGAGCAACGGTTTCTAATTTGGTACGATTTGCTAATCCTGCTTCTTCCAATTTATCCCGCAATAAAGCCATCGCTAGGCGCGGACCGTAGATAATTGGTACATCAAATTGTTTGAGATGGTAGGGAATGCCACCGATATGATCTTCGTGACCGTGGGTGACGATCATACCCTTAATTTTATGGCGATTTTCCCTTAGATAAGTCATATCGGGAAGCACTACATTCACCCCGTGCATATCATCGGAAGGAAAAGCTAAACCAGCATCGAGGAGAATAATCTCATCATCGTATTCAAAAACACAGGTGTTTTTGCCGATTTCGTGTAATCCTCCTAGGGGAATGATCTTTAGTTTTGCTTGGGTTTTATCTTGACTCATTAGGTATCCTTTGATGGTAAGTTATGGTGATTTTTTCGGTGGTTTTTGTAGATGGTAAATCTCAAAAAATGAATAGTTGGAATTAAGTTTAACTAGGAGGATAACACCTAGTTAAGTTCACTTATATCAATACTTTCTGACCGTTCTAAACTATATTTTTCTTCTAGTTAAGCTATTAACATTATAACCTATTTCTCGAAAAAATCCTAGTTTAGTGAGCAAGAATTTCTAGTATTTTTCTAGATTAAAGCCAATTCTTGCATAATTTTTGCTAATCCTTCTTCTAGATCGGGACTTAAGGAACATAAAGGAAGTCTTAGACCCCCCACTTCCCAACCAACTAGATTTAAGGCCGCTTTAATTGGAATTGGATTAGTGGCACAGAATAAACCTTTAAACAACGGAAATAATTTCAAGTTAATCTCGGTCGCTTTGGCCGCATCTCCGGTTAAGAAAGCTTGAATCATTGCTTGGATTTCTTCTCCCACTAGATGACTGGCAACACTGACCACTCCCACCGCACCACAGGTCATCAGGGGTAAGGTGAGAAAATCATCCCCGGAATAAATAGCGAAATTTTCAGGAGTATGACAGTAAATCTTGCAGGTTTGTTCTAAATTACCACTAGCTTCTTTTACCGCCACAATATTATCAACTGCTGCCAGTTTAATAATCGTTTCTGGGGTCATATTTTGACCCGTACGACCGGGGATATTATAAAGCATCACCGGCAGATCGGGACAAGCTTTGGCAATGGTCAGAAAATGCTCGTATAAACCCTCTTGGGGAGGTTTATTGTAGTAAGGAACCACTTGTAAAGAACCATCCAAACCCAGTTTAGCGGCCTGTTGACTAGCTTCGATCGCTTCGGAAGTGGAATTAGAACCCGTCCCCGCGATCACTTTTCCCCGACCATTAACTGCTTTTTTGACAATACTAAATAGTTCGTATTCTTCCTGCCAACTTAGGGTGGGGGATTCTCCCGTCGTCCCACAGACCACTATACCATCGCTACCGTGAGTAACTAGATAATCGGCCAACTTTTCCACCATAGCATAATTAACTTGACCCTCGACGGTGAAGGGAGTCACCATCGCCGTAATTACTCGTCCAAAATATGTTGTTTCACTCATTGATCAGTTATCAGTTATCAGTTATCAGTTATCAGCTTCTGAAGGCAAGAGGCAAAAGAAAGAATCTGGCAATCCGCTTACCTAAAAAGAAGGTTAGAAACTAAGTACATCGAGGCTTTTAGCTTAACAAATTAGGTTTTAGATTCGGTCTTTGTTATCGGGTTTTGAGCGTTCAACAATCAGCCTTTATTTATCCGATTAATTAGCTATTTTTCTAGTTAACCTCTTGCCTCATTAATTTTTGAGGTTTCAAAAACGGCAAAAATAAGGATTAAATTGCATAAAATTATTCATTCTTAATTCTCCTGACTACTGACTACCGGATCCTAACCCTAACAACCATTTTTGATTTTTACCAGAGGTCTAATTATTATCGCCTTGACCTAGCTGAAGGCCGATGGCTTAATTATCAAACTGTTGCTAATCTTGAACCGACGAGATTTTTCTTGACTAAAAGTTCGGCAATTTGTACGGCATTTAAAGCCGCACCCTTGCGAATTTGATCGCCGCATAGCCACAATTCTAGACCGTTAGGATGGGATATATCTTGACGAATGCGTCCCACTAATACTTCATCGCGACCACTAGCATCAATTGGCATGGGAAAATAATTAGCGTCCCAATCTTCCACTAATCTTACCCCCGGAGCGGACTGAAGAATTTCTCTAGCCTTCACCACAGAAAAAGGCCGACTAAATTCTAGGTTAACTGATTCCGAATGGGCCCGCAGGACGGGAACCCTCACACAGGTGGCGCTAACCCGCAGCTCTGGACAAGCAAAAATCTTGCGGGTTTCGTTGACCATTTTCATTTCCTCCTCGCAGTACCCTTGACCATTAATCGGGGTATTGTGGGGAAAAAGATTAAAAGCGAGGGGATAGGGGAAGGAATTAGTGGGAGGTTGCCGATTGTCAAGAATTGCTTGTGCTTGCTGTTTTACCTCCTCCATGGCTCGGGCCCCAGCACCACTGGCGGACTGATAAGTAGAAACTACTACTCGCTTGATCGCCTGTACTTGGTGGAGAGGCCAGATCGCCACTCCTAAAAGAATTGTCGTACAGTTGGGATTAGCGATAATGCCTCGGTGATTGTCCACACTGTCGGGATTGATTTCCGGGACAACTAAAGGCACTTCGGGATTCATGCGAAAAGCGCTGGAGTTATCGATCATCGTCGCACCCGACTCGACAATAGTTTTCGCCCAAGCTTTCGAGGTGGACCCCCCCGCAGAAGCAAGAACGATATCCACGTCCTGAAAAGAGCGCTCGTTTACCGCTTCGATTAGCAGACTTTCGCCCTGAAAATCGAGGCTTTTTCCAGCAGAACGCTCGGAAGCGAGTAATTTTAGACTAGCGAGAGGAAATTGACGACTAGCTAATAACTCTAGTAATTCCGTTCCCACGGCCCCGGTGGCCCCTAAAATAGCGACCCGTACTTTTTGACTCAAATTGTGTGACCTCCTGACGAGTTGGGTGATGATAATGATCCGAAGAAATCGTTAAAGTAAAAAATCTTTTTTGTCCACCGAGTTATTCTAAAACTTGGATTCATCGGCCTTTGATCAGCAAAATTTTCTGATTGGGCTTAACTGCCCCAAGGACGGAATAAATTAAATATACCCCATTGACCGCTAAAATAAAAAGATTGTGACAGCTTGGGGAGCAACTGCAGCTATTCCCCTAGAATATCATGAGCGGGAGGGATCCAGCGCCGGCGCAAACACCGCTCACCCTATTATAAACGTTCCTTGTCGTAAGAGCTAGAAAAATCGATGAAAGTTATTCAGGAAAAGCTTCCTGCCAGTCAGATAGGTTTAGAAATTGAAATTCCCGCCGAAACCACGAAAAACACCCACGAGCAAGTGGTCAAGAATTTAGCGAAGTCGGCCAATATACCCGGTTTTCGCCCCGGCAAGGTTCCCCGTCAGATTCTTCTGCAAAGATTGGGAACTAAAGCGGTAAAAGCGGCAGTAATTGAGGAATTAATCGAAAATTGCCTCGAATCTGCCCTGAAACAGGAGGGGATCGAGTCCCTGGGTAATCCCCAGCTATTGTCTAAGTTTGAGGATTTGATCGCTGCCTATGAACCGGGTAAAGCTTTGACTTTTTCAGTTTCCGTGGATGTGGCCCCGACAATTGTTCTCGGAGATTACGAAAATCTGAGCGTTACTGCCGAAGAAACTGTTTATGATCCCGAATCCGTGGAAAATTGGTTTAAAGAGCGTCAAGAACAGTTAGCAACATTGGTTCCCGTGGAAGATCGCGGGGCGCAGCTGGGAGATGTGGCGATTGTTGATTATCGAGGCAAATCCGCCGAAACCGGCGAGGATATCCCGGATATTGACGGCGAAGATCTGCGGGTGGATATGGAAACCGGACGCTTTATCGAGGGGATGGTAGAAGGAATTGTCGGCATGAAACCGGAAGAAGTCAAAGAGATGACTTTAACTTTCCCGGAAGATTATCCCAAAGAAGATGTGGCGGCAAAAGCGGTAATCTTTACCATTACGATGAAAGAGTTAAAAGCCAAGGAATTACCAGAGCTTGACGACGATTTTGCCCAAGAAGTCAGCGATCAGGAAACAATCGCCGAATTAAGAGCAAGTTTAGAGAAACGTTTCCGAGAAGAAGCGGAGAAGGAAACCAAAGACAGCATTTATGATGCTTTAACTCAGGAATTAGTCAAGGGTGCGACTTTAGATTTACCGGAGACGCTGATCGAGAAGGAAGTGACGCATATTTTGACCCAAAGCTTCATGCAGTTCCAACAAATGGGGCTAGATGTCAACCATTTGTTTACAAAAGATAATATTCCCAAAATGCGGGAAAGCACCCGTCCCGATGCGATCGAAAGTCTGAAACAGACTCTGGTGGTGCAGGAATTGGCTAAAGTCGCCGGCATTGAAGTCAGTGCCGAAGCGGTAACGGAAAAAATCGCCAAAATCATGGCGCAATTGTCCGATCGCGACATAGATATGCAGCGTCTGGAGCAGGTGATCACCGAAGAAATCCTGGCGGAAAACACCCTGGCATGGCTGAAAGAAAAAGCTACTATCACCCTCGTCCCCAAAGGTTCCCTAGAGGAAGAAACAAGCGAGGAGGAGGAAACAGAAGAAACCTTCGCATTCACCGAAGTGGAAGTGTTGGCAGCTGAGGCTGAGGAAGAATAACCGTAAGGAGTTAGCAGTCGTGTTGGGGTGTTGGGGTGTTAGGGTTTTGGGGTATTAGTTTAATTCCCCCATTCCCCCATCCCCCCATTCCCTGATAACTCAGCAATTCTAAATTTGCGCTGTAGCAAGGGTTTCAGGTTTTAGTTCACGTAATACGGGGTAAAATTCAACGGGATTAACAAGTTCATTTTACGAGTCTTCAGGCTTTTAGGCATGATAGTACACTCAGAATTGCCCCAAAAACCCCCTTTTAAATGTTCTTTAAATCCCTAAAAGGCTTGCTGTGTCTAAAACTGATAACTGATAACTGATAACTGATAACTGATAACTGATAACTGATAACTGATTCCTGCCAACCGGGGGAAACTTAGGGCATAATAGATGGACAGAAGTGCTAAAGATGCTGACACATTTGCCAGTAAAAGCTCCACAGCCAAGCAAAAACCCTAAGATTGTGATAGCGGAACCGAAAAAATTATGCTCGAATCGAGATCACCTGACTACCCAATTACCAGTAATTGTCGCCCTGCTATCTACGCCAACACGGGGAGAAACTCCCTAGCTAACGTTTTACCCGTGGTAATCGAACAGTCTGGCATGGGTGAACGGGCTTTTGATATCTATTCTCGACTCTTGCGCGAGAGAATTGTTTTTCTGGGAACTCCCGTCGATGATCAGGTCGCTGATTCGATCGTCGCCCAACTCCTCTACTTGGAGGCAGAAGATCCCGAAAAAGATATCCAACTTTATATCAACTCCCCCGGTGGTTCCGTTTATGCCGGACTGGCTATCTACGACACCATGCAACAAATTCGCCCCGACGTGGCGACAATTTGTTTCGGTTTAGCCGCTAGTATGGGAGCATTCCTGCTTTGTGGTGGCGCGGCAGGTAAACGGATGTCCCTACCCAGTAGCCGGATCATGATTCACCAACCCCTCGGCGGCGCCCAAGGTCAAGCTAGTGATATCGCCATCCAGGCCAAAGAGATCCTCTATATTAAACAGAGACTCAATACCATGCTGGCTCACCACACCGGTCAACCCTACGATCGCATCGCCAACGACACCGAACGGGACTTTTTTATGTCGGCCGTCGAAGCCAAAGAATATGGGTTAATCGATCTGGTGATTTCCCGTCCCGAACTGCCCGATCCTACCGTTCCCGTTACTTCCCTGTAAATTAATAAACTATGTCTAAATACGACTCCCACCTCAAGTGTTCATTTTGCGGCAAATCCCAGGAACAAGTGCGAAAATTAATCGCCGGGCCGGGGGTCTATATTTGTGACGAGTGTGTGGAACTGTGTAACGAAATTCTCGATGAGGAGTTGATGGAACCGCCCAGTCCGGTCGCCCCAGTGGAGGAACGTCCCAACAAACGGCGATCGGGCCAAAATAAAACCACTTGGGAACAAATTCCCAAACCAAGAGAGATTAAAAAATACCTCGATGACTACGTTATCGGTCAAAATGAGGCGAAAAAAGTGCTGTCTGTGGCCGTTTATAACCATTACAAACGCCTCAAAGATATCCAAACCCAAAAAGCCGGTGGCGGTAGTCCAGAAGATAGCATCGAACTGCAAAAATCCAATATTCTGTTAATTGGTCCCACAGGATCGGGAAAAACCCTTCTGGCTCAAACTCTGGCCAAAATCCTCGATGTACCTTTTGCTGTCGCCGATGCCACCACGTTAACCGAGGCCGGTTATGTGGGGGAAGATGTGGAAAATATTCTCTTGCGTCTGTTACAAGTGGCAGATTTAGACGTGGAAGAGGCGCAGCGGGGCATTATCTACATCGATGAAATCGATAAAATTGCCCGCAAGAGCGAAAATACCTCGATTACCCGGGATGTGTCCGGAGAAGGTGTTCAGCAAGCTTTACTGAAAATGTTAGAGGGAACGATCGCCAATGTTCCCCCCCAAGGCGGCCGCAAACACCCCTATCAGGATTGTATTCAGATTGACACCAGCAATATCCTGTTTATCTGCGGTGGGGCGTTTGTTGGTTTAGATAAGGTGATCGATCAGCGTCTCGGTAAAAAATCCATGGGCTTTATTCAACCGGGAGATGGCCAAGCTAGTAAGGATAAGGTAGCGGCAGGGTTATTAAAACAAATGACTCCCGATGATTTAGTCAAATTTGGCATGATTCCAGAGTTTGTCGGTCGGATTCCCGTCCTAGCGGCACTGTCACCCCTGGATGAGGAAGCTTTAATCGCTATCCTGACGCAACCCCGCAACGCTTTGGTGAAACAGTATCAAAAACTGTTGAAGATGGACAATGTACAGTTAGAGTTTAAATCTGATGCCGTCCTAGCGATCGCCCAAGAGGCCTATCGTCGCAAAACCGGGGCCCGGGCCCTACGGGGTATTGTCGAGGAATTAATGCTCGATGTCATGTACGAATTGCCCTCGCGCAAGGACGTGAAACGCTGTTTAATCACCCGCGAAATGGTGGAAAAACGTTCCACGGCAGATCTATTGGTTCATCCTTCCTCTCTACCCAGTCAAGAATCCGCTTAAGGGGAAAAATCGAGGTTAACCATGCTGAACACCGTTCCTGCGATCATCAAAGAAGGCCGGATCGAACTCCTCGAATCCGTGCCGATTCCGGAGGGTACTAGGGTTTTAGTCACCCTCATCCCGGAGGAGACAAACTCGGATTTCTGGCAAAAAGTCAGCGAAACTGCACTGGCTAAGATTTGGGATAATCTGGAAGACGACATCTATCATGAAAACTCAAATAATCGATAAAACAATCACTGTTCGCGGTGTTCCCCATTATTACGAGTGGATTCGACAGTCGGAATCTCCCCAAAAAAAGCCAGTGATGGTGTTTATTCATGGTTGGGGAGGATCGGGACGCTATTGGCGATCGACGGCTGCGGCAATTTGCGATCGCTTTGATTGTTTATTGTACGATATGCGGGGTTTTGGTCGGTCTAAATTGCCGGAAAAATCCTCCGATCTTTCCTACGATTTAGAAGAATATGCCCTTGATCTAGCATTGTTTTTAGATAGTTTGGAAATGGAAAAAATCTATCTCAATAGTCACTCTATGGGGGCATCGGTGGCGACTTTTTTTATTACTATGTACCCCGAAAGAGTGGTGAAAGCAGTTTTAACCTGTAATGGCATTTTTGAGTATAATAAAGCGGCTTTTGCTGCCTTTCATAAATTCGGTAAGTATGTGGTACAGTTTCGTTATGATTGGTTTTTAAAAGTACCTTTTGCCGATCGATTATTTATGGCGAGATTCTTGCATCGATCGATCCCAAAATTAGAAAGAATTGCTTTTTTAGAGGATTTTTTAGCGGCAGATTACGAGGCCGCCCTAGGCACAATTTATACATCTGTGAGTAAAAAGGCAGTGGAAATTATGCCGGGTAAATTTGCCGAGATTAAGATACCAACTCTTTTAGTATCGGGGGAAAAAGACATTATTATCCCCGCCAAAATGGGCAAAATGGCGGCGGATTTGAATAGTAATATCCAGTATGTGGAGATGGCTAATACTGCTCACTTTCCCATGTTAGAAGATGCCCCTACTTATCTACAAAAATTGCAAGATTTTTTAGAAATTAATTAGAATGCCAAAAGGTCAGGAAAAACGACCCAAGGCCACACCAATCAGGATAGTAACCCCGAAAAAGAGACGATACCAGACAAAAACCCAGGTACTCTGTTTTTTGAGATAATCTAATAACCAAGCGATCGAAAGATAGGAAAATAGCGCCGAGGAAATTACCCCAATAGCCAGGGGAATTAATTCACTGGTGTTAATCTGGTCGAGAACTCCTTTAAATTCCACTAAACCGGCTAAAGTTATCGCCGGAATCCCCAACAGAAAGGAAAATCGCGCCGCTACGGCCCTTTCTAAACCCATGAATAACCCGGCAGTTAAGGTGGACCCAGAACGAGATACCCCCGGTATTAGGGCTAAAGCTTGGGCTAATCCCATTAAAACCCCGTCTTTTTGTCGCAAAGTCTCAAAACTGCGTTTATGTTTCCCGATTTTTTCGGCCGTACCTAAGAGTAAAGACATGACTATAGAGGCACAGGCGATCGCAGTCATGCTTCTCAGGGGGGAATTATCTAAATCGGGAATGAAAAGTTTCATTAACAAACCGAAGAAAACGATCGGAATTGTGCCTAGGATAATCCCCACGGCCAAACGAAAATCCTGGGAACGATAATCGGAACTAGCCACAGCTTTCACCATTCCCGTGGATATTTGCCTTAAATCCTGCCAAAAATAGGACAATACCGCCGCAATACTGCCCAATTGAATCACTGCCGTATAGGTGACACCGGGATCTCCCCAACCCAAAAAGACGGGAATCGCTTTTAGATGAGCGGTACTGCTAATCGGCAAAAATTCCGTCACTCCCTGCACGAATCCCAAAAAAATTGCCTGTAACCAGTTAATTTTTGCCAGAGGTATGGCGCTAGTGGTTGATTGGGCAATGACGGCGGGTGTAATCGCCAAAATCACCGTTATTATCGCTAGTCCTAGCCATTTATAGCTTTTTTTCAGGAAGGGAAACATCATTTTTCAGTAAAAAAAGGGGTGGGGTGTGGGGAGAAGTGGGAATTATGAATTATCAATTATGAATTATGAATTGGGAGGTGGGGAAGTGGGGAGAAGGGAGACAGGAGACAGTATACAGGAGACAGAAGTAACTGATAACAACGGACGAATCTAAAACCTTATTTGTTCAGCTAAAAGCTTTGATGTACTTAGTTTCTAATCTTCTTTTTAGGTGGGAGAATTGCCAGATTCTTTCTTGGAGGCCCTTGCCTCTTGCCTTCAGTAACTAATTTAAGTATAAATACTTGTTGACAACTCATAGTCGTTATGAGTACACTTAATTTAGATAAACTCGAAATGAGTACGACTTAGCAATTAGGAGTTGATGATTATGTTACCAAACCGAGAAGGGAAGAGAGTTCCCGATGTCACCTTTCCCGTGCGTCAAAATAATCAATGGGTGAACATCACCAGCGAGGAATTATTCAAAGGAAAAACCGTTGTTCTTTTTGCCTTACCCGGGGCATTCACTCCCACCTGTTCCACCTCCCATTTACCCGGATATAACGAATTAGCCCCAGTTTTTCGGGAAAATGGCGTAGATACTATTGTTTGCTTGTCGGTGAATGATACCTTTGTCATGAACGAGTGGGCAAAGGACCAAGAATGTGATAATGTCGTCTTGATTCCCGACGGTAACGGCGAATTTAGCGCAGGAATGGGGATGTTAGTCGATAAAGCTGACTTAGGTTTCGGTAAACGTTCTTGGCGCTATTCGATGCTAGTCAAAGATGGTGTTATCGAGAAAATGTTCATCGAACCGGAAGAACCGGGAGATCCTTTCAAAGTCTCCGATGCGGAAACGATGTTACACTATATCAACCCAGAAGCCAAAAAACCGCCTTTAGTCTCTCTTTTCTCGAAAGTGGGCTGTCCCTACTGCCTCCGGGCTAAGAAAATGTTAGAGGAAAAAGGCCTACAATACGAAGAAATTATCCTCGGACGGGATGCCACCAGTCGTTCTCTGCGGGCCATGAGTGGCAATACCACCACCCCACAAGTCTTCATTGACGGCAAATTAATTGGCGGTTCGGAAGAGTTAGCAGCTCATTTAGGAGCATAATTAATCAGCTATTCTGTTAACTGATCAAGGAGAAAGATTATGGTAGCCACTCCAGTCAAAACCAAAACCACGGGACAATACTACGCCACCCGCATCGATTTAGCATTAGATATCCGCAAAGCTGTGGTTGAAATCCTAAGCCAAACCCTTGCCGCTAGTTTAGACCTAAAAACTCAGGTTAAACAGGCCCACTGGAATGTAAAAGGTTTAAATTTCTACCAATTGCACAGCCTCTTTGACGAAATGGCCACGGAATTAGAAGGCTATGGGGACATGGTAGCAGAACGGATTACCGCTTTAGGTGGAACCGCTTTGGGAACAGCGCGCATCGCCGCCGCTAACTCGATTCTGCCGGAATATCCGGCTGATATCGTCGATGGTAGTGAACATATCGTTGCTTTAGCCGAACGTTATGCCTTATACGCCGCCCATCTTCGTTCTGCTATTGATACCACTGGCAATCAAGGGGATGCCGACACAGCAGATCTCTATACGGAAATTTCCCGGGACATCGATAAACGTCTCTGGTTCCTAGAAGCGCATCTGATTAAATCGGAAGATGTTATCGGTTAATTTATAGATAAATTTGGGGTGTGTTAACGTAGCTTAATACACCTTAAATTCTCGTAATCGGTAAACGTAGCCAATCACTTAACTGTTGTGCCAACCAATCTAATTCGGCTTCGCTAACATCTTCACTGGCAGTGATAATATATTCTCGATGGTTGGCAACGAGAACCAGAGAAGGAGGAATAATATTAACATTTTCTCCCTGCATAGTGACAGTGACATTGCGACGAATGAGACTATAAATTTCGGAACTAGCAGCATCGGCAGTTAGTTTAAATTTCAGCCCCCAGAGTTTTTGATAGAGAGAAACTTTTTTGGGGGTAATTTTTAACTCTAGTTCCCCCTGCCAAAAAGATTTCCATAACTGCCAAGATAAACTAGAGGAGATTAAATTGAGCAGAAAAATTAGGATAATTGGGATTAAAAAAGCGACCAGTTTGAGATCATAAATACCGACTATGGTTAAGAGAATGATCGTAAAGAATAGGGATGGTAAAAACTGTCTTAACTGGGTTTTGAGATTATTGAAAAACTTTTGTTTGGTTTTACTAGCGATTTTTATTTGCAGGAGATTATCTTTTTTATAAACAGTAACTTCGCTGCCGTAGGGTTTGGTCAGATTACCAATAGATACTAAGATCAATTGACAACTATATAAGCTGGCTAAAGCTTCTGTCACCGAACGAAAATGAGAGTCTGGGGGGGAGTTTGATAATCTTTTTAACCAATAGATGAAAAAAGCGCTTAGATTAGTTTTTTGTTCAAAGTTTTCGGGTATGTAACGATGCTTAATCCCCGTGGCTAAACTAATCAAACTTTTACCTATATCCTGTAAGTCCGTGGTGGGAGAATCGGAATCAAAGGCAAAATCAACTAGATAAAAACGATGGGACTGGGTATCAAAGAGGATATTACTAAGTTTAATATTGCCGTGGTTAATGGGGACATCCTGCTGATGGAGATAGGAGAGAATCTCCAAAAGATATTTGGCAATTTGTTTGAGATCTTGTTCTGCTAACAAATAACTGGAGTTAAGATAGTTTTCTAAAGGCTGCGCTGATAAATAAGGTCGGACAATAGCGATGATTTGTTCTTGGGATGAATCTATCTCAAAGCTATCGAGGTATTTGGGGAGAGATGGGTGGGAGAGTTGTCGCAATAGGGCAATTTTACCGGTTATTTCTTCGATAAACTGACTCCCTTGTCCCCTAGGAACAGAAATAAGTTTAATGATAACTAACTGGGTGGTGTGTCTGTCCCTAGCTAAGATAGTTTTTTTTCCCAGTAACTGTTGGACTTGATAACGACTATGGAGAACTCGATCGAGCATGGGGGAGAATGGAGTAAGTAGTATCTCTAGGATAGCTCACTCTGGAAACCCTAGCCGCTATCTTTAGCATCCTTTTAATATTTTAACAATTGATTAAAAATTGCAACTTTACCTAGAAAGAACTGCTAGGGCAGTCCTATTTGAGTTATTTTAATTATCTATTCGCCAAGGCTGCCAGCAAGGGGAGAGCAAAAGGGAACGGTGAGCATTTCTAAGACTGTCATGACTTTTTATTGTTAGGAATCCTAACGGATTGCTGAACATATTACTTTCTTAACCATGTTTTCAGTTTTAGCGAACACTCACGCCTAATTGTAGCATTTTTATCGATTTTTGTCAAGATATATTTGACATTTTTTATCTTATTTATTTGCCAGGATTTATTAGAAAAAGGGTTTCTTTTAGAAACCCTTTTTCTGCCTTTCAACTAATCCTATTTGACCTAATAGGTAAGGTCCTTCGAGTCTATCCAAGGAGATTGTTACAAAAAGGATGCCGCGTTTCCAACTAATCCTATTTGACCTAATAGGTAAGGGGTGTCCAATTTGGACGCTATTTGGCAGGAAAACTTCTATGGGTTTCCAACTAATCCTATTTGACCTAATAGGTAAGGTTGTTTTTTTCTTACGAGGCGAGCCTTCGCTAGTAAAATGTTGTTTCCAACTAATCCTATTTGACCTAATAGGTAAGGTGGTTTTTCACATACTACTACCAAATCACTTTGGTGTTTCCAACTAATCCTATTTGACCTAATAGGTAAGGTTTTAGCTGATAGAGTTGAAAATGGCGAAATTATCGGGTTTCCAACT
This sequence comes from Microcystis sp. MC19, assembly GCF_003019735.1. Taxonomy (NCBI): domain Bacteria; kingdom Bacillati; phylum Cyanobacteriota; class Cyanophyceae; order Chroococcales; family Microcystaceae; genus Microcystis; species Microcystis sp. MC19. The sequence continues at coordinate 2,435,776 of NZ_CP020664.1, read as the reverse complement.
AATCCTATTTGACCTAATAGGTAAGGTTGTAATCCATGTTCACCTATCATGGGATGCTTCTTCGTTTCCAACTAATCCTATTTGACCTAATAGGTAAGGAGCATATTTTTGGTCGGGCTGTGGACATCAAACCAGCAAGTTTCCAACTAATCCTATTTGACCTAATAGGTAAGGCCGTGCCGCCATCGAAATCCAAACAGCTATCCAGCTGTTTCCAACTAATCCTATTTGACCTAATAGGTAAGGAGCGTTTTATTCGCTAGGTGTCATAAGCGCGCTATTGCTGTTTCCAACTAATCCTATTTGACCTAATAGGTAAGGCAGCCATCATTGGGGTAACGTACAAAGTCGCTATGTTTCCAACTAATCCTATTTGACCTAATAGGTAAGGTTGCTCAGAATTTTATTCTGGCGAGTGGAGGTTTTTTGTTTCCAACTAATCCTATTTGACCTAATAGGTAAGGAGTACCCCTTGGAAAGTCTCATCGAGAGGGGAAGACAGACCCCCAAATCGACGCACCTGCAAAAAGAGGGTTAAAAAGTGGTCCTGGGGGGGGTAAAAGTCCCGATACCAAAGGGTAGAACCCTGACTGGGAGAGCAATCGACGCACCTCAACCAGAGAATCGGGGTTTTAGGTCGGGGAGGGGGTGCATCGATTTTCAGTCAAGAGTTAGGGGACAAGCTAGATGATGTAGAGATTTGGGGGTGGTTGAGGAGGAGAACCTCCCATCACCAACAATCTAGAGACAGCTTCTTCGGGAATCCCATAGAAGCGCACATCATCCTCTTGAGGATTGACCCTTTCTACTACTTTAGCGTACAGTTTCCGCCTCTGGATGTGTAATTAATTTTGCTTAAGTAATTATCTGTAATTAAGTAGCTGGTTATAATTAAATTAAAAATGGATTTTAGGTTCGATCCCCCCTGCCCCCCTTGATAAGGGGGGTGCCGATAGGCGGGGGGATCTGACAATTTTTAACGCCTACCTACTTAATTGTCTAGCTACTGATTAGGGAGGGTAGCGGGGGTGGGAGTTTTTTTTAAGGATTTTTTAACCCCAAAAATCCCCCGATTCTGGCGAGCAATCAGTATCATGGATAACAACAACAAGCTTTAGGTCTAATCCGATAAAAATCATGACCTATCTATCTCCTAAATTATTCACTTTTGAAGACTTTTTAAACCAGTATGGAGATGACCCACGCTATCAATTAATTGACGGGGAGTTGCGAGACTTGGAACCCACTGGACATCAGGAATCCGTAGCGGGAAAAATCGCAGGAAGACTGTGGGGAGAAATCTTGCGATTACATCTACCCTGGACAATTCCTAAAAACTGTTTGCTCCGTCCAGAATCCGGTCAAGCTACTGCTTTACGTCCCGATGTCATCATTTTAGATGAAGTGGACTTTAGCACCGAACCTCTCTGGGAAAAACAACCAATTTTAACTAGCTCCCCAGCAATTAAATTAGTGGTAGAAGTGGTTAGTAGTAATTGGCAAGATGATTATGCACGCAAAGTTGAAGAATACTCATCTTTAGGTATTGCTGAATATTGGATTGTCGATTTTCGTGGATTGGGTGGCATCTCTTTTATCGGTAAACCCAAACAGCCTACTTTGACTATTTATCAGCTAGAAGGTGATGAATATCAACAAAAATTATATCGTCTTTATGAGCGCATTAGTTCGGCAGTTTTTCCCGAATTGTCTCTGTGTCTTCTCGATATTATGCCCTAAATCTCTAGTAAAATTATGCTGAAATCTCTTAAAAATGTCCTGGGTAATCTGCGTCAATATCCCTATAATATTATCTTTAATCCCCTCACCAATGCAGCATTAGCCATCGCCGCTATTTTAGCACTAATTGCCGATCAATTTGGCCAGGGATATTATCTAATTTTTCTGATTACTTTGGCTCTAGTTATCATCGGTATCTGGCTAGAATCTCAGAAATACGACCTCTATAAACATCAGGCGATTCCTCTACCGATAGTGATTAAAATTGCTAATCCTGCCGATAGTAATAAGGCTCTGCAATCGCTTTTTAATATCATCGAAACAGAAAATAAATACAAAGATCATAAAAATAATCTTGACCAGTATCTCAATATTAGCGAAACAGATTTAATTTTTAACTACTCCTGTGATATTTATGATCAAGAAATGCTGAAAGCTTTTCTGCAAATACTACGCTATAATCTAGAGAAACTTAAGAAAAAAACTCCCCAAAATACTATTATTTATCTTGCCTATATCGGTCCGATTAGCGTCGCTATTATGGTCGGCACTATTCTCGCTACCGAAGGAGTAAAAATCTTTCAATATAATAAATCTTCTGATAGTTATTATCCTGTGGTGGAAATTAGCGATCGCAAACTTAAAGAAGATATTAAGGAATACGAAAAATTTGAGCGTGTTGTCACCGAAAAAGGTCAAGATAGAGTAACTATAGCCATCGATGTTTCTTCCCATAAAATTAATCTTAATGATCAGAGTATTGAAAACTACGGCGATTTAATTTATCTGAAAAGTAAAGGCAGTGGTACAATTGAAAAAAATGAAGATTGGCTACAATATTCTAGAGAAATCTTTAAAACTATCAACATCGCTCAACAAAAAAACTATCAAGAGATTAAGCTAGTTTATTCCATGCCTATAACTTTGGGAATACTTGTCGGAATGGCCGTTCAACAATACTGGCCAATTCTCCTAACTCAATACGAAAATTCTACCTACAGAAATCTTATTAATCTTCAGGAATTTAAACTTTATCGAGGACAATAAAGATAAAATGAACTATACTGTAATTACCTTTGCTCCTGTGCAAGGATTCATCGAAAAATCGCGTAAACTAAGGGACTTATACGGTGGTTCTTTTTTATTATCCTATCTTGCCGATGCTATCTGTCAGGCAGCGGATAAATATCCTGAATGTAGCCTTATTTCTCCGGCTTTAATTGACGTTAAAAGAGGAACTCCCAACCAAATCTTAATCGCGGGTAATTTTCCCAAAAAAGAAGCCGAACAAGTCTTCAATGACGCATGGCAAAAAGTGGTTAATAAGTGTCGGGTTTGGATTGAACAAAATTTACCACAATACAATTATACTTGGCGACGAGAATGGAACCTATGGATTAATCATACTTGGGAATTCTTCTGGGCGCAAGAGGACTCGATCGATTGTGCGTTTAAAAGTCTGCAACAGAAAAAATATCAACGAGATTGGACGGGAATTAATTGGCAAGGAGAAAGTTCTAGCTTATCGGGTTCCGATGCCATTGTTTGGTATGGAATGACGGATCAAACCCATCCTTTATATTCTAGTATTTCCCAACAAAATCAGCAAATCACTGAATTTTATCAACAATTAAGTCAAAAACTTTCTAATGCTATCCTCGATGAAACCGAACGTCTTAGCATTCCCGAATTAGTCAAAAGAATGATTACATTATATGATATTGGCAAGCCTTTAAACCTAGAACTTCCTAAAAAATTTGTGGAACTAAATCGCTACGAGGAAAAATCCTATACAGGATGGTTTCAAGGGGACGGTGACGGGATGGGAAATTACCTAAAAAATCTGTCCATATCCTCAAGAAAAGAATTTAGTCAAAGAATGCGACAATGGGGAGAAGAACTAGAAAATTATCTTAACTTTGGTCGCATTATTTATGCGGGAGGAGATGACTTTCTAGGGGTTTTGTTTTCACAAAAATCAGAACCAAAATTAACCCTACAAGATTGTCTATATTGGTTTGATCAATTTCATCGAGAAATCTGGCCAAAACACGGTTATTCTCAGGATATAACTGTTAGCGTCGGTTTTGTTTGGGCAGCTTCAGGAGTTCCTCAGCGTGACATATTGCAACAATGTCGAGAAGCAGAAAAATCCGCTAAAAATCAAGGTAAAAATCGTCTAGCGGTGCGAATCCTTTTTAACAGTGGTAACTATTTAGAGTGGGTTTGTCCCTGGGAAAACTTAAAAGATATCCTCGATATTTATTGCGATCGCAGTGAAGGAAAAAACTGGACACATTTCTATAATGATATAGCAACTTTAGAAAATCGCCGCGCTTTTACCGATGATAATCACGATATTGCCAATGCAGTTTTTAACCTTTATTTTAATCAAAATATACCCATTGATACCACCTCTCACCAAGATAAAAATAACTGGGTAATTAACCTCTCAAAAGTGGCCAATCATCTCACCTAAACATACAAAAATGCTGCAATATCTGATCATAATTAAACCTTTGGGATTTCTCTACGGTAGCGCCGGTCCGTTTCTGTCTCCAGAAAATCTAGTTGGACGTTCAGGAAATCGTTTTCCCCCCACTGCTGCCACAGTTTCGGGACTATTTGCTCACAGCAATCCCACCAATATTCGCGATTTACAAATTGCCGGCCCTTTTTGGGCAAACAGTGAACAACCAGATAACTTTTTTGTCCCCACTCCCTTTATTTATTTGGCTAAAAAACCCCTCGCAAATTATTTTCAAGACCAAGAAAATAACGACAATGGAAAAATTCAACACACCTTAACATGGCAAGAAAAATGGCAAGAGAAAGACAGTAAACAAATTGAGGGAAAATTCGATCGAGATAGTTGGATTCCTATCAACCAATGGTATAATCCTCAAAAAGCCTATGGTTCTCCGTGGCAATATCATCCCCATCTCCATCCGCGTTTGTTAGAGGAGCAAAGAAAGGTAAAAACTGGAGAATTATTCCTCGAAAATGCCGTCCAGTTACATCCAGATGCTTGTCTAGTTTATTTAGCTAATCAACCCCTAGAAAATGGCTGGTATCGCTTTGGTGGAGAATCCCATCTAGTGGAAGTTAAATCACTTGAACTAAGCAGCCATCTCCAAACTTTATTTAATCAAGATGTCGGTCAATATTTTGCCCTCATTACTGCCGCAATCTGGGGAACAAATCGCCTATCAACTCGCAATCCCAGTGATTGGCAATTAGAAACCCTCAACACCGAAAGACCAATAACCTATCGTTATCGATTCGGAGGAAAAGATAAAGTTAAGCGCTTATCTAGGGGACGTTATGCAGTTCCCGCAGGAACAGTTTATCGCTTAAAAAACCCCTTACCATCTTGGCAAAATTGGCAGGAATCTTGGTTCCCCAGCGAAGGGGTTTCTCTCAAACGTTGGGGCTGCGGATTAGCCTTACCCTTAGAAAATATTGCCAAATAAAGCCTATAATTATTGAGTAGGGTAAATGAGACAAGCATAAGTGATAGCTATGGCAAAACTAAAAACTATATTTCCCCGAAAAGCTTTATTAGATTATTGAAAAAGTGGTAATAATCAAGGCTCAAAAATTAGCAAAAATAAAATGCTGCGTATGTTTTTAGATTTTTTGGTAGAAGATGCCTTTAAAAACCCTTCTTCTCTCACTCCTTACACAGAGGAAATGGCTAAAGAAATCGATGAATTATTAAAGGGTGTTGCAATTGATTAGGAATAAACCTATAAGTAGGTAGGCACAATTATTTGTAGGATGGGTTAGCGGTAGCGTAACCCATGCGGGCGTTGGGTTTCATGCTTCAACCCAACCTACGTTCATTTTATATTTAATTCCACCCACCTACTTAAGTAGGTAGGCACAATTATTTGTAGTGGATTGTTTCAGCTAATTTGGTGCAATAGATTCTCCCGATTCCTCCTCCTCAAACACAGGATAAAGATGTTTCAGCTTGACCCTGGCATCGCTGGTCGTAAACGTCCATATTACTGTAGATGCAGTCTGATTACGTTCTTTTTGCCATGTTTCTATCTCCCTTTTCAGTTCTTCCTTGCTAGAAATCCTTCTATCTAAACATTGCCTCGATAAGACGCTTAGTTCAGTTTCGGCTACATTTAACCAGCTACCATTACGAGGTGTGTAATAAATTTCCAGTCTTCTAGCTAAACGATGAGCAACGGGTGCTGGAAATGCTTCATAAAGCGAGGCTATGTTATGAGTGTTGAGATTATCACAGACGAGCTTGACTTTTCGAGCCTTTGGATAGTCCACATCCAATAATTGACGAATTTCTTCTGCCCAATCTATTCGGGTTCGACTATCTCGGTTACTCACCCGTCTCCATCCTCGATGGGGGTCAAAAAACATGAACAAGGCTTGAACCCCTTCACGACTATAGTGATAGTCTTCTTTTTTATCTTGTCCAGGTTGCATGGGTATCGGAGGGTAAACTTCTCCAAGTAGTTGCTTTGATGCTTCATCCATCGCAATTAACGGTTCTTCTTCCGATGGCTGAGTGCCATACAGGTCAAGGACAACTTCCATCTGGGCAACAAATCGGGCTAAATCCTGTTCCGGAATACAGTATCTTTGGGTTTTCCAAGGGCGTAATTGGTTTTTTTTAGAGTACGCCACACCGTTGGACTGGAAATCTCGGTGATAATTTGTCTTTGTTTGAGTTCCGAGGTTAATAGTCGGATTGTCCACTCGGCTCGGCCAGATGGTGGCTCCGAACAGCACAGGGCAATGATTTGGGCAGCGGCGGCTCCATCAACTTTTGCTGGAGTGGGGGGAGTTTTTCTCGATTTCCGTTCTAATGCTGGTTTTTCGCCTTTTTGAAGAAATCTTTGACGAATACGTCCCACTGTATTTCTATGGACCTCTAAAGCTTCGGCTATTTCTTCATCTGTCCATTTTCTTTTCGCCTGTTCTCCCTCGTCACACATCAGCAAAATCCGAGCGTGGAGAATTTTTTTAGCCGGTGCATAGCCATTACGACTGATTTGTTCGAGGTTTTCTCTTTGTTCCCCTGTTAGATTGACTTTATCTCGCCGACCTCTTCCCATGATTGATGTCCTCTGCTTGTTCGAGCTATTGCCCTATTTTAGCTGAAACAGTCCAGTAGGATGGGTTAGCGGTAGCGTAACCCATGCGGGCGTTGGGTTTCATGCTTCAACCCAACCTAAGTAGTAGTGCAAAATTAATTTCCTAGTGAAGATAGGCAAGAGACAAGAGACAAGAGGCAAGAGGTGGTTAGATATGTGTAATTAATTTTGCTTAGGTACTTACGTTCATTTTATATTTAATTCCACCCACCTACTTAAGTAGGTAGGCACAATTATTTGTAGGATGGGTTAGCGGTAGCGTAACCCATGCGGGCGTTGGGTTTCATGCTTCAACCCAACCTACGTTCATTTTATATTTAATTCCACCCACCTACTTAGCTTTGTGCTGTCCTAATAGCCTAAATACCACGATAAAATATTAACAAAATCTTAGAAAATCCTGACATTAATATTAACCTAGTTTAGAATAATCCCCAAGCATCTAAAATACTCACTTTTACCAAAAAATGTATCACAAAAGTTATGGCATACTTGAAACCTTAGCACCCCTTCATGTGGGAGCAACCGCAGGAGAAGAAACGGGTAATCTTAACCTCATTTTTCGTGACCAATTTACCCAAACAGCAATTATCCCCGGTAGTTCTATTCGCGGCCGTTTTCGTGCCGATATGAACAATATAGATGAAAAACGTACATGGTACGGACACGAAACAATCCCAGGACAAGAAGACGGAGGAACCACCGAAGCAAAAGTTAAATTTGAATATGCTTCCCTCGTTTGGTTGCCGGTATTTTGTCCCGGACAGCCGATAGTTTGGGTCACTTCTCCCCTATTATTAAAACGCTACAAACAAATCACGGGAATCTCTGCAAAAGTACCCAATCCCTATACTGCTTCCCCTAGTTTACAAGCGCGAGTAGTGCAGGGAGTTAACCGCAATAGCAAAGTTTTATTTTTTAACTTAGGATTTCTCGAAATTGAACACTTAGAGGAGCTTTCTTCGTGGATTCCCCCGCAAGCGGATTTAAAAGCTTCTCAATTAGTCGTCGTTGATGATAACGATATATCCATGCTGCACGATATGGCACTCTACCGACAAAGCAGGGTTAAACTACTAGAAGGTCAGAAAAAAGTGGATACAGAAAAAGGAGCTTTTTTCAATGTGGAAGCTTTACCCGTGGGTAGTATTTTAGTTTTTCCCATTGCTTGCAAAGAAACAGGATGGCAACCTTTTGGAGAATCGGTAAACCAAAAAGAATTATATTTCGGAGGATTAGAATCCATCGGTTTTGGTCGTTGCCAAGTTACTATTTTAAACTACGCTAATCAATAATTACATTTTATCTAATATTATGGCTTGGAAAGAATACAATCTCGATCGCATTGCTCAGAAATTAGTTCTCGCTGCCAAACTACGAGACCGAGATTCTCTCAATCAATCTTTTAAAATGCGTGAATCCGTTTCCTATGGACTAGAAAGATTCTGGGGTGAACATCTGCGCTTACAATCTAAGGAACCCAATAAAGCACAATACTGGAAAGAAACTTGGGATAAATTAGTCGAAACCATGGCAGAAGCGGGGATTCCTATCCCTAACGATACCGTACAGGTAAATGATACCGAATCTGTTCAAGCAATGGCAGAAAAACTCTGGGAATTAAAGCTAGAAGACCAGAGAATTACCCTCGCTGTTTTAACGCAACTATGCGATTGTTTAGTTTGGTGGACTCAAAGATATAAAGGAACAAAGGAGCGATAAATTATATGGTTAATATTCCCGATATTGGTGACAAAATCCCCCTGATGTTTCGCGCACAAACCAAAGGGCGATCGCAATTACAATATATTGACTCTAAAAAAGATGAAAATGATAGCCAAAAATGGGTAAAGGAATGGATAGAACGAGTCGATGAAAATCCTCCCCAATTTGGTCAAGAAGTAAAAACCAAAGAATATCAAATATCGTGGCGATTTGTCACTAATGGGGGACAAGATGAAGGAATAATTCGGCCTGTAATGGGTGCTTATGGCATACCATTTTATCCCGGTTCCAGCATGAAAGGAGCCTTTTGTCAAGCTTGCACCCCCGAACAAAAACAACGTTATCACCTCGAAAAAGATAGCGATAACCCTAGTCTTTTGCGCTTCCATGGCGGTTATCCCGTTAATGATTGGACGGAAAATCTTTTAGATATTGTTCACCCGCAACAGGGATGGCAAGTAAAAACCCCAAACACTCGACAAAAACCCAGTGGAGAAAGTGGTTTTGCTTTAATTTCTCTCTATCAACCTACCCTAAAATTTGGCATTTCTACCTCAATAGAACAACCCGATTGGGAGGAGATTTGGACTATCTGGGAAAGAGCTTTAGAATCTGGTCTAGGATGCCGTGTTAGTAGCGGTTACGGCTTACCAAAAGACATTAAACCTTCAAAAGAACCTTTATATAAATGTTTTCTGAAAGGGCAAGGAATGGCTCCTAAAAGCCTCGATGGTGCAAGGGAATTTCGACCCAATATTTTTCGAGGAGCAATTCGCGGTCATGCCTTGCGTATTTTTGGCGGTTTAACTGATGCTAAAAATGCCGAAAAGTTAGTTAATCAGCTATTTGGAGGAATTGACGGAGAAGTAACCCAAGGTTTACTAGCGGTCGATTTTTGTGTCAAATCTCTAGACTTAGGAACCTTTGCCAAGGGTTACAAGGAACCCACCTACACAGTAACAGGAGAATTACGCTGGATTCTCACCCAATCTCTCCCCGAAAACCAGCAAGAATGCTTAAAAAAATTAATTTGTTTTCTCACTCGTTTTGCCATGTTATTAGGAGGATTTGGTAAATCATGGCGACGAGCAGATCATAGTATTTTTTATGAGGATTATTATCCCAATAAACCCTTAATTGGCTGTCATTGGCAATGGGGGGATAAAAGTTCTTTAATCAACGATAATAAAGTCAGAGATTTAACTCATGTTCATCCCTTTATCAAAGATGTTCGCACTATTGCTAAACAATGGATGTCCTTACAAAAAGATATCCTCAGAACTCCCGATAATAGTGCTAACTGGCGAGAAAGTTGGCATCCTAAAAATGTCGAGGTTTGGGGAAGAATTGCCGAAGACAAAGATGATTCCCTAGCCATAAAATGGCTTCACAAAGCCTATCAAAAATTGGATAATTTAAGTATCTATAAAACCTCGGTGACAGGAATAGTAACAAAAAATATCAATCAAGTTGGTCGTCTTTGGCATCGAATGTATCCCAAAAATAATCATCAATACCTAGAATTATTAACAATTTTTCCTGATGACTCTGATGATTGTGCTTATTTTCTAGGTTTTCTAGACGAGAATAATGGTCAAGAGGGAAAATTTCAAAAAATTTGGCCGAAATAATCCCGTTTATAGTTAAGTACCTAAGCAAAATTAATTACAAATTAGGATTAGTTGGAAAGCAGAAAAAGGGTTTCTAAAAGAAACCCTTTTTCTAATAAATTGTGTCAAATATATCTTGACAAAAATCGATAAAAATGCTATAACCCAACGGCAATCTTCGCTTTATTGCATGAGTAGAAAACGGGTTTCTTCGAGAAACCCGTTTTTTGCGATCGCCGGTCAAGAAAAAACCCGATAATTCAACCTATTCCCTCGGATCAAAATCTGGCAGCGTCCCCAACTTGCGAATGGTCACTTTAACATCCATAGACAAATAGTCATCAGCATCACCAAACCAAGAACCGGAAAGAGGTATGATTTGACCGGGATGACGAGCGATCGCCACTCGAATTAAATCAAAGCCGGCGGTAATTTGATTAGTCGGATCATAATTACGCCAACCGGCCCCCGGTAGATAAACCTGTAACCAAGCATGGGTAGCACCAGAGCCAGTCATCCCCACTTCACCACCGTCGAGGGCAGCATCGTAGAGATAGCCACTGACAAAACGACAGGCTAAACCCAATCTTCGCAAAGCTTCGATCATTAACCAAGCATAATCGCGACAAGTTCCCGACTTTAGCCGCAGGGTTTCTCCGGGGGATTGAGTTCCTTCACTCTCCCGGGCTTGGTAAGTAAAATTATCTTTGATAGCCGCCATCATTCTTGCCATGGCATCGAGGGTATCATCTTGGTCCCCCGCTACAAAACTTTTGGCCCAAGCTGCCAAGCTGCCGTCGGCATCCTCAGCGTGGGGACGCATAAACACCACTAGATCTAACCATTCATCGGGGGTGTACTGGATGGGAATTTCGATCGCCCGTTGAGCGAGGGGAAAATCAGCGATCGCTTTTAAGCCAAAATGTTCCGCCCGTAATCGACAGGTAACGATTAATTCTGACGCTGGTTCAGCAAATTCAAGCTCTACCACATTGTTAGATAGAGTATCCATAGTCCAGCGCGTTTTGGCGGCAATATTCGCTTCTACAGAATAACTGATAATTCTTTCACCGTGACCGGCACTAGGCAAAAAAATCGCCCGATGTTCCCCAAAAGTTACCGGTTTACGATAATGATAGGTGGTGATGTGTTCCAAGTCGTAGATGACACTCATCCTGATTATCCTTAATAAAGTAGCTGGTTATAATTGAAGATAAATCCCCCCTTGATCCCCCCTTGATCCCCCCTTAATCCCCCCTTGATCCCCCCTTAATCCCCCCTTGATAAGGGGGGTATCTGACAATTTTTAACACCCACCTACTTAATCACTGATAACTGATAACTGAAATGACCTCTGACCCGTCTCTCGATCGAGCTTGGAATACCGAAGACCTAGAACAAGCGCTTCGAGGTGTCGGCACTATTCAAGAAGAACTCAACTATAATCAGGCACGCAATTCTCTGAGCAAACTTGTCGAGCGTCTGGATCTTACCTCGATCGAGAAAATTGGTCTAGAAGCGGAGATCGATCGCCTGGTGGCCCTGCTAGAAAAACTCGATCGATCCCTGATTCAAATTGCCGCTTTTGGCCTGGTGGGCCGGGGAAAATCCTCGATTTTAAATGCTCTGGTCGGTCAAGAAATCTTTACGACCGGTCCCCTACACGGAGTTACCCGCACCATTAAAGGGGTAAATTGGCAGTTAAGCAGCGATGATACCTTCCCCAATCTAGCGCGTCTGACCCTGAACGGCCAGGGTAATGCTCAGGTGCAATTGCTTGATACTCCCGGTATTGATGAGGTAGATGGGCAAACGAGGGAAATTCTCGCCTGTCAGGTGGCGCAGCAGGTGGATTTAATCCTTTTTATCATCTCCGGTGATATGACCAAAGTGGAATTTTCCGCCCTGGCCAAGTTACGCGAAGCGGGAAAACCGATGATTTTGGTCTTTAATAAAATCGATCAGTATCCGGAAGTCGATCGCCTCGCTATCTATGAGAAAATCGCCTCAGAACGGGTGAAAGAATTACTCTCCCCCGATGAGATTGTTATGGTGGCGGCCTCTCCCCTCCTGACGGATACCGTCAAGGAGCAGGATGGGCGGCTAAAAACGCAACGATTTCGGGGAAAACCCCAGATAGAAGCTCTGAAACTCAAAATTTTGGAAATTCTAGAGCGAGAGGGTAAATCGCTCGTAGCACTCAATTCTATGCTGTATGCGGACGAGGTAAACGAGCAAATTGTCGCCCGCAAAATGGCTATCCGTGATCGTGGCGCTAATCAATTGATTCAAAAAGCAGTGATGATCAAAGCATCGGCGATCGCTCTCAATCCAGTGACGGTGTTGGATCTGTTTACGGGAGCAGTTATCGATCTGGCCATGATTCTCGCTCTTTCTCGCTTATACGGCATCGATTTAACTCGTCAGGGGGCGATCGCTCTTTTACAAAAAATTGCCCTCAATATGGGGGGTATTAGTGCCAGCGAATTTTTAGCGGTTTTGGGCTTAAGTTCCCTCAAAGGACTGCTTGGCCTCTCGATTCCTGCCACTGGCGGCATTTCTCTCCTTCCCTATACTTCGATCGCCCTGACTCAAGCGGGAGTTGCCGGTGTATCCTGTTACGCGATCGGCCAAGTGACGAAAACCTATCTCGCTAATGGGGCCACCTGGGGACCCGATGGCCCGAAGGCAGTGGTAGCCAGTATTCTCGATTCCCTCGATGAAACCTCGATTCTCAACCGGATTAAGCGGGAATTAGGCTCAAAATTGGCGGGTGGGGGACTTTTCAGTGTTGCCAAAGGCACGGCGTAGCCGTCCAGTAAACAGTAATCAGTAATCAGTGAACTGAAGGCAAGAGGCAAGAGGCTCCCAGAAAGAATCTGGCAATTCTCCTACCTAAAAAGAAGGGTAGAAACTGAGTAGATTAAAGCTTTTAGCTTAACAAATTTGGTATTAGATTCAGCCCTTGTGAACTGAAAATTCAAATCTGACCACTGATCACTGATAACTGATCACTGATAACTGATCACTGACTAGATCAATCCAAGAAATGCTTACTATGGACGATCGCCGCTATAATAACTACCGCCCCTTGAATTTGATAGATCAGACGGTAGGCATAGGCAGACTTTTCTCGGATGGTATCATCGCTAAATTCGGCGCATTTTTTCGCTTCTAGGGGACAATTTTCTAAAGAATAGCTTATATCAAGAATTCGACGCACGACGGCCGCCGCGTAGGACGGGGAATCTCGACTGATATAAGATGCGATCGCATCCACGTCTTCAATTGCTTTGGGCGACCAGACAAGGCGATAATTCACTCGATCAGCCATTTGTTTAAAAGACCCTCAACTTCTTCTTGGGGGATTGTATTCTCCAGAGAGGCAGCGTTCAAACTTTGACGCACCTTCTCCAGAACGTATAAATGATACTGAATATCTTCAATTGAACAATCATCGGGTAATTGATTCAAGAGGGATTCCACTTTTTGTCTAATGCTATTCATACAAGTTTGACCGAAGTTTTTAAGGAAAAGTATAAATTTAAATTATCTATCAACTATCATCTATGGCAGTTATCTTAATAGTGAGGTACGAAGTATCTGGTTTTAGGGAACAGGGAACGGTTAACAGGAGCTGGTCGCCAAGAGATAATGCCAAATTTCTTTATACTTCATCTTTAAGAGAAACGCTATATCATAGATAGAAAACTAATAGTTACGCATCCTATCTTATGCCATAGTCCCCAGAAAAGCGAGAAAAAGTTAAGAATAGATAAGCTGATTATCTAGCTTTTGTAACATTGGGGCGGGTATTCTGTTAAGAATGCTTAATAATTCCCCTATCTGCCCAATCCCCGCGACTTCTAGGCATTATTGACCAATAACCATCTAGCGGCCACAAGACACCCCCCCAATCGCAGCAATTTTTTGTTACATTAGTTTACAGTTCCCTCAACGCCCCAGTGGGTTATTAATTTTAATGTCTTCTTCGGTTCCTTCGTCGGATTTTGTACCCTTAATCGGTCAAGAAACAGAAATCTTTAACTGGGCAAAATCCCATTATCGTAACCATACCTTTGCCAAAGATGAAAAAGTAGCCACGCGCCCCGGACTGTTATACTTTGTCGAATCTGGGGCGATTCGTATTGTTGGTAAGGCACAAGTTAACGTTATCGACCAAAAATCCGCCCGTCAACCACCTATTGCCGATAGTGAGGAAGTATTTCTCGGTTTTGTGGGTGCAGGTCAACCTTTTGAGATTGTTTCTCAATTTCCCTTTCAATTACAAGCCCAAGCTCATCTAGACGGAACCGAGTTAGTCTGGTTATACTGGGAAGACCTACAACAATGGCCGCAATTGCGATCGGCTGTTATGGAAACTTTTCGCCATCAATACCAGCGTAAGTTATTTTGGTTGAGTATTCTCGGTCAAAAACGCTCCCTCGATCGATTAATGGGGTTCTTGGTTCTATTATTGGAAGAATACGGTCAACCCTGTGGGGAAGGCTATTATCTCCCCTATCCCCTAACTCACGCTCAAATTGCCAGCGCCATCGGCACTACCAGAGTAACAGTAACAAGATTAATCGGTAAATTGCGACAACAAAATTCGATCTTTTTTAAGCAGGATAATCTTATCGGATTGCCCAGTTTATTTTTGAGTCAGAATTAATTTTTCTGCGGTGTTGCTGACTCAAGCTATGAATGCCAACTGTGCATCCTATCCAAAAGTTAGTTTGGCTCCAGGTTTTAAAAACCCCACACAAGAAGATTCCTATCACAAATCAGCAACCCCAGAAATCTATTATGACCGCACAAACCCCACCATTGATCTTCATGCTCTACGAGGAAGATTTTGTTCTCTGGACAGAAAAAACCGCCGAACTTTTAAAGCGAAAAGAGTTTGACAGAGTGGACTGGGAAAATCTGATCGAGGAAGTGGAGTGCATGGGGAGAAGCGAGCGCGAAGCTGTCGAAAGTTTATTAACTCAACTATTAATCCATCTTTTAAAACTGAGTTATTGGACAACGGAAAGAGAACGAAATGCGCGTCATTGGCTGGGAGAGATAGCCACTTTTCGAGTGCAACTGAAAAAAAAGATCAAAACCCAAACGCTAAAAAATCATGCCATTAATTCCTTTGGGGAGGCCTATTCAGACGCAAGACAAACCCTAATTGATGGGAGAATTGTCGATAAAAATATAATTCCCCTAGAGTCTATATTCACTCTCGAACAAGTATTAGACGGGGATTGGTTCCCCATCGATATCGCACCTTTTCTTACGGAAATTTGAGAGCCACTGATAGTTAGTTCGAGGTTATCTCAAAATAATCTGGAGGACGACCTTTTCCCTCATGTCTGATGTTTATCTAATTGGTGGCCCCAATGGTTCCGGGAAAACCACCGTCGCTAAAAAAATTTTACCCAACTTTTTAGGCGTTATCGAGTACGTTAACGCCGATGAAATTGCCGCCGGACTCTCACCTTTTAATCCTGAGTCGGTTGCTATCCAAGCAGGACGGTTGATGTTAGAAAGACTGATAACACTGAAGTGCCAAGGAATAGATTTTGCCTTTGAAAGCACCCTGGCAGCCCGACATTTTGCCCGTTTTTTGAGAGACTGTCGCAGTTCTGGCTATAGGCTCAATCTTATTTATTTTTGGCTACAAAGTCCACAATTAGCTTTAGAGAGAGTTCACAGAAGGGTAGCCAGTGGCGGTCATAATATTCCTGAAGATGTGGTTCGTCGTCGTTATGAGCGGGGACGTATTAACCTCATGCAGTTGTATTTACCTTTATGCGATACTTGGGTGATCTATAATAATTCTGGGGATGAACCGCACTTAGTTGCTGCGTTAGGATTTAATCAACCTCCTATTATTTATAACCCAGACACCTTCCGAATCATTACCAGAAACCAAAATGACTGAACCCACCTTAACGGAACTGCATCAGAAAATCGATACAGGTGTTAGAGTCGCAATCGCAGAAGCAATTGAGAGACACCGCCTCTTAGGAGAATCTATCAGCATTTTCAAAGATGGCCAAATCGTCACCTTAACAGCCGAGCAAATTCCGCCAAAACTTGCCAAAAAAACGGAAGTGTAAAAAATTGGTTGACTGTCTCAAATTTCACTATTCATAGAAACAGTTTCACCTATCCGAGGGATTTATATAGGGCTTGCTGAATAAATGTGAAATATAGACGAGGTAAGGGTTTTAGGGTTCTGTTTTGCTCTCACAGGTGCAAGATTTTGAGAGAATCGTCGTTCAAAACCTTGCGTCTTCATCGGCCCGTGTCCTGTAGGGGCGAAGCATTCGGGCAATAACCTATCGGTGAAACCGTAGATTTTCTATCCGAATGCTTCGCCCGTACTTTTTCAGCAGACCCTATATAGATGTCGGTTTTAGCAAATTCCCGTTACGAAAATCAAAACTACATAGTACAATGGTACTGTTGTTTATTTTTCGAGGCGTAAATATGACCTTAACAGAAAAACAAAAAAACCTTTTGCAATGGATAGTTAAAGAAGTACGGGCTGGTAATCTTAAAGAGGACAGTATTTGGTACATTAGGAATCTTACAGATTATGGTTGGGTTGATTACAAGGGTTCTGATAGCTGGCCTCCTTTCACATTCGCAACGTTCGATATATTAGAAGAATATGGTTATATTAAATGGCAACAAAAAAGCCAGCATCAATACAAAGGCACTCTAACAGGAAAAGCTTATGAAGCGGTTGATTCTAACTTTGCTGAACCCAATCGCTCGGCTATTCCTCATCTAATTCCCTTGACTGAAGTTGAACATTTAGACTCCGAACTATGGGAGAGAGTCCGTTTTTCTGTGAGTGCGGGTGGAGATAATCCAAAAGCGTGGGATACTGCGATTCGCAATGCGACAGTGGTTTTAGAGGACCGCATGAGGAAACTGGGAAATATTGATAATATTAATCAAAAAGCCACGGGTAATGGTATTGTTAACCTAATTTTTGGAAGTAATAAATCTGTACAAAAAGATAAGCTTCCATCAGAAGAATTAGAGGCATACCGTGATTTATATTCGGGTACAATGAAGCTTTTTCGTAACCGTTACGCTCATCGATTCATCGATCCTAAACCAGAGGAGGGTGGAGCAATTATCGTATTCATCGATTTATTATTGAAGATGCTAGATGATTTAAATTGGGAGACAGAAAACGAGAATACATAAATCTCTAATTCTTGTCTAGTTTAACGGTGGATTACGCTGACGCTAATCCACCCTACTGTAGGATAATTGTCTTCTAGCTTCGTAGAGGATGACAGCAGTAGCGATCGCAACATTTAAAGATTCCACACCACCAAAGAGGGGAATTTTCACCGTTTCATCGGCTAAAGTCGCTAATTGGGGTGATAAACCGGCTCCTTCATTGCCTAATAATATTAAAGTCGGACGGGTAAAATCAATCTCCCAGTGGTTTTTTGTGGCTGTGGGTAAAGTCGCAATCGCTTTTACCCCCTGTGCTTGATATTTTTTCACCAAAGCCGATAAATCCGATTCTACCACCAGGGGCGATCGAAACCATTCCCCGGCGGAACTGCGGATCACTTTGGGGTTATCGATTTCGACGCTATCAAGACTTAACCAGATACCCTGTACCTCTGTAGCCACGGCAGTGCGGATAATAGTGCCGAGATTACCCGGATCCTGCAATCTTTCCAAAACTAAGCCCAATTGTAGCGGATTTTGGGGGACTGGATGAAGGTGATCACGGGCAATAGTGGCAATCACACCATCGGGATTAACCGTGGTTGCTAGGGAAGCGAGGACTTCCGGGGAAACTATCTCGACTCGTCTGGCTTGATTTTGAAGTTTCTCTGCTAATTCTCCCTGTCTTTGCTGCCACTTTTCTGTCAAACAGACCGTTTCTAGGGAACAATTCACCGCTAAAGCCGTCTCTAGTAAGTGGGTTCCCTCAATTAAGGACAAATTCTGCTCCTGTCGCTCTCTAGTGCGGTGTAGCTTGCGAATTTGCTTGATTAAAGGGTTTTGAACACTGCTAATCATAGCCAATCGGATTTTTCACCCCGCTAGGGCTGCCCTAAATAACTACGTTTTGAGGGAGATAATGCGGAACTCGGGACTTGAACCCGAAAGTCTTTGCAGACACTAGAACCTGAATCTAGCGCGTCTACCAATTCCGCCAGTTCCGCATTTTTCTTTCACGATCTCTTATTATACTATCGGACAATCCATAAGTCAAGATAGTTGAGATAATTAAGACAAAAATCGTTTTTCGAGGTAGAATCACCGATAATTCGTTCAAAAATCTGATAAGATGCAGTCTCATTTTGCTGAAGCTTTCCTTAGCCAAGACTCCCAACTAAGATAAATGAATCATCCTATGACCATCGATACCGAGCATCCCTATTTAGAAATTCAAGGTCGTCACTCTCTCCGGGGTGAAGTCAAGATCAGTGGTGCCAAAAATGCCGCTCTCGTGATTATGGCGGGAGCTTTACTCTGCTCCGACGAGTGCCAGATTAGTAATGTACCTGCCCTGGCCGATATCGAGCGGATGAGTCAAATTCTCTCGGCCCTAGGCGTGCAGGTCCGTCGCACTGGAGATAGACTAGAGATTGATGGCAGAGACCTCAAACAAGCTCAAGCGCCCTACGATCTCGTCTCCCAGTTGCGGGCCAGTTTTTTCGCCATCGGACCGATTTTAGCCCGTTTAGGAGAAGCAAAAGTTCCCCTCCCCGGCGGCTGCGCCATTGGGGCTAGACCAGTGGATCTGCACGTTAGGGGCCTACAGTCAATGGGTGCAGATGTATTAATCGATGGTGGCATGGTACACGCCCGCGTTAAGGGTAATGGTCGTCTGAAAGGGGCGAATATTTATCTGGATTATCCCAGTGTGGGAGCGACGGAAACCCTAATGATGGCGGCGACTTTAGCGTTCGGGGAAACCATTCTCGGCAATGCGGCCCAGGAGCCAGAGGTGATTGATTTAGCCAATTTTTGTGTTTCCATGGGGGCAAAAATTCGCGGTGCTGGGACCAATACAATTGTCATTGAGGGAGTTTCCCGTCTGCACAGTACCGATTATAATATCATTCCCGATCGCATTGAAGCCGGGACTTTACTGATAGCCGGGGCGATTACCCGCTCAGAAATTAGTCTTTATCCCGTGATTCCCAGCCATTTAGCTTCGGTAATTGCCAAACTGCACGAAATCGGTCCGGAAGTGGTGGAAGATGGCCCTAATCGTCTCCGGATTATCCCTAAAGACTTAAAAGCCACCGATATCGAAACCCTGCCCTATCCCGGTTTTCCCACGGATATGCAGGCCCAATTTATGGCTCTGTTAACTTTAACCGAGGGCAGTAGCGTGGTTAATGAGACGGTTTTTGAAAACCGTCTGCGTCATGTGGCCGAATTAAAGCGTCTGGGAGCAGATATCAAGGTCAAAGGAAATGTGGCTTTAGTGCGCGGTGTGCCTTTCCTCTCTGGAGCGCCGGTGATGGCCACGGATCTACGCGCTTCGGCAGCTTTGGTGGTAGCAGGATTAGCAGCCCAGGGGACTACTATTGTGCAGGGACTCCATCACCTCGATCGAGGTTACGATAATTTAGAGGGTAAATTAAGAGCATTAGGGGCAAATTTACGCCGGGTTGATCCTTTAGCCTTAGAATTGGCTACCCTGACCCAATCTTAACAGGATGATTAGTTATCGCTGTTCTATCAGTGTTGAGAATTCCCGTGAGCAACACCGATAGAACAGCGTTAATCGTGCTTAGTTGTTCTATATTGACGGAACCTTTCATCAGCGATCGCATTTACCAAATCTTAGCCATTACTAATACAAACCCCGGCAATTCTGGATCACCACTAATGGTTTCAGGAGCATTTAAAATCTCCGGTTCTCGATAGGGACGATAAATATAGACTTGGCGATTTTGGCGATCGATTAACCAACCCAATAAAGTACCATTGGCAATATATTCTTCCATCTTTTTCTGCAAACTGGATACCGTATCACTAGCAGAACGCAATTCAATCACAAAATCGGGACAGATGGGGGCAAAAGAGGCTTTTTGTTTTTCTGTTAAAGCATTCCAGCGTTCTAATTTAATCCAAGCAGCATCCGGTGAACGAGTCGCGCCATTGGGCAGCGTAAAACCCGCACTAGAATCAAACCCAAGCCCCGTTCCATCTAGTTCTGACCAACTCCCCAGTTGCACAGCTATATTAAAATTGCGATTACCCGTATCTGAAAAAGCAGGAGGCATAACGATCACTTCTCCACTAGCGCTGCGTTCAATGCGTAAATCTCGATTGGCTAAACAAAATTCATAAAACTGCTCCTCCGTCATCGGCATAATCCAAGGAAGATCAATCATCAGAGGAGCCGAGGTCGCTTGCACAAGTAGTGTCGTCATATTTTCGCCCTACTCAAGAATTACATGAGTTAACAACTGAATGCCCTTCAATCTTAACTTAGCTCTAGTCAACGGCATTAATGACTACTAGAGATAGAATGCGATCGCTCTTAACCTTGCCAAAGAAGCCTGACGGAGAGGAATGTAAAATATTTATAAAAATGTAGCTTATAATACAGTTATAAAAAGCAAAATATGTATTGTCATTTTGTTGTCCGTCTTTTCGGAAAAAGAAACCACAAAAGTCTCCTAAAACCATCAATAAAATCCCACAATTCCCCTTCATTAATTGGAGGTGTTTTTATCAGTTGTCATACTAAATCCGTTGAGTAACGCACAGAAAACGGGTTTCTCCGAGAAACCCGTTTTCTATTAATGCTTGGGAATAGTTTTTCCTAGCTTAGGGGTATTAAAAGTTTAATTTTCCCTGAATCTTTCTAACAGTTCTGAGCGAGATAAATTAGCCAGAGAAAGAAGTAACCCGGTGCGTTCCGAGATGGGAAGTTGGGCAATCTGTTCCACCAGACCAGATAATTCTGCATCCAGGCTGCCAAAGCGTCCTTCCAGAAGACTGGTTATCAGGGAATACCGTTCTTCTAAACTGCCTCGTTGTATCCCTTCTTGTATCCCTTCTTGTATCCCTTCTTGTTTCCACTCTTCTCGTTGTTGTAAATAAGCTGGTGATAGGTTCATAATCTCCTCCTGTTCTTCGGCACTTAAATTATCTCTTAATTCCAAACTCTTGCGCCAGTTGGCCAGAATTTCCAGTAAATTCTCTTGGAAGGGATTACCTTCAGGCAATTGCACTAATTCTTCTACTGCTCGTTTCTGTGTACCTCCTTTCCCTAGCACCCTCAACCATAAAGTCTCCTCATTGATTGGTAATTGATGGATGGCGACGATTCCTGTTTTGAACAGGCTAGGGGAAAAATAAACTCCTTTTCCCCACTCCTCTTTCATCCCCTCTTCTGGTAGGAATGAAGGGGGGATTCCCACGACTTCTTCAATCATTCTCGCCGAAAAAGTAGGCGTTAAAATCCAGAGAACTGGTAGTTCAGCTTCTGTTAGAGTTTTGCTTGTCCTTTTCGCCTTCCTTAAGACTTCGCCATGAACCGCATATAACTTTGAGATGCAACTGCGAATCTCTACCTCGGAGGGTGGGTTACGGAAGGGTTCAAATAAGCAGCAAGTCGCCGCCATTTTAGCGAGTATGCCCAAGGGTAATTCAGTCCTTGATGCTGAACTGGCTGGTTCAAACCAGACATCGATTTCTTGGACTTCACTCTTGACTTTCTTGCTCTTTTTAATCGTCCCTAGAGTCCCTAAGAGTTCTTCTAAATATTCCTTGGCAAATTGGTCGTGAATTTGGCGCGTCATTGCAGGGGATAATTAAGCCGAGAAAGTGCATTAACAATCTTGTTAGATCATAGCAAGTTTTGAGAATTTATCTTTTTAATCAACAGCACCAGTGTGCGAACCAATCGGATCTCTTATTCTTTGTGTAACAAGTTTAGCTTATATATAGCGTTTCTGATTCACAAGAGGTACATTCCCGATCCTGAACAGCTTAATCAGCAAAGGTTTGAGTGTGCCGCACAGATGCGAGAACCGCTATAATAGCGATCGGTCTTTGTGTTCTTTGTGTCTCTGTGGTTCTTCACACTCATTGCTTAAAGGCCCCTTCTCAAGTTCCCAGAGCTTAGTCACTAATATTCCGAAAGTGACAGAAAAGGGATAATCTTCCACTCAATTGCCCAAAATAAAGGCTAGAATCGAAATATAGTATCGATCGCTACGGATTTTTCATGAATTACAGAAAATTTTGCTTGGCTTTTTTGCTGTCCCTTATCCTCATCAACACTGGATTAGTTATGCCTAGTTACGCAAACGAAAGAGAATTGAGGACAATTACCGTAACGGGGGAAGGAATAGAAAATATCGCCACTTCTCAAGCAATAGTGCGCTTAGGGGTAGAAATTCAAGGCAAAGAAGCGGGTAAGGTGCAGCGGGAAACCGCCAATCGTAGCGATGCGGTGGTTAAATTTCTCCGTTCCCGTCAAGTGGAAAAATTGGAAACCACCGGCATCAGTTTACAGCCCAATTACGACTTCAGCAACAATCAAAGACGTTTAATCGGTTATATCGGGGCTAATTTGATTAGTTTTCAGGTTGATATAGCCCAAGCGGGTATTTTAATCGATGAAGCGGTCAAAGTCGGGGCAACACGCATCGATGGGGTCAGTTTTACTGCTGGAGAATCAGCGATCGCAGCTGCCCAAAGAACCGCTCTCATCAAAGCCACGGAACAAGCTAGAGAACAGGCTACAATCGTGTTACAAGCCCTCGGTTTAGTGCCGAAAGAAACGGTTTCTATCCAAGTGGGTAATACCAGTAATCCCGTGCCAATAGCCCGCTCAGAAGCGGTTTTTCGGAGTGCCGATGCTGCCAGTAGCCCGGTTATCGGAGGGGAACAAACCCTGCGGGCTGCTGTCACCCTCGAAATTAGCTATTAGGATCTGTAGCTAGAGACAATAGACCTCTTGTAAAAATCAAAAATTGTTGTTAGGGTTAGGAGTCAGTAGCCGGTCGTCAGGAGTCAGGAGAATTAGGAATGAACAATAATCAATTAAATGGTCTATTTAAGGATTTTATGCAATTTAATCCTTATCCTTACCGTTTTTGAACCCTCAAAAATTAATTATGCAAGAGGTTTAATTAACCACACATATCTAAACACCTCTTGCCTCTTGCCCCTTGCCTCATCAAACTGTCCCCCTCATCCGTGAATTATCCTAACTTTTTACCCACTGTTAGGGAGGGATTGAGTGAAGATACCTCCCTTGCTCTCCTCGAAAATATCCAACAAATTGCCATCGATAGCCCCATCTATCCCCGCTCGATTCTAACTACCTATAGTCAACAAGGGCAAGGTCAACCGCCTTTTGTCCTCCTGCACGGTTTTGATAGTTCCCTGCTGGAATTTCGGCGTTTACTACCTTTACTCGCCCGAAATAGGGAAACTTGGGCGATAGATCTACTCGGCTTCGGTTTTACTGAGCGATACCCAGATTTACAAGTATCTCCGAAAACTATTAAAAGCCATCTTTACCATTTCTGGAGAACTGCGATCGCAGAACCGATAATTTTAGTCGGTGCTTCCATGGGGGGTGCAGTGGCCCTGGATTTCGCCCTCTCCTACCCGGAAATAGTGGCAAAATTAGTCCTGATTGACAGCGCAGGACTAGCTAATCCCCCGGTCTTGGGTAAATTGATGTTTTCTCCCCTCGATAAGTGGGCAACTAATTTTTTAGCCAATCCCCGCGTGCGTCAAAATATCAGTCGTACCGCCTATTTTGATGCAACTTTGGCCACTGTTGATGCTTGCACCTGTGCTAATCTGCACCTGAATTGTCCCCACTGGAGTGAGGCTTTAATCTCCTTTACCAAAAGTGGCGGTTATGGGGCATTTTTACCGAAATTAAGCCAAATAAACCGAGAAACGCTGATTATTTGGGGAGAAAACGATCAAATTTTAGGCACAAAAGACGCGAAGATATTTCAGCAGGCCTTACCCAATAATCAACTGGTCTGGATTCCTCGCTGTGGTCATGTTCCCCATCTCGAAAAACCGGAACTTACCGCGGCCGCGATAGTTAAATTTGCGAACTAAAAACTTATAATAGGATTATTTGACCCTATAGTGCCAACTTTTATGAAATTTTTGCCGATCGCTCTCGCTACATTCAGCCTTCTGAGTTTATCTGTCAATATTCCCCCTACCGTAGCCACACAACAGCTTTTTTGTCGAGGCCGCATGAATAACGGTTGGTCCTATTCGGCAGAATTTATCAATGGACGTTTTGAACGCATTCGCTGGACGCGTTCCGGTCAACCCCCCCAAGTTTCTAGCCTTAGTTTTAAAAATACTAACAACAAAGGACAACCGATTTATCGGGGCAGTTTATTCGCCGCAGTCAGTGTGACTCTGATAGACTTATCGAAAGGAGATGTCCGTCCCGGTTCGCAAATTTCCGTGGGAGTGGAAGAATGGGGTTGGTCGCGGGGAAACTGCGCTCTTTCTAACCGATAAATCCCAGAACTATCCTCATTTCAGGGAGCGGTTAGGGGACAGTCAAGATTAAATCGGGATGTCAAAATTGGCATCGGCCCTGTCTCGTGCCGGTGATCAACGACAAAAAAGGCTGAAGTATTTTCAGCCTCGTCTAAAAAATCAGATTTTACCCGCAAAATTAAGGAATAGGATTAGCCGGTTCCTTGCTTTCTAGGGTTTCGGGAACAGCTTCCGTCTTACCAAAAGCGATTCTGAGGAAGGGAGGGGCCAGGAAAGTGGTCAGGATCACCATAATAATAATCGACACCTCCAAAGGCTTATCCAAAATTCCGCTGGCCGAGCCAATCCCAGCAAAAACTAGACCCACCTCACCCCGGGGAATCATACCCACACCGATGGCGAGACGATTGATTCCGGATATACCAAAAACTGCCCAGCCCGTCACCAGTTTACCGATAATCGCCACAACCATCAAAAAGACAGCAATCAAAAGTCCGGCCCGATTCTCCGGTACCGTTGGGTTTAAAACACCGAGGTCGGCACGCGCTCCCACCGTCACAAAGAAAATCGGCACAAGCAAATCGGCGATCGGTTTGATTAACTCATCCAACTCGTTGCGGGTATCAGTTTCATCAAGCACCAAACCCGCAGCAAAAGCACCTAAAATCGCTTCAAGATGAATAGCATTGCCCAAAAATGCCATAAAGAAAGCGAAGACAAATGCTGGAATAACAATATTTCCCCTTGTTTTCAGCCGCTCCACGATCGCCACAAAACTTTTGTTAAAAACACCTCCTAACAAAATTGATCCGATCAAAAAGGCCGTAGCGCTGACGATCAAATAAATAACATTGACCACATCGATCTCACCGGTTTTGGCTAAACTAGCGACCACAGCCAGAACAATAATACCAAGGACATCATCGATCACCGCCGCACCGACAATAATTTGCCCTTCTTTGGATTTGAGTTGACCTAACTCTGACAACACCTTCGAGGTAATACCGATACTGGTTGCCGTTAAGGCAGCCCCCGCAAAAATCGCCGGGATGGCGGCCACATGAAAGACAAGCATTAACCCGGCCGTACCTGCCGCAAAAGGTGCTGCAACCCCCACACAGGCCACAACCGTGGCCTGAATTCCCACTTCCTTGAGTTGTCGCAGATCCGATTCCAGGCCAATTTCAAACAGCAGAATAATCACACCGATTTCAGCTAGAACCGAAATCACTTCACTTTGGGACTCAAAGATCCGGTCTACGGCAGCCGGGGCCAATTGATTCAAACCTTGCAGTACCGTCATAATCAGCGAGTCGGAGGCCGATAGTCCCCCTTCGGGAAAGATGAGCAGATGCAAGGCCGAAACGCCGACGATCACACCGGCGACCAGTTCTCCCAGTACGGGCGGAAAATCCAATCGTCGGGCGGCCTCTGCGCCGAGCTTGCTGGCCAGATAAATCACCACCAGCGTCAGCAATACCCCGGAGAGAATAATCGGTGAATCCTCGGCCACAACGGTGGCGAGCAAGGGGAGCGGAGCCATGGGAGCCGCTATCTCCCCGATCGAAGGAGGCAGAATAGGGGACAAAATCATCAGTTTAAAGGGATGAGGGTTAAAGGTTTTAGGTGGTCATAAAACTGGGGGATAGGAAAAAGGGCTACCGCTCCAGGACAGTCAGGCTGCAGATGGGGTTGCCCAGATCAAGACAAGCATTAGTTGTCTAGATTCCACAGCCCTCTGGTCCACAGAAACTCTGTCCGTACAGAACCTCCGCGTCACAGATATAGATCATGCCCGCAAAATTGAGGAAAAACTGATCGGCAACCTGCTTGGCAATATTTTGGGCCATAATTCGATCGGGGGTGAGTACCTCGAACTTAACATTACTGTCGGTTTCGGAAACGTGGGGTTGTCCCGAAGAGCGCACGTTGCGGCTGCCCTTACCGCCAGTATCCATCACCGTGTAACCGGTCGCCCCGCATTCTTCGATGATCTTGGCGACTTTTTTCAGCAAAATCTTTTCTGTGACGATGACGAGCTTTTTGGCTGGTTTGGCCATGTTGATTATCTCCTTAAATGTGTACACTTATTTGCTTGGTAGGCCCCGTCAAGGGAGCGCCCACCGACCACAATCCTAGCCGCCGCTGAGGGCCTGGGCAAGACCAAGGAAGAACGGGATACATAAGCCGATCGCTACGGGCGTACCGATGGCCGTGGACGCGCCTATATAGGCGGAGGGATTAGCCGAGGGGATACCGGCCCGCAACGTGGGCGGCCCAGAGATGTCGGAACTAGAGGAAGCGATGACGGCCAGAACCACGACACCGCCCCAACTGAACCCAGTGGCGTAGTGGGCAATCATACCGAGACCGAAGGCGATTAGCCCATGTACAAACGGTGCTAGGACGCTATAGACAACATACCACTGGGCCACCTTACGCAGTTCACCCACCCTTGACCAAGCCTCCATTCCCATGACCAGCATCAAGATCGAAAGCAAGCCGCGAAAGAGGGGATCGTAGAAGCTTTTAT
Organism: Microcystis sp. MC19; assembly: GCF_003019735.1. Lineage (NCBI taxonomy): Bacteria > Bacillati > Cyanobacteriota > Cyanophyceae > Chroococcales > Microcystaceae > Microcystis > Microcystis sp. MC19. Next base: position 2,408,537 of record NZ_CP020664.1, on the reverse strand, counting down.
AGACAGTTTCCGGCTGGGTGAATATGCCCAGGGCCAGACCTAATAACATGGCCGATAGGGCCGGTCCGCGAAGGCTTTCTTCAATGATCGGCCAGATCTTGACCCGATTATCCGCCGGCTGCTGCAGGCTGAGATACTCCTGCCGACTGCTGGGATAATCCTGCTGATCGGAATAATCCCCGGCCGCCACCGGCTGCTTGCTAAAAGACTCATGGTCGTAGGCCGCTTGTTTATTTTTCTTCTTGTTAAGATAAATGTTAGCCACCACGATCGCCGTTACCAGCGCCGGGATATCCATAAAAGGATAGAGTGCGCCAGCCCAGGCCTCGTAGGGGATCTTTTGTTCTTCGAGTACCGTCAGACCGGCTGCCATAGTCGAGCCACTCACGGCTCCAAATAACCCCCCAGTTGCGATCGCATCGACCACTTTCACCTTGGGCAGATTGGCTAAGGTATAGCGCGCGACGAAGACCACAATAATCCCTACTATGACGGCAAAGATCATTGGTAATACCATTTCCGTCAGGTTGGAATTGCGGATGGCAATCCCGCCAGTCAGACCGATTTTGGTCAGCAGCATGAAGACGATGATCGTACAAATCGACTCTGGAATGACCAATTCACTCCCGAGAGCAGCAATGATCATCCCACCAATCAAAAAGGCCAGTGTTGGGGACTGCAACTGCTGGATAAAGTCCATGACAAACAATGACAAAAAATCCACGAATACCTCCTTAAGCCTCCCCTGATGAGGAGTATTAATACAAATGAACTTTCAAGAGTTAAAGAAAATAAGGGTCAGGTGCTTCACCCCAACAGCAGGCGTACTTCCCAATGCGGTTAAATTTATGTCGGGTAAACCCCTTGATTAACCTCAAAATCCTCCGGTTCTTGGTGAGGATGGGTCTTGACAAAAGTTACCGCTTGTTGTAGGGCGATGGTTCTGTCCATTAGCACATGATCGGGGGGGATTTGGGCTAAAATGCCGAGACGTTCCAAACGATGCTGGATTTTGCTGGTGGCACCAACGATAAAAACTTGTAAACCTTTATCGATCGCATCTTTAATCGCATTTTCGATCGCTAAAGAAGCTGTCACCCCTAACAAAGGCACATCACTCAAGTCCAAGATTAAAACATCCGCTTCCTTCATGGCTGTGTGTTCCCTGGCGATCGCTTTCGAGACTCCAAAGATCATCGGACCACTGAGATAAAATAGGATGATGCGACCGTTAGCTTGGTTGAGTAACCGTTTTTCTTCTGGACTTAGGAGAATCTCGTCATCGTTATCGGTGATCGTTTTCACTTCCTGCGCTTGCAGTTCACTGAGGCGATCAATGGTGAGAATATTAGCAATAAAGACCCCCACACCCACAGCAACGATCAGATCGACGAATACTGTTAATAACAGTACACCGTACATGATTAGCGTCCCTTTTAGAGAAATCTTGTGGGAGCGTTTCAGGAAACTCCAGTCGAGAATATCGATCCCCACTTTTAGGGCAATCCCCGCTAATACCGCCATGGGGATACTCTTAGTTAAACCGGCGGCCCAGAGAACGACGACTAATAAAATTAAAGCGCGAGTGATGCCAGAAAGGGCAGTGGTCGCACCGGTTTGAATATTGACGACAGTTCCCATCGTGGCCCCGGCACCGGGTAAACCGCCACAGATTCCTGATACTAAGTTACCAATACCTTGACCGATCAATTCTTTATTCGATTTGTGTTCGGTACGGGTCAAACTATCGGCAATTACCGCCGTTAATAGGGTATCAATACAACCCAACATCCCTAAAACTGCCCCATCCACCAACATCGTGATCATTTGGGCAGCACTAAAGGTGGGCATTTGCAGGGTGGGTAAACCCACGGGAATATCCCCAATCCGGCGAATTTCAGCACCTTGGAAGAAAAACAGCGAAATCAGAGTTCCTATCACCAAAGCTAATAACTGAGGGGGGACAAAACGCTTGAATTTCGAGGGCATCAGGAAGATGATCGCCAAGGTGATCGCCCCCAGAATGGCTTCAGGGGGATTGATATTAGAGAGTAGTTCCGGGATTTTCTGCACTGTGCCTAAAACCCCTCCTTTGGGGGCGGCTTGCCCTAAAAAGGGCGGAATTTGCAGAATAATCAGGATTACCCCGATCCCAGACATAAAGCCAGAAATAACGCTATAGGGCATCAGGGTAATGTATTTACCCATTTTGAAGATACCGAACAGAATCTGGAAAATGCCCGCTAACATGACTACCGTAAAGGCCATGGGTAGGCCTAATTCGGGATTTCTGGCGGTTAAACTGGCCACGATCGCCGTCATTACTACCGTCATCGGCCCCGTCGGTTCCGAAATTAACGTGGGGGTGCCACCAAAAAGGGCAGCAAAAAAACCCACACAGACAGCACCGTACAAACCAGCGATCGCTCCAGCCCCAGAAGCTACCCCGAAAGCGAGAGCTAGAGGGAGAGAAACGATGGCAGCTGTGAGACCACCAAAGATATCGCCCCGCAAATTGTCAAAATGAATACGATTGGTTATTTCCATGAGAATCCAACTGAGCAAAGGATTTTTTGCCACAACAAAGCTGGCGGTTGAGAGACCAGCCTTGATAGACAAAAGTTTATGGTTTTTAAAGATCGATTGTTATAAATCTATACTAGAACGGATATCTTGACAAGCAAATTTTATAAATTGAGTTTAAATCGATATATCTTTACAAAAGTATTGATTTAAACCTATGATATAAGCGGGGTGGGGAGGTTTTTACTCGTTCCCCTCCATTCCTGCTTCTGTTTAGCAAAGCTCCTCAAGGCAGTAACAGAAGTGTAGCTCTCTAGAGGCCTCTCTTGATTCACGCCACTTTACATCAACTGATTGTCTTTGAAGCGACCGCTCGTCATGGCAGTTTTACCAGGGCTGCCGAAGAACTATCGATCACCCAACCCACCGTTTCTACCCAGATGAAACAACTGACTAAAGCAGTGGGTCTGCCTCTGTTTGAACAGATAGGCAAACGTTTGTATTTAACCGAGGCCGGACGCAGTTTATTAGTAACCTGTCAGGCAGTCCTCAAGGATATTGATAACTTTGAGATGGCGATCGCTGATATCAAGGGCATTAAACAGGGTAAACTGCGTTTAGCGGCGGTATCCACAGCCCAATATTTAATCCCTCAGATCCTCGGTCCTTTTTGTCAACAGTACCAAGGGGTGGATGTGTCCCTAGAATTGACCAATCACCAAGATCTAGAAGCAAGGATCACCAATAATGTTGACGACCTATATATTTTAAGCGAACCCCCCCAAGATCTAAACCTGGAGATTCAACCGTTTCTGGAAAATCCCCTTGTGGTCATTGCACGCAAAGATCACCCCCTAGCGGGACAGAAAAAAATTCCAATTAAACGACTGCAAGGGGAACCTTTTATTATGCGGGAAATGGGATCGGGAATTAGACGGGCAGTACAGCAAATTTTTCTCGACCATGGCATCACCGTATCTCTGCGTTTGGAAATCGGCAATAATGAAGCCATTAAACAAGCGATCGCTGGTGGTTTAGGAATTTCAGTTCTTTCTCAGCACGTCTTAAATTTAGATCATCCTAATGGGGAATTTACCATCCTTGACGTGGAAGATTTTCCCATCCAACGCCATTGGTATGTGGTTTATCCCAAGGATAAAAAACTATCGGTGATCGCCAAGACTTTTCTGGATTATCTCCTCAATATTCAGCCCCAATCCCTCTTAAAGGTCAAAATTTCTAGATGAGAAACCCCATCTTTGTTGAAGATGGGGTAAGGTAAAAATCAAATCAATCTAAACAGTAACAGGTTCTCGATCGAGGGGTTTAACGCGATCGAGCAGGACCTGTAATTGTTCCCCTTCAATCACCTCTTTACTGAGGATTTCTTGGGCAATTTCTTCGAGTAAATCGCGATTTTGAGCGAGGATATCCAGGGCCTGCTGATGACCATTTTCGACAATCTCTTTCACTTCATTATCGATCGCTTTGGCCGTGTCATCGCTCACCAAACGCCGGGGATTCATCATACCATCTCCCAGAAAACTATTCTGTTGACCTTTTTCGTAGGCCAGGGGGCCTAGGGTCTTACTCATACCATAGGTAGTCACCATGCGTTCGGCCAAATCCGTCGCCCGCTGTAGGTCATTAGCTGCCCCAGTAGTAATACTACCAAAGATAATTTCCTCGGCGGCCCGACCACCTAAAAGAGTAGCAATTTGGTCGCGTAATTCCGTATCATCCATAAGGAAACGGTCTTCCGTGGGCATTTGCAGGGTATAACCGAGGGCTGCCATGCCGCGAGGCACGATCGAAATCTTAGCAACTTTACCACCCCCCGGCATAACTGCACCAACGAGAGCGTGACCAACTTCGTGATAAGCGACGATTTTCTTCTCTTTTTCCGAGAGAACCCGGCTTTTTTTCTCTAAACCAGCCACTACCCGCTCGATTGCCTCATTAAAGTCCTCTTGGGCGACGGTGCTGCGTTGATTGCGAGCTGCCAATAAAGCGGCCTCATTGACTAGATTAGCTAAGTCAGCACCGGCAAAACCGGGGGTACGAGTAGCAATCTGTTTTAAATCCACATCCGAGCCTAATTTTACCTTACCTGCGTAGATTTCAAGGATTTTTAAGCGACCAGCCAGATCGGGGCGATCAACTAACACTTGGCGATCAAAACGGCCGGGGCGTAAAAGGGCGGGATCAAGAGTTTCCGGGCGATTAGTGGCGGCCAGCACGATCACCGTCGCATCGCCGGCGTTAAAACCGTCCATTTCCGTCAATAATTGGTTTAACGTCTGTTCCCGCTCATCGTTACCCCCCATAAAATTACCGTTAGCGCGAGATTTACCGATCGCGTCTAATTCATCGATAAAAATAATACAGGGGGCTTTTTTCTTGGCCTGTTCAAACAGATCTCGCACTCGGGCTGCCCCTGCACCAACAAAGAGTTCCACGAATTCCGAACCTGAGATACTAAAGAAAGGAACCCCCGCTTCTCCTGCGACTGCTTTTGCCAGCAGGGTTTTTCCTGTCCCCGGCGGACCGACGAGGAGGACACCCTTGGGAATCCGCGCCCCGATTTGAATGTAACGTTGGGGATATTTGAGAAATTCGACGATTTCGGCCAATTCGGTTTTCGCTTCTTCCACACCAGCCACATCTTGAAAAGTGGTTTTGGTGGTGTCTCCTTCCACATAGACTTTAGCGCGACTTTTGGTAATCGATAAAGCCCCGGCCGGACCACCGCCACCGCTGCGGGCGAGGAAAAATTGCCAAATACCGACAAAAATCAGGGGAGGAATCACCCAACTAAGGACACTACCAATCCAGCCATTTTTTGGCGGTGGTGCGGCGGCGAATTCTACGCCCTTAGCTTCCAGACGTTTGGGCAATTCTAGGTCAAAAATCGGTGTAGTGCTGAAAATTCGTCCGTAGTTGCCCTCTTGGTCGTTTTTAAGCTGATATCGAATCTCATTCTGTCCCACGGATACCCTAGCGACGTTGCCATCTTCCACTTGGTCGATAAAAAGACTATAGGGAACTTTGGGGACGCTAGGGCCAAATAATTGCGGAAAAAGGAGGTTAACAATCAGAAATAAGCCGCCCACGGCTAATAAAACATTACCGATCAGGCGAGATTGTGAAGGAGGTTTGCTTTTTATACTCATTGCTGGGCCTGATTAATTAAAATTAGTCTCTATACTTCCCCCATTGTAGGCTGTTGACTGCTCAAGTTCAGATTGAATCAGGCAGGGGGATTACCGTCGTCTTCGGGCGGTTTTTGCCCTAGTAAAGCCTCTAGACGAGTTTGGGCAAGCTCAAAATCTGGCGCAATCCCTAAAGCTTTTTGATAACAGGCGATCGCTGCTTGGGTTTCGCCTAAATTTTCTAGGGTACTGCCGCGATTGTACCAAGCTTGATAAAAATTATCGTCCGCTTCTAGCACCTGTTGCCAACATTCTAAAGCCTCTTGCCAACGTTGCAGTCCGTATAGGGCGCTGCCCCTAGCGTTAATGACTTGGTGATCGTTGGGGGTGATTTCTAGGGCGCGATCATAACTATTTAACGCTTCTTCATAGTTACCGATCATGGCTAAGGCACCACCACGATTATGCCAGGCCGAGGCTAATTGGGGATCGATCTTCAGGGCCTGTTCCCAATCGGCGATCGCATTTGACCAATTGCCTAAATTTGCCTGTTCTAAGCCCTGATTAAACCAATCCGCGGCAGTTTCAGGGGTTTTACCCTCCTGGGGGGAAAATTGAGCGATCAGACTATCAATAATGCTTTCTGCGTCCTTATTTTCGATGCCCAATTGTTCGGCCATTTGGCCTGCTAGGGTAGGATCGTTTTGCAGACGGTTAAATAATTCATCGAGGGTGAGGGTTTCTAATTGGGGATTTTCCGAGTCATTACCGTTAAAATCGCTAGTTTCACCGGAATATAAGAGATTTTCTGGGGTAGCAACAGTATAACTGCCCGGTGCCTCATCTTCGCCGGCGTATTCCCAGATTAAAGTGGCAGTTTCTTTGGTGTAGAGTTGATAACCGATCTCGTAGGAAGCTTCACCAATGCGTTCAATCCCGGGGAAAGCGCGGGCTAATTCTCCTAAACGAATCATTCTGGTGGCGAGAAGTTGGTTAAGGGAAGCGGAGGATTGCAGACGGGTTCCAAAACGCTCTAACCATTCTACCCAATCTTTTTGCCGACCTCGATCGCCCAATTTCTCAAAAAATCTCAGAATTCTGCCTTCGTGCCAACCGTGGGCCACGCCATCGAGTAACTGCATATAGAGAAACTCGTAGTCTGTATCGGTTAGGGGAACAGATTCGATCGCTTCTACTCTCCCCTTTCCTCCTTGTCCCCCCAAAAGTCGGGTTAAAAAGTTTTCGATCGCGCGCCAAAGTTTTCTTAAAAGTCCCTGCATTCTAATCTCGACACTGGTTTTATTAATCTTGCAAGCATCACCCAATTAGTCTAGCAGTTATCAGTTATCGGGGATTGACTCTCCCCCGCTAACCGCGGAGCGCGGTGTAGCGGGGGATTCTCGGTTCTTAGGCTTTTAACTAGATCGACCGAGTTTAACCCAGTCGATCCCCGTCAAATCGCCTCCGCGAGCGTTTTCTAACACGGTCAGTCCGACCGCGTTTTTTCCTCGGTTCTCGATTACCTTTGCTGATGCCGTATCTCTCGGTTCAATGTTACCGCAAGAATCACACCGGTGAACTCTTTCCGATAACGCTTTTTTGCCAGTAATTGCGCCACAATTCGGACACTCCTGGGAAGTTCCGTTTTTATCGACTTTAAGATAATATTTTCCCCGTTTCCAAGCGACAAACGGTAGTATCTCGTTAATAAAACTACCGATACCTGAATCCAGAGATTGTTTTCTAACGATCCCTCTAGACCAGGAAACGAAGTTAATATCTTCAACAAAGATATTATCAGCGAGATCGCAAAGGTAATGAGCTAACTTAAAATGCCAATCTCTACGAGTATTAGACACTTTTTCGTGTAATCTCGCTATCTTATCTTGGAGTTTCAACCAATTGTTCGAGCCTTTGACTTGATGTTTCAAGCGTCTTTGTAGCAATTTAAGCTTACTCTGTACTTTCAACAAAAATCGAGGGGCTTTGATTAAATCTCCTCGTGAAGTAGCAACAAAACTCTCAATTCCCGCGTCAATTCCTAAACAGGTCTTCCCCACTGTCATATCGGGAACTAATTCCGTAGATTGGAAGGAAACCGAAACGTAAAATCCCGACGCTTTGCGGATAATTCGAGCTTGTTTAGGCTCGAACCCAGACGGGTACTTTCTAGATTTCCTAATCCGAATTTTTCCCAATTGTGGAAAATTTAAGTATTCGTCACCTAGAAAGCTTTTTGAGAGCGCAGGAAAAACAAAACTTCGCATCTTTTTCTTAAATCTAGGAAAGCCGAAGCCTTTCGATTTCATCTGGTTAAACGCCTTATCTAAAGTTTTTAAGACTTGCTGTAAAACTTGAGCGTTAACCGTCTTTAATATCGGATAAACTTTTTTAGCTTCCGTTAGATTTTTGGCTTGAACAAAGTAATTAGGATAGGGTTCATCCGCAGGAATTATGTACTCGGAAACTAGCGAACAGTGATCCGCAAGACACTTTCGAGAGTTTAACCAATCTTTCCGTTCTGAAAGAGCGTAATTATAAACGCTTTTGCAAACATCAAGAATGTGGATTATCTCCTGTTGTCTGTTTACCTTTAGTTTGTACTGGTAGGTAAGCGTTATCACTGTCGTTAGTTTCGTGATGTGATGTATAGTTAAATTATAACACTTACCGCCCAATATTTCAACTGATTACAATCATGGACCAAACTAATCGCTAACCTTAAAACAGTTAGTAGTCGCTTAATTAGACAAGAATTTCCAGATTTGGCGGCAAAGTATTTCGACAACAAACCCTATTTTTGGGCGGGAGCTTATTTCGTGGCTAGTTGTGGCGACGTTACTGTCGAACAACTAAAAAAATACGTCGAGAACCAAAACTCCCGGAAAGTGGAAACGCTACCGCGTTAGTTTCATTCTGGTCGCGAGAGGACTCCCGTTAACCGCTACGCAGTTTAACGGGAGTCCTCTCGCGACCTTGAGATAGGGGTCAGGGGTGGGGCAGATTTTTCAGGGATTAGTAAACAGTAATCAGTGAAAATACTCCTCACTTAATACCGCTTACCGATCACCGATAACTTAATTATTGGCCATGACCCAATTAACTAGAGTGCGGACGGGAAAACCGGTGGCCCCGGAATTATTAACGCCATTTTCCTTATCGCACCAGACCGGACCTGCGATGTCTAGGTGCAGCCAGGGAGTATTATTAATGAATTGCTTCAAAAATAAAGCGGCTGTAATGGAACCGCCGGGGCGCGGGCCGGTGTTTTTCATATCGGCAATTTGAGACTTCATCCCCTCGAAATATTTTTCTTCTAGAGGCATTGGCCAGAATTTTTCGCCGGCTAATTTGGCGGCCTGTTGGAGTTGATCCGCGAGACTCTCATCGCTACTCCATAAACCGGCGATATCGTCCCCCAAGGCAACGACACAGGCCCCGGTTAAAGTGGCTAGATCCACGATCGCATCCACAGCTAATTTTTCCGCAAAAACCAAGCCATCGGCCAGGGTTAATCGTCCCTCGGCATCGGTGTTATTGACTTCAATAGTTTTGCCGTTAGAAGCGGTTAAAATGTCCCCGGGGTGCATAGCGCGACCACTAATCATATTTTCCGTAGCCGGACAGATAAAGTGTACTTCCACTTCTGGCCGTAATTGAGCGATCGCCTTGGCTGCGCCTAGGGTAGCGGCACCACCCCCCATATCCATTTTCATGGTTTCGATGCCACTGCCGGCCCCTTTAATATTCAAACCGCCGGAATCAAAGGTTAGACTTTTGCCAACGATTGCTAGTTTACGTTTCGGTGTTCCTTCGGGTTTATAGATTAAATGAAGGAATTTCGGGGGAATATCTGATGCTTTTGCCACTCCTAAGAATGCTCCCATACCCAAGCTTTCGCATTCTTCCTGTTCCAGAATTTTGAGACTTAATCCGTATTCGCTGGCAATTTGCTCGGCGGTTTCTGCCATGGTCAGGGGGGTAACGGTGTTAGCGGGAGCATTGACTAATTCTCTGGCCAGAATCACCCCGGAACAGATTTGCTCGGCTTTGGCGATCGCAGATGTTTGCTCTCCTAAACCCAATAACTCGACGGTTTCTAATTTGGCTCCTTTTTCCTCCTTAGTGGACTTGAAGCGGGTATCCTGATGGGTGGCCAACAGCAGCCCTTCCGTGATTGCTCCGGCGGTGGCGGACTGATCACCAACTACCGGTAAACTGATGGCCAGAGCTTGGCTTTTTTGTTGTTTGGCCAGACGAGCGATGGCAGCGGCCGCTAGACGCAGGGTTTGCAGGTCGAAATCGGCAGTTTTTCCCAATCCCACCAGGATTAATTTGCGAATCGGACCACCACCACCTAGACGAGTGGCCGCACTACTGCCTAATTTTCCCTCGAATTCCGTCTCGGAGATGAGTTCCTCTAGGGTTCCCCCCAGTTTATTGTTTAATTCTGCCAATTCTCCTGCAATCTCTACGGCTCCTTCTGGTAAACCTAGGGCTAAAGTATCTCCTGTCCAAGTAAGGAGCGAGGTGTCAGTCGATCGAATATCCATTCTTTATCTCGATAATTCTTTGCAAAATGCTTCTATTAATCACTATACTGTAAGCTCTATCAGTTATCATCGATCGTCTGTTGAGGTTTAGTGGCTCCCTGTCAAGAATCAAGGTCTAGCTCTTGCTAAAATCATTGTCCCTGATTGCTGATCCTGACTGGGGATAACTGCCATGGCTTCTACTACTTAGAAAAAAATTATCAAGTTTGTATTGATCACTCAAGGAGAAATTTTTATGGAAATATCTCGCCCTAATCAAGCAGAATTAACCGCAGAAGAACAACAGGAACTAGAAAAGTTACGGGCTATTATCGAACAGGCTAGTGTTGATGGCGTGATCACTCAAGGAGAAAGGGAAAGAATCGCCCTAGCTATGAGGTCTGATGGTAAAGTGACCCTGGAAGAATTAGAGTTAGTCAGAACTTTAATTACCGAAAAAGTGAGCAAAGGGGAATTAGTTCTGGATTATCTTTAAACTCTGGAAAATCGGATAAAAAAAAAGACGGGGTGAAAACCCCGTCCTATTTGTCAAGAATTATGACAAATCCTTGACTTGTGATACTAATTGTGCTACCACATCTTGAGCGCTACCAAAGAGCATAAAGGTTTTGGGATTGTAGAATAATTCGTTTTCTACCCCGGCAAAACCCGATCGCATACTGCGCTTAATCACGATCGTGTGCTGTGCCTTATCCACGTCGAGAATTGGCATTCCATAAATGGGACTAGCTTTATCGTGACGGGCAGCGGGATTAACCACATCATTCGCCCCAATAATTAAGGCCACATCGACGCGCTCAAACTCAGGATTAATATCATCCATGTCGTAGAGTTGCGGATAGGGAACATTAGCTTCGGCCAATAATACATTCATGTGGCCGGGCATTCTTCCCGCCACGGGGTGAATAGCATATTTAACCTCAACGCCATTTTTTTCCAACTGTTCAGCCAATTCTCGCACCGCGTGTTGTGCTTGGGCCACCGCCATGCCGTAACCGGGTACAATCACCACAGAACGCGCATAACCGAGCATCATTGCCCCTTCTTCTGAATCGATCGCATGAACCGATTTATCAAGGCTAGAAGTGGCGCTCGCTTCGCCTCCGGCACTAGCACCTGTACCAAATGCTCCAAATAGTACACTAGCCAGCGATCGATTCATGGCTTTACACATGATCTGAGTCAGGATAATCCCCGACGCACCCACCAAAGCACCGGCGATGATCAGCATACTATTCATCAGGATAAAACCGACCACGCTGGCGGCAAGTCCCGAAAAAGAGTTTAAGAGGGAGATAACCACCGGCATATCGCCGCCGCCGATGGGAAGCACGAATAAAGCCCCGAAAATTAGGGAAAGTGCCACCAAGGTCAGGAAAACATCGATCGAGGTGGGATCAAAAAAGAGATAGACACTACCCCCTAAAAAGGTGAGTAGCAAGAGAATGTTAAAGGGTTGTTGGAAAGGAAAAGTTACGGGCGCGCCACTGATTAATTCCTGTAATTTGGCAAAAGCGAGGACACTGCCGGTAAAAGTGACACCGCCGATCAATATACCCAAAATAGCGATCAGTATCGAGTCAAAGGCAATATTTTCACCACTTTGCAGTAAACGCCAGTATTCGCCCATGGCAATTAAAGCACTGGCAGCACCGCCTAAACCGTTAAAAATCGCCACCATTTGGGGCATAGCCGTCATCGGGACTTTTTGCGCCGAAACTAGGCCGATAATTGAGCCAATCACCAACGCCACGGCGATTAAACCATAGCTGAGGATTTCTTGATTGATTAAGGTGGCAATAACGGCGATTAGCATCCCGATGGCAGCCAGAAAATTGCCTTGACGGGCGGTAGCGGGGGAAGATAATTGTTTAAGACCGATGATAAATAAAATGGCGGCGAGTAGATAGGATAACTCGATCCCTGTGATCAGGGCATTATTCATGATTTAGCCTCTTTTTTCTTGAACATTTGCAGCATTCGATCGGTAACGACAAAACCACCGACCACGTTAACCATCGCCAAAATAACGGCAATTAACCCTAAAATTACGGTTAATTCGTGCCAATCCGTGCCTCCGGCGATGAGGAGCGCACCGACAACGGCGATACCTGAAATTGCATTCGCTCCCGACATCAGGGGTGTATGGAGAGTGGGAGGAACTTTATTGATCACCTCGAAACCGACAAAGGAAGCGAGGACAAATACCACTAAAGCGGTTAAAAGTTGGGCAGTCATTGGTTAATTAAAAAGGGGATAGGGGTTGGGGATTGGGAAGTGGGGGATTGGGGAAGTGGGAATTATGAATTATGAAGTGGGAAGTGGGGAGAACAAAGCTGCCTTCTGACTCCTAACTCCTAACTCCTGACTCCTGACTCCTGCCTCCTGAATCCTGATAGCTAAAAAGCGGATAACTGTTCACTGAGGGCGGATTTAATGCGTTGGTTGCGGATTTCGCCAGCGTGGGTGACACAGGCACTATCAATGATGTCATCGGCAAAATCGAGGTTTAAACTGCCCTCTTTGCTGACTAGAAGCTGTAGCAGCATTTGCAGGTTTTTGGCGTACATCTGGCTGGCATTGGTGGCCACTGTGGCAGGAAGATTAACGGCTCCGACGATTTTTACCCCATTTTCGATGATTTCTCGTCCCGGTTGGGTGTAGGCGCAATTTCCGCCCTGTTCCGCCGCTAAATCAACGATTACCGACCCCGCTTTCATGGTGGCGATCATTTCTTTGGTGACTAGCAGCGGGGCCTGTTTCCCCGGTACTTGGGCGGTGGTGATCACCACATCAGCCCGCTTAATTGGTTCCGTTAGGGCTTGACAAATGCGCTCCTGTGTGCTAAGAGAAACCTCTTTGGCATAACCGTTATCGGCGACGGTATCTTCTTCTAGGGGCATTTCAATAAATTTCGCCCCGACACTCTGTACTTCTTCTTTGACTTGCGGACGAATATCAAAAGCCTCCACCACTGCCCCCAAACGGCGGGCGGTAGCGCAAGCTTGCAATCCGGCAACTCCTGCCCCCAATACCAGCACTTTGGCGGGGGCGATCGTACCGGCGGCGGTAGTCATCATCGGGAACATTTTCGGCAGCTGCACGGCGGCGAGGAGTACCGCTTTGTAACCGGCGAGGTTAGCCTGAGAGGAGAGGGCATCCATACTCTGGGCGCGACTACTGCGGGGAATTAATTCCATGCTCAAAGCTGTAATCCCGCGCTCGGCTAATTTGGCAATGCGCCGGGGTTGACGCAGGGGATCGAGAAAGCCGATGAGGATACCGCCACCTTTCAGGCGATCGATCTCGCTATCGCTAGGAGGGACGACTTTGAGAATAATATCGGCAGTTTCATAGATATATTCGCTGTTTTCGCTCAGGGCGGCTCCCACGGCACTATAGGCACTATCGGCAAAGTTAGCGCTAATTCCCGCCCCATTTTGGACCATTACCTCAAATCCCGCCTTGACTAAACGGGCGACGGTATCCGGCACTAGCGCCACCCGCGCCTCGCCTTGGTCACTTTCTTTGATTACGCCGATTTTCATGGCTGGGTTTCTCCTTAATAAGTCCTTCTCTTGTCTTATGCTGTTGGGGTAAGGGTTTCGTTAAATGCGATCGATCCCTTGGGATAATTTCGAGTCAAAATTGCTTTTCACTTCCATCCTAGCTATCCTCACCTTTCTGGCTCTTTTTCGGGCTGAATCTTAGGATTATCTTCAGAATTAAAGGGTTTTGATCGCCATTGCTTGGGATTTTTTTTATAATGATGAGGTACAAAGTTTTCGTTCTGGGAAACGCCAAAACGGTTAACATTAGCTAGTCTTCGGTCTTAGATACCAGATTAGGCTATACTTCATATTGATGAGAAGGGCTGCAATACGTCTCGACAATCTCAAAGTTTTACAGTTCTTTTAACTTCGATCGCAATTCCTCTATTTCTGCATCTACTGCTGAATCCTTGAGGGTGGGTGGATGGGCAGTTTTACCCAGTAACATTTGTGCTTTTAGCAGTGCTAATTCATCATCCACATCGCTACTCGCTTCTAGTCCAACGAATACCCGTTCGGCTCTCCCAGGTTTGGTGGGTAAAATGTATTCTAAGATACAGTCTTGGGGCAGTGAGTGGAACGAACCACAGAGACACAAAGGACACAAAGATCGATCGATCCTATGTAAGTTAAACTTATCACACAGAATCTAGAAGAACCCCCGTTCCATGTCGCTAGGACTCAATTCACCAATCGCTTGACTACTGGCTTCTGACTGCATAAATTTTGCTTCCATGCGCTCAAAAGCTGAACGGTAAATAGTATCTATACTGCCGATACTTTTTTCGTTAATCTTTCTTTCTAAAATCGGCAATTTTTCTTTCAGTTTATCAACTTGGATATTCAGTTTTTCCAGTTGATTTTTAATAATATTTGCGGTATTAATGTGATGTTTTTTCTTTATATTAGCTTCTTGTGCCAGAGACTCATCACCTTTATCTAGGGCGAGTTTAACTCTTTCTTGCCATTTTAAAACCTCAGCTTGTGCCTGGTTGTACTGTTGTTCGGCTCTTTTTTGTAAGGCAATTACTTCGATAATTGAGGAACGTAAATTAGATAAATCATCCCGCATAATAGTGATGGTTAATTATGAGTAGCAATTAAGAAGATGTTAAGTATTTAAATTGCTTGTTGAGATGAGCCAAGAGGCAACACCCCCCCTTGCCCCTAGGGTTAATTCATAGTAGGGTTAATTCATGTTAGGGTTGATTCATGTTAGGGTTAATTCATGTTAGGGTTAATTCATAGTAGGGTTAATTCATAGTAGGGTTGATTCATATAGCGGCAAGCGCTTGAGTGAGATACAGACTAAGCTTTGCCTAGCATGGTTTATAGCTTGTGACACTGTACCTCATACGACTGAACACCGCTATAGTAGGGTTGATTCATAGTAGGGTTGATTCATGAATCAACCCTACCCCGACGTCGGAGGAGAGAACTAATCTAAGGATAGGCGGTTAAAATGCGTTTTAGCTTATTCCCTATCTCAACAACAAAATTAATAAATAGAGACGTACCATAGATAGTACGTCTCGACGCTCTCAAAGTTTTACAGTTCTTTCAACTTCGATCGCAATTCCTCTAATTCTGCATCCACTACCGAATCCCTGACGGTGGTTGCTTGGGGTAAAGTGGGTTGACTAGAAGTTGTGCTGGGGGGTAATACTCCCCCGGACATTTGTGCTTTTAGCAGTGCTAATTCATCCTCCACATCGCTACCTGATTCTAGGGCAGCGAATTGACGTTCCATGTCGCTACCAGTGATTTCACCGATCGCTTGACTACTGGCTTCTAACTGCATAACTTTTTCTTCCATGCGCTCAAAAGCATCCACGGAACTACTGGTATTGATACTGCCAAGGGTTTTCTGGATTTGTTCGTTAGCTTTTGCGGCTCTGGAGCGAGCTACTAACATATTTTTCTTGGTTTTTGCCTCAGAAATCTTACTTTCGAGCGCGATCAAGTTTTTTCTCAGACTATCTACCTGTACCGTTTGCTGATCCAGTTGATTTTTGAGAATGGCGGCGGTTTCCGTGCAATCTTTCTTGCGTTTAAGAGCTTCCCGAGCGAGAGTTTCATCCCCTTTAGAAAGGGCTAATTTGGCTCTTTGTTCCCATTTATTGGCTTCTGACTGGTCTTTGCTGTATTTTTGTTCCGTTTGTCGTTGTTCTGCGATCGCTCTAGCAACCGCTTGACGTACCTGTACTAGATCCTCTTGCATATCACTGACAGCTTGCTCCAGCATTTTTTCTGGATCTTCAGCCTTGCTCACCATATCATTGAGGTTAGCTCGGACAACTCGGCTAAGGCGATCAAATAAACCCATGACGCTCTTGTTCCTCTCAGTGTGTACTAAATCAGTTAACTGTTCTTAAAATTTCCCATCTTGCCTAACGGCTTATTATCCAATATAAACCACGAGAGCTAGGATAGGGGATAGGAGTTAGGAGTCAACAGTCAAGAGTAAGGAGACAGGAGACAGCTTTTTTCTCCCCACACCCTACACCCCACTTCATAATTCATAATTCATAATTTATAATTCCCTATCACCCATCCAAGTTTTCTTGTTTTAACTTGAGTAATTCCGCTTCAATTTGTTTTTGTCCCTCTAAATCTTGGAATTGTCGCTCTAAGGGGTCTTTATACTGGATTAAATCGGCTTGGGATTCGGCTTCTAGGACTTTTGCTTCTAATTTCTCAAAAATAGTCCCCATCTGACCGCTGTTCAAACTGCCCATAATTTCTTGAGCTTTTTGACTGGCGCTCGCTGATCGCAATCTGGCCACATAAAGGCTTTTCTGTGCTTTCATCTCAGCATATTTGCGTTCAATTGTCAAGAGTTCTTTCTTTAATTTTTGTATAATAGCCGTTTGTTGTTGCAGGGAGGTTTGTAGGGGGGCGATCTGACTCTGATAGGTTTGCCATTGGCTGAGAGCTTGGCGGGCGAGTTCTTCGTTACCGTGATCTAGGGCTAATTGGGCGCGTTCGTGCCAAGTTTGAGCGGCTTTTTCCTGTTGTTGTCTTTGGCGCTCGGTACGTTTCTGGGTAGCGACGGCTGCCGCCAGGGCTTGTCGCATTTGCATCAATTCCCCTTCCATGGCCAAGATGGCCTTTTCCAGCAGTTTTTCTGGATCTTGGTTTTCCTGAATCAGACTATTGACTTGGGCGCGAATTGCTTGGCCCATGCGATCTAACAAACCCATTGCCGTCCTCCCGATACCAACCCTAGTAGTTTACCGAAGTGCCGCTCCTATCAATAATGATAGAACTAGGGACGGGGGACTGGGAGGGATTGACTGTTTCTGAAGGTGGCGGACTGCTGGGAGAAGGGGCCACTTGTAATTCTGGCGGTAACTGTTTCATCAACTCGGCCGCATCCTGTCGGTTTTGATCGGCCAAGCGACGGGCTTTTTCCCGTTGAAAAAAGGGTAAATTAGCGGGTGATTCTTCTCTTTGACGCAATTCCTCTAACATTCGTTCGTTAATGACCGCCGGAGAGGGGGCGGGGGTGACTTTGGGCGGTGGTGGTGGTGGTGCGGAAACTAGGGAAGATACGGGCGGGGTAGCGGGGGAAGAGGGGGCGACGGGTAAAGATTGCTTGATCTTACTGACGGGTAATTGATGGGCGGGCATGAGGGACGGTGGCGGATTCGGGGGTAAGAGGGCGTTAGTCAGATTGATAGCGGTGGGGGGAGGCTGAACCACCGGTGGGGCGGGAATGTTAGCGATCGGACTGGTTTTAAGGGGAGGAGCGGGAATATTAGCGATCGGACTGGTTTGAGGGGTTTTCTGTACTGGACGAGCGATCGCTATCAATCGATCGAGGTGGCGGGAGTTATTTTGGTGCTGCTCCCGGGGGGAATTCTCAGCTTTCCTCGGGGTGGGGGTGGTGCTGGTTAACCATTGATTGAGAGAGAGGAGACTATTAGCCATTAAAAAGATCACCATTGCCCGGATACCCCAAGGGGTAAAAAAGATATCTTTAGCTTGGGGATAGACATTGATGACAGAAGCTTCTAGGTATTCTGGTTTCTGAGCGGGATCGATGGCTGAACTGGGTTGATGGACGATCGAGAGAGGCAAATCTTGGCGGGATGGGGGTCGATCGGATTTCATGACGGTATTATAGGGTTATGCTGAAAAGTTAAGTAGGTAGGCGTTAAAAATTATCAGAAACCCCCCTTATCAAGGGGGGACTAAGGGGGGATCGGCACCCCCCTTATCAAGGGGGGCAGGGGGGATCGAATCTAAAATCCATTTTTAATTTAATTATAACCAGCTACTTAGGGGTTTTTTCGTCCTAGTCTAACGTGGTACTCTCTAGATTTTCCAGATGTCTTTACATTCTCTTGACAAAATTTTGGCGGCTATTACTCAACAGGCGGGTTGGGAAGAATATTGCCACTACGAGCAAGTGCTGCAATTATGGCCAAAAATTATTAATCCCCGTCTGCTGGAGCAAACCCGGCCTTTTTCCCTGAGTCGCGGGGTTTTATCGGTGGCTACCAGTAGCGCCGCTTTAGCACAGGAATTGTCCTTACAACGCTATAGCTTATTAAAACGGCTTAATAGTCAGTTAGAGACTTCCCTGAGCGATATGCGCTTTTCTGCTGCCCGTTGGCAGCAGGATAGTAAGTTAATTCCCCCAGAAGCGATCGCACCTAATTCCCTCAGAGATCATCCTAGTTATGTCACCCCGGAAAAACCGCCAGAAAATCCCCGGCAACTGGACGGTTTAGAGAGTTGGAGCCAGAAAATAGTTCACAGAACCCGATCCTGGCCGATTTGTCCTCGTTGTCAGTCTCCCACTCCCTCCGGAGAGCTTGAGCGTTGGCAATGTTGTGCTTTTTGTTTTGCCCAGTCCGCTGGGGTAAAAGATTAATTTTTTTTATAGTCTTGTGGAAAGAGTGCTTTTGAGTCGGGAATCAATTGGCCGATCTTTTCTGTCTTAATTGAACCTGTATTCATCAATTCTATTCGGCTAAGGCTTGATCCCCGGTTTGTTATCGGCGATACTAGAGCCGATAACCGCGGCCACAACTGAGTTAAACTCCTCTGTTTTGAGACAGTGCTGCTTTTTGCAAAGTAACTATTAAAAGATTCTAAAAACAAAATTTTTTTTGGGGATCACTAAAAACTATATGGCATAACAGTTCTAGCTATGGTAGTCAGGAAAATAGCCTTGGCACGGGGTAGGACAATATTACACAGAGCAAAAAGAGAGTCATCCTTTGAGTTCCTTATAATCATCTTCCTTTTAAAGCCCACCCATGCAAGCAGCAAACTTTCTTACTTCTTCCTGTCGATACTGCCGATACTATCAAACCCAAGGTCGGCGCGGTGGCACTTGTCAACAACTAGATGTTCCCGTCGAAGCTCATTGGAAAGCCTGCGCTCTAGCGATGCCTCCTTTTAGCACTGAATGGCAACAACTCAATCGGGTGGTTAGTTTAGAACAGTCTCTAGAATTAACCTGTACGGTGTCGCCCACTCCCGTGGTGGTTTCCCCTCGTCGTCATGCTCCCCGACAACCGACGGCAGTTTAGAAGATCTGAGGCCTAAACAGGAGCAAAAAATTGGCGTTGTCCATTCAAAATCTGAATTCACCCCCCCCACATCTTTTATGGCGCTATTTTTGAGATAATAGATGAGTTGATTGCAAAGATAAAGCTAGGAAAGGCAGAATTCAGTAGAAAGTATTCAGGAGAGAGTATTCAGGAGTTGAGAGTTGGGGTTTTAGGGAGTTGGGGTTTTAGGGTTTTGGGGTTTTAGTTGAAATTCCCCTATCTCCCCACACCCCTATCTCCCCACACCCCTATCTCCCCACAGCCCACACCCTGCACCCCACACCCCACTTCCCGATAATTAATGTCGCCAGAATGCCCCTGATGACTTCTCATCGTCCCTTAAAAATTGGTATAGTTGGCACAGGGTTCGCCGCTCAACGTCGTGCTGAAAGCTTGCAAGCCGACGATCGCACCGAGCTTCTGTATTTTAGCGGTAATAGTCCCGAATCGATCGCTAATTTCTCGCAAAAATACCAAATTTCTGCCCTAGATTCGGCAGTAAGCCTGGCCAGCCATCCCGATCTCGATCTGATTGTCATTGCCAACGTTAATCAGTCCCATGCTTTGATTGCGCGTACGGCCTTAAAATCTGGTAAGCACGTTATCGTCGAGTATCCTCTGGCTTTCCACCCAGCGGCAGCAGCAGAATTAATCACCCTAGCCGAAACCGAGAACAAATTACTGCACGTCGAACATATCGAACTTTTGGGGGGACTGCATCAAACCCAACAGCAATATTTAGCCAGCCTCGGTAATATCCACCTAGCCCGTTATACCACGATCGTCCCAGGCAGACCAGCACCCCAGCGCTGGACATTTCATCGGGATTTATTCGGTTTTCCTTTGATTGCAGCCCTTTCTCGTATCCATCGCTTTACTAATTTATTTGGGGAAGTGGAGTCCGTATCCTGTCATTGTCGTTATTGGAATGGTTCGGAATCCGATTATTTTCTTGCCTGTTTGTGTGAGGCGCAGTTATTATTTAAAAATGGCTTAATTGCCGAAGTTACCTACGGTAAAGGCCAAGTTTTTTGGCAAAATGAGCGAACTTTCACTATTCATGGTGAGGGGGGCAGCTTAATTTTTGAAGGGGAAAAAGGGCAGTTAATTAATAGTCAAGGTAGCCAAGCTTTAGAAGCGGAAACCCGTCGCGGTCTTTTTGCCAAAGATACCGCCATGGTGCTAGATTATCTGTTTGATCGGGTTCCTCTCTATGTTACTCCCCAAGCCAGTCTTTATGCCCTAGAAGTGGCCTATGCTGCCTATCAATCTTCCTTGTCGGGAAAAACAGTTTTTCTCCGGGCCAATTAAACTTACTTAGACTTTTTCAATTAACTTTCTGCCTAGTAAACCCTGGGGACGAACTAACAACATAATAAAGAGAATAGCAAAAGCGATCGCCTCTCGATAACCGGAATATTCTGCGGGAACAAAAGCTTCGGCAATACCCAATAATAAACCACCGATGACCGCTCCGGGGATACTTCCCAATCCCCCTAAAACAATCACTCCTAAACCTTTTAATCCGAAAGCAATACCGAAATAGGGGCCAGCGATACTAACACTAGAGCCGACTAAAGTTCCTGCTAAACCTGCCAAGGCACCACTAATAAAAAAAGTAATCACGATAAATTTTTCGGGATTGATCCCCAACAAACTGGCCGTGGTGACATCTTCCGCTACCGCTTGTAAAGCTTTGCCCATTTTGGTAAAATTAACCCAATAAGTTAGTAAAGCCACCATAACTGCTGAAACCAGAAAAATAATAATCTGAATTGTGCGAATTGCCACGGGCCGATCATCTGTACCGAAATTAATTGCGGGGGGAAGATTGCCATAGATACCATCGGGAAAAGTATAAATTTCTGCCCCGACTAAGTATTGAATAACATTGACAATCACCACCGCTGCTCCTAGGCTAGAAACCAAAGTTAAGAGGGAATCGGAACCCCGTACCCGGAGGGGTTTAAAGGCCAATCTTTCCAGAAGAACCGAGGTGAAACCTGAAAGGATACAGCCTAGCAAGAGTGCTAAAAAAAAGGGTAAGGAAAAGGGTAATTTGGCATTAGCCAATAAACCATTAAAACCGAAAACTCCCCCCGCTAGAGCATAGGTAAAATAGGCTCCGAGGGTAAAAATTGCGCCATGGGCAAAATTGATAATCCCTAAAATGGAAAAAATCAAAGTGTAACCGAGGGCAAAAATAGCATAGACACTACCGATAGATAAACCGTTTAAAACCTGTTGAAAAATTGTTACTAGATCCATGGTCAGGGTTAGCTAGGGTAACTTTTGATTATAACTGACGGTCGCCACCACATCCGGTAAAGGACGCTGGAGTTTATATAACCAGAATAAACCGAAAAGACCGACAGCGATCGCTGCTAAACTAATTATTTGTGCCATTTTCAGAGGACCAAACATTAAACTATCGGTGCGTAGTCCCTCGATCCAGAATCTACCTAGACTGTAGGCGATAAAATAGACTAGGGTAAGGGTGCCAATTTTTAATTTGCTAGGGTGTTTTAAACCCCAGAAAAATAGATAGATAAGTAGGGCAAAAACTCCCAGATTCCAGATAGATTCGTAGAGAAAGGTAGGGTGAAAATAATCGACGGTGATATATTCTAAAGGACGACTAGCCGGAGGAATAAACAACCGCCAGGGTAAATTAGTCGGACTGCCAAAAGCTTCCGAATTAAAAAAGTTACCCCAACGTCCGATCGCTTGACCGAGAATGACGGAAGGGGCCACCAGATCGAGTAATTGCCAAAGAGAAACCCGATTAATGCGAGCAAAGATTAGGGCCGCCAGCAAACCCCCGATAATTGCCCCGTGAATAGCGATACCTCCCTTCCAAATGGCGATAATATCAGCAGGATTTTGCGCGTATTCTTGCCACTGAAACAGAACATAGTACAGACGGGCTGCAGGTATGGCCCCCACTACTAACCAAATGGCCAAATCAGCGATTAAATCGGGATTGATCGCTCTTTTTTGGGCGAGGTACTGGGAGAGGGTGACACCCAATAATACCGCCATAGCGATGAGAAATCCATACCAGCGCACCGAAATCGGTCCGATCTCCCAGAAGACGGGGCCGGGAGACTGAAAGACAAAACCTAAGAGCATAAAATTATTAAGAATAAAAAATTTTATCTTTCCTATAGTATCTTATGCTATGATGGAATAAGCTGACATATTTGCGGATGTGGCGGAATTGGTAGACGCGCTAGATTTAGGTTCTAGTATCTTTTCGATGTGTGGGTTCGAGTCCCTCCATCCGCATTAACCTTCGGGTCGATGAAGTGTAACCTGATTTGGTATTGACGACCGACGACCCAAAAGGGGAAATTAACAAGTTTCCCTTTTTGAGCCTCCAGTTCAGATTTATTTTTTCAACTGACTTCTTACCCAATTCCGAAATGCTTTTACTAACTCTAGGTAATCTGTCTGGCCAGCTTGTTGTAAAAATATAGCAATTTATAAGATGGGTAAATTAGGAAAAAATCGACTGGTTGGGGAGGTGATATAAGTGCCATTTTGTAATTGTTGGATAACCAGAGATTCCCCATTATAAACCCAAACCTCTGCCACGCCTAGATCTGCATAAACCTGAAGGCTATTTTGAGAACTGCTGGTGACATCAATTTCTATGACTAAATCCGGTGGTGGGTCTTCATTTAAGTCCAGTCGCTTTTTCCCCCGAACCGCCTCAATATTATCAATGTAAAAGCATTCATCTGGTTCTGCACCGCTTAATTGAGGGCGTTTAAAGGTGGTTGACCCCAAGGGTTCTATCCGAATCCGGAGTTCTTCAGCCATTGTCTCAACAAATCGCCCCGCCACTTTCTTGAATCTTTCGTGTCCGGTCGAAGGAGCCATGATTTCTAAATTGCCACGATTGTAGGTCAGCCGGAGACGGCGATCGCTCATTTCTTCCAGCAGCGTTTCGTAGGTTTTCCAGCTAATCCCGGACAGGTGAATTATTTCAGCCGGTGGTGCGAACAGTGTTACAGTCATAGATTCAAGCAAAAATACCCTGCTTCCATAATAATCAAAGGGTGAGCATTGCCCACCCTTGCGAATTAAGCAGTTACTACCGGGGAAGCTAACCGTTTAAAGGTCAATCTTTCATCGGCCACATCGACAAAAATCGTGTCTCCCGCTTTAAATTCGCCGCGCAGAATTGCCTTAGCGATCGGAGTTTCCACATATCTTTGTACTGCTCGTTTTAGGGGTCGCGCACCGTACACTGGATCGTAACCAATTTCTGCTAGATAATCGAGGGCAATATCGGCAAATTTCAGGGCTAATTTTTGTTCCATCAAGCGGTCGCTGAGATTACCGATCTGTAGTTTGACAATCGAGCGCAGTTGTGCTTTTTGTAAACTATGGAAAATGATCGTTTCATCGATACGATTGAGGAATTCGGGACGGAAACTATTCCGCATTGCTTCCATCACCCGGGCCTGCATTTCCTCATAACGAGACTCATCACCGGCCACGTCTAAAATGTATTGAGAACCGATATTACTGGTCATAATAATGATGGTATTTTTGAAATCAACCAGATGACCTTGAGAGTCGGTTAAGCGCCCATCGTCAAGGATTTGTAACATAACGTTAAAAACGTCGGGATGGGCTTTTTCAATCTCATCAAAGAGGATGACAGAGTAGGGACGACGCCGGATTGCCTCGGTTAATTGTCCTCCTTCATCGTAGCCGACGTATCCCGGAGGCGCACCCATGAGACGGGAAACGCTGTGTTTTTCCATGTATTCCGACATATCGATGCGAACTAGAGCCTCTTCGGTGTCAAAGAGATTGCGAGCTAAAGCTTTCGCCAATTCTGTCTTACCAACACCCGTCGGACCGAGGAAAATAAAGCTGGCCGTGGGACGGTGGGGGTCCGATAAACCGGCGCGGGAACGTTGAATCGCTTCGGCTACGGCTGTGACCGCTTCCTCTTGACCGATGACACTTTCGTGTAATTCCTCTTCCAGATTGAGGAGTTTTTCTTTTTCCGATTCGATTAATTTATTGAGAGGAATTCCCGTCCATTTCGAGATAATTTCGGCGATATCCGATTCGAGAACTTCTTCTCTTAATAAACTTTTGCCGGTGGTTTGTTTGTCGGCCAATTGAGTTTCTAGGGCGGACATTTGCCGCTGCAGATCGGTTAATTTTCCGAACTTTAATTCCGCAGCCCGATTATAATCATAATCGCGTTCGGCCTGTTGAATTTCCAGATTAACTTGTTCGATCGCTTCTTTAACCCCACGAACTTTATCGATAATCTCTTTTTCCCCTTGCCATTGGGCATTTAATCCCGATTGTTCTTCCTTGAGGTTAGCCAGTTCTTTTTCTAACTTTTCTAACCGTTCTCGCGAAGCTGGATCGTATTCCCGTTGTAGGGAAAGTTTTTCCATTTCTAACTGGAGAATTTTGCGATCAATTTCATCGAGTTCTTCTGGTTTAGAGGTGATTTCCATCTTCAATTTAGCCGCCGCTTCATCAACTAAATCAATGGCCTTATCGGGCAAAAAGCGATCACTAATATAACGATTAGAAAGCAGTGCTGCCGCCACTAAAGCATTATCGGCAATTTTCACCCCATGATGCACCTCATAACGTTCTTTGAGACCGCGAAGAATCGAAATAGTATCGACCACATTTGGTTCATCCACTAAAACCTCTTGAAAACGTCTTTCTAGCGCCGCATCTTTTTCGATATATTTGCGGTATTCATCGAGGGTAGTGGCCCCAATACAACGTAATTCACCCCGGGCTAACATTGGTTTTAATAAATTGCCCGCATCCATTGCCCCTTGAGTGGCTCCCGCACCGACAACGGTATGAATTTCATCAATAAACATGATGATATTGCCTTGAGAATCGGTGACTTCCTTGAGGACAGCTTTTAATCTTTCCTCAAATTCCCCGCGATATTTTGCTCCCGCAATTAAGCCACCCAAATCGAGAGAAATGAGAGTCCGATCTAACAGAGATTCTGGCACATCACGGTTAATAATCCGCTGGGCTAATCCTTCGACAATGGCAGTTTTTCCTACTCCCGGTTCCCCGATTAAAACCGGGTTATTTTTAGTCCGACGCGAGAGAATCTGAATGGTGCGACGGATTTCGTCATCCCGTCCAATTACGGGGTCTAATTTACCTTCCCGTGCCAATTGGGTCAGATCCCGTCCGTATTTTTCTAGGGCCTCGTATTTGCCTTCTGGATTCTGATCGGTCACTTTTTGACTACCTCTGACTTGTTGAATAATTTCTTTGAGTTTGTTTTCGGTAAGTCCGAATTCTTGAAAAATATTTTTACCGAAGCGATCATCTTTAGCGTAACCTAAAATTAAATGCTCGATCGAGATAAAGTCATCTCCAAATTCTCGGCGATAATTTTCCGCTCGATCGAGTAAACTATCTAAACTACGACCTAAATAAATCGAGTCGCCGGGGTTAGAGATTTTCGGTTGACGACGGATAAAGTCATCGGTTCGATCCCGCAAACGGGCTAGACTAATATTCGCTTTACTAAAGACACTGCCCGCTAATCCCTCCTGTTCGAGAAGGGCTTTCATTAGATGTTCGCTTTCGATTTGTTGCTGGCTGTGCTGTTTGGCAATGTCCGGCGTTTTGACGATTGCCTCCCAAGCTTTTTCTGTAAATTGTTGTGGATTGGTTGGCTGCATTTTCTATAAGAGATTACTTTTATACCCTAAAGATTATTCTAGATTGACCGGTTTGTCGGCTCCTAGGGGCTTACCGTACCTAGTTAAGGGGGATTTCCCCTCAATGGTGCGATTTAAGCCGCTAAAGTTTATAAGCTGTCAGGGATTTAAACTGCTTTTGGGAAATTTTAGTACAATTGTTCAAGCTCTCAACCAAGCTAAAATCTTAATTATTAAAGATATCCACTGATTACTGATTACTGTTCACTGTTTACAAGGGCCGAATCTAAAACCTAAGTAGGGAGGCACAATTATTTGTAGGATGGGTTAGCGGTAGCGTAACCGATGCAGGCGTTGGGTTTCATGCTTCAACCCAACCTACGTTCTGATGACTGTTTACTAATTACTTTTTACTAATTACTGTTTACTGATAACTGATAACTGATTAAAGCCCACCCTAAAATACTATCTAAGCGATTAAAGATTTAACTTTACTAATGATACCAACTGGGTCAATACCTTGGTGGGGGAATTGTTCCCATAAACCGCCACAACCTTCATGGTGAGTACCGATATAGGCGTATTTAGGAGTTAAACCGCGTTCGAGTAACCAAGAACCATAACGGCTACCTAAACCCGTACGACGGTTAAATGCTTCTACCACTAAAACAAAGGGAGAATTACCAACTTTAGCGATAATTTCTTCATCCACCACATTGAGAGTCGGTTTATTAATTAAACCCACGTTAATCCCTTCTTGTTTTAAGCGTTCCACTGCATCTAAAGCGCGGTATAAACCATCGCCAAAGCTGATGATATAACCGGCAGTGCCTTCTCGAATTACTTCATCTTTTCCGGGGACAAAGGTGTAACCATTGCCAAAGAAATTATTACCGTTAGTATCAAGAATATTGGGAGTTTTAGAACGAGTCGAGAAGATAAAACGTAAACCGGGTTGATGGAAAGTTGCCTCGACACAAGCGGTCATTTGTGCCGCATCGGCTGGGAAATAAAGACGGGTTTCGTAACCGTCATCGAGTCCATTATCGGCAAAGAAATTATTCAAACCAAAGTGACAGGTATTATCCGCCATGTCATCGATACCGGAATGGGAAAAATGACATAAAAGATTAGAATAATTCAAACGCGCCATGGTGATTTCAGAAATACACATTTCTAGAAAAGCGGCAAAGGTGGCGAAAATTCCCTGTTTACCTTTTTCCATACCAAAACCGGCGGCTGCCGAAAGATTACCCCGTTCCATAATACCGGAAGGAATAAACACTTCGGGATGTTTATCGTGGATAATTTTCAGACCGCAGGAACCTTCTAAATCGCTATCTACTACTAATACATTAGCTTTGCGTTCTTCTTCGCTCATTTTGCCTAAAAGACTGACCACCGCTTCGCCGAAAACGTTGCGGTTAGAACCCCATTTATCCCCAGAACCGAGGAATTTATAGTCATTAGAAGGCTTCTTAATACTGTTGAGATATTCCACGGCGGCACTGTGTCCTTTTGCCTCTAAATATTTCAAAGCCAAGGGGACAGAAATCACATCATGGCCGTGGTTAGAACCTTCTAAACCTTCAATCCCCGGACACATGGGACGTTTATTAATAATCGCAATCGGGCCGGGAGTATTAATTGCTTCACAGATATTGCGATACAAACTATCGATATCTTCCCCATCTCCCACTAACACTTTTAGACCATGGCCAACAAGAGTTTTAGCCACATCATAACCGGGTAAATATTTGGAAGGATTACCGGCAATCGTCACATCATTATCATCAATAATTAGCTTAACATTGATGTGTTGAGCTACGGCTAAACGGGCAGCTTCCGCGTCATTGCCTTCCTGTTGAGAACCATCGGAACCTAAACAAAAAACGGTTTTTCCGGGGTTAGCTAAAGCGACACCGTTAACGTAGGGCCACATATGTCCTAAACGGCCAGAACTAAATTTGACACCAGGGGTTAATCCTAATTCCGGGTGTCCGGGGAGTTTAGAATTGGCCTCGCGGTAGTGCATTAATTGTTCTGGGGGTAAAGAACCTTCTAACGCAGACATGAGATATTGAGTACCGACGCGGTGTCCTGCTTCATCGAAGAAGATTGGTACAAATTGACTAGGTTGACTGCGGAAAAGAGCATCGAGAATCACCACTTCCGGGACGGTATCGTAGGGGCCGCCGGTGTGTCCACCCACACCCCGGGCCGCACCCGTGGCAGTAAAAAAGATGATAGCATCGCGACAGAGTTGGATATTGGCTTTTAGAGCGCTTCTTTGGTGGTCGGTGAGGGTGGGGTTACTGGGGTCGAGACTGATGGGTTTATAGGCGCTCAAATCGATGGGAAAGGCTGTCATTGTCGATTTTCCTTAATGTAGAGAAATAACTATAGTCAGGGAAATCATAGCCTAGAATGTCACCCGATCGATTGATTGAATAATTTCTTATCATAGATGTAGTCCCTAATACAAAAGTTTTACCCTTACTGGGATAGCGTCCACGGTCCGGGACAGGGGAAATCTTAAAAAAGATACGGGAAAAAAAGCTGTTCTTGAGGGCAATAGTCCAGAATGGCAGGTAAGAGCAAGTAAAAAGGATAACCTTTGACTCGGTTTTCCTTTTCGGGAGCCGGTCGTCGGTCGTCGATACCAAATTAGCTTATACTTCATCTTTATGAGAAGGGCTGTCAGTTGATATTACTGCAATCTCTAGCCAAAAAATCGGTGTATAATTAACAAAAACTAGATTTAAGGTAAAAACTATGTGTTTAGGCATACCGGGACAAATTACGGCAATTATTGATGAAAACCATCATCTGGCTCTCGTCGATGTGGGGGGTGTAAAAAGAGAAGTAAATATCGCTTGTATTGTTGATGAAGACCATCCCGCTAATACTTGTGTAGGGGATTGGGTATTAGTTCATGTGGGTTTTGCCATGAATCGAATTGATGAAGATGAGGCGCAAGAAACCTTAAATTTATTAACACAATTAGCAGAATTAGAGTCAGAATTTAATCATAATTAATGTTCTTAAGTAGTCACCCATACATAAATTGATTTTGTTGTTGATCTTAGGAAATATATAGCGTTTTTTAGTCTCCTGATGTACAAAAGTTATGGGTTTTAGGCAAGAGGCAAGAGGCAAAAGGGAAGAAAAATAGGTGTACCTCACTAGCTTAGGAAATGCTATAAATCACGGCAATTATTACCGACGACCGACAGCTAGAAATTATAATTAAAGGAGATAAACAATGAAATACGTTGATGAATTTCGTGATCCCGTTAAAGCGGCAGGATTAATTCAGCAAATTGAACAATTATCGATAAGAATCTCTGAAAAGCGGGAAAAAGTTACTAAAATTATGGAGGTTTGTGGAGGTCATACCCACTCAATTTTTAGATACGGTATCGAGGCCATACTTCCGGAAACTATCGAATTAATTCATGGTCCTGGATGTCCCGTTTGTGTGATGCCGCGAGGTCGTTTAGATGATGCCATTTTTCTGGCACAACAACCGAACGTAATTCTGACAACTTTTGGCGATACTATGCGTGTCCCCGGTTCCCATTTGAGTCTGCTGCAAGCGCGAGCAAAAGGTGATGATATTCGCATGGTTTATTCTCCTCGCGATGCCTTAAAAATTGCCAGAGAAAACCTCGATAAAGAAGTAATATTTTTAGCATTAGGGTTTGAAACAACCGTTCCTAGCACAGCTTTAACCGTTTTAGAAGCCCAAAGAGATGGTATCACTAATTTTAGTTTATTTTCTAATCATGTGGTGATTATTCCCGCTCTGAAAGCTTTGTTAGATAACCCAGATTTACAGTTAGACGGTTTTGTTGGTCCCGGTCATGTTAGCATGGTAATTGGCACAGAACCCTATCAAGTTATTGCCCAAGAATATCATAAACCTTTGGTAGTTTCTGGGTTTGAACCCTTGGATATTCTCCAATCAATTTGGATGGTATTAAAACAATTAGATGAGCAGAGATGTGAGATCGAAAATCAGTATGATCGAGTGGTACAAAATCAAGGAAATAGAGTCGCTTTATCGGCAATCAAGCAAGTTTTTGAACTGCGGGATCAGTTTGAATGGCGAGGTTTAGGAGAAATTGCCCAAGGAGGGTTAAAACTGCGGGATGAGTACATTAATTTTGATGCGGAGAAAAAATTTACCCTACCCAATCAGCGTGTTAAAGATCACAAAGCTTGTCAGTGTGGCCAAATTCTTAAAGGTGTTTTAAAACCTTGGGAATGTAAAGTATTTGGTACTGCTTGTACTCCCGAACATCCCATCGGTACTTGTATGGTTTCTAGTGAAGGTGCTTGTGCCGCTTATTATAAGTATGGTAAGTAGTCGTGCAAAATTAATTTCCTAGTCGAGACAGGAGACAGGAGACAGGAGACGGGAGACGGGAGACAGCTATTAGGGATCGGATTTGAGTTTTCAGTTCACTGTTTCCTCACACCAGAAGTCTGACGGAGTAGTGGCTTAGATGTGTAATTAATTTTGCTTAGGTACTTAGAAATTAGTAAATTTTTTTTACTGATTAGTTTCCTTTCCCGCGAGAAAACGCTAGAATTCTCACCAGAAGAAATTAACAATCTCTCGGTGATAAAAAAAAATGAAGATCAAAAATAATCTGGGTTTATTTGGCTTAACCACCTCTCTAATGCTAATTATCGCTTCGGAAATCGTTCTTGCTTCCCAAGAACAAACCCTAGAACTGCAACCAAGTCAACCCCCCAGCGCCGATTTTTTCAAACCCGTCACCAATCTAATTAAAGATTTAAACCATCAGGGAGTAACCATCACCGATCCCAATGATCCCATGGCGGTGCGCTACCGAGTCAATTCCCCCTGTCCTGGTTGTTCAGTTTATCTAGGCACGGGAGTTGCCAATCCTCGCACCCAGACTAATAATAATGGCATGGGAATCAATTTTGGTCTTGGTTTCACCATGCCTTTCTCACCCTAAATGCCGATGACATATTTACGCCATTCGTGATTGTGATTCCCCCTAGTGTGCTTTAATAGCTCAAAGTGGAGACTACTGTAGGGACGACGCGGCTGGGCGCGCAGGGACATATTGGCCTCTTTTGGTGTACGATTGCCCTTATGCACATTACAACGCACACAAGCCGCCACTAAATTCTCCCAGGTATCACCCCCTCCGCGAGAACGGGGAATCACATGATCGATGGTTAATTGTTCACCTCGGTAGAGACAGTATTGACAGGTGTGATGATCTCGTTCAAGAATATTACGACGGGTTAAAGGAATTTCCTTGTAGGGAACACGGACGTATTGCCTAAGACGGATAACAGAGGGTAGGGGTAAGTCACGACAAACCACTTTTCCGTTATGTTCTAGGGATTCAGCTTTTCCTTTCAACAACAAAACGATCGCGCGCCGCCAACTGGTAATATTTAGCGGTTCGTAGGAGGCATTCAACACGAGAACCTTGCTCATAGGTGTCTGGAGATCGCTTGAATTTACCCCGCATGGTAACACAGATCCCTGAGATGGGAACCTATTATTCACTGTTGGGGAAGTGGGGAGCTTTTTTCATTGCGATCGCCGATCTGGTAGAGGTGCTTCCTCAAGTCACGCCTCTCACCCTATCTTCTCCTAGCAAATCTGGCAGCTTAACTGGGAAGATTTGACGGGTGGGGGAGATCAATATTTTCAAAATAAAAATGTCCAGAGGTAGAAAACTTCACTAATTTTTGATACCATCGTTCAAACAAGGCATTTTTGCCAGAAATGACTCTGGGCAAATGTCCTGAGTTATTTCGCTGAGAGGTCTATCCATGACTACTTTCCCCGATTTTCGTCAATTTGGTTATGAAGTGACAGAATGCCTGAACAACAATGCCACAGGCGGCAGGATTACCTATAAGGCTCTTGATCTTAACTCACAGCAAGCGGTGGTGATTAAGCAGTTTTGTTTTGCAAAAACTAACAACTGGGATGAGTACAAGGCGATTGAGCGAGAAATTGAGGTACTGCGGGGGTTAAAGCATCCAGGAATACCAAAATTTCTGACTAAATTTGATCCAGGGGATGGGTTATGTTTTGTACAGGAATATAAGAATGCCGCTCCTTTATCAAAACCTCGCACGTTTAGCCCAGAAGAAATTAAGGATATTGCTAATCAAATTTTAGAAATCTTGATCTATTTACAAAATCAGATTCCTATCATTATACATAAAGATTTAAAGCCTGAAAATATTTTAGTAGATGATAATATTAAGGTTTATTTAATTGATTTTGGTTTGGCACGAATTGGTAATAATACAATGGCATTTAGTACCATGATGGGCGGTACTTTGGGATTTATGCCACCAGAACAAGTTCATAATCAAAAGTTAACAGAAGCGTCTGATTTGTATGGTTTAGGGGCAACCTTAATCTGTTTAATTACCCAAACTAAGACATCCGATATTGGAAAATTAGTCAATTTTTCCACAAATCGTATTATTTTTAAAGATCGGGTTCCCAAGTTTAGTTTTAAGTTTATTCAATGGCTGGAAAAAATGGTTGAACCTGAGCCAGTGAATCGCTTTCCTGATGCAAAAACGGCTTTAGAGGCTTTACAACCGCTTTATATTGTTCGGATTCCTGATATTACTTTTGATAAGTCAGAATTGAGGTTTGTTGCTGGCAAAGTAGGGGAAAAGTTAAGCCAAACAATTACGCTAAAAAATACGGTTTCTGAGACGATTTTACAAGGGCAATGGTATGTTGCGCCTCATCCGAATGATCCCCCCCATACACCAGATGATCATGTCTGGATTCGCATTACTCCTAAACGGTTTGAAGCGCACCATGAGGAAGAGGTAACTTGCACGATTACGATTGATACAAGTAAACTCAAAGCAGATAAATTTTATCAGCGAGAAATTGTTTTAGAAAGTAATGCTAAGGAGGAGCGCATCCGTTTTAATGTTTCGATTCAAACGGCAAAAATTAAATTTGATGTTGCTTTTCCTCCCTATCTAGCGTTGTTAGGTTTAGGTGTATTTTTAGCTTTTTCATCAGTAGGAATGTTTAATGTCTATGGGTGGATTCTTACTAATTCATTTGCTTCTAACATTATATTTGCTTCTAACAACATTATATTTGCTTCTAACATTATATTGGGACTAACTGTTTTTATTGTTTTTTTAAGTTTGCCAATAGCTTTTGTGTGTACATGGTTAGAGTATTTGTTTGATTTTTTCGGCTTTTACGGACGTAGTTTTGTAAATCATGATCGTTATCGTATGGATCATCTTGATATATCATACATTGCTACATCATTAATTATGTATTTTTTCATCATGGCAACACATTTCGGGTTTATTCTCAAGACTGCTTTTCAAGGCATCTCTGCATGGTCATGGTCATGGATATTTACATGGATAGGTCTTTTTTTGTGTGTACCTATTTCTGTTGTTTTTGCCGCTATTGTAGGCCTTGGGCTTCATTACTTAGTGGTTTTCATAAGAATATTTTCTGATCCTATTAAAAAATTTTCAGAGGAATTATTGATCAGTCAAAAACAGGGAAAACAATGTACAAATAAATGGACAGTCGCTTCATATATTTTATTAACTTCTTGTTTAGGCATTTCAACAGGCTTAGGCTTTGTTAGTGGTTTTAATACTTACCTTCTTACAGCCAGTGTTTTATCTGCGGTTTCATTAACAGGATTATCAATTTATCCACCCTTAAGACTACAGTATCTTAAATCTCAATACCGTCAACAAGAATCTCGAAAACTTATTGAGCCTTAGTTTTTGCCTTTATTTACTCATTTCTTGAAGGATTTTTTATGGTAGTAAGATACACTGTCAACTCCAAATTTCACCCTGAAAATTTAAACAAAGTCCTGAATTTATTAGATAAAATAACTCGTCTTGCGGAGCATTGCAAAGATGATGGCTTTCTAAAGATTCTCACGTCCATGCGAATAACCTTTGACGCTTGGAATATTGATCAGTTAATCCGAAAAAATAAATCAGCCTTGCTAGAATATAAAGATGGTATTATTATCAAACAATGGTATGTTTATGGCATCCTCCCATTACTACAAATCTTTGTTTGGATTGCCTTATTGCCTCCACTGTTAAAATTTACAGCATATTTAATTTCCTTGATTGTCAAGGTTTTTATTGCTAAGTCTATTACCTGGGATAACTTCTTTAAATACAATAGCTTTGGTGGCTTTATCCAAAATAATCTTAATTCATTTACTTTTTGGGGATTGATAGGTGTCTTTGCTCTTTGGATCTGTTTTAAAATTAATCATAAAGACTCTATTTATCTCACAGATACATTTGCCGCAAATAAAGAAGAATTGGTGAAAGCTCGTAATGAGTTGACGGAAGGAGCAGATATTATTCGTGAAATAGAGTTAGAAATGGAAAGACAAAAACAACAAATTACAGTTCATTATTCTACCCTCGGAAGTACGATAGAAAATGCGATCAGTAACTTTCTTGTTCAAAAAATTGCGGATGGTTCCTTTCAGAATGCCGATTTGCGAGAAATTAAGAATTTAATTCGTAGTACGTTTGAAGAGTTTAATGTAGATCGTACCCAAACTCCTCGCTCAAATCGCTTTGGTCAGTCACCAACAATTGCCACAGATTATAATAATCAAGATAACAGTGACGATCCATTTTCCTAAAATAAAAATATGTCTGATCTTTCTCCCATTAAACCAATCCTATTAGCTCAACCCAGTAATAATCTAGGAACGCCTAAACGGATTCCTCAAAGTCTTCAGTCAGTCTTAGCAAATCTTAATTCTGATGACGATAATGCTGATAATCCATACGATGGCGATAAAATTAAACCGGGAAAAAACAAAATTTATTTAGGACAAGCGGCATCCTATCCCGAAACAACAACTAGATACCCTTTTTGGTTGCCTGTAGATTTACTTTCTACTCATTTGTTTATTGGTGGAGCAATTGGGTCTGGCAAAACTACCGTATTATTAAGATTAATTTCAGGGGCTTTAAAGTGGTATGGTACTGTCATTGTTTGCGAAGCTAAAGGCGGTATTAATGGCGGAAAAGAAGGCGCAGCATTTACCGATCTTGCCGATTACTTACAACAGAAATTTCCTGATATTATCTGTTATCGTTGGCCGCGTGGTAACTGCTGTTTTAACCCATTGCAGTATCTCAACAATCCCCAAGATAGACGCGAATTTTTTGCAATGATTGCTCAGGTTATCGTTGAGCATTATCAACTGGATGGTGAAACAGTTGCCGTTGTCTATAATGCGGCCACAATTGCAGAATATCTGTTAATATATCTTCAAAATTTTGAATCAGAAAAAATACCAACATTAAGAAAATTAGTTCATCTATTGTATTTTCCAGATAAAGTCAAAGAAAAACTAAAAAAAGTAAAAGAGAATGCAGCAAGGCAGGAAACCTCTTTAAAATCAAAAGATTTACAACTGTTAGAAGATATTGAACAACAACTTAACATGGCCAATTTCTTCTATCTTAATCAGCCTCAACTTACTTTAACAAGACGGGGGGTACAACTTTTTAAAGATATGTTAAACCATGAGGATTTATTAGAATATACAGAACCTCATCCAGACTTAAAAATGCTTGACTTGGATGACATTCTTTATCATCGCGCCCTCGTTATTTTAAGCCAACCACTCTCTAAATCATCATCAAATATTGTTGGTCCATTATTTTTAGACAACCTACTCACTCGTATTCTGGAACTAGGGCCAAATCCCCAACCCAAAGATGATAAACCCCGTGAAAAAATCTTAGCTATTCTTGATGAAACTCATCGGATTCCTGTCGGTACATTGGGGCTTGCTGGTGACTATCTACGAGAATTTAATGTCGGTTTAGTTGAAGTCGCTCCCACTATTCCCGACAATCAAAAACGTTGGGAACAAAATAAGCACGTTTACCAAACCCTATTATCCTTAAGTCCTGGAATCCCAACTTTAACCAACCTAATGCGTGATAGATTACCTAACTTACCCATAAGTCCCACCATTCAGCGTTACAGTCCTAATGCTAGTGGAATTACAAAAGTACGATTAGAAAAGAGAGAAGATTATGAATTATCTTTAGGAGAAGATAATCCAGGTGTAGCGAATCGATCCTTACAAATGAGTGGTCGCTTTACGGGACTTTTACAATCGCCTCAACTTCAGGAAGAACGCAAACTTTTTTGGATAGATTTTGAGGATGAACTACTCGCTAATATTAAAACTCTGCTTAAAGATGCCCTAGCCCCTGATGCCACATCCCAGACTAGAAATTTAGTAGATTATGTGCTAGGATTAGACGAGTATAAGCCATGATTATCTTAGTTATTTACTTAGGAGAGTGATAAATCATGTCAGAAAAAAGCACTTGGAGTAATTTCAAACATTTGGCAGAGGATGTCGTTGAACGTTTGGCCCAAGATAGTCCAGATAACTTTGCTGGCAGAGATATTAATCAAGATAGCTCTGAAAAAACGACCAACATCGAAAATTTTACTCAAAAAGGAGATATTTTTGAAGGCAATCAACACAATACTATTATAGATACAAAAAGTTGTGAACCTGAAAGTATTTCTGTAAAAGAAGTGGATGCTCCATTTTGGGATAACGACATAAAAACCATTGATATAAAATGCAAAGAAGAGGATCAACCTGAAGCTTATGCAAAACCTGAACCTGAACCTGAACCTGAACCTGAGCTTAATGACACTCCTCTATTGGAATCTCAAGATTTAGGAGTTGAAACTTTACCTGAACCTGAATTTGAGTTTGAATGGGGAGGATGAGTAGGTTCTAATGCCCTCAATCAAATTACTAGCTATACTTTGCACGGCTACAACTTGCATTTTTTACTCAAGGACAATAATATAGTTTAAGAGTCATAATTAGAAGCAAAGCACTCATTAAAAACATGATTAACCTAGAATTCACGGAAGAAGAAAAGAACTCACTGTATTATGAAAGATTTCATCATCCCCATCCCCGGGTTCAACTGAAGATGGAAGTTCTCTGGTTAAAGAGCCAAAAGATACCGCACAAAAAAATTTGTCAGTTAGCAGGAATCTCGCCAAATACCTTATTAACCTATCTTCGAGATTATGAAGAAGGCGGAATAGAAAAATTAAAAGAAATCAACTTCTATCGCCCTAAAAGTGAATTAGAGTCTCAAAAAGAAACGCTCAAAAAATACTTCGATAAAAATCCACCAGCCACAATAAATGAAGCTGTATATAGGATAGAAGAATTGACGGGAATAAAACGAAGTCCTACCCAAGTGAGAAAATTTTTAAAATCAATGGGAATGAAATGTTTAAAAGTAGGTTCTCTTCCTTCTAAAGCTGACCCAGATGAACAAGAGGACTACAAAGAAAAAAAGCTAGAACCCAGACTAAATGAGGCTAAAGAAGGAAAAAGGGCTGTTTTTTTTGTTGATGCCGCTCACTTCGTCATGGGAGCATTTCTCGGTTTTGTTTGGTGTTTTGAGAGACTTTTTGTTAAGTCACCAAGCGGGCGTAAACGCTTCAATGTTTTAGGAGCATTAAATGCAATAACTCATGAAGTTATTCTGGTTACGAATGACACTTATATTACAGCAACTCAAGTCTGTGAACTTCTTGAAAAAATAGCTGCTTTAGGACTAATGATTCCCATCACTCTCGTATTAGATAATGCCCGCTATCAGAAATGTAAAATTGTTGAAGAATTGGCTCTTTCTTTGTCAATAGAGCTACTCTATCTACCGTCTTATTCGCCTAATCTAAATTTAATTGAAAGGCTGTGGAAATTTGTCAAAAAGAAATGTTTATATGGTAAATATTATGAGAACTTTTCTGACTTTTCTTCAGCTATTTATGAATGTCTGAATGATGCCCATCTGAAACATAAAAAAGAACTGGATTCCTTGCTGACTCTACGATTTCAGAAGTTTAATAAATCTCAGATTATGAACGTCTAAAGTATATAATTATGATGCAGACGGGCGACAAATTGCCAAAACAGATGCGTTAGGGCGCATCACTGAGTATGATTATGACGAGCTTGATCGTCTTCTTACCACAACTTATGCTAATAATACGGTAATGACTACCACTTATGATCCTTTAGGACGAGTGATAGCAGAAACCGATTTAGCAGGAAATACCACTAATTATGAATATGACGCTTTAGGAAGACTAACGGCGGTAATTGATGCTTTAAATCAACGCACTGAGTATAAATATGACTTAGTGGGTAATTTAATCGAGCAAAAAGACGCAAATGGTAACATCACTAAGTTTGAATATGACAGTTTACGCCGTCTAAAAGCTACCATCTTACCTGGTGGACAACGTAACGAGACAATTCACGATAAAATCGGTAATTTAATTAAAGTAACCGACTTTAACGGAGCAGTCACCACCTATAAATATAATGAGCGTAACTGGTTAACCGAAAAATCTTTCTCTGATGGTACAGCTACGGAAACCTTTACCTATACCTTGACGGGGGAATTAGCTACCGTTATCGATAACCGAGGGATGACAAATTATGTTTATGATGAGCGTGACAGGTTAATTAGTCGTACCGAACCCGATAACCGTACTATTAGCTATACTTACGACAAGGCTAGTAATATTCTTACCTTAACCGTACCTTCAGGCACAACTACTTATACTTATGATGGGTTGAATCGCCTTGATACTGTTAAAGATGCCGATAATGGAGTAACAGACTACGATTATGATGCGGTGGGTAATTTGATTAAAACAGTCTTCCCCAATGGGGTGATTGAAAATCAACAATATGACTTATTAAATCGCTTAACCTATCTCGAAAACCGCAACTCTACGGGTATTATTTCTAGTTATGCTTATACCCTAGATGCAATGGGTAATCGGGTGAAAGTGGTAGAAAATGATGGTCGCACTGTGGAGTACAATTATGACAATCTCTATCGTTTAACCCAAGAGAAAATTACTGACACTGTAGCAGGTAACAAAACGATTACTTATAGTTTTGATGCAGTAGGAAATCGTTTAGAAAAAGTCGATTCAGTGGCAGGTAAAACCACCTATAACTATGATAAAAACGACAGATTGTTAAAAGAAATTCTTGGCGGAAATGTTACCCAATATCAATACGATGATGAGGGTAATCTCCTTGCTAAGGTAGAAAATGGCGCAACTACCACTAATTATGAGTGGAATGCTAAGGGTGAATTAACCGCAGTAGAAGTCACGGAAAACGGCGAAACCG
Source organism: Microcystis sp. MC19 (assembly GCF_003019735.1). Taxonomy (NCBI): domain Bacteria; kingdom Bacillati; phylum Cyanobacteriota; class Cyanophyceae; order Chroococcales; family Microcystaceae; genus Microcystis; species Microcystis sp. MC19. The sequence goes on along the minus strand of NZ_CP020664.1, from coordinate 2,369,231 downwards.
GACGCATTGAGTTTGAATATGATCATAATGGTATCCGAGTGGCGATTGATGTGGATGGTGAGGTGACTCGCTTCTTAATCGACAATAATCAACAGCAATACGCCCAAGTGATTGAGGAATATCAAACTAATGGTACAGTTAATACTACCTATACTCACGGTTGGGATTTAATCTCTCAAGAGGACGGTGCAAATCGGATTTACTATCAAGTGGATGGTTTAGGTAGCACTCGTTTAATGACGGGTAATAATGGTTCTGTCATTGTAGAATATGATTATGATGCTTATGGTAATTTAACCCGTAAAGTCGGGGATGCAGATAATAATTATCTGTTTGCGGGTGAGCAGTTTGATGAGGCAGTGGATGGTTATTATTTACGAGCAAGGTATTATGATCCTAATACTGGACGTTTTGCTTCCGTTGATCCGTTTGAGGGTTACAATAATCAGCCGATAACCTTGCATGATTATTTATACGCTGGGGTTAATCCGGTAAATGCGATCGATCCTAGTGGGGAGGTGTCTTTAATGGAGTATGGTATCATAATTGGTGCTGTAGTTAACTTTACACGAGAGTTTACTTGTCAATATTTAGCCAAGGATATTTCAGGGAAAGAACTTCTTTTGGCAACCGCTAGAGGTGCAATAGTGGGTGCAATAGTAGCTGTAATTCTGGGAAGTGTATCTGCAACCCTAAAAAGTGCTGCCGCTTTAAGTTTATTCAACGTAATAGACTCTTTTATAAAATGTTATAAATTATAAAGTGCGATCGCCTGATCTTGTAGGGTGCGTTAGGCGGCGATAATTTCTGATAAAAAACTCAAATTAACAATCCGCCGTAACGCACCAACTTTGTCATTAAATTGGTGCGTTACGCTGTCGCTAACGCACCCTACTGGATTGTTTCAGTTAATTTGGTGTATTAGAAAAATGCTATAAATTCTATAATTTAAGACTTTAAGCCGAAATCTATTGCCCTATTTTAGCTGAAACAGTCCACTACGATTTATGTTTTTGTTTGCGGCGATAATCTCTGTTAAAAAACCTCAATTAACAATCCGCCGTAACGCACCAACTTCATCATTAAATTGGTGCGTTACGCTTTCGCTAACGCACCCTACTGGACTGTTTCAGCTAATTTGGTGTATTAGAAAAATGCTATAAATTCTATAATCTAAGACTTTAAGCCGAAATCTATTGCCCTATTTTAGTTGAAACAGTCCACTGCGATTTATGTTTTTGTTTGCGGCGATAATCTCTGTTAAAAAACCTCAATTAACAATCCGCCGTAACGCACCAACTTCATCATTAAATTGGTGCGTTACGCTTTGGCTAACGCACCCTACTGGATTGTTTCAGCTAATTTGGTGCAATAGATTCTCCCGATTCCTCCTCCTCAAACACAGGATAAAGATGTTTCAGCTTGACCCTGGCATCGCTGGTCGTAAACGTCCATATTACTGTAGATGCAGTCTGATTACGTTCTTTTTGCCATGTTTCTATCTCCCTTTTCAGTTCTTCCTTGCTAGAAATCCTTCTATCTAAACATTGCCTCGATAAGACGCTTAGTTCAGTTTCGGCTACATTTAACCAGCTACCATTACGAGGTGTGTAATAAATTTCCAGTCTTCTAGCTAAACGATGAGCAACGGGTGCTGGAAATGCTTCATAAAGCGAGGCTATGTTATGAGTGTTGAGATTATCACAGACGAGCTTGACTTTTCGAGCCTTTGGATAGTCCACATCCAATAATTGACGAATTTCTTCTGCCCAATCTATTCGGGTTCGACTATCTCGGTTACTCACCCGTCTCCATCCTCGATGGGGGTCAAAAAACATGAACAAGGCTTGAACCCCTTCACGACTATAGTGATAGTCTTCTTTTTTATCTTGTCCAGGTTGCATGGGTATCGGAGGGTAAACTTCTCCAAGTAGTTGCTTTGATGCTTCATCCATCGCAATTAACGGTTCTTCTTCCGATGGCTGAGTGCCATACAGGTCAAGGACAACTTCCATCTGGGCAACAAATCGGGCTAAATCCTGTTCCGGAATACAGTATCTTTGGGTTTTCCAAGGGCGTAATTGGTTTTTTTTAGAGTACGCCACACCGTTGGACTGGAAATCTCGGTGATAATTTGTCTTTGTTTGAGTTCCGAGGTTAATAGTCGGATTGTCCACTCGGCTCGGCCAGATGGTGGCTCCGAACAGCACAGGGCAATGATTTGGGCAGCGGCGGCTCCATCAACTTTTGCTGGAGTGGGGGGAGTTTTTCTCGATTTCCGTTCTAATGCTGGTTTTTCGCCTTTTTGAAGAAATCTTTGACGAATACGTCCCACTGTATTTCTATGGACCTCTAAAGCTTCGGCTATTTCTTCATCTGTCCATTTTCTTTTCGCCTGTTCTCCCTCGTCACACATCAGCAAAATCCGAGCGTGGAGAATTTTTTTAGCCGGTGCATAGCCATTACGACTGATTTGTTCGAGGTTTTCTCTTTGTTCCCCTGTTAGATTGACTTTATCTCGCCGACCTCTTCCCATGATTGATGTCCTCTGCTTGTTCGAGCTATTGCCCTATTTTAGCTGAAACAGTCCACTACGATTTATGTTTTTGTTTGCGGCGATAATCTCTGTTAAAAAACTAAATCAACAATCGGCTGTAACACATCAACTTCATTATTAAATTGGTGCGTTACGCTATCGAATGGCGCACCCTGCGAGAATTGATAATTAAATTATTCATCCCAAATTGCTGTTGGTATTTCTTTAATCCCATCGCTCCCCCAATTAGGCGGATAAATTCCCTGAGCGATAAACCGATGGATGCTCGAAAACTGCCAATCTTGCGGATTCGCACATAATCCATGTTTTACGGGATTATTATGAATATAATCACAATGCAGAGCAAAATCTCTTTCATCTCGAAGCAAATGTTCCCAATAGCGACGCTGCCAAAGATTGCTCTCTCTGCGCTTTATTCGTGACTGAGAAACTTCTCGATTAATACCTAATTGTTCTGCATAATGCTTGGTGACATACGTTTTAATCAATCGCAATCTCATAGAAAAATCCTTATCTTCTGGTGGCAAAGTTAACAAACAATGAAAATGATCTGGCAACAAAACAAAAGCATCAATTAAAAAAGGATGTTTTTCTCTTACCTTGTGAAGAGCTTCTCTGAGAGCCTTCCGTCCAATTTCACTACAGAGCCAGGGTTCACGTTGATAAGTAACTTGGGTGATAAAATAAGTACCACCAGAAACATTAGGTCTTCTATAATTAGGCATTATTCTATCTTTAATATATCTGGTGGGTGGTGCGTTACGACGGATTGCTAATCCTAAGTAAGAGCAGAGATTGTTGCCGTCTAACGCACCCTACTGGACTGTTTCAGCTAATTTGGTGTATTAGAAAAATGCTATAAATTCTATAATCTAAGACTTTAAGCCGAAATCTATTGCCCTATTTTAGTTGAAACAGTCCACTACATTTTACTACTTTCGTTGCTGACTATTGACTCATAGAGCAACTATCGCTAACACACCCTACGAATTAGTGCGATCGCCGATCTTGTAGGTTGGGTTGAGGAACGAAACCCAATATCATCCCCATGATGCTCTAATCTTGTGTCGTGATCTTGTGATATTTTGATTGAGAGTGCGATGTTGAAGGCACTGCGTAGCAGCTCGCTAATTCATAAATTATCAAAGGAGATTATCATGAAAGGAGAATTCACCGCCATCATTGAAGCAGCAACAGAAGGGGGATACTGGGCGATTTGTCCTGAAGTACTAGGTGCAAATGGTCAAGGAGAAACCATTGAAGAAGCCAAAGAAAGCTTAAAAAGTGCTATTCAACTAATTTTTGAAGATCGTTTGGCTGATATTCGTCGAGGACTATCAAAAGAAGCGATCGAGGAGACAATTTCCATTCCATGAAACGTCAAGAATTAGAAAAAAAGTTGCGGAAAGCTGGTTGTTATCTTAAGCGAGAGGGCGCTTCTCATTCTCTTTGGATTAACCCTCAAACTGGGGTGATTGAAGCTGTACCACGACATACAGAAATCAAAGAATTTTTAGCACAAAAAATTCTCAGAAACCTGAATGCTCAATAGTGCGATGCCGAAGGCAATGCCTAGCAGTACACCGATCTTGTTGGGTGCGTGTTTGCGGTGATAATCTCTGATAAAAAACCAAAATTAACAATCCGCGGCCCGCGCACTAACTTTATTATTAAATTGGTGCGTTACGCTATCGAAAAGCGCATCCTAGTGGATTGTTTCAGCTAATTTGGTGCAATAGATTCTCCCGATTCCTCCTCCTCAAACACAGGATAAAGATGTTTCAGCTTGACCCTGGCATCGCTGGTCGTAAACGTCCATATTACTGTAGCCCACATTCCGCACCCTAAGCTGTCACAGAGAGAAATTACGGAGAGAAAAAATCAAAGTGAGCATAAAAATAAACATAAGGAGCGAAAAAAGGCATTTGAGAAACAGTAAAGCACCAAAAATGGCATCAAAACCTATTCTCAATAAGGAGCAATAAGAATTAACACCACCTAGAGGAGTCAACAGATAAATAAAAGAAGAAATCCAAGAGATAAATCATAATTTAGACTAATCAATTAAAGTAAAAAACTAAATTATAGACATAGTAAAGTGGAGCTATAAATCAAAGATATTAGCTCATGTTCACTCATAGAAATTAAATTGATAGAGATAATAATTAGGTGGCTAATTGATAGTAACGTAAACAATCATCTGGTAAAAGACGCAAGATAAAATCTCTGTCCTTATTCCAATTAGAAATATGTTCCTCCTGATTAAGTGTAATCAAATGAATACAATGAAAGCATTGAAAAATCCAGCGTAAAGTAGGGGAATTAGTTGCTTTACCTAATTGATTTTTAATTGTTGATTTAGACTCTTTCAGAGCATTTCTAATTTGACGTTGAGCCAATGTATAAACCAAGAGACATAAACCCATAATCATTCCCATAGACTCTATTCTCTCAGGACTTTTAAGGAAAATACTATCGGCAAAAAATAATGGGTCTTTGAGAAAACCAAACCCCCGTTCACATGATTGTTGAGCTTTATATTCCCTGAGCATAGAATCATCACTAAGTTCCTGTGAATCTAAAACATTCGTAGCAATAATAAAACATCCTGCACTCAGCAATTCTGTATTAATTTTACTTTCATCCTGGCAGACTGTAGCTGATATTTGGTAGGATATTTCATTTAGAGAATCTTTTTTATTAGATTTGGCTGGAGTAACCTTACTTTCGTTAATTTGGTGATATTTGAACTGGGTTGATAATTTTGATAATGCCTTGATAGCATCTGCTTCACAAGCAAATCTCTCTTGTGATAACTTTTTCAAATCAAGAACCGCTTTTGATTCGGCTTTGGTAATTTTTTGGGTTAGTTTACGCAGGTCTGATTCTCTTCTTTCTTGACTTTGTACTACTAACCATCTTTGTTCTATTCCTGCATAATTTTCGGTTTTTGATACTAATTTATATCCTGGTATTGTACTATCAATAAATTCTGATTCTGGTATTGTTGATATTAATGATTTTGCTGCTTTTATGCTTAATGGTACTCGACATAACCACTGTAAATCTGACATCATTTTCAGGTTTGATTCTGTATATAAGGCAGAGTCAGCAACCATGAGACTATTAACTTCTAATTGTTTGTGATATTCTACTGCTATTTGACCAAAACATGATGAGTCTGCTTGGTTTCCTGATGCTAGTTTCAAAAATATTGGGATGTCTCCATCTCCTGAACATATCATTTCTATGATGAACTGTTTTAAGTCCGGCCGATGGTCACGAGAATAACCATAAGTGATGGTTATTTCTTTTGGTGATTTTACTGCTATTTCTTCTAATTCTTGGTTATTTCCTATTTTTTGATTCTCAAATATTACTTCTGGTAAGCTAGTGTTATACTGCCCATGTACGTGGATTGATGATGAGTCTAGATGTGATGTTGATAGTGATACTCCAAATTTTTGGGCGGCTTTTACTGCGATGATGAAAAATATTGTATCTAATCCTTTTATAAATAGTTTATCCATGACTCTCCCCAATTTATCGTCGTTGAGATATTCTGGTTTTACTCCTGTTCCTATTAGATGTTCACAGGCGATTGTTTCAAAATATTCGGGAAACATATATAAGGGTTTGGAAACAAATCCTAACCCGTTGATTATCATGGCTTTTACTACTTGACCTGCATTTACTTTTTCGTCTTTTTCGACTCCTATCAATTCGTTTATTATTTCTACTATTCCGATTGAGTCTATTATTCCTGCCACTATCCCTAGATGGTCTATGTTCTGAATTTCTATTTCTTGGGGTTTTAATTTCACAACAGATTCCTCCACTACTTCTAAGTACCTAAGCAAAATTAATTACACATATCTAACCCCGCTCTTGCCTCTTGCCTATCTTCACTAGGAAATTAATTTTGCACGACTACTTATTGTAATCAATTATTTCTTGTTTTCTGAACAATTATTTTTTTCTCTTGAATTTTCTCTTTCTCGCTCCATACCCCTTTTAATGCTATATATTCTCATTAACCCTTTTAACCTTTGAATTAATTTTAGTTATTATGTACTACTTTAATGGCTTTTTTGATCTGTGACAGTTGAGGGTGCGGAATGTGGGCTGTAGATGCAGTCTGATTACGTTCTTTTTGCCATGTTTCTATCTCCCTTTTCAGTTCTTCCTTGCTAGAAATCCTTCTATCTAAACATTGCCTCGATAAGACGCTTAGTTCAGTTTCGGCTACATTTAACCAGCTACCATTACGAGGTGTGTAATAAATTTCCAGTCTTCTAGCTAAACGATGAGCAACGGGTGCTGGAAATGCTTCATAAAGCGAGGCTATGTTATGAGTGTTGAGATTATCACAGACGAGCTTGACTTTTCGAGCCTTTGGATAGTCCACATCCAATAATTGACGAATTTCTTCTGCCCAATCTATTCGGGTTCGACTATCTCGGTTACTCACCCGTCTCCATCCTCGATGGGGGTCAAAAAACATGAACAAGGCTTGAACCCCTTCACGACTATAGTGATAGTCTTCTTTTTTATCTTGTCCAGGTTGCATGGGTATCGGAGGGTAAACTTCTCCAAGTAGTTGCTTTGATGCTTCATCCATCGCAATTAACGGTTCTTCTTCCGATGGCTGAGTGCCATACAGGTCAAGGACAACTTCCATCTGGGCAACAAATCGGGCTAAATCCTGTTCCGGAATACAGTATCTTTGGGTTTTCCAAGGGCGTAATTGGTTTTTTTTTAGAGTACGCCACACCGTTGGACTGGAAATCTCGGTGATAATTTGTCTTTGTTTGAGTTCCGAGGTTAATAGTCGGATTGTCCACTCGGCTCGGCCAGATGGTGGCTCCGAACAGCACAGGGCAATGATTTGGGCAGCGGCGGCTCCATCAACTTTTGCTGGAGTGGGGGGAGTTTTTCTCGATTTCCGTTCTAATGCTGGTTTTTCGCCTTTTTGAAGAAATCTTTGACGAATACGTCCCACTGTATTTCTATGGACCTCTAAAGCTTCGGCTATTTCTTCATCTGTCCATTTTCTTTTCGCCTGTTCTCCCTCGTCACACATCAGCAAAATCCGAGCGTGGAGAATTTTTTTAGCCGGTGCATAGCCATTACGACTGATTTGTTCGAGGTTTTCTCTTTGTTCCCCTGTTAGATTGACTTTATCTCGCCGACCTCTTCCCATGATTGATGTCCTCTGCTTGTTCGAGCTATTGCCCTATTTTAGCTGAAACAGTCCACTAGTAGTTATTGCGATCTCCTGTAGCTCGTGTTGAGAGTTAAATAGAGCGAATTATAAATTATTAAAGCAAAATCGATGGGAACCATTCCCTTAACTTTAGAACAGCTTATTTAAGCAGTACAACAATTGTCGCCTGAGGAACGAATTGCGATCGCCTGATCGGGTAGAGAACAGGGACGTATTGCCTAAGAAGGATAACAGAAGGTAGGGGTAAGTCACGACTCCCTGATCACTAATTTTTGATAAGCTAAGAGACAGTAATTATAATTTCATCGTCAATCCTATGATTTTGCCAGGTAGTACCGTTCGAGTCACCAATCCCGATGATACCTACTATAAATTTGAAGGTTTAGCCCAGCGTTTAAGCGATGGGAAAGTGGCCGTTCTTTTTGAGGGGGGTAACTGGGATAAGTTAGTCACCTTTAATCTCTCGGAATTAGAAGAAGTAATTATTGCCCCGGCTAAAGGCAAAAAATAACCATGCGTCCACCCTTACCGCAATTGGCCACGGATAACCGCCATCCCGATCATATCGCCGAAGTTATCGAGACGACGACGACCGAGTTTTTAGCGCAATGTTTGGAACCAGAGGAGTTAAACTTCCCTTTTATGCCTGCTTTTGGTAGTTGGGTGAAAGCCTACGATGAAGAAACGGGTAATAAGATTTTTGGGATTGTCACCTTTGCCACCACTGCACCCATCGATTCGGTACATCGCGCTAGAGCTTTGGGGTTATCTTTGGCTGAATTGCGGGAACAACAGCCGCAGATTTTCGCTATGTTAAAAACGGAATTTCGGGCAACTATTGTCGGTTTTGAAACCCTGCCAGGACAATTTAATGGCAATGGTGCCGGGCGAGGTTATATCTATCAATATATTCCTCCCCGTCCCCCACAAATTCATCAGGCGGTTTATCAATGTGAGTCGTTAGAAGTGGTTTATTTTAGTGAACAATTAGACTTTTTACGAATTTTATTACAGGTCAAGAATACTCCCGTGGAAGCTTTGGCAGCTGCTTCTATCCGTCAGATGTATCAATTGCGTCAAGCCGATCGACAATGGTTAGTGAATGTGGGCAGACAGTTAAGTGTTTTACTTAAGGATGATTATGATCGCTTGCGTTATATTCTCAGTCAAATTCATATTAGTCCTTAGATGATTCGGCTCTCTTGGCGCTCTGAGAGTGGTGGAAATCCCTTACTCCCTCTCTTTGTGTCCTTTGTCTCTTTGTGGTTAAGAAAAAAATCAGCAACCCTTGGCCATTCTCGGAAATGTCGGGAATGTTTCTAGATAACATTCTCTACCCAGTGAATATAGGTCAAGTTTCTGTTTTTTTGTTCTCTGGGTTGACTAGACAAAAAATATCGATATAATGAATGTTTATGCGTTAACTCTCGCTATTTTTAGCCTTGATTGTAAATTCTAGATAGTTTAATCGATCGCCCCTTAGGAAAATGGCAATACAAACAACCTTTGCAGAGATTTTAGAAGCAGCCGAGCAACTTCCCCTTGAAGATCAAGAAAATCTCATTCATATTTTACAGAATCGTCTTCGAGATCAAAAAAGAACAGAGTTGTTTAGAGATGTTCAAGAAGCTCAACAAGAATTTGCACAAGGTCAATGTCAACCCCTGACACCTGAACAAATCATGGAGGAAATCCTTTCGTGAATTTTGTTTTATTACGCTCCAATATATTTATTAGAAATGCTCGAAAAATTGTGAAAAAACAGGCTTTTTTAGCTCAAAATATCCAAGAAACTTTAGCTTTATTATCCGTAGATCCATTTCAACCTCGATTAAGAACACACAAATTAAAAGGGGAGCTTAAAGACTCTTATGCTTGTAGTGTGGGCTATGATTTAAGAATTGTCTTTAAATTCGTTGAATATGAGCAGAAACAGGCAATTCTTTTGGAGTCAATTGGGACTCACGATGAAGTTTATTAGTGCGGATGATTATTGCGCTCAGTTTGGAGAAACCGAAACAGAATCAAGATAAAAAACCCTAAGATGCTTCATTAACGGCTATTTCAGCTTTTTTGAGCGCAATTTGCCATTCTAAGTCAGCTATTTCTGGATCGAGTTCGACAATTTCACTATTAACTTGCTTTAAATCGGCGATAATTTCTTGTTTACTGCGTTTTCTACCGTAGATAGCCAGTTCATCCTCTTGTAATTTCTCAAGGATAGAGTCTAGGGAAGCGGTTAAATCGGCCGAGGGACTATCCATAATACCTAAACGCATTAGGGAGCATCTCACCTTTGCAATAAGTAGAAATGCTTAATGAGATCAATAAAAAAGTTAAAAAAGGCAACCATTTAGATAAGCACAGCGATGACGAAGGACTTGCGGTACATTACAAGATTGCCAACTTGCACCAGTAATTTTAAGACGATGAGCAATTTGTTTAATTTTTGATTCGACGGAGCCAGAGCCAATGGAAATCCCCTCTGCCTGCAAATAACCATAATTGACAATTCGATGTTTATGCTTGTTTAAATAAGTAATAAAATTCTCAACTTGCGGCTCTGACCATCCTTCACAACAAGAGATAGCGGCGTCCACGTCCCCCTTCCATAGAAAACATTTTACCTCCTCAATTCGCTGGAATGACCCGCCAACTTTATAGAGGTTTTCGATTAAATGATACCAATCCAATATTTCAATTCTTTCCTGTTTCTCTCCGATCTCACGAAATAAATTCCAGATACCATCATGTCCATCTCCTAAACAAATTAAAGGCTTGGCCAAAACTTGAGAATTAACCAAATCTAATAAAGCTGAGTTATCTTGAAAAAAAGCCGCTACCCCCAGTTGATGAAAACTCACTGCTTTATAATCACGCCAAATTAAGGCTTTTCCCTTGGCAGTTCTTAGTCGTACCTTACCGCCATCTAGGCTCATTTCTTCCACTTCCACTTCTGGGTTAGACGGTAATTCTTCAAAAGCATATCGATGTACGAGGCGTTGTTGGGTACTGTGAGAAACAGCAATCCCTGTCAATGATTTGATTTTCTGCGCCGATTTTTCGTAGGATTCATCGCCACTTAATAGCAAACAGTTCTTCTCTAACATTGGACTCATCTGAGTCCGAGACTTTATTTCTAATTTTTTCGCTTGTTTTTCTGTAATTGGTAATTCCCCCAAAATACTTTTCACTTTTCTCGTCCGACCGGCAGTTTCTTCTGTGCTTGTTTTGACAAAAAAATACCGATTTCTGGGTTAACATAATGAATCATTAAATCTCTGACTGTCTCCTCTATCTCTCCCAAGTTATTAAATTTCTTAATTTGGGATTGCTCATAGAGACATTGCCCTAACTCTTGACATAACTCTTTAATTCTTTTTTCATTTTCTGATAACATTGAATTATTCCTCCCATCGAGAGCTATTCTGAATTGTAAGTTATAACTATTATAATCTCATTTCTCTTTGTGATCAAGTTGAAGATTTTCTAGTTTTTGACTGCTATAAGTATTAATACTCATTGCATAAGTGAGATGCTCCCAACGCATTAAGACCTGTACCGCTTTGACAACGTCTTGCTGATAAGCTTCTCTAGAGGGGTAATCTTGGGGGTTTTTGAGATTTAAAGCGTCAATGATATTCATATTTCAGGTTATGAAGGTTAAATGCAAAACTGTGATTATGTCACACTTATATACCTCAAGTTTCTAATAAATTCCCTAACGGGGATTGCAATATCTTTTATTCTAGAGTAGAAATGATTGATTGTCAGTAGCGGTTATTGCTATACAACAATTAAAAATTTTTGTCTGTTACAATTTATACAAAATGCTCTGGGATTACCCCGACTGAAAACTCAAATCCGATTAGTGATCACTGATCACTGATTGCTGATAAGATTGTTACGAAAATATAAACACGAAATTCTATAGTTAGCCATGACCCAAAACGGAAGCTCGAAGTCGATCGTTGTCTCTCCCTCGATCCTATCGGCGGATTTTAGTAAATTAGGAGCCGATATCGAGGCTGTGGATAAGGCAGGAGCCGATTGGATTCACGTTGATGTGATGGATGGTCGTTTTGTCCCGAATATCACCATTGGACCCCTGATTGTCTCCGCTATTCGTCCCTATACGAAAAAACCTTTAGATGTGCATTTAATGATCGTCGAACCAGAAAAATATGTGGCTGACTTTGCGAAAGCGGGTGCTGACATTATTTCTGTTCACGCTGAACATAATGCTTCTCCCCACCTCCATCGTACTCTTTGCCAAATCCGCGAACTCGGTAAACAAGCGGGTGTGGTATTAAATCCCTCCACTCCCCTAGATTTAATCGAATACGTGCTGCATTTGTGCGATTTAGTCCTAATTATGAGCGTTAACCCCGGTTTTGGTGGCCAGAGTTTTATCCCGGAAGTTGTCCCCAAAATCCGTCAATTACGCCAAATGTGCGATGAAAAAGGCTTGGATCCCTGGATTGAAGTGGATGGCGGCTTAAAACCGGCTAATACTTGGCAAGTTCTCGAAGCGGGCGCTAATGCGATTGTAGCAGGTTCGGCGGTATTTAATGCCCCCGATTACGCGGCGGCGATCGAAGGTATCCGTCACAGCAAACGTCCCCAACCTCAATTAGCCACCGTTTAATTGCCGCGGGGGTGGGTTAGCTGTTGACTAATTATCTTGGCATTCGCACTAACCCACTCTACTGATTTGTTCTAAAACCTGCCGCCATAAACCGGAATTAGAGACGGCTAAAACTTCGCTAGAATCAGCTTTTAGGGGATTACCTGACCAATCGCTAATTATTCCGCCCGCACCTTCAATAATCGGGATTAAAGCACAAAAATCGTAGTATTTCAGGTCTGATTCTAGGATGACCATCGGCATGGCAGTGCAGCCGGTGGCTAACATCATATAGTTATAGCAATCACCCCCAAAAGCGGTACGTTTACAGACGCTTTGCAGCTGACGAGCGATCGCCTGTTGTCGTTCTGTGATAAACATTAAGGGAGTGGTGGAGGCTAAACAGGCATTTTTTAAGACAAGTTCTCGATCTTGACGGTAGGGATTAACAATCATCTGGTTATTATAAAGACTCGCTTTTCCCTTCACTCCTAACCAGCGATCGCCTAAAATCGGTTGATCGACAATTCCTAAAATCGGTTGATTTTCTGCCACTAGGCCGATTAAAGTCCCAAAAATAGGCAATCCTTTGACAAAAGAGGATGTGCCATCGATCGGATCCAATACCCAATAACGACCACTTTGGGAGGGAATATTGGCTCCTTCTTCTCGAATAACCCCATCTTCAGGCAATTCTCGCCGAATAATCGCCACCATCGCCTCCTCAGCTTCTTGATCGGCGATTGTTACTATTGAGGAAACTTGCTCGAGTTTGGTCTCGGTTTCTAGATGGGGCTGCCGAAAATAGCGCCGGATAATCTCTCCAGAAGCGTCCGCTAATTGATGAGCTAGTTGGATAGTGCGATCGATATTCATGAGGGGAAACAATACAGCAGAATTTAGAAGACAGGAGACAGGAGTAGGGAGTGTGGGAAGTGGGGAAGTGGGGAAGTGGGGAAGTGGGGAAGTGGGGAAGTAGGGAAGTGGGGAAGTGGGGAAGTGGGGAAGTGGGGAAGTGGGGAAGTGGGGAAGTGGGGAGATGGGGGAAGTGGGGGAAATTTGCCTATCACCCTAAATACTTATTGCCTCTTGGATAGTGCGAGCGATATTCATCAATAAAAGTTATCCATACAGGAAAACAATAATGTTTATTTATGGTAAAGGGGAGGTGGGGAATTATGAATTATAAATTATGAATTATGAATTATCAGTGGGGAGATGGGGGAAGTGGGGGAAATTTGCCTATCACCCTAAATACTTATTGCCTCTTGGATAGTGCGAGCGATATTCATCAATAAAAGTTATCCATACAGGAAAACAATAATGTTTATTTATGGTAAAGGGGAGGTGGGGAATTATGAATTATAAATTATGAATTATGAATTATCAGTGGGGAGATGGGGGAAGTGGGGGAAATTTGCCTATCACCCTAAATCCCTATTGCCTCTTGCATAGTGCGATCAATATTCATCAATAAAAGTTATCTATACAGGAAAACAATAATGTTTATTTATGGTAAAGGGGAGGTGGGGAATTATGAATTATAAATTATGAATTATGAATTATCAGTGGGGAGATGGGGGAAGTGGGGGAAATTTGCCTATCACCCTAAATCCCTATTGCCTCTTGCATAGTGCGATCAATATTCATCAATAAAAGTTATCCATACAGGAAAACAATAATGTTTATTTATGGTAAAGGGGAAGTGGGGAATTGGGGAAGTGGGGGAAATTTGCCTATCACCCTAAATCCCTATTGCTGCGTCGAACCTAGAACTATCAATGGGTAACAGCTTGATTTTGACTCCATAATTAAATTAGTCAACGATCGACTCAATCTCAAGACGAGAAAAAATTAATCTATTAGGAGTTTAGCTGATGACGGCTTTTACGGAAAATGACCTAAAAAGGTTAGAAAATCTGATTATCAACGGACAAAAAGCGATCGAAACTCGTTTAACCTCTTTGGAGAATGGACAAAAAGCGATCGAGACTCGTTTAACCTCTTTGGAGAATGGACAAAAAGCGATCGAGAATAGCATCGGAGAGATCAAAAGAGAAATTCAGGTCTTAGAGATAGGACAGACGGAAATTAAGGGAGAAATCAGGACTTTAGACGCAAAAATCACGGGTTTAAATGCAAGAGTGCAACTCATCGAGGCATCCGTGGGAAAAATTCCCGATTTAGCTGAAAAAATTGGGGAGGTATGGATGTGACTGCTTTTGTGGGTGGGGTAATTGGTTGGTTGATTCGGGGAAAATAAAACTAGGCAATGTAACATAGTATTAAGCATTTGTATATTTTTATTAATTTTTATGGAACAGACAGCTTTAAATCTGATCGCGATTACCGTTTTTTCGATCACTCTTTCCGTATTTGTCACCCCTTTGCTGTCTATTTCGCCTTTTGTCCCCGCTTTGGCTACTTTTAGCCTCTTGGGATTAGTTACCGTTGATACTCTCACCTTTAATAACCGGGGCGTGACTTTACTACTGGATGCTCTTTCTCCTAGTAAACACCGTCAAAGAGTTATTTACCACGAAGCCGGACATTTTCTCACCGCTTATATTTTGGGCATTCCGATCGCCAGTTATAGTTTGACCGCCTGGGAAGCCTTTCGTCAAGGCCAGGAGGGAGTCGGCGGTGTTCAATTTGACCTAGCAGATTTAGAGCAAAAAGTCAAGAATTTTACCGATTTTCCTGCTTTTTTAGAGCGAATTTCTACGGTGTGGATGGCGGGAATTGCTGCCGAAACCTTAGTTTATGGTAAAGCGGCAGGGGGAGAAAGCGATCGATTTTATCTGCAATCGGCCTTAAAATTAGCGGGGGTTCCTGAGAATAATTATGCCCAAAAAGAGCGCTGGAGTTTATTACAGGCAAAAACTCTTTTAGAAAAACAACAGACTGCCTATCAAGCTTTAGTGATAGCTATGGAAAAAAGGGCCAGTGTGGAAGAATGCTGTCGGGTGATTAGTGAAAGTTTAGTATAACGGGAAAAGTAATCAGGGATAGATTTGATGATTTCCCCGTTAAATTATTTATGAATAATCAGAGCATTCAATCCGAGCAGCGATTAGCTTTAATTGTGCGCGGAGCAGTACAAGGAGTCGGTTTTCGTCCTTTTGTTTATCGATTAGCAACGGAATTAAACCTAACTGGTTGGGTGAATAATACAGCAGCGGGAGTTTTTATTGAAGTCGAGGGCAATCGAGACAAACTAGAAACTTTTTTGAATCGATTATCTTTAGAAAAACCCCCTCAATCGCTAATTGAAAATATTGAGACTCAATGGTTAAATCCCATCGGTTATCAAAACTTTAGCATACGTCACAGTAGCGGCGGTGAAAAAAATACAATTGTTCTGCCCGATTTAGCCACTTGTCCCGATTGTTTAGCCGATATTTTTGACCCCAATAATCGTCGTTATCGCTATCCTTTTACTAACTGCACTAACTGCGGTCCTCGCTACAGTATTATCGAGAGGTTACCCTATGATCGGAGTGCCACAACTATGAGGGGTTTTAATCAGTGTCCCGAATGTCAAAGGGAATACGAAAACCCTCTGGATCGCCGTTTTCATGCCCAACCGAATGCCTGTCCTCGTTGCGGACCCCAAATTAGTATTTTAGATAGTCAAGGCTCTGTATTAGCGGAAAAAGATCAAGCTTTAATCGCCACCGCTCGAGCAATTAAACAGGGAAAAATTATAGCGATCAAAGGATTAGGAGGATTTCACCTAGTTGTCGATGCAAGAAATACGGAAGCAGTGCAAAAATTGCGACAACGTAAACAGCGACCAGATAAACCTTTTGCCGTGATGTATCCTAATCTTGAGTTAGTGAAAAACCACGGTTATGTATCTTCTTTAGAATCGCAATTATTGCAGTCTCCTGCTGCGGCAATTGTCCTGATTAAACAGCGAAAAAATTATCTTTCTGCTGCCGTTTCTCCGGGTAATCCCTACCTAGGAGTCATGTTACCCTATACTCCCCTACATCATCTTTTATTGGCAGAATTAGGCTTTCCTGTTGTAGCAACCAGTGGTAATCTAGCCGATGAACCTATCTGTATTGAGGAAAAAGAAGCTTTAGAAAAATTAGGAAAAATCGCCGATTTATTTCTAGTTCATAATCGTCCCATCCTTCGACCAGTGGATGACTCTATTATCAGGGAAATGGCGGGAAAAGCGATGATTTTGCGCCGTGCGCGGGGATATGCTCCCTTTCCAGTTAAAGTTAATGAGGGAGATTTTCCCCCGATTCTGGCCGTGGGAAGTTATTTTAAAAATACCGTGGCTATCTACCAAAAAAATCAAGTTTTTATTAGTCAACATATCGGCGATTTAGATACAGTTAATGCCGTCAATCATTTTAAAAATATCCTCGATAGTTTAAAAAAATTATACGAGTTTGCACCCGAAGTTATTGCCTGTGATGCTCATCCTGAATATCTAGCAACCAAGTACGCTTATAGCTTAAATTTGCCCGTTATTCCCATTCAACACCATTACGCTCACGTTTTATCCTGCATGGCAGAGCATCAGCTACAACCTCCGGTTTTAGGGGTTGCTTGGGATGGAACAGGATACGGTTTAGACGGCACAATTTGGGGGGGAGAATTTATCCATATTGCTGCCGATTCTTGGCAGCGAATCGCCCATTTTAAAACCTGGCCATTACCTGGAGGAGAAAAAGCAGTTAAAGAACCCAGACGAGTGGCTTTAGGATTACTAGAAGTTATGGAAAATACTGATAGGATAAAATCAGCTTTTAGTGAACAGGAATGGTCTATTTTTAGGCAAATGTTAACCAAAAAAATTAATTGTCCTTTAACTTCTAGTGTCGGGCGTTTGTTTGATGGTGTGGCGGCGATTCTAGGTTTATGTTATCAATTAAGTTTTGAGGGACAAGCAGCAATGCAGCTAGAATTTGCCCTTGAGAGCATTAAAACGGAGGAATATTATCATTTTTCTTTGTCCGCCGACTCCCCCATAGTTATTGATTGGAATCAGATAATTTTAGGAGTTGTTGAAGATTTAGAAAAACAAGTACAAATCGGCATAATTGCCGCTAAATTTCATAATAGTTTATGTGAGATTATTGTAGAAATTGCACACAAAATAGGTAGAGAAAAAATTCTCCTGACGGGAGGCTGTTTTCAAAATCGTTATCTGACGGAAAGAACAATTAATCGCCTACAAGCTTCGGGATTTCAACCCTACTGGCAGCAAACTGTTCCCACTAATGATGGTGGTATTAGCCTCGGTCAAATTATCGGAGCTTTTTCTCAACTCAAACAGTTCTAGATAAGTAGGTGGGTGGAATTAAATATAACATGAACGTAGGTTGGGTTGAAGTATGAAACCCAACGCCCGCATGGGTTACGCTACCGCTAACCCATCCTACAAATAGATGAACGTAGCGACTGTCTTGATTGTCAAGGGGTAACTCAAAAAACAATCAAGGAGTTGCTGTCGAACCTAAAATCTCAAGCCAGAAAAAAGCGCAGCAAAAACTAAGTCGCTCAGGTTAAACCAAAGCAAGCGCAACCCTTGATCAGAGATAACAAAAAGTGTGAATCTCTAGGAACAAGGTGGTAAATTGTCAGCAAGCTGCCAAGGCTGATTTTGGCGAACCATTGCATTAAGAATAACTAAGATTTTCCGCACACAAGCAGTCAGAGCCAGTTTTTTTGATTTACCGCGTCCGACTAGGCGTTCGTAAAAGGTTTTAATCACCGGATTATGACGCATAGCTACCACCGCTCCCATGTAAAGAGTCGCCCGAATCTGAGCGCGACCTCCCTGAATCATTCGCTTACCTTTATGTTGACCACTATCAGGATTAATCGGTGCGACACCGACTAAGCGAGAGATTTGTTTGGCGGTTAATTGACCGAGTTCTGGTAAGTCGGAGACGAGAGTAGTAGAAATTACTTGACCAATCCCCGGCACGGTTTTGAGTAAATTGACTTTCTCGAGCCATTGTTGGTTAGCTTGGGTCAATTCCTCAATTTCTTGATTGAGTTTTTCGAGGCAGTTATCGAGATACTCAAGATGGGCTTCGATATCGACCAAAGCTTTACCGCGAGCGCGTTCCCGTCGGTTTTTTTCGGCAGTCCGCATCTCGACAAGTTGCCGGCGACGACTAATTAAGTCGCCCAATTGACGAGATTCTTCCGACTCAACCGCTAATATTTGCGGTTGCATTGCTTCGCCAAAATGAGCTAAAATTTGAGCGTCAATGGCATCGGTTTTGGCTAATTTACCAGTGGCTTTAGCAAAGTCTCTTCCTTGACGGGGATTGATTAAGGCTACAGGTAAATCCGCTTCTTGTAATTGAATCACCAGTTCAGTTTCTAAACCTCCTGTTGCTTCCAGAACGATGAGGTTGACAGTGTAGGATTTTAGGGTTTCGACCAGTTTAGATATGTCCTCCTTTGTGTTAGCAACTTTCATCGCTTTACTGAGGGGACGAAGGTAAACATCTAGGGTCGCTTTACTAATGTCAATGCCTACCCATTGAGAGATATTTTCCATGATTAAACCTGAGAAATTGGCGGGATTAATGGTTCTTTTGGAGAGCATCCCCTTGATTTTACTCATCCTTGCCCGATACGGTCTCTTAGCTTAACAATTGATTGTTTTCGCCACGACCCCGGCGACTGTTCGAGTTTTGTCAGGGAGATTATGGTGGTGACCCTTGCTACGAAGCGGTCTTTTCCGACCAAGGTTGGGACGGTCTACCACCTCTCTCAATATACAAGGTTGGGTTGAAGTATGAAACCCAACGCCCGCATGGGTTACGCTACCGCTAACCCATCCTACAAATAATTGTGCCTCCCTACTTAGGACAAAATTAACTTCTTGGTTAGGACAGGCAAGAGGTAGTTATAAACCACAGAGACACAAAGAACAGAGAGAGCCGATTTTTTTCTAGAATGTTGGGATTGTCGCAAATTGAAATCTTAGCTTAAACGATGCCACTCAACGATTTTATTGCCTACTTTCAAAATAATTGCTTGACCTAAACCCAGTTCTTGTGTCACATTAACTAGATGGGCAAAATTTTGACGGGTGATTGCTAGTCCCTGCAAACAGGCTAGAAAATCGAGACAGAGAACCGTAGAAAATTCCCAAGTTTGCCGGTAAACACGGCAATTATCCGGTAAAAAAGCCACAAGAGTGCGAAAATGACTCAAAGCGGCTTTCTCAAAATTGGCGCTAGTGCAGTCAAAAGACGAGTGCTGATAGCTCATAAAAACTTGGCCTGATAGGAAGAGAGCAGGGTTTCCCTCAGACTAGCACCTCGCTTCTGGGGATCACGTTCCCTTTAGAATTTCTCAATAGACTGGCAAATCCCCCCAGAGGAGTATCCTTACTCGCAAACAAATTGCTAGAAGCTAGGTTTCTTCCCAGAGATAGTGTACTTTAGATATTGATGTCCTTCCGGCTGGCAAGATAACCTGTAAATTTCCCCACTCGTCCCCAGCGATAAAAGGCTGTATTTAGTCAAAAATCAAGTGTTGACTTTGATGCCAAACTTGCCAAGTAAAAAATGATGACAGCCTCAAGTTGCCGCTTAACTACTTGACTAATTAACTGATAACTGGTAACTAAAATTATGAATAATGCAATTGTCAAACCGAGAGATGTACAAGTAGCACCGATAGCCGCCGATACTTTTGTCTTTCGTTCCCGCACTTGGGACCGGTTAAAATTCGAGATCGAATACGGATTACAAAAGGGAACCACCGCCAATAGTTATCTGATTAAAGGTGAAAAGGTCGCTCTTTTTGATCCACCGGGGGAATCATTTTCGTTCATATTTTTAGAGGCTTTAACTAAAAGAATCGATCCGAAAACGATTGATTATATTATCCTCGGTCACGTTAACCCCAATCGTGCCGTCACCCTCAAGGCACTTTTAGAAATCGCGCCTCAAGTCACTTTTGTTTGTTCCAATCCGGGGGCAATTTCCCTGAAAAAAATTCTCGAAACCGAAGCATTAAATCTGTTGGTTGTCAAGGGGGAAGAAATATTAAATTTAGGAGCAAACCATCAATTAGAATTTATCCCCACTCCTAACCCCCGATTTCCCGATCAACTCTGTACCTACGACAGTAAAACCGATATTCTCTACACCGATAAATTATTCGGAGCGCACGTTTGTGGCGACCAAATTTTTGATGAGGGTTGGAGCGTTTATAACGAAGATCGGCGTTATTATTTCGATTGTCTCATGGCTCCCTATGCCAGCCAAATTAGCAACGCTTTGGAGAAATTAGCCGCTAAATCGCCCTTATTTTATGCCGTTGGTCACGGTCCTCTGGTGCGTTACGGGATGCACGAATTGACCCTTTCCTATCAACAATGGTTAGCAGTACAAAAGTCCCAAGAGTTGACAATCGCCCTGATTTATGCTAGTGCCTACGGCAACACCGCCACCCTCGCTCAAGCGATCGCGATGGGGATCACGAAAGCGGGAGTAGCAGTCACGGCGATTAACGCCGAGTCCGCCGAACCAGACGAGATCAAAACGGCGATCGAAAAAAGTGTCGGTTTTATCTTTGGTTCCCCCACTTTGGGAGGACACGCACCGACTCCCATCCAAACCGCCTTGGGGATTACCCTGTCCAATGGCGATAAAAGCAAGCTGGTGGGGGTTTTTGGCTCCTACGGTTGGAGTGGGGAAGCGATCGATCTTTTGGAAGGTAAATTCCGGGATGGCGGTTATCGCTTCGGTTTTGAGCCAATTCGGGTTAAATTTAAGCCCACGGAGGCAATTTTAAAGACCTGTGAGGAAGCGGGAACCGATTTCGCTCAAGTAGTCAAAAAAGCTCGCAAAAGCAGACAACCGAAAACTAATGTTAACCAATCCCAAAGCGATCGGCGATCGCAGGCTCTGGGCCGTTTGGTGGGTTCTCTCTGTATCGTCACCTGCGAATTGGGGGAATTGCGCGGCGCCATGTTAGCCTCTTGGGTGTCGCAAGCGACGTTCACCCCCCCCGGATTGACTATTGCCGTGGCGAAAGAACGAGCGATCGAGTCTCTGCTTTATAGCGGTACGCCTTTTGTCCTTAATATCCTCCAAGAAGGTCAACATTTGGCTTTAATGAAGCATTTTCTTAAACCTTTTACTCCAGGAGAAGATCGTTTTGCTCATATCGAAACCACTAAAGCTGAGAACGGTGGGCCGATTCTGGCCGAAGCGCTCGCTTATCTGGAATGTCGGGTAGAACAACGAATGGAGTGCGGTGATCATTGGCTGATTTATGCGATCGCAGAAAAAGGCAAGGTTTTACACCAGGGTTTAACCGCTATCCATCATCGCAAATCCGGCAGTTATTATTAATTTGTCGTTATGATCATTTCAGGGGGTGTTTTCAGGCAGGATAACCCACCCTGATTGGTCTAAAAATATATTCTTATGAAAAGCATTGTTTTAATTGTTGGCTTTGAAACCTTTAACAGGAATTTATATCGGCAATCGGGCCTGTTGGCTAGTTCTAAATGTCCCGATTTAGAAGTAAAAGTATTTAGCGATAAATCCTTGACTAGCGAACCGGAAATAGTCGAGCAAGCTTTAGCCACTGCCGACGTTTTTTTTGCTAGTTTGATCTTCGATTACGATCAAGTTACTTGGCTGCGGCAACGAGCGGCACAGATTCCCATTCGCTTAGTTTTTGAGTCTGCTTTAGAGTTAATGAGTTTAACCCGTTTGGGAGAATTTGCCATCGGGGATAAACCAAAAGGAATGCCAAAACCAATTCAATTTATCTTGAGTAAATTTTCCAGTGGCAAGGAAGAAGATAAGTTAGCTGGTTATCTTAGTTTCCTCAAAACCGGTCCGAAACTACTGAAATTTATTCCCGCTAAAAAAGTTCAAGATTTGCGTAACTGGTTAATTATTTACGGTTATTGGAATGCGGGAGGAACGGAAAATGTTGCCGCTATGTGTTGGGTAATTGCCCAAAAATATCTAGGATTAAAAGTACGAGAAATACCCGAAGTTATCGAAACTCCCAATAAGGGACTATTACACCCCGATTATCAGGGTTATTTTCTCACTCCCCAAGAATATTTAGCTTGGTATAAAAAAAATAAATCTCTTGATAAACCAGTGGTGGCAGTGCTGCTTTATCGGAAGCACGTTATCAGTAAACTACCCTATATTAATCAATTAATCCGTCATTTTGAAACGGCTAATTTAATTCCCCTACCCGTGTTTATTAACGGAGTAGAAGGCCATACAATTGTTCGGGATTGGTTAACCACAGACTACGAAATTCAGCAAAGAAAAAAAGGAATTATTGAAACTCCTTCTTTAAGTGAAGATGCGGTGACAGTAGATGCAATTGTCTCGACGATTGGCTTTCCTTTGGTGGGGGGTCCTGCGGGTTCTATGGAAGCAGGAAGACAGGTAGAAGTGGCTAAACGAATTCTGTCCGCTAAAAATATTCCTTATCTTATCGCTGCCCCTTTATTGATTCAAGATATTTATTCTTGGACAAGACAGGGAATCGGTGGTTTACAGAGTGTGGTTCTATACGCTTTACCTGAATTAGATGGAGCAATTGATACGATTCCTCTGGGGGGATTAGTGGGGGAAACTATCTATTTAATCCCCGAAAGATTACAGCGTTTAACTGGACGTTTAAACAGTTGGATTAAGTTACATAAAACCCCTCCCCAAGAACGCAAAATAGCCATCATTCTCTATGGATTTCCCCCGGGTTATGGGGCAGTTGGTACGGCAGCTTTATTAAATGTTCCCCGGAGTTTAGTTAAGTTTTTACAAGCTTTACAAGCGCAGGGTTATCATGTGGGAACAATTCCCGAAGACGGGGAGGAAATTATTCAAAAAGTTAAATTTGCCGATGATGAAAATCTCTCTAAACAAAATCGTTTATCGATAGAAACTTTAGAAAATTGGCTAGGTTATCTGTTAACCTCTCGCATTGAAAAACACTGGAAATCTCTGAAAGATGCGGGGATAAAAACTGTTGGCAACCAGTATCATTTAGGGGGAATTGAGTTAGGTAATATCTGGATTGGAGTACAGCCACCTTTAGGAATTGCTGGGGATCCGATGCGGTTAATGTTTGAAAAAGATTTAACTCCTCACCCTCAGTATGCAGCCTTTTATCAGTGGTTACAAAAAGATTTTAAGACCGATGCGATCATTCATTTTGGTATGCACGGAACTGTCGAATGGCTGCCCGGTTCACCCCTAGGAAATACTGGTTATTCTTGGTCAGATATTTTATTAGGAGATTTACCGAATTTATATATTTATGCCGCTAATAATCCCTCGGAATCTATCCTAGCTAAACGTCGCGGCTATGGGGTGTTAATTTCCCATAATGTGCCTCCCTACGGACGAGCGGGATTATATAAAGAATTGATGATTTTACGAGATTTGATTGCAGAGTTTCGAGAAAATCCTGAGAAAAATTACGCTTTAAGAGATAGTATCCTCCAAAAGATTATTGATACAGGTATCTCTAAAGATTGTCCTTTTCTGGAAGCAGAAAAACAGGGAATAGAATTCACTTTAGAAAATGCCAAATTATTTAGCCGCTATGCACTAACCGATTATTTTGTCAAGGTGTATAATTACCTACAAATCGTCGAACAAAGACTATTTTCTTCGGGTTTACACACCCTAGGAACTGCTCCTAATCAGGAAGAATTAAAAGGTTATCTTGATGCTTATTTCACCGATTTATCTGAGCGAGAATTTCAGCAAATTCTCGCTGACGAAGCAACCAATGAAAAGCTTAAAGAAGGCATTGCTATTAAAAATTTATTAGGACAAAATAGCGAAGAATTAACTAATCTTTTGCGGGGATTAAATGGGGAATATGTACCACCGGCACCGGGGGGTGATTTACTCCGGGATGGTGCGGGAGTTTTACCCACAGGACGCAATATACACGCTTTGGATCCCTACCGGATGCCTTCCCCCGCAGCCTACACCCGCGGACGGGAAATCGCCAAAAAACTGCTAGAACAAAACTTAACTGAAAAAGGAAAATATCCCGAAACTGTAGCAGTTTTACTCTGGGGATTAGATGTGATTAAAACTAAGGGTGAATCCCTGGGTATTCTCTTAGAATTAGTCGGTGCGGAACCGGTGAAAGAGGGAACAGGAAGAATTGTCAGGTATGAATTAAAACCTTTAGGGGAAATTGGACACCCGCGCATCGATATTCTGGCTAATTTATCGGGAATTTTTCGGGATACTTTTATCAATATTATCGAGTTATTGGATGATTTAATGCAGCGGGCAGCCGAGATAGAAGAATCGGAAAATGATAATTATATCCGTAAGCACTATTTAGCCTTAAAAAGTCAAGGAATTGACAATGCCAGCGCTCGTTTATTTTCCAATCCTGCCGGGGATTTTGGCTCTTTAGTTAATGACCAAGTAGTGGAGGGAAATTGGGACAATGACAACGAATTAGCGAAAACTTGGGAAAAGCGTAATGTTTTTAGTTATGGTCGTCAAGATAAGGGACAAGCGCGGCCAGAAGTGCTACAACAGTTATTAAAAACCAGTGAAAGTATTATCCAAGAAATTGACTCGGTAGAATACGGTTTAACCGATATTCAGGAATACTACGGCAACACGGGAGGATTAAAATTAGCCGCAGAAAAACAAAGCGGTAAACCGGTGATGACAAGTTTTGTCGAGAGTTTTTCCAATGATACAACTCCCCGCAAATTAGAGGAGGTTTTGCGCTTAGAATACCGCAGTAAATTACTCAATCCTAAATGGGCCAATGCCATGGTTAATCAAGGTTCCGGTGGGGCCTACGAAATCTCCCAAAGAATGACCGCTTTAATTGGTTGGGGCGGTACGGCTAATTTTAGTGACGATTGGGTGTATGATCAGGCAGCCGATACCTACGCTTTTGATGCAGAAATGGCGGAAAAATTGCGTCAAGCTAATCCCGAAGCTTTCCGTAATATTGTCGGTAGAATGTTAGAAGCACAGGGTCGCGGTTTTTGGCAAGCAGACCCCGACAAATTAGAGAAATTACAGGAATTATATCAATTGACCGATGAAAAGTTAGAAGGGGTTACTTAGGTTTTTTAGGCTGCATCTCATTTTTGTCAATCTACCAAGTTGGGATTTTTACGGGGACACTCTCGGCTAAAATCGGTCATTACTTCCGATTTTACCACTCAATCCAAGCCTTTGGGGGGTTCTACCCCCCAAACCCCCCGTTGGGGGCGTGGCGCCGCCCCCAAACCCCCCGCGCATTAGTTTTTCGGTGGGATGCTTACACGCAGCCGCTGACCCATCTGTAATAATTTAAGAGTTACTAATAATTGCTGATTGTCGGTATTTCTGCAAATGTGAGATGCACCCGGGTTTTCATGGCAACAGGGAATCCTTGGCATAATCTGATTTCCCTCCTGTTTTACTCAGCAGACGGATATTTTCAATCAGGATTGATTTTTCTAACGCTTTGGCCATATCGTATAAAGTCAAGGCTGCCACAGATACCGCCGTTAAAGCCTCCATTTCTACCCCAGTTTCCGATTTTGTCACCACTTCTGCCCGAATTTCGTAGCCGGGTAACTCTGCTTTCGGGATAATCTGAACATTGATTTTTTGCAAGGGTAAGGGATGGCAAAGGGGTATTAAGGAGGAAGTTTGTTTGGCCGCCATAATTCCCGCTAGTCTGGCCGTCCCTAAAACGTCACCTTTAGGCGCATTTCCCTGTTCTATGGCTTCAAAAGTCGTTTTTAGCATTCTCACTTGTCCTAGGGCGATAGCAGTGCGTTTAGTGGGCATTTTCTCCGATACATCCACCATCTGGGCCTGGCCAAGGCCATCGAGATGAGATAATTTTTCTTTACCCTCTTGCGTCATTGAATGAACCTGTGCTATAGTGGTTTACTGTTGAGAAAAACGAGGGCTTGTAGCTTAGTGGATTAGAGCGTGTGGCTACGGACCACAAGGTCGGGAGTTCGAGTCTCTCCAAGCCCGTTAGATACAATGGCATATACTACAGGAATTAGGGACCGATGGTTCCTAATTCCTTTGGTTTTTTACCCCATCTCCCTCAATTCCCTAATATAGTACAAGTTGAAGGGAGGCCAATTAATATCGAGGAGGATCAATGGTTAAATCGGTGAGGAATAGGAAAGGATTGAAATTTTGGACTGGTATCATTTAAGGGAAATTAAGTATTTATGCTTAGGGAAAATGTGAGATGCTCCCAGTTTTCAACCCTGAACCCTGAACCCTGACGACCAAAAAAATAACAGAAATTCTTAAGAAGCTAAAGGGTTTAAATCCCCAGAGAGAGCATTGTAGAATGAAGCGGTTAGTTATCTACTAGAAGATAGGAATTTTCCGTCCAGGCGAAACAATTCTATTAAAATCTTTAACCCAAATTGCCAAGGAGACTGAGTTTTAATGTCTGTTAATTTTTTGGGAGTTGGTTTGTTTCACCCTCTCCTCACCCCTTATCTCGCCCTCCATATTCCTGACGGCTTTTTGAGTCCATCGGTGAGTCTATTTACTTGGATAATTGCCGTCGTCCTGATTGGCTTTTCTCTTAAAAAAGTGCGCGGTCACTACGCTGAACGGGCTGTACCTTTGATGGGAGTTTGTGCCGCCTTTATTTTTGCCGCCCAGATGATTAATTTTCCCATTCCGGGGGGAACCTCAGGACATTTGTTAGGGGGGACTCTGGCGGGGGTTTTACTCGGTCCCTGGGCGGGTTCTCTGGTGATGGCGGTGGTTTTTATCGTGCAAGCTTTATTTTTTCAAGATGGCGGTTTAACGGTTTTAGGGGCAAATATCGTCAATATGGGTCTGATCGGGACGTTTGGCGGTTATTATCTCTATCTGGGGATTAGGAAAGCCCTGGGTTTTAATAGTTGGCGCAGTACGGCGATCGCTGTTGCCCTGGCCGCTTGGACAAGTGTAGTGGTGGCGGCGTTAGCTTGCGCCCTGCAATTGGCTTTATCGGGGACTGTACCGCCTTTAGTCGCCCTTGTTGCCATGTTATCTTGGCATATCCTCATCGGTATCGGGGAAGCGGTGATTACCGTTTTCGCGGTCGGTTATATCTGGCGAACTCGTCCCGATCTCCTCTACTATCCACCCGATTCCGTTAATACTTCTGTTTCCCCTGCCTACGCTCCTCGTCAATAAAGATTAGCCGATGAATATTCGCAGAAATAGGCAATTTTTTCTGATTGGCCTAGTATGTTCCCTAATTATCGCCGTTTTTCTTTCTCCCTTTGCCAGTCCCGATCCCGACGGACTCGATCGAGTGGCGGAAGACTTGCAATTTAGCCAAAAAGAAGACCCCAACGCCCTTGGTAATCAATTACCCTTCGCCCGAATTTTTGATGGTTATGCCCTCAAAGGTGTTCCCCAAGGTGTGGCCACTCCCCTCGCCGGTTTTCTGGGAACTCTTGCCACTTTCGCCATCGCTTGGGGTATCGGTAAATTAGTGATGCCAAAATCCCAAAATCAGGAATAAAGAGATAGGAGTGGGGCATTTAGCTGAAATTTCCCGAAATCCCTAAATCCCTAAATCCCTAAACCCCTAAATCCCTAAACCCCTATATCCCCTTTCTAACTGATAACTGATCACTGATAACTGATCACTGAATAAATGCTACACATTGCCACTTTTTCTCGCCAAAATGAGCGCCAAAATTGCGGTTTTTGGCAGAGACTTGCGCCCCATACCCGGGTTTTAGTGACTCTTTTGTTAGTTTTTGCCACAT
The DNA here is from genome assembly GCF_003019735.1 of Microcystis sp. MC19. Classification (NCBI taxonomy): domain Bacteria; kingdom Bacillati; phylum Cyanobacteriota; class Cyanophyceae; order Chroococcales; family Microcystaceae; genus Microcystis; species Microcystis sp. MC19. The sequence goes on along the minus strand of NZ_CP020664.1, from coordinate 2,341,057 downwards.
CGTTAACTCCGAATGGTAGCTGGGAAACTTGGGGGATTTACGGATTAGGATTAATTATTTTAATTCTGATCAGTCGGGTGACTATTCTCGTACTTTTACGAAGAGTAGCGATCGAATTTGTCTTTATTGGTGTGGTTTTATTGGGAACCCTTTTTCGCGATGGCGGCGAAATTCTTTGGTCTTGGGGATTTTTGCGGATAACTAGCGAGGGATTGCTGGTGTTAGGCAGTGTGGCCCTAAAAGCTTTTCTCTGTCTTTGTACGGTTAATATTCTGGTTTTAACCACAGCAATTCCCGACCTGTTACAAGCCTTAGTTACCCTGAAAATGCCCCCTTTATTGGTGGCAATTTTAGCTTCTATGTACCGTTATCTAGCTGTTTTGATCGCTGAATTTAATTCCATGCGAAGGGCAGCAATTGCGCGTAATTTAATGAGTAGTCCCCGATGGCAACGGCTGCTAGTGGGACATATAATCGGCGCTTTATTTATCCGTACCTACGAACGTGGTGATCGCATTTATCAAGCCATGTTATCGAGGGGTTACACTGGTTCCTTGCCTTCTCTACAGCTTCCCCAAAGCAAGCTGAACGATCATCTCGCTATAATTGCCATAGTAATTCTGATCCTCTGGGGTCAAATGGTACATCTACTCAGGTAAAAGTCTCGTTTTTCATGCACCACAACCCGATTTTTATTGAAAACCTAGTTTATACCTATCCTGACGGCACAGAAGCGTTAAAAGGTATTAATTTAGCCATTGAAGCTACGGAAAAGGTGGCTTTGGTTGGGGCCAATGGATCGGGAAAATCCACTCTATTACTGCATTTTAACGGTATTCTCCCGCCGCAAACCGGTAAAATCACCGTCGGTCCTTACCAAGTTAAACCGGAGAATTTAGAAAATATCCGCAATTTTGTCGGTTTAGTCTTCCAAAACCCCGACGATCAGCTATTTATGCCCACTGTCTGGGAAGATGTGACTTTTGGCCCGATGAATCAGGGAATTCGGGGAGAGGATTTAAACCATCGCTGTCATCATGCTTTACACGCGGTGGGATTGGATTCCCAGCATTACGGTAAGAGAAACAGTCAGAATCTATCGGGGGGTGAAAAAAAACGCGTGGCCATTGCGGGGGTTTTAGCCATGTTGCCGCAGGTATTAGTTTTTGATGAACCTAGCGCCCAACTGGATCCCCGGTCCCGTCGGCAATTAATACAACTGTTGGCCACTTTACCCCAAACCCAAGTGATCGCCACCCACGATCTCGATCTGGCTTTAGAACTATGCGATCGCACGGTGGTGTTAAGTCGTGGTCAGGTGGTGGCAGCGGGAGAAACCGCTAAGATTTTAAGTAATCGGGAATTTTTGGAACAACACGACCTGGAAACACCCCTTTGTTATAGTCGTCCCTACTGTGCGATCGCTGATGCCCCCTCTACTGACGTCTGATGCACAATTTGGAGATTTATTATCGGTTTCTTGCATAGAAGAGAAGACAAAAGCGAGAAAGTCTGACATTCTTTAGGATAGGTAGCACGAAAATCGAGGCCATTTCTGACGATGCAAGCTCTGCTAGAAAAAGCTCAGATAGCGTTAAATAAAAAGGACTGGGAGACAGTAAACACCAGCATACAGCGACTTTTAAACCAAAAAGATGCGATTGAACCGATTATTAACGATGAAATCCTCGATTTAGCCCTAGAAGCTTTACAAAAATGCGATTTTCAACAGCGATGGGAGATAGCGAAACTATTTCCCCAAATCGGCCAACCAGCGATCGCTCCTTTAATTGCCCTGTTAGAATCCGAGGAACAAGATGGGGAAATGCGCTGGTTTCTGGCGAGAATTCTCAGTCAATTTGACGATCGAGCCTGTATTCTCGCTCTCAGTCAATTATTGCAAAGATCGGAGGAGGAGGAACTCAGCCAAATGGCTGCGGCCGCTTTAGCCAATATCGGCAGTTCTGCCATCTCTAGTTTAGGACAATTACTGTCCGACTCGAACAGGCGTTTTTTAGCCGTACAAGCTTTATCACAAATTCGCCGGCCGGAAATTATCGAACCGCTTTTAACCGTAGTTAAGGATCAATCTAGTGCCATTCGGTCGATGGCGATCGAAGCTTTAAGCAGTTTTCACCATCCCCAGATTACTGCGATGATCCTCGATGCTTTACAGGATCCGGCCATCGATGTGCGACGGGAAGCAATTAAAGCTAGTAGTTACCTGGGGCCAAATTATCCCCAAGCAGATTTAGTTAACCATCTGCAACCGCTGTTATTCGATATCCACCTGGAGATCTGTCAAGAAACGGCGATCGCTCTCGGTCGTATCGGCACAGCAACCTCAGCCAAAGCTTTAAATCCACTGCTGCAATCTTCCTTAACTCCCGATAGTTTAAAATTAACTGTAGTGCGAGCATTGGGCTGGATCGAGGATGGGGAAGCTTTAAATTACCTAGAAAAGGCTTTATATAGCGAAAATGTCTTGATTTGTCGGGAAATTATCGCTATTCTCGGCCGGCAAACCTCCCAGAAATTACGCCGACAAGCAGGGGAAATTCTCGGTAATTTTTATCACTCCCGTCCGGCGCTCCTCGCTCATGCTGGAGTTAAACAGTCTCTAGCGATCGCTTTAGGAGAATTAGATCGGGACAATAAAAGTATTTTGCTGACTTTAGCAGCCGATGGGGAGGCGATTGTCCGTCTCCATGCTCTCAGCGCCCTAAAAAAGCTAGATCATGGGACTATATAGGGTTGGCTGAAAAACTGGCTCTTCTAGGTTCTGTGTGATAAGTTTAACTTACATAGGATCGATCTTTGTGTCCTCTGTGTCTCTGTGGTTCCTTCCACTCCCTCGCTCTTAAGGAATGTATCTTAGAATACATTTTACCCACCAAATCCAAGAGAGCCAAAAACTTTTTGCCGCAAACCCTAAGTAGGAGAATTGCCAGATCCTGTCTTTTGCACGAGTGCCTGTTGCCTCTTGCCTTCAGAAGCTGATAACTGATAACTGATAACTGATCACTGATCACTGATAACTGATAACTGATAACTGATAACTGATTTAAGGTCTTTGCAGGAAGATTAATTCTTCAACGGGGAGGAAATCATAGTATTGACCTTGATTGGCTAAAACTGCAATTAAATGGAGACGATCATCGGGTTCAATGTGTAATCCTTCCCAGGGGACAGCAATTTCCAAACATTGATTAAAAGAAGCTTTGGCATTACTAGGAACTCGCTGCCAAGTAAAATATTCTTGAGCGACTTCTAGCCAAGTAAATTCCGTGATTAAATTAACCCCTAGATGATGATGATAACCGTAATTGAGGGGCGATCGAGGGGGAATATCTGCTAGGGGAATTGGACTTTGCAGACGATGCACTTCGTCATAATACCAGTATAAATGCACTTCTGCGGGAATTTCTTCTCCTAATTTTGCCCCTGGTTTCCAATCGAAACGCAGATAAAAATTGAGGTGATCCCAACCGAAAAAGAGCTTTTGTACTAAGGAAGTCCGGTGCATTGTACCACTGGTGCCGCCAATTTCGATCCGTCCGGCTTTATCCCAATCCTGTTCGTCACCAAAACCGTCGATAATGGGGTGAATAAAAGCCAGTGGACGATTACCTTGTTTATCCCCGTGTTCTTCCACCGGTTCGAGCAAATAGGAGGGAATTGGCTCATTTAAAGCTTGATAAAGAGCGATCAGGTGTTCGCGGAAAAGTTGGTCAAAAATTGCGTCATGATTGGAGGAATGGCCATAACCAAACCACCAAAACCAATCGGAACCCTCGGCTGCATACAATGCTTCCCACGCATCGGGGTTATTATCTTCCGTCGCTTCCGGGTGATTAGCCAGGGTTTGACGGGCTAAAATTAGATATTCCCAAGCTTTATTTTTAGCGGGATCGCCGATCCAAGTGGTAAAATTGGCATCGATCCAAGAGCCGCTGTGAAGTTGATTGACAGGGATTTTGGCATTAGCGGGAAAGCGATCGAGATATTCGGAGACGGTGACTAATTTGATCGCTTGGTGGTCGCTTAAAAGTTGATAAAGGTTCTCTAGGAAGGGTAAACCGTCTTGATGATAGTTTTCCCAGCAGTTTTCACCATCTAGCGCAATGGTAACTAACCAGGGTTTTTCTAGCGTCGTGGTTTCTGCGTTAGTTTTCAGTTGTTCGGCGATCGCTTCTAGGTGTTTAACTAAGTCTGTAGCGGCCTCGGTTGCTTTCATGCCACTATAGCTAAATCCGATCAGATCCGAGAGACGATGATCGCGGAAAACCATCGATAAATTGCCGTTGCTAGTTTCCAGACGGTAGGGACGATAAAGCAATTCCGGTTCGCTAATATTGCCCTTTTCGTCGCGATGAAAGTAATGTCCCAGGGACGAACCTAACACCCCCTCATCGGAACATAACCACTGAAAACCCTGTTTAGCGACCGCGGGGAGAATCGCAGGACTAACGGATTGTTCCGAGGGCCAAAGTCCTCGAGGATGTTTATCAAAGCGATCGATATAGATTTGCCAAGCTTTCTGGAGATGGCGGGAAATATCTTCAGGATAGTGGAAATATTGGCGAGGAAGGGTCATATTCGGCACTGCCACCCGGCCGGCTTCCGAGTTGGCCAGCAGGGGTAAAATTGGATGGGTGTAGGGACTGGTAATGATTTCTAGTTGTCCGGTTTCCTGCATTAACCGGTGTTGCGGCAAGATACGACGCAGAATTTGACGCTGTTTGGAGATAATTCGCTGGCGATCGCTTAAAGTGAAGTTTTTTCCCTGTTCTAACCAGGCAGCGATTTCCGGGTCACTGTGAAAGATAGGATCGATCCAAGCCAGGTTATGCCAAGCCAAGAGATCGCTATAATCTTGCAGATGCCAATGACTAATACACCAACTATGACCGTTTTCTTGACGCTGTGCGTATAATTGGGCGTAACGGGGGTGCGGATCGATCAGGGTACGATGGTTAGCATCGAAAAAGTGTTCGAGGATAAAGTGTTTTTGTGCCAGGGTTAACTGCGCTTCTGGGGTGACGGTGAGGGCAAGATAGGGGTCTATAGCTAGTCCGTTGACGTAATCCTCTAATTGCAGGATTAAAGAGGGGACAAGGTTGACAGTTTGATGTAATTTGGGAAAACGTTCTAGAATCAGGATTAAATCGAGATAATCTTTCACTCCATGCAGTCGCACCCAGGGTAAGCGATATTGTCCCGAAGCATCGGTGCGAGTTTGACAGGATTTGTAGAGGGGTTGGTGTTGATGCCAAATAAAAGCGACGTAGAGAGGATAGGCCATGATAATACCGAGGAAAAGTGCATACAACAGGCTGTTTAGCCGTTATTTGGATGATAATGGACAATAACGCCCATTATAGATTCTTAAAAGTTGATTTTGGTCACTACCATAATCCTATCAACGGGTTTTGAGAGGGTATCGTCTCTTTGCATTTGTTAAAGGATCCGATTCTCTGGGGGTGATTATTTGCAGTTCAGCAGTAGAATCCCTAATATTATTTTTCTTACTGATTACTGATTACTGATTACTGCTCACTGAAAAACCCCCCATCACCTGATCGACAACATTTTTTAGGATGATAGGATAAGCTGGAATTATCGAAACCGTAGAAATAATAGATAAAATGAGTAATCTCCTCTGGCCGCGTTTTCTCAAGAAAGCTTACCGTCAAGAACCAATAACCAGCTTTATCTTTACCGCAGCGGCAGTAGATGTCATCATCGGGGTTCTAGGACAAAGATGGACACTGCTATCTTTAGGGGCAACGATTATGGCGATCGCTATCCTCACCAGGTGGCAACAGAGCCAAAAAACTGAGGCAATCAACCAAGAAGAAGCAGCAAGATACTATTTACCGCCCCAATCGGGTCAAGTGGCTTTACCAAACCTGAAAAACGAAAAAAATCGACCTTCTTAGCTCAAAAATCTCACCTTGCTTGGCAATCAATCTCCTCAAAGGCTAGAATCTATAGCACGGTTCATTGGTTAATATTCAACTAAATTTATGAAATTCCGATTTACGGGTGGGGAGAAACTTGTCGGGGCAATTGTGGTCAGTGTCTTAACCACGCTGACAATCGGGCAACATCAGCTTAGTCAGGCCCAAAGTCCTATTGCTCCCCCTAAACCCGCGGCTGCAAGTGGCCAAAAAACCCCAGAAACTATCCTAGTAGAAGGTTTAGGCAGACTTACCCTCGCTAAAACCCTAGAAGGGCAACAATCCACCCCTAATGCTGTGATTTTCAGTCCCGATAACCAATTTGTTCTCGCTGGTGGTAGTGATACGGATCCTCTCCTGAGAATTTGGTCGGTAAAAACAGGGCAAAAAGTTTCCCAAACTCGCGCCCAAAGAACCAGCGTCAAAGCTTTAGCTATTAGTCCCAACGAAAGATTATTAGTTAGTAGCGGTTCAGATGGTTCTATTAATTTTTGGAATCTGGTGGAAGGCAAGTATTTAGGAATTGCCCTCGAACACGGCAATACGGTCCTCGCCCTCACCGTTACTCCCGATGGTAAAACGTTAATTAGTGGTGGTTTGGAAGGAATTCGCCTCTGGACAGTGCAACCCCCCCGCCGTCCCCTCTATCGTTTAAATTGGGTGGGTAATTTTGTTTATTCCCTAGGGGTGAAATCCGATGGTTTCACCCTTGCCAGTGGTCATGAAAACGGTGAGGTACATTTTTGGGACATCCGCGAGGGCAAATTTTTGTCAAAATTTGCTGCCCATCCCCAAGCGGTGAGCAAGCTTTTATACAGTCCCGACGGTAAAAATTTAATTACCGGTAGTTTAGACCGCTCGATTAAAATCTGGGATACGAGCAATAATAAGTTATTATTTACCCTCATCGGTCATACGAACCGAATCCGTTCCCTCGCGCTCCATCCTAACGGACAAATTCTCGCTAGTGCCAGTAATGACGGTGTGCGTTTATGGGATGTGACCACGGGTAAACAGTTAGCCTGGTTTGATAATAATTCCGACTGGGTGGAATCCCTAGCTTTTAGTCCCGATGGGCAGTATTTGGCTAGTGGTAATTATGATTTTAAAATTCGCCTCTGGCAATTCGTCCGTTAGGCAAAAATGCCCCCATTTAGCCTTTAACCACTTCTAGAAAAGCTGATTTAGCCGCTGCCTGTTCCGCCGCTTTTTTGCTTCTGCCAGTTCCCACTCCTAATTTCTGCTCATTTAACCACACTTCCGCACAAAAACGCTCTTGATCTAAACCATTGATTTCTTTAACTAAATATTGCGGCAGTTTTTTGTATTTTGCTTGTGTCCACTCCTGCAAGGCATCCTTATAATTCTGTCGGGCCGGATCTCGACGAATTTCGGCCGCTTTTTCCCTTAGTGGTTCATCTAGCCAAGAACGCACTAAAACCATAGTCTGTGTACTAAGATATAATGCCCCCAAAACCGCCTCAAAAGCGTCTGCTAGACGGGAAATTCGCCCCGCTTGGTCAATACTTGTACTACTTGATACCAACAAATAACGCTCGAAACCGTAGCGATCCGCAAATTCCGCCAGAGTGCGATCGCTAACCATCATCGATCGCAGGGCGGCAAATTCTCCCACTAGGGCCTCCGGATAGGTTTCTAACAATACCTCCGCCGCCACCAGTCTTACCACAGAATCGCCCACAAATTCCAATTGTTCATAATTCTGATCACGGGAAATACTGGGATGAGTTAGAGCTAAATCTAATAAATCCCACCTGACGGGGACATCAGCCGATAAACCCAGCTTTTCCACTAGGGTTTTTAATTGTTTTTGGCGACGCGGATCACTTAAGGACATGGGAGCGGGGAGAAGGGGTGTGGGGGAGAGGGGAGAGGGGAGAGAGTGAGTTTCTCTGTTTGTTTTGTAACGTCCTCATACCCAGTTTAAATGCACAACAGCTTATCTCATCTGTAGCGTTATACTCAAAGAAGGATTACCTTTACCAACAGTCTAGAAAAACCTCACAGAGAATTTCTCAACCGTTATCAAAAATACGGCTTTAAAGATGCTAATGAGATAGTGAGAGTGGCTCTAGAGCGATTTCAACTAGAACTAGAGGCTCAGGACTTACAAGAATCAGCAAATCTGTATGCAGCAATTTATCAACAAGATGAAGAATTACAGCAACTTACCGAATCAGCTTTAGTAGGATGGACAGCATAATAAATCTCAAGCGAGGACTGATTATTGAGGTAAATCTAGAGCCAACTACAGGTTCAGAAACTGGGAAAATCAGACCTTGTATTAATCTACCCAATTTTCTAAGGATAAATGAGGAATTTGTCTAAAATGTCGCAGATTTCTGGTTACTAACCTAGCTTGATTAGCTAATGCGATACTAGCAATTAATAGATCGGCTCTGCCAATTTTTTGGATTTTAGAAACACTTCGTAAACGGTCAAATTGATTAGCAGCATCTCCATCAATTAAAATTACAGGAAGTTGATTCAGTAGGACTTCTGAACGACAAAAAAGTTTTTGTGCTTTCAATAAATCACTTCCTGAAAAAGCTTTAAGTAGATAATCTATCCTTCCCTGCAAAATTTCAATCTTGGTGACAATCGCAATGGCGACTTCCTCATCCTGTAAGCTTTCTAACCGATTAATAACGTTAGTATTACCTGCGTGGAGATGAGTTAAAGTATCCGTGTCAAGAATATACATCATCTTCAGTTTCTGAACGTCCTCTAGCTTGGTAAATAGAGTCTCTTAGGTCAGCAAGAGAGCTATCATCCCTTAAAGCACCTGCTTGTTGCAGAAAAACAGTTTTACTCTTTGGGGAAGAGTTAGGAAGGGACGGAGGATTAAAGGCTTTCGTCTCTTGCTCTAATAAAATATCACTGTTTAATTTTTCTGATTTTGGTTTAACTGTCATAATTGCTCCTGATTATTTATTAATATTTTATCATAAATTTATTGCTAACTACAAGAGTCAAAGCTTTATTTTTGGTAATTTTCAAAATTTGGCGAATTAAAGCTTGACAGGATAAGTATTAACTTGCCAATTGCTTGTAGCTACAGGACAAGCTAAACCCAAATTAGTAATATTCCATTGGATAAAAGCATTATCGTTATTTTTCCAAGTAATCTTAACTGTGCCGACACAGTTACCTGCATTTCCAGATAGGTTAAAATTTCCTTGTAGGGTATCTCCAGTTGTACAACCTTCTGTTTGGGGAGCAGGAATCGTAATTGTTCCTGTAAATGGTGGTTTACCATATCCAAAAACAGTTTCAACTAAACTGAGTGTACTACTACCAAAACAAATTTTATTTAAGTTTGCAATTGTAGTTAAATTACTTTGAGAACGCCAAATTAAGCTTGTTTGCTCAGAAGAAGAGGGGATAGTTTCAGTTGGTTTAAGTTTTTCTTGTTGAAGTTGACGCTGTTTTTCAGCTAATTCTTCTTGGTTTTGTTCAAGCTGACGTTGTTTTTCATCTAGCTGTCGTTGCCTTTCCGCTAATTCTTGCTCTTGTTGTTTGGCTTGATTAGTCTGTTCTGATTGAATTTCAGAGATTCTTTCTTCTAATTTTTGTTGTTGTTTTTTAGAGAAGAAAGTCCAGCCAGCTAAGAAAGTAATACCTATTGTTACAGCAGCAATAGTAATTTTTATCCAGTCATTTTTCAGAATCACGTTGCCTTGTTGAGATGAAGGGAAAGAAAGTTCAGTTGGCGTTACTCTCGGCTGTCCCTGTAGCGCCTGTCTCATCATTTGAGCAGTTGTAAATCTTTGATTTGCTTGCGATTTAATAGCTTTATCAATTGCATTGGCTAGAGTTGGACTAACATTTAAAGCATATTGTCGCCAGATAATTTCTCCAGTAAGCGGTTCGGTTTCTAATTCTTCAGGTATTCTCCCTGTTAATAAATAAATTGCTGTTAAACCAAGAGCATATAAATCACTGGAAAAAACTGGTCTTCCTATTGATTGTTCTGGAGGCATGAACCCCGGTGTTCCAATTACAATAGAACTGGTGGAATTACCCCTAGGAGACATCACTGTACCTATTGCTTCTTTAATAGCACCGAAGTCAATTAAAATTGGCATTTGATCGTGGTGACGAATAATAATATTATCTGGTTTAATATCTCGGTGAATAATCCGTTTACTTTGAATATATTCCAATAGGACTAAAAGCTTTAGTAAAATTCTTTTAACAAAGGTTTCTTCTTGTTTTCCTTGGCTCTTAACTAAACTAGATAAAGTCTGTCCCTGAATATATTCTTGAACCAAATAAAACTGTCCCTGATCCTCAAAATAAGCAAACAATGTGGGAATTTGATCATGACTATTTCCTAAATCTTCTAAAATCACTGCTTCTCTTTGAAAGCGCTCTTTGACCAGTTGATAGACCTGTGGGTTATTGTGCATGGGCCGCAGTTGTTTAATTACACAGGTGCGACCTGATGGTAAATGGGTATCTTCCGCAAGAAAGGTATCGCCAAATCCCCCACGGGAGCATCTCACCTTTGCAATAAGTAGAAATGCTTAATGAGATCAATAAAAAAGTTAAAAAAGGCAACCATTTAGATAAGCACAGCGATGACGAAGGACTTGCGGTACATTACAAGATTGCCAACTTGCACCAGTAATTTTAAGACGATGAGCAATTTGTTTAATTTTTGATTCGACGGAGCCAGAGCCAATGGAAATCCCCTCTGCCTGCAAATAACCATAATTGACAATTCGATGTTTATGCTTGTTTAAATAAGTAATAAAATTCTCAACTTGCGGCTCTGACCATCCTTCACAACAAGAGATAGCGGCGTCCACGTCCCCCTTCCATAGAAAACATTTTACCTCCTCAATTCGCTGGAATGACCCGCCAACTTTATAGAGGTTTTCGATTAAATGATACCAATCCAATATTTCAATTCTTTCCTGTTTCTCTCCGATCTCACGAAATAAATTCCAGATACCATCATGTCCATCTCCTAAACAAATTAAAGGCTTGGCCAAAACTTGAGAATTAACCAAATCTAATAAAGCTGAGTTATCTTGAAAAAAAGCCGCTACCCCCAGTTGATGAAAACTCACTGCTTTATAATCACGCCAAATTAAGGCTTTTCCCTTGGCAGTTCTTAGTCGTACCTTACCGCCATCTAGGCTCATTTCTTCCACTTCCACTTCTGGGTTAGACGGTAATTCTTCAAAAGCATATCGATGTACGAGGCGTTGTTGGGTACTGTGAGAAACAGCAATCCCTGTCAATGATTTGATTTTCTGCGCCGATTTTTCGTAGGATTCATCGCCACTTAATAGCAAACAGTTCTTCTCTAACATTGGACTCATCTGAGTCCGAGACTTTATTTCTAATTTTTTCGCTTGTTTTTCTGTAATTGGTAATTCCCCCAAAATACTTTTCACTTTTCTCGTCCGACCGGCAGTTTCTTCTGTGCTTGTTTTGACAAAAAAATACCGATTTCTGGGTTAACATAATGAATCATTAAATCTCTGACTGTCTCCTCTATCTCTCCCAAGTTATTAAATTTCTTAATTTGGGATTGCTCATAGAGACATTGCCCTAACTCTTGACATAACTCTTTAATTCTTTTTTCATTTTCTGATAACATTGAATTATTCCTCCCATCGAGAGCTATTCTGAATTGTAAGTTATAACTATTATAATCTCATTTCTCTTTGTGATCAAGTTGAAGATTTTCTAGTTTTTGACTGCTATAAGTATTAATACTCATTGCATAAGTGAGATGCTCCCTCCCCCACTTGCTAATTGTCGAATAATTCGATAGCGATTAGCCAATAGACTTTGCCTCATTTTTTGAACAGAATGTCAAGTTTTGTTAAGAGATTCAATATTGCTGGTACTTACCCATTGACCAATATTTTAGCCTAAGATCTCCTAAAGAACCAAAAACACCCCAGACTTACTTAAGTGCGACACACCATTATATCTCTAGCTCACGGTAGCGGCGGTCAAGCGATACGGGATTTGATCAATTACCTAACCGTTAGCGGTGCAATCCCCCTCTAAGCTAAGAAGCATTTAAATTGGTAGTTGAGGTTCCAGGGGAGATGGGAGCAGGGAGCGGGGGAGCAGGGGAGAATAAATAAAAATAATCTCCTGAATACTGATTACTGAATACTGAATACTGATAACTGATAAAGGAGAGAGTCAGACATAAGCCGAATTCTGTATTTCCCAACAGCAGTAAAATTGCTTTTACCTTTGTTGGAATAGAGGTTATCTATCTGGGATAATTGTTACCAATTATCTCAAGCGGTTCCTAAGAACGGGACAGGAAAAAGACCAACCTTTGTCCCTCCACCTTGCTCCCCACCGGGGTTTACCGAGCCAGTACCTCTCAATACTGCTGGTGCGCTCTTACCGCACCTTTGCACCCTTACCCCCAATCAGTTATCAGTTATCAGTTATCAGTGGAAAGTTATCAGTGAAAAGTTATTAGTTATCAGTGAATTTACTTTCGTTACTGATCACTGTTTACTGGACGGCTACGCCGTGCCTTTGGCAACACTAAAAAAAGGGGGCGGTATTTTTCTGTGGCACTATCCTCACGCTCGCGCGCACTGGACGTTATCCAGCAAGTGTGGTCTTTCGGGAGTTCGGACTTTCCTCGGAATCATTGATCAAATGATTCCGCAACCTCTAGACCAACTCTCTCCTATTCTCTAGTTTGACATACCAGAGACTCGATCGCTCATATATCCTAGTCAATAATCAGTGATCAGTAAACGGTGAACAGTGAAAAGACAGCAGGAAACTGCTATTTAATACTGCTCGCTTAATAAGTAGTCGTGCAAAATTAATTTCCTAGTGAAGATAGGCAAGAGGCAAGAGGCAAGAGCGGGGTTAGATGTGTGTAATTAATTTTGCTTAGGTACTTACATACTGCTCACTTAAAACTCAAATCTGATAACTGATAACTGCTCAATGTCGATCGCTCTCAACGTTAAGATCAAAGGTAATGGCTATCCGATCCTCTGTCTGCACGGTCATCCCGGTTCGGCAGCCAGTATGTCTGTATTTACCGATCATTTTTGCCAACGCTGGCAAACCCTGGCCCCGGATCTGCGCGGCTACGGTAAAAGTCGTTATCGCCTGGATTTTCAGCTAGAAGAACATCTAGAGGATTTAATCGAGCTGCTCGATCGCCAAAAAATCCCGCAATGTTTAATTCTCGGTTGGTCTTTGGGGGGTATAATCGCACTGGAATTAGTATTGCGGCATCCCGATCGCTTTCCTGGTTTAATTCTAGTGGCCTCGGCTGCGCGGCCTTGGGGTAGTCATCCTCCTATCACCACCACGGATCTGATTTTGACGGGGATGGCGGCAATTCTCAATCAGATCAAACCGGGATGGCGTTGGAATATTGATACTTTTGCTCGTCGTTCCCTGTTTCAGTACCTTTTTTCACAACATCAAGCGATTTCTTATCAATATCTCGCTCAAGATGCTGTTCTTGCCTACTTAGGCACTTCTCCAGCTGCTAATCGCGCTTTAAATCGGGCTTTAAAAAAAGGTTACAATTGTTTAAAATCTCTTGACAAAATCACAATTCCCTGCTTAGTTCTGGCGGGGGCAAATGATCGCCATATTACCAGTGCCTCGAGCCAAGAAACGGCCGAAAAACTGAAACTGTCTGAGTGGAAATGTTACCCAGATACGGCCCATCTGTTCCCCTGGGAAATCCCCGACTTAGTTTTAGGGGACATTGATAATTGGTTAGCGGAGCATTTTAGCGATAAACTGGCAGGGTGAAGTGAAAACTACTGCCGTGGTCAGGGACACTATCCACCCAAATTTGACCGTAGTGGGCGCGAATAATCTTGCGACAGACCGATAAACCGATGCCATAACCTTCTTTACCCTCATCCCGTTTGAGACGCACATGACCCTCAAAAATATGCTCTTGTTTTTCTTCGGGAATGCCGGGGCCAGTATCACTGATGCTCACTTGTACTTTTTGAGTAGTACGATGGAGGACAGAAAGGGTAATTGCGCCGCCGGTGGGGGTATATTTGATGCCATTCTCCAAGAGATTAATAATCACCTGTCGGATTAACTCCTCATCAGCATAGACGGGGGGCAGATCTTGGGGGATATCGCTTTGGAGAATTAAAGTCTTTTCCTGAAAAGTATCGGTAAATTGAGACAAAATTTCCTGACAGAGGGCTTGCAGATAGAATTTACTCTGGTGGAGAGTGAATTGCGCCGCCATGCTCTTAGAAGCTTGCAGAATATCCGTGATCAAACGGTTCATAATCCGGAACTGTTTGCGGGCCTGTTGGTGCAGTTGTTCTCGTAATTGCAGACTGCGCTCAGTATCTGGTTGATGATAGGCTAATTCTAGGGTTTCCACGGCGATGGAAGCGGCGGTGAGAGGACTGCGTAAATCGTGGGCTAACATAGCCAAAATTTGGTCTTTAAATTTTAATTGTTCTAATAATTCTTCCTTTTCTTGTTTGAGACGAAAAACCTCATCGGCGATGCGGATGAGTTCGCCCGAATGTTCTACCTCTTGAAGTTGTGCATCATCAGCGTGATTATTTTTGACCTCCTCTTTAATCGCTTTTTGCCAGCGTACCAACCATTTTTTAAACTGTTCCACCAGATTACTGCCCGCGAGGGTATGGCGGGGGCCGGGGGCAATTTTGACCAAGGCGGGGGTAGCTACAAGGCGAAAATGTTCGACTAAATGAGGTTGCTGGCGAATTTCGATGATTTGTAGGTCAATTGGGTAATCAGACTTTAAAGACTGGAGATAGGCCTGAATTTGACGGATAATTTCTTGAGAACTGGGACGGTCATCAACAAACAGCAAAAGTTGAATCGAGAGAGGCGTTGTCGTCTCTCTCCCTAAAGCAGTCAGTGGCTCGTTAGATGGGAGCATCGGAAAATTAGTAAACCTAGGGATTGACGGGATTGATCGATCGTCGATCGACTTTTATCATATTCTTTATTGTAGAAGCTTAAGATAGTATAAAATCTACTCAACCTAATCTTAAAGTTTTATTCCTTAATTCTAAGAAGAAATCCTATGGCTTTTGGCTATGTTGCCCTAGTTCTCCACGCTCATCTCCCTTTCGTCCGCCATCCCGAAAGCGATTACGTCCTCGAGGAAGAATGGTTATACGAGGCAATCACAGAAACCTACATCCCTCTCCTGCAAGTTTTTGAAGGTCTCCAACGGGATGGTATCGATTTTAAAATGACCATGAGCATGACTCCGCCGTTGGTGTCGATGCTGCGGGATCCGTTACTGCAAGAGCGTTATGAAGAACACTTAGGTAAGTTAGAAGAATTAATTGCTAAAGAAATCGACCACAATCAACACCATGGGCATATTCGCTACTTAGCCGAATATTACGCTCAATCTTTCCAAAGTATCCGACAAACTTGGGAAAAATACGATCGGGATCTGGTCAAGGCATTTAAACAATTCCTCGACAGTAATAACCTAGAAATTATCACCTGTGGTGCGACTCATGGTTATATGCCCCTGATGAAAATGTACCCACAAGCGGTGTGGGCGCAAATTGAGGTGGCCTGTCAACACTACGAGGAAAATTTCGGTCGTCGTCCCAAGGGCATTTGGTTGCCGGAATGTGCCTACTACGAAGGGGTAGAAAGAATGTTAGCCGATGCAGGCATTCGTTATTTCCTCGTCGATGGCCACGGTATTCTCTACGGTCGTCCTCGCCCCCGTTACGGCAGTTACGCGCCCATTTTCACGGAAACCGGGGTGGCCGCTTTCGGTCGTGACCACGAATCTTCCCAACAGGTGTGGTCTTCCCAAGTCGGTTATCCGGGGGATGTGGTCTATCGGGAATTCTATAAAGATCTGGGCTGGGAAGCGGAATACGAGTATATTAAGCCCTATATCATGCCCAACGGTCAACGCAAGAATATAGGCATTAAATACCACAAAATTACTAGCCGGGACGGTGGTTTATCGGAAAAAGGGCTTTATGACCCCTACTGGGCCAAAGAAAAGGCCGCCGAACACGCGGGCAATTTTATGTATAATCGCGAGCGGCAGGTGGAGAGTTTAGCCGGAATTATGGGCCGTCCTCCCCTGGTGGTTTCTCCCTACGATGCCGAGTTATTCGGTCACTGGTGGTATGAGGGACCCTGGTTTATTGATTTTCTGTTCCGCAAGTCTTGGTATGACCAAAATATCTACCAAATGACCCATTTAGCCGATTATCTCCGGGCTAACCCGACTCAGCAGGTCTGTCGTCCTTCCCAATCCAGTTGGGGTTATAAGGGTTTCCATGAATACTGGCTGAATGAAACTAACGCTTGGATCTATCCTCACCTGCACAAAGGCACGGAACGGATGATTGAATTAAGTCATCACGAAGCGGAGGATGAATTGCAGCAACGGGCTTTAAATCAGGCGGCCCGGGAGTTATTATTGGCGCAATCTTCCGATTGGGCGTTTATTATGCGAACCGGTACAATGGTTCCCTATGCTGTCCGGCGCACTCGTTCCCACCTGCTGCGGTTAAATAAAATCTATGAAGATGTGAAATCCGAGAAGATTGATGCTGGTTGGTTGCAAAAAGTCGAGGAAATCGACAATATTTTCCCCAATATTGATTACCGTGTCTATCGACCCCTGTAATCTGGGTGAATAGATAAAGTTGGCTGAATAAATCTAAAAACCTTGTTGGGTAAGACTTTTAGACTTTTTGTCAATCAAAAAGTACCGGATAGGGGAGTGGTCGGGGGGAAAATTCAGGGACTTTTTCCCTGAAAATTAGGTAATTGACCCCCTCAAAATCGGTGAAACCCTACACCCCCCAACCCCCCCGATGTCGGGGGGGTTGGGGGGCCACACCCTGCCCCCACCAACAAACTTTTTGCCGCAAACCCTAGTTAACGCCTCCCTGATTTTTTAGGGCTGCGCAGCCAGTTCTGAAGCTAATTTGGCCAGAATTTGGGGTTTGAGTTGCTCGAGTTTCCGTTTTAACATCCGCTTGCTAATTTGCGGGTTGCCAACCTGGGCCAATTGACCATCTGTCACCCATTGCTGCAAAATTTGGCATTGATTGGGGAGAATATTAGCGGTGATCACATTTTCACAGATCGGGCTGCCTTCGAGGGGGAAAAATAAAATCCAGTATTGACCGGTTTCGGCGAGGGTTTTGGTAATTTTTTGACCCTGGGGGGTTTTTAAGTCCAAATAACAGGACAACCAGCGAGGCCCCCATTGACGATGATAGAGGACAGTAATCCAGAGAATCATCGGGTGGGGTGCGGGCAAAAAGAGGAATTGATTATAACGGACACTAGCAACCCGGACAGCGATATCCTCTCGATCCAACATTACCCATAAACTGGCAAAAACGCCGTCAGCAGCCTGGAGACAGCGTGGGAAGACGATTTTTTGGCGGGGTTTGTCCTGGGGCCAACTGGACTTGAGACAGATATCCTTGGCATTAGCGGCAGCAACAATGGTTTGATTTAAATCATTAAGGGTTTTGATTTTGGTGCTGTAATCGTCGGTTTTTTTGACTATTTCATTTTTGACTAGGGATTCGAGTCCTTCGAGAAGTTGTAGTATATCTGTAACACTTTCTGGGCGATCGCTGGGTGCTTTGGCCAGGCAGCGCAGGATTAACTGTTCTAATTCTGGCGGTAATTGCAAGCTAGGATTAAAGGGACGGGGTTCGGCGTAGTGGTGAACCTCATACCAACTGCCAAAGGAGGAATTATCGGGAAAAAGGGGCGTTTCTCCCGTGATCATCTCGTACATCATAATCCCAAAACTGTAGATATCGGAACGATGATCGAGTTCTTTACCTTCCATCTGTTCCGGGGAACAATAGGCTAAGGTTCCCATAAAAGATTGGGTTTCCGATTCTCCCGATTGGATGAGTTTAGCGATGCCAAAATCGAGAATTTTCACCAATTCCCCTAATCCTGAGTCCTGAATCACAAGAATATTGCTTGGTTTGATGTCCCGGTGAATAATCGGACACATCTCGCCTTGGAAGATAATACCCTTATGGGCGCATTCCAGGCCGAAACCAATCTGACGGGCGAGATTGAGGAAGCGAGAGAGAGGCAGCGGGTGATATTTGATGATTTCACCCATGCTTTCCCCCTGCAAAAACTCCATGACGTAGAAGGGGACATCCTTTTCATCTACACCATAATCACGAACTTTAACAATATGAATACTTTTTTCGCCTAAAAGTGCCGAAATAGTTGCCTCTCGCTCGAAACGCTCGCGCATTCTTTTGTTGAGGAGAGTTTGCGAGAGGAATTTCACGGCGACGGTTACGCCACCCAATAGTTTATCTTCTGCTCGATATACTTGTCCCATGGCACCGCTACCGATCAACTCGACCAGTTGGTATCGATTGGCAAGTAAGCGCCGATGTCTAGATTCTGCCGACATAGCTAGGCTACCGTTTTAATTTATAGTGAGTCTGATGGAGAGAGTTTTTTTAAGAACCGCTGCAATCCCTATGTGATCGAGAGGACTTAATCTTAGAATGCCCTTTTTTTAGGCTAAAAGCATGGTTGTTAACATATATTTTCAGGCATTTTTAGTCATTGTCTCTCCCATACTTAATTTTTGGGGGTTGAAAAAAAAGAAAAAACTAAGTATAAAGTAGCATAAAATCTCTAAATAGACAATTTAATTGCTTATTATTCCTTCTTAATTCTCCTAACTACTGACTCCTGCCTGCTGACTCCTAAACAACCACCACAGACAAATCCCTAACCCCTGTAAAAGTTTTTTGCCGAAAGTGACCGATCTGCGTAATAATTCTTTAATAAAGATTTGTAAACTTGAAAATGATTATCCTTTCGCAGTGCTAGAGATTTAATGAGACGACTAATTGCGATCGAAAAAGCTCTGCTCATCGGTCATATTGTATCGATGGCTTTTGGACTAGCGGGATTGTTGCTAGTCTTGCCTCATCCCGAATTTGTGGCCAATTTACCGGATTTTGGCAAAACCGCCTTTGCTTGGTCAATGGCCGGGGGGGGTGTGGTGTATATGGTGTTAGGAATGGCAGCGGTGGCTGTTTATGCCTATCGGACTCTAGGAGTGTGGCACTGGTTAGGATTCATGGTTCCCGCTATCAGTTTATCCCTTTGTAGCGAACTATTAGGAACCAGTACCGGCTTTCCTTTCGGTCATTATCGTTATCTTTCGGGCCTAGGTTACAAAATTGCGGGTTTAGTACCCTTTACTATCCCCCTATCTTGGTTTTATCTCGGTTTTAGTGCCTATATCATCGCTCGTGTTGGTTTATCCACTCTTGCTATACCCCAGTGGCTACAAAATCTAGGATCGATCGCTATCGGGGCGGTATTATTAACTTCCTGGGATTTTGTCCTAGATCCGGCCATGAGTCAAACTACCATGCCCTTCTGGATTTGGGAACAACCGGGGGCCTTCTTTGGGATGCCCTATGAAAATTTTGCCGGTTGGTTCGGTACGGGCTGTGTTTTTATGACGGTAGCCACTTTAATCTGGCAAGTGCAACCGGTGAAACTGCCAAGTCAAGATTTAACCCTGCCTTTTGTGATGTATTTGGGTAATTTTGGCTTTGCTACGGTCATGAGTATCGGTGCTGGTATTTATCCGCCGATTTTCTTAGGATTACTCACCGGTATTCTGCCTTTAACACTCCTCTATAATCGCGCCAAGGCTGTTGCTTCCGGGCAAACAGTGGCAACCAGCGAAGTAACAACCCTAAAAATCCCCGTTGTTTCGGTGAGAGGAGCCAAATAAGTTGTTAACTGAGATAATTCTCGGTGCATTCTGCCTGGGGCTACTGCTGTCTCAGGCTGTTGCCTTTTTTATCCTTCTTTCCCGTCTGCTAAAAGGGGCGCGTCGTCGTCCTCCCCTGACTCCCCAACCTCCCACCCCGGAGATGTTAGGGACAGTAAGCGTGATTGTGCCGACGTTAAACGAAGTGGCCAGGATTGACGGTTGTTTACAGGGATTGAGTCAACAGAGTTACGAAGTGCGAGAAATTCTGATTGTCGATAGCAATTCCCAAGATGGTACGCGGGAAAAAGTCAAAGAGATAGCGGCAAAAGACCCCCGCTTTCGCTTGAAAACCGATTATGCTTTGCCTCCCGATTGGGTAGGTCGTCCCTGGGCGTTACACAATGGTTTTTTGTTTAGTTCTCCTAAAAGTGACTGGATTTTGGGCATTGATGCCGATACGCAACCCCAAGCAAATTTAGTGGCTAGTTTAGTCAAAGCTGCGATCGCAGAAGGTTACGATTTAGTTTCCCTGTCGCCGCAATTTATCCTCTCCTATCCGGGAGAATGGTGGTTACAGCCAGCTTTATTGATGACTTTGCTCTATCGCTTTGATGCGGCCGGAGTGCGCGGGCAAGATCCCCAACGAGTCATGGCCAATGGTCAATGTTTTCTCTGCCGGCGGTCAGTTTTAGCGGCTTTAGACGGTTATAGCGGGGCAAAAGGTTCTTTTTGCGATGATGTCACCCTGGCCCGTCTAGCGGCAACGAAAGGCTATCGGGTGGGATTTCTCGATGGGGCGAAGTTGATTCGCGTGCGGATGTACGAAGGACTTAAGGAAACTTGGCGCGAATGGGGCAGATCTCTTGACCTCAAAGATGCCTCCTATCAGGGGCAATTATGGGGCGATTTAGCTTTATTAGCTCTTACTCAGGGATTACCGATAATTATCACCCCTTTACTGCTCACAGCTTTGATTTTTGGCTACAATTTCCTGAGTTTAAAAATTGTCTTGACTTTAAACCTGCTGCTGTTATTGATTCGTTTTGCCCTTTTATTGGCTGTCTCTCCTAGTTACTATCGGGGCGAAAAAGTCAATCTATCTTCGGGATTATTTTGGCTATCTCCCCTCGCGGATCCGCTGGCAGTTATCCGCATTTTTATCTCTGCTTTTACCCGTC
Organism: Microcystis sp. MC19; assembly: GCF_003019735.1. Lineage (NCBI taxonomy): Bacteria > Bacillati > Cyanobacteriota > Cyanophyceae > Chroococcales > Microcystaceae > Microcystis > Microcystis sp. MC19. The sequence continues at coordinate 2,320,133 of NZ_CP020664.1, read as the reverse complement.
CCCAAAGTTGGCGCGGTCGAGTGTATTAAAAATATGGCTCTCTTAGGTTTGGTGGGTAAAATGGATTCTAAGATACAGTCCTGTTGGCGAGGGAGTGGAAGGAACCACAAAGACACAGAGGACACAAAGATCGATCCTATGTAAGTTAAACTGATCACACAGAACCTAGAAGAGCCGATAAATTAGGCTTTTAGTCATCACCTAAAATCATGGCTTCGACTTCCTGTTTAGCTTTTTCTAGGTCGTCTTTGGCTTGTTGTTGGAGTTGTTTGGCTTGATTACGAATTGCCGTGATATGCTCACTAATTTCGATTTGTTTTTCAAGAGGAGGGATAGGGACAAGGATATGCTGTATATCTTTGGGGTAGATATGCGATGTCTGACCCGTTTTTTCTCGATTTAGCAAGTCTTTATACAATTTAGTTTTCAACAAAGAAAAAAGATACATTGAATGACATCTATTGGGATCGACTCTCACGCAAATTAATTCACCAACAAATGAGGTGCTGTCTATGGGTTTACTATCAAGATATTTTATAGAGCGGCCTACATAATGAGCTTGATGGGCTGCGGATAAAATAAAAATATCAAATTTTTTAGCTTGTAAGTTTTTCTGGGATTTTGTAAAATCTACTTTATCTAGTGCAATAAAATCACCGTTATAACTACCTGCTTTGATGATAGGATATAGCGTTGTTTCCTCAGCGTATTCTGAACTTGCTGGAGTATGACCATTTTTTATTAAAGTTGTCACTTCTCTCATTTTTTCTACATTAAAGGAACTTGACAAAATCACATTCTCAAGATTTTTAAAATAACGTTGAAAATAATCTGGATCAAACCTATCGCCTGATACTTCGCTTAAGTTACGGATAAAAATACGGCTTTTAATGGTGTTTTCTTCGGGTTCGGGTAACTCAATCCCCAACTCCCCTAACAGATAATCATCAATACTTTCAAGTAATTGCTGTGCTTCTAATTCTTTTTGTTTTTTAGCCGCATAAGCATCATCCATTTGTGAAATAATTATTTTTTGAATATTCAAATTTGGAACAGGTATATTGATTTTACTTAAGTTGTAAGGACTAATATGTTTATTTGTCGCTCCTGTTAAACTTCTTTGCATAATTTTTTGACCAATTACCAAAGAAAAAAAGCATTGAATGTACTTAGGTTCTACAGAATTTTCAAGTCTTATTAACAAGGTATCTGCTCCAATGACTATATTTGGAAGTTCTACATCAATTGTTGCAGTATCTCCAGCATTAACACCAGATCGAACAACTAAAACATCTCCAATACGGGGAAAAATTTCAGTAGAAGATAATATTGAAGAATCAAGAAAAACAGGACTATTGCTAATATCTATTCCATCTGGTCTTATATTTTGAGACCTTAATAACTGTATGCCTCGATCTACATAAATTCTTTTATGCTCAGGTGGATGTATTATACATTTTGAAATATTATTCAACTTTTTAGTTTCATAAATATAATTAATTCCTCTCAAGGAAGGAAGGTAATAAGTTGGATCAAGTCTTTCATCTATCTCGACTAAATTAACTAAAAATATTTTATCTTTATCCACATCAAGACCTAAAAAAAAACCATCCTTTCCTGACTCTATCGACTCAATAAACCGGGCAAGCTCCCGACCAATAAAATCTAACTCATTATTATTAGTCGGTTTACCCGTTGCATCATAACCAATATCTTCGGCAATTGCCATAAAAATCGGATAATCTTCGATTACCTTTTGCTTTTCCTCCGCATACTGATCACTCAAAGACTCCTTTAACGCCTCAATTTGGTCATTATATTCCGCCGTGACCGACTTTTTCCACTCCTTATAAAGCTCAGAATCCGTCAACGCTTTACCAGACAAATTTTGAGCATTATCAAAACCTCGTAACTCCTTTAAATGCCGCTTCTTATTATTTTCAATCTTATCCAATAACTTTAAATAATCATTGCCTTGCTTAATTTGATCCTGTAAAGTCAGTTTAGCCTGTTGAATACTTTCCGTTACTGCTTGCGAATGCTTCTTCAAAAATAAAACCGAACTTTTAACCCCCGCTCCCGTTGCCGAAAAAGCCGTCTGAGGCATCGAAACCACAGCCACAATGCGATATTTTTCCTCGATTCCCTCCCTGACATACTGCAAACTTGAATTAGTCAAAATACCATCAGGAACCACCATCGCTAAATAGCCACCTTCCTTTAAAAAACGATGACATTGCTCAAGAAATAAAACTTCTGTACTTTGGCTATCCCGCTCCGTTGTTCTACTTTTAGGATTTAACCAATCTACCGCCTTCATCGCAAAGCTATATTGGGATATATAAGCCTGTTCCGTTTGTTTAATAACCGAACCAAAAGGCGGATTAGTAATAACAAAATCAAAGCGATTATATGTAAAGCCTTTATTTTCTGTCCGTTTAATTAAATCTTCACTATCGCGTAAACCATCCGCCGCAATTACATTGGTATGACCATCATCATGGATAATCATATTCATTTTGGCAACCCGGGCAATCTGTTCATTAATTTCAATGCCAAACAAATTACTCTGAGCAAAATTATGCCAATGCTGATAATGTTTGTTATATTCTTTCGGATCCGTTTTATAATTGGGATAGTATTCATTGGCCTCCCTACGAACCTTCTCTAACGCATGAAGCAGAAAACCACCGCTTCCACAAGATGTGTCTAAAACTAAAGAATTGTGCTGGATGGGTAGCACATCCACAATAAACTTAACAATTGGTCGAGGTGTAAAATACTGCCCAAAATCTCCGCGAAAAAATGACCCCATAAACGTCTCAAAAGCGCGACCCTTACTATCTAAGTCTGTTTCGCCTAAATTAATACTTTCTAAATAACCCACCACCGTCCGCAACTTCTCTGGACTTAAGCGAATATCATCTTTAAAAACTTCTGCATCTGCTCGACGGCCTTCTTCATATAAAGCCTTAATGCGCTCACTTAATTGCTTATTTTCCCGTTGTTTTCTTTCCTCCTCTTTTTCATTAGCTTTAGGTGCAACACTAAAGATCTGAAAATCGTAGGGTTCCCCTACCTTGCGAGCTTTCTTTTCATCCCAAATTTTACAAAAAATTAGCTTATCTAACTCGTCAAAAGCTTCCGAGGGATTCAACTCTCCCCCTCCCCATAAGGATTGATGAGCCTGCTTAAAACGACGGGTTAACTCATCCTCTGTAACTACTGTTAACTCAAATAACTTTTGTCCATTAGAAATACCACCACCTTTAGCATATTTAAAACGCGCTAATGTTTCCACTCCCGATTGTGGAATATCCGTGATAGTAATTCTTTCCTTTGGCTTTTCTGTTGGTACTTGATAATATTCATCTTTAATACCGGAAGTTATCCAAACATATTTCGCTCCTTCCGCCACCGCATAACTAAAACCCTGCTCTACTGCCTGAGTAAATTCTAATTCTGAAACCTCTTGTTTTTTACATTCAACAACGATATGAGGCGATTTATGCCCATCATCATTATAAACAATAATATCCGCTTCTTTGGTCGATGATCCCATTGCTACGGGAACAAATAACCGAATCCGCTTTTGATCATAACCATAGGTCAAAACTAATTTTAAAAAAGTCTCAGCTTGTACCTGTTCTTCATGATTGCTATAATTTCGCTTTTTATTTTGATTAATATATGTAATATATTTCTGCTCATCATCTAACTTAATTAAGCCTTTTTTTATTCCTTCTTGAATTAAACTCATAAGCGTGTGATGGCCGATTCATTGACTGAGATAAAAAAATTATAATATTAACCGGGCATTTCAGGCAACCTACTGTTTAGCCCGTTAAAACCGGGGAATATAATTAAAAAGATGACGCATGACCACAAACTCCCAACAAATAACCCTGACGCTCCACCGTCCTCACCTGAGCTTGTCAACCCTTTAAGGAAAAATCAGGATTCCAACCCGCATATAACCCACATTCCGCACCCTCAACTGTCACAGATCAAAAAAGCCATTAAAGTAGTACATAATAACTAAAATTAATTCAAAGGTTAAAAGGGTTAATGAGAATATATAGCATTAAAAGGGGTATGGAGCGAGAAAGAGAAAATTCAAGAGAAAAAAATAATTGTTCAGAAAACAAGAAATAATTGATTACAATAAGTAGTCGTGCAAAATTAATTTCCTAGTGAAGATAGGCAAGAGGCAAGAGCGGGGTTAGATATGTGTAATTAATTTTGCTTAGGTACTTAGAAGTAGTGGAGGAATCTGTTGTGAAATTAAAACCCCAAGAAATAGAAATTCAGAACATAGACCATCTAGGGATAGTGGCAGGAATAATAGACTCAATCGGAATAGTAGAAATAATAAACGAATTGATAGGAGTCGAAAAAGACGAAAAAGTAAATGCAGGTCAAGTAGTAAAAGCCATGATAATCAACGGGTTAGGATTTGTTTCCAAACCCTTATATATGTTTCCCGAATATTTTGAAACAATCGCCTGTGAACATCTAATAGGAACAGGAGTAAAACCAGAATATCTCAACGACGATAAATTGGGGAGAGTCATGGATAAACTATTTATAAAAGGATTAGATACAATATTTTTCATCATCGCAGTAAAAGCCGCCCAAAAATTTGGAGTATCACTATCAACATCACATCTAGACTCATCATCAATCCACGTACATGGGCAGTATAACACTAGCTTACCAGAAGTAATATTTGAGAATCAAAAAATAGGAAATAACCAAGAATTAGAAGAAATAGCAGTAAAATCACCAAAAGAAATAACCATCACTTATGGTTATTCTCGTGACCATCGGCCGGACTTAAAACAGTTCATCATAGAAATGATATGTTCAGGAGATGGAGACATCCCAATATTTTTGAAACTAGCATCAGGAAACCAAGCAGACTCATCATGTTTTGGTCAAATAGCAGTAGAATATCACAAACAATTAGAAGTTAATAGTCTCATGGTTGCTGACTCTGCCTTATATACAGAATCAAACCTGAAAATGATGTCAGATTTACAGTGGTTATGTCGAGTACCATTAAGCATAAAAGCAGCAAAATCATTAATATCAACAATACCAGAATCAGAATTTATTGATAGTACAATACCAGGATATAAATTAGTATCAAAAACCGAAAATTATGCAGGAATAGAACAAAGATGGTTAGTAGTACAAAGTCAAGAAAGAAGAGAATCAGACCTGCGTAAACTAACCCAAAAAATTACCAAAGCCGAATCAAAAGCGGTTCTTGATTTGAAAAAGTTATCACAAGAGAGATTTGCTTGTGAAGCAGATGCTATCAAGGCATTATCAAAATTATCAACCCAGTTCAAATATCACCAAATTAACGAAAGTAAGGTTACTCCAGCCAAATCTAATAAAAAAGATTCTCTAAATGAAATATCCTACCAAATATCAGCTACAGTCTGCCAGGATGAAAGTAAAATTAATACAGAATTGCTGAGTGCAGGATGTTTTATTATTGCTACGAATGTTTTAGATTCACAGGAACTTAGTGATGATTCTATGCTCAGGGAATATAAAGCTCAACAATCATGTGAACGGGGGTTTGGTTTTCTCAAAGACCCATTATTTTTTGCCGATAGTATTTTCCTTAAAAGTCCTGAGAGAATAGAGTCTATGGGAATGATTATGGGTTTATGTCTCTTGGTTTATACATTGGCTCAACGTCAAATTAGAAATGCTCTGAAAGAGTCTAAATCAACAATTAAAAATCAATTAGGTAAAGCAACTAATTCCCCTACTTTACGCTGGATTTTTCAATGCTTTCATTGTATTCATTTGATTACACTTAATCAGGAGGAACATATTTCTAATTGGAATAAGGACAGAGATTTTATCTTGCGTCTTTTACCAGATGATTGTTTACGTTACTATCAATTAGCCACCTAATTATTATCTCTATCAATTTAATTTCTATGAGTGAACATGAGCTAATATCTTTGATTTATAGCTCCACTTTACTATGTCTATAATTTAGTTTTTTACTTTAATTGATTAGTCTAAATTATGATTTATCTCTTGGATTTCTTCTTTTATTTATCTGTTGACTCCTCTAGGTGGTGTTAATTCTTATTGCTCCTTATTGAGAATAGGTTTTGATGCCATTTTTGGTGCTTTACTGTTTCTCAAATGCCTTTTTTCGCTCCTTATGTTTATTTTTATGCTCACTTTGATTTTTTCTCTCCGTAATTTCTCTCTGTGACAGCTTAGGGTGCGGAATGTGGGATATAAACCCACCCCCACCGGCACATACCGGGAAGCTGTCGCCAGTGCCGATCCCGAAAGACTTGCCGCCACCTGACACTAAATCTGGTTATTAACAACTGATTATTTATTTCCCCTTTTGCATGAGTGCCTCTCCTATATAAGTAGCCTATAGTCAACGGATTAGTATGAGTGGGAGTTTTCTGATAGTAAAATGTAGTGGATTGTTTCAACTAAAATAGGGCAATAGATTTCGGCTTAAAGTCTTAAATTATAGAAGTTATAGCATTTTTCTAATACACCAAATTAGCTGAAACAATCCAGTAGGGTGCGTTAGACGGCGACAATTAGCAATCCGTCGCAACCTAACGTCGTAAAGTGGAAACGCTACTGCGTTAGTTTCATTCTGGTGGCGATTCATCTCCCGTTAACCGCCATGGGGTTTAACGGCAGTCCTCTCGCTCCATTGAGATAGACCCGAATTTAGGGGGTATTTTCTAGAAAAGAATCACTATAATTAAATAAAAATGGTACGCTGTTTTTTCCCGATCCATCCATCACTAAAACCCGGGGAATTTGCGCCCCACCTTCGCGCCAAGCTTCGATCGCTTCTTTCTGTAAAACCAATCCTCCTCCCTGTTCTTTTAAAGTTTCTGCTAATAGTCTTTGTGCCTCAGCTTTCCCTTTAGCGCGATTAATTTCTGCCTGGGCCTGTTGTTCCGCTTCTTGGGTGATATAAACGGCTCTTTGGGCGCGTTGTTCTGCGATTTGTTTATCTTCGACAGCCCGGGCGAATTCCGGAGAAAAATTCAAATCTACCACACTGGTATCTAAGACTAGAATACCATACTTTTCTAAGCGAGTCGATAGGGCATTATCAAAGTCTTCTTTTAACTCACTGCGTCGAGTAATTGCCTCCTCTACGGTTCTTTTAGCGGCGGCAATTTTAAAGGATTCTTGGGTTTGAGGGGCGATAATTTTAGCGACAATATTTTGCAGGGTGCCTTGGGTTCTTCTAATGACCACTACTTGCGTCGGATCGAGACGAAAATTAATCGCAAAACTAGCGGATAAATCCTGTAAATCTTTAGTGGAACTTTGGGCGGGAACTTCAAATTTTTGCACCGTAACATCGTAGATATCAACACTAGAAACAAAGGGAGGTTTAAAGTGCAATCCTTCCAATAAAACCCCGTCCTTAGCCTTTCCTAACACACTTAAAACTCCCGCTTGTCCGGGGGTGATAATCACATAGGCATTAAAGGCCGCTAAAATGACAATAGCAGCTAATAATCCCCCGATCAGGGAAAGTAAATTAATAGCATCTTTCTGGTTCACAGTTTATACTCCTTGATGAGCGACTAAAGCGAGAATTTTTGTTGCGATCTCTTGATTGACAGGCATCACTGACAGACGATTTCCTGTCCTTACTAATAATAATTCATCGGCGGTAAAATTTTGTTTTAAAATTCCTAGGGGCAGCAGTTGGGGAAAAAGGCTATCAAACTCAACTTTAACCGTCCACCAGCGCGGGGAATCTGGAGAGGATTTGGGATCATAGTAGGGACTATCGCGATCGAATTGTGTGGGATCGATCATATCAGTTTGCACCACTCGCATCAAGCCGACAATCCCCGGCGGGGTCGTATTAGAATGATAAAAAAAGGCCAAATCTCCCCGTTTCATCTGACGGAGAAAATTGCGCGCCTGATAATTTCGCACTCCCTCCCAAATAGTTTGACCATCTTTTTTTAAATCCTCGATACTATAGACATCGGGTTCCGATTTCATTAACCAATAATTTAAATTCATCATTTATAGTTGTTATTAATTCAAATAAGCTCAAAAATATTTTTAGCCATTCCTGTCAGCCCTATCACCATAGGGTTAAATATAATTCACTTTGGCTGCTTTTGCCGAGCTACTCAAACAATTATTGAGAAGAATGTATCTAAAAATACTTTTGTTAGCGGCAATTTTTAAGGACTATAAGGGTTCAAGTCTAGCTATTCTTGGCAACCGTCAGTTTTTCCCTATAGCTAAAAATAATTTATTCCCAGCATTAAATCAATCAAATAAGCTGTAAAATAAGATACATTGCTCTAAAAATCTCTAGCCAATCCATAGATTATCGGTGTTCCAAGCCACTCGCCGCCGTTTAGCCTTATGGTACACTGTTGTCACTGCCATACTACTGCTTTTTCTCGCTACGGGAATGTATTTTTATGTGCGCCATACCCTAGTGGATCGCATTGATGATACCCTCAAACACATCATTGAGGTGGTAAATCGTTCCCTCGTGATCGAATCGATTCCCCCGAACCAAGGACGTTATCGGGTCGATCCCCTGGCAAGTTTTCCCAGTCAGGGTAAATCCGTCGAGGACGATCATATAGATTTGGAATGGTTCGATCCCCAAGGTAATCTACTTTGGTCAACTCTGGCCGAATCCTTAGATATTCCCCTCCATCCCCACCGTCAAGGAGAAACGATTCGCTTATCCGATAATCGTCTGCTGCGACAAGTAACCGAAAGGGTGGAAATCGGTCATTATGTTTTGGGATATCTGCGGGTAAGTCATCCTTGGTTTGAGGTGACAAAACCAATTAGACAGCTATTATTGGATTTAATCCTCGGAATTTGCCTGATGATTGCTAGTGTTGCCTGGATTGGTTGGTTTTTGTCCGGTTTAGCCATTCAACCCGTAAAAGAGTCCTATCAGAGTTTAAAACAATTTACCGCCGATGCTTCCCATGAATTACGCAATCCGATCGCCACGATTCAAACTAACGTGCAAATGGCGATCGCCTATCCCCAAACTGGCCATCAACGTTTGCAAGTGATCGATCGTTTAACGGAAAGATTGGGCAATTTAGTCAATGATCTGCTTTTTTTAGCCCGTTCTGATAGTGGCATCGTCCAACCGATCGAGCAAGCTGTACCTTTGGATGCTTTATTGATGGAAGTAGTGGAAGAACAGCGTTTAATCGCCGATAAGCAGGGAATTTCCCTCTCTTTGTCGATCGTGGAACCGGACCAGGAGGATTTTTCCTATAGCGATGAAATGTTTACTATGGGGGGAGATTGGGATCAATTAGCCCGTTTATTCACAAATTTAATTTCTAATGCCCTAAAACACGCTTTTTTGCCCGAATCTGAGCCTAAAAATGTCGCAGTGGAATTGGAAAAAAGTAAACGCGATCGACAATCGGTGTTACTGGTACGCGTCAAAGATAACGGAATCGGGATTCCCGAGGCTGCTTTGTCCCATATTTTCGATCGCTTTTATCGTCTCGATCCCGCGCGACAAAATTCTGCCACTTCCGGGGGAACAGGATTAGGATTAGCGATCGCTTTAGCGATTACCCTCAGTCATCATGGACAAATTAGCGTCGAAAGTCAGATCGATCGAGGAACAATCTTCACCGTCAGCTTACCGAAAAGCCATCAACGGGAGAAAAAAACCGAAAAGTCAGAAGCTTGATGCCTCTGACCTCTTTTCATACCCCCAAGGGAATTCGAATCCCTGTCGCCTCCGTGAAAGGGAGGTGTCCTAGGCCACTAGACGATGGGGGCGTGGATTTCAGACCTTTTTAAATATAACAATAATTTTTCTGGGAGTCAAGGGTTTTGGCCAAAATTTTTTTTATCCCGTCCTTGCACAATAGGATAGTCTAAATGAAGATGTTATCGCCCAAAATCCATGGCTGCCGATCCCTATAAAAGCCGACTGTTCAACCTGATCAACCGTCGTTTGATCCGTCTGAAAGATAACCTCGGCCGCGTCTCCCGTCGCGGTCAAAATGCGATCGCTATTGCCTTGCAAATAGCCCTCTATCCCGTCTATTTGCTGGTACAATCCCTGCGGATGACGGCTAATCAATTAGGGAACAGTCTCCAGAAACAATTATCACCCCCCGGAAAAGATGGGACGGATGCGATCGAAGAATTTCTCCAGAGCTTATCCGACCAAGAAACGGCATTTATTGGCATAGCAGCCGATCTAGAGGATCAAGCTTTAGTTTTCGTCACTAAAGATCACCAGACTGTTAAAATCACCGATAATCAAACCCAAAGACAAATAGAAAAACAAATTAGGACGGCACTGGCTAACTACGCCCTCGAAAAACGGAGAATTAAGCGATTAAATCGTCAATATCCGCCTTTATTACCGAATTTTACCGACAAAAATCCTGTCTTGCCTCCGATCCGTTGGTTTTGGAACCTACTACGCTGGGAACAACAGGGACAAATAGCGATCGCCATAGATCTATTCCAAGAATCCCATCTCGTCAAAACCCCGACACCACCCTCCTTACCACTGCCTAATTTAAATTCTCAAGCGATTTTACAGGTTATTGACGAAAAATTAGCAATTTTCGAGGCTAAATTTCTCGCTATCTCCCCCGCAATCCCCAGCAGTGTTAGCCACACCTCTAACCTACCTTCCGATCTCATTAACGAGTCCCCGAATCTGGAGAAAAATTCCTCCTATCTCTGGCGACTTTATTGGTTAATTTATGCGGCGATCGAGCATTTCTGGGCAAAAGAGAAGAATAATTTAGAATATAGTGCTGATTCACCCGCTTTATCGGCAAAATATCCCCTAAGTCTTCCTAATTCTCTGCTGATCACCTTCAAGCAACGTCTCCAGGATTGGCTAGAAAAACAAACCCAAGCGGATCCCTTCACGATCGGCAAACTCATCCAAGCGGCGATCGATCACTTCTTTGCCTCTGGCCAATCCCTGACATTTTCCGCCGTCAGTGAGCAGCCATGGCTAGAATCCGCCGATATCTTGGCTATTTCTCCCCAAGACTCCGAAAAACCGCGCCTTAACCCCGCTTATACCCTTCCCCAGTCCCCAGTCACCCCGTCCCATCCTCGCAGCACAGAAAAAGCTTTTAGTCAAGAAAAACAAAATAAATCTTTACAAAAAATCCCCCCGGCCGCTGCCCAAATTACCCCTAGAGAATCCCCCCCCACAACCCAATTAGATCCCCGCTATGCCAAGGAGATAATTCAACCAATTAACGAAGAATGGTTAGAAACCGAATCAACCCCCGTCGGCTACGTTAAACACCCCTTAGAACGGATTTTAGAGGGATTAGATGCGATTATTTTATGGGTGGAGGAATTAGTCATTAAAATTTGGCGTTGGTTGCGGTATGATCGACGCATTTCTAAATTACTCAAACGCAAACGCTAAATCGATCGGTTTTGGGTATAGTCGATCGGGCAGTCCTTCTGTTGTGAGAAACTTGAGATTATCTCTAGGGACTTACCTCTATCAATCTTAGGGGTTGCACTGCACTCTTGAATGGGAATTGGCTGATCAGCAGTTAAAGTCATGGTCATAATCTGAAATTACCGAAATTTATCGACAAAAATAAGCTAAACTAACGGCAAAGATAATAAGTTTTGATTTTTTTTCTTCCTGAGCTGCAATGAACTACGGTATTTACACCCTCGGTAATGATGTCGTGTTTGACCAACTGGTGGCCTTGCTGAATAGCATCGCCGTCAATGCGGGTGCGGGTATGCCCGTCTGCGTCATCGCCTACGACGACCGCTTGGAAAAAACCGCCGCCGAAATCGCCACCCGTCCCAATGTCACCCTCTGGAATGACAAAGATCTGTTTAAGCCGTGGGAGGACTTTTCGTTACAAGTCTGGCAAGCTCACCCCACAGCACTGCAACATTGGCGGAAAACTGAAGGCATACAAGGAGTACGACGGTTGGGTATGAACCGCCGTTACTGTGCCTTTGACCCCAACGCCCCCTTTGAAAAATTCATCTACATTGATGCAGATGCGCTGATTTTGGATGATGTCACCCCTGTGTTTGAACAGTTAGACAGTTGTGATGTGGTGACTTACGACTTTCAGTACAAAGACCCCACCCACATTTACAATGTCAATTCGCCGAAACTGCTGGAAGTGTTTCCCCAAGAACGGATCGAGGCGGAGATCTTTTGTGCTGGGTTCTACGCCTCCAAGCGCGGCTTTATGCCGTCGGAACAAAGGGATTGGCTAGTGGCAAGGCTACAGGAGGGCGAGGCAGAGGTGTTGTATCCCTCGGCTCCCAATCAGTCGGTGCTGAACTATATGGTGATGCGATCACATCTATCCGTCTGTAACTTAGCGAAAGAATGGCCTGCCAGCCGTCGCACCGGCAACGCCGTCACCTCCGCCCATTTCCAACAACGGGATGGGCTATTATACGACCACGACAAACGGTTGACATACCTTCACTACATTGGTTTATCTTCCTCTCTGTTCACTCGACTTTGTAGCGGTGAAAATATCGATTTTCCCTATCGAGATATTTTCTTACACTATCGTTATCTCTACGAACCTAGTCAACGTCCTATATTTACCAGCAGTCCCAAACCCTATCAACCACCGACCCCAACTTTTTGGCAAAAAGTAACCAGAAAACTCGGACTAGGAAAATAATAATTAGCTCTCTTGCAAAAGTAATCAAGATATATCTTTTTGTTGGTAACGAAGTTCGTAATTGTAGATACCAGCAATCAAATTCAATCTCAGACCAAATCGTCGTCTGGGATTTCTGTATCTTGAGGAAAGTAGATGAGCAACACCCTCGATCGATTGGTCAACAAGAAAAAAACCTCGGTTCCCCCCCGCATCGATGTGGTCGAATAAATCCTGCCAATTCCTTCAGAACAAAAAGAAAAAATTGCTCAATTAACTCAAGATGTTATAAAAAATTTAAGTCAAGACAGCAAGACATCTTTGAGTCAAGATACTAATACCGAAACAGTTCTGGATGATTTCGAGACGGTTCGCAATACTATCCGTCTTGATCGGGCGATCGATGATTCCTTGCGGCAGTTGTGTCACGACGAGAGAATTACCAAAGAAACACTACTGGAGGCGGCTTATCTTTACCTAGGGTTGGCTGAATAAATCTGAAAACCTTGTTGGGTAACACTTTTAGACCTTTTGTCAATCAAAAAGTGCCGGATACGGGAGTGATCAGGGGGAAAATGCAGGGACTTTTTCCCTGAAAATTAGGTAATTGACCCCCTCAAAATCGGTAAAAACCTACACCCCCCCCCTGCCCTAGGGTCGTTTCATTCTCCGAATCTAATTCTTTTTTTTGTTACCCTTAATCGCTTATCAGGTAAGCAAAGCACGACGTTTTTAAAAATTTTCAGATATATATTTCCGAGAAATCGACTAAAAACTTTGCCAGATAAGGATTTGAGAGAATGACATTTGAGAGAATGAATCAGCCCTACCCCCTGCCCCCCCGATGTCGGGGGGGCAGGGGGGGCCACACCCTGTCCCCACGAAAAACTTTTTCAGCAGACCCTAATTAAACCCGTAATTCGTCTCTTGATAAATTATGAAGTGGTGATTATTGACGACCGAGAATTTCATAGTGTTAAGTTAGCCTATTGGCTCAAACAGCCCGAAAAGGAACCAAAAATATTTTTTGCTTTCCAGCAAAAAAAAGGAACTAACTATCAGAAAAATGGTCAAGATTATCAAACTTTCTCGGAGTTAAATCTCGTGCCAGGGATGAAGAGGTTTTGTAATTAGTCACCGCAATAAGGACAGCCTTATTGAGAATGAGGAAACCTAGAAGTATTACCAGATAAGGGTTTCTCGATCAACATATATGAAATACTTATATCTCCGGTTCTTCGTTACTTGGTATGGTTCGATCAGGGGGCAGAAATCGGCTAAATCCTTATCTGGCAAGAGACTTAATTGATTAGTTCGCTCTAGATCAAAAACAATTGACAAAAATCGCCCAATGTCTTTCTCTATAAGGGTTTCATCTCTTATAATCCTGTCCGTTGCATAAGACAAACCGAAGAGCCATTGTTTTACTCACTTCTAAGTTTCAAAACTCCCCCCTGACAAGCTGTCGGGGTGCTTGTCACCCCTTGAGAGGATGTGGACTGGCAAAAATTAAGCAAGCTTTAGATTGATTAGTTATTGACATGAATAGTAATACAGAAATCGACAAAAATGAGCAACTATATGCAGGTAATTTGTGATAGATGATTAAGATAAATACGAAGCTGATTGTCAAAAGATAAGAAAAGCCAATCATAAATTACTAACCAATTTTGAGAGTTGGATAGAATCATTAGATCATCAGTTCTGTCTGAAAAAAACATCGACAATCATCGGTCAAATATAGATTTGATATCGATGAATATCGCCAATTCAGACTGGAATTGGCGTTACAAAGAGCGTGATGGACTACTCCACCTACCAGATTTCGTCTCCTCCTTGAACGGTTACTAAAAATCATCCATTTTTGAGAGTAGATCATCCATTGTATAAACGGGGAACTCTGCCTAAACTGAAGCTAAAGGGAATCAAACAATTCTTTGTTCATTCTTTAAGAACTATTCGTTGTCTCTACAGACTGCTATATTATTGATTGGAGAACACACCTACAATGTCTGCTCAATCCTCAACCTCTAGCCTAACTGCTTTACAAAAAACACCGATCGCTATTATTGGAATGTCGGCCCTATTTGCTAAGGCCAAGAATTTACAAGAATATTGGGAAAATATTCTCGGTAAAGTGAATGGAATCACTGAAGTGCCAGAAAGTGCCTGGAATTTAGAAGATTACTATGATCCAGACCCGAAAGCACCAGATAAGACCTATGCCAAATGGGGGGGATTTTTGCCTCAAATTGATTTTGACCCCTTAGAATTTGGTCTGCCACCTGATACGTTAGAAGCTTTAGATTCGGCTCATTTACTTGGTTTAGTGATGGCTAAACAAGCTTTAGAAGATGCGGGTTATGACCAAGGAAAAGAGTTTAATCGAGAAACAACAGGGGTTATTTTAGGAGGAAGCGGCCTCTGGAAAAGCATTACTCCCTTAACCAGTCGTCTGCAATATCCTCTCTGGAAGAAAATCTGCCAAAAAAGTGGTTTATCTCAAGAACAAACCGACAAAATTATCGAAAACATGAAGGCAGCCTATGTGCCTTGGCAAGAAAATTCTTTCCCCGGTATGTTACCAAACGTCGTAGCGGGTCGTATTACTAATCGCTTTGATTTCGGAGGAACTAATTGTGTGGTGGATGCAGCCTGTGCGAGTTCCTTAAGTGCTTTAAAAATGGCGATCAGTGAATTAATCGAAGGCCGTTGTGACATGATGCTTACAGGGGGCTTTGACACGGATAATTCCATCCTTAATTATATGTGTTTTAGCAAAACTCCGGCTTTTTCCAAGAAAGATTGTCTCAATCCCTTTGATGCCACCTCCGATGGCATGATGGTGGGGGAAGGATTGGGAATGCTGGTGATTAAACGGCTTGAGGATGCGGAACGAGACGGAGATCGCATCTATGCAGTGATTAAAGGCATCGGGACTGCTAGTGATGGTCGTTTTAAAAGTATCTATGCACCGCGTCCTGAAGGTCAAGTTAGAGCCTTACGGCGCGCCTATCAAGAGGCTGGATTTTCTCCCGCTACCTTGGGGTTAGTTGAGGCCCATGGTACTGGAACACCAGCAGGAGATTTTTGTGAATTTACAGCCCTGAATGAGATTTTTAGCGAAAATAACGCAGAAAAGCAAACGATTGCTCTGGGTAGTGTCAAATCTCAAATTGGTCATACTAAGGCGGCGGCGGGTGCTGCAAGTTTAATTAAAACGACTTTGGCCTTACATCATAAAATTCTTCCTGCTACCATTAATATTACCGAACCCAACCCTAAATTTAAGATTGAAGACTCGCCCTTTTATCTCAACACCGAAACCCGTCCTTGGTTGCCCAAAGGAGAGACACCGAGACGAGCCGGGGTTAGTTCCTTTGGCTTTGGGGGAACAGATTATCATGTGGTGTTAGAAGAATATACGCCCAAATTACCCCAAGGAGAAAATCGAATTCATCACCGTCCCCAATCAATTTTACTCTGGGGTCAAAATCCTGAAGAATTAAGACAAACTTGTCAAAAAGCTCTAGAACAGTTGCAATCTCCCCAAGGGTCACAAGTTTATATTGAACTACAAAATCAAAGCAAATCGGCTCAACTTCCCTTAAAGGTTGCTAGAGTGGGCTTTGTCGCGACTTCCTTGGCGGAAGCTATTAAATTACTGCAAGCAGCCGTTAAACAGTTGCAAAAACAGCCTCAAGCAGACGCATGGGAACATCCCCAAGGTATTTATTACCGTAAGACGGGGTTATTACTTGAGGGAAAAGTCGTAGCACTGTTCCCCGGCCAAGGTTCTCAATACCTGAATATGGGTCGAGAAATTGCCCTAAATTTCCCAGAAATCCAAACCGCTTATCAAAAATTGGATACATTGAGAGCTAAAGCGGGTTTAACGCCCCTTTCAGCAGGAGTATTTCCGATTCCTACCTTTAACGAGGTGGACGAAAAACGGCAAACCTCTTTACTGCAACGGACGGAAAATGCTCAACCTGCGATCGGGGCTTTCAGTGTAGGACTATATAAAACGTTGCAAAAGACGGGATTTAAGCCAAATTTTGTGGCCGGTCACAGTTTTGGGGAATTAACCGCACTCTGGTCCGCGGGCGTTTTCACAGACGACGATTATTATTACTTGATCCAAGCTAGAGGCCAGTCCATGGCCGCACCGAAAGGAGCCACCCCTCAAGGGGCGATGTTAGCGGTGACTGGGAAAGTATCTCAGATAGCGCAATGGGTTGAAGGAATGGCCAATGTGCAGATTGCTAACTATAATGCACCTGAACAGGTGGTATTATCGGGATTAGCCTCAGAAATTGCCACTATTGATAAGATTTTAAGCTCTCAAGGCTATCGGGTTACGCCTTTACCCGTGTCTGCTGCTTTTCATACTTCTCTAGTACGTCATGCTAGTCAACCCTTTGGGAAAGCGTTGGATCAAGTGACGTTTCATGCGCCCCAACTTCCGGTTTATGCTAATGTGACGGCGGCCCCTTATCCCAAAGATTTATCAGGGATGCGTCAGCTTTTAGAAGCTCAGTTGTTGAATTCGGTTCAGTTTGTCCAACAAATTGAAAATATTTATGCTCAAGGCGGATATTGCTTTGTGGAAATTGGACCGCGCCAAATTCTCACTAACTTAGTTAAACAGATCTTAGGCGATCGCCCTCATCTGGCCATTGCGCTCAACCCCAGTCGGCAAAAGGACAGTGATGTTCAACTGTCACAAGGAGTAATGCAGCTTCGAGTTTTAGGTTTACCGTTAAACGATCTGGAAAATGCAGCTTTGACGGTGAAGACTCCTTCAAGCAAACGCAAAGGTATGACCCTTAAGCTGAATGCAACCAACTACATCAGCGATAAAACCAAAGCTTTGATCGGAGCTGCATTACAACCTGATTCACCTGCGGAAATAGAACCGTCAGTTGATTCCCAAACGGTTGAATCTAAGTGTGAGGAAGTGAAAGGGTCGGAAAACGAGGAAATTTTAGCCTCTATTCCTTCCGTCAACCCCTATCCTTCTGATTCTCAGCCTCTTTCAGAGGAAATTCCAACACTCAATTTATCTATCGTTTCTCGAGATCAAACTGTAACCATGACTATGAACAACGCTATTTCTAACAACATCAACCCTCTTTTACAGGCATTCTACCAATATCAACAGAGTCTTGCCAAGGTTCACGAAGAGTATATTAAACATCAATCTCAGAGTTTTCAGTCAGTGTTGCAGTTATTAAAACAAAAAGAGATGACAGTAGTTGCTCAAATTGACGAACTCTCTACTCCTGCTGCGGCTTCGGAGAATTCAAAATTTGATCAGCAAAATTCAGAGGTTTCCTCTGTTAGCTTTCCTGATCCTACCCCTTTTAAGTCTGAACCTCAGCCCTTACGGACTCCAGAACCTCAACCTTTAAACACTGCACCTCAACCCTTACCGACTCCCGAACCTGAACCCGTTCACATTTCCCCCATTGTCAACTACTTAGAACCTCGTCAACCCATTGCACCCATCTCTATACCTGAACCTGTGTCAGAAGTGAGCGAATCTTCTTTAGACTCCATTCAAGATGATGCACTAAGTCAAGCCTTATTAGAGGTTGTCAGTGAAAAAACAGGCTATCCTACGGAAATGTTGGAATTAGAAATGGATTTAGAGGCAGATTTAGGCATTGACTCGATCAAACGGGTAGAAATCATGGGAAGTCTCCAAGAAGCTTTCTCTGGGTTGCCCAAACTTAGCCCTGAAGCGTTAGCAGAAAAACGTACCCTAGCCCACATTGTTCAGTACTTGAGGGAGAAAATGATGGTGACAGAAAAAAAAATAGCTTAGTTGTTACCTCTACCCAGTCTAACCATCGAAAACACGGTGATATTGGACGTTATCAAATGAAACTGAAGCCCCTTGCTGCACCTGATTATTGGGATTTTCCCTCAACCCCTGATCAAACCTGTTTGGTGACCGATGATGGTTCATCTACTACTGCCCAAGTTGCTCAAAGTTTGCTAAACCAAGGCTGGCAAGTTGTGGTTCTCAGTTTCCCTCAATTCCTTATTCCTGTGCGTTCTTCTCTTCCTGCGGGGGTTCGACATTTTGTTCTCAATCATTTAAGTGAAGAACATTTACAAGCACAATTGGGAGATATATTTAAAACTTGTGGACTGATCGGCACATTTATTCATTTACATCCTCTCTCTCAGGGGTTTAATCAAGATCAAGAGACTTCAATTAACACCGATCAAGCGATTGTTAAACAAGTGTTTTTACTAGCCAAACATCTTAAATCTTCTCTGACGCAAGCGGCCAGTCAAGGACGCAGTTGTTTTCTCAGCTTAACCCGTTTAGATGGAGAATTTGGTCTTAGTGGAAAACGAGAATTTAGCCCTATTAGTGGCGGTTTATTTGGCTTAACGAAAACCTTAAATCTAGAGTGGGAATCGGTCTTCTGTCGCGCTCTAGATATTAGTCCCGACTTAGATGAAATGACAACGGCTCAAATTGTTTTAGCTGAATTGCATGATCCTAATAGCTTAATTCAAGAGGTGGGTTATACCCCAAAAGGTCGAATGACTTTGACTTGTGAATTAGCTTCTTTGAGCAGTAATTAGGGAAAAGTTAATAGTTAGAATAAAATTAGCTGGGCGCGAGCATTGCGCCCCTACAGAATTATATTTATTCAAATAAATTACGGTATAAATTCTGATTTTTGGCTAATATATACTAACTATTAAATATCAACTATCAACTATCAATTATCAACTAACACGGTATGTTCCCCATGATTAATGATACTCAACTTAATTCATCTTCGGTGGTTATTGTCAGTGGTGGTGGCCGAGGAATTACGGCTCAATGCGTTATCTATTTGGCGCGACAATATCATTGTAAATTTATTTTATTAGGTCGTTCGCAAATTTTAGACCCTGAACCTGAATGGAGTCTTTCTTGTCAAGATGAGTCTCAGTTAAAGAAGCAAATCATGCAACATTTAACAACTCAAAATGAAAAACCAACTCCGAAAAAAGTTCAAGCACTGTATCAACAACTCTGTCAAAGTCGTGAAATTAAGCAAACCTTATCAGAGATTGAAAAAGTAGGAGGAAAAGCCGAGTATTGCAGTGTTAATGTTACCGATTCACAGCAACTAAAAGCAACTTTAAGACCGATTATTCAACGTTGGGGAGAGATTACGGGCATTATTCATGGTGCGGGAACGTTAGCAGATAAATTAATTGAAAACAAAACTGAACAGGATTTCGATAAGGTTTATAGTGTCAAAATTGATGGGTTAAATAGTTTATTAGGTTCCCTAGAAGTTAACCGATTAAAATTTATTGCCTTATTTTCTTCTTTTGTTTCATTTTATGGCAATATCGGTCAATCTGACTATTCTTTAGCTAACGAAATTTTGAACAAATATGCTTATTTACTTCAACAAAAATATCCTAAATGTCATGTTGTTTCTATTGGGTGGGGTCCTTGGGATGGGGGAATGGTGACACCACAGCTTAAACAGTTGTTTGAGCAGCAAAATATTAAGGTTATTCCTCAACAAACAGGGGCGCAAATGTTAGCGGAAGAATTAACCCAAACTCAAGCTAAAACCCCTCAGATTATTGTGATGAGTAACCCTATTTCTCCTTCTCCTAAACTGGTTACACCGCAAAAGCATAGTTACCGTTTATATCGTCGGTTGACGTTACGAGGAAACCCTTTCGTTTATGATCATGTCATCGGGGGAAATGCAGTTTTACCCGCGATGTGCGCCTTAGCATGGATCACTAATAGTTGCGAACAACTTTATAAAGGATATCGTTTTTTAAGTTGTCATAACTATCAAGTGCTTAAAGGAGTTGTCTTTGATAAAAGTTTAGCTAATTTGTATTGTTTGGATCTGACTGAAGTTGAGAAAACAGAAGATGAAATTAAATTTGAAGCCTTAATTTGGAGTGAAACCGCTAAAGGAATTCCCCTTTATCATTATCGGGCGATTATTAATATTACTAAACAAGTAATAGCTGAGAGAAAACTTGAGGAAAGTATTCAGCCTGTTAAGGAACCTTCCCTTAATTTCCAACCCTATCAAGAAGGAGTTCTGTTTCATCAGCCCAGATTTCAAGGAATTAAGAAAATCTTAGAAATTAATAACAACGAACTTCTTTTTAACTGTTACTTACCTCCAATTTCTACACAAGATCAAGGACAGTTTAGCGTTCAATCCTTTAATTCTTATACGGCTGATCTCTTGTTTCAATGTCTTTTAGTTTGGGTCAGAAAACACTACAATTCGGGTAGTTTACCCCTAAAACTAAATGAGCTTAAGCAGTTTAGTTCCCTCCCTTTTAATCAAGAATTTTGGATCAAATTATCCATTAATGAACATAGTGATACTAAGGTAATTGCTAATGCACTATCTTATCATTCTCAAGGTAAAATTTATTTAGAAGCAACTAATATGGAGGTTACTTTGAGTTCTTGTCTTAATGTTTTGTTTCTTAATAATACGGTGAATTCATCGAATACCGTTTGCTTGTAATTTTTTCTCAATTGATACCCTATTTACATTTTCACAGGAGATATTATGAAACCGTCCAAATTAGCGATCGCTGGCTTAAGTGGCTTCTTTAATCAGCTGTTAACCAGTCAACAACTATCAGCTTTAATTTATCAAGGAAACTCCCTTGATTATTCTAACAAAGCGATTAGTGATCATTCTTGGTCTATCTTATCAAAGATGTCTGATCAAGGGTTAAAAGATTGTACTTGTAAGATAGGAAAAAAAGTCGCTTTAATTACTGCTAATAATATTAGCAACAATCAAGAAACTGAGCTTAAAAATATTAGTTATCAATTGGAAAGATTATGGAATTGTTCCATTGTTCCCTTTCAATTAACCCAAGGCTCTGATTCTTTATTAAAGTCTCTCGAATTAGCCCAAATTCTCTTAACTGCCAAAGAAGTTGATACAGTTATTATTAGTGCGCTTAATAGGAATTGTGAGTCTATTATTGGCGGAGCTTTAATCCTCAAAGATTATGAAACAATCCCCAACAATAATAATACGCTTTTTTACGGGATTATTGATAGCTTTAGTAAAATAGTTAACCCCTTATCTTCTCCATCAGTTGCGATTAAACAAAGTTGTCAGCAAGCATTTAAAAATGCTAAGATTCACCCCTCAAATATTGGTTATTTAGCTGTTTCCTCAAGAGAGATAGATCAAGGGTTATTAGAAGCTTATTCTGCTAATCAGAATAACCTAACTTGTGCCGTCGGAACAGTCCAAGAGAATAATAATAACTTAGGGATAACTGAGGATTTAATTAGCTTAATTAAAACAGCACTTTGCTTAAAAAATCGTTATCTTCCTGCTTCCGCTCAACTGTTAACTTCTAATATTCCTCAACAATGGCAAAATAGTCCTTTTTATCTACCTGATGTATCACTTCCTTGGTTTCTTGAAAAAGGACAAGAAAAACGCTATGCTGCGCTTAATTTAGTCACTCAAAACAATACTTATAGTCATTTAATTTTATCAGAAGCAACTCCTCAAAGTACACCCAATAATGGCTATTTACCCTATGGGTCATTTTATCTATTTCCCCTCGCTGGAAATGATAGTTCATCTTTACAAAGTCAGCTTGATAACTTAACCCAGAGTATTGAAAACAGTTTCTCCTTACCCCATCTTGCGAAAGAGAATTTTATTCAGTTTCAACAGAATTCTCAATCTCCTTATGTTCTAGCAATTGTTGGGAATACCAAAGAAGCTTTGCAAAAGGAAATTAAACAGGCTAAAAAAGGAATTGATAAAGCCTTTCATACAGGAAAGCCTTGGAAAAGTCCCCAGGGAAGTTATTTTACCCCTAAACGGTTAGGAAAAGTGGGTAAAGTCGCTTTTGTTTATCCGGGTGCCTTTAACTCCTATTTAGGAATGGGAAGAAATCTTTTTCAATTATTCCCTAAATTATGGGAGAGAGCAGAGAGTTTAATTAGTGATCCTGCTACCTTTTTTCAAGCTAACTCTCTTTATCCTCGCCGTCAATCTCCCCTTTCTAAACAAGACTTAGAAACCCTAGAAACTCAATTCATTGCTAACCCTTTATCTCTCTTAGAAACGGGAACAGGTTTTGCGGTTTTATTCACCGAAATTATGCAGAAATATTTCAAGATTAAACCTGATGCTGCCTTCGGTTATAGCATGGGAGAAAGTACCATGATGTATTCATTAGGAGTGTGGCCAAATGCGGATCAAGGAAGTCGATTTGTTCATTCTTCTCCCCTATTTAAAACCCGTTTAATGGGAGCTAAACAAGCCGTTGCAGAATCTTGGGGTCAACCGATAGATGAAAATTCATGGAGTAGTTATGTTTTAATGGCTACAGCTGAAGCAGTTCAGGAATGTCTAAAAACAGAAAGTAAGGTTTATTTAACCCATATTAATACCCCTCAAGAAGTTGCGATCGCAGGAGATTCTCAAGGTTGTTTACGGGTGATTGAAAAATTACAATGTGATCGGTTTCGTTCGCCTTCTGATATGGTTTTACATTGTGAAGTTATGCAATCAGAATACAATGAGTTTCTTAAGCTAAATACGGTGACAATAGGAACACCACCTGATACTATTTTTTATTCCTCTTCTCATTATGATTCTCTGGCCTTAGAACAAGAGAAAATTGGTGAGCATTTAAGTCAAGGAATGTGTCAAATGTTAGATTTTCCTCGCTTAATTGAACGCACTTATCAAGACGGGGTAAAAATTTTTCTAGAATTAGGATCAGGAGGAAGTTGTTCTCGTTGGATATCGGAAACTCTTGGTCAAAAAGAGCATCTTGCATTGTGTATTAATCGTCGAGGTGCTGATGATTTAGCGACCATTATTAAGACGTTAGCACAATTAGTCAGTCATGGGGTAGAACTAGACTTATCTCCTCTTTATTTAACAGATGAAGCAGAAACCTTAGAAGCGATTTTTAAGACAGTGTTAACCACAGCACCCAAAGCTAATATCGAACCCCAAACCGAGCAACAAAATTCAATTATTCGAGAAAATACTGCTTCTCAAAAAGTCGCTGCTTTAGTCGCTTCTTCTACTCAAACTCTTTCACAAGTTCCAACCATTTCTACAGTTGATCATTTAAGAACAAGCGTTATTTCTTCTCATCCTAAAACCGTTAGACCTTGTTTATTTGATCAACCTGAGATTCTCGAATTTATTGAAGGTAAAGTCTCTAAGGTTTTTGGTCAAGAATATGAACCCATTGATCATTATACCCAACGAGTCAGAATGCCGTCTCCTCCCTTTTTGTTCGTCAGTCGGGTGACTCAATTAGAAGGAAAATTAGGTGATTATAAATCAGGTTTCATCGAAACAGAATATGATGTACCAGAAGATGCTTGGTATGCAGTAGATGGTCAATTAACGGTAGGAATTTGTAAAGAAGCCGGCCACGGACTCCTGATGCTATTAAGTTATATCGGGACAGATTTTGAAAATCAAGGAAAACGCTCTTTCCGTTTATTAGATTTATCTGCAACCTTCTTATTTGAACAACCTGAAAATGTTAAGTTGTTACGGTGTCGAGTTAAGATCACCTCTTCGGTTAAAACTGATGATAGCTTATTAATTTTCTTCCAAGGAGAGGTGTTAATTGGGGATCAAGTTTGGATGAAACTTCATGACGGTTGTGCTGGTCTCTTTTCTGATGAAGAATTAGAAAAAGGACAGGGAATTGTGCTAAAAGAGGCTGAAGAAAAAGAACGAGACTTGATTAAAAGACAACAGTTTACTCCTCTTTTAAACTGTTCTAAGTCATCCTTTAAAAAAGAAGAAATTTTTAATCTAAGTCGAGGAAATATTGAGGCTTGTTTCGGGAAAACCTATCAACAAAATGGCTTAAATTCTTCCCTCAGATTACCCCCCGAAAAACTCTTAATGTTAGAGAAAGTGATGATGGTAAATCCTCAAGGAGGAATAGCTGGACTAGGTTTAGCAGTGGGAGCAAAACAGATCACCCCTGAGGACTGGTATTATTCTTGTCATTTTAAAAATGACCCCACTTTACCGGGGAATTTAATGATTGAAGGAAGTATCCAACTGGTGCAATTTTATTGTTTATGGTTAGGGTTACAAACTCACAGGAAAGATGCTCGTTTTCAGGTGATTCCAAATCAAACCCAAGCAGCCCGTTTTCGGGGACAAGTGACTCCCCAACATGGAACTTTAATGTATCAAATGGAGGTGTTAGAAATTGGACTTTCTCCTCAACCTTATCTTCTGGCTAATGTGGATGTTATTTTTGGCGGAAAAACCATTGCTACTATTAAAAATATTGGTGTTCAACTGGTAGAAAAAACAGCTACCATTCCCAGTATTTTTCAACCCATTGAGTCAGAAACATTCCCCCATATTTCCCAATTATCAAAACAGTCATCGGTTTTATTTAATGAAAACCAATTAAAAACCTTTGCTCAAGGATCAGTGGCTGCTTGTTTGGGATCAGAATTCGATATTTATGAAAATCGTCAATCGGTTCGTTTACCTAAGGGGGAGTTTAAGTTAGTCAGTCGGGTATTAGACATCAAAGGTAAGCGTCATGAATTGCAAAAACCATCGGAAATTATTACCGAATTTGATGTCAAAGAAAATGCTTGGTTTTATAACCATAATGCCTATCCCACTTTACCTTACTGTACCTATATCGAAATTGCAGGTCAACCTTGTATTTTCTTAGGGGTTTATATGGGAGCAACTTTATTATTCCCAGAAGATGATCTTCATTTTCGTAATTTGGATGGACAGGGAACAATTCTCAAAGAAATTGACCTCCGTAATAAAACCATTACGGATAAAGTTCGTCTCCTTTCTACTACCGCTATTCAAGGGGCAATCATTCAAAAATTTGAGTTTGAATTATCTTGTGAGGGTGAACCTTTTTATCGGGGTAATATGGTTTTTGGAGACTTTAGCACAGCAGTGTTAGCAAATCAAGTGGGACTTGATGGCGGAAAACGGCTTAAACCTTGGTATCAATTGAATGATTTATCCGATTTAAGCGTAGAGGAAATTAATTTACAAGATTCCTTAACTCACCAAAACTTCTATTCAGTAAATCCTGAAAAACCCCACTATCGTCTTTCTCAAAATTATCTTGATTTTATCGAAAAAGTTTTTCTAATTGAAGATGGGGGTAAGTATCAAAAAGGATATATTTATGCCAGCCAATCAATTACTCCCGAAGATTGGTATTTTCCATTCCATTTCTATCAAGATCCCGTCATGCCTGGTGCCTTAGGCATTGAGTCTATTCTTCAAGCTATGCAAACTTATGCGCTGCAATTAGACTTAGGCAAATCTTTTAAAAATCCTCGCTTTGGTCAAGCCATTAATCATCAAATTACCTGGAAATATCGAGGACAAATTACACCCGAAAATCGTTTAATGTCTTTAGAAGTGCATATTTCCGATATTCGAGTTGAAGATGATGTAATCACAATTATCGGAGATGCCAGTCTTTGGAAAGAAGACTTAAGAATTTACGAAATTAAAGACATCGCCTTGTGTCTATTAGACAGTGAACAGTGAACAGTTAACAGAGACCAGTGTATCTCGACTACTTGGTTAGTGCATTAAGCATCGAACTGCGATAAACCCAGTTACCAGTGAATAGTAAACACCCATCTTTTCCCTCAGTTTAAAGTCAATAACAATGGAGAAATAAACCCCATGTTAGCTAACCATAACCCTCTTACTAGCGCCCCTAAATCATCCATTTCCTTTGATAGTGAAGGAATTCGAGAAAAATTAGCCAATTTAGAGCAGCCTTGTTATGTATATGTCAAAAATAACCAGATAGGACTTTCTCACGAACCTAATGCTGATATACTG
The DNA here is from genome assembly GCF_003019735.1 of Microcystis sp. MC19. Taxonomy (NCBI): domain Bacteria; kingdom Bacillati; phylum Cyanobacteriota; class Cyanophyceae; order Chroococcales; family Microcystaceae; genus Microcystis; species Microcystis sp. MC19. The sequence goes on along the minus strand of NZ_CP020664.1, from coordinate 2,293,558 downwards.
CCCCGTAGCATGATTAATGCCCTATCACCCCAACAATTAGGCGATCGCGCTTTTTGTCACTTTCATGGTTTAGACTATGCTTATGCAGCCGGTGCAATGGCCGGGGGTATCGCTTCCGAAGATTTGGTGATTTCTTTGGGAAAAGCTGGATTTTTAGCCAGTTTTGGGGCAGCCGGGTTAGTTCCCCAACGGGTTGAAAAAGCCATTCACACCATTCAAGAAGCTTTACCCAATGGACGATATGCCTTTAATTTAATCCATAGCCCCTCAGAGGAAGCCCTAGAACGGGGTTCAGTGGAACTTTACCTCAAATATGAGGTAAGAACTGTTGAAGCCTCTGCTTATATGGATTTAACCCCCCATATTGTCCGTTACCGAGCATCAGGATTACATCTCAATTCTCAAGGCGATATTGAAACCGAAAATAAGATCATTGCCAAAATTTCTCGGACCGAAGTTGCTCAGAAATTCTTAAAACCTGCTCCCCCTAAACTGCTGAAAGCTTTAGTCGAACAGGGACAAATTACAACCTTACAAGCAACTTTAGCTGAAAAAGTTCCTTTAGCCGATGATATAACCGTTGAAGCTGACTCTGGTGGTCACACAGATAATCGTTCTTTGGTTTGCCTTCTCCCTTCTATTATTGCCTTACGCAATGAGATTCAACAGCAATATCAGTATGAGCGTTCTATTAGAGTGGGGGCCGCCGGTGGGATTAGTACTCCAGAATCAGCCTTAGCGGCCTTTATGATGGGAGCAAGTTACATTATCACCGGTTCGGTGAATCATGCTTGTATTGAAGCGGGAACATCTGAACATACCAAACAATTATTAGCCCAAGCAGCAATGGCCGATGTGGTAATGGCCCCTTGTGCTGATATGTTTGAAATGGGGGTGAAAGTTCAACTCTTAAAACGGGGAAGTTTATTCCCCATGCGCGCGCAAAAATTATATGATTTGTATCAAACTTATGAGGGAATTGATGCCATTCCGACCGAGGTTCGTCAAACCATAGAAAAGCAAATTTTCCAAAAACCATTAGAGGCAGTTTGGCAAGAAACCGTTGCTTATTTTCAAGAGCGAGATCCCGAACAAATTGAACGAGCGAATAATAATCCTAAACGGAAAATGGCTTTAATTTTTCGCTGGTATTTAGGGCTTTCTTCTCGTTGGTCAACCAGTGGACAGCCGCAACGAACAATGGATTATCAAATTTGGTGTGGTCCGGCGATGGGTTCATTTAACGATTGGGTTCGAGGAACTTATTTAGAATTTTCCGAAAATCGTCAAGTGGTGGATGTAGCAACTCACATCATGCGCGGTGCCGCTTATCTCTATCGTCTGCAAAGTCTGAAGTTACAGGGGGTTAATCTTCCGTCTCCCTATCATTTTTATCGTCCCACGCCTCTTTAACAACCCCCTTATGAACCTTGTGCTGGAATTTTACCATGATGACTAAAAATGCCAATTCTCCCTTTTCTGTTGGACTTCCCGCCCTTTATTTAGTGGCCTTTTTATCGGGAATTTCCCTAGGGTTATTTAATCCCTTTGTTTCTACCCTTATGAAAGAAGAGGGTTACGACAATATTGTTATTGGGGCAAATTCTACTCTTTACTTTTTTGTCATTGCCGCCGGAACACCAATTGTGGCTAGTATTCTTCGCCAAATTGGATTAAGAAAAACCATGATGTTAGGATTCCTTTTAATGGGAATAACTGCACCTCTATTTGCCTTTACTACTCAATTATCTCTTTGGTTTATCATTCGTGGCGTTATGGGTTTGGCCTGTTGTTTATATCTGATTTCTGGACAAACCGCTATTAACTATTTTTGTAATGATCAAAATCGAGCCATGGTTAATGGTTTAGATGCTTTAGCTTTTAGCTTAGGTTTTGGTATCGGTCCGATTATGGGAGCAGTCGCCTATAATCTTTCTCCTAAGATCACTTTTTTATTAGGAAGTGGCTTAATTTTAAGTGGAATTGTTGTTGTCTTTTTTGGATTACCAGAGAAAACGGTTAAGTTTCAAAAGCCCAACTTTAGCATTATTCAAAAGCTCAAACTTCCCCTACAAGGAGCTTTTGCTTATGGCTTCAGTGTTGCCACCTTAGTTTCTCTTTATCCACTTTTTTTACTCGAACAAAACTATGGTATTGAGCGCATGGGGTTAATCTTTGGCTTGTTTATTTTAGGCGGATTAATTTCAACCATTCCTATTACTCATTTAGCCGATAAGATGGGTAAGATTAAGGTTTTAGTCGGTAGTGTAATTATTGTCATTGTTTCAGTTTTTGGCTTATCTTTAATCCAAAATCCCATGATTACCCCCTTTTTAGCTTTTGTCTCTGGGGTAGGAATGAGTCCCATTTTTCCCTTATCGTTAGCCCTGATTGGTTCTACCGTTACCCTTAATGAATTATCCTCCGGGAGTGCTGTCTTTACCTCAATTTATAGTGCAGGTTGTACCGCCGGTCCTATTCTATCAGCTATTGTCATGACCATGATGGGAACTCGGTATATCTTCTCATTAATGTTAGTCATTTTTGTCTTATTTTTGCTGAGTTTAAGTCAGTCCAAAAAGTCCCATCTTGACTATCAACATTCTTCGGAGAATAGTTAGGAAAGTTTCTTCAATTTTAACCCCCACTAATTAACCACCTTCACAATTTATTCAAGGACAAAATTATGGAAAAATTAGCAATCATTGGTTCGGGTATTTCTGGCTCTCCCATCGCCTATTATCTTCAAGATCAATATGAGGTTGATGTCTATGAAAAAAGTAGTCGTGTCGGCGGTCATGCTCACACCTTAGATTTAGATGAAGATGGTCAACGGATTTCTTTTGATACGGCTTTTGTAGTTTGTAATAAACCTAATTATCCCAACTTGATGAAATTTTTTGCTGATTTAGGAGCAGAGACTCAAGATCATTTAGGCGGATTTAATTTTTATAATTTGGATACTGGAATGCAGTTTAATTCCCTAGATTTAGAACTGCCGATGGAAGAATTTGCTCGTCAGCAATCCTCTGAATTAGTCGCTTGTTATCAAGAAGCTAAACGTTTTTTCTCAGAAGCACGGGCTGATTTTTGGGAAGGAAAAACGAGAATTTCTATGCAAGAATATCTAGATAAAAATAACTATAGCCAAGCCTTTCGAGATAACTTTGTCATGCTAATGGGGTCAGCCGTTTGGTCAATTCCTACTGATTTATTAATGGAGTTTCCCGCTTCAACTTTCATCAGCTTTTTTATGACTCATGACCAAGGAGGATTAGGGGGAAAAACGGTCGAATGGCAAACCGTTAAAGGAGGAAGCAGTCGTTATGTTGAAAGGGTCAAAGATGCTTTAAAGAAACCCATTCGCACTGAACAAGAAGTGGTTTTTATTCAAAAAAGGGAAGACGGAAAAGTAACGGTTAAAACCACCACCGATGAAGAGGTTTATGATAAAGTTGTCATCGCTACTCATGCCGATCAAGCATTAGAAATACTGGCTGAACCAACCCCGTTAGAAAAACAAATATTAGGCTGTTTTAAATACAATGAAACCGCCGTCACTGTTCACACTGATCCCGTTATTATGAACCCCGATCGCAGTAAATGGCAATCCTGGAATTATGGGCAAGTAACTAAAGAAGGAAAGCTTTATACTTATGTCACTTATTATGCCAATAAAGTACATAATTTTACCGCCAAGAAAGATTATTTTGTTTCCTTAGATACCCCCCCCATCGCCATTGATGAAGACAAAATTATCCGCATTCTTAAGTATCGACATCCAGCTTATGACATGAATACTCTAGAAGCCCAAAAACAAATTTATCAACTCAATGAAACTGGCCCCATTTACTTCTCAGGGACTTATTTTCACATCAAAAAACGAGGCATTGATTCCTACGGATTTCATGAAAGTGGCATCGGTTGTGCGGTTGAATTAGTGGAACGTTTGAGAAAAGGATAATGTTTGGCAAAATACAGAATCAATAATCAGCAACTATACTCAAGTATTTTGGTTGACTCTTTTGAGTAAATTCAACTACAGTTAACCATAAGTTTCTTAAAAGAATTTTAAAAATTCTAATCTTTTTTGAAACCTCCTTTAGGTTAGAGAACACATTCTTGACTACAAACTCTAAAAAATTGACACAGGAGACTTAAACAATGCTCTCAAAACATCTAGTAACTCTATTAGGATTAACCTCTGTAATCGCTCTTAATCCTGTTCTTTCTGTTCATGCCGAACCTCAAGTTTATTTAGAAGTTGAGGGAAAAGAAAGCCTAGAACTAAATACTAATACTTTAGCTATTTTAGAAAATATTGGATTAACACTGAGCGATGTTGAAAGTACCGCAACGCCTGCCCCCGGCTTTTCCATTGGTTCCGTTTTATTGCCTCCCAATTCTGACCCCAATGTTCGAGGAACGACTTATACTTTCCTCTATGATGATGACCCTGTTCTTTATGTTCCCTTGGGCGGAACAGAAGAGTTTTTAGGAACGTTTACCTTTGAGGTAGATACCACCAAGTTGAATAGACTAGGAACACAATTCACGATTGGCAATTTTTCCAATTCTTTTGACGAAGATTTTAATTTTTTTGTGACTGATACAGCCAATACAGGTTTGCAAGTCTTTGATGTTGCATCATCAGGTATTCCTAATATTGATCTTAATACTCTGACTTTCGTGCTTGAAGGAATTGAATTATTCTTTTCTCAAGAATTCAGTGACTTGTTAGTAAATGCAGGGGCTACTCAGTCAGTAGCGGGATTAAAATTCATTGATGGTAGAGCCGATCGTTCTTTGATGTTAGTCTCTGCTTCAACTCCTGAACCCTCATCAATTTTAGCTCTAATTCTGTTAGCAGGAGGCGGTATTATTGGCGGAATTAGACAAAATCAAAAAAAATAAGTAGTTAATTTTATTGACTTAAAATCAGTTGAGGTAATTTTTGCTTAATCTAATCCTCAGTAACAAACAAAGAATCTACAAATTGTGCCAAAGATTCTCCATTTTGCTGAGGAATTTACCATTTTAAACTAGATATAGATGATGTCTAGATAGGAAGTTGAAAAATTCTGATCTTTTCTGAAACATCCTTTAGGTTAGAGAAAACATTCTTGACTACAAACTCTAAAAAATTGACACAGGAGACTTAAACAATGAACACAAAACATCTAGCAACCCTATTAGGATTAACCTCTGTAATAGTATTTAATCCTCTTCTCTCCGTTAAAGCTGGGTAATGATTCGGTAGTAGTGGCGTAGCTCTCTTGCTTACCTGGTATGAATTGTGTAAAATATTTATTAATAAAAATAATTGGCTCGAATCAGTCTTTAAACCTCTAGCTTGATCATGACTTTTCTGATAAATATCTTTTTCTGGCTCCTGTCTGGCTTACTGAAATATCAGTCTAGCACCGAACAAAGTCCCCCCCCTAGTTCACCTCCGTTCCCCTGTCCTAATTGTGGTTCTCACCATACGATCAAGAATGGTTCTATTCATAATGGAAAACCCAAACGTCAATGTAAAGAATGTGGTCGTCAGTTTGTGATCAATCCCACTAATAAAACCGTCTCTGACGAAACCAAACAATTAATTGATAAACTCTTGCTCGAACGAATTTCCTTACGAGGAATTGCTAGAGTAACAGGGGTAAGTTGGTCATGGTTACAAAATTATGTCAACAATAAACTGGCGGCTGTCCCCCGTCAAATAAAGGTTTCGGACAAACCAAAAGGTAAATTGGTTATAGAATGTGATGAAATGTGGTCTTTTGTTTTTTCTAAGACGATAAAGGTCTATATTTGGCTGGCAATTGATAGAAATACAAGAGAAATTATTGGTTGCTATTTAGGAGATAGGAGTCGTCAATCAGCCAAAAAACTTTGGGCTAGTTTACCAGGTGTTTACCGACAATGTGCAGTTGCTTACACAGACTTTTGGGAGTCATATAAGACAGTAATTCCCAGTAAACGTCATCGACCAGTCGGGAAAGAAACTGGTCAAACTAATCATATTGAAAGATTAAATAATACCTTTCGACAAAGGATTTCTCGGTTGGTGAGAGAGAGTCTATCTTTCTCTAAAAAAATGGAGAATCACGTTGGGGCTGTTTGGTATTTTATCCATGACTACAATGCACAACTGGCAAAGGATTAAGCCGCCATCACTACTACAGAATCACCACCAAAGCTGAACCTGTTATTTATATCGAAACAGGTGGAAAAGAAAGTCTTAGCTTTGATCCCGATGGATTAGCCATCTTAGAAAGTATTGGTTTATCTTTGGCATCTGTTGAGGATACTAATACTCCTGCACCAGGATACGATCATGCTTTTGATATTCTTCCTCCTAGTTCTGACCCCAATATACGAGGAACTGACTGGGTATTTAGTTACGATAAAGAAACAGGCAATTATGAAGTGATTAGTGGAACGACTGAATTTACGGGAAGTATATTTTTTAACGTTGATCAAAATAAGTTGAGTCTTCCCTCAGTTTTAGAAATAGGAAATTTTTCCGCATCCTTCCAAACAAACACTAATCCAGATATTCCCTTACCCTTTTTGGTTTTTATAACCGATACACTCAATACAGGTCTTAAAGTTCTCAGTCCGATCGAACCTGGATTACCTAATGTTGACCTCAATAATAATACTTGGTCACTGGAACCTGTTCCTTTTCTTTTCACTAAAGAATTTAGTGATTTTTTAGGAAAAGCTGGAGCGACTCAATCGGTGGAAGGGCTACAAATTGCTATCGGTAGAGCAGATCGTTCATTTGTGCCTTTATCGACTCAAAGTGTCCCTGAACCAAGCAGTATATTAGGATTATTAATGGTTGTCTTAGTTGCAGGTTTTCTAAATTTTTATGTATTAAATAAAACTACTAATTTTTTACTAAATCATTTAACTAGACTCCTCGACAAAAACAAAAAATCTACAAATTGTGCCAAAGATTCTCCATTTTGCTGAGGACTTTCCCACTTTAAACTAGATATAGATGATGTCTAGATAGATTGAAATTAAAAAAACTTAATCATCAAATCTAAAATTAATCTATCTAAATCGCTAATCCTTGCCAATTTAGAAATACCCTGATCAGTAAAAACCCTTAATGGTTTTTCAATATGCCCCTATTTTGAATTAGGAAAAAACTCATGTCTATGCGTCATTTTGCTTTATTACTTGGGCTAACTACCACTGGAACAGCCACTTTATTAGCTCCCCTTCCCACTCGTGCTGCTAGTTGTGAAACAGGTGATTTATTTGATTTTGGTTCCATCCAATTTATTACAACTCGGCCCATTGCTTCTAATAACTGTTTGCGGTTATTTGGAAAGCGAACAGACCCGACTCCTCAAGGATTTGTGGGCTATGGCGCAGGTCACACTGAAACCGCTTTAAATTCACCAGGAAATCCAGCCCCCTATTATGCTGCGGGGATTGATTTTAGTCCCGAAAATGTGCCAGGTGCAACCCGATCCGCCACCTTGTTAAATAATATTACAGGATTTTCTAACTTTGCGACTTTCCTCACCAATAACAGTATTAATGTCGATCGTATTGGGTTTAGTTTTGGTCCTAAAAACGGGGATTTTACCAAGAGTTGGAATTTAGGAAATGATATTAATGGACAGAACTATTTTTCCTCTCCTACATCTTCTCTAGAAGAACGCATTTATGCCGCTAATCTTAATGAAGTAGAAAGCTTTTTATTGCTAGATACCACTAAAATTATTAGCTTTGGTTATAGTGATATTTACTCATTCTTAGAATATGGTGCAACCACTGCTTCTAGTGATGACACAGAAGCCATTATTAGTGATCCCTTTACTGTTTCTAAGGTAGCCGGCCTGCTCGGAGAATTTGACGGATTAGCCGATGCTTTCTTAGCGGATGTGAGTTCTAATAAGGTACAATTAGTCAGTGAAGATGCCGCCGTTTTTCCAGATCGTGTTTTTTTTGATCCTTCGTTGGGTAATTTGAATCCTGTCATTTCGATTCAATTTCCCCTGCAACTGAGAATTGTTTCGACTCCCGAACCGTCTGTTATCCTTGGCTTAATGAGTTTAGGCATTATTGCCGTGGGGTGTCGTTTAAAAAATAAAATTCGGAAAGAATAAGACAGCAGTTGTAGATAAGCTGAGACCCATCCCGGTCTTCACGTTAAATGCTCTCATGAATAGACTTATGCCAGATAGCCATCCTCTGTCACCCCCGACGTCGGAAGATCCCCTAAAAATCACCGTCACCTCTTCTGAACCTCAAAAACACTCACAACGCCGTTTCCAAGGGGTTAGGCGATGGTATCTTGGGGGACTTTTATTGTTAGGAGTCGGTTATGGGATTGGGTCAATGAGTCAACCAACTCAACCAATCGCCCCTTCTGTTGCCGAAAATGAACATCTTCTCCCCGTTGAAATCGACCAGCTAGTACAGGTCAATGCTTATCAACAGTCTCGAACTTACACTGGGGAAATTGTCGCTCAAAATACCAGTGATTTAGGGTTTGAACGAGGAGGAACAATGACTCAACTGCTGGTGACAGAAGGACAATGGGTGAATCAAGGAACGCCCCTTGCTCGTTTAGATGACCGTCAATTAATCGCCCAAAAACAAGACTTATTAGCCCAAAAACAACAGGCTTTAGCACAATTAAAGGAAATGGAGGCGGGTTCTCGTGCTGAAACCATTGCCGCAGCCCAAGCAAATTTGGCTCAAGCAAAAGCTCAGCTACAAGAGATGGAAGTGGGACATCGTGCTGAAACCATTGCGGCAGCTCAAGCGCGTTTGAAAACCCTGCAAGCACAATTAGCTTTGGCTCGTAGTAAACAGGAGCGACGACAGAATCTTTATACGCAAGGGGCTATTTCTCGTGAACAGTTTGACGAAGTGGTCACAGATATGGATAGTCAACAGGCAAGGGTTAATGAGGCCCAGAGCCAATTAGATGAGCTATTAGCAGGAACACGCCCTGAAATCTTAACTCAACAGCGAGCAAGGGTTAAACAGGCTCAAAGTCAACTGGATGAGTTGTTAGCAGGGACTCGCAGGGAAGTGATTGAAGCCCAAAAAGCAGCTATTAAACAGCTAGATAGTCGTTTAGCTAGTATTGAACTTGATTTAGAAAAGACCGTTCTTAAAGCCCCTTTTTCGGGCAAAATTCAAAAACGTTATCTCGATCAAGGAACGGCGGTACAAGCGGGTCAAGGGGTGGTGCGTTTGGTACAATTAGACGGGGTTAAAGCCCATATTGGTGTTCCTACGTCCCTGACTTCTGAGATCAAGATGGGACAATCACAAACCCTACAAATTGACCAAAAATCTTATTCAGCGACCGTTAAGGCAATTTTACCTGAACTAGATGCTGCCAGTCGTACCGTAACGGTGGTTTTTCAAGTTAAAGGAGCAGGAAGTACAGGCGAGATTACCTCGCCCCTACTAACCACTGGACAAATTGTAACCTGGCAATGGCAACAAAACATTAATACTTCGGGTTATTGGCTACCTAGTACCGCTCTTGTTAAGGGAATTCGAGGATTATGGTCAATTTATGTCTTAGGAGATGGGAATGCATCCCAAGGATTTGTCGTAGAACGTCGGGATGTGGAGGTTTTATACACCGATGGGGAGCGAGTTCTCGTGCGAGGAACATTAGACGGAACCGAAAAAGTGATTACTAATGGCACAAATCGCATTATTTCGGGGCAAAGGGTAAAAATTAGTAAACAGTAAACGGTGAGCAGTTATCAGTTAACAGTGAACAGTGAACAGTAAACAGTGAGCAGTTATCAATGAAAAGCTGAACACCTATTACTTATTACTTATTACTTAAGTGGGTGGGTGGAATTAAATATAAGATGAACGTAGGTTGGGTTTCATGCTTCAACCCAACCCCCGATTATGTTAAGCTACCGCTAACCCATCCTACAAATAATTGTGCCTCCCTACTTATTACTTTCTCCCCCAAACTTCATAATTCTCAATTCTTAATTGATCATTCTCCTATGTCTTCTATCTTTTATAAAAACGTCCGATTATTAATTTTAACCATTCTGGCGATCGTAGTTTGGGGGCTATCTTCCTTTTTCAGTTTACCTCGTATGGAAGATCCCGAATTAACCCCTCGTTTTGCGGTCATTAACACCCAATTTCCTGGCGCAACTCCTGAACGGGTAGAAACCCTTGTTACAGATAAATTAGAACAAGCTTTACTAGAAGTCGAAGAAATTCAAAATATTGATTCTACCTCTCAGCTTGGCTTCTCCAGCATTACCATTGAATTAAATGACCAAATTACCGATGTTGATCCCGTTTGGTCACAAATTCGTGATAAAGTTAATGATGCTGTTTCTCAATTACCATCGGGAACTTCTCTCCCTGAATTTGAAGAATCAAAACCGAAAGCCAACGCCTTAATTGTTGCTTTAACTTGGCAATTATCAATCCCTCCGAATTATGGTATTTTGAGCCGTTTGGCGCAAGAATTAGAAGATGATTTACGGTCAATTGAAGGAACAGAAAAAGTTGAATTATTTGGCAATCCTACGGAAGAAATTCGAGTTGAAGTTGATCCCCAACAATTAACCCATTTAGGGTTAACTATACAGTCCCTTTCTCAACAAATATTAGAAAGTGATGCCAAAGTTGCTGCCGGCCAATTACGAAGCGAACAAAGTAACTTATTGCTGGAAATTGAAGGAGAATTAGATTCTTTAGACCGTTTAAATCGTTTATCAATTAAATCAGGTGCTTCTAGTCAAGTAGTGCGATTAGGTGATATTGCCCGAATTAGTAAAGGAATTGAAGATCCCCCCAGAGAAGTCGCGATGATTAAGGGAAAACTGGCGATCGCAATTGCTGCTTTTGTGGAATCTGATAGACGCTTAGATTCTTGGATGACAGTCGCCAAGGCTAAGTTAGAAAGATTTGAAAAAAACCTTCCTCAAGGAATTGGCCTACACATTATCTTTAATCAAAGTCGTTATGTGCAGCAACAACTGGACTCGGTTTTATCAAACCTGATCATGGGTGCTGTCTTAGTTTTTGGGATCACCTTTGTGATCATGGGCTGGAAATCATCTTTAATCGTGGGAACATCCCTTCCTTTATCAGTTTTGATGGTTTTTGGCAGTATGAAGGTGTTAGGCATTCCCCTACATCAAATTTCGGTAACAGGGTTAATTATCGCTTTGGGATTATTAATTGATAATGCGATTATTGTGGTTGATGAGGTGCAAATGGCTTTAAAAGAAGAAGAAGGTATATCACCGCTCAAAGCCGTTGCTACTACCGTACATCATATTTTTATTCCCTTACTCGCTTCTACCTTTACCAGTGTTATCGCTTTTTTGCCCATTGCTACCGCTTCAGGAGGAACTGGAGAATTTACCGGAACGATTGGAGTAACCGTAATTTTAGCCCTAATTAGCTCGTTTATTCTATCTGTCACCGTGATTCCCGCCTTAGCGGGAAGATTACATCATTGGCAACCAACCCCCACAAATGGATATTGGTGGCAAAGCGGATTTACCCATTCTCGTTTAACCTCCCTTTATAAGTGGAGTTTAGATCGCACTTTTCAACGTCCCTTATTAGCGATCGCCCTTATTCTTATTCTTCCCTTATGGGGTTTTATTGGCTTTCCTGCCCTACAACAACAGTTTTTCCCCCCCACCGATCGCGAACAATTTCATTTAACCTTTGAATTACCCATCAGTGTGTCTTTACCCGAAACTCAGTCTCAAGTGATGCAAGCTCGAAAGTTAATCTTACAGCATCCTGAAATTCAAGACGTTCAATGGTTTATTGGGAAAAGTGCGCCGTCTTTTTACTACAATGTCTTACAAAATCGAGAACAATCTCCTAATTATGCTCAAGGAATTGTTCAACTTCAGAAAAACGTCAAGTCGGGTGCGTTAATTCGCACCTTACAGCAAGAATTAGATCAAGCCTTTCCCCAAGCGCAAATTATTGTCCGACAATTAGAACAGGGTCCGCCGTTTGATGCACCGATTGAATTACGCTTATATGGGTCAGATTTAGTGCAATTACAGGTTTTAGGGGATCAAGTTCGGGCCGAATTAGCTAAAACCCCTGATATTATCCATACTCGCGCCACTTTAAGCGAAAGTTTGCCCAAATTAGCTGTCAATCTTAATGAAGAAAAGTTACGTTTAGCAGGGTTAGATAAAACAGCCGTTGCTCGTCAATTAGACACCAGTTTAGAGGGAACAGTCGGAGGCTCGATTTTAGAAGGAACGGAGGAACTCCAGGTTAAAGTCCGCACTTCCGATAGTCAACGGGGCAATCTAGCAGAAATTAGCTCATTAAACCTCTTATCTTCAGGAAATTCTGCACAATCTTCTCAAACCATTGTTCCCTTATCAGCGGTGGGAAATGTGGAAATTGTCCCCGATATTGTTACCATTGCGCGTCGTAATGGCCAACGGATGAATACCATACAGGGTTTTATTCCAGCTGGTGTATTACCGGAACAGGTACTCTCTGAGTTTGAAAAACGATTAGAAATGAGTAATTTTCAGTTACCCTATGGTTATTCATGGGATTTTGGCGGAGAACAAGGAGAACGTCAGGATGCTTTAAGTAATTTGATTGCAACTCTTGGGGTTTTAGCGATCGTTATGGTGGCCAGTTTAGTCCTCACTTTTAATTCTTTCCGTATGGCTAGTATTATTATTCTTGTGGCGATTTTATCCTTAGGACTAGGCTTAGGATCATTGGCCTTGTTTAATTATCCTTTTGGGTTTACAGCGATTTTAGGGATCATTGGACTGTTAGGAATCTGTGTTAATGATTCGATCGTAATTCTTGACGCTTTGCGTCATGATACTCAAGCCAGCCTTGGTTCACGTCGAGCAACTCGAAATGTGGTTATGCGAGCTACTCGTCATGTGGTAGCGACCACCTTAACCACGATTATCGGGTTTATCCCTTTATTATTTGATCCCAGTGGTTTTTGGCCACCTCTTGCGATTAGTATTGTCGGTGGGTTAGGTGGCGCAACTTTAATGGCGTTATATTTTGTTCCTTCCGTATATCTACTCTTCGGTCGTAAAAACCTTACACAGAGTGCTAAACCTTGGTAGCGGTATGATTATCGCCGTCATTTTGCCCACCTTCCGCACTTCTTAACATTCAATTGATAATTTTTACTAATACATTGCTTACAACCGTTTGCCAGTAAAGATTGTAGTAGAGCATCAATTTTGTTTTGAGGGATAAAAAAAGAGCTAATCTGGAAGAAGTTATCCAACTTCAGACAAAAAAATGCCGAAGAAAAAATATATTGTAGATCTAACAGACTCCGAAAGAACTGAACTCGAGCAGCTAACCAAGAAAGGAAAAATAGCAGCTTACAAAATGAACCATGCCAGAATACTGCTTTTAGCAGACGTCAATCAACAGGAAGGTGGTTGGACTGACTCGAAAATTAGTGAAGCCTTAAATGTTGCTCAAGCCACCATTGAGAGAGTACGACAAAGATTTGTCGAGTCAGGAATTGAATCATCATTAACTCGAAAAAAGCAAGAACATCGCCGTGCCAAAATTATCGATGGGGAAAAGGAAGCAGATCTGATTGCCATCGCTTGTAGTGAAACACCAACGGGACGAGCAAAATGGACACTTCAAATGCTGGCAGATAAAATGGTCGAACTTGAATATGTGGAAAAAATATCACGAGAAACCATCAGAAAAACCTTAAAAAAAATGAATTGAAACCATGGCTGAATCAATCATGGGTCATTCCCCCAAAAGAATCAGCGGAGTTTGTCTGTGCCATGGAAGATGTCTTGGATATTTATCATAGTGAGTATGACCAGCAAAATCCCTGGCTGTGTTTTGATGAGAGTTGTAAACAATTAGTCAAAGAAACAAAAGAGAAAATACCAGCCGAACCGAGAGAACCAGAAAGGTATGACTATCAATATGAGCGTAATGGTGTAGCCAATATGTTTATGTTTTTTGAACCATTACAAGGTTGGCGACATGTAGAAGTTACACAACAAAGGACGGCGAGCGATTATGCACACCAAATGAAATATTTGGTTGATGAGCGTTATCCGGATGCCCAGAAAATTAGAGTAATTCAAGACAACTTAAATACTCATGTAAAAGCCTCATTATATAAAGCCTTTGAACCGGAAGAGGCCAAGAGAATTTTAGATAAACTCGAATTTCATTACACTCCCAAACATGGCAGCTGGTTAAATATGGCAGAAATTGAGTTGAGCGTTTTGAATCGTCAATGTCTTGATCGTCGTATCCCAGACATGGATAGTTTAAAACAAGAAATTAAGGCATGGGAAGAAAATCGAAATGAAAAGTCAAATTTAGTTGACTGGAGATTTACTACTGCTGATGCTCGTATTAAATTAAAAAAACTCTATCCCTCAATTCAAACTTGACAGACTACTAGGAGAGTTCTGCCACTGAGTCAATGCCACTGGCTGCTTGACACCCCCCCCTGAACGGTTACGAATCAGCAACGTCAATAGGCTCTAATTCCTCAAGAAGAATGAGATAATCTTGTCCGATTTTTTGAATGGTCGTAGGAAGATGGAAATTACGAGAATATTCAATTCTTATCTCTAACTGACCATCTATGATTAGGAAAAAGAATTCAATCAATGTGGTACGTTTTTGATCCGGTGGCGATAAACGACAATCGCGCTCGCCATAAACAAACTCAAACAAGTCAGAGAGAGGAACAGAACGATTTCCCAGATAATTAGCCCGTACTGAGGTTAAATTACTATCAGGATAGAGATATTCAGGTAAAGACTCACCCATCCAATCATAAGTTACGCCATTCATTGGTAAGCTTTCAAACTGCTCATTGATGGTACTGATAGTTTTTTCCCAAGTCGTAGAAGTGGATAAATTAATGCCTATGGGAAAATTTACAGCATAATTGCCCATACTTTCCATAAAAGGCTGACCTTCGCCTAAATCTCGCCCATGACTACGATGACTGATAACCACCTGTTGGCGTTGACTCCAATCACCTAATAAACGGTATAAAGGAGCAAGGAGAATAGGATAAAAGTTAGACTGATAATAAGCCTTGCCTTGGCTTAATAACTGTTTAGTTTGCGCTTTACTTAGGACAAATCGCTCACTTTCGGCAGAAGCTTCAATATTTGGGCCTTTGACATGATCGACGGGGACTTCAAAGCGACCCTCTGCATCGGGAAATTGTTCCTTCCAATAATTCAAGTGTTCGTTCATTGTTCCTTTTTTCTCCTCATCCCTCAAGACTTGTACAAAATCTAAGTAAGACTGAGGATTAGGGTTAGAAAAAGTCGGCTCACTTCCTACCAATAATTGATGATAGGCACTCCAAAGTTCCTTAAACAAGATGGTTGCACTTAACATATCGGCAATGATGTGGTGAGCGATCATCGTAATATCGTAGCAATAGGGACTAACTTTAACCACAAGAGTGGCAGTGAGTGGCCAACGGTCAATCTGGATTGTTTTAGCTAAATCTGACATTTGAGCTTTGATTTTAGCATTACGTTCTGCTTCTGTTAAGTGGCTTCCATCCCAATAATTTGCTAGGATAGGTTGAGGATCATTGATCAGGTATTGCTGCCATTTACCTTGATTTTGTAGGCAAACCGTCCGAAAAGCTTCATGACGTTGCACCAAAAGATTAGCAGCTTGATTGAAAATATCAAGATTCAAAGACTGATGATAGAGAAAACGAGTATAACCCAACCATTGATAGGGAGGTTCAAAATAGTTGACTAACCAACTTTGTGCCGGTCCAAGGGGTATAAGAGAAGGAGTAGGGGGAGCAGCGGGAGCAGCGGGAGCAGGAAGTAATTCGGCGGCTAATGCTTTACGGTCTAACTTTCCGTTATGATTCTTAGCAAGTTGTGGAAACCAAGCGAATCGTTGAGGAATCATGTAATGGGGGAGTTTCTGCTCTAAATGTGCTTTGAGAACTCGGTTTTTGATTTTATCCCCCGATAAACAAGCAATTAATCGTTTTTGTCCTTCGCCGTAATCAATAGCTAAAACGGCGGACTCCCGTACGTTGGGATGAGTGGTTAAGATGCTCTCAATTTCCCCTAGTTCAATGCGAAAACCCCGAATTTTGACCATATTATCGATACGTCCATGATATTCCAGCGTACCATCGGGTAATTCCTTGACTAGATCGCCTGTCCGATAAATATAGTCGCCAGAGACATCAGAAAAAGGATTAGAACAGAACGCTTTAGCGGTTTTTTCAGTATCTTTGAGGTATCCTAACGCTAATTGTACGCCACCAAGCCAAAGTTCTCCCATTTCCCCTTGTTTAACAGGTTGCATCTGATCATCCAACACTTTGAGATAGACATTATCGATCGCTTTTCCGATGGGAATTTGGCTGCTGGTGCGTTCGTCAGGACGTTCTGTAATAATATGGTAAGTCACATCAATTGAGGCTTCTGTCGGTCCATAAAGATTGGCTAAACCTGTCTTTAATCCATAACAATCAAGCCATTTTTGGATAAAAGACATGGGTAAGGCTTCCCCACTAAAGATTAACCAGCGTAAATCAGGAAATGTCCAAGATTCGTTTTCAATCGCACTGATAAATTCCCCAAAGAGGGAGGGAACAAAGTGCATTACATTAATTTTAGTCTTTTTAATCCATGCAGCAAATTGCCAAGGATTTAAGACTACTTCTCGTTTGACGGGACATATTGTTGCACCTTCCATTAACGTCCAGAAAATTTCCCATACGGAAATATCGAAGCAAAAAGAGGTGCGTTGTGCCACGCGGTCGCCTGTTTTCAGGGAAAATGTCTTTTGCATCCATTCTAGACGATTCATATAACCGCGATGGTTTAACATTACCCCTTTTGGCCGTCCTGTTGAGCCAGAGGTATAAAGAATTACCATTAAATCCTCAGGACGATTACAAAGATTTATGGATTCTTTACTGTGTTTTTGCCAGATAGAAGTGGTAATCTGAGTTAAATCATTAATTTTGTTTAATCTTTCTCCTTCATCTAAAAAGAGGACGGTTTGCAAGGGTAAAGGTTCTGTCACACAAGAAATTAACTGTTCACTTACCTGATGTTCGGTAAGTAAAATCTCGATAGTGGCATGATCAAGAATATAACGCAATCTTTCGACGGGATAATCGGGATCTAAGGGTACATAACAGCCCCCTGCTTTAAGAATTCCTAAAATACCAATGATCATGCGCGGATTTCGTTCCGTCATAATTCCTACTCTGGTATTGGGGTTAACACCTTGAGTCTGTAAATAAGCAGCAACTTGATTAGAAAGATGGTCTAATTGTTGATAAGTTAGGGGACAAGTCTCATCTAAAACAGCGATCGCATCAGGGGTTAATTGTGCTTGTTTAATAATTTTATAGTAGGGAATTTCGGGGGAAAAGGCCATAAGAATAATCCTCTATTAGATGTTAGGTGGTAGGGGCGCAAGGCTTGCGCCCATTGGTCTTTTAAAAGGTAGCCATTAAGGACTGATTACGAACCTTCGCTGGTTGAGTTATAGCCGTACAAAAACGTTCAAGATATCATAAATATTTGTGGATTCTTACCTAGGTAAGAATGACATATTTTTGTTCGTCCTAAACTTGATTTGTAGGGCTATATTTTACGCATAGCTGTTGAGTATTGAAGGTTGAGATGGGGCTAAAATAACCGCCATTTCTTGCAAGGTACGACAATTTAAAAGGTCTTGGCGATATTGTTTGCCATAAATCCCTTCTAGCTTGGTAACAAGGCGAATGCGTTCTAAAGAATCTAGTCCTAAATCTGCCTCCAAATCATCACTTATTTCGTCTTCTTCAATTGTCCAATGACAAATTTCGGAAGTTATTTGTCGTAGCATTTCTTCAATCTCTGTATTAAGAGCAATAGATGAAGGATGATAAATAATAACTTGATCCTGGACGGGTAAATTGGCTAGTTCTTCAATTTGGCTGACATAGGCTGTCATTAATTGATCTATTAGCAATAAGTCAAAGTGATGGTAATCGTAACTTGCAAATAAATGAAGACGATTATTAAAGATTTCTTGCAAAATATCAATTGTTCCAGTGGCGTTCATTCCTCCTGCTTGATAGTCAGTAATTGATAGAGTATCATACCGAGTTTGCAGGTGAGTTTGTCCCGTATAAGGAAGGTATAAATTAGACTTTAAAGCCTCCTGTATCAAATAAAGACTATGGGGGGGGATTTTACCATTTTCTAGGGTAATATTATCTCGAAAAATTGTTCCCATTTGACGAGTTTGCGCCCGATCTAAACCAGTGCCAATATGTTGTTGTACAATTTGCTGAATTTGGCTTAAAAAGGTCGGCCAATCTTGATCAGATTGAGGTTTAGCAAAAGTTAATGCCAGATTTTGAGCAAAACTACTAACCACACCTGTTGCATCTACTTCGGGGTAAATTCGTCCACTGGTGGGAATCGAAATTACGATGTTTTCAGCTTTTGAATCTAGTTGTGACATAGTTTTTATAAATGCACCTAATAATAGTGCATTCATCGGGACTCGCCATTGACGGGTTTTGTCGATTAATTGAGAGGTAGTTTCTGCTGAAAGTACATACTTTTGGTTGTAAAAGAGAGGATGATTTTGAGCATTTTTTTGCTGTTTAGGTTGCCAACGATAGGACATTCCAGACACAGCATTATTGTATTCTGCTAAAGCTCGATCTTCCTCAATATCTTGCCAATCGTTCATTAATTGAACCTGTTTTCGATAATCTTCTACAGTCAATGTAGGGGGAAGATTTGGCGTTTCTTTAGCAACTAGAGCGCGGTAAATTTCCAAGAATTCTCGCATCATGACATGGTTACTTAAACCATCTGAAATTAAGTGTTCATTCCCTAAAAATAATTGATGAATTTGATCAGATAATTTAAGAACAGAAAATCCATGCAACGGCCATTGCGTTAAGGACCAGTTATAGTTTAACCAATGATAGATTTCTTCTTCAATTTTTTCCCCTTGTTCCTCAGGAGTTAAAGTGGTGAAATCTTTAACAAGAATTTCAGGAGGAATCGGATTTTCTAGCACTTCTAATTGATACTCTGCAAAGCAGGCGGCATCTTCTGGAATCTGAAATTGCGCCCGTAACATGGGATGTCGATTAATTAACAGTTTCCATGCTTGTTGAGCAATATTTAAGTCAAATTCTCCTGCGATTTTAACCTTAGTAAATAAACTATTAGAATTGAGACTCCAATAACTCATTAACAAGGGAATTTGACTATGGAGAATAGGAACCAGATTCGAGGATTGTGTTTTGAGGTTTTTGGTTTGTGGTTTAGGGTTCGATATTTGAGGTTTCGGGGATGAAGTATGAGATTGAAGAAGGGTTAATAATTCCTGAAGATTGGAGACTTGCATTAAATGGCGTAGGGAAAAGGTTTCACTAAATTGACTACGTTGTTCTTCAGGAATTAATGACAGTAAACCGTTCATTAGTTGGGTCATCATAATAGAATCTAACCCTAAATCTGCTTCCAAGGAAACATTCAAACTCAATTGCTGAGGATTTAAACCCGTAATTTTACTTATTAAGGCAATTAATTGACTTTCTAGGCTTTCTGCTTGATTGTCTTCTTCTAATTGTTGCCAATCGGCAAGAATCGTTAATAATTCCTGAAGATTAGAGACTTGCATTAAATGGCGTAGGGAAAAGGTTTCACTAAATTGACTACGATTTTCTTCAGGAATTAATGATAGTAACCCATTCATTAATTGGGTCATCATAATAGAATCTAACCCTAAATCTGCTTCCAAGGAAACATTCAAACTCAATTGCTGAGGATTTAAACCCGTAATTTTACTTATTAAGGCAATTAATTGACTTTCTAAGCTTTCAGCCTTGATTTCGTTTTGTTTTTGGGTTGGGCGCAAGCCAGGCACCCCTAAAGTTTCTGTTTCTTGACTTTGGTGTAAGTCTTGCCCTTCTACGGTTTCTGTCCCTTGGGTTGGGCGTAAACCAGGCGCCTCTACGGTTAACCAGTAGGGTTGTTTTTGGAAAGCATAAGTAGGTAAAGGAAGACGAAGACGAGCATAATCTTTATCAAAGCCATTCCAATCAATATTAACCCCAGAAACGGCTAATTTCGCCACACTTTGTAATAAAATTTGCCAATCATCCTGTCCTCGTTGTAGGGAAGATAACCACAGATAATCAGGGTTTGCTAGGGTTTTTTGACCCAATCTCGTTAAAATCGGATGAGAGCCGATTTCAATAAATAGATTATAACCTTGGCTGGCTAAGGTTTCTATTGCCGGGGCAAATTGGACGCATTGACGCACTTGTTGACACCAATAGTCCTCTGTTACTGCTTGGCTGATTTCTTCACCTGTGACGGTGGAAATCCAATCTAATTGGGGTGTTTTATAGGTAATTTTACCAGCGATCACTTTAAATTCCCCTAATATCGGTTGCATCATCCCGGAATGAAAAGCATGAGATACCTTAAGCAGACGCACTTCAATGCTTTGTGATTCTAAATCTGCTTTAATCTGATTAATCGCTTCCTTATCACCCGAAATAACAATATTTTCCGAACTATTGATAGTTGCAATCTCAACTTGATCCCCATAAGGAGAAATAACAGATTTTACTGTTTCAATAGGGGCAAATATGGCTGCCATTGCGCCTTTTTGGGGTAAAGACTGCATTAAGCGTCCTCTTTCGGCAATTAACTTGATTCCCTCTTCGAGAGAATAAACCCCTGCAACACAAGCGGACACATATTCCCCCACACTATGACCTAAAACCCCATCAGGTTTAATGCCCCAAGACTGCCATAATTTATATAATGCGTATTCAATGGCGAATAGGGCGGGTTGAGTATAAGCAGTTTGGTCTAATAAGCTAGAATCACTGTATAAAACCTCTAATAAGGACTTTTCTAGGTAAGGTTGCAATAAGCGATCGCATTCCTCTAAGGCATGACGAAAGGTGGGTTGAGTTTCATACAGTTGTCGTCCCATGTCTGCATACTGAGAACCTTGTCCTGTAAACAAGAAAGCAATCTTATTTTGACGACTTTTTGCAACTGCTTGGCTGAAAACATTCAAACAAGGTTGTTTTTGCGTAAATGCTGTTAAAGAGTCCTTGGCTTCAAGGGTTGATTTTGCCAAAATTGCCAGACGATGGTTAAATTGTCCTCGTCCCGTGTTGGCACTAAAAGCTAAGTCTGCTAGGTTTAATTGAGGATTTTTCTCTAAATAGTTGACCCATTTTTGCGCTAAATCATCTAAAGCATCGTCGCTTTTCGCTGATAGAGTGAGTAAATGAGCAGGACGATCCACTTCAGAGGGATTAAAGCTTAATTGAGGCGGTTCTTCGATGATAATGTGGGCATTTGTGCCACTTAATCCAAATGCACTAATTCCAGCCCTTCTAGGTTCTTCTGTTCGCTGCCAAGGCAGAGAAGAGGTAGGAATTTTGAGAGCGGTTGCGGCAGCCGCTAAATCAGGATTAAGTTCTTTAAAATGAAGATGGGGGGGGATTTCTTGATTTTTTAGCGATAAAATGACTTTTAATAGGCTGGCCATCCCTGCTGCAATTTCTAGGTGGCCGATATTCGTTTTTACTGAACCTACCATTAAGGGGTTATCAGTGGAACGATCTTTGCATAGTACATTGTTAATCCCCCGCACTTCAATAGGGTCGCCTAACGCTGTTCCTGTCCCGTGTGCTTCTAAATAGCTAATTTGTTCGGGTTTTACTTTTGCATTCTCCAATGCTTGACGAATAACTGCCATTTGGGCCGCTCCATTGGGAACCGTTAAACCACTACTGGGGCCATCTTGATTGACCGCCGAGCCTCTAATTACCCCTAAAATGTTATCTCCATCGCTTATAGCATCAGAAAAGCGTTTTAAGACCACTATTCCACAGCCTTCCCCTCTCACATAGCCATTTGCATCTTTATCAAAGGTTTTACAACGACCATCAGGGGACAAAGCGCGGGTTTTAGAAAGATATAACGTCACCTCCGGGGATAACATTAAACTAACTCCCCCTGCTAAAGCTAAATTTGACTCTCTATTGCGTAAGCTTTGACAAGCCAGATGTACCGTGACTAAAGAGCTAGAACAGGCGGTATCAATGGCTAAACTGGGTCCTTGTAGCCCTAAAAAATAGGATAAGCGACCTGAAGCGAAACAAAACGCATTTCCTGATCCCGTATAGGCATCAATGGGAATTTGTTGCTTAATTTGCCGTTTTGCGTAATCATCCAAGCCAATGCCCACAAATACGCCTGTTTGCGTCCCTGTCAGCTTCTGAGGTGCAATTCCAGCATTTTCTAACGCTTCCCAACTTACCTCTAATAATAATCGTTGTTGAGGGTCTAGTGCGATCGCCTCCCGGGGAGTCATCCCGAAAAATTGCGGATCAAATTGATCCACTGCGTCAATAAACCCGCCATAACGAGCATAAGTTTTGTTAGGAAGATCGGGATTTTCGTCATAATAAGCCTCCGCATCCCATCTTTGGCTAGGAACAGGGACAATTACTTCTTTTCCCCTTGATAATAGCTCCCAAAACGCCTCTGGACTATTTGCACCCCCTGGAAAACGACACCCCATGCCAATAATAGCGATCGGTTCATTTTTTTGCCGTTCTAAGGCTTCAATCTTGTTACGAGCTTCTTTAAGCGCAATAATTGCTTTTTGTAACGGCGTTAATTCTGTTTTCTGGTGATGAGACTCCATGATGTTAAAATACTCCTTAGATGTTAGGTGTGAGGTGTTAGTTATTCAGATAACTGATAACCGTTCACTGTTCACTGTTAAAGTAATGCTTCTAATTCCGCCAATTCTCGCTCCATTAGGGCTTCTGTTTCTGCTTGTGACAGCAACTCCAATTCAGCAAGCACTTGGTTAAGTTCTACAGCATCAGTTGACCCTATTTCCGAAGAAACCTCAGAATTCTCAGAATTTAATTCCCAAGCAAAAACTTCTTGCACAAAATACCGTGCTACATCACCAATAGTCGGATACTCAAAAGCAAAAGTAGAAGGTAAAGTGACAGAAAAGAGGGATTCTAGACGATTTTTGAGTTCTACCGAGATTAAAGAGTCCATTCCCATCTCAAAAAACCCTTGATCAGTGTCGGGCAAGCTGGATCGACGAATTCCTAAGATTTGCGCCACTTCTTGCTGTAAACGAGTGGTTAAGAGGGTGACTCGTCGGTGGGGAGGGGTTTCTTGGAGAGTTCGAGGGAAATTCTCGACCGTTTGCCCAAAATTATCCTGATCTTGCTTGAATAACGCTTCTAAGAAAGCCACCCGTCCTTTTGCTGCAACAATCGTTTTAAACTTAGACCAATCAATCTCTGCTACCATGGTTTGAGTAACATCATGGTTAATCAGATAATCTAAGGTGTCTAAGGCTAAATTGGGTTGTAATGGATTGATTCCCAGGCGTTTTAAGCCTTCTTCATAGCCTTGCGTGGCCATTCCCCCTTTAGCCCAAGGTCCCCAGTTAATGCTTAACCCTGTGAGTCCAGACTCCCGACGGTAGTGCATTAAACCATCTAAGAAATGGTTGGCAGCGGCATAGTGAATTTGACCTCGTGATCCGATTAAAGCAGACATGGAAGAGAAACAAACAAAGAAATCTAAGGATAAATCTTGAGAAAGTTGGTGTAAATTCCACGCCCCTGCTGCTTTAGGATTAAATACGCTCTCAAAACAATCGAAATCCATCTTGTCAATGGTGCGATCGCTTAAAACCCCTGCCGCATGAATAATACCCTGTAAGGGAGGACAATTTTCTTGAATTTGGTGAAAAAGTTGACGGGTTTGTTGATAATCACTAACATCAGCGGCAATTACTTGAATAGTAGCCCCTTTATCCTCTAAAGCTTTGATTTTTACCTGTTTATCCCTTGAATGGTCAGCTAAGGCTCGCCGACTGGTTAAGATTAAATGATTGGCACCTTTTTCAATTAACCAATCTGCTAAACTTAATCCTAAAGAGCCTAAGCCCCCAGTAATGAGATAACTGGCTTCTGTCTTCTTAAAATTGATGTTTGAGCTTTTTATTGCTTTATTAGGTACTAAACGGGCAACATATCGTTGATGATCCCGAAAAGCGATGCGATCTTCTCCTAGATTTTCTGTTATTTCAGCAATAATTGCTTGAGACGATGGTTGTTTTTCTTCTAAATCAATCAATCCTCCCCATAAATTGGGATATTCAAGGGCAATAACTTGACCCATTCCCCATAAGGAAGTTTGCGCTATTTTAAGCGGTTTAACAGCATCATTCACCGATTGTGCTTGTTGTGTTATGACCCAAAGTTTAGGGGGTTCTTTAGTTTTAAATTGAGCTAAAGCTTGTGTTAGATACAATAAACTGGCATAAGAACGAGTTTGAGAGGTTTGGGAGTTAATATCGCTGTCTAACCCCCATAAATAGACCACTTTGGTGATCGGTTCAGTTATATCTTGTAACAACCGTTGAAAATCCTTAACATTATTAGGATTAATTTGATAATGACCTGACACAAACTTCTGATAAGTTTGACCAGAAGACACCAAAATATAAGCATCATTTAGCGTTGTTGCTAAGGCTTTACCGACTCCTTGATTATCATTAAAAATTAACCACCGTTCTCCTTGACAATGCTTATTTTTTAAGTTTAAAGGACTGAGTTGCCATTGCACTTGATAACAGTTTTTACTCACATCCTGTAGGATAGGCATCTTGCCTGCTATTGTTGCATCTTCTCCCACCAATAACTTTAATAATTGGGGTAAAAATTGCTTGACTTCTGGTGATAATTGATCACTTTTATTTAACTGTTCTGTTAGTTGTTCAGTTTTGCCTTCAACTAATAGATTAAGTAAACTAGAAGCAGAAGAAACAGACTTAAATCGAGGTTTATCATCACTGACCCAATAAGATTCATGTTGCCAAGGATAAAGCGGTAACTTAACAAACTGACAATTTTCGGGATATAATTTTTCCCAATTAATCGAGTGTCCCCAAGTGTAGAGCTTTCCTAAAGAATTTAATAGCGTTCCCCGTTCAGAATGTTCTCGTCTTAGAGAGGGTAAAACAAATCCCTCAGTATCTTGTTCTCGCAAGCTACTCTTAATATATCCCAATAAAACAGGATGGGGGCTGATTTCAACAAAGATAGTATGACGAGATTTAATCATTGCTTCAATAGCAGGGTTAAAACGTACCGTCTGACGCATATTTTGTCCCCAATAAGCGGCATTAAATAATGTCCCCTCTTGTTGATCACCTGTTACGGTTGAGAAAATTGGTATGGTGCTTTTTTGAGGCTTAAGATATCCTAATTTTTTAACTAACTTATCCGCAAAGTCAGTCATTTGTTGACTATGAAAAGCATAATTAACAGGGAGTTCTTTGGAGAAAATATCAGGATGGTTTTGGGACAATTCAGCAATTAATTGATTGATCGATTGAGACTCCCCAGATACAACCGTTGAATAGGGACTATTAATGGCAGCAATTTCTAATTTACTTTCCCAAGCAGCTATTAAGTTTTCTACCTGATTAACAGGTAATTCAATCGCAAGCATTTTTCCATTTCCTGTTGCTTGCTGCATCAACTGTCCGCGCTGACAAATCAAATGAATAGCTTCATCAAGAGTTAGAATTCCCGCAAAATGGGCCGCTGCAACTTCTCCCAAGCTGTGACCAACTACAGATTTAGGATTAATCCCCCAAGATTGCCATAATTTAGCTAATCCAACTTGTAAAGCGAATAAAGCAGGTTGAGAAACTTCTGTTTCTTGTAAACGAGAGAGAGCTTCAGACGCATTAAATTCCGCTAATAATGACCAGTTAGCATACTTTTGAATCAAAGTATCACATTGTTCAATAACAGAGCGAAAAACGGGTTCTGTTGCTAATAATTCTCGTCCCATTGCCCACCATTGAGGTCCTTGGCCAGAAAAGACAAAAGCAATGTTTGTTTTACGTTTTGAAGGCTTAGATTGAGTCGATAAATCAATCATTTCTAACTCTTTTAAACCCTTCAATAATTCTTCAGGAGAATGAACCACAACCGCCTGACGATGAGCATGATGAGTCCGTCTTAAACCAGCACTATAGCAAAGATTCTGGACAAATTCAGGAGTTAAAGCTTGATCTTTCAGGAAATCTTCATAATTTTGAGCTAAATCTCTGACCGCTTCGTGACTATGGGCAGATAAAGGAAGTAAATGAGGGAAAGTTAAGGCAATTGGTTCTGGGTGAGATAAATTAGCTTCTTCCAAGATAAGATGAGCGTTTGTTCCCGAAAATCCAAAAGAACTAATTCCCACCTTGGCGGATGCTTCCTGTTGTGGCCAGGTAATTAAAGATGATTGAAGCTTAAGGGGTAACTTATCAAAGGGAATATAAGGATTCGGCTTGTTAAAATGCAGACTGGGCGGAATTTGCTTGTTTTTTAGGGAAAGTGCCATCTTAATCACACTGGCAAT
Source organism: Microcystis sp. MC19 (assembly GCF_003019735.1). Classification (NCBI taxonomy): domain Bacteria; kingdom Bacillati; phylum Cyanobacteriota; class Cyanophyceae; order Chroococcales; family Microcystaceae; genus Microcystis; species Microcystis sp. MC19. The sequence continues at coordinate 2,267,051 of NZ_CP020664.1, read as the reverse complement.
TCCTGCCGCTGCTTCGAGATGTCCTATATTACTTTTTACCGATCCCACCAAACAAGGATTATCCTTGTCTCGTCCTTCTTCTAACACAGATCCCAAGGCTATCGCTTCGATGGGATCGCCTAAAGATGTTCCAGTCCCGTGCAATTCCACATAATTAAGCTCTTTTGGCTCAATTTCGGCATTTTTCAAGGCTGATCGAATCAAGCTTTCTTGTGCCGGTCCATAAGGAACCGTTAACCCCTTGCTGCGTCCATCATGATTAATAGCAGTTCCTCTAATTAACGCATAAATGGAATCCTTATCTGCGATCGCTTGAGCCAACGGTTTGAGAATAATACAACCGACTCCCTCACTTCGCACATATCCATTGGCGCTTTCATCAAAGGTTTTGCAACGTCCATCAGGAGACAAGGCTTTCAATTTGCTTAACGCAATATTACCAATAGGGGATAAAATCAGGTTAACTCCTGCTGCGATCGCCATTGAAGACTCATCATTCCATAAACTTTGACAAGCGAGATGCACTGCGACCAAAGAGGAAGAACAAGCCGTATCTACCGCTAAACTAGGACCTTTTAAGTTAAAAAGATAGGAAAGACGACCGGCTGCGATATTTGTGCAGTTTCCTGTTAAATCATAGCCCTGGGGTTGGTGGCTATATCCTGCATGAATGCGACTATAATCGTTTGTGGCAATTCCCACAAATACACCTGTTTTCGATCCTGCCAATTGTTCCCGTGCTATTCCGGCATCTTCAATGGCTTCCCAAGCTACTTCTAAGAGTAAGCGTTGCTGAGGGTCCATTAATAAGGCTTCTCTAGGAGAAATCCCGAAAAAATTAGGATCAAAACCATCAACTTGCGATAAAAATCCCCCATGACGAGAATTCATTTTCCCCTGTGTTTCGGGATTCTCATCATAATATTCATTAATATTCCAGCGCTCCTTAGGAATTTCGGTGATTCCGTCAATTCCCTTTGATAATAATTGCCAGAATTCATGAGGATTATTCGCTTTAGGAAAACGACAGCCAATACCAATAATTGCAATAGGTTTCATAGTTGAGATATCCGTAATTAATAGACAGTAATTGCGTAGGGTTAAAGGGAAAAGATGCTATCTTGTGATTTTTGATGTTATCTTTTACCTATGCCTAAGTGATTAACCCAAATTTAGACAATAATAGGTATTTTTTCGGGCGATCTTTTCACTTCTTCTTTTAGCCAAGAATTCAGTTGAGGACGATAACGATAGTGGGTAAATTCTTGACGCATTTGTTCAATTTGGCTATTATCAGAAAGCTTACGAGTCAAATATTTATAGACCATTTCCGTAATGGCAGATTGAACTGCGCCATTAAGATGTCCAAACAGATAGGACAGATTTTTGGGATTGAGAAAAGCTGAAAAACCAAATCCTTTCCAGAGGAACTTTGCATACCAAACTGCTGTATAAAAACTGGTCGCTTTAATTCCAGCGAAAACATTGCACCGTCTTGGTTCAAATTTAGTGTTTTCGATAAAGTCATCGAAGTGTTTGAGGGTATGATAACCCCAGATTAATTGATCAGTACGATGAGCATCCATAAAACCAATATTTTTATTCTGCTCAACTAATTGGTTAAATTGTTCATAGAGATGATGCCAATATCCTTTTATATCCGCTTGAACTTTTGGCACATAACGGGAAATAAAGCCAGTATCTAAATGCCATTTGCCGACATAAAGGGGAATTTGAATCCCAAACCACCACATATATTCGGCATAAATACGCCAACTCATGATACTAGCATGACCTAATTGTTTATCATGGTGTTCAATGAGATGATTATTCAATCGAGTATAGGTAAGGTTAAAGTCATTGTAAGCAGCCCGTTTTTCTTCTGTATCCGCTTCTCCTGCAAGTTGAGAACGAATAATTTCCGTGATACTTTCAATCGCAAAAGCGATCATACTTGTTCCCAAAGAGTAAAAGGGATCAAAAATACAAGCAGCATCTCCAACTACATACCAATTATCTTGAGAAAACATCGTTTTGCTAGTATGGGAAACTCTAGGAAGATAATGAAAATCGACATTTTCGCCAGAGGTAACTAAGCGATAAAGTAGATTGTGATTGGCTTTTAGGAAAGCATAAAACTTCTCTTGAGTGTTAATTTGACCGTTGGCAATAACACTGCGATGTTGAGCAATTCCAATAGAGATTTCTTGGGAGTCTTTTTCTGTGGGAATCATCCATAACCAATGACCATGACCAAACCAATGATTGGTAGCATAATAATGGCTACAAGTTGCTCCATAAGGGTCATAACCATCATGAAAAATGGTGCGATCTATATTTTTAACCCGTACCCAAGCCGATCCCGTATCAACTCCAAATAAATTATCTGCACCTACAATAACGTTATCAGTTTTATGGCCAATAATAAACTTACGTCCTGCTGCATCAACAAGGTGTTTTGCTCTCAGTTCGTGATAATTTCCGTCAATCATTTTAACTTTGACGGTGTGCATCTCATCAGTAGGAGTAATGTCCACATCAACCACACGGCCTTGATAGAAACTTGCTCCCATTTTCTTATTCATTTTGAGCAAATCCCGTTCAAACTTTGCCCGATTCATTTGAAACGTGCCAAGGGGAAATTGTCGATTCGCCCAAATGTGATAATAATCATCAATGGTGTCAGTTTTATCTGCATCTTTTGCCCAATGAAAATTAAGAGCATATTTAGGGGGATGATTTTCGATCATATACTCATATAGTCCCAATTCTTTGCAAACAAATAAGGTGGCAATTTCCACCATTGATTCGCCAATTTTGAGGTCTTTATCGGTTCTTTCTTCGGGACGAGGATCGATCAGTGCAATTTTAATGTTGGGAACATTTAGAAGTAAGTGTCTTGCTTGACAGACTCCCGCAAAACCTGCTCCCATAATCACAACATCATACTCATTAGTGTTAGTAGCAACCATTGGTCAAATTCTCCTAAAATGTGATGAGGAATAGAGTGAATGAGAAAGAATACAAGAAAAAGTTAAAGATATAATTCCCCTAATCGGGTTGCTAATTCAGCAATGGTGGGATAGTTAAAAATGACCACAGGATTTAATTCCTTTCCGAGCCATTTTTCTAAGCGTCCTAATAAAACTAACGCTTTTCGTGAGTCGAGTTCATAATTATCAAAAGGTTCTTCAATATCAATGTCATCAAGGTCAACATCGAGTTGTTGAGCAAACTGATCAACGAGCCAGTTTTGAATGTCTTCAACGGTACAAGGAGATTGAACAGTCGTCATCATGGGTTAAGTTCCTTTAACGTGAAAAAAGTGTTATAGCAAACTAAGATTGCTTAACTTATATTCCTAGTTTATTCCTCTACCCATTGATCAGCCATGTTTTATTTTTCGTCAAAACTGGATTTTTTTTATTCCTATTTTTTATATTCAAATTTAGTACATTTTTACCATACAAAAATCATTGAAAAAGCTAACAGACAATACAAAATATTATCCATTAAATTTAAACTCCTTTTTCGTACAATAAAAGGTAACAAAATCAAGTTGCTAGTTACTAGGTAAAAATTATGATAGATACTCATGTTCTTAACCCATCTGTTACAGAGATTTCTTCCACTGCTCAACCGATTAAAACCACCCATAAATCTCCGCAAATGCTGCAAGAATCCCTAACTTCAGCCGTTGTACGCCTTGAAACAGAACTGCAAGATAAGCTAGAAAAACTGTTATCTAAACAGGAGTATCAACTGTTGGAAGTTGGTGAGAAGATTAATGCCTTGACACAGGAATTAGAGCAAGCAATTTCTGAATTTCTCCAAATTGCCCAACAAGCAAATAAAACCTGTAGTTCTCTCCAGTTTTTAGGTAAATCTGTTCAACAAAAACCTAATAATTTACCCAATAAAGGAAGCAAAGATACCGTTAGAGTGGTTTATAGTCATGCCGCCAAATTACCGCTTCCTGTGGTAGAAAAATATGGCTTAGGGTTTATTCTAAAAGATAAAATGGTTGATTTATCCCAACTAGGTATTACCCTTTCACTCTCTCGTCAATCTCCTTCTTTTCCTGCCATCAAACAGGGATAATTTAAGTACTAATAAGGTGGGCAATGCCCACCTCAATCATGATTATGTAAGGTGTAAAGTTTAAATACTTAGAAGCTAAAACCTAAAACTCAGCCATCATTTAAGCTACTTGAGTTTGATATTTTTCTCGCCAACGTTTAGGAGATACTTTATGTAACTGACTAAAGCGACGGGAAAAATAATAGGGGTCAGTAAACCCAACGGTGGCGGCAATTTTGGTAATTGACTCATGGGTTTTCAGTAACAAGGATTGGGCTTCTAGCATTCTTCGTTCCACAATCCAATGAATAATCGTTTTACCGGTGCGACGCTTAACTAAATTGGTTAAATAAGCAGGAGAATAACCAGCCGATCCAGCCACATCATTGAGGGTAATAGGTTGACTATAATTTGCCTCAATAAACTCAAAAACAGTTTTTAATTGAGAACTATCAGGGTAGAAAGAAGCCAAAGAATCAAAGAAATTCGGTTGAGGGTTAGAAGAACGCTGTATCAACGATTGAGGAGCTTGTTTTGAGTTAACAGAAGGATGAATTCTGCAAGCGTAGCCATCTTTTTCAGATTCTAGAAAATTTAAAGAACGAGCTACTATGCTTATATAATCCTGATCTCCATATTTGAGAAAGTTAACCGTAATATCGAGGGATTGATGATCCTCATAATAAGGATGTTGTCTGATCAAACGTCCAAAACCTCGACGTTGAATTAATTTCCAGTATCTAGACCAATCTGAGTTTAAAAAATCTTGAGCAGCTTCTTCTATAGTCAAATTAGATAATTGTTCTCTGGAATATCCCAATAAAGCACAAGCAGCATCATTGTAATGCTTAATCCGTCCTTGAGAATCGATCCACAATACAGATTCAGGGATTTGATTGATTAAATATTGAATAATAGATGTGGATTCACCTATTTCTTGCCGAGGGCCGGAATTAAGAAAGTTAGTGGTAGAATCAGAGAAGTTAAGGGAGTTAAGAGGGTTAAAGTTTGGAGTTAAAAGCATGAGAACGTTCCTATGATTTCTAAAATAGATAATTTTTTGACCACAAAAGATGGTTTTCACTCCATCACCGACAAAACTGATTTCCTCATCTTCTTAATTCTTGACAAGGAAATTATTGAGCTTGATTTTGATCTACAAGCGGAGATGCGTCTTTCCGCAAATTTTTAAAACCCACATTCCGCACCCTAAGTGTCACAACGTCTCAAAAGAGGAAGGGGCGTAAGTCAAAATACCAGCCCTTTCAAGGTGAGGTAACAGAGTGACTCCCAATTTGAGCAAAAATTTGAGTTAGTTGGCGAATGTTATGCGCGAACTCTTCTCTGAGGGAGAAAATGTCGACAAAATCTCTGCCCATGTCATCGGGAATGAGCTTGTTGCTGCCAAGGAGGCTGATGAGCAGTCAAGACAAGTTGTTGGCCACATCATTGACGCGAATAATTGCTGGTTAGATTTTGGTCAAATTGGGAGACTGCTGGTTAAGAGGTCTTCTTTGGCTCTTCTAGGTTCTGTGTGATAAGTTTAATTGACATAGGATCGATCGATCTTTGTGTCCTTTGTGTCTTTGTGGTTCGTTCCACCCCCTCGCTCTTGAGAAATGTATCTTATAATACATTTTACCCACCAAAGCTGGGAGAGCCCTTCTTTTAGCTCGCCAGAAGTCGAGCAGTAGAAACATGGGGAGGTTGGGGGTCGTAGGTCGGCTTTAATCACTATACATTTTCCAGGTCTAATCTTCTCCATAAGAAGAGTCCAAGCGAAAAAAAGCCAAAAAGTAGCGGAATGTATAGCGCGCCACTACATCTCAGAAAAAACCTTTTACAATAGAGACAAATCAGAGATTAATGGGGGTGAACGTCATGTTAGTGATTTTAACCGACGAACACATTCTCGATACGGGTTCTGTCTGTCAGGGCTGTCTTTTAGCCAACCAGCAGGGGCAACCCCGGTGGCGAGAGGGTAAACTAGGCTGTGGTCACTCCTTGGGCAAAGGAGGAAGCCAACAGCCCAATCTCTACGAGTGTCAGATGGGCTTTACAATTGCTAATATTGAAGGCTAATCGGACTGGCTAAAGGCTCAACTTAGAGTTGAGTTAGGGTTTTTTTTTTGGACGCGGAGGAAAGAATCAACGCTATTGCCAATCCCCAATTCAGCTTAGATACAATGACAATAATTGCTGAGGGTTTCGTAGCATTGATCGTAGGCCTTTTGAGCTTGGGTTAAAACATCGTCGGAAATTTCTATATCTAATTTTCTGGCTTGTTTAATAATTTTACCCGCTTTGATATTCTCGGAAGAATCGCCTATACCGCGAGTACCAGTGGTTTTTAAAACTCGATATTCTTCAGAAAATCCTGTTTTAGTATCGAGATGACTCTGTAAACTATTAAAGACCAATTGACTTTGGTTTAATACTTGGTCGTGGGTGATAAATAAACTCTTTTCTTTGCTGTTAATTAATCGAGCATAACTTTCTAGGGTGGCTAAACGACCGGTATAATAACCCAGGGCGTGCTGCTCATTTTGATGGGGTTTAATATCTAGAATACTGGCTAAAGTGCGCTGCGGTTCTCGTAGTAAAAATATGGTTTTAACCGCATCAGATTGCAAAAAACTATGGTCTAAAAATTTCTGATCGTGAAGAACTTTATCTAAAATATATTTATGATTCATGTTTAAATCTTGCAAACGCCAGTAGAGTTTAAACATTAAAGTTTTAAAATCCTGTTCACTCTCATAAACCAGATGAGTTTCGCCAAACCCGATAATTTCGGGATTAGAATTGAGGATATGGGTTAATAAAGACGAACCCGATCGCATATGGCTAAGGATAAATAAAACCTGATAGGGTTGGGGACGAAAGAGAATTTTATAGGGGTCTTTGGGTGTATCAATGCGTATCTGAAAATACTTATAAGTTAAACGATTGGTTAAATCCTGCCAAGATTGGGGTAAGCGATCGAGGGCTATAGTCATAGGTTAATCAGGAATTGTGTCAACTTGTCTAGAAGATTACCCTATAATGTATCCCATTTAAGACCCAAACAAAAGTGAGGTTTATACAAAATGGGATTGCCAAGTTGTTCGCTCTGGTTTTTTACGGCGCGAACCGATGTCTGGTTTATGATGAACACTATTCCCCATCTAGTCAAAATGAGTCAGTTTCCCTTCCAGGAAAAGGTACTCGCTATTGACACGGCCTCCTTAAGCGGGGAAAAGGTTAATCGCCCCGGACTGGGTACAATGGAGGAATTAAGAGCCTGTGCTGAAAAATTAGTTAAAGAAGGCATAATCGATCGCCTAGTGGATTTTAACTACGATCCCAGCTATCGTCAGCGTATCTATCAAAAGCATTTCGGCAGTCCCCTCCGTTCCACCCATAACTACAAAGGTTATCCGATTTTCGGCTCGATCTTCAAAATCGAGTCATGTCGCAGCGATTATATGGTCCATTATGACAGTGACATGATGCTCTATCAAGAACAGGATTACAGTTGGATCCGCGAGGGGATTGAGTTGATGGAAACCCATCCAGAAATGATGTTTGTGCGTCCTTTGTCCGGCCCACCCCGGCCCGATGGTACGATTTATTCTCAGCATCCTTGCACGAAAAATCCCGACGGATTCTATCAATTTAAATTTTTTGGCAGCCGTGCCTATTTACTTAATTGTCGTCGCTACGATCGCCTTTTACCGATCACCCCCCTCTGGCGCTCTTATAAAAATACCTTTCTCGATCATTTACCCGATGGTTTAAAAGCTTGGGGCAATATTGTGACTGGGAAAGGAAAACTCGACTCTTGGGAAATTATGGTTTCTCGCTCCCTAGAACAAAGCAACTACTATCGCGCCACTCTCACCAATGCCAAGGGTTGGACTCTGCACCCCAACGAGCGCTCTGCCGCTTTTAGACAAGCTTGGCCGACTATTATCGAAAAAATCGAAGCGGGTATTTACCCACCGCCCCAAGCTGGTTATTATGACCTGATACCCGAATTATGGTATTAAAAGAGCGTTATTTCTCTAGATTTGAGGTGAGGCGGTACTTAGAGATTGCTGGTGAGGCGATATTTTTGTTTGAATTAGAGAAGACAGGAAGGGACAACCCAAAAGAAAACCCAACCACCGCCGGAGATTGGGTTTTCTAGTTATCAATTGATTTTAAGGAGCTAAAGCGTTACCGCGCAGGAGAGAACCGATGGTTTTAGCAGTAATCTTCATTTGTACGAGAGGATTAGCGGGAACAACGGTTTTATAGAGATAACTGTCAAAAGTCATCTTCTGTACGTCCTTATCGGAACACATTTCCACAAAAGCTTCCCGGGTGGCATCGGTACGGTAGAAAACCCGTTGCAGAATATCTAATACCAGATAGGTCATACCGTATTTCTTATCCCAACGCTTGAGGTAGAGTTTTAACTCGTCCTCTGTGGGGATACGTTGGCCGCCGTTGGTGACTTCGACAATGGTTTCCGCACACATCCGCGCCGATTTAGCGGCGAAATAGATGCCTTCTCCCGAAGACTTGGTAACTGTTCCCGCAGCATCACCTACGAGGGCCACGCGACCAACTACACGACGAGGACGGGGATGTTCGGGGATGGGGTGAGCCTCCACCCGGATGATTTCGCCTCCTTCCAGACGACGGGCCGCGCGAGCGCGAATACCAGCTTGTAGGTCTTTAATCATGGCTTTATTGACCTTCATTGTGCCAGTACCGACGGCGACGTGATCGTATTTGGGGAATACCCAAGCGTAGAAGTCGGGGGATACGTCTTTTCCTACATACATTTCGGCCAGGTCTTCGTAGTAGGCCATTTTATCTTGGGGAAGACGGATGCGTTCTTGGAAAGCGATCGCATAGTTGTAATCCCCAGCATCAATAGCTTTAGCAATGCGAGAATTAGCACCGTCGGCACCGATAACCACATCCACCTTCAGAGATTTCATTTCCCCTTGGGAATTGCCGTTGGAGTGATCAGCGTAGTGTAGGGTATAGGGATCGGTGCTATTGGTGGGAATGTCGAGACCGTAAACGGTTCCGTTGATTAAATGCGCTCCTAATTTATGGGCGCGCTCTCTCATAAAACCGTCGAGGACTTCCCGACGACACATTCCGATATATTCGTCTTGATTATCGAGATTAATATCGACTTCGACGTTAGAGGGGGAGATCATTTTCATTTTTCTCACCCGGCGATCGATAATTTCAGGAGGTAGGTCAAATTCGCTCACCATACAGAGAGGAATCGCTCCACCACAGGGTTTAGCATTATCTAATTTGCGTTCAAATAAATAGGTTTCAATGCCTGCTTTAGCTAATGTTTCTGCCGCCGAAGAACCGGCCGGCCCTGAACCCACAACAGCGACTCTTAACACTCAGGTTTTCTCCTACATACTTACGAGCGAGTACGCTTTGCAGTGTACCACAGGGGTTTAGCCAAAAGGAACGAGATTCTCCGATTCTGCCCGATCTTGCAACAGTGCTTAACATCCTCTGTTACAAAAGTTTATTTTACTGCCCGTAGATGTTTTTTTATCGATGTGTTGTATTGTGTTACACCCCTCTCCCAAACTGGGAAAAGGGGATATTTTCTAGGATTGTTAAGCTCTTGCTTTCAACCAATCGCTAATAGCGGGGGGTAAATCCCGTTGCACTTTGCCACTGACATACATTCCGATATGTCCGACGGGGAAAGCACAAGCGGTATAGTCAGAAGTACCGATATAATTCCCTAAAGCGAGGGAAGAAGCGGGAGGGACAAGGTGATCTTTATCCGCATAAAGATTGAGAATTGGCATGGTCAGATTGTGTAAATCTACCCGTTTATCTCCTAACATCACTTCCCCTTTAATCAGTTTATTTTGCTGATAGAAATCCTTGAGAAACTGTCGGTAGGATTCTCCCGCTTGGTCGGGACTATCAAAAATCCATTTTTCCATACGCAGAAAATTAACTAATTTTGATTCGTCTTCCATGATGTCAGGAAAATCGAGGTATTTCTGATAACCTAACTGCAAAGGTTTCAATTCCAGAAACTCTAAGTTAAGAAAATCTCCCGGGATATTGCCCATAGCATCTACCATTAAATCGATGTCTAATGCTTCGGACCCCAAGGAACACCCCCCGCGCATATTTAAGAGGGTCTCGGTTTGATAAAAGTCCACCGGTGTCACCATTGTCACCAGATTTTTTATCTTATCGGGATAGAGGGAACTATAGCATAAACTAAAGGTTCCCCCCTGACAGATTCCTAGCAGATTAATTTTGTCGAGATGGTGACTTTGACGAATAAAATCGACGCAATTATTGACATAACCATTGATATAATCATCAAGGGTTAACCAGCGATCGCTTCTGGTGGGATATCCCCAATCAATTAAGTAGATATCTAAGCCTAATTTCAGCAGATTGGCCACTAAAGAACGCCCTTCCTGTAAATCTACCATGTAGGGACGATTGACCAAAGCATAAACCATCAGCAAGGGAATCTCGAAGGGTTTTTCAACCACGGGTTTAAAGTGGTAGAGAATGATTTTATCTTCCCGATAAACTGCTTCTTTTTCCGAGACTCCACACTGAATATCTTCTTCTTTAACTCGTTTGAGATTGTCTAAACCTTTGAGATTTTTCTGAGTTAATTCTAGATAATCTTGCGTAAAGTCTTCCAGTTTCACTTGCGTCAAAAATGGCCACATAATTTAATTCTCCTAGAAAAGTGGGGATTTTTCAGTGAGCAGTGAACAGTAAACAGTAATCAGTGAAAAGAAAGTTCCGAAGTTTTCACCTAACACTATATACTTAAAACTGCAATCCGATAACTGATAACTGATAACTGATAACTGATAACTGATAACTGATTGTCAAGCACAATTAACTAATTGTTACTTTCTACTGCTTTTTTTTCTCCTAAAGCTTTTTTGAGACTTTTTACCTCTTTGCGTAATTCATAGATAGTCCGATGAATTTCATCGACTTCGCTGCGGGTAGGCAGATTCATCGAACGCAGGTAAATTTCCATTAAATCCTGCTGTTTGATGCGATAATCATTGAGGGAATTAATAAATTTTCCCCTTACTTTTAGGTTTTCTGGTTGACAAAAAGCCTTTTCAAAAATATCATCAGCGACTACACTCCACACATCTTGAAATTCTCGCCAATTCTTGACAGGTTGACCTTTTTCTGCTAGGAAAACTAATTTTTTAGTTAAAGCTTCAAAGGATTTAACTTGAATATCAGCCAGCACAATTTGATAGTTAATACTAGCCTGATAAAGAACGCGCCAAGTTTCAAAACTATCGAGTAATTTGCGGTTAAATTCTCGCGGCAATCCTAATAAAGGCATCTGTAACCATTGACCAAAAGTTTCATCATAAAACTTCTGCCAATAGATATTATTGAGTTCGATCAAAGAAGAAGTATTACCTAACCAAGCTTTGGTTATTGTGTCATTTGACAGCACGAAAGGATCGAACCATAAATGATTGAGACTTTGTAATTGTTGCAGGTAAATTGTCCATAGTTGACTGACATCTTGACTACCCTGGGAAGTGGTGGCAGTAAAACTATTCAGTTGACCGCGCATCTGTTGGGTATAATTATCTAAAATTGTTTGCCAGTTTTCTCCTGTTTGCATTTTCGGGAAAATACTTTCCCAAGCTTCCACCGATAATTTTAGGAATTTGATCAACAAATCCCGATTATCAAAATAGCGCTGGGTTGCCTCTTGTAATTCTGGTTTAATATTGCCCATAGGAGTCGGTATCGCCCCCATCATATCAAACCAACTTGACCACATTTTTGCCCCGGTTTCTGTCCAAAGATTGACGTAATCGGCGGCCATCTCACTCCAAGCTTGTGTCGGTTTATCCATTATTTTTGCCCTTTTCCTTTAACTCTAATTTCGCTAGTTTACTAACCCACCCTACACCCGATAACTAATAACTGATAAGTCATATTTTTCCAGACTTGGCAATTTTTGCTAGTAATCTTAACGCTTCATTGACTGAGGCTGAATCTTGAAAAATTTCCGCCACATCGGGATCGAGAATTCTCACATTACTAGCCTGTCGATAAGCTTGATAATATTTGCCACGAATACCACCAGAAAAGTCCTATTCAGTTCTCATCTCGTCATTAACCGTTTCTTCAGACTCCTGATTGATAATTTTTTCTCTCCTATTTACTAGCTAAACGGGCACTAAATAACGGAGGCAAGGGGCAGGAGTCCGTTTTTATAATGGTGATTTATGCCCCGCTCCAAAAACTTTTCGCCTTAAAATGCCAGGTTTTAGACCCGATTTTTTCGATAACAAACACATTTTCCATCTTTGAATTAGATAACTGATAACTTACCCACTGATAACTGATAACTGATAACTGATAACTGATTAAGTGTGATGGGCCCCATTAACTCTGAGGACTTCTCCAGAGACATAACTGCTGGCAACAGGAGAGAGTAAATAAGCAGTTGCCCAGGCGATATCTGCGGGTTCACCGAAGCGACGACAGGGAATTTCGGCGGTGATTTTATCGCGAACTTTATCGGGAATCGCTAAAGTCATTTCCGTGTTAATAAACCCCGGCGCAATCGCGTTGGCGCGAATATTGTAACGAGCAGCTTCTCGCGCTAAGGATTTGACTAAACCGATAACTGCCGCTTTTGTGGCTGCGTAATTAGTTTGGCCGGCATTACCGCGATCACCGGAAATAGAACTAATACAAACGATCGATCCCGCTTGTCGTTCGTACATTCCCTCAATAAACGGCTTAATCGTGTGATTAACCCCTTTTAGGTTGACATTAATCACTAAATCCCAATCTAGCGGCGTTAATTTAGCGAAAAAGTTATCTCTGGTAATCCCCGCGTTAGCGACGATGCCGTAAACCGGTCCCAATTCCGCTTCAATTTGTTGAGCTGCCGCTTCCATGGATTCCAACTTAGTCACGTCGGCGACAATGCCTAAACCCTGGGGATTATCGGTGGCTAAATCCGTGTAGGCCACCTTGGCCCCCAATTCTATCAAAAGAGAGACAATAGCCGCCCCAATGCCTCGATTTCCGCCGGTAACGACGATAACTTTCTCCTCTAGTCCCAGAGATACCATAGCTTTTTCCTCCTAAACTCTTTCAATTGCGATCGCTGTTCCGCCACCGGTCCCATGACAGATGGCCCCCATACCGAGGGTTTTATCCTGTACTTTCAACGCATTAATTAACGTCACCAGAATCCGCGCTCCGGAAGCGCCGATGGGATGACCCAAGGCGATCGCACCACCGTGAACGTTTTGTTTTTCCCTCGCTAACCCCAAATCCATCTCAAAAAGCAGATTATTTAAGGCAAAAGCTTCGTTATTTTCCACTAAATCGAAATCTTCGATCGTTTTATCTAGAGATGATAGCAATTTTTTCACCGCTAGGACGGGGAATTCTGGGAAGCGATCGGTTTTGCCAGCACCCACAGCGCCGCCGAGGATTTTGGCAATTGGTTTTAAACCGTACTGATCCACGGCTTTTTGACTGGCTAAAAGGATAGCGGCAGCCCCATCGGAAATCTGACTACTATTGCCTGCGGTTAAAACTCCCGACGGGTTAAAAGCTGGCCGCAGTTTTCCTAAACCTTCTGGGGTACTATCGGAACGAATACCCTCATCTTGAGCGATAATTGTGGAACCTTTCTTAGATTTAAGCTCAATTGGCACGATTTCGCCGTTAAACCAGCCTTTTTCTGTGGCTGTGGCTGCTCTTTGGTGGGATAAGGCGGCAATTTCGTCCAATGCTTGCCGAGAAACCCCGCGATCGAGACAGAGGCGATCGACTTGGGAACCCATGCCCTCAGTCGTGGTAGCATCGGTTAGGCCATCGTGCAGTAATAGGTCGGTTAATTGTTCCGGCGCACCCATAAGGAATTTATAACCCCACCGGGCCCGATGGGAGAGAAAAAAGCCAGTTTGGGACATGGATTCGATGCCACCGGCGAGGACGAGATCCGCTTCGCCGGCGCGAATTGAGGTGGCAGCGTTACTAACGGCAATCATTCCCGAAGAACAAACCATATCCACCCGATATCCGTCCACGCTTACGGGAATTCCCGCTTTAATCGCCGCTTGTCGAGGGATGAGTTGACCATGACCGGATCCCAAAACATTGCCGAAAATGTACAAATCTAGGGCTTCTGGGGGCAAATTAGCGATTTCTAGGGCAGATTTCATCACTGTTGCCCCTAAATCGGCCGGGGATAATCCCATTAATCCCCCACCAAAACGACCAATTGGAGTCCGGACAGCGGCCACGATATAAACTTCTTGCATAGACTTCTCTCTATTGGGAAGCGAAGATAATAGATAGAATTTGCTTAAGAATATCGAGTCCGAAAAGATCAAAATCCCAATTTACTGTCATTGGTTAAAAGTTCCTGGCCTCGATACCTTGAGTTTTTGTCTATCCACCCTCGATCTTGCAACAGAATTTCTGTGTCAGAAGATATATTCATTAGAATTTAACTTTTCCGGCAGCAATCCCCTTTTTTTATGGATTTAGTCAAGCGCCTAGTTTTTATCGGTGGGGGTCATAGTCATGCGATCGCCCTTCGTCTTTGGGGGCAATCACCCCTAAAAAACGTTCAATTAACTTTAATTAGCGATGTCACCCATACCCCCTATTCGGGAATGTTACCCGGCTACATCGCCGGTTTTTATGATTTTGCCGAAACTCATATCGATTTACCTTCTCTAGCTAGGTATTCTCAAGCGCAATTCTGTTTAGCTAAGGCTGATTCCATAGATACGGAAAAATGTCAAGTAATTTGTCATAATTCTTCACCAATTCCCTTTGATTATCTCTCGATCGATATCGGCAGCATCCCAGCAGTGGATAATGTTATCGGTGCTAAAGAGTACGCTATTCCCGCCAAACCGGTGCCGATTTTTCGGGAAGGATGGCAAGAAATCCTGAAAAAAGCGGTTAGTAACCCCAATAATCCTTTAAATATCGTCATTGTTGGTGGTGGCGCGGGCGGGGTCGAATTAGCTTTAAATATGCAGTCCCGTTTGGCCAAAATTCTCAACTCTAGCAGTAATTTGAATTTGTCTCTAATTCATCGAGGAAAAAAACTACTACCGAACCATAATAATTGGGTCGGCCAACGTTTGGAGAATATTTTTAAACAAAGGGGAATTAGATTATATTTATCAACGGATGTGACGGCAGTGCAAGCAGATCGGATTATCTGTTCATCGGGGTTAGTTTTGCCCACGGATTATACAATTTGGGTAACGACTGCCTCGGCCCCTAGTTGGATTAAAGCGTCAGGATTACTGACAGATGAAAAAGGGTTTATTTTAGTGAATAATTATCTGCAATCCCTTTCCCATCCCCATATTTTTGCCGTGGGAGATATTGCCACGATTCCAGATTATCCCCGTCCGAAAGCGGGAGTTTTTGCCGTCCGACAAGGTAAACCTCTGTTCGATAATTTAGTCAGAATTCTGCAAAATCAGCCATTAAAACCCTATTTTCCCCAGAAAAATTATCTCAGTTTAATCGGGACAGGAGACCAACAAGCGATCGCATCTTGGGGCGGTTTTTCGTGGCAATCACCGTTATTATGGTTATGGAAAGATCGGATCGATCGAGCTTTTATGAAACAGTTTAAGCTGTAATCAATAAGTAGGTAGGTGTTAAAAATTATCAGACACCCCCTTATCAAGGGGGGATTAAGGGGGGATCAGAGGCAAAATTGCTGATTATCGTCCAATAGCACCGAGTTACTGTCAAGGTCGTTGGGAGTAAAATCTGATTTGGGAATCCCACAACCTGATAAAGTAAAAATCGTCCCGATAGCTTGACCAGTTATCGGGAGAGAACGTCAATAGTTTGTTAAATAGTACATATAAACCAATGCCACGTCTTCGCTCGATTATTTCCCTAGTTTTAGTCCTAGTTACTACGCTGCTGGTTAGCTGCAGTGGTCCGCAAGCAACTATCCCCACCGTCTATAGTCCGCAAAAAATCGAACAGTTACAGGTTTACATCCAACCCATAGAAGGATTTCGCGAAAAAATGAGCGTTTTGCAAGACCTCATCGCTGACAAAAATTGGGTAGATACTCGCACCTATATCCACGGTCCTTTGGGGCAATTGCGTCGGGAAATGGTAGGATTATCCCGTAATTTACTGCCCAAAGACCAAGAAAAGGCCAAGCAGTTAGCGAAAAATCTTTTCGTTCACTTTGAACGTATCGATGCGGCAGCCAAGGAGAAAGATGCTAGTCTCGCTGCTACTCAATTCCAAGAAGCATTAAAAGACTTCGATGCTTTCTTAAATATTGTTCCCAGTTAGTTTGTATCAGGAGACAGAATCGGTTATTAGTTATCAGCTTTAAAAAAATCTCCAGCTTTTTGCCTAGAGATTGTTGTTAGAGAGAAGCACACAAAAACTTTTTTTATTTATAGGTATTGAGTTTAAAAATCAAGAGAGAAAAAAATAGTAACCCTTACCCTTTTCCCAAGTAACTGCTTTTTATTAACCATTGCCAGGATGACTATTCCAGCTATTTACTCTCGTTTGGTTATCCACTGGTTGTAGAAATCTGCTCAAGGGTATTTAAGGGATTGTTGGCTACTACAACACTCATAGCTTTTTCCTTACCTATGACCAAGTAATCTGGGCAAGAAAGGGAATATTTTTAAGAGTTACTCAGCCACCGCACCTCGATGGCCTATCTACTCTCTCACTTCTAGGCTTTTATTTATAGCAGCAGCAAATTTTTACCTCCTGCAAGGGCAAAGGATTATATTAGTTAAACTGAGCAAGCTTGCACTCAAATAATCAAACCCTGATGCGGAAAAACTTTCCAGAGAAAAATTTTTCTTTTGGGGTAGGGGGTACGGGTAAATTTTTCTTCAGGTTCGGGTTTACTGAGGAGTAGGGACAAGAAAAAAATCTACTCAAAAACACAGTTATAGCAGTTATCTTAATGGTGAGGTAGGAAGTCTCTGGTTTTAGGGAACAGGCAAGAGGGAGCGCTGAACTTGGGCGCGCTGGAGTCGGGGCAGTGGGGAGAAGGGAGCAGGGGAGGAGGGAGAAAAAAGCTGACGGCTGACGGCTGGGAGCGGGGGGAATCAAGACCATTTACAATTGCTTAATAATTGTTGCCACTGCCGTGATAATATGTCTTGTGGCTCACCTGAGCGTCATAGCTCGGAAAGCAATCCAGATATTGAGATTAGTCTATCGCTGATTTAGGTGTACCTTGTCTGACCCATCGATCGAATCTCCCCCAACCCCAGAAACCAACCCGCCGTCAGATCCGATGCGGGAATACTATCAACTACAAAACACCCTATTGATCACCACCCTCATCTTAAGCGGTCTGATCTTTATACCCGTGTGGCTGTTTTATTCCCTCAATACCGCCCTTAATTACCTATTAGGGGCAATGGTGGGAGTTGTTTACCTAAAACTCCTGGCCGGGGAAGTGGAAAAATTGGGGGTAACGAAAAATCGCGTGGGCAAAAAAGGATTAGCCCTATTCGCCGGATTAATCATCATCGCCAGTCGTTGGCAAGAACTGCACATAGTGCCAGTTTTTTTGGGTTTTTTGACCTATAAAGGGGCGATCATCGTCTATACCCTGCAAACCATCTTCAAGCTGGAGCAG
Organism: Microcystis sp. MC19; assembly: GCF_003019735.1. NCBI lineage: Bacteria > Bacillati > Cyanobacteriota > Cyanophyceae > Chroococcales > Microcystaceae > Microcystis > Microcystis sp. MC19. The sequence continues at coordinate 2,249,287 of NZ_CP020664.1, read as the reverse complement.
AAAGCCGATTCCTAACCCCTTTGACCGTTAAAATAACCCTGATTTGCGAACCCGAATCTCCCTAAGGTAGAAATGTTAGACAGTTTAAGTGTGCTTAATTTTTATAGCCTCGCTTCCCTGGAAGTGGGACAACACTGGTACTGGCACATCGGCGGACTAAAAATTCACGGGCAAGTGATCGCGGTCTCCTGGATCGTCTTCGCTATCTTAATCATCGCCTCGATCGCCGCTACCCGCAAAATCCAGAAAGTCCCTAGCGGTATTCAAAACCTGATGGAGTACGTTCTCGAATTTCTGCGCGATTTAGCCAAAAACCAGCTAGGAGAAAAGGAATATCGACCCTGGTTGCCCTTCATCGGCACCCTATTTTTATTTATTTTCGTTTCTAACTGGTTAGGGGCCTTGATTCCTTGGAAGTTAATCGAACTGCCCGAAGGGGAATTAGCCGCCCCCACTAACGACATCAATACCACGGTGGCGTTAGCCCTACTGACTTCCCTCGCTTACTTCTACGCGGGCATCAGTAAAAAAGGACTCGGTTACTTCGCTCACTACCTAGAACCGATTCCCGTGCTATTACCGATCAAAATTTTAGAAGACTTTACCAAACCCCTCTCCCTCAGCTTCCGTCTTTTCGGAAACATCCTCGCGGATGAGTTGGTAGTAGCCGTATTAGTCTTCCTTGTCCCCCTAGTCGTACCCCTACCCCTGATGGCTCTCGGTTTATTTACCAGCGCTATTCAGGCCCTGGTCTTCGCCACCCTTGCCGGGGCCTATATCCATGAGGCCCTGGAATCGGAACACGAAGAAGAACACGCTTAAAAGCGAGGGACGAAAACAGAAAAATTTCTTAGGGAAAAGTGTCCAAATAATAGGATAATAACTAAGAAATTATTGGTCGAATTCAGGATGAGCAACTGAATTCCAGGATCGTTCTTTCCCAAAAACTCTTTCGGGAGTTTTGAGCAGAAAACCAGCCATTTTTTGCGGCTGAGAACGCGCTCTGTAAACAACAGATTGAAATTGATTAGTAAATAGAGGAAAAAATCACCATGAACCCCACAGTAGCTGCCGCTTCCGTTATCGCCGCCGCCCTCGCCGTTGGTTTAGCCGCTATCGGCCCCGGTGTTGGTCAAGGTACCGCTTCTGGAGAAGCTGTTTCCGGTATCGCCCGTCAACCCGAAGCTGAAGGAAGAATTCGTGGTACCCTTCTCCTCAGCTTGGCATTCATGGAATCCTTAACCATCTACGGCTTGGTTATCGCTCTCGTTTTACTGTTCGCTAACCCCTTCGCCTAATTAAAAAAGCAGTGGGCTATCAGCCCCCAGTCCCCAGCTTGGCAGCAGAGTTTTCAAAACTCTCAAAAAACGCCGCAGCAGCTAACTAAAAAGTCTGGTTTTTGGGACGGAAGGCTGATAGCTAATTAAGGGAATTTTACTGATTCCCCCTGACTGTATATTGTTAAAGCAGGGGGATCATATTCCTTTTTTGAACCTGTCTATAGCCTCTATTTATCAGGAATAAATCAATGTTTGATTTCGATGCCACCCTGCCAGTGATGGCACTACAGTTTATTCTTTTGGCAGTGATCCTGAACGCCGTTTTTTATAAACCCCTCAGTAAAGTTTTAGATGAACGGGCGGAGTATATTCGGCAAACGGAAGGCGGAGCCAAAGAACAACTAGCCAAAACCGAAGCACTTGTACAAGAGTACGAATTGCAATTAACTTCGGCTCGTAAACAATCCCAAGAGATTATCGCCCAAGCGCAAGCTGAGGCCCAAAAACTAGCCAGCGAACGAGTTGCCGCAGCCCAAAAAGAAGCGATCGCCCGTAAGGAAGCCGTCGCCGCCGAAATTGCCCAACAGAAAGAAGAAGCCTTTCGTTCTCTAGAAGGACAAGTGGCCTCTCTTTCCCGTCAAATTCTCGAAAAACTCCTCGGCCCCGAACTCGTTCGCTAAACCCCAGCCCTTGGTTAATAACAGTGATCAGTAAAAAGATAGCACTCAGTCGTCAGGAGTTAGAAGACTGATAACTTACCTCTGATAACTGATAACTGAACAACCTACTCCCCGCCCTCAATAATCATGATCATCGACACAATTTTATTATTAGCCACGGAGGCGAAGGAAGCGGCAGCAGAAGGATTCGGCATCAACACCGATATCCTAGGAACTAACCTATTTAACCTCTCGATTCTGCTCGGTTTAGTCATCTTCTACGGCCGCAAAGTTCTCGGACAAATCCTCGGAGAACGTCAGTCGAAGATTGCTGAAGCTTTAGCCGAAGCTGAAGACCGGAAAAATATTGCCGCTAACGCCCTCGCCGAAGAACAGAAAAAACTCGCCCTAGCAAAACAAGAAGCGGAAAAAATTATCAATAATGCTCGATCTAGAGCTAAAACTGTCACCGCCGACATCGCCGCCCAAGCCGAACTCGATATTCAAAGAATGCGCGAAAGTGCCGCTAAAGATCTCTCGGCAGAACAGGATCGCGTTTTAGTAGAATTACGCCAAAGAATTACCGCTTTAGCCTTAGCTAACGTGGAATCCCAGTTAAGCACCGGCCTGGAAGAATCGGTACAACAAACCCTAATTGATCGCAGTTTGGCGAACCTAGGAGGTAAATAGATGCAGGGAAGTTTAATCAGTTCAGAAATTGCCGAACCCTACGCCCAGGCATTACTTTCCGTCGCCCAAAGCAGCGGACAATTAGAAGCGATCGGCGGCGAAATAAAATCCCTCTTAGAATTGTTGGAAAATGCCCCCGATCTAAGAGCTTTTATCGGCAATCCCGTGATCAAAGAAGAAGCTAAAAAAGCCGTTCTTTCCCAAGTAATGGGGAGCAGTGCCAATCCCTATTTAACTAACTTCATGATGTTATTGGTCGATAAACGTCGGATTCAATTTTTAGAACCCGTTTGTCAACAATATCTCACCCTGGCCAGAGCGCTGACTAACACCGTTTTAGCGGAAGTTTCCTCGGCCACCGAATTGAACGATAGCCAAAAACAAATCGTCATCGACAAAGTGAAAACTCTGACCGGGGCGAACGTGGTCGAACTGAAAACCAAAGTTGATACCAGCCTCATCGGTGGTGTGGTGATCAAAGTCGGTTCTCAGGTCTTTGATGCCAGCATTCGCGGTCAACTACAACGCCTCAGCCTCTCCCTGCGCTAAGGTCATCTAATCTCCCTTTTTTGCCGTTTTTTCACCTTCTAATTTTTTACTTTTTCCGAGATTAAACTATGGTAGCTATCAGACCCGACGAAATTAGCACGATTATTCGTCAACAGATCGAATCCTATAACCAAGAAGTACAGGTCTCCAACGTGGGAACCGTCCTGCAAGTGGGTGACGGTACTGCCCGCATCTACGGCCTACAACAGGCCATGTCGGGAGAACTATTAGAATTTGAAGATGGAACCGTCGGCATCGCCCTTAACCTCGAAGAAGATAACGTCGGTGCAGTGTTAATGGGTGACGGTTTCGGGATTAAAGAAGGCGGTACGGTGAAAGCTACCGGTAAAATCGCTCAGGTTCCCGTGGGTGAAGCCTTAGTCGGCCGCGTGGTTGATGCCCTCGGTCGTCCCATCGACGGCAAAGGGGACATCCTCGCCAGCGAAACCCGTCTGGTGGAATCCCCCGCTCCCGGTATTGTCGCTCGCAAATCCGTCTGTGAACCGATGCAAACCGGCATTACCGCTATCGATGCCATGATTCCCGTCGGTCGTGGTCAACGGGAGTTAATTATCGGTGACAGAAAAACTGGTAAAACAGCGATCGCCATTGACACGATCATTAACCAGAAAAGCGAAGACGTGATCTGTGTCTATGTCGCCATCGGTCAAAAAGCCTCCACCGTCGCCCAAGTAATCGACACCCTCACCCAAAGAGGCGCTATGGATTACACCGTGGTGGTGGCCGCTAACGCTAACGACCCCGCCACCCTCCAGTATATCGCCCCCTACACCGGAGCTTCGATCGCCGAATACTTCATGTATAAAGGCAAAGCGACCCTAGTTATCTACGATGACCTCACCAAGCAGGCTCAAGCTTATCGTCAGCTATCCCTGCTCATGCGTCGTCCTCCCGGTCGGGAAGCTTACCCCGGCGACGTTTTCTATCTCCACTCCCGTTTACTAGAGCGCGCCGCTAAACTCAGCGATGCCCTCGGTGGTGGTAGCATGACCGCCCTGCCGATTATCGAAACCCAAGCCGGTGACGTTTCTGCCTACATTCCCACCAATGTAATTTCGATTACTGACGGTCAGATATTCCTCTCCACCGACCTCTTTAACGCTGGTTTCCGTCCCGCTATTAACGCTGGTATTTCCGTATCCCGCGTGGGTTCGGCAGCCCAAACGAAAGCGATGAAGAAAGTTGCCGGTAAATTAAAACTGGAATTAGCCCAGTTTGACGAATTAGAAGCTTTTGCTCAATTCGCTTCTGACCTTGATGCGGCCACCCAAGCACAACTGGCTCGCGGTCAACGTCTGCGTCAAATCCTCAAACAACCCCAAAACTTCCCCCTCTCCGTTTGGGAACAGGTGGCGGTGGTTTATGCCGGTTTAAACGGTTATCTCGACGATATCGCCACCGATAAAGTTATCGATTTCTGCACCGGTTTACGGGAATACCTGAAAACCAGCAAACCTCGCTACGTTGAGATCGTCAGCACTGAAAAACAACTCAACGACGAAGCAGAAGGCCTGCTCAAAGATGGCATCAATGAGTACAAACAGGCTTTCAAGTAAACTTCTGTGAGCTTTAAGCTGTCAGCCTTTTCAGTTATCAGTGACCAGTAAACAGTGATCAGTAAACAGTGAAAAGATGGCCAGAAACTGCTATTTAGTACTGCTCACTTAACACATACTGCTCACTTAAAACTCCAATCTGATAACTGATGACTGATAACTGATAACTGATAACTGATAACTGATAACTGAATTATGCCTAATCTCAAAGCGATTCGCGACCAAATTCAATCGGTCAAAAATACCAAAAAAATTACCGAGGCCATGCGTCTGGTGGCGGCCGCAAAAGTGCGCCGCGCCCAAGAACAAGTTCTCTGTACCCGTCCTTTTGCCGATGCCCTCGCTCAGGTCCTTTATAATCTGCAAGGTCGTTTAGCCTTTAGTGATGTTAATTTACCCCTGCTGGCCCAACGGGAAGTAAAAACCGTGGCTCTGTTGGTAGTGACAGGCGATCGAGGTCTTTGTGGCGGTTATAATACTAACGTCATCCGTCGTGCCGAACAACGGATGAATGAATTAAAAGAGCAAGGGATTAAGTATCAATTAGTGGTTGCCGGCCGAAAAGCGGCACAATATTTTGAGCGCCGGAATGCTCCCATTGCCGCTAAATTTATTAACCTCGAACAGATTCCCACTGCCGATGAAGCTGGCACGATTGGGGATGAATTGCTTTCCTTATTTTTATCGGAAACAGTCGATCGGGTCGAGTTAATTTATACTCGTTTTATCTCCCTGATCAGTGCCACTCCGGTGATTCAAACCCTGTTACCTTTAACTACCCAAGGTTTAGCGGTACAGGATGACGAGATTTTCCGTTTGGTGACTAAAGAAGGAAAATTTAAGGTACAACGGGAAAAAATGGCCAGCCAACCGGCGCAGGTTTTTCCCCAAGACATGATTTTTGAGCAGAATCCCGTCCAAATCCTCGATTCTCTCCTACCTTTGTACTTAAATAACCAATTACTGCGCGCTCTCCAGGAATCGGCAGCGAGTGAATTAGCAGCCCGGATGACGGCGATGAGCAACGCCAGCGAAAACGCCAGCGAGTTAATCGGGACTTTAAGCCGTACCTACAACAAAGCGCGTCAAGCAGCTATTACCCAAGAATTGCTAGAAGTAGTAGCGGGAGCCAACGCTCTCTAGGTTTAAGCCTGTTTTTCTTTTGATTATCAGTAGGAGTGATTTTTTTCACTCCTTTTTTTATATAGGGCTTGCTGAAAAAGTAGGGACGAAGAACACCTAAGGATGATTAGATTGTTTTCTTAAGCACAATCTCAGAGCGACTATCAAAACCTAGATCCCCAATACCAACGACTTCCCAACCTTGAGAGCCCAAACCATTAAGAATTTGTGGCAAATCCCCTCCTACTTGGTTGCCATTCAGAAACCAGACCACAGCATTAGGTTCATTCTTTCCTACAAGAATCTGATATTGGAAAATAGCCATTTGACCTCCTGTATTGGGTTGCCTTTGGATCAGTCCAACGGAATTCTAGACGAACTTTTCCAGGTAATACCCCCAATTAAGATTTTATTAAGAGTTCATTCTCGCACCTCTAGAAGTTTAAACCATGTCACTCGCTGAGTTAATTCCTCTGGTCAACAATCTGAGCCAGTCAGACAAATTATCACTCTTTAAAGTCCTAGCCACACAAATCCCAGACGCTGAACTACAAGTCATCTTCTCCGCACCAGAGTATCCAATTTTGTCCCTCTACGACGCAACGGCAGCAGCAAACATTCTGATGCAGATGATTCAGGATGACCAAGGGGCATCTGCTCATGCCTAGTAAAGTTGAGTTTACCTTTTCTGAGGATGACGCATTACTGACAATTCCTATCATTCTCAGTCATGCAGACTCTTCTTTTTCTACGAAGGCACTGGCCGCTACAAATCTTGGATGACACTGATAGCAGATAAGTCAACTTTTAATTCTCGCTCTTCTACTATTATTTACCCCTCATCAATAAACGGGTTTTTAATATTTAAACCAGAAATACCCTTAAAATCATCAACATTTCTAGTGACCAAACATCCATTTTGGCTCAATGTTGTTGCGGCAATAATGGCATCGGGAATCTTGATTTTATACTGTCGTTTCAGTTGAATAGTCAGATCTTCAATTTCTCTCAATATGGGAATTAATTCAAACTGTGAGAGTAAATCTTCAATTATCTGCTCTTCTTCCTTAGACAAAGTAGGAAAACTGAGTAACTCAATTCTGACAATTGGTGAGATAAAAATCTGATGCAAACTCAAAAAAGCTTGGGAGAAAAAAGAAGTAACTATATCGTCATCGGCTAAATAATAAATAAAAATATTGGTATCATAGACGTATTTCATCCATCCCACTCCCGACGAAGAGACTCTACATGAGATAGCATTGCCGCTTTTTTATCCTTAAGAATACCTTTGGCTTTAACCACCTTTTGATAATCTTTTTGCCAAAGCTGAAGCAGTGAATCTGGCACGTCTGCTGTAATAAAATTTTCATCTTCAGCAATCAGATAATTCCTTGGTATTTTAATCAGTGGCACAGCTTTTCTCCTAATACCAAACAGTATTTAATGTTTCTCTCTGTCATAGACCATCATTATATATTATCATCACAAGTACGGTAGAGCCACCAAGTCAAGGAATATTCGGGTGATAAAACTAACTTTGTTCAATTTAGAGCGGGATTAAGTAATTCTACCTGACAGCGTAATGCTGCATCTATTAATTGCTTATCATTGGTAGCCAATGGTAAATCTAAGCGCAAAGCAAGTTCTAAGTAAGCAGCATCATAAGAAGCTAATTTTTGTTCTCTTGCTAGTGTTAAAGTCCTGCCAAAAGCTTGGACTGAAGTTAAAGAATCAATAGTAATAAGTAAAGACTGTAACCAATTAATCGATGCTTGAGTTTGCTCGACCGTCATCCGATTTCTTATTTCTGCGACTAGGAGATTATTGACAATCTCTAAAGACCAAATTTCGGGAACAAATGCTTCGGCGTTTGGCATTATGTCTAATACTGCGTTAGCATAATCGTTATCTTCATCGACCAAACACCAGCTAATTGCTACCGAACAATCTAAAACGAACTCAATCAAAACCGCCTCCCTTCTTCTCGCATGGCACGAATTTCACTTTTAGGTAAAGCTACAGTTTTTTGAAGGCGGCGCATTCCTGAAATAGCTTGGGTAATAGATTGCTCTACTACTGGGTTGCCCCAGGCATTATAGCGAGGTTTTCTTTCCTCTTTTCTACTTGCTAAATCTTCACTGACTTCTTGAACCGCTTCAACGGTTACTGTAACATTTACTTCAGTTTCTTTAAAATCGGACGGTATATGTAAATGTAAGATTCCATCTCTACCAATCTGAGAACGTAGTTTAATTGTTGGCATATTAAAACCTCGTATATTCTTATCCTTTTGCCCCTTTATAAGCAGTAAAACGTAGGGTGCGTTAGACGGCAAAAATTGCTGCTGTGACTGGAAGGTGACAATCCGTCGTAACGCACCACCTATCATCAAAACTTACTCATACCGGCGGTTACGTTTGCGGACAATCCAGAGGATAAACCAGATAACCAGGACAAGTAGGGCGATTTTTGACACGGGAGCCAGATATTCTTCCACAAGTGGGTAATTCTTCCCTAAAAAGTAACCTGCTGCCGTTAAAAAAACGACCCAGAGGGTCGTGCCGATGGTGGAGTAAACTAAAAAGGGAATCATCGCCATGTGATTCATCCCGGCGGGAAGGGAAATCAAAGTTCGCACTCCAGGGACCAAACGACAGAGTAAAACCGCTTTACTACCGTGACGGTTAAACCATTGATTAGCTTTTTGAATATCTTTAGCGGAAACGGTAATCCATTTGCCGTATTTATCGGCTAGTTTTTCAATTTTTTCCTCATCTACAACCCGACCGAGATAATACCAAGGTAGCGCTCCGACTACGGTTCCGACAATCCCCGCTACCACTGCCGGAATAAATTGCATTTGTCCCTCATGGACGGTAAAACCCGCTAGGGGCATAATTAATTCTGAGGGAATGGGAGGAAAAAGATTCTCTAAAAACATTAATAGAGCTATGCCTAAATAGCCCATAGAAGTCATTGTATTTGTAATCCATTCAGTCATATTTTTTTATGATTTAGAAAACAGTTTTAAAGTTAAAAAAAGGGAGTGGGAAGTAGGAATTATGAATTATGAATTATGAATTATGAAGTGGCGGGTACTGACTCCTAACTCCTAACTCCTGACTCCTGACTCCTGACTCCTAACTCCTGATAACTGATAACTGATAACTGATAACTGACAACTGATAACTGATAACTGATATTAGGTTCCGGAAGTCCAGGAGTTGATATATTCTAATTGGGCTTCGGTGAGAGTATCGATTTCAATCCCCATGGCTTGTAGTTTCAAGCGGGCGATTTCTTGGTCTAATTCGTAGGGAATTGAGTAGATGCCGGGGGCTAATTTACCTTTATTTTTAACCAAGTATTCTACACCGATCGCCTGATTAGCGAAACTCATATCCATAACGGCGCTAGGATGACCTTCGGCGGCTGCCAGGTTAACTAGGCGACCTTCACCGATAACAACGATGGATTTACCGCTTTTTAGGCTATATTGTTGGGTAAAGTTGCGAACTTCCTTAACATTATCGGCTTTTGCGCCTAAAGCTTGCAGGTCGATTTCAATATCAAAGTGACCGGAGTTGGAAACAATCGCCCCATCTTTCATCAGGTCAAAATGTTCAGCCCGGATAACGTGCTTGTTACCAGTGACGGTGATAAAGATATCGCCTTCTTTAGCGGCTTCATCCATGGGCATAACCCGGAAACCGTCCATCGCCGCTTCAATGGCACGCACGGCGTTGATTTCGGTGACAATTACATTAGAGCCTAAACCTTTGGCCCGCATAGCCACACCTTTACCACACCAACCATAACCAGCCACAACCACGGTTTTACCGGCAAGGAGGATATTGGTGGCGCGAATGATACCATCAAGGGTAGATTGACCTGTACCGTAGCGATTATCAAAGAAATGCTTGGTTTCTGCGTCGTTAACGTTCATTGCGGGGAAGGATAAGACCCCGGCTTTGAGCATGGCTTGCAAACGGACGATACCGGTGGTAGTTTCTTCGGTAGTACCGATAATGTCGGGTAATTGGTGACTTCTTTCTTTAACTAGGGTGGCTACCACATCACAACCATCATCGATGATAATCTGGGGTTTGTGATCGAGGGCGATTTGAACGTGACGGTGATAGGTGTCGTTATCTTCCCCTTTGATTGCATAAACGGGGATGCCGTAATCAGCGACTAAACAAGCGGCCACATCATCTTGGGTGGAAAGGGGATTACTAGCAATTAGTAACGCATCAGCGCCACCGGCTTTTAGTGCGATGGCCAAATTAGCGGTTTCGGTGGTAACGTGACAGCAAGCGACTAAACGCAGTCCAGCAAAGGGTTTTTCGATGGCGTAACGTTCGGCTAATTGACGCAAAACGGGCATTTCCCGACCGGCCCATTCGATGCGCTGTTTGCCGATGGGGGCTAAACTAATATCTTTGATGTCGTATTTCTGTTGAACTGGTGTTGCTACCATAAGGGGTTTTCCTTAAATACAAGCCTAGGCTATTGGTTAATTTAACTTAACATTGTCTGGGTATTTTGGCTAATGTCAAGCTTTCCACTGGTTTTTTATATAGGAAAAAGTTATCAATCCCTCGCTGACCTATCCAGAAATCGGTACATTGTCTCTATTTTAGATAATCATATAGTACAATAAAACTACTTTATGATCTAAATTAAGCTAGAAATCTCTATCTCGTGATGATAAGATAAACTGATGGGCGAGAAACTGACAGGCGTTAATCCCAAGATAATCCAATGGGCAAGAGAAAGGGCGAGATATTCTCTTGAGTCTGTGGCGGTCAAGTTTAAAAAAGATGTTTCTCTTATCGAGAAATGGGAGTCAGGAGAGGACTTTCCTACCTATAGTCAATTGGAAAAGTTAGCAGAAATATATAAACGTCCTCTCGCTTTATTCTTTTTCCCAGAACCTCCCCTAGAAGCGGAGGAAAAACAAGAATTTAGAACTTTGCCAGACTTTGAAATCGAAAACCTGGCCGCCGATACTATCTATGCTTTAAGACAAGCAAAAGCGATGCAATTGTCGCTACAGGAAATTAATAATGGTATTAATCCTAGTACCAAGAAAATCTTTCAGGATATTGCGGTTAGCTCTAGTGATGATTTAAGGATATTAGCCGAACAGATCAGAAATTATTTAAACGTTACTCTAGAAGAACAACTGACCTGGAATGATCAGGAAACTGCCTTAAAAAAATGGCGGAGTGCCGTGGAAGAAGCCGGTATTTTTATTTTTAAGCGTTCTTTTAAGCAGCGAGAAATTTCGGGATTTTGCTTGATAGATATTGAATTTCCGATCATATATCTTAATAATAGCACGGAAAAATCTAGACAAATATTTACCATTTTTCATGAATTAGCACATATTCTTTTGCAGACTAATGGAATTACTAAGTCTGACGATAGATATATTAATAGTTTGCAAGGAGAAAATAAATATATCGAGATATTTTGTAATAAATTTGCTGCAGAGTTTTTGCTTCCTAATCATGTCTTTTCTGAGATAATCAGAGAAACAATAGTTAACGATAAAATTATCTCGAAAATTTCCAGTGATTATAAGGTTAGTCGAGAAGTAGTTTTACGAAAACTATTAGATAATAACTTTATTTCTCAGAAAGAATATAGTCTTAAAGTAAGCGAGTGGTACAGTGAGCAGGTGGGAAAAAGTCAGGACAAAAATGAAAAATCTGGCGGTAATCCCTATGCTAATCAGGCGACATATTTGGGAGAAAATTACCTAAAACTGGTATTCAATAAATACTATCAAGGCCAATACGATATCGAGCGTGTTGCTGATTATCTAAACATTAAAAAAGTTGCTACGGTGGAAAAACTTGAACAATATTTATTAGACAAAGGACTGTTTTGATGGTTTACATTTTTGACACAAGTAGTTTTAAGGTCTTAGGAAACTATTTTCCCAAAAGTTTTCCTACCGTTTGGCAAAAAATCGATTTGCTTGTGTCAGAAGGTAAACTACAATCAGTACGCGAAGTGCTTAAAGAAGTAGAATATGGCAATAATAAACAATTTGTTTTAGATTGGATAGACTTCAATAAACAAATATTTTTACCACCCACTGCTCAGGAAACTTTATTTATTCCTGAAATTTTTTCTATAAGAAACTTTAAGGATTTAGTGAGTGAAAAAGCAAGATTACAAGGAAAGCCAGTGGCTGACCCATTTATTATTGCCTGTGCCAAGATAAAAGACGGTTGCGTAATTACCGAAGAAGCCTTGAAGCCTAATGCTCCCAAAATCCCCACAGTCTGTCAACACTTTTCTATCGATTGTACCAATGTTCAGGGTTTAATGGAGCGGGAAGGTTGGCAATTTTAAAACTAAAATTAATGGATAAATTGCCAATAAATTTATATGTTGAAAAGGCTTTTTCTGGAAAACTAATAACCATGTTCAGCCAGAAATTCTAGGCTAATCTCGCTAGGAGGGTGATAAGAGCGCATTCCTAGCAATTTTTCCACATATTTGCCTAAAATATCCCCTTCTAGATTCACCCAATCGCCTAATTTTAAATGGGAAAGATTGGTTTCGGCGTAGGTGTGGGGGATGACAGCCACTTTAAACCAGCTGCCGGAGGCATCACAATCGGCCACGGTTAAACTAATGCCATTAACAGCTATACTGCCCTTACCGACGATATAACGAGCTATGTAGTTATTCCACTGCTCTTCTAGGGAACTAGGGGCAGCAAAGGTCATTTCCCACGAATTAGCCACGATTATCGATTCGACTAAACAGCCAATTCCGTCCACATGACCGGTGACAAAATGACCGCCGATTTTACTACCCACCCGCAAAGAGGTTTCTAGGTTAACGTTGGTTTCTGTTTTAATCCTTCGTCCCAAAGTAGTGCGCTGTAGGGTTTCTGGGGAAGCGGTGGCCACAAAACCCTCTGGGAGAATTTCCTCAACTGTCAAACAAACTCCATCCACAGCCACACTATCACCAATCATTAAATCTTGGAGAATTGTATCAGAAGATACAGACAAATATAGTCTATCAGTATCCACGACCCGAATTTTTCCCAAGGCTTGAATTAATCCTGTAAACATCGGCTTTTTTCTCGACTATAAATCCTTATGAGTGAAAGATTGGGCATTTTCCCCAGAATAATCGGCGACAATATGACCATCTCCCACTAATTGATATTTGTAGGTCACTAATCCCTCTAATCCCACCGGACCACGGGGGGGCATTTTTTGGGTACTGATACCCACTTCGGCCCCAAAACCGTAACGGAAACCATCGGCAAATCGGGTGGAACAATTATGAAAAACTCCGGCGGCATCGACTCGATCGCTAAAGGTTTTGGCCGTGTTAAAATTTTCGCTGACAATGGCTTCCGTGTGTCGAGAACCGTAATAATTAATATGTTCGATTGCCGATTCTAGACTATCAACAATTTTAATTGACAGAATTAAATCACTATATTCGGTTTGCCAGTCTTCTTCTGTGGCCGATGGTACGTTAATAATCTGACGAGTTGCTTCATCTCCCAATAATTTAACCTTTTTTTCCTCTAATGCTCGGGCCACTGCGGGTAAAAATTGTCTAGCGATGTCTTGATGAACCAATAAAGTTTCAATGGTATTACAAGCGGCAGGATATTGGGTTTTACCATCAACGGTAATCCTAATTGCTTTGCTTAAATCGGCTTCTTTATCGATGTAGAGATGACAGATACCATCGGCATGACCGAGGACGGGAATACGGGTATTATTTTGGATATAACGCACAAATTCGTTAGAACCTCTAGGAATTATTAAATCGATGTATTGATCAAGTTTTAATAGTTCCTGAATTTCCTCTCGTGTTGTTAATAATCTTACCGCCGCTGGATTAACTTTAGTTTCACTCAAGGCCTGATGAATAATTTTTACTAAAGCTTGACAAGAACGGAGCGCCTCTTTCCCCCCTTTTAAAATAACGCCATCACCAGATTTTATCGCTAAACTGGTAATTTGAATTAAAGCATCGGGACGAGCTTCAAAAATAACCCCTAAAACCCCTAAAGGACAGGTTATTCTCCGCAGAATTAAACCTTGATCTAATTCCCGATTAATTTGCATCGTAGCTAAAGGATCTGCTAATTTAGCCACATCTCGCACCCCGGCAATAGCGGCTTTTAATTTGCCAGAACTTAACTCTAATCGCGCACATAAAGCTGGGGATAATTCCATCGCCTTAGCTGTTTGAACATCGGCGATATTAGCTTCTAGTATTTTATCAGCATTGGCAGTCAAAGCCTCAGCAATAGCCTCTAAAGCTTCATTCCTTTCTTCGTTAGTCAGGATAGCCAGTTGACGACTCGCTTGACGGGTTTCTCTGGCGATTTCGGGGAGGGATAGAGAAGTTGTAACCATAGAAAATTAAAAGTAATAACCGCTATCTTGTTTATTTTATCTTATTTTTGAGAAAGCTTCAGGGTCATTAGACCTCATTGTAAAAATCAAAAATTGTTGTTAGGGTTAGGAGTCAGTAGTCAGGAGAATTAAGAATGAATAATAGTCAATTAAATGGTCTATTTACAGATTTGGCTCTCTTGAGTTTGGTGGGTAAAATGTACTCTAAGATACAGTCCTGCCAGCGAGCGACTAGAACGAACCACAAAGACACAAAGGACACAAAGGACACAAAGGACACAAAGATCGATCCTATATAAGTTAAACTTATCACACAAAGAATAAGAAAACCCTGATTTTAGGCAATTTAATCTTTATTTTCGAGGTTTATTGAAGGTTATCAACTCTTGTCATGATCATCATAAATCTAGTTAACTAGAAAAAATAGCCGAAATTAGTGATTTTTCTATCCTATATCTGTAGAGACATTATAGTTAACATCCCTACAGGATATAGACTATCTAGACCGGATTGGCAATCAGACAGTTAGATACTTCTTGACGCGCCCAATCATCGGCGGCTAAAATGTCATCTAGGCTAGGGGTAGAACTGTTATGAATTGCAAAGCGATCGCACACTTTTTCAATCACCCGGGGAATATCTAAGAAGCTAATCTTTTCTTCTAAAAATAATGCTACCGCTTGTTCATTGGCCGCGTTTAATACTGCTGGCATTGCCCCACCTGCGCGGCCGGCCGCATAAGCTAATCCCATACAGGGATATTTTTGATGATCGGGTTCTTTGAAGGTTAAACTGCCGGCTTTAACTAAATTTAAAGGTTCCCAATCGGTATAAATTCTTTCAGGCCAAGACAAGGCATATAACAGGGGTAAACGCATATCGGGCCAGCCTAATTGGGCTAAAACCGAGGTATCCTGTAACTCAATTAAAGAGTGAATAATACTTTGGGGATGAATGACAATATCGATCGCATTATAATCGACACCAAATAAATAATGAGCTTCGATAACTTCTAGACCTTTATTCATTAAAGTAGCCGAATCGATGGTGATTTTTCTGCCCATCGACCAGTTAGGATGTTTCAGGGCATCAGCTACGGTTACTTGTGACAATTTTTCCACGGGTAAATCCCGAAAAGCACCCCCAGAAGCGGTGAGAATAATCTTTTTTAATCCCCCGGTGGGAACTCCCTGTAAACATTGAAAAATAGCTGAATGTTCCGAGTCAGCAGGTAATAATTTAACTCGGTGTTTTTCCACTAAAGGCAGCACCACCGGGCCGCCAGCAATCAGGGTTTCCTTATTAGCGAGGGCAATATCTTTACCAGCAGTAATAGCGGCAATTGTCGGCAGCAATCCCGCACAACCGACAATTCCCGTGACGACGCTTTCGGAATCGCCATAACGGGCCACTTCGATTACTCCTTCCTTTCCTGCTAGGATAATCGGGGTATAGTCAAGGTCGGAAATTAGGCTTTTTAGGTCTTCTAGTTGACTTTCGTTATTAATCGCCACGATTTGCGGGCGAAATTGCCGAATTTGCTCCGATAGTAGTTGAATATTATTACCCGTGGCTAATCCCACCACTTGAAACTTATCGGGATGATCGGTGACAATATCGAGAGTTTGAGTTCCGATCGAGCCTGTAGAGCCTAAAATCGAGATTTTTTTCATAGAAACTTACTATAATTTGGCTATTAGCTTTTAATATACGTTCTCTGGGGTCTCTCCGGCACATCGGCGTAAATATTAAATATTTGTTAAAAAAGTTGCTATTTTAACTTTTTTATGCTGCGACTTAGAAAGGGTCAGCGATAGAGATGGTGAGAGAATCGAATAGAAAGGCTAATGGATTAGGCTGTCTAGCGGGGGGTCTGGTTTTTTGCCTCTTATTTCCCCTGTGTGTTTACGTTTTTGGTTGGTTATCCTTCGCTCTTGGCCCGATGGGTTGCGCTTTCCCCAGTCAATGTTCGGCAGAGGGGGAAATAATCAAGTTTATCCTATCAATGATTTCGTTTTTTGGGGGAGGATTCGCATTACCTATATTCCTCAGTTGTGCCGTGGGAAAAGCCGTCAGATTTGGGTTAAGTCGGAGAAAATAACCGAACTTAAACTTAAGTTCGGCTAGATTTATCATCTATTTAACCACTAAATAAAACTAACTTTCTGTCGCCGTTGCCGTGGTGGGAGGCAACTTAATATTAGTAGCTAATCCCAGAATTTGCAGCAGACGAATGGTCATCCAAGTCAGGTCAACTTCCCACCATTGTAGGCCATGACGGGCAGAATACTGATAGGCATGGTGATTATTGTGCCAACCTTCACCGAAAGTTAAGAGGGCAACCCACCAACAATTTTTAGAATTATCGTGGGATTCATGGCTAACATAACCAAATTTGTGAGTGGCGCTGTTGACAAACCAAGTGGAGTGGAAAACTAAGACCAAGCGAACAAAAATTCCCCAAATTACAAACGGCCAACCACCCATAGCATAGAGAATTAAGCCTAAAACAATTTGGATAGGAACAAAATAATTTTGACAGAATTTATAGAAAGGATCGTCGGCGATATCTTGGGTAAAACGAGCAATTTCTTCGTCGGCAGGAATTTCGTGTAACATCCAACCCATGTGACTCCACCAGAAACCTTTATTGGAATCGTGGGGATCGGGAGCAGTATCAGAATATTTATGATGAATACGATGTAAACCTATCCATGCGATCGCACCCCCCTGACAAGCGAGGGTTCCGCACAAAACCAGAAAGTATTCTAACCATTTGGGAGTCTTAAAACTCCGATGGGAAACCAAACGATGGAAACCGAGGGTAATTCCTAAACCCCCAGTAATCCAATAGAGAATTAATGTCACTCCCACAGCACCCCAGCTAAAATTGCCAGGCAAGAAGGCTAAAAGAGCCACTAAGTGGATAAAAGCCATGTAGATGAGAGTCACCCAGTCGATGGGAAGTTTTTCGGAAGTCGCAACAGTCATTGAATAACCCAAAGGGAAACAACAGGAGACAGAGCATCATCGTCTTATCTGTCTCGATTTGACACAGGGGAAACTTTGACGCTTAATAAATAGTAACAAATATCACAGTCTATTGTTTGATGGATATCCCCCCTCTACTCGACGGGGCAGCAAAGGCCTTACTCCCCATCTTTTCGGAAATTGACGCACAGGTCAAGGAAAATCTCGCTAAAATCCTATTGGGAAAGTATGGCGAAGCGATTGATTTCCCTAGGTGAGGGTTTTTATCGGCAATGCTATCGGACGGGAAAGCCCCAGTCAATACAGCCTAATCTCTTCTAGAAACAGTAAATAAGGTAATTTATAGACAAAAAAAGACAAATAAGTCCAAAATATCTGTTTTATTCGATCACAACTATATATTTAGCCAGATTACATCGAAATCAATGACTGTTTACTTACCTAAACAAATAGTTCAGACTAATCATCCTCACCCCGTGGCGATCAGCGAAATTGTCTCGATAGCGATCGAAGCCCTCTGGAGTAATAAACTGCGGACTTTGTTAACCATGTTAGGGGTGATTATTGGCATTGCCTCCGTGATTGCTCTCACCTCCGTAGGCCAAGGAGTACAAAAAGCCACCGAACAAAAAATTCAATCTCTAGGTACTAATGTTTTACAAATTTTACCCGGAGAAGCCAGAACCGGGGGGATTAGTCTCGGCCGCGGTTCCAGTAGCACCTTAATCTGGGAAGATGCCAAAGTTATTCAAAATCAAGTTCCTGGTGTACAGGTGGTCTCCGCCTATCTGCAGCGTCCAGCACCCGTGGTGGCGGGCGAGGTCAATCATGCCACTAATGTGGTGGGCATCGATCTTAACTACATGAAAGCGAGAAATACAGAACTCAGCCAAGGTCGATTTTTTACCGAGGAAGAAATGGCACAGGCGACACCAGTGGCGATTTTAGGCTCGACTCTGTTAACAGAACTCTTTGGCGATGATACCAATGCGATCGGTAAAAAGCTTTGGATTGAAAGAAAAAATAGTTACGAAATTATTGGCGTATTTGAGCCAAAAGGTGCCGAAGGTTCGATTGATCGCGACGATCAGGTCTTTATTCCTCTGAGCAATATGTCTTCTCGTCTGGTGGGCAATAATTCTTTAAGTGGTAAGGCTGTTAACGGCATTTATGTCAAAGTTGACCAGCAAGATCAGATGAAAAATGCCGAGTATCAAATTACTAATCTTTTGCGTCAGCGTCACAATCTCGCCGCTGCTCAAGCCGATGATTTTAGCATTAGAAACCAAACAGATGTGGTCAAAACCTTGACCACGGTAGTGGGTTTGTTTACAGTGATGCTGGTGGCGATCGCTGGCATTTCCCTAGTAGTCGGTGGTATTGGCATCGCTAATATCATGTTAGTTTCCGTGGTGGAACGCACCAGGGAAATCGGGATTCGCAAAGCTGTGGGGGCCACCCGTTCGGCCATCCTCCAGCAGTTTTTAGCGGAATCGGTGATGATTTCCCTGACTGGCGGCGGCATCGGTGTGTTATTGGGCATTTTAGTAGCGTTCTGTAGCGCCCAGATTTTCCGATTTCCCTTTGTCTTGTCAGGTTGGTCGATAATCAGTGGATTTGGTTTATCTTTTATCGTTGGTTTGTCAGCAGGAGTAATTCCCGCCCGTTCTGCCGCTCATTTAGACCCGATTACCGCTTTACGACGGGATTGAGGCTAGTACATCCTAAAAAACGATTAAGCCATCTTGAAGGCGGATCACCCGTCTGGTTTGGGCGGCTACATCAGGATCGTGGGTGACAATCACAATCGTGATCCCCTGTTGATTGAGTTCGGTTAGTAAATCCATCAGTTCTTGGGAAGTTTGTGTATCTAAGGCCCCCGTCGGCTCATCGGCCAACACCAGAGCCGGTTGATTAACTAGGGCCCGGGCGATGGCGACTCGCTGTTGTTGTCCCCCGGAAAGTTGGCTAGGCCGATTGTGGAGATAATTAGCCAATCCAACTCTAGCTAAAGCTTGCATCGCTCTTTGACGACGCTTTGGCTTGGGAACATTGGCATAGACCATCGGCAACATGACATTTTCTAGGGCAGTGGAGCGGGACAATAAATTAAATTGTTGGAAGACAAAGCCAATCCTCTGATTGCGAATATAAGCCAGTTGGTTATCGTCCAAGTTCTTTAAGTTTCTGCCTTCTAAAATATATTGTCCCCCCGTCGGGCGATCGAGGCAGCCGATAATATTCATCAGGGTTGATTTCCCGGAACCCGAAGCTCCCATAATGGATACGTATTCCCCTGACCGAATTTCCAGATCTATGCCCCGAAGAACAGGTATTTTCACTTCCCCTAGAGAGTAAATTTTTGTAATTGTCTGCAAGAAAATCATCGTTTTTACCAGGGGTGATTTAATACCCACATTCCGCAGGTTAACAAACAAAAAAAAATCATTAAACCTGAAAGCCTTTCTGTGCAAGGGCTTTGTCTAATTTAGTTCACTTGAATTAATCTGTTTATTGATATTGATAATGAATCCTCCTTATTGAGAATTTGTTGAGCAAGGCTTGTACGATATTGCTTTGCGAAAATTATCCCTCTTTTGTCAGTTTAGGAAATTTCCAGGAAATTAGGCCGTTTCAGCCAAAGATAAATCAAGGTTTGACAAAAGAGGGGGGAGCATCTCACCTTTGTAACCCCTAAATCAGGTTTTATGTCAAGCTATTTTGAAAGCCTTGCTAGAAAACAGTTTTAGGGATAAGTATAATTAGTCACTTGCATAAATAAGATACTCCCAAAGAGGGATATTTATGAAGTGGAATCTGAACTGCGGAATCTTGGATATAATCCAATTATGTACTAAAAACAGGAAATTCATGACAAATATTCACTCGATCATCGGTATATTCCCCTCCAATGAAGAAGCAAACATAGTTGTATTGGAGTTACAAAAAAAAGGCTTCGATATCAAAAAACTTTCATTGCTAAAAACCATTATACCCCCAAACATAGAGGGTGCAGACTTCCACCCACCTCACCCGGCAGGAATTCAACCCCCTCACCCAGAGGGGATGCAGCTTCCTTACCACCCAATGGGCATTCAACCCCCTCATCTGGAAGGAGTTCAACCTCCTGTCTCAGAAAGAGTTGAACCCCTTCATCCGGAAGGGGTTCAACCCCCCTGTCCTCATTTCTTGCCCGGAAGATTACCATCTTCAGCAGTTGGCTTGGCCTTAGTAGGAGCAGAAGCAGCTGGAATACTATTTATTCCAGGTCCTGGACCTGTTTTGATTGCCGGACCGATTGCGAGAACACTGGTAAGTTATGTGGAAAAAATGATTACTGATGGCCTTGATCCGGCCGCAATCTCAGCAACTGGGGGACTAACAGAGGGATTGGGCATTCCCAAGCATAAAGCACTGCAATACGAGGCTGAAATCAGAGCAGGCAAATATGTTTTACTGATATCGGGGAGCGAGGAAGATGTCAGTCAAGCTAAAAATAGCAGTGGGAGCATCTCACCTTTGTAACCCCTAAATCAGGTTTTATGTCAAGCTATTTTGAAAGCCTTGCTAGAAAGCAGTTTTAGGGATAAGTATAATTACTCACTTGCATAAATGAGATGATCCCAATAGCAGAATAGCAGTCTTACTTCGCCTAAAGGGAGCATACCATTTTCGTAAAATTATTACCAATAGTAAGGCAATAGAAAGGGTTTCAGTTCCCCTGAGAATGGCTAACGTGCCAAATTGGGATGCTCCCCGCCTAAAAGATAAATTTTTGTAATCGTCTGCCAGAAAATCATCGTTTTTACCACGGGTGATGCGGGATAATTTTGCCCTAAAAATTAGGTTAAGCAATGGAATGTCAAAAATGGCACTATGTTAACAAATATAAAGTAAATTTTTTCAGTGCTGGTTGACTATCAACTGCTATTTTTATCGGTAAGTTCCAACTATGTCCACATTTAAAGATGAATGTATCCAATTTTGTCCACTTTCCGAGAGTTATCTCAACTAGGTACTTGATTAAAACTCTTTAGCTCAAGAGAGGCAATTATTAAGAAATAAACAAGATCTGGAATCACTTTAAAATAGTGAGAATAGAATAAAAGAACTAAACAGTAAATATAAGGAGAAATCAATCAATGTTAACACCAAGACATCCTCACCCCCCCGCTGCCCCGCAAAGCCCTCCTCCTAGTGTGCCTCAAGGTCATCCTCACCCGGCGCATCAAGGGTTTCCACCGGGTGGACCCCAGAACAATCCTCCGGGGACACCGCAGCCCTTTGCACCGACTGGAGCAGCCCCGGCTAATCTACCGCGTCTAACAGAACAAGATCAAGAACTCTTAAAACAATTACTCGGTAATGATGAACAGGCTCAAGCTTTAGGGGGGATGTTACAAAACTCACCGCCAGAAATTGCCGCTTTGGGTTATTTAATCTTACGAGTATTTGAACGGAGTCAGCCCTAGTTGGTCTGGTTCTTCGGTTGCTTGTCTGCTTACCAAAGAGCAGAAATGTAATAGTTGCCGAAGAACTTGTATACCGTTTTTTTGAGATACAACAATTTTGGCAATTCCTAATTTTTCCCTGATCACATAGTTATTTCCCTCTATAAGCCCTGGGAATTTACCTTGAGCACCTCTCAAAAAAACATTTTTAGATTCCATCCTACTCGGTCAATCCCTATCTACACAACCCCAGAGACTTAAGAGAGCGTTATCTTGATTTTCCCCGCCAGCTTAGGTCAGGATTCTGCCAGAGAAAATATAGTCAAACGAGGATAAAAATTTACTATGAACTCAGAACCAGAAATCAATACTCCTCAAAACGTTCCAGCACCAACACCATTTCCTAATCAGTCGGGAATGATGCCCTCCTTGCCGCCCACAGATGCCGGCCGGGGAGCGCCCCATAATCAAGGTGGAGTCAGTCCCTTCATGCCACCCCCCTTACAGGGAGATAACGAACCACCGCCCCATCCCCCCGACGGTACACCCTTGCCGAATGTCTGGATTTATGAAGGAGAAGCCTATGATCTCACGGAATTTATTGCCAAGCATCCGGGGGGACAATTTTTTATTGGACGTACCAAGAACAGAGATATAACCACGATTGTCAATATCTTTCATCCCAATCCTGAAAGAGTCAAAAAAGTCCTGCAAAAATATTCCCTTGGACAACAGGGAAGACCAGAGCATATTCATCCTAAATACAACGCTCCTGCCTTCTTATTTAAAGAGCATTTCAACGGTTGGCGGGATACCCCTCGCTATGATTTCCGCAACCCAGAACAATTGCTAAATAAGATTAAAGCCAGAGTTTACTCTCCAGAATTTAAACAGAAAGTGGAACGCATGGATTTTCTGTTTAATGTTATCAGTATCTGTCTTTTTCTTCTCTATTTTGTGGTGCAAGGGCTGTACTTAGAGGCCAGACAGTATATGCCGATTTACCTATTTGTGCCTCTCATCACTATGCTAAGAATTGCCCTAGCAGGGGTAGGTCACTACCTAATTCATCGGCCACAAGTGGGATTAAACAAGGTATTTGCCAATATTTTTGATATTAACTACGTTCCCCTCGCTTTAGTAGTAACAGACGGTCATACTTTACTGCATCATCCCTTTACCCAAACCGATGTTGATATCAAAAAGAATGTTTTCACCTTCATGTTAGAATTGCCTCGTTTTTATCGGGTTCCAGTTCATACATTCCATAAAATAGGCCATGTGGTTACGGGAATGTTTGTTCGCATTATCGAATTATGTATCCTCGCTTTTAAAGCAGGTGTTAAGGATATGTATGGCAGTTGGCAGCTGGGATTTCCACATTTTTTAGGTAGCTTTGGTATTCACTTATTACTATTAATCGAACTGGTTATCTTTTGTCTGTACGGTCAGTTTTGGGCTTGGTTAGCGCAGTTTTTCCTTACCCTCTGGATTAGCACTTTTATGATTGTGGCTAGTCATGATTTTGAAGCCGAAGAACCGCCAAGAGACCCTATGGCACCACCTCAATGGGAAACCCAAGATTGGGCGGTTATGCAGATTAAAAATTCCTACGATTTGACCATGGTAGGTAATAAATATATTGACTGTTTTCTCTCGGCAGGCCTGGCTCCCCACCGGGTGCATCACGTTCTTCCCCAACAAAAAAGTGGTTTTGCCAATATCATCAGTGAAGATATTGTCCGGGAAGAATCGGAAAAATTCGGAGTTGAATGGGCGGCACCTCAAAACTTCTTTTTTGATCGCCTACCAGCGCTAATTAAACACTATCTAGCCGTGCCATCCCGATTAGCCAAAGAGAAAGACTTGGGCTTATTGAAAGAACATTTTCACCCGCAAGCCTTAGGAACAACCCTAGACTATATTGTCAAAGGTTGGGCTGGTATTGGTTCGATTTGATCCGACAAAAACTAGAAATTCGGGCGGCAAGTTTCGGGAAAATTATTGGGCATATTACGGATATAATCAAGACCCAGACTTTTCCCTAGCTTTCCAGGCAATTGGTTGACAGAAACCCTCCCTATAATACCTAAACTGGTTCTGATATTTGCCATGCAATCTCCTCAGTTTTTACCTGTTATTGAAAGTCTGGCCACTGGCACTCCTGGCAATCTTGTCCAACAAACGGATGCCGCTAAATTTTTAGCTAACCTCAAAGGTCTAGAGAAGAATCAACATCGTATCGAAAAAATCTACGAACATACCCGTATTGACACTAGGCATCTAGCGATTAATTTATTAACGGAAGAAACTGTTAACTTTAGTCGAGAAAAGGGAACTATTGAACAACGAATGCAAATGTACGAAAAATATGGGCTTCCCCTAGCAGAAGATGTGACGAGAAGAGTGCTTTTAGCCGCATCGGAGCAACAGAAAAAGCATAATCCTTTGAGTACAGAAAAGATCGAAGATTCTATTGGTCTAATCGTATTCGTCACCAGTACAGGTTTTGTGGCTCCGGGTATAGATGCTCAATTAATTAAAAGTTTAGGACTTCGACGCAACATTGCTAGAGTGCCAGTTAATTTTATGGGTTGTGCAGCCGCAATGAATGGTTTACGAGTAGCCTGTGATCATGTAAAAGCCAACCCCGAACACAAAGCTTTAGTAATTTGTTTAGAATTAAGTTCTATTAATGCCGTTTTTCAAGATGATTTAAATGACATTATCATTCATAGTATTTTTGGTGATGGTTGTGCAGCAGTAGTAATCGGAGCCTACGAACCAGAACAAATACAAGGTCGAGGAAAATTTGTCATTCGGGATAATTTTAGTTATCTGGCTGAAAATACCGAAGACGGCATTACCTTAGGCATTAGAGACAATGGTATTACCTGTCTGCTGTCCCGTCAATTACCTGATTATATTGAGTCTGGTGTCGGTCGAATTATTACTAATTTTCTGAATAGTCATCAGATAACCAAGGAAGATATTGATTTATGGATGGTTCACCCCGGAGGGACAAAAATTATTGAAAAAGTGCAACTTTCCCTAGATTTAAATGATGAACAAGTGGCCGATAGTTGGGGAGTTCTCCGTCAATACGGCAACCTACTTAGTTGTGCGGTTTTATTTGTAATGGAACGCATGATCTTAAGATTAGAACAAGGATGTGAGACGCAAGCTCTTAAACAAAATAAGAGCGGAGTTACTCGTCAAAACGCCGCATCTTTGACAGGTTTGGCCTTCTCTTTTGCCCCAGGAGTCGGTATTGAAGGAATTCTCCTAGAGAAGATTTAACCCCACCCTTGAAAATCTATCACCGGACAGGAGGACAAACTTAATGGAATTTTTGAGATTTTTGCTGGCCATATCCTGGAAACATATCACTATTGCTATCGTAGCAGGTTTAGTTAGCGGTGTTGGCAACGCCCTTTTAATTTCTTTGATTAATCGAGAAGTCCATGAGGGTCATGCGGTCAATGCTCTACAATACTTTAGCATCTTGGCGATATTTATTATAGTGACCAGCATTATCTCACAATTTGTGCTGATTTTTCTCTCACAGAATGCTATCTATGAACTGCGAGTGAAATTGAGTAAAAATATTTTGTCCTCTCCTTTAGAACATCTAGAGAGACTGAAGGAAAATCGTCTTTTGGTTAGTTTTACCGATGATGTTCATACCCTAACTCATGCAGTGGCATCCGTGCCGAATATCTGTGTAGATTTTGCTACAGTTGTAGGCTGTTTCGTTTACTTTGCTTGGCTATCTAATGCCCTTTTCGTCTTAACGATAGCTTCTACTGTTAGTGCCATCTGGTTTGTGCAAACGATCCTGAATAAAGCCGAACGTTTATTTTTTAAGTCGAGGGAAGAAGAAGACACCCTATTTAAGGATTTTCAAGCCTTGATGAGCGGCATCAAAGAACTCAAGCTCAATCAGTCCAAAAGGCAGGCTTTTATGGAGAAGGAATTTCAGAGTAGTGCTGTACGGCTTCGGCAACTAAATACCAAAGCGATGAAAAGATTTGCGATCGCTAACGGGTTTGGACAACTATCTCAGTTTCTCAGTTTGGGATTTATTCTGTTCATTCTACCTTTGTTTTTAGACATTCCTTTAACCATGTTGGCCGCCTATGTTTTAATTGGTACTTTCATCGCCTTGCCAATGCAGAATATGCTCAATCGCATTCCTGAATTAGTCCGGGGAAATATTGCCCTGCGAAAAATTGAAAGGATGAAATTATCTCTCTCCAGTCTCTCGGAAGCAGATACCCTAGTTTTATCCATCAGTCCCTCCTGTCAACTACAATTTCAAGCTGTCACCTATCTCTATCACCCAGAATTACCACCTTTCCCCCCCGAAGGTTTCCCCGAAGGTCATCCACCTTTCCCCCCCGAAGGTTTCCCCGAAGGTCATCCACCTTTCCCCCCCGAAGGTTTCCCCGAAGGTCATCCACCTTTCCCCCCCGAAGGCCTTTCTCAAGGTTCTGCCAATGGTTTACCGCCACTGGCACCAGAATCCCCCTCCTCCGAGAGGAAACTAATTCCCTTTCCATCCCATCCCCCCTATTCTCAAAAAGGCAACCCACCACCACCGCCAAGGGCAGATGAAAAAGGGTTTCTGCTCGGACCAATTAGCTTTTCTTGGCAACCAGGGGAACTGATCTTTATTATTGGCGGCAATGGCAGCGGCAAGTCAACTTTAGCTAAACTAATTACAGGACTATACCCACCCCTATCGGGAGCAATTTATCTCAATGGTAAACGTATTACTCAAGATAATGTGGAGTGGTATCGTCAACATTTCTCGGCAATTTTCTATGATTTTTACTTATTCGATAGTTTTCTTGGTTGTGATCGCCCCAATCTCGATCAAGAGGTAGAAAATTATCTGATGCAACTGCAATTAGCCCATAAAGTTACGGTAAAAAATGGAGTTTTATCCACCACAGAACTATCTCAAGGACAAAGGAAACGACTGGCTTTATTAACAGCCTATTTAGAAGATCGTCCTATCTACCTGTTTGATGAATGGGCCGCCGACCAAGAACCCCGTTTTAGGGAACTATTCTATAAACAGATACTGCTACAACTGAAAGAAAGAGGAAAAATAGTTATTGTTATTAGCCATGATGAGCGCTATTTTCATCTGGCCGATCATATTATTAAGCTCGATTATGGTGCTGTGGAATCGGAACAGACTGTTCAACAATCAGGTTCTCTCTAAATTAACCCACCAGTTTCTTACTCACTATGTCAGATAGTTCCTCCTTCCAAAAACTTAACAAACAGCCCGCAATTAGCTGGGCATTGGGATTACTAACTTTATTTTTAGCCATTGGTGGTATTGCTCTCGCCTATCGTCAGTTTGGGCAGCTCCCCCACCGGGCTAGTTCCCGTCCGCTGCCTGTAGCCGTGGAACGGACGGATCTAACCGTCGTCGTTTCCGCTAATGGCACTGTGGAACCGGAAAAAGTGGTTAATGTCAGTCCTAAAACAGCAGGAATTTTGAAGGAACTGCTAGTAGATGAGGGTTATACTGTCAAAAAAGGACAGATAATTGCTAAAATGGACGATTCTGATTGGCAGGGTCAATTATTAGAATCCCAGGGCAAACTAGCGGCAGCCCAAGCTAATCTCCGCAAACTAATCGCTGGTAATCGTCCCCAAGAAATCGCTCAGGCCCAAGCAAAACTGGAAGAAATAGAAGCAAACCTACAAAAACTGATGGCTGGTAATCGTTATCAGGAAATTGCCCAAGAAAAAGCTCGTTTAGAAGGGTTAAAAGCCATTTTCAAAAAATCTGATGATGAATATCGTCGCAATCAGCTACTTTTCAACGAAGGAGCCATATCTCAACAGACTTTAAACGAAAAACTGGCAACCAGGGATAGCACCCAGGCTGCCGTGATTGAATCCCAAGAAAAGCTATCTCTCCTTAAAGAAGGAACTCGCTCGGAAGAAATTGCTCAAGCAAAGGCGGAAGTGAGAAATCAACAACAGGTCTTAGACCTTCTCCAAGCAGGAACAAGACAGGAGGAAATCGATCAAGCACGGGCGGAGGTGACCACTGCTCAGGGTTCTCTACAAAATGTCAAAACTCAGATTGAGGATACCATCATTAAAGCACCCTTCGACGGTGTGGTTACTTTTGTCTACGCTGAACCGGGGGCCTTTGTCGCTCCTACTACGACCGGCAGTTCCGTATCTTCGGCCACTTCTTCCTCGATTTTATCCCTGGTTTCACAAAATGAAGTGGTCAGCAATGTAGCAGAAAAAAACATTGATAAGATACGGGTTGGGCAAAAGGTGACGATTACAGCCGATGCTTATCCAGATAAAGTATTTCATGGACGAGTCTCTCTGATTGCCACCCAAGCAACGGTAGAACAAAATGTCACCAGTTTTGAAGTGAAAGTGACCCTAGAAGAAAAGGCGGCCAGGGAATTAAAAGCGGGAATGAATGTTTCTACCGATTTCCAAGTCGGCCAACTGAAAAACGCTTTAACCGTACCCACTATTGCCGTTACCCGTCAGAACGAGCAAACCGGTGTTTTTGTCGGTGCACCTAACCAACCACCCCGATTTGTCCCCATTACCACTGGCGTTACTATCGGCAATCGTACCGAAGTTAAAAGCGGACTCGATGGCTCCGAACATATCTTAATTAATCCACCCTCGGACACCCGACCACGCCAAGGTTTTTCTTGGCAAAGTCTCTTTGGTGGTGGGGGTAATGAACCGGCTGCTGGTGGCCCTCCCCCCGGTGCCCCACCACAGGGAGCCTCACCCCCCTCAGGTGGGCCGCTCTAATCATCCCTATTGTCAACCTTGGCAACTGTTTTAAGCGCAAGGACTGGCGTTGTATGATCAGTAGGCGTGGTAAATGCAATACAGATCACAGTCTATTGTTTGATGGATATCCCCTCTCTACTCCACAGGGCAGAAAAGGCCCTACTCCCCATCTTTTCGGAAATTGACGCACAGGTCAAGGAAAATCTCCGTCAAGTCCTCGCTGCTTTCCGTGCAAACCGCGTCGGGGTGCATCATTTTGCTAGTGTTAGCGGTTATGGTCATGATGACTTGGGACGGGATACTTTAGATCAAGTGTTCGCCCAAGCCCTGGGGGCCGAAAAGGCAGCGGTGCGGGTACAATTTGTTTCAGGAACCCATGCGATCGCCTGTGCCTTGTATGGGGTTCTCCGACCGGGGGATGAGATGTTAGCGGTAGCCGGTGCGCCCTACGATACTCTAGAGGAAGTAATTGGGATTAGGGGCAGTGGTCAAGGTTCTTTAAAGGATTTTGGCGTTAGTTATCGGCAATTAGAGCTAGATTCTACTGGTGCGATCGATTGGTTGGCCTTGGCAACAGCAGTTAAACCCCAAACCCGTTTAGTACATATTCAAAGATCCTGCGGTTATTCCTGGCGATCGAGTTTGTCTATTGACGAAATCGAGAGAATTGTCCGTATAGTTAAACAACAAAACCCGAATACGGTCTGTTTTGTCGATAACTGCTATGGAGAATTTATCAGCACCCAAGAACCCACCGATGTGGGGGCAGATCTAATGGCCGGTTCTCTAATTAAAAACCCCGGAGGTACAATCGTTACGGCCGGGGGATACATAGCAGGTAAAGCGGAATTAGTAGAAATGGCCTGCTATCGTCTGACAGCACCGGGGATCGGTGGGGAGGGAGGGGCAACTTTTGACCAAAATCGTCTTCTCTATCAGGGATTGTTTCTAGCGCCGCAAATGGTGGGAGAAGCGATGAAAGGCAGTCATTTAATCGCCTATGTGGGTGATAAGTTGGGTTATCCGGTCAATCCTGCTCCTTTTGTGCCTCGACGCGATATTATTCAAGCAATTAAACTCGGTTCTCCCGATAAGCTGATCGCCTTCTGTAAAGCCATTCAAGCCTATTCTCCCATCGGTTCCTACTTAGACCCCATTCCTGCCCAAATGCCGGGCTATGAGAGCCAAGTAGTGATGGCTGGTGGCACGTTTATCGATGGTAGCACCTCGGAATTCTCCGCCGATGGACCCCTCCGGGAACCCTATATCGTTTTTTGTCAGGGGGGAACCCATTGGACTCATATTTCCCTAGCCCTAGAACAAGCGATCGCCGCTTTATCTTAAACCGGTCCTCTCACTTTCCTTCTCTCCTCTAGTTAATCCCAATCGAACTTTAAAAACTCAGTTATGGATTGTTTCTCCCCACTTTCCCATACTTTTTAAACAGGATTATAATAACAGTGGTACGATAAAACCGATCAAATATCTAAGGAGTTGTCATGAATTACAATCGCAATATGTTCCCATTC
Source organism: Microcystis sp. MC19 (assembly GCF_003019735.1). Classification (NCBI taxonomy): domain Bacteria; kingdom Bacillati; phylum Cyanobacteriota; class Cyanophyceae; order Chroococcales; family Microcystaceae; genus Microcystis; species Microcystis sp. MC19. Next base: position 2,219,221 of record NZ_CP020664.1, on the reverse strand, counting down.
ATAGCGGGGGGAATTTTAATATTAGCTTTTACTACCATACTGCGCCCTTTTGCCGTTATTGATACTGGCGAACGCGGCGTTGTCATGTACTTTGGCAAAGTGCAAAAACAAATCCTCGATGAAGGAATTCATCCTGTTATACCGATTGTCACCAAGATCAAGACCCTCAACGTTCGAGTGCAAACAACGGAAGTAAAGGCAAAAGGAGCTTCTAAAGATTTGCAAGATGTGGAAACAACTATTATCGTTAACTGGCACATCAACCCCGACAAAGTTAATCAGATTTATCAACAAGTTGGGGATATAAATGTGATTGTCTCTGGTATTATAAATCCAGCAGTATCGGAAATTGTCAAAGCGGCAACAGCACAACGTCCCGTACAGAATATCTTGCAAGAGCGAGGAGAACTCAAGCGTGAAATTGACACTTCCCTCGCCGAAAGATTAAGACGTTATGGGATAATTATCAATGATGTATCTCTCGTTAATTTTGGTTTTTCCGAAGAGTTTAACGCGGCGATTGAAGCCAAACAAGTAGCAGAACAAAAGGCACAAGAAGCTGCTTTTCGCGCACAACAAGCAGAACAGGAAGCTAAAGCGGAAATCAACCGCGCGAAGGGACAGGCAGAAGCTCAAAAACTATTGCGCCAAAACCTAACAGCAGAAATTTTACAACAACGAGCAATCGAAAAGTGGGATGGACGTTTTCCTATCGTCATGGCTGGTTCAGGCTCCCTTCCCCTGATCAATATCGATTCCAATTTATTATCATCTCAAAAAAAGTAAATAACTTTAGTTCGCATTAAAGAGATTTTACCACGACTTCCACGAAAGAATAGGGCCGACTGGCTAAGGTAAAATTTCCCACAAGAACTGCTGGGGCTGCATCTTAACTTAGTAAAAATATCGACAATCGGGAATTATCAGTGATTTTTAAATTATTCCCAATATATGAACAACCACAGGTGAGTATCGTAGATTGACAAAAATGAGATGCAGCCACTTCTCGAACTTTTTTAACTCGATGCCGGACGGGAAAATAACCACAAATCTAACTATACTCATTACAATATAAATATCAACGACCACAAGCTCTTATGCGGGTAATTCTAAAATCAGCCTTGAGTGACAGTAATATCGATGCTAATCAAAGCAGCAGTCAACGTCAACTGATGCTATCGATCGCCGCAACCAGTGAACAGATCAACACGAATTTACCGATTAATCTTGGTTTAGTTCTCGATCATAGCGGTTCTATGCAGGGAAAACCCCTAGAAACGGTCAAAAAAGCGGCTTTAAGTTTAATAGAATCCCTCGGTGTTAATGATCGTCTCTCGATGATAGCTTTCGATCATCGCGCCAAAGTTATTCTTCCCTCCCAATCGCCACAGGATGATCTGACTTTAATTCGCTCAAAAATTCAACAATTACAAGCGGGAGGAGGTACGGCGATCGATGAAGGGATAAAATTAGGCATTCAAGAAATTTCTACCGGCAGCAAAGGTTATGTGTCTCATATTTTTCTGCTTACCGATGGTGAAAATGAACACGGAAATAATCAACGCTGTTTAAAATTGGCAGGAGTAGCGGCTGAGTACGGTATCACCTTAAATACCTTCGGTTTTGGCGATCACTGGAATCAAGATGTCCTAGAAAAAATTGCCGATATCGCCGGCGGAAGTTTATCCTATATCGAAAGACCTGAACAGGCTTTAATTGAATTTACCCGTCTATTTAACCGGCTGCAATCTGTGCGGTTAACTAACGCTTTCCTGCAATTAGAATTAGATGCTCGGACTCATTTAGCCGACTTAAAACCCATCGCCCAAGTTGCCCCAGAAACCATAGAAATGAGCCTACAAAAAGAGGGCAATTTTTACATCACCCGTTTGGGGGATTTAATGATAGATGAAGAAAAAATTCTCCTCCTCAATCTCTATATTGACCAAATTCCCCCCGGTACTCACACCATAGCTAAGGTGAAGATTCGCTACGATGATCCCGCTTCCGGTCAAAAAGGGCTAGAAAGTGCGACTGTTAGCCTTGATATCACCTCCCAAGCTCTCTATCAATCCCAATTAAACGATCAAGTTCAGAAATCGATTCTGACTTTAGCCAAATATCGTCAAACCCAAATCGCCGAAGAAAAATTAAAACAGGGCGATCGAGCAGCCGCCGCCACCATGCTACAAACCGCGGCCAAAACTGCCTTACAATTGGGAGAAAAAAACGCCGCCACTGTCCTCCAAACTAATGCCACCCGTTTACAGGTGGGAGAAGAATTGAGCGAAGGAGATTTAAAGAAAACCCGCATTATTGCTAAAACAAGACTACAAACCGATGGAGAGACAGGAAAATGATTAAAATTCGCCCCTTGCCCCTAGGAATTTTTCTGGTGACAATGTTCGCTCTTCCCCCTGTTATTTTACCCCCCTTAGTCAACGCTATTCCCATCGAACAAATACCGACACTAAATCCGCAAGGGGGATTATGGGTGAGCGATCGAGCTAATCTTTTAAGTCGGGCGGCTGTTACGCAAATTTCCGGTGACATAGCCAAATTAGAGGTAGAAACCGGCGCAGAAATTGCTGTTGTCACCGTCCCCGATACCTTACCCTATCCTACCCCCAAAGCCTACGCCACAGCCCTATTTAATCGTTGGAAAATCGGCAAAAAATCGCAAGATAACGGGGTTTTAATCCTCGTTTCCCCCAAGGATAGACGGATAGAAATCGAGACCGGTTATGGAGTCCAACGATTTTTACCCGATGCTCAGGTTAAGGATATTATCTACACCTACATGATTCCCAGCTTCAAAACGGGAAACTACGAAGAGGGTATTCGAGCAGGTGTAACAGTTGTGAGCGGGTTTCTCCGTGGTGCTTATGGGTTGCGACAAACTGAATTTAGGCCTCAAACTGAATTTAAGCCTCAAACTGAATTTAATCCTCAAATCGCAATGTCCACTCGTTATCTTGTTTTGGCTATCCTGATCGTGGGGGTGTTTTTTCCCTCGATGTTGATTCTATGTCTTGTTTGTTTTCGTTGTGCCGTTGGTGGCAATGGTCGAGGTGGCCGCGGTGGCGGCAGCAACGGCAATAGCGACTATTGCGGTTATGATGGTGGTGGTTATGGTGGTGGCGGTTATGATGGTGGTGATTTCGGCGGTGGCAGTAGCGGTGGGGGTGGCGGCGGCGGTGATTGGTAGAGTTGACACTCCCTCCCATGAGCGCTTCGGGGAGTGTCAATAGAGGCTTTGGCTACCAGTTCCGTTCTGTTAAACTTACTCAAATCTACTCATGAGCAAATTTGACGTTAACTTCCTGCTTCACTGTAGTAGTGTCGGCACTATCTACTCTACAAGCTGACACGGTGGAACTCACCGCCAAAGAAGCTAGATTTAGACTAGCGTTCAAGTCTCGACCGCAAACTACATGGCATTGCTCACACTCAAAAACTCTTTCAGTTAAAGATAGAGACTCTTTTTTGTACCCACAATTGGAACAGGTTTTACTGCTAGGAAACCACCTATCGGCTATGATTAATTCCGAACCATACAACTGAGTTTTATAATCAAGTTGTCTTCGGAACTCGTAAAAACCCATATCCTGAACGGCTTTAGCTAATTTGTGATTAGCCATCATCCCAGACACATTTAAATCCTCAATTACTATCTGGCCGTGGTTCTTGGCTAAATAAGTGGTGAGTTTATGTAACGTATCTTTACGGATATTAGCTATTTTAAAATGAAGTTTAGCTATTTGCCGTTGGGCTTTGTTCCAATTATTTGAACCTTTTACCTTATGTCGGTTCAAGTATTGAAGTCTGGCTAATTGTTTTTCGTATTTACGATAACTTTTAGAGCCTTCAAACGTTTCACCTGTCGATAAAGTAGCCAAAGATTTAATTCCCAGATCACAACCAACTACATCATGAGTTTTATTGGTTGTTTGCTGTTCAACTTCCATCTTAAAACTAATAAACCACCTATTAGCTTTTTTACTAATAGTAACAGATTTTGGCTGGTATCCATCAGGTAGCCGCTCGTAAGTTTTTAACCAACCAATCACAGGAACTTTTATCTTTTGATGGGCAATTTTAATGCTCCCATCTAAAGTGAAACTATCCTGTTTACCTTTCTTCTTGAAATTTGGTGGTTTAGCTATCTTCTTGAAGCATCTTTTCCAAGCATCGGATAAAGCTCTTAACGCCCATTGGGGAGCGCATTTAGACACTTGATAATACCAATCATGCTCTGATTTTACCAATGCTACCAACCATTTATGAAGGTCAATAGCCGTAGGAAACTTGATTTTTTCATCAGGGTTAGCTTGATTATGGTCTAAAATTTGCTTGGTTAAAGCCAAACCCCAATTCCAAGCATGACGTGCGGTTCCTGCGTGTTGGGCTAATAATGAGCGTTGTTGATTATTTAGTTTTAACTCAGTCTTGAATCCTAGTAGCAACGTCTCTTAACTCCTCTACGATTTTTCTATTTTTATGGCTTCTAGAGCCATACAATCTAGCGGAAAATACCGTAATGATTTCTAAGACATCTGGCGCTAAATCCTCCTCAAATGTACTGTCTTCAGTTCGATTGATAATGACAACTTCAGTTCCGAATTGCTCACACAGACTAAAGATTAGTTCACTACCAAATCTAAGTAATCTATCCTTATGAGTTAAGACCAATCTCTCTACTTTACTATCAACAATCAATCAAATTAATCGCTTTAATCCTTTTTTGTTGTAGTTAAGTCCTGAACCTAAGTCGTCTATAATTTCAACTTGCCAACCGTTTTAAGCGCAAAACAATTCGACAACTTCTTTTTGACGTTCTAAATCTTTCTTTTGATCATGACTAGAAACACAACAATAGCCAACAGTATAGGAAAGATTCTCTTTTACTCCAAGCAACTGAGAGACTGTATAACGACGATGCCCATTAGCAGTCCGTTCTGGAATTAGTTTCCCTTCAGACTCCCAACGCCTTAATGTCGATACGCTTGCACCTTTTAATTTAGCAGCTTCTGATCTGGTTAACTTACTCATAAAGCTATTATAGCATAAGTCATGAGTAATTTTGGATAGTATTAGTTAGGTTTTTGGTTTCTGTGATTAACCCTTGCCGTTATCTCCTCAAACAACAGTATTAACTCGCCGTCGGCGATCGAGCCATTGTTGTAAAATAATCGCCGCCGCTTGCCGATCAATCGCTCCCTTATCCCAAGAGGAAAACTGTTTTTTGGCTTTTAAGAATTCTTCCGCCTCTAGGGACGTGCAACGCTCATCAATGTATTCTAGGGGCAAATCTAAGGCGATCGCTAGTTTCTGGGCGTATTTTTGCACCTGTTGGGCCTGAAATCCTAACTCCCCGGCCATGGTATAGGGCAGTCCCGCTACCAAAATCTTAATATTTCTTTCCTTGACAATTGCCTCAAACTGTGCTATGTCGGCAACAAAGGAAGAACGGATAATCGTGGTTAAACCGGTGGCGATTAAACCGGTGCCGTCACATCCTGCCACTCCTACCCGTTTTTTGCCGATATCCAAGCCCAAGGCGGCGACCCTTTCCATTACACTGGATGCCCCTGATCGGGGGGTTCCGAGGGCGGTTTAACTGGGGGAAGTTCCCCCGGACTGTCGAGGGGGTCCAGGGGGGGATTATTAGGCCATTTTAACCAAGACATCCGACTAGGGATAGGAGTTCGCGGCACCGATTGTAAACCCTGCAGCATTTCTGCGAGGGCGGAATTTTCTGGCTTAGTTTCGCGGATTTTGTGCCATACCGAGCGCGACATCATCAGGGTGTGGGAACTGCGGATCGCTCCCAATTGTTCCAGATATTCCCGTCTTTCGTGCTGATAATCGGCAGATATCAACTCTAGCGATCGAGGGGGATACTTGCGAGCGAGCTGGGCCATCTGGATTAATAACTTAGGATAGAGCCAAGTGTAGGCAGGATGGACAATTAATTTCGCTTGATGGGGTCGCTCATCCTGATTAGATAGGATTAATTCAAAATAACCGATCGCCGCTTTTCGTTGCGGTTCAAAAACGTAACCGCGACTAATTTGTGGACCGCCGCACCAACTTTGACAGCGACCGAACAAACTATCAACTAAACTGATTTTAAAATCCTGGATATGGCGATCAAATACCTGACGCAGTAGGGGCGGCATAGACACACAATCTAACTGATAGAGCAATTGAGCGTCAGCATTGCTCACCGGCAGTAAATTCGGTAAATCTGCCTCTTGTTTGCTCAATTCCTGTAATAATTGCGGCGGCAAAGACCAATAGGTTAATTCCGCCAAAGGCTGAAAACCGTGTTGCCGGAAAAGCGCCAAACTGTCCTTTTGATTGATATTAACCTCTAACACCCAGGTGCGCGCTTCCCAAACCGTTTCTAGACAATAACGCAGTAATTGCGCCCCGATGCCCTTGGGTTCGCTTAAAGACTCCGCCGGATGCACCCGCACCTGTTCCACCCGCCAAGTGCTGCGACTACTATTAAAAGGGGTGACTTGGATGGCCCCGCGAATTTTCCCCTCTTCTCCCCGATTGGCCATGGACTCAGCCACATAGACATGAAAACGGTGTTGGAGAGGATTAGGAAAAAGACTGAGAATTTTAAACAACCCAAACCAAGGCCGCACCTGTTGCACCCGCGTGCGGAAATTTTGGGCGCGACGATCGATCTCCTCATCGAAGTCATCTAGGGTTAAAGCTTCAATGTCTTCCAAATCCCGATATTGTACGGGACGGATTGGGCGATCGCTGAAATCGTCCCCTTGGGGAACAGGAGAAGTGTTCATGGCTCTGGGGTAAGTATTGTCTATGCACCTATCTTACCGTAGAATCTAGAGGCACTTCCCCACCAATAACAATTTCTGAGGGATCATAGGGGACCACCACAGAAAGAACACCTCGATCGGTAGCTGGGGTTTTTTGGGCCAAATTTCCGATCATGACCATTCGATGCTACAATAACGGACGGTTAATCAGTCCGAATTTGCAGTAAAAGTCTTTGAGTCAATCTGTAGATACCACTAACACCCTAGACACTCTAGCTCAAGAACTAGCCGCCATTCAGCAGACCGGTTCTAAGCGCGTCGCTTTATTGGGTTCCCGTCACGTTCCCATCACACACCAGCAATTGATCGAAATGATGGCCTATGCCCTCGTGCTGGCGGGCAATCGGATTATGACCTCCGGGGCGACGGGAACCAATTCCGCCGTCATTAAGGGGGCAATGCGGGCAGATCCTAATCTGTTAACCGTGATCTTACCCCAAAGTCTCGATCGCCAGCCCCTGGAATCCCAAGAACAACTCCAGCAGGTTATCCATCTGGTGGAATGTCCCGAAAATGACCATCTATCCCTAGGGGAAGCCAGCAGCCTCTGTAATCGGGAGATTATTAATCGTTGTCAACAGTTAATCTGTTTTGCTTTCCACGACAGTCAAACCCTTTTGCAAACCTGCGCGGAAGCGGAAGATCAACGCAAGCTAGTTACCCTATTTTATTTTGACTAAATTCAGCGATGAATCTCTCCGTCAGTGCCATTCTTCTCTATTCGATAGTGGCTGCCGCTATCTCTGTCTATCTACCTTTTCTGCTGGTCGCTTACGCTAGGGCTAAGGTGGGTTACGATACCTCCGCCCCCCGGGCCATGTTCGACCAACTCCCAGACTACGCTAAACGAGCAACTTGGTCCCATCAAAATGGTTTTGAAACCTTTATGATCTATAGTGCCGCCGCTCTCATGGCCTACGTTACAGGAGTCTCCTCATCCCTGGCCGCTACCTGTGCGATCGCTTTCGTGATCCTCCGGCTTTTATTTTCCCTTTTTTATATCACTAATGTCCCGATCGCTCGTTCCCTGATGTTCGGTCTTGGTTCTCTGTGTACCTATACTCTCTTTGGGTTGAGTTTAATCAAGATTCAGTAGTTCGGGAGGGGCAAAAACCCCGATAGGAAATCGGGTTAAAAGTTGCCTAACCCGAACTAAGGTTAATTTTGTCAGTGATAAACCGGTAATTTGGGATTATCTACTGATAACAAACCAGTTAAAAGTGAGGCGGGTTTTTGACTATAGGGCCAGGCAAAAGCATGGCGAAAAGCCGCATCTTGACAAGCTTGTAATTGTCGAAAATCGATCACGTCTAGGGTGAGTAAATTTTCGTACTCGAAGGGCAGCCGGACATTGTGTAAACCAGCATTATCGGTACAGATAGCAATATCAACCCCCGCTTCAAAACAGCGATCAAAAACTATCTTTAATTGCGATAAACTTTCAAGGGTGCCAGTTTTTAAATAGGTGGTGGGACAGACTTCTAAACACTGATGACGACGGGCAACTTCCGGCAGCAATTCCGGATATTGTAGGGGAATTTGAATACCGTGACCAATTCTTTGCAGATAGGGCAGTAATTGGGGATAACAACCGTCCTTTGTTTCGTAAAGATGGCCGGTGGTATTTAAACCCTGTTCCCTGGCATAACTGTATAAACCGGCAAATTCCTCTAGTCGAGTTTGGTAGTGGGAATCACCCCCAGCAATATCGATCGCACAGACGTATTCTCTCATCCCTAGGGCCAGATCAACGATCGCTTTGTTGACTTCGTAGGGAAGTCGCGAGTGCATACAGAGAATTTGACTGGTAATAATCGGATATTCGCTCATTTTCGAGGCTTGACCGACGATATCGACAATCGATCGCATTTGCTCGATTCGCTCTGTTTGGTTCAAATGTTCGTCGGTGCGATAGTAGGGAGTATAGCGCAATTCTAAATAGGCAAGATTCTCGAAGATGTAAGCGCCGCGAATCAGACGATAGATAAAATAGGGCAAAGTTTGGGCGGTTTGAACACTTTCGACTAGGGTATGTAATTCCAAATACTCATCTAAACTATTGCGTTCGCGGGTGTAAAATTCCTCAAAAGCGCGATATTCTGGGAATTTAGCCGCTAAATCCCGCTCATGTCTGTGAAAGTAGCGCCAGAGAATTCTCGGTACTACCGATCCCCCTAAATGCCGATGCAAATCTGCGTATAAAGCCACAACTCCGCTGCTCCTTAGTCTCTCAAATGTTCCTTAAATATAACGAAGTTTTACAATTGTTTGACAATTGTTGCCAAATATTATTAGTACCTATCCAGTGATCGGTTGGGTGTTGGGGAGCGGGGAGATAGTGAACAGTCGCTAGTGCAAGGCTCAGATCTGATCACCGATCACTGATTCAAGGCTGAAGGCTAGAATAAGGTCATTAAACCTAAATAAAGCTTTAGGGAATAGAGAGTGACAACATATACAATGATTGGGGTTTATCCTCAAGCAAACCTAAGCCTATGCCACGCCGTGATGACTTACAGAAAATCCTAATCTTGGGTGCTGGCCCGATTGTCATCGGACAAGCCTGTGAATTCGACTATTCCGGAACTCAAGCCTGTAAAGCCCTACGAGAAGAAGGTTATGAGGTAATTTTAGTCAATTCTAACCCCGCCTCGATCATGACCGACCCAGAAATGGCCGATCGCACCTACATTGAACCAATTCTGCCGGAAATTGTCGAAAAAATTATCGCCAAAGAACGTCCTGATGCGATTCTACCGACTATGGGGGGTCAAACGGCCCTAAATACCGCCGTCGCTTTGGCCAAAAGCGGCGTTTTAGAAAAATATAACGTCGAATTGATCGGGGCAAAACTTCCCGCTATTGAAAAAGCCGAAGATAGGGAACTATTCAAAAAAGCAATGGAAAAAATCGGTGTTCCCGTCTGTCCTTCGGGGATTGCCAACAATTTAGAAGAGGCAAAAGCTATCGCCCATCAGATCGGTTCCTATCCCCTCATTATCCGGCCGGCCTTCACTTTGGGGGGAACGGGGGGCGGTATTGCCTATAACCAAGAAGAATTTGAACCGATGGCCCAGTATGGTCTAGATTGTTCGCCCACATCGCAAATTCTCGTCGAAAAATCTCTAATTGGCTGGAAAGAATACGAATTAGAGGTAATGCGCGATCTAGCCGATAACGTGGTGATCATCTGTTCGATCGAAAACTTTGACCCCATGGGGGTCCATACCGGCGACTCGATTACGGTTGCGCCCGCCCAAACCCTAACCGATAAAGAATACCAACGCCTCCGGGACTATTCTAAGGCAATTATTCGGGAAATTGGCGTAGAAACCGGCGGATCGAACATCCAATTCTCCGTTAATCCCACTAACGGCGACGTAATCGTGATCGAGATGAATCCCCGGGTATCCCGTTCTTCGGCCCTGGCATCGAAAGCCACGGGATTCCCGATCGCTAAATTTGCCGCTAAACTAGCCGTAGGCTACACTTTAGACGAAATTCCCAACGATATCACCAAAAAAACCCCAGCTTCCTTTGAACCGACTATCGATTACGTCGTCACCAAAATTCCTCGCTTTGCCTTCGAGAAATTCCCCGGCTCCCAACCGATTCTAACTACCCAGATGAAATCCGTCGGGGAAGCCATGGCTATCGGTCGAACTTTCCAAGAATCCTTTCAAAAAGCCCTGCGTTCCCTAGAAACAGGCCGTTTTGGCTTTGGTTGCGATAAAGTCGAAACTCTCCCCCCCCTCTCGGAAGTCCGGGCTAGTTTGCGGACACCTAACCCCGAACGAGTTTATAGTATCTATCATGCTTTTAAATTGGGCATGAATGGGGAGGAAATCCACGAACTAACCGGGATCGATCCCTGGTTCCTCGATAAATTGGCCGATTTGATGGAAACTGAGAAGTTTCTCAAACGAACTCCCCTGAAAAGTCTCCGCCAAGAGGACCTATTCGTCATTAAACAACAGGGTTTTAGCGATCGCCAAATCGCCTTCGCCACCAACAGCAGCGAGGACGAAGTGAGAAGTTATCGCAAGGGTTTAGGTATTGTTCCCGTTTATAAAATGGTGGACACCTGCGCGGCGGAATTTGAAGCCCTAACACCCTACTATTATTCCACCTACGAACAGGTGGAATCGGAAGTTTTACCCTCCGATAAACGCAAAGTGATGATCCTTGGTGGTGGTCCCAATCGCATCGGCCAGGGGATAGAATTTGACTACTGTTGTTGTCATGCCGCTTTTTCCCTCAGTCAAGCCGGTTTTGAGACGATTATGGTTAACTCTAACCCGGAAACTGTCTCCACCGATTACGATACCAGCGATCGCCTTTACTTTGAACCCCTGACCAAAGAAGATGTCTTAAATATCATCGAAGCGGAACAACCAGAGGGTTTAATTATTCAATTCGGTGGGCAAACTCCCTTAAAACTGGCGGTTCCCCTGCAAAAATATTTAGAATCGCCTAATTGTCCCGTAAATACCAAAATTTGGGGAACTTCACCGGATTCGATCGATGCTGCCGAAGACCGGGAACGGTTTGAAAAAATCCTCCGACAATTAGATATACGGCAACCCCCCAACGGTATTGCCCGCAGTTTCCAAGAATCCCAAGCAGTGGCTAAACGCATCGGTTATCCTGTAGTAGTACGTCCGTCCTACGTTTTGGGCGGTCGGGCAATGGAAATCGTCTATTCCGATAGCGAATTGGAACGCTATATGAAGTATGCGGTACAGATAGAACCGGATCACCCGATTTTAATCGATAAATTCCTCGAAAATGCCATCGAAGTGGATGTGGATGCCCTGTCAGATGCCACGGGAACGGTAGTTATCGGGGGATTAATGGAACATATCGAACAAGCGGGCGTACATTCGGGCGATTCTGCCTGTTCTATCCCCCATACGTCCCTGAGCGCCTCGGTTTTAACCACAATTCGACAATGGACGGTGGAACTAGCGAAAGCTTTAAAAGTAATCGGTTTGATGAATATCCAGTATGCGGTGCAGGGAGAGACAGTTTATATCTTAGAAGCGAATCCCCGCGCTAGTCGTACTGTTCCCTACGTTTCCAAAGCAACGGGAGTTCCTTTAGCAAAAGTTGCCTCCCTCGTCATGTCGGGCAAAACCCTAGCAGAATTGGGTATCATCAGCGAAGCAATTCCCCGTCATATTGCCGTAAAAGAAGCGGTTTTACCCTTCCAGAAGTTCCCCGGTGCTGATACTCTCCTAGGGCCAGAAATGCGTTCTACAGGGGAAGTAATGGGGATTGACAGCGATTTTGGCAAAGCTTTCGCTAAAGCGGAAATGGCCGCCGGCGTGATTTTAGCCACCAGTGGGACGGTTTTTGTCTCGATGAACGATCGCGATAAAACCCCCATGGTTCCCGTGGTTAAGGATCTGCAATCCCTCGGTTTTCGCGTCGTCGCCACTTCGGGAACTCGTGAAGTTTTGTTAGAAAACGGTTGCGAAAATATCGATTTAGTGCTAAAGATTCACGAAGGCCGCCCCCACGTTATCGATTGGATCAAAAATGACTGGATTCAGTTTATTGTCAATACTCCCAGTGGTGAAGAATCCCAAAACGATGGCCGACAAATTCGCCGTACTGCCCTCGATTATAAGTTACCAATTATCACCACTATCGCCGGGGCAAAAGCGACGGTAGCGGCCTTAAAATCCCTGCAATCCCAACCTTTAGAGGTGAAAGCTTTACAGGATTATCTCGCCTAATTTCAGTTATCAGTTATCAGTTATCAGTTATCAGTTATCAGTTATCAGTTATCAGTTATCAGTTATCAGTTATCAGTTATCAGTTATCAGTTATCAGTTATCAGTTATCAGTTATCAGTTATCAGTTATCAGTTATCAGTTATCAGTTATCAGTTATCAGTTATCAGTTATCAGTTATCAGTTATCAGTTATCAGTTATCAGTTATCAGTTATCAGTTATCAGTTATCAGTTATCAGTTATCAGTTATCAGTTATCAGTTATCAGTTATCAGTTATCAGTTATCAGTTATCAGTTATCAGTTATCAGTTATCAGTTATCAGTTATCAGTTATCAGTTATCAGTTATCAGTTATCAGTTATCAGTTATCAGTTATCAGTTATCAGTTATCAGTTAGAAAGGGGATATAGGGATTTAGGGAAATTTCAGCCAAATGCCCCACTTCCCCATCACACCCGACACCCCATCTCCCCACTACCCCACTACCCCATCTCCCCACTTCCCCATCACACCCGACACCCCATCTCCCCACTACCCCATCTCCCCACTTCCCAATTCATAATTCATAATTCATAATTCATAATTCCTATGACCGATACTATCACCGACTATAAAAACCTAATTAGTGAACTGATTAACCGTTATAAAAACCGCGTCGATTTCCTGACAATTCGTCTAGAAGAAGCGCGGGGGACTAATATTCTACTGCGTTCCGAACGAGTGGAAACCCTCAGCGAAGGTATTGCTATCGGTGGTCAGGTACGCGCCTGTTATAAAGGAGGTTGGGGATTTGCCAGCTTTAATCAATTATCCAGTTTACAGGAACGATTAGAAGATGCGATCGCTGCCGCCCGTTTAATTGGGGAAGAAGAAACCCTGATTGCTCCGGTAGAACCTGTAATTATCTCCTGTGAATTGCCTTTAACAGGAACAGATCCCCGTTTAGTACCATTAGCCGATAAAAAAGCCCTCTGCGATCGCTATAATAATGTATTGCGTCAACACCATCCCAGTATTGCCACCACTTCCGTCCGTTATAGCGATAGTAGTCAACATATTCTTTTAGGTACTTCTGACGGGACTTTAATCGAACAAAAATGGTCAGACTTAGAGATGCGTTTTTCGGCCACCGCTAGGGATGGGGACAGCGTACAAACGGGCCGGGAAACCACAGGATCCCGAAAAGCTTTCGAGGATCTGGTCAATTTAGAAGAACAGGTGCAGGGGTCGGCTAAACGGGCCGTACAAGCCCTAGTTTTGCCCCCTGTCAAGGGCGATACCTACACCGTCGTCATCGATCCCATTTTAACCGGTCTGTTCGTCCATGAGGCTTTTGGCCACCTTTCCGAGGCAGATATGTTATACGAAAATCCTGACCTTTTGGAAGTGATGAGTATGGGCAAACGTTTTGGACCAGATAACCTGCAAATCTTTGACGGGGCCTATCCAGAAGGTCATCGGGGCAGTTATTTTTATGACGATGAGGGAACCCCGGCGACGACGACTCAGTTAATTAAAGATGGGGTTTTGGTGGGAAGACTGCATTCGCGGGAAACGGCGGGCAAATTAGGCGAAAAACCGACCGGTAACGCCCGTTGTCTCAATTATCATTATCCGCCCATTGTCCGCATGACCAACACTTGGATTGAACGGGGAACCACTGCGGTTAAAGAGTTATTTTCGGGCATAAAAACGGGAGTTTATGCCCAAAATTGGCAGGGAGGCATGACTAACGGCGAAATGTTCACTTTTAGCGCCGGGGAAGCTTGGATGATTCGCGATGGAGAAATTGCTGAACCCGTTAAAGATGTTACTCTCTCCGGTAATGTCTTTAAAACCCTAGCCAATATTGAGGCAATTGGGGATGATTTCTACTGGGATGAGTCGGGAGGCTGCGGAAAAGGGGGTCAAAGTGGTTTACCCGTCGGCTGCGGTGGCCCCAGTCTCCGTATCCGCGATGTGGTGGTGGGGGGAGAAGCCGATATTCAGTAATCAGTGATCAGTAAACAGTAATCAGTGAAAAGAAAGTGGGAAACTACTATTTAATACTGATAACTGATAACTAATAACTGATAACTGATAACTGCTATAGCGCAGTTTCATACAGCCGAAATCGGGTGTATCCCACATTTGCAAAAATACCGACAATCAGCAATTATCAGTGACTCTTAAATTAGTACAAAAATATGAACAATCGCGTGTAAGCATCTGACAGTTAACCTAATGCGCGGGGGGTTTGGGGGCGGCGCCACGCCCCCAACGGGGGGTTTGGGGGGTAGAACCCCCCAAAAGCTTGGATTGAGTGATAAAACCGAAAGTAACGCCCAATTTTAGGAGAAAGTTTCCCCTTAAAAACCCCAAATTAGTAGATTTACAAAAATGAGATGCACCCGCCGAAATCTATCTCATCTTCTCATCACTGTCTTCAATTTCTTGATCATCTTGATTGATTTCTTCTTTAAATCCCCGTAAAGTTTTCCCCAAAGCTGCCCCAAATTCGGGTATTTTTTTCGGTCCAAATATCAGGAGAACAACTACAGCAATAATTACTATTTCTGGCCAACCTAATCCAAACATAATCTTTAAAGTAAAAAGTAAAAAAAGAGAAAGGAGTCAGAATTCAGGAGTCGGAAACTTGGAGAATTGCCAGATTCTGTCTTTTGCACGAGTGCCTGTTGCCTCTTGCCTTCAGAAGCTGATCACTGATCACTGATAACTAATAACTGATAACTGACTCTATGCTGCCACTTCAGCGCGTTTATAAGCTTCGTCGAGGACTTCTGAGAGAGTCGGATGGGTGTGGATGCGGAAAGCGAGTTCATGGACGGATTTACGTTCAGCGATCGCATTGGCCGCTTCTTGAATTAAATCCGATGCGTGGATACCGATAATATGAACACCGAGTAATTCCCCCGTATCCTGACGATAAACGACTTTAGCGATGCCTTCCGTTTCTCCTTCCGCTAAAGCTTTAGAATTTCCCTTAAAATAGGTCTTGACAGCAGCGACTTTATACCCTTCTTGCTGTGCCAAAACTTCTGCTTGCGGTTCCGTTAAACCCACATAACTAATCTCGGGGTGGGTAAAAGCAGCAGCGGGAATACTGCGATAATCGATGGTTTTTGGGCGATTACAGATATTTTCAATGGCTATTACCCCTTGACCCGAAGCAGCGTGAGCTAACATCATTTTACCCGTAGCATCACCCACGGCCCAGAGATGGGGAATCGGTTCACCGTCCTGAATTACCTGCATTTTGTCATTAACGGCAATAAAACCGCGTTTATCCAGTTCTACCCCCACAAATTCCAATCCGAGATTCTTGGTTGCGGGGATTCTTCCTGTAGCGACTAAACAAGCATCTACTTCTAAAATTTCGATCGCTTCTTTGCTTTTTGCGTCCACCAGTTCAATGGCCACGGGATTCCCCGGTTTAATACTTTTTGCCAAAACTCCCACATAAGTCTCGATGTCTCTAGGTTTAATCAGAACTCTTTCCGCGATTTTCGAGATTTCTGGGTCAAATCCAGGCATGAGACTATCTAAAGCTTCGATCATCGTCACTTCACAACCCAAAGCGGTGTATATATCCGAAAATTCCAGACCGATATAACCACTGCCGATAATTGCAATCCACTTGGGTAAAGTTTCTAATCTAACGGCCTCATCACTGGTAAAAACCGTTTTATGATCGATCTCGATCCCCGGTGGGACAAAGGGAACCGACCCCGGACAGAGCATAATATCCTTAGCGGTGTAGATTTTTTCGCCACTATCCCCGATGACGCTGACTTTTTGCGGGCCGGCGATTTTTCCCCAACCGTGGATAGTATCAACCTTGAGACGTTTAAGACTATTAGTGAGATCGCCTCTAATTTTACTAACAAGGTTGTTAGCATGATTAGCAATTGTCGGACGGTCAAAATTAACGCCACCGATGGCAATACCTAGACTTTTCAGATGGTCACTATCGGCCAATTCGCGCACTCGTCCCGAGGCTGCCAGCAAAGCTTTAGAAGGAATACAACCGCGATTAACACAGGTTCCTCCCATATCTTTGGCTTCAATAATAGCTGTTTTTAGCCCACATTTGACTGCGTGTAGGGCTGCCCCGTGGCCACCAACTCCAGCACCGATAATAATTAAATCGTAGTCGAATTCACTCATAGTCTCTCTGACTCTCAAAGTTAGCATTATCCCATTTTACGATCCACTGCGATCAAGCGGTGCTATCCCGGTCAAAAACTGGAGCCAGTTTTTAGCCATCAGGCTCTTGTGCATTGAAACTGGGTATTGGCAATTTTAGGACAAGTCGTTACTAGACCTCTGGTAAAAATCAAAAATTGTTGTTAGGGTTAGGAGTCGGTCATCAGTAGTCGGGAGAATTGAGAATGAATAATAATGGTCTATTCACAGATTTTATGCAATTTAATCCTTATTTTTGCCGTTTTTGAATCCTCAAAAATTAATTATGCTTTGCTGAATCAAAATATGAATACTAATCGTGCATCCTATCCATAAGTTAGTCTAGTGCTAGGTTGTAAAAATTAGACCTCCCGCCAATACTTTGCTAGATGAAGGAACCATCTTTCTCCTACCATAATTTAGGCTCGAAACCAGAATCATTAATGATTTCTACCGTTTCTCCCGATGGTTTAATTACAAATAAACCTTGTTTATAGGCATAACGATCTACTCCTTCATCTATTTCTATTCCCGCCACTGCACCATAAGCTTGATAGTTTTTATAATGGGGAAATGCTTGTTTAAATCGACTTAATTTTTCTAAAAACTCGTTGACATCATCTTTCGATAAACGAGACTTACATTCTACTAAAACTACCTCGGTTTCATCGACGGCTAAAATGTCAATCTCCATGGCTATTCCTTGCCGTTTTACCCTGGCACGACTGTAGGTTTCTTTGACATCGATACCTTTGGCACGAAATAGGCTAATAACAGCAGGTTCGACTAATTCCTCGACAAATCTTCCCCAGCGAGTGGTTAAACTATCCACAGCACGACTGGTATTAGCCACTGTTTTCTCTAGCTTGGCTAAACGGCGATCGGCTTCAGCAGCCCGGCGATCGGCTTCGGCGGCCCAGCGATCGGCTTCGGCCTTGGCTTCGGCGACCCGGCGATCGGCTTCGGCCTTGGCTTCAGCAGCCCGGCGATCGGCTTCGGCCTTAGCTTCAGCAGCCCGGCGATCGTATTCTTGGCGTGATTGTTCAAACTTTTCGTTAGTTTTCTCGAAAAGTTTATAGATATCTTCGATGGTAATCGGTTGAGACATGGTTATTTGTTTTAATCTTTCTTAGTTTAATATAATTGTACTACCAAAGTACAAGTCATTTTGGGGACGGGTGTTAATTCAGCAAGTCAATAGTTACAGCGGTTCTCCTCAAGATCAAGTATGACGGTATTGGGCATCGACCAGCTACTGTTCCGCAGTTCCGGCGTTCCCTAAAATCGGAGACTTCCTACCTCACCATGAAGATAACTGCTCTCGATAAAAAACAACCCCTAACCTCTCGGCTAGGAGTTATGGATCAAGGTAGTTGTTTGGTCAAAATTAAAGATAAAGATGAGTTGAAAAACTAGGCAAGAGGATCTACACCCATGTCCACTACAGCATTGCGTAAAACGGTGATTTGTTGGCTAAAGTCCAGTCTTTGCAGAGCGGTGAGGACGATATTTGCCTCGCGAGTCATTTTGTAGTTAGCGGGGACGGGAACCACAGTTCCTTCCTTCATCATTTCCGCTAATTGATACCAGAAAGCTAGTTTGGTGTTAACACTGAGAACACCGTAGGAGCGGGTAATCGGATTGCTGACTTTTTTAACCAAATCGCGCATGGTTTCTAATTGTTCAGAGTGGGACATGGCTTTAATTTGGCTCAGTAGTCCCTCGGCAAATTGTAAACGAGCGGCTCCCGGTGCGGCGGGGGTAATAGAGCGACCCATTTCCGTATAGGCGAACCAGAGAACGGCTAGTTTATCATCGGTGTTCAAACTTTTGTATTGAGCGGTGGTGCTAGGAACATCGAGCGCCAAAGTGTTGAATGCAGATGCAGTGTAAACCATAATAAGCCTCAGAGGTGATTGTTCATTTAATTTAGAGACCTGCTTACTGCCTTATCTCTTTACCTGCCTATTATGTAACAAAAAATTTAGGATTGCAAATAATTGTTACAAATACTTGACTTAAGATATTTCTATGGTGACAGAAACACAAATCAAAGAAAAAGCGCTAGAGTTGGGCTTCCATGGGGTCGGTATTGCCTCTGTGGACAGCCAAGACTCGGCGGTATCCCATCTAAAAAGCTGGTTAGAGCGGGGTTATCACGCTGATATGGATTGGATGACTAACCCGAAACGACAGGATATCAAAACTCTTTGGCCAGAAGTGCGATCGCTAATTTGTCTTGCCATTAACTACTACACCCCCCAGCAACAGAGTCAAGAACAAAACCACGGCAAAATTTCTCGTTATGCTTGGGGAAGGGATTATCACAAAGTATTAAGTAAAAAATTAAAAGCCCTCAGTCAATGGTTAGAAAGTCAGGGGGAGCAAATTCAAACCCGTTACTATGTGGATACGGGACCTGTACAGGATAAAGTTTGGGCGCAAAGAGCAGGGATCGGCTGGATTGCCAAGAATGGCAACTTAATTACCCGCAATTACGGCAGTTGGGTGTTTTTGTCCGAAATATTAACTAATTTACCTTTAGAACCCGATCGACCCCATAGCGCCCATTGTGGCACCTGTAGCCGTTGTTTAAGCGCTTGTCCCACCCAAGCAATAGTTAGTCCCTATGTGGTGGATGCTAATCGCTGTATTGCTTATCATACTATCGAAAATCGTGCTGTCACTTTGCCTACAGAAATTGCCAAGAATTTACAAGGTTGGGTAGCCGGCTGCGATATCTGTCAAGATGTCTGTCCTTGGAATCAACGTTTTGCCCAAGTTACCGACGTGGAGGATTTTCAACCTCGTCCCGAAAACCTCTCGCCAAGGTTGGATGAATTAGCTAATCTAACTATAGAGGAGTGGGATCGTCGTTTCATCTCGTCAGCCCTACGTCGGATTAAACCCCAGCAGTGGCGACGTAATGCCCAAGCTAATTTAGCTCATTCCCTTAACCCCGCACAAGATGACAATTAAAGTAGTCCTGTTCGATTTTGATGGTACTATCGCCGATACCCACGATACCTTCGTGGAGATTGTCAATCGTTTGGCTAAAAATTTTGGTTATCAACCCATCAACGAGGAAGATTTGGCCAGACTAAAAAACCTTAGTTCCCAAGAAATTGTTAAACAATCCCAAGTTTCCCTCGTTAAAATCCCTTTTTTACTCCATCGAGTTAAACGAGAATTAAATAAACAAATTGAATGTCTGAAACCCTTCCATGGCTGGCATCACTGCCTCGCCACTCTTAAAGCAAGAGGCTATAGATTAGGAATCATAACTTCTAATACCAAAGAAAATGTCACCATATTTTTAGGTAATAATCAACTCTTAAATTTATTTGATTTTATCTGTTCGGGAACGCCTTTATTCGGCAAACACAAAATTCTCAATCGCCTGCTCCGACAAAATAAATTCTGTCCCGATGAAATGATTTATGTCGGCGATGAAACTAGGGATATTACTGCTGCCCAAAAAAGTCAAGTGCAAGTGGTGGCAGTCGCTTGGGGCTTTAATTCCCCTCAAATTCTCACTCAATTTAACCCCGATCATCTTATTCATCATCCCCTAGAATTATTGGATATTTTAGATAGGGCTGGCTGAAAAAGTTTTTTCTGGGGGCAGGGAGAGGAAGTCTGGGCATTTGTACTAAAATACCCAATACTCAGTTTAAATATAGACTTTCGATGGATGGGGGCAGAGAGACTCGAACTCTCACGAGCTTATAAGGCTCAACGGATTTTAAGTCCGTAGCGTCTACCATTCCGCCACGCCCCCGTTATTTGACCGACAATTTTTTATCATATCATAAATGATTTAATTAGCAAGAGTATTTTCAGTAAATTATTTTGGTTCTTCGGTTTGTGTTATGTAATGGACGGGGGTTATAAGAGATGGAACCCTTATAGAGAAAGACATTGGACGATTTTTGTCAATTGTTTTTGATCTAGAGCGAGCTAATCAGTTAAATCGTTTGCCAGATAAGGATTTAGTCGATTTATGCCCCCCTATCGAACCATAACAAGTAACGAAGAGCCATTATTTTAGCCTGCCAATTCGATCGCCACAAAAGGGGAAAGACAGGGTAAAATAATTAGCAGGTGAATTGCCGTTCGCCGACAGCTATTGAGAAAAATATATCCTTATGCAATCAATTCTGACGCAAGAAACCATTATCATCGCCCTGATCTACCTATCTCTCAGTGTCTTGTATTTGCTCGTCATTCCCGCCGTTATCTACTACTACCTCAATACGCGCTGGTATGTGGCATCTTCTTGGGAAAGAGGGTTTATGTACTTTCTGATGAGCTTTTTCTTCCCCGGTATGTTGTTGTTAAGTCCTTTCCTTAACTTCCGTCCCCAACGTCGTACCCTCAAAGCTTAAGTTATCAACCAAAAAAACCCATGAGACGCATAGATGTCATCGGGATCGGTATAGGGATGTTTGCTATGGGCGGCATCCTCTACATTGTCCTGCAAAAAACCGGTTTAGATAGTGCTTCGGCGGGAATTTGGAGTCAAGCGGTGTTGGTGGGTGGTGTCATCGGTTGGATTTTTACCTATCTGTTTCGAGTCGCCACCGATAATATGACCTACGGCAAACAGCGCAAGGATTACGAAGATGCCGTCTTTAAAAAACGCCTGGAAGCGATGACTCCTGAAGAAATCGCCCAAATGCAGCGGGAAATCGAAGAGGAAAAAACTAAATAGATAGATGAAACCCGATAAAATCATCATTGGTTGGCGAGAATGGCTAGATTTACCTGATTTAGGCATTACCAAAATTAAAGCCAAGATTGATACAGGCGCTCGCTCCTCGTCCCTACACGCTTTTCATCTACATCGTTTTCCCGATGGCGATCGCAGTTTGCTGCGCTTTCAAGTGCATCCCTACCAAAAAGATAGTCGCCACACTGTCACCACCACCGCAGAAATCCTCGAATGGCGACGGGTAAAAAATTCCGGGGGTCAAAGTCAACTACGTCCAGTAATTAGAACAAGTGTATTACTAGGCGGTCATCAATGGGCGATCGAATTAACCTTGACTAATCGCGATGTCATGGGTTTTCGGATGTTATTAGGACGAGAGGCCTTGAAAAAAGGCTTTCTTGTCCATCCGAATCAGTCTTTTTTACTGAGTTAAGTTATATTTAGGGTTTGCGGCAAAAAGTTTTTCGGTGGTGGCAGGGTGTGGCCCCCAACCCCCCCGACATCGGGGGGGCAGGGTGGGTGTAGGGTTTTACCGATTTTCAGGTGGTCAACTACCTAATTTTCAGGGAAAAAGTACCTGAATTTTCCCCCTGATCACTCCCAGGCCAGGCACTTTTGGATTTCAAAAAAATCTAAAGATATAATCCAACAAGGTTTTTAGATTTATTCAGCCAACCCTAAGTAGCGGGTAAATCTTGGTATTCAGCCAAAGCATTTATAAAAAAGAGGTCTCCCCAAATTAAACCGGTATCATAGATTTGGCCGGGTTGAATTGCGGCGGGATGATGATAACAACCATGACGCAATAGACTCATCTCTGGGGCGGTTTCGTCGGGAAAATAGGCAAAAGAAGTCAAATTCAAGAGAGTATTATCGATCGCCTCTCGATAGGTTCCATAACTAGGATCATTGCTGGGTAAAGCCTTTAATAAGCGAATCATCCCCGACACTGCGATGGCCGCTGCCGAAGAATCCCTTTCCGTAGCGGCATTTTTTTGCAAGGCATAATCAAAATCCCAAGGGGGGATAAAATCTCCAGCGCGTCTTTGTCCACCGGGCCAGCGATCGGGCAAATTGTCCAGATAATAATTAATGGCATCCTTGGCAATGGTTAACATTTCCGCATCGCTGGTGTAAATATAGGCCGTCGTGGCACTATAAATAAACCAAGCTTGACCCCGAGACCAAGTGCTATCATCGCGCCAGCCCTGTTTCCCCTCATTAAATAAGAAATTTCTATAGGTGGGAGAGTTGACATTTTGATCAAAATACCCTCTTTGCCAAGTTCCCGTTTTACCCGGGCGACGGTTAGCCCCAAAGGTGCGGCTAAGGGTGCGGATGTGGGAAAGGGCCTTTTCTTGCCAATCCTTTGCTTCCTTGGGGTCAGGATTGTGGAGACTTGCCCAGAGCAGTTGTTCTATATTGATCGTATGGTCGATAAAAACCTGCCAATGTTCTTGCTGATCGGTGCGATCGGCCTTGCGTAACCAGCCAAAAGTCCCGATATCGCTGTGATAACTCCCCTTGCCATCCTGAAAAGGTTGGGCTAGTTGTCTGGCCCCTCGTAAAGTTATCTCTAAAGCTTGCTGTTTTTCCTTGCCCTGCCCTGACTCAAACCAAGGAGCAAACACCAGTAAATTATTAAGACCGACGTCTTTGTTCTTCAAACTGGCTTCTTTTAAGGGATCGCCCCATTTTTTCGCAGCAGCTGCCCAAAAGCCGCCATACATAGGGTCTGATTCTAAATCAGCCATTTTCCATAACAAAGCAGGAAAAGCCCCAGCCGCCCAAAAATCGGCGTTTTCTAGCTTCCAAGTGCCTGGCGTGGGACTATTGAGCCTCCGTCGCCAATTGAAGAAATTCAAACCCGATGGCTCTGGATGGGTAAAATAGGGATAAACAATGCCAAGATAGGCATAACTATCGAGATAGTCGATCGTCGTGGTTAGTTTCGTCCTAGCCAGATCGAGACAGAGCTTAATTCTTGCAGCCAGGGGCATTTTGTCCCGTAATTCCGCCGCCGATCGGGGACGATGGATAATCAGGGAGGCCACCCCACCGATCGCCGCCCCCGTACCCATAATAATTAGCGTTCGTCGCTTCAAATTCCCGACTCCTAAGCTGGATAGATGCGAATACGGCGATTCGGTTCCTCTCCGAAGCTATCGGATTGGAGACGGTAATGTTCCACCAATTCGTGCTGCATTTTCCGCACTTTCGCCGATCGCGGCAGTAACTCCACCGGTTGACCAGTAGGAATAACGATTTGTTCCACCGCTAACCGGGCCTCCTCCAGAGCTTCGATCTCGTCATCGCTACCGCTGCGGGCAAATAAACGCAGATCCGCGCCCTCCTGATTCATCGGGTCATCAATGCCCAAAATCCGCTTTAAACCGCGAGAGATTTGGGGCAGGGTATTGGATTTGATGCCGTGGATGGGAATTTGTCTTACTTTGGCAATTTGACGCAATTTTGACTGATTTTTAACGTGGGAACGCAGGGCTAGCACCGCGTCGGCCCCCTGTAAATCTTTGGTCAACATGATCGGCAAATCTAGGGCCTGTACTACCTGTTCGATCGGGGCGCGACTGACTCCGTAGGGATAGACATAAACTGGCCAATCTTCCCCATTGGGACCGGGGATGCGGACTTTTTCCGTTTCTAGTTCCTCCTGTAGCCAGGATTGTTCGAGGAGGCGATCGAAATCGTTTTCCCGGTTGAGCGGTCCGGCAGGGAAACGGGCCACGGGAGTCATCCGGCCATCGGCCCGCCATCCCTTGGGTTTATCCATTTCTGGCAGATAATTGCCGCGCAAAGGGGTCAACTTTTCCGGTTTTGGCTCTTCCTGAGCGACCTGTACTTTTCCCTCCTCGTCCACCCAACGGATTTGGGCAATTGCTTCCCGTCCCCGCAGCAGTTGGTCGATAGTGGTGGATACGTCCTCGTGAATGACCCAGCGCTGACGTTCCAACATTTCGATGGCAATGTCAAAGGTGGGGGGTGCTTTGCGTTCTAAAACGGTTTTCTGAGAACCCCGGCGGCGCGCTTCTTCGTCTCCGAGAGTTACTGCTTGAATTCCCCCGACTAAATCCGATAAAGTCGGGTTTTTAATTAAATTTTCCAGTTGATTGCCGTGGGCGGTTCCCACTAACTGCACCCCGCGTTCGGCGATCGTGCGAGCGGCCAGAGCTTCTAATTCCGTACCGATCTCATCAATCACGATTACCTCCGGCATATGGTTTTCCACCGCTTCGATCATGACTTGATGCTGCAATTCCGGACGGGCCACCTGCATCCGACGAGCGCGACCGATGGCCGGATGGGGAATATCTCCATCTCCAGCGATTTCGTTGGAGGTGTCGATAATCACTACCCGTTTATTGAGGTCATCGGCTAAAACTCGAGCTATTTCCCGCAAGGCCGTGGTTTTCCCCACCCCCGGACGACCGAGCAGCAGCAGGGATTTACCAGTTTCCACTAGGTCGTTAATTAGGGTGATCGTACCGAAAACAGCCCGACCAATACGACAGGTTAAACCGATAATTTCCCCGTCTCGATTGCGAATGGCACTGATGCGGTGCAGGGTGCGTTCAATCCCGGCGCGATTATCGCCGCTAAAACTGCCCACCCGGGCGATCGAATACTGGATTTCTTCTTTTGAGATCGGTTCGTCCCCCAGATCGATCGCCCCATCGGGAAAACGCGCTTCTGGTATGCGTCCCAAATCCATAACTACTTCGATCAGTTGATGCTGCCGCGGGTGTTCCTCGATCTTGCCGCGAATTCGAGCAGGTAGAATTGCCAAGAGTTTGTTTAAGTCGTCGGTCACTGGCATCCGAGAGGAGGGTAGGGTTTCTGGCATTAAATTAATAGTAAAAGGTTTTGGCGATAATTGGCTGTTTTGATTTCCAAGATTTTCTTGGGGTCTAACACATTTACCGGTTAGTTGTCAATTAAAAAAATATTATAGTTTGTTGACCAAGGCTAGGCTTTTAATTGAGCAACCCCCATAGAAGCGGCTTTAAGGGCTTCTTGGTAAGCTTGGGGGTCATTTTCAAGGTTAGGCTGGTCTAAATGCTCTAAAATTGGCAAAATCAATGAACGGGCGTAACTTCCATAGGCAATACCAGCGATTTTTTCTCTCAGTCCCAGTTGCTCTAATTTGGTCACGGTGTGGTCATTGGTTCCCCCAGCTAACTGCACAAATCCAGCTAGATTGCTGGAAAGAACTTTTTTGGCCATATTAATGGCCGGGTGGGTGGTTCCTTTGCCGATATCGCCGCTCATCGGTCGGCCGTCCGTCTGCCAAATCAGAGGACAGCTTAGGGGTGAAATAGTTTCTTGCAGATAGTGGAGGTAATTAATGATATATTCGTGATCTTGGCAACTTATGGCCAGGATTTTTAGGTTTTTCGTTAAAGGTGCGATCGCTTGCCAGAGTCGAGCAAATTCCTCTCCGTGTCCGACTTGGGTATGAATTTCGATCGCATCTACTCCCATTTCGATAATTAAGGGGATAATTTCTGCGGGTTGACAGACACGGGATCTTGTCTCGATTATCTGCTCTGGACAAACGGGTAAGCAGCGACCGCAACCATAACAGCGCTGTTCAATCACTCCCCCCCGATCAATAGCATAAGCGGGACAGATTTTTTCGCAGGGACGGGGACAATCGACCGGACAGATTTGCGGGTTAAAGACAGCTTTGCGAAAGTGGGGATCTTCCCCGTCATTGAGACTGACCATTAACCAAGGTCGTTGATTGGGGGGGAATCCGGCGATTTTGGCAGCGGTTTCCATGCCTTCGCGGGCCGCAAGGATCACGGCTCGATCGGCAGCCACATCAATACAATCGGCCCCGGCGATAGTATAGGCCAGGGCGAGGTTGCGAATCGTGGGCAAATCTTGGTAACTAGCTCCACAGATGAGCTTGAACCAGTGACCCGCCACTAAGGACTGTAAGGGAGGGGAGTTTTTATCTAGCACTTTTTCATCCTATCGCGCCCAGCCCCTAAATGTCCAGCAATTCTCATTTTAAGGTTTCATGACATAAAAAGCCTTATAACAAGAGGGTTGTACAATTCTTAACAATTTTAGTGATCGCTGAAACGGCGCAAAATCGTTCTGAATTTATTTTTGCTGCTAAATGTCAGCCCTGTGCTGCTCTGATTCTGACTAAAGACTGATTATTGATTCTTTTTGGACATACTAAGCCACAAACGGTAAGTAAAACCGATTTACTCAACAACTTCATTGTCTTTTTACCAGTAAGTCACCGAAGGGCGGTCGTCTTTCTTTATATTCTTGATGTATAATGATAGTTATATAATGTCAACAGTATTTTTAGATGATTTTTGAGATATAGTGACGGATAGGGAACTAGGACAGCGTATGCAGAAATTACGGGAGAACGCTGGGTTAACTCAAAGAAAACTAGCGGAACGGTTAGGTGTGACAGTGCAAACCGTAAGCAATTGGGAAACAGGCTACAGGGAACCGAGAATGAACCCATCTCAAACATTAAAGCTATGTCAATCCCTTAACTGCTCACTTGCACAACTAGCTGGAGCGATCGCACCATATCGAGACAACTGACATATCTAGGTATCCCCAATCTCACCAGCGATCGCAATTAAAGAAAATATAGGAGACAGAAAATGGCTAACGAAACCGTTACTTATTCCCTAGAAGCTGTTCTGACAAGGATCGAGGGGAAAATAGACTCCCTACAAAGAGATGTCAATCAAAAATTCGACAAAATCGATGAACGGTTAACCAAAGTAGAAATAGGACAATCGGAGATCAGAGGGGACATTAAAGCTTTAGATGAGCGACTAACTACAGAAATTAAAGGACTAACGACACGGGTTGCTTATCAGGAATTTACCAACCGGGGAATTTTTATCGCCCTAGTTGTCGCCATTTTAGGAGGGGCTGCTAAACTTTTTGGTTTTTTACCCAATCCCTGACAGCGATCGCTGTCGTTTAGGCCGCGGTTGACACTAAAGACTTAATGTAAATTCTAAAATCCAGTTCCTTGCTTTTAGGTCTTCAAGGGTTAAGGCGATCGGTTTTCTTCCCCCGACCGATATAGTGTAAAAAGGTGATTCTGGTACATTAGGTACGGAAAATTTAAATGTGCAAGTCCACAACGAAGAATCTTGACTTTGATTAAATCTCCCTTCTCCTAGTTTACCGATCGCCACGATGGTATCGTTAGCATTTCTAATCACGACTGACTGCCCATCATAGATATCTTTAAAAGCTCGATCAGTTGCACAAAGATTACCGTATTGCCAGCGTTGACCAGAAGGCACAGAAGTAAGCACTCGCAACCCTTCCCAAACCTCGATCGATCCTGTTAATGTGTAAGGTTGGGAGACAGCACTAGGCGCGATCGCTGTTAGTTGTGCGGCAATCAGGACAGTCGATGATAAAAATTTAATCATACGTTTTTAAATGTAAGCGGTCATTTTTTATCCTATTGATTCTTCTTGAACGAATGCCATCGGCCTCTACATTCAACTATAAACCCAAACGCCGCTTTTGACGGGCTTTATAGGAAGCTAACAGCCAAATAGAGGCAGAAATCAAAGAAGGAGCAAGGACAAAAAAAGTGGCCATGGTTACGGGATGTTCCCAGGCCTAGACCCAATAAATCATCACGGCAAAAATCAAGCCACAGTAAGCTAGTCCTAGAAAGGGGATGCCAATGAGTAAAATGGCGAATCGAGTATCTTTATCCATAAAATATGGGGATGGCAGCGAAGATTTAGCTGATGGGTTCCGCTTGCCCCTCTCTTTACTTATAAAATCCCGAAAGATATACTGTGACTAGATTGATCAAAAATTTTGCCAGGCGGATTTGGTAAGATCGTGTAATTATTCGAGTTCATCAAACAAAAGTTCCTCTAGAATAGGTCCCATACCGTCATCATCGGGGGAAACTAATTCCACTTTCCCTTCCCCGTCACCGACGGCTAAGAATAACAAAGGAGCTAGGGGAGTGTAAATCGAGTATTTTTGGTCTTCCGAAAAGAAACTGGCGAGAAATTGCAATTCTTCCGGCTCTGATGACGAGGAGGGTTCATCGCCATCAATTTCTAAACTGAGAACATTATCTTCTTCCAGGGGCGGTAATTCACCACTAACAGTTAAGGTGTGAGCAGTGGACTTGAGCAATAGGTCTAATTCTGCTAAAACCGCTTTAGCATCGGCAAAAACCCGCTCGATTTCCTCGCTATCTTCGATTAAGAAGGCATCGGATTCTTCTTCCTCCGATTCCTCATCCCAAGCAAGAATCATCACCGGGGTATCGACGGGGATAAGAAGCATATAGGTGAGATCATCGGTTTCATAGGCATTCTCAATATAACAGTCCAGCGATCGACCTTGCTCATCCCAGAGGGTTATGATATCCGCTTCTTCGAGTTCGTTTTCTTGAAAATTAAATTGAGATGGGGACATAGGCTCTCAAACGCTACTGATTGAATCAGAATATCATGAGATGATCCTCAATCAAACCAAGAATTTCGGTGCAAATGTTGGAAGCCTTGCACATCAGTTAAATTGTATTGTAGGGGCGTGATGGTGATAAAATTCTCGCTGATAGCGCGCACATCTGTAGGCACTTCTGGGGGTAAATGGCTGTAGTCCGGTTGTTCGATATCTTCCACCACTTCCCCAATTAACCAGTAATAACTTTTACCCCTAGGATCCAGTCTTTTCTCGAAGGTTTCTTCGTAGCGTCGCAATCCTTGCCTAGTGATTTTCACCCCCTTGATTTCGGCACTACTGACCGGAGGGACATTGACATTGAGTAAAGTGGGAACAGGAAAAGGGTTAAGGGCAACTTTTCTGACTAAAGTGAGGGCAAAATCGGCGGCCGGTTGGAAATCACAGGCTTGAAAACTAGCCAGACTAAAAGCAATACTGGGAATACCTTCGATTAAGCCCTCCATGGCTGCGGAAACCGTGCCAGAATAGAGGATATCGGTGCCGAGATTAGATCCATGGTTAATGCCGGCTAAAACTAAATCGGGACGCTCTTTCAGGACGGCACTAAGGGCAAATTTCACCGAATCGGCGGGAGTTCCCGAGCAGGACCAAGCAATCACATCGGGATGAAAAATTCCTTCCACCTGTTCGGCCCGGATGGGATGGTGTAGGGTTAAGCCATGACCAGTAGCAGAACGCTCGCCGTCGGGACAAACTACGGTGATTTGATGACCGACGGCAGCGAGGGTGTTGGCAAGGGTGCGGACTCCTAGGGCGGAAATGCCGTCATCATTACTAATCAGTAGTTTTAAGGGGCGATCGCTAGTCATAGGAATTTCTGATCTACTGCGTCGGCTAGTGGTATAATATGATAGTATTTTATTTGATTGTGGGTACGTAGCTCAGAGGATAGAGCACCAGGTTCCGGTCCTGGGTGTCGGGGGTTCGACTCCCTCCGTACTCGTTCAGAAATCAGGGGTCGGTATTCCCCCAGTTCTGCTGCTCCCCGCTCGCCCCTACATTTTAAGGGGATTTAGTATCATTGCAACTCCCCTGTGGGGGAAAACTTTCATTGCTTAAGCTACAAGCTTTGATCTACTTAGTTTCTAACCTTCTTTTTAGGTAGGAGAATGGCCAGATTCTTTTTGCTGTTCCTTGCTTTCAGAAGCTGATAACTGATAAGTAGGGTTTGCTGAAAAAGTTTGTTGGTGGGGTTAGGAGTAAGGAGTCAGGAGCCGGTCGTTTCAGGCTTTGTTGTCCTCTTTTTTTGTACCAATGTGTGTACTAAAAGAAGGATAATGCAAGGTTTTTGGGCTCTTCAGAAATTGTTATGCAAATAATTAGGGTCTGCTGAATAAATCTAAAAACCTTGTTGGATAAGACTTTTGGACTTTTTTCCCCTCAAAAAGTGCCAGCCATTGCGGGGATCGGGGGGAAAATTCAGGTACTTTTTCCCTGAAAATTAGGTAGTTGACCACCTGAAAATCGATAAAACCCCACACCCCACACCCTGCCCCCCACACCCTGCCACCACCGAAAAGTTTTTTCAGCAAACCCTAATTAACTTAAAATAAAATTCGATGAGAGCACCTACGCTCAAAAGTAGCTGAAATCCATACAGGGAAAGACTTAAGGCACAAATAGGTTAATACCAAAAGATAGACAATCGAGTTAAGATTTAATATAATTGCCAAAAACGAGATTATTTTACTTATGATACTTGACAAATTTTTGAACCTAGAAGGAACCTGTATTCAAGGCTATCGACACCTAGAAAATATCGGTATAGTTTTCCGAATCGAATCGAAAAATAAAAAAGCGTCCTGTCCTTGTTGTGGGTTAGAGAGCGATAAGCTCCACCAAAATCATCGACATTTAGTCAAAGATTTACCGCTCTCAGGCCAACCAGTGTACCTACAAGTTAATCGTCGTCAATTTAAGTGCAATAACTGTCAGAAACCCTTTAGCGAAGAGTTAGATTTTGTCGCCAAGAAACGAACCTATACGAAAAGACTAGCCGAGAATATACTCGAACAATTAAAAGAAGGAGATATTTTAAATGTTAGCCGAAGAAATGACGTAACAGAAGAAGAGATTCAAAGAATGCTAGAGGACATCGCCGAACAAATTACAGAGCCAGACCTATCGGAATTAAAAAGACTAGGAATTGATGAAATCGCTCTAGTCAAAGGGCAAAAAAATTACTGTGCAGTTTTAGTAAATTTAGATACGGGAAAACTAATAGCTATTCTAGAGAAGCGAACACAAGAAGAGTTGAGGGAAACGCTTACGGGGTGGGGAAAAGAGGTGTTAGAGCAAATTGAAGAAGTGAGCATAGACCTTTGGTTGCCCTATAAAAATCTGGTGAAAGAATTGATGCCATCGGCCGAGGTAGTCGCTGATAGATTCCATGTAATGAAACAAATTAATCAAGAGTTAGACGAACAGAGAAGAGCAGAAAAAAGAGCGGTAGAAGCGCAGAAAAATAAAAAACAGAAAGCGGAAAAAGAAGCGAAGCTAGAAGTTTTAAAGCGAAGTAAATATAGCTTGTTAAAAAATGAAAAAGATTTAACGGAAATCCAAAAAATTAAACTAGAAGCTATCAAAGAAACTTTCCCAAATTTGAAAAAATGCAGCAATTAAAAGAAGAATTTAGAAAGATTTACGAAACCTCAAAGAATCCGACAGAAGGACTGCTATCCATCACGGAATAGTTGGCAAAATCTTCCAGTGTTTTTACCAAGAGTTGTCAAACAATCCGAAACTGGTTTGGAGAAATAATTAGTTATTTCGAGCGAAGGACAACGAATGGGGTGGTCGAGGGAATCAACAATAAACTTAAACTAATAAAACGGAGAGGCTATGGCTTGAGAAACTTTCGGAATTTTTGGGTTAGAAGTATGTTGTCTTGGCATCTTGTCTTTTGATTTAGCATAAAGAGTAACGAAGAACCCAAAAAACTAAAATCAACAATCGGTCGTAACGCACCAATTTTATTCGTGAGCGCCACCCGTAGAAGAAGATACAATGCTCTTTTAGGGGAACAATCGCTACTGTCACCACCAAGCGTTAAACCCAGCGGAAAAGGCAGTCCGAGAGAGATTATACTAAATCCGTTGAGTAGACCTCTTGCAAAAGTCTTAAGTCGATCCTTGTACAGCAACATTTTTGAAGATTATCAACTACTAATAAATAATTAACTGAAAGTCCCTCCCATTATTGTTTCTATCGTTTGTTTTCGGATCTATGCAAGAGGTCTAGTATAGGCTACATATCAGGACAGGCAAAAAACAGCAGGGAAAAGGCAAAAGGGGAAATAAATAATCAGTCTTTAATAACTGGATTTAGTATGATACCTTGATCGCCCCGCAGCCAGAATTCCCTTAGAAGAACCTCTAACCCCTCACTGAATCGCCTGTTTTAAACTGCGGCAGAATTCTTCAAGGGATTTTAAACCATCGCCAGGGGAATTATCGGCCAGACGTTTAACCATGGCACTGCCGACAATTACCGCATCAGCACCCCAGTTTTTCACCTGTAGCGCCTGTGTCGGGTCGGAAATGCCAAATCCTACCCCCACGGGTTTATCGGTGACAGAACGGATAGAATCGAGCAATTCCTCCACTCTGGTGGCCACTTGGTTCCGCATTCCCGTCACTCCCGTGACACTAACCAGATAAATAAAACCTTGAGATTGCAGGGCGATCGCTTGTATTCGTTCCGGGGGACTGGTAGGTGCTACCAATAAAATCACTTCAATTCCCTTAGCGGCAGCCGGTTGTAGCAAACTTTCCGCTTCCTCTAGTGGTAAATCGGGAACCACCAAACCACTCACCCCTGCTGCTTTAATTTGGTCTAAAAAGACATCTATCCCGCGATGATAGATGGGATTATAGTAAGTAAAGAGAATAATGGGAGCTTTCACCTCTCCCTGCGCATTTTTGACGATTTCTAGCACATCCTCCAACTTGACACCCCGATTTAAAGCGCGGGTGGCCGCCGCTTGAATAACCGGACCATCCGCAAGAGGATCGGAATAGGGAACCCCCAATTCGATCAGATCGGCCCCTGCCCGGTCTAAAATGCGTAAAGCTTGGGCAGTAGTAGATAAATCGGGATCACCGGCAGTAATAAAGGGAATCAAGGCACAATTCCCCTGGGAACGGAGAGAACGAAAACACTCGGAAACAGCAGTCATCGAAAATTACTGGAGACATAAAGCACCGTCTATTATCTCATGGCGGGGAATAGCTCCTTGCTGGTCGCCGCAAGCTCAGGTAAGGAATTTTTCAAGTAATACTTAAGGAATATTGACAAAAGGGCGATCAAGGGTAGAATAAGCGCAGTCTGATAGTTTTGAGAAAATCTCTTCTATAAACTGGTTTTCATTCCGCTTTTTCTGGTAGACAATAGGACTACCGCCTGATCGGGTTTCGTATAATCAAACACCATATATCTATGTTTTCCATTTACATTCTCACCCATAACGAAGAAATTGATATTGCCGCCTGCGTAGAATCGGCACTTCTATCCGATGATGTGATTGTGGTTGACTCCTACAGTAGCGATCGCACTGTTGAGATCGCTTCTCGTTATCCAGTCCGCGTGATTCAGCATCAATTCGAGAGCCACGGTAAACAAAGAACTTGGATGCTAGAAAATATCGAGACTAAATACGATTGGGTTTATATTCTCGAAGCAGATGAACGGATGACACCTCCACTCTACGCAGAATGTCTGCGCGCCACTCAACAGAAAGAATTTACTGGTTTTTATGTGGCCGAAAGAGTTATGTTTATGGGGACGTGGATCCGTCGCAGCACCCAGTATCCTCGTTATCAAATGCGTCTATTTAGAAAAGATCAAGTCTGGTTTAGCGATTATGGTCACACGGAAAGGGAAGAATGTCAGGGAAAAACTTCTTTTTTACAAGAAACCTATCCCCACTATACCTGTAGTAAAGGTTTAAGTCGTTGGATTGAAAAACATAATCGTTATTCTAGCGATGAAGCGGCAGAAACTCTACATCAGTTGGCTAACGGTGATGTTAGTTGGAAAAATTTATTTTTTGGTCAAACCGAAGTAGATAGACGGAGAGCTTTAAAAGATTTATCTCTAAGATTGCCTTTCCGTCCCCTACTTCGTTGGTTTTATATGTATTTTATCTTGGCGGGAATTCTCGATGGTAAAGCTGGTTTTGCTTGGTGTACTCTGCAAGCTTTTTATGAGTATTTGATCCTCTTAAAAGTAGCGGAAATGAAACAGGGTTTACCCACTCCTACCGAAGCAAGAAATACTTTTCATCCCCAGCAAAATGGTAACAATAGTAATTCCCAAAGGTCTGATTTTGTCTCCCTGAAAGGAAAAGTCGATTAGCATTCAATCCAGAAATGTTGAATCTCGTAACAAAACTTTACATTTAAGAACATGACAACCCCAGAACGCCATTTTTCAGATTGAATAGACAATTTTCCTAAACCAGTGTACATAGCTGATATGTTGACACATAAAACTCTGTAAATAGCGCAATTTATCTAATAAGCTTTTGCCAAATACTTCTTCAATATCTATTAGCTGCAAAATTAAATAAGCGATGATACAGCTATAAATTTGTATCCGAATTCCTTTCTCGTTTTTTGTGATTAAGCGGTCAAGCTTTAGGTGCATTTTTAAGAACTTCCAAAGAAGTTCTATTTGCCATCTTTGTCGATACATTTCGGCAATTTCCTCATTACTTACCCCCCCTTCTCCTTCTAACGGTAAGTCTGTCGCTATCCGAAATTCACTTTTACTTTCTAGATCACAAAACTCAACGATTCTTACCTCTACTTTTCTTTTTTCTGCTCCTAGCTTGCTCTGACCATTTTCCAGCATTTCTAGCTTCATATCATTTTTTACCCTTAAAACAAAGTGCTTGTCTTTTTTCTCTAATAATTTTCTGATTCTTTCATTAGAAGAAAAGCCTCTGTCCATTACCCCAACTCCATTTACAGGAATTTCTTCTATAGTTTTTTCCCCTTCTTTAGAGTCATGTCCTTGACCAAAATTGATCACAATTCCCCCCACTTCTGTGGTGATACTATTTATTCCACAAAATAATTTTACTTGATGCCATCCTTTTGTCCATAACAGTTTACTTGTCAGTGAGATTATTGTCGAGTCAATTGGAAATAAAGCTTGAGCTGCTTCTTTTCCTTTTTTGTTTACTAAACTTTTATTTAATTTATTGATGATTTTCTCAAATGGTTCTGTCTCTCGGATTTTACTCGCCTTAGAAAACGTTGACGTATTGACATTAATTCCTTGCATTTTCAGGCGTGCGCTTAAGTCTCTCATGCTGACGATACTTTTATCCAGCGCAAAACCTATCCAACAGGACACAAAAGTAAATGTACTTAATGCGGGATAGTCATTTTTGGGGAGTGGCTTGAGAAGCTCTTTCATTAGTTTTGGGAAAATTGTTAGCATGGCTTATTCACATTTATTGGTGTACATTTACTTTGTTTTCTTATCTATAATATCAAATTTTGTACCACTTTTTTCCACGTTCAACACTTCTGCATTCAATCATTATTAATCAGTCAGTAATGACCTAAAAATAACCTAGAAACAAAAAACAATCCCGATCCATTTTTCAAAAGTAATAGACCTCTTGCAAAAATCCGAAAACCAACGATAGAAACAATAATGGGAGGGACTTTCAGTTAATTATTTATTAGTAGTTGATAATCTTCAAAAATGTTGCTGTACAAGGATCGACTTAAGACTTTTGCAAGAGGTCTAATGACAGAGATGGTTATGCCCAGTACATCTCAATTTTCGATCAACTGGCTGACCACGGTGCGCCCCTACCATTGGCGCAATAATATTATTGTAGGGGCGAATTGCATTCCATTCGTGTCAACTTAAGCAAGAAGCTTAATTATAAAAAGTAGCTGATTATCCAAGAGGAAGGAAGTAAAAAATGGTAAAATAAGGCGGAGAAGTCAGAGGTGGGTCAGTGAAAAAGCGCTCTAAGCAACGACCGAGAAAACAGGGGAATCCAGATTTGCGGCGACCACATCAATGCCCAAGCCCAGAAATCCCACAAGTAATAGAAGAACTTAAAAAATATCTAGAGCCAAGATTATTTACGCCGCTAAAATATATGCGAGGAAATCATGAAAAAATCATGAGAGATAGATTATTAACCTTACCCGTGGTGGTCGCCTTATTGGTAAGCTTAGTCTATCGTCAGATAGCGGGATTAAGTGAAGCTGTAAGAGTCTTAAAAGAGGAAGGATTACTCTGGGTAGAACCTCTAAAAGTAAGTAAGCAAGCTGTATCCAAAAGATTGATGAGCTTACCTACGGAAATCTTTGTATTGCTGCTGAGAAATATTTTAGAAAAAAGAAAAGAAATGTCAGGTAAAATTACTGACAGGGGGACAAGCTGGCTGAACTCCTTACAGCACAAGCTTTTTGGGGTGTTCGAGCGAAAAAGTTCGATGCAGCTCACCCCCCGTTGTTGATAAAGATTTCTAGTAAGCTCGCCCAAATCCCTGATTCTCTCGTTAGCTTTTTGGCTGAAAGCGATGTATCTGTTTGTAACTGAGGAGCCTCAAAACCTTTGTGGACAATGCTTTGAGAGGTCTTGTCCCCCTGTCAGGTAAAATTAGCATAGCTTCAAAATGGCAAAAGGTGAGAGAAAAATTCAGTGTTATTTGGATAGCCGATGGCTCAACCCTAGAGCAGCTGAGGAAAAGGCTGAAAGCTTCCGAGAAGGAATCTGGGAAATTGGCTGGAAGAATAATGATGATTGTTGAGGCATTTACGCAAGTACCTGTGACAGTATGGTATCAGAAAAATGAGAAATGTAACGATAAAGTATGGGCAGAACAATTAATAAATGAGCTACCTACATCAGGCCTGCTAGTCGTTGACCTAGGCTTTTTTAGTTTTCCGTGGTTTGACCAATTTACTGAGGAAGGAAAATATTTTCTTACCCGCATGAGGGGAAAAACATCTTACCAAATAAAGCAAGTTTTGTCCGCAGGAAAACTTTACCGAGATGAGATTATTACCCTCGGTCAGTATCGCTCTAATCCTTGCCATTCGACCGTCAGATTAGTCTCAGTTCTTTGGGGAAATACTTGGTATGATTATTTGACAAACGTGCTTGATTCTGAACAACTATCCGCTGAAGAAGTTTGTGATTTGTCTAGAAGAAGATGGCAGATAGAAGAAGCTTTTCTCTTAACCAAGCGACTCTTAGGACTGGCCTATTTATGGGTTGGACACACTAACGGCGTACAAATCCAAATTCTCACTACCTTGATTTTCTATACTGTTCTCATTCAGATAGTTCAAGATGTGGCTGTAGCTCTCCATCAGCCGCAAGAAAAAATTTCTGTCGAGATGGTTTTTAGAAGCCTTTACTATGTAGCGAAGGCTTTCTGGAGGGGCGAAAACCCAGATGTAATCAGCTATTTAGCCGAACGCGCTCAACTTTTTGGACTGATTAAAGCTGAACGTCAGCGACATCGAGAGAAAGAGGCTCTCCATCGACAAATATGGGAACCTCTTCCCTTAAGTTGACACCAATGATTGCATTCGCCCTCTTTGAACAACTTCTGCTGCTCACCAATATGTGAGAGAAAATCACAAATATAAGATGCACCCAGTTATGGCTGCTACGAATGAAAGAAAAATCGTATTAGTACAAATGCTCGAATTACCCTCTCCCCTCTCCCCACTTCATAATTGATAATTCATAATTCCCTCTCCCTGATTAATAACGGATGCGAGGATCAATGTAAGCATTGATTAAATCGATCAAAATACTGGCAAAAACCACTATTGTCGCAAAAAAAGCCATTAATCCCTGCACTGTTGGGTAATCACGCAGAGAAATCGCCCGATATAACTGATTTCCCAAACCCGGCCAAGAAAAAGTAACTTCTGTCAAGACTGCACCACCTAAAAGAGCCGCAAAAGTTAATCCTAAGACAGTAATTACGGGAATTAGGGCATTTTTTAGCGCATGGGCGATCATAATCGTTTTTTCTGGTATTCCTCTCGCTTTTGCCGCATCTACATAGTCCGCTTGCAAAGTTTGTTTCAGATTAACTCGCACCATTCGTTCAAAAATTCCACTCAAAAGAATGCCGAGAGTAAAACTAGGTAAGACTAGATAATACAAAGCTATAGGCAACTTATCTAGTTGTAGAGTCATCAGACTATCAAGGGTGTATAAACCCGTAATTGTCTGGGGGGGAGTTTCACTCAAAGGAAAACGAGTCCCCAAGGGAAACCAGCGCAACTGTACCGCAAAAATTAGCTGTAAGAGCATTCCCACCCAAAAAATCGGCAAGGAATAGGTTATCAGTCCAAATAAACGTCCCCCCGCATCTAAGGGTGTATTCGGACGGGAAGCGGTGATAATTCCCAATCCGACTCCCACTATCACTGCAATCAGCATTCCATAAAAAGTTAGTTCCACCGTCGCTGGAAAATGTTTAGCGATAATCTCCCATACCGTCACCCCCTTACTGGTTAAAGAGTCTCCTAAATTGAGGCGCATTAGATTGAAAATATAGTCTAGGTACTGGAAAAATAGGGGTTTATTCAGTCCTAACTGTTCTCTTAGGGCATTTTTGGCACTTTCAGGGGCGCGGTTGCCTAAAATCGCATCCGTGGGATCACCAGGAGCAACACGCATCAGCAGAAAAACCACCGTCACGATCGTCCATAACATCAAGGGAGCTAGGAGTAAACGCACCAGTAAATAGGATTGTAAAGCAGCGCGGCGAGACATGAGGGCTTTCCGATCAGAAAATAGATTCTCAAGGAACCATACCCCAAAATCGACCCAGCGATCGAGAAGTAGTGAATAAAAAATTAAAAATTAAATAGGGAAAAATATTTAGTACAAATAAACTAAAATATCCGCACCGCCAGTTCTGTTCAAGGGACTACCCAAAAAGCTTAAAAGCTGAAAGGCTTACGTAGCAAGGGATAGAAAAAAGATCAAAAAATTTTGCCAAAAGGGGTTGACAAACCTGGGGAAGTTAGATACATTGGTAAATGCGCGGTTGAAGCGAAGCGAAAGCGAAGCGAAACAAACGACGCTGGAACCTAGACAAAACAATAGTTTGAAAGCCAAGTAAAACAGCCTCGTTTAGAAGCAATTCTATAACAAAACGGTGAAACCCGCAAGGGGGAAACCAAAAAAAGTCAAAGAATCAAACGATTCATCATGGAGAGTTTGATCCTGGCTCAGGATGAACGCTGGCGGCGTGCCTAACACATGCAAGTCGAACGGGAATCTTCGGATTCTAGTGGCGGACGGGTGAGTAACGCGTAAGAATCTAACTTCAGGACGGGGACAACAGTTGGAAACGACTGCTAATACCCGATATGCCGCAAGGTGAAACCTAATTGGCCTGAAGAAGAGCTTGCGTCTGATTAGCTAGTTGGTGGGGTAAAGGCCTACCAAGGCGACGATCAGTAGCTGGTCTGAGAGGATGATCAGCCACACTGGGACTGAGACACGGCCCAGACTCCTACGGGAGGCAGCAGTGGGGAATATTCCGCAATGGGCGAAAGCCTGACGCAGCAACGCCGCGTGAGGGAGGAAGGTCTTTGGATTGTAAACCTCTTTTCTCAAGGAAGAAGTTCTGACGGTACTTGAGGAATCAGCCTCGGCTAACTCCGTGCCAGCAGCCGCGGTAATACGGGGGAGGCAAGCGTTATCCGGAATTATTGGGCGTAAAGCGTCCGCAGGTGGTCAGCCAAGTCTGCCGTCAAATCAGGTTGCTTAACGACCTAAAGGCGGTGGAAACTGGCAGACTAGAGAGCAGTAGGGGTAGCAGGAATTCCCAGTGTAGCGGTGAAATGCGTAGAGATTGGGAAGAACATCGGTGGCGAAAGCGTGCTACTGGGCTGTATCTGACACTCAGGGACGAAAGCTAGGGGAGCGAAAGGGATTAGATACCCCTGTAGTCCTAGCCGTAAACGATGGATACTAGGCGTGGCTTGTATCGACCCGAGCCGTGCCGAAGCTAACGCGTTAAGTATCCCGCCTGGGGAGTACGCACGCAAGTGTGAAACTCAAAGGAATTGACGGGGGCCCGCACAAGCGGTGGAGCATGTGGTTTAATTCGATGCAACGCGAAGAACCTTACCAAGACTTGACATGTCGCGAACCCTGGTGAAAGCTGGGGGTGCCTTCGGGAGCGCGAACACAGGTGCTGCATGGCTGTCGTCAGCTCGTGTCGTGAGATGTTGGGTTAAGTCCCGCAACGAGCGCAACCCTCGTTCTTAGTTGCCAGCATTAAGTTGGGCACTCTAAGGAGACTGCCGGTGACAAGCCGGAGGAAGGTGGGGATGACGTCAAGTCCTCATGGCCCTTACGTCCAGGGCTACACACGTGACTACAATGGTCGGTGACAATGGGCAGCGATACTCGCGAGAGCCAGCGAATCCCAGCAAACCCGGCCTCAGTTCAGATTGCAGTCTGCAACTCGCCTGCATGAAGGAGGAATCGCTAGTAATCGCCGGTCAGCATACGGCGGTGAATACGTTCCCGGGCCTTGTACACACCGCCCGTCACACCATGGAAGCTGGTCACGCCCGAAGTCATTACCTCAACCGCAAGGAGGGGGATGCCTAAGGCAGGGCTAGTGACTGGGGTGAAGTCGTAACAAGGTAGCCGTACCGGAAGGTGTGGCTGGATCACCTCCTTAAAGGGAGACCTAATTCAGGTATGGGACGAAAAAAAGTAGTCGCTACCAAGAATCAATCCCAAAAGGTCGGAGCGAGGCATGAGGCTTTCAAACTAGGTTCTGGGTTCATAAAAGACCTGAATCAGGAACAAGGGCTATTAGCTCAGGTGGTTAGAGCGCACCCCTGATAAGGGTGAGGTCCCTGGTTCGAGTCCAGGATGGCCCACCTACACAGGTGGCAAAAAAAAAGAAGCGAGGAATCAGCACCTTATCCTAATTTATATATAGGAGAGAATGCTGGCTCTGAGTAAAGAGTCCAGAGGAACCTTGAAAACTGCATAGAGCTAGGTGAAAAAGCCAAAAAAGAAGACCGCAAGGTCAAGCTAATAAGGGCTAACGGTGGATACCTAGGCACACGGAAGCGAAGAAGGACGTAGTTACCGACGAAACGCTTCGGGGAGCGGGAAGCAAGCATTGATCCGAAGATATCCGAATGGGGCAACCCTAAACACGACCACCTGAATACATAGGGTGGAGCGAGCAAACCTGGTGAACTGAAACATCTTAGTAGCCAGAGGAAAAGAAAGCAACAGCGATTCCCCCAGTAGCGGCGAGCGAAAAGGGAACAGCCTAAACCAAGTTCTGCGGAACTTGGGGTCGTGGGACAGTGACAAAAGACTGGGAAATTTAGACGAAGCGGCTGAAAACCGCACCAGAGAAGGTGAAAGTCCTGTAGTCGAAAAAGGAACCAGCTTAACTGCATCCCGAGTAGCATGGGGCACGTGAAATCCCGTGTGAATCTGCCTCGACCACGAGGTAAGGCTAAATATTCCCGTGTGACCGATAGAGAAACAGTACCGCGAGGGAAAGGTGAAAAGAACCCCGGAAGGGGAGTGAAATAGAACATGAAACCGTTAGCCTACAAGCAATGGGAGGACGATTGAACGTCTGACCGTGTGCCTGTTGAAGAATGAGCCGGCGACTTACAGGTTATGGCAGGTGAAGGGGGAAGACCCCACAGCCCC